>OZ255622.1:260000-3297500 GCA_965276715.1 Acetobacteraceae bacterium | reverse complement strand
GACGCGCGGGATCGCCAGTGGATGCGGTGCCTTATGCGTCGGCCGGCGGAAGATCTCGTTCTCGATGAAGAGGGCGGTCATGGTGCGACGGCGTTCGCAGCAGGGCCTAGGCTCCGAGGTTGCGGAGGATGGATTTGCAGCCTCGGAGCCCCCAATGCGCTAGCGCAGGAACGGGTTGCGGCGGCGCTCGTCGCCGATACTCGAGCTCGGGCCGTGTCCGCAGACGAAGCGGAGATCGTCACCGAGGGGCAGCAACTTGCCGCGGATGCCGGCGATCAGCGCATCGTGATCGCCATAAGGGAAGTCGGTCCGGCCCACCGACCCGCCGAACAGCGTGTCGCCGAGTTGCGCGAAGCGCGCGGTCTTCTCGACAAAGACGATGTGGCCGGGCGTATGGCCGGGCACGTGCAGGATGTCGAACCGGTGGTCGCCGAGGACGATCACGTCGCCTTCGGACAGGAAGCGTGCCGGCACGACGCGTCTGGTTTCGAAATTCCAACGACGCCCGTCCTCCTCGAGGGTTTCGAGCAGGAAGTCGTCGCGACGGTCGGGTCCCTCGACGGGAACGCCGAGCAGATCGTGCAGGTCGGCCGCTCCGCCGGCATGATCGAGATGGCCGTGCGTGAGCAGGATCCGCTTGACCCTCAGGCCGAGTGCCGCGATCCGGTCAGCGACGAGTGGCGCGTCGCCGCCCGGATCGATCACCGCCGCCTGCAGGCTGTCGCTGTCCCAGACCAGCGTGCAATTCTGCTGCAACGGCGTTACCGGGACGATCTCGACACGCAACTGGCCCAAGTGCCGGGTTCCTCTCTGGCTCGATGGATCTCATATCTGGTCTCTCGAAGAACGGCTGGAAAGCCAAGCAAGGAGTTCGGGGCCGATGGACCTGTCGGGCGAACGAAGGCTGCCGGCGGCACGCGACACGGTGTGGAACGCGCTGTCGGACATGGCAACGCTGATGGAGAGCCTCCCACCCGACACGATCGCGGTTGCCCGGGATGATGGAGTCGACCTCACGTTCGCCGGAAGCGCGGGAACGCTGCATGTGCTGGCTCGGCCGGATGCGGCGAACGGTCCCGCACAGTCGGTGCTGCATCTCGCGGCACCCGATGACGAGCATTCTCCATCGGGGCGCTTCGAGCTCACGATGGCGGAAGACGGCGTGTTCACCCGGCTGATATGGCGCCTGGCTGCCGATATCAGGGAAGAGGAGCGGTCAAGGGTCGAGGCGGCGATCGACCACGTTCTGACCCAGGTCGGTCAGCGCGCCGCGACGCCGCAGCCGATCGCGGCGCAGGGGATGGCAGGCGCCGTCACCGCGATCGCGGACGCGGCGCCATCGGCCGAAATGGTCGCGGAAAACTCACCACTGATGGCGGTCCTGCGGCAATTGGCGGTGATGCCACGCGACGCGACGATCGGGGGCGCCGTCTTCGTCCTCGTGGTGATGTTCGTGGTCGGGATCCTGTGAGTTCGGCTGCCGACCAGGTGCTGGTGCCCGACGATCCGCTGACGATCGCCGCACGCTGGCTGGCCGCGGGCGAGGAGGTGGCGATCGCCACGGTCGTGCGGACCTGGGGCAGTTCGCCCTGTCCGCCGGGCAGCCGGATGGTGATGACGCGCTCCGGGCGGATGGCGGGCTCGGTCAGCGGCGGGTGCATCGAGAGCGAGATCGCGGCGCGAGCGATCGAGGTGCTCGACGCGGGTCAGATGCGGCTGGCGGCGTTCGACGTGGCCGAACAGCTTGCCTGGTCGGTGGGGCTCGCCTGCGGTGGCGCGGTCGAGGTGATGGTCGAACCTCTGTCGTCAGGGCGCACATGACGCCGGCGCTTCTCGCCGACCTGCTGGCGCGAAGGGCGGCGAAAGCGCCGACGGTCGTCGCGACCCGCCTGACGGACGGCATGCAGTCGCTGATGCCTTCGGCGGAGGCGGATCCGGCGCTGGCACGCGCGTCGGACAAGGCGTTGCGCGGCGGCCGCTCGGTCAAGATCGACATCGATGGTGTCGCCTATTTTCTCGACCTGCACCTGCCGCCGCCGCGACTGCTCCTGGTCGGGGGGGTCCACATCGCGCAATCGTTGGCGCCGATGGCGGCTTCATTCGGCATCGAGCCCACCGTAATCGACCCGCGGCACGGTTTCGCCAACGGCGATCGCTTCCCGGGCATCGCGCTCTGCCACGATTGGCCGGACGATGCGGTGTCGACCCTGGCGCCCGATTCGACCACGGCCGTCGTGGTGCTGAGCCACGACCCGAAGCTGGACGACCCGGGCCTCGTCTCGGCCCTGCGGTCGGAGGCATTCTACATCGGCGCCCTCGGCTCGGGCCGATCGCATGCGGCCCGGCTCGAGCGGCTGCGCGCGGCGGGGATCGACGAGCAAGGCCTCGCGCGCGTTCGCGGCCCGGTCGGCCTGGCCATCGGGGCCGTCACCACCGGTGAGATCGCGCTCTCGATCCTGGGCGAGATCGTGGCGGTGCGGCGCTCCGGCAGGGCGGCGCTGCGTTGAGGGACGGGATCGTCGCGGTCGTTCTTGCCGCCGGCCTTTCGCGCCGGATGGCGCCCGCGCACAAGCTGCTCCAGACGCTGGGCGCCAGCACGGTGATCGGCACGGTGCTCGGACAGCTCGACTCGAGCGCGGTCGACGAGCTGTTGCTCGTCGTCGGTCACGAGGCCGAGCGCGTTGCCGCGGAGGCGGCGCCTTTCCCCCGATGCCGGATCGTGAAGGCGCAGGCGCATGAGGACGGTTTGTCGGCGACACTCGCCGCCGGGCTCGCGCAGGTGCCGCCCGGCCGCGACGTGCTCGTCTGTCTGGCGGATATGCCCCTGGTGCGCACGCCGACGATCGACCGATTGATCGAGGCTTTCGACACGGCCGTCGTGGAGCGGCCGATCATAGCGCCGGTGCATCGGGGGCGGCGCGGCAACCCGGTGCTGTGGCATCGCGGGCACCGCGCGGCGCTCGCGCGCGCGACCGGAGATGAAGGCGGCCGTGCGCTGTTGCGTGCCGAGGAGAGACATCTCGTGCTCGTCGAGACCGACGACAGCGTGCTGTTCGACATCGACACCGAGGACGCGCTCGACCGCGCTCGACGGGCCTCGCGGGGATGAGCCGGCGTGGCGCGATCGAGGTGGGCGAGACGGGCGGGCGTCTGACATATCTCGTGCCGGTGGCGCCCGATCAGCTGCCGCCGGTCCGAGGTCGGGAGCTTCAGGCCGCCTGGGATGCGGCGCGCGCGGCCGCGACAGATGCCAACGCCGACTGGGGACGCCTTGCTGTCGTACGTGCGTTCCGGTTCCGGTGTCCGGACGGTGCGCCCACCGATCTGCTGCTCGCCGATCCGGATGCGTGCGCATGGGCGGGCGCCGTCGACAGACGGCAGGGCCTGACGACGCGGACCGGCCTGTCGCTCTGTCTGCGGCTGCTCGGCCTGGTGGAGCTGATCGCGCGTGCCCGATGGACGGAAGCCTTCTGCGCGTTCCGCCCGGACGGGGCGGAGCTTCATCCGGCGCTGCTGGATGCGGCGGGCCGGTTGCCGTTGACGGCGGACGGGCTGCTCGACGAAACCGGGCTGCGCGCCACTCTCGGCGTGGGATGAGGGATGTGTTGATGTCGATCGGCAATCGCGCCGTGAAAGTCGCCGCCACTGTGGTGCCCGTGCTGGCGCTGGGTGCCTGCAGCTTCGGCGGTCCGAAGTCCGGCGCCGAGCTCTCGACGGAGGATGCCTGTCGGGCCCAGGCCAACCAGGCCTATGACGAGCAGCACCGGGCGTTGCTGTCGGAAGGTGGCGACCAGGCCACCACGCCCTTCTCCGGCAACGGCAACATCGTCCAGCCGAGCGCCGGGTTGAGCGACCGGTACGCGCACGAGGTCGCGGTCGACGATTGCATCGGACGACGGACGAGCAGCACGCAGGGCGGGGCCACGGTCGGCCCCGGCTCGCATTGACGAACAGCCAACAACGGAGACCATCGTGAGCCGCATCGTCAGGACCGAACCGAGCCCCATCCTGTCGCGGGCCGTCGAGTATCATGGCTTCATTTTTACCGCCGGCATCATCGCCCGCGATCCCGGCGGCGATATCACGGCGCAGACCCGCGACGTGCTGGCCCAGGCCGATGCGCTGCTGGAGGAGCACGGGACGGACCGGACACGCCTGCTGCAGGCGCAGATCTGGCTCAAGCGGATCTCGGACCGGGAGGCGATGAACGCGGTCTGGCTGGCATGGCTGCCGGAGGGCCTCGCGCCAGCGCGCGCCTGCGTGCAGGCGGAACTGGTCGATCCCGATCTCCTCGTCGAGATCATGCTGACCAGCACGAAGTGACGGTGGATAGGCGCAAAGTCCTAATTCGGAACCGTGAGCACCACGTATAACAGGCAATTCAATCGAGCCGGAGCAATCGCCTCCCGTTGCCGGTTGCCCGGACCGGCCGAAGGTTGCAAACCGTTTCATCACAAGGCGGTGATGCGGGGGACACGGGATGCGCAGGATCGACGTCGGGCAGGCTTTTCTGATCGTTTCCTGCCTCGCGGCGACCGGCCTCGTCTCACCACCGACAGCGATGGCTCAGTCGCGTCGTCACGCTCACACTCAGCACGTCACCCACCACCGCCGCATCGCGGCGAACCGCGGCCACGTGCTCCAGTGCGTCGCGTTCGCGCGCGAGGATAGCGGCGTCGATCTGCCCGGCAACGCCGCCAACTGGTGGGACAACGCGGCCGGTCGTTACGCTCGCGGTAACGCGCCCGAGATCGGCAGCGTGCTGAACTTCCGCGCCAATACGCGGATGCGGCTCGGCCACGTCGCGGTCGTGGCCGATGTCGTGAACAGCCGGATGGTCAGGATCGACCAGTCGCACTGGAACAGCCGCGGCGTCTCCCGCGACATCAGCGTGATCGACGTCTCTCCGGAGAATGACTGGAGCGCCGTCCGGGTGGCGCTCGCGCACGGCGAGACCTATGGCAGCATCTATCCGACCTATGGCTTCATCTATCCGCGTCCGGACAACGGGACGATGGTGGCGGCGCGTTCCGACGCGCCGATGATCGATGCCGGTCCCGCGCCGGGCACGCTTCGGAGTGCGGGACGCCGTCATTCGGTCACGTTGGAGGTCGCGGAGGCGCCCTCGCGCGGGATCGACCTGTCGACGCCCGGGATCGTTGCCGACGCGCCGGACCGGGATCTTCAGTAGGCGGTTCGTCTCGTCTCGATCGCGTTCCAGATCAGGGCGGCGGTATTGACGCCGTCGAAACGGTCGACCTCCTGCAGTCCGGTGGGACTGGTGACGTTGATCTCGGTCAGCCAGTCGCCGATCACGTCGATGCCGACGAAGACGAGGCCGTCGGCCTTGAGGCGCGGCCCGATGGCGTCCACGATCTCGCGGTCACGCGCGGTCAGCGCCACGCGTTCGGCGCGGCCGCCGACATGCATGTTCGAGCGGGTCTCGCCGCGTGCCGGCACGCGATTGATCGCGCCGACCGCCTCGCCCTCGACGAGGATGATCCGCTTGTCGCCCTGGCGCACCGCCGGCTCGTAGCGCTGGATCATCAGCGGCTCGCGCGACCGCGCGAAATGGAGTTCGAGCAGGGCCGCGAGATTCTCGTCGTCCTCGCGGATGCGGAACACGCCGGCGCCGCCGTTGCCGAAGAGCGGCTTGACGATGATGTCGCGATGCTCGGCGCGGAAATCGCGGATCGCCTGCAGGTCCCAGGTCACCAGGGTGGGCGGCATCAAGTCGGGGAAGTGGGTGACGAGGATCTTTTCCGGCGCCTCCCGCACGGCACGCGGATCGTTGACCACCAGGGTCGCGGGATGGACGTGCTCGAGCATGTGGGTCGCGGTGATGTAGGCCATGTCGAACGGCGGGTCCTGCCGCATCAGGATCACGTCGACGTCGCGTCCGAGGTCGAGGCGGACGCTGGCACCCGACTGGTGATGCGCGCCGAGGGAGCGTGCGACGGTGACGGGACGCGCGGTCGCGCGGAGCCGTTCGATCCGGGGAGCACCCGGCTCGCCCTTGCCCTCGGTCAGGGCCAGCGTCCTGACGTCGTAGTGCCAGAGTGCGTGGCCGCGCGCCTGCGCCTCCAGCATCAGCGCGAAGCTGCTGTCCTTGTCGGGATCGACGGTCTCGATCGGATCCATCTGGACGGCGACGCGGAGCGACATCTCGAGCCTCTCACGCCAGCCGGCGGCGCATCGCGTCGATGCCGATGCGTGCCTTGTCGGCGGCCGCGCCCTCGGGCGCGAGCGCGAGGAAGCGTTCGAGACAGGCGATCGCGGCGCGCAGGCCGCCGAGAAGCTGGTGCAGGGCGGCCTGGTCGTGCCACAGCGACGCGTCCTGGGGCGCGATCGCCGCCATCGTCTCGACGACCGACAGCGCGTCGGCCCAGTCACCCGCCGCGCGTCGCCGCTCCGCGATGTTGCGTTGCAGGCGCAGCAGAACCTCGCGATTGTTCATCGGCCGGAGCAGGGCTGGATCGAGCCTGGCCTCGTCGGTCGCGCGCCGCCGGACCATCGACAGCAAAGCGTCGGTCCCGATCGGATGGCCGCCGGCGAAGATGTCGACGAGCAGGTGCGGCGGGTGGCTTCCGTCCCGCCGACTTGCGGCATGGCGCGCGCTGTCGAGCCGGATCAGGAAGTGGCGGGGGAAGTCGATGCCGTGGGCCTGCCAGCCTGCCGCGCGAATGCAGTGCAGCCAGACAATGCCCAGCGCGACCGGCAGCCCGCGCCTGCGCTCGGTCACGCGGATCAGGTCGGCGTTGGTAAGATCCTCGTAGGTCTCGGTATCGCCGGCATAGCCGTAACGCGCGCCGATCAGGCCGGCGAGCGCGCCGAGCCTGATCTCGAGCGAGCGATCGCCAAGGAGCCGGCCGATCGCGGCCGCCTCCCGCGCCAGATCGGACAGATGGGAGGCAGCGCGTGTCCAGTTCGCGCGTGGGGCGCGGGCGCGCGCGAGCTGGAGTGCCGCCTCCGCGATGTCGATCTCGCCGTCGGGAAGCTGCCCGATCGCCGCCAGCGCCTCTTGCGGATCGATCATCGGCCGGCTCCCGTTCGTGCCATTGCTATAGATCATCCGGATAGGTGATGGCACGGATCTCGACCATCTCGATGCCGCCCGGCAGACGCAGGGTTACTTCGTCGCCGGCGCGCCGGCCGAGCAGGGCGCGGGCAACGGGCGACGCGAGGCTGATCTGGCCGCGCGGGGTATCGGCCTCGTCGACGCCGACGATCGTCACGTGCCGCTCCAGATCGTCCTCGCCGGCATAGGTGACGGTCGCACCGAACAGGACCCGGTCGTGCGCCGGACGGTCGGCGGGATGGACGACGATCGCGTGCTTGATGCGCCGGTCGAGGAAACGCAGTCGACGGTCGATCTCGCGCAGCCGGCGCTTGCCGTAGAGGTAGTCGCCGTTCTCGGAGCGATCGCCGTTGCCGGCCGCCCAGGAGACGATGTCCACGATGCGCGGCCTTTCCTGGTGGCGGAGGGTCGCGCGTTCGGCCCGAAACCGGTCGAGGCCGCCCGGCGTGATGTAGCAGCCGAGCGCTGGCGGTGCGGTCTGCTCGGGCTCCTCATCCGCGCGGCTGTCGACGGCGTTGATCTGCTGCATGGGACGGAGTTCTGGCATGGGACGGCCCGGTTTCGAAGGTGTCACGTTGCGGATCGCCGTGGGCATCGGCGGACTCGTCCCGGTCGCGGCTGGGCTGGCGGGAATGCTGCAGGGCGGCTCGATGACCGGGTCGCACGCTGATGTCGCGCTCGACAGTCATGTCCGTTACCTGTCGGGGCTTCTGCTTGCGATCGGGATCGCGTTCTGGACGACGATCCCGGCGATCGAGCGACAAGGGGCGCGCTTCGGGCTGTTGACCATGCTTGTGGTGACGGGCGGGCTCGGCCGGCTCGTGGGTGTCGTGCTGCTGGGTTGGCCGCCGGCGCCGATGATCTTCGGGCTGGTGATGGAGCTCGGGGTGACGCCGTCGCTCTGGCTGTGGCGGCTTCGCTGGCAGCATCGCGCGCTCGGCTGACCCGTCGTGACGCTTCAATCGGCGCTGCCGGCGCGTCGGGGGCGAGGGGCCCGGGGCCAGGCGGAGGGACTGAGGATCTGGTCGTCCCGGCTTTCGACGACCTTGTCGCGGCCGGTGGTCTTGGCCTCGTAGAGTGCCAGGTCCGCCCGGCCGATCAGCGATTCCCAATCGTCGCCGCGACCGGCCCAGGCGACACCGATCGAGCAGGTGACGGTGATCGCGGTGTGCGTGAGGTGGAACGGCGCGCCGCGGACCGATTGGAGCAGGGCGAGGATGCGGGCAGCGCCTCGACCGTCGGCGTCGTCGAGGACGATCAGCAATTCCTCGCCGCCATAGCGGCCGGCATATTCGCGGTCGCGCAGGATGGCCGAGACGCGGACGCCGACGGCGCGCAGGACGTCGTCTCCGGCGAGGTGGCCGTGGCGGTCGTTGATCGTCTTGAAATGGTCGAGATCGATGAGGGCGACGACGAGCTCCGGGCAGTCATGGGCGACGGACAGAGCCTTGGCGAGCCGATGCTGCACCTCGGTCCGGTTGAGCAGGCCGGTCAGGCCGTCGAGGGTTGCCTGGCGCTCGAGGGCCGCCTGCGCCTCGCGGAGCCTGGCGGTGCGTTCCTCGACCAGACGCTCGAGCTGGCGTTGCCTGAGAGCGGCCGCGTGTTCCAGCCATTGCTTGAACCCGTAGAGGGCGGCGACGCCGGCGAGCAGATAGAGCAGTTCGGCCCACCATTGCCGCCACCACGGATAATCCATGGCGATATCGAGGCTGACGGGCGCGGAGGATGTGTGGCTGAGGGCGTCGTAGCCGACGACGGTGAGCACGTGGTGGCCGGGCGGAACGGACGGATAGCGCACGCCGCCGGAGACGGTCTCGGCCCAGCCGTCATCGACGCCGGACAGCCTGTAGCGAAAGACGATGGATTTTTCGGAGGCGTAGGTGAATGTGCCGAACTGGAGCGAGAGAGGTGCCGTGGTGTAGGGAAGATCGCGGGCGGGCAGGTTCTTGCCGCCCAGCGATGCCTGGGAAATGACGATCTTGACCGGATGAGGCGCGAACAGCCACCCCGGGTCGAGCAGGTGCGAGAGGCCCTTGTCGGTCGCGATCCAGATCGAACCGTCGGGATCCTCGCGGATCCCGCCCTCGCTGGTGTCGTCCCAGAGAAGCCCCTGATCGCTATCGATGGAGACCCATCGGTAACCGTCAAACACCGAGACACCTTGAGTCGTTCCGGCCCAAATCCAGCCACGATGATCCACGATGACCGCCATGACCGTGTTGGATCGAAGGCCGGTCCCGGTTACCGAGGCGAGCGATTGGATGCGATCCCCTGACAACGTGAATTCGTAAAGGCCGCCCGCGCCACCGATCCAGATATGTCCGTTTGGCGCGATGGCCATTTCGAGGGGCTCGAAGCCGTCGGAAGGCCAGGGTCCGTCGGCGCGAATGGACAAACCATTGGCATGACGGTGATAGAGGCGGCCACCCGACAACAACCAAATCCCACCCGAGCGGTCGGGGATCAGGTCGACAACGGCTTGGCGCGACTTACCGTCGTGAACGGCTATGATCGGACTGTCTGGCGGTGTGTCGGCGGCATAGAGCCCGTCAACTGTCCCGAACCAGACGCGGCGGTCAGAAGCCGTCCCGATCGTGTTGACAGCCGGCATGGCGACCATTCGCCACGAGCCGCTCGCGGAGTCGATGACACGGGCGTTGCTGTCGCCCGCCGAGCTCCAAATTCTCCCGTCCGGGCCGACGGTCAGGGCGTAGGACGGGCCTGGGATGACCTTGTCGACTCGGAGCGAACCGTCGGTCCGCCTGACCTCGTCGAGACCGGTGTCGGTCGAAACCCACATCGGGCCAGAGCCAGAGCGGGCGGTCTCCCAAGCCACCGGGTTGGACAATCCGTTGGCTTTCTGGATGGCTTCCCAATGCCCGTATCCTATTCCTCTCGCGAGGCCATTTCCGTGGACCTGGAGCCATAATTCGCCGCCACGATCGGGTAGCGCCCCAGTGATCACGCCGCTCGGTATCCCATCGCCTATCGTCAATCGGCGCCAATGGCTCGAATCGCGCACGATCAGCCCGTCTGACGATTGCGTGGCGATCTTCCCGTCGGGCGTTTGGAACAGCATGAGGACCGCCGTATAGCTTTCGTATTGTCCGCCCTGGTCGGGAAGCACCTCCTCGGCAACCGTTCCACGTCGAATGTCGATTGTCGCGAACGACCCCACGGAGCGAGCAATGACGGTCCCGTCGGGACCTGCCGTCACATATTTCCACGGGCCGCCATGCAGTCCCTCAGAGGCACCGAAACAGCGAACGGCGCCGGGCTCGGCGGAGCAAATTCGACCATCGGCAAAGGTCTCCCAGAGCCGATCCCTCACTGAGAAGATCGAATACGGTTCATCGAGGACTGCCTGCTCGGCCGGAGAAAAGGGGATCGGAGCCAGAACTCGCTTGCTGCCCGCTGGGGACCTGACGATGTGCATGGTACGATGTTCGGATATGACGGCGAACCCACCACGCCACGGGGCAAGTTGAAATCCTCTTTCTCTGTAGAACGAGGTCTCTTTCGAAACGCTCACCGAATGGAAGGACATGGCCGAGGGGGATCGAGCCACTGAGACGTGGCGATCATCGACCAGAAGCTGGTCAGCATACCGCACCGCGACCATGCCAGTGTCGGTTACGGCAAGGTCATACACGATACCACCCTCTCGAAGCCCCTGCGCAGGCCCGAGATTGATGAAACGCCGGCCGTCATAAACAAAAAGACCGTGTTCCGAACACACGAGGACATATCCGACCTGATCCTGCGCGAGACAGGCGCCGCTCAGGCTGGTCAGGCCTTCGGAATTGCCGAACGATCGGAATGCGAGGCGAGATGCATCTGCTTTGGTCGCGACAACCATCGTCATGAGCGCCAGGATCAACGAAGCGATCCGCAGGACGTCACGTGTGGTGCTGAGACGCTCGATGCTGCGGGACCACGTCATCGGAGATTGCGAACCGCCTTGAACCCCGATGCATTCGAATGAGGCAACTAGAGTGCCATCATAGCGACGTCGGTCGTCGTTAATCCAATGAAAACGATAACTCGTAAAAGGTGCAGCACCTCGCCCATGCATCCGATTGGGCGAGGTGCAATACTCTTGGTCGATCGCAAACGAGATTGGAGATTGCGTCCCCTCAAGTAGAGAACGGCGCCCAAATCGACAGTATTTCGCTGACATACATCTTGTTGCCGTGATTACCCGTAATGGTGCATGTTTCGGGCTATGTTTAAACCGTAGTGGTGCATGTTACGATCTGTCTTCAAGCTGTAGTGATGCATGTTGAAGTCGGTGTCTGAGCTATTCTGATACATCGTCCGACTCGTCGTAGGCGCCTCAACGGTGGCTTTCGCGTGGAGGCCGACCAGGTAGTCGCCGGCAACGGTATGGAACGCGGCCGCTTTGCCGCGCGTGTCAGTCGAGGCAAAGGCAGCCGCAGAAGCGACTGTCGTGACAGCAAAGAGAGCGCCGACGAGGCCGCGACTGGAGAGCAGGCGAGCTTGTGAGGTCATAATATAGTCCTTTGGTTGCTTGTCAGGCACGACGCCTGAAAGAGCCTAAATATGTTTGGTAGGCACCGAACACAAATGTTTTGACGGTCATTTGTTAGTCGTTTCTCTAACTGTTGTTGGTGATTTACTAACTTTGTTTGCTGATGGACAATACTGGTCCGAGCGCGACATTGGTATCTGGAGCGTTATTTATCGACTTGCATGGAGCCGAAACTTTTACTTAGGAGACTTGGCGCTTGAGAAGAAAACGAGCGACAAAAATGCAGACACATGGCAAATATCAGCACGATCGGACGAGATGCTCGCGATGATGTGATAACAAGAACTGGATGGAGGGTGTGGCGTCATGACACAGGATCTTGCCGCGCTTGGGTCGCTGCTCGAAGGCTTGATCCGGATCGCCGGTCAATTGGCAAGCGAGGTCGAACGTGTGTTGCGGTCGGCCCTGACCGTGATCGGGCTGCACGGGACGCCTCAGACGGCGCTGCTCGTGATCCTCATCCTGCTGCTGCTCGTGTCGACGTTCACCTTCATGGCCCGCGCTGTCGCGATCGTGGTCGGCGCGTTCCTGGTGCTCATGATGCTGCACATGGTGGCGCCGGACATGTTCCGGTCAGGGGAGCCGCATGTCCCGCCACACGCTGTCGCGGGCTGAGCGTCCAAGCAGGTGCGGGACCGCCGCCGACGTTCGATGTGCCCACGCGCCTTCTGATCAGTTGATCGGCATGTCGTTGACCGACGCGTGGGCACCAGCGACGCCTGGCCCACGCCATCCTGCGACCGGGTCGACGTCATGCTACGCGAGGTCAGGTCCGAGAGGACGTAGGTCACGATCCCTTTCTCAAGCGTGACATGGATTCGGCTTTGGCACGGTCGCCATCCGCAAGCCAGCGGAGGAGAGAGGGCTCCGCCACCTTATCTGCGGCAAGCGCCAAGTCTGCCTGGTCCGACGAGCTGTTTGCGTCATGCGTCGCGTCGGCGCTTGCAGTCCTGGTCCGGCCGACGACGACCCTGCCGCCGAGGACGTAGAGCGCGGTCGAACGCGAGCCATCGTCATTGATCAGGATCAACGTGATCGGCATCATCGCGGCGAACGCCACCGAAGGCAGCGACAGCGCCGCCGCGAGGGTAAGCGGTACGCAGCCCCTTCGAACCGACCTGAACGATTTCATCACCAGATGTAGGCCGTGAAGGCTGCTGCTCCGACCTGGGCGCTCGGACTAAGTGCGACGCCAGCCGACACCAGCACTGCTTTTGCCGACGAGATAGCGTCGTTGATCTTCTGGGCGCCGACAACTGGTATGGATGCCGTGGCGATCATCTCGGCAAACAGCACCCTGTCCATGCCGAGAAGCATGGCGTCACCTGTGCCTGCGATGATGATGGAAGCTCCAATTTCGCCGAAGATGGCTGGTCCGCAGAAGTCGTCGTGGGTCAGTTCGGCTGCATGATACGCTTGTGTCTTCCAGATGACGCCGGCATTGGGAAACTGGGTTGGAGCGATGCCGGCTCCTAACGGTTTCCCTCTGATCCTGGGCGCCGGGAGCTTCCCGATTTTCGGATAAAGTCATGTCTCTCCCAGCATATCCTCGCTACCAGAGTTGTGGATAACCCTTCGATTGGCCGAAGCCACGTCATAAAATTGCTCCGACATTGCGAGCCAGCAATGTAGGCGCGGGTCCGGGGCCGCTGGCCCCGGCGGGTGCAGGGCAGCGCCCTGCTACGCTTCGCCCGGTTCGCGGCCATAGAGGAGGAGCAGGACGAGGATGATCACGCCGTAGATGATGTTGCGGCCGTATTCGGGCATGTTCATCGCCAGCAGGACCGAGACTAGTGCGACGAGGCTGATGCTGCCGGCGACCGAGCCGATATAGTGGCCGCGGCCGCCCAGGATGTAGACGCCGCCGATGACCACCGCCGCGATCGACTGGAACAGGTAGGGATCGCCCATACCCAGGCTGGCCTGGCCGCCGAAGCCGACCAGGGCCACGCCGGCGAGCGCCGAGAACAGGCCGGACAGTGCATAGAGCGCGATCGTGACCGCACGAACATCGAGGCCGGCGAGATAGCTGGCACGGGCATTGTTGCCGATGGCGTAGGTTGCGCGGCCGAAGATGGTCAGGCTCAGGACCACCGACACCAGGGCGATGACCGCGAGCCAGACGTAGAGAATGGCGGGGATGCCGAGGATGGAGCGGTGGATCGCGGCCTGGATGACCGGCGGCGCGTAGCTGGCGCAGGCCTGGCACGTGAGACCACCGCTCAGACCGAGGGCGAGGCCCTCCATGATCCCGTTCATCGCCAGCGTCATGACGACGGCCGGCACCCCGAGAACGGCGATGCCGATCCCGTTCAGGGCGCCGACGACGGTTCCCATCGCGAGCGTAAGGAGGAGCGCGGGCACGGCGCGGGCGTCATGGCCGAGGGAGGTGACGACCAGCAGGATGGCGCCAGCGTTGAGGACCCACGGGACCGACAGGTCGATGCCGCCGATGAGGATGACGAAGGTCTGGCCGGCGGCGACCAGGCCCACGAAGCAGGCGACGACGAGGACGGCGCGGATGCCGGCCAGCGAGCCGAAGCCGGGACGAACCGCCTCGCCGATCGCGAACAGCGCGATCGCGGCGGCGAAGGCGTAGACGATGCGGCGCCGCTCGGCCGACTGGAGGAAGTGCTGGAGGGGCTGCATGGGTCAGGCTCCCCTTCTGGCGAGACGTCCGACACCGCTCACCAGGACCACGGCGATGACGAGGAACATGCCCTCGTAGAAGGACTGGTAGAGCGGGTCGATGTGACTGAAGAAGAGGATGTTGACGATCATCGTCGAGATGAAGGCGCCAAGGATGGCGCCGACGCCGCTGCCGCGGCCGCCGAAGAGGGAGACGCCGCCGAGCACGGCGGCGACGATCGAGGTCAGGGTGTAGGTGTTGCCGGTGGTGGCGTCACCGGCGGTGGCACTCGCGGCCAGAAAGAGCCCGGCGGCCGCGGAGAACATGCCGCCCAGGACGTAGGCGAGGATGCGGGTGCGGCGGACGGCGACGCCGTTGGCCTGGCTCGCCGCCTCGTCGTTGCCGATCGCGTAGATGCCGACGCCGAGGCGGGTCCGGCGGAAGGCCCACCAGAAGACGCCGATCAGCACGAGATAGAGGAGGGACGTCGGCGCATCCGGGTTGGCGAGGATGGTGGTGATGTCCTCGGGGATCTGGCCGCCGGGCTGGGGCAGGATGCGAATCGCGATGCCCTGGAAGATCGACAGGGTGGCCAGCGTGACCAGGATCGGCTGCAGGCGGCCGATGGTGACGAGAAGGCCGTTGATCAGGCCGCAGAGCGCGCCGATGCCGAGGATGACGATCGACCAGCCGACCTGGCCGGCGACGGACGTGCCGAGCGTGACCGCGGCAACCGCGTTGGTGATGTCGATGACGCCGCCGACCGACAGGTCGATCCCGCGCGTGAGCACGACGAGTGTCTGGGCGATGGCGGCGAAGGCGAGCGGCATGGTGGAGTTGACCGAGGAGGTCAACTCGAAGCCGCCCGGGAAGCGATGCTGGGCGGCAAAGTAGATGCCGCAGTAGAGGATGATGGCGCCGGCCAGCATGACGATCGCGAGCGCGAGTCCCGCCTCCTGCGTGAGGCGGTGATGCCACCGGGAGCCTGAGGCGGCCGCCTCAGGCCGCGACGGCATCGCGTACGGAGGCTGAGACGATCTGTTCGGCGGTGGGTGTGGCGAGCTCGGCCGCGATGCGGCCTTCACGCATGACCAGGACGCGATGGGTCAAGTGGGCGAGTTCCTCGGCGTCGCTGGAGTAGAACAGGATCGCGCGGCCCTCGGCGGCGAGGCGCAGGACGAGCGCATAGATCTCGGTCTTGGTCGCGATGTCGACCCCACGGGTGACGTCGTAGAGCAGCAGGATGCGCGGCTCGGCGAGAAGCCAGCGGCCGAGCAGGACCTTCTGCTGATTGCCGCCGGAAAGCGACCCGACCGGCGACTCGGGGCCAGCCGCCCTCACCTTCAGTCGCGCGGCCACGTCGTCCGAAAGCTGGCGCTCGAGCGCGCGGCGGCGCATGCCGAGACGCGACAGACGCTTGAGGATGGCGAGCGTGGCGTTGTCGCGCACGCTCATCAGGAGAAGCAGCCCCTCTGTCTTGCGGTCCTCGGGAACGAGGGCGATGCGGTGTCGCATGGCATCGCGTGGCGAGCGGATCGTGACCCGCTTGCCGGCGACCTCGATGGTGCCGGCGATCGCGCGTTCGGCGCCGAACAGGGTAAAGAACAGCGCGCGGTGGCCGTGGCCGGCCAGACCGCCGATGCCGAGGATCTCGCCCGCGTGCAGCGACAGGGACACGTCGTGCATGCGGGACGCGGACAGGCCGCGGATGGCGAGGATGGCGGGGGTGGCCGGGAGCGCCGGGACGGGGGGATAGAGGGTCTCGACGCGCCTCCCCGTCATCAACGTGATCGCCTGGTCCTCGCCCAATTCGCCGGCGGTGAAGGTGCCGACCTCGCGGCCGTTGCGGCAGACGGTGATCCGGTCGGCGATCGAGGTGATCTCGTTCCAGCGATGCGAGGTGAAGACCACGCAGGTGCCGCGGTCGCGCAAGCGGCGAACCTGCTCGAACAGCCAGACGACCTCTCGCTCGACGAGCGAGGACGTCGGCTCGTCGAGAAAGAGGATGTCGGGCTCGTGGCTGATGGCGCGCACGATCTCGACGAGTTGCCGTTCCGACAGCGAGATATTCTCGGCCGCGGCGAGCGGGTCGATATGGTGCAGGCCGAGGCCGGCGAGGATCTCGCCAGCGCGCCGCTCCATCGCGCGCCGGTCGATCAGGCCGGTGCGCCGCGCGCGGGGCTCGCGCGAGAGGAGCAGGTTCTCGGCGACCGTGAGCGCCGGCAGCAGGGTCAGTTCCTGGAAGACGGTCCAGGCGCCCAGAGTGTGGGCATGATCGGGACCGGTGAGTGAAACCGGCTCGCCCTTGATCAGGACCGTGCCGCTGTCGGGCCTGGTCCGTCCGCCAAGGATTTTTATGAGCGTGGATTTGCCGGCGCCGTTCTCGCCCACGAGCGCATGCACTTCGCCCGCGCGGGCGGCGAACGTCGCGTTGTCGAGCGCCTTGACGCCGCCGTAGGCGCGGCTGAGGCCGGTCCCCTCGATGGCGGCGCCGGCGATGGTCATGCGCCCGGCAGCGTCACTCCGAGCGGGCCGCCGGTGCAGGCGGTGCCGTTCAAGGCCGCCTCGACGCAGAGCTTGACGGTGGCGTGGTCGCCGCTGTCGGTGAAGTCGTCGAAGAAGCTGTCCGGCTGGTCGGGGAAGACGGTTTCGCCAACCTTTACCTGGTCGCTGGTCAGCACGGCGAGCGGAAGCTGGATGCTGCGCTTGGGATACTGGCCGGAGAGAATCCGGCGGGCGAGCTCGAGCGAGATGACGGAGAGAAAGGGCGGCGAGCCGATCGAGATGCCGTCGACCTTCTGGCCGTTGGCGCCGATCATGAATTTGCGGAAGCCGTTCTCGCATTCACCGGCGGTGAACGGCAGCGGTGTGCGGCCCGCGGAGACGAAGGCCTTCAGCACGCCGTCGGTGCCGCCCTGGCACCAGATGCCGTCGATCTTGGGCAGGCTGGGCAGGATGGCGGCGGTGTTGCGCTCGGCGGTGGAGCTGTCCCACATGCCGGTGTAGCGGTTGACCACCTTGATGCCGGGGTTGGCTGCCCAGACGGCTTCCGCCGCCTTGTTGCGGTCCTGGTCGACCTCGGTGCCGGCGACACCGGTGACCATGATGACGTTGCCGTGGCCGTTGAGCTTGCGGACCAGGAATTCGGCGAGCGTCTTGCCGAGCTCGGCCTGGGAGATGTTGACGCTCAGCACCGAGGGCGCGGTGACGACGCTGTCGAAGGCGATGACGAGGATGCCGCGCGAGGTTGCCTGGCGAAGGATGCCGTTCAGGCCGGTGGGAGACGCCGCGTCGATGACGATCGCGTCGACGCGCTCGGCGATCAGGTTGGAGAGCTGCTGGGATTGCTTGGAGACATCGTTGCCGGAGTTGAAGACCTGGCCCTGCACGTCGGTCTTGTAGGGTTCCATGAGCAGCGCCGCCTTGTAGACGTTCTCCATCTCGATGCGCCATTTGTTGCCGATGAAGGAGTTCGAGAGCGCGATCTTGTAGGGCTTGCTGGCGGCGGCGATCGCCGGGCTGGCGAGAAGGCCGGCGGCGCCCGCGATGACGGTGCGGCGTCCCACGCGATACGACATGCCGATCCCCCGTTTGCATTGCGGACCTTTACCGGTCCGTTCCCGGGACGACAGTAGATTGGTTTCGGCGGCGATAGAAGCGGCGGCGCGGCATTTTGTCAGGCCGGCGTGCGGTTCCTGCCGCGCCACCAGATCGTCGTGCCGACCAGCACGATGGCGGCAAGGCTGAACCAGGTGACGGCATATTGGAGGTGGTTGTTGGGTGGGCGCGGGAGGGTCTCCGCGGGCTGCGGAAAGACATCCGCTCTCGTCCGACCCAGTGCGACCAGGGTGAACGGAACGAGGTCGGGCAGGCCGATCGCCCGGCCGATGGCGGAAGGGTCGAGCGCGTAGAACTGGCGCTGGGCGAGTGCCGGGCTCGGCGTGAACAGGCTCGGCCGCTCGGAGGCGCGGACGTAGCCGTCGATGGTCCTGGTGCCCGACACGGTCAGGGTCGGACGGCCGTGCGGGTCGGCCGGAACCCAGCCGAGATCGACGAGCAGCGGCGCCGCATGGGGGCGGATGAGCGGCTCGAGCAGGAAGACGCCGAAGGTGGGACCGGCGCGCAGATCGCGCACGTCGGTCGCGTACGAGACGGCGAGATCGGGGCGGAGCATTCCGGTGGCGCCCACGCGCTCGAACTGGGTAACGGGCGCATCGCCGAGCGGGACCGGCGGAGAGCTTTCGGCACGCGCGATGCGGGCGAGGATCGCTTGCTTCCCGTGGAGGCGCTGCACCTGCCAGACGCCGAGTCCGATCGTCAGGGCCAGGAGAAGGACCGGCACCAGGATCGGGGCCGTTGCTGGCCTCCCGCCGGGTCTACTCGTGGTAGGTGGGCCCGGCGCCCCACCAGTAGATGCAGATGAAGAGAAAGAGCCAGACCACGTCGACGAAGTGCCAGTACCAG
This sequence comes from Acetobacteraceae bacterium, assembly GCA_965276715.1. Classification (GTDB taxonomy): domain Bacteria; phylum Pseudomonadota; class Alphaproteobacteria; order Acetobacterales; family Acetobacteraceae; genus CAXTPV01. The sequence continues at coordinate 3,278,777 of OZ255622.1, read as the reverse complement.
GCCGCGGCCTCGAAGCCAAAATGGCGGGTGGGCGTGAACTGGCCGGCGCGGCTGCGATACCAGCAGACGATCAGGAAGCTGGTGCCGATGAAGACGTGCGCGCCATGAAAGCCGGTCGCGATGAAGAAGATCGCGGGATAGACGCCGCCGCCGCTGAAATGGAACGGGGCGTTCGAGTATTCCATGATCTGCAGGCAGGTGAAGGTCATGCCGAGCAGGATCGTCAGCCCGAGACCCATGATCAGGGAACGGCGGTCGCCCTCGATCAGCGAATGGTGCGCCCAGGTGACGGTGCAGCCCGACAACAGCAGGATCATGGTGTTGAGGAACGGCGTGCTGAACGGATCGAACGTGTGCACGCCGATCGGCGGCCAGAGCGGGGCCAACTGGCCCGCGACGTTCTCGGGAAAGATCGCGAAATTGAAGAAGGTCCAGAAGAAGCTGACGAACAGCATGACCTCGGACGTGATAAACAAGGTCATGCCGTAGCGGAGAGACAGGCGGGTCAGCGGTGAGATGACGCCCGTCGCCAGGCTCTCTCGGATGACGGTGCGCCACCAGAAGAACATGACGCACATGTTCGACATCACGCCGAGGCCGAACACCTCCTTGATGCCGAAATGCGCCCACAGCACGATGCCGGCCAGCATGGTCGCACCGCCGAACGCGCCGGCGATCGGCAGGGCGTTAGGCGCGGGCAGGTGGTAGGGCTGCTCGATGAAGCCGGTTTCGTCCGGGGCGATTGCACCGGTATTTGCGTGAGTGTCCATGTGGATCTCCGGACGTCTAGGTGGCGCGGGCTTCGGACAGCGCCACCCTGGCCATGGCATAGAACAGCATGCCGGGCCGCACCAGCCAGACAAAGGCGCGTCGATCGGACCGCATCAGCTGTCCGGGGCCAGTCCGTGCAAGGCGCCGGGGGCCAGGTCATAGACGTCGATGACGAACTGGCCGAGATCGATCCGTTGGGTCGGTTGCCCGAACTGCCGGATGACGGTTGCCTCATGCAGCACCGTGTTGCCCGAGGCGTCGTCTCCTTCCGAGATGAAGAAGGTCCTGCCACGCCAGGTGCGGGCGGCAGTCCGGTACCAATCGAGATCGGTGAAATAGGCGTAGGCGTGGAGCCGGTGATCGGCTTGCTCCAAGACCGGCAGACTGGTGATTTCGCGATGCGAGAGCACGGTGACGATGTTGCCCTGCCAGTAGCCGGCATAGCCGTGCTGGAGGTGGGCCGCTCGCAGAGCGTCGACGATGCGAGTGACCTGCGCGGCCGCGACGACCTGGCCCGGAGGATCGGACGATCCGAGCGCGATGCCGGAGACCAGCGACGCGAACAGCGCGATCATGCCGAACGACCCGGTCAGGATCAGCCCCCCGAACCGCCGCGCGACCAGGATCGAACCGGCGACCGCGGCCGGCAGGAAGTAGCGGATGGCGGCGTCCTCACCGATGACATGCATGATGCAGGTGCTCGCCTCGCACAGCGACAAGCCCAACCAAAGCAGGTGATCGAGATCGGCGTGCGGTCGCGCCGAAGCGGGCGGCGGCCAGCTTCGGACCCGCTGGAGGACGCCGGCTCCGACCTCCCACCAGGCGATGAGGAACATGAGCACGAAGGGCGCGCGCAGCAGGGTGATCGCAGCGGCGCTCTTCAGACTGTGCTGGAGATCACGGCCGAAGAAATCGGCGCCGAGCAGCCGCACGATGCTTTGAGCCGCGAAGCTGGCCTGACCCAGGATCTGCGGGAACGTCGCCAGGGGGACCGGGTACAACGATACGCGAAAGCCGCCGGTCAGCGTGTTGAGAGCCAGCAGCACGTGGGCGAGCACGAAGGCCGCGACCGTGACCACGATCCGGACCAGGGCCGGGATATTGTCCCGCCGGCGGAGGGCGAGCACCGCCTCGGTCAGCACGGGCAGGCAGGCAACGACGTCATAGATGCGATCGGAGAGACTGCCGAGCGTCATCAGAACACCGAGGAGGGCTGCGCGAAGCTTCGGGCGCTGCGTCAGGCGGTCGCCGGATGCGGCAATCGCGAAGGTCAGCAGCATGAGCAGGATGGTGCCACCGTGGGAGCCGACGTTGGAAAACGGCACGTCGCGCAGGCCGTGCTCGAAGAGATTGAAGGCGAGCAGTGCTAGCGACGTCGCAACGATGCCGGCGAGGCGACGCGGATTCTGGCCGGCACAGGCCAGGGCAGTGCCTGCACATGCGATGGCGGCCCAGATCAACGCCTCCAGACCCTGCATGAAGAGCGGGTGCCAGCCGAAGAGCAGCTTGAGAATGGCTTCGCCGAGGACGTCCGTCGGGTAGTAGTTCTCCGGCGCCATGATCCAGCCGTGCAGGCGCACATTGCCTTCGCTCAAAGCGGCGCCCGCGAGAAAATTGCCTGCATCGTCGGAGTTGCGGAAATCGCCGGTCGTGACCGCAAACCGATAGGCCGACAGGGCTGAGAAGGCGGCGAAGGATGCGATGATCCAGATCGCGGGATGGATCCGTGATGTGCCGGAAGGGTCTGCGGCTCTTGGGTGCATGCCGCGTCAGTCTCTAAGAGCGACGGGTGTGGTCCGCATCGCCGGACTGTCGGCAGGGTCCGGGGGAGCGGCGATGGGCGCGGGCAGGGACATTGCTGCGGAGACGATCCGGCCGATCCTCAGCGTCCGGGCCGCGTTGCAGGTCGGCAGGACGACGGCGATCCGGCGCCCATCTGGCACAGGACGGACACAGTCAACCTTTGGCCAGCTTGACCATGGCGATGGCGTAGAACAGCAGGCAGAGGCACACCAGAACGGCGAGGATCGCAATGTTGCGTGCGCGCCGGCGTCTGGTGAAGGCGCGGGCCGCTTCGGGCGGCATCCGCGGCAGGAACTCATCGACCATGGGAGACGCCAAGTTGAATTGCGGCTCTTACTACGCCCGAAGATGGTCGATGGCGACGGCGGCGAAGATCAGCGCGAGATAGGCGAGCGAGTAGCGGAAGGTGAGACGGGCGGGCTTGTCGCTGGTCAGGCTGTGGCCGGTCTGATCCTGGCGGTCGAACAGGGTCCAGAGCGAGAAGCCGAGGAAGCCCGCGCCGAGGAGGGCGGCGGAGATGCCGTAGATGAGACCTGTCAGGTGAAGCGCCCACGGAGCAAGGCTCACCGGCACGAGGATGAGCGTGTAGAGCACGATCTGGCGCCTGGTGGCGCGGCGGCCGGCGACGACGGGCAGCATCGGGACGCCGGCACGGCTGTAGTCGCCGCACGCGTAGAGCGACAGCGACCAGAAATGCGGCGGCGTCCAGAGGAAGACGATCGCGAACAGCAGGATCGGCAGCAGGGCGACGTGGCCGGTGATGGCGACCCAGCCGATGATCGGCGGAAAAGCGCCGGCGGCGCCGCCGATGACGATGTTCTGCGGTGTGCGGCGCTTCAGCCAGATCGTGTAGACGAAGACGTAGTAGGCGATGGAGGCCGCGAGCCAGACGGCGGCGGCCAGGTTGATCGCGGTCGCCATGACGATGACCGACATCACCGCGAGCACGATGCCGAAGCAGAGCGCCTCGTCGGGCTCGATCCGGCCGGCGGCGATCGGCCGCGAGGCGGTCCGGCGCATCAGGCGGTCGATATCGCGCTCGTACCACATGTTGATCGCACCCGCGGCACCGGCGCCGAGCGCGATGCAGAGGATGGCGGTGAAGGCGAGCACCGGGTTGAGGTGGCCGGGGGCAAGGAACAGGCCGATCCAGCCCGTCATGACGACGAGGCTGACAACACGCGGCTTGAGGAGGGCCAGCCAGTCGCCCGGTTCGGAGGTGGCCGAACCGGGGATGGCGTCGCCGACGGTGCCCGACATCAGCGCAGGCGGGGGATGGTGGTGAAGGTGTGGTGCGGCGGCGGTGACGGCAGCGACCATTCGAGCGTGGTCGCCCCCTCACCCCAGTAATTGTCGGCGAGCTTGCGCTTGCCCATGAAGGTCATGACAACGCCCACCACGAAAATCAGCGTCGACGCGCCGGAGATGAAGGCGCCGATCGAAGAGACGTAGTTCCAGCCGGCGAAGGCGTCGGGATAGTCGGGGTAGCGGCGCGGCATGCCGGCGGCGCCGAGGAAGTGCTGCGGGAAGAAGGTCAGGTTGACGCCGATGAACGTGGTCCAGAAATGGAGCTTGCCGATCCACTCGGGATATTCGTGGCCGCTCATCTTGCCGATCCAGTAGTACCAGCCGGAGAAGATCGCGAAGACGGCGCCGAGCGACAGCACGTAGTGGAAGTGGGCGACGACATAGTAGGTGTTGTGCAGGTACTGGTCGATCGACGCGTTGGCGAGCACGATGCCGGTGACGCCGCCGACGGTGAACAGGAAGATAAAGCCGACGGCGAACAGCATCGGTGTCTTGAACTCGATCGAGCCGCCCCACATCGTCGCGATCCAGCTGAACACCTTGATGCCCGTCGGCACCGCGATGACGAGGGTGGCCACCATGAAGTAGGCGCGGGTGTCGACCGAGATGCCCGAGATGAACATGTGGTGGGCCCAGACGACGAAGCCGACCACGCCGATGGCGATCATCGCGTAGACCATGCCGATATAGCCGAAGATCGGCTTCTTGGCGAACGTCGAGACCACGTGGCTGATGATGCCGAAGCCCGGCAGGATCAGGATGTAGACCTCGGGGTGACCGAAGAACCAGAACAGGTGCTGGAACAGCACCGGATCGCCGCCGCCCTGGGGATCGAAAAAGCTGGTGCCGAAATTGCGATCGCAGATCAGCATGGTGACCGCGCCCGCGAGCACCGGGATCGCGAGCAGCAGCAGGAAGGCGGTCACGAGCTGGGCCCAGACGAAGAGCGGCATCTTGAACAGGCCCATGCCCGGCGCACGCATGTTGAGGATGGTGACGATGAAGTTCATCGCTCCGAACAGCGACGACATGCCTGTCAGGTGGATGGCGAAGAGGGTGAAGTCGGTCGACACGCCGCTCTGGTAGGTGGAGTTGGACAGCGGCGGATAGAGGGTCCAGCCCACGCCCGAACCGGTGCCGGTGACGAGACCCAGAGTGGCGAAGGTCATGCCCGCGACCGCGAGCCAGAAACTCATGTTGTTCAGGCGCGGGAAGGCCATGTCCGGCGCGCCGATCATCAGCGGGATGAACCAGTTGCCGAAGCCGCCGATCAGCGCGGGCATGACCGTGAAGAAGATCATGATCAGGCCGTGCGACGTGACGATCGCGTTCCATTCCTGGCCCGACGAGACCAGGTGGCTGCCCGGATGCATCAGCTGGGCGCGCATCCACATGGACAGCAGGCCCGCGAACATGCCGTTGAAGATGGCGAAGACGAGATAGAGGGTGCCGATGTCCTTGTGGTTGGTCGAGCAGCACCAGCGGCGGAAGAAGCCGTGCGGCGGCCCGTGATCGTGCGCGTCATGGGCATCGTGCACATCGCGGGCCGGCAGGGCGCCGTCGTGGCTGAAGGCGGACATCGTCAAGTCTCCCGCGAACGCCCGCTCAGCGGGCGATGTCTGGTTCGTCGAGCTGGGCGAAATGCTGCGGCGCACCCAGGGCGCTATATTTGTCCTTGGCCGATTTCAGCCAGACCTGGAACTCGGCGGGTGTGACGGCGTGCACGTCGATCGACATCGAGTCGTGGTTGATGCCGCAGATCTGGTTGCATTCGCCGTAATAGTCGCCGGGCTTGTCGATATTGAACCAGGTCTCGACGACGCGACCGGGAATCGCGTAGCGCTGCACGCCGAGAGACGGCACGAACCAGGCATGCAGCACGTCGCCGCTGGTGATCAGGACGCGGACGTTCTTGCCGGCCGGGACGACGAGCGCGTTGTCGACCGCGAGCTGCCGGAAGTTCTTCTTGTTGGCGGGGAGCTTGTCGCCTGGGATCATGTAGCTGGTGAAATCGATGCCGCCGCGATCGGGATATGTATATTCCCAGTACCATTGGTGGCCGGTGACCTTGATCGTCAGGTCGGGGCTAAGCGTGTGGTCCTCGAAATAGACAAGCTTGAGCGAGGGAATGCTGATCGCAACCAGGATCACGACCGGGATGACGGTCCAGGCGACCTCGACGAGCGTATTGTGGGTGGTACGGCTCGGGACCGGGTTGGCCTTGTGGTTGTAGCGGATGATCACCCAGCCGAGCAGGGCCGCCACGAAGACCACGATGCCGATGATGACGTAGAGGATGAAGTCGTTCAGTGCCACCACGTCTCGCTGGACGGGGGAGTGCGCGGCCTGCAATCCGAGCTGCCAGGGGCGCGGCGACTGCGCGGCGGCCGGCGTCGCGAACAGGGCGAGGAAGGCGGCCGATCGTGCGGGTATGTTCGTCAGTCTCGTCTGTGACACGCCTGGCCGCCTGTTCATGACCCGCTGAGGGCTTATCCGACGCGACCGAGCCGAGCAAGGTAACGCGCCATCGGCTACATGGTGCTGTTGCGCAGCGCGACCAGCGTGAAAAGGCCGAATGGAGCCACCGGCGCGCGCGCGGCACGCGCGAGATCCTCGGGTGGAAGGAGAGCGTCGAGAGCGAAGTCCGGATGCCAGCCCAGTGTGCGGGAGGCCCCGGCCATGGCGCGCTCGACCAGCAGCCGTGGGCCACGCTCGGCGATGAAGTGGTTGACGAACAGAAGCAGGCCACCGGGACGAACGACACGCTTCATCTCGGCGAGCAGGGCTCTCGGGTTGGGCACCACGGACGCCACGAACATGGCCGACGCGATGTCGAAGCTGCCGGACGGCAGGCCGGTGTTCTCGGCGTCGCGCAGCTCGAGGCGCTCGATGTTGGTCAGGCCCTCGCGCGCGACCCGCTTGCGCGCGAGGGCCAGCATCTCGGCCGACAGGTCGATCCCGGTGATGCGCTTGCCGCGGTCATAGTGCGGCAGGGCGAGGCCGGTGCCGACGCCGACTTCGAGAACCCGCTCGCCGTCGTCGGCATTGACCGCGGCAACCGCGCGCCGGCGCCCGGCCCCTGAGACGCTGCCGAAGACACGGTCATAGATCCCAGCCCAGCGCCGGTAGGCATCGCGGACCGCGTCCGCATCGAGTGCCGTGTGTGGGCGAGACGTCTGTTGCACGTGCTTGTCATCCAGGGCGGCGCCGTGTTCAGGCGAGGGGTCGTGCTATAGGCGGGTCGCTTCGAGGAGAATAGTCGATGCTGCAGTGGATCATCATCGTGGTCAGCTTCGTGCTGTGGGTGGCGATCTGGGTGATCCCGTTCCGACGCAATATCTACGAATGGTACGATCGGCGCTGGGGGCGCTGACCGCTCAGGGGCGTTTCGCCCGGTGGTAGGGGTGGCCGTCGAGGATCGTCCTGGCGCGATAGAGCTGCTCGACGAGCATGGCGCGGGCGAGCAGGTGCGGCCAGGTTTGCGGGCCAAGCGAGAGGATGAGATCGGCGCGGTCGAGGACGGCGCGGTCGAGCCCCTCGGCGCCTCCGAGGGCGAACACGATGTCGCGCCCGGCGGCGGTCCATTCGCCCAGCGCGTCGGCGAGGCGATCGCTCGCGAGGGGGTGGCCGCCCTGGTCGAGGGCGACGAGGAAGCGATCGCCGGGGACGTGGGCAAGAAGCGCGCGGGCCTCGCGGCGCCTGATCTCGACCGGTGAACCGGTGCCGTCGGGCAGTTCGGTGAGATTGGGCGGCGGCCGCAGGCGCCTGGCGTAGCGATCGAACAATTCACGTTCGGGACCACGGGCGCGGCCGACCGCAATGATGTGGAGGATGAAAGCTACAGGGCCACCACGCCGGCGTGGCTTTCGTCGAGGTCGGCGCCCCACATCCGTTCAAGACCGTAGAGGGTGCGCGCCTCGGGCTTGAAGAGGTGGACGATGACGTCCCCCACGTCGATCAGCACCCAGTCGGAGCCGCCCGCCCCCTCGATCTGGACGCGGCCGAGGCCGGTCTCCTCGATGCGATCCTCGAGATGGGTGGCCATCGCGCTGATCTGGCGGTCGGCGAGGCCGGTCGCGATGACCATGCGATCGGCGAAGGCGGCGCGGCCGGCGAGATCGAGGACGACGATGTCCTCCGCCTTGTCGTCGGCGAGACTGCTGGTGATGATGGTGATGGCGCGATCCAGCACCGTCGGCTCGGCTGGCGGGCGCGCGGTGCGGGCCGGCTTGGGTCCGGCGGCCGCGGCCTTCTTGCGCGGCGTGGCCGCCGCCTTGGCGACCTCGGCGAGGCTGGAGGCAGGCAAGGATGCAGCGCGTCGCGGGGCACGTTCCCTGTCATTCTCTCCGGCGGGCTTCCTTGCTATGGCCGATCCCCTTGCCCCGCTGACCGGGGTCCGATGTTCGTTCCGGCCGCGCGGAGCGCGGTCGCGGACATGCTCGTCTCACGCCCGGTCAAATAAATCCAGGCCGGCGGTTCGGATCGGGCGAGGGAGGCGGCCTCGCGCACGTGCCGCCGCCAAGGACGGAGCCGATGCGCCGCGCGGCCCGCAAGGGCCGCGCGGTTGTAGGAGGGACGTGGAAAGACCGCGAAGGCGACCTGGCGCGGGATGCGCTGCCAGCCGCGCCAGTGCGGCAGGTCGCGCAGGCCGTCCGCCCCCATCAGCCAAACGAAGCGGACGGCGGGGAAGCGACGCTTGAGGGCCGCGAGCGTGTCGCAGGTGAAGCGCGTGTGCAGATGACGCTCGATATCGGTCGCGATAATGCGGCGGCCGTCCGCGAGGCGCGCGGCGGAGGCGAGCCGGTCGGCGACGGGCGCCATCGGACCGTTCGCCTTGAGCGGGTTGCCGGGTGAGACCAGCAGCCAGACCTGGTCGAGCCGCAGCGCCTGGAGCGCCCGCTGGGCGAGCCGCGCATGGCCCTCGTGGGCCGGATTGAACGAGCCGCCAAGGATGCCCACGGTGATCCGGCGATGGTCGCCGAAGCGTGGCGGGGCGGCCTGATGGCGTGCCGGGATCAGGGGCGCTCCTGGCCCTGGCCGGTGACCTCGTAGCGGAACGTGGTCAATTGCTCGAGGCCGACAGGGCCGCGCGCGTGCAGGCGGCCGGTCGAGATACCGATCTCCGCCCCGAAGCCAAACTCGGCGCCATCGCAGAACTGGGTCGAGGCATTCCACATCACCACGGCACTGTCGACGCCGTCGATGAAGGCACGCGCGGCTGCCTCATCGTCGGCGACGATGGCGTCGGTGTGACCGCTGCCATGGCGGATGATGTGGTCGATGGCGGCCTGTGTCCCGTCGACGACAGCGATCGAGAGCACGGCGTCCAGCCATTCGGTGTCGAAATCGCCGTCGGCTGCGGCTGGCAGGTCCGGCCGGATTGCGCGCGCGCTAGCATCGGCACGGAACGCGCAGCCTCGCGCATCCAAGGCGGCCACGATCGGCGGCAGCATCGAGGCCGCGCACGCCACGTCGATGAGAAGGGTCTCGGTCGCGCCGCAGACGCCGGTCCGTCGCATCTTGGCGTTGAGCACGAGACGGACGGCCATGTCAGGGTCAGCCGATCGATGGACGAAGGTGTGGCACAGCCCTTCGGCGTGGCTGAGGACCGGGATGCGCGCCTCGGCCTGGACCCGCTCGATCAGCGAGCGGCCGCCGCGCGGGATGATGAGATCGATCCGCCCGGTCGCCGCGAGCATCGCCGAGACATAGGAGCGGTCCGGGGTGGGCGCGCCTTGCACGGCGGCCTGCGGGAGGCCGGCGGCGGCGAGGCCGGCGGCGATGGCGCCGGCGATGGCGCTGGACGTCTGGAAGCTGTCGGAGCCGCCGCGCAGGATGACGGCGTTACCGGACTTGATGGTGAGCGCCGCGGCGTCGGCGCCGACATTGGGCCGGCTTTCATAGATCATGCCGATGACGCCGATCGGAACGGCGGCTCGGCGAATGGCGAGCCCGTTGGGCCGGATCCAGCTTGCAAGCGTCCGGCCGATCGGGTCGGGGAGGCCCGCCACGGTTTCCATGCCGGCCGCGATCGAATCGATCCGGCCGGTGTCGAGGGCCAAGCGATCGCGCACCGCCTCGGTTCCGTCGAAGGATGCCGCGTCGGCGCGATTGGCTTGGAGGATGATGGCCGAACGGGCGCGAAGCTCGCCCGCAATCGCCAGGAGGCATGCGTCGCGTTGCTCGACCGATGAGCGGGACAGGATGCGCGTGGCGCCTCTGGCCAGGATGGTCTGGTCAGCGAGGATGGCGACTGGGTCGGTCATTGCAGCGGCGATCGTGCGCCGTTCGCGGGCCCGGAGGAAGTCCCGGTCAGGACAGCGGAGCTACTGGCAGGAGAGACCGCTTCCGGTCAGGGTGCCGGCGATCGATGTCGAGGGACAAAGGATCGAACCGTTGGAGCTGGTGGCGCCGGTCGACCCGCTGTTCGCCGCACCCGACGCGGAGTTCGTGCCCCCGGCGCTGGCGGAACCGGCTCCGGCCGTATTGGAGCCGGTGCCGCCCGCGCTGGTTCCGTAGGTTGAACCGTAGGAGGAGCCGTAGGCGTTGGCGCCGCCCGCGGAGGCGGTGCCGGCGGTCGACGGGCTTGCCAAGCCTGAGGTGCCCGATGGCGCGGTCGCGGCCGAACTGGGGGTCGAGGTGGTCGAACCGGCCGAGGTCGAACCGGTCGAGGTCGATCCGGTCGAGGTCTGGGCGTGCGCGGGGAGAGGGACGGCGACCGACGCGAGGAGGACCGCGATGCGAACAGGTGTCATGTGAACAAAACAGCGAAGTGCGCGCCTTGGTTGCATCGACGGTCCGGGCCGTCACACGTTGAAACGGAACAGCAGCACATCGCCATCGGCGACGACGTAGTCGCGGCCCTCGACGCGCAGCCGGCCCGCTTCGCGCGCGCCGGCCTCGCCGTTGTGGGCGATATAGTCCTGGTAGCCGATGGTCTCGCAGGCGATGAAGCCGCGTTCGAAGTCGTTGTGGATGGCGGCCGCGGCGCGCGGGGCCTTGGTGCCGCGCTCGATCGTCCAGGCGCGCGTCTCCTTGGGCCCCACGGTGAAGTAGGTGACGAGGTCGAGCAGGCGGTAGCCGGCGGCCACGACCCGGTCGAGACCGGAATTGGCGAGGCCGAGCCCTTCGAGGAATTCGGCGCGCTCCGCGGCGTCGAGTTGGCTCACTTCGGCCTCGATGGCGGCCGAGACGACGACCGACTGGGCACCCTCGGCGGCCGCCCGCAGGGCCACGCGCGCGGACATCGGATTGCCCGAGGCGGCGGACGCTTCCTCGACATTGCAGACATAGAGCACGGGCTTGCTGGTCAGGAGCTGGAGGCGGGCGACCGCCTCGTGCTCGCCGGGAGCGATCGCGGTGCGCGCCGGCCTGCCCTCTCGCAGAGCCGCCAGGAGAGGTGTGATGACGGCGAGTTGTGAAGCGGCCTCGCGGTCGTTCCTCGCGCGCTTGGCGAGCGCCGGCTCGCGCTTCTCCAGGCTGTCGAGATCGGCCAGCATCAGCTCGGTCTCGATCGTCTCGGCGTCACGGACGGGGTCGATCGAGCCCTCGACATGGGTGATGTCGTCGTCCTCGAAGCAGCGCAGCACCTGGATGATGGCGTCGACCTCGCGGATGTTGCCGAGGAACTGGTTGCCGAGGCCCTCGCCGCGCGACGCGCCGCGCACGAGGCCGGCGATGTCGACGAATTCGAGGCTGGTGGGAATGATCTTCTGGGACTTTCCGATCGCGGCGAGCCTGGCAAGACGTTCGTCCGGAACGGCGATGCGTCCGACATTCGGCTCGATGGTGCAGAACGGATAGTTGGCGGCCTGGGCCGCGACGGTCGCGGTCAGCGCATTGAACAGCGTGGACTTGCCGACGTTGGGGAGGCCGACGATGCCGCAGTTGAAACCCATGGTGGTCGCTCCCGAGCTTGCGTGCCTACGAGACGCCCCTCGCCGCCTGTGTCATGAAATCTTCCGGCTTCGCTGAAGCAAGCAGGGGCGCCTGCTCGGCAATTGTGTCGAGGAACGGGATGAGCCACTCCTGGTCGGCCTTGGCGAAATCGCCGAGCACATGGCCGGTGACGCGGTCCTTGTGGCCGGGATGGCCGATGCCCAGGCGGACGCGCCAGTAGTCGGGCGTGCCGAGCATCCGGTCCATGCTGCGCAGACCATTATGGCCGGCCGCACCCCCTCCCCGCTTGACCCGCAGCTTGCCGGGGGCGAGGTCGAGTTCGTCGTGGAACGCGGTGATCGCGTCCGGTGCAAGCTTGAAGAAGGCGGCAGCGGCTTGGACCGAGTTCCCGCTGTCGTTCATGTAGGTGAGCGGCTTGAGCGCCAGGATGCGCTGGCCTGCGATGGTGCCGTCGGCGGTAATCCCCTTGAGGCGCTGCCGCCACGGCGTGAAACCGTGGCGGCGGGTGATCGCGTCGATGGCCATGAAGCCGATATTGTGCCGCTGGCGCGCCATCCCGGGCTCGGGATTGCCGAGCCCGACCCAGAGCAGCACGAACCGGCTACTCCTCGGTGGCGGCTTCCTCGGCGGGCGCTTCGGCGGGCGCCTCGGCCGCCTCGGGTTCCGGCTCAACCTCGACGGTGGGTGCGGCGATGGTGGCGATCACCATGTCGGCCTCGTCGTGCTGCAGGGTCAGGCGCGAGGTGCCCTTGAGGTCGGACCAGCGGATGATGTCGCCGATGTCGAGGCCGGCGATGTCGACCTCGAGCCGCTCGGGGATCTCGTCCGGATCGACGGTGACGTCGACGCTGTGGTGGTCGACGTTGAGCATGCCGCCGCGCTTGATCCCGATGCTGTCGCGCTCGCCGCTGAAATGGACCTGGACGGCGACACGCACGGGCTCGCCGGCGGCGACGCGATGGAAGTCGACATGGATCGGCTTGTCTGAGACCGGATGGAGCTGGATTTCGCGCATCAGGGCGCGCTCGGTGATGTTGCCGGCCTTGACCTGGTAGAGACGAGCGCGCCAGCCGGTGCGCTGCATCTCGCGCACGATCAGGCGCGGGTCGAGGGCGACGAGCGTCGGCGCTCGCTTCGACCCGTAGATGACGGCAGGAACCAATCCTGCTCGCCTCGTCGCGCGCGCTGCCCCCTTGCCAGCATTCGCGCGCGAGGAGGCCTCGAGAACCGTGTATTCGGCCACGTGGAAACCCTCCAAAAGAAAACGCGCCGGCCTCCAGGGGTGCCGACGCGTGCGAGGAGATAGTGGAACGAGGTCAGACGAGCAAGAGGATCACTGGAACGGCAGGTAGCGGAACGAGAACAGGACCATGTTGTCGTCGGTCGTCGGCGACACGCTCGCGGTCACGGTCTTCTTGCCGACGGTGCTGGTCGAGGTGCCGCTAAAGGCCTCCTTGCGGAAGTATTCCCACTGCGCGCCTGCCTCCAAAGTGCCCCAGTTGCCGTGCATGAACCGCCACCAGCCGCCGAGCGAGCCTTCGATCAGGCCGCGGGTCTGTCCGGAGCAAGTCGAACTGCTCGAGCCTTCAATGTTGCAGCCAGTGTCGTTGTACAGACCGTTGCCGTAGCCGAAGGGGTAGCGGACGCTGCGGATGTTCTCGTTGAACGAACGCTTTGCTTCCTGCTCGGCGCCGACATAGGCGTACAGATCGAAAGCCTTGGTGGGATGATAGACTAGCCCGGTGAGCACCTCCACCTCCGGGATCGGAATCGGAGTGCCGTTCTGATTGATCGTTGCGTCGGGAAGCTGTCCCGAGCCGTAACGCCCGATGCCCTGGCCGACAAGACCTGAGGCCTGGAAGACGAGCTTCTTTCCTATGACCGGCAGCAGCATGGCGGCACCGCCACCGCCGGCGAGCGCGGTCCGGTTGCGGCCGGAGTTCACTGCCGGCGCGCTCAGCGTGTCGCGAGCGTTCATGATGCGGCCGACCCCGTAGATCTCGTAGTGGCCGAAGCTCGGATCGAAGGCGACCTTGGCGACGACGTCGGGCGCGATGTCGTCGGAGTAGTTGGCGGTCGAGTTGAGCAGGGATCCGCCGGGATTGGCGTAGTTGTCGGTGCCGCCGATCACTCCGCCGACATTGTTGCTGCCGGCGACGTTCTGAGTGGTGACGTTGTAGACGGTCTGCGGCTCCTCGAAAGAGATGCCGGCCCAGACCTTGCGGTTGAAGTCCTTGACGAAGCGGATCTGCCACTGCCGCGCCCAGTTGAAGCCCACGACGTACTGCGCGTCGATGGTGAGCGGAACGTTCTCCTGTCTCGGGGTGATGCCGACGCGGTTGAGGGTGAGCATCGACCAGGATTGACCGGCAAGGAGGTGGAAGCCCCAATCCATCCGGTCGAAGGTGGCGTAGGCCTCGCGCACACGAAGCGTGTAGCTGTTGCTCTCGTTGGAATTCGACGAGATGCCGGACGAGAGGAAGTCGGTGGCGAAGTAGCCGGCGACTCTGGCGACCGTCGAGGGCGCGCCCTCGATCAGCAGCGCCAGGCGGCTCTGGCGCGCCGAGCCGCGGAACTCCGGCTCGTGGTAGAGGGGCGATTGCGGATAGGGGATCGCGTTGTAGGAGCTGCCGATGTCGGCGACGATGTTGCGGGTGCGGACCACGGACTCGGCCGCGAGGAAGCCGCCGAGGGTGATGGTCACGCCGCCGAGCTGGAACTTGCCGTATTGGCCGAGGGCGGACGCCTGCTGCTCGCCGACGGTGCCGCCGCGGTGCGGTCCGAGGCCACCGCCCGGCAAGTTCTGCGCGGAGAACGTTCCAGGATAGTTGCCGCTGTAGCCGCCAAGGGTGGTGCCGCCGTTAGCGCCCTGGAACGACTGGCCGGTGCCGTTGAGCGACATCGCGTTGGCGCGACGGTTGGCTTCGCGGGCTTCCTCGCGCGCCTGCTCCGCAGCCTGCTGGGCACGCTCGGTCTCGCCTTGCCTGGCGGCGAGATCGCTTTTGACGCGGGCGAGCTGCGACTGCAGGTGATGGATCTGCTGCTCGATGGTGGCGATCGAATCGTCGGCCGCACGCGCCGCCGCACCGTGGACGAGGAAGCCACCGATCGCGGTTGCGGTCAGAAGGCAGGTTCTGAAGGAGGTCGTCGGTGTCATCCAAGTCCTCGTAGCCAAGCGCCGGTGATCGGTCCGGAGCACCGGCTTATAAGCGGCCGCGGGCAATGTCTGTGTCGAAACGATGACAACGGGCGGTCCCAATGACATCGGCGCATCACTGTGGCGAAACCGCCGCAGACAGCTTTTCGGAGAGAGGAATGGCGGGTCTGTCGGTCCGAGAACGCAGCGCCTACCGTGGGTAGTCATGGTCAAGCTCCGCCATCCCGATCGCCTGGGTCTTCATATCCGTGTCGTCCTGCCGGATGGCGTGGTGATCGGGCCGGGGCGCGCCGACCTTCTCGAAGCCATCCGCATGCACGGCTCGATCTCGGCGGCCGGCCGCGCGCTCGGCATGAGCTACAAGCGCGCGTGGGAGCTGGTGAGCGCGATGAACAGCGCGTTTCGCGAACCGATCGTGCAGGCGAGCGCGGGTGGAGAGGCGGGCGGTGGCGCGAACGTCACGGCGGTCGGCGAGGCTGTGCTGGACGCCTACCGCCGCCTGGAGTCGAAGGCGGCCAAGAGCGCGGCAGGAGAGGTCGCGATCCTGGAAAGCCTCCTGCCCGACTGATTGCCGGGGGGTCCGGGGGGACAGGCTCCTGTCCCCCCGGCTTCTACTTCTGTTGATTGCCCGGGGGATAAGCCGGCAGCAGCGGCGGCGGCGGCGGAAGCTGGTGCGGCGTGGAACCGATCTGCGCCATCAGCGTGCCGACGCCCGTCTCGAGCTGCCTGTCGTGGCCGGCGAGCAGATCGCCCGGGAGATCGTCGACGGCGATGTCGGGATCGACGCCGTGATTCTCGATCACCCACTGGCTGTCGAGGCCGTAGCGGGCGGCTTCCGGGATGGTCATCTCGCCGCCGTCGAGCAGCGTCCATTCGCCGCGGATGCCGCGGACGCCGCCCCATGTGCGCTCGCCGATCAGCTTGCCGAGGCCGTACGCCTTGAAGTTGGCCGGGAAGATGTCACCGTCGGAGGCCGACCAGTGGTTGATCAGGCAGACCTTGGGGCCGTTCAGGACAGTGCTCGGCACGGTCTCGCGGATGCGTTCGCGATTGGTGTCCATGCCGACAAGGACGCGGCGAAGGCGCTCGAGCAGGAGCGGATCGACGAAGCCGCCGCCGTTCCAGCGGTCGTCGATGATCATCGCCTCCTTGTCGGACTGCGGGTAGAACTGGCGGACGAACTGCTCGAGCCCCTTCTTGCTCATGTCGGACAGGTAGACGTAGCCGATGCGGCCGTTCGAGAGACGATCGACGGTCTGCCGGTTGTGGGTGATCCAGGCGAGTTCGCGAACGGATAGTTCGCTCTTGATCGGGTCGACTTGGATGTCGTGCGGCTTGGCCGTCGGCGTGCTGGCGACGGTGAGGGTGACCGGCGAGGAGACGCCGACGAACAGGCTGTAGGGGTTGGTCGGAGCCTTGAGATCGTGGCCGTTGACGGCGAGCAGCACATCGCCCTGGTGGACATTCAGCCCGGGGGCCATGAGCGGGCTGCGGTAGTCTGCGCGGCTTATGTCGCCGGGGTAGATGGTAGCGAACTTGTAACGGCCGCTCGCGCCGTCGACCGCGAAATCGACGCCGAGCAGCATCGTGGGGGCGGGGGGCGTCGGGTCCTGCATGTCACCGCCGGCGCCGGCATAGGTGTGGGAGTTGCCGAGTTCGCCCTGCATCTGGCCGATGACGTCGTCGAGGTCGTCGCGCGAGCCGACGAGCGGGACGAGCTTGGCGTAGCTGTCATGGACGGCTTGCCAGTCGACGCCGTTCATCCTGGTGTTGAAGAAGAAATCACGCTCCAGGCGCCATGCGTTTTCGAACATCTCCGACCATTCCCGCGGCGGATCGACGCGGGCCTGCATGGTGGCTAGATCGAGATGATGCTGGCCATCGGTGCCATGCTGGGGCTTGGCGTTGGCGATCGTATAGGTGGAACCGTGCTTGAACAGGACCTTGGTTCCGTCGGCAGAAAGCGCGTATTTGTCGAGATCGTCGATGACGACGGCATCCTTGCGGGCGGCCAGATCGAACTGGTGGAGTGCCGACTTCTCGCCGGGCAGATGGCCGCCGATCGTTTCGGGAGCCTGCGTCTGATAGAACAGCATTCCCGGCCTCGCATCGAGCGAGACGATGGTCGCGGGCGGGATCGGCAACGGCACGGCGCGCGCGCCAAGGCCGTCGAGGTCGACCTTGATCGGCGGCAGGGCCGCGGGCTTGTAAGGCGCCGGGTGATCAGGCTTGTCGTCGTGCCAGGCGCCTTCGTCCGATTGCGGCGCGAACGGGGATGACGCGCCGGCGGCCAGCGGTGCGAGATAGATGCCCATGGTCTTGAGCGTGGCGAAATCGCGCTCGCTCTCGGAGAAGACCGGATTCTCGTGCCGTGACGAGACGAAGGCGAGGTACTTGCCGTCGGTGGTGAAGACCGGGGCTTCGTCGTTCTCCATGGCGCTGGTGATGTCGGTCGAGGTGCCGGCGGCCACGTCGTGCAGCCAGATCGAGCGCTGCCGGTCGGGGCGCGTGAGGCTGAAGGCGAGGAAGCGTCCGTCGGGCGACCAGACCTGATCGTGGATCTCCTCGTAGGGGTCGGTGGCGATCCTGGTCGGCGTGCCGCCGTCGGTGCCCACGACCCAAAGCGTGTGGGTGTTGTCGGAAAAGGCGAGCCGCTTGCCGTCCGGCGACCAGACGGGCGTGTAGAAGAAGCCGGTCGGGAAATGGGTGAGCTGGTTGTCCGGGCCGCCCGACGCGGGACGGATCACGACCTGCTGGCTGCCGCTCTCGTCGGTGGTGTAGGCGATGGTCCTGCCGTCGGGCGACCAGGCGGGATGATCGTCGTCGGCATTGCTGCTGGCGGTCAGGTTGCGGATCGCGCCGTGCTCGGCGGGCACGGTGAAGATGTCGCCGCGGGCGGAGAAGGCGCCGCGCTCGCCGTTGGGCGAGAGCGCGAAGTCGGTCTGCTGGGCGGTGTCCTGGTCGCGGATCATCGCGGCGACCTTGACGGTCCGGAGCTGGGTGCGGGTGCCGTCGTCGGGCGTGGTGACGTCGAGTGCGTGGACCTGCTCGGACGGCAGGTCGACGATGTAGAGGGTGCCCGCCTTCTGGAAGGTGATGCCGGTGTCGCCGAGCGACGGGAACTCGATGTCGTAGTCGGTGAAGTGGGTGACCTGACGGGACTGCCTGGTGTCCTGGTCGTAGACCCAGATGTTGCGCCGACGGGCGGCGTCGTTGTCGCAGAGATAATAGATCTTGTGGCCCACCCACATCGGGGACGTATTGGTCCCATGCCAGTCGGTGACGCGGACCAGGTTCTTGGTGTCGAAATCGTAGGTGTAGACCGTCTGAGCCAGTCCGCCATCGTAACGCTTCCAGGTGCGGAAGTCGCGCATCCAGCGGGTGTAGGCGATCGAGTGGCCATCGGGGCCGAAGGTGAGGAAACCGCTGGTGTCGAGCGCCAGAGGCGTGGCGAGGCCGCCCGCCAGCGGCACCTGATAGGGACGCTGCACGGACGGGTTCCAGGCGTCGCTTCGGGTCAGGAAGACGATGTTCCTGGAGTCCGGCGTCCAGGTGAGCACGAGATTGTTCGGCGCCCAGCGGGTGGGCGGGTGCGGGACGATGTCGGACCGGTAGGTCAGGCGGCGCGCCTGGCCGCCGCCGGCCGGCATGACGTAGACGTCCTGGTTGCCCTGGTAGCTGGCGGTGAACGCGATCCAGCGCCCGTCGGGCGAGAAGCGCGGCATGATGTCCTGGCCGGGGTCGGCGGTCAGCCGCCTGGCGGTCCCTCCGTTCCGGTCCACCTGCCAGAGGTTGCCGTGACTGACGAAGACGATCGTCGAGCCGTGCAGCGTGGGGTAGCGCATCAGGGCGTGCTGGTCGTCGGCGCGGGCCAGCGTTGTCGTGCTCAGCAGCAAGGCAGTCAAGGCGAGACGCTTCAAGGCAAGTGCTCCGATTTTAGGCCAAGGCTCCGCCCTCGACCCGCCAGGGCCGGTCGGCCCCAGACTCAGCCATTGTCGCGGTCTGCAAGAACTCGGCCTCGTGGCGAGGCGGGCCCGGCGTAACATGGTGAGATAACTTGCCGGCGTCAGATGATCCGGGCACCCTAGAGCAATATCGCTTCAAGTTGCGTCAGCACAGCGATAAAATTGCTCGTCGAAACAAAGGCTAGAGCGTGATCGGCTCTCGCATTTCATGTCAACCTAAACCGATCACGCTCTAATGACGCTACAGCTTGCTCTTGTCGATGACGTCATAGGTGTCTGAGCATGGTTAGCCCAGTCCGGCTTACAAACTACCTGCGAACCCTAAAGATCAGCCCCTTGTCGTGTCAGGATTTCCCAGACGAAGCGTTCTCCGCGTGCTGGGGCGTCGTTCATTTTGCGTTCCTGACACCCGGCGCTCGACAGGCTTGGCTACGCGCTGTGACGAACGCCAGCTTCAATCGAACTGGAACGCTTTCATCAAGCGGCGGCAACAAGAGCTTTTTCTATGTGGCGGTCCTGCATCGCAAGAACTCCGCTTTCGGATATGCCGAGGCGCCCCCGGCGGCTGGCCAGATCGATGCCTCGGCGTTTCCATGGGCGCTAGATGACAGGTCGTTCGCGGTTCTTCGAGACAAAGCTTTAGGCGGTATCGGTCTTTCCGGAGCAAAGGAGCTGACGTGGCAGCAGGCGAATGAAGAATACAAAAAATTCAGTGATGAGCTCGGGCTGGCGACACCCATCGCCTTGGCGGGAGGTTTCTACCTCAAGAAGATTGTCCAGGCTTACGCGCCGGAGATGCTGGGCTTCGTTGCACCGGAAGTTCTGATCCCCTCAACCGCTGCGGCCTTCGCCGCGCTTGCGGTTCGGAACTGGACGATATGGATGGACAACGCGGAGACGAAAGAGAATTTCGAGGTCGATGACGCGCGGCGACAATTCGATCCAATCCATCCAGCCTTCGAAAGCGCATTGGCGACCCTTTGATGTCGGCCTTCGTTGGAAAGGAGCGGGTTCGACATACCGTCGGGCCGCTTTTCATAGTGGCATTCGCGGTCTCTCTCCTTGTCGAGCACTTCGCCCAGGGCCTAGCCGCACTCGCGTTCCCATGCCTCGCAGTCGAGGTGCTTTGCCTTGCGGCGTTCGGATGGCAGCGGCAATGGTTGCTTACAGGATCCGCGATCATCCTCATCGCGGTGACCGCGACCGGTCTTCCATGACCTGACCATTGCGGGCGGGTCTGGGCAGCACGCCAGAGGCGTGCCTACGCAAGACGGCCCCCGGCCCCCATCCGCTACAAGAACGGCAAGTATCGGAACGAGAACATCACGACGTTCTCGTCGGTCTTGGGGGTGACGGTCGAACGCGGCGTGGCGCCGGTGCCGCTGAAGGCGGTGCGCTGGGTGTAGGACCACGAGGTGCCGACCTGCAGGGTGCCGAACGGGCCGTGGATGAAGCGCCACCAGGCGCCGAGCGTGCCGGAGGTCAAGCCGCGTGTGTTGGCGACACAGGCGAGCGCTGATCCCTCGGTATTGCAGCCCGCGTCCGAGTAGAAGCCATTCCCATACCCGAAGCTCAGGAGCTGCTTGCCGTTGCGCTCGTTGTAGGAGCGCTTGGCGACCTGTTCGGTGCCGGCATAGGCAAAGAGGTCCCATTCGCGTGTCGGGTGATAGACCAGGCCCACGAGCGCGTGAACCGCCGGCAATGGCAGCGGCGCGCCGTTGGCGCCGATCGTGGCGTCGGGGAGCTGGCCCACGCCGTAGCGGCCGATGCCCTGGCCCACGAGGCCGGAGGCCTGGAAGGTGAGCTTCGGGCCCATGATGGGCAGGATCAGGCCCGCGCCGCCGCCGCCCGCGAGCACGGTGTTGTTGGTGCCGGAGCGGTTCGGGATGGTGGCGGTGACACGATCGTGGAGGAAGCGCGCCAGACCGTAGACTTCGTAATGGCCGAACGAGGGATCGAAGGCGAGCTTCGCGATCACGTCGGGCGCGATGTCGTCGGAGTAGTTGGCGGTCGAGTTCAGCAGCGACCCGCCCGGGTTCTGGTAGTTGACCGTCCCGCCGATGACGCCGGTGCTGTTGGCGTTGTTGACGTAGTAGAGCGATTGCGGGCTTTCGAACGAGAGCGCCGCCCAGAGGCGCCGGTCGAGGAAGTCCTTGACGAAGCGGACCTGCCAGTTGCGGGTGTAGTCGAAGCCGACATCGTAGCCGGCATCGATGGTCAGCGGGATCTGCTCCTGGCGCGGCGTCACGCCGATGCGGTTGAGCGTGGCGAGGCTCCAGGCCTGGCCGCCAAGGACGTGGAACCCCCAGTCCGAACGGTCGAAGGTCGCGTAGGCCTGGCGTATGCGCAGCGTATAGCTGTTGCTCTCGTTGGAGTTCGAGCTGATGCCGGACGATTGGAAATCAGTCTCGAAATAGCCGGCGACGCGGGCGACGGTGGACGGCTGCCCCTCGAGCAGGAGTGCGAGGCGCGAGCCGCGCGGGCTGCCGCGGAACTCGGGCTCATGGTAGAGCGGGCTCTGGGCGAAGGGGATCGAGTTCCAGGTGGTGCTGATGTCGCCCACCAGGTTGCGCGAGCGGACGATGGCGGTGGCGTCGATGTAGCCGCCGATCTGGACGGTGAGCCCGCCGAGCTGGAAGCGGCCGTATTGGCCGAGCGGCGTCGCCTTCTGCTGGCCGGCGGTGCCGATGCCGTGCCCGCCGAGGCCGTTGATCGCGGTGGACGGCGGCGCAAGCCCGATGGCGCCGGAGAGGCCGGGCGATCCGGCAAAGCTCGGCTGGCTGGCGGCGGCGGTCGCGATCTCGTTGGCACGCCGGTCGGCGTCGCGTGCCTCGGCGCGTGCCTCGGCCGCGGCCTGTTCGGCACGCGCCACCGCGGCGCGGCGCTGCGCCAGACCCTGCTTGACGGTCTCGAGCTCGGCCTGCAGGTGGCGGATCCGGGCCTCGATGCCGGCGATCGCGGCGGGATCGGCCGTTCCGGCGGCGTTCGCGGGCGGAACGGCGAGCGCCAACGTGGTGGCGGACAAAAGCGTGCGCGCGAGGCCTCTGGGCATCCGTCTCGTCCCTGACAAGACACATTGATCGCACGTGTGATTCCGATTTCACATAGGCGGACGTCTATTAGAGCGAGGCAGGCGCCTCGTTGTTGCCGTCCTGCAACATGACGATGTGCCAGCCCTCGCCGTCGTGCCGGCATTCGAGCGGCGCGCCGTTGGTCAAGCGTACATGAATGGGCAGGCCGAGGGCGTGGCGTATGCCGCGGAACAGGGCGCCATGGGCCACGAACAAGGGCGGACCGCCTTCCGGCTCATCGGAGGCGAGATGGCGCGCGAGGGCCGCCGCCCCGCGCGCGCTCAGGGCGGCGAAGCTCTCGCCGCCCGGCGGGGTGGAGAGACCGTCGATCCAGTCCTCGTACCACTGGGCCATCGGCGCGCCTTCCAGCGCGCCGAAGCTCACCTCGCGCAGCGCATCGTCGGTCGCGACGGGCAGCCCGAGTTCGTTGGCCACGATCGCGGCGGTCTCGCGAGCGCGGGCGAGCGGGGACGCAACGATCATCCCGACCCGAACGGCGGAAAGCCTGCGCGCCGCCCGCCGCGCCTGTTCGCGCCCGAGATCGTTGAGCGGGATGTCGGACAGGCCCTGGGCGCGCCCCTCGGCATTCCAGTCGGTCTCACCGTGGCGGAGATAGAGAAAGCGGCGTTGGGGGATGGTCACCGGCGGGTATGTCAGTCGAACAGGGAGCTGACGGAGCTCTCGTCGGAGATCGCGCGCATGGCGTTGGCGAGCCATTGCGCGATGCTGATCTGGCGCACGTTCTCGGCGAGACGGACGGCTTCGGTGGCGAGGATGCTGTCGGTGATGGTCATCATCTCGATGGGGGACGCGGCGACGCGAGCCACGGCGCCACCGGTCAGGACGCCGTGGGTGCAGTAGACGCTGGCGGACCGGGCGCCGTTGCCGATCAACGCGGTCGCCGCGTTGCAGAGCGTGCCGCCCGAATCGACGATGTCGTCGATCAGGATGCAGTCGCGGTCGGAGACGTCGCCGATGACGTTGACGACCTCGGAGACGCCGGCGCGCTCGCGACGCTTGTCGATGATCGCGAGATCCGATGTGAGGCGCTTGGCGAGCTCGCGGGCGCGAATGACGCCGCCGGGATCGGGAGAGACGACCATCAGGTCACGCCCGTTGTAGCGCTGCTTGATGTCGCGGGCGAACAAGGGAGCCGCGAACAGATTGTCGACCGGGATGTCGAAGAAGCCCTGGATCTGGCCGGCATGCAGATCCATCGTGAGCACGCGGTTGGCACCCGCTTCGGTGATCAGGTTGGCGACGAGCTTGGCGGAAATCGGGGTGCGCGGGCCGGATTTGCGATCCTGCCGGGCATAACCGAAATACGGGACGACGGCGGTGATCCGGCGCGCCGATCCGCGACGCAGCGCGTCGAGCATGATCAGCAATTCCATCAGGTTGTCGTTGGCCGGGTAGCAGGTGGACTGCACGACGAAGACGTCCTCGCCGCGCACGTTCTCCTGGATCTCGACGAAGATCTCCATGTCGGCGAAACGCCTGACTGTGGCCCGGCAGAGCGGCAGATTGAGGCAGGCGGCGACAGCCTCCGCGAGCGGCCGGTTACTGTTGCAGGCGACGATCTTCACGCCGGCTTCTCCCTGGGACGCCGGTGCTTAGCAACCGGGGGCGCCGAAAGCCAGGACGGGCGGCTCCGGAGCCGACGACCCTTTGTCAAAGCAGGGCCGAGGTCGCGTGCTGGACGTGCTTGGCATCCGATGGGAGCGACTTGATCGTGTCGGAGAGCTTCGCCTGCCACTGCTCGGCGGTCAGGCTGCCCTGGTCGACCGCGTCGGCCTCGGCCTGCAGGTCAGCGTTCACGCGGCGCTGGTGGTCGAGCTCGGACGGGTCGACGACCTGGATGTAGTTGGCGGCGGCGCCAAGCTCGCAACGGATGCGGGACGCGAAGAGGCCGGCGCGGACCGGGTAGGTGGTCCGGCAGGCGGCGAGCTCGATCGCTTCCTGCTGCGCCGCCTGCTTGATCCTGCCGTTCTCGCCGCAGGCCGAGACGCAGAGCAAAGCCGCGAGAACGAGGATGATGCGCATCGCGAGCTCCTGGCGGAAAGGCCGCCAGTTTAGCCGCCCGTGGCGGGGGGTGCCAAAGGCTTGTCGTTCCGGCCGGAGTTATTGACGACCACCTGGTGCACGCCGGACGCGGCCTCGACGCCGGCGGCCTGGGCGACGCCGGCCCAGCCGAAGTCGAGCGAGTGCTCGGCCACCGCGTTGAGCTGGCTGACCTTTCCGGCTTCGCGTCCCTGCGCGTCCAGAACGTGCC
The DNA here is from genome assembly GCA_965276715.1 of Acetobacteraceae bacterium. GTDB lineage: Bacteria > Pseudomonadota > Alphaproteobacteria > Acetobacterales > Acetobacteraceae > CAXTPV01. The sequence goes on along the minus strand of OZ255622.1, from coordinate 3,254,531 downwards.
AGTCGAGCTCGACGATCTGCCTGCCGTCCTTTGGGCTGGCGACGCCGACGGTGCCGGTCAGGGTGAAGTCGGCCCCCTTGTCGCTGTCGAGGACGATGTCGCCGAGGCTCTTGAGCTGGGTGCGGACGGCGGACGCGAGCGCGCGATCACCGTCGGCCGGCGCGCCGGTGACGCCGGTGAACCAGATCCGGGCCGGACGGTGCATGAGGCTGTTGGGATCGGATTGGCGGATCGCGGCCTGGATGCCGGTGAGCATGGCCGCGATGTCGGGTGCCGCGTCGTCGGCGACCTTCTTCAGCGTGACCGGATCGGCATTGGCCCAGGCCGATGCCGGCACCGGCCTGCCGGCGGCCTTGCCCTTGACCGCGCCGCGCGGCGTCAGGACGGTGTAGCTGGGCACGACGCTGTCGCCCGCGACGTTGGCCGCGAGCACGAGGCGCCAGTCGCCGCGGACGGGGACCATCGCTTCGGCGGGGACCTCCTGGTCGTCGAGGGAGGATGCGACATCGCGCGCCCAGAGGGTGGCGCCGTCGTTGGCGAGCAGCGCGTTGGCGGGCGGCGGCACGGCAAGGCGCGCGGGCGGGGGTGCCGCGAGACGAAGCGCCGTGTCGCCGGGCCGGTCCTTGAACGGCATCGGCAGGTCGCCGCAGCCGGCGAGAGTCAGCAGGGAGGCGAGCGCGGACCGCGAGGGCACGCGGCGCTTCACAGGCGGATGACCGAGATCTGGTGGCCGATCGGGCCGCCGCCGGCGCGCGTGCGGCGGCGATGGCTGAAGAAGCGCTCCTCGTCGGCGCCGCTGTCGAGGCCGATTGGCAGCGCCGCGACGCCGGCGCCGGCCGCGCGCAGGGCGCAGTAGGCGGGGAGGTCGAACTGGTGGTGGCCCGGCCGGGTGCCGGGCCGCACGCAGGCATCGGCGCGCGGATCGGCCGCGAGAGCCTCGCGCATGTCGTCGCCGATCTCGTAGCTGTCGGGGCCGATGCAGGGGCCGATGGCGGCCCGGATGCGGGCGGGATCGGCGCCGAGGGCGGTCATCGCCGCGATGGTGGCCTCGATGACACCGCCGAGCGCGCCCCGCCAGCCCGCATGGGCGGCGCCGCAGATCCGGGCATCGGGATCGACGAAGAGGATCGGCGCGCAGTCGGCGGTGATGATGCCCAGGGCCAGACCCGACGTGCGGCTGACCAGCGCATCGGCCGGCGGTCCGCGCCCCGCCGGCCAGGGTTCGGCGACGGTCGCGACCTCGGCGCCGTGCACCTGCTTGACACCGACGAGGCGGCCGGGCTGCAGATCGAGACTGGCGGCGACCCGCGCGCGATTGGCGTCGACCAGCGCCCCGTCGTCGCCGCTGGAGAGCGAGCAGTTCAGGCTGGCGTAGGGTCCCGAGGAGACGCCGCCGCGCCGGGTGAAGAACCCGTGCGCGATGCCGGCGAGGGCCGGGGCGGTGAGATATTCCGCGTGGGTCATCTGGCCTCGAGCGGGGTGGGCGCCACGGGTCCCGGCGCCTCGAAGCCGGGTGGGACCGGCCAGGCGGGCGGGGTGATGGCGAACGCCTTGAACAGCACGCCCATCCGCTCGGGCTGGGCGAGGCGGTTGGCCGCCTCGACCATCACGGGGGACGACGCGGCAAGCTGGCGGGTGCGTTCGTAGAGGCCGAGCCGGGTCAGGAACAGCCCTTGCGGGAGCGGACCGTGCACGTGCGCGCCCGCCTCCCGGGCTGTCGTGCGCAGCGGCTCGAAATCCACGTGCGCGGTCAGGTCGGCGGTGCCCGGATCGTCGAGCGGCGCCCCTGGCCGGGCGCCGCGCAGCGCCTGGAGCGTGTCGCCCCGGCCTGCCTCGTCGGGCGGGCGGTCGCCGTAGTCGATCAGGAGGGCGGTGAGCCGGCCAGCGGCCGCGCCCGCGGCGAGCATCCGGACGATCGACAACGCCTCATCGTTGCGCTCGACGACATCGCCGTCGCGCAGGCCGTCGGCGGCGACGGGAGGCTCGTGGGCGTGGCACTCGACGAAGCGGCCGCACTCGACATGGCGTTCGGTCCAGCCGTCGCCGCGCCGGACGAACTGGCGGATCGGCAGGGCATCGAGGAATTCGTTGGCGAGCACGATGGTGGGCGCGTGATCGATCTCGTCGACACGGGACAGGATCGTGGCGGCGGGCAGGCGCGCACGCAGGACGGCCCGCAGGCGCGGCGAGGTCTCGACCAGGACGAGCCGGAGGGCGGCGGCGAAATCCGGCGCGGTGCGGCCGATCAGGCGCAGCGCGTCCACCATCAGCGTGCCCCGGCCAGGACCGAGTTCGGCGAGCATGACCGGATCGGGACAGCCGAGCGAGTGCCAGGCAACGGCGGCCCAGGCGCCGAGCAGTTCGCCGAACACCTGGCCGATTTCCGGTGCGGTGGTGAAGTCGGCGAACGGATCGCGCTCGGCATAATAGCTCGCGTTGGCGCGGGCCATGAAGCGGTCCAGGCGCTCGATCGTGGGTCTGGTGGCGCTCACGCGTGCGCCGCGACCGGACGGGGTCGGGCGGCGAGCATGAACAGCAGGCCGGCGGCGAACATCGGCAGGCAGAGGAGCTGACCCATCGACAGGCCGAGGGCCAGCGTGCCGAGGAAGGCATCGGGTTCGCGGGTGAATTCGGCAGTGAAGCGGGCGACCGCATAGCCGGCCAGGAACAGGCCGGTGAGGAAGCCCGCGCGAGCGCGCAGGCCTGGACGGGCAACGGCGGTCCACATGACGAGCGACAGGACGGCGCCCTCCAGGAAGGCCTCGTAGAGTTCGCTCGGGAAGCGCGGGATGTTGTCGACCCTTGGATAGATCATCGGGTAGGGCCACCAGACGGGCGCCGGCCGGCCCCAGAGCTCGCCATTGATGAAGTTGGCGCAGCGGCCGATGCCGAGGCCCATCGGCGTGACCACGGCCAGGCGATCCGCGAACAGCAGCGTCGGGATGCGCCGGGCGCGCGTGTAGAGCAGGATCGCGGCGATGACGCCGAGCACGCCGCCATGGAAGCTCATGCCGCCATGCCAGACCTGCGGGATGGCGAGCGGGTGGGCGAAGAAGAAGCCGGGCTGGTAGAACAGGACGTAGCCGGCACGGCCGCCGAGCACGACGCCGAGGACGGCCCAGGTGAGGAAGTCGTCGACCTCGAGCGTGTCGGCGACCGCCGGCGTGCGCCGGCACAAGGTCCGCATCAGGCGCCAGCCGAGCAGCAGGCTCACGATATAGGCGAGCGCGTACCAGCGGATGGCGAAGGGGCCGAAGGCGACCAGCACCGGGCTGAAGTCGGGGAAGATGAGCGGGTGCATGCGAGGTCCGGTCAGAGATAAGGGTCGGCGTGCGCGAGATGGCCGCGCACATAGCGCGCGATGCCGGCCTCGAGCGTGGTGAACTGGCCCTTGTAGCCGGCCGCGCGCAGTCGCGCGGTGGTGGCCTGGGTGAAGGACTGGTACTGGCCGCGCAGGTCGGCCGGCATGTCGATGAATTCGACCCGGCGTTCGACACCGGCGGCGTCGGCCACGGCGTGGGCGAGGTCGAGATAGGTGCGGGCGACGCCGGTGCCGACATTGAACAGGCCGCTGACATGCGGAGCCTCGAGCAGCCAGAGCATGATGTCGACGACGTCGTCGACATGGACGAAGTCGCGCGCCTGGCCGCCGTCGGCAATGTCGGGACGATCGCTGCGGAACAGGCGGGCCGGGAGGCCGGCCGCGATCTCGTCGTGTTTGCGCTTCACGACCGAGACCATGTTGCCTTTGTGATACTCGTTCGGCCCGTAGACGTTGAAGAACTTCAGGCCGACGCATTGCGGCGGCAGCCGGCAGCCGGTGCGCGCGCGCTTCTCGACGGCACGATCGAAGACATGCTTGGTCCAGCCGTAGAGGTTGAGCGGACGGAATTTTGGCAGATGCGCCGGATCGTCGTCGAAGCCGAGCGAGCCGTCGCCGTAGGTCGCGGCCGACGAGGCGTAGATCAGCCGAACGCCGGCGTCGGCGCACCAATCGAGCAGCATTTCCGGCAGTGCCACGTTGGTGGCCCAGGCGAGATCGGCGTCGCGGACGGTCGTGTCGCTGATCGCGCCGAGATGGATGACGGCGTCCAGCCTCGGATGGCCGGCGAGGAAGTGCGCCAGTTCGCGCGGATCGAGCAGGCGCGAGGGCGGATGGGCGGCGATGTTGCGCCAGCGTCCATCGGCGCCGAGACGGTCGACGATGACGGTGTCACGACCACGCGCGTGAAGACGGGCCTGCAGGTTGGACCCGATGAAACCGGCCCCGCCGGTGACCAAGATCATGGATGACCTTATAGGCGAGCGTTGACCGTGGGACAGCCCCGGTCGGCCGGGTCGGAGGGCAGGACGATGAGCAGGCCGAAATTCATCGACGACCTGGCTGGTGTGGCGGGCGGCGCGCTGTCGGCGCTGTCGGGCATCACCGACGAGGTCGAGCAACTGGTGCGCGCGCGGATCGACGAGGCCTTGCGCGGGATGAAGCTGGTCAGGCGCGACGAGTTCGACGCGGCGCTCGAGATGGCCGCGAACGCGCGCGCGGGCCAGGAGGACACGGCGTTGCGGATCGCGGCGCTGGAGCGGCGCGTGCAGGCACTCGAGAAGGGAGGTGGGAACGAGATGGAGCCGCTCCACAACGAGGGCGGCCATCAGGAAGGCGGCCTCGGGGGACCGCCGCCGGAGGAGCCGGCGACCGGTCCCGGCTAGGACGGCTTGCAGTCCGGCGGGTTGGCCCATAGGCTTTGAGAGCCGGTTGCGCGAATCTGCTGAGCGCCCGGTTCAAGGCCTTCCTCCAGCTGGGGAGACCCGCATGTCCGCTCTGAGCCTTTCCCACAGCGACGCCGCCGCCAACCCGATCGATCTGATGGAGCAGATCGTCTCCGCCAACGAGTGGGCCTTCGATCGGAGGAGCGACTCCGAGATGGCGGCCGAGGCGCCAGGAAAATGGTGTGATTACGGCCTGTATTTCAGCTGGTCGCGCGAAATCAGCGCGATGAACTTCACCTGCACATTCGATCTGAAGGTTCCGGCGCCGCGACGGCGGGAATTGTATGAGTTGCTGGCGTTGGCCAACGAGCGCCTGTGGTTCGGCCATTTCGGGATGGACCAGGACGACGGCATGCCGCTGTTCCGCCACTCGATCCTGTTGCGCGGCACGCATGGCGCGTCGAGCGAAAGCCTCGAGGACATGGTCGACATCGCGATCACCGAATGCGAGCGATTCTATCCGGCGTTCCAGTTCGTGCTCTGGGGCGGCAAACCCGCCGCCGAGGCGATCGAGGCGGCAATGCTGGAATGCGCCGGCGAAGCGTGATTTGAGCGCGCCCGCGGCCGGGGAAGCGGCGATTCCGCCGCTGCTTCTCGTCGGCTGCGGCAGGATGGGTTCGGCGTTGCTCGCCGGCTGGATCGGAGACGGGCTCTCGGCGTCGATCGTCGTCGACCCGCAAGCGGCCGAGGCGGACGCGCCGCATCGCACGGCCCGGAGGCTGGACGACGTGCCGGCGGACTTCACACCCGAGGCGGTGGTGATCGCGGTCAAGCCGCAACTGGCTTCGGAGGTGCTTCCCGAGCTGGGCGCGCGATTTGCGGGCGCGTTGTTCGTCTCCATCATGGCCGGCCGGACGATCGCGTCGATGCGACGAGAGACGGGTGCCGCGGCCTGGGTGCGGGCGATGCCGAACCTGCCGGCCTCGATCGGGCGCGGCATCACGGCGGCCTTCGCGTCACCCGAAGTCACGCAGGCGCAGGCTCGCACGGCCGGACGGCTGCTCGCCGCGGTCGGACAGGTCGAATGGCTCGACGACGAGGCGCTGATCGATGCCGCGACCGCGGTCTCGGGTTCGGGGCCGGCCTACGTGTTCCTGCTCGCCGAGGCGCTCGAGGCGGCGGCCGTGCGGTCGGGGCTGCCGGTCGCCGTCGCGCGGGCGCTGGCCCGTGCGACCGTCGCGGGCGCCGGTGCGCTGCTGGTCGCGGACGAGACGGACGCCGGGACGATGCGCGAGGCGGTGACGAGCAAGGCCGGGACGACCGAGCGGGCCCTGTCGGTGCTGATGCGACAGGGTGGCCTGCCGGACCTGATCGGCGAAGCGGTGGCGGCGGCGGCGGCGCGATCGCGTGAACTCGCTTCTTGACCCGGGGGGTGCCATCGTCAACTCAGCCAAGCAGGCAGGAGGGCGGAAATGAGCGGCGACGCGGATGCGACCGAATTCGACCAGGCGCTGCTGACGAGCGCCTTCGCCCAGGTCGCGGAGCGCGGATGGCGCAACCTCAACCTGGTTGATGCGGCGCGGGCCGCGGACCTGCCGCTCGATCGAACGCGCGAGCGCTTCCCGGGTGCCCCCGCCCTGCTGCTGCGGCTCGGCTCGCTCGCCGACCAGGCGGCGCTGGCGGAAGCGGCGGGTGAGGGATTTGCCGGCGCGCCGGCGCCGAGCCCGCGCGAGCGCCTGTTCGACATGCTGATGCGCCGGTTCGACGTGCTGCAGCAGCACCGTGGCGGCGTGATCGCGCTGCTGCGCGCGTTGCCCGGGGACCTGCCGACAGGGCTGCTGCTGACGGACGCGACATCGCGCAGCATGCGCTGGATGCTGGAAGGGGCGGGGATCGAGGCCACCGGGTTTCGCGGCGCGTTCCGGGTCAACGGCCTGCTCGCCATCTGGCTGTACGCGCTGCGCGCCTGGGAAAAGGACGAGAGCCCCGATCTGGCAGGCACGATGGCAGCACTCGACCGCGCGCTCGACCGGGCGTCGCGCTACGAGGAGGCGTTGCGACCGGTGCCCGAGGAGGCGGCGCCGGAGGTGGACCCGGCGCTGGCCGCGGTCGTGGTGCCGGAGGAGGAGCCGCCGGCCTGAGGCGGCTTGCGCCGCCGTCAGGTTCGAACTAGAGCCCCGCGATGACGACGAGTTCGCTGTTCCGCACGGTCACGCGCGCGAAGTCCTATGCGGTCAAGGAAGTGTTCCTGACGCTGCAAGGCGAAGGAATCAACGCGGGACGCGTTGCGGTGTTCTGTCGTTTCGCGGGCTGCAATCTCTGGTCGGGACGCGAGGAGGATCGGGCGGAAGCGGCGTGCCGGTTCTGCGACACCGACTTCGTGGGCCTGGACGGCGAGAAGGGCGGACGTTTCGACGCGGCAGGGCTCGCGAGCCTGATCGACGGCGTCTGGCCGGGCCGCGATGCGCGGCGCCTGGTGGTGCTGACGGGTGGCGAGCCTCTGCTGCAGGTCGACGAGGCGCTGATCAGGGCACTGCACGTGCGCGGCTTCGAGATCGCGGTCGAGACGAACGGGACCATCGCGGCGCCGAACGGGATCGATTGGATCTGCGTCAGTCCGAAGGGTTGCAACGGGCTCGCGATCACGCGGGGCGACGAGCTCAAGCTGGTCTACCCGCAGGCCGAAGCGCCGCCGGCGCTATTCGAGTCGTTGGGCTTCCGTCATTTCCTGCTGCAGCCGATGGACGGCCCGGACCGGGAGACGGCGACCGCGGCCGCGATCGCGTATTGCCTCGCGCATCCGCGCTGGCGGCTGAGCGTGCAGACCCACAAGATCGTGGGGATCGCTTGATCGAGCTCAGCCAGTCGTTCGGCTTCGAGGCCGCCCATACGCTTGCGCGCACGATCGAGACGGAAGGCAGCGCGCGTATCCACGGGCATTCCTATCGTGCCGAACTCGTGCTGCGCGGCACGCGTGATCCCGACAGCGGCATGCTGGTCGATCTCGGCGTGGTGGGCGAAGCGATCAAGGTATTACGGGAACGACTCGATCATCGGCTGCTCGACCTGATCGAGGATCTGGGACCCGGAACGATGGAGAACCTGGCGGCGTGGATCTTCGGGGTTGTCAAACCGCTGCTGCCGCAGCTTGCGCGCGTTGTGGTCCGACGCGACAGCCTTGGCCAGGTTTGCAGTTTCGAGCCGGATGTCGAACGCCACACCCTTGCGGAAGAGCGTCGCGCCGACTTATCAGAGGCCGGAGATTGGGGCGTAGCCAAGCGGTAAGGCAGCGGATTTTGATTCCGCCATGCGGAGGTTCGAATCCTCCCGCCCCAGCCAGCCGGCGGGAATGCACCGGACGGCGCATTCCCCTGCGCGGATCAGACCGCCTTCTTGAGATTCGGGCTGGCCTTGAAACGGACCGTCTTGCCTGCCTTGACCTTGACCGGCTCGCCGGTGCGCGGGTTCAACGCCTTGCGCGCCTTGGTCTTGCGGACGGTGAAGGTTCCGAACGACGGAAGCGTGAAGCCGCCCTCCTTCTTGAGTTCCTTGACGATGGCACCGATGAGGTCGCTCGCGGCCTGGTTGGCGGCGACGCCGGTGCAGTCGATGGAATCCTGGAGGACGCCGGCGATGAATGCCTTGCTCATGATGTGTGATGTTCTCCTCTGCATATTTCGGTCGTGACGCGGCAACAGGCGAATCGGCGTCGCCGCTGACGTTCGCCATTTAACCGGTCGTTCGAGGCTTTACCAGGGGTCTTGCCCAGGCTCATGGATTCTGTCGGCATGATCTCGAAGGATGCGCGACCTTGATGACACAGAAGACGGGAACGCAGACGGGTGGCACGGGAGGGCGGCGGGTCTGCCTGTTCGCGCAATATCATCGTGAGGGTCCGTTGCCGATGCCGTCCATTCGTTACATGACTGCATTGGTCGAGGCGGGGTTCGAGGTCCATGCGGCGTTGTCCGGATCATCCGAGATCGCGGCCGCCGACCGATCGATACTTGAGCGGATCGGCGTCAGGATACGGACGCGGCGTAATGGCGGACTCGATTTCGGCGCCTGGCAGGATCTGATCCGAGAGGGTTCCGCGGACGGCGCGGACGAGATCCTGCTCGCCAACGATAGCGTGTTCGGGCCGTTCAAGCCGCTCGTGCCGATCGTGCGGGCGATGGAGGGTTTCGATGCGTGGGGCATGGTCGAGAGCCGCGAGGGACGGCCGCATCTGCAATCGTGGTTCGTGTGGATGTCGGGGGCCGCATTCCGCAGCCGCGCGGTGGGACGGCTGTTCGACCTGCCGTTCGCGGCGATGAGCAAGCCGGAGATCATCACTCATGGCGAGCTCGGCCTGTCAGCTGCCTTCGAGGCCGAGGGACTGGATGTGGGGGCGCGTTACCGCGCGCGGTTCAGGATCAGGCCGTCGGCGCTCATCGCCACCAATCCGATGCATTTCCGGTGGCGCGCGTTGCTGTCGAGCGGGGCGGTGCCGTTCCTGAAGGTGGAACTGCTCCGCTGCAATCCGTCGCGGATTCTGGGTGTCGGGGATTGGGAGCGGGTGCTGGCGTCGCTGGGAGTGGTTGACGTGCCGATGCTGCGGGCCGCGTTAGGCGATCGGAATGTAGCCGGGCGCATCGGGCTCGATGCACGGCAGACGATGCTGCAGCTCGTGCTGCGCGAGGATCGGCTGAGGGTCGTGCGCGACCTGTTGGGCGGATGGCGATAGGGCCGAAAGAAAATGGCCGGGCGTGAACCCGGCCATTGCCTGCGGAGGTGGAAGCGACGAGACGGCTTAGGTGCTGCTTCCGGGCTCGGTGGACAGGAAGTTGGAGCCGGTGACGTGGGTGACGCCGAGGAGCTTGATGGTCGAGCCGTCGCCGAGCGTGATGGTGGTGTTGCCACCGCTCTGGGCCTGGTTCTGCACGGCCGAGGACACGCCGCTGGCCCCGTAGCCGAAGAGGGTGATCGTGTTGCCGGCGGCGGAGCCGAAATCGTTGATGGTGACGCTTGTCCCGGAGCCGCCGTTGACGCTGAAGAGATCGAAGAAATTGGCGGCGCCGCTGCCGCCCTGGAGGGTGGATGCGCCGTTGCCGCCGACGAGGATGTCGGAACCGGTACCGCCGATCAGGGTGGCGTTGCCGGAGCCGGCCCAGAACTGGTTGTTGCCGGTGGCACTGCTCGCATCGAAGCGGACGGTCCCGCCGATGGTGTGAGCCGGGTCGTTGGCGACGAAGATGTTGCCGGAGGTCGAGCCGGTGAAGTTGATCGTCGTGCCGCTGGCGCCGTAGAGGGTGTCGGACGTGACGGCGCCGGTGACGTTGTCGGTCTCGCCCTTCGAGCCGTTGAGGACAGCCTGGCCGCCGCTGTAGGTGGTGCCGCCGGCGCCGGCGAAGACGGTGGTCGGGCCGTAGCCGTCGATCGTCGTGTTGCCCACGGATGCGCCGGTGACGGTGGCGTTGGAGACGGTGTAGATCGTCGTGTTGGTGCCGGCGGAGGCGTCGACATTCAGGGACGCGCCGGGATACTCCGAGCTGCCGATGTAGGAGTTGGCGCCCGACACGGTCACGGTCGTCGTCCCGAGACCGGCGATCACGGTGTCCGTTCCGGCGGAGTCGACGGACCCGTTGTCGCCGATGACGATCCCGTTGTGGCCAGCGCCGAGAGCCACGGTATCGGAACCGGCGCCGGTGGAGACCGTGTCGTCGCCGTTGCCACCGATGATGACGGCGGTGTTCGAGGTGCCTGTCAGTGGCCCGTTGTAGACTAGGTTGCCGCCATCGGAACCGAGAACGGTGACGGCGCCGGACGGGGCCGTCAGTCCTGTCTTGCCAAGCCCGTTCTCGACCGCGACGAAGCTCGATCCGGGCAGGAAGTCGAAATAGCCGGATGGGGATGAAACGAGTTGCGCGGTCAGCGACTGAAACGAGGACGCGAGGCTCAGGCCGAACGCGTCGTTGGTAACCGACAGAACGGAGCTGATACCAGAAGCGCCGTGTATTGTGACTGTACCGGTAGAGGTTGCCATGTCCCGTCCTCAGTCGAGGTCCCCGCATGCGCGCCAGGGTGCGCCAGCCCGAAGCCTCGTTCCGGCGCCGAGATACAGTAGGTCAGCGTTGCGACGCAATATAAAAAGCCCGTCTCAAAAATGACAAAGGCTTGAGAAAGCCGCGCAAGCCGTCTCAAAAGGCTGTAAAACCCGTTTGGATGTTTGGGCTTCTGTTAGGAACTGCTTGTCTGGTGGGGAAAGGAGTGCCGGAATTCGGGGCAATCGGCCCCGGGAACCATTGGTCACATTTTCGTGCGCTAACATCTATCGAGCTCCGGTGATGATCCGCCGATCCAGCAACGCGCCGCCGCCGGAGCCGAGCCGGGTCGCGAGACCCGGCCGCAGTTCTTGCGTTATAATGACAGGTTACTGTGCCTACGAGGTGGAGACGACGTTGGTGGTGTTGAGCATGGACTTGCTGACGTTGGTCAGCAGTATGCTGGCACCATTGGAGAGGTTGAGCGTCACCCCGGCCTCGGATTGCTGCGCACCGGCGATGATGGAGGCCGCCGCGCTGCCGCCGAAACCGAACAGGGTGAGCTGGTTGCTCGCCACCTCGCCGAAATGCTCGATCGTCAGGCTGGTGCCGGAGCCCGAGCCGGCCGCGAACAGATCGAAGAAGTTGGCCGACGAGCCGACGCCGCCCACGATCGTCGCATGTCCCTGGCCGCCGACGAGCGTGTCGCCGCCGACGCCGCCGATCAGGCTCGCGTTGCCGGACCCGGCCCAGAATTGGTTGCCGCCGCTGGCGGCCGATCCGTCGAGGGTCACCGGGCCGCCGTCGGCGTAGTTCGGATCATTGGCCACGAAGACGTTGTTGTGCGCGCTGCCGGTCAGGACGATGTTCGCGCCGCTGGCGCCATAGAGGGTGTCGTTGCCGGCGGCCGCACCGCCGGCAACAGAGACCGAGCCGCCGATGCCCACGAACTTGAGCGTGCCGTTGAGCTGGTCGTACTGGGTCGTGCTGCCCGACAGGCCGGTGATGGTGGTGTCGCCGAAGGCGTTGACGGTTGCCGTTGCGCCGGATGCGGCAAAGATGTTTGTCCCGTTGATCACGTTGATGGTGGAACTGGTGCCGCCGGCCAGGTCGACGAGGAGCGTGCCCGAGAAGCCGCCATTGATCGTGGCGCCGCTCGCCTCGACCGCGATCCCCGCGTTGCCGGAGCCGGCCTGGATGAAGTCGGCGCCCTGCACGGAGACGACGGTGGTGCCGGAGCCGAGATAGATCTGGTCGCTGCCGGTGCCCAGGGCCAAGGTATCGTTGCCCGAGCCGGCGAAGACCAGGTCGTTGCCGTTGCCGCCGACGATCTGGACGTCGCTGCTGCCGCCGATGTAGGTCAGGTTGGTACCGTCGCCGACGACGATGTTGGCCGGTCCCGAGGAGGCTCCGCCGGTCACGGCGACGGTGCCGAAATTGTTGACGATGTCGATCTGGTTGCTGCTCGCGTTGAAGGTGTTGAAGCCCTGCGTGGCGAACTGTGCCGTCATCGACTGGAACATACTGAGGTGGGAGTTGACGTAGTCATTGCCCGTCAGGGCGACCAGTGAACTTCCGTCGCTGCCGCTGATCGTGACCGAAGTAGCCATGTCATCATCCTTTGCCGAAATGCGATCGATGCACGGCCAGGAACGGTGACCAGCGCCGGCGGAAGTTACTTGGCCATAACGACACGTTGCAATCTCGTATCTATGTTATAGCGCGCGGCGCCGGCTCAAAAATGGAACGTTCGGACCGTCCCTTGCCATTTTTCGACCGGCGAGAGTTCCAGGTTCGCGCGGAATGGAAGATCATGAAGATCGCGGGAGGCTTGTGATGGACCTGATCAACGACGCGGCACCTGGCGAGCGCTCGGCGCTCGAAAGCCTCGACGTCCTGCTGTCGGCCTCGCTCGACCGGCTGATGGACCGACCGTTCGTCGTCGACCTGGCCGTCAGCCCGGCCGGCGACGGCTATGGCCATCTGCCGCTGGCCGCCTGGCTGGTCGCGGCGTCCGAGCCACCCTTGACCGTCGGCATCACGACCCGGCTGATGTTCCACGCCTCGCTCTGCGAGGCGCTCGTCCGGGAGGCGATCCCGGGCGAGGCGGTGACGATCGAGATCGACGGCCGGCCGCCCGATCCGATCGCCGCGGCGCTGGCGCGTCCGTTCTCCGGCTTCGCGCGGTCGGCGCACGCGCGGGCCGACGCGCCGCTGCCGGTCCCGGCCGCGAGCGTCGCGTTGCTGCATGCGGATGCCGATCTCTGGCATGCGGGCGGAGCGTCCTGGCGGCCATCGCTGTCGGAGGATGCGCTGCTGGTGCTGCATGGCCTCGGTTCCGGCGATGCCGCGGCGCTCGCTCTCGGCCGCACCCATGTCCACTTCCCCCATGATGGCGGCCTGAGCGTCGTGTTCGTGGGCGAGCCCGCCTCCCCTGCCCTGCGCGCGCTATGGCGTGTCGCGATCTCGGGCGGTCCGATGCTCGCGCGCCTGCGTGCCCGGTTCGCGGCACTCGGGGAGCGCTGGCGACAGCAGGCGCTTGCCGCGCACGCGCTCGACGCGGCAGTCAATGATCCATCCGGACCCGCTCGTCAGCAGATGCTGGTCGAGACGCTGCGCGACCGGCGCCGGCTGGCGCGGGAGCTCGCGCGGCTGCCCGTCGTCGAGGCGGAATGGGCCGAGGCCCGTCGGCGTGTGTCCCTGCTCGAGGAGCGGCTGCTGCAGGCCGAGCGGGATCGTCACGCGCTGGAGCTGAAGCTGGCGGTTACGGCGAAGCGCCGCGGCTGGCGCGGCGCCGACGCCGGATCTGGTCGGGCGGTTCCCGCTTCGGTCGCACCGCTGCCGGCGAGAGCGGCCGGCTCGGTCCTGTTCGTGGCCGGCGAGCCGGATACGGCCGGCGCCGAATTCCGGGCCCGCCGTCAGTGCCGCGCGGTGGCCGCGACCGGGCGCGCGGCGGGCTGGATACGGATCGAGGATGTGGGACCCGACGCGCTGCGTGGCGTCGATCTGCTGGTTCTGTGGCGCGCGAGCTGGTCGCAGCATGTCGAGACGATGATCGGCCTGGCGCGCGGCGCCGGGACGCGGATCGCGTTCGACGTCGATGACCTGATGGTCGACCCGGCGCTGGCGCGTACCGCGGTGATCGATGGCATCCGGACGCTGTATGTCGAGGAAGACGACGTGGCGCGGCATTTCGAGTTGCTGCGCCGGACCCTGAAGGCGTCCGACTTCGGGATCGCGACGACCGACGAGCTCGCGGACCAGTTGCGCCTCGTCCATGCGGCCTGCCTGGTCATCCCGAACAGCTTCGACGAGGCGGCGCACGGGCTGGCGCGCCTCGAGAGGCGGGCACGGACGCTGGCACCGCCCGACGGTCTGATCCGGATCGGCTATGCGGCAGGCACGCAGTCGCACCAGCGTGACGTGGCGCAAGCCGTCGGAGCGATCGCGGCGGTCCTGCGCGAGCGCCCGCAGGCGCGCCTGGTGTTGTTCCGCAACGACAAGGACGGTGACATGCTGATCACCGGCGAGTTCCCCCCGCTCGCCGGCCTCGAGGACCGGATCGAGTGGCGCGAGATGGTCGCGGTCGAGGCGCTCGGCGGCGAGATCGCCCGTTTCGACATCGCGATCTGCCCGCTCGAATTCGGCAACGTGTTCTGCGAGGCAAAGAGCGAAATCAAGTATGTCGAGGCAGCCCTGGCGCAGATCCCCTGCGTGGCGAGCCCGACGGGGCCCTATCTGCGCGCGATCGCGCATGACCGGACCGGACTGCTCGCCGGCGACGAGGCGGCGTGGAAGCAGGCGCTGCTGCGGCTGGTCGACGAGCCGGGCACGCGCGCCCGGCTCGGGTTCGCCGCCTACTGCGACGTGCTGTGGCGGTTCGGGCCGCAACGGACGGCCGCATTCTGGGACAACCTGCTGCGCGGGCTCGATGGCGCGGCGCAGGCCGCCCGCTCGCACGAGCTTCAAATCCGGCGCGGTGCGTTCGCGAGCTTCGGCACGCCGCCGGTGGCCGATACCGAGAGCCTGTTCGCCCATGACACGTTGCGCGAGGCCGAGGTCTCGATCGCGATCACTTCGTTCAATTACGAGCGGTTCATCGGCGAGGCACTCGAGTCGGTCGCGGATCAGACCCTGGACGCGATCGAACTGGTGGTGGTCGACGACTGCTCGACAGACGGCTCGGTCGAGACGATCCTCACCTGGGTCCGCGCGAACCGGGGACGGTTCACCCGCGTCAGCGTGGCGCGGACGCGTGCCAACGCGGGATTGGGACCGGCACGGAACGCCGCGTTTGCCGCGTCCGAGGCACCGTTCATCATGTCGCTCGACGCGGACAACCGGCTGCTGCCGTCCTGCTGCGAACGCCTGCTCGATCTCGTGCGACGCGAGGGCGCGGCCTACGCCTATCCGGCGATCCGGCGGTTCGGGGAGAAGAGCCACCCGATCAACGCCGCACCCTACGCGCCGGAGCGGCTGGTGCCTGGCAACTACATCGATGCAATGGCGCTGGTCGCCAAATGGGCGTGGGCGGCGGCGGGTGGCTATTACGATCGGCCGGACGCACGCGGCTGGGAGGATTATGCGCTGTGGTGCCGGCTGGCGGAGCTTGGCCAATTCGGCGTCTGGCAGCCGGACGCGCTCGCCGAATACAGGGCGCACGGCGGGTCGATGACGAATGCGGTAACCGAGACGGCCGCCAACAAGCCGGCGCTGGTCGCGTTCATGACGGAGCGCCACGCATGGCTCCGACTCGGCAGCGCCGAGCCCCGGCCGCGTTGAGATCCTGCTCAGTCGGGCACGGTCTGCAGCTCCTCGAGCCAGATCCGGGCATTGCCGTCGGACGGCGCGCGCCAGTCGCCGCGTGGCGAGAGCGCGCCGCCCGCGGACACTTTAGGGCCGTTCGGCATCGCCGAGCGCTTGAACTGGCTGAAGCCGAAATAGCGCCGGAGGAAGATGTCGAGCCAATGGCGGATATCGCCGAGCGTGTACTGCGCCCTCGCATGATCGGGGAAGTTGGGCGGCCAGGGGCCCGCTTGCGCGTCCTGCCAGGCATGAAGGGCGAGGAAGGCGACGCGCGACGGGCGCGCGCCATGGCGCAGGATGTGGAACAGGTTGAAGTCCTGCAGGGCGTAAGGTCCCACGATCTGCTCGGTGCTCTGGATGGCGGCCTGCTCGCCGGAGGGGACGAGCTCGGGAGTGATCTCGGTGGCGAGGATCGAGGCGAGCGTGTCGCCGACGCGGCGATCGAACTGGTCCGATGCGATCACCCAGCGAATCAGGTGCTGGATGAGCGTCTTGGGGACACCCGCGTTGACGTTGTAGTGCGACATCTGGTCGCCCACGCCATAGGTGCACCAGCCTAGCGCGAGCTCCGACAGGTCGCCGGTGCCCAGCACGATGCCGCCCTGCTGGTTGGCGAGGCGGAACAGATAGTCGGTGCGCAAGCCGGCCTGGACGTTCTCGTAGGTGACGTCGTAGACGGGCTTGCCGGCCGCAGCGGGGTGGTCGATGTCGGTCAGCATGCGGGTTGCGGCGGGGCGGATGTCGAGCGTGCGGGCGGTCACGCCGAGGGCGTCCATCAGCGCCAGCGCGTTCTGGCGGGTGTGATCGGAGGTGCCGAAGCCGGGCATGGTGTAGGCGAGGATGCCTGCACGTGAACGTTCGAGCAGGTCGAAAGCCTGGGCGGCGACGAGAAGCGCCTGGGTGGAATCGAGTCCTCCCGACACGCCGATAACGATGCGCTCGATCCCGGCGGCGCGCAGGCGCTGGACGAGGGCGGAGACCTGGATGTTGTACGCCTCGTAGCAGTCGCGCTCGAGCAGGGCGGGATCGGACGGGACGAAGGGGAAGCGAGCGACCCGCCGTTCCAGGCCGAGATCGGCGTCCGGCGGATCGACCCGGAAGGCGATACGGCGATAGGGCGGCCGGTCGCGAAGCGCGGCGCGGTTGGTGTCGAGCGAGGTCAGGCGCATGCGTTCCTGGCGGATGCCGTCGAGATCGATGTCGGCGACCGCGGAGATGCTCCCGCGCGGAAAGCGCGCGGTCTCGGCGAGGAGCTCGCCGTTCTCGAAGATCGAGACTTGGCCGTCCCAGGCGACGTCGGTGGAGCTCTCGCCGGCGCCCGCGGCGGCGTAGAGATAGGCCGCGAGGCAGCGTGCGGACTGCGATCGGCAGAGCAGGCTGCGCTCGTCGGCCTTGCCCACGGTGATGTTGCTGGCCGACAGGTTGGCGAGCACGGTCGCCCCCGCGAGCGCCGCCATGGACGAGGGGGGGATCGGGACCCAGACATCCTCGCAGATCTCGGCATGGATGGTCAGGCCCGGGACGTCGGCCGCCTCGAACAGCAGGTCGGTGCCGAACGGGACCGCGCGGCCCGCGATGGTCGCGATGTCGCCGGCGAGATCGAGGCCGGAGGCGAAGTGCCGGGCCTCGTAGAATTCGCGGTAGTTCGGCAAGTGGATTTTCGGGACGGCGCCCAGGATCGCGCCGCGATGGATCGCCACCGCGCAATTGAACAGGCGGTCACGATGGCGGATCGGGGCACCCACGAGCAGGAGGGGCAGCAGGCCGGCGCTGGCCTCGGCGATGCCGGCGATGGCGCGCTCGACCGCATCGAGCAGGGCATCCTGCTGGCGAAGGTCGTCGATCGCGTAGCCGGAGAGGCCGAGTTCCGGGAACACAGCCAACGCGACGCCGCGCTCTGACAGCGCGCGCGCCTCGTGCACCGTCGCCGCTTCGTTGGCTCGCGGATCGGCGAGTTCGACCTCGATCGTGCAGGCGGCGACGCGGGCGAAGCCGTGCCTGTAGAGCGACCGGAACTGCATCGCCTCTCCTCGCTAGACCAGATCGATATGGGCCGCGTCGGCGGCCCGTCCAAGCAGGCGCGCGAGCGCTTGCCTGCGTCCGGTGCCGGCATGGAGGAGCGCGATCAGGCCCGCCATCCGGCGCTCGTCATCGGGACGCGGCGGCTGCAGATGCGGGCGGAAGCCACGCTGACGGCGGACGCTGATCGTGCGCAGCCGGGTCATCTCGAGCAGGCCCTCGGGCCCGCGAGTAGTGCCGAAGCCGCTGTCGCGTGTGCCGCCGAAGCCGAGCCTGGGATCGGCAGTGGGCACGATGAGGTCGTTGATGGTGACGTTGCCGGCAGGCAGCAGGTCGGCGACCGCGCGGGCCGCGGCGACAGGGCCGAAGATGCTGGCGCCGAGTGCCAGGCGGCTGGACTGCTCGACGGTGACAGCGGCGTCGATGTTTTCGACAGGCACGAGGGCGAGCCAGGGGGCAAAGATGTCGCGTGTTAACAGCGCGGGATCGTGCGGGGTGTCCGCGAGCAGCAGTGGTGCCATCGCGGGCGCGCCGGGCTCGGGGACAGCGCCGATCGGGCGCGCGCCGCGCGCGATCGCGTCGGCCGCCAACGATCGGAGCGCCTCGAGCGCGCGTGGTGCGACGGCCGCGGGAGGGAGGCCGGTAATCGACGCTGCCAAGCGGCGCTCGAGCCAAGAGGCCGCCGGGCGCTGCACGATGACACGCCGCGGGGCGATGCAGGTGGCCCCGCCGTTCAGCCGCAGTCCATAGGCGAGGCTCGCGATCACGAGGTCCGGGTCGGCACCCGACAGGACAAAGACCGGGTCGGCGCCGGACAGTTCGACCGTGCACGGGGTGAGGCTTTCGGCCGCGCGCGCCAGCACCGCGCGGCCGGTCGCGGCCGAGCCGGTCAGCACGATCCGGTCGAAGCCGCTTGATGCGAGCCTCTCACCGGCGGCGTCGTCCTCGCCCGCGATGTCGAGGAGGTCCGTGGGCAGGCCCGCCTCGAACAGGAGGGCCGCCATCGAGGACGCCGCAGCGGCCCCGCCGCGCCCGGGCTTCCACGCCACCGCGTTGCCCGCGGCCAGCGCCTGCAGGGCCTGGATGCCGGGCAACATCAGAGGATAGTTCGAGGGGCCCAGGATCAGGACGGCGCCGAACGGAGCGCGGATCACGACCTGTTCGACGCCGGCGAGCCAGAGCGGGCGCCCGGCCGAGCCGAGCCGCACGGGGGCGAGGAGGCCGGCCGCGCGTCGCTCGAGGAACCGGGCCGCCTCCAGCAGCGGCAGGATTTCGGCGGTCAGCGTGTCGGCGGTGGAGCGCCAAGCGCAGGCGAGGCGCGCGACCTCGACAGCGCGCCCTGCGAGAAGGCGGCGGAAGCGGCCGATGACGGCAAGGCGCCCCGGCGCGCCGCGCGCGTGCCAAGCGCTGGACGCGGCGCGCAGCCGGTCCGTCGCGGACGCTATAGTGACAAGTCCGCTCATGCGCCCAATTCTATCCCGGCCGGATTCGGCGCGGGGCAACCCCGGCCGTCGCGAGCTGTCTTGATGCAGGGGGAACGCACCATTGACGTCAATAGTCGCGCGAGACGCGCGAGGGCTTGCGTGAGCGGTCCAGGCATCAATCGACGGGTCGCGATCGTCGGCGCCGGACCAGGCGGCCTGGCCGCCGCGATGCTGGCGGCGCAGGCGGGCGCCGAGGTGACAGTCTTCGAACGGCACGCGGAGGTCGGGGGCCGGTCGGGCTCGATCCACGCTCGTTCGCCGTCGGGCGGGTTCCATTTCGACGTCGGTCCGACCTTCTTTCTGTATCCGACACTGCTCGCGGAGATTTTTTCCACCTGCGGCTATCGGCTCGAGGACCATGTCGAGCTGATCCGGCTCGCGACCCATTACGACCTCAAGTTCGAGGATGGCCCGTCGCTGCGTATCCCGTCCGACCTTGCGGGACTGCAGCGCGAGATCGCGCGCATCTCGCCGGGGGACGCTGCGAATGTTCCCCGCTTCGTCGAGGAGAACCGGCGCAAGTTCGAGAAGTTCAAGGTTGTCCTCGGCCAGGAATTCAGCGGTCCTCGATCGCTGGTCAGTGCCGGGATGCTGCGCGCACTGCCGATGCTGCGGCCATTGTCGACGGTCGATCGAGACCTCGCCCGGCACTTCGCCGATCCGCGCGTACGCCTCGCCTTCTCGTTCCAGAGCAAGTATCTCGGCATGTCGCCCTATCGTTGTCCGAGCCTGTTCACGATCCTGGCGTTCATGGAGCACGAATTCGGGATCTATCATCCGAGGGGCGGCACGGGTGCGGTGATGCGCGCGATGGCCGACGTCGCGCGCATGATGGGGGTCAGGTTCAGGCTCGGCGAACCGGTGCGTGCGCTCGAGATCGAGGGCAGGCGGGCGGTGGGCGTGCGAACGGACGCGGGGCTGTCGCGGGCCGACGCGGTGGTGATCAACGCGGATTTTGCCCGGTCGATGACCAAGCTCGTGCCGGACGCCAAGCGCAAGCGCTGGACGGACCGCAAGCTGGCGGCCAAGAAATACTCGTGTTCCGCCTTCATGCTCTATCTCGGCATCGAGGGTCCGCTCGACGGCATCGCGCACCATACGATTTTCCTCTCGGACGACTTCCGGACCAACTTCCTCGAGATCGAGGATGCGAAGGCGCCACCGCGGACGCCCTCGTTCTATATGCAGAATGCCTGCGTGACGGATGCGGCGCTGGCGCCGCCCGGCCATTCCACGCTCTACGTGCTGATCCCGGTGGGGAACCGGCTGGAATCGGGCGGTATCGTCTGGGACGAGGCGCTGCGGGCGAAGTTCAGGGCGGTGGCGATGCAGCGGCTCGCCAAGGCCGGACTGCCCGATCTCGAGACACGCATCCGCTACGAGCGGATGGTGACGCCCGACGAATGGGAGCAGGATTTCGATGTCCACAAAGGGGCGGTCTTCAATCTTGCCCACAATATCGGGCAGATGCTGCATTGGCGCCCGCACAACCGGTTCGAGGAACTCGACGGCGTCTACATCGTCGGCGGCGGAACCCATCCGGGAAGCGGGTTGCCGGTGATCTTCGAGGGGGCGCGGATCTCGATGCGCCTGCTCGCCGACGACCTCGGTTTGAAGTCGCAGGACAGCTTGATGCCGGTCAGGCACGAGCCGGTGTTCGAGGAGGTCGGATGAGGACCCTGCCGGTCGGGATCATCGGCGGCGGCCTTGCCGGGCTCGCATCCGCCTGCACGCTGGCCGCGCGCGGCTACAAGGTGATCCTGTTCGAGAAGAACGACTGGCTCGGCGGCAAGGCGGCGCAGTTCGAGCAGGACGGGTACCGCTTCGATATGGGACCGACCATCCTGACGGTGCCGTCGGTGCTGGCGAGGATCTTCGCCGAGGCCGGTCAGCGGATGGAGGACGTGCTCGACCTGATCAGGCTCGATCCGCAGTGGCGCTGCTTCTTCGACGACGGCAGCGTGATGGATCTGGTCGAGAATGTCGATGCGATGGCGGCGACGCTGAAGTGCCACGCGGCACCGGGCACCGATCAGGGCTACCGCGACTTCATCGCGATGAGCGAGCACCTGCACGAGGTGAGCCGGAAGTTCTTCTTCTGGCGTTCGGTCGAGGACATCACCGACACGATCGATCTGCGGCGCAACATGGACCTCGCGACGCTCCGCGACGTGGCTTCGCTCCGCATGGGTTCGAGCGTCGCGCGCGAGATCAGGAAGCGCGTTCCCGATGCGCGCGCCGCCCAGATGCTGGACCATTTCGTGCAATATATCGGCTCGTCGCCCTATGCCTCGCCGGCGGTCCTGTGCAGCATCGGGCATATGCAGACCGACGAGGGCATCTGGTTCCCGCGTGGGGGCACTCGCGCGGTGCCGGTCGCGCTCGAGACGCTCGCGCGCTCGCTCGGCGTGGAATTCAGGATCGGGACCGACGTCACCCGCATCCTGCAGTCGGGCGGCCGCGTCTGGGGTGTGGAGACGGGCGATGGCGAGGCGGTTGCCTTGTCCAACGTGGTGTCGAACATGGATGCGGTGCGGACATACCGGGAGCTGGTGGGTGGCGTGCCGGCGCGTCGGTTCGGACGGCGATGGAACGGACGCGAGCCGGCCTGCTCGGGGGTCGTGCTCTATCTCGGTCTCGATCGTGGCTACGAGCATCTGGCGCATCACAATTTCGTCTTCTCGCGCGATCCGGAGGAGGAGTTCGACTTCATCTACGACCGTGGCGAGCCCGCGCCGGATCCCACCTGCTATCTGGCGGCGACATCGGCCACCGAACCCGGATCCGCGCCGGAGGGGGGCGAGTCGCTGTACATCCTGGTGCATACCCCATACCTGCGGCCGCACCATGACTGGAGCGTAATGTTTCCGGCCTACCGGAAGGTGATTTTCGACAAGCTCGCGCGGACGGCTGGCCTGCACGACCTCGAGAGCCGTATCAAGGTAGAGCGTGCGCTCACGCCGCTCGACATCCATCAGCGCTACAAGGTGCTGAACGGCGCGATCTATGGGCTGGCAAGCCACGGCAAGTTCATGGGCGCGTTCAAGCCCGGCAACCGTTCGCGTGACCTGCCCGGTCTCTATCTGGCGGGAGGTGCCGCGCATCCCGGACCGGGGATGCCGATGGTGCTGATGTCGGGATGGATCGCGGCCGACACGATCGACCAGGACATGCGCGAGCGAGGTCGAAACGTCGGCGGTCGAGAGACCTTGCTGCAGGCCTGATTGCGGTGGCGCGCGAGATGGCCGGCGACCCGGTCGCGCTGAGGTCGGCGCGTCTGTTCACGCTATTCGCCCGCTATCTGTGCTGGCGGATGTCGCGCGAATTCCATGGCGTCCGGCTCGCGGCCGAAGGCGCGCCGGTGTTGCCAGCGAACCGTCCGGCAATCATCTACTGCAACCACCCATCCTGGTGGGATCCGGCCTTCTGCATCGTGTTGGCGCATCTCCTGTATCCGGGGCGTCCGGGTTTCGCGCCGATGGATCAGATGGCCTTCGAGCGATACGGCGTCTTTCGCCGGATGGGCGTCTTCGGGGTCGCGCTGGATCGTTCGTCCGGTGCGCGGCGCTTCCTCGAGATCGGCGCACATGCGCTGTCGGTGCCAGGCGGGATGATGTGGATCAATGCCGAGGGGGCATTCACCGACACGCGCGTCAGGCCGGTCTTGATCAGACCCGGGATCGCGCATCTGGCACGGCGGCACCCCGACACGATCCTGGTGCCGTTGGCCATGAGCTTCGAATTCTGGGATGAAAGCCGGCCGGAAGCGCTTGCGCGGTTCGGCGTTCCGGTGGCGCTCGACGGCGCTCGATCGGTCGCCGACATCGCCGCCCGGTTGACGAGAGGGCTCGAGGTGACGATGAACGACCTGGCGCGCGACGGCATGGCGCGCGATCCCGCACGCTTCACCACGCTGATCCGTGGTCGGACGGGTGCTGACCGGATCTATGACGGTTGGCGTCGTGCGAGGAGCCTGTTGCGGGGACGACGGTTCGATCCGGCGCACGGAGCGGGCGGATGATGGACCTTGCGGTCGCGAGCCTGACCATGGCGGCTCTGGCGCTCTTGATGCTGCTGATCAACCTGCCGTTCTACCGGCGACCGCGTCCGTCGCCGACGTCCGCGGCCTTCTCCGTGCTGATCCCGGCGCGAAACGAGGAACGCAACATCGCGGACGCAGTCGCGTGCGTGCTCGCCAACGAAGGCGTCGAGATCGAATTGCTCGTGCTCGACGATCACTCGACGGACCGGACGCGCGACATCCTGGCGTCCGTGGAGGATCCCCGACTGCGCGTGATCGAGGGCACGACGCTGCCCGCCGGATGGTCGGGCAAGCAGCATGCTTGCGCGGCGCTCGCGACAGAGGCGCGCCACACGCTGATGGTGTTCGTCGATGCCGACGTGAGGTTGTCGGCCGATGCGCTCCTGCGCGTCGCCGGCTTCATGCAGCGTCACCCGACGATCGCGCTGGCGAGCGGATTTCCGCGACAGATCACCCTCGGCTGGTCCGAACGCCTGCTGCTGCCGCTGATCCATGTGATGCTGCTGTGCTACCTGCCGATCCCGCTCGGCATGCTTTTGCGCGCGCCCAGTCTCGGTGCGGGCTGCGGCCAGTTGTTCGTCGCACGGCGGGATGCCTACCACGCGGCCGGCGGTCATGCGGCGATCAGGGCGTCGCGGCACGACGGCATCACGCTGCCGCGCGCCTTCCGCAAGGCCGGGTTCGGAACCGGACTATTCGATGCGACCGGGCTCGCCTCGTGTCGGATGTACGAGACCGCCGCCCTCCTGTGGGAAGGACTGACGAAAAACGCGACGGAAGGCATGGCAACGACAGCGGGCCTGCCGATCTGGACATTGTTGCTCGGTCTCGGACATATCGCGCCGGCCGTGCTGGTGGTTCTGATGCCCGACAGGGTGACGCTTGCCGCGTATGGCGCGGGACTGCTGATCCGCCTGATCCTCGCCTTGCGCTTCAAGCAGAGCTTCGTGGGCGTTTTGCTCCATCCGGTCTCGGTCGCGGCGCTACTGGCCGTGCAGTGGGCGAGCTTGTTTCGTGCCTGGCGTGGCGCGCCCTCGACTTGGCGAGGGCGCGCGTATCCGACGGGTTGATGGGCTAGCGCCAGGTCAGAAGATTGGCATGCCGCCGGCGACGGCGACGAGTGCGCCGGACGTGTAGCTGCTTTCGGTCGAGGCGAGCATGACGTAGGTGGAGGCCAGTTCAACAGGCTGTCCCGGACGCCCGAAGGGAACCGATTTGCCAAACTCCTTGTGACTATCAGCAGACATGCCGGCCGCGATAAACGGAGTCCAGATCGGGCCTGGCATCACGGCATTGCACCGGATGCCCTGCTCGATCAGCATCTGCGCGAGGCCGAGCGTGAAGTTGGCGATCGCGGCCTTGGTCGCGGAGTAGGCGAGCAGGCTTGGCATCGGATGCTTGGCGTTCACGGACGACGTGTTGATGATGCTCGACCCCGCCGGCATGCGCGGCACGGCTGCCTTGGTCAGGTAGAACATCGAACCGACATTGACCTGGAACGTGCGATCCCATTCCTCGTCGGAGATCGCGTCGAGAGACGCGCGAACGTGCTGGAATGCGCCGTTGTTGACGAGGATGTCGATGCCGCCGAATGCGTCGGCGGTTCGGCCGACGATGTCGCGGCAGTGCGCGGGCACCGCGATGTCGCCGGGAAGCGACAATGAGCGGCGGCCGGCGTCGCGCACCCAATGCTCCGTCTGCCGGGCGTCCTCGTGCTCGTCGAGATAGGAGATCGCGACGTCGGCACCTTCGCGCGCAAACGCGATGGCAACCGCGCGGCCGATGCCCGAATCGGCCCCGGTGATCAGCGCCTTCCGCCCGGACAGGCGCCCATGCCCCTTGTAGCTGGTCTCGCCGTGGTCGGGCTCGGGCGACATCCGTGCGGACGAGCCGGGGAAGTCTTGCGGCTGCGGCGCGAAGGGCGGCTGCTGGTAGAGTGTGCGCGGGTCGAAGAGCATGTCGGTTCCTCGTCTCGGTCTGCACGCCATAAGGAGCGCGGGGCGGCACGAGTTCGTCCCGAACCGTCAATTGTCGTTGGCGGCCTCGCGCACCTGGCCGAGGAGACGGTAGCGCAGCGGCAGTTGCTCGACGCGCCATTCGGCGATGCGGAGCGGGGCCATGGCAAGCGCCGCGGATCCCGTGGCGCCGCCGGTGGCGGCCCGGAGCTGCCTGATCGGCCGCATTGACGCAGGCGGGGGCGGCCGGAAGATTGTGAGGGGGTGCGGGGCAAGCAGGCGCTCAGGCCGATGGCCTCGGCTGGCCAAGTTGAAAACCCGCCGCTCGATCCACCGCCGGACATCGGGATCGCGCCAGAAATAGACCACGTAGATCGCGAGCCACAGCAGCACTGCCACGACCGGCAGGGCGTGGTTGAAGATCTCGAAAGAGGCTGTGGTTGTGGTCACGGACGTCTCCCGCACGCAATCTAAGCGATCGCTCCGGCTTTTGCGAGCGCGTCAAGGGCGCCAGGTTGTGTCGGCGGCGCCCGACAGCTCGCGGTCGAGATAGAAGGCGGCGCTGATCAAGGCGAGGTGGGTCAGGGCCTGGGGGAAGTTGCCGAGAAGCTCGCCGGTCGGGCCGATCTGCTCGCTGAACAGGCCGAGATGATTGGCGTGTCCGAGCACGCCCTCGAAGATGAGATGGGCCTCCTCGACGCGGCCGGCGCGGGCGAGGCACTCGATGTACCAGAAGGAGCACGCGGCGAAGGCGCCCTCCTCACCGTCGAGGCCATCGGCGGCGCGGTAGCGGAAGACCAGGCCGTCGTCGGTCAGCTGGTCGCGGATGGCGTCCAGCGTCGCGAGCCATTGCGGATCGGTGGCGCTGACGAACCGGACGAGCGGCATCAGCAGCAGCGCCGCGTCGACTTCCTTGCTGCCCTTCGCCTGAACGAAGTGCCCGACCTCGTGGTCGAAGAATTTGGACCAGATCTCGGCGTGGATGTCATTGCGCACCTGCCGCCAGTGCTCGAAGGGTGCCGAGAGGGAACGCTTGTCGGCCAGGCGCAGGGCGCGGTCGACCGCGACCCAGCACATCAGCCGGGAATGGAGAAACTCGCGTGGGGCATTGCGCATCTCCCAGATGCCGGCGTCGGCGTCGCGCCAGTGCGCGCAGACCTGCTCCATGATCGTGAGCACGTTGTTCCAGCCGGCATGGCTGATCGCCTCGCCATATTTGTTGTTGAGGTAGATGCTGTCGAGCAGTTCGCCGTAGATGTCGAGCTGCACCTGCTCGTAGGCTTCGTTGCCGATACGGATGGGTCGCGACTCCCGGTAGCCCGCCAGGTGATCGAGCGTCGTTTCGGTGAGGTCGCCGTGGCCGTCGATGCCGTACATGATCCGCATTGAACCGTCTTCGCTGGCCGCGGCGCGCGCCGCGATCCAGTGCATGAAGTCGGCCGCCTCCTGCCGATAACCCAGGCGCATGAACGCATAGACGGTGAATGACGCGTCCCGGATCCAGACCGCCCGATAGTCCCAGTTGCGGCTGCCGCCCGGCCGTTCGGGCAGCCCGAAGGTCGGAGCGGCAATGATGGATCCGTGCTCGCGCGAGGTCAGCAGCTTGAGCAGCAGCGCGGAGCGGGTGACGGTCTCGCGCCAGCGGCCGCGGTAGGTCGAGCGGCTGGCCCATTTGCGCCAGTAGCGCAGGGTTGCCGAAAGCGCGTCGGCGACGGCGGACTGCGACAGCGCCGGCAGGTCACCCGCATCGAGCAGGAAATCCGCGGTTTCACCCTGGTCGAGCTCGAAATCGGCGACGGCGGCGCCGTCCGCGATCGAGAGCGGCACGCTGCCATGCAGGCGAAGCCGGAGGGTGGCGGTCTCGAACATGATTCCGCTGTCGACGCATCGGGGCAGGCCGGCGTCGCGGGCGTAATCGAAGCGGGGCAGACAGCGGAGGCGGAAGCGGATGCGTCCCCGCGTGGAGCGAACGCGCCGGATCAGGCGGGTGGGTCCGCCCTCACGTCCGTGCGCCGGAAGCATCGCATCGGTCACCTCGGCGCTCCCGTCGGTGGACAGGAAGCGGGTCACGAGCACATTGCTGTCGGGCAGGTAGGCCTGCTTGAGGCATGGATCGGACAGGACCGGTGCCAGCGCGAACGCACCGCCGGTCTCGCTGTCGAGCAGGGACGCGAACACGGTCGGACTGTCGAAGCGCGGCCAGCAGAGGAAATCGATGGTCGCATCGGTGGCAACAAGGGCGATCGTGGACCGGTCGCCGATCACGCCATGATCCTGGATCGGCCGGGTTTCAGCCATTGTTCTCGAAACCCGGGTAGAGCGTCATACCCCCATCGATGAACAACGTGGTGCCGACGACGTAGTCGCTCTCGTCGGACGCGAGCCAGACGGCGGCCTTGGCCACGTCGTCGGCCTCACCGATCCGGCCGTAGGGGATAAGCTTCTTGAGGCGCTCGCCGGCCTCGCCGCGGACCGCGTCCTGGTTGATCGCGGTTGCGATCGCCCCCGGCGCGATGGCGTTCACCCGGATGCCGGCGATTGCGACCTCCTGGGCGAGCGTTTTCATCATCATCGCGACGCCGCCCTTGGAGGCGGCATAATTGACGTGACCGGCCCAAGGGATGACTTCGTGGACCGAGCTCATGCAGATGATCTTGCCGCGCGCCCGGGAGACTTTTCGATCGGGCTGGCGCTTGAATTGCCGGATCGCCTCGCGGGCGCAGAGGAACTGGCCGGTCAGGTTGACGTCGATCACGCGCCGCCAGTCCTCGATCGTCATCTCGTCGGCGGGGGCATCCTTCTGCATGCCCGAGTTGGCGACGAGGATGTCGACGGCACCGAACGCCTCGATCGTCTCGGCGAACAGGCGCCGGATTTCGGTTTCCTCGGCGACGTCCGCCTTGATCGCGCGTGCGCGGCCGCCGGCCTGCTCGATCTCGACGGCGAGTTGATGGGCCGGGCCGGGGCTGGAGCGGTAGTTCACGCTCACGGCAGCGCCGGCCGCCGCACACGCGCGCGCAACGCCGTGGCCGATGCCGGAACTCGCACCGGTGACGATGGCGACTTGGCCTTCCAGAAGCCGTGTCATGGCGTTCTCCTCGATTGATCAGGTTCAGAAACTGCGGCGCCGTGACGTGAACAGGGCGAGAATGATGCAGAGTGCCGTGGCGTAGAGCAGATCCAGCGCCGCGAGCGACAGCGGAACGCCAGGGACGAGATAGGTGGCCGCATCGCAGGGTTTGCTGGGATGCTCGGGCATCCGGGCGACCTGATCGGCGATGCTGCCGCCGGTGAAGGGGGGCGCGTTGCACGCCGGGAACGGGCTCGGCCAAGCGTGACGCTCGACACCGACATGGAACGCGGACAGGGCGATCGACGCGAGCATGTCGACCAGGATCAGGCCGACGGCGAGGCGGCCGAAGCGGCCCGGCAGGAAGACCCCGATCGCCGCAAGACCGATCGCGATGCCATAGGGCCAGCGCTCCAGGAGGCACAACTCGCACGGCACGATCCCGAGATCGTTCTGGACGTAGCTGGCGAAGGCGAGTGCCGCGATCGAGGCAATCCCGGCGCCGGCGGCGAGCGTCGGCCAACCCTGGCCGGCGCGCCTGCGCCGTCGGGCGTTCCGGTTCAATGAACCAGATCCGCCGGTGTCCGCGCAGCCGTTGCATGATGACGCTCGTCGCGAAGTGCTGCGAGAAAGCTCTTCGCCCAGGCCGAGGCGGTCTCGCGCGAGACCGCGTCATTCATGGCCTGCCAGCGCGAGCGGCGTTCCTCGAGCGGAAGGCCGAGCGCTTCGTCAACCGCCTCGGCGATCTCGTCCGGATCATGCGGGTTGACCAGGATGGCGCCCGGCAGGCTGGTGGCGCTACCGGCGAACCGAGACAGGACCAGCACGCCCGGATCATCCGCGTCCTGGGCCGCGACATATTCCTTGGCGACGAGGTTCATGCCGTCGCGAAGCGGCGTGACCAGACCGACACGCGCGATGCGGTGGAAGCCGGCCAGCGTCGGACGAGCCATCGACCGGGTGAGGTAGCGCAGCGGGATCCAGTCGAATTCCGCCCGCTCGCCGTTGATCCGTCCGGCGAGCTCGTCGAGCGACCGTCGAAGCGCACGGTATTCGGGCACCTCGCCGCGCGAGACCGGAGCAATCTGGAGGAACGTGACGTTGTTGCGATGGCGCGGAAAGCGCTCGAGCAACTTGGCGAAGCCACGGAAGCGCTCCGGGATGCCCTTCGAGTAGTCCAGCCGGTCGACGCCCAGGATCAGCGTGCGCGGACCCATGCTCTCGATCATGCGCTTGGCGTCGGCCTTGCGGAATGCGCGACGGGCCTGGTCGGCGAACTCGACCGGATCGATGCCGATGGGAAAGGTCTCGGCGCGCCGCTTGACGTCCTGCTCGGCGAGCGCGTCGTTGAGCTGGTCACGGTCCTGGTCGGTCTGCACGCCCACGATGTCGTAGGCGCCCAGCGCGCGAACCAGTTGCGCGCCGCCCGGGAGGGCGGCGAACAGGGAGGGCGGGGGGAACGGGATATGCAGGAAGAAGCCGATCCGGTTGGTGATGCCGAGGTCGCGCAGCGCGTCACCGAGCAGGAACAGGTGGTAGTCGTGCACCCAGACGATGTCGTCCGGCTTGATCAACGGGGCGAGATGCTCGGCGAAGAGGCGGTTGACTGCGACGTAGGTCTGCAGATCCTCGCGCCTGTACTCCATCAGGCCAACGCGATAGTGCAGCAGCGGCCAGAGGATGCCGTTCGAGAAGCCCTGGTAGAAGCCCTTGAACTCGCGCTCCGTCATGTCGATCGTGGCGAAGGTGACGCGGCCAACCTTCGTGCTGGTGACGTCGCGCTGATCGCCCTCCCGCGCGTTCATGTGTCCCGACCAACCAAACCACATCGCGTCCTGGTCCTTGAGCGCCTCCTTTAGGCCGATCGCCAGTCCTCCCGCGAGATGGTTCCGCTCGCGTGGCGGCGGAACGCGATTGGAGACGACGATCAGCCTGCCCACAGAGACCCGTCTCCCGCCGCGAGGCGGCGGAGCCATTCGCGAACGCCGGACGGCTCGCCGAAGATGTCGGGGACCATGAGGCCGATGCCGCCAAGACGGACGGCGGCATCGATGCCGTGCTGGTCGGTCACGTCGTCGCCGATGAAGACGGGACGGCGGCCGTGGAAAGGCTCGTCCGCCATCAACGCCTCGACCGCGCTGCCCTTGTCGGCGCCGTGGGCGCGGATCTCCCAAGCCATCTTGGCCGGCAGCACGTGGTAGCGGCCGGTGTCGTTGCCGATCAGCCCGTCGAGCAGATGGCGGAGGACCGGACCCGCGTCGGGAGCCGCACGATAATGCAGAACGAAGCCGGTCTTCTTGCGCTCCACATGGACGCCCTGATGGCTAGCGGCGGCACGGTCGGCGGCGTCGAGCCACGCAGCGGGGATCGCCGGGAGATCGACTTCGGTGGGTGCCGCGTTCGGGCGGCGGCGAAGGACGGCGCCATGCTCGGCGGCGACCGCATAGGGAATGGCGGGAAGAAAATGGTCGACCTGGGCAATCGGCCGGCCGGTCACGATCGCCAGCGCATTGCCGAGACGGTCACGCAACGCTGACAGGCTCTGGCGGAGCGCGTCGGGCACGATCACCAGATCGGGGGCCGGCGCGATATCGACGAGCGTGCCGTCGAAGTCGAGCAGGAGCGCCACGCGATCGGGGCTATCGAGGCGAGGAGGGCCGGCTGGATCGGGCATGGTGGCACAACCCATCGTGTCCTGAACGGTTCCGCCGTGCCACCAGTGTCAGGGAGGCTTTCCGAGGTCCTGGCCTGGCGGCGGCGCCAGATCCGCGTCCGGTTTGGCCGGGTCGGGCGTCGTGACGTCGGGCGGTGGCTCGGTCGCGGGCTGTGGCTTGGGCGGCAGCGCCTCGGCGATCGCCTCCGGGGTCGGTTTGTCGCAGGCGACAACGCGGACTCCGTAGACGGGGCTCTGCAACGTGGCCAGGCCAGGCTCGCGCTCGATCATCCAGCCACGGAAACCGGGCTCGCCGTTCCGGCTGTCGCTGACTTCGAGGAAGCCGGCCGCGTTCTCGGGTAGCCCAGGTGCCCGGACCACGCAGGCCAGCATCGTCAGCGTGAGCGTCTCGAAACTCGCTTTCTCGCCGGTCTTGAGCGTGAGGAGGCGGCTTTGCGCCTTCTGCTTGTCGAGCACACGGATCTGGCCGCCTCCCGTCTTGACCCAGACGTCGGCCGGCGGGATATCGGGGCGCTGGACGTTCTCCGCGGCCTGCGCGGCGAGCGGCAGCAGGATGATCACTGCGAGGCGGCGCTTCATCGGCGTCGCGGGTCGCGCAAAACGTCGACGATGGCGTGGAGGCGGGCGCGCATCGACGCGGGTTCGACGCCGATCAGGACGGCGTCCTCGAACGCGTCGCGCATTGCCTGGGCGAGTTCGGCCTGGTTCTCGTCGAGCACGCGCAGCTTCTCGCGGCAGGCGATCGGAGAGCCGTCCGCCTGCTGCCACTCGGTCATTGGCCGAGACCTCCAAGCGGGGCGGCGCCTTGCGACTTCGCGGACGGATTGGCGCGATTGTTCTGCGCCTTGACCGCTTCCATCAGCCCCTCGACGCTGCCGATGAACTTGCCCAGCAGCGCCTCGAGGCTGATCGAACCCTGGGTGGCGGTGATCAAGCCGCCGGAGGCCAGCATGTGCTCGTCGCCGCCGGGCGTGAGCGCCAGATATTTCCCTCCGAGAAGCCCTTCGCTCAAGATGGCGGCACTGCTGTCGACGGTCAGATGGATATCGGGACGGATCCGGAAGCTGACGGTGGCAAGGAAGGATCGAGGATCGACCTCCTCGCCCACGACGCGTCCGACGGTGACACCGGCGATCCGCACGTCGGAGCCCACGCCCAGCCCGTCGATGTGAGAGAAACTCGCGCGCAGAATCGTGCCGCTGGCCTGTCGACCGGAAAGCGCGACCGCAAGAAGCAGCGCGAGAACAGCCAGGACGGCCGCGCCCACGGCGATCTCGGTGCGAGAGCGGACGGTCTCTCGCGACGGGCGGCCGGCACGCGCCGCCATCACTCCTCCGGGGACCATGCCTCGTAGTCCCCGGGTGCACGCACGCGCTTGCCTCCGCTGTAATCGTGGCCCGTCGGCCGGTAGCTCGCCCCTGTGCCGGTGAGATTGGGCTCGAACGGTTTCTGCCAGCTCTTCCTGACCGTCTCCGGCAATGCCGCATCGGACGTATGGTGAAGCCAGCCGAACCATTCCGCCGGCACCGACGACGCCTCGTCGGCGCCGGCGTAGATGACCCAGCGCCGCTGGCGTCGAGCGCCCGCAGGCGGTTTGCGATCCTCGTAGTAGGCGTTCCCGAGACTGTCCTTGCCGACGAGGCGCCCTCGGAGGGAGGTGAAGATGCGGGTCCCGAGAGTTGCCATGGGCCACCTATACGCAGATGCGACGGTTCGGTCCACATGACTGGTCGGACACAAGATGCTGTGGGAAAATGACTTCAACATCGCAAAATGCGCTTTGCCTGCGACAACCAGGATCGTAATGTCCGGCCATGAAAACATCGCGTGCTTGGCGTGGCGTCCGGCTTCGAACTCTGGAGACAGGATGCGACCCCGATGCGCCCCGCCGGCGCGTGGCGGTCCCGGCGGACTGGAGCGAGGCGGCGGCGCGCGGCTTTGTCGGTCTGTGCTGCGAGGATGGGCAGTCGGGCTGGAACCCGGTTCGGCTTCCGGACGCGGCCGAAAGTTGGATCGCCCGGGTCATGTCCGGCGAGACGAGCCGTGAGACCGCCGAGACGCTGCATTGCCTGCTGCTGCTCAGGCAGGGATGCCCCGACGGCGGCATCTGGCGGGGTGACGGTGCGGGGGACCGCGGCTTCGTGCTCAACCTCGCGTCGTTCGCCGATCCCGAGACCGGCTTCGACCGGTCCTGCCTGGCCTCGGCGGCCGACGCCGCCGCCCGCGTCGCCGCACGGGTCGGAACCGGGACCATCAGGATCGCCGATCTGGATGGAATGTTGGCCAGGCTTGGCCTCGACTACGACAGCGACGGCGGACGGCATGCGGCGCGCGAGATCGTCCGGCAGTTGCGCCAGACGCTGACGAACCATTGCGTTCGTCTGGCGGCGGGGCCGGCGGGTCATGCCGAGGCTCTGCTGGGGGTCGAGACGGCGGGCTTCGCGCCGGCCTTCTCGATGGTCGATCAGGGTGGGAGGTTGACGCTTGCGGCACAGGCGCGGCTCGCCACCATGCGTCTGTCGCCCGAGCGCGCACTGGCGATGACGCTCGATGGAAAAGCACCGTTTCGGCCCCGCGACGTGGCGGCCCACATTGCGATGCACGAGGCGCTGGCGCCGCACCTCGATGGCTGTCCGCCGATGCCGTCGCAGCCGCTGCGCCTCGTGTCGATCGCCGATGCACCGGCGCGTCGTGCCCTTCCCGCGCGCAGCAAGGGCTTCACGCAGAAGGTCACGATCGGCGGACAGCGCCTGTTCCTGCGCACCGGCGAATACGCGGACGGGTCGCTCGGCGAGGTGTCGATCACGCTGGCAGGCCGGGACGGCGCGCTGACGAAAGGGCTGGCTGATGCCGTCGCCACCGCGATCAGCTTGGCGCTGCAGCACGGCGTGCCGCTGGAACGCTTCGTCGATGCGTTCGCGCATGGCCGCTTTGGCGCCTCGGGAGTGGTCGAAGGTGATCCGGCGATCCTGGCCGCAAGTTCGCCGCTCGATTACGTGCTGCGTGCGCTGGCGGAGGCCTACCTCGGACGCCGGATCGATGATCCGCCGGCCGATGAGAGCGAGGACCCGCCGCTGCTGCCGCTCGGGTTGGCGGGAGCGACAGGTCATCACGCCACAGTGGCCGGCGGGATGCGGCAACGGGCCTTGCGGCTGGTCAGTCTGACATGAGCGGCGGCACCTTGGCCGCGCGTCTGGCGGCCCTCGGGCTCATCCTGCCGGAGGCGGCGAGGCCGGTCGCGAACTACCTCGCATTCGCCCGCCACGGCACGGTCCTCACCGTCTCCGGGCAATTGCCGCTGGTGGCGGGCCGGTTGCTCGCCTCCGGGCGACTCGGGGCCGAGATCACGGTCGAGGCGGGGATCGAGGCGGCGCGTGCGTGCTTCCTGAACCTGGTGGCACAGGTCGATGCGGCCACGGACGATCTCGAGCGGGTGCGCGTCCTGAGGCTCGGCGGTTTCATCGCCTGCACGGCCGACTTCGTGCGGCACGCCGAGGTGATGAACGGAGCCTCCGACCTTTCAGTCGGCTTGTTCGGTGAGCGCGGTCATCATGCGCGCAGCACCGTCGGCGTCGCCTCGCTTCCGCTCGGAGCGCCGGTGGAAGTGGAGGGGATGTTCGAGATCCTGACCTGAAGACCGCGCGTGGAAGGGTCGGGGCAACCTCCCATATCGGGCAGCGATGACGCAGCCCCTGACATGCACCCTGCACCGCTCCATCCACGAGATCGCGCCGGACGATTGGGATCGGTGCGCCGGCGACGACAATCCGTTCGTGAGCCACGCCTTTCTCTCGTGCGTCGAGGATAGTGGCTCGACCGGCAAGCGTACCGGGTGGCTGCCGCAACATGCGGCGCTCCGCGACGAGAGGGGTCGGCTCGTCGCGGCGGCGCCGATGTATGCCAAGGGGCACAGCTACGGAGAATATATCTTCGACCATTCCTGGGCGCACGCGTTCGAGCGGGCCGGCGGGTCGTACTATCCCAAGTTGCTGGTGGCGTCGCCGTTCAGTCCTGTGCCAGGACCGCGCCTGCTGCGCGACCCCGCGATCGGACCGCCGGTCGCGGTCGTCGCGGACGCGCTGCGGCAGTCCTGCGAGGCGCTCTCGCTATCGTCGGTGCATGTCAATTTCTGCGCGGCCGACGAGTGGGATGCGCTCGGATCGCATGGCTGGCTGCAGCGGATCGGCATGCAGTTTCACTGGAAGAACGACGGGTATGTCGATTTCGACGGCTTTCTGGCTGCGATGAGCGCGCGGAAGAGAAAGTCGATCAAGCGCGAGCGGCGTGACGCGCAGGCGTCAGGGCTGACGTTCGTGACGTTAAGGGGAGAGGAGATCACCACGAAGCGGTGGAGGGCGTTCTATCGGTTTTATCTATCGACGATCGATCGAAAATGGGGAAGTGCCTATCTGAGTGAACGTTTCTTTCCGCTTCTGTCCGAGCGGCTGGGCGACCGCGTCGTCCTGATGATGGCGGAGCACGGCGAGCAACCTGTCGCCGGCGCCTTGAACCTCGCCGGTCGTGATGCGCTTTATGGACGCAACTGGGGATGTGTCGGCGAGTGGCCGTTCCTACATTTCGAGCTGTGCTACTATCGCGCGATCGACTTCGCCATCGCGACAGGATTGTCGAGAGTCGAGGCGGGAGCGCAGGGCGAGCACAAGATCCAGCGCGGCTATCTGCCGGTGCCGACATATTCGGCACACTGGATCGAGCATGGAGGGTTGCGGCGGGCCGTCGAGGGGGCGCTGGCGGAAGAGAGGCCGGCTTGTTTGCGAGAGATCAAGGCCTTGTCCACGCTGTCGCCATTTCGGCAAGCCGACCAATGAGGGGGAGACGGCCGGCAACGACCGCCATCACCGCGGGAGAACGTCTCGATGAGTGAGCAAGCCAAGAAGACCGACGAGCGGGTCCGCATTCGCGCCTATCATCTGTGGGAGCGGGACGGCCGGCCGCACGGGCGCAACGAGGAATATTGGGTCCGGGCGCTGGCTGAGGTGCAGGTCGAGGAGGCGAGCGAGAACAAGCTGACGTCGCATGAAATGTGAGACGCCAGCCTCAGGTGTCAGGCGAGCGCCCGGCCTAGATTTGCGTCGATCTTGTCCAAGAAGGATTCCGTCGTCAGCCAAGGTTGATGGGTGCTGATCAAGAGAGCGAGGTCCTTGGTCATGGCCCCGGCCTCGACGGTCTCGATGCAGACGCGCTCGAGCGTCTCTGCGAAGCGAACGAGTTCAGGCGTGTTGTCGAAGCGACCACGATAGATCAAGCCTCGAGTCCAGGCGAAGATCGATGCAATCGGATTTGTGCTGGTCGCCCTGCCCTTTTGATGTTCGCGATAATGGCGGGTGACGGTGCCATGCGCGGCCTCCGCTTCCACGGTATGGCCATCGGGACTCAACAGGACACTCGTCATCAGGCCAAGGCTGCCGAAGCCCTGGGCCACGATGTCGCTCTCGACGTCACCGTCGTAGTTCTTGCAGGCCCAGACATAGCCGCCGGTCCACTTCAACGCCGACGCGACCATGTCGTCGATCAGGCGATGCTCGTAGGTCAGACCGAGCCGATCGAAATCGGACTTGAACTCGCGCTCGTAGATCGCCTGGAACGTGTCCTTGAACATGCCGTCGTAGGCTTTGAGGATGGTGTTCTTGGTTGACAAGTAGAGCGGAAGGTTGCGGCTGATGGCGTAGGAGAAACTGGCGCGCGCGAAGCCCTCGATGGAAGCCAGCGTGTTGTGGATTCCGAGCGCCACGCCAGGTCCCTTGAAGTCATGCACCTCGAGTTCGAGCGGGCTGCCACCATCGGCAGGCTGGTAGTTGAGGGTGACACGGCCAGCTCCGGGAATTCTGGTCTCCGCCGCGCGGTAGATGTCGCCATAGGCATGACGGCCGATGACGATGGGTTGGCTCCAATGCGGCACCAGCCGGGGCACGTTGTGGCAGATGATCGGCTCGCGAAAGATCGTGCCATCGAGAATGTTGCGGATCGTCCCGTTCGGGCTGCGCCACATCTTTTTCAGCCCGAACTCGGCGACGCGCGCCTCGTCCGGCGTGATGGTGGCGCACTTGACCGCAACGCCGTGCTTCCTGGTGGCGTGGGCCGCATCGACCGTCACCTGGTCTTCGGTCGCGTCACGATGCTCGATACCGAGATCGTAATAGTCGAGCTCAATGTCGAGGTAGGGAAGGATCAGCTTCTCGCGAATGAAGCGCCAGATGATCCTTGTCATCTCGTCACCGTCCATTTCGACGACGGGCGTCTTTACCGTGATCTTGGCCATGTGTGGCGGTCCTATCGAATCAGTGGACGGCCGCGTGGCGCCGGTATGGCCGCCCGGAGCGCGGAGAGGCATCGCATCCACGGCGCTCAGCCGCAAGGGCGCAGGATCAGCGGCGATAGGGTGTCGGAAGCAGATCCCGGATCGCCATGCGAGCGAGCGAAAGCGGACCACCGACGATGACGGTAGCGCCGGGAGCGAAATCGAGCAGCATCTCGCGGCAGGCGCCACAGGGCGAGACGACGGCGATGTCGCGATCGATTTCGTCCGGTTTGGGATGACGGACGGCAACCGCGGTCTCGACCGTGCCATCGCCTTCGATGATGGCGCGGCCCAATGCCACGGCTTCGGCGCAGATCGAGAGCCGTCCGACCGTCGCTCCAAGATGGATGCCGGTCCAGATGCGGCCGTCACGGGAGCGGATCGCGGCCGCGACCGTATGCCAGAACGGCTTGTAGTGACGGGCGAGCGTGGCGCGAGCCACCTCGACCAGTGCGAGATCATCCTCCGACAAGGGGTCGGCCGCGGTCGGGGCGGACGCTGGATATTTGACCAACAGGGATGCGACCGGGCCGGCCGCCGGCTCAGTCGGCGGCGTCGGCCTCCTCGTCCTCGGGTCCGACGAGCAGGGCGTCGGCCACGACGTTGGCCTGATCCCTGATCCGGCGTTCGATGGACGCCGCGACCTCCGGATGATCGCGAAGGAACTGCTTTGAATTCTCCCGCCCCTGCCCGATCCGCTGGCTGTCATAGCTGAACCAGGCGCCGGATTTCTCGACAATGGCGGCCTTGACGCCGAGATCGATCAGTTCACCAACCTTGCTGATACCCTCGCCGTAGATGATGTCGAACTCGACCTGCCGGAACGGCGGGGCCAGCTTGTTCTTGACCACCTTGACCCGGGTCTGATTGCCGATGACCTCGTCCTTGTCCTTGATCTGGCCGATCCGGCGGATGTCGAGACGGACGGACGCGTAGAACTTCAAGGCGTTGCCACCGGTCGTCGTCTCGGGATTGCCGAACATGACGCCGATCTTCAGCCGTATCTGGTTGAGGAAGATCATCATGGTCTTGGAGCGTGACACCGAGCCGGTGAGCTTGCGCAACGCCTGGCTCATCAGGCGCGCATGCAGGCCGACATGGCTGTCGCCCATGTCGCCCTCGAGTTCGGCGCGCGGCACGAGAGCGGCGACGCTGTCGATGACCAGAACATCGATCGCGCCAGACCGGACCAGAGTGTCGGCGATCTCGAGGGCCTGCTCGCCGGCGTCGGGCTGGCTGATCAGCAGGCCGTCGACGTCGACCCCAAGCTTCTTGGCGTAACTCGGATCGAGCGCGTGCTCGGCGTCGATGAACGCGCAGGTGCCGCCGAGCTTCTGTGCCTCGGCGATGGCGTGTAGAGCGAGAGTGGTCTTGCCCGAGCTTTCCGGTCCATAGATTTCGATGATCCGGCCACGGGCAAGACCGCCGATACCAAGCGCCATGTCGAGGCCCAAGGAACCGGAGGAGATGACCTCGAGTTGCTGATCGTCGCTGCGCTGGCCAAGGCGCATGATCGACCCTTTGCCGAACGCGCGTTCGATCTGGCTGAGCGCACCGTCGAGTGCCTTGGTCTTGTCCATGGGAAACCTCATGCCGCGAGCGCGGCCGTTGAGCGATCGCGCGGCTGGGACTCGCGCAAGACGAACATTCCCATGAGTCCGTCCATGGCCGCAACCTGGCGGGTCCGGATTTGATGGCGATCGGACGCCCTGCTGTTGATGAAATGTTCCTCCTATGTTCGTGTGGATCGAAATAGGAACTTGACAATCGTGCGGATCACCTTCGGCGATCAGGTGACGGCCGGACGTCTCTGCTGCTCAAGCCTCCAGATATAGGCGATGACCGCCGCGACGGCCTGGAACTGCTCCCGCGGCACCTCCTGATCGAGCGGGACCTTGAACAGGGTGCGGGCGAGCGGCGGGTTCGACACCAGCGGCACGCGATGCTCGCGGGCGAGCGCCCTGATCCGGGCCGCCACGTCGTCCGCGCCCTTGGCGACCACCTTCGGCGCCTGCTTGCTGCCTTGCTGGTAGGAAAGCGCGACAGCGTAGTGCGTGGGATTGGTCAGAACGACGGTGGCGGTCGGAACCGCGATCATCATGCGCTGACGGGCACGCGCGCGCCGGATCGCGCGCAGGCGTCCCTTGACCTGCGGGTTGCCATCACTCTCCTTGTTCTCGTCGCGCAGGTCCTCACGGCTCATGCGAAGTCCGCGCACACGATTGAAGCGGACCCAGGCGATGTCGGCGCCGGCGATGACGAGCTGGACAGCGAGCATCATCAAGACGACCACGAGCGCGAGATGCCCGAGATCATGTCCGATGACGCCGACGGGCGACAGGCCGGAGCGCGCCATCGGCCGGATATGGCTCAAAAAGATCTGGCGGATCACCAGGCCGAACGCGGCAAGCTTGGCGAGCGATTTCAGTGTCTCGACCAGGTTCGTCATCGCGAAGACGCGTTTCCAGCCGCGCGCCGGGCTGACTCGAGTGAGGTCGGGCATCAGACTCTTTGGATGCATGGCGAAGCCGCTCTGGAGCAGCGTGGCCGCGACGACGGCGGCGATCGCCGCCCCCATGACCGGAAGGACGAGCATTGCGGTGGGCCTCGCGAGCTCGCCCGCAAGCGCGCGAGCGCCTCCCGGGGCGAAGTCGATCTGCCCGCAGTCAGCGATCAGGTTTCGCAAAATCCCGGCGAGATGCTCGCCGGCACCCGCGAACGACATCCAGAGCACCAGCGCACCAGCGCCGAGTCCGGCAAGGCCCGAGACCTCGCGGGAGATCGGGACGTTGCCTTCCTCGCGGGCTCGTTGCAGCCGTCGCGGCGTGGCGGCTTCGGTGCGGTCGCCACCTTCGGCGCCTTCAGCCATGCATGACGAGGAGCAGGTGGAGCAGATCCGAGCGAGCGGTCTCTTCCCAGCCAGTCAACAAGGGTCGCGCAAGAATGCCGAGCAGGAGCATGCCGCCCAGAACCTGTCCCGGCATGAGGGCGGAGCCGGCCTGCAGGCTGGGAACGAACCGGGCGAGCACGCCGATGGCGATCTGCCAGACGGTGCCGATCAGGAGAAACGGCGCGGCCAGCCGAAGACCGATGCCGAACGCGTCACCGGTCGCGGCGATCACGCTTCGCGCCGCGTCCCCGGCCGGGAGGCCGGCGCCGAGCGGGATCAGCCGATAGCTGGCAGACATGGCCTCCAGCGGCAGCGCGTAGAGGCCGGACGAAAGCAGGATGACGGGTGCGGCGAGCGAGAACAGACGCGCCATCGCGCTCGCCTGGGCTCCGAGCTCCTGATCTGGCTGGATGACGCTGGTCAGGCCGGTCATCAGCGAGAGGAACTGCCCGGCGATCGGGAGCGCGAGTGCGACCAGCCTGGCCATCCAGCCGATGAAATATCCGGTCACGATCTCGACGACGACCAGCCGTACCATCTCGAATGGCGGTTGGTCGGAATGAAGTCCGGATCCGATTATGGGTGGCGCAATCAGCACCGTCAGGCCGAGAGCCAGGCCCGCGCGAACCATCATCGGAGGCTCGGCCTCGCCGAGACCCGGCAGGACGGCGACCGCGCCGCCCACACGACAGAGAACCAGCGCGCCGCCGAAGGCGATCCCCGGCAGATCGAGTGCCGCCACCGACGCCACGGCCGGCACGATCAGCTACCACCGGCGACGATCAACTGGTCGAACAATATTCGCGTGTAGCCCGACAGCGACGCGAACAGGAAATGGCCAAAGAGTGCCAGGACACCGATCATGCCGAGAAGCTTCGGCACGAAGGCGAGCGTCTGTTCGTTGATCTGAGTGACCGCCTGAACAAGCGAGACCACGAGCCCGATGACCAGGACCGACAGCAAGGGCGGCGCACTGAGCTTGAGAATGATGATGAACGTGTCGCGCAACGCGGCGGCGACGTCTCCTTCCTGCATGGCGCCCTCCTGGCTGCATGCGTTCGACCTGACAGCGAGCCGGCTTGATCAGATCGACATGCGCATGACTTCCTGATAGGCCTGCACGACTTTGTCTCGTACCGTCACGATCTCCTGAAGCGCCAACTGGGCTTTCGAAATGGCAGTGACGACGTGGGTCACGTCGCCCCCGTTGGTTACGGCGTCGGTGGCACCGGCATCGGCCTGCCGGCCGAGCGAGACGGCATTGTCTAGCGCGCTGGTGAGAGCGGCTCCGAAACTCGGACCCGAGCCGGTCGGTTCCGAGGCCTGGCGATAGGCGTTGGCGGCGATCTGCGGTGTGACGGTCAGCGTCGAGATCGTCATCGCAGCATCTCGAGCGTTCGCGCGAGCATCGAGCGCGTCACCTGCATCACGTTGAGGTTCGCGCTGTAGGAGCGCTCCGCTTCCTTCATATCCATCATCTCGACGAAGCTGTTGACGTTGGGGAGCTTGACGTAGCCGCTCGCGTCGGCTGCCGGATGAGACGGCTCGTATCTGGTTTCGAACGGTGTCGGATCATGATCGACCCGGCCCACGGCGACCCCGGAGGATCCGTCCGCTCCGACGACTTCCTGGAACGTCACGGTCTTGCGTCGGTAGGGATCGGCGCCCGGGCTTGATCCGGTCGTGTCTTGGTTGGCGAGGTTCTCGGCGATGACACGCAAGCGGGCGGTCTGCGCATCCATTCCGGATGCGGATACATCAAGGGTGGAGCCGAGATCCATCGTCTTCCTCCAGCTCAGCTCGACACGTTTCCGACGCCGAGCGCCGTCATCGTCAGTCCGACGTATTTTCGATAGAGGGTCGTGGTCAGTTGCTGCTGGGCGTTGGTGTCGGCGACCAGCTTCATCTGGTGTTCCATCGAGACCGCGTTGCCGTCCGGCGCCCGTTCCTCGTCGATCTGGGCGTTCAAGCCATCACCAGCGGGTGCGCCGGCAAGATCGGCCGGATCGGTGCGGATGAGGGGCAGATCGAAGCCGGTCAGGGATCGGGAAAACGGCTCGAGATCATGAGATCTGTAGCCTGGTGTATCGGCGTTGGCGACATTGCTGGCAAGAACCCGTGCGCGTGCATCGAGCCAGTTCAGTTTCCGTTCCGCCAACGCGAAGAAATCGGACGTCGACGACGATAGCACCGATGATCCTCCCTCAGCGCAAGGAACATGACTGGAAGACGTTTTGAAAACGTTAATGTTGACCCACCGATGGAGAACGATGTTCGTTGCTATTGCGATATGGTCTTCTATGCCGCGTCCGTTGATGTTATGCAACGTTTTCCTTTTGGGGAGATTTTGTCCTTGGGTCTGACGTCGATCATGGACGCGGCGATAGCACTTGCGGCTGTCCTGGCGTCCATTGTCATTCTCGGACGGATTGCCGTCCACCTTCGTCTTCCGCTCGCGTCCGCGCGAGGTGGAGGCAGGTTGACGGTCAAGGCGTCGATTGCGGTCGATCCGAAGCGTCGTCTGACGATCGTCGCCTGCGACGGTCGTGAAAGCCTGCTCCTGCTCGGGCCGCATGGGGATCTCGTGGTCGGTTCCCTCGACGCAGTGCCGGATCGAGCGCCTTGAAATCGATCCTCGCATGGTCGATCCTCGCCATTGTCCTTCTGTTGCCCGCGCACGCCGCCCTGGCGCAATCGATCAGCCTCGACCTCGCCGGCGCCTCGACGGGGGGCGGCATGACGAGCCGGCTCGTCCAGTTGACTGCGCTGATCACCGTCTTGTCGTTGGCGCCGAGCTTGCTGGTGACGTTGACGGCATTCACGCGGATCGTGATCGTCCTGTCGCTGCTGCGGAGTGCGCTCGGTGCGCAGGGCACGCCGCCGAACCCGGTTCTCATCGGGCTGGCACTGTTCCTGACCTTCTTCGTCATGCAGCCGGTGTTCGATCAGGCCTGGCTTGCGGGCGTCCAGCCGATGATCGACAATAAAGTGTCGGAGATCGACGGCCTGACCCGTGCCGCGGCGCCGTTCCATCAGTTCATGGCGCGCAACGCGAGGCCAGGCGACGTGCACCTATTCCTCAACCTTGCTCACCTCGCGCCGGATGCCGCACCGGATGCGACGCCCTGGCGCGCGCTGGCCCCGGCGTTTCTCGTGGGTGAACTGCGACGCGCCTTCGAGATGGGCTTCCTGCTCTACCTGCCTTTCTTGGTGATCGATATCGTCGTCTCCAGCGTCTTGATGAGCCTCGGGATGATGATGCTGCCGCCGAGCGCCATCTCCCTGCCATTCAAGCTGATCTTCTTCGTCCTGATCGACGGATGGCATCTCGTGGCCGGGAGTCTGGTCGAGAGTTTCTCGCCGGGCTGAAACCGCGATCGGTTACGGCGTTGGAGTGGCTGGAGGAACCCATGGAACAGAAGCATACTGAAGGGTCGATCAAGCACACGGACGACCAGCAGAACACCGGCAACCACAAGCAACCCGATCAAGCGGATACCAAGGGCGCCGACAAGGTTGGCGGCTCGCGGGCTGGTGCAGATAACGTGGAGAAGACGACAGAGGATCAGTGACGACGCGCGATTATGAGGCTGTCGGCGCCGGGAGTTGGCACGCGATATAGGGCGGCAGGGCGAAACATCCGGCGTGGATGTCCGGGGTCCAGTAACGGGTCCCGCCAGAAAGGCCGTTCGAGACTGCGTAATGTCGTGCGAATTCCGCGTCGCAATTGAAAGGAGTTGGCGAATTACGTGCGATGCCAAGAGTCATGAAGCCGCCGATGTAGGTCGGAACGGCAGCGAGGAAGGCTGTCGCCTGACTGAAGTGACGCAACCGACGGATGCTTGTGTCATGAAGTTCGGCCGCCTGCATGAACGGCACGCCGCACTGGTTGACGATGAGACCGTCACGGCTCAGAACCCGCGCTGCTTGAGCATAGAATTCGTCGGTGAACAGTATTTCACCCACGCCGATCGGATCGGTGCTGTCGACAATGATAACGT
Source organism: Acetobacteraceae bacterium (assembly GCA_965276715.1). Classification (GTDB taxonomy): domain Bacteria; phylum Pseudomonadota; class Alphaproteobacteria; order Acetobacterales; family Acetobacteraceae; genus CAXTPV01. The sequence continues at coordinate 3,210,541 of OZ255622.1, read as the reverse complement.
CGAAACTCGCGGACGGTGCCTCGGCCACGAACTTGATGCCGTCACCCACGATCACCTGCGCCCGCGGATCCTGCCAAGCCTGCCCGGAAATGGTCGGCAGGAACTCTTTTGATAGTCGAATGACGTCCTCGTCGATCTCGACCATGAGCGCGTGCTCGACGCTTCCGTGTTCAAGCACGCGCCGCAGCACGCCGCCGTCGCCGGCGCCGATGATCAGCACCCGGCGCGCCGCGCCGTGGGCGACGAGCGGCACGTGGGCGAGCATTTCCTGGTAGATGAATTCATCAGCCTCGGTGATCTGCACGACGCCGTCGAGCAGCAGGACGCGGCCGTGCGACTTCGTGTCGACGATCACGATGTCCTGGAACGGACTTTTGAAGCGGACAAGTTCACGTTCGACCAGGAAACGTTGTCGCCACCCCTCGTAGAGGGTCTCCTCGATCCATCGCTCAGTCATGCCCTGGTCCAGTCGGCGCGTGCGGCGACCGCGGCCGCCGCACGCGCGATCGAAATCTAGGCCACCCGACCGCGGCGCTCTTCATTGACGTCGACGCGCTGTGGCAGGAATGCGTCACGGATGACCGGAATGGACAATCTCGGATCACACTCGCCACACATGAAGACGTCGATGGCCGCGAAGGAGCGCTCAGGCCACGTGTGGATCGAGATGTGGCTCTCGGCGAGGACCACAACGCCGGAGACCCCACCGTTCGGCGTGAAGTGATGGAAGTGTCCGTGGAGAATTGTCGCACCTGCGGCGGTCGCCGCCCGTCGGAGTGTCGCATCAATGAATGCGGGTTCGTCGAGCTGGGAGGCTCCCCAGAGATCGATAAGCAGGTGAGTGCCGGCGAACGTCATACCGTCGCGTTGAACAAAATAATCTTTTCTCTCGTCCTCGCAGGACGCAGGAGAAAAGGCGGAAGTCTGGTTATCGCTCGGTACGACCGAGACCATCCCCAGTTGAGCAAGTGCGTTCATCACGTACCCCCAAACCAGTAGATAGCCTGTAAGGCGGAAGCGCCCCCTTGGGCCAAGGGGGCGCTTGATATGGCTTCGTGTCTCGTGATGCAAGGTAAAACCGGACCCTTGGCCGGTTCGCCGGGAGAATCCGCGTCAGCCGGCTCCAGCGAGAAGAGGCCGCGCCGGAACCTGCTGGGTCAAGGGAGCCGTCATGAGGCTGAATGTCTGTTGCTGCTCAGGCTCGGGAAAACGGCCGTCCACGCTGCGAGCCAGCTTGAGAAGAAGGCCGATATCGCCGTCACGCGATGCGGCTGTGGCCAGCCGAATGGCGACGTCCGCCTGCTTTCGATCGAGAATGCCTCGCTCCGGCGACTGCTTTGACATCGCGTCAAGAACCAGTTTGGCATCATGCCAACGACCCGCCATTGCGTCGATGGCGGCTCTCTGATCCTGCGCCGGCATGCTTTGGTCACCTGCGATGGCCGAAAGAGCCTCTTCATGGCGCCCTTGCCGCTCCAGAGCGCGCGAGAGGGCGAGATGACGCTCCAGGTCGATCGCCGGCGGCAATGGTGATGCTGCCGACCGGTCCAGCGCAGCCTGGGCACCTTGCGCGTCGCCATTCAGGGTCAAAAGGTTGGCGAGCTTGGCGCCGAGTTCGGCCTTTGCCGCTCCGGGTGCCGTCGCATCGATGACCTGCGTGAGGACTTCGATCGCCCGTCCGGGAAGATCCAGGGCCTCCAGCCGGTCGGCCAGGATTGGCGCGATCTCGGCCGCAATCCGGCCTCGTGATGCCAACTCGCTCGCGCAGTCGCTGACGATCAAGACGAAATCCGCGGGCGAGACCCGGTCGGCAACGCCTGGTTGGGACAGACGTGTGAGGGTGTCGATGATATGGTCTTGTGCGGCTGGCGCGAGGTCCGGGAAACGACGACTGGCTTCACGCCAAAGCGTGAAGGCTTGCGCGAGTTGGCCTGCCCTGACTTGGTAGTCGGCCTCCAGCATCAAGACCGGTCCTTCCTGCCCGGTCGCACGCCAGTCCAGCCGATGTTCGCGCAAGAGATCCGCGGCCGACGATGGCGACGTCTCCTTCAGCGCGACCCGCAAGATGACGGCTTGAAGAAGCGCGGCGCTGGCGACCTTCAGATCGCGGTCTCCGGCAAGACTGTCGAGACGCGCAAGAGCGTCGGATCCGTGCCCGGCGCGGAAGGTAGCGACCGCCTGCGCCACCCTGGTGCCGTCGACCGCTGGAAGCCGAGCGATCGCATCCAGGTCGGATGGGTGTCCGCTCTTGAGGAGGACACGGGCCGCGAAGCCGGCCGCGAGATCGCGGAGGTGATCGGGATAGGACAGCAGAATCGGGAGGCCGACGCGGATCGCCGAAGCGTCTGCCGAGAGGGACGGGTTCGAGGGCGCGGCCAATGCTTGCCAGAGACGCGTCTCGTCATTGGACGGGAGTGACGGATCAGCAAGCAGAGCGGCCTGATCGGGAGCGCCCAGGAAATCGGCGAGGGACGCGAGGAAACGTGCATGAGAGTTGTCGGAAGCGGCGGGGTCATCGGCGAACGCCACTCGCAGCAAGGCGCGCGCTTCGCGCCCGAGACCCAGCGCGAGCATGGTCTGGGCGGCCAGGAGCCTCGGCACTAGCCGCGCCCTCGGAGGTGCTCGTGCGGCGGAGAGCAGCCGCTCCTGAAGCTGCCTGGCCAGCGACTCGCTCGATAGAGGCTCGAACTGGAGATCGCGCGTCAATCCGGTCAACACCGAGGTTCCTGTTCCAGGCTCATCCCGCATGGGCGACGCCACAGTGCCTCCATCATCGCGAAAGAGGGCAAATCCGCCTCGGATCGGGCGCAGGGAGAGTCGGTCACTCAGCGGCTCCACCACCAGACCGGGTCCGGACCGCTCGATCGTGAAGGTTTCAGAGCGGCGTATGGAGCGCACGCCGTTTTGCGCTTCTCGGTCGGTTCCGATCATGAGGGCGACCCCAGTCACGGGATCGGTGGCACTGAGAGCCTTTCCAGGCGCTTGCATCAGGAAATGGATCTCCCTCCCGACCGGCGCGAGGTGAACCTGAGAAAGGTCGGCCGGGGACGCGCCGAGCGTCACGAGCCATCCGGGCTTCTCGCGCGATAGAACCATGGTCTGGCTTGACGAGACAGGCAGCATGAGCTCCGTGAAATTGCTCGACATCGTCACCGCCGCACGGCCGAAGACCGGATCGTTCTGGAAAGAGGAGAGATCCAGAGGCCGCGCCTCGTCAAAGAAGACCAAGGCGGCATGAGCATGTCGCAAGACCGCGACGCCGACATCCGCCGAGAACGGCAGGAGGACGGCTTGTGAAGAGCCTGAGGACAAGACCGGCGAAGCCGCGAGCGCCTGGGTCGGCTGAGGCGTCTGCGGCGGGTCGCCCACCTTGTGGACGATGTCAGACGCAGCGCCATCCGTAGAAGGCTTTGCGTGAGGCGGTCGCTGGTCGCCTCCGATCGGCCTCGGAGGGGCACGATCTTCATTGGACTGCAGGTTCTCGATACGCGCACTGAACTCCTTCGGGAGTCCCGGAACGAGGTCCTGCTCGGACGGCACCGGACGGTGAACCGCGTTCGGGATCGTCGAAACGTCCGGGGGCACAGGACTGGGCGAGAAGATGTCGACGATCCGTTCCGAGCGCTGTTTGAATTGTCGGACCGTGGCACCGGCGACCAAGTCCAACACGATCGCGGTCGGTGTGAGGACAATTCTCTTCACGCGAGACGAGTGGCCGCTGACCGTTGCAGGGCCCGACGAGGAGTTCGATGCGATGACAAGCTGATCGCGGCGATGCTCGATGGTAGACGCGCTGCCCTCATGCTCGTCGATGATCAATCGGCTATATCCGACAAGCGTCGACAGCCTTGCGTGCAGGGAGGCACAGTTCGCCGTCATCGGCATGGTCAGGCTGGCGATGAAGGCAAGAACATGCCGACTCATCCAGCACCGGGAAGCTTCGACAAAGTGTCGGGAGCTGTCGTCACGACGGGATCGGCGTCTCTCCTCTGGCGGTAGAGAGCGAGCATCTGGGTAGCGAGACGGGCCCTCTCCGGTTCCATGGTTCCCATGATCGAGGCCGCCTTGCGCTCGTTCATGCGGTCCAGGATCTGGACCAGAAGATGAACGTCAAGCGCATTGAAGATGAGGGCGGCATCGGCTGGACGCATCGCCTCGTAGAGTTTGACAATGCCGATCCAGCTCGTTTCGCTTCGCTGCTTCCTTGCTGTCTCGAGAGCCTGCAGATCGCTCTTCAGAGAGCGAAGTTCCGCCAATTTGGTTTGCAGCGTCTGCGTGGCAGCCTGTAATGCGGCATCTCGCAGATCGAGCGCCCGTTCGCGCCGCTCCAGGGCCTCGCGCCGCTCTCTGAGATCCTGAAGCAATGGCCAGTCCGACGGCATTGAGATCGCCCGCTTGGCAACTCCTGGCTCGGCTGCGTTGGGAGCCGGATGCATTAACGAAGCGGTCCGGATCGGTGCACGTTGGGGTGCTGGCGGGTTCGCCTGCGTCGCGGCCTCGTCGGTGCGGCCGGCCGGAGCCTCGGACCGTGGATCGCTTGCCAAGGCCGCCTGACCAAGAGAAAGCGACTTCAATCCGAGGAGCATCGCGGTGACGACGATCGTCATCGGCAGCAATCTAGCCGCCGGAAGCCTCATCATCGTTCGTTACCAAGACGAAGCGCTCGGAGGAGATCGCGTTCCGCCTTGCTGCGCAACGGAGGGTCATGCGGCTCGCTTGTCCGCGACGTCGCGGCGGCCGTGTGGTCGTGGGGTGAGATGACAGGATGACGGGGTGCTTGGGACTGAGGCGAGAGACCACGTGCCTGAATGATGAGCCGCTCCATCAGGTCGGCCATCTTTTCCCCGCGCTCGGTGAGGAAGATGAGATCCTCCTTCAAGGCGCCGGCTCGGTCGATCTGGCGAGAGATCTGCTTTCCGGCGCCGTCTGCGGCCAAACGCAGGCGTTCCGCTCCGTCCTCAGCGAGTCTCGTGCTGTCGTTGAAGCCCGCGATCAATGCATCGAACGTCGCGCGATCCCGTCGTAGAACGACAAGGGCTCTCTCGAGGCGGATGGCATGGAACAGGGTCGCAGCCAGGAGGACGACGAGAACTGCCTCGAACATCCACTGCATGTCGCTCATGGGTGTTTTATCTCCGCAACGCGGGTCAAGGATGTCATTGCACAATCAGTTCTTCGAACAGGACGTCCTTGATCGTTGCGTCGGAGGTTGCCAGAGATGCTCGTAGCAAGAGAGCCTCCCGAAGTCGATATGTTCCCGTATCGCTTCTCAACTCCTCGGGCCGGGTTTCGCGCAGGTATGTCTGGATCATGTCGACGAGGCGAGGCATGGCTGCGGTCAAGGAAGCGGCATCCCTCGGGTGTGAAACTTCGATCTTGCATTGCACTTTCACGAAGCTCAATCGATGCGGCCCGGCATCCAGGTTGGTGACCATCTCGGGCGTCTCGACGAACACCGGTTGTGTTGTGACGCTGCTGTCGATTGATTTTGGCTTGTGCGGCGCGGACAACATCCCGCTGAACCAGACACCGCCGCCCAGAAGCGACATCGCGGCAACCGTGCCGAGGATAAGAATGAGCTTCGACTTCCGGGTGTTTGACCCAACCTCACCGGTCTCCGAGGTCGCTTCCGTTTCTGTGCTCATAGGCCGACCTCGCTGCGGCGTTCCGCCGGCCACCAATCTAGTGCTCACGTCGTTAACAGCCGGTTGAAACGCTGGCCGTGGGACGACCCGCAACTGACCGTTAAGGGATCCGAAAGAAGAACGTGCGACTGTGCGGGGGCGTGGAACTTGAGGAACGGTCCCGGTGGAGAATCCTACCTATATTGCCCTGTCGCGTCTGATGGCACAGCAGCGGACGATGGATGTCATTGCCAACAACGTCTCCAACAGCAACACGCCGGGCTTCAAATCGCAACATGTGCTGTTTAGCGACTGGCTCTTGCCTGCCGACAGAAAGGTCACGGCGACCGGCGAGCGGGCGATCGATTTCACTCAGGACAGGGCGACGTGGCGCGATCTGAGCACTGGCACGTTGAGCCATACCGGTGAGCCGCTCGATCTTGCGATCGGATCGGAGGGATATTTTACGGTAAAAACGCCAAGCGGCGACCGACTGACACGCGCCGGCCGCTTCAGCCTCCAGTCCGACGGCACAATCGGCGACGACGACGGCAATTCGCTGCTCGATATTTCAGGCGCGCCGTTGAAGATTTCGCCAGGTGATACGGGCTTAACGGTCGCGGGGGACGGCACGGTCAGTAGCCAGCAGGGCCAGTTGGGCAAGATTGGCATTGTCGAGCCGTCGGATCCCAATCGGCTTGTCGCCGAAGGGAGCCATCTGATGCGTTCCGATGCCTCGACCGCGCCGGTGGCACAGCCCAAAATCATTCAGGGCGCCATCGAGGACAGCAACGTCTCTCCGATGCTGGAATTGACGCGAATGATGCAACTCGAGCGGGACTTCCAGTTCGTCAGTCAGTTCACACAGAGTGAAGCCGATCGTCAGCAAACGACGATTGACAAGATGACTCAGACACCAAGCACGTGAAGCCGGCTGATTTCAAGGCACCACAAGCAGAAGTATTGGATCCGACATGCGGTCGCTCGACATTGCTGGCACGGGAATGCAGGCTCAACAAACGAATGTCGAGGTCATCTCGAATAACATAGCAAACATGACGACGACCGGCTTCAAGCGCCGGCGCGCTGAATTCCAGGACCTTATCTACCAGAACTTGCGACGAGTCGGCTCGAACAGTTCCGACACTGGAACGATTGTTCCGGCCGGCGCTCAGGTTGGTCTTGGAGTCAAGACCGCCGCTATCTACCGGATCGACGAACAGGGCAACCTGCAGCAAACCAGCAACAGCCTCGACATGGCCATCCAAGGAAACGGCTTCTTTCAGGTCGCCCTGCCATCGGGTCAGACTGCCTATACAAGGGACGGAACATTCGGCCTCGCCCCCGATGGAACCATTGTCACCGCGGACGGGTATGCCGTGGCGCCCGGTCTGACGATCCCTCCAAACGCGCAAAGCATTACTGTCAATGCGACCGGACAGGTGCAAGCGACAATCGCGGGTCAGACGACGCCGACATTGATCGGGCAGTTCCAGCTTGCGGCTTTCCCGAACGACGCCGGCCTTGATGCACAGGGAGACAATCTCTTCGTCCAGACCGCGGCGTCCGGAAGTCCGGTGACGGGCACGCCTGGCTCTTCCGGCTTCGGCAGTGTCGAGCAAGGTTTCGTCGAGAGCTCCAACGTCAATGTCGTGTCGGAAATCACCAACCTGATCACGGCCCAAAGAGCCTACGAGATGAACAGCAAGGTCATTACCGCGTCCGACGACATGATGCAGACCCTGACAAACCTCCGATGAGATCGCACTTCACGCGCACAGCGATCGGGGCTGCTGTCATCGGTACCGTGTCGCTCGCATCGCCCGCTCTGGCGGCGACGCTGCGAGGCGTGGTGCAGATCCAAGGACCCATGGTTCATCTGTCGGATCTGTTTGCCGGTCTCGATGCTGGACAGGATTGCGTACTCGGTGACGCTCCGGCACCTGGCGCCCGGCTTGTGTTGCAGCAGCCACAGCTCGAGGCAATCTCATCGCAATTTGCCGTCAGTTGGGTTCCGAGCGGAGCCGATCAGACCGTTATTATCGCGCGCGCGGGTCGGCCGATCGAGGATGCGACGGTGATGTCGATGCTGCAGGACCTGATCCGCCAACAGCTTGGAACAAGAAAGTTCGTAGTGACCCATCTCGCATTTGATGGGGCGATGATCGATCAGGATGCCGGCCTCGCGATCATCGGTCTTTCGATCGGTCCGGACCGGGACGTGTTTCACGCGTCCCTGATCGCCTCGATCGGGGGCCGCGAGACGTCACGCCTTCCTGTATCCGGGCGGATCGAGACAATGTTTTCGGTGGTGGTGCCTGCGCGCTCGATCGCGGAAGGCGATATCCTCGCTGAACAGGATCTCTCGATGATGGATGTGCCAGCGGGTCGCATCCGCGGCGAAGTCGTCGAGCATATCGACGATGTCGTGGGTCTGCTTGCAGTGCGCGCCCTCCGGCCCGGGATGCCGATGACGAAAGCCGACCTGCGCCGGCCGGACCTCGTCCACCGTGGTGGTCCCGTCATGGTCAGGTTGTCGCTCGCCGGTATCGATGTCGCGGCACAGGGCCAGGCGCTCGAATCCGGCGCTCTCGACGAAAGGATCCGGGTCCTCAATCCGCTTTCACATGCCATTCTGATCGCGACGATCACCGGACAGAACGAGGTCCGACTGGAGCCGGGTAGCGCTCCTTATCTGCCGACGAGATTTGGCTACGGCGCGTCCAACCCGCTCGCCCGGATGAGCGACAGGACGCTCGAGGGATCGTTGAGTGGCTTGACGACAGAGGGCAGCGAGCAGTGAGAGCGCTCGTCCTCGTGTTGTCAGCGCTTCTGGCAGGGTGCGGCTCGCTGGACAGGTTGTCCAACATCGGACGCCCACCGCCGATGACCGCAAGTCAGGATCCGACGCGAGCTGCCGACTACCGACCGCTGACGATGCCGATGCCGGCTGCCGAACCGCCTCCGGCTGACGGCGCGAGCCTCTGGAGGCTCGGCAGCCGGGCGTTTTTCAAGGATCAGCGCGCGGCCAACGTGGGTGACATCATCACCGTTCTGGTCAACATCACGGATGCGGCGAACGTCCAGAACGGCACCAACACGAACCGGACCGGCACCGAAAACATGTCGATCCCCAATTTATTCGGGCTGGGGAGCAAGGTGAAGCTGCTCGCTCAGGCAGCGGGCGCCTCGCTCGTCGACACGAGCAGCGCCAACGGGAACATTTCGACCGGCGTGATCAAGCGCAACGAAACCGTCACGCTCCGCCTGGCCGGCGTGATCACGCAAGTTCTCCCGAACAGCAATCTTGTCGTTGCCGCGCGACAGGAGGTTCGCGTCAACAGCGAGTTGCGCATCCTGCAGGTCACCGGCGTCGTCAGGCCGCAGGACATCGCGAGCGACAATACTGTCACCCATGACCGGCTGGCGGAGGCAAGAATTTCCTACGGCGGAGCAGGACAGCTCACCGACCTGCAGACGCCGCGCTATGGCCAGCAGTTGATGGACATTCTGCTGCCATTCTGACCCGGCAGGATGCCTTCGGGGCGAGAGGGGGAGTGGACGAGCTAGTCGTCGCGGTGGACGCGCTCCATACGCTCATGGCGTTCCTGCGCCTCGATGGAGAGCGTTGCTATCGGTCTCGCTTCGAGGCGCTTCAGCCCGATCGGCTCGCCGGTCTCCTCGCAGAACCCGTATGTGCCGCTCTCGAGCCTGATGAGTGCCTGATTGATCTTGCTGATCAACTTTCGCGCCCGATCCCGCGTCCTGAGTTCCAGCGCCCTATCGGTCTCGACGGTTGCGCGGTCGGTGATATCAGCTTCATGGATGCCGCCCTGGGAAAGGCTTTCAAGCGTTCCATCCGCTTCCTTCAGGAGGTCGGTGCGCCAGCGCAGCAGCTTCTGTCGGAAGTATTCGCTCTGGAGCGGACTCATGAAATCCTCGTCCTCGGCAGGTCGGTAATCCGGGGGCAAGGTCAGCATCACGCGATCCACCCTTGTTTCGACCACAGGGCCGCTGAGGAAATCGCCCGGCTTATAGCCATGCCCGGACCAGCCGCCAAGCCGGAATTCCGGGGTGACAACTGTCAGACCGGCTGGGATTGGCACAATTCGACCGTCGCCCGCACCGCGATCGCCCGAACGATTTCCGCGAGCCGAGGATCATCGGCCACTGGAATCGAGATCAGCAGTCTCGATAGATGCTCGAGGTCGGGAGCCGCGGGTCGACCGGTCAGGCAGGCGCGCTGCAGATGGGTCAGGGCGTCGAGGAGCGCTCCGCCGCGCCGACGGGCTTCGCGATCGCGACGGGTCTTCTCCTGACGTCCGATCTCGTAGAGGACAGCCGGACTGATGGCGACCGGGGACGCGACAGGCTGTGCCGCCGAGGCACGCCGCGCGGTCTGCAGGGCCTGATCGAAGGGAACTCCGTTCGTCGCCTGACCGGCCTGGCTGGCGTCGGCAGGAGCTCGCGGGAAGATCGGGGGAGTAACAATCAAGATCATGATCCCTTCGCTCGTTCATCAAATGTTGGGACTTGGCTGCGCATATCGTAACCGAAACAGGTTGACGACTGACAAAGGAACAGGATGCGTCTCAAGACCCTCATCGGACTGTTGATTGTCTTCACGTTCGGGGTCGAAGCGTCGGGCGCGCGTGCGCACGCCGTCCGGATCAAGGACATCGCGGACATCGAGGGCGTGAGAGGCAACCAGCTGGTCGGATACGGGCTCGTCGTCGGACTCAACGGCACCGGCGATCGTCTCGACTCTTCGGTCTTTACCAGGGAGTCGCTGATCGGGATGCTGGAACGGCTCGGTGTGAACACGCGCGACCAGGCCGCCAAGTTGGAGACGAAGGATGTCGCGGCCGTCATGGTGACGGCCGACCTCCCGGCCTTCGTCAGAAGCGGCAATCGCATCGACGTCGGGGTGTCCGCCATCGGCGATGCGACAGATCTGACCGGCGGAACGCTGCTTGTCACTCCGCTTCTTGCGGCGGACGGCGAAGTCTATGCCGTGTCGCAAGGCGCGTTGGTCACCAACGCCTTTGCAGCCCGCGGTGCTGCCGCGTCAATCACCCGCAACGTGCCGACGGCCGGCCATATCGCCAACGGCGCGACCGTCGAGCGGGAGGTCAAGTTCTCGCTTTCCGATCATGCCGCGCTCCATTTGTCGCTGCGAAATCCTGATCTGACGACCGCGCGCAGGATCGAAGATGCGATCGCCGCCGCCGTTGGACCAGGCATCGCGCGCGCGACCGATCCAAGGACGGTGGATCTCAATTTCGGCGCCGCCGACGCGATCGACATCCTTGCACGCATCGAGGACCTGACCGTCGACCCCGACACCCCGGCGATTGTGGTTGTCGACGAGGCGAGCGGCACCATCGTGATGGGTGACAACGTGCGTATCAGCACCGTCGCCATCGCGCAGGGCAATCTGACGATCCGCGTCAGCGAGACGCCGCAGGTCTCCCAGCCTGGATCATTTTCAAACGGTCAGACGGCAGTTGTTCCTCGGTCGAATGTTCAGGTCGATACAGGAGCCGGAAACAAGCTGGGCCTGCTGAACGCAAGTCCTACGTTGCGTGATCTTGTCTCCAGCCTGAACGCGCTCGGCGTCGGGCCCCGGGACATGATCAGTATCCTGCAGTCGATAAAGGCGGCGGGCGCGCTCCAGGCCGATCTGGTGGTTCGATGACGGGCCTCTCACCCTCGCTGTCGAATACGGCGGTGACGGATCATCTCCGGGTCACGCGACCCGGATCGCGAACGGATCCGTCAAAGACTGTCCTTGCCGCGAAGGACTTCGAGGCGATGACGCTGGATCAGATGCTGCAGCCCATGTTCGCCACGCTCGGAAACGATTCGATGTTCGGAGGAGGGGAAGCCGAACAGACCCTGCAGCCACTCCTGGTGACCGAGATGGCCAAGCTCATGGAACAACGAGGCGGTCTCGGCTTGTCAGGTCCCATTGCCGACAAGATGATGCAACTTCAAGAGAAACAGCGATGACGACGTTCGACGCGTGCCTGAGTCAACTTGAGGCGCTCATCGAGATCGAGAATGCCGCTCTCGAGCGGATGGATGTCGATGCGGTTGCGGCGTTGACTGCCGAGAAGCATCGCCTGGCTAGCACCATCCGAGAACTTGCCTTCGGCGCAAAGAACGACGAAGCCGCGCTTCGTCGCACTGAACCGATGCGCAAGTTGTCCGGACCGATGGAGACCAACAAAATTCTTCTCGAGCGTGGCATGCTCGTTCAACGGCGGCTGATGGCGATCGTCGTCGCTGCGGCGACCCCGAAAGCTCACGCCTACGGACGAGGCGGGAGCATGGATGGACAGAACGCTTTCCGACCGCAAGCACTCGTCGCCGAAGTCTGATGAGACCACGAACACCACCGGTCGGACGATGTTGCCCGACCGGAGCGGCGCTTGGATGAACTCACATGTCGATGCTCGTCAAGGTTGATGGTCGATCATTCCTGATGCTCGTCGGTCGCGGGCGGCAATGCCGAGTCGACGGGCAGCTCCGGCGATTGAGCCGGAATTTGTTCGGCGACCGGGCGTGCACGACGTCTGGCCATCGGAGCTTCAGTGGACGACATGGAACCGCCGTGTTTGGCTTCTGCTGACTTGCGTGGGCGTCCGACTGGTCGACGGCCATCCGACTTGACGGTGGGAGACGAGGCCATCGTCGTTCGTGACGCGCGGGCGATGGACGTCACGCGTGACTTGCCGGTGCGACCGCTCGGCCGGCTTGTCGCTGCTGATGACGCAGAGGGCGATTTTCTCGTCGACGCTCCGGCGGCGGCGCGAGCGACCGTCTTTGGTGCCGCTGTGCGTGTCGCGGCTGACCGCCTGGAGGTCGGAACGCGAGCCGCCTTCGAAGACGTGCCTGTCTTGCGGACGGATTTGAGCCGCGTTGCCCGCGACGACGCGCTTCCCGTCGAGGAGCGGCGGGTTGATGACGAAACCGAAGCCGCGGCGGCCTTGGTGCGAGACCCCGCTGCCGACTGGCCGGATTTCGCACGCGATGCCTTCGCGACCGAGATCCGCGCCGGTCGCGCCGGCGCTGATGCGCGCGTCGACTTGGTGGCGGCCGGAACCCTGGCCGATCTCGGCGCATTCGAGGTTCGAGAGGTCTTTGAAGAGACGGACGAGCGTGCCGTCCTGGCCATCGTTGTTGGGCGCGACGGTTTGGAGACAGCCGTCGGGCGCGAGGTTTTCGCAGTCCCCGTCGACCGTGATGTCTTGGAAGCGGTCGATCGTGATGCCTTCGTCGCGGGCGCTGACCGCGGTGTTTTCGATGCGGTCGTCGGACGCAGTGCCTTGACCGCTGCCGCTGCGCGCGACGACTTGGCAGAAGTTGTCGATCTCGTTGCCTTGGCGCCCCGTTTCGCGATCGGCGCCGCGGACTTCGCGCGCACTGGAGCTTTCGCGCGCGCGGTCGTGGTGCTGCCGCGGCCGGCCGTCTTGCCCGGCTTGGTCCCCGGGCTGGCGGAACGACCCGCGTGCGAGCCGTGGCGGCCCGCGGTCGCACGGCGGCCGCTGGCACGGATCGCCATCGGCTTTGCCGACGACGTTGTTGTGTGTGGTTCGTCGCTGTCCATTTGGTCTACCTTCTGCCTGTCACGAGCGACGGGAGAATGTGCTCCCGATCCGATTTGCCTCGCGGCGCCCACCGACTTCACCTACCTCGACCGGTGCCCTGCTTGCCGGCCTCAATGCGCCGAAGCGCGAATCGGTCGGTGTCGCGTTACTTGCAATCCCGCATGATACCTGCCGATGTCAATGAAAAGCAGTCGTTACGCGATGGTTCCAGGAAAATTGTGGACGGCTGGTGCCGGGTTCTCGTGTCAGCCGACGCCGACGTTGTCCAGCAATCGCACGCTTCCGAGACGGACAGCACCCAGTAGTCGCGCGCCTCCCGCTGCATGGTCGATCGCGACCAGTCTTTCTCCGTCTGTAAGAGTGAGGTACTCCACTTCGAACCCTGACTGCGAGAGCACGCGCCGGCACTCGGTCAGACTGTCTGCAACGCGCTGGCCCGCCTCGATCCGGATGATGGCGTCCGTCAAAGACGCATGAAACAGCGGCGCCAATGCGCGCTCGCTGGATCCCAGGAAGCGGTTGCGCGAGGACAGCGCCAAGCCGTCCGTTGCTCGAACCGTCGGGATCGAGCAAACGCGGACCGGAAAGCGGAGGTCGGCCACCATGCGGCGGATGACCTGCAACTGTTGCCAATCCTTTTCTCCGAAATAGACCGCATGCGGCCTGGTCTGACCGAGCAGGATCGCAACGACGGTTGCCACGCCGCGGAAATGTCCGGCGCGGAAAGCGCCCTCCAAGCCTTCGGCAGGCCCTGCCACGTTGATCACCGTCGCGTGACCGGCAGGGTACATCGCATCCGCCCAGGGCAACCAAGCGATCGCGCAACCTGCCTCCTCGAGCAACGCGAGGTCGCGGTGCTGGTCGACAGGATAACGGGCGAGATCGGTCTGCTGATCGAATTGGAGCGGGTTGACGAAGACCGACGCGATCACGTCGGACGCGTCGTCGCGCGCAGCCTTGATCAAGGCGAGGTGCCCATCGTGCAACGCGCCCATTGTCGGAACCAATGCGATGTTCGCGGGCCGGGCGAGCATTGTGCGGGCCCCGGACAACTCTTCTTCAGTCCGTGCGACGAACATCCATCCTCCGATCCCGCGGGCGAGCGGACGGCACTGCGCGCACCTGGCGATGCGCGCAAGCCGGAAGTGCCAAGACTTGATCCGGTTGCCCGCGTGCCTGACATAGGCGAGCGGAGGTACCGTCCCAACATGAAGTCAGGCGAGCGCCAGGTTTGGAGACCCGATCGCGCGGGGAGCGGGAGGATGTCCGCGCTCGCCGCCCTGGAGCGGACGACCAGCGCACGGTCATGGATCCATGCGCTGGGATGCGGTGCCGCCGGACGGTGCCCAGTGTGCGGAGAGGGACGGTTGTTCCAAGGCTATCTCTCGGTGGTGGCACGTTGCGCGGTCTGCGACATGCCTCTCGGCGCGGTCCCGGCCGATGATGCACCGCCCTGGGTGACGATGTTCATCGCGCTTCATGTGTTGGTTGGCCTCGTCGTTCTGCTCGGACGGACTACGACGTTGGACACGAGCGCCACCATCGCCATCGTCCTGCCGCTCGCGATCCTGCTTTGTCTGGGCTTGTTGCGACCCGTCAAGGGGGGCGTGGTGGCATTCCTGATCAAGCTCGACGTGAAGCGAGAGGATCAGGAACCAAGCTGATGCCGTCCAAGATCAGCCACTCTCCCGGTCCGGTCTCGCGGATCATGCTGGATGCGACCGGACTCGAACATCTCGCACCGTTGCTGGCACGTGACGTCGATCAGGCCATCGCCGATCTCGCGCGCGAGAACAGCTTCGATCCTGCCGGGCTCGACGGGCCGTTCATCGTTCATGTGTCCGCCCTAAACGGCCGGTTGGTGTTCGATATCCGTAATGTCGATGACGAACCGCTCCGGGTGATCGGTCTTGCCCTCGGTCCGTTCCGGCGCTTGATCAAGGACTACATGATGCTCGTCGACAGTCATGCCCTGGCGCTGGAGGAGGGTCGCGACCAGCGGCTCGAAGCGATCGACATGGGCCGGCGCGGTTTACACAACGAGGGGGCAACACAGATGATGGAGCGCTTGGCGGGCAAGATCTCTGTTGACCACGAGACCGCACGCAGGCTGTTCACGCTGGTCTGCGTGCTGCAGCAGCGATAGCGGGAAGGCTCGGGACCAGGGATGAAGATCGACGGAACGCCGTATCGCAGTGTTTGGGTCGAGGCCTCGGACGGATGGTCGATCAGGATATTCGACCAGACGCGCCTGCCCTGGTCGCTGGACATCCTTCGTCTGACGGACGCCTTACAGGTCGCGCACGCGATCAGGAGCATGCAGGTTCGAGGGGCGCCGCTGATCGGTGCCTTGGCCGCCTACGGGCTCGCCCTGGCGTTACGTGAAGATCCCGGCACGGACAATCTGGAGCGGGTTGCGGCCATACTGAATGCGACGCGTCCGACAGCGGTCAATCTCCGCTGGGCGCTGGAACGGATGTTGACGCGCCTGCGCAATACCGCCGAGGGGGATCGGGTGGCGGTGGCCTATGACGAGGCGGCCTCGATCTGTGACGAGGATGCGGCGCAGAACGCATCGATCGGCGAGCATGGCCTGCCATTGATCGAAGGCTCGGCGGAGCGGACGAAGCGTCGCGTGAACGTCTTGACGCATTGCAACGCGGGCTGGCTCGCGGCAGTGGATTGGGGTACCGCGCTTGCCCCGATCTACAAGGCGCACGAGCGAGGCCTTGACGTTCATGTGTGGGTGGACGAGACGCGTCCGCGCAACCAGGGGGCCGCCTTGACGGCGTGGGAACTGGGGCGCCACGGCGTGCCGCACACGGTGATCGCGGACAATGCCGGCGGCCATTTGATGCAGCGCGGCGATGTCGATCTGGTCATCGTCGGCACCGACCGGGTTACCCGGACCGGCGACGTCGCCAACAAGATCGGCACCTACCTCAAGGCGCTCGCCGCGCACGACAACGCGGTTCCATTCTGGGTGGCGCTGCCGTCGTCGACCATCGACTGGCGGATGTCGGATGGCTTGCGCGACATCCCGATCGAGGAGCGTCCGTCGGCGGAGGTCACGACGGTGACGGGTCGCGGGCTGGACGGCGCTGTGACGACGGTTCGCGTAACACCGAGCGACAGCACGGCCGCCAATCCCGCATTCGACGTGACGCCCGCACGACTGGTGACCGGCCTGATCACCGAGCGCGGACGCTGCGCGGCGAGCTCGGACGGCCTAGCGGGACTGTTTCCGATCGAGGCCTCGTCGTCGTAGAAAGCTGCCCGCATCCAAGTTGGGCGACAATGAGACGCATCCTGCAGACGCTTTTGTTGCCGACGTTGCTTGCCTCGTGCGGCAACGAACCCAAGCCCACAGCCACCCCGATCGCGACGCCATTGACCCAGACGAAGGTTGGTCCCGGACCGCTGTCGATCGACGATCACGTGCCCGATTTCGCCCAGCGGAGTTTCGAGCCGTTTGTGCGAGACGACGCGGTCGCGATCGCCATGCGCGAATGGCGCGCGTTCGGCATGCCGGTCGACGATGACGCACCGGAGACGCGGCCGATCCCGAGCGGACCCGAGTTCAAGCCGGAGCGCCGGCCGGGCTTATGGGAACGCATCGGTGAATATTGGTGGATCGGACAGGATCCGGACGAGCGCGAGGTGTCGTGGACCGGAAAGCACGATGCTGACGGCAGCGTGTTCGACTTCACCCATGACAGTCATTACGCCTGGTCGGCGGCGTTCATCTCCTACATCATGCGAACCGCGGGCGCCGGACCGCGCTTCCCCTATTCGCCCAATCACTCGACCTACATCAATGCGGCCGCCCTCGGCGCCACTCCGATCCTGCGCGCCCAGGCGGTGAGCGCCTATGCGCCGCAGCTCGGCGACCTGATCTGCGCTGGCCGCGGTCCAGGAGCGCGCGTCCGGTTCGAGATGCTGCCGACGAGCTACGGTTTTCCCGCGCACTGCGCGATCGTAGTGGCGCGGGAGCCGACGCAGATCGGCGTGATCGGCGGCAATGTCGACGATTCCGTCACGCTGACCCATGTGCCGGTCGCGGCCGACGGGAAGCTCGCGGGCCCCGATGGCGTCGTCATCGACGCTCGCTATCCGTGGCTGACCGTTCTTCAGGTGATCTACGACGCCGACAGCGAGCCGGGAGATTGAATGAGGCTCAGCTCTGACGCCACGGCAAGCCGTCCGCTTTCCAGCCCGCGACCTGGCCGCGATGCTGCTCGGCGTCGGGCGGCCCTTCAAAGCCGTCGGCTACATTGAAGACTCGCGAGAAGCCGGTCGCCGACGCGTCTCGGGCAGCGGCTAGGCTGCGTGCTCCGCTACGGCAGATGAAGTAGACTGGCTGTTCGGGCCGAATGTTGGCGCGCGCGAGATCGGCCTCGAAGTTCGGATTGATTTCGCCGGACGGGAATTCCTGCCACGCAACGAGTGCCGCTCGTTTGCCGAGTGCGCTCAGATCCGGAATGCCGACATAGGACCATTCGGCGGTCGTGCGGACGTCGACGAGCTGAGCGGCTGGATCGGCTTGGAGCGCCTCCCAGGCTTGCCGCGACGAAACATTGCCGACCATCCTTGACCTCCCCATTCTCGACCGCGATTGCGAAAGTGCCTGCAGATGAACCAGACCGCAAACACCGCGCCGGGATGGCAGGACAGCGTGGGGAGCGTGCTCGACTGCATTGGCGGCACGCCGCTGATCCGCCTGCGGCGCGCGTCCGACGAGACAGGGTGCGAGATCCTCGGCAAGGCGGAATTCATGAACCCGGGAGGCTCGGTCAAGGATCGAGCGGCGGCCGCGATCATCGAGGCGGCCGAAGTCAGTGGCGCATTGCCGCCTGGGGGCACGATCGTCGAAGGCACCGCTGGCAATACGGGGATCGGCTTGACGCTGGTGGGCCACGCGCGCGGTTACCGGACGGTGATCGTGATGCCGGAGACCCAGAGCCGCGAGAAGATCGATTTCCTGCGCATGATCGGTGCCGATCTGCGACTGGTCCCGGCCAAGCCTTATCGGGACCCGGGCAATTATGTCCGCCTCTCCGAACGCCTGGCGGCCGACATCGGCGGGTTCTGGGCCAACCAGTTCGACAACACGGCAAATCGTGATGGGCATCGGCGCACGACGGGCGAGGAGATTTGGGCGCAGACCGGTGGCCGGGTGGATGCGTTCACCTGTGCCTGCGGAACCGGCGGCACGCTGGGCGGCGTCAGCCAGGCGCTCAAGGCGCACGCGGCACGTGTGCCGGGACGGCAGGTGGAGATCGTGCTTGCCGATCCCGAAGGATCAGCTCTCGAAGGATGGGTGATGCGAAACGACCTGACGCTGTGCGGCAGCTCGATCGCCGAAGGCATCGGGCAGTCACGCGTGACCGGCAACCTGGTCGGGATCACGATCGATCATGCCGAGCGCGTGCCCGACAGTGAAGCATTGCAGATCGTGTTCGACCTGCTGGAGCACGAGGGATTGTCGCTTGGCGGATCGAGCGGGATCAACGTCGCCGCCGCCATTCGCACCGCGCGCCGTCTCGGGCCGGGGCACACGATCATCACCATCCTGTGCGACAGCGGCGCGCGCTACCAGTCCAAGCTCTTCAACGTGGGCTTCCTTCGGGACAAGGGATTGCCGGTGCCGCGCTGGCTTGCCTGATCAGGCGTCGATCTTCGCTGGGGTGGATGATGCGCGCGGCTCCCTGACCAGAAGCCAGACGAGGCTGACGGCAACCAGTCCGGCGCCGGCGAGTGCCAGGAAGGCCAGCCGCTCCGAGAGGTCGGCCGTGTAGCCGCCGAGCGTCGTGCTCAAGGTGGCACCGATGCCGATGCCCAATCCGAGCAATCCCATGCACAGGTTGAAGCGTCCGGTGGGGCGGGAGATGTCGGCCGCGATCAAGGGCAGCATGATGCCGAAGACGGCGCTACTGACGCCGTCGAGCCCTTGGACGGCGACGATCAGGAAAGGGTTGGACGTCGCCGACAGCAGCAGCCCGCGCAGCGGCAACGCGGCGAACCCGATCAGGAGGACGGGGCGGCGCCCGAGCCGTTCGGCGGCACGGCCGAGCGTGGGAGAGATCAGGGCGACGACGATCTGCGGGACGACGACGCAGGCGCCGACGACCAGTTCGCCGCTGGCACCGGCGACCCTCGTCACCTCGGACGCGGCAAGCGGCAGCATCGCCGCGTTGGCGAGATGGAAGAAGGCGCCGCAGGCCATGAAGCCGGCCAGGTTGGGCTCACGGATCAGCGCCCAGACCGAGCCGTGCGGCGTGACCCGCGCCTGGGGATCGTCGAGGCTGTCGCCAGCGGCGCGGGAGGGCGGGACGATCCAGGTCAGCGCGAGGAGACCGGGCGCGGCGAGCACCGACGCAAGGAGGAAGACGGAACGGTCGGAGACGAGGTAGCCGGTGGCCGACATCAGGGCCGCCGCGATGCCGTTACCGATCGACGCCCAGCGCCAGTTCCTGCCGAAACGAACGCCAAGCGCGCCCGCCTTGCTACCGGCAACCGTGAGCGTGATCGCGGCGATGGCAGGGTTGAGCATGCAGCTGGCGAAGCCGTGCAGCACCTCTGCGATTGCCACCGGCAGGCGTTCCGGCATCAGGGCGAGGATGATGCAGGATGCGATGATGGCAAGGATGGAGGCAGCGGCCGCGATCCGCTTGTTGCCGATCGCATCGACGAGCGCGCCTGCCGGCACCTGGCTTGCCATCGCCGTCGCGGTGCCGATGCTCAGCGCGACGCCGATCTGTCCCTCGGTCCAGTGCTGGGTGGTGAGGAAGGTCGCGACGAACGGACCGAAGGCGGTCTGCAGGTTGGCCACGAAGAAATTCAGCCAATCGAGCCCGCGCTCGCTGCCACCCTTGCGGAAAGATGCCACTCCGTCAGCGAGTCCTGGCCAGGTTTCTCGGGGCCGACGTTCTTGGGACCGATCTCTGGTTGGGGAGCGGCGCCGGCGGCTCGGCGACGGGGATCGGTGCGTCGTGCGCCGCGGTTCCGACGGATGGCAGAGGTGAGGGGGAGGCCGCGGGCGCCGGAGGCTGTTTGGGGGCCGGCAATGCGGCACCGACGGCAACGGTTACGGGGCCGCCTTCCCCGTAGGCGGGCGCCGATCGGACCTGGGCCATCGTCATGTCGGTGCGGATCGGGCCGTCGAGCTTGTTCTCGGGGAAGGAGATGCCGGTCCAGGCGACCGCGATCTTGCGATTGCCGATGCCGAGGAACCCACCGGTCTCGACGAGAACGGCCCTGGGCTCACCATCCGGATCGACGAGGACGTCGATGACGTGGCCGATATCGAGCTTGTCCGGCCCTACGACATCGCGATCCATCAGGCCGGTCAGGCGCAGACGGTCGGTCCGCACCGGCACGGGCTTGTTCGCGGGTGGCTGCGGCGGGGGCGGGCTCTCAAGCGGCGGAGGCGCCGCGGCGATCGACGGCGAGCCTGTCTCCGGTTCGGGGGCGGTGAGCGGGACCGGATAGGGTGCCAGGTCGGGAGGGCGCTGTGGTCTCGCGCCGGCCGCGGGAAGAAGCAGGCCGGCAAGCAGAACGGCGCCTCTTCCAACCAGGGATCGCTCAAGCCTGTTCATTCATCGGATCCGAAGCCTCATCCAGTCTGGCGGCGACGTCGACCAGCGGCAAGATCGGCTTGGGTATCGCGAGATGATCTCATACGTTCTGGTGTGAGGAGTCGGTCGGATGAGTGAAGTCGCTGCGCAAAGCATGGTGTCGCCAGGTGCGTCGCCTCCGACTGGACCCCGTGTGGCTCTCGTCACCGGAAGCGCCGGCGGGATCGGGTCGGCGATCGCCGGGCGGTTGGTGCGTGACGGCTGGCAGGTGCTTTGTCTCGACAGGAACGAGATCGCTCTCGACGAGAGCTGCAAGGCGATCGGACCGGGGGCGCATCCGCTGGTGGCCGACGTCGCCGACGAGGCCGCGGTGACGAAGGCAGTGGAGGTGACGCGCGTGCATTTCCACCGTCTGGACGCGCTGGTCTGCAACGCGGGCATGATGATCCGGCGGAAGCTCGCCGACCTGACGCTCGAGGAGTTCCGCCGCGTGCTCGACGTCAACCTGACGAGCACGTTCCTGCTGGCGCGCGCGGCCGAGGACCTTCTGCGCACCGCCAAGGGCTCGATCCTGACGATCGCGTCGACCCGCGCGCACATGTCGAAACCCGATACCGAAAGCTATGCCGCGTCGAAAGGCGGCTTGCTGGCATTGAGCCATGCGCTCGCGATCAGCCTTGGTCCGGATGTCAGGGTCAATGTCGTCAGCCCTGGGTGGATCGATCTCGGGGGAGAGAGCTTGCGCACCGGCGATCATGCGCAGCATCCGGCGGGTCGCGTGGGACGACCCGATGACGTGGCGTCGCTCGCCACGTGGTTGCTTGGTCCGGAGAGCGGCTTCATCACGGGGGCGGAATTCGTGATCGATGGCGGGATGACGCGCAAGATGATCTATCTCGACTGATCGTGACCAAGTGCAACGACCACTGCCGCTCGTCTTCCGCCGTTGCCACATGAAAGTCCGATGGAGCAATCACCGCACATCCTGATCGTGGACGACGACCGGGAGATCAGGGATCTCCTGGCGAAATTCCTTGAGCGCAACGGCCTGCGGGTCAGCACCGCCCGCGACGGACGCGAAACGCGGCGGGTCTGGGCGCAAGGCCATTATGCGCTTGTCGTGCTCGACTTGATGCTGCCGGGCGAGGGCGGTCTGGAGATTGCGCGCTGGCTGCGCGCCCAGACCGACATACCGATCGTGATGTTGACCGCGATGGGGGACGATACCGACCGGATCATTGGGCTGGAGCTGGGCGCGGACGATTACGTGGCCAAGCCCTTCAATCCGCGCGAGTTGCTGGCGCGGATCAAGGCCGTGCTTCGCCGGGTCGGCAGCCGCGAGGACAGGGCCGAGCTCGATACACGCAAGCTCTGCTTCAGCGGGTGGACGGTGGAGCCGGCACGGCGGCGCCTGCTCAATCCGGAAGGCGTCGAGGTCGCGCTCACGGGTGGCGAATACGATCTGCTGATCGCTCTCCTGGATCGTGCCAACCGGGTGCTGACCCGCGATATGCTGCTCGACCTGCTGCGTGGACGTCAGGCGGGACCATTCGACCGGGCGATCGACGTCGCGATCAGCCGGCTCCGGCGCAAGCTCGAGGATGGCGGCCGCAACGCGCAGGTGATCAAGACGGTGCGCGGCGGCGGCTACGTGTTGGCGGCCGACGTCGAACGCACCGCCTGACGTCCCGCCCCGGGGAAGTGAGGCCATCGGCATGTTCGGTCGATTGCTGCCGCGCAGCCTCGCCACCCGGACGGCGCTCGTGATGCTGGCCGGGTTCGCCGTCGTGCAGGCAGCGGGACTCGCGATCCACACGCGCGACGAAGCACTCGGCCGGCGACTGATGGAGGATCGGTTCCTCGGCATCCGGGTGATGAACGCGTATCGCAGCATCGCCGAAACCTCGCCCGCGCAACGCGGGGCCGAAATCAAGCACCTTCGGGAGACGCTGCGCCCGGTCCATCTGAGCCTGGATCCGGGACCGGATTTCGGTGTCCTGCCACCGGCGCCGGCGCCGGTGCGGCACATGATGCGGGCCAGCATGTCGTCGGTCCTGGTGCCGCCGAACCTGCGCCCCGCGCAGATCGAGATCGGCCATTTGCCGGGCGGGGGGCGGTTCGCGTTCGCCCTCGAGCTGCCTGACACGTCGAACTGGGTCAATCTCACGCTCCCCTCGGCGCGCCCGGGTCTGTTTCCCGATCCGACCTTCCCCATCGCATGGCTGCTGATGACAGTCACCGCGGGCCTTCTGACCGTATGGGCGGTGCGCCGGCTGACGGCGCCGGTCCGCACCCTTGCCGAGGCGGCCGACGCCTTGGGACGCGACGTCCATGCGCCGCCGTTGCCCCAGGGAGGACCGACCGAAGTCGCACGCGCGGCGGCGGCCTTCAACACGATGGCCGAGCGGATCCGGCGGTTCGTGTCGGACCGGACATTCCTGCTGACCGCGATCGGCCACGACCTGCGCACGCCGATCACGCGGCTCAAGCTCAGGTGCGAATTCATCGACGACGACGAGCTGCGGCAGCGCTTCCTGGCCGATGTCGACGAACTCGAGGCGATGGTGGCGGCGACCCTGGCGTTCGGCCGCGACACGGCGCGGACCGAACCCGAGGCGCCGCTCGATCTCGGGGCGCTGCTGCGGACGGTCGTCGACGATGCGTCGGACGCGCGTCCGGATGCGTCGGAGCGACTCGCGTTCATCGAGGCCCACGGGCACGTCACGATCAGGGGGCGGCCGATCGCGCTCAAGCGGAGCTTCGCGAACCTTGTGGGCAACGCGCTCGCCTATGCCGGCAATGCCCGGGTGTCGCTCGGAACGCCGGCCGGGGGCGAGGTGACGGTCCTGATCGAGGATGACGGGCCGGGCATTCCGCCCGATGCGTTCGAGCGTGTGTTCGAGCCGTTCCAGCGGCTGGAGGCGAGCCGGTCGCGCGAGACCGGTGGCACCGGCCTGGGCCTGCCGATCGCGCGCGATATCGTGCGTGCGCATGGCGGAGACATCATGCTGTCGAACCGGGCCACGGGCGGGCTTTGTGCGCGCGTGGTGTTGCCGGTATAGGCCGGTGCCCGACCTCGACTGGCGATCGTGATGCTCAAGCGACTCTATGACCGGCTGCTGTCGCTCGCGGCCGGTCCGAACGCCGCCATGTGGCTGGGCCTGACGGCGTTCGCCGAGGCGAGCTTCTTTCCGGTGCCGCCGGACCTGCTGCTGATCCCGATGGTGATCGCCGCACCGAGGCGTGCCTGGCGGCTGGCCTTGATCTGCACGATCTGTTCGGTGGCCGGCGGCGCGCTCGGCTGGCTGATCGGGGCGGCGCTGTTCGAGCGGGTCGCGCTGCCGATCGCGCATCTCTATCACGCCCAGGATGCGCTGCTGCGGTTCGCGCAGCGGTTTCGTGAGTACGGACTTTGGGTGATCCTGGTGAAGGGCCTGACCCCGATCCCCTACAAGATCGTCAGCATCGCGGCGGGTGCGGCGCATTTCAGCCTGGCGCTGTTCATGGCCGCCAGCCTGCTGACGCGCGGCGTGCGGTTCTTCCTGATCGCGGGCTTGCTGCGGCAGTTCGGCGAGCCGGTCCGCGTGTTCGTCGAGAGACGCCTGACGCTCGCGACATCGGTGGTGGCGGCGGCGGCGGTCGCGGGCATCCTGGCACTCAAGTTCCTCTAGGCGGGCCGGTCAGCTCGGCTTTCGTGGCTCGCTGCCGGTGTGCACCATGCCGAGATGGGTGGTGAGCGTGCGAACGAGCTTCTCGACGTCCGGCGGGGGCAGCACGAAGGCGACGGGTCCGTATGCCGGATGCTGGAAGGCGAGGATCGAGCCCTCGGTCAGCGCTTCCGGCTGTACCGCCCAGCGCGTGCCGAAGACCGGGTTCAACGGGACGCCCTCGAGAGGCGGCGGCGCGGTCTTGGCGACCATCGTGGCACGCGCCTGGCCGAGACGCGCGATCAGGGTGGTGATCTGGTCGAGAGTGAGCGCGATTTCGCCCTGCAGCCCGCTTGCCGGCATTAGTTCGAGGCTGGCCACCTTCAGGTCGGTGGAAAGCGACACCTTCATCCGGGCTTCCGGCATCGATCCCTCCATGTTGCGCCGCGCCATGCGAGGCTAGAACATCATGTCGCGAGGCCGCCATGCCAGGTCCACCATTGATCGGGCATCGCCCGGCAGGCACGTTCGGCGTCAGCGCCGGGCTC
The DNA here is from genome assembly GCA_965276715.1 of Acetobacteraceae bacterium. GTDB lineage: Bacteria > Pseudomonadota > Alphaproteobacteria > Acetobacterales > Acetobacteraceae > CAXTPV01. Next base: position 3,185,532 of record OZ255622.1, on the reverse strand, counting down.
GAACAGGCCGAAGCAGGTGGCGCCCGAGCCGCTCATGCGGGCGAGAAGGCATCCGCGCTGTCGGCCGAGAGTCGCGAGCACCTCGCCGATCACCGGCGCGATAGCGATCGCGGGCGCCTGCAGGTCGTTGCCCAGGCGCCCGAGGTCGCGGGCGGCGTCCGATGCGGTCGGCCAGCGTCGCGGGAGGTCCGCTTGCGGGTTGAACGCGGCTCCGCCCCGGGCGCGAAACACCGCGCTCGTGGGGACCGGGACCAGCGGGTTGACCAGGACCAGCCCGAGCTCGGGCAGTGCCGGTGCCGGAAGCAGTTCGTCGCCGATGCCGCGCATGAGCGCCGGACGACCAGCGAGGCAGACCGGCACGTCGGCACCGAGGCTGACCGCGAGCGAGTCCGCGATCGGCTGGTCGAGGCGCCAGAGCTGATGGAGGACGCGCAGGGCCGCCGCGGCGTCGGCCGAGCCGCCGCCGATGCCCGACGCCAGCGGCAGGTTCTTCTCCAGACGGATCAGGGCGCCGGCCTCGATGCCGTTGGCACGAGCGAGCGCGCGCGCCGCGCGGATGACGAGATTGTCGTGGGCATCATGGGCGAGAAGGGAAGCGGCGAACGGACCGGTGATCTCGAGCGACAGACGCTCCGACGCCTGCACCGAGACGATGTCGGCGGCGCCCGCGAACACCACGAGACTGTCGAGCATGTGGTAACCGTCATGGCGGCGGCCGGTGACGTGCAGATGGAGGTTGATTTTCGCGTGGGCCGCCCGCCGAAGCAGGCTCATCTCGTCCGCCTCACCGGGGAGAGGATTGCGGCAGGGCCCCCAATGCCGCCTCGTGCAACCGGGCCTCGATCTTGGGGAGGTCACTCGGGTCGGGGTTGAGGATCAGCGCGCGCTGCCACTGGTCCTGGGCTTCCATCCGGCGGCCCGCCTGCCAATAGGCGACGCCCAGATGGTAGTTGACGGTCGGATCCTCGGGCGTCGTCTCGGCGGCTTCCTGCAGGGTTTCGATCGCCTGGTCGACATGGCCCTGCTTGAGGATGATCCAGCCGAGACTGTCGAGGAAGGCGCCGTCATGAGGCTTCTGGTCGAGGGCACGCTCGAGCATATGCCTGGCCTCGTCGAGATCACGCCCCTGCTCGGCGTAGGAGTAGCCGAGATAGTTCAGGACGAAAGGCTGCTCGGGCGAGAGCGAGAGCGCGCGCCTGAGATCGGCTTCGGCCCGGTTCCATTGACGCGAGCGGTCCAGCGAGACGGCGCGGTCGAAGAAGAGCTGCCAGTCGTCGCCGGTCGGCTGCGGCAGGTCGGCGATGGCACGGTCGAAGGCGGTGTCGGCTTCGAGGTATCGGCGCTCGTCGCTGAACATCTCGCCGAGTTCGCGCGCCGGCACCGGCTGCCTCGGAAAAGCTGCACTGAGCCGGCTCAGGAGGTCGCGTGCGGCATCGTCGTGGCCGAGGCCGCGCTGGAGTTCGGCCTGGCGGATCTCGACGAGCGGAAACAGCGGATCGCCCGAGGGGACCGCGGCGAGGGCTGCGAGGGATGCTGCCGGCACATGAAGCGCCTCGTCGGCGTCCGCGAGCATCAGGCGCGTCTCGCTCGATGCCGGGTCGAGCGTCTCGCTGAAGCGAAGCATCAGCAGCGCGCCGGTGTTGGCGGCCGCCGGCGCGTCGGTGCCCTGGGTCTGGGTCTGGGCCTGGGCGTTGATGAGGGTGGCAACGGCACTGTAGGTGCGCGCGAGGCCCTCACGCGCATTCTCGATAGGGTGTGCGGCGAGAGAGGCGTCGATGCCGGGCTCGGCGATGGCAAGCGTCGGTGCCGCCGCGATCAGCGCGTGCACGAGCGCCAGCCCTTCCTGGGCATGATTGTGGCGCGCGGCGAAGCCCGCGAGCACCCGGACGAGCGAGAGGTTCAGGCCGGCCGAGCCGGTCTGCGCCAGATGGTAGTCGGCGGCGGCATCGTCGGCGCGCCCGGCGAGATCGGCGATCAGGCCGGCCTGCAGCGCGTAGAAGCCGGGCAGGCGCGTGCCGGTGAGCAGCGGTGCCAGCGTCTGCAGTGCGCTGTCGGTACGTCCGGCACCGGCCAGCGACCAGGCGACGAGCGCCGGACGCAGGATTTCCGCGAGTCCGCCATCATGCGGCAGGGTGGCGAACTGACGCTGAGCCGCGTCCCAGCGTCCGGCGATCGCGGCGTCGTTGCCGAGCAGCATCGAGGCGGTGGCGTCGTTGGGCAGGCCGGATGCGATCCGGGCCGCTTCGGGACGTCCAGCCAGCGCGACCGCGACGAAGGCCTGCTGACGGAGCGCATGGTTGGCCGGATCGGCCGCGAGCGCACGGAGCATGTGCTCGGCGGCGAACGGATAGTCGTCGGCGTGCAGGGCGACCACCGCCCGCAGGTAGTCGCCGAGCGCCGGCGCGGCATCGGAACGGGATGGCGCCGGCCTGTCGGCGGTGGCGAGCGCCAACGCCAGGGCGAGCAGGGCAGGGCGCGCCAATGTCGACCGGAACAGCATGAGCGAGAGGCTATCAGCGGTCCCGGACCGGCGATACGGCCGTTCGCTCCGAGCACGCGGTTCGTGCCAAGATCGCCGACATGGATGATGCCTTGATGCTGCTGGATCTGCAGCGCGAGTGGGGAGCCGACGAGGCGATCGGGAACGACCCCGTCGACCGGCTCACGGTGCCGCTGGGGCGGCGGACGGTGCCGGCGCCATCCAACGTGATCCCGGCTTCCGGCGTGGCCGCGCGGGCGGCGGCGATCGCGGAGGCATGCATGGACATGGCCGGGCTGCGGGCGGCGGCCGAGGCATTCGATGGTTGTCCGCTGCGCGACACGGCCGGACACCTGGTGTTCGCCGACGGTCCGGAGGATGCGCGGCTGATGGTCGTGGTCGAGGCGCCCGGCGCCGAGGACGATGAAGCGGGACGCCCGCTGAGCGGCCGGCCGGGCAACCTGTTCGACGCGATGATCGGGTCGGTCGGCCTGCCGCGCCGCTCGGTCCGGATCGGCTGCCTGGTGCCGTGGCGGCCGCCTGGCGGGCGGCCGGCGACGGCGATCGAGATTGCCGCGTGCAAGCCGTTCCTGCAGGCGCATCTCCGATTGCTGCACGGCGTGACCCATCTCGTGCTGCTCGGCGCGACCGTCGCGCGCGCCCTGACGGGAGCGGAGGGCCAGATCCGGCAGTTGCGCGGCCGGTGGCTGCGGGTGGAGCGTGACCGAGGGGCGGTGGCCGCCGTGGTGATGGCGCCGCTCGAGGTAATCGCGTCCGACCCGAGGCAGAAGGAAGCGGCCTGGACGGACCTGATCGCCTTGCGGCGTGCGCTGGACACGCCACCGATCACGTCTGAGTGAAGCCGGGGGACGCCAGGCAAGCGTCCGACTGGCGATCATATTGCGTGATCGCTGTCAAGGTTGCGTGAGCAGGCGTGCCCGCGTAGACGCCGCCTTCCCATGCGACAGCTCAATATAACACCAGGCGGGTTCTGCAGGCAGGCCGCGATCGGAGCGGTGTTCGCCGGAGCGGCCATCCTGAGCGCCATGGCGTCGCCCGCACGTGCGCAGGGACCCGATGCCACGCGTTCCGACCGCGGCAGCGAGCTGGGCGACGAGCTGGCGTTCGCGATTCCGCGCGTGTCGCCTCCCGGCGGCCGGTGGGGCGGCGTCGGGTTGCCGGAGCCGCTCACGCCGGGCGACGCCGCGCGGATCAGGCAGATTTTCGCCGACCAGTCGCAGGGCAATGTCGCGAGTGCCGACCGTGCGAGCGGCGCGCTCAAGGATCGGACGCTGCTCGGTGACATCCTGGCCGACCGTTATCTGGCGGCCGGCGCGCGGCCGACGGCTGGGCAGCTGACCGCCTGGCTCAAGACCTATGGCGATCAATCGGACGCGCCGGCGATCCATGCCGCGTTGCGGGCGGCGGCGAACGGCGCCTCGTTGCCCGCCATCAAGATCGTGCCGGCGCTGGGGACGGAGCAGCAGTCCGGGCCGACCCCGGAGGAGGAAGATCCGGCCTCGGCCGGCTACGCACGGCGGCCGGATCTCGACCGGACGGTGATCGCGCGTGCCCAGGCGGGCCAGTCGACCTCGGCGCTTCGCCTGATCGCGGCCACGCGCGGCATCCCGGCGGTCTATGGCGCGGCGTTGCGCGCCGAGGTCGCACGGATCCTGTTCGGGCAGGGCCACGACGCGGCGGCGTTGGCGGTAGGGCGGGACGCGACGGCGCGTTCAGGCGGCAAGGTGGGCGCGGGCAGCTACGTGGCCGGGCTCGCGGCATGGCGGCTGGGCCGGGTGGCGGAAGCGGCGTCCTTGTTCGAGGCGGCGTCGCGCGCAAGCCTGATCCCGGCCAGCACGCGTGCGGGTGCCGCGTTCTGGGCGGCCCGCGCGCATCTGGCGCTGAACGATCCCGGCGGCTACCGGCCTTGGATGCTGAGGGCGGCGGCGGCGCGGCGGACTTTCTATGGCTTGCTGGCGGCACGCCGTCTCGGCCTTGGCGGATGGACACCCGCGGTCGATGGCGTAGGCGAGGAGACATTGGGCGAGGCCGACGTCGAGGCGATCCTGGCGATCCCGTCCGGGCGGCGCGTCTTCGCGCTGCTGCAGGTGGGTCAGGATGCGCGGGCCGAGGCGACGCTGCGCCAGATGTGGCCGGCGGCGCAGGGGGATCGCGCGCTCGGCCGGTCGATCATGCTGGTGGCGCAGGCGGCGGGGCTCGCGGATCTGGCGTCGCAAATCGCGTCCATCCTGCAAGCCGAGGACGGCCAGCCGCACGACGCCGCGCGCTTTCCGGTCCCGCTGTTGCATCCGCGAGGCGGCTTCGCGGTCGACCCGGCGCTCGTCTATGCGCTGACCCGGCTCGAGAGCAACTTCGACGCGCGCGCGGTCTCGGGCGCCGGCGCGCACGGATTGATGCAGTTGATGCCGGTGACGGCGGGTTTCATGGCCGGACATCCGGACCGGTTCACGGCCTCGCCGTCGCGGCTGCAGAACCCGTCGATCAATCTCGATCTGGGCCAGCGCTATGTCGACTACCTGGCTGGCAACGCCAACGTCGAGGGCGACCTGATCAAGCTGTTGGCGAGCTACAATGCGGGCCCGAACCGTGTTGCCGACTGGACGCAGGGCGCGGATCCGCTGCTGTTCATGGAGGCGATCCCGAACGAGGAGACGCGCGGGTTCGTGCATCGGGCGCTCACCTATCTGTGGATCTACGGCGCGCAGCTCGGACTCCCCTCCCCTTCCCTCGATGCGCTGGCGGCCGACATCTGGCCGAGCTACGCGCCGGAAGTGGCGCTGGCGGGGGCACGGGTGACGATCCACTGATAGCGTAAGCAAGGAACGGGGCTCATCGTGAGCGGGTCTGGGGCCGCTGGCACCAGCGGGTCCAGGGCGGCGCCCCGGTCTCAATTCGGGATCAGTGCCAGGAGCGTGCCGAGTTCGTCGGCCTCCGCGGGGGTCTTGTCGGGGCGCAGTCGGGCGACGCGCGGGAAGCGTAGCGCCACGCCCGAGCGGTGGCGCTGGGAGCGCTGCGCCGCGTCGAAGGCGATCTCCAGCACCAAGCCCGCCTCGACCTCGCGCACCGGGCCGAAACGCCCCTTGGTATGGTTCCTGATCCAGCGATCAAGACCGATCAGTTCCTCATCGGTGTAACCCGAGTACGCCTTGCCGACCGGCACCAGTTCACGGCTTCCCTCGGGGGTGTCGCGCCAAAGTCCGAACGTATAGTCGGAATAAAAGGAACTGCGTTTTCCGCTGCCGCGCTGAGCATACATCATGACGGCGTCGATCGTGAGAGGATCGCGCTTCCATTTCCACCAGAGCCCCTTGGGCCGTCCGGGCACATAGGGACTGTCGGCACGCTTGAGCATCAGGCCCTCGATCGAGGCGGCGCGGGCGCCCTCGCGGATCACGGCGAGATCGTCGATCGATTGAAACTTGATCAGTTCCGATAAATCCATGCGCGCGGGCCGGACGCGTGCGAACCAGGCTTCGAGGGATGTCCGGCGCGCATCGAACGGGCGTGCGCGCAGGTCGGTGGCCGCCTCGAACAGGATGTCGTAGAGGCGGACGCCGACGGGGTGCGTCACCATCATCCGCGCACTCGGCTGCTTGCGGTTCAGGCGCTGCTGCAGGTCGGCGAACGGGGCCACCACACCGTCGTGGATGACGAGAAGTTCGCCGTCGAGCACCGCATGGAAATCCATCGCGTCGATGATCTCGGGGAAGGCGGCGCTGATGTCGTCGGCACCGCGCGAGAAGACGCGGCGACCGCCTGGCGTGGCGACGAGCTGGACCCGGATGCCGTCCCATTTCCATTCGGCGCGCATGGCCGCGGCGTCCAGCGCGGCGCGGTCGGCGGCCTCGATCGGGTGGGCCAGCATCGGCGGGCGGAAGACGGGGGCGTCACGCGGGTCGGGCCGCTCGCCATGTCCCTCGATCCAGGCAAACAGCGGGTGGTAGGGGGGAGCCAGGCCGTGCCAGACTTCCTCGATGTCGTCGGCCACAAGCCGGCCGTCGGCGAGCTCGGCAAGTGCCGTCTTGGCCAGGCGCGCGGAGGCGCCGACACGCAACGCGCCGGTGATGAGCTTGAGAATCGCGTAGCGGACGGCGGGCGAGGAGGCGTCCATCCAGGTCTCGACGACGCGCGGCAGGTCGGCCTTGGTGGTGGTGGCCAGGGTTTCGACGATGTCGGCGAGCGTGGGAGTGGGCAGGTTGACCGGGCGTGGCTGCCACATCAGCGAGACCGTCTCGGCGAGGTCGCCCACGAAATCGTAGGACCATGCGAACAGGACGGGGTCGAACCGCTGTTCGGCGACCGCGCGGATGATGCCCGGCTTGGCGAGATCGAAGGCGAGTTCGCCGGTGAGTGCGGCGAGCCCCCAGCCGCGGTCGGGGTCGGGCTCGGTCGCGAAGAAGCGCTTCAGCAGGGAGACCTTGGCTAGGCGCCCCGGCGTGAGTGTCAGCAGTTCGAGCAGTTCGGCGAAGGCGATCATGCGAACCGCGCCGGTGTGGACGACTTGTGGTCGGGACACGAGGGAGAGAGATCATGCCGCTTCATCGTCAGCGCCCGGCCGCGGACGTGCGGAACGCCGAAATCTATGCGACGCGCGCGTCCGGCCAGCCGATCCCCAAGCTCACGATCCCGGCGCACGGGATCAGGCCAGACGCGGCGTTCGGCCTGGTGCGCGATGAACTCGGGTTCGACGGAAACGCGCGACAGAACCTGGCGACGTTCTGCCAGACCTGGCTCGAGGACGAGGTGCATCGGCTGATGGACCAGGCGATCGACAAGAACATGGTCGACCGCGACGAGTATCCGGCGACCGCCGAGCTCGAACGCCGCTGCGTGCACATGATCGCGTCGCTGTGGAACGCGCCCGACGGCGGCGCCACGGGGTGCTCGACGGTGGGATCGAGCGAGGCGGCGATGCTGGGCGGGCTCGCGATGCAGCGGCGCTGGCAGGCGCGGCGACGGGCTTCGGGGATGCCCGTGGATCGGCCGAACCTGATCACCGGGCCGGTGCAGATCTGCTGGCACAAGTTCGCGCGCTATTTCGATGTCGAACTGCGCGAGGTGCCGATGCAGTCGGGACGGCTCGGGCTGACGCCGGACGCGGTCGAGGCCTTGGTCGACGAGAACACGATCGGCGTGGTGCCCACGCTCGGGGTGACGTTCACCGGGCGTTACGAGCCGGTGGCCGCGATCGCCGCCATGCTGGACCGCGTCGAGGTGGCGCGCGGTCTTGATATTCCGATCCATGTCGATGCGGCATCGGGCGGGTTCCTTGCTCCCTTCGTGGAGCCGGATCTCGCGTGGGATTTTCGCCTGGCGCGCGTGAAGTCGATCAACGCGTCGGGCCATAAATTCGGGCTGGCGCCACTGGGCGTTGGCTGGGTGATTTGGCGCGATCAGGCGGAATTGCCGGAGGAGCTGGTGTTCCACGTCAGTTATCTGGGTGGCAACATGCCGGACTTCGCGTTGAATTTCTCGCGGCCGGGCGGCCAAGTGATCGCGCAATACTACCTGCTGATCCGGCTTGGGCGGGACGGCTACAGGGCGATCCAGTCGCGATGCTACGACGTCGCCAAGCATCTGGCCGCGTCGCTGGCGATCGTCGGGCCGTTCGAGATCCTGTTCGATGGTGACAGACGCGATGGCATCCCGGCGGTGTGCTGGACGCTGCGGGATGGATCGGATGCGCGCTTCTCGCTGTTCGACCTGTCGGACCGGCTGCGCACCGATGGCTGGCAGGTCGCGGCCTATACGCTGCCGCCCGATCTGCAGGCGATGCCGGTGATGCGCGCGCTGGTCCGGCACGGGTTCTCGCGCGACATGGCCGACCGGCTGCTCGACGATGTCGGCAAGGCGCTCGTCTATTTCGATCATCATCCGATGGGGCGCCCGACCGGGGCCGACGAGGGCTCGTCGGATCCGCATGGCGGCGTGCATCCGGGCTGACCGGGGTCAGAATGTCAGTGCGCCTTGAACGGGCGCGGGCGTGTCGGGCGGGGCGGACCGTAGCACTTTGGCCGAGCGCGCGGAGAAGGCGATGTCGGCATTGGTGCTGGCGGCGAGGCGGTCGAGGGTCGCGTCGTCGAGCGCATCGAAGCGCTGGCCGCGCTCCGGACCGTGCGGGACGCGCGCGAACAGGGCGGGTTCGGCCGACCAGGCGAGCAGCGACGGCAGTCCGGCGACCGCTATCATGTCGCGCAGCAAGTGGGCGGTGACGTAGGCGTCCGGCCCGGCGCGATGCGCGGGCAAGCCGGCGCTGCGATCGAGACCCTTGGGTTTGCGCCAATAGCGCAGCGACTGGTTCGAATAGGACGGCGCGTCGGGCCAGACGCGGAGTGCGCATTTGAAGGTGCAGATCCATGGCTGGCCGGCGGTCAGCCGGTCGCACCAGCGCTGCTCGAAGGCGGCGCGGTGGGCGGCGAAGGCTGCGATCGGCGTGTCGTCCGGCCGGAGCACGCGGGGCGCGGCGTCGAGCCAGGAGGGGCTGCCCACGACGTCGTCATCGATGATGTGATGGATCGCGGCGGTCTGCGGCGTGATCGGGACACCCGGATCGATCAGGAGTGCGCCGATCGGACCCTCGAGGACCGCCGATCGGCCGTCGATCGCGACATCCTGCCAGCCGATCTCGACGACGGCGGCGTCCGGCGGCCGGCTGCCGGTGGTCTCGAGATCGACGACCCGGACGAGGACCGGTGCCCGGCTCAGGAGGGTGGCCTGGGGTCGGGCGGAGCAGGCGGTCGCGCGGTGGGAGGCGGCGCCGGATCGGGCGCGGCCCGACCAGGGTAATAGAACGGGCCGCGATAATTCTCGTTGAGCTGGGCGTTGTTGAGCTGGTCGACCGCGACGTTGCCGGTGCCGTCCGGATAGCGCGGATTGGGAATGCCATGCCGCGGATCGGCCAGGGCGCGCGCGGCGAAGCCCGCGACCATGACGGCGAGAATGATGTGCGCCGGTCTCATGACCCTTCTCCTTCAGTGGTGGCGGGTTCGGCTACTTTAGCGTCGTCCTCCTCGTCGCCATAGCCGACCAGGCGCAGCGCGCGGCCGTTGACGCCGCGCTTGGCGACCTCGTGGATCAGCGCCTCCTCGCGACCGTGCGTGACCCAGATCTCGGGTGCGGCGACATCGTCGATAGTGGCGTTGAGCTCGTCCCAGTCGGCGTGATCGCTGACGACGAGAGGCAGTTCGACGCCTCGAACCTTTGCTCGCTGGCGGACGCGCATCCAGCCCGAGGCGAGGCACGTGACCGGCTCGGCGAGGCGGCGGGCCCAGCGATCGGCGATCGCCGAGGGTGGGGCGATCACGATCGCGCCGGCAAGCTCGGCTTTCTTGGCGACGGTCGCGGGACGCAGGTCGCCCAGCGGGACGCCGAGCGTCTCGTAGGCGGCGCACAAAGCGGCGAGCGCGCCGTGGATGTAGATCGGGGCGTCCCAGCCCGCCTCCCTCAGGAGCGCGATGACGCGCTGGGTTTTGCCGAGCGCGTAGGCGCCGACGACATGGGTGCGGGTGGGGAACAGGCGGACGCTCGCCAGCAGGCGAGCGATCTCGTCGGCGGCTACGGGGTGGCGGAAGACCGGGAGCGCGAAGGTGGCTTCGGTGACGAAGACGTCGCACGGGATCGGCTCGAACGGGCGGCAGGTGGGGTCGGACGCGCGCTTGTAGTCGCCGCTGACCACCGCACGGCTGCCGCGCCAATCGAGCGCGACCTGCGCGCTGCCGAGGACGTGGCCGGCAGGTTCCAGCCAGATGGTGACGCCGTCGATGTCGAGGCGCTCGCCATAGGCCAGGGTCTGGCGAGAGACGGGAAGCCCTGCCCCCATGCGGACCTGCATCAGGTGCATGGTCTCGGTGCTCGCCAGGACATGCGCGTGTCCGGGCCGGGCGTGATCGGCGTGGGCGTGGGTGATGACGGCGCGGTCGACCGGATGGATCGGGTCGATGAAAAGGCCGGCCGGTTCGCACCAGAGGCCGTCCGGGGTGACGCGGAGCCAAGTGTCGGGGTTCGGCATCGTTGGCTTCCAGGAGAAGGCGGCCGGAGATTGGCATAGTGATTGCGAAGTTGTCCGCGTCTGGGGAGGCGGGCCGCGGTGACGGGAGCAGTGGGGGCGGTCGGCGCGGCGTCTGCGACCCAGGCGCCGCGCAAGAGCGGCGGCATGAGCTTCGGCGAGTTCCTGTCCTGCCTGAACCCCCTGCAATATGTGCCGGTGGTGGGCACGATCTACCGGGCTGTGACGGGCGATACGATCCCGGCGCCGGTGCGCGCGGTGGGCGCGCTGGTGTTCAGCGGGCTGACCAGCGGGCCGGTCGGGATCGGCATCTCGCTCGGCGTTGGCGCGGTCGAACGGGCGGTCGGGTTCGACGAGGAGAAGTTCGGCCAGGGGCTGCTGGCGTCGATCGGGATTGGCAAGGGGAATGCGCCGGCGGGGCCGGCGACGCTGGGCAATGCGCCGGCGGCGCGGGCCGGCGCGGCGGGGGGACAGGCGGCGTTCACGGCGGCCGACCTGGCGCGGTTCGGGCTCACCCAAAGTGCGGACGGCTCCCTGAGCGGCAACGCCGGCGCGGGATTGTCGGGGGCGGACGCGCTGAACGCGATGGAATTGGGCCGGATCGCGACAACAGCCTATGCCAGGGCGGGGGCGCTGCTGCCGGCGGCCTGACTTGAAAAAACGGGCGGTTTTGCCGGGTCGTGCATGGCCGGCGAGAAGCAATCCGATCTCGGGGGGGGGGGGGCGCAGTCGGGGCCGCGCGGTGCGAAAAATGGCCGAACCGCTGTGATGTGCGAAGCCGCCGGCAAGCTGGCCCGGCTTGAAAAAAACGGTGGTGGATCGTTCGAGCACGTCGTCGAACGCCCTTGCGGCGTCGACGGCTCGCGGCGGGCGGTCGCCGGTGCCGGCGACGAGGAAGCGGGCGCCGTTCGCTTCGATGTCGCGATGCTGCATGATCACTCCTGGCGGGCGAAGCCCGACGAGCGGGAGGAGAAACATATCATGTCCGAACTGGCCGATCTGGGTGTGACGGGCCTGGCGACGATGGGGATGAACATCGCGCGCAATGCGGCGCGCAAGGGATTGCGGGTCGCGGTGCACAACCGGACCCAGGAGAAGACCGACCGGCTCATCGCCGAACATGGCGAGGAGGGCGCGTTCGTGCGGACCGAGGAGATCACGGATTTCGTTGCCTCGCTGGCCAAGCCGCGGGTGGTTCTGATCATGGTCAAGGCCGGGCAGCCGGTCGATGCGGTGATCGACGACCTGGTGGGCGTGCTGGAGGACGGCGACATCGTGGTCGATGGCGGCAACTCGCTGTTCGAGGACACGCGCAGGCGTGAGGCGCGGCTGCGCGACCTGGGGCTGCATTTCGTCGGCATGGGGATCTCGGGCGGCGAGGAAGGCGCGCTGCTTGGTCCGAGCATGATGCCGGGGTGTACGCGCGAGGCTTGGGATCGGGTGGCGCCGATGTTCACCCGGATGGCGGTGAGCGTGGACGGGGTCCCGTGCTGCGCGCTGATGGGGCCGGACGGCGCCGGGCACTATGTCAAGATGGTCCATAACGGCATCGAATATGCCGACATGCAGCTGATCACCGAAGCGTACGACTTGCTGCGGACGGTGTATGGCAAGAGCGCGTCGGAGATCGGCGGCATCTTTGCCGGCTGGAAGAGCGGGGACCTCGATTCGTATCTGATCGAGATCACGGCGAACGTGCTGCACAAGCAGGATCCCGGGAGCGGTGCGGCGCTTGTCGACATGATCGTCGACGAGGCCGAGCAGAAAGGAACCGGACGGTGGACCGCGCAGTCGGCGCTGGAACTCGGCGTGCCGATCACGGCGATCACCGAGGCGGTGTTCGCACGCGCGCTGTCGGGGCGGCCGGCACAACGGCAGGCGGCGGAGGCGGCGCTGGGCGGCCTGCGCGGGACGGCGAAGACGGCAGGCCAGGCGGAGATCGACAAGATCAGGGACGCACTCTACGCGTCGAAGATCGTGGCGTACGCGCAAGGTTTCGAGCAACTCGCGGTCGCGTCGAAGACCTACGATTGGGGACTGAACCCAGGGACGATCGCCACGATCTGGCGTGGCGGATGCATCATCCGGGCAGCCTTCCTCGACCGGATCCGCGAGGGCTACGAGAAGCATCCGGACGCGCAGAGCCTGCTGCTGCAGGATTATTTCCGGGACGCGGTGCTGAAGGCGGAGCAGGCGTGGCGGGACGTGGTTGTGCTCGCGGTGCAGGCCGGCGTCGCGGTGCCGGCGTTCGCCTCGTCACTGGCGTATTACGACGGGCTGCGCCGGGCGCGGGGGCCCGCCAACCTGCTGCAGGGACTGCGGGACTATTTCGGGGCGCATACGTATCGGCGGACGGACAGGAAGGGGTCGTTCCATATCCGCTGGCCGCAGGATGGCAGCGAGGTCGCGATGTGAGGCGGCTCGCTTACGCCGTGGGCTGATCCGGTCGCGGCATTTCGGCGGGGATGGTCGAGGCGCCGGTCTCGACCCGGCGGCTCTCGACGACACGATCGCGGCCGTCTTCCTTGGCGTCGTAGAGCGCCTCGTCCGCTCTGCCGATCAACGACTCCCAGTTGTCGCCGGCGACCGCCCAGGCCAGCCCGATCGAACAGGTGACGCGGATCGCGGTGCCGGCGGCGTCGAACGGTTCGCGCCGGACGGCATGGTGCAGATCCAGGACACGCTCGGCGCCGCGACCGTCGGCATCGTCGAGAACGAGCAGGATCTCCTCGCCGCCGTAGCGACCCGCGTCCTCGCCGTCGCGGATCGAGGCGGAGACCAGGCGGCCCAAGGCGCGAAGGACATCGTCGCCGCCGAGATGGCCATGGTGGTCGTTCACACGCTTGAAATGGTCGATGTCGAGGAGTGCCACGACCATCTCGTCGCCTGGATTGCCGGCCGAAAGCCTGGAGGCCAGCCGCCGCTCGATCTCGCGTCGGTTGAGGAGGCTGGTCAGGCTGTCATGCGCCGCCTGATGCTGGAGCTGCGCCTGTTCGTGGCGAAGCCGGGCCTGGGTGACGCGCATTCCCTCGGTGGCTTCGGCGACGAGGCGGGTGAGTTCCGCCTGCTTGGCCATCATCGCACGGAGACGGAGCCGCATGACGCCGTAGGCGAGCGCCGGCACGCCGAGGCCCGCGAGTGTCTCGGACCACCATTGCCGCCACCACGGAAAAGCGACGCTGACCATGAGCGTGGTGGGAGGAGAGGATTGGTGGGTCAGCGCATCGACGCCGACCACGGTCATCAGGTGACGGCCTGGCGGAACGAACGGGTAGCGCACCGAGCCCGACGAAGTCTCGACCCAACGCGCGTCCACCCCGGATAGCCGGTAGCGGAACAGGATGGACCGTTCCGCGCCGTAGTTGGGCGTGCCGAATTGAACCGTCAACGCGTCGTTGGTGTAGGGCATCGTGCGGCCGACGACGGGCCGGGACCCGAGGAGCGCCTCGCTCACGACCGCCTTGATGGGATGGCTGGAGAAGAGCCAGCCGGGATCGAGGAGATGCGAAAGACCCTGGGTCGTCGCGATCCACATCGATCCGTCCGGGTCCTCCCGGATGCCGTTCTGGCTGATATCGTCGGACAGGAGTCCACGGTCGGTATCGACGGAGACCCAGCGGATGCCGTCGAAGACGGACACGCCGAGCGCGGTTCCGACCCACACCCAGCCCCTGCGATCCACCGTCACGGCAACGAGGCTGTTGGTCTGCGTCTCCGCCGCCGGCACGGCCTGATACGAGGACACGCGATCGGCCGAGAGAATGACATGGAACAGGCCGCCAGGACCGCCGATCCACAGGCTGCGGTCACGGTCGACCGCGATCGACACCGGTTCGAACCCGCCTCCAGGCCATGGGCCCGCCATCGCGACATCGATGCCGTGCTCTTTTCTGTGTCTCAGCCGGCCGCCCGACAGGTAGAACACCCCTCCCCGACCGTCGCTTACGGCGCCGACGACCGGCGTCCGCGGTGATCCTTCGAGGACCGGGAGAAACGGCGGACGGTCCTCGACCCGGAGCAGCCCCGCCTCGGTGGCGAGCCAGACGCCATCGCCGCCGGCGACGATGGCGTTGACACTGGGCGTCGCGACTTCGGCGACGGCGCCGTTGACTGGATCGATGATCTTGACACCATGTGTCCCATCACTGCTCCACAGCTCGCCGTGGCGACCTGTGGCGATCGCGAAGGAGCCTCCAGGGATCACCCTCGCGATCCGAAGGGATGAACCGCGACGAACCACCTCGTCGACGCCGGTATCGGTTGACACCCACATCGAGCCTCCGTCAGGTCGGACCGTCTGCCACGGCAGCCCGTCCGAGAGGCCGTCGACTTTCTGGAGGGTCTCCCAATGCCCATATCCGACCCACCGCACCAGTCCCCGGCCGAGAATTTGGAACCAGAGCTGGCCGGTCGCGTCGGTCATCGCCCGCATGATCGTGCCGGACGGCGCGCCGTCGTCGACGGTGAGCACGCGCCAGCCGTCCGGCCCCAGCACCGCGAGCCCGTGATCGGCCTGGGTGACGAGACCGCCGTCGGGTGTCCTGAACAGGCCGAGATAGTCCGGATAGTTGGCGTATCGGCCGCCCTGGTCCGGCAGGTCGACGACGGACCAGCGGCCGGAGGCGGGATCGAACGTCCCGACCGACGATGCCGACCGGGCGAGGACGCGGCCGTCGGGGCCGGCCGCGACATCCATCCAGGGACCGCCGCGTAGGCCCGCGGCGGCGGCATAGCATGTCACGGCGCCAGGATCGGCGGCGCAAAGCCGGCCGTCGGCGAACGTCTCCCAGAGCCTGCCATGAACGGAGAACACGGTCGACGCATCGTCGAGGAGCCGCTGCTCCTCGCGGTCGTAGTCCATCGTCTCGACATGCGGCGATCCAGCGGGCGGAACGGCGACCGACACCAACGCATGGCCAGCGAGAAGCACGAGCCCGTCGCGCCATGCCGCAAGACGATGTGATTTCTCGGAATAGAATGACAGGCCGGGGTGGAGCACGGCCTTGAACGACAGCGACCCAGGCGGGTGCGACGGATCCGATGGCCGGTCCGAGACGAATACCTCATCGGCGAAGCCAACCGCCACGCGGCCGGCCGCGGTCACGGCTTCGTCGTTCACGGCGCCGCCCTGCCGCAGACCCTGCGCGGTGCCGAAGTTGACGAACCGCCTGCCGTCATAGGCGAACAGCCCATGCTCGGTGCAGATCAGCAGGGAGCCGGCCCGGTCCTGCGACAGGCAAGCACCACTCAAGCTGGTCAGCCCCTGATCGGCGTCGTAGGTCCGAAACGTCGAATGGTCCGCGCGAGCGGGACCGCCAGCCAGGCAGCCGACCGCAAGCATGAGGATTGCCGCGCTCCAAATGATCGCGCGGATGATCGAATGCCGCGTCTCGCAGTGAAAGCCCAAGAACCGGTCCCTCACGCTCTTCGACGCCCTCGGCACACGATGTCAGACCGAGAGCACAAGCACTAACCGAATGATATCGGTCAGGCAATGGCGACGTGAGCCGTGTTCGTTAGACGAGCACGGCTCACGAGGGATCGAGGAACGGAGGTCTCGGACGAACTCGCCGCCGTCCGTCAGCAGTCGATGCCCCCGTGACACGCATGCATCGGAACGGGTCGTGACATGGTGTCCTGCCGCCCCGGGCTTACCAGTGGTGAAGGCATTCGCGGGTGTCGGCGATCTTGATCACGCGCGTTTGCTGGCCAGGGCGGTCGGCCGAGGCGGGAGTGCTCGCGCTGACGAAGGGGCGTGTCGCGTGGCTGCTGACGGCGGCCTTCGCGGACATGCCTTGCATCGACACCGCGACGAGAGCCGCGACCGCCAGGCCGGACATGCGAACAGACAAGGGACTTGAGCGATAGGTCATGAAGATAGCCTCTGGATCTGACCGGGCGGGATGCCTGGTTCCGACCAGAAGATAAGCGCGACGCTCTAGTGGTTTCAAATCCCGGCTCGCGACTCGACCGTTATCGGCGAAGAAACCTCGCGGAGTTGTTCTAAATCCTGACGTTTTGTTATTCTGGCGTGGGCGAGAACTAACAGTCGATGTCATCGTCGAGCGATCCGGTCGTCGTCCAACATCCGCGCCGTTAGATGATTTTGCTTCAGACCAGGAGACCGCCTCCGTCGACGGGCAGGATCTGTCCGGTCGCGTAGCCGTTGAGCATGAGATAGACATAGGCTTTCGCGGCTTCCGCCGGTGATCCGCCTCGCGGCACCGGCAGGGGTGAGACGTAGGATTGCAGCCTCGCCGCCGGCATCTCCTTGACGTGCTCGGTGAGGATGATGCCCGGAGAGACGGCGTTGACCCGGACCGGCGCGAGATCGACCGCGAGGCCGCGTGTCAGGTGCTCGACCGCGCCGCCCACGGCGGTCGCGATCGGCGCGCCCTTGACCGGCCGATGCGCGAGCATGCCGCCCGTGAGCGTGATCGAGCCGTTCCGGGCGATCGTGCGGCAACCATGCTTGGCGGCCGCGAGTGCACCCCAGAAACGGACCGCGAAGCCGTCGCGCGCCTGGTCGAGGTCGATGTCGCTCGTGGGGGCGAACATCGCACCGCCCCAGTCGCCGGCCGTGATCGCCAGGTGATCGAAGGCGCCTAGATCGGCGAAGAAGCCCGCGATGCCGGCCTCGTCGCGCAGATCGACGATCCGGCCGGTCGTGCCGGGCAGGCGCTCGACGGCTGCATCGATGGTCGCGGCGCGGCTCGAGGCGATGACGACCGCGGCACCCGCCTCGCGGGCGACTTCCGCCACCGCGAAGCCGATGCCCGAGCCGCCGCCGATGACCACCACGCGTTCGCCGTCGAGGGACAGGGATGCCTCGGTCACGCTCTTTCTCCTCTCAATCCTTGTTCGGGCGACGCGCCATCATGTCGTGTAGTATCCAGGCTGATCGAGGTCGGTGAGCAGATCGGGACCGGTGGGTTCCCAGCCGAGTCGCGTGCGGGTATTTGCGCTCGAGGCCGGCATGTCCGCGCCCGCGAAGTCGGCGAACCAGCCGAAATGCTCACGGTCCCGCTGTTCGACCGGCAGGCCGAGCTGGCGGCCGATCACCTCGGCGATCTGTCTGAAAGGCACGCCTTCGTCCGCGACCGCGTGGTAGGCGGGCTCGGTCGCGCCCTGCTCGAGGATCAGCCGGTAGAGGCGGCCGGCGTCCAGCCGGTGCACGCCAGGCCAGCGGTTCAGGCCTTCGCCGAGATACGCCGACACGCCCGTCTCGCGCGCCAGGCCAACCAGGATCGGGATGAAGCCATGATCGCCGAGGCCGTGCACCGACGGCGAGAGCCGGACGGTCGTGGCGCGCACGCCGCGTTCCGCCAGCGCGCGCGCGGCTGCCTCCGACTTGCGGGGGTAGGCCGGATTGGACGACGGGACGTCCTGCTCGGTCGCGACCCGGCCGGGGGCGAGCATGGCGACGCCGCCGGTGACGAGAAGCGGGCGGTCCGATCGCTCCAGGACGCTGCCCAGCGTCTCGATGGCGCGCCGATCCTGCTCGCAATTCTCTGCGAAGCGGGAGAAGTCGTGGTTGAAGGCGGTATGGATCACCGCGTCGGCCGCCGAGGCGGCGCCGCGCAGGATTTCGAGATCGTCCAGGGTGCCACGGAGGACCGCAGCGCCGGCCGCGGCGAGTGCGGCCGCCTTGTCCTCGGAACGGGCGAGGCCCGTCACCTGGTGACCGGAACCGATCAGTTCATTGACCACGACGGAGCCGACCCATCCGGTGGCGCCGGTTACGAATACCTGCATGTGCTCGTTCTCCAAGCTACCTGTCCGGCTATAGTCGGCAGGATTTCCATGCCATTGAAGTAGGGATATTATCCCGGTATAGCCGCCAACAGGATGAATGGCCGTGCCCAATAGCGGTTCGCTCGGTGCCTACCTCAAGAATCGACGCACAAGGCTCGATCCGGCGTCGTTCGGGGTCTCCGGCGGGCGGCGGCGAACCTCGGGATTGCGTCGCGAGGAGGTGGCGCAGCGCGCGAACATCAGCGCGACCTGGTATACGTGGCTCGAGCAGGGCCGCGGCGGCAGCCCGTCGGCGGACGTGCTCGAGCGGATCGCGCGGGCGCTGACCCTGACCGAGATCGAGCGCGAGCACCTGTTCCTGGTGGGCCTCGGCCGGCCGCCCGACACCCACTATCGCGGCAGCGACACGATCACACCGCGACTGCAACGCCTGCTCGACGCGCTGACCCACAGTCCGGCGATCGTCAGGACGGCGACGTGGGACGTGGTCGCCTGGAATCGCGCGGCTGCCTGCGTGCTCACGGACTACGGCTCCCTGCCGCCTGGTCAGCGCAATGTCCTGCGCATGATGTTCTGCGATCCTCGCGTCCGCGGGGCGCAGTCGGAATGGGAGGCCGTGGCCCGCTTCGTCGTGGGTGCGTTCCGGATCGATGCCGCACGCGCGGGGGCCGATGCCGAGGTGGCGCCGCTTGTCGACGAATTGTGCCGGTCGAGCCCCGAGTTCGCTACCATGTGGCGGGACAACGACGTGCGCACGCACGGCGACGGGGTGAAGCATCTGCGCCATCCGAGCCTGGGCGAGATTGTCGTGGAGTATTCGGCGTTCGCCGTTGACGGTCGGCCGGACCTCAGCATGATCGTCTACAATCCGGCGACACCGGCCGACCGAAAGCTGATCGAGGTCCTGGTCGACGGGAAGCCAGCGATCGCCGCGGCATGAGGGTCGTGCTGGTCCCTCGACCTTGTGGGCAGGTCACTGCCACAGTGTGAGCTTGACCGTGCATTCGCTATCAGCGACCATATGTCGTGGAGATCCTCTATGAGTCGAACGCGGTGGCGGCGCTGAAAGACATGCCGGCCACCGACGCAAAGCGCCTGCGCGAGGCGATCAGGCAGGTGGCGGAACGACATCCGGAGAGGCTGTCTTTCTCGACCGAGATGTCCGGGATGAGCGGCTTCTGGCGAGCTCGGAAGGGAGACTGGCGAGCCATCTCTAGAATCACGGGCAACGTGCTGACCGTGGTCAAGGTCGGCCATCGAAAGGATGTCTACGAATGAGCGCGATCGATCTCGTCTCCAGCACCGATACGACCGTGACGTTGTCGCGCCGCGACTTCGAGGATCTGGTGCGGCGTGTGGAGGATTTGGCCGATCGTGACGCGGTCGAGGATCACCGCGCGCGCGCGGCCCGTCTGGGTGCCGACGAGGTTCGGCGGCTGGCCTACACGGCAGCGGAGGTCGATCGGATGCTCGACACGGGTGTCTCGCCGATCACGATCTGGCGCGAACGGGCGGGTTTGTCCGGACGGGCACTCGCGGCGGCGGCTGACGTCAGTCCGAGCTATCTCGCGGAGATCGAGGCCGGGAAAAAGCCTGGCAGCACGGCGGCGATCAAGGCGATCGGAGCGACACTGAGGGTTCCGATGGAGCTTCTCGTCTGACGACGGCTCGCATCCTTTGCTGCCTGGTTGAACACCGAGCCCTTGGGCATCTGCACTCGATCGCTCCGCCGAGCGTCTCGCGGGACTGCTCAGCGAGCACCCCGTCATTCTCAGAAGCAGCATGTTCGCCGGCTTTTCATCGCAATGGGCGGCGAACAAGCATTCGAGAGAATCGAAACTGACGATCCGCCGTTGTGGATCGACGGTTGGTTGTGCCTCCACTTGCCTTGGATAGGTGGCATGGAACCGATCATCGATATCGATGATCGCCGTTGCCTTCGATTTCGAAACGACACGAGTGCGTGTGGTCTTGGGCAATGTTAGCTTGTGTCGGCGGGTCTGGGGCCGCGTGGCCCCAGCGGGGTCGAGGGGCTGGCCCCCGCCTTCCTAGAAAAACTGCCCGCGGAGAAAGCCGAGCGCGGGGAGTGGCTTCCAGGCACGGGGCAGGTCGGCTCGGCGGATCGGGGCGACGCTGTAGCGGGGGGCGGGCTGGGTGGTGCCGCGCAGGAGGGCTGCGTAGGCGCGGACCTGTTGTTCGCGCCAGGTGCGGTCGGCGAGGGCGGCGTCGCGGTTGGGATAGATCTCGGCGACGCGCTGGGATTTGCCGATGGCGGCGATCACCGCCCAGAGCGTGTCTTCACCGGTGCGGCGAAGGCTGACGACCTCGCTCAGGCGGCCTCCAGCAGGCGGGCCATGTCGGCGTTGCCCTGGTCGAGAACCAGATCTCGCGCGGTCTTGCCGGAGGCGTCGCGAACGCGGAGATCGGCGCCGTGCTCGATCAGCAGGGCGACGAGCTCGGTGCGGCCGAAGAGGGCGGCCATCATCAAGGCGGTCTGGCCGGAGCCGTTGGTGGCGTTGACGTTGGCGCCGGCCTCGATCAGCCGGCGGGCGATCGCGATCTCGCCCTTGAAGGCGACGCCCATCAGCGCGGTGCTGCCTTTCTCGTCGGTGCCGTCGACGGGGGCGCCGCGCTCGAGCAGCAGCACGGTGGCGTGCTCCTCGCCGTTGTAGGAGGCGATGGTGAGCACGGGGTAGCCGCGGCCGTCGCGCAGGTCGGGGGCGATGCCGGCGTCGAGCAGGCCCGCGACGATCTCGGTGTTGCCGGTGCGGGCCGCCTCGACGAACAGCGTCTCGAGCTGCTCATGAGTGAAGCTCGGTGGCGCGGCCGGCTGCGTGTCGTCGGTCTCGGTCGGGGTCATTGCGGGGGATGATGGTCTCGGGAGGCCTCGTCTTGCAAGACGGATGCGGGCGGCATCCAGGTGCTTTGCGGTCACGCGCGGGGCGTCTATTGAGGATCGGATGAGCGGAACATTACCGGAACCTTTCGCGGGCTGGTTCGCGCGGCGTGGCTGGATGGTCCGCGCGCACCAGTTGGGGGTGCTGGCGGCCTGCGGCGCGGGGAAGAGCGTGCTGCTGCTGGCGCCGACCGGCGGCGGAAAGACGCTCGCAGGGTTCCTGCCGGCGCTGGTCTCGCTGGCGTCCGGGCGGTCGAGCGGATTGCACACGCTGTATGTCAGTCCCTTGAAGGCGCTGGCGACCGACATCGCGCGCAATCTGGTGAGCCCGGCGAACGAGATGGCGCTTGGGGTTCGGATCGAGACGCGGACCGGGGATACGCCGAGCGACCGGCGGCGCCGGCAGCGGGAGAACCCGCCGGACATCCTGCTGACGACGCCGGAGAGCCTGGCGCTGATGCTGAGCCAGGAGGACGCGCCGGCGCTGTTCGGCGGCGTGCGGCATGTGGTGATCGACGAGGTGCATGCGCTGGCCGGGACCAAGCGCGGGGACCAGCTCGCGCTGGCGCTGGCGCGGATCGCCGCACTGGCGCCGGCGGCGACGCGGGTGGGATTGTCGGCCACGGTCGCGCATCGCGAGGCGCTCCGCGCATATGTCGGGCTGGGGGGTGCGTGCGCGCTGGTGGAGGCGCCGCCGGGCGCGCCGCCGCGGCTGGAGATGATGCTGGCCGAGACGCATGTGCCCTGGGCGGGCCGGATGGGGCTGTCGGCGGCATCGGCCGTGCTGCGGCGGATCGAGGCGGCCGGCATGACGATCGTGTTCGTCAACACGCGCGCGCAGGGCGAGCTGCTGTTCAACGAGATCTGGCGGATCAACAAGGACACGCTGCCGATCGGGCTGCATCACGGCAGCCTCGACATCGCGCAGCGGCGGCGGATCGAGGCGGCGATGGCGCGCCCGGTGAGCGAGGGCGGTCTGCGGGCGGTGATCGCGACATCGTCCCTCGATCTCGGGATCGACTGGGGCGGTGTGGACCAGGTGATCCAGGTGGGGGCGCCGAAAGGCGTGTCGCGGCTGCTGCAGCGGGTGGGGCGTTCGAACCACCGGATGGACGAAGCGAGCCGGGCGATCCTGGTGCCGGCGAACCGGTTCGAGGTGCTGGAATGCGAGGCGGCGATCGCGGGAGTGGCGGCGTCGGACCTGGACGGGGATGCGCCGGGGCCGGGCGGGCTCGACGTTCTGGCGCAGCATCTGCTGCTGATGGCGTGCGGGGCGCCGTTCGATCCGAACGCGATGTATGACGAGGTGCGGCGGGCGCAGCCGTATGCGGGGCTGCCGCGCCGCGACTTCGACGACGTGCTGGGCTTCGTCGAGCATGGCGGCTACGCGCTCGCGGCCTATGAGCGCTACCACAAGCTGTTCCGGGACGCGCGCGGCTGGGTGCAGGTGCGCTCGGCGCGGATCGCGGCGCTGGCGCGGATGAATTCGGGAACGATCGTGGAAGCGCCTGTGGTCAAGGTGAGGCTCGGCGGGGCGCGGGGCTTCGTGCTGGGCGAGATCGAGGAGGGGTTCGCGAACATGCTGTCGCCCGGGGACAATTTCCTGTTCGCCGGACGAAGGCTGCGGTTCGTGGCGATGCGCGAGGATGCGCTGGAGGCGGCGGAGGGCGGGACCGGCGAGCCGGTGGTGCCGACCTATGTCGGCTCGCGGCTGCCGCTGACGACGTCGCTGGCGGCCCGGGTGCGGCGGATGCTGCATGATCCCGACGCGTGGGGCGCGTATCCGGAGCCGGTGCGGGAGTGGCTCGCGCTGCAGCAGTCGCTGTCGCTGCTGCCGGAACCTGAAGGGTTGCTGATCGAGATCTTTCCGCGGCACGGGATCCATTTCCTGGTGGCTTATGCGTTCGAGGGGCGCAACGCGCACCAGACGCTGGGCATGCTGCTGACGCGGCGGATGGCGCGCGCGGGATGCGTGCCGCTCGGGTTCGTGGCGACGGACTATGTGCTGGCGGTGTGGTGTGCGAACGAGCCCGGGAATGTCGACGGTCTGTTCGCGCCGGACATGCTGGGCGACGATCTCGAGGACTGGATGGCGGAAAGCTCGATGTTGCGGCGGACCTTTCGGAATATCGCGGTCGTGGCCGGGCTGATCGAGCGCAATCATCCCGGACGGGCGAAAAACCGGCGTCAGGTCACGGTGAACACCGACCTGATCTACGACGTGCTGCGCCGGCATCAGCCGGACCACGTGCTGCTGCGGGCGACGCGGGCGGAGGCGGCGGCGGGGCTGACGGATGTCGGCCGCCTCGCCGATATGCTGGCACGGGTCGAGGGACGGATCCGGACGGTGCGGCTCGACCGGTGCTCGCCGCTGGCCGTTCCGGTGATGCTCGACCTGGGGCGCGAGCATGTGCGGACCGAAGCCGACGAGGAGGCGCTGCTGGCGGAGACCGAGAGCCTGCTCGACGAGGCGCTGCACGGGGTGGAGCCGACGACGGACGCGCTGGTGCTGGCGCCGGGGCATGCGAAGGAGCTGCGGACGCTGACGCGCCAGGGTCGAGGTGGGCGGGGCGGGCCGCCGCCGTTGTTTCCGCCGCAGAACAGGGCCGCGGCGAGGCGGCGGTGATGAAGGCGACGGCCTTGCGGCTCGGCGGCGAGTCGATGCTGCTCGATCCATCGGGACTGCTGGTCTGGCCGCGCGCGCGGCTGCTGGCGGTGGCCGACCTGCATCTCGAGAAGGGAAGCGCCGGGGCACGGCTGGGATCGTTGCTGCCGCCGTGGGACAGCGCGATCACGCTGGCGCGGCTGGCGCGGGCCTGCGCGGTCCATCGGCCGGACATGGTGATCGCGGTGGGCGACAGTTTCCACGATGGGGATGGGGCGGCGCGGCTTGCCGAGCGCGACCGGATCGCGTTGCAGGCGATCTCGGCCGGGCGGCGGCTGGTGTGGGTCGCGGGCAATCACGATCCGCATCCGATGCCGGGGGTGCCGGGAGAGGCGGCCCCGTCGTTTGCCGTGGGGCCGCTGCTGTTCCGGCACGAGGGACGGCCGGGCCCGGGAGTGCCGGGCATGGTCGAGGTGTGCGGCCATCATCACCCGAAGGCGCGGGTGGCGACGCGCGGCGGCTGGGTGTCGCGGCCCTGTTTCGTGGCGTGCGCGTCCGGGGGTCGGCTGATGCTTCCGGCGTTCGGCGCCTATGCGGGCGGGCTGGATGTGACGGACCCTGCGATCGGGGCGCTGTTCCCCGGCGGGGGCCGGTTGTTCCTGACCGGCGCGCGCCTGTTCGGCTTTCACCTGCCCGCCCTGGCCGAATCCTCGATGACGCCAAACTGACGCGCGGCGGGATCGCGTGATGCGATCGCGCGTTGCGCAGCGGGGAGAACGGGCAATGACAGGTCGGTCGGATGCTGGGGAAAGGACCACGATCATGTGGTTCCGTAACGATCTGCGGCTTGCCGACAATGAGGCGCTGCTGGCGTGCAAGGGCCACGTCCTGCCGGTGTTCATCCTGGATCCGGAGCTCGGGGGTGCGTGGGCGCTCGGGGGCGCGCACCGGTGGTGGCTGCACGGCAGCCTCGCCTCGCTCGGGGCGTCGATCGACAAGGCGGGCGCCTCTCTGGTGCTGCGACGAGGCGATCCGGCAACGGTCCTGCCCGAACTCGCGCGACAGGTGGGTGCGGAGGCGGTGATGTGCGGATGGGCGCACGAGCCGTCGCTGCGCGCGCTCGACGACCGGGTGGCGGCAGCACTCCAGGACGGATGCCGGCTCGAACATCACCGGACGGCGACGCTGTTCGACTACGACGAGATCAGGACCAAGAGCGGCGGGGTGTTCGGCGTCTTCACGCCGTTCTCGCGCGCCTGCCGTGCGGCGGCGGCGCCTCGCGCGCCGTCCGCGGCACCGCGGTTGCGGGGTGTTCCGGGGATCAAAAGCGAGCGCCTCGACGACTGGGAGCTGCGTCCGGTGCGGCCGGACTGGGCGGGCGGCCTGCGCGAGACCTGGACGCCCGGCGAAGCCGGGGCGGCGCGGCGGCTCGCGTCGTTCCTGGCCGATCATCTCGACGACTACGGCGAGGAGCGCGACCGGCCTGGCAACATTGACGGTACGTCGATGTTGTCGCCGCACCTGCATTGGGGTGAGCTGTCGCCGAACCAGGTGTGGCACGCGGCGAAGGCGGCGAAAGGACGCGGGCGCGAGAAGTTCGAGAACGAGCTGCTCTGGCACGATTTCGCGGCCTACCTGCTCTGGCACCATCCGGCGCTGCCGGAGACGCCGATGCATCCCGAATACGACGCGCTGCCCTGGCGGCGTGATGCCAAGGCGCTGCGGGCTTGGCAGCAAGGACGGACGGGCGTGCCGATCGTGGATGCGGGCATGCGCCAGCTCTGGCGGACGGGCTGGATGCACAACCGGGTGCGGATGATCACGGCGTCGTTCCTGGTCAAGCATCTGCTGATCGCGTGGCAGGACGGCGAGGCCTGGTTCTGGGACACGCTGGTGGACGGCGATCTCGCGACCAACGCCGCGAGCTGGCAGTGGGTGGCGGGGACCGGAACGGACAACCAGCCGTTCTTCCGGGTGTTCAACCCGCTGACGCAGGCGCTGAAATTCGACACGGATGGCGCCTATGTCCGGCGCTGGGTGCCGGAGATCGCGACGCTGCCGGACAAGCACATCCACGCGCCGTGGCTGGCGCCGGCGTCGGTGCTCGACGAGGCCGGGATCTCGCTCGGCCGGGACTATCCGATGCCGATCGTGGGTCTCGACGAGGGTCGCGAGCGGGCGCTGGCGGCGTTCCGCGATCATGTCCGCGGCAAGAGCGGGGCAAAGGCGGCTTGATCCGGACGCTGCCGGCAAGCACCCCGATCAGGGTGGTGGGGGATGTGCATGGCGACAGCGACGCGTTCGCGTATGCGATCGAGACCAACCGGTTCGTGGTGCAGTTGGGCGACCTGGTCGATCACGGGCCGGACAGCGCGGGTGCGCTCAGGCTCGCCTACCGGCTGATCGACGAGCGGCGCGGATTGTTCCTGCTCGGCAATCATGACCGCAAGCTCGGGCGCGCGCTGTCGGGAGCGCGGATGCGGCCCGATCCGGCGCTCGAGCGGACGCTCGAGCAGCTCGACGAGACGCTGCGGACGCGGGCACTGGACGAGATCGGGCAGGCGCCGGCCTGGGTTCGCCGGGGATCGATGTTCTTTGTCCACGGCGGATTCCATACAGGGATGCTGGCCGGGCCGCCGCCGCCGGGGCTCGGCCGGGTCGATCACCTGCTGTCGCGCGCGCTGTTCGGCGAGACGACGGGACGCGTGCAGGCCGACGGCTATCCGGTGCGGCTGACGCAATGGATCGACCGCATCCCGCCCGGCATGACGGTCTATTGCGGGCATGACCGGAGGAGCGAGGACGGCAGGCCGGCGGTCTTTCACGGCAGCCGTGGCGGGATCGCGGTGTTCATCGACACGGGTGCGGGCAAGGGCGGGCACCTGTCGTGGATCGACGTCCCGGAGTAGTGTCGCGCGATGGCGAACGACGAGGCGATGACGGAACTGCGGCGACTGCGCGGCAGCATCGACAATATCGATGCGGCCCTGGTCTACATGCTGGCCGAGCGTTTTCGTTGCACCCAGCAGGTGGGGGAGCTCAAGGCGCTGCACGGGCTGCCGCCGGCCGATCCGGAGCGGGAAGCCCAGCAGGTGGCTCGGCTGCGCGAGCTTGCGGCGGCCGCGCGGCTGGACCCGGACTTCGCGGAAAAGTTTCTCGCCTTCGTCATTCGTGAGGTGATCCGCCATCATGAGGCGGCGCGTTCAACGGGATAGTGTCGGCGACGGGTTGGTGAGGGTCTGATGGCGCAATTGCTGCTACTTCGACATGCGAAATCGTCGTGGGACGATCCGGCGCTGCGCGACCATGACCGGCCGCTGAACCCGCGTGGCGAGCGTGCGGCGCGTGCGATGTCGAACGCATTCGCGATGCTGCGCCTGTCGCCGGACCTGGCTCTGGTGAGCTCGAGCGTGCGTACGCGCCAGACCTTCGATGCGCTGCGGCTGATGACGGAGGCGATCGAGATCGACATCTCGGACCGGCTCTATCTCGCGGACGCGACGACGATCATGGAGCGGCTGCACGAGGTTCCGGAGACGGCACGCAGCGTGCTCGTGGTCGGGCACAATCCGGGGCTGTACGACACCGCGATCGAGCTGGTCGGGCGTGATCCGGCGGCGCGGCCGGAACCGCCGGTGTCGCGTCTGCTCGACGGCTATCCCACGGCATCGCTCGCCGAGTTCTCGATCGAGGTGCCTTGGTCGGCGATCGGACCCGGGGCGGGCAAGCTGCTGCGGTTCCAGCGACCGGAGGATTTCGAGATCCCGGCGCCGTCGGGAAGGGACGGCCAGGCGTTTTGAGGGCGATCGAGCTCAGCCTGGCGCGGGACCATGCCGGGCGGGTGTTCCGGCACAAGACGGTGTCCGGTCTTCGCAGAGGCCGGACCAGGAGCCATTCGGTCGACGTGACATGGCACGAGTTCGAGGGCGAGGCGGGCGTGCTTCTCTTCGAGGAGAACGGCGCCTGGTGCGCCGCGCGTCCGCTGTGCGCCTTCGGCCTGCCCGCCGGCTTGTGTGTCACGCGGGACCCTCCCCTGTTCGACGGTGGGTTCGATCGGCCGGTACCGCGGGTCGGGTTCAGCGGCAGGCGGCGGACCGTGAGCCTGGGAGCCGGCGAGGACGAGACCGTCCTGGTCAGCGTGATCGACGGCACGATGCGCGACGTGTCGCGGCAATGGGCGGTCTGCCGGGTGGTGATCGAGGGTGAGGACGAGGCCGCCGCACGGGTGGCGCTGGCGCTCGGCGAGACGCTGCCCTTGTCGAGGGCGTCGGCGTCGCTCGGGGAGGAGGCGATGACGGCATCGCGCGGCGAGCGGCCGGACCCGCCGCCGGCGGCGATCGTGGCGCCGGACGCGACGGTGGACGAGGCGATCCGGACCGTCATCGGACATCTGGCGGCGTCCCTGCTGTACTGGGCGCCGGCGGCGGCGCGGGGCGAGACGCCCGTTGCGGTGCATCAGATGCGGGTCGCGATCCGGCGGGTGCGTTCGGCGATGCTGGTGTTCAAGGAGCCGCTCGGCGGCAGTCTGGACGGGTTGCGCCAGCCGCTGTTGGCGCTCGCCGCGCGGCTTGGAGCGGCGCGCGACTGGGACGTGTTCCTCGACGGGACGGTCGCCGAGCTGGAGCACGCGATGGCTGGCGAGGCGCGGATCGGGTCGTTGATCGCAGATGCGGCGCGGTCGCGGCAGGCAGCCTACGACGCGCTGCGGCGCCAACTCGCGTCGGACGCGACGCGACGGCTGCTGCTGCATCTGGCGCTGCTGCCGTCGCTGGCGCCCTGGCGGGCGGAGGGCGATCCGCTGGTCCTCGGCTCGCCGGTCACGGTGCTGGCGCCGCGTGTCCTCGACCGGCGGTTCAAGCGGCTGGTGGGGGCCGCGGACGATCTGGCCTCGCTGCCGGCAAGCGCGCTGCACGACACGCGCAAGTCGGGCAAGAAACTGCGGTATGCGCTCGAATTCTTCGCACCGCTCCTGCCGCGCCGATCGGTGCGCAAGCTGGCGCGCCGGTTGTCGAACGCGCAGGACGAACTGGGCGTCATCAACGACACCGCGACGGGGACCGCACTGCTGGCCGGCCTGACGCGTGGCGGCCGGCACGAGTTCGCCTCGGGCGCGGTGCTCGGCTGGTTGACCGCGAAGGCCGCGGCGGCACGCGCGCCGCTCGAGGAGACATGGACGGGGCTTCGTTCGCAGGGACGGTTCTGGCGGCACCTGCGCACGGCGGAGAGTTGAAAGTTACGGCTCGGCAAGACTAAGTGCGGACCAGATCGGGGAGCGTGCGATGAGCGGCAACGAGACAGCGTCGGTGAACGTGACGCTCGACGGCAGCAACATTTCGGTGGCGCTGCCGACGCGCGCGGGCACGATCGGCCCGTCGGTGGTCGACATCAGGAAGCTCTACCCGTCGACGGGGCTGTTCACGTTCGACCCCGGCTATGGCGGCACGGCGGCGACCGAGAGCGCGATCACCTATATCGACGGCGACGAGGGGGTGCTGCTGCATTGCGGCTACCCGATCGAGCAGCTTGCCGAGCAGGCGACGTTCCCCGAGATCGCGTATCTGCTGCTGAACGGCGAGATGCCGGACGAGCGGGCGCATGCCGCGTTCGTCTCGGAGCTGCGGCGCAACGCGATGGTGCCGGAAGAGCTGCGCCACATCATGCACGGGTTTCGCACCGACGCGCATCCGATGGCGATGATCTGCGCGGGGCTGGCGGCATTGGCCGGCTTCTATCACGCCGGGCTCGACCTGCATGACGACCGGCAGCTCAAACTCGCCGCCGTGCGCCTGATCGCGAAGATGCCGACGATCGCGGCCTGGGCCTACAAGCACATCACCGGCGAGCCGCTGGTCTATCCGAGATCGGATCTGAGCTACGCCGAGAACTTCCTGCACATGATGTTCGCGGTGCCGACGGAGCCCTATGTGGTCAATCCGGTGCTGAGCCGGGCGATGGACCGGATCCTGATCCTGCACGCGGACCACGAGCAGAACGCGTCGACGAGCACGGTCCGGATGGTGGGCTCGACGGGGACGGATCCCTACGCGTCGCTGGCGGCGGGCGTGGCGGCACTCTGGGGGCCGGCGCATGGCGGGGCCAACGAGGCGGTGCTGAAGATGCTCGACGGGATCGGGCACAAGGACCGCATCCCGGATTTCATCGCGAAGGTGAAGGACAGGAACGCGAACGTCCGGCTGATGGGGTTCGGGCACCGGGTCTACAAGAACTTCGACCCGCGGGCGAAGATCATGCAGGCGACCTGCCACGAGGTACTGCACGAACTCGGGATCGAGAACGACATGCAGCTCGACATGGCGATCGAGCTCGAGCGGATCGCGCTGGAGGACCCGTATTTCCACGAGCGCAAGCTCTACCCGAACGTCGATTTCTATTCGGGGATCATCCTCAAGGCGATGGGAATCCCCACCTGCATGTTCACCGCGCTGTTCGCGGTGGCGCGGACTTCCGGGTGGATCAGCCATTGGTTGGAAATGAACAAGGACCCGCTGCAGAGGATCGGCCGGCCCCGCCAGCTCTACACGGGGGCGGGGCGGCGCGACCTCCGCTAGGCGAACCCCCTCCGTTCAGGGACCCCTGGGCGGAGACGGCGGAGCTACCCGAGCGACGGCCGCCGGGGCGGTTCCGCTGGTTGGTGCTGCTGGTGGGCGGCCTGAAATTCTCCAAGGTGCTGGTATCGGGCGGCACGATGGTGCTGTCGATCGGCGTGTACGCGACGATCTGGGGCTGGCGGTTCGCGGCCGGCTTCGTGGGGCTGCTCGTCCTGCACGAGATGGGGCACTATCTGGCGGCGCGGCAGCGCGGCCTGTCGGTCGGGCTGCCGGCGTTCATCCCGTTCGTGGGGGCGTGGATGGCGCTGCGCGAACAGCCGCGGAGCGTCGAGACGGAGGCGTATGTCGCGTTCGCGGGACCTTTCATCGGCACGCTGGCGAGCTTCGCGGTCTATTTCTGGGCGCGGCAGAACAGCGATCCACTGCTGCTCGCGATCGCCTATTCGGGCTTCATCCTGAACTTGTTCAACCTGCTGCCGCTCTCGCCGCTCGATGGGGGCCGGATCACGGCGGTGCTCAGTCCGCGCGTCTGGCTGGTGGGCGTGCCGATCCTGCTGGCGCTGATGCTCTACCGGCCGAGTCCGATCCTGTTCATCATCGCGCTGCTGGCGTTCCCGCAGGTGATCCGGGCGTGGCGGTACGATCCGACCGCGCGCGCCAATGCGGCCTACTACACGGTGCCGACGACGATTCGCGCCGAATACGCGGTGCTCTACCTGGGACTCGCGGCATTGCTGGCGATCATCACCTACCAGGTGCACGATCAGTTGGCGGCGTTCAACGGATAGCGGTCAATTCTCGGGGCACTCGCAGCCAGGTGCGGGTTCGGTCGATTCGCGGACGACGTGATGGTCGATCCATTCGGAGACCAGACGGCGGGCCTCGCTGAGGGACGCCTCCGGATGATGAATGCGGTAGAGCGTGGTGCAGGCATGGAAGGCCTGCAGATCCTCGGTGCCGACGCCACGCAGTTCGCGATAGGCGGTGACGACCGCCCGCTCGCAGCGGCGCCCGATGACGCTCGTCTCCCTGACCACGCTCGTTCCCCCGCGTCGATATGCTGGACGATATGGCACGAGGGCATCGGTGGGCAACTGTCCGGCACCGATCAGAGGTCGAGCAGGCGCCTCACCTCACGGGCGATCCGGCCGGCCTCGTCGAGCGGGCGGCGCGGCCAGGGCGAGACGTTGTCGGCGAGCGGACGGACGACGTCGCCGGCCGCGAGCGTGTCGAACAGGATCGTGCCGCGCCGATCCGCGTCGCCGAGCAGGTCGGCGTAGAGCGGCGTGTCGGCCGAGGCGGCCTCGCTGAGGTTCTGCGGCGAGGCGCCGCCGACGACGACGGCGTCCGCGGTGCCGAGGAAGCCCAGCGTCGGGTCGTCACCCGGCTCGTCGGTCCGGTAGATCAGATGCAGGCCGGCGGCCAGGCTCTCGGTGAGCGCGGCGAGGGCGGGACGGCCGATGGGTGCCACGCTCGCCATCACCGAACCGCCGTGGGCGGCCGCAAGCGCGGTCAGACGCGTGCCGAGTCGGGCGCAGGCCTGGGGCGACAGGTCATGGCGGCCGGAACGGCGGACGACGAGCGCGATGCGCGGCCGCGGCAGGTGGGCGAGACGTTCGCGCCAGAGGCGGCGTGCCTCGCCGAGCAGGTCGGGGGAGACGACATGGAGCGGGCCCAGCGACTGCAGGATGCGCGGACCCGCGGCGAGATGCTGCACGCCGGGGCGGACCATCAGGTCGAACGGCATCAGGGGTCTCGCGTGGCGGCTGCAATGGACCACGGGCGCGCCGAAGCGCGCTCGGAGCGCGAGCGCGCGCGCCGCACCGCGCAGGCCGGTCGAGACGACGAGATCGGGTCCGACGAAACGATCGCCCAGCGCCCAGGCGCGGTCCGACGCGCCGGCGTCGGCGAGGCCGGGGGGACGCCAGGACGCGGTCGGAGGGACACGCAGGAAGGGCAGGCCGAGCCGGCCGGCGAGAGCGAGCGCCTGGCCGCCGTCCGGTCCATGACGATCGTCGAGCACCCAGACCGGGGCCTGCGGCACGGTGGCGAGCGTCATGGTCATAAGGCACCACCATGCGCGCGCCTTGTCGCGGACGCGGCGGAGTGCTCACTGAAGATCTGTCTTGAGTCGCGAGAGAGGCCACCGATGTCGACATCGTCCACGCGCAAAAGCAGTCGCGCGACGGAGTGGGACCGCGACGCCGCGATGACGACGGCTAAGCTTCTGCTGGAGATCAAGGCCGTCAATTTTCGCCCCGAGGAACCCTACACGCTGACGTCCGGCTGGAAGTCGCCGGTGTATATCGATTGCCGGCGGATCATCTTCTTCCCTCGCGCGCGCGCCAAGATCATCGAGCTCGGGACCGAGAAGATCGGCCGCCATGTCGGCTACGAGACGATCGAGGCGGTGGTCGGTGGAGAGACCGCCGGCATCCCGTTCGCAGCCTGGATGGCAGAGAGGATGCTGGTGCCGATGGCGTACGTGCGCAAGAAGCCGAAAGGTTTCGGCCGTAACGCGCTGATCGAGGGGGCGGTGCCGGAGGGCATGCGCACGCTGCTGGTTGAGGATCTGACGACGGATGGTGCGTCGAAGGTGCATTTCGCGCGGGCGCTGCGCGAGGCGGGCGTGATCATCAACCATGCGTTCGTGGTGTTCTTCTACGGGGTCTTCCCGGGCGGCTTCTCGACGCTCGCCGAGATGGACATCGAGCTGCACGCGCTGTGCACCTGGTGGGATGTGCTGGAGGCGTGCTCGGAGCTTCCCTATTTCAGCGAGGAGGCGGGTGCCGAGGTGCGCCGGTTCCTGGAGGACCCGGTGGGCTGGTCGGGGCGGCACGGCGGTGTGGCGAGTGCCGCGGAGGCCGCCGAGCGCAAGGCGGCGCAGGCGTCGTAGTTTCGTGCGGCGCCATGTGCTGGCGATCGACAGCGGGATCGGCGGGCTGGGGGTGGTGGACGCACTGCGGCGGGCGATCCCGGGCCTGGTGGTCACGTATGTCGCCGATCATGGGTTCTACCCCTACGGACAAAGGACGGACGGCGAACTGACGGCGCGGCTGGTCTCGCTGGTCGGGCGCGCGATCGATGCGCGATCGCCGGAAGCCGTGGTGGTCGCCTGCAACACGGCCAGCACGATCGCGCTCGAGGCACTTCGCACCGCCTTCAGGGTGCCGTTCGTGGGCACCGTGCCGCCGGTGAAGTGGGCGGCGTCGATCAGCCGGACGCGAACGATCGGGCTGCTGGCGACGGAGGCGACGGTGGGGCGCGCCTATGTCCGCGACCTGCAGCAACGGTTCGCGCCCGATTGCCGGCTGGTCGCGTATGGCGCGCGGGGCCTCGCGGATCTGGCGGAGGCGCGCTTCGTCGGCCGGGCTGAAGGGGGAACGGCTGGCGGCGGGGCGGTCGAGACGGCGCTGCGCGGGTTGTTCGGCCAGGACGGCGGGGACGCGATCGACACCGTCTGCCTTGGCTGCACGCATTACGGGATGCTGATGGCGGAGCTGCGCGCGGCACGGCCGGACGTGGCGTGGCTCGATCCGGCGGAGGCGGTGGCGCGGCGGACCACGTCGGTGCTCGCCCGAATGCCGCTTGCGGCGAGACCGGAGACGGACGTCGCGCTGACGACTCGGACGCCCGATGATCCGGCGGTGCTGGAGGGCGGCTTTGCTCGTTACGGGTTCGGACGAGTCGAGGTCTGGACCGATGCCTCCGCGCGCGGCGTCATGCGGTATCAGGATCGGGCGGCTGGAGAATTCCGCCGCGCACATTGACCTGGAACCATTCGCGCTTCCCGTAGCGGGCGCACAGCGCGTCGCCTTCCTTGTAGGCAGGCTGGATGTCGTAGTTCGTTGCCGTCGGCCTGGTGTGGAGGACGGCGACGTCGTCGATGATGCCGACATGGTTGAGGCGGACGTCGGCGACCTTGGACCAGACATAATCGATTCCGAACGAGCTCCTGGTGAGGTCGAAGGTGCCGAGGCAGTCGCGTAGGACGTCCCGTGACATCATCGGGATCATCACCTCGACCATGTTGGTGAAGCGCACCCGGTAGACATGGTCCTGCAAGGTGGCGGAATAGTTGATGTGGCCGCCACTTTTCAACGACGGCTGCGCGATCCTGAGGCCCCAACGGTGCATCGCGTGGAAGGCGCGGTTGATGTCGCCCCACGACATCTGGAGATCGTCGTCGGGGAACATGAAGTAGTCGTAGTCGCGCAGCAGCGGATTGCTGAGCAGCAGGCTGCGGATCGCCTGGAACTTGCGTTCCTGCGTCTGGAAGGACGTGAACTCGCTGAAATCGTCGAGCGGGTAGGAGGCGGCCCTGCCGTAGAAGCTGACGCACAGATCCCATGAGCGCTGATCGTCGGGCAGGTCCCGTTCCCAGTGCGGATGCAGTGATTGCTCGTTGGCGCGAAGGACGACGAGGTGCCGTCGGCCGGTTCTCGGGCGGCGGATGACGAGGTCGGTCTTCCGGTGCGGCCGTGTCTGGATATGGGGCGGGTCGATCCGGCGCAGGACGAAGCCGCCGACGGCGTCATACTCGGGGGCACTCAGGAGGGACAGCCTGCCGCCGATCTCGGCCGCGCGATCGAAGATGAGGATGGTGCGGCCGTTGTCGTCGAGAATGGCGAGCTGGTCATGAGTGCGCCGCCAGAACGGCAGGGCGTCCGCGGCCTCGCCGCCGACCCGGCCGTCGGGGAAGAAGCGCACGTAGGGTGCGATGATCTGGCCGTCGCCGCCGGCGGACATCCAGTGAGACGCGGTCAGGACCTCGCGCGAGGGGAAGTCGAAGGTGTGCGTGTCCAATCCGACCTTCCCTCCGGTCAAACGCGGAAGCAGATTTAGCGATCGGACGGCCCGATTGCCAGTTTCGGTTCGCGGCCCGGGGAACGAGTTGTTGCAGCCAGATATGAAATTGCCGGGCTCTGGCCTCGGCCTGGTTCTCCCGCCGATGATGAGGCGTGCGGCGAGCAGCATCGAGCGGCGGGTGCGGCCGGGCTGAAGACCCTTGTTACCCGTTGTAGCCCCGGTTAGCCTCACTCACGGAGTGGTCGGCGGTCATAGCGGGTCCGACATAAGCGACGGAGATCGTGATCGCGTTCCTGCGATGGCCACACTTCAACCTGCATGCTGCGAAGGTCTCGGACTGGTTTTTGTCGTCGACCGGAGGAGAGAGCGTCAGCCTTGGGACCCCGGAGGTGAAGCTCGCGATCGATGCGGGCAACATTATCATTCCCCTCAAGCAGGTTCAGGATGGCAAGATCATCCGGAGCATCATCCTCGCAGGCGATGGAAAAGGGCTTGGCGCTGGCATCGGCATCAGCATTCCGTTTGTCAATTTCGGCGTCAGTCCCGCGTTCATGCCCGGGGTCGGGACGCCGCTGTGGCAATCGCCTTTCTCTCCTCAAGCCATGGAACCGAACGACTTTAAGGGTGTGTGCTGGGTGCTCTCGGCGAGCCACACCGACGTTGGCGTGCAAGGATCGGCTTCGTGCCTGCTCTTCTGCGCCGAGGCCTTGATCTATTCGCTATTACCGACCTCCGTGAATGCCGTGGGAGCGTGTGTTGGAACGGGCTTCCAGAGCGCAATCGTCAATTTCGATGTGGATGCCGTTGCGTACACGGTGCGGCCGATATCTTGACAATCAAGTTCGGTCCGGCGGCGCTCGCAATAATTGCTCTCCCGGCTGTCGCGGTATCGGCTGCCACGGAGCGGTGGCAACTCGATTTGATACGAAGCTTCGCCAAGCCCCAAGTCGTGATGACGTTCGACGGACTGCATGCGGATCTCGCGTCCCTGGCGGCGATCCGGATCACCCCAGCCTGCGCCATCGGTTTCGGATCCGGACCATCCAGGGTGCCTGCGATGCTTGCGATGACGGTTACCGCCCTGGGGAAGTGCGCCGGCTTGTCGCCGGTCGTAAAGGTGCAGTTTTTGTTGCAGCCTGTCGATCAGCCGAGCCTCTCGAACCTGCAACGCGACATCGAACACGTATCTGGGCGACCCTGCTTTGACGGCGTCTATACGCCCGACACGCGGCGTCGAGCCCCACCGCTCCACCTCGTTGCGTGGTCCGATCAGGCACGCGACCTGGTTCTGACGCAGGATTCTTCCGTGCCGGACGGCGTATCGATCACGTTCCAGCGGAACGACCTGCACAGCGCGGATGTTCAGGTCATGTCGCGCTATCGAGAGGCGCTGCGCGAGACGCGGGCAGTACTCCCGGCGTCTTGCCGGGCAGTTCGCGAATGATTGGGGCGACAGAAAGGCGGATCTTTCGCGTTTCGCGGTGGCGGCCGATGCTGATGTTCTGGACGGCGCTTGGAAGCGGCGGCATTGCCACGTCTGTTGTCACCTTCTTTCTCCATTCCTTGCCTCCGCGGGTCGGTCGTCCCGTCATCGAGCCGCAATTCGCGCTGGCAGTCATTGGCGTTCTGGTGATCGGATACGTGCAGTTGGTTTATCCCGCGGTGACCAGGCTGACGATCGGGCCGGAGGGTATCGAGCTTCAAGGCCTGCTGCGTTCCCAAAACGTTTCGTGGGGTCGTGTCGCCCGGATCACGAGCGTGTCGGCTTTAGAGCCCGCGGGGCGCGGCGGCAACATGAGCGGTCTTCGACTCCGCGACGACGCGGACCGGCTGATTGCCATCATTCCCGATGTCTTCACGCTCCGGCGCGACAGACTTCGCGTGGTGCTAGAGAACGCACGCTCGGGTGACGGTGATCCGATGTCCAAGACACCGATGTGAGCCGGGGGGTCCGGGGGGACCGGCTCCGGTCCCCCCGACTTCTGCCTCGTCCTACGAGGCGGTGAAGCCGCCGTCGAC
Source organism: Acetobacteraceae bacterium (assembly GCA_965276715.1). Taxonomy (GTDB): domain Bacteria; phylum Pseudomonadota; class Alphaproteobacteria; order Acetobacterales; family Acetobacteraceae; genus CAXTPV01. The sequence continues at coordinate 3,148,374 of OZ255622.1, read as the reverse complement.
GGGCAGGGTGACGCCATGGAGCATCGCGGCGTGGTCGCCGAGGAGGTAGAGGATCACCTCGGCGATGTCGGCGGGGGTGGCGAAGCGGCCGAGTGCGATGCGCCTGAGCATGGGCGCGGATTTCTGCGGATCGGACCAGGCGAGTTTGCCCATGGGCGTCAGCGTCACGGTCGGGTTGACCGCGTTGACGCGGATGTTGTGCGGGCCGAGCTCGAGGGCGAGCACGCGGGTGAGCGCGTCCAGCGCACCCTTCGACGCGCAATAGGCGGCGTGGTCCTTGAAGGCGACGGTGGATGCGATGCTGGAGACGTTGACGATGGCGCCGGGCTGGTTGCGGGCGATGAGGTCGGCAGCGACGATCTGCGCCATGCGCAGCGGGGCCATGGTGTTGATCGCGTAGACGCTTCGCATGCTGGCCATGGTGGTCTCGAGTGCCGGCTGCAGCGACGTGACGCCGGCATTGTTGACGAGCAGGTCGAGCGGCAGCGCGCCTGTCGCGGCAACGGCCGCGGCTTCGAGATCCTCGACGTCGACAGTGGCGGTCTCGCAGCCGGTTTCGGCCCGGAGCGAGACGAGATCGGCGGCGGTGCGGCTCATGGCGACGACGGTGGCGCCGGCTTCGGTGAGCTGGCGGACGATCTCGCGGCCGATGCCCTTGCCGGCGCCGGTGACGAGGGCACGGCGTCCCTGGAAGGTCTGCTTCATGACGTGACGTCCCCCATGGTCGGACCGCGCGTTGTTCTTGTGACATATCAAGCTGAATCGGCTGGTATCGCGCGCCCGCCTCGTTTCGCAAGGAGTGAGTGATGCCGTTCTCCACCGAACTGGACACCCCGAGGGATTCCGCGATCTGCCGATGCTGCGCGCTTTCTGGTGGACCCGACATGTCACGGCGCCAGTTCCTGACACGATCGGCTGTGTCCGTGGCTGCCGCGAACGCCGGTCTGGGGGCGTCCCGTGCCGGCGCGCGCACGGCGCTTACGCCGGACGAGGCGCTCGCGGCCATGATGGATGGCAACCGCCGGTTCGTCGCCGACAGGCTGACATCATTCGACCACGATCTCGAGATCCTCAAGGCGCGCACCGTCGACAGGCAGGAGCCGTTCGCGGCCGTTCTGTCCTGCTCGGACTCGCGGGTGCCGGTGGAGCTGGTGTTCGACCAGACGATCGGCCATCTGTTTGTCACTCGCGTGGCGGGGAATATCTGCACGCCCGAGATCATCGCCAGTCTCGAATACGGGGTGGCCTCGCTCGGGACCGCGGTGATCGTCGTGCTCGGCCATTCCGGGTGCGGCGCGGTGAGTGCGACGATCGCGGCCAAGGCGGTGCCGGGTCAGATCAGCGCGCTCTACGCGCCGATCCGGCCGGCGGTGGCGCGTGCCGGAGCCGACCTGACGGCCGCGATCAAGGCGAACGCCGCGATCCAGGCGGATCTGCTGCGCAGCGCGTCACCCGTGGTTGCCGGCGCGTCACGGGCCGGACATTTGAAGGTCGCGGCCGCGTTCTACGACCTGGCGACCGGCCGGGTGTCGTTGCTCGATAAAGGATGATCGCCGTCGTGGGCGTCGGCGATCGTTACCGATAGCGCCAGTAGCGGCGATGCCTCCGGTCGTAGGCTGGATAACGATTGTGCCAGTATCGCCCATGCCAATAGTAGTTCGGGCCGGCCCAGCCGGGTGGAAGCGGCGGCCGCGCCTGCGCGATGGGGAAAAGACCGGTCCCCGCGATGATGAGCGCTCCGATCAGGAACACGCGCCTGATCTGACCATTGAACATCCGCATGACAGGCACCCTCGCGTCACACCGCTCGAAATCATCGGCCTCATTCAGGTTTTCGGCAATAGGAGACCGCGGAGGTCGGACAGACGCATCTCGAGGCCCCAGCCGTAATGAAGATGCCCGACGGCCAAGATGTTGTTCAACGCGATGGCGATCTCGTTTCGGCCCGCGTGCAGTGGAAGTTCGAAGGACGCGTTGTCGAGCGACAGCCGGCCGTCCGGCGCCAGGCGCTTGGCTTCGGGGTAGTACAGGTTCTCGCCCGAGAAGACCATTCTGCCGTTCACGAACACCCAGGCCTCGTGGAGGAAGCCGAACGAGACGCGCTCGTTGCGATCCTGGTCGGAAGTGATGCTGGTCCGTAGCCACGCCGCGGCACCCGTCGCGCGATCGGTAGGAGAGCCGTAGCGGCGGCTGAGGTCGACGAGCCCGTGCCTCTCCACGGCGATGCCGGTCCAGGCGTTCGGGTTCGCCGGCATCCGGGACAGCGACGGCGCCTGGCCGTATGGGAGCGGCAACGGCGGCGAGACCTCCCAGTGGCGGAGAAAGTTGGGATCGTGGTCGGTCGGGTCGGGTGCGGGACCCGGCGGCAGCGCGCTGGTCCCCGGCGCGATCGTCAAGTTGGCGAATTCGGCGGGTCCCGCGAATTCCAGGCCGCCCGACCTGGCGTCGCTCTCGAGATGTCCGACAGCCAGTGTCGGCGTCGACGCCCCGTTGACGAAGACGTTCATCCGCCGGCCCGAGACGACGAGCCTGACATGGTTCCAGGCACCGATGACCACGGGTGCCGACGCCTGGTATTCGGGATACATCTCCCACGGCCAGACGCCATGCACCCGAGGCACGTACTGGATGCAGTCATTGGCGGCAGGACATTCCGTGTCGGGCCGGAGATAGAAGATCTCGGCCGATTGATCACCCTGGGTGCGGAAGCGAATCGCCGCGAAACCGTCGGCGAGCAGCTTGGCGTCATAGTCGATCGTGCCGTCGGAGAATATCAGACCTTTGGCTATGGCCGTGCCGTCATCGAGCTTGAGCAGTCCGTGCGGGAAGCCCTCCGCGGGGACGAGCGCGCCCTTCCCTTCGATCCGCCATGCCTCCGGGATCAGCGGGACCGCGGAAGATGCCCGCGCCGGGGCGGATGCCGACAGGCACGCGGTCATGACCATGGCCAGCACCTGAGCGGCCCATCTCGGATACGTCACGATCTCTCCATCCTCGATCCCGCGGACGATGGGCGAGCGGAAAGGGAAAAGCCAATGCCGGTTGGACGAAACCGATGACTTGGCGGCATCAGTGAACGGGCGAAGCTTCCTGGCGCCGTTCGTCGTTCTGCGCCCGTCCCCGTGCCACCAGCCAATGGCGGAAGGCGCCGACGGGTCGGTCGGCCGCGCGATCCGGATGGACGACCACGTAGTGCCCGGTTCCGCAGTCGAGCCAGTGCGGGATGAGTCTGACGAGCTCGCCGGAGGTCAGAAGAGGAGCGATCATGGAACGGCGGCCAGCGGCGATCCCCTGGCCTGCCACCGCGGCGCCGAGGACCAGGTTGTAGTCGGCCACGCGCTTGCGGGTTGTCGGCGTCATGTCCAGTCTCGACAGCAGTGCTGTCCACTCGAACGGCTTCGCGGCGTCAAGCAGGACCGACCGTCGGAGTGCCTCCTCGAGGCTGGGCGTCGCGGGGAGAGAATCCGGTGCGGCAACAGGTGACAGATGTTCGGTCATGATGAGGTCGGACACGCAACCGGGCCACTTGCCGGTCCCGTAACGGATCGCGACGTCGGCTTCGGCCGCGCCGAGATCGACGACGCGGTGATCGGGCTCGAGCTGGATGTCGATGGCCGGATGGGCGGCGTGGAAGAGCGGCAGACGCGGCGTGAGCCAATGGAGCACGAACGACGGGAGAACGCTGACCCGGAGGATCTGCCTGTTCGTGGCTGCCGCTTCGACCGCCCGGCGCACCCGGTCGAGAGCGGCGGAGACATCGCGGTCGAGCGAAGCACCCGCGTCGGTGAGCGCGATGCGGTTGTTGCCTCTCCGGAACAGGACTGTCGCGAGGTCGCGCTCGAGGTTCTGGACGTGACGCGTCAGTGCGCTCTGCGAGATGCCGATGTCCTCGGCGGCGCGGCGGAAGCTCGAGCGGGCGGCCACGGCCACGAACGCCTCGAGAGCCGTGAGCGGGAGACGTTTGCGATCCGACATCGATGCCTTCGCGGATGGCGCTTGATGGCCGGTGCAGGCCGGCGCCCCCGCGATGTCGCGGGAGGTGTTGACGCGCGTCCAGCGGGAGTGAAATGACGGACCGGGCCAGGAGGTCGAGGTATGCGATCACGGACGAATAAGCGGCCGGCCGACCGACCGACGCAAGCGGACGTGGCGGATGATATCCTGGCCGAGATCGCCGGGTTGCTGCTCGAGGCGACCGGATGCGTGGCACCGGCAAAGCTTGCGGACTTGACCAGCGGGTTGCTGGCGCACGCCGACGTTTCGACGGACGATCTAGCCCAGGAGTTGCCGATCCAGGCCCTTTTCATGGCGACGAATCTCGCGTTGTTCGCACCGTCGGTGAGCGGAACCAACGCGTTCAACCGGCTCGCGCGCCAGCGGCGGGACCGGTCCGCCGCCGAGGCGAGGTTGATCGAGAGGCTGGGGCGGGCACGGTTCCGGCTGTTGCGAGTGGAGGAGAAGTCCGAGGACGACGTGGCGGCCTTGCGCGACACGGCATCGGGCGAAGCTTGTGCCGTCATTCATGACGGCTTCTCGGCCGACACGATCGGGATCGCGGTGGCGGGCTGGCTCGCCTCGCTGCATGACGGCCGCCATGTCTTCGTGGGCGGCGTCGTCCCGCTCGACGGGGCTTCCCTCTCGGTCGCCGCCGGCTTCGTCCGAGAGGGAAAGGGTGCGGCCAACCCGCTTCGGTGCGCGGAGGCGGTATATCGGCATGTCCTGCGTCACGGCACGCTTCGGGTTCCCAGCCTTGATGGGAGCGGCGAGGACGATGAGCCCAGGGAGGCGGGTGAATTCGGCCGGATCGCGGGCCTGTGGTCGGTGCCGGGAGCCGAGCGCGATCCGGACGATGTGCAGCTCGTGCGGATCCACAGCCATCTCGACGAGATCCTCACGGTCCTCGCACTGGCCACCGTGACGCGCGACGACGGTCGTGGCGCGCTGTCGGATGGCTACGTGGCGATCCTGACGCTGCAATTGGAGACGGTGCGGCGGCGCGCGGCGGCCGGATCGGGCACGATACGGCTCGACGCCGTCGGCGCCTCCGTCGAGTCGGAGATCAGGGACGGCAATCTTCCTCCTCGTGCCCGGACGATCCTTGACGAGGCGCGGCGCCGGATGGGAACGGCGGCCGCCGGCCGCGACGCCACCGTGGATCGCCTGATCGGCCGCATCCAGGCGCTGCGGTCGAAGACGGTGGCGCATGGGTGCACGGAGCAGGAAGCACTCGCGGCGGCCTCCAAGGCGGCGGAGCTGCTGGATCGGCACGGTCTCGGCCTGGGCGAACTCGACGGACGCCGGGACGCGTGCGAGGGGGCCGCGGTCGAGACCGGCCGCAAGCGGACGAGCGCTCTCGACCAGTGCGTGCCGGCGATCGGGTCGTTCTTCGACTGCCGTTACTGGGGCGAGAAGGATGTGTCGGGCGGTCTGCGCTGGATCTTTTTCGGGCTGCCCGCGGATGTGGCGGCAGCCCGTTACCTCTATGACCTGGTCGCGATCGTCTTCGACACCGAGACGAGGGATTTTCGCGCCGGGCCGACCTACGAGGCGATGCCGACGGGCTCGCGACGCACGGCCACGAATTCGTTCCAGATCGGCCTGTCGCACGGCATCGCGTCGAAGCTTAGCCAATTGCGCGCAGCCCGCGAGGCGGTGTTGCGCGGGGGCTCGGGCCGCGACCTGGTGGTCGCGAAATCGGACCTGGTCGAGAGGGAGTTCGCGTCGCTCGGATTGCAACTGCGCGAGCAGAACAAGGCCGGCGCCCGACGCGTCCTGCAGGATCCGTTCGAGGAAGGGCACGAGGCGGGCCTTGAGTTCGAATATGTCGAGGGGATCGGTCACGACGGGTGACCGGTCGGCGCTCCGGACCGCTTCTATCGTTCGGGTAGGGGTTTGAGCCATTTCGCCATGGCGATCCGCGGCATGAACTCGAAGCCCAGACGTTCATAGAACGCGGTCACCTGTTCGTTCGATTGCCTCACCATAAGCTGGACCTTGGCGACGCCTCGGTCGCGGGCCAAGCCTCGGCCGCCTGGACCATCGCGCGACCGACACCCGATTGCTGCCGGTCCGGCGCACACGAAAGGTAATAGAGCCAGCCACGGTGTCCGTCGTGACCGACCATGACGCTGCCGACGATCCGTTGCTGATCGAGACCAACCAGGATGGCCGACGCCGGGCCTGAACAGGCGAAACGGAAATCCGCGGACGGATCGTTGTAGTGAACGACCAGACCGCAGTCCCGCCATAGCCGAGCGACGGCTGCCTCGTCCGCGGGGGACGCTTCCCTGACGTTCAGGGTCATCGATGATCCTCGTCGTCCTTGAATGGATAGGACCAAAGCTGATGGTGGGCGCGGCTGTCGACATTGGCCTGGCTCAGTTCGGCGGCGTCGGCGCCCGAGAGCGGGTCCGGGGGCGCCTGCTCCCGGCGGGTCAAGGGCAGAGCCCTTGCCTTCCCTCTCAGTGGCCGCGACTGACGGTGTAGTCGGCGGCTTCCATCAACGCGCGGCGGGTTTCGCTGTCGGGGAAGATCGTGAGCGCTTCGCGGGCGCGGCCGGCGAAGCGGGCGGCGCGCGCGAGCGTGGCCTCGATGGCGCGACGGCGCTCGATCAGGCCGAGCGCGATCTCCAGGTCACCGTCGTCCTGTTCGCTGCGTTCAATCGTGCGGCGCCAGAACTCGCGCTCGGGCTCGTCGCCGGCGGCGTAGGCGGCGAGCACGGGAAGAGTGATCTTGCCCTCACGGAAATCGTCGCCGACCGCCTTGCCGAGAGCGGCCTGGTCGGCGGCATAGTCGAGCGCGTCGTCGGCAAGCTGGAAGGCCATGCCGAGATTGGTGCCGTAGGCGTCGAGGGCTTCCTCCTCGGCCGGCGGCCGGTCGGCGATGACGGCGCCGATGCGGCAGGCCGCCGAGAACAGGGCGGCGGTCTTGCCGTGGATCACTTCGAGGTAGCGATCCTCCTGGGTCGAGAGATCGTTCTGGGTCACCATCTGCAGGACTTCGCCCTCCGCGATGGTGGCCGACGCCGAGGAGAGGATATCGAGCACGCGCAAGGACCCGTCGTCGGTCATGAGCTGGAACGAGCGGGCGAACAGGAAATCGCCGACCAGGACGGAGGCCTTGTTGCCGAAGACGGCGTTGGCGCTCGCGAGGCCGCGGCGCAGCCCGCTGGCGTCGACGACGTCGTCGTGCAGGAGGGTGGCGGTGTGGATGAACTCGACACAGGCGGCGAGGCCGACATGGCGCGTGCCCCGCGGATAGCCCGGGTAGCCGCAGAGCCGGGACGCGGCCAGCGTCAGGACCGGGCGGATTCGCTTGCCGCCGGCGGCGACGATGTGGGCCGCGAGCTGTGGGATGAGGGAGACGGGGCTCGCCATCCGTTCGACGATGGCCCGGTTGCAGGCTTCGAGGTCGGGCAGCACGAGGGCGGTGAGTGCGCCGAGGGCATCCGGTGCCGGCGATGAGGGGGTGAGGCGGGCCGGTTCTGCGCGTGGCTTCAGGCCGGCGTCCACATGCACACTCCCATCCCGACCGGCCTCAGCCTGCCGAGCGGATATATCGGCGGGGTCGAAAACGGGTCAAGGCGAGGCCGGATGAGCGAGACGATCACCGAGGGAACGCTGCTCGGCGGGCGCGTGTCCTACGCGCAGCGAACGGGTGGGTACCGGACCGGGATCGAGCCGGTGCTGCTGGCGGCGTCGGTGCCGGCGCGAGCCGGCGATCGCGTGGTGGAGGGCGGGACGGGCGCGGGCGCCGGGCTGCTGTGCGTGGCCGCGCGGGTGCCGGGAGTCGAGGGCGTGGGGCTGGAGGCGGATGCCGGCCTGGTGTCGCTCGCGGCGAGGAATTTCGCGGCCAACGGGTTCGGGTCGTGCCGGGCGGAGGTGGCGTGTCTGCCGGCGATGGCAGGCCTCGCGAACGTGGCGCACGCCTTCGCGAACCCGCCCTGGCATGATCCGTCAGGGACGATGGCGAGTGATCCGGGGCGGCGGCTGGCCAAGCAGCGGACGCAGGGGTCGATCGCGGCATGGGCGGCGGCGCTGGCCGGCGTCTTGGCGCGTGGCGGGACGCTGTCGATGATCGTGCCGGCCGGGCTGCTGACGGAGACGGCGGGCGCGCTCGAGGCAGCGGGATGCGGCGGCGTGTCGCTCTTTCCGCTGTGGCCGCGCGCGGGAGTGCCGGCGAAGCTGGTGATCTTGCGCGGCGTGCGTGCGAGCCGGGCACCTGGGCGGGTGCTGGCGGGCCTGGTGCTGCATGCGGACGACGGCGCCTTCACCGGCGAGGCGGAGGCGGTGCTGCGGGACGGGGCGGCGCTGGACTTTTGATTCGGGGGCGGTCGACTTTTCCGGGCACCGGCGGCACGATCCGGCCATGCACGACGACACCTATCTCGGGCTCGATCTCGGCACGTCGGGCGTGAAGGCGCTGCTGGTGGACGGTGCCCAGGAGGTGCTCGCGAGCCATACCGCGCCGCTCGCCGTCTCAAGGCCGAAGGCCGGCTGGAGCGAGCAGGACCCGCTGGATTGGTGGCGTGCAACGGAGACGGCGCTCGCGGCGCTCGCGGAGACGGCGCCGGACGCGATGGCGCGGGTGGCCGGCGTCGGGTTGTCGGGGCAGATGCATGGGGCGGTGCTGCTCGACGAGGCGGGGAACGTGCTGCGGCCGGCGATCCTGTGGAACGACGTCCGGGCGACCGAGGAGTGCGCGGAGCTCGAGCGATCGGAACCGCGCATGCGCGAGATCACCGGCAACCTGGCGATGCCGGGCTTCACCGCGCCGAAACTGCTGTGGGTGAAGCGGCACGAGCCGGCGATCTTTTCGGCGATCGGGCATGTGGTGCTGCCGAAGGCCTGGCTGCGTTTCATGATGACCGGTGACCTGATCGAAGACATGTCGGACGCTGCGGGAACGCTGTGGCTCGATGTCGGCCAGCGGGACTGGTCGGACACGATGCTGGCGGCCACGGGGCTCACGCGGGCGCAGATGCCGGCATTGGTGGAGGGATCGACGCGAGCGGGAACGCTACGCCCGGAGATCGCGGCGCGGTTCGGGATGCGCGGCAGGCCGGTGATGGCGGGCGGCGCGGGCGACAACGCAGCGGGCGCCGTGGGGCTCGGGGCGATCGCGGCCGGCAGCGCGTTCATCTCGCTCGGGACGTCGGGGGTGATGTTCGTGACGACCGAACGGTTCCTCCCGAATACGGACGAGGCGGTGCACGCGTTCTGCCATACGGTGCCCGGCACCTGGCACCAGATGGGGGTGACGCTGTCGGCGGCAGCGTCGCTCGCCTGGTGGGCCGGCGTAACCGGGCTCGACGAGGCGGCGCTGCTCGACGAGCTGCCGCGGATCGAACGGCCGAGCCAGGCGATCTTCCTGCCGTATCTCGCCGGGGAGCGGACACCGCACAATGACGGCGCGATCAGGGGCTGCTTCGCGGGACTGACGCTGGAGACAGGACGACCGGCGATGACGCAGGCGGTGCTCGAGGGCGTCGCATTCTCGATGCGGGACTGCCTCGACGGGCTGACGCGGGCGGGAAGCGGGATCGAGAGCGCGGACGTGATCGGCGGCGGATCGCGGAGCGGCGTATGGATCAGGATCCTGGCGTCCGTGCTGGGGCGGCGGTTGCACCGGCTCGCGGCCGGCGAGCAGGGGGCGGCGTTCGGGGCGGCGCGCCTGGCACGGCTCGCGGTGACGGGCGAGGATCCGGCGCTCGTCTGCCTGCCGCCCGAGCGGGCGGAGACGGTCGCGCCCGACCCCGCGCTCGCGTCGGCGTACGCGGAGAGGATCGCACGCTACCGCGCGCTCTATCCGGCATTGAAGGGAGCGATGGCATGAGCGGATTCTTCGGCCGGACGGAACCGGTCGTGTTCCGGGGACCGGACAGCGACGATGCGCTGGCGTTCCGGTTCTACGACAAGGATCGCGAGGTGGGCGGGCGCACGCTGGAGCAGCATCTGCGGTTCGCGGTCGCCTACTGGCACTCGTTCACCTGGCCGGGATCGGACCCGTTCGGTGGCGAGACGTTCGGCCGGGCATGGATGCAGCCGGGCGATGCGATGGCGCAGGCGCGGGCCAAGGCGGAGGTGGCCTTCGAGATGTTCCGGCTGCTCGACGTGCCGTTCTTCTGTTTCCATGACCGGGACGTGGCGCCGGAAGGTGCAACGCTGGCCGAGAGCAACGCCAATCTGGCGGCGATCGCGGATCTGTTCGAGGCGCGGATGGCGGACGCCAAGGTGCGGCTGCTGTGGGGGACGGCGAACCTCTTTTCGCACCGGCGCTACATGGCCGGTGCGGCGACGAACCCGGATCCGGACGTGTTCGCCTACGCGTGCGGGCAGGTGCGCGCGATGATGGACATCACGCACCGGCTGAATGGTGCGAACTACGTGCTGTGGGGCGGGCGCGAGGGCTACGAGACGCTGCTCAACACGGATCTGGCTGGCGAGCTGGACCGGATGGGACGGTTCCTTTCGCTGGTGGTCGAGCACAAGCACCGCACCGGATTTGCCGGCACCATCCTAATCGAACCCAAGCCGCAGGAGCCGACCAAGCACCAGTATGACCGGGATGTGGCGAGCGTGCATGGGTTCCTGCGGCGGCATGGGCTGGAGGGCGAGGTCAAGCTGAACCTCGAGGCGAACCACGCGACGCTGGCGGGGCACGCGTTCCAGCACGAGGTGGCGCTGGCGTCGGCACTCGGGCTGCTCGGGTCGCTCGACGTCAACCGCGGCGACGCGCAGTCGGGCTGGGATACCGACCAGTTCCCAAGGCATGACCAGGATCTGACGATGGTGTTCTATCACGTGCTCAAGCAGGACGGCCTCGGCTCGGGCGGATGCAATTTCGACGCGAAGGTCAGGCGGCAATCGATTGAGCCGGAGGATCTGCTCGCCGCCCACGTGGGCGGCATGGATGCGTGCGCGCGATCGTTGCTGGCAGCCGACGCGCTGATCTCGGACGGGCGCTACGATCGCGCGCTCGAGGAGCGTTACGAGGGCTGGAAGGGGGCGAAGGGCCGGTCGATCATGGAGGAGGGAAGCACGCTGGCCGGGATCGCGGACGCCGTTCTGGCGGAAGGGCGGGAGCCGCGGCCGCGGTCGGGACGTCAGGAGAGGCTGGAGAACCTGGTCGACCGGTTCGTTTGACGCGGCCTCAAGTCACCGCAAGGCGCGGGTGCCGACCATCGCGGCGAGGGTCGTGGTCAGGCTTTGGGCGGTGAACGACTTGCAGCAAACGCGCCAACCGGGGCGATTTTTTCGCCGCGCACATTGAGGTCGAGCACGGCGGCATCAGGCGTGGCTCAGCGACGAATACGATGCGGTGAGCGCTTGAACGCGGTCCATGAAGGCCGCGGAGAATTCCTCAAGGCCGGCGGAGCGGCGCAGGGTCTGTGCCATCTCGCCGCAGTGCGTTGACGGGCCCGAGATTCGGGACGGCACGGATCGGTTGTTTCATCGAGCGAGAACGCCAGCCGCGCGGGCCGCGCAGCCTTTGTCACGTCGGGTTGCGGCCGGGGTTCCGCGAGCGGACGGTCGAGGAAGCGAAACTCTTCGCCCCTCGACCGGGGATCAGTTCGCGAGCAACTCACCGGTGGGCTGGGCGGTCGCGAAGACGTTGTCGGCGAAGGCCTCCTCCCAGGTGCCGGTGGTGGACGCACGGCTGTATTCGGTGGAGCGGTTCTCGAAGAAGTTGGCGTGCTCGACGGCGTTGAGCATGTCGTCGAGCCAGGGCAGCGGGTTACGCTCGACATGATAGAGCGGATCGAGGCCCAACTGCATCAGCCGGCGATCGGCGATGAAGCGGATGTAGCGCTTGACCTGGGCGGCATCGAGACCCTCCACCGGGCCGAGTTCGAAGGCGAGGTCGATGAAGGCGTCCTCGTGGTGGACGATGGTCTCGCAGATGCCGGTCAGTTCGGCGCGCAGCCCGTCGGTCCAGATCTCGGGGTTCTCCTGGATGAAGACCCGGAACAGGCGGATGATCGACAGGCAGTGCAGGGTCTCGTCGCGGACCGACCAGGAGACGATCTGGCCCATGCCCTTGAGCTTGTTGAAGCGCGGGAAATTCAGCAGGATCGCGAAGGAGGCGAAGAGCTGCAGCCCCTCGGTGAAGGCGCCGAAGGCCGCCAGCGTCTTGGCGATCTCGTGCTTGTTGGCGACCGAGAAGCCCTGCATGTAGTCGTACTTGTCCTTCATCTCCTTGTATTTGAGGAAGGCCGAGTATTCGGTTTCGGGCATCCCGATGGTGTCAAGAAGATGGGAGTAGGCGGCGATGTGGATCGTCTCGATGTTGGAGAAGGCGGACAGCATCATCAGCACTTCGGTTGGTTTGAACACCTGGCTGTAGTGCTTCATGTAGCAGTTGTTCACTTCGACGTCGGACTGGGTGAAGAAGCGGAAGATCTGGGTGACCAGATGCTGTTCCGACGCGCCGAGATTGCGGTGCCAGTCCTTGACGTCATCGGCGAGCGGGACTTCCTCGGGCAGCCAGTGGACACGTTGCTGGGTGTGCCAAGCCTGGTAGGCCCACGGGTAGCGGAACGGCTTGTAGACCGGGTTCTCGGTCAGGAGGTCGTGACGGACGGAAGCGACGTGGGTGTCCATGGGATGTCCTGATGGGGGTGGGACTCGGATGGGGTCCCGGGGACGGATTGTCGCAGCCGGGTGGCCTTCCGTCCATGCTTGGATGAGCGTCGAGAGGAGACGAGGGTGGCTTCGGCGGGACTGGTGGCAATCGACTGGGGGACGAGCGCGCTGCGCGCGTGGCGGCTGGGGCCGGACGGCGCGGTGCTGGAAGCACGGCGGCATCCGTGGGGAATCCTGCATCTGCCGGCGGGCGGATTTGCCGCCGCATTCGACGCGGCGACGGCGGGATGGGAGGGCGCAGGCACGGATGTCCCGGCGATCGCCTGCGGGATGATCGGCAGCCGGCAAGGCTGGCAGGAAGTCGGTTATCTGCCGGTGCCGGCCAGCCTCGCGGGATTGGCGGGCGGGCTCGCCGCCGTGCCGGCCGGTGCCGGGCGGGTTCTGCATGTCGTGCCGGGGCTGCTCGATGCGCGGAACGCGGACCGGCCGGATGTGATGCGCGGCGAGGAGACGCAGGCGCTGGGCGCGATCGCCCGGCTGGGGCAGGGCGAGGCGACGCTGCTGGTGATGCCGGGGACCCATTCGAAGTGGGTGCGGCTGCGCGGCGACAGCGTGCTGGGCTTCGAGACGGCGATGACGGGAGAGCTCTACGCGGTGCTGCTCGCGCATTCGATCCTGGGACGCGACGTGCCCGAAAACGTGGCGGACCCGGAACGGCAGGCCGACGCGTTCAGGCGCGGCGTGGCGGCGGCGCGGGCGCACGGCAGCTTGCCGTCGCTGTTCTCGGCCCGTGCGTTGACGCTCACGGGGCGGCTCGGCGCGGAACGCGTCCCGGACTATCTGTCGGGCGTGCTGATCGGTGGCGAGATCATGAAAGCCTGGCTTGGCCCGACCCGACCGTCGCTCGTGGGCGATGGCGCCCTCGCGGATGCGTATGCGACGGCGTTCGAGTTGCTCGGCCATGACCGGCCGGCGATGCTGGGCGACACGGCGCTCGACGGGTTGCGGCTGATCGCGGCCGCAGCAGGTCTCGCGGAGACGGGAGTGGGGCGGTGCTGAGATCATATCTCGACCGGATGGGACTGACCGCGATCCTGCGTGGGCTGACGCCGGAGGAGGCGTTGCCGGTTGGCGAGGCGCTGGTCGCGGCGGGCTTGACGATGATCGAGGTGCCGCTCAACTCGCCCGATCCGTTCGAAAGCGTGCGCCGGTTGGCGGCGCGGTTCACCGGCTGCCTAATCGGCGCGGGGACGGTGATGACGCCGGACGAGGTCCGGTCGGTGCAGGCGGCGGGGGGGCGCCTGATCGTGATGCCGCATGGTGACCCGGCGGTGATCGGAGCCGCGAAGGCGCTCGGGATGGTGTGCACGCCTGGCATCGCGACGCCGACGGAGGGGTTCGCGGCGCTACGGGCCGGGGCGGACGGGCTGAAGCTGTTTCCGGCCGAGATCGTGAGCCCGGAGGCGCTGCGCTCGATGCGGGCGGTCTTTCCGGCGGAGACGCTGCTCTTGCCGGTGGGCGGGATCGTGCCGGAGAAGATCGCGGCCTATGTCGCGGCGGGTGCCGCGGGCTTCGGGCTCGGTTCGGGTCTGTATGCGCCGGGGCGGACAGCGGGCGATGTCGGGCGCAGGGCGGCTTCCTACGTGTCGGCATGGCGCGCGGCCCGGGATGGCAGCCCGGCCTGAGCCGGCATCTTCTCGACCCGCTCAGTGATTGTCCCTCGGAACTCCGTGCGTGCGCACGAGCCGCTGGTAGGCGACCGCGGGCTCGAGCACGGCACCGGTCGAGAGCTGGCCCACGAAGCTGCGTTGCAGCTCCTGCCAAGGGGTCTGGTGCGCCGGGAAGCGAAATCCCCCCTGCCCTTCCAGGGCGATCCGCCGTTCGGCGATCTCTTCGTCCGGGACGAGCATGTCGACGCGCCCGGCACCGAGGTCGACCCTGATCCGGTCACCCGTGCGCAGGACCGCGAGCGGGCCGCCCGCTGCGGCCTCGGGGCTCGCGTTCAGGATCGATGGGGAACCGGATGTTCCCGATTGACGGCCGTCGCCGAGGCAGGCCAGCGCGTGCACGCCCTTCGCGATGAGATAGGCGGGCGGCTGCATGTTGACGACTTCGGCCGCGCCGGGAAAGCCGATCGGGCCGGCGCCGCGCATGACGAGTATATCGTGCTCGGTGATCGCGAGCGAGGGGTCGTTGATGCGTCGGTGATAATCCTCCGGACCGTCGAAGACGACCGCGCGGGCTACGAAGGCGTTCGGATCGTCCGGATCGTTCAGGTAGCGCTCGGCGAACTCGGCCGAGATGCCGCTGGTCTTCATGATCGCCGAGTCGAACAGGTTGCCGCGCAGGACGAGGAAGCCGGAATCCGGCCTGAGCGGCCGGTCGAACGGCAGGATCACGCGCTCGTCCTCGCTGCGCGCCGCGCCGCAATTCTCGCCGATCGTGCGGCCGTTGGCGGTGACGGCATGGGTGTGGATCAGGCCATGGCGGATGAGTTCGCCGATCACGGCGGGGACGCCGCCGGCACGATAGAAATCCTCGCCGAGATATTCGCCCGCGGGCTGCAGGTTGACCAGCAGCGGGATCCGGTGGCCGAGGGTCTGCCAGTCCTCGATGGCAAGTTCGACGCCGAGATGGCGGGCGAGTGCCGCGAGATGGATCGGCGCGTTGGTCGAGCCGCCGATCGCGCTGTTGACGCGGATCGCGTTCTCGAACGCCGCGCGGGTCATGATGTCGGATGGCTTGAGGTCCTCGCGGACCATGGCAACGATCCGCCGGCCGGTCTCGTAGGCGGCCTCCTGGCGATCGCGATAGGGAGCGGGAATGGCGGCCGAGCCGGGCAGCTGCATGCCGAGCGCCTCGGCGAGCGCGTTCATCGTGGTCGCCGTGCCCATCGTGTTGCAGTAGCCGGTCGAGGGCGAGGACGAGGCGACCAGGCGGAGGAACCCGTCATAGTCGATCTCGCCGGTCGCCAGGAGCTGGCGGGCACGCCAGATGATGGTGCCCGACCCGGTTCGCTCGCCGCGGAACCAGCCATTGAGCATGGGACCCACGGACAGCCCGATTGCGGGAATGTCGACGGTGGCCGCGGCCATCAGGCAGGCGGGCGTGGTCTTGTCGCAGCCGATGGTGAGCACGACGCCGTCGAGCGGATAGCCGTAGAGGATCTCGACGAGGCCGAGATAGGCGAGGTTGCGATCGAGACCCGCAGTCGGACGCTTGCCGGTCTCCTGGATCGGGTGGACCGGGAATTCCATCGCGATGCCGCCGGCGTCGCGGATGCCTTCGCGCAGCCGTTCGGCGAGCACCAAGTGATGGCGGTTGCAGGGCGATAGATCGGAACCGGTCTGCGCGATGCCGACGATCGGGCGGTCGGACTGGAGTTCGGTCTTGGACAGGCCGTAGTTCAGGTAACGCTCGAGATAGAGCGCTGTCATGCCCGGGTTGTCGGGGTTGTCGAACCAGGCGCGGGAACGCAGGCGCTTCGCATCCGGCATCTGTTCAGGTCCGATCGGTCGAGAAGCGCCAGACCGTTGTCGAAGCGAAGGTGTGGCCGGGGTCGAGCCGGGTGGACGGGAAATGCGGATGGTTGGGGCTGTCCGGGAAATGCTGGGTCTCGAAGGCGATGCCGTCGCCCTGGCGGTAGACATGGCCGGACTTGCCGACCTTGGTCGCGTCGAGAAAGTTTCCGGAATAGAACTGCACGCCGGGTTGGGTGGTGGCGATGGCGAGAACGCGTCCGGACCACGGATCCTCGACACGCACGGCAGGCTTGGGCTCGGGGGTGACGCCGCCGCGCAGCACCATGTTGTGGTCGTAGCCGCGCGCAAGCACGAGCTGCTCGAAGGCGCCGTCGCGGATGCGGTCGCCGATCGCGGCGGGATGGCGGAAATCGAGCGGCGTCCCGTCGACGCTCGCCAATTCTCCGGTCGGTATCAGGGAGATGTCGACGGGCGTGAAGTGATCGGCCTCGATCTGGAGCACGTGCTCGTGCGCGGTATGCGCGCACGCTTCGCCGCGCAGGTTGAAGTAGGTGTGGTTGGTGAGGTTGAGCACGGTTGGCGCGTCGGTGATGGCGGCATAGGCGATCTCGAGCGTGGCATCGGAATGCAGAGTGTAGGTGGCGTCGACGGTCAGCGTGCCCGGAAAACCCTCCTCGCCGTCGGGACTGACGCGGCGGAAGGTGACGCTCGGGCTGTCGCCGTCCTGGGTCGCCACGATCTGCCAGACGCGCTTGTCGAAGCCGCGCGTGCCGCCATGGAGTGTGTTGGGCGGGTCGGTGCGCGCGAGCGTGTGGGTGGCGCCGCCGAGCGTGAAGCGGCCAAGTGCGATGCGGTTGGCGTATCGGCCGACGGTGGCGCCGAAGAACTCCGGTTTGTCGATGTAATCATCGAGGGCGGCGTAGCCGAGCACCACGTCGGCTCGGTTGCCGTGGCGGTCAGGGACATGAAGGGATTGCAGGGTGGCGCCCCAGGTGATGATGCGTGCGGTGATGCCGCCGGAGGCCAGTGTGACCGATTCGATCGACGTGCCGTCGGCGAGCGTGCCGAAGGGGGTTCGTGTCATGGAATTCGGCATCCTGGGTCTCCGTCGTCTGGGCATCGAGGCGAGCACCGCCCGGGCGGTGCGTGGCCCATCGTATCCGCTCCGTCCGGACCGGACCATCCGGTGCGTTGCCCGCTTGATGGCCGTGATGATGATTGGCGCGGGGAGCGGCCTTGGCGCAGCAAGCGAGGCGGCGCCGGTTCCGCCGGCGCCGGATTACCGGTCGGATGGCGCCTGGCTGGCGCTGCCGCATGATCGATCCGGCCCAAAGGACGCCGACGCGTTCTATGTGCATCCGACAACGACGCTGTCGCTGTCGACAGGAAACGCGCCCGCGGGCGTGGATGCGACTCTCGACCAATTCGCGCTCGCCAACCAGGCGAGCGTCTTCGACGCGTGCTGCCGGGTGTTTGCGCCGCGTTACCGTCAGGCGAGGCTGCGCGCGGGCGGTTCGGGATCGGCGGCGCTCGATCTCGCCTATGCGGACGTCGATGCGGCGTTCGAGGCGTTCCTGACACGGATCGGACCGCAGCGCCCCTTCATCATCGCAGGACATAGTCAGGGATCGGGACTTGCCCTGCGGCTCATCACCGAGCGCATCGCGGGACGCGCCTTGGCGAGCCGTCTGGTGGTCGCCTACCTGCCGGGGGCGTTCGTGCCGCGCGGAGCCGCCGGCACGGGCCTGACGGATTGCGCGAGCGCTCGCCAGACCGGGTGCATCGTGGCCTGGAACAGCGCCGCGAACGGGCATACCGATGCGGCCCTGCTGGGCGAGGCGACGTTCTGGCGCGACGGCGCCTGGCGGAAGTCTGCCGGAGCGCCCGCCCTGTGCGTCAATCCGCTCGATTGGCGCACGGACGGGGTCGCGGGGCCCGGCGCCGATGTCGGGAGCATGAAGCTGCTGCTGGACGGCATGACGGCGCGCCAGCCGAACGTCCTGGTGGCACATCTCACCGGCGCCGCCTGCCTGCCGAACGGGGCGCTCGCGGTCGCGATCGGGAGGGACGCGCCGCGCGGGTTTCACAACATGCTCGCCATTCTGACCGGCAGCGAACACCTGCTCGACTACAACCTGTTCTACGGCAACCTCGTGCGGAACGTGTCGGTCCGGATCGCGGCTTGGCGAGGCATTGACCGGTGATCGGCTACTGGCAGGCGAGGCACTCGTCGTATTTCGCAGCGCCGTCGTTGGGGGTGGGTGGCGGCAGGACGGACATCACGTCGTTGGGACGGGCGAGCATGTCGCTCACGTTGTCGGCGCGCTGGATCGACAGGCTGCGGCAGTAGTAGAGCGATTTCAGTCCGCGCTGCCAGGCGAGCAGGTGGATCTGGTGCAGGTCGCGCTTGTGGATGTCGGCGGGCAGGAAGACGTTGACCGCTTGGCTCTGGCAGACGAAGGGCGTGCGGTCGGCGGCGTGCTCGATGATCCAGCGCTGGTCGAGCTCGAAGGCGGTCTTGAAGACGTCGCGTTCCTGCTGGGTCAGGAAGTCGAGATGCTGGACCGAACCCTTGCTGAGCGTGATCGAGGACCAGACCTCGTCGGTGTCGCGGCCCTTGGATTTGAGCAGGGTCTGTAGCGCGCGGTTGCGCACGGTGAAGCTGCCGGACAGCGTCTTCTGGAGGAAGACGTTGGCGGCGATCGGCTCGATGCCGGGGCTGGTGCTGCCGGCGATGATGGAGATCGAGGCGGTGGGCGCGATCGCGATCTTGTTGGAGAAGCGCTCCGCGACACCGTAGTCGGCCGCGTCCGGGCAGGCGCCGCGCTCCTCGGCGAGCATGCGCGAGGCGGCGTCGGCCTGCGTACGGATGTGCTTGAACATCCGCTTGTTCCAGACCTTGGCGATGACGCTTTCGAACGGGATGCCCTGGTCCTGCAGGAACGAGTGAAAACCCATCACGCCGAGGCCGACCGAGCGCTCGCGGGAGGCCGCGTATTTGGCGCGCGCCATGTCGTCGGGCGCACGGTCGATGAAGTCCTGCAGCACGTTGTCGAGGAAGCGCATGACGTCCTCGATGAACAGCGGGTGGTCACGCCACGCGAACCAGGTCTCGAGATTGACCGACGACAGGCAGCAGACGGCGGTGCGCTGGCGGCCGTGCTGGTCGATGCCGGTGGGAAGCGTGATCTCGCTGCAGAGGTTGGAGGTTTTCACCTCGAGGCCGGCGAGCTTGTGGTGCTCGGGCATGGCGCGGTTCACGTGGTCGGAGAAGACGATGTAGGGCTCGCCCTGCTCCATCCGCGCGGTGAGGATGCGGATCCAGAGCAGGCGGGCGGAGACGCGCCGGACATGGCCGCCATCCTTGGGCGAGACGAGCGCCCAGGGCTCGTCGGCCTCGACGGCGCGCATGAATTCATCCGAGACCAGCACGCCGTGGTGCAGATTGAGCGCCTTGCGGTTCGGGTCGCCGCCGGTCGGGCGGCGCATCTCGATGAACTCCTCGATCTCGGGATGCCAGACGGGAAGGTAGACGGCCGCCGAGCCGCGTCGGAGCGAGCCCTGGCTGATGGCCAGCGTCAGACTGTCCATGACGCGGATGAAGGGGATGACGCCGGACGTCTTGCCATTCTGGCCGACCTTCTCGCCGATCGAACGGAGATTGCCCCAGTAGGAACCGATGCCGCCGCCCTTTGACGCCAGCCAGACATTCTCGTTCCAGAGGCCGACGATGCCCTCGAGGCTGTCGGAGGCCTCGTTGAGGAAGCAGGAGATCGGCAGGCCGCGCTCGGTGCCGCCGTTCGACAGAATCGGGGTCGCCGGCATGAACCAGTGGCGGCTGATATAGTCGTAGATGCGCTGGGCATGGGCCGCATCGTCGCCATAGCGCGAGGCCACGCGGGCGAACAGGTCCTGGTAGCCTTCGCCCGGCATCAGGTAGCGGTCGTCCAGCGTGGCGCGGCCGAAGTCGGTGATGAGCGCGTCCCGCGCGCGGTCGATTCGGACCTGGCCGCGGCCGGGCATCTGCACGGGCGTGTCGAGGAGCGTCGCCTCCTGGGTCTCGTGGACGGTGTGCGCGGTCTCGCCGAGTGACATCCAGTTTTCCTTGGCACGCGACACGCCGTGATAGGCGTGCCGACCGGGGAGGTTACACAAGATATTCCGGTCGTCACGCGGTTTTGCCACTAGGGATCGGATTTGCTCGCTCAATGTCACTCAGATGTCCCGCGCGTCACACGGAACGTAGCGTGAACGTTGACGCGGCGGAAGGCGGCTTGGCCTCGCAGGACATGTTTTGGACGCCTCGCGCGGCTGGGAAGACAGCTGGACGTGGTCACGTCGAACTTCCGAATCGCTCGGCCTCACCCCTGTCCGCGAGGCTGGCCGGCGCTCGTGGATCTAGGACAACGACAGCATCGCTGCCCCGTCAGTGATCCAAAGCGAAACCTGCAGCGCGATGTTGAAGAAATCCCGGTCGGGATTGCTGGTGCCGTTCAACTCGTCATAGAACGTCTTGCCGTCCCACAGATCAGCATGGCAGAGGGCACGCGTCGCACCGTCCATGTTCATACCGAAATTGATGTCGAACACGATGATCCCCTTGTGGCCGGCGAACTTCTCACGCAATACCGGTGCACCTTTGACGTTGATGTCCGGTGGGCCATACTGGCTCAGCAGCCACTGCTCGAACTCGCGGACCGCGAAGGCATAATTGAACTTGTCCTGGCCACGCCCCGTGCGAAGTCCACGCTGGTGCCACGATAGATGATGCCCGAATCGTTCAGCGCCCGACTCATTCGAAGCGTGCAAGTATCGCCGTTCGCGCCACCGAGCCATTGCCGCGGCCCTGGCGGCTCGCCGGTGTCGTCCGCGCTGCCGCCGATCATCTTCTTCAATGCGATCACGCTGTCGACGGTCGGATAGTTCTTGACGAGATCGTCGAACGGCGGAAGTCGGTGGCTGCGCGTCATCCCCGGCGGTATGGCCATCGTTGTCCCTATCCTTGTCTTCGGGTCGCCTCAAACTGCATCGTGGTGACGTCAGCGGGCAGTCTAGCGCCGCCGAACTCCTGTATGGGTTCGACGTCGACGCGGTTCATGCCGGTCAGCGACAGCGCGTAACCGTGCGCGGCGAATGATTTGGAGAGCTGCGAATCCTGCACGACCCTGGCCAGAGTCGACTGCAGCACCTCACCGAAATGTCCGTGACACGGTCGTCCGAGCCGGCGGTCCCAATCGGCGCCCGGTGCCATGAGCCTCCTGTCGAGAGCCGCGACCAGGCTGTCGCGACTGGCACCGAACCGTACCGTCAGGGTCGCCGGCAGCTCCGGGTCGGCAGACTTCAGCCGGCCAAGCAATCGGTCCAAGACCTCGCTCTGGGCATCCAGCGTCGGGAGCGGCGACGTCGGGTGCCCCACCTCGCCAAGACTGAAGACGAGAAGCGTCTCGCCAGATCGCACGAAGCGGTCCAACCGGGCGGGAAAGCCCGCTGACCGATCCGTATGGCTATCGAGAGGTGCCGGAAGCCGACCTTGCTCGACTCGATCCTGGCATGGAGCGGTCGCTTGCAGCCCGATGAGAGTCAGAAACGCCAAGGCCGCCGACCGGTGACCGATCGATGACATGTGGGCGTGGCCCCTCCGCGTTCCATCGGTCATTGTCCCGAGGATTAGCAACCCGGCGGCCAGCGCGTGAGGATGCCGTTGCCGGGGTGCACCAGGTGGCGAACGACGGCCCGTCGCACGCGTTCGGTGGGGCTCAACCGCGGAGACGGACCATGAGCACGAGCAAGACCTGGTATGTGGTGGCGGACGGCGGCAAAGCACGCTTCCTGACCCTCGACGACGGCGCGATGCGCACCGTCCAGCATTTCGACAACAGCGGTCACGGCAGCACCGAGGATCCGAGCGCCGGCACCAGCCAGCTCAAGGCGCCGAAGGCCGATCCGAAGGATCAGGCGAAAGCACACTTCGCCAAGCAGGTCGCCGACCGCCTCAACGAGGCGGTTCGGACCCACAAGGCCGACGAGATCGTCCTCGCCGCCCCCGCCCCGATCCTGCACGAAATCCGCGAAGCGCTCGACAAGGCCGCCACGGGCAAGCTCGGCAAGTCGCTCAGCAAGGACCTGACCAATACGCCGGATCACGACCTCGCCTCGCACTTCCTCTGACGCCGGCACGCCTTCGGCCCGTCCGATCGACAGCTGACGGAACGTTAGTATATGTTAGGGTGGCTGACGTCAGGAGCGACGCCATGGCCATCCGACATCCGTGCTTCGCCACCGGCACCCTGATCGCGACGGCAAACGGCGACCGCACCGTCGAGACGCTCGCGGCCGGCGATTATGCCCGCCTCGCGGACGGCACGATCCGGCGCGTGATCTGGATCGGTCACCGGCGCCAGCAGGACGCCGACGTCATTCGCATCAGGCGACACGCTCTCGGCCGGCAGGCGCCGTTGCGCGACCTCATGGTGTCCGCCGATCACGGCATCTTTCTCGACGGTCTCCTGGTCCAGGCCGGCCTGCTGGTGAACGACGCGACGATCCTGTCGGAGCATCGGAACGAGGTGGTCTTCTGGCATGTCGAGCTCACGCGGCACGGCCTGCTGCTGGCCGAGGGCGCCGCTGTCGAGAGCTACCTCGACACCGGCGACAGGCGCGAATTCGGCAACTGTCCGACCGACTACGACCCGGTCAACAACGCGGCCTCGCACGAGCCCTGTGCCGAGATGGTCCTTGCCGGCGCGCGCCTGGACGCGCTCAGAACCCGGCTTGCGTCCCGCGCCTGGGAAGCCTGTCGGCGCGTCGGACTGGTCGTCACCTACGGCACGCCCGGCGAACCTTCGAGCGCTCGACGGTGCAGTCAGTCGAAGCTTTTGAGGCCGGCATAGAGCTTCGCCGCGTCGATCACGCCGAGCCCTGTCGCCTGGTCATAGCCGGGTTGAGCGAGATAGCCCCAGATGTCGCCTCCCGTGATGTCGCGCGCTGGCGCCTGCCCCTTGGCCTGCAGCGCATAGAGCAGCGGGTCGAGCTGGCCGACACGGTGGCCGAGCTTCTCGACCATCAGCGCCAGCGTGCCCGCGAACTGGGGTGCGACGAAGCTGGTGCCGCCATAGAAATCGAATGTCTGTCCGCCCTGGACGTAGAGATATCCGGTGTCGGGATCGGCGTCGGCCGACAGGTCCGGGATGTTGCGCCCGGCGAAACCGCCCGGTTCCGTGGCCAGCCTCCGCGGCGGGCTGCCGAGCTGGAACAGCGACTGCCCGAACGCCGTGCGTGTGAGGCCGGCAACGCCCGATTGATAGGACGGTGCCGGCCAGTAGATGCTGACGCCGCCGCCGCCGCCGACCGCGAAATTGCCCTCGAATTGCGCTGCGATGACGCTCGGTCCCAATCCCTGGGCGAGGGCGCCGAGCGGGAAATAGCTCCAGCTCCAGGCCTGCTCCTGGCCGATCGCCACCGTGGGATAGCCCTTGTAGGACGCGGTGAAGGGCGTCGTCGTGCCGCCCGCGGCCGTCACCAGCGGGTCGCTCGACGGGTGATGGATCGAATAGACCGGGGTGTAGGCCGCCGGCTGCCCGACCGAAGGGAACACCGGGTACTGGAACCGGTTGACCTCGAATGCGCCGTTGTCGTCGGCGTCGGTGAAAACGGTCTGTCCCTGGGCCGCCATCTCGGCGAATGCGTCGTGGAAGGCCTGCAGGTAGAAGGTCTCGTCCTGGCCGCCGGTCAGGGCGTTGGCGAAGAAGTTCAGCTCCGCCTCGCCCCAGGAGCACGAGATCACGTCGGCCAGGTTGTCCGATGCCGCTGCCTCGAAGCCGTTGAGGAATGTCGACGAGGAGATGTTGGGCGTGACGTAGGCGAGCACGGTCGCCTCGGGCGCCAGCGCTCCGGCCTGCTGCACGTCGAGATCGCTTTCGCCCGGATCGCCGTTGCTGTAGGGCGTCGCCGGATCGGTGCCGCCATCGACGTCGATCTTGGTCAGATGGTTCGTTCCGACCGCGACCCCGATGTTCTTCCAGAACGTCGCCGCGTCCGCCACGTCGAAGTCCGACAGGGTGACGATCCCGATCGTCGTGCCACGACCGGTGGCGCCTGCCTGCACCAGCGGCAGCACGTCGTAGCGCGCCTCGTAATCCCGGGGCGTGTAAAAGCCCGGCTGATCGCCGGTCGCGGCGCCGCGCACGTTCGTGATGCCGGCGGCGGCCTGGGTGCGGCCGCCATGGCGTGCCGTCAACGTGCCGAAGCCGCCGATGCCTCGGACCAGCGCGGTCAACGACGCCGGCATCTCGGCTTGCGTGGTCGAGACGGTGCCGACGCGTCCACCGAGCGCTTCACGCCGCAGCGTCACCCCGAACGAAGCGACCGCGGCGCCTGCGGATCCGGACACTTCGAGTGCCAGATGGTTGGCGTAGAGGACGCCGATCGTGAAGCCTTCCTGCCTGAGCACGGACTCGACCTGGGCGATCGTGGCCGGTGTCGGCGCGAAACGGGCCACGAACTGCGGCCGCGTCAGGAATTTGTGGAATCCCGCACTACCCGGGGTCTGCACCGATGTGATGAACGCCGCCAGCGCCGCCGGATCGCGCGGCGTCAGGTAGACGGTCGCGGCGAGCGGGCTGCCGATCGCGACCGGCCCCAGATCAGTCGGAAGCGGTGTCGCGGGAGCCGAGCCCGACGACATCGTGCCCGCCATGCGCTGCATCAGCACGGTGATCGAAGGCGCCGCCGCGGCAGGCACGGCCCCGCCGAGAACGACCAGCATCGTCATGCCGAGGAGCGCCGCGCGCGGTCCCGTCATCGAACCGGATAGACTGAGCATCTCGCGCCTACGCCTGAAGCTGTGTGTCATGAGCGGGATAGTCGCCATCGACCGGGAGCACCAGACCGGTGATGAACGCGGCCGCGCTCCGGCGCTCGCCGCCACGATTCACGTCTTCGTGACCGCATGGTCGCGAAAGTGGGCTTGCCGGATGCCGTTGGCTGCCGGTTAGTCTCCGCCCAAAATAAAGTCGAGGAAACGAGAATGGATTTGTCAGTAAACTTGCAGGCCCAGCCCGATCACGGGCCGGGCGGCGAGGCGGCTCGAGTGGCGCTCGGTCGATCGGCTGGACCATCGGCCCGCTGGCGGCGCTGGCGGGGGCCCGCGATCCCGGCATTGCTGGTCGGCCTCGCTCCGCTCGCCGCTCATGCGCAGGCAACGGGGCCGGTCGGCAATCCGGCCGACTGCCCCTGGCTGAACCCGAGCCTCTCGGTCCCGGCGCGGGTCAACCTGCTGATGCGGAAGATGACGCTGGCCGACGAGATCGCCATCGTCCAGGGGAACGGATCGGCCGAACCCTACGTGTTCTACGTCGCCGGCAATCCGAAGCTCTGCATGCCCGCGCTGGGTTTCGAGGACGGCCCGAACGGCGTCGCCGACCAGCTCACCGATGTCACCCAGCTTCCGGCGGGCGTCGACCTCGCGGCCACCTTCTCGAAATCGTTGGCACTTCAATACGGAACCGTGATCGGCGCCGAGCAGAGCGTGAAGGGATCGGCCGCCGACCTCGGGCCCACGGTGAACATCGATCGTGATCCGCGCTGGGGCCGTTCGTTCGAGAGCCTGTCCGAGGACCCGGCGCTCACGGCCTCGATCGGCAAGAACATGATCCTCGGCATGCAAAGCCAGCGTGTCATGGCCCAGGTCAAGCATTTCGACGCCTACAACCAGGAGACCTATCGCAACACCCAGGCCGACGACGCGATCATCTCGGAGCGGGTGCTGCATGAGATCTACCAGCCCGCGTTCCGGACCGCGATCGAGGATGCCGGCGCGGCAACGCTGATGTGCGCCTACTCATCGGTCAACGGCTTCTACAGTTGCCAGAACCATCAGCTGCTCACCGGTGTCCTTCGCAACGAGCTGAATTTCCAGGGCCCGGTGATGTCCGACTACGGCGCGGTCCACGACGTGGCGGCAGCACCCGCCGGCACCGATCTCGAACAGCCGGAAAATACGTATTTCGGTGCGCCGCTGCAGGCGGCCGTGCAGAACGGCACTGTCGCGCGCGCGGTCGTCAACTCCATGGTCGAGCCGCTGCTGACCGAGATGTTCCGGTTCGGCTTCTTCAACGCGCCGCCCGGCGGCTCGACGAGCGCGGTCGCGACCACGCCGGCTCACGTCGCGTTTTCGACCAGCGTGGCCGAAGCCGGCACGGTGCTGCTGCAGAACCGCGGATCGCTGCTTCCGCTCGCGCCGAGCACCAGCATCGCCGTCATCGGGCCGGCGGCCTCGGCCCAGACGACCACCGGCGGCGGCGGCAGCGCGCATGTCATCCCGTCATCCACGATCACGCCGCTTGCCGGCATCCAGGCGTTGGCGTCCGGCACCATCACCTACGCGCAGGGCCTGCCGACCGACACGGAGCTGTCGGCGATCCCCGCGTCCGACCTCTCCAGCGCCTACAGCGGCACGCCGTTCAACGGAACATACACCGCGACGCTGACGGCACCGGAGACCGGGACCTATATCATCGGGATCACCAACCCGTGCACCTGCTACACGCAGGCCACCGTCTCGATCGATGGCGTCGGCATCATCAACGATCCGGGCACGCCGCCGGTCGCGGCCTATTCGGCGGCGGTGACGCTGACCAAGGGCAAGACCTACGCACTGTCGATCACCGGCGAAACCTCGAACCTCGTGTGGGCGACGCCGTCGCGGTTGCAGACCTTCATCGCGCCGGCGGTCCAGGCGGCCAAGGCGGCGCAGGCCGCCGTGGTCGTGGTGGCCGACGACACCGAGACCGAGGCGGCCGACAGGCCGAACCTTTCGTTGCCGTCGGCGCAGGACGCCCTGATCTCGGCCATCGCCGCCGCCAACCCGCACACGGTGGTGGTCGTCCAGGCCGGTGCGCCGATCGCCATGCCTTGGGTAGGGAGCGTCTCGTCGATCCTCGACACCTGGTATTCCGGCCAGACCGATGGCACGGCGCTGGCGGCCCTTCTCTACGGGGGCGCCGACCCGAGCGGACATCTTCCGGTGACCTTCCCGGTCAGCCTCGCCGACGTGCCGGCCGCGACACAATCGCGGTTTCCCGGAACCAACAATATCGTCCAGTATTCCGAGGGTCTGCTGGTCGGCTACCGCTGGTATGACGCGCAGGGCATCGCACCGCTGTTTCCGTTCGGCTTCGGCCTGTCCTACACCCACTTCACCTACAGCAACCTCAAGATCCAGAACGGCACGGTCGACGGCGTCACGCCGGTCCGGGTGACCGCGACCGTCACCAATGAAGGCAAGGTCGCGGGCAGCGACGCGGCACAGCTCTACCTCGGATTTCCCGCTGCCGCCGGCGAGCCGCCGCGCAAGCTCGTCGATTTCCAGCGCGTGAGCTTGTCGCCCGGCGCGTCGGCCACGGTGAGCTTTACCATCAATCCGAGCGACGAATGGTGGTGGAACGCGAACGGGTGGGACGAGACGACCGGCAGCTACAACGTCTATGTCGGCAACTCCTCCGCGCTCGCCGACCTTCCGCTGATCCGCAGCTATACGATGGGAACCGGCATCGGCAAGCGTCGTGTCACGGTCGCGGCACCGTCGACGTTCAAGGCAGGCGCGACCGGGGATGTGCAGGTGACGCTCTCGGCCGGCGGCAACCAGACGCTCGCCGCGGTCGATCTGTCGCTCGCGGCACCGGGCGGCTGGCAGGTGGTGCCGCTGTCGTCGAGCAGCTTCCGCCAGGTGCTGCCGGGGCAGGCACTCACGCTGCAGTTCGCGGTCACGCCGCCGGCGGGTGCGGTGACGCAGAACGCGACCCTGTATGGGACGGCCGATTTCGCACCCGCTTCGTGCCCGCCGGGCTTCTCTTCGGTCACGGCGCAGACGGACAGCCCAGCGAAGCTCTATCAACGTGCGGCCCAGGTCACGGCCTCATGCACGCCGGTCACGCGCCATGGAGGGGCACAGACCCGCCTGCTGCCGTGATCTAATCGGCTCCTCGATTGGAACCACTGATCACGCCGACCGCGGCGGGATCAGTGGTTGCCATGAGAGGAGTCGGCTCGTCCGAATTCAGCGCGGGCGAGCCGGGCAACAGCGAGAAATTCCCGCTCGCCGGATCGTCCAGCCGCGGGTCGGCGGCGAGGTCGTGCGGACCCGACGGGATCGGCATCAGCAACGATCCACCGATATTGAACAGGATGTTGTAGTCCTCGATCACCGAGCCCGCGTTGTCGCTGCTGGTGGTGACGAACTTCCCGGCGGGGGCCTGGAGGATATTGTCGACGATGTTGACGTCGAGGCCGCTCGCGGAAAAGATCTGCCCCTCGTTGATCGAGCTTGTCAGGTTGTTGCCGTAGGCGGTGTTTTTCAGGATGTCGACATGCTGGCTGGCGAAGGCATGAATGCCGGACCCGCCATTGTCGAAACTGACATTGTAGGCGATCAGCGTGCGGCCGTTGTAGGGAGCGCCGCCGTCCTGCGTGTGGCGGTTGTCGTCGACGATGATCCCGTTGCCGTCCGAGATCTGCGCGTAGTCGCGGCACGCGCACGGCACGTTCTCGGCATTGTCGTAGGTGACGTTGCCCTCGATGACATTCTTGTATCCGGTGTTGCCGTCGATATCCTCGGGTTCGTAGAGACTGATCGCGCTGTCGCCGTAGGGTGACCAGTTCGAGGTGTTAAAGACGAGGTTGTTCGCGATCGTGACGTAGTCCGCGCCGTCCGCTCCGATGCCGCCGCCGGGGACGTCGTGGATGATCATGCTCCTGATCGTGATGTGGTGCGGTGTCTGTCCGGAGGATGGCGGCGAGACGTCGATCCCGTCTCCGTTCGTCAGCGGGTTGAGCAGATCGCGCGCCTCGGCGAAACCGTAACTGTCGGAGATGCTGGCGGCGTTGCCGACGATCTCGAGACCCTCGATCGTGATGTAGTTCGCCGAGATGCGGATCGCGGCCCATGCGTTGCTGAAACTCAGCATCGGACGCTGGCCGGGATAGGCCTCGTAGGTGATCGGCGCCGAGGGCGTGCCCGACCGGTCGATCAGGAGGATGTTCCCGCCCGGCGCGTTGTTGGTGTAGGTCCCGCTCATGATCAGCACGGTGTCGCCGGGGCCGGTCAGGCCCTCGGCATACTGCAGCGTCGCGAGAGGCGATCCGCTGTCGGTGCCCGCGTTCGCGTTCGAACCGGTCAGCGCGCTGACATAGAGCGTTCTGGCCGGCGCGACTGGCGACAGCGCCGGGACGACCAGGATCCCTGCGAACAAACGAGAGCACCCGAGGGAGAGATGTCGCCGATCCATGCGTCACCGCGCGAAAGCCGGAGGATGAAGTCACAACGTTTGAGAAACGGTTGAGCCTGGCGGAAGGCTGCATCCGGTCCGGCAATCTCTGTAGAGAGCAACGACGGAGTTTTTCAGAGGATCGTCACGAAAAACGACCGACGCGCGGAACAAGATCAAATCGGCTTGACGAGACAAAATTCTTGATTCGCGCCGCTCATCGATGCCGTTACAATCAACATCAGACAAGTCCAAATAGATAATGACGTTATTTAGCGTTAATATGTATTGTCGGGCACGTTCGGCGCTTGTAAGAGGCGGGAAACCAGATCACCGGGCTGGATCAGGTGCGGTGATGTTGCTGAACAAAAACGAGGACTGTCCGTTGACAAATACGTTACAACAGAATGCTGGTATAACAGCCAATTCCCAAGTTCCGCTGCTTGCTCCCGCCGCGACACCCGGCCTCGGTGCCGGCTTGATCGCGGTCGGCGCGCCCGTCGTTCCGGCGGGTGCGCCTGTCGAGACGGTCGGCATCGGCAAGGAGTACGGCACGATCTCGGCCGCCGTCGCCGCGGCCACCAACGGGACCGTGATCCTGGTGGATGCGGGCACCTACACCAACGATTTCTCGACGATCACGAGCAGCGTCACGATCGAGGGCGTGGGCGGGATGGTCAACCTCGTGGCGACCGAGCCGCCGCCCAACCTCAAGGGCATCATCACGATCGACAACAGCGCGACCATCGAGAACGTGTCGTTCTCCGGTGCGTCGATCCCGGATGCCGATGGCGGCAACGGCGCCGGCATCCGCTATGAGGGCGGTCAGCTCAACCTGGTCAATGACAAGTTCAGCCACAACGAGGATGGCATCCTCGCCAACGCCGTGGTCCCGTCGCTGGCGACCAACACGATCACGGCCAACCACTGCCTGTTCCAGGACAACGGCTCGGGCTCGGGCTACACGCACAACATCTATATCGGCGACATCCAGGGCTTCACGCTCGAGAACAGCGTCTCGGAAGGAGCCGTCGTCGGCCACGAGGTTAAGTCGCGCGCGCAGGTCAACACCATCACCAACAACGTCATCGAGGACGGTCCGACCGGCACCGCGAGCTACAGCATCGATCTCCCCAACGGCGGGGTCGATACGGTAACCAACAACCTGATCGAGAAGGGGCCGCACGCGGAGAACGACGCCATCGTGCATTTCGGCGGCGAGGGCATTCCCTACGCAGGATCGTCCCTTTCCGTCTCGGGCAACAAATTCGTCAACGATCTTGGCGGCCAGGCGGTCGCGGTCCTGAACCAGACCGCGATCAGTGCCGCGATCAATGGCAACATGTTCGACAACATCGCGGCGGGCCAGATCGTCCAGGGCCCCGCGACGGGGAACGGCAATGTCGACGGCAACGGCCACAAGTTGCCGGCGATCAATGCGACCGGGGTGCTTCCCGGCAACACGCTGACGATCCTGGCCAGCGACACGTCGGCCCACACCGTCATGCTCGACGGCAATTACGGGGCGGTTCAGGATCTCGGCACCGGCCACCTGACGGTCGACGACCGGGCCGGGCACGTCATCGTCATCGGCGGATCCGGCGGTATGCAACTGACGGAGGCGCCCGGCACCGGCGGCAGCTCGTATACGACGCAAGCCGGATCGACCAATGTCCTGACGCTGGTGGGACAGGATCTGATCGACAGCGAGGGTCATGACACCATCAACACCGCAAACGGGAACTTGACGGTCCAGGTCAACGGGACCGCGCAGATCAATGACGGGCTGGGAGGCAACCAGATCGCCGTCAACGGAACGGTAACCTCGTCCGAAGCAGGCTCCAACACGATCTATTCGGTCGGGACGGCGGGACATCTGTCGGTCACCGGCAACGACATCTACACCCAGATCCAGAACAATGGCGGCTCCATCGGCGTCGCGATCACCCAGAACGGGGTGGCGCAGGCGATCTCGGTCGTGGGCGGCGCCGACCTGCTGGCGATCTATGGCGGCGCGATGCGCCTGACCACGGCGGGCGGCGCACAAGGTTCGACGATCAACGTCGGGGCGGGGACCGCGAACATCATCAGCGCCGGTCCGGACGTGATCCATGCAGGGTCGGGCGCCGACAGCGTCATCGTCGAAGGCAAGGCCGCCATCTACGCCGGCACCGGCACGCTCGCGGTGTTCGGCCGTGGCGCGTCGGGAGCGACGGTGTACGGCAATGGCGGCACCACCACGCTCGACGGCGACACCGGAGACATCACCTATCAGGGGGGTGCCAAGGCCAGCACGGTGAACCTGCACCTCGGCAACAACACCGTGGTGGGGGGTGCCGGTCGCCTGACGGTGCTCGGCGGATCGCGCGAGACGCTCGATGGCGGGTCGGGCGGGCTGGTCTATGACGCGACGGACGGCGGGGGCGCCAACACGATCAGCACGGCGGCGGGCGCCACCGACACCCTGACGCTCGCCGGCGGGGACACGGTGATCAGCCGCGGCATCGACACGATCGATGCCGGATCGGCCAACCAGCAAATGTCGGTCTACGGCGAGGCCTCGATCATCGGGAGCAGCGGAAACAGCAGCCTGACCGTACATGGGCACGCCTATCTTGCCGGGCGCGGACAGGACAACGTCACGGTCGACGCGGGTGCCACGTTCGTCGCCCGTGCCGGACTGCTGACGAACGTCACCGAGACCGGCGCCACGGTGGTGTTCGGCCTGGGGTCCTCGTCGAGCGCCTACGACGTGGCCTTGCGTGGCGGATCCGCGTCGATCTCGGGCGGCTCGACGCAAGGCACGCAGGTGTCAACGCAAAGCGGCTTCTCGACGAGTGTCGCATTGGTGTCCGGGAGTGCGTCCGTTCAGGCAGACGGTGCCGACACGATCGCAGCGGTGCACGGCAGCGACACGATCAATGTCGCCGGCCCGCGAACGTCGATCAGCGCGATCGCGGCCGACCTGGTCGTCAACGACTATGTGCACGCCACTACCGATACGATCAGCATCGTCGGCGGCAGCGGTTCTCTGACCTACCATGGCGGCAACGCGTCGCTGAGCTTCATCGGCGGATCCGGTGCCGCCACGATCGATGGCGGGTCCAACGCGATGGCGATCACAGGCGGCGCCGGCAACCTGGTCGTCAACAGCGGGAGTGCGGCCACCGTTTTCACGGCGGGCGCCGGTATCGCCGATGTGAAGCTCGCCGCATCGGGGGGCGTCGTGACGTTCGGGACGGGACGGACGACGATCGACGAGGCGGGCTACGGTCATGCCGACATCTTCCGGTTCGTGGCCGGCAAGGGTGGCGGGACCGACCTGATCAACGGGTTCCAGATCGGCACCGACCACCTGCTGCTCCAGGGTGTCACGGTGGCGTCGCAGCAGGTCGTCGCGGGGTCGACGAACATCACGTTGTCGGACCACACCACCCTTCACTTGTCGGGCGTGGCGGGCGGTCCGAAGCTGTTCGGATAGGCTTCTCCGACCCTGCTCCCGACGCTCAGAACGGTCCGACCTCTCCTCCGGGTCGGCCGTCCGGAGCGCCGAGATCGGGCGCGATGACGTTCGGCGCGATCGCATCGGGATCGTTGGTGTCGTCCTCGCGATCCAATCCCGGTCGATCGTCGCCCAGGGAAGGCTCTTCCTTGGTCGGATCGCTCTGCGTCGACGGATTGCCGGTGCCGGACATCGTCTTCTCCTGTTCTTGTATCAGTGAGCGATCAGCTTAACCTTCGCGCGCCATGCCGAACATCCTGCGGGACTTCTTCACGTTCCGGATCGTCCGGAACCGTCCGCATCGTCGCGACATCGTGCTGCCGCTCCCCGGGCCCGCCGGTTCGGCGTTCGTCGTGCTGGAGTTCGACGACCAGGGGTTGCTGTTCGACGAGCGCGGCATCGACGTCCTCGAGGCGCAGCTCGACGCCCTGGCCGAACGGAACCCGGTCATCATCGTCTTCGTGCACGGGTGGAAGCACGACGCGGCCGCCGGCGACGCGTTCCTCGACCGGACCCATGCGCTGATCGCGGACGCGGCGCGGTCGGCCGACCGGCCGATCCTCGCGGTCTATCTCGCGTGGCGTGGCCTGACGCGCGCGGGAAACTGGGTGTGGGAGAACTCGTCGTTCTGGGGGCGCCAATCGGCGGCCGGACGAATCGCTGCCGGAACACCACGCGAGATCCTGGGACGGCTGAAGATGTTCCGCGCGCCGGCGGGACAGGACCCGCGCGCGACGCTTCTGATCGTCGGCCACAGCTTCGGCGGCCTGATCGTCTACACGGCGATCGCGCAGTCGCTGATCGACGCCGCCCTGGCCGGCGGCCCGGTGGTGCCGTCGTTCGGCGACCTGGTGCTGCTGATCAACCCCGCCTTCTCCGCGATCTCGTATCTGCCGATGTTCTCGATCATCGGGCGGCAGGTCTTTGCCGACGACCAGTTGCCGGTGTTCGTCTCGATCACGGCGGCCAACGACGAGGCGACGGGACTGCTCTATCCGCTCGGCAACCTGCTTCGGCCGATCACCGAAGCCTGGCGAACCAGGCGGGAGCGGCAGGCCCTGACTGCGACCATGGGACATCTGCCGTGGCTGCTCACCCACACGCTTTCGGTGGCTCCGCGGCGTGGCGCCTCCGATCCCGCGACGTCGCTTCGCGCACTCTGCCGGCGTGGCGCCATCGAGACGATCGGCGACGTGCTGGTGACGCGGGCGGGCCAGACACCGGGCGGTCCGTTCTGGGTCGCGTCCGCCACGCCAGACATCATCGACGGCCATGACGGCATCTTCCTGCCGGCCTTCGAGGGGTTCGTCCGCGCGCTGCTGCAGGCGCACGCCGCAACCAAGAAGACCGTGCCCGGCATGTCACGCGGGCGGTCCGAACGACGTTCTGATACCGATACGTAATCGACGGCATGCGGAAAGGCCGCTAACGGATCGTTGCCATCCGGTGGATCGACCATGCCAATCCGCTCGCCTCCCTTGTCGCTCACGAGATCCTGATGCCGGCGTGGTGGTCGGGCTCGGCCGGGGATTTTCTCGCCACACGGCCCGACGCGCTGCGCCGTCATCTGGCGGCGGAAGCGGCCCGGCGGTTTCGCCTCAGCGAATTCGCGCAGCTTCGGGCGTGGGAGGTCTCGATCGGCATCCTGCGCGATGCGCTGGGTGAACTCCCCGATGCGGGCGCATGGCGGGTCGTGCTCGAGTTCGGCATCGTCCGGCTCGGCATGCGGGCCGACGCGATCCTGGTGTGCGCGCGCGGTGTGCTGGTGCTGGAGTTCAAGATCGGGGCGAGCGGGTTCGACAATGCGGCCCGGCGCCAGGTCGAGGCCTATGCGGTCGACCTGCAGGATTTCCATGCCGGCTCGCGCGGCCGGCCGATCGTTCCGGTGCTGATCGCGAGCGAGGCCAGGGCGGGCAGCCCGATCCTGCCGCTGCTGCTTGGGGGCGCCACGCCGGTCGTGGATGCGACGCCTATGACGCTCGGTCCGCTGATCCGCGACCTGTCAATGAGGCTGCCGGCGGCTTGCAGTCCGATCGACGTGAATGGGTGGGAACACGCACCCTACCGGCCGGTGCCGGGCATCATCGATGCGGCGTGCCACTTGTTCGCGCGCCACGACGTGGCCGAGATCGCGACCGCGCGGGCGGATGCGACCAACCTGACGCTGACGATCGGGACCGTGGATCGGCTGCTCGCCAGGGCACGGGCGTCCGAGAGCAAGATCGTGGTGTTCGTCACCGGCATCCCGGGCGCCGGGAAGACGCTCTGCGGGCTCGGCATCACCTTCGCCCGCGACACCGACCGTTCGCAGGGTGCCGCGTTCCTGACCGGCAATCCGACTCTGGTGCATGTGCTGCGCGAGGCACTGGTGCGCGACGCGGTGCGCGGCGGCATGCGACGGGATGCGGCCAGGCAGCGGATGGAGGGCTTCATCCAGGAACTGCCCCGGTTCCGCGACGACAATGTCGAAAGCGGGTTGCCGCCGGCCGAGCGGGTGATCGTCATCGACGAGGCGCAGCGGTCATGGACGGCGGCCCAGGCGATCGCGAAGACGCGCGACCGGCGGGTTCGCCTCGACCGGTCGGAGCCCGCGCACCTGCTCGACATCATGGGCCGACATGACGGCTTCGCAGCCGTGGTCTGCCTGGTCGGCAATGGCCAGGAGATCCATGACGGCGAGGGCGGCCTTGCCGAATGGGGCGAGGCGCTGCGACGCCGGTCGTGGCAGGTCGCGGCGTCGCCAGCCACGCTCGCCGATCCGCGGCCGCGGTCGCGCCTGCCCGCGCTGGCCGACTTGCATGTCGAGCCGGAACTTCACCTGACCGTGCCGGTGCGCTCGCTGCGTCATGATGCGACCCCCGAATGGGTCGACGCGGTGCTGCGTGGCGACGCGGACACGGCGCGGGGCATCGCGGAGGCGGGTCCCCTGCCCTTCTCGCTGACGCGCGACGCGGACGCGTTCCGCGCCGGCCTGCGCGCGGCGACCGCGGACGGGCAGCGCGCGGGCCTCGTCGCGAGCGCCGGCGCCAAGCGCCTGCGTGCCGAGGGGCTGGGCTTCGAGCTGCCGCACATGGACGCGGATGCCGTCGCGCACTGGTTCCTCGACAGCTGGATGATGGACCGCGACGTGCGCGCCTCCGACGCGCTGGAGACAGTGGCGACGCAGTTCTCGATCCAGGGACTGGAGCTCGACCAGGTCGGGCTTGCCTGGGACGGCGACCTGATCCGCGGGCCGGCCGGCTGGGTGGTGCGGCGCTTCGCCGGGACGGCATGGCAGGTGGTGCGCCAGCGGGAGCGGTCGGAGAACTGTCTCAACACCTACCGGGTGCTGCTGACGCGTGCCCGCTACGAGACGATCATCTTCGTGCCGCGCGGCGATGCGCGGGACCCGACGCGTCTGACGAACACCTATGACGGGATCGCGGATTTCCTGGAGCGGTGCGGCGTGGTGCAATTGACCTGCCGATCGACCTCGGACGCCTTTTCTAAAGACGAAGGATTTCAAAGGCTTGCCTTTGATGGGATTGAGCCGCAAAGCGGATCGATGGGGCAAAGCCCCTTGCCTTGACTTTGTTCACGGAGCCGACGAGCGCGATGCCATCCAGGGAACTCACGCTTCGCGGCCTCATCCTGGGCGCGATCATTACCATCGTCTTCACGGCGGCGAACGTCTATCTCGGGCTGAAGGTCGGGCTCACGTTCGCCTCGTCGATCCCGGCCGCGGTGATCTCGATGGCCGTGTTGAAGCTCGCCGGCGGGGCGACGGTGCTCGAGAACAACGCGGTGCAGACGCAGGCGTCCGCCGCGGGGACGCTGTCGTCGATCATCTTCGTCATTCCCGGGCTGATCATGGTCGGCCACTGGCACGGCTTCCCCTATCTCGAGACCGCGGGGATCTGCGCCGCGGGAGGCATCCTGGGCGTGATGTTCACCATCCCGCTGCGGCGTGCGCTGGTGGTGGAGAGCGCGCTGCCGTTCCCGGAGGGCGTGGCGGCCGCCGAGATCCTGCGTCTGGGCGGAGAGACGGCAAGCGACGGTGCCAGGGCGCTGACGGCCGGCGGGATCGTAGCGGGGGCGTTCAACCTGCTCACCGCCGGCTTCGGACTGTTGTCGGACAACCTGACCGGCACGCTCGCGGTGGGCCACGCCTTGTTCCGGCTGTCGACCGGGTTCTCGCTGGCGCTGGTCGGCGCGGGCTACCTGATGGGGATCGCGGCGGGTGCGGCGATCCTGCTCGGCATCGTGGCGGCCTGGCTGGTCGCGGTGCCGATCCTGACCGCGATCTCGCCGCGACCTGCCGGGCTGGCGGATGCCGCGTTCGCGCTCACGCTCTGGTCGCATCAGGTGAGGTTCATCGGCGCCGGCACGATCGCGGTCGCCGCGGTGTGGACGCTGGCGACACTGGCGCCGGCGATCGGGCGGGGGATGGCGGGCTCGTTCGCGTCGTTCGGGCGCTCCGGTGACGGGAGCGGCGCGGACATGACCGAGCGGGATCTCGACGGTGGCACGATCATCGCGCTGACGGGGGTCGCGGTGCTCGGGCTGTTGGTGATCTTTGTGCATTTCCTGGGCGGCAGCTCGTTCGGCCTCGCGATCTTCGGCGCCCTGTTCGCCGCGATCTTCGGGTTCCTGGTCGCGGCGGCGTGCGGCTACATGGCCGGGATCGTGGGTTCGTCGGCGAGCCCGATCTCGGGCATCGCGATCGTCGCGGTCAGCCTGTCCTCGCTGGCGCTGCTGGCGATGCCGGCGGGGACGAGCGCGATCGCGATCCCGCTCGCGCTGTTCATCACCTCGGCGGTGATCGCGATCGCGACGATCTCGAACGACAACCTGCAGGATCTCAAGACCGGCCGGCTGGTGGGTGCCACCCCGGCGCGCCAGCAATGGGCGCTGATCGCCGGCAGCCTGGTGGGTGCGGCGGTGATCCCGCCGATCCTCTCGCTGCTGTATCACGCGTACGGGTTCACCGGCGCGTTGCCGCGTGCCGGCATGGATCCGGGCAAGGCGCTCGCGGCACCACAGGCGACGCTGATGTCGGCGATCGCCAACGGCATCCTCGGCCATTCGCTGGATTGGACGATGATCTCGATCGGGCTCGTGCTCGGCGTGGTCCTGATCCTGGTCGATGTGACGCTGCGCCGGCGGACGCGCTCGTTGCGGCTGCCGGTGCTGGCGACGGGGATCGGTCTCTACCTGCCGGCGACCGTGAGCGGGACGCTGGTGATCGGGGCGGCGCTGTCGTGGCTGACCGCGCGGACGACCCGGCCCGACGCCGGGGCGGCGCGGCATGGGATGCTGCTGGCGTCGGGCTTCATCGTGGGCGAGAGCCTGGTCGGCGTGCTGCTGGCGGCGATCATCGGCGCGACCGGGCGCGAGGACGCGGTGGCCCTTGTCGGTCCCGGTTTCGCGCCGGCCGCGAGCGTGCTCGGGACGGTGGGCTTCGTGGTCGTGTGCGCGGGTTTCGTCCGCGCGATCCGGCGCCGGGGCGCGGGATAGCGCGGCGGCCGTCGCCTTGCCTGGCCGCGGGTGCCGTGGTTTGACTGCCGCGAACGACGCCTTCGGAGCGACATGATGACCGAGATCGCCGATATCCTCGCCCGCGAGATCCTCGACAGCCGCGGCAATCCGACCGTCGAGGTCGACGTGCTGCTGGAGAGCGGCGCCGAGGGACGCGCGGCGGTGCCGTCGGGGGCGTCGACGGGCGCGCACGAAGCGGTGGAGCTGCGCGACGGCGATGCGTCGCGCTATGGCGGCAAGGGGGTGCTGAACGCGGTCGCCTACGCAGAGGGCGAGATCGCCGACGCGCTGCGCGGCATGGAGGCGAGCGAGCAGATCGCGATCGACGAGCGGATGATCGATCTCGACGGCACGCCGAACAAGAGCAGGCTTGGCGCGAACGCGATCCTCGCGGTCTCGCTGGCGGTGGCGAAGGCGGCCGCGGAGGAGATCGGCACGCCGCTCTACCGCTACGTGGGCGGCGTGTTCGCCCGCACCCTGCCGGTGCCGATGATGAACATCATCAATGGCGGCCAGCACGCGGACAATCCGATCGACATCCAGGAGTTCATGATCCAGCCGGTGGGTGCGGCGACGGTGGCCGACGCGATCCGGATCGGCTCGGAGATCTTCGCGCGGCTCAAGAGGGGCCTGCGCGATGGCGGCCACAACACCAATGTCGGCGACGAGGGCGGCTTCGCGCCCAACCTCGCGTCGGCCGACGAGGCGCTGTCGTTCATCAGCCGCGCGGTCGAGGCGGCCGGCTACCGGCTGGGCGAGGACGTGGTGTTCGCGCTCGACTGCGCGGCGACCGAGTTCTTCCGCGACGGACGCTATGCGCTGGAGGGCGAGGAGCGGGATCTCGATTCGGGCGGGATGGTCGACTATCTCGCCGACCTCGCCGCGCGCTATCCGATCGTCTCGATCGAGGATGGCTGCGCCGAGGATGACTGGGACGGCTGGAAGATGCTCACCGACCGGCTCGGGAGCCGGATGCAGCTCGTGGGCGACGATCTGTTCGTGACCAACCCGGAGCGGCTCGCGCGCGGCATCGAGAGCGGGACGGCCAATTCGATCCTGGTCAAGGTCAACCAGATCGGCACGCTGAGCGAGACGCTCGAGGCGGTCGAGATGGCGCAGCGGGCCGGCTACACGGCGGTGATGAGCCATCGATCGGGCGAGACCGAGGACAGCACGATCGCCGACCTCGCGGTCGCGACCAATTGCGGGCAGATCAAGACGGGCAGCCTGTCGCGCTCGGACCGGACGGCGAAGTACAACCAGCTGATCCGGATCGAGCGCGAGCTCGGTTCGGCCGCGCGGTTCGCGGGGCGGACGATCTTGCGGGCGTAAGCCATTCTGATCTTTGGATTTGGCGTCGGTCGCTTTATGGTCGCGGCGCGTCTGACCGAGGGGAGCGATCGATGCCGTTCTGGCGAGCCGTGAAGCGGCGGATCAAGGAAGCGGTGCCGCCGATGATCTTTCTCGGGCTGACGGCCTTCTTCGGCTGGAACGCGACCCAGGGCGAGCTGGGGCTGAAGAGCTATGCCCAGGAGCTGACGCTATACGACCGCGCGGTGGCGGCGAAGTCGGCGGCGGTGCTGGAGCAGCAGGCGTGGCGGCAGCGGGTCGAGGGGTTGCGGGACGCGGCGCTCGATGCCGACACGATCGACGAACGCTCGCGCGCGATGCTCAACCTCGCCGAGCCCGACGAGGTCGTGGTGCCCTATGGGCGGGACA
Organism: Acetobacteraceae bacterium; assembly: GCA_965276715.1. Lineage (GTDB taxonomy): Bacteria > Pseudomonadota > Alphaproteobacteria > Acetobacterales > Acetobacteraceae > CAXTPV01. The sequence continues at coordinate 3,108,308 of OZ255622.1, read as the reverse complement.
AGCTGTTCTGAGCCCTATTTGATCTTGGCTTCCTTGAAGGCCACGTGCTTGCGGGCGACGGGGTCGTATTTCTTCAGTTCCATCTTGCCGGTCTGGGCGCGCGCGTTCTTCTTGGTCACGTAGAAATAGCCGGTGTCGGCCGTCGACACGAGCTTGATCTGGACGGTGTTCGTCTTGGCCATGGTGCATCTCGAAGAGGCTGAATGAAGGGCGGGAAGATGCGCATCGCGTCCGTCCGGGTCAAGCGGCCATGATGAGCATCGGGGACGCCAGGGCGCTTATCCTCTGCTCGTTGCGGCCGACGGATGCGGAGATCGTCTCGCTCGCGCGCGCCGCGGGGCGGGTGACGGCAGCGTCCATCGTCGCGCGCCTCGACCAGCCGGCGGGCGACGTCTCGGCGATGGATGGTTACGCGCTGCGTTCGGAGGATGGCGGGCTCGGCGCGAGGGTGACGGTGATCGGAGCGTCGCCGGCCGGCCACCCCACCACGGGCCGGGTCGGATCCGGGCAGGCCGTGCGGTTGTTCACCGGAAGCGTGATGCCGGAGGGTGCCGACGCGGTCCTGCCGCAGGAGGACGCGGCGCGCGAGGGCGACATCGTGACGATCGGCGAGGCGGTGCGGGCCGGCCGTCATGTCAGGCGGCGCGGCGGCGATTTCGCGGTGGACGACGTGCTCGTCGAGCCGGGCACATGCCTGGGCGCCCGGACGATCGGGCTTGCGGCGAGTGCGAACCATCCCTGGATCGCGGTGCGGCGGCGGCCGGTGATCGCCCTGCTCGCGACGGGCGACGAGGTGGTGATGCCGGGAGAGCCGATCCCGCCGGGCGGCCTGCCGAGCTCGAACTCGTTTGCGCTGGCGGCGCTGATCGAGGCGGCGGGCGGCGCGCCGTTGATCCTGCCGGTGGCGCGCGACGATGTCGACAGCATCGGGCGCGCGGCCGCCGGCGCCTCGCGCGCCGACATGCTGGTCACGCTGGGTGGTGCGAGCGTGGGCGATCATGACCTGGTCCGTCCGGCGCTGGCGCGTTTCGGGTTCGAACCCGACGTGTGGAGGATCGCGATGCGGCCGGGCAAGCCGCTCATGCACGGGCATCTGCGTTTCGGCAGCCATGCCGTGCCGGTGCTCGGCCTGCCGGGCAATCCGGTGTCGTCACTGATCTGTGCCGCGCTGTTCCTGCGGCCGGCGATCGCGCGCCTGCTCGGGCAGCCGGCCGAGGAACCGGCGTGTCGACGCATGATCCTGGGCGCGGATATGCCGGCGAACGATGCACGGGCCGACCATGTCCGTGCGACGATCGGGCCAAGCGGGGCGGTTCCGATGACGGTGCAGGATTCGGCGCGGCTGCGCGATCTGTGCCGCGCGGATGTGCTGATCGTGCGCGCGCCGCATGCGCCGGCGATCGCGGCCGGCGAGGAGGTCGACGTCATGCTGCTGGGCGAGATGGGTCTGTGAGATCGTGCCGGCTTCCCGCTTGACCGTCGGCGGCGGAACTCACTAGAAGGTCACGTTGCCGTTTTGTTCCGGAACGCGAGGTGCGATGCTCACGCGAAAACAGCACGAGCTCCTGGTGTTCATCGATCGGCATCTCCGTCGGACCGGGTTCTCGCCAAGCTTCGACGAGATGAAGCTGGCCTTGGGCCTGCGGTCGAAGTCGGGCATCCACCGGCTGATCTCGGCGCTCGAGGAGCGCCAGTTCCTGGGACGGCGTCATCATCGGGCGCGTGCGCTCGAAGTGCTCCGCCTGCCGGACGCATCCGAGGAGATGGCGCCCGCGCCGGCGGCCGCGAATTTCGCGCCGAACGTCATCCGCGGCGATTTTTCGCGCAGCCTGCCCGGCGTCACCGCCGGGCACGAAGCGGGCGCGATCCAGCTGCCGCTGTATGGCAGGATCGCGGCCGGCCTGCCGATCGAGGCGCTGCGCGACAGCACCGCCCAGGTCGAGGTGCCGATGGCGATGCTGGGACGGGGCGAGCATTACGCGCTCGAGGTCGCGGGCGATTCGATGATCGATGCCGGCATCCTGGACGGCGATACGGTCATCATCCGGCGCGACGACCAGGCCGAGAACGGACAGATCATCGTGGCCCTGGTCGACGAGGCGGAGGTCACGCTCAAGCGGCTGCGGCGGCGCGGCAATTCGGTGGCGCTGGAGCCTGCCAACCCACGCCACGAGATCCGGATCTTTCCCGCCAACCGGGTTCGCGTGCAGGGGCGCCTGATCGGTCTGCTGCGGCAGTATTGATCGGTGGACCAGCGACCGCCGATCCCGCCGTTCACGCTGGAGACCGCGACCCAAAAAGTGCGCCTGGCGGAGGATGCGTGGAACACGCGTGATCCGGCGCGGGTGGCCGGCGCCTACACGCCGGACAGCCGATGGCGGAACCGGTCGGAGTTCCTCGAGGGACGGGACGCGATCGTGGCGTTCCTGAAGCGCAAATGGAGCTTCGAGCTGGAGTATCGGCTGATCAAGGAGCTCTGGGCGTTCGGCGAGGACCGGATCGCGGTGCGGTTCGCCTATGAGAGCCACGATGCGTCGGGCCAATGGTTCCGCTCGCACGGCAACGAGCAGTGGGCGTTCGACGCGTCCGGGTTCATGCGCCGTCGCGAGGCGAGCATCAACGACGTGGCGATCGCGGAGGGCGACCGGCGGTTCCGTTGGGAGCCGGGGCCCCGGCCGGCCGATCATCCGGGCTTGAGCGAACTCGGGCTCTAGAGCGTGATCGGTTTAAGTTGACATGAAATGCGAGAGCCGATCACGCTCTAGCCTTTGTTTCGACGAGCAATTTTATCGCTGTGCTGACGCAACTTGAAGCGATATTGCTCTAGAGCGTGACCGGCTAAGGTTGACATGAAATGCGAGAGCCGATCACGCTCTAGCCTTTGTTTTGATGAGCAATTTTATCGCCGTGCTGACGCAACTTGAAGCGATATTGCTCTAGGATCATTCGGCCATTGCCGCCGGAAGCGTGGGGCGCGCCTTCGGGCGCGGGGCCGGAAGCGGGGGCACCCAGGGGCGGGCGCCGCGCCATTGGCGGTCGGTCAGGATGTCGACGCCGCGCGGCGTGAGCCAGGCGGACGCGGCGCCGTCGCGCCAGACCGAGAAGCGGTCGATCCTGGGGGTGCCGTCGCACGCGTCGCGGAGCGGAAAGGCGCTCACGATCAGGGTGGCGCCCGCGCAATCCGGCGCACCCTCCTTGAGCGGCAGCAGGACCATCCGGCCGGCGCGCGACAGACGGCACGAGACCGGGTCGCAGTCGATCGCGCCGCGCCTTGCTCCGGTCGGCAGGAGCGCGGGCTCGCCACGCGTCGCCCAGTAATGCTGGTCGGCCTCGATGGTGAATTTCGAGGCGCCCGGGCGCCTGGCGATGAACAGGGTGCGGTCCTGGTCGATCGCGATCAGGCGCGCATCGTCGGAGACGAGGATGTCGGGAGGGGACGCCGCCAGCGGCGAGGCGATGCCGGCAAGGATGAAGGCGATGCCGGCGAGGCGCAGCCTGCCGCGCAGCAGGCACAGCAGGGCGATGCCGAGGCTGAGCGCCAGCAGGCCGTCGAGCGGCATGTGCGGCACGGAAAGGGTGGCGGCGGGGAGGCCGGCGACGGTGCGGCCGATCCAGAGGATCGCGCCGATGCCCCATCCCATCGGGGTTTCGGCCAGCGCGTCGAGGCCGAACGGCATCAGGGCCAGGGCGGCGATGCCGCACGGCATGACCCAGATCGCGGTGAGCGGAACCGCGAGCACATTGGCGAGCACGAAATAGAGCTGGATCTGGCCGAAATGGTAGGCGGCGTAGGGGGCCGAGGCGGTGCCGGCGAGCACGCTGGTGAGCGCCAGTGCCGCGACATGCAGGCCGAAGCGCCGGCCCACGCCCCCGTTGGCGGCATGGGCGAACAGCGGGCGCAGGACCTCGTAGCCGGCGATCAGGGCGGCGACGGCGGCGAAACTCATCTGGAAGCTGACGCCGGTGATCTCGTTCGGCCAGATCGCGAGCACGATTGTGGCGGCAACGGCCAATCCGCGCATCGAGAGCGCGCGCCGGCCGATGACGATGCCGAGCGTCGCGAGCGCGGCCATGCAGAACGAGCGGATGATCGGAAGATGCGCGCCGGTCAGCAGCAGATAGAGGCCGCCGGCGGCCAGCGCCGCGATGGCGGCGACTTGCCTGGTGGGCCAGCGCAGCGCGGCGTAGGGCCAGCAGGCGAGACCGTTGCGGACCGCGCCCATGACCAGGCCCATGACGATGCCGATATGCAGGCCGGCGACCGCGAGGAGGTGGGCGAGGCCGGAGTTGGTGAAGGCGGCGCGGTCGTCCAGCGGGATCGCGGTCGAGCGGCCGGCCATCAGGGTCGCCGCGATCGCGCCGCGTGGCCCGGGAAGTGCCGTCTCGAGGCGCTGGGCGATGTGGTCGCGCAGGCCTTGCCACCAGGCGCGGACGCCCTGGGGCGGCGCGTGCGCGCGGAAATGTTGGACCGCGCCGAGCGCGAAGCCCGATCCGGCGAGGCCGGAGAAGAACGCGTCGCGCTGCAGGTCCCAGGCACCCGGATAGGCGGGGTTCGCGGGCGGCCGGAGCAGCGCGCGGATCCGGATGGTGTCGCCGTCCGAGATCGGGACGGTGTCGTTGGCTCGCCGCCTGATGCGGATCGTGCGTGGGGCGGGAGCGCCGCCATCGAGTGCCGGATGGTCGATGGTCAGGCGCGCGCCGCCGTCGGGCAGGGCGTCGATGGCGCGCACGACGCCCTCGACGATCACCGCGTGGCGCGGGAGCGCGAGCGGCGGCAGCACGCGGCGCGTCTGGAGCATCGGCGCGATGAGGCCGAGGGTGAAGGCGAGGCCAGCGATGGCGGCGGCGCGGCCGCCGGCCACGCGCCGGATGGTAAGCGCGAGCAGGGCGAAGGCCGACGCGGCGGCGGCGACGGGCCAGAGCGGCGGTTCGGTGCGCCACCCGAAATAGCAGGCGACGCCGGCACCCATCACGACGGGAAGGAACAGCACCAGGCGCTGGCGCTCGGCGTCGAGCAGCACCGCGGCGTAGCGGATGGCGTCCGCCCGCAGGACTGGTCCCGTTGGGCGGACGCCGGCTGAAGTATATTGCATTAACGCAATGATACGGCGTTGCCGCCGGGTTGGGAAGACGATCGCGCTGGTGTAGGACACGCCGATGACGATCAGGACCCGCTTCGCGCCGAGCCCGACCGGCATGCTGCATATTGGCAGTGTCCGCACCGCGCTTTTCAATTTTCTGTTCGCGCGCCATCACGGCGGGACTTTTCTGTTGCGGATCGAGGATACGGATCGGGCCCGCTCGACGCAGGCGGCGGTCGACGTGATTCTCGACGGGCTGGCGTGGCTCGATCTGGAGGCGGACGAACCGGTCGTGTTGCAGTCGACGCGCGCCGCGCGCCATGCCGAGATCGCGCACGCGCTGCTGGCGCAGGGGCGAGCCTATCGCTGCTATGCGACCGCGGACGAGTTGCGCGAGATGCGGGAGACGGCGATCGCGGAGGGGCGGCCGCCGCGCTATGACGGGCGCTGGCGCGACCGCGATCCGTCCGACGCGCCGGCGGGGGCTCCGTTCAGCATCCGGCTGCGCTCGCCGCAGGAGGGCGAGACGGTGGTCGACGACCTCGTCCAGGGCGAGGTGCGGGTCGCCAACGCCGAACTCGACGACATGATCATCCTGCGTTCGGACGGCTCGCCCACCTACCTGCACGCGGTCGTGGTGGACGACCACGACATGGGCATCACGCATGTGATCCGCGGCGACGACCACATGACCAATACGTTCCGCCAGGCGCAGTTGTTCGTGGCCATGGGATGGGACTGGCCGCGGTTCGGCCATTTGCCGCTGATCCATGGGCCGGACGGCGCGAAACTGTCCAAGCGGCACGGCGCGCAGAGCGTGACCGAATTCCGCGATATGGGCGTGCTGCCGGAAGCGCTCTGCAATTACCTGGTCCGGCTCGGCTGGGGGCATGGCGACGAGGAGATCCTGTCGCGCGAGGAGCAGATCCGGCTGTTCGACATCGACGGGGTGGGACGCGCGCCGAGCCGGCTCGACCCGGCCAAGCTCGCGCACCTGAACGGCGTGTGGATGCGGCGGGCGGACGATGCGCGCCTGGTCGAGGCGGTGATGGGCCGGCTCGACGGACAAGCCGGGGTCGTGCTCGACGAGGTGACGAGGGAGCGGATCGCCTTGCTGATGCCGACGCTCAAGGAGCGGGCGCACGACCTGAACCAGTTGGCGGACGGGGCAACGTTTGCGGCACGCGCGAGGCCGGTGGCGATGGATGCGAAGGCGCGCGCGCTGCTGACGCCGGACGCGGTCGCGATGCTGGCGGCCTTCGGCGGGGCGCTGGCGGAGGTGCCGTTCAACCTCACGGCGCTGGACGCGGCGCTGCGGTTCTTCGCCGAGGACCGCGGGGTCAAGCTGGGCCAGGTGGCGCAGCCGCTGCGCGCGGCGTTGACCGGAAGTGCCGCGAGCCCGCCGATCGATGCGGTGATGATCGCCCTCGGCCGCGACGAGGTCCTGGCCCGGCTGGCCGATGCCGGGGCGCGCGGTTGATCAATCAATTCGACCGGCATCTGCTGGCGATCGAGGGCATGGCGCCGCAGTCGATCGAGGAGCTGCTGGACGAGGCGGAAAGCCATGTGCTGCTGAACCGTTCGGTGCAGACGCAGCGCGATGCGCTGCGGGGACGGACGCTGATCAACCTGTTCTTCGAGGACAGCACGCGCACCAGGACATCCTTCGAACTCGCGGGCAAGCGGCTCGGCGCCGACGTGATCAATATGGCCGTGTCTCAATCGTCGGTGAACAAGGGCGAGACGCTGCTCGACACGGCGACCACGCTGAACGCGATGCATTGCGACCTGCTGGTGGTGCGCCACGACCAGTCCGGGGCGCCGGCGCTGCTGGCGGGCAAGGTGAGCGCGTCGGTGATCAATGCGGGGGACGGCACGCACGAGCATCCGACGCAGGCGCTGCTGGACGCGTTGACGATACGGCGCCGGCTGCATCGCCTGCGCGGCCTGCGGGTCGCGATCTGCGGCGACATCGCCCATAGCCGGGTCGCGCGATCGAACATCTTCCTGCTTGCCAACATGGGCAACGAGGTCCGGGTGGTGGGGCCGCCGACGCTGATCCCGGCCGAGATCGAGCATCTGGGTGTGACGGTGTTCCACGACATGCGGGCGGGGCTCGAGGGCGCGGACGTGGTGATGATGCTGCGGCTGCAGAACGAGCGGATGACGCGCGGGCTGGTGCCGAGCGCGCGGGAGTATTTCCGCTTCTTCGGCCTGGATGCGCGAAAGCTCGCCTTCGCCAAGCCGGGCGCGCTGGTGATGCATCCCGGCCCGATGAACCGCGGCGTCGAGATCGACAGCAGCGTGGCCGACGACCCGCACCAGAGCGTCATTCGCGAGCAGGTCGAGATGGGGGTGGCGGTGCGGATGGCGGTGCTGGACCGGCTGGCGCGGGCGCAGCGCGAGCGGCGGCGCAATGCCTGAGCCGATCGTCGTGCGCGGCCGGGTGATCGATCCCGCGGGCGGGATCGACGGCGAGGGCGCGGTGCTGGTGCGCGACGGGCGGATCGCGGATGTGGTGGTCGGCCATGTTCCGGCGCCGCCGGAGGGGGCGACGGTCATCGATGAAGAGGGCGTGGTCGTGTGCCCTGGCCTGGTCGACATGCGGGCGTCGCTCGGCGAGCCGGGCTTCGAGTATCGCGAGACGGTGGCGTCGGCCGCCGAGGCGGCGAGTGCGGGCGGGATCACGACGCTGGCGTCGTTGCCCGACAGCAGGCCGGCGATCGACGATCCGGCGCTGGTGCGGCTGCTGCGGGCGCGCGGCGAGGAGACGGGGCGGCTGACGATCCTGCCGTATGGTGCCGCGACCCGCGGCTGCGACGGGCGGGAGCTCGCCGAGCTCGGGTTGTTGCGCGAGGCGGGCGCGGTCGCCTTCACCGACGGGGCGCGCGCGATCGCCGACAGCCGGCTGATGCGGATGGCGCTCGCCTACGCGCGCGGCTTCGACGCGATGATCGTCCAGCACCCGGAGGATCCGTCGCTGGCGTCGGGCGGTGCGGCGACCGAGGGCGAGATGGCCACAAGGCTCGGCCTGCCCGGCATACCGGCGGCGGCGGAGGCGATCCTGGTCGCGCGCGACATCAGGCTGGCGGCGCTGTCACGCGGACGGATCCATTTCGCGCACGTGTCGACGGCGGAGGCGATTGGGCTGATCAGGCAGGCCAAGGATCGGGGAGCGGCGGTCACCTGCGACACGGCGCCGCCCTATTTCGATCTGAACGAGACGGCGATCGGCTATTTCCGGACCTACGCGAAGCTGTCGCCGCCGTTGCGGCCGGAGCAGGACCGCGAGGCGGTGGCGGCAGCACTGCATGACGGCACGATCGATGCGGTGGCGTCGGACCACATGCCGCGCGACGCGGACGACAAGCGTCAGCCGTTCGGGCAGGCGTCGCCGGGCGGCACGGGGCTCGCGACGCTGTTGTCGCTGCTGCTGACACAGGTGCATGGGCACGGGCTGAAGATGGCGCGCGCGCTGGCGTTGCTGACGGTCGAGCCGGCCCGGCTCCTGGGCGCCGGGGATGCGGGGCGGCTCGCGGTCGGGGCGCCCGCGGATGTGTGCGTGTTCCATCCGGACCGGATCTGGCAGGTTCAGGCGGGGGGGATGCCGGGCCAGGCGCAGAACACGCCGTTCGACGGGCGGGCACTGGAGGGGCGGGTGGTGGCGACGCTCAAGGGCGGGCGAAGGGTGTTCTAGGCCAGGGCTCTGCCCTGGACCCGCCGTGCGACAGCACGCTTTTGGCGTGACGGGGGCAGGCGCCCCCGGACCCGCATGAATTAGTGCCGGATCCAAGGGCCGCCGGCCCTTGGCGGGTCAAGGGCGGAGCCCTTGTCTTTCCAAAAGCGCGAGCAGCGCCTCGGCGCCGGCGCGGGTGCACCAGTCACCGAAGCCTTCGCCTTCCGTTCCCTCGGCGGCGTAGGCGGCGAACAGGGTCTCGAGATGCGGAACCACGTCCGCGTAGCGGACGCGGTCGAGCAGGCGGAAACTCAGACGGGTGCCGGCGAAGTCGCCGCCGACATAGATCGCGTAGAAGCCGGGCATGCGGCCGACGAGGCCGATGTCGCCGGTGTAGGTGCGCACGCAGCCGTTCGGGCAGCCGGTGATGCGGAAGCTGATCTCACGGTCGGACAGCCCGTGCCTGGCGAGGGCCGCGTCCATGGCGGCGACGAAGGGGGCGCGGACGCGCTCGGCTTCGGTCAGGGCCAGGCCGCAGGTGGGGAGCGCCGGGCAGGCCAGGGTGAAGCGCTCGAGCCTGGAGAGGTCGCCGGCGAGGCGGACGCCGTGGGCGCGCAGCAGGCCTTCGATCGCGTCGCGGTCGGACGGCTCGATGTCGCTCAGCAGGATGTCCTGCTGGGGCGTGAGGATGGGGTCGAGCTCGAAGCGGCCGATGATATGGCGTAGCGCGGTGCGGAGGCGCTGGCCGTCATGGTCGGCGATGCGTCCGGAGGGGACGGGGACGCCGAGCCAGAGGCGGCCGTCGCCCTGCTCGTGCCAGCCGAGGAAATCGGGAACGGCGAGTTTTGGCATCGGCCGGGGGGCGTCGAGGGCACCGTAATGGGTCTCGACCTCGGAGCGGATGAAGTCGATGCCGCGGTCGTCGACGAGGTATTTGAGGCGCGCGCGCTTGCGGTCGGCGCGGCCGCCATGGTCGCGCTGGACCTTGATGATCGCCTCGACGATGGCGGTGAGGCGATCGGGGGGGACGAAGCAGAGGGGGGTGGCGAGGCGGGGGTAGGTGTCGGCCCGGTTGTGGGTCATGCCGAAACCGCCGCCCACCGCGATGTCGTAGCCCAGCAGGATGTCGTTCTCCCAGCGCGCGATGACGGCGAGGTCCTGGGTCAGCACGTCGACCGTGTTGTCCTCGGGCAGGGCGATGCCGATCTTGAACTTCCGCGGCAGGTAGACCGGGCCGTAGAGGGTTTCGTCCTCGTCGGCGCCCGCGATCGGCTTCTCGTCGAGGAAGATCTGGTAGTAGGCGCGGCTTTTCGGCAGCAGGTCGGCCGACAGCATGCGGGCGTCGGCGCGCAGGCGCAGATGGCGCGCGTCCTGGATCGGGGCGGGCGAGGTCATGAGGTTGCGGACCACGTCGCCGCAGGCGCAGAGCGTGGTGAGCAGGGCATCGTTGACGCGGGCGATGGCGGGCTTGAGATCGCCCTTGAGCACGCCGTGATACTGGATGCCTTGGCGCGACGTGATGCGCAGCGTGTCGTTGGCGAACTCGGAGGCGATGGCGTCCAGCGCGAGGTATTGCTTTGCCGTCAGGGTGCCGCCCGGGATCCGGACGCGCGCCATGAACTGGTATTCCTTCTCGAGACGCGCCTGCTTTCGCTCGGTCGCGGTGTCGCGGTCGAACTGCTCGTAGCTGCCGTGGAACTTCAGGAGCTGGTAGGCGTCCTCGCTGACCGAGATGCCGCCGGCGGCGAGCTCGGCGGCGAGGGTGCCGCGCAGGCCGTCGCTCTCGCGCTTGAGATGCTCGACCGACGAGAGCTTCGGGGCGTCGACGACATTGGTGTCTGGCACGGTGAAATCCCGATGCAGGAGATGGGCCGGATCAGTCCGAGACGGCTGGGCGACCATGCGGAGGTAGGGCTTGAGGGTGCGCCAGCCCTTCGGGAAAGCGGTCCTGGCCTGCTCGTCGGAGACGCTCGGGGCGATGATGACGTCGTCGCCCTGCCGCCAGTTGGCCGGCGTCGTCACCTTGTGGCGGTCGGTGAGCTGCAGGCTGTCGATGACGCGAAGGACCTCGTCGAAGTTGCGCCCGGCGCTCGGCGGATAGGTCAGGGTCAGGCGCACCTTCCTGGCGGGATCGATGACATAGACCGTCCTGACGGTGACGGAGGGATCCGCCTCGGGATGCACCATGCCGTAGAGGTTGGAGACGCGGCGGTCCGGATCGGCGATCATCGGGAAGTCGACGGTCGCGCCTTGGGTCTCGGCGATGTCGGCTTCCCACCCGCTGTGGCTTTCGGCCGGATCGACGGAGAGGCCGATGACCTTGACGTTGCGCCTGGCCCACTCGGGCGCGAGACGGGCGACGGCGCCGAGCTCGGTGGTGCAGACCGGGGTGAAGTCCTTGGGATGGCTGAAAAGGACGCCCCAGCTTGCGCCGAGCCAGTCGTGGAAGCGGATGCGTCCACGCGTGGTCTCCTGCTCGAAATCGGGGGCGATCTGCCCGAGTTGGATGGTCATGGACATCTCCGGCGGTGGACGAGACCCCGTCGCACCAAGTCACGACGAGATCAAGCGGTTCGGTTGATCCACGCAAGGCTCGCGTGCTTGACCCGCAACCCCGATGGGGATCGCCGCTATATGGAAAAGCTGATCGGCTCCGCCAAGGGCCGGTTGAGGCCGGCCTTCTCGGCCGACCGGACGAGATCCTCCAGCGTTCGCGCCCGCAGGGCGTCGCGCAACTGCCCGTCGAGATGGGACCAGGCGGGTTCGACCACGCGCGCGAACAGGTCGCCGGTCGGGCCGTCCTCGCCGCCGCCGTCGTCGGCGATGGCGACGTCGACGATCTCGGCGAGCGTGATGTCGCGCCTGGGACGGCCGAGCCGGTAGCCGCCGCGCGGTCCGCGGATGCTCTCGAGCAGGGAGGAGCGGGAGAGCGCCTGCAGCAGCGGCTCGATGCCGCGCCGCGCGAGCCCGGCGCGATCGGCGATGTCGGCGGCACTCACCGTTCCGGCCCGTCCGGCGTGGAACGCGACGTCGAGCATGATCAGCACCGCCACCATCGCCCGGTCCCGCCGAAGCAGCATCACGATCTCCCCGTCGCCGCGGGAAGACTATATGACGATTTCAACGTGATCCACGCGTGAGTTGGGTGCAGATGTCGACCATGACCACCATCGAGCGGCGCGCGAGCGCCACACAGGATGCGAAGCGGGATTTCGCGGCACCGCGCGGGCGAATCTACGACAGCATCGTGGCGACCGTCGGCGGCACGCCGCTGGTGCGGGTGCCACGGCTGACCCAGGAGGACGGGCTGTCGGCCGACCTGCTGCTGAAGCTGGAGTTCTTCAATCCGCTCGGCTCGGTGAAGGACCGGATCGGGGCGGCGATGCTGCTGGATGCCGAGCGCGCGGGCCTGATCACGCCGGGCAAGACGATCCTGGTGGAGCCGACGTCGGGAAACACCGGGATCGCGCTTGCCTTCGTCGCGGCGTCGCGCGGCTACCGGCTAATCGTGACGATGCCGGAGGGCGCCTCGATCGAGCGCCGCAAGATGCTGCGTCTGATGGATGTGCAGCTCGAACTGACGCCCGGCAAGCTCGGCATGGCGGGCGCGATCGCGCGCGCGCAGGACATCCTGGCCAGCACGCCGAACGCCTGGATGCCGCGGCAATTCGACAATCCGGCCAATCCGTCGGTGCACGCGGAGACGACGGCGGAGGAGATCTGGCGCGACACCGACGGGCGGATCGACGTGGTGATCGCGGGGATCGGCACCGGGGGGACGGCGACCGGCATCGCGCGCGCGCTCAAGGGACGCCGCGCCGGGCTCGAGGTGATCGGCGTCGAGCCCGCCGAGAGCGCGGTGCTGAACGGCGAGGAGCCGGGACCGCACGGGATCCAGGGGATCGGGCCCGGATTCCAGCCACAGGTGCTGGAGCTCGACCTGCTCGACCGGGTGCTGACGGTCAGCGAGCGGGAGGCGATCGCGGCGGCGCGGCGCTGCGCGCGGATCGAGGGACTGCCGATCGGGATCTCGTCGGGGGGCGCGCTCCATGTCGGGCTGATGCTGGCGAAGGACCCGGCCTACCGGGGCCGGATGATCGCGGTGATCATCCCGTCGTTCGCCGAGCGGTACCTGTCGACGTCGCTGTTCACGGGGCTGGCCTGACGGCGTCGGACGTGTCGCGGATTTTGAGAATTTGCACGTTCGTGGAGCGTGGAATTCGGCCGGAGCCGGGCAACGGTCGGCGGCCCGCCGGCGTGTGCCGCGGGGGTCCGATGGGATGTCTTCGTGCTGGGAGGCGTGAGGGTTGACGGGACGGGCTCGGCGGGGGACTGGCCCCGCCTTCTATCCGGTGGGAGGCGGGTTCAGGCGGGCCTCGACGGCTGCGATCGACGCGGCGAGCTTCGAGCCACAGCGCAGCTCGTAGAGGCCGAGCATCGACTGGAACGGGAGTGGCGAGAGGTTGTCCTCGGCGCGCGCGGCGTTGATCTGGCCGAGGGTGGCGACGAGTTCGGCGTGAGCCGCCTCGGCGGATTGGAGGCGCGGCTCGCGCACTGGCTCGGCTGGCCCGGTCTGGTCGGATGGCGGGGACGCGCCGCGGAGCAGCGCCCTGCCGGCTTCGGCGAGCGGGTTGTCGTCGTCGTCGAGGCGGCGGCCCATGCGCTCGATGCGCGACAGCGCCTTGTAGGCCCAGACCCAGTTCTCGGCGGCGAACAGGCGGGCCGCGAGCTCCTGGCCGATCATGATCTGCTCGCGCAGATCCCATACATGGTCGTTGGCCGGAAAGCAGAGGGATGCGCTCATGACATCAGGGTCGGGCTGTCTTCGGCGGGAGGCAATGGGTGGCGCGAGCAGAACGGTCAGAAGCTCGTTCAGGTATATCTTGCATTGCCCGCTGGCCCGCGGCCGGGCGCACCAGAGGCCATTTCCGCCGTGCCTCGAAGCAACCGGCCTACCCGACGTGTGTTGGCGACAGCCGATCGGAGTTCGGCAATGGTCCGCATCATCCTCAAGCCGCTCGCCCGGCAGGTCGTTGTGCTCACGGGTGGCACGTCCGGGATCGGACTGACGACGGCCCGGATGCTCGCACGACGCGGTGCAAGGTTGTTCCTGGTCGCCCGCAACGAGGAGGCGCTCCGATCCGTTCGCGACGAGATCCGGGCAGAGGGCGGCGAGGCCGATTACGCCGTCGCCGATGTCGCCGAGCAGTCGGAGCTCGAAGCGGCGGCCGCGAAGGCCGTCGAGACGTTCGGCGGCTTCGACACCTGGATCAACGACGCGGGCGCCTTCATCTGCGGCCGGCTCGACATCGTGCCGCTGGAAGACCAGCGTCGGCTGTTCGACGTCACCTACTGGGGCATGGTCCACGGCACGCTGATCGCGGCCGAACGTCTCAAGCAGACCGGTGGCGCGATCATCAACGTTGGCAGTGTCCTCGGCGAATTCGCGATCCCCTACCAGGGCGCCTACTGCGCGTCGAAGTTCGCGATCAAGGGCTTCACCGAGGCGTTCCGGCGCGAGGCCGCGGCGGATCGCCAACCGATCTCGGTGACACTGATCAAGCCAGCGGCAATCAACACCCCGTTCACCGACCATGCGCGCAACCGCATCGGGTCTCGCGGCACGCGCAATCCGCCGCCGGCATACGACCCGCACTTGGTCGCGCGCGCGATCGTCCACGCCTGCGAAACCCCGGTGCGCGATCTCACGATCGGAGGAGCCGGCGGGATTTCGATGGTGATCGGCAACCTGCTGGCGCCTCGGGCGATGGACTGGATGTTCGCCCGCGTCGGCCATGCGACCATGACGACGAGCAACCCCGGCGACCTCAGCCAGCGCGACAATCTCTACGAGCCGCGGGAGGACGGGTCGGAGAACAGCAGCCTGCGTCCCTTGACGCGGAAGACCAGTCTCGCGCTCGAGGCGCAACTGCACCCCGGCGTCGTCCTGACTGCCTTGGGCGGCATTGCCACGGTGCTCCTGGTCCGGCGCTCGAGGCCACGGCAACACTGACGTCTTCGAAGCAAGTCAGCCGACGATCTCGTTTCGAACTTTTAACCTTACCGAGCACGCACGCGACGGGAAAAGTCTGTCCGGCGACGAATATCCGGACCGCAGGTGCATTTGCCGTCACGTCTCTTTTCGACGCCGTTTGCGACGATCCCGGTTCCGTGGCGTTTGCAAGCCAGGAACAGAAGGATCCAAGACAATGCCAACACCCCAGGACCTCAAGGAAGTCTACACCGATGAGCTCAAAGATCTGTGGTCGGCGAACGACCAGATGACGAAAGCCGTTCAGACCCTGTCCGCAAAGGTGCATGACAAGAAGCTGAAGGAACTATTCGAGAGCTCTCACGCGGGCATCGGGAAGCACACGGCAACCCTGAAGTCGCTTCTCGAAGCTGCAGGCGGGAAAGTCGAGAAGGAGCATTGCAAGGGCATGGAAGGGCTGGTGAAGGAGGCATTGAAGCATGGCCTCGAGGAGGCACCTGGCGATGGCGATCTCCTGGATCTCGTGCTGATCGCTCAATATCAGCGGCTGTCGCATTACGGGATCACCGGCTTCGGCACCGCCGCGGCTTACGCCGGCGCCCTCGGCATGAAAGAGGATGCGACCAAGCTGAAGTCGATCATCTCCGACATCTATCAAGCCGATGAGTATACAAGCAAACAGGCCGAGCGGCTGACCAAGCTGGCTGCCAAACATGAAGCCGCCAAGGCAGGCTGAAGGCGAAATTCGATCGTTTGAACATCGGTGCGGTTCACGGAAATCCGCACCGTTCGTGGCAAGGAAGCTTCCGACCGTTGGCTCGACAACCACCAATTGCGGTGGCTAGTGTTCCGAACCGGAAGTTCGTAATTTTCTGATTGTACTTTTGCATTGGCGGTGTGATGATCTTCCTGGGGCTCTGGGAGGATCATCGGATGGCTGGTCGCCGTGCGGTTCAGATCATGTTGAGCGAGGCAGAGCGCGCTGAGCTGACCTCGCTATCGACACGCCGCAAAACGGCGCAGGCGTTGGCGTTGCGGGCGCGCATCGTGCTGGAGTGCACGGACGGCACGCAGAACAAGGACGTGGCCACCACCCTTGGGATTGATGACGCCACGGTGGCGAAGTGGCGACTGCGTTTTGCCGAGCACCGGATAGATGGGCTCCGTGACGAGCCACGCTCGGGTGCGCCGCGTACTGTCGACGACGCCCGTGTCGAAGCAGTGATCGTGCGCACGCTTGAAAGCCTGCCTGCGAACGCAACCCACTGGAGTTCGCGCGGTATGTCGCGTGCCTCTGGCGTGTCTGTCTCGACGGTGCAGCGGATCTGGCGCGCTTTCGGCCTGCAGCCGCACCGACTGGAGACCTTCAAGCTGTCGACTGATCCAGACTTCGTGGCCAAAGTGCGTGACGTCGTCGGCCTCTACGTCTCGCCGCCAGCGCATGCCATCGTGCTATGCGTCGACGAGAAGTCGCAAATCCAGGCGCTGGATCGCAGCCAGCCGATGCTGCCGCTGCGGCCTGGGCAGACTGCACGCCGGACCCACGACTACAAGCGCCACGGCACGACGTCCTTGTTCGCAGCCCTCGACATCGCCACCGGCCATGTCATTGGACGCTGCTACCCACGTCACCGTGCCACCGAGTTCCGCCGCTTTCTCGACCAGATCGAGGCCAACGTGCCAGACGATCTCGACGTCCACCTCGTCATCGACAACTACGCTACACACAAGGCGCCGATCGTCCGGAACTGGCTGATCAAGCGACCGCGCTGGCATATCCACCTGACACCGACCAGCTCGTCATGGCTCAACCAAGTGGAGCGCTTCTTCGCACTCCTCACCGAGCGTCAGATCAGGCGTGGTGCCCATCAAAGCGTCGCTGCCCTGCAATGCGCCATCAATGCTTTCATCGACCAGCACAACACCAACCCTAAACCGTTCCGCTGGACCAAATCAGCCGACGACATCCTCGCCAGCATCGAGCGATTCTGCGTCAGAAACTCTCCCACCACCCTCGCTGAATAACAATACGAACTTCCGGTTCAGGACACTAGAGCACGTTCAGGCTGACCGGAGTTGGCCAGCCTGACCGTCGTGCTCTAGATGATGCTCACACCGACAGCGAGCGCGACCTGCCGGCGCATCGCGGCCAACTGCTCGGCCGTTACCCGGGACGATGTCGGTTTCATACGCCCGGCTTCATTGACTGACACACGCCCACTCTCTGCTACCAATTGAGGCTATGCGTTCTGGTTGTGCGATGAGCCAGTTCCATGCGGCGCAGCAGGCGTCGACGATGGCCTCGTAGTTGTTGAAGACACGGTTGCTGAGCTTGTTGCCGCGCAGAAAAGCCCAGACGTTCTCGACCGGATTCAGCTCTGGGCTGTAAGGCGGCAGGTGCAGGAGCGTAATATTGTCGGGCACGCGTAGCTTGTCGCCGGTCTGGTGCCAGCCGGCGCCGTCGATCGTCAGCACGGCGTGTGCACCGGCGGTCACGCTGGCGCTGATCTCGGCCAGGTGCAGGTTCATCATCTCGGCGTTGGCGAACGGCAGCACGAGCGCCGCACCGGTGCCGCGGGCCGGGCAGATGGCGCCGAACAGATAGGCCCAGGCGTAGCGTTGATCCCGCGGCGCCGGCGGCCGAGAGCCGCGCTCGGCC
The DNA here is from genome assembly GCA_965276715.1 of Acetobacteraceae bacterium. GTDB lineage: Bacteria > Pseudomonadota > Alphaproteobacteria > Acetobacterales > Acetobacteraceae > CAXTPV01. The sequence goes on along the minus strand of OZ255622.1, from coordinate 3,090,900 downwards.
CACACGCGCGTCAGCGTGCCCTGCTGGCCGATGCGCGCTTCATCCTGCCACCAGAGTTCCAGCGGCTTGCCGCGGGCGTGCTCGGGCAGGGCGGCGTCTACAAGGGCGGCGAAGTCGCTCTGAAAGACGCTTGCGCCGCGGCGTCGTGGCCGGGATGGCGCGGACGCGCGACCAGGCGGCGGAAGCCGAGCCGGCGCAGCACGGTGCTGATGCTGCGCTCGGCCAGCACGACCCCGAACTTGGCCGCAATCGCCCGCGCCAGGTCGGCCCGGCGCCAGCGCACCACGCCGTGCGTGGCCAGGTCCGGTCCCTGCCGGACCCAGTCTGCGATCTCCGCCTCCTGCGTGGGCGAGAGCAGCCGCTTGGGGCCGAAATCACCATGCCGGTCCGTCAGCCCAGCCAGCCCCTCCTGGTTGTAGCGATGCACCCAATCGCGCAACGTCTGTCGGTCCATGCCGGCCGCCTGCGCCGCCTCGGTCCTCGATGCACCTTCCAGGACCAGCGCCAATGCCAGCATCCGTTGCGCGGCTGCGACACTGGCCGCTCGCCGCGCTGCCCGGCGTAGCCCGGCCGGGTCGAGGTCGTTCCGCGTGATCTTGATCGGCGCTGCCATGATGAACTCCGCGAATCGGGTGCAGAGCACAGCGAATCACGTCAGCGCCGATCAGGGAATCCTTCGAGAGTCAGCCGATCATGCCGGGCGTATCAGACGTGCCTTGGACGTGGCCGTGACCAAGTGCGAGGCCGCCCAGCACGGCTTGGCGCAACCGTTCTCCGGCGTCGGCGGGATGATCACGGCCAGATCGGGGATCACGCGTCCGACATCCTCGGTCAGCGGCACCAGGATCACGTCCGGATAGGCGGGAGCGAACAGTCCGTCATCTTCCACGACAAAGGCAGGACGCAGCTTGTTGGGCTCCTTGGGCCGCGCATCGCCACGCCAGTGGCCAGCACGACGTGTCCGGCGTGCTTCACGCGCCGCTGTCGTCGCCAGGTCGCGAAGCAGTGTCGCGAGGCCGATCCCGTCCCGGCGCGCTTGTGTCGCCAACTCCTCGCGCACGTCGTCCTCGAGCCGGATCGCCGAAGGCGAAATAAGCCTGAAACCGGGGCTCTGCCCCGCGCCCCGCCAAACGCCGGGCGTTTGGATCGCCAATTAACCCATTACATTGCGGGTCTGGGCGCGCTGCGCCCAGCGGGGCTTGGGGGGGCGCCCCAAGGCTTTTTCTATAGTTTCACAGCCTCAGCGCCCCGCTCCTTGCCTGACCGCCTAGAGCGTGACCGGCTAAGGTTGACATGAAATGCGGGAGCCGATCACGCTCTAGCCTTTGTTTTGACGAGCAATTTTATCGCTGTGCTGACGCAACTTGAAGCGATATTGCTCTAGGGGGCCATGCCGATCTGCTTGATGTCGCGGAAGGTGAGTTCGGGCTGCGCTTCGGTCGCGCGGCGCATGGTGAAGGCGGAGCTGGCGAGGAAGACCGGGTCGCCGTCGAGGTCATCGGCCATCGCGGTGCGGTTGGCGGCCTGGAACAGCTCGAGGCGGGCGGCGTCGCCGCTGATCCAGCGGGCGACGGAGAACGGCACCGGGTCGAAGCCGGCGGCCACGCCGTATTCGGCGGCGAGGCGCGCGATCAGCACGTCGAGCTGCAGGGTGCCGACGACGCCCACGATGGGCGGGCTGCCGTCGCGCGGGCGGAAGAGCTGAACGACGCCCTCCTCGGCGAGCTCCTGGAGGGCCTGGCGGAGCTTCTTCGCCTTCATCGCGTCGTCAAGGCGGACCCGGCGGAGGATCTCGGGGGCGAAATGCGGCACGCCCATGAAACGGATGTCCTCGTCCTCGGCGAGCGTGTCGCCGATGCGCAGCACGCCGTGGTTGGGGATGCCGACGACGTCGCCGGCGAAGGCCTCCTCGGCCAACTGGCGGTCGCGGGCGAAGAAGAATTGCGGCGCGGTGAGCGGGATGGTCTTGCCGGTGCGGGTCTGCTTGAGGCGCATGCCGCGGACGAGGCGGCCGGAGCAGATGCGGGCGAAGGCGATGCGGTCGCGATGGTTGGGATCCATGTTCGCCTGGATCTTGAAGACGAGTGCCGTGAGCTTGGCTTCGTTGGCGTCGACGAGGCGGGTCTCGGCCTGCTGGGAGCGCGGCGGCGGGCCGAATTCGGCGAGCGCCTCGAGCAGGTCGGAGACCCCGATCTCGCGCATCGCGCTGCCGAAATAGGCGGGCGAGAGGTGACCGGCGTTGAAGCTGTCGCGGTCGAACTCGGGGAGTGCGGCGCGGGCGAGATCGACCTCGTCGGCGAGTGCCGCCAGGCGCGGGTCGGACTGGTCGAGCGGCGTCGCGGTGCGGATGTCGCGGTTGTCGAGGCGGTAGGTGCCGGCGAAGCCCGACGCGCGGCCGATCGGCCAGGTGGCGGGAGCGACGTCGAGCGCGAGGCCCGACCCGATCTCGTCGAGGAGCTCGAAGGCGTCGCGGGCCTCGCGGTCCATCTTGTTGATGAAGGTGATGATCGGGATGTCGCGCAAGCGGCAGATCTCGAACAGCTTGCGGGTGCGGTCCTCGATCCCCTTGGCGGCGTCGATGACCATGATGGCGCAGTCGACCGCGGTGAGCGTGCGGTAGGTGTCCTCGGAGAAGTCCTCGTGGCCGGGCGTGTCGAGCAGATTGTAGACGCAGCCGGCGTGCTCGAAGGTCATCACCGAGGTCATGACCGAGATGCCGCGCTCGCGCTCGATGCCCATCCAGTCCGAGCGGGTGCGGCGGCGCTCGCCCTTGGCGCGGACCTGGCCGGCGAGCTGGATCGCGCCGCCGGCGCGCAGCATGCGCTCGGTGAGCGTGGTCTTGCCGGCGTCGGGGTGGGAGATGATCGCGAAGGTGCGGCGTCGCGCGATTTCGCGCGCGATGTCCTGGGACGCGACCTCGCGCGCGATGTCTCGGGACGCGATTTCGCGCGCGGTGTCGCGGTGCAGGTGGTCGATCAGCGCGAGTAGAACTCGACGACCAGGTTCGGCTCCATGGTCACCGGATAGGGGACGTCGGTGAGCTTGGGCGCGCGGCCGAACTTGCCCTTCATCGCGCGGTGGTCGACCTCGAGATAGTCCGGGACGTCGCGCTCGCCGCTCTGGGCCGCGTCGAGGACCACGGCGAGCTGCTTGGACTTCTCGCGCACCTCGATGACGTCGCCGTCACGCAGCAGAAAGGATGGGATGTTGACGCGCTTCTCGTTAACGAGAACGTGACCATGGCTAACAAACTGGCGTGCGGCGAAGGGGGTCATGGCGAACTTGAGCCGGTAGATGGTGGCGTCGAGGCGGCGCTCGAGCAGCTCGATCAGGTTCTCCGACGTGTCGCCGCGACGGCGGACCGCCTCCTCGTAGTATTTGCGGAACTGCTTCTCGCCGATGTTGCCGTAATAGCCCTTGAGCTTCTGCTTGGCCATCAACTGGACCGAGAAGTCGGACGGCTTGCTCTTGCGGCGCTGGCCGTGCTGGCCGGGACCATAGTCACGCTTGTTGACCGGGGACTTGGCGCGGCCCCAGAGGTTGACGCCGAGGCGGCGATTGATCTTGAACTTGCTTTCGAGGCGCTTGGTCAAGCCTCGCACTCCTTGATGGTGCGGATGCGCGCATCGCCGCTCGCGCGGTCGTGCCCGTCTGCCCGCTTGTTGCACCGGTAGGTCTCGACCAAGGATGGTCGGACGGGAGCCGCACGAGCGTGCGGTCCGCGTTCCCGGCAGTGCGCGGCTTATGCCGAAGCCTGCGTCCGAATGTCAAACCGCGACGTAGAATCCTGGCACGCGCCCCCGCCTGACGTTAACGTCATGTTTGTGATAAGGAGCCAGGATCCTTGGGTGGGAGATGAACGCTGGAGGAGAAGCGGCGCGATGTTGTTCCGTTCGCCGTTCTTGGCGGCCTCGTGATGCTGGGGCTGGCCTGCTGGTGGCTGGTTCCCGCCTTCATCCACATGGTCAAGCACCAGGACTGCATCGCATCCGGGCGGATGGATTGCTGACGACCGATTGGCGGCCCGGCGCATGATCGAGCGAGGACCGGGGCATTGGCATGAGACAGGTCGGTCCGGCGGCGAGGGCGTGCGGGTGATGAAGCATTCCGACGGGGCGCTGCTGCCACTGTCCGTGGCGCAGCGCGGGCTGTGGGTCAGCAGCAAGCTGGCGCCCGCCGACATCGTCTTCACCATCGCCGAGGCGCTCGAGATCCATGGCTGGATCGACACGGGCCGCTTCATGGCCGTGCTGCACCAGCTCGCGAGCGAGATCGAGCCGTCGCGCACGCGCCTGGTCGAGGATGCGTCGGGACCGCGGCAACTCGTGGCCGACCGCTTCACCGGGCAGTGCGCGCTGATCGATCTGTCCGACGATCCGGCGCCGTTCGAGCGGGCGATGGGCTGGATGCAGGCGGAGCTGGCACGGCCGATCGACTTCCGGCGCGACGCACTGTGGCATTCGGCGCTGATCCGCCTCGGGGAGGCGCATTTCGTCTGGTACCACCGTTGCCACCATGTGGTGATGGACGGGTTTTCCGGCGGGTTGATCGCCAAGCGGCTGGCGGCGCTGTACAACGCGGAACTCGCGGGCGAGCCGCCGCCGCCCTCCCCGTTCGGGAAAGTCGCCGACCTGCTCGAGATGGAGGCGGCCTACCGTTCGTCGGATCGGCATGCGCGCGACCGCGCCTACTGGCTCGAGCAGCTCGCCGACCTGCCCGATCCGGTAACGCTCGCGCATCGCCGGCGTGTCGGCACCGGGCCCTTGCTGCGGCACACGGCGATCATCGACGCGGCGCTGAGCCGGCGGTTGATGTCGCTGGCGCGCGAAATCGGCGGGACGCTGCCGCAGATCCTGATCGCGCTGGTCGCGATCTATGTGCATCGGGTCACGTCGGCCATGGACCTGACGCTCGGCATGCCGGTGACGGGACGCGTGGGGCACGCGATGCGGGCGATCCCGGCGATGGTCGCCAACGCGGTGGTGATGCGGTTCCGGTTCGCGGCCGGCATGACGCTGGCGGACGTGGTCTCGCAGAGTGCGCGCAACATGCGAGCCGCCCTTCGCCACCAGCAGTTCCGCTACGAGGATCTGAGGCGTGCGCTCGGCCTGTTCCACACCGACCAGCAGATCTCGTGGACGGGCGTCAACATCGAGCCGTTCGACTTCGACCTGTCGTTCGGCGGCCATCCGACGACGGCGCATAATCTTTCGAACGGGCCGGTCGAGGACCTGACGATCTTCGTCTACGATCGCAACGACGACCGCGGGCTGCGGATCGATTTCGACGCCAACGCGCTGCTCTACGACGCGGACGAACTCGCGCGGCACGCGAGCCGGCTGCTTCGGATGATCGACAGCGTGACGGCCGAACCAGGACAGGCGCTCGGCGACCTGGCGCTGTTCGCGCCCGGTGAACGCGAGATGCTCGGCTCGATCAGGGGCCCGGCGCTCGCCTCCTGCCCGGACCCGGTCGCGGTTGTCGCCGAGCGGGTCCGGATCGATCCCGACGCGGTCGCGGTCCGCGGCGAGACGAGGGTGCTGACCTATGCGGCGCTGATGGACGAGGTCCGGCGGATCGCCGACGGGCTGGCACGGGCGGGGATCGGCGAGACCGATCTGGTGGCGATCGCGCCGCGGCGCGACACGGAGATGGTCGCGATCCTGCTCGGCGTGCTGGCGTCGGGGGCCGCCTTCCTGCCGCTCGATCCGGATGGTCCGGCCGAGCGAACGGCGCGCATCCTGGCCGATGCGAGGCCGTCGGCGATGCTGGCCGAGGCGCCGACCGCGGCGCGGTTCGGCTTCGTCACGCGGGACGCGCGGATCGGGCTGCATGTCGCGCGGGACGCGCTGCATGACATGCCGGGATCGGAGAGCCGGACGGGGCGGCTGCCGGAGGCGACGGCCTACGTGATTTATACGTCGGGGTCGACGGGGGTGCCGAAGGGGGTGGTGGTGCCGCGGGCGGCACTCGCCAACCTGCTGGCGGGAATGGCGCTCGCGGTCGGGCTGACGGCGCGGGACCGGCTGCTCGCGGTCACGACGCTCGGCTTCGACATCGCGATCCTGGAACTCCTGCTGCCGCTCCTCGGCGGCGGCACGGTGGTGGTGGCGACGCGGGCGCAGGTGCTCGACCCGCGGGCGCTCGCGTCCTCGATCGCGGAGCACGGGATCACGGCGGTCCAGGCGACGCCGTCGCTGTGGGCGATGGTGCTCGCCGCCGGCCGGGGCGAGGCGCTGCGCGGCCTGACCCTGATGAGCGGCGGCGAGACGTTGCCCGGCCATCTCGCGCGCCGCCTGCATCCGGTGGCGGGACGCCTGGTCAATCTGTATGGCCCGACCGAGACGACGATCTGGTCGACGATCCAGGAGATCGGGCCCGACGATCTGGACCAGCCGCCGATCGGGCGGCCGCTCGCCAACCAGCATGTCACCGTGCTCGGGCCGGACGGCGGCCTTGCGCCGATCGGGGTGGTGGGAGAGCTCTGCATCGGCGGCGCCGGTGTGGCGACCGGCTATCTGGATCGCGACGCGCTGACCGAGGAGCGCTTCGTCGCGGACCGGTTCGAGGCCGAGACCGGCGCGCGGATGTACCGGACGGGAGACCGGGCATCGATCCGGCCCGACGGGCGGATCGACTGCCTCGGCCGCAACGACGATCAGATCAAGCTGCGCGGCGTGCGCATCGAGCCGGGCGAGACCGAGGCGGCGTTGCTCGGCGTGCCGGGCGTGGCACAGGCGGCGGTGCTGCTGCGGCAGGAGGGAGCGGAGCCTCGGCTTTGCGGCTACCTGGTCGCGGGGCCGGAAGGGGCGCCGCCGGTCGAGGAGATCAGGCGCATCCTCGCGCGCAAGCTGCCGGAGGCGGCGATTCCGACGGCGTGGGCGACGCTGGACACGATGCCGCTGAACGCGAACGGGAAGCTGGACCGGCGGGCGTTGCCGGTGCCGGAGTTCGCCAACCGCGCCGGCTACCTGGCGCCGCGCACGGCGGACGAGGAGATGCTGGCCGCGATCTGGGCGGACCTGTTCGGCCTGGAACGCGTGGGCGTGCACGACAATTTCTTCGCCCTCGGCGGCGACAGCCTGACGGCGGCGCAGCTGATCGCGGAGCTCGCGGCGCGCAGCGGCGCGGAACTGCCGCTGGGCGCGATGTTCGAGGATGCGACGCTGGAGAGCCTCGCCGAGCAACTGGCGCGGGCGCGGGCGGGTAATGGGAACCGTAACGACCCATTCGCCGAGCTGCTGCCGATCCGCACCGCGGGCAACGGCACGCCGCTGTTCTGCATCCATCCGGTGTCGGGCCTGGCCTGGGGGTATTCGGGACTGATCCGGCACATCGACCCGATGCATCCGATCTACGGGCTGCAGTCGTTCGGCGCGAAGGGCAGCGCCAGGGCCGGCACGCTGATCGCGCTCGCCGCGCATTACGTGGGCCTGATCCAGGACATCCAGCCATCGGGACCGTACCAGCTCCTGGGCTTCTCGTTCGGCGGCCTGGTCGCGCACGAGATCGCGCGCCTGCTGGAGCAGCAAGGCGAAAGCGTCTCCTTTCTGGGGCTGCTCGACGCCTATCCGTATCTGGCGACGACTGGAGCGGCGCCTGTCGACAGCGAGACGATCATGCACGACGAGGAAGGCGAACTCGTGCGCGCGGCCCTCGGGTTCCTCGGCCTGCAGGCGGACGCGCTCGGCGAGGGGGCCGGGATGGACGACCTGGTCGGACATCTGACCGAGATCTACGACATCGGCGGACGGCAGACTCCGGGCGATATCGGCTCGCCGGCCGAACTGGTGGCGCGGCTGCGCGCGGTGACGGAGTCCAATCTCGCGCTCGCGCGGACGCATCGCCCGGGCCTGGTGTCGGCGGAGATGTTCTTCGTGCGTGCCACCGAGCGGATGGACGGCGCGGCGTCCGCGTATCTCGACGACCGGCCGGAGGCGTGGTGGCCGTTCGTGGCGGGCGCGCTCGACCGGACGGACGTGCCGTGCGGGCATCAAGAGATGCTCGACGTCGGCTCGCTGGAACAGATCGGTCCACAGATCTCCAGGCGGCTGAACCTGGCCGTTCGGGAGACCGTGCGCGCGCCGCTGCACGGCTGACGCATGCGCGTGGTGATCTTCGTCGCGGGCACGACGGGCGACGTGCGACCGAACGTGGCCCTCGGCCAGGGGATCGGCGCGCGCGGCCATGACGTGACCATCGTGACGAGCGGGAATTTCGAGGCGCTGGTGCGCGAGGCCGGTCTCGATTTCGCGCCGCTGACGGCGGACTTCCAGACGATGATGCGGCGGGATCGCGCGCGGTTCGACGGCAAGCCGCAGTTCCTGGTGGCGCTGCATGGCCTGCGTTGCCTGAGCGAGATGGCGACCCATTGGGCGGCGGAGGGACTCCCGCCGGCGCGCGGCGCCGGACTGATCATCGGGTCGGGTGTGGCACTCTATCTGGCCGCGTCGATCGCCGAGGCGCTCGACGTGCCGTTCGTGCGCACGATGCTGCAGCCGATCGAGCCGGCGCGCGAGATCATGCCGATGCTTCTCGGGACGATCCGGATGTCGTTGCCTGGCCGGACCAACCTGGCGTTGCATGCGGCGACACGGAACCTGACGTGGCATCTCGGCAGGCCCGCGATGACACGGGTGCGGCGCGATCTCGGACTTGCCCCCTACCCCGCGCGCGGACCATGGCGGTCGCCGCGCGCGGGGCGCGCGCGGCTGCTGAACGGGTTCAGCGCGTCGATGGTGCCGCATTCGCGGGACTGGGGCGACCATGTCGCGACGACGGGCTATTGGTGGCTGCGTCCCTCGACCGATTTCATGCCGGACACGCGCCTGGCCGCCTTCCTGGGGTCGGGGTCGCGCCCGGTCTATATCGGGTTCGGAAGCATGGTGACGAAGGATGCGGGCAGGCTTGCGGCGATCGTGCGCGAGGCGGTGCTTCGCTCCGGCGTGCGTGCGATCCTCGCTGGCGGGTGGAATGAACTCGAGGTGGCGCCGGATCCGAACATCCTTGTCGTGGGCGACGTCCCGCACGACTGGCTGCTGCCGCAAACCTCGCTCGCGGTCCACCATTGCGGCGCGGGCACGGCGGCGGCGGCGGCGGCGGCGGGCATTCCGAGCGTGGGGGTGCCATTCCTGCTCGACCAGTTCTTCTGGGCCGGCCGGCTTCATCGGTCGGGGATCGCGACCGCGCCGCTGCGCCGGGACAAGATGACAGGCGCGAGCCTGGCGGGCGCGATCGGCGAGGCAAGGGGAAGTGCCATGCAAGCGCGCGCGGCCGTGTTCGGGGCGGCACTGCGCCGGGAGAATGGGGTGGGGCGCGCGGTCGCGGCGCTCGAGGGCTGGGGCCTGGTGTAGCGGGGCGACTGCGACCTCGCTATTTGAGCGGGGCTATTTGAGCTGGCTGTCCTTGCTGCCCCTTCGATTGAACCCGATCGTCTCGGGGCGGCGATCACGGGCCGACTGGCATGCAATGCAGGTCCGGACGCCGGGGAGCGCGCGGCGGCGCGCACGGGGGATTTCGTCGCCGCACTCCAGGCAATGGGTTTCTCCCTCGCCCGTGGGCATACGCGCCCGCGCCCTCAAGACGCCGTCGGTCACGGTGTCGTCGATCTGATCCTGCACGGCCCCGTCAGGGGCCCACCCGCTCGCCATCGTCGCATTCCCGGCTTTCCTGTCGAATGACATCGGAAGCGACACCGTCCGTTCCAAGGAGGCCGGTGGCGCGGGATCAGTGTCCGGCGAGATCCCGCTGCAGGCGGGCGATCACGCCGGGGAGTCCGCGCACCTCGAGCACGCGGCCGGTCGCGTCGTAGTCCTCGGAAAGAACCCTGACGGCGCCGTAGACTTCGCCGATGAACCGCTGCCTGGCGTAGGGCAGCACGAGATGGCCGTCGACCATCGACGCCTCGAAGAACGCGACGATGGTGTCCCGCAGCCCGGCCACGTCAGCGGGCGAGTTCGAGGACAGCAGGATCGCATCCGGATGACTGGCGCGGAGGGCGGCGCGGGCCGCCTCGTCGACACGATCGATCTTGTTCAGCAGGAGGCGGGACGGGACGATGTCGGCGCCGATCTCGTGCAGCACGGCGCGGCTCACCTCGAGCTGCGCCGGCCAGGTCGGATCGGACGCATCGACGACGAACAGCAGCAGCGATGCCTCCAGCGCCTCATCGAGCGTCGATTTGAAGGACGCCACGAGGTCATGCGGGAGCTGCTTGATGAAGCCCACGGTGTCGGAGACGAGGATTCGCGGTTTCGATTCCGGCTTGAGCGCGCGCACGGTCGTATCGAGGGTGGCGAACAGCTGGTCCGCGACCAGGACCTCGCTGCCGGTCAGGGCGCGCATCAGCGACGACTTGCCGGCGTTGGTGTATCCGACGAGGGCGACGCGCAACTGATCCCGGCGCGCGGACCGGCGCTGCTCGTGGTCGCGCTGGACGTGCTCCAGCTGCTCCTTCAACTCGGCCAGGCGATCGCGCACGTGGCGCCGATCGAGGTCGAGATCGGTCTCGCCCGCGCCCACGCCGCGCTTGCGTCCGCCGCCCGAGGCGGATTCGCGCAGGCGGGGCGCCACATATTTCAGGCGCGCCATCTCGACCTGCAGCCTGGCCTCCCGGCTGCGGGCGTGGCGATGGAAGATCTCGACGATCACGCCGGTCCGGTCGAGGACCTGCGCGCCGGTCGCGTTCTCGAGATTGCGCGCCTGGCTTGGCGAGATCTCGTGGTCGACGATCACGAAGCCTGGCCGGCGCGCGCCGTCGGGCCCGGGCTCCGGGGATGACGGGGAAGTCGATCCGGTGTTCTCGAAGCGCGCGCGTGCCTTCGATTGCTGCGGGGCGGTCCAGGCGCCGACAACGCCGGTTCCGCCGGTGATGGCGGCCAACTCGGCGAGCTTGCCGCTGCCGAGCACGGTCAGTCCGCCGATGCCGTCGCGCTTCTGGGACACTGACCCCGCGACCTCGTAGCCGAGGGTCTCGACCAGCCGGGCGAGCTCACTCAGGCTCGCCTCGTGGGCGACATCGTCGACGCCGGCGAGCTGGATGCCGACGAGGATCGCGCGCTGGGCAGGCTGCCTTGTGTCCACGGCGGGTGGCGTAGCACGACCGGGAGGTGCCCGGAAATTGGGTGTGGGTGCGCAAGCGGCGTGGCGATCGGGTTGCGGGGCCGACGGGCGGCGCGGATAGGGGCGCTTGAATGTTTAGGAAGCTTAGGTCAGTTTATGGTGGGAAGGTAAGGTTGGGTAAGGTTGGTAGAAGTGGACCCGCGCCACAACCCGTATGCGCCCGGCGCCGGGACGCCGCCGCCCGAACTGGCCGGGCGCGACGATATCATCGAACGCGTTGCCATCGCGCTGGACCGAATTCGCCAGGGTCGGTCGGCGCGCAGCTTCATCCTCCACGGGCTGCGCGGGGTCGGCAAGACGGTGCTGCTCAACCGCATGCGCATCGAAGCCGAGGCACGTGGGTTCGCCACCGTACGGATCGAGGCACCGGAAGAGCGGTCGCTGCCGGCGTTGCTGGCGCCCGCCTTGCGGGCGGCGTTGCTCAAGCTCAATCGCGGCGAGGCGGCGAAGGCTGCCGTGAGCGGCGCCCTCGGGGTCTTGGCGAGCTTCGCCAAGGCCCTGAAGCTGACCTACCAGGACATCGATATCGGGCTCGACCTGACGTCCGAACCTGGGGTGGCCGATAGCGGGGTTCTGGACAACGATCTCGCGGATCTGCTCGCTTCTGTCGGTGCGGCGGCCGCGGACAGGAAGACGGCGGTCATCCTGTTCGTCGACGAACTGCAATACGTGCCCGAAGCACAGCTCGCCTCGCTGATCAGCGCGTTGCACAACGCCAGCCAAAGCCGGATGCCGATCACGATGGTTGCCGCCGGGCTGCCGCAACTGCTCGGCCAGATGGGCCGCGCGAGGAGCTATGCCGAACGGCTCTTCGAATTCGTGCCGATCGACCGACTGGATGATTGTGCGGCGCGAGCGGCGCTTTGCGTTCCGGCCGAGAAGGAAGGGGCGACGTTCACGACGCCGGCGATCGCCGAAATTCTCGCGCAGACCAGGGGGTATCCGTACTTCCTGCAGGAGTGGGGGAAGCATAGCTGGAATGTGGCGGACGGATCCCCGATCGAGGTAGGTGACGCACGCGAGGCGACGGTCCAGGCGCTCGCGGAACTCGACGCCAGCTTCTTCCGGGTGCGCTTCGATCGGCTGACGCCCATGGAGAAGCGATACATGCGGGCGATGGCGGAGCTGGGCTTCGGTCCGCATCGTTCCGGCGACGTCGCCGATGCGCTTGGCCGCAAGGTCACGACGGTGGCGCCGATCCGCAACGCGCTGATCGCCAAGGGAATGCTCTACAGTCCCGCGCACGGCGATACGGCTTTCACCGTGCCGCTGTTCGACGGGTTCATGAAACGCATCATGCCGGCGCCATGACCGGCGATGCGGCCGATGCCTGTGCGCGGGTCTGCCTTCTGGGTGCGACCGGCACGATCGGCCGGGCGACGCTGCGGGCGCTGACGCGGCGCGGGCATGATGTGGTGTGCCTCGTGCGTCCGGGTCCCGCGCGGGCCTTCGACGGCACGGTGCGCGTGGTCGACATGTTCGATGCGGGCGCGGTGGCCGGCATCTTTCGCGGCGAGCGGTTCGATGCGGTGGTGTCGTGCATGGCGTCGCGCACCGGCGCGCCCCGCGACGCGTGGGCGGTGGATCACCAGGCGCATGTCGATGTGCTCGCGGGGGCGCGGGAGGCCGGTGTGGGTCATTTCGTGCTGTTGTCGGCGATCTGCGTGCAGAAGCCGAAGCTCGCGTTCCAGCACGCCAAGCTTGCGTTCGAGGCGGCGCTGATCGGGTCGGGGATGCGATACTCGATCGTCCGGCCGACCGCGTTCTTCAAGTCGCTGTCGGGGCAGGCCGAGCGGGTGAGGCGTGGCGGGCCGTTCCTGGTGTTCGGGGACGGGACGCTGACGGCCTGCAAGCCGATCAGCGATGGTGATGTGGCGGCGTATGTCGCCGACTGCCTGGTGGACGACCGGTTTTGGAACCGGGTGCTGCCGATCGGCGGACCTGGTGCCGCGATCACGCCGCGCGCGCAGGGCGAGGCGCTGTTCGCGCTGCTGGGCCGAACGCCGCGTTTTCGTTGCGTGCCGGTGGCGCTGCTGGACGGGATCATCGGCGGGCTGAGTGTCGCCGGCCGGCTCGCGCCGTCGCTGGCGGCGAAGGCGGAGTTGGCGCGGATCGGCCGCTATTACGCGACCGAGTCGATGCTGGTGCTGGACCCCGAGACAGGGCGGTATGACGCGGGTGCCACGCCGTCAACGGGGCGCGAGACGCTGTTCGATTACTACAGGGCGCTGGTGGCCGGCGACTCGGTGGCCGAGCGCGGGGACCATGCGGTGTTCTGATGGGTGGGTGGCGGCGAGTTCAGTCGATTTGGGAGGAGGCGTATTCAAGCAGCGGGTCGCCCGCGAAGGCGGCGGGAAATCGGGCGGGTTCAGCACGATCATCCTGTTCAGGGTTGGTGGCCACCGCTTCTTCGCTCACGGCTTCGCCAAGAACAACAAGGTGAACGTATCGGCCAAGGAACTTAAGGCGTTGAGGCGTTTGGCGAACGTGCTGCTTGGCTTCTCGGATGAGCGACTTCGGGCAGCAAGGGCGGCCGGGGAGTTGAGGGAGGTTGGCGATGGCAACGATCCGCAGGAAGGCTGAACATGGCATTCTCGCGTCGGTTCATCGGACCGCGGCCGGTCTGCATGAGGCTGCTCTCGTGGACAAGGCGACGATGCGTGAGTTTGACGCCCTTTGCCTGACCCCGGTCGAACCTTTGAGGCCGGACGAGATCCGTGCACTGCGCGAGCGAGAACAGGTCTCGCAGCCTGTCTTCGCGCACTATCTCAATGTCCGGAAGGACGCCGTCAGCAAATGGGAGCGCGGCGAGAAACGACCGGATGGGCCGTCTCTCAAGCTGCTCAATCTGGTGAAGGCCAAGGGGCTGCGGGCCATCGCTTGAGGACGGGGCAAGGCACGTCGAGCCAGACGTAGGGGCCATCGTCGTCGATTGGTCGCGCCGGGAACGCGTTTACCCGCTTGTTGATCTCGCTGCACAGGCGGGAGACCTGGCTTGCCGATGACCTCAATATCAAGAGCCTCGAGCGGGTCGAGATCCCCTGGATGGAGGCTTCCTTGAATAACAATGGTCGCCGCCTCCTCGGCCGTGTGGCACGCCTTGAGGAGTTCATCTTTGGGAAGCCGTTGAGCGGGGCGCCGCGCGCGCGATCACCCTTAAGCGACACCAGATGATCGCGCAATAAGAGACCGGTTTGGCGCGCGATCCAGCGCAACAGCGCGGAACCGACATTTGCTAGGCAAAGCACCACCTGCCCGCCTGCCCTCGAGTCCGTGGAGACGTGCCTCGTCAACTGGCTGGCCAAGCGCCGGCCAGATCGACGCCATATCCCATTCTGGATGGCGCTCTCGGCGGGACGTGAGGCTTGAGTCAAACGATCTTTCGATCGATGGGCCGTTTATGGCCAAAGACGCGCCAGAAGGCCTCAAGGATGGGTTTCAGCGAAGTTTCATCGATACGATCGACCCTCAGTTCCGGCAACGTGGCCTGATCGCGGAAAGCTGGCGCGGACGAAACACTGTATTCCTGAGTAAGCTCATACCCACGGACATTGAGAACCGACGTCATGACGATCCAAGGACCTGTCACTCCGAGCCGTGCTAGACGGCTAATCGGCGCCCCCGCCTGATCCAACAAACCTGCCTCAAACGTGTTGGGAATGACGAGGTTCACGATCGTGTTGGCGTTGATTGGGCGCGGGCCTCCAATATGCCAAACCGCCTCTACCCATCCTTGGCGATGAGTCATGGTGTAACCAGTCACAATATCTTTCGAGTCTGGAACGGTATGCACAAGAACACCTTCAAGCGTATGCATCCAACTGACTACCGTAGACCTTCCACCTACATAAGGTTGCTGAGCCATATACTCGGTGATCTCAAGATCTCGAGCCTCACGGAATAGGTTGAGGGGTGCGATAGAGGCCACTGCCGTAGGCAAGCTCCCAACGCTAAACGGCATATCCGTTCCCAATGAGTGTGATATTGAAACGTTGTGCAACGCGCGAAAGCGGTCGGGAAGACCCTCGCTCGAGACAAAGGCGGATCGTAGTTCATGGGTGTCCATCTCATACTTTCCGCGGCTACTACGAGTGAAGAACCTCGCCGACCCCTTGAACTTTACTCGATGCGGTGCGGCTAAGCTCGATGGCACCCGTATCGCAAGTACGCTGAAGCCAGTCCCTAAGTCGATCCAACAGCTTCGAAGGCCGAGCAGCCGCGGTTCCACCGCATCGCGAACAATGTTCTCAAGTCTCAGTATCTCGTTATCGGCATAGGCAGCGTTGACACCGGGAAGCGCTGAAGCACATCCATTTGATTCATCCACGCCGATAAGAAGGTCGCCGCCAGAAGCATTCGCGAGGGAAGTGACGTCTGCAAGAAGCTCCCTTCTCTGGTCATCGGAGCTTCCATACAAATCCCTTTTGTACTCAAGATCTCGGCCTTCAGAAACCTCACCCGTGACGAGGTTCTGCAAGTCTTCGCGAGTAAGACTGGCCAAAGGCTTATCTCTGATCATGCACGTCCTCCACGTATTCGCGAGTGCAGCAGCCATGCTGTCCAGCAGCGCGCGGCGCAAGGGTCAAGTCAGTTGTGTGCTACGCCCTTGCCCGACGCCGCCGCCAATAGGAGCGGATGAAGCGGTTCTCCGTTTTATCCGTATAACTGAAGCTTCGCGGGCAGATCGTCGATCGATATCGTCGTTCTTTTATTAAGACCATCTCTCAGCGACATCTACTATCACCTTCTAAATACATGGGATTTCAAAGGCTCGCCTTTGATGGGGTCGAGGGGCGAAGCCCCTCGCCTTCTTTGTTTCGAGTCTGGATGGCCTTCACGGTTCGTCGCGGCCGCGGGTGCGGCGGCCTTGGGCGAGTTCAGTGACGATGCCGTGCAGGGTGCGGAGTTCCTGTTCGGTGATTTCGCCGCGCTCGAAGAAATGGCGGATGTTGCGGACCATGCCGGGGCGCTTGGGCAGGTTGCGCAGGAAGCCGCAGGCGTCGAGTTCGTTCGCGAGATGGCCGAGGAAGTTCTCGAGTTCGCCTTTGGTGGCCACGCGGGTCTCGTTGGTCATCAGCGTGCGCGGCGCCGTGTCGTCGGCGGCCAGCCACCATTCGTAGGCGGCGATCATCACGGCTTGCGCCAGGTTCAGCGACATGAAGGCGGGGTTGAGCGGGAAGCGGATGAGGGCGTCGGCGCGCGCCATGTCTTCGTTGTCGAGGCCGGCACGCTCCGGGCCGAACAGGATGCCGGTGCGCAGGCCACGCTCGCCCGCGATGCGCCACTCGGTGGCGGCACCACGGGCGGTGAGCACGGGCTTGACGATGTGACGGGGACGCGGACAGGTGGCGTGGACGTGGTGGAGGTCGGCGACGGCGTCGTCGACGGTGGGATGAAGGGTCGCCGCGTCGAGGATGCGGTCGGCGCCGGACGCCATGCGCCAGGCGCGATCCTGCGGCCAGCCGTCGCGCGGGGCGACCAGGCGCAGATGGAACAGGCCGCCATTGGCCATCGCGCGCGCGGTCGCGCCGATGTTGTCGGCGAGCTGCGGTCGGACGAGGATGACGGTGGGTGCGCCCTCGACCGGTGCGAGGTCGGCGCCTTCGTCACGGCCGGTCATGACGGCTCGCTTGACCCGGCGGGCCGGTGGTTTCAGACCGGATGGCAAAAATACGGGGGAGAGGCGGATGCGGGCGTTCAGGATCGAGGGCGGTGTCGCGGTGGTGACGGGTGCCGCGGGCGGCATCGGGCGATGCGTCGCAGCGCGGCTCGCGGGCCTCGGCTGCGACCTGGCACTGGTCGACATCGATCGGGCGGCGCTGGTCGAGCTGGGCGACCTGTTGCGTGCGCGCGGCGTCGCGGTGAGCGTCCATCCGATGGATGTCGCGCGCAAGGACGAGATCGTGGCGTTGCCGGCGCGAGTGCTCGAGGCGCATGGGCGGGTGACGCTGCTGGTCAACAATGCGGGGATCTCGCTCGGCGGGTATTTCGCGCAATTGTCGCTCGACGACATCGAGCGGTTGATCGACATCAACCTGCTGGCCGTGATCCGGATGACGCATGTGTTCCTGCCGGCGCTGCAGGATGGGCAGGCGCATATCGTCAATGTGTCGAGCCTGTTCGGCCTGATCGCGCCGCCGGGGCAGACCGCGTATGCCGCGGCGAAATTCGGGGTCCGCGGGTTTTCCGAGGCGTTGCGGCACGAGCTTCGCGGAACGCCCGTCGGTGTCACGGTGGTGCATCCGGGCGGGGTGCGGACGAACATCTCGAACAACATGGTGGTCTCGGCACAATGGACCGAGGCGCAGATCGCCGACGAACGCCGGGTGCACGCGAAGCTGCTGACGCTGGATCCGGACGAGGCGGCGCGCGAGATCGTGGACGCGATCGGGCGGCGCCGGCGGCGGCTGATCATCGGGCGCGACGCTAAGAAGGCAGCAACGATCCAGCGCCTGTTCCCGGTCGGCTACTGGTCGGTCTTCGAGATGATGAACAGCAGGATCCGCGAACGTCACGCGGAGCACCTGGCGCGGATGGCCCCCGCCCGCTCGTGACCGAACTGCTGCTGATCCGCCATGGGCAGGCGAGCGTCGGGGCGGCGGACTACGACAAGCTGTCGCCGATCGGGTTCGAGCAGTCCCGATTGCTGGGGGAGTGGTTGCGCGAGTGCGGCCGGGTGCCCGGGCGGGTGGTGGTCGGCGGCCGGCGGCGTCAGTCGGAGACGGCGTCGGCGACGCTGGAGGCGATGGGGCTCGCGTGCGACATCGAGGTCGATCCGGCGTTCGACGAATTCGACCATCGGGAAATCCTGCTTCGGCATAGTCCGGATTTCGCCGACAACGCCGTGCTGCGCGCGGCCCTCGATCGCGCGGTCGAGTTTCGCGCGGTGTTCGCGTCCGCGATCGCGCGCTGGATTTCGGGCGATCATGCGGACTATCGGGAGAGCTGGGAGGCGTTCCGGGCACGGGTGAGCGCCGGGGCGGCGCGGCTGGCGGCGGACAGGGGCTCGGTCTGGGTGTTCACGTCGGCGGGGCCGATCTCGGCGTGCGTGGGCGCGTTGATCGGGATTCCGCCCACGCTGGTGTCCCGGCTCACGAGCTCGGTGATGAACGGGTCGATCACGCGGCTGCTGTCCGACGAGGGCGGGCTGCGGCTCGCCTCGTTCAATGCGACGCCGCACCTCGACCGGGCGGATCCTTTGCTGATGACGGCGCTCTAGATCAATGGCGGTCCAGGGGTCCGACCCCTGGCGGGGTTCGGGGCAGCGCCCCGATAGTCCGCAGCCAGCTAGGCGCGTCGCCATGTGGTGCCGCCCTGGTTGTCCTCGAGCGTGATGCCGTCGGCCGCAAGCGTGCGGCGGATCGCGTCGGCGCGGTCGAAGTCGCGCGCGCGGCGGGCCTCGAGGCGCTCGCCGATCAGGCGGTCGATCCAAGATGTGTCGGCGCGGCCCTGGAACCAGGCCTGGGGATCGTCCGTGAGCAGGCCGATGATGTTGCCGGCGGCGCGCAGGCCGGCGCCGGCGCCGGTGTCGCCGAGCAGGGCGCGGTCGGCGAGCGCGTGCAGGCTCGCGATCGCTTCGGGGGTGTTGAGGTCGTCGAACAGGGCCGCGCGCGTCGGCGCGGGCAGGTCGCCGGCGGCCGGTCCGCCCGTCCGTTCGAGGGCGCGGTAGAAGCGGTCGAGCTCGCGCTTGCTGTCGGCGATGGCGTCGTCGGTGAAATTGAGGACCGATCGGTAGTGCGCGCGCATCAGCGCGAGGCGCAGCGCCTCGCCCGGCCAGCGTGCCAGCACGTCGCGGACGGTGGTGAAGTTGCCAAGGCTTTTCGACATCTTCTGGCCGTCGACCTGGAGCATCGCGTTGTGCAGCCAGACGCGGGCAAATTCGCTGCCCGGATAGGCGCCGCGGCTCTGGGCGCGCTCGTTCTCGTGGTGCGGGAAGATGAGGTCCTCGCCGCCGAGATGGATGTCGAAATTCTCGCCCAGGTGGCGCTGGCACATCGCCGAGCATTCGATATGCCAGCCGGGACGGCCGCGGCCCCAGGGACTGTCCCAGCCGGGCTCGCGGTCGTCGGAGGGTTTCCACAGCACGAAGTCGGCCGGATCGCGCTTGTAGGCGGCGATCTCGACGCGGGCGCCGGCCTCGAGGTCGGCGACGCGGCGGCCGGAGAGCGCGCCATAGTCGGGATAGGAGGCGACCGCGAAGAGGACGTTGCCGTCGGCGACGTAGCCGTGGCCCTGGTCGAGGATGCGCGCGATCAGCGAGCGGATCTCGTCGATGTGCAGGCTGACGCGCGGCTCGATGTCGGGCGGCAGGTTGCCGACGGCGCGCAGGTCGTCGTGCAGGCCAGCGACCATGCGTTTGGTCAGGTCGCCGATCGAGGTGCCTTCGGCGGCGGCACGCGCGGTGATCTTGTCCTCGACGTCGGTGATGTTGCGGACATAGGTGACGCGCGGATAGAGCGTGCGCAGCAGGCGGACCAGGATGTCGGGCACGATGAAGGCCCGCATGTTGCCGATATGGGCGACGTCGTAGGGGGTCGGGCCGCACATGTAGAGGCGGACATGGGCGGGATCGATCGGCGTGAACGCGACGCTGGCCCGCGTGCGCGTGTCGTGGAGGGTCAGGCCCACTCACCGCCCCGCATCAGCGGCTCGACCTGCCCGTCGGCGGTGACGCCGTCGATGTCGATGCGATCGGAACCGATCATCCAGTCGATATGGATCAGGCTCTCGTTGGCGCCGATGGCGGCGAGCTCGTCCTTGCTCATCGCGTCGCCGCCCTGGAGGCAGTTGCTGTAGGACTGGCCGAGCGCGATGTGGCAGGCGGCGTTCTCGTCGAACAGCGTGTTGCGGAACAGCAAGCCGCTCGCCGAGATCGGCGAGGAGTGCGGCACGAGGGCGACTTCGCCGAGCATGGCGGCCCCCGCGTCGGTCTCCAGCACGCGCTTGAGCACGGTCTCGCCGGTGCGGGCGCGCGCGTCGACGATGCGGCCGCCCTCGAAACGGACTTCGATGTCCTCGATCAGGGTGCCCTGGTAGGAGAGCGGCTTGGTGGCGGCGACCGTGCCGGAGGTCGCCCGGCAGTCGGGCGTGGTGAAGACCTCCTCGGTGGGTATGTTGGGGTTGCAGGTGATGCCGTTGGCGGCCGTCTTGCTGCCGCCGAGCCAGATGTGGGCCGCGGACAGGCCGATCTCGAGATCGGTGCCGGGACCGCGATAGCGCAGTGCGCGATAGTTGCGGGCGTTGAGCATGGATGTGCGGGCGGCGAGCTGCGCGTTGTGCGCCTCCCAGGCGGCGACGGGGTCGGCGGCGTCGACGCGGGAGGCGGCGAAGATCGCATCCCACAAGCGGGCGACGCCCTCGCTCTCGGGCAGTTCGGGGAACATCGCGCGCGCCCAGCCCGGGGTGGCGGCGGCGACGATCGACCAGTTGGTGCGAAAGCCGGTGATTTCCTGCATCGCGGGCTTGGCGGCCTTGGACATCGCCTGCGAGGCACGGGAGACGCGGTCGGGATTCTCGGCCGACAGCAGCGAGGGGTCCTCGCCGGCGATGGCGAGGCGTGCGGCGCCCTCGCGGAAGGCGCGCGCGATGCCGTCCTGCTGCCAGGCGGGGGCGTAGTCGAAGGCGTCGTCGGGCGCGTGGCGGAAACGGGCGAGCCGGGCCGCGTCGTCGCTGTAGATGGTGGTGACGAGCTTGGCGCCGGCGCGATAGGCATGCTCGGTGATGCGTCGTGCGAGCGGGAGCGCGTCGAGCGGCGCGGTCATCACGATCTCCTGGCCATGACGGAGCGAGAGCCCGACGCGGACGGCGATCTCGGCGAGGCGGTCGATGCGCCCATCGAGGGTCGGGTCGAGACCGGGGCGGGGTGGCAGCATCTCGTTCATGGGCGCTCTCCCTGTTCAGGGTTGGTCATACCGGATCGTGGTCACGCTGCAACTCGGCCTTCCGGCGATCCGTTCGAGGGGTCCGGATCGGGAGGACGCGATGACAAGGCCCATGGGCTGGACGGTCAGGGTCGCCGGCCGGGCGGATGCCGGGGCACTGGCGCTCGCGGGTGCGGCGACGTTCCTCGATGCGTTTGCGGGCGTCCTGGATGGCGGCGACATCCTGGCCCATTGCGCGCGCGCGCATATGGCGCCGGTCTATGAGGCCTGGCTCGACGCGGGCGGGATGGCGTGGCTGGTCGAGGACAAGGGGGCGCCGGTCGGCTACGCGCTGGTGGGCGGAGTTTCGCTGACGGTCGCGGATCCGGACCCGGACGATGTCGAACTCAAGCGGATCTACCTGCTAAGCCGCTATCTCGGGAGCGGCGCCGGGACGGCGCTGCTGCGGCACGCGATCGAGGCGGCCCGCGCGGCCGCACGGCGGCGGATGCTGCTCGGGGTCTACGAGGGGAACGCGCGGGCGCGGGCGTTCTACGCGAAGGCGGGCTTCGTGCAGGTCGGCACCCGGCAATTCCTGGTCGGGCATCGGATGCATGACGATGTCGTCCTGGCGCTCGATCTGGAAGTGCCGCATTCGGAAACCATCATCGTTGAGGGCAGGCCGGGGCAGGCACGATGACAGGATGGACGACGGCACGGATGCCGGACCAGGGCGGCAGGATCGCCGTGGTGACGGGAGCGAGCAGCGGCATTGGCGAGGAGGCGGCGTCGGCGCTGGCCGGACGCGGGGCGCGGGTGGTGCTCGCGGTGCGCGACGCCGCGCGTGGTGCGGCTGCGATGGCGCGACTCCAAGCGCTGCATCCGGGCGCGGATGTGAGCGTGTCGCTGCTGGATCTCGCTGATCTCGCCAGCGTGCGGGCGTTCGCATCGAGGATGGACGGCGAACTGCCGCGTGTGGATCTGCTGCTCAACAATGCCGGGCTGATGCAGTCGAGACGTTCGGTGACCGCGGACGGGTTCGAGCGGATGTTCGGCACCAACCATCTCGGGCATTTCGCGTTGACCGGGCTCCTGATGGACGCGCTGAAGCGGGCGGCGGCGCCTCGGGTGGTCACGATCGCCAGCATCGCGCACCGTCGCGGCCGGATCGATTTCGACGACCCGCAGTCCGAGCGAAGCTTCAACGGCAGCAAGGGCTATGCGCAGTCCAAGCTCGCCAACCTGATGTTCGCGCTCGAGCTCGACCGGCGGGCGCACGCCGACGGCTCATCGCTGATGAGCGTGGCGGCGCATCCGGGCGTGGCCACGACCGGCTTCATGGCGGCGACAGGGCTGCCGAAGTTCGTGGCCTCGCTCGGCAACGCGGTGATCAGGATCCTGTGCCAGGACGCGGCGGCCGGGGCGCTGCCGGGGCTCTACGCGTCGACGATGCCGGACGTGCGCGGCGGACAATATTGGGGACCGGACGGGTTCAAGGAAGTGCGCGGCACGCCGGCGCTGGCGGTGCTGTCGCCGCAGGCGACGGACCGGCAGGCATGGAGCCGCCTGTGGCGCGTGTCGGAGGAGCTCACGCACGTGACCTACCCGCCGCTCGGTTAGGGCCGGGCGGCGGAAGCGCTTTGCCCTACTTCTTTTTGGGCGCGGCCTTCTTGGGCTTGACCATCTCGACGGGTGCGGCCGGTGCCGCCTTGGCGGGCTTTGACTTCTTGACCGGGCTGCTGGCTGCCGGGGCCGATTTCTTTGCTGTTGGCATCGTCATGTTCCTGACGGCCACGTCGGCATTCGCGCCGTCGGGGGTCGTGGCTCGCTGCACCCCGCCACGCGGACGTGGGAGGCACGATGCCCCGCCACCCCGCGCGTGGATGTTCGTGCTTAGCCAGAGTCGTGACTTCAGCGCAACATGATTCTGAGGCCGGGATCGCGCTGATCAGGCCGGCATCAGGACCGCGTCGATGACGTGGATGACGCCGTTGCTGCAGGCGAGATCGGCGGTGACGATGGTCGCGTTGTTGACCTTCGCGTGCGCGCCGGTGGCGTCGACGTGCACGGTGCCGCCCTCGACGGTCGCGGGCGACAGGCTCTTGCCTGCGATGTCGGAAGACATCACGAGGCCCGGCACGACATGGTAGGTCAGGATGGACGTGAGCCTGGCCTTGGCGTCGGGCTTGAGGAGACCCTCGACGGTGCCGCCGGGCAGCGCCTTGAAGGCGGCGTCGGTGGGCGCGAACACGGTGAACGGGCCCTTACCCTTCAGGGTGTCGACAAGACCAGCCGCGGTGACCGCGGCAACGAGCGTGGAGAAGGAGCCGTTGGCGACAGCGGTGTCGACGATGTCATGAGCCATGATTGTTCTTTCTTGAAATAAAACGGCGATGAAATCGATGTCTTGTCGCGACTTTGATTGATTTCTATTTCATGCCGGTCGCGCATAACTGGGTCCGGGTTGACGATCGTCAACCCGTCGACTGCCGGGACTGACGGATCAGCCGGCGCCGAGCATGGTCCGGATGCGCTGGGCCAGCTCGTGGCGCCCGTAGGGCTTGTCGAGCAGCTCGAAGGCGTCGTCGAGGTCGGCGACCGCCTCCGGGGTGCCCGCGTATCCGCTGGTCAGCAGGATCTTGAGGCCCGGCCTGGTGGACCGCGCCTGGATGGCGAGCTGGGCACCGTTCATGCCACCGGGCATGACCACGTCGGAGAACATCAGGTCGATCCTGCCGTCGCCGCGCACGTGGGCGAGCGCCTCGCCGGCGTCGGACGCCACGACGACCTGGTAGCGGAGCTCCTGGAGGCTCTCGATCGCCATCGCGCGGACCTCCTCGTCGTCCTCGACGAGGAGGATGGTCTCGCCGCGCGACGCGGGCACAGGCGGGTCGAGCGTGCCCGGGTCCTCGTCGGTGATGGGTTCGTCGGACCGCGGGAGGTAGAGCGTCACGGTGGTCCCGCTTCCGAGCGCGGTCTCGATGCCGACATCGCCGCCGGCGCCGCGGGCGAAGCCGTAGACCTGGCTCAAGCCGAGGCCCGACCCCTTGCCGACCTCCTTGGTGGTGAAGAAGGGTTCGTAGGCGTGCGCGAGCGTCTGGTCGTCGATGCCGCTGCCGTTGTCGGTGACGCTGACGGCGACGGTGTCGCCGCGCAGGCCTCGGGCCGGGATGTGGGCACCGGGGAGGTTGCGGCTGGCGATGACGATCTCGCCGCCCGACGGCATCGCGTCGCGCGCGTTGACGACGAGGTTGAGGATCGCGGACTCGAACTGCGCCGGATCGATCCGGATCGGCCAGACGCTTCGCCCGAGGTCGAGCCGCAGGACGACCGCCTCGCCCACGGCACGCTGTGCGAGGCTCTCGAACTCGCGCAGCACGCGGTTCGGATGGACCGTCTGCGGGGCGAGCGACTGCCGGCGGGAGAAGGAGAGAAGCTGCCGGGTGAGCTGCTCGCCGCGCTTGGCGGCGGTCAGCGCCGCGTCGGCGAGGCGAAGCACGCGATCGGTCTGGGCCGGCTTTCGGCTGATGAGCTCGAGGCCGCCCACGATGATGGTCAGCAGGTTGTTGAAATCATGCGCGACGCCGCCGGTGAGCTGGCCGATGGCCTCCATCTTCTGGGCCTGGTGCAGCGCGTCCTCGGTCGCGTGCCGGTCGGTGGTGTCCATCACGATGCCGGTCATGCGAACGGGACGCCGGTCCTCGTCGTAGCCGACCTCGCCCTTGATGACGATCCAGCGGACGATGCCGTCGGCCCGGCGGATCCGGCACTGGGCGTCGAGCACGCCGGTGGCGATGGCGTGGGCGAAGGCGTCGATCGTCAGCGTCCGGTCCTCCTCGACGACATGGGCGAGGAAGGCCTCGCGTCCCCAGCCGGCGACGGGCTCGGCATAGCCGAAGATGCGGTCCCGCTGCGGGCTGTGCATCGAGAGGTCGGTGAGCAGGTCGAGATCCCACGACGCCATTCCGGCGGCATCGAGCGCGAAGGTGAGCGCCTCGTGCGCCCGGTCCAGCGCGCGGGCGCGTTCCTCGACGCGACGTTCGAGGGTCTCGTTGAGGTGGCGGAGATCGGCGGTACCGCGCTCGCGCTCGAGCAGCAGGGCACGGGCCTCGTATTGGCGGCGGCGAGCGCGCAGCGAGGATCGGGCGGCGCTCGCGAGCGTCTCGGCGTTGGCGGGCCGTTCGATGAGGACGACGTTGCCGAGACGCTCGAGGATGGCGGCGTTCATCGCGTTGCGTCGTCCAGCCTGGCTGATGGCCAGCACGATGATGGGCAGGTCGGACCAGGGCGGCTGGGCGTCGCACCAGGCGAGCAAGGGTTCGAGGTCGGGTGCCGCGAGCGCCTCCTCGGTGACGATGATGCCGCCGGTCTCGGCGTCGAGATGGGAGCGGAGCGGCTGAAGGCCGGCGCAGATCCGGGCGGCGATGCCGGCGCGCGCCATGACCTGCCCGATGATGTCGGCGTCGCGTCCGCGTGGCGCAAGGATCAGGATGAGCTCCGACACCTTTACATCTCCTGGATCGGGGCGGGACCGCCGAGCATGGAGATCGATCCGCGATAGGCCGGAAGGCCGCCCAGCACGCCCTCGAAATCGGTGAGTGCCGCGCCGACCCGCAGGCCCCCCGCCCCGAGCTTGAGCTCGCGTATGCTGCGCTCGTGCGCGCTGGTCCGGCTCTTGACGGCCGAGATCGCGCTGCGGATCTCGCCCTGCGCCTCGAAGTAGCGGAACAGGAGAATGTTGTCGCTCAGGTAGCTGAGGTCGATGTCGTTGCGCATGTCGCCGATGAGTCCGTGCTGGCCGAGGATGAGCAGCGTCTTGACGCCCTGCTGGCCGAGATAGGTGAGCAGCTCGTGCATCTGCAGGAGCAGGAAGCGCTCGCCCGGCATCGAATGGAGATAGGCGTTGAGGCTGTCGACGACGACGATGCCGGCCTTGTGCGTCTCGGCGGCGTGGCGCACGCGGGCGGCGAACTCGCCGGGGGAGAGCTCGGCCGGATCGACCTGCTGCAGGCTGAGCTGGCCGCTCCGGAGGTAGGGGCGGAGGTCCATCCCGAAGGCGGCGCTCCGGTTGAGCAGGGTCTCGATGCCCTCGTCGAACAGGAAATAGGTCGCCTTCTCGCCGCGTTCGAGAGCGGCGAGCATGCAGCGGATCGCGGTCGTGGTCTTGCCGACGCCCGACGGGCCGCACAGGAGCAGGTTGGCGCCGGGCGCGAGACCGCCGCCGAGCAGCGTGTCGAGCGCGCCGTTGCCGGTCGAAAGGGGGTGCTGCTCGAAGGATGTCCGGTGCTCGGCCGCGACCAGGCGAGGAAAGACGGTCAGGCCGCCGGTGTCGAGGATGAAGTCGTGGTAGCCGCCGCGAAACCTGATGCCGCGCATCTTGACGACGCGCAGGCGCCTTCGTTCGGAACCGAAGTCGCGCGGCGCCTGTTCGAGCGAGATGACGCCGTGGGCGATGCTGTGGAGCTGCAGGTCGGTGGGATCGGCGGTCTTGTCGTCGAGCATCAGGACGGTGCAATGGCGGCTGGCGAAGAACTGCTTGAGGGCGAGGATCTGGCGCCGGTAGCGCAGCGGGTTCTGAGCCAGCTGGCGCAGCTCCGACAGGCTGTCGAAGACGATGCGGGTCGGGCGCAGCTCCTCGACGCGCCGCATCACCTCGCGCGTGGTCTCGCCGAGCTCGATGTCGGCGGGATGCAGGATCGTCTGCTCGGCGTCGGGATCGAGACCGGTCTCGCCCACGAGATCGAACAGGGACAGGCGGTCGAGCGACCAGCCATGGGTGGCGGCGACGGCGCGCAGCTCGTGAGCGGTCTCCGACAGGGTGATGTAGAGGCTGACCTCGCCCGCGTCGGCGCCGTGCAGCAGGAACTGGAGCGCCAGCGTGGTCTTGCCGGTGCCGGGGGTGCCCTCGACGAGGTAGAGCCGGTCGGGAGTGAGGCCGCCGCCGAGAATGTCGTCGAGTCCGGGAATGGCGGTCGAGGCGCGGGTCGAGGCGGGCGCTGGCTGGTCCATGCATTCCATTCCGGTTCGGCAGCCGTCAGGTCGTGTCCCGTGGAGTGTTCGGATAGGCATCGGTCGAAATTGTCCGGTCGTCAAAAGGGCGGTCCGGAGCCCTGGCCTCAACCGGCGACCGCGGCGAACATGCGGTTCCAGGTGGGCGAGATGACGATCTCGTTGAGGCAGACATGCGGCGGCAGGGTCGCGATGGTGCGGATCAGGTCGCCGAGATCGGCGGGCTGCAGCATGCGGGCGCGCTCGGCGGCTTGGATCGGGACCGGGCGCTGGTCGAGGATCGGGGTCGCGACCTCGGCCGGACAGATCGCGGTCGAACGGATGCCGTGGACGCACTCCTCGGCATTGAGCAGGTGGCTCATGGTGACGACGCCGTGCTTGGCGGCGGAGTAGGACGCGCCGGAGACGGTCCCGGGATGGCGTCCGGCCCAGCTCGCGGTGTGGATCAGCAGGCCGCCGCCTTGCGCACGCATGACGGGCAGGACGGCGGTGACGCAGGTGAAGGCGGCGGTGAGGTTGGTGGCGATGACATGGGCGGCGGCCTCGGCGGTGAGTGCCGCGAACGAGCGTTCGCGGATGTTGGCGCCCGCGTTGTTGACGAGGATGTCGATGCGGCCGAGCGCAGCTGCCATCCAGTCCGCGATGGCGCGCATCTCGTCCGGACGGGTGACGTCGCCGGGGCGGACATGGGCGGCACCTGTCGCGCGGATGTCGGCGGCGACGCGTTCGAGCTCGGGGGCGCGGCGTCCGGTCAGCACGATTGTGGCGCCCGCGGCCGCGAGCGCGCGGGCGGCGGCCTCGCCGATGCCGCTGCCCCCACCGGTGATCCAGGCGGTCTTGCCGGTGAGGGGCATGAGTTCACTCCATCGGTGGTGGTGTCAGGCGGGAACGATTTCGGGCCTGCCTTGCGGGAACCGCCTGAGGATCGACGGGTCGATGCCGATGTTCTGCGCGACCAGGTCGGGCGGGGTGTGGGAGAGCCAGTCGTTCAGCGAGACCTCGGCGTAGCGGTCGGTCTTGAAGATCTCGAGGAAGACGAGCTCGTCGTTGCCGGTGTTCTCGATGTAGTGACCGAGGCTTTTCGGGATGTAGCCGATGTCGCCGGGGGTGAAGTCGCTGGTGACCGCCTCCGGGCCGGTGTTGAAGACGGTCATGCGCGCCTTGCCGCTGATGTAGTATTGCCACTCGTCGGCGGTCGGATGCCAGTGCATCTCGCGCATGCCGCCGGGCTCGACGGTGACCTTGGCCATCGCGATGGTCCTGGCGGCGTTGAAGTTGGTGGAATCGACGATCGTCACGGTGCCGCCGCGTGTCTGTTTGCCGGCGGGCATGGCGGCGGTGTCGAAGACGAAGGAATGCGGCGGGGATCCGGCGGTTCCCTGGGCCGCCTTCTGGTCGCGGGCGAGGGGTCCCGGCACGGTGCCCTGGAAGATCCATTTGTT
Organism: Acetobacteraceae bacterium; assembly: GCA_965276715.1. Classification (GTDB taxonomy): domain Bacteria; phylum Pseudomonadota; class Alphaproteobacteria; order Acetobacterales; family Acetobacteraceae; genus CAXTPV01. Next base: position 3,062,468 of record OZ255622.1, on the reverse strand, counting down.
GCTCAACGGGATCGTCTCGAGGGCCTCGACGGGGACGCCGAAATTCTTGGCGAGCACGTCGGGCGGCGTGTGCGCGAGCCAGTCGGTGACGAGCAGGGTGTTGTTCTCGGACGCGTTGCCGTCGTCGAAGATGATCAGGAACTCGGTGCCGTCGGGTCCGAGGCCGGTGAGCGAGTGGGGCAGGCCGGCCGGGAAATACCACAGGCCACCCGGTGCGACGTCGGCCACCTGCGGCCTGCCCAGCTCGTCGATGGTGGTGATCCGGCAGTCGCCGTTGGTGACGTAGCCCCACTCCGCCTGCTGGTGCCAGTGCATCTCGCGCTGGCCGCCGGCGTCGAGGCGCATGTTGACGCCGGTGATCGTCCTGGAGATCGCGAATTCCTTCTGGGTGACCTGCCTCGCCCAGCCGCCGGCCTGGATCCTGGTGTGGACGATGTTGAAGGAGGACCAGAATTGCGGAAGACCGCCGATATCGGTCGGCGGCTGGTTCATCATCGAGGGGAATTGGCCCTCGAGCGTCGTGTTCCGCGGTCCGGGCACGCCGAGGCCCTGGGGATCGCGGGCGTTGACGGCGCCTTCGGGCGGGAGATCGGGATTGCCGAACCCGGTCGCATGGGCGGCGCCGGCGGCGCCGATCATGCCGAGGGCGCTGATGAGGCCGCGGCGTGGAAGAGGATTCACTGGGATGCTCCGGGTCTGACCGGCCGAGAGTTATTTGCTTTTGCGATGAATCCAACTAAACTTATTGACATGAACGCTAAGTCCTTGCTCGATCCCGCGCTGCTGCGATCCTTCCTCGCGGTCGCCGAGACGCTGCAATTCACCGCGGCCGCACGACGCCGCGGGCTGAGCCAGTCGACCATCAGCCAGCATGTCGGACGGCTCGAACAGCTCGTCGGCCGGACCCTGCTGATGCGCAACACCAAGAGCGCCGCGCTGACCTCGGACGGCGAGGAGATGGCCGAACTCGCGCGCGACATCATCGCGGCGCACGACCGCGCGATCGCCCATTTCGACCGCGACGTGGTGCGGGGGCGGGTGCGGTTCGGCGTGTCGGAGGATCTCGTGCTGTCGCTGCTGCCGGAGATCCTGCGCGCGTTCCGCGGCGCGCATCCGCTGGTGGACGTCGATCTGGTGGTGGGGCTGAGCAGCCATCTGTACGAGAAGCTCGGGACGGGTCAGCTCGACCTGCTGTTCGCCAAGCGGCAGGAGGGCGATGCGCGGGGGACCGCGCTGTGGCGCGAGCGGCTGGTCTGGCTCGGCAGCGCGGGCGCCGTGCTCGATCCCGGGCAGCCGGTGCCGCTGGTGGTGTTTCCCAAGCGGAGCATCACGCGGACGGCGGCGATCGACGCCCTGAACGCCGCCGGGCGGGAATGGCATGTCGCGTTCACCAGCGACAGCCTGGTGGGCCTGGTGGGCGCGGTGCGCGCGGGCTTCGGGATCACGGCGCAGACGTCGCTGCTGGCGGGTGCGAACATGGATCCGGTGCCGGCGTCGGCGGGCTTGCCGGCACTGGCCGAGACCGAGTTCGTGGTGCTCGGACGCGGCGAGAAGCAGGGGGCGAGCGGCGCGCTCGCCAGGGCGATCATGTCGCACGCCGAGCTGCGGCAGGCGCGGATCGATTTCGGCTTCCCCGCGAGTCCCAGGCGGGCGGCCGGCGGAGGATCGGGCTAGAGCGTGATCGGTTTAGATTGACATGAAATGCGAGAGCCGATCACGCTCTAGCCTTTGTTTCGACGAGCAATTTTATCGCTGTGCTGACGCAACTTGAAGCGATATTGCTCTAGGTCACACGTTGCGGGAACGGCCGCTCTGTCCGGGAGCGGTTCTGCGCGCGCGGGGGCCTTCCACGACCTGGTCGCGGCCGCCGTGCTTGGCCTCGTACAGGGCGTCGTCCGCCCGGCCGAGCAACGATTCCCAGTTGTCGTCGTGGATGGCCCAGGCGATCCCGACGGAACAGGTGATGCGCAGGGCCTTGCCGTTCGACGGAAAGGGCGAACCACGAATGACGTGGTGCAGGTCGAGGACGCGATCGGCGCCGCGCCCATCGCGATCGCTGAGGACGAGGAGGATTTCCTCGCCGCCGTAGCGACCGGCATACTCGCCGTCCCGGAGGCATCGGGAGACCAGCCGCCCCAGCGTCTGGAGCACGGCGTCGCCGGCGAGATGTCCGTGCGTGTCGTTGACATGTTTGAAATGGTCGACATCGACGAGGGCGACCACGAGTTCGTCGTCGACCGGGCCATTGGCGAGGCGCGCGGCCAGGCGTTCCTCGATCTCGGTTCGGGTGAGAAGACCGGTGAGCTTGTCGTGCGCGGCGACGAACCGGAGCCGCGCCGTCTGCTCGGCAACGAGACGCTGAAGCTCCGCCTGGCGTGCATAGACCGCCCGGAAGCGAAACCGCACGACGCCATGGATCAAAAACGCTGCCGCGAGGAGGAGACCGACGACACAGGCGGCCTCGAACCACCATCGCTCCCACCACGGATAGGCCATGTCGATGGCCAGGCTCGCGGGCGCCGAGCTGCGATGCGTGAGGTCGTCGACGCCGATGATCGTCAGCGTGTGCCGACCGGGCGGGACGAACGGATAGCGGACGACACCGGAGGAGGACGTCACCCAGTCGCTGTCAACCCCGGACAGGCGGTATTCGAAGCGGACGGACTGTTCGGCGCCGTAGCTCGGCGTTCCGAGCTGCACGGAGAACGCATCGCGTGTGTAAGGGATGTGCTGACCCGTTAATGGCCGCGAACCGATCGTCGCCTCGGTCACCGCGACCCGGAGCGGCCGGAACTGGAACAGTCGTGTGGGATCGAGCAGGTGCGAGATACCCCGCGCCGTCGCGATCCAGACCGATCCGTCAGGATCCTCCCGGATGCCGCCTTGAGCGACGTTGTCGTCGACAAGACCGCTATCGGCATCGACGGACACCCAGTTGTGCCCGTTGAAGACGGACACGCCGAGAGACGTGCCGACCCAGACCCAACCCCGATGGTCGACCATCAACGCGGGAATGCTGTTCGAGCGCGTGTCCGCGACCGGGATGGCCTCGTTGGCGACGACACGATCGCCGGCGAGAGTGAAGCGGAACAGGCCGCCGGCTCCGGCCATCCAGACCTGGCCGGGCCGATCGATGGCAACGGCGACCGGCTCGAAGCCGCCGTCCGGCCACGCCCCCGAAACCGGCACGTCGTGCCCGTCCCGGTGTCGATGCCGCAGCCGGTTGCCGGCGATATAGAAGATGCCGCCGGCGCCATCGGCCTTGATGTCCAGGATCGAGGTCCGCGACGCCGACATTCGTTCGACGTGGCGTGACGGTCCGGCAGCAGATCGAGTGACCCGGAACAGTCCGGTCTCGGTACCGATCCAGATGGCGCCGCCCGGATCAGGGGCGATCACGTCGACGGGGGGCACCTCGATCCTGGTGACGGAACCTGTCGCGGGATCGATGACCCGCGCGCCGTCCAGCCCGTGGGAACTCCATAGATCGCCAGCCGTCCCGACCGTCAACGCGAAGGAAGGGCCGGGAACGACTTCCGCCACCTGGAGAGAGCCGTCGCGGCGGAGGACACGATCGATGCCGGTATCCGTCGCGACCCAGATCGACCCGTCCGGGGAGCGCGCCGTCTGCCACGCGATGTCGGCCGAGAGGCCGTCGGCTCTCTGGAGGGTTTCCCAACGCTCGTAGCCGATCCAGCGGACGAGGCCGCGCCCGGAGATCAGCAACCAGAACTGGCCGGTTGCGTCGGTCTCTGCGGCCGTGATGATGCCCGCGGGCGCGCCTCCCGCAACCGTCAGCGTCCGCCAGCCGTCGGGTCGGAGCACGTCGAGGCCATGATCGGCCTGCGTCACCACCTCCCCGCTCGGAGTCGTAAACAGACCGAGCTGACGCTGATACCCCATGTAGTCGCCACCCTGGTCGGGAAGATCGACGACGGACCAGTGGCCCGAGACCGGATCGAAGGTGCCGACCGACGACAGCGACCGGGCGCGGATCTTGCCGTCAGGACCGGCGGCGACGTCGAACCATGGTCCGCCACCGAGGCCGTCGCCGCGGTCGTAGCATTTGACCGCTCCAGGATCGGCCAAGCAGAGGCGACCGTCATCGAACGCCTCCCAGAGATGGCCGCGGACGGAAAACACGCCGCTGGCGCGGGCCAAGGTTTGCCGCTCCGCACGGTCGTAACCCATGTCCTCGAAGCGCGCCGGTTCGTTGCCAGAGAGCATGACCTGCAACGTTGCATCATCGGCAAGAAACGCGAATCCATGCCGCCAAGGAACGAGCCGATGCGGCTTGTCGCCGTTGAAGAAGGAAATGCCGGGATGAAAGACCGGCCGGAACGACAGCGAACTTGGAGGGGTGTGGGCATCGATCGGGCGATCGGAGACGAACACCTCGTCAGGATAGCTCAAGGCGAGACGGCCATCCCAGGCAGAGGAGACATTGAAGACCTGGCCGCCGTCCCGTAGGCCATTGGTCGTGCCGAGATTGATGAAGCGGCGCCCGTCATAGGCGAAGATGCCGTGCTGCGTGCACATCAGCAGGAAGCCGGCGTTATCCTGTCGGAGGCAGGACACGCCGACATCGGTGAGACCCTGTTCGACGTCATAGGTTCGGAATGTGGAACGGGCGCCTTGAGCTGGCGTCGTAATACACCAGCAGGCCGCGGCAGCGACGATGGCTGCGCCGCCTGTCAGTCCTGACGATGAGGGCCGTGACCACCGGGCGAGACGCATGGACCGTCCTGTAGACTGATCAACGCCGCACGACTGTTAGCCGCAGGCTGGACTAGTCACTGCGTTATCGCAAATCTCGCTCCGTAAAAAGGCCGACCGAGACCGTCATTCTACAATTGTGACCCACGAACCCCTAACAGCGCTCGCAAAACCGTTCCCCGGTGATGTTATGACACCAGGGACACGGTTGCGTGATATCGCGGGAGGCGAGCTTCGCCTCCCCGAAGGAGGTCAGGGATAGGTGTGAAAAAGCCCAGGATTGAAGCTGATGTTGGTCGCGAGATGCGCGGAATGATCATGCCGCTGGCCCGACAGGCTGACCGGAGCCGTCACGGCGGAGGATGATTGCACACCAGGCGTCATCGCCACGTCGTGACGAGCGTGGCCCGTCAGGGAGACGGCGACGGCTGCGGCGAGCGCGAGACCGGAACCTTGTGAAACGAAACGTCGCGAGCGGCTGATCATGATCGATCCCTTTCGAAATAGCGCCCAATGCGCTCGCGTCATAAAGCATAACGACGCAATGGGAACAAGTCGTACAACCACGTCAGAGGAAAACACTTCAGAGCTGAAGAAAAGTTTGGAATAACTCCAAGTCTATGGACTCGACATTATTGTTTGGAAAGCGCCTCGAGTGCTCACCGATACTTTGCGTCGCCGATGCAGATCATTAGGGATGACCTGCTTGTCTTCTGTCGCGACTCTCGGTTGATGCAATCGGCGGTCTGGATGGCGCCAGACGTTCAGGCCTTGGAGGCTTGTTCGACGACCGTCGTCTCAGAATTGCGGAACGCTGCTCGATTTGCGACAGCGCAAAGGCGGTCCGGACAAAAGCAAATGGATGATGGGAAGGCGATTCAAAGGCAGGGCCGGTTGATCTTCTTTGTCACGAGGTCCGAACTGCGGGACGCGCCGCCGATGCTGGCATTACAGGCGAGAAAATCGAGACAATTGCGCGACTGACCGCTCTGATCACCAGACATGTTCCAAGGTGAGCAATTACGGTTTGTCGAGGGCGGCCTCCCAAGATTAGAAGAAAGTCTCTCCGGTGTCTGCGTCGCTCTTCATCATTTCATAAATTGAAGTACTTCATGAATTGTAGTACAATTCCCAGAGAAATACCAATGGCACACATAATCATAATAATACGTAAAGAGGTTTTGCTAGTATAGTAGACACCACTTCTTTCCTGAAAATGTGGATAAGAACTCCAACAAACCAAAAACACAAGAATGATACCCAAAAAACCAAATATGTCTTTTCCAAAATGCAGATAGCAAATAACAAAGGAAATTGATATAAGTACAATAACCTGTCTCTTTTCATATATGTAGTCTTTAATGGGAGATATCACAGCTTTCGTCTTTCTGCGTCAGCCTGATACCTTGGCCATAAGGTGCTCTTTCTCTGAGCCTCCCATGATCCGCCGGGTAGAAGGCGGGCTGTGACACCGCTGGCGACGCTTCCAACTAGGGCCCTGAGAACTCCGGGAGCAACGGCCTCGGTAAGGGCTGCCCCGGCTGCCGCTTCAGATGGAAAAACCAAAGATATCTTGGATCAAAGCCTGATAGTATGAGGGGGGATGATACAGCTCTCCGATGTCTTTGACCTGGCCACCAAAGTTTTGTTCCGAATAGTAGGTAAACTCCTTCTCTGATAGACAGAACGGGTAGTCCTGTGGACTATCTTCTATCGCCTTCATGAGGCCAAGGAACCATACGGCGATGGCGATATGGCCCGGCTTTGATGAGTAGAACTGCAGATTCTTCTTAATTTCCTGCCCGACTTGGGGGTCGAACCTGTAGAAGCACAGCCCGACGAGGCACTTGATTGCCCGTTCCGGTTCGAGCATCGGGGGTGACATCAGGCGTCTTCCTTCGTCATTTGCGACAGGAACATAGCCGACTGCGCCATCGCCTGCATCCAGCAGGAGCCAGCGGCTGGGATCGGATGTCAGCCGGGGGTCCGGGGGCCGGCCTCGGCCCCCGGTCTTGCCTTTGCCTTCGCCGCCCTGCCCGGCGTTCAGGCCTTGGAGGCTTGTTCCACGACCGTGGTCTCGAGGATGGCGGCGGGTTGCTCGTAGAGGATGCGTCCCATGATGCCGGCGAGCATCCCGCCGGCGATCGGGGCGATCCAGAACAGCCACAATTGCCCGATATAGGCGCCGCCCGCGAACAGCGCCGGACCGGTGCTTCGCGCCGGGTTGACCGACGTGTTGGTGATCGGGATCGAGATCAGGTGGATCAGGCAGAGTGCCAATCCGATCGGGATGCCGGCGAAGCCGGTCGCGGCACCCTTGGACGTCGTGCCGATGATGATCGACAGGAAGAAGAAGGTCAGCACGAACTCGGCGAGGAAGCAGGCGCCGGTCGAGTAGTGGCCGGGACTGAGCGCGCCGTAGCCGTTGGCGGCGAAGCCGCCCATCGCCCAGCCGGGCTTGCCCGACGCGATCAGCCACAGGACGAAAGACGCGAGCACGGCGGCGACCACCTGGGTCGCGATGTAGGGCCCGACATGCTTGTTGGCGCAGCGGCCCGCCGACCAGAGGCCCAAGGTCACCGCCGGATTGAAGTGGCCGCCGGAGATGTGGCCGACGGCGTAGGCCATCGTCAGCACGGTCAGGCCGAAGGCGGCAGCCACGCCGAGGAAGCCGATGCCGAGCTGCGGATAGGCGGCCGACACGATCGCGCTTCCGCAGCCACCGAATACCAGCCAGAAGGTCCCGAAGAACTCGGCGACAAGTCGCCGCTGCATGTCGTTGTGCATGTCGACGTCTCCCAACTTCTTGTCATGACAAGCTAGGACAGGGGGCCGCCGGTGGCCAGCGCTATCGTAATCATCCGGGCAAGCAACGAGGCTCAGGCGGCCTCGGGGCGCGCGTCATGGCCGTAGGCGAGCAGCGACTGGATCGGCCGGCAGCGTTCCTCGAGCCAGGCCGCGTCCGACGGCGAGAGAAGATGCCGCGCGGGCGTGTGCTCGATCCGGTCGAGATAGCGGGCCATGGCCGGGCGCCCGTCCGCGAAACCGGGCAGGGAGAGGCCGTCGTGCAGGCGCCGGACCGCGTCGAGCGGCGCGCGCCTCAGGTCGTCGAGGCGAAGCGAGATGCCGAACCCCTCGGGGAGGGCTGCCATGTCGTCGATCAGGCGGTGCATCAGACGGGGATAGACGTGGCGCACCAGCCCGGTGACGTCGGCCTCCGGGCCTCCGAGCGACAATTCCCTGATCAGTGTTGCGAACATCCGCACCGACGATGGGTAGACCGACGCCGGGTGCCGATGGATGTGGATGAAGCGGGCCTTCGGCCAGATCGCCCGCAGCATGGGGATGCGGGCGCTGTTGGCGGGGTTGCGGATCAGCAGCGGGCGGCCGCCGGCGCGCCAGGTCATCTTGGCGACATAGCGCTCGAGACGGGACGCCCAGCGCCGGTGCTCGGCCGGGGCTACGCCGTCGCCGAAGACGCCGCGGTCGAACTCGTGCCGCAGGCGGGACGGAAAATAGATCCCGTGATGGCACGACAGCGTGGTGAGGTTCGCCATCGCCAGCTCGTCCTCCTGCGGCAGGTCGGGGGCAAGGGCGAGCCCGTCGATCAGGCGCGTGCGGGGAAAGAACTGGCCGATCAGCGGCGCCATCAGCCGCCCGAGCCCGAGCGCCTCCGCGGGCAGGCCGACCGAGACCGGCGAGAGCAGCCCGAAGGCGCGGCTCCGGCTGAGGATGTTGGCGAGATGGGTGGTGCCGCTGCGCCAATGACCGACGATGAAGATTGGTGCGGCGTAGTCTCGCGGCAGCGCGCGTGTTAAGACCGCTTCCGGAACGGTGAAGGGAAGCCTGACCGCGGCCATCGCGCAGGCGATCGCGGCGACGTGGGCGCGTGACGGCGCGACGCCGCCTTTCGCGATGGCGGCGGCGAGCGTGCCGGCGGTGGCGCCGCAGAGCGGATGGAACAGACGATGCGTCCGCCGCGCGCCGCGCGAGCCGAAGGCGGGTGCTCGCAGCATGTCGAAGTCCTCCGGATCGCCGGTCTGCAACGGTTCCGGGACCGGACGGTTCATCGTTGCGTCGTGACCGCCACCAGCACGGCGCATTCGGTCAGCATCTCGGCGGATCCGAGGAGGTCGCCGGTGAAGCCGCCGAAGTGCCGGCGCGACATCCGCGCGACCGCGAGACCGGTCAGTCCCGATGCGAGCACGGGCAATGCCCAGTGCGCGTCGAGGCACACGGCGAGCGCCAGCGACAGGGCGATGCCGGCGAGCAGCCGGGGTGTCGGGCTCCGGCCAAGCGGAGCGGCCGCACCCTGGGCGCGCGCCGGCCGGGCACGCGCGACCACCACCAGGATCGAGGCACGCCCCAGGATAGCCGCGAGTGCGAGCGCGACCGACGCGCGGCCGCCGGGCATGGCGGCGAGGCAGGCGGCCCGGATCAGCGTCGCCAGGACGAGTGCGAGCGCGCCATGCGCGCCGATGCGGCTGTCGCGCAGGATCGCGAGCCGCTGGTCGGGCGTCCGGCCTGCGAGCGCGTCGAACGTGTCGGCGAGCCCGTCCTCGTGCAGTCCGCCGGTGAGTGACGCGGCGGCGGCCAGCGCGAGCGTGGAGGCCGCGAGTGCGGGCACGCCTTCCCGCTCGGCGAAGACGAGCACCAGGCCGGAGACGCCGCCGACCAGCAGGCCGACCAGCGGGTAGGCCCAGACGCATGAGCCCGGATCCGGCCAGGGGCCGCGCACCAGGGCGGCGCCCGGCAGGCGCGTCAGCAGCGTGATCGCGCCGCCCAGCTCGGCGAGCGGCCTCACGTCACCTCAGGCCTCGCGGTCGGAGACGCCGGCCTCGTCGAAGGTCGCCATGCCGGTGTGGCAGGCGACCGCGGCGCGTGCCAGCAGCAGCGCGACGGCCGCTCCGGACGCCTCGCCGAGCCGCATGTCGAGATCGAGCAGGGGCCGCATGCCGAGGCTTTCGACCAGGCGCTGGTGGCCGCGTTCGGCGGAACGGTGCGCGACCCGGCAATGCGCGAGGCCGTGGACTTCCAGGCGCCCCGCCGGGGCGACTGCCAGGCGCGCCAGCGGGGCGACGGCGGCGGTGCAGACGAAGCCGTCGAGGAGGACCGGCACGCGACGGTGCGACGCGGCGAGCGTGGCGCCGAGCAGGGACGCGAGCTCGCGTCCGCCGAGCTGGCGCGCGGCCTCGAGCGGATCGAGCGTGCCGGCGCGGGCAAGCGCCCGGTCGATCGCGGCCGCCTTGCGGGCGACGCCGGCATCGTCGAGCCCGGTGCCGCGTCCGGCCCAATCGGCGCCGCGTCCGCCGAACAGGGAGGCGGCGAGTGCGGCGGCTACGGTGGTGTTGCCGATGCCCATCTCGCCCAGGCACACCAAGTCGGTGCCGTCCTCGACGGCGTCGTAGCCCGTCGAGACCGCGTGGAGGAATTGGGCCTCGTCCATCGCCGGCGCCTCGGTGATGTCGGCGGTCGGGGTGTCGAGCGAGAGCGGCAGCACGCGCAGCCTCGCCTCGGCGAGCCGGGTGAGCTGCCAGATCGCGGCACCACCGCGGGCGAAATTGCCCACCATCTGCCCGGTGACCGCGGCCGGGAACGGCGACACGCCCTGGGCGACGACGCCGTGGTTGCCGGCGAAGACCAGGATGTCGACCGCGTCCAGGCGGGGGATGGCGCGCGCCTGGACGCCGGCGAGCCACACGGCGAGTTCCTCGAGGCGGCCGAGGCTGCCGGCGGGCTTGGTCAGCCGGGCCTGGCGTGCCGTTGCCTCGGCCTCCGCTTGCGCGTCGGGCGGGGGCAGCGACGCGCAGGCGGCACGCAGCGACGCCATCGTGTCGAAGGCGGCCATCAGTGGCGCGCGATCGCGTGGAAGAAGCTGCCCGAGACGCGGCCGGCGATGCCGCCGGCGGCCCCGATGGGCGCGCCGTCGGCGTCGGCGAGCGTCGCCATCGGTGCGGCGGTCCCAGGCTCGACGATGGTCGCGTAGTGGAATTCGTGGCCGGCGATGACGGCGCCGGCCGGGCCGAGCGCGCAGTCGGCGAGCAGGCGCGCCGACCGGTAGCCGAGCTGCAGCCGGCGCGCGGCGAAGCTGGTGGCGTGGTCGAGCAATCCCGCCATCCCGTGGCGGACCCCGGCCTGGTCGATCAGGAAACGTCCCATCACCATCAATCCCCCGCATTCGCCGTGCACCGGTCCGCGCGATGCCGCCCGCCTGACGCCGTCCATGAAATTACGGCTTCCGGCCAGCCGTCCAGCGTGCAGCTCCGGATAGCCGCCCGGGAGCCACACCGCGTCGCAAAACGGATCGGGCGCCTCGTCGGCCAGCGGCGAGAACGGCACGATCTCGGCCCCCGCGTCGCGCCAGCCGGCCAGCATGTGGGGGTAGACGAAGGTGAAGGCGGCGTCGCGCGCCAGCGCGATCCGCTGGCCGGGCGGTGCGATGTGTCCGCCGGAGCCGGCGATGCCTTGGACGGGTCGGGCCATCGCACGGACGGCGTCGAGATCGACGGACGCACCGACGAGGGCGCCGAGGCGCGCGAGATGCGCCGGCAGTGCGTCCATGTCGCTCGCCTGCACCAGGCCGAGATGACGCGACGGGAGAGCGAGTTCGGCGGATCGGGCGACGCTGCCGAGCACTCGGATGCCGGCGGCCTCGACCCCGGCGGCGGCGCGGGCGCGGTGGCGGTCGCTCGCGACATTGTTGAGGATGACGCCGCCGATGCGCACGCGCGGGTCGGTCGAGGCGAAGCCGAGTGCGACCGCGCCGGCCGATTGCGCCTGGCCCGCGATGTCGAGCACCAGCAGGACCGGCAGGCCGAGCAGGCGCGCGAGCGAGGCGGCGCTGCCGTCGGTGCCGCCCGGCCCTGCCCGCCCGGCGCCGTCGAACACGCCCATCGCCGCCTCGATGACCAGGAGGCCCTCGCCGGCGGCGAGTTGCGTGACCATCCCGGCTGGCATCGCCCAGCCGTCGAGATTGACCGAGGCGCGTCCGGTCGCGGCCGCGTGGAAGGCGGGATCGATGTAGTCGGGGCCGGCCTTGGCCGCCCTGACGTCGACTCCGCGCGCCCGGAGCGCCGCGAGCAGACCGAGCGTGATCGTGGTCTTGCCGGCCCCCGAGGACGGGGCGGCCACGATCAGTCCGCCGGTCATGGGTTGCCCAGGATGTCGCGCATGCGCACGATGTCGCCGATCACGATCATCGCGGGGGTGGCGAGTCCGGCGCGCGCGATCTCGCCGGCGAGCGCCGACAGCGTGGTGACGAGCACCACCTGGCGCGCGGTGGTGGCCTCCGAGACCACGGCGGCCGGGGTGTCGGCCGGCATGCCGCCGGCGATCAGGCGGAAGGCGATCCCGCCGATCGTGCGCACCGCCATGTAGAGCACGACCGGCTGGCGGAGCCGTGCGACGGCCTCCCAATCCACCATGTCGGGCCCTTCGGCGGTCTGGCCGGTTGCCAGCACCACGGCGCGGTTGATGCCGCGCATGGTGGCGGGGATGAAGGCGGAGGCGAGTCCGGCGAGGCCCGCGGTCAGGCCGGGGATGATCCGGAACGGGATGCCGGCGGCGCGCAGTGCGAGCGCCTCCTCGCCGCCGCGGCCGAACACGAACGGGTCGCCTCCCTTGAGCCGGAGCACGCGCACGCCGGTGCGTGCGAGTTCGATCAGGCGCGCGGTGATGTCGTCCTGGGTCGGCGACGGGCGCCCTCCCCGTTTGCCGGCGAACTCCCGGACGGCCTCGGGTGGCGCGAGTGCGAGGATGCCCGGATCGACGAGCGCGTCGTAGACGACGTGGTCGGCCTGCTGCAGCGCGGACACGGCGTGCAGCGTCAGGTGGCCGACGTCCCCGGGCCCCGCTCCCGCGAGCCACACGTGACCAGGAAGGAAGGCTGGGGCCGACGGGCCCCAGACCCCGATGACTTTATTGATGGTTTCCAAAGGCTAGCCTTTGGCGGGTCCAGGGCGGAGCCCTGGTAAGGTGGTGCGATGGCGGATCTGAGACGCGGCTGGACGACGGGCGCCTGTGCCACCGCGGCAGCGGCGGCCTGTGCCGCGGCGTTGACGGATTGCGTCTTCCCCGACCCGGTGGAGATCGCGTTGCCGCGCGGAGGGCGCGCCGCGTTCGCGCTCGCCGAGTTCGGGCTCGAGGGGCCAGTCGCGACCGCGGCCATCGTCAAGGACGCCGGCGACGATCCGGACGTCACGCACGGCGCGCTGATCCGGGTGAGGCTTGCGCGGGCACCGGCGGGCGGGATCGTCTTTCGAGCGGGCGAAGGCGTGGGGATGATCACCCGGCCCGGCCTGCCGCTGCCGCCGGGGGAGCCCGCGATCAATCCGACGCCGCGCAAGATGATCGTGGATGTCCTGCGAGAGCGCGGCATCGCGGACGCGGTGGTCGAGATCTCGGTCCCGGGCGGCGAGGCGCTGGCGGCAAGGACGCTCAACGGGCGGCTCGGCATCGTGGGCGGCCTGTCGATCCTGGGGACGACCGGCATCGTGATCCCGTTCTCGTGCGCGGCGTGGATCGACACCATTCATCGGGGGATCGATGTCGCGCGCGCGACCGGGCTCGATCACGTCGCCGCCAGCACCGGCAGCACCAGCGAGGACGCGGTCCGCGCGCTGCACGGGCTGCCTGAGCATGCGCTGATCGAGATGGGGGACTTCGCCGGTGCGACACTGAAATACCTGGCGCGCCGTCCGGTGGCGCGGGTGAGCCTCGCGGGCGGGCTCGCCAAGATGACCAAGCTCGCGCAGGGGCGGCTCGACCTGCATTCGAAGCGCGGGGCGCTCGACCTGGCGGCACTGGCGCGGATGGCCGGGCTCGATGCGCTCGCGACCGTCAACAACGGCGCCGAGGCGTTCGAGCGGGCCGAGGCGCATGGCGTCGATCTCGCGGCGCGTGTGGCGGAGGCCGCCTGGCGCACGGCCGCACCGCTGCTTGCGCGCACCGGGAGCACGCTCGAGGTGGTGCTGTTCGACCGTACCGGCCGGCTGCGCGCGACGACCGGCTTCATCGTGGTCTGAAGCGCCGGTGATGGGCGGGATCGTAGAGGGCGCTTTCGCGCACGACGCTGTCGTCGAGGCCGCGGCCGACCAGCACGAGCGCCAGGCGCGGCGGGGCATCGGCGCCGACCGTGGCCTCGATCCTATCGAGGCGCGCGTGCCAGACACGCTCCTCGGGCCAGCTCGCCCGCTCCACCACCGCGACCGGGCAGTCGGCACCCAGCACCGGCGTGAGGCGCGCGACGATCTCGGCGAGACGGTGCACCGACAGATGGATCGCGAGCATCGCGCCGGTGGCCGCGAAGATCTCGAGCCGCTCGGCCTCCGGCACCGGCGTGGCGCGTCCGGACAGGCGCGTCAACACCACGCTCTGGGTCTGGCCGGGGCGGGTGAGTTCACGCTCGATCGCGGCGGACGCGGCGCCGAGGGCGGACACGCCGGGCGTGATCGTGACCGGGATGCCGCGCGCGGCGAGCCGCGCCATCTGCTCGCCCACCGCCGAATAGACCGCGAGATCGCCGGAATGCAGCCGGGCCACGTCGAGGCCGTCCGCATCGGCCTCGATGCAGAGCGCCTCGATCGCGTCGAGCGACAGCGGCGCGGTGTCGATCAGGCGGGCGCCGGGCCCGCAATGTTCGAGCAGGGCGGACGAGACGGTGGAGCCCGCATGGAGGCAGACCGGGCAGGAGGCGAGGAGGTCGCGGCCGCGGAGCGTGATGAGGTCGGCCGCACCCGGGCCGGCGCCGATGAAATGCACCGTCACGGGAGGGCGATCGCGCATGTCACGCGTGCCGCCTTGGCGCGCGGTCCGAGCAGGATTCCGGCACCACCGGCCGCCGCGAGAGCGGCACCCTCGGCGACGGCGCGCGCGGCCCGGCAAGGCCTGGTCAGGCACCGCTGCTGCACCGCCTCGATCGCGGCGTCCGGGATCGCGAGGACGGGAAGGCCGAGTAGGCACGCCGCCTCGGTGATCGACGCGAGCGACGCGCGCCCTTCCGGCACGGCGAGGACCGAGGCCGTGCGTCCGTCGAGGCAGGCGCCGACCAGGCGCGCGATCTCGAGCGCGTTCGCACCCGTCGAGCAGCCGACGCCCACGACGAGCGTCATGGCCTGGTGGTGCTCCATTGCGTCACCGTCATCGACGGGCGGAAGGCGCGGAAGTCGCCCACCATGTCGAGCCTCTCGATCCCGAACCGGGTCAGGGAACCACCGTATCGCGACTCGGCGGCGAACAGGGCGGTGTCGGTCTCCAGCGTCACCGAGTGGGCGACCATGCGGCCGCCCGGACGCAGGCGCGCGAACGCCGTGTCCAGCACGGCGGCGGAGCCGCCGCCCACGAACACCGCGTCGGGCTCGCCGTCGACGGTCTCGAACGATCCGGGCGCCTCGCCGTGGACGATCTCGAGCGACGGCACGCCGAGGGACGCCGCGTTCCGCTCGATACGCGCCGCCCGGTCCGCGCGGCGTTCGAACGCGATGGCGCGCATCGACGGCGCGCGCAGCAGCCACTCGATGGCGATCGATCCGGCGCCGGCGCCCACATCCCACAGGAGCTGGCCGGGGTGCGGCGACAGGGCGGCGATGGCCGACGCGCGCAGTTCGTGGCGCGTGAGCTGGCCGTCGCTGTCGAAGAACGAGTCGTCGAGCCCCGGTGCGATCGGAATCGCCGCGATGTCGGGATCGACCGCGATCGCCACGATGTTGAGCGGATCGATACCGGACAGCGCGAAGTCGCGCGCACGGGCCCGGCGATGGCGGGCGCGCGGGCCGCCCAACGCCTCCAGCACATGCATCATCGAGCCGCCGCCGCCGCGCTCGACGAGGAGGGCGGCGATCCGCCCCGGCGTGGTGGCATCCTCCGACAGCGCCATGACATGCGCGCCGGGCTGCAAGGCCGGCAGCACCGTGGCGAGCGGGCGGCCGCACAACGACACGATGGCCGCGTCCTGCAACGGCCAGCCGAGCTCGGCCGCCGCCAGCGAGAGCGCGGAGGGCGCGGGCAGGGTGATCCGCTCGTCGGCCGCAACGTGGGCGGCGAGAAGGGCGCCGGCGCCGAACGAGAACGGATCGCCCGAGGCGAGCACCACGACCGGCGTGAAGCGGCGGGCCAGGATGTCGGCGAGGGTCGCCTCGATCGGCCGCCGCCACACCAGCACCTCGCCGCGGATCAGGGAGGCGGCCAGCGTCAGGTGGCGCGCGCCGCCGACGACGAGCGACGCGCCCTCGATCAACGCGCGGGCGCGGACGCCGAGCGCCTCGACACCGTCCTCGCCGATCCCCACGATCGCGAGCCAGCGCGTCATGGAGCCCGGCCCTGCTGCGTGTCCTGATCCTCGGCGGCACCACCGAAGCCGCGTCTCTGGCGGCCGTGCTCGCGGCGGATGGCCGCTTCGCGGCGACGCTGTCGCTGGCCGGCGTCACCGCGCGGCCGGCGCCCTCGCCGATTCCACGCCGGATCGGCGGCTTCGGTGGTGCCGCCGGGCTTGCCGCCTATCTCGCCGATCACGCGATCGACCGCCTCGTGGATGCGACCCATCCGTTCGCCGCCCGGATCACCGGGAACGCCCATCATGCCGCCCGCCTGGCCGGGATCGGGTTGCTGCGCCTGCGCCGCCCCGAGTGGATCGCCGCGCCCGGCGACGACTGGCGCCACGCTCCCGACATGAGCTCGGCCGCCCTCCTGCTCGGGCCGGCCGGCCGGCGCGTGTTTCTCACCGTAGGCCGAGGCGACCTCGCTCCGTTTCACGCCGCGCCACGGCACCACTACCTTGCGCGCAGCATCGATCCGCCGATGGGGCTGCTGCCACCACATGCCGTGACCATTCTCGCGCGCGGTCCGTATCGGTTCGAGGACGAATGCGACCTGCTGCGGCAGCATCGCATCGAGATCCTGGTGACGAAGAATTCCGGCGGCGAGGCGACCCGCGCCAAGCTCGACGCTGCCCGCGCGCTCGGATTGCCGGTCGTGATGGTGGCGCGCCCCGCCGAGCCGGACTGTTCGCTTGCCACCGATGCGGCCGCGGCGCTCGAATGGCTCGGGACCGGTCACGAGGCCGACCGCGGCGCGTAGAACAGCGGTGGCATGCCCGGCCGCTCGATCATTCGCGATGCCTCGGTTCCGATCACGACCAGCGTGCGCATGTCGGCAAGCCCCGGGTCGGCGTGCGCGAGCGTGGTGACCACCACATGCTCGTCCGCGCGCAGCGCCGCGGTGACGAACGCCACCGGAACCGGGCCCGGCAGCACCTCGCGCAAGGCCGCGAGCGCCTCTCCGAGTTGCCAGGGCCTTGCCCTCGAGGAAGGATTATAGAGCGCGATCGAGAACCCCGCCGACGCCGCAGCCCGCAGGCGCGCCAGCACCAGGCTCCAGGGTTTGAGGTTGTCCGATAGCGAGATCGCACAGAAATCATGGCCGAGCGGGGCGCCGAGCCTGCTCGCGGCCGCCAGCATCGCCGTCACCCCGGGCACGATCTCGACCGTGACCGACCGCCAGGCCGTCGGCCCGTGCTCGATCGCCTCCATCACCGCGGAGCTCATCGCGAACACGCCGGGATCGCCGCCCGACACCAGCGCGACACGACGGCCGGCGGCGGCGAGCCCCAGGGCATGCCGCGCGCGATCGAGCTCCTCGCGGTTGTCGGTGGCCAGCACCGTCTGTCCGGGCCGCGGAACCACCCGGTCGAGATAGGTTCCATAGCCCAGCAGCGTCTCCGCGCCGGCCAGCGCCGCCTCGGCCGCCGGCGTTCTGTGTTCGGGTCCGCCCGGTCCCAGTCCGACCACGTGCAGCGAGCCGTTCACCGCGCCCGCTCGCGGCCGGGCACCAGGACAAGCGAGAAATAGGGCGCGGCGAGCGACGCGTCGCGCGCGGCGAGCGGCACCGACAGCGTTCCCGACTGCGTCGCCCGTTCGACATAGAGCGCGCGGTCCAGCTTGCCGGCCGCCGTCAGCGCCGCGCGGATCCGCGGCAGATGCCGCCCCACCTTCATCACCACCGCGGCGTCGCTCGACGCGAGCCGCGCCCCGAGCGAGGCCTCGTCCAGCGTTCCCGGCAGCACCGACAGCACGTCGTCGCCATGCGCGATCGGCAGCGCCGCCTGGCTCCACGCCCCGCTCATCGCGCTGATCCCCGGCACCACCTCGACCGCGAAACACGTCGACAGCCGGTCGAACAGATGCATCGACGATCCGAAGAAGAACGGATCACCCTCGCACAGCAACACGATCTCGCCGCCCGCCGACAATCGCGCGGCAATCCCGGCGGCCACCGTGTCGTGGAAATCGTCGATGCCGCGCCGGTAGGCCGGGTCGGCGACCGGAAGCTCCGTCGTGAACGGGTATTCGAGGCGCAATTCCTCGACGGACGCCCGCATGTAGTGCGCGGCGATCGAGCGCGCATGCCCCGCCGAGCCGCGCTTGGCGAAATACGCGATCGCGGACGCCGCCGCGATCAGCCGGGCCGCCTTGACCGTGACCAGTTCGGGATCGCCCGGTCCGACGCCCACGATCCGCAGCACGCCGCTCATTCCTGGTCGCTCGCCAGCGCGTTGACGCAGGCGACCGCCATCGCGCTGCCGCCGCGCCTGCCGCGCACCACGCAGGCCGGCAACCCGGCGTCCAGCAACGCCTCCTTGCTTTCGGCGGCACCCACGAACCCGACCGGCATCCCGATCACCGCCGCCGGATGCTGGGCGCCCTCGTCGAGCATCTCCAGCAGCCGGAACAACGCCGTCGGCGCGTTGCCGATCGCGACCACGCAGCCGGCGAGCATCGGTCGCCACGCCTCGAGAGCGGCGGCCGAACGGGTCGTGCCCGCGATCGGTGCGGTTCCCAACGTGCACACCACCTCGTTTCCCGCCGGCAGGCGATGGCGGGTGATGCCCTCCGCCACCATCCGGCTGTCGCACAGGATCGGCGCGCCCGCTCGCAGCGCGGCCCTGGCATTTGCGGCGAAGCCTCCGGTGAAGCGGAGGTCATGCACCACGTCGATCATGCCGCACGCATGGATGACGCGGACCGCGCATCGCTCCTCGATCGGGTCGAGACCTGCGAGGTCCGCCTCCGATCTGATGATCGTGAAGGAGCGCTCGTAGATCGCGTCGGCTTCGTGGATCCATGCGCGGGTCAAGGCCAGGGCTCTGCCCTGGACCCGCTGGGGCCGGCGGCCCCAGACCCCGGGATGATGACAAGGGCTTCGCCCTGGAAAGCACAGCGCTTCTCGCAGCCGCTGATGTGCAAAACGCCAAGCGGCGGCAAACGATCAAGAAACTGCTCCGCGACTTCGCGGGCCGGTCCCAATCCCGACTTGCATCTGGGTGCGCCAACACAGGCGACGATCCGCAAGTGCGGATCGTCAGGATCAGCGATCAGATTGAGGCCGTCCGCAAAGCCATCCGCTACGCCTTGCACGATCATAGAGCGGAACGGGGTGATCCGCAGATCCGTGCCCGCTCGCGTGGCCAGCGCTGCCAGTTCGCCCGGGCCGAACTGGCCGAACTTCGGTGCGAGCGCGATCGCATCCACGCCCGGCACGCGGCCGATCGGTCCCTTGATTTGCGCACGCGCCCGCCCGGAGTACCGCACATTGATCGTGTCTCCGTCTTGCGAGACGACGACATCGGCCGGTATGCCCGTGATCGGGACCGGACCGCCGTCGACGCGGAACGTGAACTTGGGCGGGAGGCCGTCGAGTGCGGCGGTCTCCATCAGTGCCTGTTCCAGCCAACCGACTAGACGCTCGTCGGCGAACGGCGCCGCCACCACCCGCCGCCTTCGCTCGCGCACCGGATCGCGCTCGCCGAGGCCGGCTTCGCACGCGCCGTCCACGAAGCGTGCGTGCGTGTGCAGTCCGCGCACCTGCAGGTTGCCGCGCGACGTGATCTCGATGATGCCGTTGCCGCACGACGTGGACAGCGCGTCGAGCGCGATCGCCTGGTCCGTCGTCAGCCGGCCGAACCTGGGCCTGACCCGGGCGAGCAGCCCGTCGCCCGACATCATCGGGTCGTGCAGTCCGGGGCACCAGCCGCGCACGGTCATCGGGTCAGCACGCCTGCGTCGTTGCGCCGCGATCGCCAGAGATCCTCGTCGCGCATCGCGGCGAGCGTGCGCTTGATCGCGGCCAGGGCTTCGTCGTTGGCGGACGCCAGGAAGGCGAGATTTTCCTCGTCGTTGAGCAGCGCCGCCACCGCGAGGTCGAATTGCGCGTCGAACCGGTCGGGCAGCGAGCGCGCGAAGTCCGCCAGCGCCTCTATCCCGCGCGCCATCTCCGACGCGCCGCGATAGCCGTGCCGGCGCATGCCGGCGAGCCAGACCGGGTTGGCGAGCCGGCCGCGCACGACGCGCTTGATCTCGTCGGCGACAAGCCGCACGCGCGGCGCGTCCGCGATGTCGATGTGGTAGAGCGCCGGCGCGTTCCCGAGCGAGGCGGCTGCGCGCGCGAAGCCGCCCTCGTGCGCCGCGTGGTCGGGCCCGTCGAGGATGTCGGTCTCGTGGTGGTCCTGCTGATGGACGAACGCGTCGGCGGCTCGGGTCAGGGCGGCGAGCGCGCCGGCCGCCGGGATGCCGTCCTCCGCGCCATACGCGAAGCCGGAGGCGGCAAGCCAGTCATCCCCGGTTCCGAAACAACCGGGCGCCGGTCCGAAGATTCGCGCCGCACCCGCCAGCCTCCGCGCCGTCTGGTCGAACAGCGCGATCTGGCCCGCGAACGCGTCGCGGAACAGGCCCGAGACGCGCAGCGTCACGTCGACGCGCGGCCGGTCGAGCAGCGCCGGCGGCAGGATCTCGACCGCACTCAGCCGGCCAGCCTCGTCCCAGACCGGCTCGGCGCCCATCAGCACCAGCGCCAGCGCCAGGTCCTCGCCGCCCGTGCGCAGGCTGGCACTCCCCCACAGATCGAGCACCAGCCGGCCCAGCGGCTCGCCGGTCTCCTGCAGATGCCGGGCGAGCAGGGCGTCGGCCGTGCGCGCGGCGAGCCGCACGGCGCTCGGCGTCGGGATCGAGCGCGGGTCGATGCCGGCGAGGTTCCGCCCCGTCGGCAGCACGTCGGCGCGCCCGCGGCTCGGCGCGCCGGCGGGTCCGGGTTCGACGAACCGGCCGTCCAGCGCCGCGAGCAGCGACACGCGTTCGCATCCGGCCGAGGCGTCGAGGGACGCCGCGTGCGCGAGCCCGACCGCTTCGAGAAGGGCCGCGCGTCCGGCCGGCGGATGGCCGAACACGTGCAAGCCGTCCGCGATCCGCAATTCCTTCACGTCGCACAGATAGGCGTCCAGCGTGGCGAGCCCGTCCTCGCCGGCGCCGGCCTCGGCCAGCAGTCCGGAGGACGCGGCGCGCTCGAGGATGTCGGCGCGCAGCATCGCGGCGCGGCGCCGGTCCATTCCATCGCAGGCGGCGAACTCGTCGATCAGCCGCTCGACCGCGCGCGCCTCGCCCGACAATCCGGCCGCGATCAGCGGCGGCGTCAGGTGCCCGATCGTGACCGCGCCGAGCCGGCGTTTGGCGACCGCCGCCTCGCCGGGATTGTTGACGATGAACGGATAGATCACCGGCAGGCCGCGCAGCAGCGCCACGGGCCAGCAGGTCCCGGACAGGGCGACCGCCTTGCCCGGCAGCCATTCGAGCGTGCCGTGCGTGCCGAGATGCACCACCGCGTCGACGCGGGCGCGCAGCCAGCGGTGGAAGGCGGCGTAGGTCCGCGACGGCGACGCGTCCGGATCATGATAGGCGCCGCCGCGGTCGGGCTGCACGGCCACCACGACGCGGCCGAAGCGGACCAGCCGACGGCGCGAGGCGAGCAGCGCGTCGGTCAGGCCGGCGGCCGACGGCAGCGGCAGGCCGCCCAGGTCGTAACCCGTCTCGCGCAGCCATCCGAGGATCGCGGCGAGGCTCGCGAGGCTGTCGAGCCCGACCGCGTGGCCGACGGCGTGCGTGGCCCCCGATGCGCCCGGATAGTCCGACAGCACGATCGCGATGCGCCGGCGCGCGGGGGCCGTGGTCGCGAGGCGAACCCAGCCCGCGGCCCGGTCGGCAGCGAGTGCGACGCCCGCGTCGAGCGGCACGCTGCGCCGGACGCCGTGCTGCTCGGCCTTGCAGCCGATCGCGGTGGTGAGCAGCCGTCCGTCGAGTTCCGGCAGCACCACCTGCATCGCCAGATCCTGCGGCGACAGGCCGCGGCTCGAGGCCTCCCAACCGGCGCGGTCGCTGCCGGCCAGCACCAGTTGCAGCACCGGGACCCCGGGGGCCTCGAGCGGCGCGCCGGCGGACCCGCGGGCCGAGAAGGCGGTCGCGTTCAGCACTACGTGAGGCGCATAGGCGCGCAGGGCGTCGGCGAGCAGGGCGGCGCTCGACGGGTTGCGCGGGCTGTCGACGAACCAGGCGCGGGTCTCGAGGCCGCGCGCCGCGAGCGCGCGCGCGAGGGCCGCGTGCGGCGCCACGTCATCGGCCAGGAGGTGCGACCGGTAGAGGACGATCGCCGCCCGGCCGACGCAGGGCGATGGCGTGGCGCCGAACTCGTAGGCGCCGAACGCAGGCAGCGGGTCGGCGGCCGCGCCGTCGTCGGCGATCCGGCCGCCGATCGCGAGCGCGAGCCGCACCGCGCGCGCCGCGTTCGCCGGGCCGCCCTCGCGCAGCATCGCGTCGAGGCGCGCGAGCGGACCTGGGCCCACGGTCGACAACGCGGCGAGCCGCTCGTCGTCACGCCGGTCGCCGGCCACCATCGCGAGCGGGACCGCTTCACGCCGGCAGGCGGCGGCCAGCTCCTCGGCGCCATAGCGCCAATAGTCGAGGCCGCCGAGCAACCGGACCACCACCACGCCCGAGCCGGGCACCGTGCGCTCAACGAACAGATCGACCGACATCGGGTGGATCAGCCGGGCGAGTGCGACCGCATGGACGCTCGATCCCGGCGGGCGCGGTGCCCGGCCGACCGAGGCGAGATCGCTGTCCGAGAACGACAGGAACACCAGGTCGGCGGGCGGGAGGCCCAGATCCTCGGCCGGGCTCGTCTCGTCGAGCGAAGTGCGCTCCCTGACGAGCAGGTGCATCTCAGGCCGTCTCGCGCTGGACGATCATGCCGGCGACGGCCGCCTGGTCGAGACCCGCGCGGCCGATCACCACCAGCTTGCCGGACCGCCTCTCGTCCGGGGTGAACGGGCGCCCGAACTCGCGGCGCAGGCGCGGCCCCACGCCCTGGACGTCCAGCCAGCGCTGCTTGCCGCGGACGGCGACGAAGCCCTTGACGCGCAGGATGTCGTGCGCCGCGATCGCGCGCGCGAGATGCGCGAGCAGGTCGTCCGCGTCGGCGATTTCCGGCAGGTCGACCACGAACGACGTGAAGTCGTCGTGCTCGTGCGCGAGGTCCGCCGCGTCGTGACAGGACGGCCGCGCGTCGAGATCGTTCTCGGCGCCGGCCCCGATCCCGAGCAGGGCGGCGGCCGGAACCTGGCCGAAGGCGGCCTGGATGACACGCACGCCCGGGCGCAACCGGGCGGCGAGCTCGCGCGACAGCGACGCGGGATCGGCCAGAAGGTCGGCCTTGTTCAGCACCACCAGGTCGGCGGCGGCGAGCTGGTCCTCGAACACTTCGGCGAGCGGGTTGTCGTGATCGAGCGAAGGATCGGCCGCGCGCGCGGCCGCGACCGCGTCGGGATCGTCGGCGAACCGGCCCGCCCGCACCGCCGGCGCGTCGACGACCGTGATCACGCCGTCCACCGTCACCCGGGCGCGCACCTCGGGCCAGCCGAACGCCTTGATCAGCGGCTTTGGCAGTGCGAGCCCGGACGTCTCGATGACGATGTGGTCGGGCGGGCTCGGGCGGTCGAGCAGGGCGAGCATCGCCGGCAGGAACTCGTCGGCGACGGTGCAGCAGAGGCAGCCATTGGCGAGTTCGACCACGTCGTCGCAGCCGGGAATGCCGCAGTCGCGCAGCGTGGCGCCGTCGATGCCCAGGGAGCCGAATTCGTTGACGATGATGGCGAGGCGGCGGCCGTCGGCGTGGGCGAGCAGATGGCGCACCAGGCTGGTCTTGCCGGCGCCGAGGAAGCCGCTGACGATGGTCGCGGGAATCCGCGCCTTCATCGTAACGGGAATGCGGGCGCTCATCCGGGGATCCGTCCGATGATCGCCTGGCGGAGGCTTTCGGCGCGCTGCGAGGGCAGCACCGCGCCCGACGCCGATGCGGCGTAGACGGACGCATAGTGGATCAGATCGTCGGCGATGCCGGATCCGAGGCCGCCCAGCAAGGTCGTCCATTTGCCGGGGCTCTCGATTGCCGCGGTGCAGCCGCGGGCGCAGGCGGCGAGGCACTTGACGGGCCTCACCTCGGCGACGTCGACGCCGCGTGCGCACGCGGCATCGTAGAGATCGAGGCCCGGCGGGCGTTCGCCTTCGCCCAGTTCCCGCCCCATCCGGCAGGTGATGCAGACATGCAGAACGGGTCTCATGCGGTCCTCGCGGATGCACGACCGCCCGCATCCCCCCGGACCCAGCGGGCTGATGCGGGAGCACGCACCGGGGCACCCCGCCCGGTCGCTCGGTCCCAACGCGGACGGCAGGTCTCCTGGCTCGCGAAGCGCCGGTGATGTCCGGCGGCGCCACCGGCCTTCCCGGAGCCGTCCTTGCGGAGTGACCCAGTGGCGTGTCGGTGACGCGCTCTTCGCCTACAGTTGCGGGGGCA
Source organism: Acetobacteraceae bacterium (assembly GCA_965276715.1). Taxonomy (GTDB): domain Bacteria; phylum Pseudomonadota; class Alphaproteobacteria; order Acetobacterales; family Acetobacteraceae; genus CAXTPV01. Next base: position 3,038,084 of record OZ255622.1, on the reverse strand, counting down.
GCCGCGGCATCGAACCGCATTCCCTTTTCACCGCCCTCGCGGGCGGCACCGTCGTGGACGAAGGTTTGAGCCGATGACCGCCGAAGTCAATCGCATCACGCTCGTGCTCGGGGGCGCGCGCTCCGGCAAGAGCGCCTACGCGGAAGGATTGATCGGCGCGCATGCCGGCGTGGTCTATGTGGCGACAGGGCAGGCGTTCGACGACGAGATGCGCGACCGCATCGAGGCGCATCGCGCGCGGCGGCCGACGGACTGGCGCACGATCGAGGCGCCGATCGATCTGGCGGCAGCACTCGAGGCCGCGTCACCGATCCTGGTCGATTGCCTGACGCTGTGGCTGACCAACCTGCTGCTCGCCCGCGCCGATGTCTCGGCCCATGTCGGCGCGGTCGAGCGCACGCTTGCCCGTCGCACGCATCCGACCATCCTGGTATCGAGCGAGACCGGGCTCGGCATCGTGCCGGTTGATGCGCTGTCGCGCCGGTTCCGCGACGAGGCGGGGCTGCTCAACCAGCGGATCGCGTCGCTGGCCGACGATGTCGTGTTGATCGTCGCCGGTTTACCGCTCATCGTGAAGGGGGAGTGTTCATGAACGTGATGCAGCAGATCGCCGGCGCCGCTGCCCGGCCCGAGAAAGTCGCGTTCGACTGGGCGGATCCGTTCCGGCTCGAGGCGCAGCTTTCCCATGAGGAACGCATGATCGGGGAGACCGCGCGCCGGTTCGCCCAGGCGCGCCTGCTGCCGGGCGTGGTCGCGGCCTATCGCGACGAGACGACGGACGCGTCGCTGTTCCGCGACATGGGGGCGGCGGGCCTGCTCGGGGTGACCATCCCGGAGGAGTTCGGCGGCGCCGGCGCCTCGTATGTCGCCTACGGCCTGGTCGCGCGCGAGATCGAGCGGATCGACAGCGGCTACCGCTCGATGATGAGCGTGCAATCCTCGCTGGTGATGTATCCGATCCATGCCTACGGCGACGACACCCAGCGCCGGACCTGGCTGCCGCGTCTGGCCACCGGCGAGGCGATCGGCTGTTTCGGGCTGACCGAGCCCGATGCGGGCTCGGATCCGTCGGGCATGCGCACCCGCGCCGTCCGCACGCCGGCAGGCTATCGGCTCACGGGCGAGAAGACATGGATCTCGAACGCGCCGATCGCGGACGTTTTCGTCGTGTGGGCGAAGTCGGACGCGCATGACGGCGCGATCCGCGGCTTCATCCTGGAGCGCGGCGTGGCGGGGCTCGCCACGCCCACGATCGGCGGCAAGCTCTCGCTGCGCGCCTCGATCACCGGCGGGATCGTGATGGATGGGGTCGAGGTGGGGGAGAACGCGCTGCTCCCGAACGTGTCGGGCCTCGCCGGACCGTTCGGCTGTCTCAGTCGTGCGCGCTACGGGATTTCCTGGGGGGTGATGGGGGCGGCGGAGGATTGCTGGCACCGTGCCCGCCAATACACGCTCGACCGCCAGCAGTTCGGGCGCCCGCTGGCGGCGACCCAGCTCGTCCAGAAGAAGCTCGCCGACATGCAGACCGAAGTGGCACTCGGCCTGCAGGCGAGCCTGCGCGTGGGGCAGTTGTTCGACCGGGGCGAGATGGCGCCGGAGATGGTCTCGATCGTCAAACGCAATAATTGCGGCAAGGCGCTCGACATCGCGCGCGCGAGCCGGGACATGCACGGCGGCAACGGCATCCAGGAGGAGTATCACGTGATGCGCCACCTGCAGAACCTGGAGACGGTCAACACCTATGAGGGCACGCACGACGTGCACGCGCTGATCCTGGGCCGTGCGCAGACGGGGATCCAGGCGTTTTTCTGAGGGGAGGCAAGCTGCTCCTTTCATCAAAGCTTCATCACAACAGCGTGGGCGGCCGGCGCAGTGTCCGCCCCGTGAGGACCGCCCGATCCCGGGCCGGACCACGAAGCATGACCGGCAGGAAGATCGATGACATCCAGGCAGTGGTGGAAATCGACGTGCGCGACGATCGCGATCACGTCTCTCGTTGCACAACCGGCCCTTGCGGCGGCGTCCGACGTCGTGCCCGGCGCGCCTTCGAGCCCGGCCGCAATGCAATACGCGACCAGCCCGGCCAGCGAGCCGGTCCTGTCGCACGCGATGAAGCAGGCGCTGCTGCGCCAGAAGATCAAGTACGTGTTCGTGATCTTCCAGGAGAACCGGTCGTTCGACCATTATTTCGGGACGTTCCCGAAGGCGGACGGACTGTTCGATCAGCCCTCCTCCCAGATCCTCGGCTTCAGCCAGAAGATACAGGGCACCGACAACAAGACCGCCACGATCACGCCTTTCCTGATCCCGCAGACGGTCAAGGACGTGAACGGCAAGACGGTGCCGCTCTACCCGGCTGACGTCGCCAGCGTCGACCACTCGCAGGCGGGCTACGAGAACGACCTCCACTTCGACAAGCAGAACCTCGCGGCGAACGACCGCTACGCCCTGAACGAGGAGAAGCTGACGACCAACGCCTCGGGCGAGGTCGTCTCGTTGGCGACCGGCTTGCCAGCTTCGACACCGCCGTTGCTCGCACAGAAGCAGATGGCCGAGCTCGACGTGGCCCATATCGACTGCGACACCATTCCGTTCCTGTGGCAATACGCCGACCGCTTCGCGATGTTCGACGCCTTCCACCAGTCGGTGATCGGACCGTCGACGCCCAACGCGGTCGCGATCATCGCCGGCCAGTCCGGGCTCACCCAGTGGGCCCTGCACCCGAACGTCAGCACGGCCAACACGGCCTATGCCGCGAGCGGTGTGCCGATCTACGCCGATCCTGGTCCGTTCGCCGGCTCGAACCTCGATCCATCCGCCATCAAGCCGCCCTACAATCCAGGCGACGAGAACCCGGCGAAACCGGCGATCAACCAGACCTATGCCAGTCTGCCGCTCTCGTTCATGGGCGGCAGGATCAGGCAGGTCGTGGCCAGCGACCAGAACCCCACGGTCGATCTCGCCGATGTGCAGAACGACATCACGGCGATCGCCGGCGAGAACCTGCCGCCGACCAACTGGGCCTGGTATCAGCTCGGCTTCGACACCGAGCCGGGTGACCCGAGCAACACCACGCCGACCAACCCGCACAACGACTACATCGTGCATCACGAGGGTCCGCAATATTTCGGGTATGTCGCCGACAATGCGCAGGTCGCGCAAAAGCACCTGTTCGGCGAGGGACGTTTCTACGATGACGTCGCCAACGGCAACCTCGCGGCAAGCGGCGGCGTCTATTACGTCAGGGGCGGCTACGGCAACCTCGACCATCTCAAGCCGGTCGATCCGAACCCCAAGCTCGCCGTCACCTTCGCGGGCAATGACGACCACGGCAGCTACTCCGACTCGCAGATCTCCGAGGCGTCGGTGGCCGACACGGTCAATGCGATCGCGCACTCCCGTTACTGGAGCCAGAGCGCGATCATCATCACCTATGACGAATCCGACGGCTTCTACGATCACCAGCAGCTCAAGATCCGAAGCCTCGACCCGGAGGGCAAGCCGATCGACGGCGGCCCGCGTATTCCGGCGATCGTGATCTCCCCGTTCGGAAGCTCGCACGTGATCGTCAAGCAGTATTCGGAGCACAGCTCGGTCATCAAGTTCATCAACGAGCTCTACGGGCTGGCGCCGCTCGCCGACCTGCCCGACGAGCTTCTCGGACGCCTCGAAGGCTTCTTCAAGCTCGGCCAGCTCTATCTGTCGCCGGCCGACGACGGGGTGCCCGATATCGGTGATCTTTTCCCGGCATTCGACAACGCCCGTTTGACGGGCGCCGCCGCGCCGATCCCGGCGAGCTTCGCCGAGATCGATCCGGCGGTGGTGCATTCCCTGCCCCATTACGCGGCACAGGGCGGCGGCTGCAAGGCGATCGGGGTGACGCCGACCGACTTCAAGCCGGACGGAACGGTGATCGATCCGGCGCCGGCCGACTTCAATCCGCGCCCGAGTGCCACCCCGGGCATTCCCACCAGCGGCACCTGGACGCCCTGATCCGGCTCGCCGACATTCGATCGATCCACGGAGGGGCCGGCGTCCGCCGGTCTCCTCCAGTGGTTTGAAATTCGGAACCGGGCGCTTGCGACCGCGACTCGCTCTGCTCGCTTGCCTCGCATCGCTTCTGAGCGGACCGCCTGCTGTCGCCGATACGCTCGATGACATCCGGGCGCGCGGCCATCTGGTCTGCGCCGTCAACATCGACACCGACGATTATTCGGAATTCGACGGACATGGCAACGTGTCCGGGTTCGAGACCGATTATTGCCGTGCACTGGCGGCCTCCATCCTCGGCGATCCGGCGCGGGCGGTCATCGACGCCAGGCGTGACGAGATTTCCGGATTGCGGGAGGTGCGCGATCATCACGCCGACATCATGCTGGGGGCCACTCCCGATCCCGCGCTCGGATCGGCGATGCACCTCGCCTTTGCCCCGCCGGTGCTGATCGACGGGCAAGGCTTCCTGGTCGATCCGAAGCTCGGGATCACGCGATTGACCGACATCAAGGGCGCGCGGGTCTGCTGGATCGACGGCACCCCGGCGATGGAGACGGTTCGCAACCGCCTCGACGAGCTCGGCGTGGCGTTCACGCCTTTCCCGTTCCAGGAGCGCGGCGAGATGCTGGGGGCGCTGGCGACCAACCATTGCAACCTCGTCACCGGCGACATCACCGAACTCGCCAACCTCCGCCTCTCGCTGCCGGCCTTGAAGACCTTCGCGATCCTGGCTCGGACCATCACCGTCGACCCGCTCGCGCCGGCGCTTCGAGAGGCCGATGCCCGCCTGATGACGATCGTGACCGCCGTGGACAACGGCCTGCTGCAGGCCGAGGAGCATGGTGTCACGCGCGCGAACGTGGCGGATCTGGCGCAGACATCCCGTGACCCGATCGTGCGGCGACTGGTCGGCGCGGACGGTTGGATCGGTCGCGCGCTGGGGCTCGATGATCGCTGGCTGTCACGGGCGATCCAGGCCGTCGGCAACCATGGCGAGATCTACCGCCGCGACGTCGGCGACGGGTCGGAGCTTCGGCTTCCGGCGGGCGTCAATGCGCCGGTCCCTGCCGGCGCATTGGTCTCGGTCCCGGTGGAGATCGCGCGCTGAGCCTGGCAGGGGCGCTCCCCCTGCAACCCCGCCAAAGGCAGGCGCCTTTGGAAACCATGGCGGAGGTGTTTGTCGCGTTTCTCAGGCTCGGCCTGACCAGCTTCGGGGGGCCGTTCGCGCATCTCGGGTATTTCCGGGCGGAGTTCGTGGGGCGCCGGCGGTGGCTCGGCGAGCGGGAGTTCGCCGACCTCGTGGCACTGTGCCAGTTCCTGCCGGGGCCGGCCTCCAGCCAGACCGGTTTCGCGATCGGGCTGCTGCGCGGGGGCCTTGCCGGTGGGCTCGCCGCCTGGGCCGGCTTCACGCTGCCGTCGGCGGTGCTGCTGGTGCTGTTCGCCTACGGTGCGCCGTGGATCGCCGGAGATGGGGCACTGCACGGGCTCAGGCTCGTGGCGGTCGCGATCGTGGCCCACGCGGTCTGGAGCATGGCGCGGTCCCTGTGTCCGGACCGGCCGCGCGCGACCATCGCGGGGCTCGCTTCCATCCTGGTCCTGCTGCGGCCCGGGCCGGCGGGACAGATCGCGACGATCGTTCTGGGTGCTGCCGCCGGTCTCGGCTTCTGCCGGTCGGACGATGCATCCGACCGATCGCTTGGATCGCTTGCGGTGACCGTGCCGCGCTCCGTCGCGGCCGGATGCCTGGCGCTGTTCGCCGTATTGCTGCTGCTTCCGCTGGCACGCGGTTCCGGTTGGGCCGGTGCGGAATTCGACGCCTTCTACCGGTCGGGCGCGCTCGTGTTCGGCGGCGGGCACGTGGTGCTGCCGCTGCTGCGCGATGCCGTCGTGACACCGGGCTGGGTGTCGAACAGCGCCTTCCTCGCGGGCTATGGCGCCGCGCAGGCGGTTCCGGGACCGTTGTTCACGTTCGCCGCCTATCTCGGCGCCGTCGCGCATGGGCTGCCCGGCGCGATGGTCGCGCTCGTCGCGATCTTCCTGCCGGGAATTCTGCTGATGATCGGCATGCTGCCGTTCTGGAACGCCGTCCGGTCGCTTGCGTTCGCCCAGGCCTCGATGCGCGGCATCAACGCCGCGGTGGTCGGGTTGCTGGTCGCTGCACTCTACGATCCGGTCTGGACCGGTGCGGTGTTCAGTCCGGCGGATGCGGCGCTTGCGCTGGGCGCATTCATGCTGCTGACGTTCTGGCGCGTGCCTCCGCTTCTCGTCGTGGTCGTGGGCGCGCTTGCCGGCATGGTGTGAATGAGCGGCCGTTACGTGCTCGACACGGCAACGCCCTCCCCGGCGGAACGTGAACCGCTCTCCTTGACCTCAACGACCGCCGAGCCTCCGGGACACGACGTAGACGTCCACCGCCGTCAACGAACACTCGACCTCCGATGCTTCGTTCGATGTGACGACCTCGACGAGCTTGCCGGTCTTCTCGCGAAAGACAATGTCGTAGATCTCCTTGTAGACGCCCTTCCCGATGGATTGGGCGGCGAGCATGGTCGCTTTCGTGGCGCCCTCGTCGAGCTTCGTTGGCTCAGCGATACCGGCATTCTTGAGATAGACCATCGCCATGTTCGTGGGCCAGCTGGCGCAGGCAGGCGGACTCGCGTACGCGTTGGAGGACAGCGCGAGCGTCACCAGGAGGAGGCGCCAACTCATTGCGTTACCGCTACTACGTGGTCGCCGCTGTTCCATACCTGCTGGCGGGCATGCAGGTTTTCGATGATGCAGCCTGTCGATGCACGACCCGGGTGGGTGATGCTGTCGCCGTGGATCATCCGGTCCGTCCGAAGGTGTTCGTTCCCGCAATGGCATCTCAACGATTGGCGAGGAGCCGCAACCGCCCGTGCCGTCGCGGCCGGATGCCTGGCACTGTTCGCTGCTGCCGCTGCTGACGTTCTCGCGCGTGCCTCCGCTTCTCATCGTCGTCATCGGGACATTCGGCGGCCTCATGCTGTCGCTCCGGTGAGGCCTTTACGCGTTCATGGATCGCGGTTCCCGCGTGAGCGCCGCGCGGCGCTCTCCACCAGGATCGCGACGAGGCCGGCACACAGGATGACCGGGGGCATGGGCTGGGGCAACGCGAGCCGAGGCAGTCCCACTCCAGCCACCGCGAGCCAGACCAGGATGGAAACGGCGAAGCTGCCGTCATCGACGAACAGTCCGACGAACTCGGACCAGACGGTCCGGAGCCAGCTCATGCGCGCGACTTCGCGGCGGACGCGGCAGACGTTCGGCAGATCGGAACCGCCGACAGCGAAGCGGCCAGGTAGAAGGCGTTCAATGCGAATACCGACAAGTCGCCGGCCGGCCAGACCAGTCCCATGCCTTCGCCGACCCAGAAGGTTCCGAACGAACAGAGCAGCACGCCGACGATGAATTTCAGGGCGTTCTCGGGGATCATCGCGACCGGCTTGTGAAGCGCCGCACCGAGTGCGATGACCACGAGAAGTGCGGCGATCGCGCCGATGCCGGCAGGCAGAAGCAGCCCCTTGCCCGCGGATCCGAGTGCGACGACGATGAAGACCACCTCGATGCCCTCGATCATGGTGATCTTGAAGGACGTCGAGATCGCAAGCCGGTCCCAGCCTTCCGCCAACGCGGCGGTCCGCAGCGAGCCGGTCTGTCGGGCGTAGGCCGCGTCCTCGTCATGGAGCGGGATCACGCCGGCCGCGCGCAGGATGGCCTTGCGCAGCCAGCGCATCCCGAACAGCAGCAGGAGAGCGCCGAGAACAAGCTGGATCAGGTCGAGCGGGATCCGGGTGAGCGCCGGTCCGAGGAAGGCCACGAGGAGCAGCAGGACCAGGAGACCGAGGCCCGCGCCACCGAGCGCGCCACGCCAGCCGCGCACCGCGCCGACGGCGAGCACGATCGTGAGCGCCTCGATGAACTCCACGAGAGAGGCGAGGAACGCCGCCAGCATCGAGGGCGCAGCATGGGTCCAATCGATCGGCATGTTCGCTCCAACGCCAGCGTTATGCGGCCGGCTGCGCGGGGGCGGTCGCGAGCGCGCGCAGCGGCCCGAGCCATGGCTCGTAGCGGCGCCAGCTTCCGACGCTGCCGCGTGTGATCGGCTGGCGCACCTGCCATTTGCTCGGTGTCTTGACGATGCGCGCATTGCGCTCCGGATGGAGGCAGGCGGGGTCCCAGTCGAGGCCGCAGCACGCGACCAGGTGCCGGATCTGGTGTCCGGGATCGTCCGTGAGCCGCTCGTAGTCGATCTCGATGAACCGGTCGGGGGGCAGCACGCGCCGCCAATGGTCGGCTAGGCGTTGCGTGGCGCGGACGGTGCGGACAAGTGCCGCACCTCCGGTCGGAAACGGCAGGCGCGCGTTGAAGTAGGTCGAATGGATCGAGAGCGCGGTGTCGAGCGGGTCCCGCCGGCAATGGACGATCGTGGCGTTCGGCAGGGCAAGATGGATCAGGCCTGCCCAGATCAGGTTGAGCGGCATCTTGTCGGTCACGCGCCTGGCGGGTGCGAAGGTGCGCAGGCCGCGCAGATAATCGGCGGCCAGATCCTGGAGGCTTGCGTCCGCTGCCGCCCAGCGTGGACCCTGTTCGGTCCAGAACGGCATCTCGCCGCCGCCCGCGACCGCGGCGTGGCTGGACAGGATCTGCTCGACGAGCGTCGTGCCGGAGCGTGGCAGGCCCACGATCAGCACCGGCGTCGGGTCATCGTAGCGATGGTGCGCGGATGCGAGGAATTCCAGCGTGAAGCGCGCGACCATCCGGTCGATCCCGGCCTCGAAGGCGTCGGCGTCGAATGCGACGAGGGTGCTCCTGAGGGAATCGGCCTCGTCGAAATGGCGCATCGCCTGGGCCGGATCGCCGAGATCATCGGCGGCCTTGCCGAGTGCGAGATGCACGCGCGCGCGTTGCTCCGCGTCGAGATTGCCGCTGGTCAGGGCCGCCTGCATGCGTGCGACGAGAGGCTGGTCGAGGGGGACGAGGCGCCGGCATCGGACCAGGTCGTAGTAACTGCCGGCGAGCGCCGGCGCGACCGTGATCGCCCGGGCGTATGCGTCGCGCGCCTCGTCGAGGCGGCCGGCGTTCGCGAGCACCATCCCGAGCAGGTCGAGCGCGGTCGCGTCGTCCGGTGCCAGGGCGAGGATCCGGCGAAGCATGCGCTCGGCCTGTTCGTCGCGATCCTCGATCAGGGCTGCGCGGACGCCGCAGATCTTGCCGAGGCTCGTCCTGGAGGCGGCACCGCGCTGGAATTCCGAGACCGCGCGGTCTCGATACCCCATCGTCTCCAGCAGGCAGGCCGCCCGGTATCGTGCCTCGGTGAGCGAGGGCAGCAACGCGGTCGCACGGCCGTAGGCGCCGAGGGCGGCGTCGTTCTCGCCGATCGCCTCGAATGCGATGCCGAGCCGCCAGAAGGCCTTCGCGAAACGCGGATTGGCGCGCACGGCGGCTTCGAGATTGTCGATCGCCTCGCGGGTCAGGCCGGTCTCGAGGCAGGCGATCCCGAGATCATGCAGGATGGCCGCGTCATGCGGATGCAATCGGGCCGCTTCGCGGAGCGGCGGGATCGCGTCATCGGCGCGTCCGGCCTGAAGCGACCGGGCGGCTTGCGCGAGCAGGGCGGGCACGCTCATCGCCGGCTCAAAGCATTGCGTGCCCGAAAAAGCAACGCCCTCCCCGGCGGATCCGGAGAGGGCGCCTTGCGTGCGGGATCGCTGATCAGTCGTCGGTCTCTGGCGTGACCGCGCGCGCGTGGAACGAAGTCGGCGGAAGCACCTTCTTCTCGCCGGGATACGGGCGGCTGAAGTTGGTGCTCGCATACCAGATCACGTGGTTCAGGACGTTCTCGTCGACCGAGTCGGCATGGTTGGTGTGGCCCGCCATGAGATGGTCCGAAGCGAGCTGCCACGCGTTGCGGAAATCGTTGGCGGCGCCTTTCACGGATGCGGTCGGCGTCGGGAAGGTGGCGGGGTCGAGAGTGGCCGGCACCATGTCGTAGGGCGCGGTGTTCGCCGTGTTGGTGAACACGGTGCGCATCGGCGACGCGACGAGGTCGAATTGCGTCAGCGGTTGCGCGCCGAAGATGTTCTCGATGGTGCGGTTGATGTTTTCCGCGGTGTAGGAGGTGTGGTCGGCCTTGGTCGCGAACTGCTTCGCATACGGGCTGATCACGTAGACCGGCTGACGATGACCGTCGACATGGTCGACGCCGTCCTGCGCGTCGTCCTCTTCGACGAAGATCGCCGTGGTGGGCCAATCCTTGCTGTGGGTGATCGCATCCACCATGCGGCCGAGTGCAAGGTCGTTGTCGGCCTGCGCCGCGGTCGGGATCGGGAAGCCGGTGGTGAAGCCCGACGTATGGTCATCGGGCAGCCAGATGATTTCCATGTCGGGAAGCGTGTTGGTGGCTTCGTAGTTCAGGAACTGCGGCATCCAGACGTCGACGCGATACTGGTCGGGAATGCCGGTGTTGAAGGACGGGTAGTGCGGATCGAGGATCGCCTCGGCCGAGGGAACCTTGGTCGATTCGGTGTCGGTGGTGAGCGTGATCGGCGACGTGCCGCTGATCTTGCCCTCCATGATCTGCGACGCCTTGTACCAGTCCGACCAGCTGTAGTTGCCGTTGACGACCTGGCTGTCGCTCCACTCGCCGTACATCTTCACGCTGTGGCCGGCGGCCTTGACCGTCTGCCACAGGAAGCCCTGCGGCGTGTAGGTCATCACGTCGTTGCTGTTGCCGCCGGGATAGGAACGGACCCAGTCGGGCGACTGGATGTCGTTGCTGTAGGAGGAGATCGACGAGACGATCCAGGGATGGCCGTCCGCCGACTGGCGGCTCGGCGCGTAGACGTTGTCGAGCAGCGGGAAACGCTGGACCAGCGCGTGCTGGTTCGGCGTCACCGCACCGAACACCGCGAGCGAGCTGTCGCCGTCGCCCTTGGCGACATCGCCGAGGATCTGGTCGTAGGTGCGGTTTTCCTTGATGAACAGGAAGACGTGCTTGATCAGCGACGGCTCGCCGATATGCGCCGGAACGGCGACCGGCTTCGCGCCCGGGTTGATCGAGAAGGTGCCGAGCGTGTTGTTGAACAGGTCCCAATGGTTGTTCTGGGCGACCTGGACGTTGTCCTGGAGCAGCTGGGAGAGCGTCGGGATGTGGATCAGGCTGACGGTGCCGGTGTCCTGGTGGGTGTTGTAGCCGCTCACGCCGTGGGCGCTGCCGATCGAGCCCTGGGCTCCGATGCCCTTGTCGTTCGTCACGATGAGCTGCTGGTTGGCGGCGTCGTAGGCGACGGTGCTCGGGCCGTATGCGGTCGGGATCGAGCCGATCAGGTAGTTCGCGGCCAGGTCGACGACCAGGATCGAGTTGGTCGTGTAGGAGGCGATGAAGAGGTAGTTCCCATCGGTCGCGATGCCGGATGGCTCGGTTCCGAATGTCTTGTAGTAGGGAATTGCCAGGCTGATCGTGTTCTTGACGCGGCCGGTTTTCAGGTCGACGACCGAGACGTTCTCGCTGTTCGTGTTGACGACGTAGAGCGTCGAGCCCGACACCGTCAGGCCGGTCGGCTGCAGGCCGACATCGATCGTGTTCACCACTTGGTTCGTCGCCAGATCGACGACCGAGACCGTGCCGGTGCTCGACGCGTCGGTCGCCGGATTGGCCACGATCGGCGTGCCCGACGAGAGGTCGGTGAAGTCGCCGGAGGCCGCGACCCGGCCGCCCGTGTTGGTGACATAGGCGAAGCCGTTGGCGATGACGATGCTGTTCGGATCATTGCCGACGTGGATCTGCTGCTTGAGCACCGGCGAGGACCCGGTCAGGTCGACCACGCCGAGCGTGTTGTTCTGGTTGAGCAGGACGTAGGCGGACTTGCCGTCGGCCGAGACCGCGACGCCGGCGGGGTTCGCCGTGCTCGACGTGTAGAGCGGGATCGAGGTGTCGGGCGGGAGCGTGACACGTCCATACTCGCTGAGCAGGCCCTTGCCGTCGACCTTGGCCACTTCGAGGTAGGAGCTGTCCTGGCTGAAGAAGAGGTATTTGCCGTCGGCGGAATAGGTGATGCCGGTGAACGAGCCGCTGCTGTCCTGCGCCGGGATGAAGCTCTGCAGCACGACGCCGCTCTTGGTGTCGATGATCTTCACCGCCTCGGATGCGCCCATCTCGAGGATGGCGGCGGTGTGGCTGTTCGCGATCGGATTGAGTGCCACGGCCTTGGCGCGCACGGGCGAGCCCAGGTCGATCTGCCGGCCGGCCGGCGTGAGGCGCTGCAGGTTCGAGGCGATGATCGAACCGTTCTTCTGCGGACCGACCGTGTAGGTCGGGAACTCGGTCGAGGGCGCGGCCAGCGCGGGAATCGAGAGCCCGAGCGCCAGAAGGCCGCCGATCGGACTGAGTGAGGTCGAACATTTCATGCGCGGGTTTCCCATCGTCATCGTTGCTCAAGATGCGGGCGCGCCAATGGCGTGCGGCGCGGGCGCGTCTTGATGGACGCAGGCTGTATAGTGCTCGCCTCGCACTCTGTCCCGCCGGCAAGATGACAATGTGATGAAACCATGAACCGTGCGTCACGCGCGCGCAGTGGATTGATCCGCAGCGCGGACGTTACTGTCAGGTTGGCGTCAGGACTTGTCCACCGGGATCCAAGGGCCGCCGGCCCTTGGCAGGTCGAGGACAGCGTCCTCGCTAGGCGTTTCCGAGTGCCGCCTGCACCAGTGCGGCCGTGTAGGCATCCCTGGGTGCCGCGAGCAGGGACGCGGTGTCCTGCACCTCGACGATCTCGCCGTCGCGCAACACCGCGATCCGGTCGGCCATGAAACTGACCGCCGCCAGATCGTGGCTGATCAGCACGTAGGCGATCCCGTCGCTTCGCCCGAGAGCGCGCAGCAGGTTCAGCAGCGTCGCCTGGGTCGACACGTCGAGGCTCGAGGTGGGTTCATCGAGCACGATCAGGTCGGGCCTGGCCGCGAGCGCGCGCGCGATCGCCACGCGCTGCGCCTGGCCGCCGGACATCGAGCGTGGCGCCCGTCCCGCGAGCGAGGCCGGCAGCCCGACATGCTCGAGCAGGCCACCGGCGCGCCGGCGCCGCTCGGCACGGCCGATGCCCGCGATCCGCAGCGGCTCGGTCACGATCTCGCCGATCGAGATCGTCGGGTTGAGCGACTCGCGCGGGTCCTGGAACACGACCTGGAGCCGGCGCCGCGCCTGCAACGCCTGCGCGCCCGACAGCGAACCGAGCGCGCGGCCGTCGAGCGTGATCCGCCCTTCATGGGCCACCATCTGCAGGATCGCGCGCCCGAGCGTGGACTTGCCCGAGCCGCTTTCGCCGACGATGCCGAGGCATTCGCCACGTCCGATCGTGAGCGACACGTCACGCAGCGATGCGGAGTGGCGCTTGCCGTAGCGCACGGCGACCTGGTCGAGCACCAGGAACGGTTCCGAATTCGCGCGCATCGCGATCGGCGCCGCATCCGAGGCCGGCCGCGCGAGCGGTTCGGTCAGCGGGAACAGGCAGGCCGCGCGCGTGACGCCATCGGTTTCGAGCGGCGGATAGGCCGCCTCGCACGCGGCCTCGCGCCGGTCGCAGCGCGGCGCGAAGCGGCAACCGGGCGGCCGGCGTCCGGGTTCGGGCATCTGGCCGGGGATGTCGGTCAGCACCCGCCGGCCGGCGACCGGCACCGCCGACAGCAGGGAAGCGGTGTAGGGGTGGCGCGGATGCGTGAACAGGGGACCGGACGGTGCCGTTTCCACGGTCCGTCCGGCGTAGAGCACATGCACGCTGTCGGCATGCGCGCGCACGACGCCGAAATCGTGGGTGACGAAGAGGACGCCCATCTCGTGCGTCCGCCGTAGTCGGGCGAGGAGGGCCAGGATCTGCGTGGCGACGAGCGGATCGAGGCCGGTGGTGGGCTCGTCGGCGATCAGCAGCCGCGGCTCGGCCGCGAGCGCGATGGCGATCATCACGCGCTGGCGCTGACCGCCGGAGAAACGGTGCGGGTGATCGTCGATCCGCTGCTCCGGATCGCCGATGCCGACCTCGCGCATCAGGTCGAGCGCGCGCGCGCGCGCCGCCTGCCGGGAAATCGGCCGGTGCAGCCTGACCGCTTCGGCGATCTGCGCGCCCACCGTGTGCGACGGGTTGAGTGCCGATAGCGGGTTCTGGAACACCATGCCGACCGCGCCGCCGCGCACCTGGCGCAGCGCCGGCCCGTCGAGCGTGAGCACGTCGATGCCGTCGACCACCACGCGGCCGAACAGCTCGGCACCCGGCGGCAACTGGCGCGTGACCGAGAGCGCGGCGATGGTCTTGCCCGATCCGGATTCGCCCACGAGTGCGAGGAACTCGCCGCGTTCGACGGTCAGGTCGAGCTCGTCGAGCAGACGCGTGCCGCCGATCGAGACCGAGACCCGGTCCAGGCGGAGCGCCGCATTCATCGCGCGCCGACCCGGCGCGCGAGCAGGGCCTCCCCGATCAGCGATGTCGAGAACAGGGCGGCGAAGATCATCAGGCCGGGCGGCAGGATCAGCCACCATGGCTTGAGCGCGATCAGCGACAGGCCGTTCTCGAGCAGGCCGCCCCAGCTCGTCTGCGGCGGCTGCACGCCCAAGCCGAGAAAACTCAGCGCCGAGAGCACGACGATCATCTCGCCGGTCAGCAGCGTCGCGTTCACCACCAGGATCGGCGCCATGACGCGGGCGAGGTGCACGCGCGCGACATAGAAGCGGCTGCCGCCCGACTGGCGCGCGGCGAGCACGAACTCGCGGTCGCGCTGCGCGATGGTCTCGTTGCGCACCAGACGCGCGAGGCTGGGCCAAGAGATGAAGCCGAGCAGCAGGATCAGGCTCGGGATGTTCAGCGTCACCAGGGCCGCGAAGAAGATCAGCACGATCAAGGCCGGCAGCGCGAGCATCGCGTCGAGCACTCGCATCAGCACCTGGTCGAGCCAGGCGGGCGCGAGCCCGGAGGCAAGTCCGTAGGCGGAGCCGATCAGGAACGTGAGCAGGGTCGCGGGCAGGCTGACCAGCAAGGTCGCGACGCCGCCGGAGAACAGCCGCGCGAGCAGGTCGCGCCCGAGCGCGTCGGTGCCGAGCGGATGGGCGAGCGAGGGCGGTGCCAGCGGCAGTTGCGTGTGCAGCGCGAACGGATCGGCGGCGTAGAGCCAGGCGCCGAGAAAGCTTCCAGGCACCACGAGGAAGGCGAGGACCAGCCCGACGACGAGCCTAGGCATAGTTCGCCCTCGGATCGAGCAGCCCGTTGATCAGGTCGGCGAGCAGGTTGCCGATGATCGTGAGCACGCCGATCAGCAGGACGATCGCGATCAGCACCGGATAATCCTGCAAGAGCGCCGAGCGCCAGAGCAGCCAACCGAGGCCAGGATAGGAGAACACCGTCTCGACCACGACGCCGCCGGCGAACACGTAGGGAAACGAGATCCCGAGCAGGGTGACCAGCGGGCGCAGCGCGTTGCGCAGGACATGGCCGAACAGCACCTGCCGCGACGTCGCACCCTTCGAGACGGCGGTGCGCACATAGTCGCGCCCCAGCTCCTCATGCACGGCCTGGGCGAAATAGCGCGCCTGCCCGGCCATGGTGATCAGCGCGATGGTGGTCACCGGCAGGATCAGGTGGCGCAGATAGGAACCGATGGTCGGCGTCTCGAGCCGCAGATCGACGAGGCCGCCGGGGGGCAGCCAGCCGAGCGAGGTCGCGAAGATCAGCACCATGATTGCGCCGAGGAAGAACGACGGCATCGCGTAGAGCGTCAGTTCCAGCAGCGACAGCAGGGTGCCGGCCGGCCGGCGGTAGAGCACGCCGTGCGCCATGCCGAGCCCGATCGCCATCGCGGCACTGAGCAGGATCGCGAGGCCATACATCACGATGGTGTTGCGCTCGTAGCTCAGCAGCAATTCGCCGACCGGGCGATGGAGGAGATACGAGAAGCCGAGGTCGCCGTGCAGCAGGTGCCACCACCAGATCGCGTATTGCTGCCAGAGCGGGACGGACAGGCCGAGCGCCTTGTTGACGGCGGCGACGGACTGCGCGGTCGCCTTCAGGCCGAGGATCGAGAAGGCCGGGCCGCCCGGCGTGAGGTGCACGAGCACGAAAGAGATGCTGACCAGGATGAACAGGGACAGCAGCGACGCGCCGAGGCGCCGGCCGAGCGAGCGGATCAGGGGCACGCCATCGGTCCACTCAGATGGAGGAACTCGGGCGACCAGGTGCCGTTCGGCTTGACGAAGTCGGTCACGCCCTCGATCCCGGGCCTGACCAGCACTTGGTGGAAGCCCTCGGGCAGGAAGATCATCGGCTGCTCGGCCATCACCAGGTCCTCGACATGGAACAGCTCGTCGAGGCCCGGCTTATCGACCGCCGCTTCGAGCAACCGGTCCATGCCGGGGTTGCTGTAGCGCTCATAGTTCGACGAGCTGCCGGTCTTGAAGAACTGGTTGCCCTCCGGGTAGCCCGGGATCGACCAGCCGATGAAGACCGAATCCCAGGCGGTCGGCGGTCCGAGCATGCGCGCGAAGAGCTGGTTGAACTGGACTTCCTTGATGTGGACAGAAATCCCGACGGCGGCGAGATCGGCTTCCACCAGCTCGAGCGTCTCCAAACGTTCCTCCACTCCGGCCGTGACCAGGATGTCGAAAGCAAGCCGCTTGCCGTCCTTGGTGCGCACTCCG
Source organism: Acetobacteraceae bacterium (assembly GCA_965276715.1). Classification (GTDB taxonomy): domain Bacteria; phylum Pseudomonadota; class Alphaproteobacteria; order Acetobacterales; family Acetobacteraceae; genus CAXTPV01. Next base: position 3,021,397 of record OZ255622.1, on the reverse strand, counting down.
TCCGGGCCGGTGCGCCAGCCCGCGTCGTCGAGCAGGGCGCGTGCGCGCGCCGGGTCGTCGGTCAGCGACGGATGCCCGTCCTTGATGTCCGGCGCGAGATAGTCGGTGAGCGCGGTGGGCACGAAGCCGCGGACCGGCAGCGATTGGCCGTGAAAGACCGTGTCGATGATCCGCTTCTGGCCGATCGCCATCGAGATCGCCTGGCGGACACGGGCGTCGGCCAGGAACGGCGCATTCGGGTTCTTCATGTTCGGGATGATGGTGAAATAGCCGGAGGTCGGGCCGATCGAGACCGATCGGAACCCGGGCAGATGACGCGCCTTGTCCCAGATGGTGAACGGCAGGGTCGCCATGTCGACCTGGCCCGCTGTCAGCGCCGCGAGGGGGTCGGTGCCCTGCAGGAAATTCACGATGAGCCGTTTGATCGTGGCCTTGTGCCCGCCATAGAGCGGGTTCGGCTCGAAGACGGCGTAGCGACCGAGGTGAAATTCGGTGAGATGGAAGGGCCCGTCGACAATGTCGTAGAACGAGGGCGTGCTCTGGAGGCTCTGCTGCTGGGCGATCGAGAAGCGGCCCCAGGCGTGACGCGGGAGCGCGTAGAACTGGCCGAGTCCCGATTGCTGGAACCATTGCGGATTGACCGTCTTGGTCAAGCGGACCACCAGGGTGTGAGGTCCGGTCACGGAGACGTCCTTGACCAATTGCGGAATGCCGCCGGTTCCATAAAGGACGTAGGTTTCGCCAAGCGCCTTGATGAGCTGCCAGCAATAGAGCACGTCGTCGGCGGTGACCGGATGGCCATCCGACCAGAGATAGGGTTTGAGGGTGACGACGAAGGTCGCGCCGCCATCCTGCACATCGATCGCGGACGCCAGGCCCAGGTTCCAGTCGATCTCGTGCTTCTCGTTGGACCAGACCACCGGCCGATACAGCATCTGGTAGGCCTGCTGCTCATAGATCGTGCCTGTCGCGAGCACGGGATCGAGCGTGTCGACCGGCTGCGGATCGCCGAGCCCGACGCCCGAGGGCACGATCACCGTCCCGCAGTCCGACGCGAGCCCAGAGGGCATGCCGAGAGCGGCGAACGCCAGCAGGCAGGCGAGGCAACGCCCGATCAATGGCACGCCATCGCGCCATGCAGCGTGAGGTATTCCGGCGACCAGGTCCCGCTCGGGCTGATGAAACGCTTCACGCCGTCGATGCCGGGACGGACCAGAACGGTTGCAAAACCGTCCGGCAGGAAGATCATCGGTTGCTGCGCCACCACGTAGTCCTCGAGCGCGAACAATCCGGCCGTGCCCGGCTCGTCGACCGAGGCATCGAGCAGACCGTCCATCGTCTTGCTGCTGTAGTGCTCGTAGTTGCTGCTGCTGCCGCCCCTGAAGAATTGCGTGCCGTCGGGATAGCCGGGCTGACTCCATGAAAGGAACGCCGCCTGCCATCCGCTCGCCGGACCGGCCATGCGCGCCAGGAGCTGGTTGAACTCGGCTTCCCTGATCTGCAGCTCGATCCCGACAGCGGCCAGATCCTTCTTGATCACCTGCAGCATCGTCAGGCCTGTCGCGGCACCCGCTGTCGTCAGGACCTCGAACGCGAGACGTCTGCCGTTCTTCCGGCGGACGCCGTCCGGCCCTTCGAGCCAGCCCGACTGTTCAAGCTGCATCGCGGCCTTGGCAGGGTCGTAATCGACCGGCGTTCGCCCCGATCGAATTGCGGGCGAAAGAAAATCGATCAACGCTTCCGGCACGAAACCCGGGTTGGGCAGCGCGTTGCCATGGAACACCACCCGGATGATCTCTTGCTGGTCGATCGCCATCGCGATCGCCTGGCGCACCCCGACATCGGCCAGGAACGATGCAGCCGGACTGGCAAGGTTCGGCAGCAGCGTCGTGTAGGCCGCGATCGGTCCGACCGACACGGTGTCGAAACCGGTCAGTCCCTTTGCAGCGTCCCAGACCGAGAACGGCAGGTTCGCCATATCGACCTGCCCCGCCTGCAACTCCGCCAACGGATCGGCACCTTGCAGGAAGGTCACCACCAGACGGCGGATGCGGGGCTGGTGTCCGTCGTAGGACGGGTTAGGCAGGAACGTCGCGTATCGACCAACCGCCAGCCGCTCCAGCCGGAAGGGTCCGTCGACAACGTCGTAGAACGATGTCGTGCTCTGCAGGCCTTGCTGCTGGCCGATGCCGAGACGTCCCCAGGCATGCCGGGGCAGCGCATACAGCAAGCCCAGGCCGCTGATCTCGAACCAGGCCGGGTTGACCGCGTGCGTCAGCCGGAACTCCAGCGTATGCGGCCCGGTCACGATCACATCGCGAACCATCTGCGGGATGCCGCCGGTCTGGAAGTTCGCGAACCGCGGGCCGAGCTCGCGGATCATTTCCCAGCAATAGCGCACGTCGTCCGCCGTGACCGGCGCGCCGTCGGACCATCGATACGGCTTGAGGGTGACCTGAAAGGTGGCTCCACCGTCCGCGACCTCCACCGACGATGCGAGGCTCTCGCCCCAGTCGATCCGGTGCTGCGGATCGATCCAGAACATCGGCCGATACATGAGGCTGTAGAGCTGTCGTTCCAGCAACGACCCGGTCGTTAGCACGGGATGGAGCGTATTGACCGGCGTCGAGATGCTGAGACCAACCCCCGCCGGCACCACGACGGTGCCGCAACCGGCCGGCTCGACCGCGGCCACCGGGCTAGCGCCTACCATCGCCAGAACGGCGAAAGCGGCTCGCAGCGGCCGTATGGCCGTCAGACCTTCGAGCGCGTGATCGACTTGATCTCGGGACGTGGTCGGCCGGATGCCTGTCCGATCTCACGGTCCTGCTGGGCGATGATGTGCTTGGCCGGTTCGTCGCCGTCGAGGCCGCCGAGGGCGACGCCGGCGACCTTGCGGCGGGAGGTCACGCTGCCATCGATGTAGGTGACGTCGAACATCACGACCGAACTCGCGGAGCGGCTCTTCACGGCTCGTTCTCGGTGGGCGGCTGGCCCTCGGCTGGCTCGGCGCCCGGCTCGAGCTCGGCGCGGCGCCGCTCCTGCTTCTCGCGAAGCTTCTCTTCCTTCTTGGCCTGCTTGGCCCGGTCCCGTTCCATCTTCTGATGGTTGTAGTTCGGCTTGAACGCCATAATCCCGCTCCTGCAGCGATCGACCGAAAAGGAAAGGCGGGGTCCGGTGGACCCCGCCAGACCCGGTCAGACCGCCTGCAGATTGACGGCCGACGTCTTGCCCTGCTGGCCGCGCTCGAGCTCGAAGCTGACCTTCTGGCCCTCGTTGAGCTGGCCGAGGCCTGAGCGCTCGACCGCCGAGATATGCACGAAAACGTCCTTGGAGCCGTCATCCGGCTGGATGAAGCCATAGCCCTTGGTCGCGTTGAACCACTTCACTGTTCCGACAGACATCGGAGCCTCCTTCTCTTCCAGCATCCCGCACGTCACGGGGTTTCTTGACTTTTCCGCAACCGATGCACCGATGCGTAACCGCGTGAAGCGGGTCGTAGGGCAGATCTTGGGCCGAAAAGCGCCGGCTCGGGCATATGTCCCGAATGGACAACGTAGCACATCCCGGCCCGCCCACCATCCCCGCGTTCAGGAGCCTGCCTTGAGCCAGCCCGACCCCGAACGCCATCGCGCCAGGATGGAGCGGCGCAAGGAGGTCCAGGACCGCGAGGTGGCGTCCAAGACCGTCGAGAAGGGCCTGTTGATGGTCCATACCGGGCGCGGCAAGGGCAAGACCACGGCGGCGATGGGACTGGCGCTGCGCATGCTCGGCACAGGCCAGCGCGTGGGCGTGGTGCAGTTCATCAAGGGCGGCTGGGACACGGCCGAGCGGCGAGCGATGCAGGCGTTCGGCGACCGCGTCGACTGGCACACGATGGGCGAGGGCTTCACGTGGGAGACCCAGGACCGGGCGCGCGACGTCGCGGCCTGCCGGGTTGCCTGGTCTCGCGCGATGGCGCTGCGGGACGATCCGAGCCTCGGGCTGCTGGTGCTCGACGAGCTCAATATCGCGCTGCGCTACGATTATCTCGATCTCGCGTCGGTGCTGGCGGGCCTCGCGGCGCGGCCGGCGATGCTGCATGTCGCGGCGACCGGCCGCAACGCGCCCGCTGGGCTGATCGAGGCCGCGGACCTTGTCACCAGCTTCGAGCCGACCAAGCACCATTTCGCCGCCGGCGTGAAAGCGCAGGTGGGGATTGAGTATTGATGCGGGTCCAGGGGCGCCTGCCCCTGGCGGGTCCAGGGCAGCGCCCTGGCCGTCCGCCTGATGACCGCGCTGATGATCCAAGGCACCGGCTCCTCGGTGGGCAAGTCCCTCGTCGTGGCAGGACTCTGCCGGGCGCTTCGCGCACGAGGCCTGCGGCCGGCGCCGTTCAAGCCGCAGAACATGTCCAACAATGCCGCCGTGACCGAGGACGGCGGCGAGATCGGGCGTGCGCAGGCGTTGCAGGCGCGTGCCTGCGGCCTGGCACCGGTCAGCGACATGAACCCGGTGCTGCTCAAGCCGCAGGGCGACGGCTCGCAGATCATCGTCCAGGGGCGGATCCACGGACGGGCGAACGCCAGGGCCTACCAGGCGATCAAGCCCACGCTGATGAGGTTCGTGCTCGACAGCTTCGCGCGGCTCGCCCGTGCCCATGACATCGTCATCGTCGAGGGCGCGGGCAGCGCGTCCGAGATCAACCTGCGGGCCAACGACATCGCCAACATGGGATTTGCGCGCGCGGCCGGGGTCCCGGTGGTGATCGTGGGCGATATCGACCGCGGCGGGGTGATCGCGAGCCTGGTCGGCACCCACACCGTGCTCGATCCCGCAGACCGTGCGCTCGTCCGGGGGTTCCTGGTCAACCGGATGCGCGGCGACCTGTCGCTGTTCGAGGACGGCATGCGGGCGATCGGAGCCGCGACGGGCTGGGCGCCGCTCGGGCTGATCCCGCATTTCGAGGCCGCGGCAAGGCTGCCGCGGGAGGACGCGCTCGACCTGATGCCGTCGGGCGGCCGCGCGGACGGGCGCCCGGAGAGCATGCGGGTGGCTGTCCCGCTGCTGCCGCACATCGCCAATTTCGACGATTTCGATCCGTTGGCGGCTGAACGGGGCGTGACGCTGATGCTGCTGCCGCTCGAGCAGGCGCTGCCGGGCGATTGCGACCTTGTCGTGATCCCGGGCAGCAAGGCCACGATCGCCGATCTCGGCGCGCTGCGGCGTGCGGGCTGGCCTGTCGACCTCGCGGCCCACCATCGGCGTGGCGGCCGCATCCTTGGCATCTGCGGGGGCTTGCAGATGCTGGGCCGGGTTGTCGCGGACCCGCTCGGGATCGAGGGGGCGCCGGGCGAGGCGGAGGGACTCGGGTTGCTCGACGTCACGACCGTGCTTGCTCCCGGGAAGCATCTGACGGAGGTCGCCGGTCGCACCGAACCGGGCGGCATTCCGGTCAGGGGCTACGAGATGCATCTCGGAGTCACGACCGGTCCCGATTGCGATCGTCCGTTCGCGCGGCTCGATGACGGCGCATGCGATGGCGCGCGCTCCGCCGATGGTCTCGTCGGCGGCACCTATCTGCACGGGCTGTTCGCCAACGACGCATTCCGTGGCGCGCTGCTGTCGGGCAAGGCTTCGGGGCATGACCACGAGGCCGGCATCGATCGCATCCTCGACGATTTCGCGGTCCATCTGGAGCGTCACGTCGACATCGACTCCCTGCTCGCCATTTCTCGCGCATGAGCGACACTGACTTTCCACCGAGGGACGGCGCCGCGCGCGGCGAGCGGCGGTTCTATGACCGCCAGGCGGCCCGGTTCTGGGATCCGAAGGGACCGATGCGGGCGCTGCACGTGATCAACCCGATGCGCGCCGCCTGGATCGAGGATCGCGCCCGCGCGCAACTCGGTCCGCTCGCAGGCCGGCGGGTGCTCGATGTCGGCTGCGGCGCGGGTCTTCTCTCGGAGGCGCTGACGAGGAAGGGTGCCGTGCTGACCGGCATCGACGTGAGCGCCGGGAACATCGCGGTTGCCCGAAAGCACGCGGCCGGGTGCGCGCCCAGGCTCGCGATCGACTACCGTCAGGGCACGCCGGCCGAAGCGCTGGCGGAAGATGAACGGTTCGAGATCGTCTGCTGTCTCGAGGTCGTGGAGCATGTCGAGGATCTCGACGGCTTCCTTGCGCGGCTCGCGACCCATGTCGCCCCGGACGGACTGCTGTTCGTCTCCTCGATCGCCCGCACGCCCGAGAGCCTGGCGCTCGCCAAGATCGGCGCCGAATACATACTCAGGGTCCTGCCGCCGGGCACCCATCGCTGGGCGGATTTCCGCAACCCGGACGAGGTGGCTGACCGGCTGGCCCGGCACGGACTGCGGCGCGTGGCGCTGACCGGCATGGGATATCTGCCGCTCGTGCATCGCGCCTGGTGGCAAGGCAACACCCGCGTCAACTGGATGGCGTGCTGGGCGAAGCCGCTCGCGCGCGCGGACTGACCATGGCCACGTCGAAAAGCGTGTTGACAGTTCGGACCGGGTCATTCAGCCTCGTTATTAGGCGAAGAGCAGCGGCGCTCATGTATTCGCCAATTTCTTAGGCAATCTGCAGATTAAATCATAGGCAATGGAGCCCGTTGGCGAGCCGCCACCGGGCTTTTGTCGTTCACGGGAGGGCTGCGTGCGCACGACATCGATCGGCCTCCTGTTCTCGACGAGCGGTCCGTACGACATCGTCGGACGCGCCATGCGTAACGGTGCGACGCTCGCTCTCGAGCAGGTCGCGGAAGAGGGTGCGGCGCGCCTGCGGCCGGTCGAGGCCGACCCGGGGGGCGTGCTCGGCCGCTATCCGGCCCTGTGCCGGGCGATGCTCGACGACGGCGTCCGCCATGTCGTCGGCTGCTACACCTCGTCGAGCCGCAAGGAACTGGTCCCGCTCTTCGAGAAGCACGACGCCCTGCTCTGGTATCCGTCGCATTACGAGGGCTTCGAGACGTCGTCGAACGTGGTCTATACCGGGGCGGCGCCGAACCAGCACATCGTTCCGCTGATCGAGCATGTGCTCCGCCAGGCCGGAAGACGGATCTTCTGCGTCGGCTCGAACTACATCTGGGCCTGGGAGAACAACCGCATCCTGCGCGACGTGCTGCTGCCGCGTGGCGGGACGGTGCTGGGCGAACGCTACGTGCCGGTGGGCGAGACCGATTTCGATCAGTTGATCGACATCATTCTCGAGGCAAGGCCCGATTTCGTGTTCGAGACGCTGATCGGCAGTTCGGCCTATCGATTTTTCGCAGCACTCCGGGCCGCGTGCGAGGCGTGCGGGATCGACCAGAAGCGGACGATGCCGGTGTTGAGCTGCAGCCTTTCGGAACCGGAGCTTCTCGCGATCGACGAAGGCGCGCGCAACGGCCATCTCAGCTCGAGCGTCTATTTCTCGTCGGTCGAAACCGACGAGAACCGCCGCTTCATCGCGGCCTACGTGGCGCGTTTCCCGGAGGGCCCGGTCGTGTGCGCCGACGCCGAGGCTTCCTACGTCGCGGTCCGGCTGATGGCAGCCTCGCTGGCGGCCGCCGGCACCGACGAGCCGGGAGCCGTTCTCGCCGCCGCCGGCAGGCAGTCGCTCCGGGCGCCGCAAGGCGAGGTCCGGCTCGACCCGCAGACAATGCACGCGTTCCTGACGCCGCGGATCGGCCGCTCGCGCGCCGATGGGCGGTTCGACATCATTCACCAGGCGCCCGCCCCGGTCGCACCCGATCCCTATCTCACCCGCACGGCGTCACGCCTCGAGGCGATCGGGACTCCGCGACTGAGGATCGTCTCGTGACGAGACGCCTGGTCCAGAACTTCGGGGGCATGCGCGCGGTCGTCGTCTCCCAGATCATGCCCGACACGCTGCGGGCGAGCCTGACGCGCCTCGGCGTGCTCGCGCTCCATGTGCCCGATGCCGCCGATCTCGATCCGTCCGAGGATTGCGACCTGCTGATCATCGACGGCGACCAAGGTGTGCCGGGGGCGTTGATGACGATGCTCGCGAGTGGGACGATGGTGCCGGTCGTGGGCCTGGTCGGCACCGAGGTTCCAAGCCGGCTGCGCATGCTCGTCGAGGCAGGTGCGACCGCCTTCATCCGCAAGCCGGTTCATGGCGGCGCGGTCTATTCCTCGTTGTTCCTCGCGGTGAATGCCTTCAACCGGAGGAGGCTCGCCGACCATCGTCTCGCCGAGCATGACCGCCGCCGCCGCGGCCGGCGCCATGTCGTCAAGGCGATCCTGCGGATGATGGCGCTCGAGCCGATCGATGACGAGGCCGCCTACGAGACGCTGCGACGACGCGCGATGCATGCACGCCTGGGCATCGAGGATTTCTGCGAGATGTGGCTGGAGCAGGCCGGTCCCGAACCTACCAACGTCATCGATCCGGAGAAACGACATGCGTAAGGTGTTGCTGGGAACCGTCTGCGTCGTGACCTTGGCCGTCCCGGCGGTGGCAGCTTGTGCCGCCGAGCCGATCAAGCTCGGGGTGCTGGAGGACGAGTCGGGCGATTTCGCCATCGCCACCATCGGCAAGGTGCACGGGATCGAGCTCGCCACCGACGAGATCAACGCCAAGGGCGGCATTGCCGGACGCCCGATCGCGCTCGACATCTACGACACCCAATCGGACAACACGCGCTACCAGCAATTCATGCGACGCGTGCTGCAGCGAGACCATGCGGACGTCGTTTTCGCCGGTTTCTCGAGCGCGTCACGCGAAGCCTACCGCCCGATCGTCGATCAGCTCGACGGGTTCGTCTGGTACAACAACCAGTATGAGGGGGGCGTCTGCGACGCCCACATGATCGTCACCGGCGCGGTTCCGGAACAGCAATTCTCCACCCTCATCCCGTGGATGATGGACAAGTTCGGCAAGCATATCTACACGATCGCCGCCGACTACAATTTCGGCCAGATCTCGGCCGAGTGGGTGCGCGACATCGTCAAGCAGCAGGGCGGCCAGATGGCCGGGCAGGAATTCATCCCGCTCGGCGTCTCGCAATTCTCGCAGACCATCCAGAACATCCAGAAGGCCCATCCCGACATCCTGATGACGTTGCTCGTCGGCACCGCGCAATCCTCCTATTACGGGCAGGCGCATGCGGCCGACCTGCATGTGCCGATGGGCAGCTCGGTCAATGTCGGCCAGGGCTACGAGCACAAGCGTTTTCCGCCACCCACGCTCGCCAACATGTATGTCACCACCAACTATATCGAGGAGGTCGACAGCCCCGCCAGCAAGGCCTTCCTCCAGCGTTGGCATGCGAAGTTCCCGAACGAGCCCTATGTCAACCAGGAGGCGGAGAACTCCTACGCGGCGGTCTATCTCTACAAGGAGATGGTCGAGCGGGCGCACGGTTCCACCAAGCGTGACGACCTGCGGGCGGTGATCGGCAAGGGCGACGTCTGTTTCGAGGCGCCCGAAGGCAAGATGTGCATCGATCCCAAGAGCCAGCACACGTCGCACACGATCTATCTCGCGCGCGTCAACGAGGACCACTCGATCAGCTTTCCAAAGGTCTGGCATGACATCAAGCCGTACTGGCTGGGCGACAATGGCTGCGACCTGACCAAGCACGATCCCGACGCGCAGTACACGCCGAGCAATCCGCCGCCGAAGGGCTGACCGGGTGGCGTCGCTTTTCAGCCTGCTCTACCAGTGCGGCGACGCCTTCGCGTTCCTGGTTCTCTCGGCTTGCGGCCTCGCGGTCATCTTCGGAACCATGGGCGTGATCAACCTCGCGCATGGCGAGTTCATCATGTGCGGTGCCTACGTGACCGTCGGCGTCGCGCGCGCGGGCATTCCCCTGCCACTGGCCATCCTGTGCGGTGCGCTCGCGGCGGGCGTCGTCGGCATCGCCGTCGAACGTGTCGTCATCCGCCACCTCTATGGACGGCCGCTCGACAGCATCGTCGCCACCTGGGGCATCAGCCTGATCGCGACCCAGGGCACGCTGATCGTGCTCGGATCGAGCCTGCCCGGTGTCGGCACGCCGTTCGGCAGCGTCTCGTCCGGCGGCCTGTCCTATCCGGTCTACCGCCTCGTCCTGATCGCGGCCGCGATCCTGCTGCTGGGCGGTCTCTATCTGCTGTTCAACGCGACGCGGTTCGGCACGCTCGCACGCGCGACCATCCAGGTGCCGCACATGGCCGAAGCGCTCGGCGTCGACACGCGCCTGATCTACAGCCTGACGTTCGGCCTTGGTGCCGCGCTTGCCGGTCTCACCGGCGGCCTTTATGCACCGACCATGACGATCGTGCCGACCATGGGCGGGACCTTCCTGATGGAGGCGTTCTCTACGGTGGTGATCGGCGGGGCCGATGTCTTCGTCGGCACCGCGCCCGCCGCCGCCGTGCTCGGCGTGATCAAGGCCGGTGCCACGTCCTGGCAGGGGCAGCTCGCGGGGCAGATCGCACTGCTGATCGCCGTCATCGCGATGATCCGCGTGCTGCCGCGGGGGGTCTCGGGCTGGCTGCTGCAGGAGCGCGGCTAGTTGCGGCGCATGATCGGCCTTCTCCAGGGTCCACAGACGCTCGGCAGCGGGCCGCTGTTCTGGTCGGGTTTCGCGGTCGTGCTGGCGCTCGCCGCCCTCTATCCGACGGTCACCGACGGCTACACCGTGGGCAACGCGGTCTATTTCTTCGACTGGCTGTTCATGGCCATGGGGCTGTGTCTCATCTGGGGCTATGGCGGGGTGCTGTCGTTCGGCCAGACCGCCTTCTTCGGCCTCGCCGGCTACACCTATGGGGTGCTGACGCTCGATGTCGGCAGCGCGCACGGTTTCACGATTGTCGCCGTCATCGCCGCCATTGCACTGTCTTCGCTGCTGGCCGCGGTCATCGGCTATTTCATGTTCTTCGGCCGGATCGGCGGTGTGTTCGTGGGCATCGTGACGCTCTCGGTCACGCTGGTCTTCGAACGGTTCATGTCGCAGACCGCCGGCCCGGAATGGCATATCGGCCGCGCGCGCCTCAACGGCTACAACGGCATGAACGGGATGCCGCCGCTGACGCTGCCGTGGTTCGGCCACGATCTGGTGCTGTTTCCCGATGTCGGGCTCTACGAGCTCGTGCTGGCGATCCTGGTCACCACCTATCTCGGGCTGCGCATCCTGGTCAATTCGCGGTTCGGTAATGTTCTCGTTTCCATCAGGGACAATCCGGAACGCGCGGAGATGCTCGGCTATGATCCGCGCCGCTACCAGCTCGCCTCGTTCGTCATCGGCAGTGCGCTCGCCGGTCTGAGCGGCGCGCTCTACACGTCCTGGGGCCAATACATCACGCCCTCCAGCATGGGGCTGAACGCCGCTGCCCTGCCGATCGTGTGGGTCGCGGTCAGCGGCCGCAGCGACCTGACGGCGACGCTCGCCGGCACGCTGATCGTGCTCGCCGCCTTCCAGGCGCTGACCATCTATGGCAGCCAGTACGCGCTGGTGCTGATGGGGTTGCTGCTCGTGCTGACCGTGCTCGCGGCCCCGCGCGGCCTGATCGCGGCTCCGGCCGAGGCGCTGCGGCGGCACTTGGCGCGCTGATGCCGATCCTCGAGACGCGCTCGCTGGACAAGCATTTCGGCGGTCTGCACGTCACCAACGACGTCTCGCTCACGATCGAAACCGGAGAGATCCATTGCCTGATCGGCCCCAACGGCGCCGGCAAGAGCACGCTGTTCCGGCTCATCCTCGGCACCTACGCGCCGTCGGCCGGACGCGTCCTGTTCGCGGGCGAGGACATCACGGGGCTCCAGCCATTCGAGCGCATACGGCGCGGGATCAGCGTCAAGTTCCAGGTGCCGGGGATTTTCGCCTCGCTGAGCACGCGCCAGAATCTCGCGATCGCCCTGCAGCGTCATCACCAACCCGTGGCGCTGGACCGGGAGATCGATCGCCTGCTCGAGTTCCTCGATCTGCGCGCGGCGTCGGCTCAGCCCGCGGGCGATCTCAGCCACGGCCAGAAGCAATGGCTCGAGATCGGCATGGCGGTGGCACTCGAGCCCAAGCTGCTGCTGCTCGACGAACCGACCGCGGGGATGTCACCGCAGGAGACGCATGCCACCGGCATGCTGATCAAGTCGCTCAACGAGGAGGGGATGACGATCCTTGCCGTCGAGCACGATATGGCTTTCGTGCGCCAGGTGGCAGCATGCGTGACCGTGCTGCATCTCGGCCGCGTCTTCGCGCAAGGCCCGATCGACGCCATCGTGGCCGACGAGCGCGTCGCCGAGATCTATTTCGGAGAGACGCATGAGTGAGGCGATGCTCGCCGTCGGCGACCTGCGCGCGGGCTATGGCGGCAAGCCGATCCTGCTCGGTGTCGATCTCGAGGTGCGGGCCGGAGACATCGTCGCGGTCATCGGCCGCAACGGCGTCGGCAAGTCGACGTTGATGCGGGCACTGATCGGCCTGTTGCCGCCGATGGCCGGCACGATGCGCTTCGAGGGGCGCGACATCGGCACGATGCGTCCGCATCTGCGCGCGCGGGGCGGCATCGGTTATGTGCCGCAAGGCAGGGACGTGTTTCCCCGGCTCACGGTCGACGAGAATCTTCGCGTCGCCGCCTCGATGGGTCGCGCGACATCGACGGGATACGAATTCGTCTATGCGACGTTCCCGATCCTGCGCGAACGCCGGCGCCAGCGCGCCGGGACGCTGTCGGGCGGCCAGCAGCAGCAACTGGCGATCGGGCGTGCGTTGATCGGCCGCCCCTCGTTGCTGCTGCTCGACGAGCCGTCGGAGGGCATCCAGCCTTCCATCGTCCAGGACATCGCCCGCGTCATGGTCGCACTCAATCGCGACACCGGGATCACCATCCTGTTCGTCGAGCAGAATCTCGACATGATCCAGGCGGCGGCCCGACGCTGTCACGTCATGGACAAGGGACGCATCACCGCCGAACTTCCGAACGACGAGATGCATGACCGCAACGCGATGCGCGCGCACCTCGCCGTCTAGCCAGAAAGGGGAGCACATGTCCTGGTTCGACACATCGATCATGGCAAGCCGCGGGATCGCCGCCGGCCGGGTCACCGCCGAGCACGGCATGACGGAGGCCGAGCAAGGCACCTACCATTATGTCTACGGTCCGTATGTGAAGCCGGTCCTGCACGTCGCACCGGGCGCGCTGGTCTCGGTCGAAACCCATGACGCCTTCGAGGGCAGGATACGCTCCGAGACCGACAGTCCGTCCGCGATCCTGAACTTTCCCTTCCTCAATCCGCAGAACGGGCCGATCCATGTCGAGGGCGCCGAGAAGGGCGACTGCCTCGCGGTCCGCATCGCGTCGATCCGGCCGCGCGGTCCGCAGCCGGTCGGCACCACGGTGATCATGCCCGATTTCGGCGGACTGGTGTCGACCGGCGACACCGCGCTGCTCAACCCGCCGCTTCCCGAACGGGTCAAGAAGCTGCATGTCACCGCCGAGCACGGCACGGTGTGGAGCGACAAGATCACGCTGCCATACGCGCCCTTCATCGGGACCATCGGGACGTCGCCCGAAATCGAGGCGATCTCCTCGCTGGTTCCCGACTATTACGGTGGCAACATGGATTTGCCCGACATCGGGCCGGACGCGATCATCTATCTGCCGGTGCAGGTCGCGGGCGGGCTGCTTTATCTGGGTGATTGCCACGCGACCCAGGGTGACGGCGAATTGTGCGGCGTGGCGCTGGAACATCCGACCACGACGACGATCCAGATCGACCTGATCAAGGGCTGGACCATACGCTGGCCGCGCCTGGAGACCAGCGAATTGATCATGACCATCGGCTCGTCGCGTCCGATGGAGGACGCGGCCCGGATCGCGTATCGCGAACTGGTCCGCTGGCTCGCGGCCGATTACGGCTTCGACGAGATCGAGGCCTACATGCTTCTCACCCAGTGCGGCCGCGTTCGCCTCGGCAACATGGTCGATCCCAAATACACGCTCGGCGCCTCGATCAGGAAGACGATCCTCGACCAGCACATGGCATGACACTACAAGACTTCCCGCGACGTCATCCGGAGACGGACGCCGAAGTCGAGGCTTGGCTAGACTTGCTGGACCACGACCCGGACGCGCCTCTTCCGTCCCCCCGGATAGAAGGCCAGCCTTCCGCTCAACCATCCGAGATGACCCGCGGGGTGACGACGGCACCGGGCTGAGTACATCCGTATCCAGGCGCGCCGATCGAGGACCGCCCCGGGCGGTATCTGCTGGTCGTGTCGGAACACCGCGTGATCTATCAGGTTGATCCCGACACGGGCGAGAGCGCAACTGCCGGGGACGTGCGTGTCGTCACCGTGTTCGGCCCCGGGCAGCGTGAAGGGCGACCCGCTTCATCCAAGCAGGGGCACCCTTGCCTGACGTCTATGGACAGTCGAGCGCGCGTGGCTGCCAGCCGAGGCGGGCCTCGACCCAGGCGCCGAGATCGAGCAGGCGCGCGTCGGTGCTCCAGGCGCCGACCAGTTGCAGGCCGAGCGGGAGCCCGTTCGGCGACCAGCCGGCAGGAACGGTGAGCGCGGGGAGGCCGGCGAAACTCCAGGGCGCGCAGAACGTGGCGTCGCCGGTGTCGTCCAGCCCCACGGGGGCCTCCCCGGGCGCCGGCACCATCAGCAGCGCATCGAAACCGGCCATCGCGTCGTGGGCCGCGGCGCGGAGCAGCGCCTGCGCGCCGCGCGCCTCGTCGTAGGTGGCGGGCTCGATCGTCCGGCCTTCGGCGACGATTCGTTGCAGCCACGCGCTGGTCTGGTCCGGATGGCGATCGACCATCGCGCCGAATTGCGCCGCCGCCTCGAACGCCAGCACCACGCCGAGCCAGTCCCAGACGCGATCGAACGCCGGCGGAAACGTCCGCTCCGAGACCGTCGCTCCCGCATCGCGGAGCAGGCGCGCCGCGTCGTCGCGCGCGGCGCGCTGCGGTCCGCTCACGGCGTCCTCGCGCGGACGGACCAGCAGCAGGCGCGGCGCCTCGATGGTCGCTGTCGCCGGGCCGCGCACCAGATGGCGGAAGGCATGGGCCACGGTCTCGACCCGCCGCGCGAACAGCCCGACATGGTCGAGCGAGGGACTGAACGGATGCACGCCCGCCGTCGGCAGGGTGGCGTAGGTCGGCTTGAAGCCGACGACACCGCAGAACGCGGCCGGCCGGATGATCGAGCCCACGGTCTGGGTCCCGAGCGCCAACGGCACGATCCCGGCGGCGACGGAGGCCGCCGAGCCGCTAGACGAACCGCCCGGCGTGTGGGTCCGTCGATAGGGATTGACGGTGGGCCCGGGGTGGCGCCAGGCGAACTCGGTGGTGACTGTCTTGCCGAACACGATCGCGCCGAGCGCCCGCAGCCGCGCGACGATCGTGGCGTCCTGGTCCGGCCGGCGGCCCGCCAGCAACGGCGAGCCGCAACAGGTCGGCATGTCGGCGGTGTCGATGATGTCCTTCACCCCGACCGGCATCGCGCGCAGCGGTCCCGCCTTCGCGTCGGCGGCCTCGGCGTTCCCGGCGGGCCGGTGGACGAACGCGTGCAGCCAAGGCTCCAGCCGGTCCGCCCGCGCGTCGCACGCCCGGATGTCGAACGCCTCGGCATCGTGACCGCTCATCGAACTCCTCCCCATGCCGTGATCGCGAAGGCGAGCACGCACGCCCGTCGATAGACGCGCAGCGCGCGCGCGATCTCGGGCCGTCCCGGATCCGCCGGGCCTTCCCCCATCCACGCATCCTCGACCGGATGGCCGCGGTAGGACCGCGGCCCCGCGAGCCGGATGCCGAGCGCACCCGCCATCGCCGCCTCCGGCCAGCCGGCGTTCGGTGAACGGTGCCGCGCGGCACTCCGCCGGACGGCCCGCAGCGCCGGACGCGGCTGGCCGGAGGCGAGCGCGATCAGCAGCGCCGAGAGCCGCGACGCAGGCAAGTTGACCCAGTCGTCCGTCCGTGCCGACGCCCAGCCGAACAGGCGATGCCGTTCGGTTCGATGACCGATCATGCTGTCGGCGGTGTTGATCGCCTTGTAGGCGGCCATCGCGGGCAGGCCGCCGATGACGAACCAGAGGGCGGGTGCCACCACGGCGTCGGAAAAATTCTCGGCCAGGCTCTCGATCGCCGCCCGCGCCACGGCCGCCTCGTCGAGCTGGGCCGTGTCACGCCCCACGATCATCGACAGCGCCGCGCGTCCCGCGGGCAACCCGTCCTCCAGCCCGTGCGAGACGGCGGCCACGTGGGCGTGCAGGCTGCGCGCGGCAAGCAGGCTCGAGGTCGCGACGACGACCGCGATTCGGCCGTGACGCGACACGACGCGACCGGCCATCCAGGCCACGCCGGCGACACCGCCGAGGGCTGCGATTCCCCGCCGGTGCACGAACGAGGCCGGGGCCCGGGCATCGTTCCACTCGGCGTCCATCCGCTCGATCAGCCATCCGGCCCAGCTCACCGGGTGCCCGGCGCGGCGGAAAAGCCAGCCAGGATAGCCGGCCGCCGCCTCGACGAGCATCGCGGCAGCCAGCATCCTCAGCCGCATGGACATCTCCGGCGGCAATCTCGCCCACGCACGCGCCTGCTTTCCCGGCGCTCCGGAACCGCGTCTCGACCTGTCGACCGGCATCAATCCCACCGCCTACCCCTGTCCGCCCGCCCGGCTCGACCGCCTGCCGGAGCCCACCGACCTCGCGGCGCTCGAAGCGCAGGCCGCGCGCACCTACGGCCTGCCTCCCGACGCGACCGCCGTCGCGGGCCCTGGCACCGGGCTGCTGATGAGCCTGA
This sequence comes from Acetobacteraceae bacterium, assembly GCA_965276715.1. GTDB lineage: Bacteria > Pseudomonadota > Alphaproteobacteria > Acetobacterales > Acetobacteraceae > CAXTPV01. The sequence continues at coordinate 3,004,666 of OZ255622.1, read as the reverse complement.
TTGCCCTCACCCGGGGCGGCGACGTCGCCATCGTCGGCCCCACCTATGCCGGCCATGCACGCGCCTGGTCAGCCGCCGGGGCGCTGATCCACGACGTTCCCAGCCTCGCCGCCGCCCGCGAGACCGGCGCGGCCACGATCGTCGTCACGCGCCCCAACAATCCGGATGGCCATGTCGCCGTCGTCGCACCGGTCCGGGACCGTCTCCTCGTCGTCGACGAGGCGTTCGCCGATCTCGAACCCTGCCATACGGATCTCCCACCCCTTGCATCCCGCCTGGGCCTGATCCTGTTGCGCTCGTTCGGCAAGACCTACGGGCTGCCCGGTGTGCGTCTCGGCTTCGCGCTCGGCGCCGACCCGTTGCTGGCGCGCCTGCGGAGCGCGCTCGGCGCGTGGCCGGTGTCGGCACCCGCGCTCGCGGCAGGGCTCGCGGCGCTGCCGGACCTCGCTTGGCGCGCCGCCCAGCGCAATGCGCTCGCCGCGGCCGCCGGCCGACTGGACCGCCTTCTCGCCGATCACGGCCTGACCATCATCGGCGGGACGGTCCTGTTCCGCCTGGCTTCCCACCCGGACGCGCCCGTGCTGTGGCGCCATCTGGGACGAGCAGGCATCATGGTGCGACGGTTCACGCACGCCCCCGGCCAGCTCCGTTTCGGCGTGCCGCCTAGCAACGCTGCCTTCGAGCGTCTTGCCGCGGCACTGGAAAACCCGGGCCGCCACCAATAGATGGGGCCGACGCGTTCGGAGATGGGACCAACCGATGTCGACCACACTCGCCCGAGGCATCCCGGAGCCCACCAGGGCCTACGGGCACCTCAATGCCGAAACCGTGCTGTCCGTGCAGCGCTGGACCGACCGGCTGTTCAGCTTCCGGACCACGCGCGATCCATCGTTGCGGTTCGAGAACGGTCAGTTCACCATGATCGGCATCGAGGTCGAGGGGAAGCCGCTGCTGCGCGCCTACAGCATGGCGAGCGCCAACTACGAGGGATACCTCGAGTTCCTCAGCATCCAGGTCGAGGACGGTCCGCTCACCTCGCGCCTCGGCCAGGTCCAGGTCGGGGACACCATCCTCGTCGGCCGCAAGCCCGTGGGTACACTGATCGTCGACAACCTCAAGCCGGGGCGGAACCTGTATCTGCTGGCGACCGGCACCGGCCTCGCCCCGTTCATGGCGCTGATCCACGACCCGGCGGTCTATGATCGCTACGAGCATGTCGTGCTCACCCACACATGCCGCACCGCCGACGAACTGGCCTACCGCCTGTATATCCGCGACGAGATGCCCCGGCACGAGCTGCTCGGCGAGGAGATCGCGGGCAAGCTGCTCTACTATCCGAGTGTCACGCGCGAGGAATACGAGACCACCGGCCGCATCACCGAGCTGTTCCGCAGCGGCAAGCTGTTCGCCGATCTCGGGCTGCCGCCGGTCGACCACACGCTGGACCGCGCGATGATTTGCGGCAACGAGCGCATGCTGGCCGACTGCGAGGCGATGCTGGTCGCGCATGGCTTCGCCGAGGGCCACAACGCCGAGCCGGGGGAATACGTGATCGAGAAGGCGTTTGTCGAGAAGTAGGGGCGTCGAGACGTAGCGTCCTACGATCGCGTCGGCGTGACATGCAGCGTGGTGGTCTCGAGCCCGTGATTGTCGGACGGAAGCGGCAACTGTCCCGGTGATTTGGGAACCGCACCGCGGATCTGCAGCGTGATCGCCTGCCAGCCGGCCGGGGTCAGGCACCATGGACCATCGATGACCAGCGGCGGCAGCCAATTGGACGGAAATGCCAGGTCCAGCCGCAGGTGAAGCGACCGGCAGTCGCTGGCTGGCCCGATCAACCGCGGTGCCTCGGTGACCGCGACCTGCACCTGAGGCGAGAAATCCCGGTCCGATCCGCCCGACAGATACTTGCCGGTCAGCTCGCGCACTCGCAGGATGATCGGCGGTGTCGCGTTTCGGGCAAGCAGCTCGTAGCCGAGGATCGTCGCCGAACGGGTCTCCAATTGCCGGTCCGGCAATTGCGCCAATGGCGGAACCGCGGCGCGCGCCGATATCGCACCTGACAGGACGACGAACACGCCGATCGGACCGATCCGGGACATCACTCTCATCGCTTTCGAGCCATCCGTCTCGATGTGGGAGCCGGCCATCGCCAAGGAACACGCATGACCTACGATTTCGATCTTTTCGTCATCGGTGGCGGATCAGGTGGGGTTCGCTGCGCGCGCATCGCCGCGGGCTATGGCGCACGGGTAGGCGTGGCCGAGGAACGGTTCTGGGGCGGGACGTGCGTCAATGTCGGCTGCGTGCCCAAGAAGCTTCTCGTCCAGGCCGGCGAATACGGCGCCGCCGCGGCCGACAGCCGCGCCTTCGGCTGGGAGACGACCGTGGGCGGTCACGACTGGCGTGCCCTGATCGCGGCCAAGGACGAGGAGATCTCCCGACTGAACGCGATCTATGTCTCCCTGCTCGATCGGGCGGGTGCCGCGCATTTCGACGCGCGCGCCACCTTCATCGACGGCCACACGCTCGACGTCGGCGGCAAGCGGGTGACGGCGGCACGGATCGTCGTCGCGACCGGCGGGCATCCGATCGTCGAGCCGCCTATCGAGGGCAGCGAGCACGGCATCGTGTCGGACGCCGCCTTCCATCTGCCCGCGCGCCCGGACCGCGTGCTGATCGTGGGCGGCGGGTATATCGGCGTCGAGTTCGCGGGCATCTTCCGGGCGCTCGGATCGGACGTGACGCTGGTCTACCGCCAGCCCAGGCCGCTGCGCGGCTTCGATCAGGACATGCGCGATGCGCTGTCGGAGGCCATCGATGCGCGCGGGATCGAGCAGCGTCCCCTGACCACGCTGCACCGGATCGTCAGGCATACGGGCGGCCATGTGACCGCCGACTTGTCCGATGGGACCAGCGTCGAGACCGATCTGGTCTTTTTCGCCGTCGGCCGCAAACCGCACACCGAGGGACTGGGCCTGGAGCGGGCAGGCGTCGCGACGAATGCGGCCGGCGGCGTGGTCGTCGACGACGAGAACCAGAGCAGCGTTCCGCACATCTACGCCATCGGCGACGTCTCCAACCGCCTCAATCTCACACCGGTCGCCATCGCGGAGGGCCACCGGCTCGCGCACCGTCTGTTCGGGCCGGGAGAAGCGCGACGCTGGGCGCTGGACACGGTCGCCAAGGCGGTCTTCTTCTCGCCGCCGATGGCGAGCGTCGGCCTGACTGAAGAAGCAGCGATCGAGAAAGGCGCGGTCGAGATCTATCTCTCCCGGTTCACGCCGCTCAAGCACACGATCAGCGCGCGTGTCTCGAACCGCTCGACGATGAAGCTGGTCGTCGAGCAGGCGAGCGGCGTCGTGCTCGGCGCGCACATGATGGGTGACGACGCGCCCGAGATCATCCAGGGATTTGCCGTCGCGGTGGCCGCGGGCCTGACCAAGCGCGACATCGACCAGACGGTCGGGATCCATCCCACCAGCGCGGAGGAGATGGTCACGATGCGCGATCCGGCGCGCGTGGTCGGGTTGGCGCGGGCCGCGGAGTAGGCAAGACCCGGGGGCCGAGGGGTATGAACCGGGCACATAGTTGACAGATTAGACTGGTCACATGGTTGACGGTTTCAGTCGCTGGTGGGGAGGACCTGCCAGTGCCTTGGAAAGTCACGTGTGTGATGGACGAGCGTGTTCGGTTTGTCGTTGAGGCGGATCGCCAAGAGCTGTCGATGACGGGTCTTTGCGCCTTGTATGGGATCAGCCGGGAGACCGGTTACACGTGGCTGGCGCGGTATCGGCGTGGTGGCTTCAGCGCGTTGTCGGACCTGTCGCGTGCCCGCAACACGCAGTCGGAGGCGACGCCTGATTGGATGTCGACGATGATCCGCACGCTGCGCGAGGAGCACCCTCACTGGGGTCCCAAGAAGCTGCGGGCGGTGCTGGCGCGCACGTGGCCGGCCCTGAGCTGGCCGGCGGCCTCGACGATCGGCGATCTGCTTGGGCGTCACGGGCTGATCAAGGCCCGGCAGGTCTGGTCGGCGGGTTTGCCGCAAATCCGGTCGCCGACGTCGGCAACGGCGCCGAACGACCTGTGGTGCATCGACTTCAAAGGCTGGTTTCGCACCGGCGACGGCCACCGGTGCGATCCGCTGACGGTCAGTGATGCGTGCAGTCGCTATCTCCTGCTGTGCAAGATCGTGTCGCCAACCACGGAGGGCGTCTGGCCCGCATGCCAGCGTCTGTTTCTCGAGCACGGGCAACCGCGTGCCTTGCGGATGGACAACGGAACGCCGTTCGGCAGCCAGGGTGCGGCTGGTCTGACGAAGCTGTCGGTGCTTTGGGTCAAGCTCGGGATTGCGCTGGAACTCATCACGCCTGGCTGTCCCGGCGAGAACGGGCGCCACGAGCGGATGCATCGGACGCTCAAGCAGGAGACGTCGCGACCGCCCTCGGGATCGCTTGCGGCGCAGCAAGCCCGTTTTGACGCGTTCCAGCGCGAGTTCAACGACGTGCGTCCGCACGAGGCACTGGGTCAGCGGACGCCGGCGTCGGCGCACCGTCCAAACGAACGTCGCTACACCGGTCGGCTGGATGATCCCTGGTATGATGCCGAGCACACGGTTCATCGGGTCTTGAGCAAAGGTGAGATCCGGTATCGGGACGAGCCGATGTATATCAGCGAGGCGTTGACGGGGGAGCTGATCGGGATTGCACCGATGGCATCCGGCGACAGCGTTGCGCGTTTCGCCGATATCGATCTCGGCGTGATCACGCGTGGATCGAATGATTTTCGCCGGTTCAGCGCGCCCCGGCCGGCGCGCGCTGAACCGGCACAACCGGAACTCTCAGGTATGTGACCGGTCTGAAGTGTCAGGTATGTGACCGGTCAAACAAGGCCGGCCCCCGGACCCCCAGCACGAGTTTAGCGCTGCATTTTCATGATCTGGTCCATCGGCAGCATGTTCTGGTTCAGATGATCCATGATCCAGATCGAACCGCCGATCAGCAGCGCGACGATCAGCACCCCGAAGGCCAGCGCCATGATGTTGTTGATGTTGTCGGGGCCACTGGTGATGCGCAGGAAGAAGACGATGTGCACCCCCATCTGGGCGATGGCGAGCGTGAGCAGGGCGATCGGGATGCTCGGCTCCCAGACCAGGCTGGTGCGTGCCACGAGGAACGCGATCACGGTGAGTGCCACCGCGAGGCCCAGCCCGACGAGGTAGCCGATGACGCCGTGGGCGAGATCCTCGCCCTCCTCGCGCTCGTCGCCCGGCGCGCGGTCGGAATGGTGCAGGTGCGCGCCGCGGATATTCTCGCTCATCGCGCCACTCCCAGCAGGTAGACGACCGTGAACAGGGCCACCCAGATGATGTCGAGCGCATGCCAGAACAGGCTGAAGCAGAGCAGGCGCCGCATGATCTCCGGCCGGAAACCCTTGGCCGCCGCCTGCGCCATCATCGTCAGCAGCCACAGCAGGCCGAGCGTCACGTGCAGGCCGTGGCAGCCGACGAGGGCGAAGAACGCCGAGAGGAACGCGCTGCGCGTGGGCCCGTCGCCCATCGCGACGAGGCCCGCGAATTCGGTCACCTCCAGGCCGATGAAGCCGGCCCCCAGCGCGAACGTCACCGCCATCGCGATCTGGAACCAGAGCACGTTGCGGGCATGCGCGGCGAGGCTCGCGAGCCCGCTGGTGAAGCTCGAGACCAGCAGCAGCGCCGTCTCGGCGGCGGTGTTGTCGAGGTCGAACAGCTTCGATCCGTCCGGACCGCCGGCGGTCTTGCCCGACAGCACCGCGTAGGTCGCGAAGAAGGCCGAGAACATGATGATGTCGCTGAGCAGGAAGATCCAGAATCCGTAGCCGACGATGATCCGTTCGGAAGGCAGGCTGCGTGCGGCGTGCTCGGAGCCGTGATGCCGGTCCCAATCCTCGCGCCGCCGGCCCAGGCGGTGCGGATCGAACCGGGCGATGTCCGGCTGCGACGTGCTCATTGCGCCGCCTCTTCATGGGCCAGGGCGGTCATGCGGATCCGCCGATTGGAGCGGTCGATGCGCGCGACGGTTTCGGCCGGGATCGTGTATTTGCCGTTGTCGCGCCACGCGAAGGCGACGAACGTCACGAACGCGCCGAGCGCCCCGGCTGCCACCAGCCACCAGATATGCCAGATCAGTGCAAAGCCCATCAGGGTCGCGAAGAACGCGCAGACGAAGCCGGTCGGGCTGTTGCGTGGCATCTCGATGGGTTCGTAGTCGGGTTCGGGTCCGAGCCTCGCATGCTGATGCGCGCGCTGCTTGATGCTCCAGTAGGCTTCGGCGCCACGCACGTCGGGCAGGACGGCGAAGTTGAACGAGGGCGGCGGCGAGGGCACCGCCCATTCGAGCGAGCGCCCGTTCCAGGGGTCGCCGGTGTCGTCGCGAAGCTGCTCGCGGCTGCGGATGCTGACGACGAGCTGGACGACCATCAGCACGATGCCGGCCAGGATCACCGCGGCCCCCGCGGCCGCGATCAGCAGCCAGGGGCGCCAGGCCGGATTGTCGTAGTGCTGCATGCGGCGCGTCATGCCGAGGAAGCCGAGCACATACAGTGGCATGAAGGCGAGATAGAAACCGCTCAGCCAGCACCAGAACGCGGCGCGTCCCAGCCCCTCGTGCAGCCGGAAGCCGAACGCCTTCGGAAACCAGTAATTGTAGCCGGCGAACCCGCCGAACAGCACGCCGCCGATGATCACGTTGTGGAAGTGCGCGACCAGGAACAGGCTGTTGTGCAGAACGAAGTCCGCCGGCGGCACGGCGAGCAGCACGCCGGTCATGCCGCCGATGACAAAGGTGACCATGAAGCCGAGCGACCACAGCATCGGCACCGAGAAGGTGACGCGGCCGCCGAACATGGTGAACAGCCAGTTGAACACCTTCACCCCGGTGGGCACCGCGATGATCATCGTCACGATGCCGAACACCGCGTTGACGTCGGCCCCGGCTCCCATGGTGAAGAAATGGTGCAGCCAGACCATGAACGACAACACGCAGATCGCCATCGTCGCCAGCACCATCGACCGGTAGCCGAACAGCGGCTTTTGCGAGAAGGTCGAGACCACCTCGGAGAACACGCCGAAGGCGGGCAGGATCAGGATGTAGACTTCCGGATGTCCCCAGGCCCAGATCAGGTTCATGAACATCATGACGTTGCCGCCATGATCGTTGGTGAAGAAATGGAAGCCGAGATAGCGGTCGAGCAGCAGCATCGCGAGCGTGGCGGTCAGGATCGGGAAGGCGGCCACGATCAGCAGGTTCGACGCGAGCGACGTCCAGCAGAACATCGGCATGCGCATGTAGGTCATGCCGGGCGCGTGGATCTTGAGGATGGTGGTGACGAAGTTCACGCCCGTCAGCAGCGTGCCGACGCCGGAAATCTGCAGCGCCCAGAGGTAGTAGTCGACGCCGACGCCGGGGGAATAGGCGAGTTCGGACAGCGGCGGATACGGCAGCCAGCCGGTGCGCGCGAACTCGCCCACGACCAGCGAGAGGTTGACCAGCAGCGCGCCGGTCGCGGTCAGCCAGAAGCTGACCGAATTGAGCGTGGGAAAGGCCACGTCGCGTGCGCCCAGCTGCAACGGCACGATGAAGTTCATCAGGCCGATCACGAACGGCATGGCGACGAAGAAGATCATCAGCGTGCCGTGCGCCGAGAAGACCTGGTCGTAGTGCTCGGGCGGCAGATAGCCTTGCGACCGGAACGCGAGCGCCTGCTGCGACCGCATCATGATCGCGTCGGTGAAGCCGCGCATCAGCATCACCAGCGCGAGCAGCGTGTACATCACGCCGATCCGCTTGTGGTCGACGCTGGTGATCCATTCGCGCCACAGATAGGGCAGCCAGCCCTTGACCAGGACCAGGATCGGGATGCCGACCAGGCCCACGACCACCATGCTGGACGCGGCCATCGGGATCGGCTGGTCGTAGGGAATCGCCGAGAGGGTGAGCTTTCCGAACATCCGGTCAATCCGTTCGTGGGGTGACGTCATTGTGGGTACGCGCGGCTTCGGGCCCGGAAGCCGGCGGCAGGTCCTGCGAGACGATGCGGTCGAACAGCGCCGGGTCGGCGGACGCGAACATCATCGGCGCCACGTGCTTGCTCTGGCGCTCGAGCGCCGTGTAGGCCGCCGCGTCCAGCGTCGGGCCCGAGCGCCTGGTCGCGTCGATCCAGCGCGCGAACTGGTCGGGCGCCATCGCCTGCATGGTGAAGTTCATGTCGGAGAAGCCGTCGCCGCTATAGTGCGACGAGAGGCCCCTGTACTGGCCGGGCGTGTCGACCATCAGGTTCAGACGCGACGTCATGCCGTTCATCACGTAGATCATGCTGCCGAGGCGCGGGATGAAGAACGCGTTGAGCACGCTCGCGGACGTCATGGTGAAGCGCACCGGGACCCCCACCGGTAGCGACAGCGCGTTCACGCTCGCGATCCGCTGCTGCGGGTAGATGAACAGCCACTTCCAGTCGAGTGCCACGACCTCGACATCGAGCGGCTTCTTGGCGCTCTCGATCGGGCGTCCCGGATCGAGCAGGTGCGACCCCACCCAGGTGACGCCGCCGAGGAGGGTGATGGTCAGCAGCGGGATCGCCCAGGTGATGAGTTCGACCCGCCCCGAATAGGCCCAGTCGGGCCGGTAGCGCGCGCGTTTGTTGGACGCCCGATACCACCAGGCGAAGCCCAGCGTGGCCACGATCGTCGGCACCACGATGACGAGCATGATCGCGACGGAATCAAGCAGGATCGTCTTCTCGGCCAATCCTACCGGGCCCGCCGGCGCGAGCACCGCGGGTTCGCAGCCGCCGAGTGCCATCGGCACCGAGAGGAGCGCCCACGGGCGCCATGCGACGCCAGATCGCCTGGTCGACCGAACCGACAATGCGCCCACCGTGACCCCCAGCGCGAACCGTACGAACGCTTCAAGCCGCCTCGACCGGGACGGTTGCAGATCATGCCGATTGTTTCGCCGGCGCTCGATCATCCCGGCCTTGCCTCGGCTATGGAATGGGCGCACCACCCGCGGTCACGCGGAAAGGCACCGGATACCGACATCATGAGCGCGCACACGAGGGATGCAACCGCGACCTGGTCGCCGGACACCTGGCGTGCCCATCCGGTCCGCCAGATCCCCGCCTATCCCGATCAGGCGGCGCTGGCGGCGACCGAGGCGCGGCTGCGCGCCTATCCGCCGCTGGTGTTCGCGGGCGAGGCGCGCCGGCTCCGGGCCCACCTCGCCGACGCCGCCGCCGGACGCGCCTTCATCCTGCAAGGTGGCGCCTGCGCGGAGAGTTTCGGCGAGTTCACCGCCGACATCATCCGCGACACTTTCCGGGTGCTGCTGCAGATGGCGGTCGTGCTGACATTCGGGGCCACGCTGCCGGTGGTCAAGGTCGGCCGGATGGCCGGCCAGTTCGCCAAGCCGCGCTCGTCGGACGCCGAGACGCAGGACGGTGCGACGCTGCCGAGCTACCGTGGCGACATCGTCAACGGGCCGGCCTTCACCGAGGCCGACCGCACCCCCGATCCGGCGCGCATGGAGACCGGCTATTTCCAGTCCGCCGGCACGCTCAACCTGCTTCGCGCCTTCGCCTCCGGCGGCTATGCCAACCTGCATCAGGTGCATCGCTGGAATCTCGGCTTCGTGCGCCGCTCGCCGCTCGCCGCCCGCTATGGCGACCTTGCCGGCCGCATCGACGAGACGCTCGCCTTCATGGAAGCCTGCGGCATGGGTGGGACGCCGCATATCAACGAGACCGAGTTCTACACCAGTCACGAGGCGCTCCTGCTGCCGTACGAGCAGGCGCTGACGCGGATCGATTCCACCACCGGCGACTGGTATGGCTGCTCGGCGCATTTCCTCTGGATCGGGGAGCGCACCCGCCAGCTCGACGGCGCCCATGTCGCCTTCTGCCGCGGCATCAACAACCCGATCGGCATCAAGATCGGGCCGGCGACGCAGCCGGACGACGTGCTGGCCCTGCTCGACGCGATCGACCCCGACCGGGTCCCCGGCCGCGCCACGCTGATCAGCCGCATGGGCGTCGAGAAGGTGTCCCACGCGCTTCCCCCGCTGGTTCGCGCCGTCCGCCGATCCGGCCGCGTCCCGGTCTGGCTGTGCGACCCGATGCACGGCAACACCACGAGCACGACGCTCGGCGTCAAGACGCGCTCGTTCGATGCCATCCTGTCGGAGCTTCGCACCTTCTTCGACGTGCTGGCGGCCGAGCAGGTCCCGCCCGGCGGCGTGCATGTCGAGATGACCGGCCAGGACGTTACCGAATGCGTCGGCGGTGCTCACCGGCTGACGGAGGCCGATCTCTCGGCGCGTTACGAGACGTTCTGCGATCCGCGTCTGAATGCCGAGCAGTCGCTCGAGATGGCGTTCCTGATCGCGGAGGAACTCAAGGCGCGTCGAAGCGCCGCGGCCGGGGGAAAGGTGGCCGCCGAATGAGCGCGCCCCGCGCCGCGCTCGATGACGACATCCACGGGCGCACCGACGCCTACTTCAACCGGACCCGCGCCGTCGTCGAGCGCTTCGGCGACGCCCGCGTCACCTACGCCGTCTTCCTCCGCCGGCCGGTGATCGCGGCGTGCCGGCTGATGAGCGACTGGCTCGCGACGGTCGCGGCCGCGCGCAACACGCGCTTCATCGTCGATGAGACCCACCAGGAGGGCGACTGGGTCGGCGCCGGCGAGCCGCTGGCCTACATCACCGGCAGCTTCGCCCATCTCGCCGACCTCGAGACCCTCCTGTTGCAGAAGGTCGGTCCGGCCTCGGTCGCCGCCCACAATGCCTATCAGATGTGCGTGGCCCTGCCCGACGTGCCGTTCCTCGCCATGGACGCGCGTCATTGCGCCGGCGAGGAGATGCAGATCCAGATGGCCTATGCCGCCAGCGTCGGCAGCCGGGCGGCGCAGCGCGAGGGGGCGCGCGGCTTCATCGGCAACGCGACCGACGCGACCGCGCATTTCTTCGGCGCCGCCGCGGGCTACGGCACCATGCCGCACGCGCTGATCGGCTATGCCGGGACCACTCTGCGCGCGGCGGAGATGTTCCACGAGACCTTTCCCGACCAGCGTCTTGTCGTGCTGCCGGATTATTTCGGCCGCGAGGTCAGCGACACGCTCGACGTGTGCCGCCGCTTTCCCGATCTCGCGGGCGCGGGCCAGGTCGGCGTCCGCCTCGACACCCACGGCGCCCGTTTCCTCGAGGGCCTCGATCCGGCCATCAGCTACGGCGTGCTCGAGCGTCATGCGCCCGGCGCGATACGCCGCTACCGCAGCCAGGACGAGCTGCGCCACCTCGTCGGCACCGGCGTCTCGGCCGCCGCGATCTGGCACCTGCGCGACGAACTGGACGCGGCCGGCTTCCCCAAGGTCACGATCGCGGTCTCGTCCGGCTTCAACACCGCCAAGTGCCGCGTCATGTTCGACGCGGGCGCGCCGATCGACCTTGTCGGCACCGGCAGCTTCATTCCCGATATCTGGTCCGAGACCTACGCCACCGCGGACATCGTGGCCTATGACGGGAGCCCGCGCGTCAAGCTCGGCCGCGAGTTCCTGCTGCGGCGGCAGGAGGAGCACGGGCGCCAGGAGGAGCATGGGGGGAACGGCACGACCTTCCAGTCCGAGCCCGTCGATCCACATCCTGCCGCATGAGCGACGAGATCGAGCTGCCCGAACTGTTCGCGCCCGTTGGCGGCTGGCGCGTGCGCATCCTCGACCTGTCGGGCGGCAATGCCGGCGACGACAACGTCGTCGAGGAGGTGAAGGGCTTTCTCACCCTAATGGGGGCGAATGCGTTCGCGCGCGCCTATGTCCGCGACAGCATCGAGCTCTGCCGCCAGCCCGGCATGACCGGCCGCGAGGTGCTCGCCGCCTGGTTCGCCTACGGCGAGGACGCCCACGTGATCGAGGCGCCCGCGGAGCAGACCTGGCGAAGTGCGACCGAGCTCGACCATTTCGCCGAGCGGCCCGCGGGCGAGATCGAGCGTGACTGGCGTGCCATCGACCCGAGACGCGACGCGCCCGACGACGAGGAGACCGCGTGAAGCTCCGCTTCGCGCCGAGCCCCACCGGCTATCTTCACGTGGGCAACGCCCGCCAGGCGGTCGCCAACGCGCTGTATGCCCGCCGCCACGGCGCGATCTTCCAGCTCCGCTTCGACGACACCGATGCCGCGCGCACGCGGGCGGCGGAATTCGAGCCGGCGATCGAGGCCGACCTGCGGTGGCTGGGTCTGGATTGGCAGGAATCGTTCCGCCAGACCGAGCATCTCGACCGTTACGAGGCGGCGGCCGGGCGCCTCAAGGCTGCCGGCCGGCTCTATCCGTGCTTCGAATCGGAGGCGGAGCTGAAGGTCAAGCGCGAGGCGCGCATCCGTGCCCGCAAGCCGCCGATCTATGATCGGGGGGCACTGCGCATGACCGATGCGCAGCGGGCCCAGGCGGAGTCGAACGGCAAGACGCCGTACTGGCGGTTCCGGCTGGGCGACGCGCCGGTCTTCTGGGTCGATCTCGTCGGCGGCCGTCGCGACGTCAAGCTGACCGCCGTCAGCGATCCGGTCCTGATCCGTGCCGACGGCACGTTCCTCTACACCTTCGCAAGCGTCGTCGACGATCTCGAGACCGGCATCACCCACATCATCCGCGGCGAGGACCACGTCACCAACACCGGCGTGCAGATCGAGCTGGCCGCAGCCCTGGGTGCCAAGCGCGATCATTTCCAGTTCGGCCACCTGCCGCTCCTGACCGGGGATGACGGCGGCAAGCTCAGCAAGCGCACCGGCGGCGCCTTCACGCTCAGGCAGCTCCGCCACGACGGCGTCGAGCCACGCGCAGTGGCCGGCTATCTTGCGCGGCTCGGCACGTCCGACGATCCCGAGCCGCTGAGCATCGACGAGCTCGCGGCATCGCAGGACCTCGCCCATGTCAGCCACGCGCAGCCGAGGTTCGACACCACGCAGCTCCTGGCGCTGAACCGCAAGGTCATCGCCCATCTCGCCTTCGAGGATGCCAAGGCCAGGCTTCCGGAGGGTGCGAACGAGGCGTTCTGGTTCGCGATCCGTGCCAATCTCGACCTGCTGACGGAAGCCCGGGCGTGGCATCAGGTGGTGGCGAGCGACGACCTGATGCCGCCGGTGCTGCAGCCCGAGGAAACCTCGATCGTCAGGACCGCGCTCGACCTGCTGCCCGCCGAGCCCTGGGACGACACCACCTGGCACGACTGGATTTCGGCACTGAAGACGCGGACGGGCAAGGCCGGCAAGGCGCTGTTCCGTCCGCTGCGCCTGGTGCTGACCGGCGAGGACCACGGCCCGGAGCTTCGCGCGCTCCTGCCGCTGATCGGCCGACCGCGCACTGCCGCGCGGCTGGCCCTTGCGGTCGGTTGAAAGCCGGGAAGCAAGCCGCAGAACGGATGCCTCCGGTCCTGGAATGCAGTGCACGCGCAGCGCGATCTCTCTTGAACCGCCTCGTTCCCGGCCGCACATTATGCGGGTCGTGATCGAACGGCCGTAAGCGTTTCCGTCAGCCAACGCGCTCACCGGATCGGCATGCTGCCAGCAGCGCCGTCCACTGCGGCGAGGCGACGCGATGATACCCCCGATCGACGATCGACGGCCTCTTCGGGAGGCGGCGGATGCCGTCGTACTGCCTTTCGCGCGCCGAGCGGCGAACCTGTCGCGCCCGTCTGCTGCTGGCGACCCGGAGGCGATACTCATCCGATTCCCCCGACGGGATCATCGCGGACCCGCCGCGGATGCCCAGGCCCATCCGTCCGGGCATCTCATCGTGCCGGCGTCCGCCGCCCTGGTCGCCTTCGCGACGTTGGCGATCGCCTGGATCGGCGCCCTCAACTGGGTCGACGGCGTCCTGCGCGCGGCGGTGACCGGCTAGGTCATCGTCTTGTCAGGGACTGACGGAGCGGGATATGTCAGTCACTGATGAGTCCGAAGCCTGACAGCATGCGAACCCTTCGCTTCCATCGCCATGGTGAGTGGACCGACGTGTTGCGCCTCGAGGATGCCCCCGTTCCAAGTCCGGGAGCGGGCCAGATCCGCGTGCGCGTGCATGCGTGCGCGCTGAACCCGATGGATTGGGTCTTGTGCCTGGGTTTCATGCCCGGCGCGCTGCCGCGCGGGATCGGGCTGGACGTGTCCGGCACCGTCGAGGCCGTCGGGGAAGGTGTCCTGAACGTCCAGGCGGGTGACCACGTCTTCGGCGTTCCCGACTTCATGGGCTATCCGACCGCCGGAGCGTCGGACCATGCGGTCCTGGCGGCGTGGGCGCCGGTTCCCGATGGCCTGGACCTCCTCGCCTCGGCCGCGTTGCCGATGGCCGTCGAGACGGCGTTCCGCGGTCTCGATCTGCTCGGCCTGTCCGCGGGCCAGACCATCCTGATCAACGGTGGCGGGACGATGGTGGGGTTCGCCGCTGTCCAGATGGCGCTCCTGCGCGGCGCGCACGTCATCGCAACCGCGGGCGAGACCTTCGCGGGCCGCTTGCGTGACCTTGGTGCCAAGGTCACGGCCTATGGCGACGGGATGGTCGAACGCGTTCGCGATATCGCGGGCGGAGCGCCCGATCTGGTTCTGCACACCGCGCTGGCGCCGGGCGTGCTGCCGGACCTGGTCAGGATCGTCGACGGCGATCCTGATCGGGTGATGAGCATCAGCGACTTCGATGAACAGGGGCTCGGCGTCCGCACGACGGGCCGGGAGCCGGGTCTGGTTCCACGTTACGAGGTGCTCGGCCACTTCGCCGAGCTTGCCGCGGAAGGGCGCTTCACCGTGCCGGTCGCACGCACGTTCGGCATGGAGGAGTGGCGCACGGCGCTCGCACTGTGCCGGAGCGGACACGCACGCGGCAAGCTCCTGATCCTGCCCGGCCGCGCCGCGTCCGGCGGCTGATGGGTTGCCGCTTTCGACCAGCCCCGTCAGATCATCATCCCGCCGGAGACCTCGATCCGCTGGGCGTTGACCCAGCGATTGTCCTCCGACAGCAGCGAGGCGATCATCGGGCCGATGTCGTCCGGCAAACCGGGGCGACCGAGCGCGGTCGCCTCGGCGATGCGCCTGTTGATGTCGGGATTGTCGCGCACCATTCCGCCACTGAAATCGGTCTGGACGGCGCCCGGGGCGACGACATTGACCGCGATGCGACGGTCGCCGAGCTCCTTGGCCATGTACTTGGTCAGCACCTCGACGGCGCCCTTCATCGCACCGTAGGCGGCGCCGCCGGGATAGATGATGCGGGTGAGCCCCGACGAGATGTTCACGATGCGGCCGCCGTCGTTGATCAGCGGCAGCAGCTTCTGGGTCAGGAAGAACACGCCCTTGACGTGGACGTCGAAGAGCCCGTCGAAGTCCTCCTCCGTGACCTCCGCGATGCCGGCGTGATGCGAGGTGCCGGCATTGTTGACGAGAAAATCGAACCGGTCCGCGCCCCATCCGCCGAGCACGCGCCGGACGTCACCGGCGAAGTCCGCGAAGGTGGCCGCCTTGCCGGTGTCGAGCGGGAGCGCGCTCGCGCGGGCGCCCGCTTTCTCCGCCCCCGCCTTCTCCGCCAGGGCGACCACCTCGTCCGCCGCCTGTCTGTTGCGGTTGTACGTGAAGATGGAGTGCACGCCGCGTGCGGCGAGGGCGAGGACGGTCGAACGGCCGAGGCCGCGGCTGCCGCCGGTCACGAGAGCGATACGCGTCTGTTCGGGCATGGGTGCCTCCGCTGTCTGGTCGCCATGACCTGGAGTTCCGAACGGGGAGCGATTAGCGCTCCGGAATGGACATCCTTGTTTTGCCGGGCAAAACAATCCCATGGACCGGCTGACGTCGCTCGAGCTCCTTGTCCGCATCGTCGACCGCGGCAGCTTCACGGCCGCGGCCTCGGACCTCGGCTTGTCGCGGCCCGTCGCGACTGCCGCGATCAAGGCGCTGGAACGGCGGCTCGGCACGCGGCTGCTGCAACGCTCCACACGCCACGTCCAGCCGACGGTCGAGGGTGAGGCCTATTATCGACGCTGCGTGGGAATCCTCGCCGAGATGGAGGATGCCGATCGGGGCGCGAGCGGGGCGGTGGCCGGGCTGTTGCGGGTCGATGTCGCGGGCAACCTGGCGCGCACGATGCTGCTGCCCGGGCTGCCTGCTTTCCTGGCGCTGCACCCGGCGCTGACCGTCCATCTCAACGAGGGCGAGCGCTTCGTCGATCTGGTGCGCGAGGGCGTCGACTGCGTGGTGCGCGCGGGCACGCTTGCCGACAGCGAGATGGTCATCAGGCGGCTCGGCGTGATGGAAGAGATCACGTGCGCAAGTCCAGGCTATCTCGCCGAGCATGGCGTTCCCGTCTCGCCTGACCGATTGGACGGGCATGTGATGGTCGGCTTCGTGTCGTCGCGCACCGGCCAGGTGCTGCCGCTGGAGTTCATGGCCGGCGGCGAGACGATCGAGGTGATGCTGCCGGCGCGCGTTCTGGTGGGCGGCGCGGATACGAGTGTCGCGGCGGCGCGCTGTGGACTGGGCCTGATCCAGGCACCGCGCCACCGGTTCGAAGGCGACCTCGCCTCCGGCGCCCTGGTGGAAGTGCTGGCCGACTTCCCGCCGATCCCGACGCCCATCTCCGTGCTCTATCCGAGCAACCGTCAGCTTTCGCCGCGGGTGAGGGTGTTCGTCGACTGGCTGGTCGACACGGTCGGGCCGCAACTCGCCGCTGCCCGGAGGTCATGACCCGATCGTTCGCAACCGATGACCGCCTCGCGTCGCCCGTCGTTGCGTCACGCGCCTGCCATCCGCGGCAGCGTGACCAGCGCGTGCAGGCCGCCACCATCGGCGTTCGAGAGTGCCACGTCGCCACCGTGCCCGCGCGCGATCGACCGGGCCGACGCGAGCCCGAGACCGACGCCGCCCGAGGTCCGGTTGCGGGACCCTTCAAGGCGGACGAACGGCATGAAGACATGATCGAGCAGATCGGGCGCAATCCCCGGCCCCCGGTCGACGATCGTGACCAGCAGCGCATCCGGCCGGCATTGCAGCCAGACCGTCGCCGGCGGTCCCCATTTGAGTGCGTTGTCGATCAGGTTGACGAACACGCGCCGCAGCGCCGCCGGACGACCGGGGCACACGGCATGATTGGGGCCGCGATAGACGATCCCGACGCCGGCATCATGGTAGTCGTCGATGATGGTGCGCAACAGTTCGACCAGATCGAGCGCCGTCGTCTCCTCGGCCAGGCTGTCGTCCCTGAAGAACGCCAGCGCCTCGTCGACCATCGCCTGCATCGCGTCCACGTCGCGGAACAGCCGCCGCTGCTGCTCCTGGTCCTCGATGAACTCGCCGCGAAGACGCATCCTGGTGAGCGGCGTGCGGAGATCGTGCGAGATCGCGGCGAGCATGGTGGTGCGGTCGGCGACGAAGCTCTTGATGCGTGACTGCATCGCGTTGAATGCCTCGACAGTCATGCGCAGTTCACGGGGACCGGTGGCGGCGAGGTCCGGGGCGTTCGGATCGGTTCCGAACCGTCTGACGGCATCGGCGAACCGCATGATCGGCCGGACCAGACGGCGCGTGGCGATGGCGGTCACGGTCGTGAGGGAAATGAGGAAGAAGATGCCTTCGATCGCGATCCGGTCGGCTTCGCCTATCCCCCAGGTACGGCGCAGAGCGGTGAAGACGAGCCAACTGCCGTCGTCGAGTTCGGTCGCCATGAAGTAGGCGTTCGGATAGTGCGTGCGGTCATAGTGCAGTGCCGGCGTGTCGGAGAGGCTGTCATCGGACGCGAAGAACAGGATTTGCCGTCCGGAATCGTTCAGCAGACGCTTCATCAATCGCCGACCCGCGGTGAAATTGTCGGTGGCGAAGCGAAGCAGGATCGGCACCGGCGCGCCGGACGAATACCATTCGAGCCGGAACCGGTCGTTGTTCGCCGCGGCGGCCAGACGCGGGCGCACGGCGGCCGGTGCCACGTTCATCATGTGGACGACGTCGGACGCGCGCTCGAGCAGGCCGCTGCGGGTAATGGGCGGAGCCGCCCAGAAGCCGGCGCCGGCCACGAACAAGGCGTTGAGCAGCATGGTTGTCGCGACCGCCACCACGACCGTCAGCGCATAGCGGCGCCCGATCGTATCCTGCCGCAGCAACGGAATCATCCGCGCCTCACGACCGGCTCGAACAGGTAGCCGCCGTTGCGCACGGTGCGGATCACGGCCGGGTTCTCGCGGCCCGTCTCGAGCTTGCGCCGCAGCCGGCTCACCTGCACGTCGATGCTGCGATCGAACGCATCGTGCGAGACGCCGCGGGCAAGATTGAGCAGCATGTCGCGCGAGAGGACGCGTTGCGGGTGCTCGGCGAACGCCAGCAGCAGGGCGAACTCCCCGCTCGACAACGCCACCAGCGTGTTGTCGGCCGACCGCAGCTCGCGGCGCGCGACGTCGAGCCGCCAGCCGGCGAACGACAGGATCGGCCTCGTCCCGGTCGATTCCGGCAGCGCCTCGCCGGTGCTGCGGCGCAGGACGGCGCGCACGCGTGCGAGCAGCTCCCTCGCGTCGAACGGCTTGGTCAGGTAGTCGTCGGCGCCGAGCTCGAGGCCCACCACCCGGTCGGTATGGTCGCTCATCGCGGTCAGCATGATCACCGGGACGCGCGAACTCGCGCGCAAGCGCCGGCACAACGCGAACCCGTCCTCGCCCTGCAGCATCACGTCGAGGATGACGATGTCCACCGGTTCGCGTTCGAGCGACGCGAACAGCTCCGCCCCGTCGATCGCCTCGATCACGCGATGCGCATGCCGCTCGAAGAACCGTGACAGCAGGGAGCGGATATCCTCGTCGTCGTCGACGATCAGGACCGTCGGCATGGTCGTCATTCCCACAGATTACCACCCGGCTGGCGCCGCGTTGTGTCCGTGTCGCACCGGATATGTTTCAGGGATCGCACAATGATGCGCGGTGTGCACATCCCGCTCATCGGCGCGCCAAAGAGGCTGCCTAGCGTCCGCTCCTCCCCACCGGAGCGGACGCATCATGCATATCTCGCCGACCTTCGAGACCAGCCAGGCCTTGTCCGGGCTCGCCTGGCAGCGGCCCCTTTCGGCGCCCGCGCTGCGCCGGAGCCTGCGCGCCTTCGTGATGCTGTTCGCGGCCGCGGCACCGTTCCCGGCGCATGCGAGCAGCGCCGCGCAATGGGTGATCGACTTCAATGACCGCGTCAGCGCGCAGCTCGGCTCGACCGCGATCGCGCCGGGGCCGCGCGCGGCCCGCCTCGCGGCCCTGCTCGCGGCCGACCTCGATGCCGAAGCGCTCGGACGTCTCACCCTCGGGCGGCACTGGCTGGGCGCGAGTCCGGACGAGCGCGGGCACTTCGTAGCGGCCTTGCGCGCGTTCCTCGTCCGAGGCCTCGCCGGACGGCTGCGCGGCTTCGGCCCGCGCCCGATCGTCGTCGTGACGGTCCGGATCGAGAGCGGCTCGTCGACCGTCGTCACCGAATGTCCAGGCGAGGGCGGAGGCGCATCCTCGCATGTCGACTGGCGCGTCACCCCGCATGGGCAAGGCTGGCGGCTGAGCGATGTCGTGGTCGAGGACGTCTCGCTCGCCGCCGTGCTCGCGACGCAATTCCAGGCGGCGCTCGAAGGCACCCGGGACGGCCTGGAACCGGTCCTGGCCATGCTTCGCGCGAACGGCGAGGGCTAGACGATGGCAAGGACGCGCGAGGTGGCGACAGCCATGCTCGTCTCGGCCCTGACGTTCGCCGGGTGCGCGCAACGCCCGGCCAATCCGGACGCCCGCGCCGACTATGATCGCGCCGACGATCCGGCGGAGCCCACCAACCGCGCGATCTTCGCGGCCAACATGTTCGTCGACCGGCACGCGCTCAAGCCGGTGGCGCGCGCCTACGCGGCCAACGTCCCGCGTCCGGTCCGCGGCGGCATCCGCAATTTCGTGGGCAACCTCGCCGCACCCGAGATCGCGGTGAACGATGTGCTGCAGGGCAATCTCGGCCGAGCCGCGACGACGAGCGGGCGTTTTCTCGTCAACACCACGCTCGGCGGCCTCGGCGTGTTCGATGTCGCGTCGGGCTGGGACATGCCGGCGCACGAGGCCAGTTTCGGCCAGACGCTCGGTGTGTGGGGGGTGGGTCCGGGGCCGGCGGTGCAGCTTCCGCTACTCGGACCGTCCAACGTGCGCGACTCGATCGGCAGCCTGCTCGGCCTCGTCGCGAACCCGGCCTCCTATGTGCCGGGCGGGGCCGCGGCCGCGGTCAGCGCGTCGGCCGGCGGACTGGGCGCTATCGACGGCCGCGCCGGCCGGCTCTCGACGACCGACAAGCTGGAGGCGAACTCGGTCGACTACTACGCGACGCTGCGGTCGCTGGCGGCGCAGCGAAGCGCCGCCTTGGTCGCGGCAGGCCGCGCGGGAGGCAGCCCCGCCGGCATGCCGCGGACGGCGCCGCAGGTCCGGTCGTGAGAGCGGCGTCCCGGCTGCCGGCGACGTGGCAGCACCGGCCGGCGCGCGCCGCCGCGAGACCCGTCGCGCGCGCGGATCGATCCGCGCGTTGGGTCGTGGCACTCATCCTGGCGACGGGCGTGATCCGGCTGTCGTCGGACGCACTCACCGGCCTTGGCATCGACGAGAGCTACACCGTCGCCACCGCGCGGACATGGCAGCTCGGGGTCTTCGATCATCCGCCCGCCGCCTGGTGGCTCTGTTGGGGCACGATGCGCCTGTTCGGCGGCGACGATCCGGTTCTGGTCAGGATGCCGTTCGTGGCGCTGTTCGCTCTGTCGACCTGGCTCGCCTATCGGCTGGGCGCCGTGTGGTCGGAGCGGGCCGGCCTGTGGTCCGCGCTGGTCCTGAACGCGATGCCGATGTTCGGCATCGCGGCCGGATCGTGGGTCCTGCCGGACGGTCCGCTCGATGCGTCGCTGCTCGGCTTCATGCTCTGCCTGTGCCGCGCGCTGGGCTCCAGGGCACGTGCTCGCTGGTGGATCGGGACCGGTCTGTGCGCGGGGCTGGCGATGCTGTCGAAATACAACGCAGTCCTGGTTCTTGGCGGTGCGGCGCTGGCGATGACGCTGCCCGCCAACCGGCGGCACCTGGCCGATCCCGGACCCTGGCTGGCTTGCGCCGTCGGGCTGCTCCTGTTCCTGCCGGTGCTGGCCTGGAATGCGCGGCATCACTGGGTCTCGCTCTCGTTTCAGGGCAGCCGCGCGCTGGGCACCCACCTCCATCCACTCGGTCCGGTCGTCGTGCTGGCCGGCGAGGCGCTCTATGTCCTGCCGTGGATCTGGCTGCCGGCGATGCGGGCCTTCGCCGGTGCCCTGGCGGCCGGTTCCGAGCGTCGGCTGCTGGCATGGTGTGCCGCGCCCTCGCTGGCGCTGTTTCCGCTGGTCGCGCTGTGGTCGCACGGACGCGTCCTGCCGCACTGGGCAGCCCCCGGCTACCTCCTGCTGTGCCCATTGCTCGGCGAGCGGCTCGCGGCGATGCCGTGGCCGGGACGACGACAGGCGGCGCGCACGGGAGGTGCGGGTGCGGCCGCCGTCGTGATCGCGATCGTCCTGCTCGACACCGACGTCCGCTGGAACTGGCTCAGGCTGCCAGGGGCGCCGGACCCGGTGATCGACCTCGTGGACTGGCGCTCGTTGCGTCCGCAATTGCAGGGCCGCGACTGGGTTGCGGCGCATGGTCCGAGGATCGCCACGATCCGCTGGCATGACGCCGGCAAGCTCGACTACGCGCTCGGTGGCGGCACGACCGTGTTCTGTCTCGGCGACGACGGACGGGAGTATGGCATCCTGCACCCGCCGGGCATCGTCACGGGCAGCGATCTCGTGATCGTGGCGCCACGATCCACGCTGTCGGGCATGCGCGCCGCGTTCGGAGGCGACTTCGCCACGATCGAGCCGGCAGCCGGCCTGACGATGTCGCATGCGGGACGCGCCGTCCTGCGGCTACCGGTCTATGTCGGCACCGATTTCCATCCTCGCGCGCAACGATGACGGTCTCACAGACCCTTCTGCATGCCGCCGTCGACGAAGTAGGTCGAGCCGATGCTGTAGCTGGCCTTGTCCGAGCACAGGAAGACGAAGAAATGCGCCAGTTCCTCGGGCGTGGCGAAGCGCTTGATCGGCGCGTACTCGTCGGCGACCGACTGCAGATGCGCCTCCCAGCCCTCGCCCGCCAGCTCCTTGGCGGTCTTGACCCAGTCCGGCGTGCGGATCAGCCCGGGGTTGACGCAATTGACGCGGATGTTGTCGCCCACGAGCTCGTTGGCCAAGGTCTTGGAGAACATCATCAGGGCCGCCTTGGTGACGTTGTAGATCGGCTCGTAGTGCAGCGGCTGGACCGCGCAGATCGAGGCGTTGTGCAGGATGACGCCGCCGCCGCGCTGCTTCATGCCGGGTGCGAGGCCGCGGCCGAGGCGAACGGCCGCCATCACGTGCAGGTCCCAGTAATGCTGCCACTTGGCGTCGTCGGCACCGAGAATGGTCTCGTTGGAGCCGGCGCCGGCATTGTTGATGAGGATGTCGGCACCCGCCGGCCCGACCGCCTCGATGATCGCCTGGCAGCCTTGCGCCGTCGCGACATCGGCCGCGACATGATCGACCGTGACTCCGTGTTCGGCGGCGAGGCGGCCCGCTTCGCGCGCGAGGCGAGAGGCGTCGCGGGCGGCCAGCACGAGATGCGCGCCTTCGGCGGCGAGACCGCCGGCGACCGCGAGACCGATGCCCACGCTGCCGCCGGTGACGACGGCGCGCCTGCCGCGGATACCGAGTTCCATGCCGCCTCCTGTGCGATGTTGAACGAAGCCTAGATGAAAGGCGTTGCGGTCGAAACGGCCGGCGGAGGATCGATGAGCGGGACTTTGAACGTTGCCATCAGGGTCAACGGACGCGAGCGGCCGATGCGGCTTGATCCGCGGACGACGCTGCTCGATGCCTTGCGCGAGCATCTCGGCCTGACGGGCACCAAGGTCGGGTGCAACCACGGGACATGCGGCGCCTGCACCGTGCATATCGATGGGCGGCGGCAGCTCGCGTGCCTGACGCTGGCGGTCGCGGCCTCGGGCCGGTCGGTGACGACGATCGAGGGGCTTGCCGACGCGGACGGCACGCCGCATCCGATGCAGGCCGCCTTCGCGCGGCACGATGCGCTGCAGTGCGGCTACTGCACGCCGGGACAGATCATGTCCGCGGTCGCGTGCATCGAGGAGGGTCATGCGACCGACGACGACGAGATCCGCGAATACATGTCGGGCAATCTGTGCCGGTGCGGCGCCTATCCGAACATCGTCGCCGCCGTCCGCGACGTCGCTGCGGGAGCGGATTGATGCAGCCTTTCACCTACACGCGGGCGGCATCGCTTGATGAGGCCTTCGCCGCCTCGGTCAGGCCGGGTGCCGCGATCCTGGCGGGCGGGACGACGATGGTCGACCTGATGCGCGGCGATCTCGCGGCGCCGTCGAGCCTGGTCGATATCGGACATCTTGCCGGCCTGTCGTCGATCGACACGGGCGGGCCGGTGCTGCGGTTCGGCGCGCTGGCGCGGATGGCGGACGCGGCCGAGGACCGCGTGCTGAAGCGGGACTATCCGGCGCTGACGGAGGGCCTGCAGCTCGCCGCCTCGCAGCAACTGCGCAATGCGGCAACCCTCGGCGGCAACATCCTGCAGCGGACGCGCTGTTCGTACTTCCGCGACGGCGTGTCGGACTGCAACAAGCGCGCGCCGGGTTCGGGATGCTCGGCCATCGGCGGCGAGGACCGCGAGATGGCGCTGTTCGGCACCTCGGAGCGATGCGTCGCGACCTATCCGGGCGACTGGGGCATCGTGCTGGCGGCGTTCGACACGTCGGTCGAGATCGGTTCGGCGGCCGGGGCCCGGACGGTGCCGTTCGGCGCGTTCCACCTGTCCTATGGCGATGATCCGGCGATCGAAACGGTGCTCAAGCCCGGCGAGATCGTCACCGCGATCACGGTCGAGAAGACGCCGGCCGGACGCAACTCGACCTACGTGAAGGTGCGCGACCGCCAGAGCTACGCCTATGCGCTGGTGTCCGCCGCGGTGGCGCTGGAGATGGATGGCGACACGGTCGTCTCGGCGCGGGTGGCGCTCGGCGGGGTGGCGTCCACGCCTTGGCGCGCGGGCTCGGCCGAGGCGGCATTGGCCGGGCGCACGCTGACGCAGGCGGTGGCGCTGGAGGCCGGAGACGCGGCGTTCGTGGGCGCGCGGCCGCTCGTCCAGAACGGGTTCAAGGTCGAGCTGGGGCGTCGCGCGGTCGCGCGTGCGCTGCTGACGGCCAGCAGGAGGGTCTGAGCATGGACGGAAGCATCGGCGTTCCGGTTGTCCGCCGTGACGCGGCCGGCAAGGCGGCGGGCGTGTCGCGCTACGCCGCGGATTTCCCGCACGCGGACGCTGCCTACGCGGCGCTGACCACGAGCAGGGTCGCGCGCGGGCGCATCACCAGGATCGACACCACCGATGCCGAGGCGGTCCCGGGCGTTCGCCTGGTCCTGACGCACCGGAGCCTCAACGAGACGCTCGGCGAGGAGACGTTCGCGATGAAAGGGGGACATATGCAGTCCTCCTTCCTGCCGCTCACGTCCGACACCGTGCACTATGCCGGGCAGATCGTGGCGCTGATCGTGGCCGACACGCAGGAGGCGGCCGAGGAGGCGGCGCGCAAGGTCGCGGTCGATGTCGACGAGGTGCAGGCCTCCGCGTCGATGGACGATGCCGGGAGGGTCGAGACCGCGA
Source organism: Acetobacteraceae bacterium (assembly GCA_965276715.1). GTDB lineage: Bacteria > Pseudomonadota > Alphaproteobacteria > Acetobacterales > Acetobacteraceae > CAXTPV01. The sequence goes on along the minus strand of OZ255622.1, from coordinate 2,979,903 downwards.
TGGAGTCGAGCGCGATCGACGTCGGCGACGCGCTGGCCGCCTTCGCGGCCGCTCCGGTGACGGTGGACGCGACGTACCTGACGCCGGCGCAGCACCACAATCCGATCGAGCTCTATTCGACAACCGCCGCCTGGCGCGATGGCAAGCTCCTGGTCAACGTGCCGAGCCAGTGGGTGTCGGGCACCCAGGCGGGCCTCGCCACGATCTTCGGCGTGCCGCCCGAGGACGTGCATGTCGAAAGCCCGTTTGTCGGCGGCGGCTTCGGCAGCAAGGCCACGATCCTGCCGCACACGGTGCTGGTGGCGATGGCGGCGCGCCGGCTCGGCCGGCCGGTCAAGCTGATCGTGCCGCGCGAGGCGATGTTCACCGTGGGCTCGTTCCGGCCGGCGACGCGCAGCCGGTTCCGGCTGGCGGCCGAGCGTGACGGCCGGCTGGTCGCGGTCATGCACGATGATACCGGGCAGAGTGCGGTGATCGACCACGCGGCCTTCCCTGGCGTGGAGGCGACGGCACGGATGTATGGGTCGCCGAACATCCGCGGCCGGGCCTTCGTCGTCGAGACGGACGTCAACACGCCGGGCTTCCAGCGGGCGCCGGCGGAGGCGCCGAGCTTCTTCGGCCTCGAGTGCGCGGTCGACGAGCTTGCCGTGGCGCTCGGGATGGATCCGGTGGCGTTGCGGATCATGAACGAGCCGGCGCGCGATCCGGTCAGCGGACTGCCCTGGAGCAGCCGCTCGCTGGTGCAATGCTACCGGCGCGGGGCGGAACTGTTCGGCTGGGACCGGCGAAACCCCGTCGTCGGCTCGATGACGGCGCCGGACGGAACGCTCATCGGCTGGGGGTGTGCCACCGCCACCTATCCGTCGGCGATGTGCCCGGCTGCCGCGCGCGTCAGGCTCGAGGCGGACGGGACCTGCGTCGTGTCGTGCGCGGCGCATGATCTCGGGACGGGCGCCTATACGGTGCTGGGACAGATCGCGGCCGACGTGCTGGATGTGCCCGACGAGAAGGTGCGCGTCCATCTGGGCGACAGCACGCTGCCGCCGGGGCCGTTCGCGGGCGGCTCGGTGACCACGGGCTCGGTGGGATCGGCGGTGCACATGGCAGCACTCGCGGTGCGCGACGCGCTGCGTTCGGGCGCGCCGGTCGGCGCCGGCATCGAGCGAACCGTCGAGTGGAAGCCGGGCACGATGAGCAGCGAGCAGATGCGCCAGGGACTCGAGGGCGGCATCGCGATGTCGGGGCCCACGACCGAGACGCACTCGTCCTACTCGTTCGGGGCGCAGTTCGCGGAGGTCCGGATCGATCCGTTGCTGCGGACCGTGCGCGTGTCGCGCATGGTGGGCGTCTTTGCGTGCGGGCGGATCATCAATCCGCGCACCGCGCAGAGCAACCTCGCGGGCGGGATGATCTGGGGCGCGAGCTTCGCGCTGCTCGAGGAGTCGCATGTCGACCGCAAGCAGGCACGGTTCTCCAACGCGGATCTGGCCGGCTACCATTTCTCGACCAACGCCGACATCGGCGAGGTGGTCGTGGAGACGATCGACGAGGAGGATACGGTGGTGAACGCGATCGGTGCCAAGGCGGTGGGCGAGATCGGGATCGTCGGCATGCCGGCGGCGATCGCGAACGCGGTCCATCACGCGACCGGTGTGCGGGTGCGCAGGACGCCGATCCGGGTGGAGGATCTGCTGTAGCGGGAGACGAAGAGCGGGGGACCGAGGCCGGTCCCCCCGGACCCCCGGCAATGATCAGGTCACTCGGTTGCGGTTGCGGAATCTGTCCTCGCGCCAGACCGACGATGCGGCGACGTCGTTGAGAATTCTGGCGGCGTCCGCGACATCGCTGTAGCGCAGGGTCAGCGGGGTCAGGCCGAGGCGGATCAGGTCGGGCGCGCGGAAATCCCCGATCACGCCTCGTTCGATCAGCGCCTGGACGATCGCGTAGGCGTCGTTGTGGCGGAACGAGACCTGGCTGCCGCGCGGCTGGTGGCGCGGCAGGGCGGGCTGCAGGGACACGCGATCGAGCAGGAGGCCGGCGAGGCGCTCGGACTTGACGCGCACCAGGTCGATCGGGGCGCGCAGTGCGATGTCGACGCCGACCTCGAGCGCGGACATCGCGAGGATCGAGGGTGTGCCGACGGTTGCCGCGGCGATGCCGGCACGTGGACGGAATTCGCGGTCGAAGGCGAACGGATCGGCGTGGCCGAGCCAGCCGGTCAGCGGATAGCGCGCGGCGGCCTGCAGGCGTTCGGCGACGTAAAGGAAGGATGGCGCGCCCGGGCCGCCGTTGAGAAACTTGTAGCCGCAGCCGACCGCGAAGTCCGCATCCGCGCCGGCCAAATCGATCGGGACGGCGCCGGCGGAGTGCGCCAGGTCCCAGAGCGTCAGCGCGCCGGCCTCGTGCGCGGCCCGCGTGAGCGCGCGCATGTCGTGCATCGCGCCGGTCCGGTAATCGACATGGGTCAGCATCAGGACGGCGGTGTCGGCATCGATCGACGCGGCGAGGTCCGCGGGCGCGAACTGGCGGACGATGTGGCCGCGGTCGAGCAGGCGGGCGAGGCCGCCGGCGATATAGAGGTCGCTCGGGAAATTGCCGTCCTCGGTCAGGATGACGCGGCGGCCGGGACGCAGGTCGAGTGCTGCCGCGAGCAGCTTGAACAAGTTGATCGAGGTCTGATCCGCGGCCAGCACCGAGCCGGGTGGCGCGCCGAGCAGGCGCGCGATCTTGTCGCCGATGCGCTCCGGCAGGCCGATCCAGTCGGCGTCGTTCCAGGAACGGATGAGGCCCCTGCCCCATTCCTGCCCGACGACCGCGGCGAGACGCGGGGCGGTCGCGCGCGGGAGCGGGCCCAGCGAGTTGCCGTCGAGATAGATGATGCCGTCCGGGAGGACGAACTCGTCCCGGAACGGGGCGAGCGGATCGTCGCGGTCGAGCGATTCCGGGGTCAGGCGGCGCGATCGCGCATGAGGTCGTCGGCCGTCGCGGCGAGACGGTCCTTGAGCAGACGCAGCCCTTCGCCCTCGAACATCATCGGCACGCAGGGATCGACCGGCATGATGTCCGGCTGGACGGTCACGAGCGGCGCGTTGGCGAAGATGGAGCGGTTGCCGGTGTCGAGGTAGGTCTCGACGGGCAAGCGTTCGGCCAGGATGATGTCGTGGCGGTCGAGCTCGAGGTGGAAATACTCGACCATGTCGACGTCGAGGCGGACGACCGAGCGGTCGTTGACCAGCAGCCCGACCGGCACGAGCAGGCCGTCGACGAACAGCGCGTGTTCGGGACTGAGCCTGAGCGTCCGGTGCGGCAGGCCGTCGCCCAGCGCGCCCGGGGCGATCTCGATCGGCTGGACGGAGAGCGGGTGGCGGGCGGTGGAGGGGCGGGCGCGGCGATGCCCGACCCACTTGACCGGGGCCTCGCCGCCACGGGCCAGGGTAACCGGGGTGCCGGGCTGCAGCGTCTCGACCGGGACCTCGCCGGCTTGTGTCGCGATCAGCGTGCCGCGGGCGAAGCAGGCGGCGGTTTCGACCAGGGTGCCGGTGGCCGCGCGCGTGATCGGACCGGCGCCGGACAGGGCATACGTGACGCTCGTGTCGGACATCCGGTCCTCGTCAGTTTCTCGAACGCGGACTAACGCGTCGGTGCCGGGTTGGCCAGGAGATTCGCCAGGAGCTCGACGGATCAGCCGGCGGCACGGTCGCCGTCGGCAATGGCGTCGAGACGGGCCCGGAGATGGCGGAGCCAGGTCGGATCGAACATGGCTTCGAACGAGACCGCGCGCAGGCGCGGACGGAAGGCGGCGACGCGGGCGTTGGCGAAGAAGGAGCGGTCGAGGGCTTCGCGATAGGTCTCGACCGGCGCCTGCTCGGCAAGAATCATGTCGTGGCGGTCGAGCTCGATATGAAGGCAGTCGGCGGTCGTGGGATCGAGGCGGACGATCGAGCGGCCGTTGGCGAGCAGCCCCACGGGCACCATCAGTCCGCCGGCGAAGATGGCGTGGTCCGGGCTCAGGCGGAGCTCACGCGTCGGCAGGCCGTTGCCGAGCGCGCCCGGCCGGACCGCGATCCAGCACGCCTCACCGACACGGCGCCGCCGTCCCACCCATGTCACGCCGGCCAGGCCGCCACGCGCCAGGGTCACCGTCATGCCGGGAAGGATGCTGCCGACCGGGACGTCGCCGGACGGTGTTGCGATCAGCGTGACACGATCGGCGGTGACGTCGAACATCCTGGCCAGCCCCGGGTGATGGTCACCTCGTATTTAACAAAAAAAGAGACGTTCTTGATTTACGGTTTGTTCATCAGGCGTGCAGCCGGCCGGCGTTGGTGGGAGCGGCGGGACGCCTTCGACGGTGTGGCCGTTACACCTGTAGCCGCTTCAGGCCCGGGCCGACACTTCCGTGACACGGCGCCTGGTCACACAGGGGCGTCTGCAAGGAGGGTGCGCATGAAGACGACGATGATGTCCGCAGGACGCATGCGGAGGGCTGCTCGAACACTCGGTTCGATGGCTCTCCTGTTCGGGACCGCCGGAGCGGGATCCGCCGCGGCGCGTCCACTCGCGATCGAGCCGATGACGACACTCGGCGCGAACGGTTCCGGCTATTTCCAGGATCCGTATCCCGTGCGTCTGGCGCCGTCGCGTGCCGGCCGGACGGTCGTGTTCTCCGGGACGACGAAGGCGATCATGAGCTGCAACGCGCCGGTATCGGCCGGCTGCTTCTCGTGGACTCCGGCGCGCATCGACCAGGGCACCCTCGGCCCGGCGATCGCCGCCGCCGGTGCCATGTTCACGAACTTCCAGAATCTCGACGTCTTCCAGGCCGACGACGGCGGCTGGCACGCGGTGCTGGCGATCGGCGTCAAGCGTCCGGGTCAGCCTCCCGGCGATTACTGGACGGTTCTCGTCCACGCGCATCCGACCACCAACGGCTCGCCCGATGCGGTGCCGTTGTCGTGGTCGGCCGACACCGTGCTTTCGGGCTCGTTCTCCGAGCGCGCCGACGGCAACTATGACGGCAAGTATGTCGAGGACAACGGCAAGCTCTATCTTTTGTATGTCAGGAACCTTGTCCCGAGACCGGCGCTGCGCAACGGGATCGTGATCCGGCCGATGCTGTCGCCGACGCGGCTTGCGTCGGCCGAGCCCGTCACCCTGCTGACGCCCGGCGACCGTTTCGGCCCGCTGACCTCCGAATGGTACGACCACACGCCGTCGAAGCTGGTCGAGGCGCCGTTCATCGCGCGGATCGGCGGCAAGTATGCGCTGATCTATTCCACCGGCGCGTTCCAGCACGTCGACTACAAGGCGGGCGTCGCCTGGTCCGATACGCTGCTGCCCGCTCCGGGCAGTCGCTACAGGAAGGTGCTGCGCATGGATGCGGGCGGGGTCTGGGGACAGGCCGGGCGCCCGGAAGTGCAGTATCTGGTGCAGTCCGAGGTGCCGGCATGGCCCAACTACACGCCTGGCCAGGTCTTCGGTCCGGGTGTCGCATCGGCGCTGCAGGGGCCAGGGGGCGCCTGGAGCCTCTACTTCGCGGGCTACGACTTCGCCGATCGCCCGACCGGGTCATCCGCTGCGAACGCGGCGCACCGCAGGCCCTACTTCGTTCGGCTTCGCGCGGCGGTCCCGCCTGGTCGGCCCGTCGGGACGGCGTCGGATGCCGAACTCGCGACATGGCTGGAACCGGCACGGCAGTGACCGCGCGCTCGGACCGGGCCGTGGCCTCGCGAGCACAGGCCGGCGGAAGATTGTTCGCCGGGAAAGATCGCGCTTGGCCGGTCGTGTTGCCGGATGCGATATGGCGACCCGACTATAACGAGGGTGTCCGCCGACGTGATCGCGCCACGCAAGTCGCTCCTGGCGAGCGCGTCCGTCCTGGCCGTCGCGGGCGCCGTTCCCGCGGTGGCACAGGACGCCTCGATCGCGACCATCGAACGCGAGATCGGCACGCTGAAGTCCGAGCTCGCGCATGTCCGGCGGGAGGAAGCGGCCCGGCAGGCCGACACGGCGAAAGCGGAGGCCGTCGCGCGCGCCGCCCGTGACGAGGCACGCGACGCGAACCGGCGCGCGCTCGCGATGGGGAACACGCAGAGCTTCTCGGGGAGCGCACAGGGGGGACTGCTGGGACCGGCCGGCAATCCGAACGCGCCCGGTGTGTTTCGAGCCCAGGACCTGCCGCGCAACGGGGTCGGGCCGCATGCCGCCTATAGCGCCGGCGAGCAGCAGGCCTCCGCACTCGGAACCATGGGCGCCTTTCGTCTCGGCGGGGTGACGGTCACGCTCGGCGGCTACATCGAGGCGCTGGCCATCACGCGGACCCGCAACGAGGTCGCCGACTTCGCCAGCAATTTCAACTCGGCCCCCTATCCGCAGTCGCCCACCTATCATGAGCCCGAATTTCGCGGCTCCTCGCGCTCGAGCCGGTTCTCCTTGCTGATCGAAGGCCGGCCGTCGGCGGTGGCGCGTGTCGCAGGCTATTTCGAGACCGATTTCGGCGGTGCCGGCATCTCGTCGAATTCGAACGAAAGCAATTCCTACGCGCTGCGCATCCGCCAAGCCTACGCCACCTATGACAATTCCGACTGGGGCTTCCACTTTCTCGCCGGCCAGGCCTGGTCGATGCTGACCGTCGACCGCGTGGGGATCACGCCACGGCAGGAGGCGCTCGCGCTGGTGCCCGACGGCAACGTGCATGTCGGCTTCTGGTATACGCGGCAATGGCAGTTGCGCTTCGTCAAGGATTTCGACGAGCACCGCCTGTGGGCCGGGCTGTCGTTCGAGGAGCCGGAGACGATCTTTTCGGTCACGACACAGAATGTGGCCGGCGCGAACAATGTCGGCGGCGTGATCGGCGGCACCGACAATTTCGCCAATCCGGGCGGCTCGCTGCTGAACCCGACGGCGAACTATGCCGACAATATCGCGCCCGACGTGATCGCCAAGCTCGCCGCCGATCCGAGCTTCGGCCACTACGAGGTCTACGGCATCGCGCGGTTCATCAACGCACGCGACACGTTCTCGGCGCCCGCGGTCAATTCGGGCGCGAACCGAACTGTGCTGGCCGGCGGCGGAGGTGCCGCGATGCTGTTGCCGATCGTCGGCCGCAAGCTGGTGTTCCAGGCGCAAATCCTGGCCGGCCAGGGGCTCGGTCGATACGGGCCGGGCCAGTTGCCCGACGCGACGATCAACCAGAACGGCACGCCGGTTCCGATCCCAGAGGTGCAGGCGTTCGCGGGCCTGGTCGGGCATCCGGCGAAGGCCTTCGACCTCTATGCGTACGTGGGCACGGAGCAGGAGCAGAAGCGTTCGTTCAACGAGCGGATCGGCGGCACGCGCACCGCCTTCGGGTACGGCAATGGCGGCTTCATCGACACCGGCTGCAACACCGAGGGCTCGACGGCGGCGTGTTCCGGACAGACGAGCGGGCTCGTGGAGGGGACCATCGGCGGGTGGTGGCGCTTCCTGCACGGGCCGTTCGGCACGCTGCAGGTGGGGCCGTCATGGTCGTACACGAGGCGAACGGCATTTGCCGGAACGTCGGTTGCCGGCACCGGCAAATCGGCCGTCGACAGCATCGTCACGCCCAAGACCGACGAGAACACGATCCTGCTCTCGTTCCGCTACCTGCCGTTCCTGTAGCGGCCGGAGCCGCCACGGGAACGGCTCGATCCCGATCAGGCGACGTCGAAACGATCGAGCATCATGACCTTGTTCCATGCCTCGACGAAGTCGTGCACGAACCTCTCATGGCCGTCATCGGCCGCGTAGACTTCGCCGACCGCGCGCAGTTGCGCGTCGTGGCCGAAGATCAGGTCGGCGCGGGTGCCGGTCCATTTCATCGCACCCGACTGACGATCGCGTCCTTCGAACATCATGTTCGTCGTGTCGGTCGGGGTCCAGACGGTCTCCATATCGTAGAGGTTGGTGAAGAAGTCGTTGGTCAGCAGCCCGGGACGGTGGGTGAACACGCCGTGTCTGGAGCCGTCCCAGTTCGTGTCGAGCATCCGCATGCCGCCGATGAGAGCGGTCAGTTGCGGGGCGCTCAGCATGAGCAGGTTGGCCCGGTCGATCAGCATTGTCTCGGTGGACGTATTGTATTTCTGCCTCTGGAAGTTGCGGAAGCCATCGGCGACAGGGTGCAGCCACTCGAACATCTCGATGTCGGTGTTCTCCTGCGAGGTGTCCATGCGGCCCGGCGTGAACGGCACGCTGACCGCGACACCCGCGTCGGAGGCGGCCTTCTCGACGGCGGCACAACCGCCCAGCACGATCAGATCGGCGAGCGAAACCTTCTTGCCGCCGGGCTGGGCGACAATGAAGTCGGCCCGGACGCGATCGAGCGCCGAAAGCACGGTCGCGAGCTGCTCGGGCCGGTTGACTTCCCAGCCCTTCTGCGGCGCGAGCCGGGTCCGCGCGCCGTTCGCGCCGCCCCGTTTGTCGGAATTGCGGAACGTCGAGGCGGACCCCCAGGCGGCCGAGACGAGGGCGGACACGCCCAGACCGGTTGCGAGAATCACGGCCTTCAGGGACGCGATGTCCGCCGCATCGATCAGTCCGTGATCGACCGCGGGAACCGGGTCCTGCCAGATCAGCGTGGCCTGCGGGACTTCGGGACCGAGATAGCGGACCTTGGGCCCCATGTCGCGGTGCGTGAGCTTATACCAAGCGCGGGCGAATTCATCCTCGAACTCGCCCATGTTCTCCATGAAGCGCCGGCAGATCCTGGCGTATTCCGGATCGCGCCGCAGCGCGATGTCGGATGTCATCATCATCGGCGGATGACGCTGCCCCGCGACATGCGCGTCCGGCACCAGATCGGCGGCCGCCCCGCCCACCGGATGCCACTGCTTCGCACCCGCCGGGCTTTCGGCCAGCTCCCACTCGAAGTTGAACAGATTGTGGAGATACTCGGCGTCCCATCTGGTCGGCTGCGACGTCCAGCTTCCCTCGATGCCGTTCGTCATCGTGAACTCGGCATTCCCGGTGCCGGCGGAATTCATCCAGCCGAAGCCCTGGTTCTCGATCGCGGCTCCGTCGGGGGCCGGCCCGACATGATCCTTCGACACGGCGCCATGGCTCTTGCCGAACGCATGGCCGCCGGCGATCAGGGCCACGGTCTCGACGTCGTTCATCGCCATGCGGGCGAACGTCTCGCGGATCTCGCGCGCCGAGCCGATCGGGTCGGCATTGCCGCCCTGGCCCTCGGGATTGACGTAGATCAGCGACATCTCGGACGCGCCGAGCGGGTTCTCGAGGTCGTAATACTCTTCCTTGGAGTCGCCCTGCCAGCGGCTGCGGGCCAGCATCTCGTGTTCCGGACCCCAATAGATCGCGGCATCGGCCTCCCAGGCGTCGACCCGGCCGCCGCCGAAGCCGAAGGTCTTGAAGCCCATCGCTTCGAGCGCGCAGTTGCCGGTCAGGACCATCAGGTCGGCCCAGCTCAGCCGGCTGCCGTATTTCCGCTTGATCGGCCACAGCAGGCGGCGGGATTTGTCAGTGTTGCCGTTGTCGATCCACGAGCTGATCGGCAGGAACCGCTGCATGCCGCTGCCCGCGCCGCCGCGGCCGTCGGCGATCCGATAGGTTCCGGCGGAATGCCACGCCATCCGGATCATCTGCGGCCCGTAGTGGCCGTAATCGGCGGGCCACCAGGGCTGGGACGTCTCCAGCAGCGCGAAGATGTCCTGCTTGAGTTCCGCCAGATCGATGGTGTTGAAGGCAGCGGCGTAATCGAAGTCGCGCCCGAGCGGGCTGCCGCGGTCGGCATGCTGGGCGAGCAGCTCGACGCGCAGGCGGTCGGGCCACCAGTTCTCGAGCGTCGGGCCGTCGCCCAGCCCGCCGCCGATCCGCGTGCCACGGAACGGGCACATGCCCTCGGATTTGACGATGTTCTGCATCTCGATGGCGCTCCGATCTTGATGTCGATCAAGATACGCCCGGGCGGCGGGAGTTCAATCTTGCGGCGACGAGCACTGCCGTCCTGATCGCAAGCTTTGCCCAAGCGTTTCGGATATTGCGAATAATTCGATTGTTCCGTATGGTGCCGATTAAGCGAAGAGAGCCATGACCATGTCAGCCAATGCAAAACCACTGGGCGACCGGCTGCCCTCGCCTGGCGAGCGCGTCGCTGCAAACCGACTTCGAATGATTCTCGCGTCTCGAGGCGCTGATCAGGACCAGACGCTCAGGATTGTGGAGGAGTCCGGGCGGCAGGCCGATATCGTCCTGACCCCGGGCCTGTCGGCGTTGCTGATGGATCTTCTTCGTCACCTCGGCAAAGGGGACGCCGTCACCCTCGTGCCCGTCAGTCAGATGCTGACGACCCAGCAGGCCGCGGACATCCTCAACGTCTCTCGTCCCTTTCTCATCTCTCTTCTGGAGAAACGCGACATCCCGCATGTTCTGGTCGGGCGGCACCGTCGGATCAAGGCTGAGGACCTGTTCGCGTATAAGCGAGGCAGGGACACTGAGCGGTCGGACGCGCTTGGCGAACTAGCCGCGATGGATGCAGACCTCCTGTAGACATGTTCGCGAACCGATTCACGATCATGGTCGACGCGTATGTGAGCTTCCCCACCCAGCACCGGGCCAAGATCCATTCCACGGATGCGTTGGACAAGCCCGGAGTTGCCGGCCCGTCGGGTCCTCTTCAGGTTGCCCTACCCGGTGTTGGCCTCCGTTCCGCCGCGTGATGCTCGCGCGGGCTTCGGCCTGTCGGACCAGGCGCTGACGAACCGCGTGTACGCCTTTTCGGCCTGCTCGACCAAGGCGCGCTCCTTCTCGCGCAACTCCTTGATGCTGTAGTCCCGCGCGTTCCCGGGCGTGTTCCCGCCGCGACGCGACTTGGCGCCTGCTTTGAGCTGCATCTGGCGATCCTTCATCGCCACGAGCGCCGGTCTGGCAAACGCGTAATCCTCCTCCTTGGTGAGCAGATGCCACGCCAGCACGGCGATCTTGCGCGCGGTCGCGACGGCAGCGACCTGCTTGCCCTTTCGCCCTTGGATTCGCACGTAGAACGCTCGCAGCGGCCCCGGCGTGACGGCTGCGGCCCAGGCCGCCTCCACCAGCATTCCTCGCGCGTGCGAGCGGCCTTGTTTGCTGATCCGGCCGTGCTGGGCCGCGCGGTTTCCGGATTGCCTGACACGGGGGTCAAGGCCGAGATAGCTGACCAGCTTGTCGGCCGAGGCGAACCGGCTGACGTCGCCGATCGCGGACAGTATTCCGGCAGCGACTACCATGTTGATGCCGCCGATCGTCATCAACCGCCGGACCCGGTCATCGCCGAGGCAAGCGGACGCGACCGCCGCCTCGGCTGCCGTCAGCTCCTTCTCCATCGCGTCGAGCCCCGCCAGCCAGCGGTTCACGGCAGATCGCTCATGCTCAGCGAGGGGCTGCTCGGCCAGCCACTTTCGGCCCGGCCCCATGAACAGCTTGCCTGAGAACGGCGGGATCAGATTGGCGTGCAGCACTGCATGGATGCGGTTCTTGGTGCGCGTCATGCCCTGCACGATGGCCGTCCGTCGCGAGACGAGACTGCGCAGCAGCTCGGTTTGCTCGTCGGGTTGCCACACTTCCGGCAAGTACCCGGCCGCGTGCAGTCGAGCGAGTGCTGCCGCATCGATCCGGTCCGTCTTGGCCTTCGCCTCGGCGATCACGCGCACCTGCAAAGGGTTCGCGATCACCACCCGTCCCACATGCGGCTTAAGCAGCCGCACGATCGCCATCGTGTTGCCGGTCGCCTCCAGCACGACCTCGTCGTCGGCCCTCAGCGTTCGCGCGAACGCCAGCACCTTGTCGCGGACCAGGTCCACCCGGCCGCATTGTCGCAGCACGCCGTGCTCCAGCTCCGCTACCTGGGCGAAGCTTCGATGCACGTCCAGTCCGATCACCCTCATCGCCGTTCTCCCGATCAGTTCAGAAGCCGGCGGGGGCAACACGACACCTACGGATCCGCGCTCGCAGCGCAACCGGGCTGGTCGCAGGGGCGGCCAACTACTAACGCGAGCTCACAGCTCATCCAATGACAACGGCCTGCCCACCTTCCGTGCTCCAAGCTCCCCTGTCCCGGTTGCCCGAAGACTACGCGCCCGCCCGAAGGCGGGCACGACGGAAGCCGGCACCGGCATACCCGATACCAATCCGATCGAGCGGCTCAACGGCGAGATCAAACGTCGCAGCGACGTCGTCGGCATCTTTCCCAACGAGGCTGCCGTCACGCGTCTGATCGGTGCTCTGCTGCTGGAGCAGAACGACGAGTGGGCCGTGCAGCGCGCCCGCTACATGACGCTGGAAACCATCGCGCCACTCAGCAATGATCCGATGGTCGGGTTGCCGTCACTGGCAGCCTGATCGAGCAGCCGACACTGCTCAGCAAGCCGCTCCTACACCACGGCTTGGGACACCATCCCGGGTTTTCACCCGGCCGGAACTCGGCACGACGCTGGCCGGTATACATGGCAAGCAGTTGCAATCCGCGGCCGGGTTTTCACCCGGCCGGAACACACGGCGCAAGCGCAGTTCGAGCGAGTGCTCGCGTTGCAATCCGCGGCCGGGTTTTCACCCGGCCGGAACGAGCAAGAGACGCATTCGTCGAGGACGCTCATGCGTTGCAATCCGCGGCCGGGTTTTCACCCGGCCGGAACGACCAGTTCACCGCCGGTTTCCACACGGGCCCGAAGTTGCAATCCGCGGCCGGGTTTTCACCCTGCCGGAACCTCCATGGTTTCCGTCGACCAGGATCGGAGACCAAGTTGCAATCCGCGGCCGGGTTTTCACCCGGCCGGAACGCGATGGTGCTCCCGGCGAGACGGAGAGCCCCGATGTTGCAATCCGCGGCCGGGTTTTCACCCGGCCGGAACGTAGGTGACCGAGGTTCATTTTTACGGGTATACTGTTGCAATCCGCGGCCGGGTTTTCACCCGGCCGGAACCGGCGCGCCGTAGTTCGCCCAGGTGGGCATCACGTCGTTGCAATCCGCGGCCGGGGTTTTCACCCGGCCGGAACAAGCAGCACTCTGACTTCCCCAGTTTCTTACATGCGGTTGCAATCCGCGGCCGGGTTTTCACCCGGCCGGAACCCTGATCGCTGGCACCATGCGGATTGAGGACACGTTGCAATCCGCGGCCGGGTTTTCACCCGGCCGGAACCGTGTCCGTATACATGACCGGGATTTCGTAGGGGTTGCAATCCGCGGCCGGGTTTTCACCCGGCCGGAATGGTCGCCGGCGGCCGCGAGCGCCGGCGGCGAGATGTTGCAATCCGCGGCCGGGTTTTCACCCGGCCGGAACGCTGACCTCGAACCAGCGCTGCGGCCGCCAGGTGTTGCAATCCGCGGCCAGGTTTTCACCCGGCCGGAACCGACGAGGCGCACGCGTTGCTCTCGCGCGATGTGCTGTTGCAATCCGCGGCCGGGTTTTCACCCAGCCGGAACGACGGCCATGTTTGCCGGTGTGACGCTCGCGAAGTTGCAATCCGCGGCCGGGTTTTCACCCAGCCGGAACGACGGCCATGTTTGCCGGTGTGACGCTCGCGAAGTTGCAATCCGCGGCCGGGTTTTCACCCAGCCGGAACGCTTAGGTGGCCCAAACGCCTCCAGAACCAGACGGTGTTGCAATCCGCGGCCGGGTTTTCACCCAGCCGGAACGACCGTCAGTGAACAGCGATGAGCGCGTCCGTCATGTTGCAATCCGCGGCCGGGTTTTCACCCAGCCGGAACCCCTTGCCACCACGCCGGATATTCCCCGGTCATGTGTTGCAATCTGCGGCCGGGTTTCCACCCAGCCGGAACGCGAGCGGACACGATGTATCTCGCCGACTACGGGATGTTGCAATCCGCGGCCGGGTTTTCACCCAGCCGGAACTCCTACTCCGTCCAGCATTGATCCCGGCGGCAACCTGTTGCAATCCGCGGCCGGGTTTTCACCCAGCCGGAACCATCGTGAGGCTATGCGGCAGCGCCGGCGCTTCGGGTTGCAATCCGCGGCCGGGTTTTCACCCGGCCGGAACGCCTTTCCGCGCACCGGTCCAGACCGCCAACGCACGTTGCAATCCGCGGCCGGGTTTTCACCCGGCCGGAACCGGCGTGACTGACGAGGACGGAAACGACCCGAAGTTGCAATCCGCGGCCGGGTTTTCACCCGGCCGGAACGCGCGCGCATTCGACGACGACGGATGACGACGACAAGTTGCAATCCGCGGCCGGGTTTTCACCCGGCCGGAACCCCGACGGCGCATACAATTTCCCGCGACTGCAGCAGTTGCAATCCGCGGCCGGGTTTTCACCCGGCCGGAACGCTCGCGCGGATATAGCTTGGCTGGCGATAAGTTGTTGCAATCCGCGGCCGGGTTTTCACCCGGCCGGAACTATCTTCTAGGGTTGGTGTTTTTGGTGTTCGTGTTGTTGCAATCCGCGGCCGGGTTTTCACCCGGCCGGAACGTAAGGTATTGAGGATTTCACTGCTGAGAGACAGTTGCAATCCGCGGCCGGGTTTTCACCCGGCCGGAACACGGGACGGGGTTTCCTAAATCACACGATATAGCGTTGCAATCCGCGGCCGGGTTTTCACCCGGCCGGAACCTTGGCGACCTGAAGCTCCGGCCCGAACGTGAGGTTGCAATCCGCGGCCGGGTTTTCACCCGGCCGGAACGCGCCAGTGCGCGGGATCGCCTCGCCGCCGATGGTGTTGCAATCCGCGGCCGGGTTTTCACCCGGCCGGAACGGCCAGGCCACCAAGCCGCAGCTCGCTGCCCGCAAGGTTGCAATCCGCGGCCGGGTTTTCACCCGGCCGGAACATACGGGTTCAGACGGCTGGATGGGTGGCTGAGGTGTTGCAATCCGCGGCCGGGTTTTCACCCGGCCGGAACCTGCCGCCCCGCCTCTGCCTCATCTCGCCGGCAAGTTGCAATCCGCGGCCGGGTTTTCACCCGGCCGGAACGATGAGTGGCTCGATCGTCAGCGCCATCAAACATGGTTGCAATCCGCGGCCGGGTTTTCACCCGGCCGGAACCCCCTAGGACGATCCAGACGTTTTCGCCGGCACTTAGCATGAGCCGAGCGCGGACCGAGCCGGGGAGACGTGTCACCTTCAAGACTGACAATGTCAAAGAGCTCTATGTCCCTGATTCGAGGACAAACCATTTATGCGCGAATATCAGGCCCTCGTCCAACAGCTTGCCGTTCGCGATTCATAGAATGAGAGGGTCGCCGAAATCCCTCCAACTCTCCCTGCCAAACACGCGAACGGATCTCACTCTGTCGGACGGCAAGCGATACAGGCGAACACTGTCTTGCTGACCATCAATCTCCTGTGCGATCAGGGATAGAAACGTCTCAAACAGAGTATCATCCAGCCGGCACTCGAATACAGATAGTTGAACGCGCTGGCCGTAGTCTTCGCAAACACGGGCGACCCTGCGCAGGCGGCGCCGTCCTTCTCGTGTTGTCGTCTCGACGTCGTAGGTCACAAGATAATCGGCCATCAGCGTGGGACGAACGCGCTATAGATCGGCAGGTCGCAACGAACCGCGCGCGCCAGCAAACGAGCCTGGATCAGGGGAATCATGCCGAGTGGCATCGTTTCGGAAAGCAAGGGATGGATCATCTCGTCGGCTTTACGTTTTTGATAGGCGGCCAGCACGGTGCGACGACCATCCTCGGTCATGTCGACTGCTCCGCCCGGCCGAATGCTGAAATCCGCGGCAGTGATTTGGCGCCGGTTGACAAGCGCGAAGGCGACGCGATCCGCGAGCAGCGTTCGGAACTCCTCCATGAGATCAAGCGCAAGCGACGGACGTCCCGGCCGGAGAGCGTGAAGGAAACCGAGTTGCGGATCCAGACCAGCCGCCTCGACTGCCGAGGCGCAGTCATTGGCTAGCAACGCGTAGAGAAACGAGAGCAATGCGTTCAATGGATCGAGCGGCGGACGACGGCTACGTCCATTCCAGCTAAACGCAGGGTCACCGACACGGATGATATTCGGAATGGCAGCGAAAAACTCGGATGCCGCTCCGCCCTCCTCGCCCCGGAGCGTGTCAAGATTTGCCGCAAGGCCTGCATGATGCAGGTGGCGCTCAATCCGGTCAGCGGACAGGCGAAGTGCAGTGGCTTGCAACGGCTCGGCATCGCGCGCGACACGTAGAAGGTATAGGCGTCCGTTCTGCAACTTGCCGGCGACCGAACCGCGCGCCAGTGCCAAGCTCATTGCCGGTTCATCGATCGCCCGATGCTGCGCACGCCGAAGCAGCACATTGCCGGAACGCCGCCCTTCGGCGCGAGCCTGAAACCGACCGTGAGCCGTCATCCAGACGAACGCTCGTCCGTCGTCCGCACAGCGAGCGAGCAGGAACGGGCTGGTCATGACGTTGCCGAATACGACGATCGCGCCGAGATGATGAAGTGGCATCTTCAAGCGTTCGACGCGCTCGACCTCGGCGACGACCGTTTCACCCTCCAGCCTCAGATAGCTTCCCTGTGTCTGGACGTAGAGGGTGTTCAGAAGCTCGCGCATGCCGGCTCTGGCGCGGGCGTGAATAAGTCCTCCGACGGGACGGACGCCTCCGGCAGGCAAAGAAGCCGAAGCGAGCAGTCCCGGCAGCGACCGTCATGCACGGGCGCCGGCAGCTTGGCGCATGCGAGCATGTCGCGAAGCTCATCGGCCATGCGCTCGACGGCTATCCGCAGTTCCCCACCGAAGGTCACCACGCGACGGCGGCGTTCCACCGCGTGGAAGATCGCACCGGATGGAACGTCTCGCCCCGTCATTTCCTCGAGGCAGAGGGCCTGGGCGCAAAGCTGCAGGTCGTCCGCGGCACGCGTCTTGCGCCTGCCGGACTTGTATTCTACCGGAACAATCCGGCCGTCCGCGTGAAACTCCACCGCATCGGCGCGGCCGCTCAAGCCGAGGCGGCGAGAAAACAATGGCAATGCGCGCTCTACCCGGACTTCGCCACGAAGGTCCGAGCCAGGATCATCGGCCCGCTCGTGGAGCAGGGTTCCGCGCCGCGTGAACGGATTGTCAGACCATACACCGTCGAGATGGATCAGCGCCGCTTGGCGCGGGCAATAGGACCAGTGTTGCAGTGCGCTGATCGCAATCGCCTCGTTCAGCACCAACGCTCCAACGCGATTCCGTCTGGGAGCGGATCGTCCGACATCGTGACGACGTAATCGCCGTAGGATCGAGGTGGCGCATCGGGTGATCGCCGGGCAACGGTTAGGCGGTCGAACAGACGAGCCGCGGGCGCATTCCCGAGCGTACTTTCATGCCGAAAGGCGTAGATCGCCTGGGTCGACATGAAACCGCGGGCAGCCGAACGGTCCAGCTCGAACATGCCGGCCAAGCCTTGCTTGAGCGTGACCAGATCCGCTTCCGAGAAGCCGGTGTCGCGGGCTAGATGCGGCGAGACGAAGCCGCGCATCACGTAGAGGCCATAGGGGACCGTGAATTTGCGGCCCATCGTACGCGCGTCGCCAGCCTGCTTCTCCTGCTCCTGGGGTGTCTCGACGGCCATCCGCGTGATGGCATGCTCAGCGCTGACGACCGCGTCGACACTTCGGGCGAAGGTAAGCTGGACGGGACCGCGGACCTGGCCGGCCGAGACGCCGGTGCTCATGACAGCGCCGAAGCTGCGGATGTCCCAGTAGTTCGCGCACATCCTGTCGCGGACCCGAGAGACGTCATCACCGCCGCGCCTACGCTTCTTTTCGTCGGCATCGAGCTCGATGCCGAGGTCTTTGTAGGCGTGGCGCTTCTTGTTCTGCAGGACGGCGCCCTCGGTCACGTAGATCATGTTCGGGATGTCCCCGCCGAACCGGGCGAGAACCCAGTTGCGCAGCTTGCGCTTGATCGCGACGTCGGTGACCAGTCCCTGCTGGGTCTCGGCATCGATGCGCGGCAGATTGCCCGCATCGGGATCGCCATTCGGGTTGCCATCCTGGACATCGAACAGCAGGAGAAAATCGTAACGGTGGGTAATCGGTTCTGGCACGAGTCGGCTCCCGGTTCCTGGATCAGATTTCGATGGTTATGGCGGTCAGATCAGCCGTCGTCGTGGGGGCACGGGCGGTGAACCAGTCGGCGCGCTGGTGCCAGTAGCCGACAGCGAAACGGCCCTGGTCGGGCAGCGACAGGCGAGTCGGGAAGGCGGAGGCGGGGATGCCCGACATGATGTCGCCGATCGCGCGCTCGGCTCGCCGTCGCTTGGGCTCGTCGAGCTTGCGCAGATGGTGGCCGTTCAGCCGCGACAGGCTGCCAAAGACGAGGCTCGGTGTTGCGGCGGCGGACGCCCAGAAGCGATCACGGACGGTCGCGTTGATGCCGGGTTGTGCATCGGCCTGGACCAGCTCAAAGACAGCGAACAAGCGGCCCCACCGGTAGGCGGGGTCGGCCGAGTGCGGATCGAGCGACACGGGCAACTCCATGGTGTGATTGCGCGCCAGAACCAGGCGCAGAAGTGCGGTCAGAGCGTAGCCGGCAGCGGCTTTGTGTGGGACGCGCAAGCGGGCGAGTGTGTGGCCGAGAACCTCGCCGGGCAGACGGCCGCCGGTTATCGCGGCCGACAGCAGGGAAGCCGGAAAGCGCGGGGGCAGGCGCTCGGGTTCACCCAACGGCGCCAAGGCGCGCAGCAGCGACGGCAGCGAGACGCGGTCGGGGAGGAAATCCGGCCGGCCTCCCACCTGCAATTCGTCGAACCATCGGCGGACGCGCGACAAGGTATCCAGCAGCGATCCCTGCTCCCAAAGCGCAACAGCGGCGCGTGCCGCGTTTGGAGACAAGCCCAAGACGAAGAACTCCGTCTCCGGCGCTTCCGGAGCAATGCCCGTGCGTGGTGCTGCCAGCAGCGTCTGGACCCGGGTCGCGCGCGCCAGGCGATCCGGCTCGGGCTCCTCGCGCGGCGGATCGCCGAACAAATCGGCCAGAAATGTTTCCTCGGGCGATTTCTGCTCTGACCAGGCGACCACGGTGAGTGGACCGAGGCGCAGCCGATGGTCGGGCGATGCGAGAAGCCAGTTCAGCGCCGTGCCATAGGCATTTGCAGCGGAGACTGCCACGGGTGCGTTCGCGCCCTGGCTCAAGCCGAAGGATTCGTAAGCCGGATCGTTGAACGAGACGAGCCTGACACCAGCCGGCTGGCCGCCAACAATCCCTTTCAAGGCGGGATGCAGCCGGGCGGGTGCCACAAGGCGGCCGGTGATCAGGCATTGCGCCGGCGCAAGCCCGGCTTCGCTCCCGAGTGCTGCCGCGAGAAGGGCCGATTCGCAAATCGGCTGGTCCGGAAAGTTGAGCGCAAAGGTCAGGTTTGCGGTCGGGTCGTTCAGTTTGGCGGCGAACGGGCCGACCGCGAACGCCGCGGAATCATGCACACGAAGGAACGCCCGGACTGCAATTATCCCAGGATCCTGCTGGACCTCAGACGGCAGGGCTTCAATGACGGACCGGAAAGCCGCATGTCGCTTCGTGACCTCGGCACGCGATCCTTCGGAGGTCGCATCACGGGGCAAGCCGAGAACATATTCGGCGTTGTCCCAGAGGAGATTGGCGAGGACGTTGCGCGAGCGATTGACGGCTTGTGGGACGCGCAAGACGCGGCCGCGCTTCTCTCGCCCGTCGGCGCTTCTGGTGTCGATAACATCGAGCAGTCGCCCTTCGTTGTCGAGCACGAGCAGGAAGGCAATGGGGCGACGCTCGAAGCCAGGCGCCTCGACGTCGTCCGTCGCCAACAACCGGTCGTAGAGCGCCGCGAGGCGAGCGAGGATCATGCGGTGAGGCCCGCTCCATCGAGCGGGGGCACCTCGATGATTCCCGCCCGCATGTCGGCACGGAAGAAGCGAGGAGCTGCCTGAGCTCCGCTCCACACCAGGTCGTGCAGCATCCAGCCGAGATCACGACTATCGCCGATCGGTCCTGGCGTGTCAGGACCCGCGAGTTCCGCATCGGCCGCGAACTCGCGGCAGCCCAGATAGGGGTGCTTGACGCACTGGCCACGCTCGGCCCGGCGCTGGAACATATCGCGGTATTTCGGGATGCTATCGCCCGGACCGGCTTGATCAGTCAGCGCAATGCTCGCTTCGACAATATAGGCCACGTCACGTAATAACAGGCTGCTTCGTTGTTGGCGATTGTCGACGGCGTCGAGGCAGGCGGGCGGTTCGCGGCCGCCAAGCTGAGCGGCGCTCGGAGGCGAAGCACGAGCGCCCACCTCGTTGCGACGTATGGAAACGAAATGGATCGGACGAAGCACCTCGATGCGACGGACGACCCAACGCATCTGCGGCTTCCACAGGATTGCCTCGAGAATGCCGCGTGCCGCAGACGGCGTGATCACGTCGTAGGAGACGCGTTCGACTTTCATCTCAGGACGGGTAAAACAGGCGTAGTCGCCGCGGACATACAGGCGCAGGCAAGGCGGGCTCACACGATCATACTCTCAGGCAGCACGCGGCCGGCCAAGTCCAGTCCGTAGTCGGAATGATAAGCATGAGATGCGGCCGCCCACAATCCCTCATCGATCAGCCGAATGACTTGATCACGTTCAAGATCGTGAACCAGCCAGCGAGGTACGCCGACGCGGAAACGTTGAGCCCTTCGATAAAGATCGCCTCGCGGCGCATCGGGCCGGCCGCGAAGAGCCTCGAACCGAGCGATAAGCGTGGTTCCGGTCTCGCCATACGGAACCAGCACCGGCACCTCGTCATCTGGGATCAGCCGGAAAAGGTCGCTGGCCGTCCGGAATGCGAAGCCGCCATCGCTCGGCAGTCGCGGAAGCCTTTCGCAAATGCGATGCTTGTCTAGCTGATCGCCCTTGATCCAGAAAAACTGACGGAAGAACTCATTGAACATCTCAGGGGCGAACGGATCGGCGGGACGGCGCTGGAGCAGGAGCCGAGCAAGATCGGCAGCCTGACGCAGATGGCCAAGCGGCGGGGGAAGCGGCGGGACAAAGACGTGCAGGACACCTTCGATCAGCTTTCCTTCGCGGTTGCAGCGACCGGCGGCCTGGGCGAGCGAGTCGAGGCCTGCCAGCGCCCGGAAAACCACCGGAAAGTCCACGTCGACGCCAGCCTCGACGAGTTGCGTGCTGACCAAACGAACTGCCTCGCCACGCTTGAGCCGTGCGCGCACGTCGACGAGCGCACGCGCGCGATGCGCGCCGCACATCAGGGCCGACAAGTGGACCGCTCCAATCGGCAACAACGCGTGAAGCGCACGTGCGTCCGCCCGTCGATCAAGGATGCACAGGACCGACGAGTGCTCCAGGAGTCGGTCGGCCAGCGTCTGCCAGGCGGTCGTTGCGTGCAGATCGTCCGGGAGGATGACGCGGACACGTCGTGCGGCGACGTGCAGCGCCGGCGGGTCGCTCACGATCTCCCGCCGCCCCGACGGGCCTGACAGGCCAGGGAAACCAGGTCTGGGGTCAAGCGCAGGCTGCGTCGCGGTTGAGAGCACGATGCTCGTGCGATAACGAACGGTCAGCTCGTCCAGGGTTCGAAGAACTGGAGTCAGGAAGTCGGGTGGAAGGAGTTGGACTTCGTCGATGAAGACAACGGCGTTCGCGATTCGGTGCAACTTCCGGCATCGCCTGGGCCGAGCCGAGAAAAGGCTCTCGAAAAACTGCACGGCCGTGGTGACGACCACGGCAGCGTCCCAGTTCTCCGTGGCCAGCCGCTGGGCGCGTCCCGCCAGCGTCTCGTCGGGCTCCAGGTTGCTATGATGCTCCAGTACCGCATCGTCCCCAAGCGCATCCCTGAACACGTCGGCGGTCTGTTCAATGATGCTTGTGTAGGGCGCAACATAAATCACCCGTGCCAGGCCGTGCGTCTTGGCATGGTGGAGAGCGAAAGCGAGCCCGGACAGCGTCTTGCCGAGGCCGGTCGGAGCGGTGAGCGAGAACAGTCCGGGGGATTTCGCCGCAGCCGATCGGCACTCCTGCAAAAGAGCGGAGCGACGTCCGTTGACCTCGGTGGGCGGAGCCCGGGCCATGAGGTTGGCGAGATGCTCGTCGAGACGAGCCGCGAGAGTGCCGATTGGCGACGGCAAGCGCCGTTGCCGGCTCTGCTCGGGGCTTGCGAAGGCTTCCGTATCGAGACGATCGGCGTCGATCAGGGTGGAAAAGAGCATGCGGACAAACAGCGAAAGGTCCGAGTTTCGATCGAGAGGCTCCAAGGACGGCCGCGAGAGCCGAGCGACAGGGATCGGCGAGGCAAGAACCGCATCGAGCCGACCGCGCTTCTCCGCCAGACGTTGCTTGAGGGTGGAGTTGCCTCCCTCGACGCCGTCCCAGTCAGGCAAGCCCGCATGATGACCGGCGATGACGTAGGCGAGCAACCGTCCAGAAGCGCGAAGTGCGTCCGTGGCATGGATTGCGCCAGCCGTTGAGTGGTCCGGCCCGCGAGACGCTTCGCCTGCGTGCGCCAGATAATGCTGCACGTCGGCGGCATACTTTCCGAGGTCGTGCCAGGCGCCGGCCGCCGCCGCCCATCCCGGCTTTCCCCACGGCACCGCGAAAGACGCGGCGAGCCCCGCGACCCCGTCGAGATGGTCAGCGAGCGTCTGCGGATCGCCCCCGTCTGACGCAGTATGAGCGATGGGCTCCGACATGGCTTGCCTCTTGGACGGGGTCCGGGGCCGCCGGCCCCGGCGGGGACAGGGGCGGAGCCCCAGCCTTTCTTGCTGCTACTCGGGGTCCTGGCGGGTGACGCGTTCGTCGAGGCGATCGTCGTCGATGCCGAGCGGCTCGAGGTGCGCGGTCGCTTCCACCGCACCCGGGAGGACCGCGTCGATCGCGGCCTCGGTGCTGTCGCCGATGGCGTGGCCGCGCTCGACCGACAGGCCGCCGTCCACCTCGAGATGGTATTCGACGAACGTGCGGTCGCCGGAGAAGCGGGTGCGCAGATCGTGCACGTTGCGGACGCCGTCGACGGCGAGCACGGCGTCGCGAATGCGCTGGCGGTCCGGGCGGGGGATTTCGCGGTCGAGCAACTGGACGAGGGCCGCATTGGCGATCGCGCGCGCGGTCCAGAGCATGGTGACGGCGATGGCGAGCGCGAAGGCGGGATCGGCGCGCTGCCAGCCGGTCAGCCGGGTGACGAGAAGTGCCGCCAGGACGGCGCCGTTGACGGCGAGATCGGTCAGGTAGTGGGCGCGGTCGGCGGCAATCGCGGTCGAGCCGGTCCGGCGGACGACCGCGGTCTGCATCAGCACCAGACCGGTCGCGGCCAGCAGGCTGCCGACGACGACGAGGAGGCCCGCGCGGTAGGCGTGCAGGGGCTCGGGAAAGACCAGGCGCTCGATCGACTGGAAGCTGAGCACGAGGGCGGCGCCACCGAGAAAGGTCGCCTGGGTGAAGGCGGCGACCGCCTCGCCCTTGCCGTGGCCGAAGCGGTGCTCGCCGTCGGCGGGACGCTCGGCGTAGCGGACGCCGAAGAAGGTGACGAGGCTGGCGCCGGTGTCGACGAGGGCGTCGACGGCCGAGGTGAGCAGGGCCACCGATCCGGTGGCGATCCAGGCCGCGAGCTTGATCGCGACCAGGGCGACGGCGACGGTCAGGCCGACCCGGGTTGCCATCTTGCGAAGGCCGGGATGGGTGGCGGTCTGGTCGTGCACACGACGCTCCGGGGCGGTCCACGGTTCGGGAGCGCGCTGCCGGAAGCGCGCGGGGCGCTCCGGCGGCATCGTCGACCCTATTTGAGGTGCTGGGCGAGCAGCTTGTTCATCTCGAACATGGTGACGCGGTCCTTGCCGAAGACCTTCTTGAGGTTGTCGTCGGCGAGGATCTCACGGCCATCCTTGGGGTTCTGCAGCTTGTGACCCTTGATGTATTCCCAGACCTTGCTGACGACCTCGCCGCGGGCCAGCATCTTGGTGCCGACGATCACGCCGAGTTCGGGGGAGGGCTGCAGCGGCTGCTGCAGGGCGTTCGGCTTGGCGCCATCCTTCGGCTTCTTGACGGCGGTTCCCGCGGGGGGCGCCTCTTTGGCCGTGGTGGTCTTGGTGGGGGCTTTTGTCATCGGTTTCCTCTGCGCAGCCGAATCGTTCGGGCCAGTTACTCTTAACCATCGCACGCGGCTAGGCCACCCGGCTTTATGAGGATGGCGGAAAGAAGCGATTGGCGGGGCGGGCGAGCCGCAGATGGTGGCGCAGCGTGGCGCCTTCGTAGTCGCGGCGGAACAGGGAGCGGTCCTGCAATTCCGGCACGACGCGGCGGGTGAAGTCGTCCAGACCGCCCGGGAGCCAGGGAAACATGACGTTGAAGCCGTCGGAGGCGTCGGTCATGAGCCAGCGTTCCATCTCGTCGGCGATGGTGCGCGGGGTGCCGACGAAGGCGAGCCCGGCGTAGCTGCCGGCGCGCGCGGCGAGCTCGCGGATGGTCAGGTTCTCGGTCCGCGCCAGGTCGATCATGCGCTGCCTGGCACTTTTGCTCGCGTTGGTCTCGGGAATGTCCGGCAGCTTGCCGTCGGGATCATGGGCGGACACGTCATGGCCGAGCATGCCGTTGAGGGACGCGATGCCGCTGTCGTAGTGGACGAGGCTGTCGAGATGGGCGCGCTTGGCTTGTGCCTCGGCGACGGTGTCGCCGACGACGACGAAGGCGGCGGGCAGGATCTTGAGGCTGCCCGGGTCGCGACCGCATTCGGTCATGCGCCGCTTGATGTCGGCGTAGAAACGCTGGCCGGCTTCGAGGCTGTTCTCGGCGGCGAAGATCACCTCGGCGGTCTCGGCGGCGAGCTGGCGGCCGGCCTCCGAGCCGCCGGCCTGGACGACGACCGGCCAGCCCTGGACGGGGCGGGGAATGTTGAGCGGGCCGCGCACGTCGAAGGCAGGGCCATGGTGGTCGAGGATGTGCATCCGGTCCGGGTCGAAATAGAGGCCGGCCTCGACGTCGCGCAGGATCGCGTCGTCGGCGAAGCTGTCCCACAGGCCGGTGACGACATCGTGGAACTCGCGGGCGCGGACGTAGCGGGCATCGTGGTCGGGTTCGGTCGGGTGGCCGAAATTGAGTGCGGCGTCGGGGTTCGCGGTCGTGACGATGTTCCAGCCGGCGCGGCCGCCGCTGATGTGGTCGAGGGACGCGAAGCGCCTTGCGACATGGTACGGCTCGTCGAAGGTGGTGGACGCGGTGGCGACGAGGCCGATCCGCTCGGTGACGGCGGCGAGTGCGGAGAGCAGCGTGAACGGCTCGAAGGAGGCGACGGTGTGGCTGCGCTTGAGGGCCGCCGTCGGCATGTTCAGGACCGCGAGATGGTCGGCCATGAAGAAGGCGTCGAACTTCGCGTCCTCGAGCTGACGCGCGAAGCGCGACAGGTGGGCGAAGTTGAAGTTGGCGTCGGGATAGGCGCCGGGATAGCGCCAGGCTCCGGTATGGATGCTGACCGGACGCATGAAGGCGCCGAGATGCAGTCGACGTGGCTCGCTCATCGGCGCCGTCCATGTTGGGGCCATTCGAGATGTCGATCCGGGGCCGGGGCCTCAAGGGGCTGGTGTCACCTTCCTGTCACGCTCTGTTGCAGTGCGTTCCGGCGCAGCGGCCGCTACGCGGAACCGGGGGTGGACGATCCGGTTGTCGTCCGCGTGGCCTTGCGGGCTTGGGGGTTGGGGCCGTGTGCGTGTTGCTGGTGGAAGACGAGCCGTTGATCAGGGAGATCATGGCCGAAAGCCTCCTCGAGGCCGGGTTCGAGGTGCACGAGTTCGGCAGCGGCGAGGAGGCGGTGGCGGCGATCGAGCGCGGCGGCGCTTGCTACGTTGCGCTGGTGACGGATTTCCACATGCCGGGGGAGACGAATGGCGGGCATGTGGCGGCCTCGATGCGGCGCGCCTCGCCAGGGATCCCGGTCATCATCGCGTCCGGCCGGCCGGACATCTTCGAGCCGTCGTGGCGTCGGGAGCTCGGCTACAACCTGCTCCGCAAGCCCTACCTGGCGCGCGAGCTGGTGGAGCTCGTCAGGCAGGTGATCAAGACGGTCGGCCACCAGCCGGACGTGGCGTCGTAAAGGGAGGCCGCGGACCGAGCAGGTCGGGCCGGCGTCCGGCGAGGAGGGCGGCGAGGATCACCAGCGGGCCGCCGTGCGAGACGACGATGTGGCGGCCGGGACAGGCGCGCAGACGCGCCGAGAACGACCGGACACGCCGGATCAGACCGGCGCCGCTTTCCCCGCCCGGGGCACCGCGTCCGAGCGGCGCGTGGGCCCAGCTCTCGAGGCGGCCCGCGGGCACGTCCGACCAGAGGCGGCCCTCCCAGGCGCCGAAATCGAGTTCGAGCAGACGGTGGTCGATCGTCGGCCGCTGCCTGTGGCGCGCCGCGATGGCGATGGCAAGCGAAAGGCATCGCCGCGAGGGGCTCGACCAGACGGTCGCACGGCGCAAGGGCTCGACGGGACCCGCGGGTTCGGCGTCGATGTCGAGCCGGCCGTAGCAGGTCCCGGACGGCACGACCGGCGGTCCATGCCTGAGCAGAAGGGTGCTCAACGCCTGGTTGTCGGCACCCAGGCGATGTCGGACCGGCCGCCGTCGTTGAGCACGCGGCCGATGACGAAGAGGATGTCCGACAGGCGGTTGAGGTAACGGCAGGCGAGCGGATCCACGTCGCCGCCCAGCGCCCAGACGCGACGCTCGGCACGACGGGCTACGGTCCTGGCGAGGTGGGCGGTCGACGCGGCCGGGGTGCCGCCGGGCAGGATGAAGCTGGTCAGCGGGGCGACACCCTCGTTGAGCGAGGCGGTGGCTTGCTCGAGCCGCTCGAGCGCCTCGGCGGGCAGGCGCGTGATCGCGCCGGGCTGGCAGAGGCCGGCGCCGAGATCGAACAGGTCGTTCTGGATCGCGGCGACGATCGGCTCGATCATGTGCCCGGCGAGGTGGGCGCGCAGCAGGCCCAGCGTCGCGTTGGCCTCGTCGACGGCACCCATCGCCTCGATGCGGGCGTCGGTCTTCGGCACGCGGCTGCCGTCGCCGAGCGAGGTCTCGCCGCGGTCACCGCCGCGCGTGGTGACGCGGTCGATCCGAATGCCGGCGCTCATACCTTGGCGATCGTCTGGAGGCTCTCGAAGCCCTCGAACTGGGGATGGCCGAGGGTGAGCGGCTTGGCACTGCCGGACGATCCGTGGGCTGCGCGGAACTGGGCGG
The DNA here is from genome assembly GCA_965276715.1 of Acetobacteraceae bacterium. Lineage (GTDB taxonomy): Bacteria > Pseudomonadota > Alphaproteobacteria > Acetobacterales > Acetobacteraceae > CAXTPV01. Next base: position 2,952,787 of record OZ255622.1, on the reverse strand, counting down.
AGTTGGTCCATGCCTCGAAGCTGGCGTGGTCGGCCCAGACGGTGTGCGAGGCGTAGAGCACATGATCGTCGCGGGCGGGGCCGCGCAGAAGGTGGAATTCGACGAAGCCGGGCACCGACTGGAGATGGCTCTCGCGGGTGAGCCACATCTGCTCGAAATCGTGCTCCGCGCCGGGGGCGACCTGGAAGCGGTTCATGGCGAGATACATCGGCGGGATCCCCTGGATCGTTTTCGCTTACGACAGATGGTGTCCGGACGCCGCGTGCGAACGGAGCACGTCGACATAGCGCGCCATCAGCAGGTGGCGCTCGTTCTTGGACGTGGCCCAGAAATGGACGAGGCCGGACAGGATCCCGGGGATCTCGGAATCGTGCGGGGCGCCGTAGCGGACGAACCGGTTGAGGGTGGTGGTGTCGAAATTGGCGACGCGGAACGAGACGTAGTTCGCGACCTCCTGGTCGACCCAGGCCAGGTGCTCACGACCGTCGGAGGCGAGGATGTTGGCGATGATGCGCCGGATCTGGCGCAGCGTGTGGGCGTGGGCGTGCAGGTTGGGAATGCCGAGCGTGCCGGCGTTGAAACCGCGGGCGTAGCGCGGATCGTAGCCGTCGCGCTGGATCAGGGAGGCGCCGACGGAGGGCCAGGTCCGCATCGGGCCGACATCCTCGGTGGGCGCGGTGATGTGGTCCGACAGCGCCATCTCGATGAGCATGGGGCGGATGTCGGCGTTGATGACGATGTCCGGATCGAGATAGGCGACGGGCTGGTGCTGCCAGGCCGGATCGTGCTCGAGGATGCAGTATTTCGACATCACGAAGCCGGGCCAGTCGTTCGGCGCGAGGGGCTGGACGGTGGCGCGGTCGCGATCCAGGCCACCCACGCTGCCGCAGAGCGCGTCGTGCGCGAGGTCGGTGAGCACGTGGACATGGCCGTCGTACTTTCCGAATTCGAGCAGCGAGCGGATCGAGAGAAAGAGCTGCGCGTGCACGGCGGGCGACCGGTAGGACGTATAGAACACCATCGGGCGGTAGAGGCAGAGCTCCTCGACGCGCCAGCCGTCGACGAGGAGGCCGAGCCGGAACGGCCACGCGCGGGCGTCGAACGGGAGGTTGGCGGGGAGCGGGATGTCGATCGGCCCGAGACGCAGGACGAAGCCTGAGGCGAACTCGATCTGCCAGCCTTTGACGAATGCGCGGGTCGACCGGACGATCCAGGTGTTCGAGGCGAGTTGCACGATCTGGCCCAGGTCGATCTCGGTCAGCGGCAGCAGGCGTTCCCAGGCGTCCGGCGTCGAATCGGTCCAGCCGACGGCGCCGCCCTGGGGGGCGGCGGTGAGAACGCGCCCGTCGGTGCGCAGCGAGACGAGGTTGCGGTCGGGATCGATGTCGAGCGATCCCGCGATGTCCTTGTCGCGGAACGGGACCGGCGGCGGTGCGGCGCGCTCGACGAAGCCGCGGAAGTCTCGCCGCAGGCCTTCCACCGGCATGTCGAGGCCGAACAAGGCGCCGGGACCCGCGAGATCGCGCAGGGCGGCGTGGCCGATCGTGCCGTCCTCGCCGCGGGTGAGAAGGGTGCCGTGGGTGGTCAGGAAGTAGATCATCGGGGCGCCGTCAGGAGAGCGATCGCCTCGTCGAGCATCGCCTCGTGGTCGATGCGCGCGCTGGCGACGAGGAGTGCCGGGTCGGGCGGAGCGATCGCCCCGGCGCGGTGACGGATCACCGGGCCCGCGCCCCGGTGCGTGTCGATCCAGAGCAGGACGATGTCGGGGTTGCGGGTCCGCAGGGCGTGGAGGAGCGTCGTCATGTCGTCGTCGGTGTCGAGGACGTTGCGGCGATGGATCACCAGGGGTGCGAGGCGGTCGGTCAGGTCGAGGAGGGCGCCTCGGCGGGCGCGGAGCAGCGGCCAGGCCTCGTCGCGCGCGGCATAGCGATCCCGCGGCACGTCGAGCGGGACCAGAAAATCGAGCCCGTAGCGGTGGCTGGTCGCGATCCATCCGCTGTCGCCGCGATGCATGAAGAAGTCGTCGCGGTCGCCGAAGGCCTGCAGACCGTCGGCGATGGCGTTGGCGAGTGCCGCGGCACTCGCGGCCGCGATGGGGAGTGCTGCGTTGGGATCGTCGAAGTCCACGATCGCCGGCACCCAGCCGGGAGGGCGGAACAGGTGGCCGACATCGAGGGACAACCGGTCGCCGTTGGACGCGGCGATTTCCAGGACGGCGTCGACGAAAGCGTCCGCCGGTGATGACGCTGTCTCGCGCAGTGACAGCAGCAGCCGCCGATCGGCATCGTCCGCCTGCGGATTGACCCCGACCGGGAGGACAACACCAGCGGAGACGAGCCGGACCCACTCGATGGGAGAATCGCTCACGATCCAGCCGTCCAGCTCGAGATGGATGTCCGACAGCACGAACCGTTCGACCTCGCAGGTCAGGTTGCAGCCTTTCATCGAGGTCGGCTCAGCCTGGCTGCCGCCCTTCCCGCTTGCCGTAGGCGATGTAGTGGGCGAACGGATCCTGGCCCGAATTCGAGACGTCGGGATTGAGGCCGCGATAGCGTTCGGTGTCGAAGCCAGGCGCGGTCACGATGCCGGAACAGCGCGCGCTGGACAGGTCGGGGAAGTCGGCGAGGAAGGCCGCCATCTCGGCGTCGTTGCGCCAGGGCAGACGGTAGATCGCGTCGTTGGCGACGGCGGCGAGCAGGGCGCCGTTGCGTTCCAGGGATTCGATGTCGGAGTTCGACGGCACGTCGCGCAGTTCGAGCCCGCTCTCGATGACGTAGAAATAGGCGGACGGCTCGGGCCCGCTGTCGCGCCGCACGCCGCCGAAACCCGCGCGCAGGCAGCGGAAGGAGACGTCGGAATGCTCGTGGCCGTACTTGCCGAAGCGCGGGTCGAAGAAGCCGACATTGAGCAGCGCCTCGCGGGTGAAGCCGAGGCACTGGCCGCCGATGATGTGGGTGATGCCCGGATCGGCGGCGCGGCAGGCGCCGGTCAGCACGTGATGGCGCAGATGGACGGGTGCGAAGTTGATGTGGCCGAACAGCGTTGCCGCCTGCATCCATTCCTGCTCCCAGCCGAACATGCGGGGCAGGACGTCGTCGTCCATCAGCAGGATGATGTCGGCGGCGCTGCGGTTCATCAGGTGGTAGAGGCCGCGGTTCTTGTTCCAGGCGATGCCGCGATTGGAGCCGAGGATGGTCGGGAACCGCGCACCGGCGAGCATGTCGGCGGTCCCGTCGGTGGAGCCGTCGTCGGAGATGACGAGGTCGAAATCGACCGAGGTGAAGCGCTCGAGCCGGGCGAGCAGATCGGTGATGGTGCGGCTGCGGTTGTAGGTGGTGATCGCGATGCCCAGCCTGGGCTTCTGACGGGCGTTCGGGATCATGGCGACGCTTTCGAGAGGAGGCGCAGACAAGACCAGGACGGCGTTACGGTCAAGTAACGTCGTCGGGCGCGGACGCCGGTTCGGGGGCGGCCCCGGCGTCGATCTTGCGGCGGGTCAGGGCCACGAAGTCACCGATGCAGGAAAGCTTGTCGACCTCGGAGCTGCGAAAGCGGACGCCGAACGCCTTCTGGACGTCGAGGATGATGTTGATCATGGCGATCGAGTCCCAGCCGCCGACGTCGCGCGCGGCGGTCGCGGGGGTGAGTGCCAGATCTGGCTCGTCGAGGCTGTCGCGGATGATGCCCGCGATCCGCTCGAAGATCATCATGTCGGGCGGGGGCGCCATCTCGTCCATCGGTCATGTCTCCCGTTTCATGCGGCGCAGCAGGTCGACCCAGAGCTCGGGCCGGTTTTCGAGCGACCGGTCGAGCGGGGCAAGATAGCCGATGTGGCCGCGGAACAGCCCCTCCCTGATCTCGCGTATGGTGCCGTGCGGGTTGTCCGCGTCGGCGAGCGTGACCCAGACCATGCGGACCGGACCGCGCTCGCGCATCGCATCGAAGAGCTCGTGCATGCCGCGCTCGTCGCCGCCCTCGACCCGTCTGACGAAGAGCTTCTCGGCATCGGCGATGTCCTCGAGGAACTTGCGCGCGAGGTAGCGGAGCTTGACGGACTCCTTGCGCACGATGTCGGCCTCGGAGATGGCGTAGGGGAAGCGGCCGGTATGGAGCACGAACTCGTAGAGGCGGCTCTTGACGATCCATTCGCCGAGAAGCTCGCCGGCCTCGAGATCGCCATCGTCGGCGAAGCCCTGGAAGTCGGCGCGGATCGCGCCGGCGATGCGGAACGGATCGCCCGAGCCGGTGAAGCGGAACAAGCCGAGCTGGTCGACGCCGAGCTTGCGCTGGACGAAGCCGAATTCGCAGCTATCGCCGAGGCTCTCGCACAGCGAGAGCATCTCGATGGTCTCGTCGGTGGCCGCGATGCCGTTGTCGAAGACGGAGCCGACGTCGATGGCGATGCGCTTGCGGTCGAACTCGACGAGCAGGCGGGAGTGCCCGAAGTCGGGCCGTTCGTCGCCCACTCGAATGACGGCATGGAAGCGGGCGTTGCGCGCCCTCTCGCCGAACGCCTGGGCGAGATTGGGGCTCGGAAGATTGATCGTCGGCACGTCGAACCGGTGACTCAGATCCTCACCCGCCTCGATCGTCATGCGTCGGGGCGGCGTGTCGGAGACGAGCCAGCCCGAGATGACGACCTCGTCGTCGCGCCCGCTGAAGACTTCCCAGACGAACGACTCGACGACGTACTGGAGGCTCTGGACGGCCATCAGCCCGGCACCCGGGGGGACGGCCGGGGGAGGACGCGCGAGCGCGTCACCTCCGGCCGCCCCTTGAGCTGGTCAGGTGCTGGCGTGGTGGCGATGATGACGGCCAAGCGCATGCCCCTGCATCTTGGCGCTGATCGCGTCCGCCATGTCGAGATGATGCTGGATCGCGGGCAGCGTGTTCTGCGCGAAGGACTTCAGGTCGGGATCGGTGCCGCTGGTGGCCTCCTCCTGGAACACGGCCAGCGCCGCCTTGTGACCGGCGACCTGGTCGTTGATGTAATCGTGGTTGAAGGTGCGGCCGGTCTCGGTCGACAGCCCATTCGCTTCCTGGGTCTGGGCGTCGGACGCGGCCGCCGGCGGCGTGACGCCCTTCTTGGCGGCGATCTGGGCCAGTTCCTGGTTCGCCTGGGTGTGGTCGGTGATCATCTGCTGGGCGAAGTTCAGGATCGAGGTGTTGTGGCTCTGCTTCTGGGCGATTTGCGCCTCGGCGATCTCGGCGAGGCTCGCCTGGGTGGCCGCGGTGACGAAATTGGCGTCGGCAGCGGCGAGCGGCGGCGGCGCGGGCGGCGGTGGCGGGGGAGTGTTGTCCGCACAGGCGGCGAGCGGAAGGAGGCCGAGGGCGAAGCCCCAGCGAATCGCGTTGTTCATCGTGATGGCCTTTTCTCGTGGCGTCCGGAGGGGCGCGGTTTGGCTTATAACGGCAGGTGATACGCGCGACGACACAGAATGTTCGCATCCCGGGGGGAATGTTCGCCCGCGCGGACAGGCGGAAACGTTGCGTCGTCGCTTGGTTTCGAATACGTTATATCAGGCGGTGTCCATAGGGGGCGCTGCCGTCCCGCTGGCAACCGCCGATGCACACGCGCCCGGCTGCGACCCTCGACACCGTCCCGGCCCGACGTCTGCTCGCGTTGGCGTGCACGGCGGTGCTCGCGATCGGAACGCCGGCGCTGGGCCAGGTTTCGACGGGCTGCGACCCCAATGCGCGGGCCGGTGCCGAGCGGGTCATCGCAAGGCCGTCGACAGACCTGCTTCCCGCCGCGGGCGATGCGAAAATCCTGTTCCACCAGCCGGCGCGGGCGAGCGGGGACTTCATGGTTCTGGACATGCCTCCCGGGAGCGGCTCATCGCGCCTGGATCCGGACCAGGCGTTTCCGGTCGTCTCGTTCGAGCCGGCACCGGCTGGCGTGCCGGCCTATCCCGCCGACAGCAGCGTGCTGCTGACGCTCGACCTCGCGCGCGTGCAGTCGCCGATGTGGCGCCACCACACGTTCCTCGTGCTGGCCTGCGATGGCGGCAAAACGACCGGATGGGCGTACGCCTCGGCCGAGGTCAGCGATCCGGACGCCGCGGACGTGATCTGCACGGTCCTGTTCGTGGCGATCTACCTGCTCGCGATGATCGCGGTCATCGCGTCGAGCCGGTCGCGCAACGCGATCATCGACCGCTATCCGTCGGTGTTCGGGACGCGGATCCTGTCGTGGCGGGACATCGCCAACCCGATCCACCTCGCGCCGGACGCCTTCACGCGGGCGAGCGTGCAGAAACTGCAGTTCGTGATGTTCTCGTTCCTGGTCGGCTGGCTGGTGCTGTCGATGGTGTTGCGCACCGGCGCGTTGACGGAGCTCTCGACCTCGGTGCTGACGCTGCTCGGGGTGTCGGGCGTGGGTGCGGCGGCAGCCCAGGCGGTCCATCAGCAGAAGGCGCGGCTGAGCCTGGAGAACTGGGCCTGGCTCGAGCAGCGGCACGTGCTCAAGCGGCCGTCGCCGCCGCCGGGACCGCGGTGGCGCGACCTGGTGCTGACCAACAGGAGCTTGGACGTCTACAAGCTGCAGACGATCATCTTCAGCGTGGCGGTCGCGGTGGCCCTGATCGCGGACGGGGCGACGAACCTCGCCGACTTCACGGTTCCGGAGACGCTGCTCGGCGTGCTCGGCCTGTCGCAGGTGGTCTATCTGGGCGGCGTGATGGCCCAACCGCCGACGATCGCGGACCTCGACGCGGCGCTGACCCGGCTGCGGCTCGCCAACGAGCGCGTGGCCGAAGCGAAATTGCGGGGGATCGACACGGGACAGGACGGCAACCTGCTCGCGGCCCTGCCCGCGGACGGCAAGCCGGGGGAGAACGCGCAGCGACAATATGTCGACCTCGCCCGAGGCGTCGTGCCGATGATCGAGTCCGCACTCGAGGTCGAGGTCGACCAGCAGGCGCTCGGGATGCCGGCGATCTGGCCGCCGCTGGCGATGGTGGGCTGATACGGGTCCCGATCAGCGCCGGTTGCGGAACCGCTCGACGGCCGCGACGAGGGCGCGACGGATGCCGGGCTCGAGCGCCGAGTGGCCGGCGTCGGGGACGATGGTGAGCCTGGCCTGCGGCCACGCGGCGGCGAGCTCGAAGGCGCTCTGGGACGGGCAGATCATGTCGTAGCGGCCCTGCACGATCTCGGCGTGCAGGTCGGCGATCCGGTGCATGTTGCCGAGCAGGCCCTCGGGCGGCAGGAACAGATCGTTGGCGAAATAGAAGGCCTCGATCCGGGCAAGGCCGAGGGCGGAGCGGTCGCGCGCGAACGAGGCGACGGTGTCGGGACTTGGCAGCAAGGTCGAGCAGGAACCCTCGTATTGCGACCAGGCGCGCGCCGCCGGCAGATGGACGACCGGGTCCGGATCGGTCAGGCGCCTGAGATAGCCGCCGAGCAGGTCCTGCTGTTCGGCCTCCGGCAGGAAGCTCGCGAAGGCGGCGTGTGCGTCCGGGAAGACACGGGCCAGACCGTGCAGGAACCAGTCGAGCTCGTGCGGCCGGCCGAGGAACACGCCGCGCAGCACGAGGCCGGCGACGCGGTCGGGATGGGCCTGGGCGTAGGCGAGCGCCAGCGTCGAGCCCCAGGAGCCGCCGAACAACAGGAAACGGTCGACGCCGAGATGTTCGCGCAAGGTCTCGATGTCGGCGACGAGATCGGCGGTGGTGTTGTTCTGCAGGCCGCCCAAGGGGCGCGAGCGGCCGGCGCCGCGCTGGTCGAAGATGACGACGCGCCAGAAGCCGGGATCGAAGAAGCGGCGATGGACGGCGCCCGCACCCGCACCCGGTCCGCCGTGCAGGAACAGGACCGGACGGCCCTGCGGATCGCCGACCTGCTCCCAATACATCACGTGCCCGCCGGTCAGCGGCAGATAGCCGGTCTCGAACGGTCCGATCTCGGGGAAGAGGTCGCCTCTGGGCATGGGCGCGAATATACGCAAATGCCGGCCGTGGGCGAGATGGCGGCCGGGGCGGGATCGGGGTCTGGATGCGGGTGGACAGGCTGCGGGGCGCGGCGCTGGCAGGGGCCGGCCTGCTGGGCGGGACAGGGGTCGCGATGGCGGCGCTCGCGGCGCATCTCGGGCCGTCGCTGCTCGACGCGCGCGGGCAGGCGATCCTGCGCCAGGGGGTCGAGATGCAGATGTGGCATGCGTTGGCGCTGCTCGGCGCGGGTGCGGCACTGCGCCGGGCGGACCTCTGGTCGATCCTGGCGGTGGGCGGCCTGTTCGTGGGCACGCTCGCCTTCTGCGGCGGCGTCTACGGACTGTCGCTCGGCGGGGTCGACACGGGGCGGCTGGCGCCGGTGGGCGGGAGTTTGCTGATCGGGTCCTGGCTGCTGCTCGGCGCGGTCGGGTGGCGCGGGCCCTGAGAGGCCCTACCCCGTGTAGCGCGACGCGTCGTAGCCGGGCGAGGCGACCGGCACGATCGGGACGCCGCCCGCGACCGTGCCGAGGTCGACGAGCGCGATCTGGCCGAGGCCGCCGCTGCCGTCGCCGAAGCTCCACACCGCGATCGCCACCGTGTTCGGGCCGGCCGGATCGAGGATGCCGTTCGGGATGACGAACACGCGCTGCGGGCCGAGCTCGTTGATGTAGAGGCCCATGTGCCAGCCATTGACGAAGATCCGGGCCCGATAGATGCGCGTCGTATCGTCGGTGATCTGCAGGCCGACCGAGCTGTCCTGCCCCGCCGGCAGCGACAGCCGCCACTCAATGCGATACCAGGCGATGCCCGGCACGGGCTGGGCCGCCGGCAGCGAGGCCGCCTGCCAGTCGCCGTCGGGAAAGCCCGGGAGATGCCAGCCGGATCGCTCGCCGAACAGGCCGCCGTTGTTGAACACGCCGCGCACCGGGTCGACCGGGGCCTCGCCGCCGAGCGCGCCCTGGATGCGCCAGGCGATCGGCGCGTCGCCGCCTTCGAGTGCCGCGGCGAGCAGGCCGCGCGGAACCTTGTAGCCGTCGTTCGAGCCGCCGTCGTTGGGATGGCCGAGATTTTCGGCGAGCACGGAGAGGACGTTCTCGGCGCCGGCCAACAGAACGCCGGCGGGAAAGGCGAAGCTGGCCGTGCCGTTCTTGCTGTCGCCGAGATGGGTGCCGTTGAGCCAGACCGAGAAGCCGCCATAGGTGCCGTTGCCGCAGGTCAGGGCGATGCCGGTCTCGGCGCCGGCGGCGGTGAAGCGGCCGCGATACCAGACGTCGCCGAAATGGTAGCCGTAATCGTCGGCATAGAGCACGTCCTGGCCGGCGGGCGGCTTCTTCGGATTGGCGGTGGTGGTGTTGGCGGCGACCAGCCAGCGCGCATCGTCGAAGTCCGGCAGGCGCTCGGGCGTCTCGAAGCGCGTGCGCCAGCCGGTCAGCGCGCCGAACGCGGGGGCAACCGGACCGGCGAGCGTCGCGCGCAGGGTGCCGTATCCGGTGGCGGTGGTGGCGACGGGCCGCTCGTTCCAAAAGACGATGTCGGTGGGAGCCGCGAAGATCTCGATCGGCGTGACGGCGCTGGTGTCGCCGGTGAGCAGCAGGGCGGGGCCGAGCGCGGTCGCGGAACGCAGCAGTGCCGGGCCCTGGACGAAGTTGGCGGCGGTGCCGAAACTGTCGGCGCGCCAGAAGGCGGCCGCACCGTCGTCGTCGGTGATCACGAGCAGCAGCTTCGTGCCGCCGGGCGGCGTGATGGCGACGACGATGTTGCCGCCATGAGTGTAATCGAGACGCAGATCCGAGCGGGTCTCGTCCCAGACGATGCTGACGGTGCCGGCATGGATGGTGGTGGCGGGCTCGCCGCGCGTGCGCCAAACGGTTTCGCCGGCCTCGCCCGGGCGCCCGTAGAGGACCGCCACGTCGCGGGCGCCGATCGGCGCATGGGTGAGGATCTCGGAGGTCGTGTAGACCAGGCGCTGGTGGCCGAGGTCGTAGGCGGCGACAAGGATCTTGGCGTCGTGGCCGTTCAGCGGGACCGCGCCCTGCTGCGGCACGAGCGGATAGGTGCCGTCCGCGGTGGTGAGCGCGAACCGGGTGCTGTCGTCGGTGGCGGCGGTGGTGTCGGCGTGGATCAGGGTGAGGAACAGCGTGCCGGTCACCGGGTTGGCCATCGCGCGGATGCGGATCGCGCTGCTGGAGCCGGCGATGTCGGCGAGCTGGTTGGTCTGGTTGATCGGCGCGACGGCTCCGACGAAGTAGCCGATCCGCTTGTTTTCCTGATAGGTGCTGGTGAGTTGGCGTGATTCGGTGATCGCGGCGCCGTAGTCATAGGAGGTGTAGCTGGTGTCGAACGGCAGCCAGCCCCAGCTGGTGCCGCCGAACAGCATGTAGAAGCTCTGCATCGTCATGCCGGCGGCGATGTTGTTCTTGTAGAGGCAACGAAGATAGCCGCCGGCGAGGTCGGCGCGGATCTGCGGGTAGCCGTGGCCGCCCCAGGTGTCGAAATAGCCGCCCTGGCATTCGGGCATGTAGAGCGGGGTCGAGGTGGCGCCGAGCTGGCGCTCGAAGATCCAATCGGGAACGGTGTTGAACCGGCTGCTGGTGGTGCTGCCCGGATAGGAGTCGAAGCCGTAGATGTCGACGCCGCCCGGGCTGCCCGGTTTCCAGGCGTCGTGGCGGCCCTTGTCGTTGTGGGTGAAGGGCACGACGATGCCGTCGGCGCGGGCGACGCCCTCGAGCGCCTGCATGTAGGCGATGGCTTCGGCCGGCGGATCGGTGTGCACGCCGTCGTGGCTGACGAAGCTGTATTCGTTCTCGATCTGATAGAGGATCAGGGCGCCGCCCTGGGTGACCTGGTGCCTGGCCAGGATGGCGTTGATCTGGCCGTACCATTCTCGGGCGGAGGCCAGATAGAGCGGCGCATCGGTGCGGGCCACCGCCGGCTGGTTGAGCAGCCAGCCCGGGAAGCCGCCGAGGTCGACCTCGGCGCTGATATAGGGACCGGGTCGGGCGACGACATACAGGCCGACGAAGGCGGCGATCTGCATCAGCAGGTCGACGTCGCGGATGCCGGTGAAGTCGTAGGTTCCGGGCGAGGGCGAATGGAAGCCCCAGTCGAAATAGATCGAGACCGCGTTGAAGCCGGCGGCCTTGAATTTCTGCAGCACGTCGAGCCAGAGGCTCGGGCTGGGCAGCCGGAAATAATGGAACTCGCCGCACCAGAGGTAGGTGCGTTGTCCGCCGATGGCGATCGAGTAGTCGTCGTAGGTGATCGGCGCCGGGGGATGGAAGTTGAAGCCGTCGGCGGCGCGGGCGCGGCGCGGCAATTGGGAGGCGAGCAGTGCGCCGCCGGTGGCGGTCAGGATCGACCGACGCGAGATGGTCATGGAATATCCTTGCCCTGATCGCGCGTTGTTCGGCTGCGCTTACCGATATGAAACATGCGATCGAGGTTCGCGACAAGGGGCGAGGGTTAAACGTGATCGTGAGGGGGAGGCAGGTGTGCATTCTGGGGCAGCGCCAAGGAGCGGTCGAGGAGCAACCGCCGGACTTGGGCGGATGTTCGACCACAAGCTCCTTTTCGTTCTTGAAACGACCAATCAAAGAGCGGACACCATTCTGGTTCGGGAATGATGCCCCCGTCCCTGCACGCGGAAGAATGAAATGATGGCTTGTTCGGCTCCGTTAGATTGTGTCTGATCGTGATATGTCTCATAGCCTCCGAAAAGGCTCTGCCTGATGAATCTACTCATTTCTGCCGGTCGCTTTGTTACGGCGATAGCAGCATTGCTGGTTATTTTGGCATTGACTGCTATCGGAGCTTCGCTCGGCGTGACCCGAGTCGGCCTAGGCATGCCGATTGGAGCCGGACTGGGCGCGCTCGCGGGGCTGCTGGTCGCGGGCAGCGTCTTCGGTGCTCTCGCTGCGCTCTTCCAAATTGTTAGGCTGATGGAAAGAGCGGACCAACGCGCGGTGGCCTATATTTCAGTTCAAGTCGAAACACTCGGTCTCATCGCGGAGACGTCGGCGCGTACGGCTGCGGCCGCCGAGCAGACTCAAAGGCTTCTTGGTCGATAGCGGTCCAACGATCAGAGCCCGGTAGAACAACATCTCGGGAGAGGAGGCTACCGGCAGACGACCTTGGGGTAGGTTCCGATTTGGCACCTGCTGACATTGGAGGGGATCTGAAGCGCCACCGAGTCGCCCGTACTCCCGTACTGGCAACCAAGATAAAACCGGCCAGACGTCGAGGCCGGCTTGTAACCCAGTTTCCATGTTCCGTTTTCGTCTGGCGTGAGCGAAGCCAATTCAGACGGCGGCCCATCGTAGACGTCGACAGCGGTCAGCCTGTGATGGTCGTGTAAGATCGGGCAAGCGGTCGCTGCGCAAGCCGTCGTACCGAAGCTCGCTAGCGTCACGGCAAGCAACAACCCACTCCACGACATAGTAACTGCTCCCCTGGTTCACGAGCTCCGCGCCTGGATTACCGAACCGTGCCAACCGCTTCGATGGAGGATGCTTGCCCACAATCTTGTGGTTCTTGCGAATATTCCATTGGTCGATGACTTCGATCGCTCGAGCAACCTGGCCGAGATAAGTGGCGGCGTGACTATTGCCGTTCGTGTGGTTTCCGTAACGGCCTGACTGGTCGAACACGGCAATGGCTGTGCCGGGCTTGATCGCCAAATTGCCCTGAGTCTCGGTCGCAAACTCTACCAGCGGAACGCACTCGCCGGATCCGACCGGCGAGTGGCACGGATTTGAGATAGGGCACGGTATGCCTCGATCGTGGGAAACTGACCCGGGAAGTGGCGACCGTCATGGTTTCCAAAGGCGACCGCCTTTGGTGGGGCTTGGGGCAACGCCCCAATCCTCGCTGCTTTCGTCAGCCGGGGGCGCGCTACAGCGCGCCGAGGACGTCGACGTAGAGCGCGTAGACCGACGTGCTGGCGCACATGAACAGGCGGTGCCCCTTGTGGCCGCCGAAGCAGAGATTGGCGCAGGTCTCGGGCAGGTGGACCTTGCCGATCAGGTCGCCGCTCGGAGCGTAGCATCGCGCGCCGTCCTCGGCGGGGTCGGCCCAGCCCATGCTGCACCAGACATTGCCGGCGGCGTCGGTGCGGACCCCGTCGGTGAAGCCGGGGGCGAAATCCTCGGCGAAGATGCGGCCGTTGGAGAGCTTGCCGTCGGCCACGTCGAAGGCGCGGATGTGGGACGGGCCGCCGTGGGTGATGCCGGTCTCGACGATGTAGAGGGTGCGCTCGTCGGGCGAGAGTGCGAGGCCGTTGGGCCGGACGAAATCGTCGGCGACGATGGTGGCGCGGCCGGTCGAGGGGTCGAGGCGGTAGACCTGACGCGGCAGCTCGGCCTCCGCCGCATGGCCCTCGTACGGGCCGTCGATGCCGTAGCCGGGATCGGTGAACCAGACCGCACCGTCGGACGCCACGATCAGGTCGTTCGGCGCGTTCAGCGCGCTGCCCTCGAAGCGGTCGATCAGGATCTCGATCCGGCCGTCATGGCCGGTGCGGGTGACGCGACGGCTGTCGTGCTCGCAGGTGACCAGGCGGCCCTCGCGGTCGCGGGTGTTGCCGTTGGAGTGGTGGCTGTGCGGCCGGAAGACGCTGACGTGGCCGTCGTCCTCGAGCCAGCGCATGATGCGGTTGTTGGGGATGTCGCTCCACAGCAGGTAGCGGCCGGCGGGGAACCACGCGGGACCCTCGGCCCAGCGGAAGCCGGTGGCGATCCGCTCGATGGCCGCGTTGCCCTGGCGGGGGAAGCGCCTGTCGAAGGACTCGATCGCCGTGCTGGGATAGCGGGTGTCGGGCAGGTGGCCGAGCGGCAGCGGCGCGTGGCGTCCGAACGGATGTTCGCCGGGTCCGTATGACGTGTGGCTCATCGCGTCGCCCTCCCCCTGTTTTTCGGCAACCCTAGAGCGGCTTGGGCACCGATAGAAGTGCGCCTTGCTTGACCCGCGTCAGCGTGGTCAGCAGCCGGATCGAGGCGGGCAGGAGTGCCGCCGCTGCCATCAGCAAACGCTGTCCGGCGGGACGGGTGCCGGCGGCGTAGAGAGCGGTCGCGCGGCGGACCTGGCCCGCGACGTCGCGGTGGAGCGTGCGGTGGTAGAGGGCGGCGTCGCCACCGGCGAGATGGATGCGGCTGGCGAGTGCGGCACTGTGCAGGGCGATCGACATGCCGTCGCCGGTGAGCGCGGGGATGACGGCGGCCTGGTCGCCGAGACGGAAGATGCGGGCGGGATCGGCGCGGCCGGGTCGATGGACGAAGCCGAACGGGGTGCGGGCGATGGCGAGCGGGCGTTCGAGCTGTTCGGTGGCGTCGGCAAGCCGGTCGGCGAGGTGCCCGCTGTCCTGCTGAAGCGATGCGAGCAGCGCGGGCCAGGCGCCCCCCGAATGATCGAGGCGGGCACGGTCGACGAGCAGGCAAAGATTGGCGAGGCCGTCCTCGACGAGCTGAAGGCCGGCATAGCCGTCGGGGAACATCAGCAATTCGATGTGGCCGGCGAGCGCGCGCTGCTGGCTCGGCGACAGGCGGAAGTAGGATTTGAAGCCGACGAGCCGTTCGGCGCTCGCCGAGTGGCGGCGCGGGATCCCGCGAACGTCGTGCTTGCCGGTGGCGAGAAAGAGCGTGTGCGTGCCATGGCCGTCGAGGCGGAAGGTCTCGCCGCGGCGGATCTCGGCACCGGATGCGGCGGCGCGGTCGAGCATGGCTTCGTCGAGACGGTAGCGGGACAGGCCGAGGCCTCGGAACGGTAGCCGGACGCGAGCGGTGGCGGCGCCGCGCACGACGCGAAGATGGGTGATGGGGTGCGCGCCAAGGGCGAGCGGATCGATGCCGAGTGCGGCAAGATCGGCCAGGGCCTCGCGGCTGAGGAATTCGCCGCAGATCTTGTGGGCAGGTCCCGTGGTGCGCTCGACGAGAGTGACGCATTGGCCTGCGCGGGCGAGGCGTATGGCGGCGGCAGCGCCGGCGAGACCGCCGCCGGCGACGAGGATTGGCTGGCTCATTTGAGGCGGGCGACGCAAAGGCGCGACGGGAAGTGCGGCTCGATGTCGGCGGCCACTCCCGCGGCGCCGAGCGTGCGCTGCCAGTCGGCGCGGCGGAAGGACCGGGCGATCGAGACCGTGCCGTCATGGCGGACGATGCGGTGCCAGCCGGCGACGCGGCACAGCAGATGAAACCCGTAATAGGCGAAGGCGGTGCGGCGCAGGTCGGAGATGAACCAGCCCCTGGTCGCGGTGCCCTCGAGCCAGGCAATGAAGCGGACGAGCTGGCTGTCGGTGAGATGATGGGTGAATTGCGAGCTCACCACATAGTCGGGCGGCGGGTCCGGTGTGAAAGCGAAGACGTCGCCGGTCCGGTAGGCGATATCGCCGCCGAGGGCGGAAGCGGCGGCGGCACTCCTCGGGTTGAGGTCGATCCCTTCGAGTCGGCCAGTGATGTTCTGCCCCGTCGCCCATGCGGCGATCGCGCGGAGAAGATCGCCTTGCCCGTAGCCGACGTCGAGCACGGAGATCGTGGTGCCGGGCCGGGTGACACGGCGGAGCCAGGCGAGCGTCGGACGGTGGGTCAGGGTGACACGGTTGACGCGCGCGAGGTCGGCGAGTGTCGCCTCGTAGTCCGCGACGGGAAGCTCCGGATCGTCCATCAGCTCGCGCAGGTCGGCCCGATGCGACAGATCCATCAAGGAACGAGGCGGAAGCGGAAGGTCTCGGCGACCATGCCGGGACCGAACGCCATGGCGAGACCGGGACCGTCGTCGCCGGCGTCGAGCATGCGGCGCAGGACGAACATGATGGTGGCGGACGACATGTTGCCGAAGTCGCGCAGGATGGCGCGCGAATGGGCGAGGGCGTCGCGGCCGAGCGAAAGACCGACCTCGACGGCGTCGAGGACCGAGCGGCCGCCGGCGTGGACGGCCCAATGGCGGATCGACTGGGTGCCCTGGCCGTGCAGCAGGCCGCGGTCGTCGGTGCGGCCGACCTCGCCACGAAGCGCGCTCACGATGCGGCTCGGAACCTTGCCCGACAGATGCATCAGGAAGCCCTGGTCGCCGATATGCCAGGTGATGTGGTCGGCGCTGTCGGGAATGATGGCGGCGCGGAAATCGTCGAGGGCCAAGCCGGCTGGGTCGGCGGAGACGATGGAGGCGGTGGCGCCGTCGGCGAACAGCAGCGACGACAGGGCGAGCTCGATGTCGTCGGTCTCCTGCATGTGCAGGGTGCAGAGCTCGAGGTTGACGACGAGCACGTGGGCAGTGGGAGCGGCGCGGACGGCGTTGCTGGCGGCGCGCAGCGCCGGGACAGCGGCCGAGCAGCCCATGAAGCCGAGGATGCTGCGTTCGACGTCGGGGCGGAGGCCGAGGCGGGCCGCGAGCTGCAGGTCAAGGCCAGGGGCGGAGAAGCCGGTGCAGGAGGCGACGATCAGGTGGGTTATGCAGGCAGGATCGGCGTCGAGGTCGCGGACGGCCTTGAGAGCCAATTCGATCGCATGGGTCTCGTATTGCGCCATGCGGGCGGCGGTCGAGGGGAAATCGCCGCGCCGGTAGAAGCCGCCGGCGTCGACCTCGCCGGCGTCGAGGTTGCCGGCCTTGAAGACCGAGAAACGGCGCCTGATGCCGCCGCGTTCCGCCAGCCGCTCGAACAGGAGGCGGGTGCGGTCGTCTTGGAACAGGCTGCCGGCGAAGGCCACGAACGATGCGTGGATGTCGTGGTCGGGCACCGCGGTGCCGATCCGGTTGAGATAGGCCGTGGTCATCAGGCTCGTCCCACCGCGAGGGTCGCATTCAGGCCGCCGAACGCGAAGGAGTTCGAGAGGGCGCGCTCGATGGGAGCTCGCCTGGCCTCGTTCGGGACGCAGTCGACCGGACACTGCGGATCGGGCCCGGTGAAGTTGATGGTGGGCGGGATGACGCCGTCGCGCAACGCGAGGATTGTTGCAATCAGTTCCAGGGCACCGCCGGCGTTGAGGCAGTGGCCGATCATCGACTTGGTGGACGAGACCGGGACGGCGCCGAGGCGCGCGCCGAGCACGTCGTGCAGGGCGGCGGCCTCGGTGAGGTCGTTGAGGCGCGTGCCGGTGCCATGGGCATTGACGTAGTCGATCGAGGCGGCGTCGAGATCGGCGTCGGCGAGGGCGGCGCGCATGGCCTGAGCGGCGCCGTTGCGGTCCGGGGCGATAAGGTCGCCGGCGTCGGCACTCATGCCGAAGCCGAGCAGTTCGGCGTGGATGGTGGCGCCGCGGGCGCGGGCCTGTTCCCATTCCTCGAGCACCAGCGCGCCGGCGCCCTCGCCGATCACCAGCCCGGCGCGGCCCCTGGAGAACGGGCGGCAGGTGTCGGGGCTGAGGACGCGCAGTGCGTCCCAGGCCTTCATGAAGCCCAGCGTGAAGGAGGCGTCCGCACCCCCGGTGAGCGCCGCGTCGAGCA
The DNA here is from genome assembly GCA_965276715.1 of Acetobacteraceae bacterium. Classification (GTDB taxonomy): domain Bacteria; phylum Pseudomonadota; class Alphaproteobacteria; order Acetobacterales; family Acetobacteraceae; genus CAXTPV01. Next base: position 2,935,424 of record OZ255622.1, on the reverse strand, counting down.
GGCCGGCGCGGACCATGTGGAAGGCGAGGCCGATCGCATGGGTGGCGGACGCGCAGGCGGACGCGATGGAGAAGGCGGGGCCGCGCAGGCCGAATTCGATCGAGAGATGGCTCGCGGGAGCGTTGGGCATGATCCGGGGGACAGTCAGCGGCGGGAGGCGTCTGGCGTTGGCGGCGTAGAGGTCGTGAGACGCGGCATCGAAGGTCTCGAGGCCGATGCCGGCGCCAAAGATCACGCCGGCGCGGGTCGGATCGGCCGTATGCAGCGATGCGCAGGCCTGGCGGGCGGCGACGAGGGCGAACTGCGAGACACGGTCGAGCTGGCACAGGTGCTTGGCGTCGAAGTGCGCGGCCGGGTCGAAGTCGGCGACCTGGGCCGCGGTGCGGACGGTCAGGCGCTCAAGCGGCAGGCCGGCCAGCGCGCGGATGCCGCTCGTGCCGGCGAAGAGGGCGGCCTGGTAGGACGGCACGCTGCCTGCGATGGCGCAGAGCGCGCCCAGGCCGGTGACGGCGACGCGTCGTTGAACGGGCTGGCCGGGACTCCTAATGGGCGCCGGCAGTCGGGGTGGCGTCCTCGGCGCCGATCCTGGTCTGGATGTGGCGGATGAAGTCGCCGACGGTGACGCTGCCGCCGTCCTGCTCGAGGCCCACCGGGATCTCGATGTCGAAGCGGGTCTCGATCGCGAAGATCGCCTGGACCAGGTCGATCGACTGGATGCCGAGATCCTGGATCGTCGCCTCCTCGGTGAGGCGTTCCGGTTCGATCCCGGTTTCCTTGGACAGGATCGCCACGATCTCGTCGTAGGCCCGAGGTTCGTCTGGCGGCACGCGCTTCACTCCGTTCGGCAGGGAGTTGGGGCAGAATTGGGGGAAAGTCCATGCCCGAGGGACACACGGTGCACCGGCTCGCCGGCGCGTTCGACGCGCGCTTCACCGGCAAGCGGGTCGATTCGAGCAGTCCGCAAGGGCGCTTCACCGACGGGGCCGCGCTGCTGGACGGGCGCATGTTGGAAGCAGCGGAGGCGCACGGCAAGCAGATGTTCCTGGAGTTTTCGGACGCGCTGTGGCTGCGGGTGCATCTGGGGCTTTACGGGATGTGGCGGTTCGCCGGGCCCGGACTCGCGGGTCTGGGTCGGCGGTCGCGCATCGAGGCGCAGGATGTGTTCCCGCCTGCGCCGCGCGGGCTGGTGCGGTTACGCCTGGCGACCGCCAAGAACGTGGCGGACCTGAGCGGGCCGACCGCGTGCGTGGTGATGTCGGCGGAGGAGAAGGCGTTGTCGATGACGCGGCTCGGGGAAGATCCGCTACGACGCGATGCGGACCCGGCACGGGCCTATGCGCGGCTGCACAAGTCGCGGATGGCGATCGGGCAGTTGCTGATGCGTCAGGACATCGTGGCCGGGATCGGCAACATCTACCGCGCGGAGCTGTTGTTCCGGGCGCGGCTCGATCCGCGCCGGGAAGGCAGGACGCTGACGGCGCCGGTGTGGGAGGCGATGTGGGAGGATCTCGCGGCACTGCTCCGGGACGGGGTGAAGACGGGACGGATCGTCACGACCGAGCCGGAGCATCGGCCGCGCGGCCGCGGCAAGGTGCGGCGCGAGGACGCGACCTATGTGGCGCACCGCGCGGGACGTCCCTGCCGGGTGTGCGGCGAGACGGTGCTGGCCGAGCCGATGGGTGGCCGGACGCTCTACTGGTGTCCGGGCTGCCAGGTGGATTGATCTTCGCCGTCGTGAAACGAGACGGTTCGCGTCACGTAATGGGACGCGGCTGAGCGGACGAGCAGGCGGAACCGTCGAGGGATCAACGGCTTGCCGGCGGCATGCGCCTTGCGGCTCCGGGCTGCGCATGACGATCGGGGGCGGACGGACCGTTGGATCTATCGATAACGCCTCGGGGCTGCGCCCGGAACCTCGCTGGACGCGGCGCGCCCAGACTCGCGATCCGGTGAAATCATTGCCGGTTCGGCGCGCGTGATGACCGCGGTCTGGGCGCCGTATGCGACGTGGGCGATCGCGGGCGTGGCGACGGCGGGCGTGATCCTGCGGCCGTTCCGGTGGCCGGAGTTCGTGTGGGCGATCGCCGGGGCCATGCTGCTGGTGGCGCTCGGGCTGCTGCCGCTGCACGACGCGCTGGGCGGCGTCGCCAGGGGGACCGACGTCTACCTGTTCCTGGTCGGCATGATGCTGCTGTCGGAGCTGGCGCGGCTCGAGGGGTTGTTCGACTGGCTGGCGGCGCGGACAGTGCGGGCCTCGGGCGGGTCGGCGCCACGGTTGTTCGCGCTGGTGTTCCTGGTGGGAACGGTGGTGACGGTGTTCCTGTCGAACGACGCGACGGCGGTGGTGCTGACGCCGGCGGTGGCGGCCGTGGTGAAGGCGGCGAAAGCCGAGGAACCGCTGCCGTTCCTGCTGATCTGCGCGTTCATCGCGAATGCGGCGAGCTTCGTGCTGCCGATCTCGAACCCGGCCAACCTGGTGATCTATGGCAGCCACATGCCGCCGCTGCTCCGGTGGCTGCCGCAATATGCGCTGCCGTCGCTGGGTGCGATCGTTGCGACCTATGCGGTGCTGCGCGCCACGCAGGCGCGGGCGCTGCGTGGCGCGGTGTCGGCGGACATCGCGATGCCGGCGCTCGCTCGGGGCGGGACGATGGCGGCGGTCGGGATCGGGCTGACGGCGGTGGTGCTGCTGGGCGCGTCGGCGTTCGACATCGAGCTCGGATTGCCGACTTTCCTTGCGGGGTGTGCCACGGCGGTGCTCGTGCTCACGGCCTCGGAGACGAAGCCCCTCGACGTGGTCAGGAACATCTCGTGGGGCGTGCTGCCGCTGGTGGCGGGCTTGTTCGTGCTGGTGGCGTCGCTCGAACATACGGGTGTCACGAGCGCGCTCGCGGGATCGTTGCAAGGACTGGTGCGGCACTCGGCCACGATGGCGGCGTGGGTGACGGGCGTCGCACTCGCGGTCGGCTGCAACCTGGTCAACAACCTGCCGGCGGGACTGGTCGCGGGACGGGTCGTGCAATTGGCGCAGGTGCCGGCACATGTCCGCTCGGCGGTCCTGATCGGGGTCGATGTGGGACCGAACCTTTCGGTGACCGGATCACTGGCGACGATCCTGTGGCTGACGGCGCTCAAGCGCGAAGGCCTGAGCGTGGGTGCCTGGACGTTCCTCAAGCTCGGCGTCCTGGTGATGCCCCCTGCTCTTTTGCTCGCGATCGCGGGCGCGTTCGCGTTCTGAGCCCGTTGCGGAGAAGAGACGATGCAGAACATCAGTGCGGCCTGGCTCTACCCGATCATCCTGATCGCGGGCGCGTTGCAGGCGTGGGGGCCGCCGATGAACGGCGCGCTTCGCAAATCGCTGGGCAATCCCTGGATCGCGAGCACGGTGTCGTTCCTGCCGATCGTGGCGTTACTCGGCGTGGTGGCGCTGTGCCTGCCGCGGCCGCTGCCGACGGCGGACGGGATCGCGGGGATGCGCTGGTGGGCGCCGCTCGGCGGCCTGCTGGGTTCGCTCGCGGTGATCGCCGGGTTGCTGTTCGTCGACAAGGTGGGTGCCGGACCATTCGCGGGACTGACGATCTGCGCCAACCTGATCATGTCGATGCTTGTCGACCAGTTCGGGCTGTTCGGGATGCAGCCACATGCGATAGGTCTCGGGCGGATCGTGGGCGGCGCGCTGATGGTGGGCGGAGTGGCACTGATCGCCGCCTTCTGATGGCGCGCGCGTTTCGACCGGAGTCACTGGACGCGGTCAATTTCCTGCTGGCCGACGTGCGCGGTGCGCTCGGGCCGTTCCTGAACGTGTTCCTGGTCACGCAGCGTCATTGGACGCAGACGGACGTCGGCTGGATGACGACGGCGAGCGGTCTGGTCGGGCTGCTGGCGCAGACGCCGGCGGGGGCGGGGATCGACCGGACGACGGCCAAGCGCGGGATCATGGTGGCCGCACTGGCGCTTCTCGCACTTGGCGCCATGGGCATCTACGCGATGCCCGAGTTCTGGCCGGTGACGGTCTCGAACACGCTGATCGCGGTGGTTGGCGATGTGTTCGGACCGGCGGTGGCGGCGCTGACGCTCGGGCTGACGGCGAAGGCGCTGCTGGCACGGCGGCTGGGGCGGAATTCGGCGTTCGACCATGCGGGCAATGTCGCGATCGCGGTGGCGGCCGGCGCGGTCGGGCATTTCGCCTCGCAGCGCGCGGTGTTCCTGCTGGTGCCGTGCTGTGCGGTGCTGGCGTCGATGGCGGTGCTGTCGATCCCGCACGACGCGATCGACCAGCGGCGCGCGCGCGGGCTGGAGGACGGGGCGGGACGAACGGCGGAGCCATCGGGGATCGGGGGTTTGCTGCGCAACCGTCCGTTGGTGATCTTTGCGGTCTGCACGATGCTGTTTCATTTCGCGAACGCGCCGCTGCTGCCGCTGGTCGGGCAGAAGCTCGCGCGGTCGCACCCGCATTGGGGAACGACGATGATGTCGTCGTGCATCATCGCGGCGCAGATGATCATGCTGCCGGTGGCGATCGCGGTGGGGCGGACGGCCGACCGGATAGGACGCAAGCCGATCCTGCTGCTCGGGTTCGCGGTGCTGCCGGTGCGGGCGGTGCTGTATACGCTGTCGGACGATGCGTGGTGGCTGATCGGGGTGCAGTTGCTGGACGGGGTGGGTGCGGGGATTTTCGGGGCGATCGCGCCGCTGCTGATCGCCGACGTGACAAGCGGGACGGGGCGCTTCAATCTCGCGCAGGGGGCGGTCGCCACGATGCAGGGGATCGGTGCCAGCGTGAGCGGTCTGGCCGCGGGAATGCTGGTGGACCATCTAGGCTACTCGGCGGGATTCCTGGGCCTAGGCGCTGCCGCATGCGTGGCGCTTCTGGCGCTCGCCGTGGCCCTACCCGAAACGGGCAGCCAATGATTGCCGGGGGGTCTGGGGGGACAGGCTCCTGTCCCCCCAGCCTCATGCCGCGTTCTCATAATCGAAGGCGAACCCGAGCAAGTCGGCCTCGCTCCAGGCGCGCCCCACGAAGATCAATCCGAACGGCGCGCCCGAGGCGTAGGCGCCGGCGGGGATGGTGACGCCGGGCAGGCCGGCGATGTTGATTTCGCTGACGGTGGTCTCGGCGATGGCACCGGGTCCATACAGAGGCGGCAATTGGTTGCGCATCTGCGGGAAGACCAGCGCGTCGAGTCGCTCGCGCGCCATGACCTCGTCGAAGATCGAGAGATAGGCTTCACGCACGGCGATGAAGTCGGAAAGATCGGGCGGGCGTTGCGGTTCGGCACGGCAGGCGGTGAAGTTCGCCACGAGATGCATGAAACCGAGCACGCCATCCGGGGCGAACGGATCCTCGCTCGCGGTGGCGGCGGCGAAATCGGCGAAGCCGCGCAGCGCGGCATCGGGACCGAGCCGTTCGAGGTAGCGCTGGATGTCGAAGGGGAGCGACTCCATGCCGCGCGCGTCGAACTCGATGGACGGCGAGACGGGCGCGCGCAGGCCAGCGAACCCGGAGTTGCGGAACGGGTCGGCGACGAGGGTGGCGCCGCGGGCTTCGAGCTTGCGGCAGGCGGTGTCGTAGAGGCGGGTCGCCTCGTCGGACAGTGTCTGATCGCGCCAGCCGGGGCCATAGAGGCCGAGGCGTTTGCCGGCGAGTGCATCGGGACGCAGGTGCGCGGTGTAGCCGCCTTTCGGTCGGTGGCCGACGCCGGCGATGGTTTTGGGATCCTCGGCGGTGAAGCCCGCGAGAACGTCGAGGCAGAGTGCGGCGTCGCGGACGCAGCGGGCGATGGGGCCCACGACGTCGCGCAGCGCGGAGAGCGGCATGACACCGGCGTTGGGAACGAGGGCGAAGGTGGGCTTGATCCCGACGAGGCCCTGCGCGGAGGCGGGGTTCTGGATCGAGCCGCCGGTCTCCTCGGCGAGGCCGAGGATGGCCATGCCGGAGGCGACCGCGGTCGCGGTGCCGGCGCTGCTGCCGCCGGGCAGGAATTCGGGACCGGCGGCGTTCAGTGTCGGGCCGGCCCAACTGTCGTTCGCATGGCTGCCGGAGCAACTGAGGATGGGGACGTTGGTCTTGCCGAGGATGATGGCGCCGGAGGCACGCATGCGGGCGACGACGGGGGAGTCGGTGGCAGGCATCAGGTCGACGCCGCCGGTGCGGGCATTCAGCAGGGACCAGCCGGCGGTGGTGGGGAAGCCCACCATGTCCATCGGGTCCTTGACGACGACGGGGACGCCCGCGAGAGGCCCGAGCGTTTCGCCGGCGGCACGGCGCGTATCGATCGCGCGCGCGTCGGCGAGTGCCGTGGGGTTCGGGAAGACGATGGCATTCAAGGTCGGGTTGAGAGCGGCGATCCGGTCGAGGCAGGCCCGGGTGAGCTGCTCGGACGTGAAGCGGCCATCGGCGAAGGCGGTCTCGATGTCGGCGACCGACAGGGCGAGAGGATCGATCGCGTGAGGGAGAGGAGTGTCTGGCATGGGGCGGCTCCGGGCAGGGTGTCTCGATCTTGCGTGCTGGCCGTGGTGAGGTCCAATGGACGTCGACGACGGAGGGGCCGGGGTGAGCGATGCGGTCGCGATCATGCTGGTGCTGGCGGCGAGTGCCGCGGGCGGCGGGCTGAGCCTGCTGGCACAGCACCGGGTGCATGTCGCGCACCGCAAGACGCACCAGGAGTTCGGCGCGGTGGTGTTCCTGCAGCTCGGCGTGGTGTTCGCGGTGCTGCTCGCGTTCGTCTTCAACTCGTGCTGGGACGGCTACAACGGCGCGGCGCAGGCGATCAGTGGCGAGTGCAGCGCGCTGCATGGCGCCGGGATGATCGCGTCGGCGCTGCCGAAGGAGGAAGCGCGCCGGGTGCTGTCGCTCGAGACGGCGTACGTCAAGTCGGCGGTGGATACGGAATGGGAGGTGATGGCGCGGCGCCGGGCGGCGGATCCCGGGACGGTGGACGAGCTGGTGCGACTGGTGCGGGCGGTGGCGGGACTCGAAACGAGGGACCGCGACCAGATCCAGCAACTCCTGCAGCAGGCGCACGCGCAGCGGGAGGAGCGCATCTTCCAGGCACGGCTCGGCGTGCCGGCGGCGCTGTGGACGGTGCTGATCGTGTTCGAGACGGTGCTGGTGCTGTTCGTGTCGCTGTCGGCGATCGAGAGCAGGTGGATCGCGGTCGCGTTCACGGCGACGTTCGCGGCGGGAACGACAAGCATCCTGGTGCTGGCGCGGATGCTGGATTTTCCGTTCGAGGGAGGCCTGGCGCTTCCGTCGTCGGATTTCCTGGGACTGCTCGGGAGGCTGGCGTCGCTGTCGCGGGGGATGTGACGGGCGTTGCCAAGCCGGCCGGGTTGAGGACTGATGGCGGATCTGGCCGAGGCGGTGGATGAGGAGAATGACCATGGCAGGCTTCATCAAATCGAGGCGGGTCGGGCTGGCGGCAACGATCTGCCTGCTGCTCGCGCCGGCGGCGCACGCGCAACCGAGCAGTGCAGCGGGACCGATCCCGGTCCGGTTCGTCGTGGTGACGACGTTCGATACGGGCGACGATATCAAGGCGCCTGGCGAGTTCAACACCTGGGTGGTGAACTTCCCGCTGCCGGTCGTGCTGCCGTTCCCGCAGGGCTACCACCATCTCCGCTATAATCCGGACAAGCAGGTGCTCGGGATCGAAACCGGCGAAGGACCGGTGCACATGGCGGCGTCGATCACCGCGCTCGCGAACGATCAACGGTTCGATTTGAGCCACGCCTACTGGATGCTGGCGGGCATCGCGGGCACCGATCCGAACGTCGCGCCGGCGGGATCGGCGGCGTGGGCGGAGTATGTCGTCGACGGCGACCTCGCCTACGAGATCGATGCGCGCGAAATCCCGCCCGGCTGGACGACAGGCTATGTTCCGCTCGGGCGGACGGCGCCGTATCAGAAGCCGGTGCCGCCGGCGAGCTCGGTCAACGGGGTGAACCTGTTCCACCTCGACGCGGGCTTCGTGCGGTGGGCGTATCGATACAGTCATGCCCACGTGACGCTGCCGGATACGGCGAATTTGAAGAGCTTGCGGGCGCTGTACACCGCATTTCCGAAAACGCAAGCACCGCCGCAGGTGTTGAAGGGCGACACGCTGGCGGCCGGCACGTTCTGGGTCGGCGGATTGCTCAACACCTGGGCGGAGAACTGGGTGAACTACTGGAGCCACGGCCGCGCGACCTTCACGATGACGTCGGAGGAGGATGCGGGCTACATGCAGGCGCTGACGTTCCTGTCGCAGGTGGGGAAGATCGATTACCACCGGGTGCTCGACCTGCGTGCGGCGAGCGACTTCGCGGTTCCGCATCCGGGACAGAGTGCGGCGCAGTTGCTGGCAAGCGACTCGAGCGGGACAGGCTACTCGGCGTTTTCCGAGAGCCTGACGGACGTTTACCTCACCGGCAGTTCGGTGGTGAACGAGATCGTGGGCCACTGGGACGAGTATGCGGGCGAGACGCCCTCGGCGCCGTGAGCTTCTGGCGGGAGCGACCGGCGCGGGCGTACTGGCGTCGGGCATTGCTGCCGGGCAGTCGATCCCGGACACGGGTCTCGCGCGGCTCGAAATGACGGCGGTGCTGGAGACGCTGAACGCTGACCTGCTGTCGCATGACAGTGCGACGCTGACGCTGGAACGGTGGTGCGCCGTGCATCACCTGGCCGATACGGACAGGATCAGGGCGGAGCTTGTCAGAGGCGTGGAGCGCCCGGCGACGCCTGAGGTCAGGCGCGATCTTGCGGTCGGGGCTCACGAGCCGATCCGTTACCGGCGGGTGCGTTTGTCCTGCGGCGGCCGGGTGCTGTCGGAGGCGGACAACTGGTATGTGCCGCGCTTGCTGACGCCGTCAATGAGGCGGGCGCTGGAGACGACCGACACGCCGTTCGGGCGGGTGGTGCTGCCGTTGGGGTTCTCGCGGCACACGGTGGAGGCGACGCTGCTGTGGCGGCCGCTGGCGGCGGGGTGGGAGATGACGGGGCTGCCGGCCGATGGGGCTGGGGCGGTTCCGATGCCCGCGGAGATCCTGCGGCACCGGGCGGTGCTGACGACCCGGGCCGGGGAAGCGTTCAGCGTGGTGGTGGAGACCTATCAGCGGGGGATGCTGGCGTTCGTGCCGTCTGGGCGATAGCGGAATGATGTCGCAGGCACGCTTGTTCATCATCGCGGTCGTGCCGGGTGTCGCGCTTTGCGTGGGCGTGACGCTGGCGGCGATCGTGCTGGAGCGTCTGGAAGTTCGTGTTGCCGGTCAGCCTTATCTGGAGGCGCTGGTGCTCGCGATCCTGCTGGGCGTCGTGACGCGGGCGGTATGGACGCCCGGCGCGCGCTGGCGCGGCGGGATCGAGTTCAGTGCGAGGATCCTGCTCGAGATCGCGGTGATGCTGCTGGGCGCGTCGGTGAGCGTGCGTGCGGTCGCGGCCCTTGGGCCGGCGCTGCTGGGCGGCATCGTGCTGGTGGTCGCGGTCGCGATCGGGACGAGCTATGCGATCAGCCGCGTGCTCGGGCTGCACTGGCGGATGTCGCTGCTGATCGCGTGCGGGAACTCGATCTGCGGCAATTCGGCGATCGCGGCGGTGGCACCGGTGATCGGCGCGGATGCGGACGACATCGCGTCGTCGATCGCGTTCACGGCCGTGCTCGGCGTCGCGGTGGTGCTGCTGCTGCCGCTGCTGGTTCCCATTCTGCACATGTCGCTGACGCAATATGGGCTGTTGGCGGGATTGAGCGTGTATGCGGTGCCGCAGGTGCTGGCGGCAACGTTGCCGATCGGCGCGCTGAGCAACCAGGTGGGGACGGTCGTCAAGCTGGTCCGGGTGCTGATGCTCGGGCCGGTGGTGCTGGCGGTGTCGCTGTTGGCGTCCGGGACGCGGGCCGGCGCGGGGCGGCTCAAGCTGGGCCAATTGGTGCCCTGGTTCATCGTGGGGTTCCTGGCCGTCGCCGTGCTGCGGGCGACGGGGGTCGTGCCGCACGCGTGGATCGCGCCGATCAAGGCTGTGGCGGCGTTGTTGACGACGGTGTCGATGGCGGGGCTGGGTCTGGGCGTCGATGTCCGGGTGGTGGCGCGGGCAGGTGGCGCCGTGACGGCGGCGGTGACGCTGTCGCTGCTGGTTCTGTGCAGCATCAGCCTGGGGTTGATCTGGCTTCTGGGGGTGCGTTGAGGGATTTGCAGTGGATCATGGCAGGGCGTTGACCAGATCGCTGCAGACGTTGGTGATGTTGTGTGTCGCGATGAGCGCGGGAAGACTTCTGGCCCGGAGCCGCAGGATCGCCGCCAAGGCTGCGAAGAGCGAGGCGAAAAGGAAGGGTATCCAGGCGAACCTCGTCGATCCGTGGTCGATGGTGATGCCGTGGAGCAGTCCGAACATCAGCGTGGACGTGATCGCCGCCGGAACGAAATTGAGCGTCTGATCCGGGCGCCGATAGGCCCGTCCGAGGAAGAGGAAGACCAGGCCGCGCCAGCAGAGCTCCTCGGCCAGTCCCGGCATCGTGGCCTCGTAGGCGATCGTGCCTATGCTCGGAACGGTGTGATCACGGAGGGCGAAGCTGACGGAGGCGGTGAAGAGTGTGGCCACGAGCATGCCAGCGAAGGTCCACGCCCATGCGCGCCGTCCGGTGGGAAGGCCGAGCGGCAATTCGGTGCGGCTGGGACCGAGGACGGCGATGACGAGACAGGCGAGCGCGGCCGAGAAAGCCTTGCCGATCCAGTTCCGATCTAGACCGGCGACCAGATGGAGGCTTGCGAACGTGATCGCCTCGTCGGCGAGGATGTAGCCGAGACAGGCGAACAGCCAGATCGGGCGGGTAGGCCGAAACCAGGGCAGGCAGCCGACGATCGCGACGATGAATGCGGGCACCGAGGGTGCGAGATAGATGAGCCGGCTCATGGCATCATTCGGCGCCGATCCGACCACGCATCCAGACGGCGCATCATGCTACGCGCGCGGCCCGTCCGATCGGCGCACCGGAACCGCGGCCATGTCCACCGGGTCGAACAGGCGAGCGTTGACCCCCATTCGCGGCTCGTCGTCGGTGACGCACAGCCAATGCGTGACGCAGCCGCAGACGCGGCAGCGGTGGAACTCGAGGTTCCGTTCGCCCCAGGCATAGATCTGCGTGTCGGCCGCGTCGCAGAGCAGACGGACCGCGTCGGGCCGATGGTAGCCCCAGCGAACGCCGTAACGGCGGCAGATCGAGCAGTGGCATTCGTTGAGGTAGGATGGCGGCAAGTCGACCTCGAGGCGGACCAGTCCGCAATGGCAAGACGCTGTCAGCACGGGTGCGTGGCTCCATCGATCGTGTCGAGTGTCGTCGCCGTTGATCCCGGAAAACGCGAGGGGTCGCTATCTGGATCTGCTGTCAGCCGGCGGGAAGTAGCGGGTGACGAGTGCGGCGACTTCCGCGCTGTGCATGAAGTCGATGCACTTCATGACGCTCATCTTGGCGCCGGTCTGGCTCGGATATTGTCGTTGCAGGAAGGCGTGCGCGAGCGCGTCCGCCTTGGTGTAGGCGTCGTAGGGACCGTCGCCATACTGGACGTAGCCGCTGGCGGCCGCACTTGTCTCGGGACTGATCTGCGGGAAGGCTTGGCCGAGACATGCGCTCAGGGCGTAGTCGCGAAAGAGCGTCGAGGGATCGGCGTGGAAGATGTCCTGCGCCTGGTTCTGCGACACGTCCTTGGCGACGGATCGGGAAGAGATCGCGAGCAGAACGGTGCAGGCGGCGAAGGCGGATCTCATGGGCAGATCCACAATCGTGCGCCGACCAGTGGCAAGTTGTGTCGTGACTGGGGCTCGAAGTAGTCCTCGTCGACAGCCTTGGTCCCATTCCAGAGGGTGACGTGACCGGAGGCGTCGGCGAACGGGACGTCGAACGCGATGATGCCGGTCTTGCCCGCGAAGTCCTTACGGCTGGCGTCGGGACCTTTCGCGACATCGGGAGGCCCGAAGATCTGACCGATGGATTCTTCCATCTTGCGAACCCGGAAGATGTAGTTCTTGTGGTCGGCGCCGGTGACGGTGAAGCCGTCGAGCTTCGGCACTGGAACACCGCTGTAGTTGAGCACGTAGCTCATCCGGGTTGCGCAGGCGTTGGTGAAGCCGGTCGGGTGTGACGGGTAGGCGCCCGATGGGGACGCGCGTATGTCGGCGACGCCCTGATCGAAGTTCTTCTTGACCGTGCCGCCGATCTTGTCTCCGACCTTGGAGAGGCTCGCGATCACGCCGTCGAGGTACGTCTCGTCGGCGACGGGCGCCACGTCGGTGTAGATGGCCCACATCATCGCGAAGCGGGGCCGGAACCCGGACGACCGCATTCCCGCAGGCTGGGCCGCCATGGCCACCCTCCACACTTGACGAGCCGACTGTAACAGCGAAAAGCAGCCGGGCCAAAGCGTCGGTCGAGGCGATCGCTTGGACTATGATCGGCGGGCAGGTGACGCGCGGACCGCCGGATCACGGTCGAGATGGCAGGGCGGAAGCGGTGACGCCTGCGGCCGAAAGTGTCGGCGTCGGGTTCGGTGCGTCCGTTTCCGCCCTGCGCGTCATCGTAGCAGCGTCTTCACGAAACATGTGTTTCGGGACCACTCGGGCAGCCTGTGGTGGGAGGCTGGTCTCGGATCGGCCTGCTAGGTCTCGAGCCGGAAGAAGGTATGGCGGCCGATGACCGCGGTCTGCCGGGCGGCATCGGCCCAGCGCGGATGGACGACCGACAGGTTGGCATAGCTGTCGGCGTCATTGGTCGGGTCGCTGAGCGAACCCGCCATGGCCTGGTCGGCGATCGCCAGCGCCATCCGGAACTCGTCGTCGTCGCCGGTCACGGCCTCGAGCTTGGGCCGGTTCGGGTCAGTCGGCAGCCAGCAGGAGAACTGATACGGCGCCAGACAGACCGAGCGGATGTCGCTGCCCCACCAGCGCGGATATTGCGCGCGTCGACGGATAACGGCGGCGACCGCCTCCATGCCGACGCGGCCCTCGCTTCTCGCCTCTCCCCATAGGGTGCGCGCCATCACGTCGGCGGTGGCGGCGTCACGCGCGGGCGCGGCGGGGAGCGCGGGCCGCGGTGGGAGAGGCTCGCTGGGCGCGGGCGGATCGGCCGGAGGCGGGGCGGATGGCCTCGGCTGGCCCATCAGGGGGCCGGCGACACCTTGCAGCTTCTCGACGGTCCGCATGGTGCCGAGGCCCAGCATCGGGATCAGGATGGCGGAGATCCATGAGGAGTCGAGTTCGGGCAGGTTTGGATGGTAACCGATCGCCGCCAGATTGAATTTCGCGAACGGTGCGAGGAGGACCTGCCAGAGCAGGGCGGCCCCGCACGACCAACCGATGAACGGGCGCCAGCCGGAGACGAAGAGGCTCTCGTTGCCGGCCTCCCTGAGATTGATCGCGTTCTGCTGCGAGGCGATCGCCTGATCGGCGGCCATCAGCGCGGATGCCGCGTTGGCCGCCTCCTCGGCGCGTTTCTCGGGATCGGGAATGAGATCGACGAGGCGGCCGACGGCCGGTGAGACAAGGGAGGAGACGGCTCCGCTGGCGGCGAGCAATCCGATGACGCCCGACATGTGTCATCTCCCTGGGACGCGAGATCGGCAGGTGGCGCAACTCGTGATCGACCACGAACCGGTTGCGACGGATCAGAAACGATACGATGCCAAGGATTTGTTACGAAATCAATGTATTTTCCGTCTCGTGAGATCGGATCGCATCACGCGTGGTTGGCCAGACCTTGTTTGACCGGTCACATACCTGACACTTCAGACCGGTCACATACCTGACAGTTCCGGTTGTGCCGGTTCAGCGCGCGCCGGCCGGGGCGCGCTGAACCGGCGAAAATCATTCGATCCACGCGTGATCACGCCGAGATCGATATCGGCGAAACGCGCAACGCTGTCGCCGGATGCCATCGGTGCAATCCCGATCAGCTCCCCCGTCAACGCCTCGCTGATATACATCGGCTCGTCCCGATACCGGATCTCACCTTTGCTCAAGACCCGATGAACCGTGTGCTCGGCATCATACCAGGGATCATCCAGCCGACCGGTGTAGCGACGTTCGTTTGGACGGTGCGCCGACGCCGGCGTCCGCTGACCCAGTGCCTCGTGCGGACGCACGTCGTTGAACTCGCGCTGGAACGCGTCAAAACGGGCTTGCTGCGCCGCAAGCGATCCCGAGGGCGGTCGCGACGTCTCCTGCTTGAGCGTCCGATGCATCCGCTCGTGGCGCCCGTTCTCGCCGGGACAGCCAGGCGTGATGAGTTCCAGCGCAATCCCGAGCTTGACCCAAAGCACCGACAGCTTCGTCAGACCAGCCGCACCCTGGCTGCCGAACGGCGTTCCGTTGTCCATCCGCAAGGCACGCGGTTGCCCGTGCTCGAGAAACAGACGCTGGCATGCGGGCCAGACGCCCTCCGTGGTTGGCGACACGATCTTGCACAGCAGGAGATAGCGACTGCACGCATCACTGACCGTCAGCGGATCGCACCGGTGGCCGTCGCCGGTGCGAAACCAGCCTTTGAAGTCGATGCACCACAGGTCGTTCGGCGCCGTTGCCGACGTCGGCGACCGGATTTGCGGCAAACCCGCCGACCAGACCTGCCGGGCCTTGATCAGCCCGTGACGCCCAAGCAGATCGCCGATCGTCGAGGCCGCCGGCCAGCTCAGGGCCGGCCACGTGCGCGCCAGCACCGCCCGCAGCTTCTTGGGACCCCAGTGAGGGTGCTCCTCGCGCAGCGTGCGGATCATCGTCGACATCCAATCAGGCGTCGCCTCCGACTGCGTGTTGCGGGCACGCGACAGGTCCGACAACGCGCTGAAGCCACCACGCCGATACCGCGCCAGCCACGTGTAACCGGTCTCCCGGCTGATCCCATACAAGGCGCAAAGACCCGTCATCGACAGCTCTTGGCGATCCGCCTCAACGACAAACCGAACACGCTCGTCCATCACACACGTGACTTTCCAAGGCACTGGCAGGTCCTCCCCACCAGCGACTGAAACCGTCAACCATGTGACCAGTCTAATCTGTCAACTATGTGCCCGGTTCATACCCCTCGGAGCCAGTTCTGGTGGCACATCCTCGTGTGGCTGGTGTTCGACAGCTTGATGGCGATGGCCGGGAAAGCCTGAGGGCCTCGGCGAACGAGCTGCTGGCTCACGAGCAGGCGCGCTCGGGCTGCCAACCCGCGCCGGGCAATTCATCGAGGGACCGCGCACGCGCTAAGCCCGGCGGTTCAAGCTACTTGTCGCATGGACTTTTGAGTCATGTCTTGTTCTTGTGGCCGGGAAGGCGTGGCGCATCAAGAATGGCTGATCCGACTATCGTTGCTCAACGCGCCCATACGGCGAAGAGGCATCCTTGGAAGGCGAAGGACCCGGCACTGGTTCCGCCTGCTTCGGCTGCGGCGTTGCGACAAGCGATGGCCAAGGAAGGCGTCGCGCCGACGGACTACGATGACCTGCTCTGGATCATGGCGCAGGAGTCGATGGGAGTCGTCGGCGCAGAGAACCAATCGGGATCCAGTGCACGAGGACCTTATCAGCTTCTGGAGGCTCAGTGGGACGAATATTACCCAAACGGCGTCCGGTCGATCGGCAACGCTGTGGAGGAGTGTCAGGGCGGAATACGATACGTCAAAGACCGTTACCAACAGTCGCAAAAGCGCGTGCGTTCTGGAACAAGCACCGTTGGTTTTGATGCGTATCGTGGCATTGGCGTTGATACTGACGACGCCGGTTTTGGCCGAAGCGCAGAGCGACGCGGCCGCATTCGCGCGGTATCCTGCGCCGGTGACGCATGTGGTGAAGCGCGCCGCATCGCGGTTCCGAACGAGCTGGAGCCGGCAGTATCAGGCTGAGCTGCTGGATGCGGCGGACGGCGATGTCAACTTTGCCGGGCATTATGTCGTTGCCGAGATTGGATGCGGCGCGGGATGTATCATGGTAGCAACGATCGATGCCGAGACGGGGTCGATCGTCCGGCTTCCGGGAACAGTGAGTAATTGGCCGAGGAAAATCACCGAGCCGCTCGAGTATCGCGTCGATAGCCGTCTGCTGATTGTTCATGGTCAGTTGGGGGAGAAGGGCTCGGTTGGTCCGCATCGCTTCGTCTTGAGCAGAAGTGGGTTCGGTCCGGCTAGCCCGCCAACTTTGTGAAATGACGTGATCACGCTCCGTTGGTGATCTGGTTGCAAGCTCAGGTCGATCAGGATCGCGATCTCGATGGTCAGGAGCTCGGTCGACCAGGCTGGTTTGTCGCTGGCGAGCACGGCAAGCTCATTGGCGACCGCGTATCTCGGGGGGTTGATCGACGGTGATGCTGCCGCTGATCACCGGGATGTTCAGCGTGCTGGACACGGCGGCTTGAGTGCCGACCGATCCGGCCGACTGGGGCTTCCGCGTCAGATTAAAGGGGCAGAGGACATCCAAAATGGCTTGACGATTCAAGTTCCGGTGTACACATAGTGTGATCACTGGAGTATGCATGATTGACACTGAGGATCAAGGTGGGACGAGCCCGGAGGTTCGCGTGGGCGTCCGCGAGTTCCGCGGGAACCTCACCCATTATCTTCGCCAGGCGCATGAGGGTGTGTCGGTTCTGGTGACCTCGCACGACAAGGTGATTGTTGAAATCCGGGCGCCATCGGCGCGCGTGCGACCGCCACGGAGGCCGGGCGCACTGGCGGGGCAGATCCGCATGGCGGATGATTTCGACGAGATGCCCGCGGACGTATTGGCGGCGATGGAGGGGTGAGGGCGCTGCTCGATACGCATGCGCTTCTCTGGTGGTTGTCTGATGATGAGAGGCTCGGCGCGGGCGCCCGGGCGGTCATCGCGGATCCTGAGAACGCGGTGCTTGTCAGTGTCGTTTCGCTTTGGGAGATCGTGGTCAAGCAGCGGGTAGGAAAGCTCGACGCCGATATCGTGGCGATCGAGCGGGCGGTTGGAAGGGGCGGATTCGAGCGGATCTCGATCACCGGTGCGCACTTCGGTAGGTTGTCAACGTTGCCGGTGTATCATCGCGACCCGTTCGATCACCTGCTGATCGCGCAGGCGATGGTCGAGGATGCAGTGCTAGTATCAGACGATCGGGAGATCGCGCTGTATGGCGTTCGCATGATGCGCTGTCGGGTTGGGTTGGATTGACCGGGTTGCTGTGCACGCGCTGAATGGGCGTTTGGAAGGAAGCGCCCGCCATCCGAGAGTGACAGAACACGCAGAAAATCCATCCGCGACGAACCAAACACCATGACCGATTAGGTTTCGGTCCTTCCGGATGTCAGCCACCGCTGGCCAAAGATGATTGGTCTTGGGGCGTCTGGCAGGAGCCCAAACCCTTCTTTACAATCTCGAAATCCTTATCACCCCATGCTCTCGCAATCTCGAGTTTTCGTTCTTTGGAGGGTCGTTCAAGCGCCCAAACCAGCGCGACGATGCAGGACTCGATCTTGGAATAAAGCGCCATGCAATGAGCGATGGCGCACTTCAGTTTGGTTGGGAGTTCCACCCCGAGATCAGGTGATGCGAAAGCCTCGTTCGCCGCAGAGCTCCCTGTCTCGTGTTGTGTGCCGCCTATTCGCGTTGCAATACCTGATCGACGATGAATGTGGAGAGGCCGGCGGCGACGAAGTCACGCTTTAGCGTGGCTTCGTCGTAAATGTTTGCCATCCAGTCCAGGAAGGGCATGCGACCTTCGGCTTGGGATTGGTAGTAGAGGAAGAAGGCGTCGAGGATGCCGGTTCGGGACCGGTTGAAGTGGCCGTAGCGTAGGCCGAGCTGCTTGAGCGCTTGGGCGGCGGTGCCGCCTTCGAAGAGGATGGCGAGGCCGGCGGCGAGGCCGGCGCGGTCGGCGCCGGATTTGCAGTGCATTAGGGCGGGAGTAACCAATTCGCGGTAGATTTGGTGGAAGCGGAGGATGCGGTCGGCGTGTGGGGCGCCGCGGCTTTCGAAGGCCATGTCGATGTGGATCAGGCCGAGGCGTTCGGCTGCTTCACGCGACAGCGCATCCGAACCACACTGGCGATGGCCACGGAGGTTGATGAGGCTTTTGATGTTGTGTTTCTCGACGGCGCGTTTGAGACGGCCCGGCGTCGGGTGGTTGGAGCGGTAGAGCTTGCCGGGGACGACTTCGGCCCAGTTGTCCCAGACGGTGCGGAAGATGCCGTGGTCAACGAGCAGGCTGTCGCGCCAAGCGCGGGCGCGCGCACCGTACTGATCGAGTGGTTCGTCAAACATCGTGAGTTGTGCGGGTCTGGGGCCGCGGGCCCCAGCGGGTCCAGGGCAGAGCCCTGGTCCTCCCCTGCCCTTCCTCCTACGCCTTCCGCTCGAGCTGGAGCTGCTTGATCTTGCCGATGGCCTGGGCCGGGTTGAGGCCTTTGGGGCAAGTCTGGGCGCAGTTCATGATGGTGCGGCAGGCGTAGAGCTTGAACGTGTCCTCGAGCGCGTCGAGACGTTCGCCTTGGGCTTCGTCGCGGCTGTCGGCGATCCAGCGGTAGGCGGCGAGCAGGACGGCCGGGCCGAGATATTTGTCGCCGTTCCACCAGTAGCTGGGACAGGCGGCGGTGCAGCAGAAGCACAGGATGCACTCCCACATGCCGTCGAGTTCTTTTCGCTCCTGCACCGACTGACGGCGTTCGCCGTCGGGCGGCGGCTTGGTGTCGGATTTGAGCCAGGGCTCGATGGAGCGGAGCTGGGCGTAAGCGGCGGTAAGATCGGGAACCAGGTCGCGGACGACGGCCATGTGCGGGAGCGGGTAGATTTTCGCCGCACCCTTGATGTCGTCGGTGGGCTTGAGGCAGGCGAGCGTGTTGGTGCCGTCGATGTTCATCGAGCAGGAGCCGCAGATGCCTTCGCGGCAGGAGCGGCGGAAGGCAAGCGTGGGGTCGATCTCGTTCTTGATGTGGATCAGGGCGTCAAGGACCATCGGGCCGACACGATCGAGGTCGACGTGGTAGCTGTCGATGCGCGGGTTGTCACCGTCGTCGGGGCTCCAGCGATAGACCTTGAATTCCTTGACGCGCGTGGCGTTCGGAGGCGCCTTGAAGGTGCGGCCGGGGCCGACGCGGCTGTTCCTGGGGAGGGTGAGTTCGACCATCGGGCGGGTCCCTGGCGACTACTAGTAGACGCGCTTCTTGGGGGGGAAGACGGAGACGTCGTTGGTGAGCGTCTGCATGCGGACGGGGCGGTAGGAGAGAGCGACCTCGCCCTTGTCGTTGCAGGTGGAGACCGAGTGCTTCATCCAGTTCTCGTCGTCGCGATCCGGAAAGTCGTCCTGGGCGTGGGCACCACGGGATTCCTCGCGGGCGGCGCCCGAGAAGATGGTGACGGCGCCGTTGGCGATCAGGTTCTCGAACTCGAGGGCTTCGACGAGATCGGTGTTCCAGATCAGGCTGCGATCGGTGACCGACATGTCGGCGAGGCCGCTGTAGAGGTTGCGGATCTTGTCGCAGCCCTCGTTGAGGCTGCGGGTGGTGCGGAAGACGGCGGCGTGGGCCTGCATGGTGCGCTGCAGGCCCACGCGCATCTCGGCCACCTTGGTGCCGCCCTTGGCGTGGCGGGTTCGGTCGAACCGATCGAGAGCATACTCGCCGGCCTTGGCGGGAAGTTCGGGCTGGCGGGCGTCGGCGCGGACGGTCTCGGCGGCGCGGTGGGCGGCAGCGCGGCCGAAGACGACCAGGTCGAGCAGCGAGTTGGTGCCGAGGCGGTTGGCGCCGTGGACGGAGACGCAGGCGGCCTCCCCGATCGCCATCAGGCCGGGGACGATGGCGTCGGGATCGGCTTGCGTCGGGCGGAGGACTTCGCCGTGACAGTTCGTGGGGATGCCGCCCATATTGTAGTGGACGGTGGGCAGCACGGGAACGGGCTCGCGCACGACGTCGACGCCGGCGAAGACGCGGGCGGTCTCGGAGATCCCAGGCAGTCGCTCGTGCAGCAGATCGGCGCCGAGATGCTCAAGATGCATCAGGATGTGGTCCTTGTTGGGACCACAGCCGCGGCCTTCGTTGATCTCGATGGTCATGGAGCGGGAGACCACGTCGCGCGAGGCGAGGTCCTTGGCGGTGGGGGCGTAGCGCTCCATGAAGCGCTCGCCTTCGGAGTTGGTGAGGTAGGCGCCCTCGCCGCGGCAGCCTTCGGTGAGCAGGCAGCCGGCGGGAAAGATGCCGGTGGGGTGGAACTGGACGAACTCCATGTCTTGCGTGGGCAGGCCGGCGCGCATCGCCATGCCGGAGCCGTCGCCGGTGCAGGTGTGGGCCGAGGTGCAGGAGAGATAGGCGCGGCCGTAGCCACCGGTGGCGAGCACCACCTGCTGGGCGCGGAAGCGGTGCATGGTGCCGTCTTCCAGGCACCAGGCCATGACGCCGCGGCAGGCGCCGTCCTCGTCCATGATCAGGTCGAGGGCGAAATATTCGACGAAGAACTCGGCGTTGTGCTTGAGGGACTGCTGGTAGAGCGTGTGCAGGATGGCGTGGCCGGTACGGTCGGCGGCGGCGCAGGCGCGCTGGGCGGGTTCGCGCCCATAGTCCTTCATGTGGCCGCCGAACGGGCGCTGGTAGATGCGGCCGTCCTCGGTGCGGCTGAAGGGGACGCCGTAATGCTCGAGTTCGTAGATCGCGGGCACGGCCTCTCGGCACATGTATTCGATCGCGTCCTGGTCGCCGAGCCAGTCCGAGCCCTTGACGGTGTCGTACATGTGCCAGCGCCAATTGTCCTCGCCCATGTTGCCGAGGCTGGCGCCGATGCCGCCTTGGGCGGCGACGGTGTGGGAGCGGGTGGGGAACACCTTGGTCACGCAGGCGGTGCGCAGGCCGGCGGCGACCATGCCGAGCGTGGCGCGCAAGCCGGAGCCGCCGGCGCCGACCACGACCACGTCGTAGGCGTGGTCGATGACGGTGTAGGCGCCGTTCGACGGCTTGCTGATCGCGTTCATGACACGTCCTCGGTAGTCGGTGGTCTCAGAAGGTCATCTTGAGCACGGCGACGATGGCGAGCAGCGCCAGGATGAGCGCCACGCCCTTGTTGGCGAGCGTGGCGGCGAGCTCGATCGGTCTGGAGTGTATGTAGTCACCGATGATGACCTGCACACCGAGCTGGGTGTGATGGAAGGTCATGATGATCATGGCGAGCAGCAGGGCGGCGTTCACCGGCCGGCCGGCCCAGTGGACGATCTGGGGCTGGGTGGCGCCGAGATGGGCGATGACGGCGACGACGAACCAGACGGTGAGCGGCACGAGAGCGATGGCGGTGACCCGCTCGATCTTCCAGTGCTCGACAGCGGAGGGCCCGGTGACGCCGCGGCCGCGGGCGCGGCCGAGCTGGGAGCGCATGACGCCCGAACTGGTGGCGGCCTTGGTGGCGGTCTTGTCGCCGGTGCCGTGAGACATCAGAGCCAGACGACGAGGGAGGCGGCGATGATGAGGATCGTCGCGGCAATCGTCGCGATGACGGTCACGCGGCCGGAGAGATGGACCGAGGGCAGGTCATAGCCGTAGCCGGCATCCCAGGCGAGGTGACGAAGGCCCGCGAAGGTGTGGTAGCAGAGCGCGGCGGTCCATCCGGCAAGCACGAGGATGCCTAGAACGCTGCTCGCGAACCATTGCACGTGAGCGTAGGCCCTGGGGCCCTCGGAGGCGGCAACGAGCCACCAGACCATCATCAGCGTGCCGGCGGTGATCGCCATGCCGGTGGCGCGGTTGGCGATCGAGAGGACGGAGGTGAGCTGGGGCTTGTAGACCTGCAGGTGGGGCGACATGGGGCGTCGGACGGGGCGGCCGTCGCTGGTCTGGCCGACGAATAACGCGTCGCGCGCATCTGCCATGGTTGCCTGCCCCGGTCCGATCCTTGCGGGACGCAACTAGGCTCGCATCCCCGATAGGTCAATGTTGCGGCGCGGGATCGGGCGGGTCATCCGGCGCGAAACGGGGTCGCTCAGACGTCGTTTGACGAGCGCATTTCCGTCGCGGTATAGTAACGACCTGCAGTGCCTCGTCAGGGAGTGGCCGGTGACGATCCGCGTGAGAAGGCCGGCCCTTGCGATCGTGTGCGTCATGGAACTGACGGGGTGCGCCGGTCCGGAGCCCTTGGACGCGGCCCGGCCGGACGCCACGCCGATCGCGGCTTCGGCCCGCACGTTCACGGCCGCGCCGGTTCCGGGCTGGCTGGGCAACGGGGGCGGTCACGGCCTGGCATCCACGGCCGGCTACCAGTCGTTGCAGGTCGGCTATCCCCAGAAGACCTCCTACGGACAACCCGGGATTTCGCCCGCCGAGGGAGACTGAGCCGCCAGTTCGACGACCGGTTCAGAAGAACGGCCGGTTCTTGCGAACGCCGTTCGATTGCCCGCGTGTCAGGACAGGCGGGCGCGCGATGCCAGCCTGATGCGCCAGCTCGTGCCTTGGGCTTCCTCACGCTCCAGCGTGCCGCCGGCCTGATGGGCGAGCTCGGCCACGAACACTAGGCCGGCGCTGCCGATCCTCGGCCCGTTGAAGCCGCAGCCGTCGTCCGAGACCCTGAGCGAGGGTGAACCGTCTCCGCCGTCCGGCATCGCGGTCAGCCCGACCTCGATCGTTCCCGGCCTGCCGTCGGGGAAGGCGTGCTCGACCGCGTTGGTGACAAGCTCGTTGATCGCGACCGCGAGCCTGACGGCCTGACCGATCGGCAGCATCAGGCTCTGAAGGTCGGCGTTCAACACGATATTCCTGGAAGGGAGATCGGCGGCGCGCGCGATCTTTTCGCACAGCGAGCCGAGATAGATCCCCATGTCCACGTCGTCGCGGCAACCATGGCCCAGCAGGTGATCGTAGAGGCCGGCGACAGCCATGACGCGCCGACCGATGCGCCCGAAGCTGGTCAGGGCCTCCAGATCGGCGGTCCGGCGTTGCTCGTGGTCGATGACGCTGCAGAGAACCTGGAGATCGTTCCTGATCCTGTGCTGAAGCTCGTGCAGCGCCGTGCGATGATCAATGTCGCTTCGGTGGGTCTGCTCGTCGTGCAGGGCCCGTGATGCAATGCGGCCGATCGCGGCGGCCAGGCTCTGGGCAAGGAGTTGCAGGAACGAGACGTCGTGTTCGGTGAACCGTCCAGGATCCGGACTTTCCACTTCGAGAACACCATAGGCCGCCTCGGCGTCGCCGGGGACGACGACGTTGATGCTGCGGACGATCCCGTGCTCGGTCAGGATGGAGGGCACGCGAAAACGCGGTTCGGTCCGCAGATTGTTCGAGATGATCGACTTGCCGCTCCGCCAGGCGAAACCGGCCGCGGTTCCGACGTCCGCATCGAGGCGCGCGCGAAGGACGATGCCGTCCCGCCAGCCGACGCCGGCCTTGAGCAGGAAGATGCGCGCCTGAGCGTCATAGACGAGCAGTTTCGCGAACTTGACTTTCAGGCCCTCCGCGGCGACGCGGCAGATCTCTTGCTCGAGGGCGGGAAGATCCTCGCTGTGAGCCGCGAGCGCGGCGAATTGCGCGGCCAGGCGCATCTCGATCTGTGCGGACGCGGGCAGTTGCGGCGCCCGTGGCGACCCGATCCGCCAGACCAGTGGTTGCTGCATGTTGAGCGACATCAGCGTGCACGCGCGCGAAAGCGTGCCGGGCGGCGTGGCGGACTAACCTGGTTGTGCGTCGGCGCGCGCCGACCGGCGCTATCCTCACCAATGACATTGACACCGGACCCACACGGACAGGCGGCGCTGCTGCTCGTCGAGAGCCTCCTGCTCCTGCTGATCGAGAAGGGGATGGTCGCGCCGGGGGACATGGTCGACGCCATCGAGGGCGTGATCGAGGTCAAGCGGGAGATCGCGGGAACGAGCGAGAGGGTGGTCGTCAGCATGGCGTCGATCGGCCTGCTGAGAGTTGTGTCGGGAAGCCTTTCCGCCTCGGTAGGCCGCGAACCGTCAAGCGTGGAATGATGGCCGTCTGGCCTCATCGGATATCCCTTTCCGCCGTTCCTCGCAGCCAAGCCGCACTGCTTTCAACCCCTTTACCAACGCGAAGGATGTCTGGCATTCACCTGCGATAAGAAAGCGGAGTGATGTGATGACGTCGTCCGTGGCAGCCGACGGCGAGCCAACGTTTCCCCGATTCTTGAGCAGGAACCCGTTGACGCGAAAGCTCTCGCATTTCGCACCGCTCTCGGACTCGGATCGAGAGGTTCTCGATGTGCTCGTTGCGCGTGACGAGTCTTTCGCGGCTGACGTCGATATCGTTGGCGAAGGAATGGTGCCGCGGTCGGTCTTCGTATTGAAGGAAGGGATGGCAATCCGCTACCGGAGCCTTCCCGATGGCGGCCGGCAGATCATGACGTTCCTGATACCGGGCGATCTCTGCGATGCGCACGTATTCCTGCTCAAGGCGATGGACCACTCGATTGGGACGATCACGCCGGTCCGGATCGCCCCGATCTCGCGGGACAGCATCCTGGCGCTGTTCGCGCAATATCCGCGCATCTCGGCAGCCCTATGGTGGAGCTCGCTGCAGGAGGAGGCGATGCTGCGCGAGCGGATCGTCTCGCTCGGGCGCCGTGATGCGCGAGGCCGTATCGCCTACCTCCTGTGCGAGCTGCTCTGGCGGCATGCCGCGGTTGAACTGACTAACGGTGAGGCGTTTCCGCTGCCGCTGACCCAGACCGAGCTTGGGGATACGCTCGGTCTGACGCCGGTCCACGTCAATCGTATCCTGCAGGAATTCCGTGCCCGCAATCTGATCGCGATCAAGCACAGGATCCTCACCCTGCTGGATGTCGAAGGCTTGCGGAACATCGCGGCGTTCAACGAGGACTATTTGCATTTCGGCGGGGTGACAGTGGAGGCTGCCCGTTATTTCGACGAGCAGGAGACCAGGCAAAGGAGCGGCGACGCCGGTCGCTGAACGCGCGCGTGTTATCACGAACGCGTGATCTTTGTGGAGAAAGCGACATTCCGGGCATCCAACGAGGCGTACGAGTCCGATAGGGTGGAGGCGGAGCCATCCTGCTTCGTGCCTGACCGGAATAGTGCGAAACGCACGGGGAGATACCAGGATGAAGAGACTTCTGCTGGCGGCAACGTCGCTTGCCGCTGCCATAACGCTACAAACCACCGCACACGCGTCCAGCCACCGCGAGGCGCCGATGATCGCGGGCATGCCGCGCCTCGATGCGTCGGACTTCTTCATGTTCCGCAGCTACGAGCCGGGCCGGTCGAGCTACGTGACGATGATCGCCGACTATGTTCCGCTGCAGGACGCCTATGGCGGCCCCAACTTCTTCAACATGGATCATTTCGGCTACTACGACATCAATGTGGACAATTCGGGCAGCGGGAAGCCGAACCTGACGTTCCGGTTCCACTTCGTTGAGCTGACCAAGGACCTCAAGGTCACCGTCGGCGGCAAGCAGGTCTCGATCGCGCTGGTCAATGACGGCCAGATCACGGGCGCGAACTCGCCAGGTCAGAACACGGTCGAAGGCTACTATGTGACGCTGCTGACGAACGGCGGGAACGAGAAGCTGCTGTTCTCGCCGCAGGGTCAGGGCCTGTTCCAGAAGCCGTCCGACCGGATCGGCGACAAGTCGATCCCGAACTATGCCTCGTATGCCTCGGCGTTCACCTACGAGCTGGCACTCCCAGGCTGCGGCGACGCGCGCGTGTTCGTGGGCCAGCGCAAGGACCCGTTTGTCGCCGCACTCGGCACGACGTTCGACCTGGTCAACTACACCCATCCGGTCGGCGAGCAGTACGACGCATCCGCCCAGGACGACCTCGCCGGGAAGAACGTCACCTCGATCGTTGTAGAAGCGCCGTCCGCCTGCCTGACGAAGGGCTCGGACCCGGTGATCGGCGCCTGGACCACATCGTACAACGCCTCGTTCGCGCAAGGAACCGGCGCTCCGGTGTTCACCCAGGTCTCGCGGCTCGCCAATCCGCTGGTCAACGAGCTGGTCATCGGCCTGAAGGACAAGGACAAGTTCAACGCGTCCCTGCCGGCCAACGACGCGCAGTTCCTGACCTACGTGACCAATCCGACCGTGCCCACGCTGATCGGCTCCCTGTTCGCCAGCGCCGGCGTCAAGGCACCGACGAAGTTCCCGCGCAACGATCTGGTGGCGGTCTTCCTGACCGGGCTTGCCGGCATCAACCAGCCGGCCGGCACGGTCACGCCGTCCGAGGAGATGCGGCTCAACACCAGCATTCCGATCACGCCGTATGGTTCGCAGAGCCGTCTCGGGGTGATCGGCGGCGACAAGGCCGGCTATCCGAACGGGCGCCGCCCCGGCGACGACGCGGTCGACATCACGCTGCGCGTCGCGATGGGACGGCTCTATTCGCTCGGCCTCTACGGTCAGGCGTCGGACGCACCCTCGGGCCTGCTCGACTTCACAGACGGCGCCTACACCGACGACACCCACTACCTGCAGGCGTTCCCCTATGTCGAGCCGCCGCTCAGCGGCTCGCCGCAGCCGGTCCACCAGTAGTTGCCGGCGGAGCCGGGCGCTTGATCCGGCTCTCCGGCTCCTCGGGGCGCGGCGCGGGAGATGTCCCGCGCCGCCTTCTCGCTTTCCTTCTGATCGCGGCTCCGTTGCCGGCCTGGGCCATGCCGAACGTCCCCGGCCGCGACGATATCGTCCTCGAGACCGTGCCTGGCGCCGCCGATCCGATCTCGCGCAGCCTGCGGGATCTCGACAGGCGCCTGGCGCTGGACCGCAACGACCTCGCACTTGCGACCAAGGCCGCGCGCCTGGACATCATCCAGTCGCGCCGGCTCGGCGATCCGCGCTTCCTGGGCCACGCGCAGGCGGCCCTGACGCCATGGCCGCTCGGCCCGACCACGCCGGCGCCGGTGCTGCTGCTGCGGGCGGTCGTGATGCAGAGTTTTCATGATTTCGACGGCAGCGTCTCGCTGCTGCACCGGGTTCTCGCCACCGATCCGGATTCGGAGCAGGCCTGGCTCACGCTGGCCTCGGTCGAGCAGGTGCAGGGCAATTATCCCGCCGCGCTGCGCGATTGCGGACAGCTCGCGACGCACGTCATCGGGCTCGCGCCGGACATCTGCACCGCCGCGATCATGGCGCTGACCGGCCATGCGGCCCTCGCGTTGAAGGCGATAACGATTTCGCTGGCCGAGAACAATGCGGAAGCCAAGGCGCAGCCGGAGACCGCCGAATGGGCGATGACGCTGGCGGCCGAGATCGCGGAGCGGCTGGGCGATCCGTCGACCGAGCAGCGCTACCGCGACGCGATGGCGCTCGACGGCGATGATCCGTATCTTCTCGGCGCCTGGTCGGACTGGCTGCTGGACCATGGCCGCGCGCCGGAGGTGATCGAACTTCTGCAGGCGCCCGACCGGATGCGCATCGATCCGTTGCTGCTGCGGCTGGCACTTGCCGAGCAGATGACGGGCGATGCTCGCCTCGCGGCTCATGTCGCCGACCTCGCCGCCCGGTTCGAGACCAGCCGGTTGCGTGGCGATACCATCCACAGACGGGAGCAGGCTCGCTTCGAGCTGCATCTCCTGCACGAGCCGGACCGCGCGCTCGAGACGGCGCGCGCCAACTGGTCGACGCAGCGCGAGCCCGCGGACGCGCGTATCCTGCTGGAGGCCGCGGCGGCGGGACACGGCGATGCCGATCCAGTGCGGGTCTGGTTCCGTTGCAACCATGTGGAGGATGTGCGGCTTGCACCGCTGATCGGTCCCGTGCGCCGCTCGCCTGTCGCGCGACTCGAGGAGCCCTAGCGATGCCGAACATCCTGCGGCGGATCATGGACGACGGGGCGGCCGATCTTCGGGCGAAGATGGTGGCGATCACGGTGGTGCTGGTCGCGGCCAACGTCGCCGTGTGGGTGTGGGCGCTGGTGACCTTCCGGCATTATCCGCTTCTGCTCGGCACGTCGTTGCTCGCCTACAGTTTCGGGCTGCGCCACGCGGTGGACGCCGATCACATCGCGGCGATCGACAACGTCACGCGCAAGCTGATGGCGGAAGGCAAGCGGCCGGTTTCGGTCGGATTGTTCTTCTCGCTGGGTCATTCCACGATCGTGGTGCTGGCGACGATCGCGATCGCGGTGACGGCGACCCAGTTCAGAAGCCAGTTCGAGGCGTTCCGGGCGATCGGCGGCGTGCTCGGGACGCTGGTCTCGGCAGGGTTCCTGTTCGCGATCGCGATCATGAACCTGCTGGTCCTCAGGACGACGTGGCGCAGCTTCCAGCGTGTCAAGGCGGGCGGCCTCGAGGAGGAGTGCGGGCTGTTCGGGGGCGGCGGGATCATGGCGCGGATCTTTCGTCCGCTGTTCGCGCTGATCGGCCGGTCGTGGCACATGTATCCGCTCGGCGTGCTGTTCGGGTTGGGCTTCGACACGGCGACGGAAGTGGGGCTGCTCGGCATTTCGGCCGCCCAGGCGACCAGCGGGCTGCCGATCTGGTCGATCCTGGTGTTCCCGGCGCTGTTCACCGCCGGCATGTCGATGATCGACACCGCGGACGGCATCCTGATGCTGGGCACCTACGGCTGGGCGTTCCTCAAGCCGATGCGCAAGATCTACTACAACATGACGATCACCACGGTCTCGATCGTGGTGGCCCTCCTCGTCGGCGGGATCGAGACGCTGGGGTTGATCGGCGACCAGCTCGCGCTGAAGGGAATGTTCTGGAACAGGATCGGTTCGCTGAACGCGCATTTCGGCGGCATCGGCTTCATCGTCATCGGCGTGTTCGTGGGAAGCTGGGTGCTGTCGGCGGTGATCTACCGGGTCAAGGGCTACGATGATCTCGGCGCGGATGCGTAGCGTGAGGCGCTGGCTCGCTGGTCTGGTGCTGGTCGCATGCATGGTGGCGGCCGCGCTTCCGGCAGCCGCCCACAGCCTGAGCACGAGCTATCTGACGGTCGTCACGGCCGGGTCGGCGATGCGGGTGCAGTGGGAGATCGCGCTGCGGGATCTCGATTATGCGATCGGTCTCGATCCGACCGGACGGATCACGTGGGGTGATTTGCGCGCGCATCGACAGGCGATCGCGGATTATGCGATGCCGCGGCTGGCGCTGTCGTCGGGCGGATCGGCCTGCACGCCCGGGCCGGTGGCGCTGCTGGCCGACGAGCGGGCCGGCAACGGCTACGCGGTGCTGGAATTCACCGCGCGCTGCCCGGCCACGGTCCGCGCGGTGGGGATCGACTACCGGCTGATGTTCGATCTCGATCCGCAGCATCGTGCGCTGGTCGATGTCATTGCCGGTGGTTCGTTCCATGTGGCGGTGCTGTCGCCGGCGTCGCCGCATGTGACGGTCGCGGCGGGAGGCCGCCTCGGACAGACCTTCGCCGATTTCTTCCGGGTGGGCGTCGCGCACATCATGTCGGGTCCGGATCATCTGCTGTTCATCGCGCTGCTGCTGTTCCCGGCGATGTTCCGCCGCGGCGCGCGCGGGAGATGGGAACCGGTCGAGCGGTTCGGCCCGGCGTTCCTGCAGACCACCAAGATCCTGAGCGCGTTCACGGTGGCGCATGCGATCACGGTGACGGCGGCGACGCTGGGCTGGGTGAGCATTCCGTCGCGGATCATCGAGGGCGCGATCGCGCTGACGATCGTGGCGACGGCGGTCGACAATATCGTGTCGGTCCTGCCGGAGCGACGTTGGGTGCTGGGCTTCGGGTTCGGCCTGATCCATGGGATGGGGTTCGCGGCGGCGCTCGGGCCGCTGTCGCTGCCGGCGTGGCCGCTGGCGGTGGCGCTGTTCTCGTTCAACGCCGGCGTCGAGGCGGCGCAGCTCGTGGCCGCCATTGTGGTGCTGCCGGTGGGTTTCGCGCTTCGCCATGCGCGCGCCTATCCCGCGCGATTCCTGCCCGGGGCGTCGGGCGTGGCGGGACTGGTGGCGCTGGCCTGGTTCGCGCGCCGGACCTTGTCGCTGTGAGAGCGTCGATGCGCCTGCTCGCCGCCCTGGTCGTCATGTTGTGGGTGCAGGCGGCGCGCGCGCATGGCATCGATGTGGCGCTGCGCGGAACGGGGGACGCGACGGTGCTGTTTCATTACACCGACGGGACGGTCATGGCGGGCGCGGACTATCGGGTGTTCGGGCCGGGCGGCGTCTTTCCGGTGGCGACGGGCAGGACAGGTCCGGCGGGCGAGGTCCCGCTGCACGCCAGCGGCGACGGGCGCTGGCGGATCGAGGTCGAGGACGGCGCCGGACATGCGAGCCGCGCGCGGGTGGACGTCACGCGCGGGGTGCCGGGGTTGTCGGGCCAGGCCATTCCGGACTGGTTCGTGGCGATCAGTCTGTTTTTCAATGTCCTGCTCTGCCTGCAGCTTTTCGTGCGGCGGGGCGGGATCACCAGCCGGCGAGGAGCCGCTTGATGAACCCCACCGATCTGATCGAGAGCTCGTCGCTGCTCTGGTTGATGGGCACGGGCCTGGTGCTCGGCGCGCTGCACGCGCTGGAGCCGGGACATGCCAAGACGATGATCGCGTCCTTCGTGGTGGCGACACGCGGCAGCGTGCCACAGGCGGTGCTGCTCGGGCTGTCGGCGGCGTTCTCGCATTCGGTGCTGATCTGGGTGCTGGCGGGAGCGGCGCTCTATTTCGGTGATCGGTATATCGGCGACGATGTCGAGCCCTGGCTGCAGCTCGGATCGGGCGTGGTCATCGTGGGCATCGGGCTCACGATGATCTGGCGCCTCGCCCGCACCGATCAGGAGGCGCATAGGCACGGGGGTCATGGCGATGATCACCATCATGATCATGCGCACGGGCATGATCATGGGCATGACCATGGCGGTGACGCGCATGCACGCAGTCATGCGCGCCAGATCGAGCAGCGGTTCGACGGACGCGCGGTCACGACGCGGCAGATCGCGCTGTTCGGGCTGAGCAGCGGGCTGATGCCCTGCCCGGCCGCGCTGACGATGCTGCTGGTCTGTCTGCGGTTGAAACGGATCGCGCTGGGCATCGGCCTGGTGACCGCGTTCAGCCTGGGGCTCGCGGTGACGCTGGTGTCGCTCGGCGTCATCGCCGCACTCGGCGTGGCGCATGCCTCGCGCCGGCTGGCGGGTTTCGACCGGTGGACGGGGTTGCTGCCCTATGTGTCGGGCGCGCTGGTGATCGGGGTCGGCGTGTTCATGGGAGTGTCGGGGTTCCTGCACTTGGCGTAGACCGTGGACTGGCCGAGGAGATGCGGCATGGCACGATTTGGTTTCATCGGGCGCAGGACTGAGCTGGAAGAAAACGATGACAGCCACTGCCGCGGGAACCGTCAGGAAACGCGGTTCCAAACATGCGATCCGGCGACGTGCAACGGTCTCCCCTCGGCGGTTTCATCACGCGAAGCATCAAGGACCCGCGTCAGGTGTGAACGTTCTCGTGCGGGTTTTCGGGTCGAGAATCCGGCGGAGCGGCGCCGATCGGCATGCTGGGAGGATGGGTGAGGGCGAACCAAATCATGAGAGCAGAGACCGCGACCAGAACATATCCGGCTCGACTGCGGGAGACGACAACGACATAGACGGAAAACAGGAGCAGGAAAGCTGCCGGAGCGACGTAGCGGTCGGCGTCCGGCGACATTATTCGCAATCCGACAAAAACGACCAAGAACAGGGCGCTTTCCCACCACCTGAGGGATCGGCGTGCCATCATGGCAACGCGGCCACCTTGACGTAGCTGCTGAGCCCTTTGGGCACCAGATAGAGCCTGCGGGCTTCGTCGGATTCATACCTTGCGGTCAGGTCCGCCAGCATCTGCTTGGCCATCGTCTCCTTGAGCATGTCGAAGGCGAAACCGATGACCGCTCCGCCGATGGTCGAGTTCTTGAACTTGAAGAAGGCGCCGATGGCGGCGCCTCCAAGAGTGATAGCAGCCGTTTCCAGGTATTTGAGCGCTTCGCCTTCCAGCGTGTCCGTCAGTTTGCCGGCGACTTTCGACTCGAGAGGCGCCAGGTATTTTTTCTGGAATTTGTCGGTGTCGGGCTCTCGACCCGTTCGAATATAGAGCATGCAGTAAGTGAACTCCGCGTCGCTCAGGGACCAAGGATTGCTTACGCGCATTGTCTGCTTGGTCACCGATTCGTCATCGAAGCCAAGCCCGTAAACGCTCATTCGAAGTTGGTTCAGCCAAGACAGGTAACTGCCTTCGCGCGTGCGACGGATACCCTGCTGGCCAATGTGACTGGCTCTCATCGACGCATTGGCCCAGGCGATCCGGCCGGCGGGCGTCAAATGGTCAATGTAGTGAATGAGGCACAAAGCGGCGCCGTAAGCATCTGCCTCGAACCCCTGCACGGCCTGTGAAGACCACCCGAGTGTTCGCATCGTGTTCTGAAAGTCGACCTGATCCATCGCGCGCAACCTTCCGAGCTTCCGACCGAACGATAAACGCAACGGCCAGATTGACGGTAGTTCTCGAATCCCAGTTTCTGGGTAGCGCCCCCGATGGCCGCGAGTGGCGTCTAGGTCGTGGTTTCCAAAGGCAAGGCCTTTGGCGGGGTGCGGGGCAGCGCCCCGCCCTTGGTTACGAGCTCAGCGATCTGGACGGCGTTCAGGGCGGCGCCCTTGCGGAGATTGTCGGCGGCGCACCACAGCGCCAGGCCGTGCGGGACGGTCGGGTCGACGCGCAGGCGGCTGACATAGACCGCGTCCTCGCCGGCGGTCTCCATCGGCGTCGCGTAGCCGCCGTCGTCGCGGGTGTCGTGGAGCACCACGCCGGGCGCGGCGCGCAGGGCGGCGCGGGCCTGCTCGAGGGTGATCGGATGGTGGAACTCGACCGCGATCGCCTCGGCGTGGCCGATGAAGACGGGGACGCGCACGCAGGTCGCCTGGACGACGATGTCGGGGTCGAGGATCTTGCGTGTCTCGACCGCCATCTTCCATTCCTCGCGGGTGTTGCCGTCATCCATGAAGCTGTCGATGTGGGGGATGACGTTGAAGGCGATCTGCTTGGTGAATTGCGCGATGGTGGGGGCGTCGTTGACGAAGCTGCCCTTGGTCTGGGTGAAGAGCTCGTCCATGCCCTCCTTGCCGGCGCCGGAGACGGATTGGTAGGTCGAGACGACGATGCGGCGGATTTTCGCCACGTCGTGGAGCGGCTTGAGGGCCACGACCATCTGGATGGTCGAGCAGTTCGGATTGGCGATTATGTTGCGCCGGATGCGCGCCAGCGCGTGCGGGTTCACTTCCGGGACGACGAGCGGGACGTCGTGCTCCATGCGGAACTGGCTGGTGTTGTCGATGACCAGGCAGCCGGCCGCAGCGGCGCGCGGCGCGTGGATGGCGGAGACGGCCGCACCCGGGCTGAACAGGGCCAGATCCCAGCCGGCGAAGTCGAAGGTCTCGAGATTGCGGATCTTGAGGACGGACTTCTCTCCGAACGAGACTTCCTGGCCGGTCGATCGGCCAGACGCGACCGCGGCGATGTCGGCGATGGGGAAGTCGCGCTCGGCGAGGGTCTTGAGGATTTCGCGGCCGACCGCGCCGGTGGCGCCGACCACTGCGACCTTGAACATGGGCATCCCTTCCCTTCTCGTTCGCCGAGGTAGGCGCATGACGGTGCCGGGGCAAGCGCGGCCTCACGGCAGCGTAACGGGTTTGGCCGGAACCATGGATCGGGCGGTGCGTCGTCCGTGCATCGATCCAACGGGGCATCGATCCAACGGGAGTTCCGCATGAGTGCGACGATGAAGCCGTCCAGCCGTGACAAGCGCATCCCGCCGGTGGCAGCCGAGAAGGCGCCGTCCTGCACGTTCGTGATCTTCGGCGCGCATGGCGACCTGACCAAGCGTCTGCTGATCCCGTCGTTCTACAATCTGAGTGAGGCGCATCTGCTGGCCGACGACTTCAAGCTGATCGCGGTCGACCGGGTGGAAAGCTCCGACGACGCGTTCCGCGGCGAGCTGCGGCAGACGATGGAGGAGTTCACCCGCGACCCTTCGGCGGAGTTCTACACGCCCAAGATCGACGAGACGAACTGGGGCTGGCTCGCGTCACGGATCAGCTACTGCCAGGCCGATTTCACCAAAGCGGAGGACATCGAGACGCTCAAGGCCCGGGTTTCGGGCAACGCGGTGTTCTATTGCGCGGTGGCGGCGCGGTTCTTCTCGGTGGTGGCGGAATCGATCGGCAAGGCCGGGCTGCTCAAGCAGTCGGACGGCGTGTTCCGGCGGCTGGTGGTGGAGAAGCCGTTCGGGGCGGATCTGGCGAGCTCGAAGGCGCTGAACGCGGCGCTGCTGGCGCAGGCCGACGAGAGCCAGATCTACCGGATCGACCATTTCCTCGGCAAGGAGACGGTGCAGAACATCCTGGCGTTCCGGTTCGGCAACGGGATCTTCGAGCCGCTGTGGCGGCGGGAGTATATCGACCACATCCAGGTGACGGCGGCCGAGACGGTGGGCGTGGAGCAACGGGGCGCGTTCTACGAGCCCACGGGCGCGTTGCGCGACATGGTGCCGAACCATCTGTTCACGCTGCTCTCGATGGTCACGATGGAGCCGCCCAATTCGTTCGACGCGGAAAGCGTGCGGTCGATGAAGCAGTCGTTCTTCGAGAGCCTGCATCCGGTGCGACCGGAGAATGTGGTCCGCGGGCAGTACACGGCCGGGGCAGTGAACGGGAAGGCGGTTGCGGCCTACCGGGAGAGCCCGGGCGTCGCGCATGACAGCGTGACCGAGACCTACATCGCGATGAAGCTGGAGGCGGACAGCTTTCGCTGGTCGGGTGTGCCGTTCTATCTGCGCACGGGCAAGTGCATGTCGGGGCGGCGTACCGAGGTGGTCGTGCATTTCAAGCAGGCGCCCTACGCCATGTTCCGGGATACGCCGGTCGACAAGCTGGCGCCCAACAACTTGACGATCAGCATCCAGCCCAAGCAGGGCATCACGCTCGGGATTTCGGCGAAAATCCCCGGGCCGAAGATGGACCTGTCCGGCGTGGCGATGAAGTTCAGCTACGAGGACGCGTTCGAGCTCGAGCCGAATGTCGGCTACGAGACGCTGATCTATGACTGCCTGATCGGCGACGCGACGCTGTTCCAGCGGGCCGATAATATCGATGCGGCCTGGTCGTCGGTCGATCCGGCGCTGTCGAGCCCGCCCTCTGTCGAGATGTACGAGGCGGGCAGCGTCGGGCCGGCCGGGGCGGCGCTGCTGCTTTCGCGCGACGGGCGCGAGTGGACGGGGATCGAGGATTGATCGCCGATGAGGAAGGCCAGGGGTTTCACCCCTGGACCCCACTGGAGGCGGGGCCTCCAGGCCTCCATCCGTTTGGTGAGATCATCGAGGGACGGGCTGACGCGCGACGCACTTGGCCCTATTCGGCCCAGAGACGCTGGTCGAAGGAGAACGGCCTGACGGTTGCCACCGTGGCCGACGCTGCCGACGGATGGACGGGGTTCAGGAGCAGGTTGGCCGACTCCTCGACGATGGCTGAGGGCACCTCGAGCAGCGGTGTCCGGGCCTCCGTCAGCCACTGATCTCCGACCACCATCGGATCGGGCGGACTGCCGGCCATCTGTTCGACGGGCAGGTCGTCCAGGTCGATCGTCATCAGCACGTAGTCGTCGGGGATCAACGAGAACGGCAGGTCGAGATGCACGCGGACCTCGAGCACGCACAGCGCCGAGCTGGACGCCAAATAGACCATCAGCCTCCCGGGGCTGTTCCAGCGGCCGCCATAGAGGCGAGCGCCGTCTCCTGCCAGGTTGGCGAGGGAGCGACGGCAGAGGCGCCAGGCGAGGCGGGGCTTCCCGCCCGGGCTCAAGCGGCAATGCCGTGCGCGATCCTCCCGAGCAGGCGTTCGACTTGGCGGACACCCGGGTCGGTGTCGAGCAGGTTCAGCGGGCTTTCGCCGCCGAGCGGCGTGGTGGGCCGCCGGAGCCAGCACCTGGCCTTGTCGTCGCTGCCGAACGCCTCTCGCGCCAGGGCGATGATCCGCGTCACGCGCGAGAGCCGGTCCGACTGGTCCGGCGTGAGCATGCCGAGCTTGCGCCGATGCGCGAGCGTCTTTCGCGGCAGGACGATCGCGTCGAGGTCGGTCAACGTCAGCCATCCATTGGCCAGCACGGCATCGACCGCATCGATGGGAAGGCCCGACCTGATCCTGGCGATCACGTCGCTTCCTCCCGGCTTGCCCTCGCTACGCCGCTGAAGCGAAGCGCTTGAGGAGGGCGGAGACCTTGTGGCGGCGCAGCTCGGCGCGGGCCTTGGCGCCGTCAGCCATGTAGTTGAGTTGGATCGCGTAGCGGCGGCCGACAAAGGTCTTGTGGCCATGCCAGGTTGCCGGGCCGTTGGGGAAGATCAGCAGCGTGCCGTTCACGGGGGGCACCTCGACGGCATAGTCCTCGAGATTGTCACCTGAGCGAAGCAGGCGAAGGCAGCCTTCACGCCTCGCCCAGGCTTCGGATTCGGGGTTGAGATAGAGCAGGATCGTGACGCGCTTGGCGGAGCTGTCGCGATGGATCTGGCCGTCACGCTCGCGAGTGCGGCCACGGACGGTCAGCATGGTCGGGGCGCCGGCGAGGTCGAGGCCGAACTTGGCGGCGACCGAACGGCGAAACCGCTCGCCCTCGAGTTCGGCGACAAGCTGCCGGGCAGCGGGCCCAAGACGCAGCGATGAGGGCGGGAAGGAGCCAGTGCTCGACATTGTCGGCAAGCCCGCGATGACCTCGGGCAGCACGCCGGGCGGGACGAAATCGGGCACGACGACGTGCTGGAACGGGTCCGCGACGGCCGGCTGGGCGTCGAGCCTGGCGTAATCGAGCGTGAGGGCGGCAGTCATCCGCGCGGGGTAGCGCCCCGCGCGGCGTCAGGCAAGCGTCAGCCGTGCCATTGGTGGGCTTGACGGACAATGGTGTTGGTCGACAGGAACTGCGCGCAACCAAGCTTTCCATCACAGCAGGGGAGCGGCGCACCCAAAGTGTCCGTGGAGTGAAATGCCACACGAGACAAGTATTTCTGGGCACCTTGGCAAGTGAAGTTCGGTTGTTCGACCGTCATCCGCAAGTCGGATGCTTGGGCGTGCAGAACCGGTAGTGCGCAGGCCAAGCCGATGATCGCCAGTATCTTTGTCATGTGAAACGCCTGCTTTGCCGAACACCCCAATGTCAGATCAACGAACAAGTCGTTGAAATGGTTACACCGCTCGCGAACGCTTGATGAAGGTTGCCAACGGTCGGTTTACGCCCCCCGCCGCAGGCTCTATCGAGCGCGCGCATGAACTTCGAGAGGCGCATGGAGGCCGGGAAGGCGGACGAGCGAGGGCCGCTGGCGATCTGGCGGGGGCGGGTGGCAAGCGGAGCGCTCGCTCGCGACCCGGAGCAGGAGCGGGCGGCGGCACGGCTCGACCGGCTTTGGGGCGAGTTGAACTCGTACGAGCCGCAGCCGGCTTCCACGCGAGGGCTGTTCGGACGGCTGAGGAGAGCGCCGGTTCGGGCGGAGCGGCCGAGGGGCGTCTATCTCGTGGGCGACGTGGGCAGGGGCAAGTCGATGCTGATGGACCTGTTCTTCGAGGCGGCGGCGCCGGCGGTGAAGCGTCGCATCCATTTCCACCGGTTCATGCAGGACACGCATGCGCGCGCCTTCGCGTTGAAGCGGGAGACGCCGGGGATCAGCGATCCGATCCCGCCGCTCGCCGACGCGGTCGCGCGCGAGGCGACCTTGCTCTGTTTCGACGAGTTCCAGGTCAACGACATCGCGGACGCGATGATCCTGGGCCGGCTGTTCGACGCGCTGTTCGCACGCGGCGTGGTGGTGGTGGCGACGTCGAACACGCGGCCGGAGGATCTGTTCCAGAACAGGCCGGGAGCGGATGCGTTCAAGCCGTTCATCGCGGTGCTGCGGCGCGAACTCGACACCGTCGAACTCGCCTCCGAGCGCGACTATCGGCGCCGCCGTGAGATCAGGGGCGCGTCCTGGGTGGTGCCCGCCGATCGGCGCGGCGACCAGGCGCTGGACGATGCGTTCGCGTTGCTGACCGAGGGAGAGGCACCGCGCTCGGCCGTGCTGACGGTGCAAGGACGAGCGGTCGCGGTGCCGCTCGCGGCGGCGGGGGTGGCACGATTCGACTTCGACGCGCTGTGTGCGACGGCGCTGGGGGCGGGCGACTATCTCGAGATCGCCAGGCACTACCAGACGGTGATCATCGATCATGTCCCGCGGCTGGGGCCGGAGAATTTCGATCTTGCCCGGCGGTTCATCGTGCTGATCGACGCGCTGTACGAGGCGAAGGTGAAGCTGTTCGCGTCGGCCGATGCGCCGCCGGACAGCATCTACGAGCGCGGCGATGGCGCGCGGGCCTTCGAGCGGACCGCGTCGCGGCTGGCCGAGATGCAGAGCCGCGAGTACCAGGCCCTTCCGCACGCGCCTTGAAGAGGTCACTCTCGGGGCGTGCCGACCCATGACGTGAGCAACCAGCCGCCGCCGCTCCCCTCCGTCGATCTGTTCGGGAGCGATCCGGCGCTGTGCGGGCTGGTGGAGCGATGGGGCGGCGGCTGGGCGCGGGACGCACTCGAGCGGTCCGGATGCGAGGTGGGCAGCGACGAGGTCCAGGACGCGGCGCGGCTCGCCAACCGGCATGGGCCCGAACTGCGGACGCACGACCGGTTCGGGCACCGGGTGGACCTGGTCGAGTTCCACCCCGCCTATCACGCGCTGATGCGGCGGGTGTTCGCGGCGGGCGTGCATTGCACCGCCTGGACGGCGCCGCGAGCCGGGCACGTCGTGCAGGCGGCACTCGGTTATCTGTGGAACCAGGTGGACGCCGGCGTGATCTGCCCGGCGGTGATGACGGGTGCGTCGCTGGTCGTGCTGCGCAGGTCGCCGATGTTGCGGGACGCGCTGGAGGCAGGGGTGCTGTCGCGCGAATACGATCCGCGACCGCTTCCGTTCGCGGAGAAGACGGGTCTGACGATCGGCATGGCGATGACCGAGAAGCAGGGCGGATCGGATCTGCGGGCGGTGGCGACGACCGCCGTCAGACGCGGGGACGGGCCGTTCGGCGCGGAGTATGCGCTGACCGGACACAAATGGTTCTGCTCGGCGCCGATGTCGGACGGGTTCCTGACGCTGGCGCGGACGGACGCCGGGGTGACGTGCTTGCTGGTGCCGCGGTCGCTGCCGGACGGGACGCGCAACCGGTTCGCCATCCAGCGGCTGAAGGACAAGATGGGCAATCGGTCGAACGCGTCATCCGAGATCGAGTATGACGGGACGTGGGCGGTGCTGGTCGGCGAGGAAGGACGCGGGATCGCGTCGCTGATCGAGATGGCGCATCTGACGCGGCTGGAGGCGGCGGTCGGGTCGGCGGCGAACGTTCGCCGCGCGCTGATCGAGGCGATCCACCACGCGCGGCACCGGCGCGCGTTCCAGCGCGCGCTGATCGACCAGCCGCTGATGGAGGCGGTGCTGGCGGACCTCGCGGCCGAGAGCGAGGCGCTGCTTGCCCTGTGCCTGCGGGCGGCAGCGGCGCTGGACGATCCGGCGCAAGCCCTGCTGGCGCGTTTCCTGGTGCCGCTGGCAAAGTTCTGGGTCTGCAAGCGGGCGCCTTCGCTGGTGGCGGAGGCGATGGAATGCCTGGGCGGCAACGGCTTCGTGGAGGAGGGCGTGATGGCGCGCCTGTTTCGGGAGTCGCCGCTGAACGGCATCTGGGAGGGGCCGGGCAACCTGATGTGTCTGGACATGCTGCGCGCGCTGCAGCGGGAGCCGGCGATCCGGGACGCGGTGCTCGACGAGGCCGGCGACGGGCGGGGAGCGGTGGCGGACGCGATGGACGCGGCGCTCGCGCAGGAAGGACGCGCGCGACTGCTTGCGGAGCGGGCCGCGGTCGCGTTGTCGGTCTCGCTGCTGGAGCGTGACGCGCCGGATTTCGTGTCGGACCTGTATCGGGGTGCGCGTTCGGGCGGGAGCCGCGCGGCGGGCGCGTTCGCCGGGAATTTCGCATGCCGGCGCGTGCTGGAGCGCGCCTTCGCTGCCTGATCGGGTTCTCGGCCGACGGGCGGTCGTGCTCGGCGGTGCGGTCGCGGGGTGTTCGCCGAGCGGCGTGCTGAACGCACTGGCACCGTCACGGCTGGCGGGGCGGGACATCGCCTATGGCGGGCTCGCACGACAGCGGCTCGACGTCTATGCCCCGGCCGGCGAACCGGGCGGCGCGCCGGTGCTGGTGTTCCTCTATGGCGGCGGATGGACGGAGGGCTCGAAGGAGATCTACCGGTTCGTCGGCGGGGCCTACGCGGATGCCGGGTTCGTGGTGGTGGTGCCGGATTACCGGTTGTATCCGCAGGTCCGCTATCCGGCGTTCCTGGAGGATTGCGCGCTCGCGTGCGCCTGGGCCAGGCGGCATGCGGGCACCTATGGCGGGGATTTGTCGCGCGGGATGATCCTGATGGGTCATTCGGCCGGGGCGTACAACGCGGCGATGCTCGCACTCGACCCGTCGTTCCTGGCGGGTGCGGGGCTGTCACGCGCGGTCGATCTGGCCGGCGTGATCGGGCTCGCGGGCCCGTACGATTTCCTGCCGTTCGACCGGCCCTATCTCGGCCCGCTGTTCGCGCCGGCGCCAAGCCAGGCCGCGACGCAGCCGATCTCTTACGTGGACGGGCGGGCGCCCGCGATGATGCTGGCGGCCGGCCTCGACGACACCGTCGTGCGTCCGCGCAACACGGTTCGCCTCGCCGCGCGCATCCGGGCGTGTCACGGCAGCGTAACGCTTCATGAGTATCCCGGCATCGGACATCTGGAACTGATCGGCGCGGTGGCTGCACCGCTCCGGTTCCTGGCACCGGTGTTCCGGGACAGCCTTGGGTTCATTCGCGGCCGGTTCGAGACCGGATGAGGGAAGCAGGCAGGTATGAGCGCGACGCTGGCAACGGTGGTGGCCGACGTTCGACGTGCCCACTGGTCGGGGCGTGTCGGGACGGGTAGAACGGTTAGAGGTCGCCGCCGTCGCGTCGACAGGATCGGGCTGCGCCTGCCTATGAGTGACTCGCGTCAAGCCGCCTCCGGTGATCTCGAACAGCTGATCGCGGCCTGCGCGGACGGGGACCAGGCGGCGTTCAAGCGGCTCTACGAAGTGCAGTCGGCACGGTTGTATGGGCTGGCGCTCCGGATGACGCGGGACGCGGGAATGGCGGCCGACGCGCTGCACGACGCTATGCTGCAGGCTTGGCAGAGGGCGGCGCGCTACGACGCGACGCTTGGGTCGGTGGAGGCGTGGCTGATCGGGCTGGTCCGGTATCGGTCGATCGACCTGTTGCGGAAATACGGGCGCGAGCGGCCCGGGCTCGAGGGCGAGGCGGAGACGCCCGACACCGATCCGGATCCGCTGCACCAGTTGATGACGACCGACGAGGGCTCGGCGCTGCATCGCTGCCTGGACGTGCTCGATGCGCGCTACCGGCGGGTGGTGACGCTGAGCTTCATGGATGGGCTGTCGCACACGGAACTGGCGGAACGGCTGACGATGCCGCTGGGGACGATCAAGTCGTGGATCAGGCGCGGCCTGCTGAGCCTGCGTGAGTGCCTTGGGCAGGCGGGCCGGTCATGAGCGGCAGCGAGACGCTCGAACCGCCGGATGACGCGGGCGAGTTCGTGCTCGGCACGCTCGACGACACGGCGCGAGCCGCGGCCGCGCGACGGATCGACAGCGATCGCGGGTTCGCCGAGGCGGTCGCGCGCTGGGAGATGCGGCTGGCGCCGCTGGTGGCGACGGTGGCCGAGGTGGCGCCGCCGGCCTGGGTGTGGCGCCGGCTCGCGGTCGCGACCGCGAACGTGCGGCAGGCATCCGCCGACCGTCCGACGCTGTGGCGCAATGTGGGCGTCTGGCGTGCGGCGACGGCGGCGAGCCTGGCGCTCGCGGCGTCGCTGGCGCTGCTGGTGTCGATCGAACGCGGCCGGACGCCTCAGGTGAGCACGGCGCTGGTGGCCTACGGCCGGCCGGACGCGGCATTTACCGTCCAGCGGGAGGCGAGCGGCGCGCTCGACGTGCGGCCGGTGGTGCCGGCTTCGGTGCCGGAAGGAAGGACGCTCGAATTGTGGTCGTTGGCGTCGGGTGCCACCAAGCCCGCCGCACTCGGCTTGCTGCCTGTGAGCGGGGTTCGGATCGCGGCTGGCAAGTTGCCGCCCGGACCCGGGAAGATCCTGGTGAGCCTGGAGCCGTCGGGCGGCTCGCCGACCGGATTGCCCACCGGGCCCGTTCTCTACGCCGGATCGATCGCCCAGTAGTCTTGCCGGGGGTCCGGGGGCCGGCCTCGGCCCCCGGCCTTTCTCCAGGCGCTTGAGCAGGGGACCCGCTTTTCCTATCTGCGAGATGTCGTGAAGGGCGTTGCCTCCCGGGGGACGCACGCACGCTCGTTGCCGAAAGGGACAAGCATCGATGGACATCCAGAAATTCACCGAACGGTCGCAAGGCTTCCTGCAGGCGGCCTCGACGATCGCATTGCGGGAGTATCATCAGCGGCTGACGGCCGAGCATCTGCTCAAGGCCCTGCTCGACGATGAGGAAGGCGCCGCATCGGGTTTGATCAAGGCGGCGGGGGCCGATCCGGCGCGGGTAAGGCTCGCGGTCGACGCGGACCTGGCTAGGCTGCCGAAAGTGCAGGGAGCGGGCGCGGGACAACCGCAGGCCGATCCGGACTTCGTACGCGTGCTGGATTCGGCGCAGCAGTCGGCGCAGAAGGCGGGCGACGAGTATGTGGCACAGGACCGGCTGCTCGCCGCACTCGCCGCGAGCCAGAGCGGGGCCGGCCGCGCGCTGCGCGAGGCGGGCGCCAACCCCCAGGCGATCGAGCAGGCGCTGACCGCGATCCGCAAGGGTCGACGGGTGGAGAGTGCGAACGCGGAAGCCGGTTTCGATGCGCTCAAGAAATATGCGCGC
This sequence comes from Acetobacteraceae bacterium, assembly GCA_965276715.1. Taxonomy (GTDB): domain Bacteria; phylum Pseudomonadota; class Alphaproteobacteria; order Acetobacterales; family Acetobacteraceae; genus CAXTPV01. The sequence goes on along the minus strand of OZ255622.1, from coordinate 2,892,629 downwards.
GACGTGACTGAGATCGCGCGGGCCGGCAAGCTCGACCCGGTGATCGGACGCGACGAGGAGATCCGGCGCACGATCCAGGTGCTGGCGCGGCGGACGAAGAACAACCCGGTGCTGATCGGCGAGCCTGGCGTGGGCAAGACGGCGATCGTCGAGGGGCTGGCGCTGCGGATCGTCAATGGCGACGTGCCGGAGACGCTGAAGAACAAACGGGTGCTGGCACTCGATCTCGGTGCATTGGTGGCCGGTGCGAAGTTTCGCGGCGAGTTCGAGGAGCGGCTCAAGGCGGTGCTCAAGGAGGTCGAGAGCGCGGCCGGCGAGGTGATCCTGTTCATCGACGAGATGCACACGATGGTGGGCGCCGGCCGGGCGGAGGGCTCGATGGATGCGTCGAACCTGCTCAAGCCGGAATTGGCGCGCGGCACGCTGCACTGCATCGGGGCCACGACGCTCGATGAGTATCGCAAGCATGTCGAGAAGGACGCGGCCTTGGCGCGGCGGTTCCAGCCGGTCTATGTGGGTGAGCCGAGTGTGGCCGACACGGTCAGCATCCTGCGTGGGATCAAGGAGAAATACGAGCTGCATCACGGCGTCCGGATCACGGATGCGGCGCTGGTGGCAGCGGCGACGCTGTCGAACCGTTACATTACCGATCGGTTCCTGCCGGACAAGGCGATCGATCTGATCGACGAGGCGTCGTCGCGGTTGCGGATGCAGGTCGACAGCAAGCCGGAGGCGCTCGACGAGCTCGACCGGCGGCTGGTGCAGCTGAAGATCGAGCGCGAGGCGCTCCGTCGCGAGGATGACATCGCGAGCCGCGAGCGGCTGGGCAAGCTGGAAGGCGAATTGGCCGAGATCGAGGAGCGGTCGAACGCGATGACCGCGACGTGGCAGAACGAGAAGGGCCGTGTCGCCGACACGCAGAAGCTCAAGGAGAGGCTGGACGGAGCCAGGAGCGAGGTCGAGGTGGCGCAGCGTCGTGGCGATCTGACGCGGGCGTCGGAGCTGCTGTACGGCGTGATCCCGGCACTCGAGTCGGAAATCGCGCTGCACCAGGAGGGCGAGCACGGCGCGCTGGTGCGCCAGAGCGTGGACGAGGCGGCGATTGCGTCGGTGGTGTCGCGCTGGACCGGTGTGCCGGTGGACCGGATGCTGGAAGGCGAGCGGGCGAAGCTGCTGCGGATGGAGGACCATCTGCGTGCGCGCGTGGTGGGACAGGAGGACGCGCTGCGCGCGGTCGCGAACGCGGTGCGGCGCGCGCGGGCCGGGCTGCAGGACCCGAACCGGCCGATCGGATCGTTCCTGTTCCTGGGGCCGACCGGTGTGGGCAAGACGGAGCTGACCAAGGCGCTGGCCGAATTCCTGTTCGACGACGAGCGGGCGATGGTACGCATCGATATGAGCGAGTTCATGGAGAAGCACGCTGTGTCGCGGCTGATCGGCGCGCCGCCTGGCTATGTCGGATACGACGAGGGCGGCGTGCTGACGGAGGCGGTGCGCCGGCGTCCGTATCAGGTGATCCTGTTCGACGAGGTCGAGAAGGCGCACGAGGACGTCTTCAACGTGCTGTTGCAGGTGCTCGATGATGGGCGACTGACCGATGGACAGGGACGGACGGTCGATTTCCGCAACACGATCATCGTGCTGACGAGCAACCTCGGCAGCGACGTGCTGGCGAACCTGCCGGACGGCGAACAGGCGGCGATCGTCCACGCCCAGGTGATGCGGGTGGTGCGGGAGCATTTCCGGCCGGAGTTCCTCAACCGGCTCGACGAGATCATCCTGTTCAACCGGCTGGCGCGGACCGACATGGCGCGGATCGTCGAGATCCAGCTCGGACGGCTCCGGTCGATGCTGGCCGACCGGCACATCACGCTCGCGCTCGACGGCAGCGCGACGGACTGGCTGGCGCACGAGGGCTACGATCCGGTGTATGGGGCGCGGCCGTTGAAGCGGGTGATCCAGCGCAGCCTGCAGAACCCGCTGGCCGGCTTGCTGCTCGAAGGGCGGATCGCCGATGGCGAGACAGTGCGGGTCTCGGCGGGTGCGGACGGGCTGACGCTGAATGGATCGATGGCGGAAGCGGCCTGAGGAGCCGGCCTCGGCCCTCGGGCTGTGCTGCCGCCTACACGACCTCCCGCTCGCGGATTGGACCCGCGAACCGCTCGAGAATGTCCGGGATCGCGCTTTCCGGACCTGGACGGCCGAAGAGGTAGCCTTGGAGTTCGCCGCATCCCTCCGCGGTCAGCCTCACCCGCTGCTCCTGCGTCTCGACACCTTCGGCGTTGATCGCCATGCCGAGTGATCGGCCGAGACCGATGATGGCGCGGACGATCGCGACCGAGTCTTCGCTGGTGGTCATGCCGCGGATGAACGACTGGTCGATCTTGATCTTGTCGAAGGGGAAGCGGCTGAGATAGGCGAGCGAGGAATAGCCGGTCCCGAAATCGTCCATGGCGACGCGCACGCCAAGCGCGCGGATCTGCCGGAGCGTATCGATGATCTGGTCGTCGTCCTGCATCAGCAGGGCCTCGGTGATTTCGAGTTCGAGCCGGTGCGGGGGCAGGCCGGACGCGTGCAAGGCGCGTGCGACGTCGTCGGCGAGGGTGCGGCCACGAAACTGTGCCGGAGAAAGGTTGACCGCGATCTTGATCTCGGCCGGCCACAGCGAGGCGGCGAGACAGGCACGCCTGAGCACCCAGTCGCCGAGCGCGCTGATCAGGCCAAGTTCTTCGGCCAGCGGGATGAAATCGGCGGGACTGACGAGGCCGCGCGCCGGATGGTTCCAACGGACGAGGGCCTCGAAGCCGACGAGACGAAGGCCGGTCGAGAGCTGCGGCTGGTAGTAGAGCTCGAGTTCGCCATTCTTGAGCGCGCTGCGCAGGTCGATCTCGAGGGCGCGCCGTTCGCGGACGCGCAGATCCATGGCGGCATCAAAGAATCGGAAGCAGCCGCGTCCGTCGGCCTTGGCGCGGTAGAGAGCCAGATCGGCACGATTGAAGAGATCCTCCTCGTTCACCGCACCGGTGTCGTTGGCCATCGCGATGCCGATGCTGATGCCGACCTCGACCGGGTGATCCGCGAGGATGAAGGGTTCGGCCATCGTCTCGATCAGCCGTCGTGCAAGGCCGCCGGCCGCCTGCGGCTGTCGGCCGACCTGGACGATGGCGAACTCGTCGCCGCCAAGCCGTGCAACGAAGTCCTCCTCGCGGCAGCAGGCCTGGAGGCGCTCGGCGACGGCGCGAAGCAGCGCGTCGCCGGCCGGATGGCCGAGCGTGTCGTTGACGCTCTTGAAGCGGTCGACGTCGAGACAGAGCATCGCGACTGAATGGTCCTGATAGCGACGGACCACGGCCGCCTTGACATGCTCGCCGAACAGCAGCCGGTTTGGCAGGCTGGTGAGCTGGTCATGCCTCGCCATGTGCGCGAGTCTGGCCTCCGCGATCCGACGCTCGCTGACATCCTCGTAGGTCGCGACCCATCCGCCCTTTGGAATGGATTGCTGGGACACCGCGATCGTGCGCCCGTCGGACAGCTCGCAGGACAAGGCCTCGATCGATCCGCCGTAGACATCGAGCAGCGTTGCGAGGCCGGCATCGGCCAGGATCTCGGATGCGGGCGCGCCCAGAAGCGGCACTGCGAACATCTCGGCGAAGCGTCGGTTCGCGACCAGGAGCCGGTCATCGGCGTCGAACAGGCAGAGACCCTGGTTCATGTTGTCGAGTGCTGCAGTCATCTGCGCGTTGTGCGCGGCGATCTCGTCGGCGTGGGAGGAAGCCTGGGCGGCCATCAGCGCTTCGATCCGGGCCATGCCGGCGGCGATGCTGGATTGCATGACCGCGAGCGCGCGCAGCAGGTCGGATGTCTCGCCGCGCCCGCTCACGGCAATCGGATTGTCGAGCCTGCCGCCGGCGATCGACTGCGCGATCCTGACGGCACGGCCGATCGGAGGCGCGATCAGGCGCGCGAGCAAGGCGGTGACGCCAAGTGCGACCAGCAGGCTGCCCGCGAGCAGGGCGGCCGTCCACCGTTTCTGCCGGGTGACGAGTTCGCCGACACGGCGGCGGTCGTGAAAGCCGTCGTCGGCGAAGGTCTCGACCAGTCCGTCGAACGCGTCCTGGATGGGTTTGGACAAGGCATGATCCGCGGCGAGACGGGGCAGGATGGCGGCCACATCGCGTCTGAGAGCAGCCGCCTGAAGGCGGCCCTTCGAGGAGGTCGCACGCTCGACCACGATGTCGAGATCGTCGAGCAGGTCGTGAGACGCTCCCGGCGTCAACGCCCTGGGGTCGGACGCGAAGCCGGCGAACTCGACCTGTGCGGCTCGCAGGTAACTGACCGCCATGAAGGCGTTGTCGTAGATGCCGAGGGCAAGATTGCCCAGCCGGCGCTCGGAGCGTTGGGCGCTGATGCCGATCAAGACGGTCAGCATCGTGAGCGTCAGGCATCCCAGGAGTATCTTCGAGCGGATCGACATCACGCGGCGGTCATTTCACGTCGATATCGAGCCGCATCTTGGGATGGATGTGGCAGAGGACCTGGTAATGGCCGGCCATCGGGAACCGGACATCGGTGTGTTGGCCCGGTTCGGTTTCGTCAGTGTCGAATGAAAAGGATGACGACTGGGCATAGACCTGGTGGTCGAAATCGTCATTATTGTTGAAGCGGACCGTGTCACCGGGATGGATCTGGATCCGGCTTGCGGCGAAGGCGCGATTCTTCTGGTCGACGACGACCGGATCGCTTGCCAGTGCGTGGCCGGCGGCTAGCAGCAGGCAGGCGAGGAAGAGCTTTTTCACGATGGCCTCGGATTGTGTCGTTCAGCGGGAGACGATGTCGCGTTCCATCGGCGCGAGGCGGGCGAGCAGTCTGTTTTGGGTCCAGAACGGGATGCGTGCCTTGCGGAGGGCGGCTTGCAAATCCTCCGTGACGGCATCGAAAGCAGCCTCGTCGATATGCAGCGCTCGATGGGACGCCGCCATCGAACGCCCACGATAGGTGCAAGGACCATCAGCAATGTGGCAGATGTAGACGGCGAAACGTGGCTTCAGCCAGTCGGGATTGATGTTGTCGAAATAGGTCCGCAGACGCGGATCGCTCATGTAGAGCGCAACCGCGTCATCCGCGATGCGTGTGATGCCTGGCTGCCCGCCGAGACCATCGAAGAGACGTTGCTCGGCCCGGACCGGGGCCGCGAGCACGATCGAGATCAGCAATGAACATAGACAGGCGATTCGGGCACGCATCAAAATCCAAGCTCCAGGGAGAGATAGGCGCCGGTCTGGTCGCCCTGGCGTGCAATCTTGCCAAGGTCGACGAAGGCCAGCGTGGCGGAGACGTGCTTGTCGAGAAAAAAGGCAGCGAAGACATCGGTGGCGTCGCCTTCCTGGGCGAACCGGAGATTGTCGGGCTTGGTGCGGATTTCCGCACCGATGGCAAGCCTGCGGGTGACGAGGAACGCCGCCGAGCCCTCGAATTGCGGACTGTAGCCGCCGTTCCGGTCACCGCCGAAACCGAGCAGGCCGAATTGGTTGGCCTTCGTTGCCCGAATGGTGACGTCGACGAGCAGGCTCTGGGCCAGGAAGAGCTTGGTTGCCGCGACGTAGGCGTCCACACCGTCGGGGCTCCGCGCGCCGATGGCCCGCAGCACCGCATGCTGGTCGGCCGATTTCAGTTCGGTTCCGATCGCGATCTGCGGCAGCCAGGTGTCCTGGTCGTAGACCGCGTGGCCGAGCAGACGAACCTTGATCGCGGCGACGTCGAGATGGAACTGGTAGCCGTCGCCGAGACCGAGGCGGCCACCGGCCGCACCGGTGTAGAACCATTGATGGGCGTAGGAAAGCTCGACTCGGTCGTCCAAGCCAACGGCGGCGCCGGCGGTGTTGAGGGTGAAGCTCGAGAGCGGAACGACGGTGTCGTGGATGTCGCCGCCGATCTGGTCACGCGTGCCATAGCCGGTGATCAGTGCCCAGGGGACGAGGCCGCCGCCACCCGCACCCTCGACCTGGACGACGCCGGATGTGGCGAGCAGGCGCCCGCTCGTTTGCGCGGCGGCGACAACGGGCACAGAAAGCGAGGCGGCGGTCATCGCCGCCACCCATCCTCGGATCATCGAAGGGGCGCTGCTCGTCATGCGGTTGATCATCGATCGAAATGATGAACACCCGCTGAAGGAGCGACGCGGCTAGAGCGTGACCGGTTTAGGTTGACATGAAATGCGAGAGCCGATCACGCTCTAGTCTAGCCTTTGTTTCGACGAGCAATTTTATCGCTGTGCTGACGCAACTTGAAGCGATATTGCTCTAGAGCGTGACCGGCTTAGGTTGACATGAAATGCGAGAGCCGAGCACGCTCTAGCCTTTGTTTTGACGAGCAATTTTATCGCCGTGCTGACGCAACTTGAAGCGATATTGCTCTAGGCCAATACTCCGAGTTGTATCGCGGTAAGGAACACGAGCGACGCGAACATCGCGGCACAGAAAGCAATCGCGGCCGGGATCGTGATCGGCCAGCGCGACCGCGCGCCGCCGAGAAGCAGGCAGCCGACGATCCAGAATTCGGTGAACGCTCGACCGTAGCCGACGGGATCGATCCAGGGACCTCTTGCCGTCAGCGTGGTCATCAGAACCGCCGTGAGGATCCAGCCGACGGCGAGCGGGGCCTGGGCCTCGCGCCTGAGCGCCGGGCCGATGGCACTGGCCACCGCGAGGCTGAACCCGACGATCCCGAGGGCGGTGAACAACGAGACCAGCCGAAGCAGCAGATCGATCCGGCGCATCCCGATCCACCCGTGCAGCCTGACGACGTCGGTCCGCAGGGTTTCGATCATGCCGGCGAGCGGCCATCCGATGTTCTGTCCGAACGCGCCGCTCGATCCGGGGAGGTGCCACAAGCGCGGCAGCGCCTCGTGCCAGGCGACGACCGGCGCGAGCAAGGCGGCACCGCAGAGGATCGCGACCGCGCGGCCGCCCTCGCGCCATCTGGCGAGATCGACGAGAAGAAAGCCGAGCAGCGTCAGGGCCGTCGTTTCGCGCGCGAGGGTCGCCGCGGCGCCGCACAGTGCGAAGAGGATGAAATGCCGCCGCAGGTGACACAGGATGGCGACCAGAAGGAAGGCGGCGGCGGTGATTTCGGTCGTGTCATGGGTCAGCGTACCCACGAACCCGGCCCAGAGGACGATCGCCGGCGGTGTCAGCCGCGACAGGTCGAAGTCACGCGCGAGGACGGTCGACAATCCGCCGATCACGCCCAATCCGAGCAGGTTGACGGCGAACATCGCTGCCGGAACCAGCTTCGGCTGGCCGATGGTCGCGATCCACACCAGCAGCGGATAGAAGATACGCCCCATCCGGTAGGCGGGCGCATCGAACCAGACGCCGGCGCGCACATGCTCGAACGAAAACGGGGCGACCGCCATCCGGTAATAGAACTGGCCGTCGTAACCGAAGCCCTTCCCGATCTGGATCCGGCTTGGCGTATGGGCGGCATCGACGAAGTATCGTCCGGCCACGATGAAGGCGGAGGCGTGAAAATGGTGCACGGCCAGGAACGGCAGCATCAGCAGCACGTAGCCGAGCACGACGAGGGAGGCGAAACGCCACGGCGAGGCGAGGCGCGTCAGGAGCGGGGGCGCCGATGTCAGGCGCGCAGCTTCTCGAGGATCTCCCGCTTCATGTCGTCGACCGGTTGCTCCACGGAGACGACGATCGGGTCTTCGTCAGGGGCGGGCTCCTCGAGGATGGCGAGCTGGCTGTCGAGCAGATCGACCGGCATGTAGTGCCCGCGGCGGGCCTGCAGCCGCGCGAGCAGAAGCTCGCGGCTGGCCTTGAGATAGAGGATCCGGACCTGCCCGGGCCTGCCGGCGACGAGGCGGTCGCGGTAGACGCGCTTGAGCGCCGAACAGGTAATCAGACCGGTGCCGCCGTCGGCGAGCCGGCCATCGATCCATGCCTTGCATCGGTCGAGCCACGGCCAGCGGTCGTCGTCGGTGAGCGGGATCGCATTGCTCATCTTGGCGATGTTGGCCGGCGGATGCAGTTCGTCCCCTTCCTGGAACGGCCAGTCCAGAACGTCGTCGACCATATGGGCAACCGTGGTCTTGCCTGCTCCCGACACGCCCATGCAGATCAGGACGCAGGGACGGATGCCGGCGAGAGGCTGGCTCATCCGGCGGCCGCGAACTGGCGCACGCCTTGCGGACCGGCGATGATGGCGAGACGGGCGCGTCCGAGAAAGAGGCCGGTCTCGAAGACGCCGACGATGTCGCGGATCGCACGGTCGGTTCCGGTGGCATCATCGAGCGGACCAAAATGGCAGTCGAGGATCATGTTGCCGCCATCGGTGACGAAGAGCGCGCCCTGCGGTGAATGGCGCGGCATGACCCGCGCGCCGATCGCCTGCAGGTGGCGCGCCGTCGCCTCCCAGCCGAACGGGGCGACCTCGACCGGCACGGGCGTGCTGATGCCGAGGCGATCGACGAGCTTGCTGTCGTCGGCGATGACGACGAACCGGTGGCTGGCGGCAGCGACGATCTTTTCGCGCAGGAGCGCGCCGCCCAGTCCCTTGATCAGGCCGAGAGACTTTGGCTCGATCTCGTCGGCGCCGTCGATGTCGAGGTCGATCGCACCGACATCGGCGAAACCGACGATCTTGATGCCGCCGGCCTCGGCCTGAGCGGCACTGCGTTCGGAGGTCGCGACCGCCTCGATCCGCAGCCCGCCGCGCACCCGCTCGATGAGGGCGTCGATCAGGAAGGCGGCCGTCGACCCGGTGCCCAGGCCCACCACCATGCCGTCCTCGACGAGCTCGGATGCGGCCATCGCCGCCTGCTGCTTGAGGTGGGCGTTGGGATCGGTCACGAGAACTTCATCCGACGCCGGCGGCGGCCCGGTCGAGCATCCAGGTGACGCGGCCGATGCTGGTGATGCGGCTGGCTGGTTGGGAGCGGTCGTTGTTGCGCACGCGGGTGAGTGCCGCGTGCTTGTCGGCGCCCTTGATGAGGAAGACGACATCGCGCGAGCTGGCGATCGCCTGGTAGGTGAGCGTGAGCCGGGTATGCGGCGCGTCGTTCGGCACGCAGGGCGCCACCCAGTCGAGCGTGTTGTCGAGCACGTCGGTGCCGGGAAACAGCGAGGCGGTGTGGCCATTGTCGCCGAGACCGAGCAGAACGACGTCGAATAGCGGGCGGGGAATTTCGAGCACCTCATCGCGGTAGTGGCCGGCGAGTTCGTCCTGGTAGCGACGGGCGGCCTCGGCGGGATCGCCGGCCGTCGGCATCGGATGGTAGTTGGCCGGCGGCAGGTCGATCCGGTCGATCAGGGACTCTCGCACCATGCGCTGGTTGCTGTCGGCGTCGGTGGGCGGAACGAAGCGCTCGTCGCCGAAGAAGAAATGGGTCCGCTGCCACGGAAAGCTGTCGGCATGGTCGGCGGCCAGGATCTCGTAGAGCCGCCTGGGCGTGGAACCACCCGACAGCGCCACCGTGAAATAGGGACCGGGGGCGCTGGAAGCGCGCTCGGCGAGCCATGTGGCTGCATGGCGCGCCAGCGCCTCTGCGTCGTCGAGGACGATCTCGTCGTCGATCTGGGTCACGAGGCGGCCTCGCCGAGGATGAAGCGCTCGACCCCCTTGGCGAAACCCTCGTTCTCGCTGTCGTCGGTCACATGGGTCGCGGCCTCGCGCACCTCGTCGGCCGCCTGGCCCATCGCGATCGACACGCCGCCACGGCGGAACATCAGCACATCATTGGGTTGGTCACCGAAGGTCGCGATCTCGGAGGGCGGTATGCCGAGGCGTTTGGCGAGGGTCAGAACGACGTCGCCCTTGTTGGCATGGGGATGGGTGACGTCGAGATAGTAGGGCTGCGAGCGGGCGGCGGACGCCTCGTCGCCGAGTTCGGCCTGGAGGTCGCGCTCGGCTTCCTTGACGCGTTCGAGATCGTCGGAGACGCCGACGATCTTGACCGCATGGTCGAGCGCCGCCTCGATGTCGGTCGAGACGCGGGGCGCGAACTTGACGGTCCATTGCTCGCGGGCGACGTGCGGCGCGTCCGCTTTCGGAATGATCCAGTCCTCGCCGGCATAGACCCAGACATCGAGGTCGTGCTTGCGCAGGGAGGCGACAGTGCGGTCGGCGATGTCGCGCGATAGGTTCTTGCTCTCGATGATCGACAGGTCGCGATTGACCAGCAGGCCGCCGTTGAAGCCGGCGATCGGCGTGCGCAGGTCGAGCGCATCGAACAGCATCGCCATGCCCTTCGGTGGGCGTCCGCTGGTGATGGCGAACTCGATTCCGCGATCATGCAGCTTGTGGACGGCGGCGATCGCGCGGTCGGTGAGCAGCTTCTCCTTGGTCACCAGCGTGCCATCGACATCTGCAAGCAGCAGGGAGATCTTTTGTGCCATCGTCGTTCTCCTAGTTCACGCCAGGAGCGCGCGACAGAACGAGCTGCTCGATCGCGTGTGCCCAGCCGTCACGTTCGTTGGTGTCGGTGACGAACATCGCCGCCTCCTGGACGTCCTCGGGCGCGTTGCCCATGGCGATCGAAAGGCCCGCCACACGGAGCATGTCGCTGTCGTTGGGCATGTCGCCGAGGGCGGCGGTTTCGTCGACCGGAACGTCGAGGATGCGGGCAAGCCGCTTGAGCGCGTGGTCCTTGCGCGCCTGCGGGTGGGTGACGTCGAGATAGTAGTCCTGGCTGCGATGGGCCGCGACCGAACCGCCGAGGCCGGTCATCATCTCGGTCTCTATCCGCTCGAGCAGATGGTATTCGGTGGTCGAGCCCATGATCTTGCCGGCACGTTCGATGACGGCGTCGAAATCGGAAACCAAGGTGGGCTCGATCCCGACCGTGCGACGCTCGAGCGGGACATAGGGACCGGCCGGGTTGGTGATGAACCACTGGTCGTCGGCGAAGACCCAGGCGTCGACATGATTGGTGACCAGCATCTCGACCGCGAGCCGGCCGGATGGGTCGGGGATCGCGAGACGCTCGAGCAGGCGCCCCTCGGGGCTGACGATCTCGCCGCCGTTGAACCCGGCCCGCGGCGTGTCGATGCCGAGCGGTTCGAGGAACATCGTCATGCCGCGGGGCGGCCGCGAGCTCACCAGCGCGAGCTTGACGCCGACACGGCGGAGCGAGGCCGCGGCAGCGATGGCGCGTGGCGAGAGCCGCTTCTCGCGGTCCACGAGTGTGCCGTCGATGTCGGTCACGACCAGGCGGATGCGGCTTGCGGGTGCCGCCTTGGGTCTGGCGATCATCGGGTGAGCTTCAGCCAGCGACGGCCATCCCTCGCCAACAGAGCGGCCGCTTCACGCGGGCCCGCCGATCCGGCTTGATAATGATGCACGGTTCCCTCACCTGACTCCCACGAGTCGCGCGCGGGCTGGACGGCACGCCAGCCGCCTTCGATATTGTCGGCCCGCTGGAACAAGGTCGCGTCGCCGATCAGGCAGTCGTAGATCAGCGTCTCGTAGCCCGTGCTTGGGCCTTCCTGGAAGAAATCGGCATAGTCGAAATTCATCCGCACGCCGCCGAGCGACACGCGGGGTCCGGGCAGCTTGGCGCTGAACTGGATCGTCACGCCCTCGCGCGGCTGGATGTGCAGGACCATGATGTTCGGCGTCAGCTTCTCGACCGGCGTCTCGCGGAACAGCGCGTAGGGCGCCTGCTTGAAATGCACGGCGATCTCGGTGCGCCTGACGGCGAGGCGCTTGCCGGTGCGCAGATAGAACGGGACGCCGGCCCAGCGCCAATTGTCGATCGACAGGCGCATGGCGACGAAGGTCTCGGTCGTCGAGCCCGGCGCGATGTCGGGCTCCTGGCGGTAGGCGCGGCGCATCTCGCCGCCGACCGCGCCTTCGACGTACTGGCCACGCACCACCGGCGGGTACTCGACGCCGAACTGCATCGGGTGGATGGAGGCTAGCACCTTGGACTTCTCGTCGCGAACGGCATCCGCATCGAACGATGTCGGCGCTTCCATGGCGGTCATCGCGAGGAGCTGCATCAGGTGGTTCGGCACCATGTCGCGCATCGCGCCGGTCTGCTCGTAGAAACCGCCTCGCTTCTCGACGCCCACGGTTTCGGCCGCCGTGATCTGGATATGGTCGATGTTCTGCCGGCTCCAGAGTGGCTCGAAGATGCCGTTGGAGAAACGAAGTGCGAGGATGTTCTGGACGGTTTCCTTGCCGAGATAGTGATCGATCCGGTAGATCTGGCTCTCGCCGAGAACCTTGAGCAGGCGCGTGTTCAAGGCGCGGGCCGAGGTGAGATCGGAACCGAACGGCTTCTCGATGATGACCCGCCGGAACCGTCCCTCCTCCTCGCTGGTGACACCCGCGGCGGCGAGGCTTTCGATCAGTGGCGCGAAGAAGCGCGACGCGACCGCCATGTAGAAGACGGCGTTCGCACCGGCCGTGCGTGCGCCGATCCGCTCGAACAGCACGGGGTCGTCGAAATCGCCTGCGAGGTAGGAGATGCGGGAGCGAAGCCATTGCCAGCGCATCCGGTCGAGCGCGACCGCCTGGTCCTTGCCGCGGCGCTCGGCCACGAAATTGGCGAGGCTGTCTTCGAAACGAGCGCGCAGACCTTCGTCGTCGAGATCGAGACGGTCGATCCCGATGATCGCGAATCCATCGTCTAGCAGGCCGGCGCAAGCGAGATTGTAGATCGCCGGCAACAGAAGCCGGGCAGCGAGATCACCGCCGGCGCCAAAGATCACGAAGATCGACGCCGGCGCCGGGTGCGGCGGGGATTGCGGCTCGATCTCGGTGTCCGCGAAGCCACCCAGTTCGCTGATGTGGTCTATGCCCAACAACGCGCTCCGCGCTCAGTGCTTCGCCGCGGCGTCGCCTTCCGGATCGTCGCCGCCGCCATGCTTGTCCTCGACATGGTGCTGCTCGATGTGGCCGCCGAACTGGAAGCGCATCGCCGAGAGAAGCTTCTCGCCGAAATTGTTGCCGGTCCGGCTGCGGAACCGCGCGAACAGCGATGCCGACAGGACCGGCACCGGAACCGCCTCCTCGATCGCCGCCTCGATCGTCCAGCGTCCCTCGCCGCTGTCGGCGACCTTGCCCGAGTAATCCGACAGATTGTCGTTCTTGGCGAGTGCGGAGGCCGTCAGGTCGAGCAGCCAGGACGATACGACCGAGCCGCGGCGCCAGACCTCGGCGACGTCGGCGGTGTCGATCGTAAAACGCTCGTCCTCGGGCAAGTCCTCGGACCGCTTGTTGCGGATGACGTCGAAGCCTTCGGCATAGGCCTGCATCATGCCGTACTCGATGCCGTTATGGACCATCTTGACGAAGTGACCGGCACCCGCCGGGCCGCAATGCAGGTAGCCCTGCTCGGCACGCGGATCATGGCTCTCCCGGCCGAGCGTGCGCACGATGTCGCCGATGCCCGGCGCCAGCGCCGCCAGGATCGGGTCGATATGGTCGACAGCCTGCTTCGCACCGCCGATCATCATGCAGTAGCCGCGGTCCAGGCCCCACACGCCGCCCGATGTGCCGACATCGACAAAGTGGATGCCGTGTTCGCGAAGCTCCTTGGCGTGGCGGATGTCATCCTTGTAGAACGAATTGCCGCCGTCGATGATGATGTCGCCTTCGCTCATCAGGCCCGACAGTGCGTTGATCGTGTCCTTGGTGATCGTGCCGGCAGGCAGCATCACCCAGACCACACGAGGTTTTTCGAGCTTGGAGACCATGTCCTCCAGGCCGGACGACGATTTGCTGCGCTCGGCGCGGCCGTGCACGCCCTCGAGCGCCTTCGAGTCGTGGTCGTAGAGGACGACCTCATGGCCGTGCCTGGAAAGCCTGACGCTGATGTTGCCGCCCATGCGGCCTAGGCCGATCACGCCGATCTGCATGTCATTCTCCGTGTTGGCAGGCCAGGGGCGCCGCCCCTGGACCCCGCCGGGGCCAGCAGCCCCGGACCCGCTCGACTAAAGGGCGGCGATGACGGCCGCAGCCAGGTTATCCAGGCCGGACTTGAGATCGCCCTTGATGTGAACTCGGAGCGCACGCCGGCCGCGATCGCTCAGAACGTCGAAGTCACCGCGTGCTTGGGCCGCCTTGACGATGCCGAACGTGTATTTGGCGTCCGGGACGGGAAGGTCATGGGCGTCGTCAGCCGTGATCTGCAGGAAGACGCCGCTGTTCGGCCCCCCCTTGTAGGCCTGACCGGTCGAGTGCAGGAAGCGCGGGCCGAACTCGGCGGCGGTGGCGACGTGCTTGCGATCGCGGATCGCTTCGCGAACGTGTTCGATCCAGGTGCGGGTCGCATGATCGCGCTCGATGTAGGCGAGGATGCCGACATAGTCCCCGGCGCCGGCACGGGCGAGGTGCTTCGACAGGATCGAGTGGCTGTCGCCGGTGCCCAGCGCGGTGGCGTTTGTCGAGTCGGCGAAGAAGCTGAGATTGCCGTCGGTCGCGAACGCCTTCTCATCGGGAAGCGCGCCGGACTTGTTATAGGCGTCGGTCAGCTTCTTGGTTTCGATCTTGCTGGCTTCGACATCGGGCTGATTGAACGCGTCGATGCCGATGATCGAGCCCGCGACGGCGGTCGCGACCTCCCAGCGGAAGAATTCCTGCACGATCTGCAACTTGCCTGGCAGGTCGATGGTGACCACCGGCTGGCCGGCGTCCGCGAGCGCCTTGATCGCGGAATCCTGTGCGCGGTCGGGCGCGTCGGCCAGGCGCAGGTAGGTGAAGACGCGATCCGTCCCATAGACCGATGGTGCGCCGAGCGCCTCGTTGTCGATCGGAACCAGGCCATGTCCCTCCTTGCCGGTGCTTTCGGCCAGGAGCTGTTCGAGCCAGGCGCCCATGTCATGGATGCCGGGAGAGGCGACGATCGTCACCTTGTCGCGGCCGAAATCGGTCGCGGCGATGCCGAGGACGGTGCCGAGAACGACCCCGGGATTCTGTTGGGGCGGGACAGCACTGGAGCACGAGCGGGCCATCAGCAACCCGGTCTCGAGGAAGTTCCGGACATCGATGCCGGCGGCGGCCGCAGGGACAAGGCCAAAATTCGACAGCACCGAATAGCGGCCGCCGATCTGCTTGTCGCCGTAGAAAACGTGGCGGAAGCCGTCGGCCTTCGCAACCTCCTCCATGTGCGAGCCGGGATCGGTGACTGCCACGAAGTGCTTGCCGGCGGACGCGCCCAGGGCATCGCTCGCGACCTTGAAGAAATAGGCCTTGAGGATGTTGGGCTCGAGCGTGCCGCCCGATTTCGAGCTGACGATGAACAGCGTCCTGGCCGGATCGATCCTGGCCTGGAAGGACGCGATCTGCTGCGGGTCGGTGCTGTCGAGAACCAGGAGCTCCGGGTAGCCGCCGCGATAGCCGAACGTCTCGGCGAGCACCTCGGGCCCGAGGCTCGAACCGCCCATCCCGAGCAGCAGGACATGGTCGAAGCCAGCACTCTCGACATCGCGCGCGAACGCCTCGAGTTCGTCCACGTGCGCGAGGCGCTCGTCGATGATGTCGAGCCAGGCGAGCCAGTTGCTTTCATCACCATTGGCGTCGTCGCCGGTCCAGAGCGAGGCATCGCGCTGCCAGAGCCGACGGACCTTGCCGTCGGCCCGCCACGCATCGAGGCTCTTCTTGACGGCCTCGTCGAGATCAGGCGGCAGATGCAGCGTGGTTCTGGTCACCGCATCACCGATCAGCGTGGTGCGCTTGTCGGCAACCGCGCCAAGCAATGCATCGAAGGCTTCGGCGAAGGATTTGACCCCCTCGTCAACGAGAGTGCTGGTCACTCGCGCGAGATCGAGACCCAGACGCTCGGCCTCCGCGAGCACGTGACGGGCGCCGTCGAGATCCTCGGTCAGCGACGGACGCACGGTGCCATGGTCGCGGAACGCGTCCATGGTCGCAGGAGGCATCGTGTTGACAGTATCGGGACCGATCAGTTCTTCGACGTAGAGGACGTCGGAGTAGGCCTTGTCCTTTGTGCCGGTGCTCGCCCACAGCAGGCGCTGCGGATTGGCGCCCTTGGCGGCGAGGGCCTGCCAGCGCGCGGAGCGGCTCACCTCGACATAGTGCTGGTAGGCGAGCTTCGCGTTGGCGATGGCGACCTTGCCGCGGACGGCCTTGAGTGCGGCGGATTGCGGGTCGTTCGCGGCGAGGCGCTTGTCGATCGCGCCATCGATCTTGCCGTCGATCCGGCTGACGAAGAAGCTCGCGACCGACGAGATGCCGGATACCTTTTCCCCTTTCGCATCGCGATCCTCGAGCCCCTGGATGTAGGCTTCGAGCACACGCTTGTACGCGTCGATCGAGAACAGCAAGGTGACATTGATGTTGATGCCGTCCGCGATCAGCGTGCGGATCGCGGGCACGCCGGCATCCGTGCCCGGCACCTTGACCATCAGGTTGGTGCGGTCGACCCGGCCCCAGAGCCGGCGCGCCTCGAGGATGGTGGGCTCGGTGGTGAGCGCCAGATAGGGCGAGACTTCGAGGCTGACATAGCCATCGAGACCCTCGTGCTCGTCCCAGACCGGCTTGAGCACATCGGCGGCATGCTGGATGTCGCTGATTGCGAGCGTCTCGTAGATGGACGAGGCATCGAGCTCGCCGCGGCCGGCGATCTCCTTGAATTGCGGGTCGTATTCGGTGCCGTGACCCATCGCCTTCTCGAAGATCGATGGATTGGACGTCACGCCGCGCAGCCCGTCATCGTCGACGAGCGCCTTCAGCTTTCCCTCGGCCACGAAGCTGCGCTGGATGAAATCGAGCCACGGGGCCTGCCCCGCGGCGCCGAGTTGTTGGAGCGAGTTACCGACTCCGGTTTTCTGGATGACGTTCATCGAGGATCTCCTCAGCGCGACGTGCGCGCGGCTTGTTCCTTGGCGAGTTCTAGAACCGTGTCCTCAATCGCTCGATCGGCCCGTCGGACCGCTCGTAGCCGGGCAGCCGGGCCACTTCAATGACGGCGATCAAACGCCCTTGTGTCGCCTCAAGCGAGAGAAGGAGCCAGGCGATGATCACACGTTGGCGTGAATGCCCCGCGACCCGAATTGTTGCATGCGCGCCGAACATTCATCGATCGGTGTCGTTCACGGCGGGATGGTGATTTGATGGCAAACTGCCTAAGTAGAGCGTGGTAAACGCAAATCACGCTCACAACGCGATCGCGATCGGGGAATACCGCACGATGGACATGTTCTCGGACCACGCCGCCAGTCGCCCGCTCGACATGTTCTGGTTCCTGCCCACCAGCGGCGACGGGCGCTATCTCGGCGGGAACACGGGACGCCGGGCCGCCGACAACCGCTACATGCGCGAGATCGCGGTCGCGGCCGACCGCCTCGGCTACAAGGGCGTGCTGCTGCCGACCGGAACCGGGTGCGAGGATGCGTGGATCACGGCGGCGTCAATCGTCCCGTTCACCGAGCAATTACGCTTCCTGGTGGCGCTCAGGCCGGGAATGACGCTGCCTGGCGAGGCGGCGCGGCAGGCATCCGCCTTCGACCGCCTGTCCAGTGGCCGGTTGCTGCTCAACGTGGTGTGCGGCGGCAATCCGGCAGATCTCGCGGGTGACGGCATTCATCTCGGTCACGACGAGCGCTACGATCAGGCCGACGAGTTCCTCACCATCTTTCGCGGCGTGATGTCAGGCGAGACGGTCTCGTTTTCGGGCAAGTACCTCTCGGTCAAGAACGGCCGGCTGATGTTCCCACCGGTCCAGGCGCCCTATCCGCCGCTCTATTTCGGCGGCTCCTCCCCGCGAGCGATGGAGGTCGCGGCCAACCAGACCGACATGTATCTGACCTGGGGCGAGCCGCCGGTCGCGGTCGCCGAGAAGATCAACAGCATGCGCGCGCTGGCCGCCACGCGTGGACGGACGATGCGCTACGGCATCAGGCTGCATCTGATCGTGCGGGAGACGGACGAGGAGGCGTGGCAGGCGGCCGACCGGCTCATCTCGAAACTGTCGGACGAGACGATCGCCAGGACACAGAGATTCATGGCCGATGCCACCGACAGCGAGGGTCAGCGGCGGATGATGGCGTTGCATGGCGGCAGGCGGGATGCGCTCGAGGTCAGCCCCAATCTGTGGGCGGGCGTGGGCTTGATGCGCGGCGGCGCCGGCACGGCGCTTGTGGGCTCGCCACAGGTGGTGACGGAGCGGCTGCGCGAGTACCAGGCGCTCGGGATCGATACGGTCATTGCGTCGGGCTATCCGCATCTGGAGGAAGCCTATCGCGTGTCGGAGCTGTTGTTCCCTGCGCTCGGACTGGAGAACGTGCTGGAACGTGGCGAGGGCGACAATGCGCGAATTTTTGGTGGTGGCGGCGCGCATGACCAGGCGGTGCTATCGAGCGGCCTGGTCGCGAAGTAGATGCGGCTCGGCACGCTCCTGCTGACGTCCGCACTCGCCGCTTGTGCGGCCGGCGGCGCGCCGGTGCGGCAATCGGATGACGAGTGCCTCCACCAATTGTATGGCTATCCACAACGCGCCTTGCCGTTCCAGACGGCAGCGCGTGCGTGCAGTGGATCAAGGCCGATCGATCTGACGGGTGATCCGGATTATCAGGTTCTGGCAAGCTCGCTGAACGTCCCGTTCGTGACGCGCAAATCCGGCGGCGAGCAGGCAACGTTGACGGGCACGAAACTGTCCCAGCCCACCACTGAACCCGCGCCCCCGGAACTGCACCTGTATTGATCGCCGGGGGGTCTGGGGGGATCCGCTCCGGTCCCCCCAGGTGCTTGCCTACGACTTGAAGACGTCCCGGACGGTGTCCTTGGCGTGACCGACCGTCTCCTGGGCCTTCCCGGCGGTCTTCTCGGCGGCACCCTCGGCTTCGGTCTTGGTGTTGCCCGTGACCTTGCCGGCTGCTTCCTTGAGGCCGCCCTTGATCTGGTGACCCACGCCCTCGACGCGGTTCTTGTCGACCATGATGTCCTCCTCGTTGTGTCGTGGATCCAGAACGGTCGAACGGGCGACCGGTTCACCGGCTCACGGTCACGACGACTTCATTGCGTCTGAGGAAAGGCGGCGTGAAGGGCGGGTCGTAACCGAAGCGCGCGGTGGCTCCTGTCGCGTGCCAGCCGCCGGCCGCGAGCGCCGCGCGGAGGATCAGATCCTGGCGTGCGATCTCGACGGAGGCGAGGGAGCCGGAGAAGCGGCGGGCGGCGACAGTCTCGGGCGGCAGGACGACCAGGTGGACGCGCGGGTCCCGCGGCGGAGGCGGTCCGGCAGCGACTGCGCGGGGCAGGAAGAAACGCAGCGTGTTTCCCGCCGAGCGTTCGACCGGAATGGTCATGGCGATCGCTTGCGGCGGCGACCTGGACGGCGTGTTGGCACCGGTGATGTAGGCGAACAGGCGTCCGAACGCCTGGTCGTCGCGACCATCGTCGAGCGACGTCTCGATGGCGGTGCGCTCCTCGTAGGTCCGGATTTCAACACCGTTTGAAAGGGTTGCGACGATCCGGTAGGTCGGCTGCTCGTAGGGCGCGCGGATGCCGAACAGGCCGAGCACCGATTCGCCCGCCGTCGTGAGCCAGTAGGTCAGGGACGGCATGCGGACATCTCCCGGGTCAGAGGAAAGAGACCGGGTCGACGTCGATGTCGATCCGGACGCCGCGGCCCGGCCTGACTTGGGCGAGCCAGGCGATGAGCAGCTTCTGGACGGCCACGCTGCGCCAGGTGCGCAGCAGCAGCCGGCGGCGATGGCGGCCGCGCAGGATCGCGAGCGGCGCCGGGGCAGGGCCGAGGACGACGATCCCCTCCCCGCTCGGTGCCGACTTGCCGAGGGCGATGGCGGTGCGGTCGGCCTCGGCCGGATCATCGGCGCTGACGATCAGCGCCGCGAGGCGGCCATAGGGCGGCCAGAAGCTCGGGCGCCGCGTGTCGGCCTCGAGACGCATGAAGCGGTCGAGATCGCGGGCGACGAGAGCCTGCATGACGGCATGCTCGGGGGCGTAGGTCTGCAGCATGACGCGGCCAGGGCTTTCGGCGCGACCGGCGCGGCCAGCGACCTGATGCAGGAGCTGGACTGTGCGCTCGGACGCGCGCAGGTCGCCACCGGAGAGGCCGAGATCGGCATCGACGACGCCCACCAGCGTCAAGTGCGGAAAATGCCAGCCCTTGGCGACGATCTGGGTGCCGATCACGAGGTCGATCTCGCGGGCCTCGATCGCGCGCGCGGCCTCGGCGGCGGCCGCCGGTCCCTGCATGGTGTCGCTCGCCATCACCAGGATGCGCGCCTCGGGAAAGAGCGCGCGCGCCTCCTCGGTGATGCGCTCGATGCCCGGGCCGATCGGAGCGAGGGTGCCGGCGGCGTTGCAGACAGGGCAGTGGGAGGGAAGCGTCTCGGTGTGGTCGCAGTGATGGCAGGCGAGCAGGCGCCGGGCGCGATGCTCGACCAGCCAGGCGGTGCAGTTCGGACAGGCGAGCCGGTGGCCGCAGGCGCGGCATAGCGTCATCGGCGCGTAACCGCGCCGATTGAGGAACAGCATCGCCTGTTCACGGCTTTCGATGGTGTCGCGGATGGCGTCGACGAGGCTCGGCGCGAGGAAGCGGCCGCGCTCGAGGCCACCCTCGCGCATGTCGATCGCGATGACCGACGGCAGGCGGGCGCCGCCGTGGCGGGTGCTCAGCGTGAGGTGGCGGAAACGGCCGGCCTCGACGTTGGCGAGGGTCTCGAGGCTGGGCGTGGCGGAGACGAGGATCGCGGGAGCGGAAGCGAGCCGGGCGCGGACGATGGCCATGTCGCGCGCGTGGTAGATGACGCCTTCCTCCTGCTTGAAGGCGGTTTCGTGCTCCTCGTCGATCACGACGAGGCCGAGGTCGGCGAAGGGCAGGAAGAGGGCGGAGCGGGCGCCGACCACGACGCGCGCCTGTCCGCTCGCGACCTCGCGCCAGGTCAGGCGGCGCCGCTTCGAGCCGAGCTCCGAATGCCAGACCGCGGGCGGTGCGCCGAAACGGCGCTCGAAGCGGGACAGGAACTGCGACGACAGCGCGATCTCGGGGAGCAGCACGAGGGCCTGGCGTCCCTCGCGGAGGCACTCGGCGACGGCTTCGAGGTAGGTCTCGGTCTTGCCCGAGCCGGTGACGCCGTCGAGCAAGGTGACGGTGAAGACATGGGCGGCGACGGACGCGGCCAGCGCGTGGGCGGCCTTGGTCTGTTCGTCGGAGAGAATGGGTGCCTTGTGGCCCGGATCGGGCGCCGGCTCGGGTGCCGCCGGCATCGGCGCGAGGACAAGCAGGCCGGCATCGGCCATGGCGCGGATCACCCCCGCCCCGGTGCCGGCGGCCCGCGCCAGATCGGCGGTGAGGCGAGGTTCGCGCTCGTCGAGTGCCGCGAGGACCCGCAGCCGGGCCGGGGTCAGTTTCGGTAGCGGAACGATAGCGCGGGTCCATCCGGGCTGTGGCCCGGGTGGGGGGGTGGGATCGACGCGGAGCGCCATCGCGAGCACCAGACCCGGGGGGGTGAGCGTATAGCGCGCCACCCAGTCGATGAAGCGCCGGAGGCTTTCCGGCAGTGTCGGGACGTCGAGGCGCGCGGCGACCGGCTTGAGCCGTGCGTCATCGACGGTGGGGCCATCGTCATGGTCCCAGACGACGCCCAGCTCGGCGCGCCGGTTCAGCGGGACCAGGACGAGATCGCCGGGTGCCAGCGCGGCATCGCCGTCGATCCGGTAGTCGAACGGGCCGGCGAACGGGTAGGGCAGCAGGACCTGGACGCGCCGCGGGTTCATTGGACGCGCCGGCCGGGCTTGCTCTACGGTCGCCTCCAGGTTTGGCAGGGAGCCGGAATGGCCAGCGATCCCGGCAGCGGGCGCGACATGAACGGGGCGATCGACGAGGCCGACATCGTCCGGTTCCTCGAGATGCGACCTGACTTCCTGGCGCGCCATGCCTTCTTGTATCTGACGCTGGCGCCGCCCGCACGGGTGCATGGCGAACAGGTGGCCGACCACATGGCGGCGATGCTCACGGCGGCGCGTCGGCAGAATGTTCAGCTGCAGGACAATGTGCGGCGCCGGCGAGCGGGACGGTCGCTCGGCGACCGGGTCGAACATGCGTTGCTCGGTTTGATTAGGGCGAGCGAACCGCTCGAGTGGCTGGAGCACGAGCTTGCGGCGACACTGGGTATCGACGCGGCACATCTGTGCCTCGATGGCGACGCGTCGCGCGCCTATGTCCGGCCGCTCGGTGGTCTGGAGGCGGCCCGGCTGATGGGAGGTCGCGATATCGTCTTTCGCGAGACGATCACGGAAGGGGCGGCCCTGCACGGGCCGGCCGCCGACCTGGTCCGGCGCGACGTGCTGGTGCGGATACGGCCCAATTTCGGTCCGGCTGGCGTGCTGGCACTCGGCAGCCGTGACGAGGGGCTGCCGGCGCCTGGCTCCGAGGGCGCGCTCGCCTTGCTGGGCGCGGCACTCGAAGCGGCGCTCGATCGGGCATGATGGCGGTCGAGGCGATGGATCGGTGGCTGGGCTGGCTTGCGCACGAGCGACGGGCCGCGGCCAATACGGTGTCGGCATACCGGCACGACGTGTCGCTGTTCCTGGGGTTCCTGACCCGCCATCTTGGACAGGAACCGGCAATGGCCGACCTCGACCGGCTGCGCCCCGCGGAACTGCGCGCGTTCCTCACCGAACAGGCATCGGCGCGGGCGCGCGATCAGGACGCCGCCGCGCGGACGCGGGCGCGCCGGCTGGCGGCGATCCGCGGCTTCTGGACCTATCTCGCGCGGCATCACGACCTACGGAACACGACGCCCAGGATGCTGGCGTCGCCGCGGTCCAAGCGTCGTCTGCCGCGGCCGCTGGCGGAGGTCGACGCGCTCGCGGCCGGCCCCGATATCGGGGCGCTGTCGGACGACGCGTTCGTGCAGGCGCGGGACACGGCGCTGTTCATGCTGCTGTATGGCAGCGGCTTGCGGATCGGCGAGGCGCTCGGCCTCGATCGCGTCGACGCGGCGGTGATCGCGCGCGGGACGGTCAGGGTGACGGGAAAAGGCGGCCGCGAGCGGCTGGTCCCGGTGCTGCCGGCGGTGCGCGATGCGATCGCATCCTTGCTCGCGATCAATCCCGATCTCGGTGCCGACGCACCGCTGTTCGCGGGCGTCCGCGGCGGCCGGCTGCGCGCATCGGTGGCGCAGCGGCAGATGCGCGCGTGGCGCCAGGGGATCGGGCTGCCCGATCATGCGACACCGCACGCGCTGCGGCATTCGTTCGCGACGCACATGATGCAGCGCGGCTGCGACCTGCGCGCGATCCAGGAACTGCTCGGTCACGCGTCGCTCGCGACGACGCAGCTCTATGCCGGCGTCGACGAGACGAGCCTGACGCGGGTCTGGCAGAGCGCTCATCCACGCGCCCGCCTCGATGGAGCGTGACGGCCTGCTGTCGCTGGTCATCGCGGTCAGGGACGATCTTGGACGACTGCAGGCGGCGCTGGAGCGCTGGGCGCGCGACGAGGCGGTGGGCGAGATCGTGATCGTCGATTTCGGCAGCGCGTCGCCGCTGACCGGGCGTGGCGTGCTCGGGCTGGCGAGGACGATCGTGGTCCGGGTCGGCGCGGACGAACCCTGGGCAAAGGGGCTCGCGCTGAATGTGGGGATCGAGGCGGCCGCCGGCCCGGTGATCCTGGCCGTTGATTGCGGCGCCGCGTTGCGCGATGCGGGGCGCTACCGCCGAACGCTGGAGATGCGGGGCGGCTATCTGAGCGGCTACGGCAGCGACAAGGCGGCGTCCTCGGAGATCGCGATGTTCCGGCGCGACGATTGGCAGGCGGTCGGCGGGTATCATGAATACCTGCTCGGCTGGGGTTTCGAGGACGAGGACCTGTTCAATCGTCTGGAGGATGCAGGCGGCGTGCACCGCTTCTTCCAGGCGGGCGATTTCGGCGTGGCCGACCCGGCGGTCGAGACGGCCATGGCCGGTTCCGATCTCGGGATCGCGTTGCCTGACCGGCTCGAGAGTCATCGCTGGTTCCAGATCAACCGCAACAAGATCCTGGCGGGCCTTGCACCCTGGAACGCGGCGATGGCCAAGCTTCGGCCACGGCGCTTCGGCCGGCCCGCGGAACGTGTGGTCACCTGCGAACTCGCCCCGCGCACCAGGCTCGAGCGGCGGCTGCAGGATTGCGCGAGCTTCCTCGCCGCACGGTTCCTGCACAATGTTGCCGAAAGCGTGGCGTTTCCGATGCTGGCGGGCATGATCGACGAACGCCATGGCGACTATGCTGCACGAGCCGGGCGGCAGCTTCAGATCGACAAGGCGGTCGCCGCCAGGGGACGACAGGCGCGCACGGATTGATCCGCCTGGTCCTGGCGCTCCTGATCGGCCTTGGCCCCGGGCCCGCGCATGCGGCGGACTGCGGGCTTCGTCTGATGGCGGATCTGGCACTGCGCGATATCGACGGTTTCCTGAGTGTCGAGGCTGTGCTGGCGGATCGGCCGGTCTCGTTGCTGGTCGACACCGGATCGGATGCCGGCTTCCTGTCGCCGGGTGCCGCGCGCGGGCTCCGAACCGAGCGCGCGCATCCCGCCGAGTTGTCCGGCACGGGCGGTCGCGGACGGAACGTTCCGGTGGCGACCGCATCGCTTGCGCTCGGCAATCTGCGGCTGGATGGCGTGCCTTTTCCGCTCGGGGACCTGCCGTCGATGCCGCGGATCGTGCCGGCGGTGGTGGGATTGATCGGCGGCGACCTGCTGTCGCATTTCGAGGTGGAGATCGATGTGTCGCGCGGCATGTTGCGGCTGTACGAGGCGGACGGATTGTCGCGCTTGTGCCGTGACCTGCCACCCTGGCCGGGCCGGACAGACACCGTCCCGCTGACACGTGTCGGCAACCGGATGTTGCTGGCGGCCATGCTCGATGGTCGCAACCTGAAGGCCCTGCTCGATAGCGGCGCGCGGTCGCGGATCGTCTCGCGGAGCGCGGCCCTCGCGTCGGGCGCCGATCCGGGCACGCTCGACGCCGAGCCGGGCGGGATCACGAGCGGCATCGACGGCCACGAGACGCTCTACCATTGGCACCGGTTCGGCACTCTCTCGATCGGCAACGAAACCGTGCACGGCCAGACATTGACCGTGACGACGCTGCGTGACCAGGCGGACATGCTGCTCGGCGCCGACTGGTTCGCGCGGCACCGCGTGTGGATTTCCTACGGGACCTCGCTGCTGTTCACGCAGCCCGTGGCTCAGAGGTAGGCCGCGAACGAGAAGAAGATGCTTCGGCCGGCTTGCACCCAGTAGAGCGTCTGGCCTTCCAGGGTCGCCCCGTCGGTGCCGACGAAGCTGCGGTGTCCGAGCAGGTTGCTGACGTTGACGCTGGCGCGGAATTTCCGATGGAACGCGGGGAAGACGTAGCCGGCGTTCAGGTCGACCTGGGTCCAGGTCTTGATCGGGTTGGTGTCGAACTGCCCGAGCGCCGATGTGTCGTTGTAGTATTGGGGACCGACCACCTTGGCGTTGATGTTGCCGTAAAGGTCGTCGTCGTGGCGGAAGACGGATCCCTTGTCGTAGAGGAACGATGCGGCGGCGGTGCGTCGCGGGGTCTGGGCGAGATTGTTGCCGTTCGAATTGTAGGCGCTGTCGTCGAGGGTCCCGTTGGCGTAGACGGCAAAGCCGCCGCCGAGCGTCACGGTGCCTTCGAACTCGAGGCCCTTGAAGACGGCGCCGCCCTGGTTGAAATAGCTGGTCTGGCCGGCGACCGTGGTGCTGTTGATGAAATTGTTGAAGTCGATGTAGTAGGCATCGGCGCCGACACTGAGCCAGCGCCGATGGTAGGCGGTGCCGACTTGATAGCTCCACGTCGACTCGGGTGACAGTTCGATCGGCAACTTCGTGTTGAACAACGTCAGGGGCGGGGTCAGGAAGCCCTTGGCGGCTTGGGCGTAGACAGCGAGACCTTTCAAGGGGCGCCAGTTGGCGTCGAATGACGGGAGCGCCTTGTTGTAGGTCGCGTGGTCGTTGGCGGGGAAGCCGCCCAGCGTGATCGGGCCCTGCAGGGTGCGCGTCACCGAGCTGTATTTCACACCGGCTGTCAGAGTGATGTGGCTGGTGGGCCGGTAGGCGAATTCGCCATAGGGCTGCACGGTGATCAGCGACGAGACATAGTCCTGCGTCAGGGCGCTTGCCGCCGGCGTGAGGGTGTAGGGAACGGAACCGCGTGTGGCGTCGAAGTCGTATTGGTAGGAGCGAAAGCCTTCGCGGTCGAACCATGTGCCGAAACGCAACTGGCCGAACGGGAGAGCCCTGGTGATGCGCAGGACGTCACCCCAATCGCGGTAGTCGAACTTGTTGAACTGAGCAGGAACGTCGTTGTCGACGGTCGTCGGCACGTTGTTGATATAGATCGTGCCGGAAAGGTTGGGCGCGGTTCCGCCAAAATCGAGACCATGCTGGTCGCGTTGGAAGTATCCCGTGGTGTAGGCCTTGTTGTCGAGCGTCCAGCCGTTACCGAGAAAGGAATGCACGCCGAGATATTCGAAGTCGGTCGTGTAGACGTCACGTGTGTAGTCGCTGAAGCTTTGCGAACGCGGATCGTTGTTGAGACTGTAATTCATGCCGTTGGCCGCGATGTTGGCGAGAGTGGCCCCGTAGGGCGTCTTGGTGAAGGCGTTGTCGGCGTTGGCGGCGAACGTGACGACGGTGTCGGGACCGATCGGCTGTTCGTATTTGGCGAACAAGTTGCGCCGTTCGGTCGAAATGCCGGTGTCGGCGCCGCGCGCTTCCTCACGCGTGAGGTCGAGGACGCCGGACGCGCCGCCGATTTGCGGAAGGTCGCCGGTGTTGCCCTGGATGCCGTAGAACTTGGTGCCGAAGGAGCCGAACGTGCCGTAGATCTGCGTCTCGGGCGTGGTGAGCGGGTCCTGCGTCGCCAGATCCACCGAGCCGCCGAACGTGGCTGGGCCGATCGCAGAGGCCTGACCCGGCCCGCGGTTGACCGTGACACTCGAGAAGTCCCGCGAGAGGAAGTAGGCACCTGGCTGCGGGGCCAGATTGAACGGGAAGCCGGGAACGGGGATGCCGTCGTAGAGCACGCTGAATTCGGTGTATTGCAGACCGCGTATGCTCTGTCCGAAATCCTGCTGCAGACCTGGGCCGGCGACACTGACATCGGTCGCACCGGGGGTGAGCAGGACCACCTCGTTGTAGTCGTCGGTGGGTGCGGCGATCTTCTTGAGCGCCTCGTTGCCGACGACGCTGGTCGGCTGGATCGAGGTGAGGGGTGCCTGGCTTGGAGCGAACTGCGCCGCTGTCGTTGGCGCGACCGGAGCCGAACCGGTGCCGGTCGAGATGCCGGATGCGCTGCCTTCGACCGCGCCGATATTCTCCGGCGCGTTGGCCGGAACGACCTGCGCGCGCGCGGGGGCAGCGCCGACGAGGAACATGACCCCAAATAGACAACGCCGGTTTCGCCGCATCTCACTCTCCGGACTGTTCCGGGCCGGATAGCTGACGCGAAGCTGACGGGCGAGTGACGTTATGATGTCAGTGCGGTGAAGCCACGATCAGTCGTCATCGGTGCTCAGGTCGAAGACGACCGGGACTTCGAGACTGAGAGTCTGGCCCGCGAGCTTGCCGGGCGGCGGCATCTCCGCGTCCCGCACGATCCCGATCGCCGCGCGGTCGAGAACCGAAGAGAGGCTCGACTGGATGATACGGATCGCGAGCGCCGACCGGTCCCGATAGAGGAAACCCACGACCGCCGTGCCGTGGGTGCCGGTGACGCGCGCCGCCTCGGGATAGCGGAACGAGGAGTGGATCGCCTCCCTGATGCGCGCCTGCAGGCTGTCCCGCGCGGCCGGATCCGCGGGTGGCGATGACGTGGTCTTGGCGGGCGAGGTGGCGACGGGCGGTCGGGCGGGCGGCTCCTCCGCCGCCTGGGATTCGGTTACGTGTCGCGCGGTCCGACGCGGCGCCGGGCGAAGCGGACGCCTTGCGGGAACCGGCAGGCTCGGTCGCAACGCCAACACGAGGTGCCCGGACGGGGCGACCGGCACGACGATCGCAGCGGTCGGCGGCGGCAGTGCTGCGGGCGGGGGTGCGACGAGCGGTCGCGGCGGCTGAGACGGGAGCTGCAGCAGGACGACATGCAACGGCGTCGGTTTGGGGACCGGGCGGACAGCGTTCTCCAGGGTCAGGACCGCGGTCAGGGCGATGCCGATCAAGAGGAGGCAGGAGAGGAGAAACGCGACCGGAAGCGGCAGTTCGTCACGCTGGAGATCATGGACGCGAATGGCGTGGGACGATGCCATCCTAAGCCGCCGCTCCCGCGCGAAGCATGGTCTCGATCCGGCGCTCGGCGTGAGGCGCGCCCGGGAGGCGCGGCAGAGTCACGCGTATGCGGCAGGTCGATCCGTCGACGAAACCGACCCGGCCGCCGTGACCGGCAACGACCGCGCGCGCGATGGCGAGACCGAGGCCGGTCCCATCGCCGTCCTGGCGCGCCTTTCGGAACCGGTCGAAGACCGCGTCACGCAGATCGGGCGGGACGCCGGACCCCTCGTCGGCGATTTCGAGGACGGCGTCGTTCCCGCCGCATCGCAGACGTAGCCCGATCCGGCCGCTGCCGTGCTTGAGCGCGTTCTCGAGCAGGTTGCGGATCATGTCGCGCAGATCGTCGGCGTGGCCATCCACCGTGACCGCCTCCGGGCAGTCGACGTCGATTGTCCGGCCGGACTGCTCGACGAGAGGAAGGACGGAGGCGGCCGCCTCCCGTCCGATCCGCGCGAGATTGACGGGGGACGAGGCTTCGTCGCGGGCGGCGCGGGCTTCCTTGCGTGCGAGATCGAGCAACTGCGCGACGAGGCGACCCATCTGCGCGAGATCGCGTTCGACCGCCTGCCAGTCTGTCGCACCCTCGAGCCGCGCTCGCTGCAGGCGCAGACCCAGCGCTGTGAGCGGAGTGCGCAGTTCGTGCGCCGCGTCCTGGGTGAAGCGGCGTTCGCCTTCGTAGGCATCGGCCAGGCGATCGAGCGCGCCGTTCATCGCACCGACCAGCGGCTGAAGCTCGCTCGGCAGACCGGGCACGTTGATCCTGGCGTGCGGGTTGCGGGGGCCGGCCAGGGCTGCCTGCTGCGAAGCCTTGATCAACGGGCCGAGACCCCAGACGCTGACGGTCCACACCAGGACCAGGACGACGGCGCTGAAGGGCAGCAGGATTGCAACGTCCTGCCAGGGCTCGGGGAACTCGTCACCGAGCAGGAGACCGCTCAGCCGTGCGGGAGCGCCCTGCAGTTGCGCCATTTGATGAAGAACTGCCACGGCGGCGAGCGACACCAGGACCACGATGAAGGTCAGTCCGACAAGCCGGACGCGCAAGCTCTGGACAAGCGTCATCAGGACGCGATGCTCAAACGGTAGCCGATGCCACGTGAGGTCTCGATCCGCGCGGTGGACTGGGCGAGCGAGAGGCGGCGACGGACCCGGGAGACGATGGCCTCGAGCGCGTTTGCACTCGCCTTCTCGTTGAGGCCGTACAGCCGCTCCTCGAGCGCGTCGCGCACGACGGTGCGGCCATTGGCCCTGATCAGCTCCTCCAGCAGACAGGCTTCGCGGCGCGTGAGTTCGAGCGGATCGATGCCAACGGTTGCCGAGCGCGACGCGGTATCGAAGGTGAGGTCGCCGAAGACCTCGATCGTGGCACGGCGGGGCCCGGGGCGACGCAGGATGGTCCGCAGGCGCGCGTCGAACTCGGTGATGTCGAACGGCTTGAGCACATAGTCGTCGGCGCCCGCATCGAGACCCTCGACCCGATCGGTGACGGCATCGCGCGCGGTCAGGATGATGACGGGCAATTCGGCGGCGGCGCCAGTCCTGAGCTTGCGAAGCAGTTCGAGACCGTCCATGTCGGGAAGACCCAGATCGAGGATTGCCGCGTCATAGTCGGTGCGAGACGCGGCGGCGAGTGCATCGGCGCCGCGGGCGAAGGCGTCGACCGCGAAGCCACGCTCGTGCAGATGAGCGTTCATCATGTCGCGCAGCGCGTGATGGTCCTCGATCAGCAGGAGCCGCATCGCCTTCCTCCCCGAGAGCCATGCCGGGACACTCCATGGCGTGTCGGATCCGTCAGGCTCCCGTCAGACGCGTGGACCATGTTCCAACGCGCCTGCGTTGTGGGAGAAACTTTTGTGACGCGCGCGCCGAGAGGGGTAGACGGTGGACCTATGCCCAACCCGCCTGCCATCGAGATGACCCTACCGGACGCCACGACGTGGCGAAGACGTGCGTGTTTGCTCGTTCTCGGCGCGGCCAGCTTGATGCTCCCGGCCGCATCGCGTGCCGAGACCGGCAACCCGAGCGACGATCGCCGTCTTCCGTCGGGGCAGTTCATCACGCCCGACGCGGTGCCTGGCGTGTCGACGATGCCACTCGATCCGCACCTCGGCGGCTACCCGGCCATTGTCGCCGGCCAGGCGATGAGCAGCACGGTCAGTCCGGATGGCAAGACGCTGCTCGTCCTGACGAGCGGATACAATTCGATCGAATCACCGGAGACGCGTGCGTTCGATAAGGCCGCGTCCTCCGAGTACGTCTTTGCCTATGACATCTCCGGCGGCAGGCCAGTGCAGACGCAGACCATCAGGATTTCGACCGCGAATGCGGGGATCGCGTTCTCCGCCGACGGGCGGACCTTCTATGCCGGGACCGGCGGGGGCGACAGCGTTGTCGTCTACAAGAAGGCGGGCGGGTCGTGGACGGAGGATGGCGCGCCGGTCGCACTCGGACATGCGCACGGCGTCGGTCTGAAGCAGGGACCGTCGACGGCGGGACTCGCGGTGACGGGGGACGGACGGAAGATCGCGGTCGTCAACGAGTTCAATGATAGCGTCTCGTTGATCGACATCGCGGCGCGGACGGTCAGCGAGCTCGATCTGCGTCCTGGCGTGGAAGATGCGGCGTTCAGCGGGATGGCTGGCGGCGAGACACCGTTCTGGGTCGTGATCGATGGCAGGACCGCCTACGTGTCCAGCATCCGCGATCGCGAAGTGGACGTGCTCGACCTGTCCGGTGCCGCGCCGCGACTGGCCACGCGGATTCCCGTCAGAGGGACGCCGATCAAGATGCTGCTCGACCGCAAGCGACATCGCCTGTTCGTCGCTGCCGACAACGACGACAGCGTGCAGGTGATCGATACGGAAGCGGACAAGGTCGTGGCACGCATTCCGGTGGCGGCACCGGGGACATTGCTGACGAGGTCGCCTCGTTATCGTGGCGCCGCACCGAACGACCTGTCACTCAGCGAGGACGGCCGGACGCTCTATGTCAGCAACGGCGGCGAGAACGCGATCGCGGTGCTCGACGTGACGCCAGGGCGTTCGCCTCGCACGACGGGGTTGATCCCGACGGGATGGTATCCGAACGCCGTCAGCGTCGCGAATGGCTGGCTCTATGTCTCCAACAGCAGAAGCGATCCGGGACCCAACCCGGGCAACTGCGATTCCTCAGTGGCACACGATACAGGCAAGGACCGGTATGTCGCGACCTGCCGGGCGAACGAGTATGTCTTGCAGCGCGAGGGCGCGAGCCTGCAGGCGTCGCCGGTCCCGAATGGCGCGGTTCTCGAGGCGCTCACGCGGCGTGTCGCCGTCAATGACGGTTTCACGGATCGCCTCGATGCACGCGACCGGTCGGTCATGACGTCCTTGCGGCAGCGCATCAGGCACGTGATCTACATCATCAAGGAGAACCGGACCTACGACCAGATCCTGGGTGATCTCGGCACCGGCAACGGCGATCCGGCGCTGGTCGAGTTCGGCCGGGCGGTGACGCCGAACTTCCATGCGATGGCGTCGCAGTTCGTCGATCTGGACAATTTCGAGGACAGCAGCGAGGTGTCGGGCAACGGCTGGCAGTGGGACCTCCAGGCGCGCGAGACCGACTTCAACGTCAAGACGATCCCGCTCGAGTATTCACGGCGCAAGACGAACGCGCCCTACGATTCCGAGGGTGATGTCCGCGGGATCGATGTCGGGCTCGGATCGCTGGCGAGCAGAATGCGGGCGGATCCGCATTATCCGGACGACGCGAACTTGCTTCCTGGCACGAACAGCGACGACATCGCGGACGGACCGGGCGATGGCGAGACGTCGACGCAGACAGGAGTGCTGTGGGACGCGGCACTCCGGCGCGGGCTCACGGTCCGGAACTACGGCGTCGAGGTCACCAATACCGGGCGTGCGGACGATATTGATGCCTTCACCCACAACGACCCGCAGGCGATCTGCCATGCCCCGGGTCTGATCAACCTGACCGACCCCTATTTCCGCGGCTTCGATCAGAACCAGCCGGACCTGGTCCGGTATGCGGAATGGCACCGCGAATTCAGCCGCTACGTTCAAGCCGGTGCGATGCCGTCGCTGGAGCTGGTGCGGCTCAGCCATGACCACATGGGCAAATTCGCAACGGCGCTCGCCGGCACGAACACGCCGGAGCTGCAGCAGGCGGATGACGACTACGCGGTCGGACGGCTGATCGAGGACGTCTCGAACAGCCGCTTCAAGGACAGCACACTGATCTTCGTCATCGAGGACGACGCGCAGGACGGTCCGGACCATGTCGATGCGCATCGATCGACGGCCTATGTCGTTGGCCCCTACGTCAAGCAGGGCGCGGTCGTCTCGCAACGCTACACGACCATCAGCATGCTGCGTACGATCGAGGATGTGCTGGGCATCGGCCATCTGAGCCTTTTCGACGCCTACCAGCGCCCGATGACGGACGTGTTCGACCTGTCGAGGACGGCGTGGCACTTCTCCGCCACGCCATCGGCGTATCTCTACGCGACGACGCTGCCGATGCCTGCCAGGCACGCCGACGCGGCACCGGTTCCGATCAGCACGCATGCCGCGTCGTGGTGGGCCGATCGTACGGTGGGCTACGACTGGTCGCACGAGGATCGCGCGCCGGTGGCGGCCTTCAACGATCTGCTCTGGCGCGGGCTCAGGAGCATGGCTTCGACACGAGCGGATTGAGCATGCGCACGACGCGGTGGCTGGCGAGCCTGCTGATGCTCGCGTCGTGTGCCGTCAAGCATCATCATCACGCGACACTTCGGGCAACGAGGTCTCATCATCACGCGGTGCCGCGTTCGAGCTTCCTGCAGCGCACGCGGGACCGATGCCAGGCCGGGGACAGAGGTGCATGCCGGATGCTGGAGGGCATGAAGCCAGGCGCCACGACTCGGTAGGTCGGGGATCGACGTCAAGGACGCCGCATCAGGGCGCGCATGTGAGCGACGACGTGGATCAGACCATCGGTGATCGCCTGACCGATCATGAAATGGCCGATATTGAGTTCACGCAGTTCCGCGATCAGAACGACGGCGATGACGTTGGCATAATCGAGACCGTGGCCGGCGTGAACCTCGAGGCCGAGGTTCGCCGCCCGTGCGGCGGCGTTGCGGAGTCGTTCGAGCTCGCCGGGCCTGCCGTGGGCGTAGGCGCCGGTGTGGAGTTCCACGACTGGCGCGCCGAGCGAGACGGCGGCTTCGAGCTGGGCGAGATCGGGATCGACGAACAGGCTGACGCGGATGCCGGCATCGAGGAGTGCCGTGACCCTGGGGCGGAGCGCATCGATCTGGCCGGCGGCGTCGAGGCCTCCCTCGGTGGTGACTTCCTCGCGGCGTTCGGGAACCAGGCAGCAGGCATGCGGTCGGGTCCGGATCGCGATCCGAACCATCTCGTCGGTCGCCGCCATCTCGAAATTCAGCGGGACGCGAAGGACCGATTTCGCACGAGCAATATCATCGTCACGGATGTGCCGGCGGTCTTCGCGCAGATGCATGGTGATGCCATCGGCACCGGCCTCCTGTGCCACCAGCGCGGTCGCAACCGGATCGGGATGCGCGCCACCGCGCGCGTTGCGGACGGTCGCGACATGGTCGACGTTCACGCCGAGACGGAGCGGGATCATGACGCTGTTCCGAGACGGTTCCGGGCAAGCATGTCCGCGAGTTGCAGGGCGGCGATGAGGCTGTCCGGCGCCGCCCTGCCCTCGCCCGCGATGTCGAACGCGGTTCCGTGGTCGGGCGAGGTGCGCACGATCGGCAGGCCGAGCGTGACGTTCACGCCGCCGTCGATGTCGAGCGCCTTGAGCGGGATCAGGGCCTGATCATGATACATGCAGATCGCGACGTCGTAGGTCGCACGGGCGCGATCGGTGAACAGGGTATCGGGCGGAAGCGGGCCGCGCGCATCGATGCCGCCGGCACGCAGCGAATCGATGGCGGGACGGATGATGGTGCGTTCCTCGTCGCCCATGCTGCCATCCTCCCCGGCGTGCGGGTTGAGGCCGGCGACGGCGAGGCGCGGACGGGCAATGCCGAAGTCGCGGCGAAGCGCTTCATCGGCGGTGCGTGCGGCTTTGACGATCGTCCCGGTCTCGAGCCGGTCGAGCGCGGCGCGGAGTGCGAGATGGATGGTGACCGGCACCACGCGCAACAGGGGTGACGCCAGCATCATGACTTCGGAACCGGCGCAGCCGCAGAGTTCGGCGAGGAACTCGGTGTGGCCCGGGTGCGGGAAGCCGGCGCGAGAGAGAACGATCTTGCTGATCGGGTTGGTGACGACCGCCCGTACCTCGCCCGCGCGGGCGGCGCGGGTTGCGCGCGCGATGCTTTCGAGGGTCGCGGGTGCGTTGGTGGCGTCCGGCTTTCCGGGCCGGGCAGGTGCCGCGAGCGGGATCTCGATCACCGGCAGGCTGTGCGCGAAAAGCCGCCTTGCCTCGTGTGGGCTGGAGACCGAGGTGATCGGGACGTCGTAGCTCGCAATCCAGTCCGGATCGCCGTAGAGCACGAACGGCGCCTTTTGCGCTCGCCAGGCAGCGGCAGTGATCTCCCCCGAGATCCCCGCCGGATCGCCCATGGTAAGCGCGAGCATCTCTAAATCCCAGGACCCAAGGGCGCCTGTCCTTCAGATGTGCAGCGCACGGCCATCGACGGCGAGTGCCGCCTCCTTGACCGCCTCGCTCAAGGTGGGATGGGCGTGGCACGTCCGGGCAACGTCCTCGGCGCTGGCACCGAACTCCATGGCGGTCGCGAGCTCGGCGATCAGGGTGCCGGCATCGGGACCGATGATGTGGGCACCGAGAATGCGGTCGGTGCGGGCATCGGCGAGGATCTTCACGAACCCCTCGGTCGCGTTCATCGCGCGGGCGCGGCCGTTGGCGGTGAAGGGGAACTTGCCGACGCTGTACTGGACGTTGTCGGCGCGAAGCTGTTCCTCGGTGTGGCCGATCGAGGCGACTTCCGGCCACGTGTAGACGACGCCTGGAATGACGTCGTAGTTCACATGGCCGGCCTTGCCGGCGATCAGCTCGGCGCAGGCGACGCCCTCCTCCTCGGCCTTGTGGGCGAGCATGGGACCGGCGACGATGTCGCCGATGGCATAGATGCCTGAAACATTGGTGCGATAGTGGGAGTCGATCGCGATGCGGCCGCGGTCGTCGAGGGCGAGGCCGAGGGCCTCGACATCGACGCCATCGAGGCGCGGCCGGCGGCCGATGGCGACAAGGACGATGTCGGCCTCGAGCGTGGATGTCTCGCCGCCCTTGGCGGGTTCGAGCGAGACCGTCAGCTTGTCCCCGGCCTCGGCCACACCGGTGACCTTCGTGCTTAGCTGAAACTTGATGCCCTGCTTGCCGAGGACGCGCTGGAAGGTCTTGCCGATCTCGCCGTCCATTCCCGGAACCAGACGGTCCAGATATTCGACAACGGTGATTTCGGCACCAAGGCGACGCCAGACGGTGCCGAGTTCGAGACCGATATAGCCGCCGCCGATGACAACGAGATGTCCGGGCACGCGGTCGAGCTCGAGGGCGCCGGTGGAGGTGACGATCCGTTTCTCGTCGATGGTGACGCCGGGAAGCGGAATGCTCTCGCTGCCGGTCGCGATGATGACGTGCCTGGCGGTGTGCGTCTTGTCGCCCACGATGATGCGGCCGGCCCGGCCCAACGTGCCTTCGCCCTTGAGCCAGGTGACGCCGTTCTTCTTGAAGAGGAACTCGATGCCCTTGACGTTGGCGCTGACGACGTCGCTCTTGCGATGCTGCATCTGGACGAGGTCGAGCGTGACTCCCTCGACGTTGATGCCGTGCTCGGCGAAGTGGTCGCGCACTTCCTCGAAGTTCTCCGAGGATTGGAGCATCGCCTTGGACGGGATGCAGCCGACATTGAGGCACGTGCCGCCGAGGGTGGCGCGTTTCTCGACGCAGGCGACCTTGAGGCCGAGCTGGGCGGCGCGAATGGCGGCGACGTAGCCGCCGGGGCCGGCGCCGAGAACGATGAGGTCGTAGTCGGTCGGACCCGAGGCGTCTGGCGCGGGCGCCGGCTCGGGTGCGGATGGCTTGGCCGGGCTCGATGCGGAGGCGGGCGTTTCGGCCGGCGGCGCTGGCTTGGGTGCCGCGGCACCCGCGTCCTCGACAGTGGTCAGCAACGCGCCCACCTCGACCTCGTCGCCTTCGGCAACCGCGTGAGCGCCCAAGGCGCCAGCCTGAAGCGCGTTGACCTCGACGGACACCTTGTCGGTCTCGAGCTCGACGACCGGCTCGTCGGCCGCGACCGCGTCGCCCGGCTGCTTGAGCCAGCGCGACACGGTGGCCGTGGTGACGCTCTCGCCGAGCGTCGGGACCTTGATCTCAATAGGCATGAATTCTCTTTCGCAACGTCAGAGGCCCAGCAGCAGACGGCGCGGATCCTCGATGCCTTCCTTGACGCGAACGAGGAAGGAGACGGCCTCCTTCCCGTCGATGATGCGGTGGTCGTAGGACAGGGCCAGATACATCATCGGACTGATCTCGACCTTGCCGCCGATGGCGACCGGTCGTTCCTGGATCTTGTGCATCCCGAGGATGGCGGATTGCGGGGCATTGAGGATCGGCGTCGACATCAGCGAGCCGTAGATGCCGCCGTTGGTGATGCTGAAGGTGCCGCCCGAGAGCTCGTCGATCTTGAGCGCGCCGTCACGGGCGCGCTTGCCGAAATCGGCGATCCGGCGCTCGATCTCGGCGAAGCCGAGCGTCTCGGCGTCGCGCAGGACGGGCACGACGAGACCGTTCGGTCCGCCGACCGCGATGCCCATGTTGACGAAGTTGCGGTAGACGATCTCGTCGCCATCGATCTCGCCGTTGACGGCGGGAAATTCGGCGAGGCCCGCGGTGCAGGCACGCACGAAGAACGACATGAAGCCGAGGCGGGCGCCGGCGTGCTTTTTCTCGAACTGCTCACGATACTGGGTGCGGAGCGCCATGACGGACGACATGTCCACCTCGTTGAAGGTGGTGAGCATGGCGGCGTTTGATTGCGCCTCCTTGAGGCGCCGCGCGATGGTCTGGCGCAGGCGGGTCATCTTGACCCGCTGCTCGCGCGGATCGTCGGCGCGCGGGGTCTTCGGCGCGGTGGACGCCTTGACGGGTGCCGGACGCTCGAGGAAGGCCAAGACATCGCCCTTGGTCAGACGGCCCTCCTTTCCGGAACCGGCACCGACATCGGCCGCCGAGACGTTGTTCTCGGTCATCACGCGAGTGGCGGCCGGGAGCGGCGCGTGGCCGTTCTCGCGCGCAAGATCGGCCTGCGGTGTCGCCGGGCGCGCGACGGGACCGCTCGGCGCGGGCGGCGGGTTGATCCCGGCACCCGGCTTGCGTTCGGGTTGCGGAGCGGACGCCGGCGGTCCGTTGCCGTTCCCGGCGTCCAGCGTCGTGAGCAGGGCGCCCACCTCGACCTCGTCGCCCTCGGCGGCGGCGTGATCGCCGAGCGTGCCGGCTTCAGGTGCATTGACCTCGACGCTGACCTTGTCGGTTTCCAACTCGACGACCGCCTCGTCGGCACGCACGTTGTCGCCGGGCTTCTTGAGCCAGCGGGAGATTGTGGCGCTGGTGACGCTCTCGCCCAGGGTCGGCACCTTGATATCGGCGGTCATCGTGCGGTCCCTGATCTGGTATCGGTCAATCCGAGTGCCGCCGCGACGAGGGCGGCCTGCTCGGCCGCGTGCGTGCTGGCGAGGCCGGTCGCGGGAGAGGCCGCATGCTGGCGCCCCGCATATTCGACGCGCACGCCTTCGAGACCGACCGCTTCGAGCGCACGTTCGAGCAATCGGTCGACGAAGTTCCAGGCACCCATGTTG
Organism: Acetobacteraceae bacterium; assembly: GCA_965276715.1. Lineage (GTDB taxonomy): Bacteria > Pseudomonadota > Alphaproteobacteria > Acetobacterales > Acetobacteraceae > CAXTPV01. The sequence goes on along the minus strand of OZ255622.1, from coordinate 2,854,537 downwards.
CCGGGCTCTTCCTGGCACCAGACGAAGCGGGCGGAGTCGTAGCGGGAGAACAGGCGCGCGAGCGATTTGAGCGGGAACGGATAGATCTGTTCGAGCCGGATGATGGCCACGTCGTCGAGGCCGGCGTCGCGACGCGCCTGAAGCAGATCGTAGTAGACCTTGCCGGAGCAGATCACGACCCGCTTGACGAGGTCGTCGGCGACAATCGGATCGATTTCGCCGATGACCGGACAGAACCGGCTCCGGTCGGTCATGTCGTCGAGATTGCTGACCGCGAGCTTATGGCGGAGCAGCGATTTCGGCGTCATCAGCACGAGCGGCTTGCGATAGTTGCGCTTGAGCTGGCGGCGAAGGGCATGGAAGTAGTTGGCCGGGGTGGTGAGGTTGCAGACCTGCATGTTGCGCTCGGCACAGAGCTGCAGGTAGCGCTCGAGGCGGGCGGATGAATGTTCCGGCCCCTGTCCTTCGTAACCATGCGGCAGCAACAGCGTCAGGCCCGACATGCGGAGCCACTTCGTCTCGCCGCTGGCCAGGAACTGGTCGATGATGACCTGCGCGCCGTTGGCGAAGTCGCCGAACTGCGCTTCCCAGAGCACGAGCGTGTGCGGATCGGACAGCGTGTAGCCGTATTCGAAACCGAGCACGCCGACCTCGGAGAGCAGCGAGTTGTAGACCTCGAAGCGCGCCTGGGTGTGATCGACGTTGTTGAGCGGGATGTATTCGTTCTGCGTCGACTGGTCGATCAGCACGGCGTGACGCTGGCTGAAGGTGCCGCGCTGGCAATCCTCGCCGGACAGGCGGACGCGGTGACCGTCGAGCAGGAGAGCGCCGAACGCGAGCGCCTCGGCGGTCGCCCAGTCGATGCCCTGGCCGGTCTCGATCGCCTGGCGCTTGGCGTCGAGCTGGCGGCCGATTTTCGGATTGAGGTCGAAATCGTCCGGAACCCTGCTAAGGGCCGCGCCGATGCGAGCGAGCTGGTCGCGGGAGGCAGCGGTCGCGTCGTGCTCGATCTCGCCGTCGTCGCTGCCCTGCTTGATGCCGGCCCACTTGCCTTCGAGCCAGTCGGCCTTGTTGGGCTTGTAGTTCCGCGACGCGTCGGCGGCCTCGCCGAGGCGTGTGGCGAATTCGTCCCACATTTCGGCCGACTTCTCCGGGGTGACGACCCCGTCATGCTCGAGCCTGGCGGCATAGAGCGTGCGGGTCGTGCGCTGGCCGCGTATGGCGCGATACATCGTGGGCTGGGTGAAGGCCGGCTCGTCGTTCTCGTTGTGGCCATGACGGCGATAGCAGACGATGTCGAGCACGATGTCGGAGGCGAATTCCTGGCGGTACTCGGCGGCCATGCGCGCGGCGTAGACGACCGCCTCGGGTTCGTCGCCGTTGACGTGCAGGATAGGAGACTGGACGGTCTTGGCGACATCGGTGCAGTAGAGGCCGGAGTAGGCGTGGGCAGGGACGGTGGTGAAGCCGATCTGGTTGTTGACCACGACGTGGATGGTGCCGCCGGTGCGGTAGCCGATGAGCTGGCTCATCGCGAGCGTTTCGTAGACGCAGCCCTGGCCGGCGAAGGCGGCGTCGCCGTGCATCAGGATGCCCATCACGCGGCGGCGGTTCTTGATGTCACCCTGGCGATCCTGCGAGGCCCGGACCTTGCCGACGACGACGGGATCGACCGCCTCGAGATGCGAGGGGTTGGGCAGGAGCGAGATGTGCACGTTATGGCCGGCGATCTCGACGTCGGTCGAGGTGCCGAGATGATACTTCACATCGCCGGAGCCCTGGACGTCGTCTGGCTTGCTGGAGAGGCCGGCGAACTCGCTGAACAGGGCGACGAGCGGCTTACGGACGATGTTGACCAGCGTGTTGAGGCGGCCGCGATGCGGCATGCCGATGACGATGCCGTCGGTGCCGGTCTGGGCGGCGCGCTCGATGATGGCGTGCATCGCGGCGATGGTGACCTCGCCGCCTTCGAGACCGAAGCGCTTGGTGCCGACGAAACGTTTCTGGCAGAACGCCTCGAAGCCCTCGGCCTCGGTCAGGTAACGGAGGATCTGCAGCCTGGCCGCGGGATCGAAGGCGCTCTCCCAGGGCGCGCCTTCCATGCGCCGCTGGATCCAGGCCTTCCGGCGAGGATCCTGCATGTGCATGTACTCGACACCGATCGGGCCGCAGTAGCTGCGGCGCAGGATGCCGACCAGGTCGCGGACCGAGGCGGTATGGCCGCCGACGAGATTGACGGCGTCCTCGCCGACATGGATCGGCCGGTCGAGCACATCGCCCTCGAAGCCGTAGGACGCCGGATCGAGGTCGCCGTGTGACCGGGACTTCTGCAGGCCGAGCGGATCGAGCCTGGCTTCGAGATGGCCGCGGACCCGGTAGGAATGGACCAGCCGCATGGCGCGCAGACTCTGGTCGACCCGCTCGTTCAGCGCGGCTTCATCGAGAACCGGTTCGGGCGAGGGCGCGGGCTTGGATTTGACCGCCGGCGGGGCGCCGTCGTCGGGCAGGGCAAAATGGGTCGGCGCCCAGGTCGCGCCGGACGCATCCTCGAGCACGGCCCGGGCCTCGTCGTTGAAGGCCGCGAACAACTCGCCGAAGCTCGGGTCGACGCTGCCGGGATCCCTCGTCCATCGTGCATAGATGTCGGCGATGTAGGCCGCATTCGCGCCGTTGAATGCGCCCGCGAGGATATCAACGCCCGCCATTGTCTCTCGTCGTCCTTCTCATCCGCCCACGGCGATGCCACGCAAATGCGGCGACACGTGGGCCGTCGGTTTTATCGGGACACTGACCAGGTGGGTCAGACATCCAGCTTCTTGAAGTCCTCGACCAGCTTCTTGACCGCGCCGCAGGAGGCTTCGAAAGCCGAGCGTTCGGCGTCGGTGAACTCGACTTCGACGATGCGTTCGACGCCGTTCGCGCCGATCACGACGGGGACGCCGACATAGAAACCGCTCTGGCCGTATTCCCCGTTCAGCAGGACGGCGCAGGGCAGCACGCGCCGCTTGTCGCGCAGGTAGCTTTCGGCCATCGCGATCGCCGAGGCGGCGGGGGCATAGAACGCGCTGCCCTTTTCGAGCAGCTTGACGATCTCGCCGCCGCCATTGGCGGTGCGATGCACGATGGCGTCGATCCGCTCCTGTGTCGTCCAGCCCATGCGGATCAGGTCGGGGACCGGAATGCCGGCCACCGTCGAGTAGCGGGTGAGCGGCACCATCGTGTCGCCGTGACCGCCGAGCACGAAGGCGGTGACGTCCTCGACGGAGACCTTGAACTCGTCGGCCAGGAAATGGCGGAAACGCGAACTGTCGAGAACGCCGGCCATGCCGACGACCTTGTGCGCCGGCAAACCGGATTTCTGTTGCATCACCCAGACCATCACGTCGAGCGGGTTGGTGATGACGATGACGAAGGCGTCGGGCGCGTGGGTCTTGATGCCGTCCGCGACCTGGCCGATCACTTCGGCGTTCTTGGCGAGCAGGTCGTCGCGCGACATGCCGGGCATGCGGGGAAAGCCGGCGGTGACGATGACGACGTCCGAGCCGGCGATGCCGGCATAGTCGGCGGTGCCGGCCATGGTGCTGTCGAAGCCGTCGACGGGGGCGGACTGCATGATGTCGAGCGCCTTGCCGGCGGCGACACCGCCGAAGACGTCGAACAGCACGACGTCGCCCAATTCCTTCAGGCCGATCAGATGGGCCAGCGTGCCGCCGATGTTGCCGGCGCCGACGAGGGCGATCTTGTTGCGTGCCATGACAATCCCCGAGGAGCTCGGCCGGGCCCGCCTGCGGACGCCCTGCGGATCACCCGGATTGCCGTAGAGCCGGGCGGAGGCTTAGTCCCTCTTGGCGAGCGGGACAACCCGGCGGGACTGGTTAGTGGGAGGCGACATGCCGGGAGAGGCAAGGTTCATCCATACGTCGGACTGGCAGGTCGGACGCATGTTCCGCTTCGCCGACGACGTGACGCTCGGTGTGCTCGCCGATGCGCGGATCGAGGTGATCAGCCGCATCGGCGCGCTTGCCCGGACCGAGAATGCGCCCTTGGTGCTGGTGGCGGGGGACATCTACGACGTCGAACGGCCGACGGAACGCACGCTTCGCCAACCGATCGAGCGCATGGCGGCATTCGCCGACGTCGGCTGGCATCTGATCCCCGGCAATCATGACCCGCATCGGCCCGGTGGCGCCTGGGATCGGCTGTTGCGGACGGGACTGCCGGCAAACGTCTCGGTGCATGTCGAACAGGTTCCGGCTCCGATCGGCGGGATGTGGCTCCTGCCCTCTGCTTTGCGGGAGCGCCATGCGACCGGTGACCCGACGGACTGCTTCGACGCGATGCCGACGCCGGAGGGTGCTCCCAGAATCGGGCTGGCGCATGGTTCGATCCGCGGCTTCGGGGACGATGGCACCGCTGGCCACAACCGGATCTCGACCGATCGCACAGCGCTTTCCGGTCTTGCCTACCTCGCCCTGGGAGACTGGCATGGGGCGCAGGCGGCAGCGCCACGCACCTGGTACTCAGGGACACCCGAGATCGATGACTTTTCGGTCGGCGGTAACGGCGGTGGCGAGGTGCTGGTCGTGGCGGTCGATGGCCCATCGGCGACGCCGGTGGTCAGGCCGCATCGGGTGGGGCAATTTTATTGGCATAGGCTCGATCAGAGCCTGTTCGGTCGAGCGGATATCGACGCTCTCGAGGCGCGCCTGCGCGGAATGGCGCCCACGCTGGACCGGACACTGGTTCGCCTGGTCGTGACGGGCTCGCTCACGCTGGGGGAGAGCGCCCTGTTCGACGAGCGGATCGAGAACGGCATGGCAGCTGCGCTCCGGATGCTGCGGATCGACCGGACAGGGCTGATGGCGCGACCCGACGGAGGCGATCTGGAGGCGATCGAGCCGGCCGGACCGATCAGGCTTGCGGCGGAACGTTTGGCGGCGGGGGTCGATGCCGGCGACCCGGTCGCCGGGGCCGCGCTGCTGCGACTGGCTCATTTCACGCGACGGATGCGGACGGAGACCGGCTCTTGAAGGAGGGGGGCAATTGAACCTGATCGCGCTCGAGGTCGAGAATTTCCGCAAGTTCCAGGTGCCGCATCGGATCAGCGCGTTCGGCCCGCGACTGAATGTCCTGTGCGGACCGAACGAATTCGGCAAGTCGACGCTGCTGGCGGCGCTATCGGCCGTGCTCTTCCAGCGGCATGGTTCGAGAACCGCCGCGATCCGGGCGCTGCAGACCTTCGGCAGCGACACCGCGCCGCGAGTGGCCCTCACATTCGCGATCGCCGGCGTGGAGTGGCGGATCGAGAAGCGATTCCTGGCGCGTCCGTACGCCCGGTTGATCGGACCAGGCGGGAACCGCTTCGACGACGACGCGGCAGAGACGCGCTTGCGCGACCTGCTCGGCGTCGAGGCTGGCGGCAAGCCGGAACATATCGGCCTTTGGCACGCGCTCTGGGTGGCGCAAGGCGGATCTTTCGCCCAGGCCGATCTCGAGGCCGGATTGGCCAGGAGCACCTTGACGAGTTGCCTGGAGGCAGAGCTTGGCGGCATTGCCGGTTTCGGACGCGGCGACAAGCTGCTGCGCATGGTGGAAGGCGAGCTTGCGCTGCTGAGTGATCCGAACGGCCGACCGAAAGGCGCCAGGCGGACCCTGGGCACGGAGCTGCACGAAAAACGCGCCGAGATCGCCGATCTCGAAAGCACGCGGACGCGGCTGTCGGCCGACTTGACGACGCTGGCGGCGTGCGAGCAGCGCCGGACCAGGCTTCGCGGCGACTTCGGGGCCGGCCGCGAGCGCGCGGAGATTCTCAAGTCGCGCGAGGACCTGGCGCGCGCCGACCGGCTCGCGGCCGAACTCGACGCGGCGTCGACGAGATGGTCGGCGGCGCGCGACACGGCACGGCGCGCGCAGGCGGACGTCGAGGACCGTCTCGCCTGGCGCGCCGATATCGAAAAGCTCGAGGGTAAAGCGATCGCGCTGACGACGCGGTCCCGCCAGGCGACGGACCTTGCCGAACATGCGACCCGGATGACGAACGCGGCGCGAGCCGCGCTCGAAGCGGCCGAGGCCGACCTGCGCGCGGCGGACGAGACCTTGAGCGCTGCGCGGAGGGAGGCGGCCGGCGGCGAGGATCGCGCGCGTCTGGCGGAGCGGTCGGCTCGGCTCGGCCGCGCGCGGGAGACCGAAACGGCGATCGCGTCCGCTGAAGGCACCTTGGCATCGATGACGATGGACGGCGTTCGCCTTGACGCCTTGCGCCTTGCGGCGCGCGCCTGCGCCACGAGCCGCGACAAGCTCGATGCGCAGGCCACCTCGATCGAGATCGTCCCCGAAGGTGCTCCCGCGATCGGTGTCTCGGTGGGGGGACGATCGGTCCGGACGGACGCGGGAACGATCAGTCTGGTGGAGGACGCGAAAGTCGCCATCGAAGGCGTCGGCGTGATCTGGATCAGGCCCGCGATCCAGGATCGGGACAAGACGCTGCGCCGTCTGTTCGACGACGAACGGCGCTTGGCGGGGCTTCTCGGCGAAGCGGGGGTCGCGACCATGGCAGCGGCCGAGGAATCCTGCGCGGCCCGGGAGCGGATCGTCGTCAGGTTGAACGAACTGCGACAGGTCCTCGCACGCCTGGTTCCCGGCGACGAAGCGGCGCGGCTCGAACCCGGCGTGTCGGCGCTGGCGGCCGACATCGAGATGTTGCGTGAGCGGATCGCGGCAGGTGGCGATGTGGCGCTCGATCAGGAGGCATTGGCGATGCGGTTGCAGGATGCCGAAGCGCGAAGAGGTCTCGCCGCGGACCGGTTGCTGCTCATGCGGGCCGAGGTGAACACCAGCGCCGACGTAACCGCGGAGCGGCGCGAAGAGGCGGCCGCTGCCCGGAGCGCCGCGGAGGCCGCGATGCGGCATGCGAACGAAAGTTCCGCGGCTCTGCGAGACGTGGAAGCGACACAGCCGCGCACGCTTCTCGAGGCTTTCGCCGATCAGGCGTCGGCCGACGAGCGGACAGCCGCAATGCGGCTCGCGAGTGTGCAGGCACAGGGAGACACGCCCGACAGCGCGTCGCTCAAGACTCGCATCGCACGGCTCGAGGAAGCGCTCGCCAACCGGGAGACGGAGGGCCGCACGCTCGGCGAGCAGATCGCATCTTTGCGCGCTCGGATCGACGCCGACGGGGGTGCGGGGATCGATGAGAGGCTCGCCGCGGCCGAACGCGAACGTGAGATTCTGGTGCTTCGGCTTGGCGCCCTTGATCGAGAGGCGGAGGCCCTGTCGCGGCTCGCGGATACGTTGCGGACGACCGTGAACGAGGCGCGCGCCGCAACGATGCTGCCGTTGACGCGTCGGATCGCGCCCAAGCTCGCCGTGCTGCTGCCTGGGGCGGTCATCGAGTGCGACGACGATTTTCGCGTCAGCACGGTGGCGCGCGGGTCTGGCCGATCCGAGCCGTTCGAGAACCTGTCGGATGGAACCCGCGAACAGATCGCGATCCTCGCCCGTCTGGCCTATGCGGAAATGCTGACCGATCGCGACAGGCCGGCGATGGTCGTTCTCGATGACGCGCTGGCATTTTCCGACGAGACGCGGATCGAGCAGATGTTCGACATCCTCTCCGCGGCGGCCGCCCGCGTGCAAATCCTGGTGCTGACATGCCGCGCGGATCTGTTCGGCCGCCTCGGCGGGAACCGTCTGTCGCTGGAGAGGCTCGATCAATGACATTGCCGTCCCGCGGCTTCCTGCTCGGCCATCCGCGCAGCCTCCTCGGCCTCGGGGTCGGGCTGCTCAGCTATCCGCTGGTGCGGTTGGCGGTGTCGCCTCATCTGCGGGCGGTCTGCGCCTGGGATCTGGGTGCGACGGCGTTCCTGCTTGCGATCACCTGGATGTTCTACACGACGCCGCCCGCGCAGATGCCACGCAATGCCGAGGCGCAACAGGAGGGCGAATGGACGGTGTTCTGGGTGATGATGGCGGCGGTGAGCTTCAGCTTCTTCGCGATCGTGGGTGCACTCGGCGATACGAGCCATCTGCCGCCGCCGGTCGCCAAGGAGCACGTCGCATTCACGGCAGCCACCTTGGTGCTGTCGTGGCTGGTGACACAGGCGGTCTTTGCCGCTCGCTACGCGCATGAATTCTACGAGCTGCGGCCCGACGGCACGCTGCGCGGCGGGTTGATGTTTCCCAACGAGAACGAGCCGGACTACTGGGACTTCCTTTATTTCTCGATCGTGCTCGGGATGACGTTCCAGGTGTCGGACGTGCAGATCTCGGACCGGCAACTGCGGCGGCTCGCGGCGGTGCAGGGATTTCTGGGCTTCCTGTTCAACACGGTGATCATCGCGCTGACGGTCAACGCGGCCGCGGCGATCATCTAGCGAGGAAGGTATGGGCCTGCGGGGGGCTCGGGCAATATCGGCGGTGTCCCTCCAAAGAAGGTCAGCCAATTCGACCAGATTTCGTGGGTGCGCGCTCGTGCGAGATCAATCGAGCAGACGATCGTTTGACCAAGCCGGGCGCTTGCATCGGACCATTTGTCGAACAAGGCGTCGCACTCCGCTTTGCCATATTGGCTCCACGCCGCCGCCGATCGGTTGAAGTCCGCCAGAGTCCGATCGCTGTCGTGTTCTTTCCGGATCTGCGTGATCGCGGCGGACTGGTAGCGGGCTAGCTCAGAATCCGCGTGGTTCAGCTCGTTCAGCAGGCACTGGTTTTCGTCGCGCTCGTTTCGCTCGTTGCAGATTCGACGATGCCAAGGCTGGCGGAACGGTGCACAGAACTGCAAGAAACGCTGAGGCACACAGCGGAGTTCGCATCACAAGTCATCCATGGATGGCGGGTCCGGGGGCGCTGCCCCCGGCGGGGCGCGGGGCAGCGCCCCGCTGCTTTCTTCCGATGAGAATGGTCCCGCCGAATGCAAGCGTGAAGCCGATATAGTAGCCGATGTCGGCGCCCCCGAGCGCGCGGGCGACGAAGCCGGTGTAGAGGTCGGTCGCGCTGAACAGGACGATGGTCAGCACGGAGATGACGATGAAGAGCGTCGCCTCGGGCATCCAGGCGCGTGGCGGTTGGACGTCGCGGCCGGGGTGCATCCACCAGTCGGCGAGCACGATGCCGGTCCAGGGCGCGATCCAGTAGAGCGTGAGCACGAGGTAGCTCGAATAGAGGTCGGCGTAGTGGCCGGCGCCGGCCACCGCGAGGACATAGCCGAGCGAGGCGGTCACGATGGCGGCGACCACGCGCGGGACGCGGATGCCCGCCGAGATCAGGCTGTAGGACGCCGTGTTGTCGTTGACCGAGTTGCCGGTGATCGAGGAGAGCGCGATCGCGCCGAGGGCGAACGGGGCAAGAAAGCCTGCGGCGTGCTGGAGGTTGGCGATGACGGCGGTGGGGGATGCCTCGCCGATGCTGCCGGCGGTGATCAGACCCAGGACCTGGAACGGGATCGCGGAGAGGAGGAGGGCCGCGAGCGCGCGTACGACGATCGCACGGGGCGATGTGCTGGCCGGCAGATAGCGGGTGTAGTCGGACGAGTAGGATGCCCAGGAGAGGTTGAAGCTCGCGAGAATGGCGGTCGCGAGGATGAAGCCGGGCAGCGTCGGCTTGGCGCCGACGATGGAGAGGTGCGGCGCGGCGGCGAGCGCGGTCAGACCGACGATGGCGAAGATCACGAGCAGGACGGCGCCGAGATATTTCTGCAGGGTCTGGACCAGGTCATGACCATAGATGCTGGCGACCATCTGGATGGCGGCCAGCACGGCGAGGCCAAGCGCGAACGGCACCGTGATCGCGCCGAGAGCGAACAGGGCGAGCAGGGCGGCGGCCGCCGGCACGTTGTTCACTGCGTCCCAGCCGACGCAGTAGATCCAGTTGAGGAAGGCCGGCAGCCGGAGGCCATCGCGTCCGAAGGCGCGACGGGAGGATTCCATCTGCGGCAGGCCGGTGACCGGGCCGATCACGGCGGCGAGTGCCACGGGTATCGCGCCGACGACGTTGCCGACCAGGATCGCGAGCAGGCCGGTGCGCAGGTCGAGACCGAGATGGACGAGCAGGACGCCCGTCACCCAGCCGCCGGGCCCGAGATTGGGCGAGAAATGGCTCCAGAACACGCGGTCGAGACGCATCGTCTGGCGCGACGGATCGAGACGCTCGGTGACGGCGGCGGCACTGCGCTCTTCCATCAGGATCATCGAGGTCTCCGGCCGTCCGTTGCGCTGGAGGAAAGGATAGGCGGGTTCGCGCGTCCGTCCAGAAGGCTGGAAGCCCGCGGCGTCGCCGCGCGTTCAGGCGATCATGAACGACGCCGCCCCGCGCCTGAGCCACATGCTTGAACTCTCGCTGTATGTCGAGGATCTCGATCGCGCGCAGGAGTTCTATGCGCGCGTGCTCGGGCTCGCATGTTTCCTCCGCGACGACAGGATGGCGGGGATGGGCGTGCCCGGCGGGTCCGTGCTGCTGTTGTTCCGACGCGGCGCATCAACCAGCCCGAGCCCGACGTCGACCGGCGACATCCCGCCGCACGACGCAATCGGGGAGCAGCATCTGTGCTTCGGCATGCCTTGGGGCGAGCTCGCGGCGTGGGAGGCGCGCCTGGCCGCGATGGACATCGCGATCGAAAGCCGCGTCATCTGGCCGCGGGGCGGCACCAGCCTCTACTTCCGTGATCCCGACAACCATTCGGTCGAGATCGCGACGCCCGGCCTTTGGCCCAACTGGTAGGAACGTGCCGTGGATCAGCAGGACGAGGCCGATCACCGGTTCATGCGGCGCGCGCTGGAACTGGCCGGTCTGGCGCAAGAGACCCCGGGAGCATCGCCGATCGGCTGCGTGGTCGTGCTCGACGGCGTGATCGTGGGTGAGGCGCTCAACGAGGTCGGGCTGCGGCACGATCCGACGGCACATGCCGAAATCGTCGCGATGCGTCGCGCCTGCGAGCGCCTCGGCCGTGACGATCTGCGCGGGGCCGCGCTCTATTCGACCCTGCAGCCATGCGGGATGTGCAGCATGGCCAGCATCTGGGCCAGCATCGGGCGCATCGTCTACGGCGCCGAGCGGCGGCAGGTCCACAAGATGTATTTCGAGGACCGCAACATCGACGTGCTCGACATCATCGACGACGCCTGGCGGGACGATGTGCGTGTCAGGCGCGGCGTGCTCGGGGCCGATTGCGCCGCGCTCTACTATCGACCGCAGGACGATCCGCCGGACGACGAGCAGACGAATTCGTGACGATCCTGCCACGTCCGCCACTTCGTGATCGGCGGCCGATCCAGTTGCAGGCAACGGGACGAGGGGCGGCGAGTTGGCCTTATCCAGGATGGATCATCGGGAAAGGCTGAAGCGGGTTTGTGTGTTCTCCTCGTCGAAGATGAAGTGTTGATCCGGAGCATCATGGCGGAGAGCCTCGTCGATGCGGGCTTCACGGTTCTACATGCCGGATCGGCGGACGAGGCGCTCGAGCTGGTCGAGCGGTCGCCGATCCCGGTGAGCGTGCTGGTGACCGACATCCATCTTCCGGGCGACAAGACCGGGCTGGACGTGGCAAGCGCGATGCGGAACCGGACGCCTGCGCTCCCGGTGATCGTGGCGACGGGACGGCCGGACGTGTTGGGGCAGGATTGGCGACGGGCAAAGGGGGTGGCCCTGCTCCGGAAGCCCTACGGCCCGGGCGAGCTGGTCGCGACGGTGAGGAAGATCCTGGAAGACGGCTAGAGCAATATCGCTTCAAGTTGCGTCAGCACAGCGATAAAATTGCTCGTCAAAACAAAGGCTAGAGCGTGATCGGCTCTCGCATTTCATGTCAACCTAAACCGGTCACGCTCTAGCGGACGGCCAGGACATCCGGTCCTGGCCGTCCTTCGATCAGCTGATGCGCTCGCCGTGCAGGGTCATGTCGAGACCCTCGCGCTCCTCGTCGGTGGTGACACGCAGCCCGATCGTCCAGTCGATCAGCTTTAGGATGACGAGCGAGATCAGTCCGCTCCAGACCAGCGTGATGGCGACGGCCTTGCACTGGATGACGAACTGGGCGAGGCCGCCCACGGTGCCGGCCGGACTGGCGTCGGTCGCCGACAGCGGGCCGTAGGCGAAGACGCCGGTGAGCAGGGCGCCGATGATGCCGCCGATGCCGTGCACGCCGAACGTGTCGAGCGCGTCGTCGTAGCCGAGCATGTGCTTGAGCGAGGTCGATGCCCAGAAGCAGCCGACACCGGCGGCGACACCGATGACCAAGGCCGGACCGGGCAGCACGAAGCCCGAAGCCGGGGTGATCGCGACCAGGCCCGCGACGGCGCCCGAGATGATGCCGAGCACGGTGGGCTTGCGCTTGGTGATCCACTCGGCGCCCATCCAGCCGAGTGCCGCGGCGGCGGTCGCGATCTGGGTCACCGCCATCGCCATGCCGGCGCGGCCGTTCGAGCCGACCGCGGACCCGGCGTTGAAGCCGAACCAGCCGACCCAGAGCAGCGAAGCGCCGATCACGGCGTAGGTCAGGTTGTAGGGCGCCATGTCCTCGTGGCCATAACCGGTGCGCTTGCCGAGCACGAGGCAGCACATCAGGCCGGCGATGCCGGAATTGATGTGCACGACGGTGCCGCCGGCGAAGTCGATGGCGCCGATGCCGGTGCCGACCCAGCCGATCGGCGACCAGACCCAGTGGGCGATGGGCGCATAGACCAGCAGCGACCAGAGCACCATGAAGATGCACATGGCGCTGAACTTCATGCGGTCCGCGAAGGCGCCGGCGATGAGCGCCGGGGTGATGATCGCGAACGTCATCTGGAACATCATGTAGACGGTCTCGGGGATCGTGAACGGGCTCTCGTTCGACGAGCCCGCGCCGAGCACGAAGCCGACGTCGACGCCCTTGACGATGTGCGCCTCGATGCCGCGCAGCAGGAACCGGCTGGCGTCGCCGATGTAGGGCGATCCGGTGGTGAAGGCGAGGCTGTAACCGGCAACCATCCAGGTGATTGTGACCAGACAGCAGACGGTGAAGGCCTGCATGAGGGTCGCAAGGACGTTCTTCTTGCGCACCATGCCGGCGTAGTAGAGGGCGAGGCCGGGAACGGTCATCATCAGTACGAGCGCGGTGCTGGTCAGCATCCAGGCGGTGTCGCCGGTGTCGACCTTCGGCGGCGGTGTGGGTGCGGCGAACGCTGGCGCGGTCGAAATCGCGAGCATTGCAACGGGGATCGCGGCGGCGCGCGCGAACCTGATGGACGTTCTCATGCGGATGTCGTCTCCGAGGGAATGGCGGTCAGAGCGCTTCGTCGTCGGTCTCGCCGGTGCGGATCCGGACGGCGCGATGCATGTCGAGGACGAAGATCTTGCCGTCGCCGATCTTGCCGGTGTGCGCCGCCTTGGTGATCGCCTCGATGACCTGGTCGACGAGGCCGTCGGCGACCGCGATCTCGATCTTCACCTTGGGCAGGAAGCTCACGTGATATTCCGCGCCGCGATAGATCTCGGTCTGGCCTTTCTGGCGCCCGAACCCCTTCACTTCCGACACGGTGAGACCCTGCACCCCGAGCGGCGTCAGCGCCTCCCGCACGTCGTCAAGCTTGAAGGGCTTGATGATGGCCAATATGAGCTTCATCCACCTCACTCCGTTGGGTCGACGGCAGACCGTGGCCACGTCGTCTGCCAGCTGTTGTTTCAATAAGCGTGCCAGGGTTCCCGATCGGACCGACGGCGACCGATCACGATCGGTCGTGACGCTCTGCACTCGAAATGAGCATTTCACGCTTCCTACGATGCCGAAACGAACATCTGTCGCGTTCCTGGAAGGTTGAGCTCATGATCGATGTCGATGTCTGCGTCGTCGGCGCCGGGCCGGTGGGGGCATCGCTCGCCTGTCTGCTCCACGCCGGCGGCGTCTCGGTGGCCGTCATCGACAGCCGCGCGTTGCCGCCGATGGAGCATCCGGATTTCGACGGCCGCGCCTACGCGATCGCAGCCGGCTCGCGCCGCGACCTGCTGGAGCCGGCTGGCGTGTGGGCCAATCTTCCGCTGCCCTCCTGTCCCATCGAAGCGATCAGGGTGAGCGACGGCAAGCTCGGCCGGCCGGCCTCGCCGCTGTTCCTGCATTTCGACGAACACGAAGCCGGCGCCGGGCCGTTCGGCTTCATGACCGAGGCGCGCAGCCTGCGGATGGCGCTCAACAAGACATTGCACCAGGCGGGGATCATGGTCATCGCGCCGGTCGGCTTTCATGACCGCGGCATCGGTGACGGCCGCGCGGTGCTCGAGATCGAAGACGGACGCACGGTCCGGGCCCACCTGGTGGTGGCCGCCGAGGGACGCGACAGCCCGCTGCGGCGGGCGGCGGGCATCCCGGTGACCAGGATCGCCTACGGGCAGAGCGGGATCGTGAGCGCGGTCGCCCACGAGCGCCCGCACGGCAACCGGGCGCTGGAGCATTTCCTGCCGGCCGGGCCGTTCGCGCAGCTGCCGATGGCGCCGACCGAGGGTGCGGCGGACGTGTCCGCCATCGTCTGGACCGAGGAGAGCGGGCTCGCCGAGCGGATGATGAAGGCGAGCGACGCGATCTTCGCGCACGAGATCAGGCGGCGGCTGGGTGGCCATCTCGGTGCGGTGCGGCCGATCGGGCGGCGCTGGCTCTACCGTCTGTCGGCGATGCATGCGCACCGGTATGTCGGCGAGCGTCTGGCGCTGGTGGGCGACGCGGCGCACGGCATTCATCCGATCGCGGGGCAGGGACTGAACCTCGGGCTGCGTGACGCGATCGCGCTCGGCGGCCTGGTTCGTGACGCGGTGCGGGCCGGCGCCGATCCGGGCGGCGCGGCGTTGCTGGCGCGCTACCAGGCGATGCGGCGTCCGGACGACCTCGCGATGCTGGCCGCGACCGACCTGCTCGACCGCCTGTTCAGCAACGACAATCCGCTGCTTCGGGCGGCGCGCGACCTCGGCATTGCCGGGGTCGGGCGGATCGGGCCGCTCAAGCGCCTGTTCATGCGGCGGGCGATGGGCGTGACGGCGGATGCTGGCGCGATCGCCGACGGCTTCCCAGATGCAGATCCGGACAGGGGAAGCGCTGCCAGATCATGACGACCATCCTGCGGGAGAAGCCCGACGCCAGCACCCTGCGTCGGATCGGGTTGTGGGACATCCTGAGTGCCGAGGCCGCGCGGATCGCCGCTGACGAACCCGCGCTCGCGGGCCTCGTCGAGCGGTCGATTGCGCGGCACAACGGGTTTGCGGACGCGTTGTCGGCGCTGCTGGGCGCCAAGCTTGCGGGCGATGGATTGGACGCGGACAAGCTCCGCCGGCTCTTGGCGGACGCGATCGCGCGGGATCCGGCGATCCTGGACGCGGCGTCGGAGGATCTGATGGCGGTGCGGGACCGCGACCCCGCGTGTCCCGACCACATGACGCCGTTCCTGTTCTTCAAGGGCTACCAGGCGTTGCAGGCGCACCGGGCCGCGCACTGGTATTGGTCACAGGGGAGACGCCACCTGGGATTGGCCCTGCAGTCGCGAGGCTCGGAGGTGTTCGGGCTCGACATCCATCCGGCGGCCCAGGTCGGGCGGCGGATCCTGATCGACCACGGGACCGGCATCGTGGTCGGCGAGACGGCGGTGATCGAGGACGACGTCTCGATCCTGCAGGGCGTGACGCTGGGCGGGACCGGGAAGGAGTGCGGCGACCGTCATCCGAAGATCAGGCGCGGCGTGCTGATCGGGGCCGGTGCCAAGGTGCTCGGCAATATCGAGGTCGGCGAGGGTGCGAAGATCGGGGCGGGCAGCATCGTGCTGGAGGCGGTGCACGCCTACACCACGGTCGTGGGCAATCCCGCGCGTCCGCTCGGGACCCGCCATACCGGCATGCCGGCCCTGACGATGGACCAGACGCTGCCCCCCGTCGACTACGTCATCTGACGATTGCCGGGGGGTCTGGGGGGACAGGCTTCTGTTCCCCCAGCTTCTTGTTGGCGCGCAGCATCAAGCCCAGCCCGGCCATCAGACCGGGCGCCGCGGCCCAGCCGGCGGTCAGGACCGCGAGCGCGCCGCAGACCGAAGCCAGGATCCAGCGCGTGCGGTCCCCGGGACGTGCGGCCAGGACGATCATGCCGATCGGCGGCAGTCCACGCAGCACCGAGACGAGGATGGCGCGCGGCAGGTCGACCGAGACCCCGCGATAGGTGGCGAGACCCCCGCCGCCACCGAACGGCGTGGCGAGACCAAGCAGGGTTCCCGACATGCCCAGCAGGCCATGGGCGCTGAAATCGAACAGTGCGATCAGGATCGCAAGCGTGGCCGGCAGAAGTGCCACGAACGCCGCGACGACACCGCTCGCGGCGAGCACCAGACGCGCCGCGCCACCTGGGCTCACCGCTAGGTTCCAACCATCCGCCTCGCATCGCTGATGGTGTCCTGGTCGAGCTGTCCCTCGATCCATTCCCGATGCCCGTCGAACTCCGACAACAGCGTCACGAGCGCCGATCGCGGGGTCGTCACACGGGCGAGCGCCGTCGGCGCGGCACCGATCAGCAGCCTGGCGGCGGCAGCTCGCGCGTCGAACAGACGTGGCCGCGACGCCGCCTCGCGCAGGCCGTCGAGCCACCGCTCGGCCGCCAACCGGGCGCGAAGGCGGATGAACGCGGCGCCGGCCGGAAGCGAGCGCGCCTCATCGAACCAGCCGAGGGCCTGCGCGACACCCTCGATGTCGGCGCCCGTGACTGTCCGCTCGGTGGTCAGGTGCGCGATCAGCTGTTCGACCGCCTCGATGTCGTGCCGAAGGGTCAGCGTCGACCGGGCGCGTCCGTCGACGATCAGGGCAGCGGCGTCGACCGGGCGTCCCTGGGCGATCGCCTCCTCGATGGCGCCGCTCGCGGCGGACGGTTGGGTGGTCGGGCTGATCGAAACCGGAAGTGCCGCGATCGCACCTTCATAGGCGGCCAGCAGGCGGGCCGCCTCCTCGGGCCTGGTGCGGCCGAGGCGGGCGCGATAGGCGCGCCTGATCGCGACCACGTCGCCGGTCGGCTCGATCTCGAGTTCCTGCCAGGGGGACGCCATCGGTCAGGCCCGTCGCGCGATTTCATAGAGCGCGATGCCGGCGGCGACCGAGACGTTGAGGCTTTCGGCAGCACCCCGCATCGCGAGGCCCGCCAGTTCGTCGCAGCTGTCGCGGGTGAGACGGCGCAGCCCCTCGCCTTCGGCGCCGAGGACGAGCGCCAGCCGCCGGGCGGCGAAGGAGGGTCCGGACAGCGTCTGGGCGCCGGCGGCCAGTCCCACGATCCAGAGGCCGGCGGCGCGGAGGGCGACGAGCGTGCGCGCGATGTTCACCGCGCGCAGAAGCGGCATGGTTTCGAGGGCGCCCGAGGCGGCCTTCGCGAGCGCGCCGGTCTCCTCGGGCGCATTGCGCTCCTGGGCGATGACGGCGGCGACGCCGAAGGCGGCAGCGGAGCGCAGGATCGCGCCGACGTTGCGCGGGTCGGAAATCTGGTCGAGCACGAGGATCGGACCGGGGCGCTCGAGGCAGGCGGCGAGCGGCGGCGGAGCCAGCGGGTCGGCGAGCAAGGCAGCGCCCTGATGGACCGAATCGCGACCGAGCAGATGGTCGATACGCGCGCGGTCGGACCGCTCGGCGGTAAGCGGCCAGGGCTTGGGGTGCTCCGCCGCGAGCGCAGCTTCCGCCTCCTCGGTCAGCAGGAGGCGGCGCAGCCGACGCTGCGGATTGGCGAGTGCCGCCGCGATCGGATGCAGCCCGTAGAGCCAGACTGTGCCGGCTGGCGATTTCGGGCCAGCGGGCGCCGGCGAGGAAGGACGCGCAAGCTGGACGGTGGGGCGGGGGCCCGGACCATGAGTATGAGGATGGCGCCGTTCAGGCGGCCCGCTGCGGGGAGCTTGTGTCACGAGGCATATATTGGCCCGATCGTGCCCGCGTTGACAGGGGCAGCCGCTCAGGCCAGTGCGGGATGCACCCGTGGCGAACGAAGCCGCTTGCTTCGATCGCGCCGGTGCACTAGGTCCGACCGCGCCGGAGGGGTGCCCGAGTGGTTAAAGGGGACGGACTGTAAATCCGTTGGCGCACGCCTACGTTGGTTCAAATCCAACCCCCTCCACCAATCGTGTGCTATCCTGATCGACGGCGCGCGGGTGTAGCTCAATGGTAGAGTTCCAGCCTTCCAAGCTGGCTGTGCGGGTTCGATTCCCGTCACCCGCTCCACCGCGCTCTCGGTGACTGGTCACTTGACTTTGCGGGGTCGCCGCTCTTTCTACGCCCTTCCCGCGCGCCTGAGAGGCACGGGCCGCGCAGGGGTGTAGCTCAATTGGCTAGAGCGCCGGTCTCCAAAACCGGAGGCTGGGGGTTCGAGACCCTCCACCCCTGCCAGCGCGCTCCCGTGATTGAATGGGGCGTGGGCGACAGGGGGACATGTGGCCGTTCAACCGATCAAGTTCGCGCGCGAGGTTCGTGCCGAGGTGGCCAAGGTCACCTGGCCGACGCGTCGCGATACAATGGTCACGACCGGGCTGGTGCTCGCGATGACCATCATGGTCGCCCTGTTCTTTCTCGTATTCGATCAGGCAATCGGCTACGGCGTGCGCGCCTTGTTCGGCCTGCAGGGCTGAGGGAAGCATTCGATGGCCAAGCGCTGGTATGTGGTTCACGTCTATTCCGGGTTCGAGAAGAAGATCGCCCAGCAGCTCAAGGAGCAGGCGGCTCAGAAGGGGCTGGCCGACCATTTCGACGAGGTGCTGGTTCCGGCCGAGGACGTCGTCGAAGTCCGCCGCGGCCAGAAGGTGAACGCCGAGCGGAAGTTCTTCCCCGGCTACGTGCTGGTGAAGATGGAGTTGACCGACGAGGCGTGGCACCTGGTCAAGGACACGCCGAAGGTGACGGGCTTCCTGGGCAGCAAGACCAGGCCCTCGCCGATTTCGGAAGCCGAGGCCGAGCGGATCATCCGCCAGGCGCAGGAAGGTATCGAACGTCCGGCGCGTCCGTCGGTGCTATTCGAGGTGGGCGAGCAGGTGCGGGTCGCCGACGGGCCGTTCACCAGCTTCAACGGCACCGTCGAGGAGATCGACGAGGAGAAAGGCCGCCTGAAGGTGTCGGTCTCGATCTTCGGGCGCTCGACCCCGGTCGATCTGGAGTATGGCCAGGTCGAGAAGGCCTGATCCCGGGCGCGCCGGTGCCGGCTTTCTCCGGTGCCATGGGTGCGGTCCGGAGCCGGCGGGATGGCTTGCCTTCGGCCCGACGGAGAAGCGACATGGCCGACACGAACAAGGTGATCGCGATCACGGGTGCCAGCAGCGGCATCGGGCGGGCCACTGCCGGGCTGCTTGCCCGCCATGGCCATGCCGTGGTGCTCGGCGCGCGGCGCGGGAATGTCCTCGCAGCACTGGCGTCCGAGCTCAACGATGCCGGAGGCCAGGCGGCGTATCGCGTGACCGACGTCACGCGGCGGGCCGATCTCGAGACGCTGGTGGGTCACGCGGTCGAACGGTTCGGCCGGCTCGACGCCATCGTCAACAACGCCGGCATCGGCCCGATCTCGCGCTTGGACGCGTTGCGCGTCGAGGATTGGGACGCGATGATCGACGTGAACCTGCGCGGCACCCTCTACGGCATTGCCGCCGCGTTGCCGGTGTTCGCGCGGCAGGGCCATGGCCACGTCATCAACGTGATTTCCACCGCCGGCCTGAAGATCCTGCCGACCATGGGCGTGTACGCCGCCACCAAGAACGCGGTGCGCACGCTGACGGAGGCGCTGCGGCAGGAAGCGGGGCCGAGCCTGCGCGTGACCGAGGTGTCGCCGGGGGTGATCGCCACGGATTTTGCGAGCTCCATGACCGATGAGCGGGCGAGAACGGCGATCGAAGAGCGATTGAAGGGCATCGCGATCCCTCCGGACGCGATCGCGCGCGGCATCCTCTTCGCGCTCGAGCAGCCGCCCGACGTGGATGTCGGCAGCATCGTCATCCGGCCGACCGCACAGGACTAGGTGGTCCGGCGTGGCTCGAGAGCGTCCAAGCCGCGGCGGCCACACTCGTGAAGGAGCCGACCCTGCTGTACCAACTCGCCATCCTGTCCTGCCCGCTGCCTTCCATCCCCCCGCCCGTGTCTGCCGCCCAAGGGCGGCCCCAAGCAGATCATCGAGGCGACGTCGACGATCGCGCTGCCGGACACCCATCGCCCGCTGCGCTGAAGCGCCGCGAGCTTCGCGCTATGCTCGGATCAACGTGCCGGGCCCGGCGTCGGTGAACAGCTCCAGCAGGCACGCGTGCGGAACCCGTCCGTCGAGGATGACGGCGGCCGAGGCGCCGGCGGCGAGTGCCGCGAGGCAGGTCTCGACCTTGGGGATCATGCCGCCCGAAATCATGCCGCTCGCGATCCCGGCTCGAGCCTGCTCGATGCTGAGCTCGGCGATGAGCTGGCGGTCGTTGTCGAGCACGCCGGGCACGTCGGTCAGCATCAGCAGGCGTGTGGCGCCCAAGGCGCCGGCGATGGCGCCGGCGACGGTGTCGGCGTTGATGTTGTAGGTCTGGCCGTCGGCGCCGTAGCCGACCGGGGCGATGACCGGGATCAGGCCGGAGCCGGTGAGCGCATGCACCACCCTCGTGTCGACGCGCTCGACCTCGCCCACGAAACCGAGATCGAGCGCGCGCTCGATGTGGCTGTCCGGATCGCGCGTGGTGCGCCGCAGCTTGCGGGCACGGATCAGGCCGCCGTCCTTGCCGCACAATCCGACCGCCATGGCGCCGGCCCGGTTGATCAGGCCGGCCACCTGTTTGTTGACACTGCCGGCCAGCACCATCTCGACAACCTCGACCATGGCGGCGTCGGTGACGCGCAGGCCGTCGATGAAGCTGCTCTGGACGCCCAGACGCTTGAGCATCTGGTCGATCTGCGGACCGCCGCCGTGGACGACGACAGGGTTGACGCCGACCTGCTTGAGGAGTGCCACGTCATGGCCGAAGGCTTCCGACAGCGGGCCGGAACCCATCGCGTGGCCGCCGTATTTCACCACGATCGTGTCGCCGGTGTAGCGCTGAAGGTAGGGCAGCGCGCGGGCCAGGATGTCGGCCTGCTCGCGGGCGCGGGCGAGTCCGGCCTCGCTCATGCTCATCGTGCGTCCTCCATCACGGCGGTCAGGGCGTCTGGCAACGCGAGGGCGGCGAGCGAGACGCGCAATTCGGCGATGCCGAACCCGGTTTCGGCGCTCGTCGCGATGACCGAGGGATGGGCCGCGGGATGGGCGCGGGCGAGCGCCTCGAGTTCGGCCTGCTTGGCGGCCTGCCTGGGATCCTTGACGCTGTCGACCTTGGTCAGCACGAGCTGGAAGGCGACGGCGGCATGGTCGAGCAGGTCCATGACCGTGTTGTCGCTTTCCTTGATCTCGACACGGGCATCGAGCAGCAGCACGACGCGCGCGAGCGACGGACGGAAGCGGAGATAGTCGAGCATCAGGCCCTGCCAGTCGCGCTTGATCGCATGCCCGGCCTGCGCGTAGCCATAGCCGGGCATGTCGACGATGGTGAGCCGTTCGCCGAGCGCGAAGAAATTGAGCTGACGGGTGCGGCCCGGGGTGTTGGAGGCGCGCGCGAGCGCGCGCCTGCCGGTCAGCGCGTTGATCAGCGAGGATTTGCCGACGTTGGAGCGGCCGGCGAAGGCGATCTCGGGAAGGCGCTGGTCCGGCAACTGATCGAGTCGCTGCGCGCCATGGAAGAAGGTCGCTTCGCGCGCGAACAGCAGGCGTCCCGCTTCAAGCTGCGCCGCGTCGTCATCGGTCAGGTCCGGGTCCGTCAGGTCCGGGCGACCTTGGGCTGGCGCTTGGTGAGCGTGGTGTTGCGCATGATGAACCATTGCTGGGCGACCGTGAGCAGGTTGTTCCAGCAGTAATAGATCACCAGGCCGGCGGGGAAGCGCGCCATCATGAAGGTGAAGATGAAGGGCATCATCTGGAAGATGCGCGCCTGCGCCGGATCGGGCGGCGGCGGGTTCAGCCGCTGCTGGAGGAACATCGTCACGCACAGCACCATCGGCCAGATCCCGAGTGCCAGCAGCGGCGAGAGGCTGGTCGGGTTGATCGGCAACAGCCCGAACATGTTGAACAGGTTAGTGGGGTCGGGCGCCGACAGATCGTGGATCCAGCCGAAGAACGGGGCGTGCCGCATTTCGATGGTGACGTAGAGCACCTTGTAGAGACAGAAGAACACCGGGATCTGGATCAGCATCGGCAGGCAGCCGCTGGCCGGGTTGACGCCTTCCGACTTGTAGAGCGCCATCGTCTCGCGCTGCATCGCGGTCGGATCTTCCTTGAAGCGCTCGCGAATGCTCTGCATGCGTGGCGCAAGCAGGCGCATCTTGCTCATCGAGCGATAGGATTTGGTGGCAAGCGGAAAGAACAGCGCCTTGACGAACAGGGTGAAGACCAAGATCGCGAGGCCGAAATTGCCGATCTGGCTGCTGAGCCAGTCGAGCATGAAGAAGATCGGCTTGGTCAGGAAGTAGAAATAGCCGAAATCGACCGCCTTGTCGAAATGCGGGATCTGCAGGTCGCGCATGTAGGCGTCGAGCAGGTGGACTTCCTTGGCACCGGCGAAGACGTGGCTGTCGACATGTGCCGCGCCGTTCGGCGGGACGATGACCGCGTCGCGGCCGAGCGTGTCGACCTGGTAGGTGCCGGCCGCATCCGGGCCGACACCCGGGACATGGCGGTAGGACGCCGTGATCGCCTGGTTCTGGGCGGGGATGACCGCCGAGAGCCAGTATTTGTCGGTGATCCCGGCCCAGCCGCCCGTCGAGGCGTGCGTCTGCGCGACGCCGTTGTTCTTCTCGCTGTCGGTGACGGTCGCCTTGTAGCCGATCTCCTGCAGGACGCCGTCCAGCACGCCGATCGGGCCCTCGTGGATCAGGTAGGAGCCGGCGACCACGGGGGTGTAGCCGCGCGAGACGCGCGACCAGGGGTAGAGCTGGACCGGCGACGCGCCGGAGTTGCGGACGCCCTGGTCGACGGTGAACATGTAGTTGCCGTCGACCGAGATGCGCATGCTGAAGGCGAGGCCGGCGCCGTTGTCCCAGGTCAATGTCGCGGGGTTTCCCGGCGCGATCGTCTTGGCATCGGTATGCCAGAGCGTGTTGCTGTCGGGGATGCGGATCGCGGCACCGGGGGAAGCGGCCCAGCCCAACTGGATCAGGTTGGGCTGCGGGTCACGCTGCGGTTCGAGGACGCGCACCAGCGGGCTGCCGGGTGCGACGGTCTCGTGATAGTCGCGCAGGACCAGGTCGTCGAAACGCGCACCGACGAGATCGATGCTGCCATGGACTCGCGGCGCGTCGATCGCGAGCCGTGGCGCATTCGCCGGCGGTGCGACGGACACGGGCTGGGTGCCAGGCGAGGCCACGTCGCCGGTTGCGACTGGCGACGCGGCGGCCGGGGTCGTGCGGCTGCTGGCGACGGTCTGCTGGGTCGGGCGATGCGGGGGCGGGATCAGGACCTGGAAGACGAGCAGGATCGCGACCGACAACGCGATGGCGAGAAAGAGGCGCTTCTGTTCCATCAATGCCTGGCCGTTCTCGGATGATGCACGTGCGGCACGGGGTCGTGGCCACCCTCGCACCAGGGATTGCACCGGACGATCCGCCCGACGGTGAGAGCGGCGCCTCGACAGGCGCCATGGCGCTCGAAGGCCTCGATCGCGTAGTCGCTGCAGGATGGCAGGAAGCGACAATTCGGACCGAGCAACGGACGGACGATCCACTGCCATGCGCGGATCGGCACGGTGATCGCGATCATAAGGTGTCGCCGCGCGCGCCGGCACGGACGAATGCGCGCTCGACGTCGTCGAGCAACGCGGGGAACGGCCGGGCGATCGTGCCCTCGCGGCCGATCAGCACAAGGTCGAAGCCGTCGATTGGGCGACGGGACAAGATCAGCCGGGCGGCCTCGCGAAGCCGGCGGCGAACGCGGTTGCGGATGACCGAGTTGCCCACTCGTTTGGTGACGGTGAAGCCGAGCCGCGCCGGAGCCCCTGGGCCGTCGTGAGCGAGGGCCTGGACGACCACACCCGGCATTGCCGCCTTTCGGCCTTTGGCAGCGGCGCGCAGGAATTCCGCGCGGCGCTTGAGGCGCGGCGCCGCCATCGAAGCGGTGGGCTCCGTCTCGAGCCCTGCCCTATGCCGAAAGCCGCTTGCGGCCCTTCGCACGGCGGTTCGCCAGCACTTTGCGGCCGCCGGGCGTCGCCATGCGGGCACGAAATCCATGGCGCCGCTTGCGGACCAGCTTAGACGGTTGATAGGTGCGCTTCACGGGTGCGCTCTCCTGGAACGGGTCATGTCCATCAATCGGACGGGGCTGGACGCGCATACGGTCGGGCCGTCGCGGATCCGTCAGGGCGCGGCTTATAGGCGGCGGTTGCTTGAGGGTCAATCATGCGCCACCAAGTTGAACCAACAAGCAGGGGAAGGGCGGCCTCGTGACACAGGCGATGAACGCTCTCGGCGAGACGGCCAGGCCGGGTCGAGCCTGGCGTCGACGCGGCGCACTCGGTCTTGGGGTTGCCGTCGTCGGCCTCCTGGTATGGTCGATCCTGTCGCTGTCGGGCGCCGACGAAGGGATCGCGGCGTTCGCCGCGGCTGCGGTTTCGGGGCTGACGGCCTCTCTCGCGTCGCGGCCGGTGACGCCGGTGTCCGCGCCCTCGGTCGAGCCGATCGAGACGGAGACGCTCAAGCGGCTGCGGCACGATCTGCGCGGCATCCTCTCGCCGGCGCTGATGACGGCCGATCGGCTGCTGATGACGACACAGGATCCGATCGCCAAGCGCGCGGCTCAGACGATGGTCGAGACGATCGAGCGCGCGGAAAAGCGGCTGGCCGGCTAGGGATTTCAGGTATTGCGGGGCGTTGCGCGAGATGAGCCAGGCATTGTCCCGATGGGAATGAAGACCGCGATCGCCATGGTCTACTCCAGATACCGGATGGAACCCTGACTTTCAGCGCGCGAGCAGCAGCAGCCGTGCCGGACGGCCATATTCGACGACGACGAGGGCGTTCTGCCGGAAGATCCGCGCGACACGGGCGAGCCTGCGCGGATCGCCGCCCACGAACAGGCCTTCCTCGCGCCAGCCGCGGTAGCGCCCCTCGGCCGGCAGGGTGGGCCGCGCGACCAGGCCGGTGAGCAGCCGCGTCATGCGTCGGTTCCAGGCATCGGGCATGGTCCGGCTGCGCGGGTTGGCGGCCGTGATGAGCCCGCCCGCGCGCGCGCCGAGGCGCGTGAGCATGGCGTCTGTTGCGCGGGACCGGTGGCCGATCGCGACATGGACGTGTCCATCGACGACGTAGTCGGTGCGCCGGTAGAGGCGGAGGAGCTTGGGCGTCATCAGCTCTCCCAGATCTGGTCGGGCCCCGGCGTGCCGAACTCGGCCTTGCGGTGGACGCAGACCGACATCAGCAGGCCGAAGCCGAACATCACGGTGAGCATGGCCGACCCGCCATAGGAGACGAGCGGCAGCGGGACGCCGCCGACCGGGATGGCGCCCATGACCATGGCGAGGTTGACGAAGCAGTAGAGCGAGAAGTTCACGGAAATGCCGAGCGCCAGCAGCCGGCCGAACTGGTGGCGGCAGGTGAGCGCCATGAGCATTCCGCCCAGGATGAGCAGCAGCAGCAGCGCCATCACCGACAGGCCGCCGACGAGGCCGAATTCCTCGGCGATGGTGGTGAAGATGAAGTCGGTCTGTTTTTCGGGGAGGAAGTCGAGCTGGCCCTGGGTGCCGTGCAGGAAGCCGCGTCCCCACATGCCGCCGGATCCGAGCGCGATCTTGGACTGGATGATGTTGTAGCCGGCGCCGAGCGGATCGCTCTCGGGATGCAGGAAGGTCGTGATGCGGGCGCGCTGATAGTCGTGCAATTGGCGGTAGGCGATGTTGGCGGCGAACGGGACCGGGATCGCCACCAGGGCGACCTGCCAGAGGCGGACGCCGGCGGCGAGCACGACCGAGCAGCCGACCAGCGCGATGATCACCGCGGTGCCGAGGTTGGGTTCCTTCAGCACGAGACCGACCGGGATCAGGATCAGGATGGCGGGCGGAATCAGGAACAGCGGGTTGGCCATGCGGCGCCAGCTCGCATCCTTGAAGTAGGCGGCGAGCACGAGGACGAGCGCGATCTTGGCGAACTCGGACGGCTGCATCTGGGTGCCGGCGATGTCAAGCCAGCGCTCCGCGCCCTTGCCGACATGGCCGATCCTGAGCACCAGGGCGAGAAGCGCGATCGAGATCGCGTAGAGCGGCCACGCGAGGCGGGCGAGCCAGCGTATGTCGGTCAGCGCCAGGACCAGCATCATCACCAGGCCCGCGGCGAAGCGCACGCTCTGCGGCGCGGCATAGGGATGCGCAGCCCCGCCGCCGGCCGAGTAGAGGGCGGCGTAGCCGACGCCGGCCAGGGCCGCGACCAGCAGGACGTAGAGCCAGCTCACACGCCACAACTTGGCCAGCAGCCCGAAGCTCGGCTCGGCCCGGAGCAGCCGCTTGTCGGTGATCAACGCCCTGGCAACGGGATCAAGGGAGCACCACGGACGCGGCGGATCCGGCCGCGGCCTGGGACGCATCGGCGACGGTCTGGCCCGGCGCCTCCGGCTTGACGCTGGGATTCCGGTCGAGCGTGTCGACCATGATGTCGCGTGCGAGCGGGGCGGCAACCTCGGCGGCCGCATTGCCATGCTCGATGACGAGGGCGATCGCGTAGCGCGGCGCATCGTAGGGCGCATAGCAGATGAACAGGGCGTGCGGCCGGAACTCCCATGGCAGCTTGGCCGAGTTGAAATGGCCGAACTCGCGCGCCCAGCGCGAGACGCGCCGGACCTGGGCCGACCCGGTCTTGCCGGCCATCTGCACGCCGGCCAGAGGCAGGCGTGCTTTCGGGGCGGTGCCGCGCGGATCGTTGACCACGGCCCACATGCCGTCGCGGACGGCGTGCAGCTGGTCCTCGGGCAGGCCCATGCTCGGCCAGTCGCCGGCCGACGCGCCCGGCTGGATCACGCCGCCGAGCGCGCGGGTCAGATGGGGCTGCAGCGCGCGGCCGGTCGCGATGCGCGAGACATAGGTCGCGAGCGCGAGCGGCGTGACCTCGACGAACCCCTGTCCGATGCCGGCATTGATGGTGTCGCCGCCGTTCCAGTGATGGCCATGGGCGCGGCGCCATTCTGGGGTCGGGATGACGCCCGGCTTGGCGTGCGGCAGCTCGATCGGCAGCTTCACACCGAGGCCGAGATTGTGGCTGCCGGCGGCGATCCGGTCCATGCCGGTGCGGCGGGCGACCTCGAAGAAGAACACGTCGCACGAATTCATCAGGCCGCCATGCAGGTCGAGCGGTCCATGGCCGCCCTTCTTCCAGCAATGGAAGCGCACGCCGCCGACATCGATGTAGCCGGGGCAGTTGATCCGGTCGGTGGGCGTGAGCGTGCCGGCCTGCAGGGCCGAGATCGCAACCGCCGGCTTGAAGGTCGAACCGGGCGGATAGAGGCCCGCGACCGCCTTGTTGATCAGTGGCCGCGTCGCCTGCGCGTCCGGCGAGTTCCAGGCCGCCCATTGCGCCTGGCTGACGCCGCTGTCGAACAGGCCGGGATCGAAGGACGGGTTGCTGACCATCGCCAGCACTTCGCCGTTGGTGCAATCCATCACCACGGCGGAGGCGGAGGCGCCCGCGAGCCGGTCGAGCACCGAGCGCTGCAGGCCGGCATCGATGGTCAGCCCCACCTCGGCGCCAAGCGTGCCATCGCGCCGGTCGAGCTCGCGGATGACGCGACCGCCGGCATTGACCTCCATCTGGACGCTGCCGGCCTGGCCGCAGAGTTCGGCCTCGTGAGTGCGCTCGATGCCGGCGCGGCCGACGCGCATGCCGGGCAGTGCGAGGAGCGCGTTGTCCGTCTCGTCGGCCTCGTTGGGCGGGGCGACATAGCCCACGACATGCGCGAGATGCTCCACCTGCGGATAGATGCGGGTGGTGCCGACATCGATGATCACGCCGGGCAGGTCGGGCGACGCCACCTCGATGCGAGCCATGTCGTCCCAGCTCAGGAAGTCGCGCAGCATGATCGGGATGAAGCGATGACGACGGTCCACCGCGCGCTCGATGCGGCCGCGCGCCGTCGCGTCGAGCGGCACGATCGCGTTGAACCGGTCGAGCGTCAGCGCGAGGTCGGTGGTCTCGTCGGCCAGCAGGAGCGCACGCCAGTTGAGCTTGTTGCCGGCCAGCACCTCGCCGAACCGGTCGACGATCCGGCCGCGCGGCGGGGCGAGCAGCCTCGTGCTGATCCGGTTGTCGTCGGCCATGGTCCGGTATTTCGCGCCGTCGGTGACCTGGAGCTGATAGAGGCGAACGCCGAGGCCGCCGAGTACCGCGGTCTGCGCCGCCATCACGAACAGGGCACGCCGGGTGAAGACGCCGCGCCGCTCGTCGTCGATACGGACCGGCTTCTTGGCCAGAAGACGCCGTTTCGGCCGCTTCAACGGACGATCCTCAGGCCCGCTCGGGCGCCGCGAAGCCGGCATGGAGCCTGATCAGCACGGCCGCGACCAGCGGATAGAGGCCGCAGGCCAGCGCGAGCTCGAAGATCGCCGGCGGGAGCGGCACCAGCCTGAGTTCGAGTGCCGAGGTCAGGACCCACTGGGCCAGGAAGGCGCAGGCCGCCATGCCGGCGAACGCGAGCCAGACCACGAGGAAACCCTGCCGGACGAGCGGTGTGCGTATCCGCATGCTCGTTCCGTTGACGGCGACCAGGGTCAGCATGGCGATGCCCGGGGGCGCCGGACCCAACAGGTCGCACAGCAGGCCGGTCAGGAAGGCCGCGGACGGCGGCATCGAGGCCGGCCGGTAGACCGACCAGAAATAGACGAAGATGAGGGCTATGACCTGCTGCAGTTCCGGATCGCCGGGAAGATGCGAGGGAAAGGCAAGCAGCACGATCGCGAACAGCGTCAAGACGGCGGGAAACAGCCGCCGCCCGGCAGCATCGAGCCGGCGGAGCAGGGTGGGTCCCGGCCGGATCCCCGGGCGTCGCTCGGACAGGAGTTCCATGCTCACCACGAGGCGGCATCAGTGGGATGAGGTCGCCGGTTGGGTGATGGCCTGCGCCGGGAGGGCCCGGGGCGGCTCGATCACGGCACGGCCGGGAGCCGCGGGCGGTTGGACGGCCTGCAGGTTGTAGTCGAACAGGCGCAGGACGGTCAGCTCGTCGAGAGCGGCCGAGGGAACCACCGCGAAGCCGCCGTTGGGCTGGCGCCTGACGATGCCGACCGGCAACCCGGCTGGAAAGGCATTGGCCTCCGCGGAGGTCAGCACGCGCTCGCCGTCCGTCGGATGCACGCCGTCGGGCAGGAACATCAGGCTCGGCCAGCGTCCGTTGTTGCCGGCCATGATCGCGGCCGCGTGCTCGCGCGCGAGCTCCACCGGGATGCGGCTGCTGCTGTCGGTAATCAGCAGCACGCGCGCGGAGCGACGACCGATCTCGGTCACGCGGCCGACCAGCCCGGAGGCGTCGAGTGCCACCTGGCCTTTGTGGACGGAACTATTGGGACCGACATAAAGCAGAACCGCGCGTGCATAGACGCCGCCGGCATCGGCAACGACACGGCCCGTCACGTAGCTTGGCGAGGGCTCCGGTATCCAGCGCAAATTCTCCTTCAGCGTCGCATTCTCGGCTTCGAGCGCCAGTGCCACCTCGTACCAGCGCACGAGACGTGCGTTCTCGGCCCGGAGCTGCCTGTTCTCGGACGCGAGGTCGACGATCCCGAGCAGGTCCTCGCCGATCCGCCTGATCCGGGTCGCGGGCTCGGCCAGCGTCGCGTAGAGCGGCGACAAGCGATCGGCGAGCCACATCCGGGCACTGCTGGCGAGCCGGTCGTCGGCGCGCCCGACCAGCATGACGGCGAGACTGACGGTGAAGAACAGCGGAACGCCGAGCTTGGCGAGCGCCTGGCGGGCCTGGATGGACAGCCGAAGCATGGCGGGCGATCCTCCCGGGAGCGGCAGCTGGATATTGCGCCGAAAATTCGTCAGTTGCGAGATGTGGCGCGCGCGAGTCGCAACGTTGTCAAGGCTCGCTTCAACGCATCAATACATCGTCGTGAGCACGTTGCGCAGCCGCTTCATTTCCTCGAGCGCACGACCGGTTCCGAGTGCGACACAGCTCAGCGCGTCCTCGGCAACGACAACGGGCAGGCCGGTGGAATCACGCAGCACGTCGGCCATCCTGAACAGCAGCGCGCCACCGCCGGTCAGCACGATCCCCTTGTCGACGATATCGGCCGCGAGTTCGGGCGGCGTGTTCTCGAGCGCCACCGTCACCGCCTCGACGATCTGGCTGATGGGCTCGGCCAGGCTCTCGGCGATCTGCCGCTGGGTGACGACGACCTCGCGCGGCACGCCGTTCATCAGGTCGCGTCCCTTGACCTCGCGCCAGGGACCATCGCCCTCCCAGTCCTCGGGCGGCCGCGCCGCGCCGACCTCCAGCTTGATCTTCTCGGCCGAGCTCTCGCCGATCAGCAGATTATGGTTGCGGCGGATGTAGCTGATGATCGCCTCGTCCATCTTGTCGCCGCCGACCCGCACGGAACGTGCATAGACGATGCCGCCGAGCGAGATGACGGCGACCTCGGTGGTGCCGCCGCCGATGTCGACAATCATCGAGCCGGACGGTTCCGTCACCGGCAGGCCGGCGCCGATCGCGGCCGCCATCGGCTCCTCGATCAGCAGCACGCGCCGGGCGCCGGCGGCCTCGGCGCTCTCCTGGATCGCGCGTCGCTCGACGGCGGTCGAGCCGGAGGGAACGCAGATGATGATCAGCGGGCTCGCGAAGCCTCTGCGGTTGTGCACCTTGCGGATGAAATGCTTGATCATCTCCTCGGCGACCTCGAAGTCGGCAATGACGCCGTCACGCATCGGCCGGATGGCGGAGATGTTGCCGGGCGTGCGGCCGAGCATCTGCTTGGCCTCCTCGCCGACGGCGAGTACCTGCTTGCGCCCGCGCACGTCGGCGATGGCGACCACGCTGGGCTCGTCGAGCACGATGCCGCGTCCCTTGACGTAGACGAGGGTGTTCGCGGTGCCTAGGTCGATGGCCATGTCGGCGGACATGACGCCGAAAAGGCGGGAGAACATCGGCGTGGCTCCGGGCGGGAAGAGGCGGCCGGCGTCGCCGCGTCCATCGGACGCCGCTCGGCGGGCATTCGCTCGTGGCGTGTGTCGGGTCGGGCGTGGGGCTTAACCGCGTGCTCGCCGGTGGGCAAGCCCGCGTCGGTGCCGGGGTCTCGGCTTGCGTGTCTTCACAGAAGCGTGAGACCAAGAATGGCCGTAAAGACGTCGCGTTAACGCCATGTCGTCGATTGACAGGATAGCAGGTTAATCTCGTCTCGTTCACAGCAAAGCGCGAAGCGCAAGGACAGGAAACGATGTCTCAGACACACGCACAAACAGCCCGGCGGACGGCCACGATCGCTGCGATCGGTCTCGCGCTGGGCCTGTCGGCCTGCGATCCCTACAGCCCCGGCCAGCGCGCCGTCGGCGGTGGCTTGCTCGGCGCCGGCGCGGGTGCCGCGATCGGCGGCCTGGCCGGCGGCGGCCGTGGCGCGGGAATTGGCGCATTGGCCGGTGGCGGCCTGGGCGCTGTCGGCGGGGCTGCGACGACGCCGTCGCGCGGATACTAGCGGTGACGGCGGTGCGTGCCCGCGCGGGGGGTGCCCTGGCGCTGGCGGCCCTGACCTGCCTCGCGGCCTGCACGGATCCGAGTGATCCGGGACAGCGCGCGGTCGGCGGCGGCCTGCTCGGTGCGGGCGGCGGTGCGGCGATCGGGGCGCTCGCCGGAGGTGGTCGCGGCGCCGCGATCGGCGCGCTCGCGGGCGGCGCGCTCGGCGCGGCGGGTGGGGCCGCGACCGCGCCGTCGCGACCGAGCGGCTACGGCCAGCCGGCGTATGGCCAGCCGGGCTACGGTCAACCGGCAGGGTATGCGCCGCAGGGCTACCAGGGCGGCTATCAGCAGCCGGGTTATCAGCAGCCCGGTTACCAGCAGCAGCCGGCATATCAGGGCGGGTATCCGCAGGGCAGCTACCCTCAAGGCAACTATCCCCAGAGCAGCTACCCGCCGCCCGGCTACGGCCAGCCCGGATACGGCCAGCCCGGCTACGCCCAGCCCGGCGACTGATCGCGGAACGTTTGCGGAAGAGGTTGCGGAACAGTATCGTTCCTCAACATTCCGGAGCGTCGGATGCGGACCATCCCGGACTTCCTGCGATCGATCCGGCTTCGCCTCGGCCTCGGCGGCCCACGAGCGCCGTTCGAGCCGGGCAAGCTGGCCTTCTCGGCTCTGGCGGCGGATGGAGCCTTACTCGGCCGGCTGCCGCGTGACCAGGCGAGGCGCCTGTGCACACAGGCCGAACTGTTCGCGACGTCCCTGATCAGGGACGCGCGCGGTCCCGGCGGCACCGCCGCCCGCGACGCCGCCGCACAAGTGTCACGCTCCATCCGTCAGTTCACGGCGCGCGACGATCTTTATGGCGGATCGGTGGATGCCATGATCGCCTCGGCCCTGTCGTGCGCGCCGGCCGGGCTCGGCGGCCTGCTCGGCACGCTGCGG
Source organism: Acetobacteraceae bacterium (assembly GCA_965276715.1). Taxonomy (GTDB): domain Bacteria; phylum Pseudomonadota; class Alphaproteobacteria; order Acetobacterales; family Acetobacteraceae; genus CAXTPV01. The sequence continues at coordinate 2,821,950 of OZ255622.1, read as the reverse complement.
CGCGATGCGCGGCTGCCAGGCGATTTCGCGACCGGGCTCGCGATGGATGCGGTGCTGGCACTCGGCACGAACGGACTCCTGCGTCTCGGCCGGGACGACGCGGAGCGGTTGCTGCTGGCGGCGGCGCGGCATGCGGCGCTCTGCCTTCGGGGCGACATCCTCCCGCCCGCCCACCCGCTCCAGGGCGCGACGTCGGTCGATGCGGCGGTGCGGATCGTGGAGACGGTCTGCGAAAGATGGCGGACGCTTCCGCTCGCATCGCCGGACGTGCAGGACAGGCGCGACTGGTCCGATCTGCTGGTCGAGTTGTGGCGCGACGGCGCCACGATCGCGGAGAGTGCGACGGAACCCAGGCGCCGGATGTGGGAGGACGCACGGGACGGTCATGCGTTCGGCGCGGTCTGGCTGACCCCGTCGATCCTGTCGGTGCTCGTCCGGGCGGATGCCGACCGGCTCGCGCGCGACGCGCGGGCGGCCTGCATGTTCATCCTGGGCCGACGGATGTCGCCGGACAGACGGGTCGCGATCGAGGCGGCACGTGCCGTCCTGGTCGCGTGCGGCGACGGGCCGCAACGTGACGACAAGCTTGTGATGCTGCCGCGGCGGCCCGAGCCGGTGCCCGGCCCGCTCGCCGTCGAGCCGCTTAGAGCACGTTCAGGCTGACCGGAGTCGGCCAGCCTGAAGGTCGTGCTCTAGAAACATATGCTCTAGAGCCTGATAGCTTTAGGTTGCCGCATATCCTGAGTTCCTCAGATAGTTTGTGCACTCCATTGGACTGAAGGCGTCGAGCACGCGGCCGATGCTTTTCCAGGTGTCTTCGACGGTCCGTGCGTTGTCCTTGCGCAACAGCGTCTTGAGTTTGGCGAAGGCCTGCTCGATCGGGTTGAGGTCCGGGCTGTAGGGCGGCAGGAAGATCAACTTCGCTCCCGCAGCTCGGATGGCACGACGGACCGCGGCACCCTTGTGGCTGCCGAGGTTGTCGGCGACCACGACGTCGCCGGGCCGGAGCGTCGGCACCAGGCACTGTTCGACCCAGGCGAGGAAGCTCGCGGCGTTGATCGGGCCGTCGAGCACGAACGGCGCGCAGATCCCGTCAGATCGCAATCCGGCGACGAACGTGAGTGTCTTCCAGTGCCCATGCGGCACCTTGGCCACCAGGCGTTCGCCGCGGGCGAACCACCCGCGGATCGGCGTCATGTTGGTCTTGGCCCAGGTCTCGTCGACAAAGACCAGGCGGTCTGCATCAACCCGGCCCTGGTATCGCCTCCATAGCGCGCGGCGGCGGGCGACGTCCGGACGATCCTGCTCGCTGGCGTGAACGCTTTTTTTTAAAGCTCAGGCCTGAACGCCGCACGATGTGCCAGACACCGAAATAGCTGACCTTGACGCCACGATCGCGCAGCTCTGCCAGCAACTCACGCAAGGTGATGTCGGGCTTCTCAGCCACACGTGCCGCGATCCAGGGCAGGTCGGCCGCCAATGTGAATGGTCGCTTGCCTCCCATCGGCAACGCGGCCGGGCTACCTGTCTCGCGCTCTCGCCGCGTCCATCGGATCGCAGAAGAGTGGCTGATCTCGAAACGCTCAGCTGCCTCGCCACAGCTCATCCCAGAGCGGACAGCACACACAACCCGCTCGCGCAGGTCCAACGAATACGGACGACCCATCGATGCTGGCCTCCGCCCAGCCAGCATCTTGAATCAGATTTCACGCCGAAACGGAATCCCACACCGAGTCAGGCTGAAGATATCAGGCTCTAGGCGGTCAATGCCTCCGGCGCGCGCCTCTCTCGCTTGACCACCAGCTTGTTCAGGGCGTGGATGTAGGCACGCGCCGCCGAGACGATCGTGTCGGTGTCGGCACCCTGGCCATCGACGGTGCGGCCGTTCTCCGACAGGCGCACCGTCGTGCGCGCCTGCGCGTCCGTCCCCTCGGTGATCGCGCCGATGGAGAACAGCACCAGCGTCGCCTCGTGCGGAAAGATCTCCCGCAATGCGTTGAAGGTCGCGTCCACCGGCCCGGTGCCGGTCGCCCGCGCTGTCCTCGGATGACCATCGACCTCGAGTTCGAGGTCCACCTCGGATGCCCGGCGTGAGCCGCCACGCAGATCCATCGCGACGAAGCGGATGCGCGAATGGTCGCGCACCTCCTCGTCGATCAAGGCGGCGATGTCGTCGTCGTAGACGATCTTCTTGTGGTCGGCGAGCAGCTTGAAGCGCGCGAACGCGTCGTTGATCGCGTTGTCGCCCATCTCGCCGTAGCCCATGCCGCGCAGCTTGTCGCGGAAGGCGGCGCGGCCGGAATGCTTGCCGAGCACGAGCGAGGATCTGGTCCAGCCGACGCTTTCGGGCGTCATGATCTCGTAGGTCGCGGCGTGCTTCAGCACCCCGTCCTGATGAATGCCGCTCTCGTGGGCGAAGGCATTGCGGCCGACGATCGCCTTGTTGGGCTGGACGTCGAAGCCGGTGATGGTCGCGAGCAGGCGCGAGACGCGCAACAGGCGGGTGGTCTCGATGCCGGTGGTGACCGGGACGCGGTCGGCGCGGGTGCGCACCGCCATCGCGATCTCCTCGAGTGCCGCATTGCCGGCGCGCTCGCCGATGCCGTTGATGGTGCATTCGACTTGGCGCGCGCCGGCACCGATGGCGGCGAGCGTGTTGGCGACGGCGAGGCCGAGGTCGTCGTGGTTGTGGGTCGAGAAGATCACCTGGTCGGCGCCCGGCACCCGTTCGCGGAGCATGGCGAAGATGCGCGCGATGTCCTCGGGCAGCGCGTAGCCCACGGTGTCGGGAATGTTGATCGTGGTCGCCCCGCCCTTGATCGCCGCCTCGACGCAGCGGCACAGGAACTCCGGCTCGGTCCGGCTGCCGTCCTCGGCCGACCACTCGATGTCGTCCGCATAGCGCCGGGCGATCCCGCTGCCGTGCGCGATCGCGTCGAGCACCGTCTCGGGCTCCATCCGCAGCTTGAACTTCATGTGCAGCGGCGACGTGCTGATGAAGTGGTGCACGCGCTTGCGTTCGGCGCCGCGGATCGCCTCGCCCGCGCGCACGATGTCGTCGCGGCCGCCGGTGCGGGCGAGGCCGGCGATCACCGGACCGCGAACCTCCGCCGCGATGCATTCCACACTGGCGTAGTCCCCGGGCGAGGCGACCGGGAAGCCGGCCTCGATGACGTCCACGCCGAGGTCGGCCAGGGCATGGGCCATGCGCAGCTTCTCCTCGATGTTCATCGAGAAGCCGGGCGATTGCTCGCCGTCGCGCAGCGTGGTGTCGAAGATGATGACGCGGTCAGGCGAGACGGCGCCGAAACTCGGATGCTGGATTGTCATGGGTTGGCCTGCTTGCGTGAGGTGCTGGAAGGGCGGTCCGTTCCCCTGAGGGCACGGGCAGGTCGGCCCGTCCTGCGCTCAGGGGCAGATAAGTCGAAGCAGACCGGTGGCGCGCACGCTTTGCATGACGACGGCCTGTAGCATCGTTCCGGGCGCAGGTCCAAGGCGCCCGACGCCGGTCAGGACGGCCAGGTCCTGTCGAGACGGTAGAACGATCGGGCGGCGCCGCCGCGAATTCGCGCGCGGCCGCCGGGATCGACGCCGGCGAGCAGCCTCTCGGTGGCTTCTGCCCAGGCGCCGTAGCCGCCGGCGAGGTCGACCACCGGCCAGTCGCTGCCCCACATCAGGCGTTCGGGGCCGAAGACGGCGAGCAGATGATCGACATAGGGGCGCAGATGCTCGACCGCCCAGTCATCGGATGCCTCGGTGACCAGGCCCGACAGCTTGCAGAACACGTTCGGCGCCTGCGCCGCGCGTGCGATGTCGTCGGCCCAAGGCTGGAACAGCCCGGCCGCGACCCTCGGCTTGGCGGCATGGTCGATGACCATTGCAAGCGCCGGATGCGCGTCCGCCAGGATCGGGACCAGGGCGAGCTGCCGGGGCAGGATCAGCAGGTCGAGCGTGAGCCCGGATCGGGTCATGGCGTGAAGACCCGGCGAGACGTCGTCGCGAAGAATCCATTCCGGATCCAGCAGGTTCTGCAGCATCGGGCGCAGACCCACCAGTGGCTGGCGTGCGGCGAGCATGCCGATCCGTGCGGCCGCTCCCGGTGCGCCGAGGTCGGTCCAGCCGACGACGCCGCGGACGAGACCCGCCGACGATGCCGCCACCGAAAGCATGAAATCGGTTTCGGCATCGGTGGCCGTCGTCTGGACCAGGACGGTCGCGGAGACGTCGCCGCGGACGCGATCCAGATCATCCAGCCCGTAGTCGCGGTGGATCGCCATGCCGGGCGTCGGCCAGTCATAGTCGCCGCGCGAGAGCTGCCAGACATGATGATGGGCGTCGACGATCACTCGATCACGCCCTTGCGCAGGATGATGTTGCCATAGAGGCGGCGCTCGCCGGTCTGCAGGATGGCGAAGGCGGCCCTGGCCTCGGTGTAGAAGGCGAACCGCTCGATCGCGGCCGGCGCCGGCGCGCCGGTGCCGGTCACCAGACGTGTCAGTTCCTCGATGATGTCGGGCACGGCGTGCGGATCGCCCACGACCTGCATGGTCGTGGCGGGCGCATCGACGAAGGCGTCGAGCGGCAGCAGGGACAGGACGGCGCGCGCGGCACTGACCACATCGATGCAAGGCAGTGCCACGAGGCGCCGCGCGTTGCCGGCGGCCGGAAAATTGGCGTCCACCAGCGCGATCGTGTCGCCATGGCCCATGGAAGCCAGCGCGTGAAGCAGGTCGGGCGACAGCAGCGGGTCAAGTCCCTTGAGCATGAAATTCCCTGTCTGGCATGAGGTGGGCCGGTATGATCGCGCCGCGATGCTGGACGACGAGCGACGCGAGGCGATGCCCGTCGCGCGCCGCTTCGGCCGGCGTCCGGCCGCCCTCGCGCGCGGCGATGTAGGCGGCGGCGAAACTGTCGCCGGCCGCGGTGGTGTCGGCGACCGCGGCGACGGCGAGGCCCGGCACATGCAGCCATCCACCCTCCTCCGCCACGAGACAGCCCGGGTCGGCCAATTTGAGGACGATTTCGCCCGGGCAGGAGGCGCGCAGCCTGGACGCGATGTCATCGTGGTCGGCAAGGCCGTCCAGGAGGATCAGATCCTCCGCGCCCGCGAGCAGCAGGTCGGTCCGCGCGAGCATGGCGCGGTAGGTGTGGCGTGCGGCGTCGCGATCCGGCCAGCCGCGGGGCCGGAAGTTGGTGTCGAAGGCGATCCTGCAGCCCGACCCGCGAAGATCATCGATCATGCCGAACAGGCGCGCACGCGACGGCGGATCGAACAGCGACAGCGTGATGCCGGACAGATAGAGGATGTCGTGGCCGGCAAGCGACGCTTCGACGCGTGCGATTTCGGGCATCGTGAACAGGCGGCGGACCGGCGCGCTGTCGCGCCAGTAGGAGAAACGCCGCTCACCGGTCTCGCCGGTCTGGATCAGATAGAGCCCTGGCAGGGCGTCCTCGCAGCGAAGGACGAGATCGGTCCCGATCCCTTCGTGGCGCCAGGCGCGCAGCATGTCGTCGCTGAACGGATCGAGGCCGAGCGCGGTCACGTAGTCGACCGCGAGGCCCAGGCGGGCGAGGTAGATCGCGGTGTTGAGCGTGTCGCCGCCGAAGCCACGCTGCAGCAGGCCGTCGGGGCGCTCGAACAGCTCGACCATGCATTCGCCGAGGCAAGCGGTGCGCGTCATCGCCCTACATGACCGCGCCGAGCTGCCAGGGCACGAACTCGTTGTCGCCATAGCCGAGCAGTTCCGATTTCGATCTCTCGCCGGAAGCGACGGCGACGATGCGGCGGTAGATCTCCTCGCCCTTCTGCCGGATGGAGACGCCATCGAGGATGTCGCCGCAATCGATGTCCATGTCGTCGCGCATGCGGCGGTAGAGATCGGAGTTGGTGGCGAGCTTGATCGACGGCGTGGGCTTGCAGCCGAAGGCGGAGCCACGGCCGGTCGTGAAGCAGAGGATGTTGGCGCCACCGGCGATCTGGCCGGTGGCCGAGACCGGGTCGTAGCCCGGCGTGTCCATGAAGACGAGGCCGCGTGCGTCGACCGTTGCCGCGTAGTCGTAGACGGCCCGCAGGGCCGAGGTGCCGCCCTTGGCGACCGCGCCCAGGGATTTCTCGAGGATCGTGGTCAGGCCGCCCGCCTTGTTGCCGGGCGAGGGGTTGTTGTTCATCTCGCCGCCGAGGCTCGCGGTGTAGTCGCGCCACCAGGCGATCCGCGCCATCAGTTGCCTGGCGATCTCGGGGTTCGCGGCGCGGCGTGTGAGCAGATGCTCGGCGCCATAGATTTCCGGCGTCTCCGACAGGATCGCGGTGCCGCCGTGGGCGATGAGGATGTCGGCGGCGGCGCCGAGGGCCGGGTTCGCGGTCAGTCCCGAATAGCCGTCCGAGCCGCCGCATTGCAGGGCGAGGATGAGTTCGCAGACGGGGATCGTCTCGCGCCGCGCGTCGGCGGCGGCCGGCAGGATGTCGCGCAGCAATGCGATCGCGGCCGCGACCGTGCTCGCCGTGCCGCCCGACTCCTGGATGACGAGCGGATGGATGCGGTTGGCACCGAGGCTCGCGGCAAGCCGGGGGATCTGCATCACCTCGCAACCGAGGCCGATCATCAGCACGGCGGCGAAATTCGGATGCGAGGCGTAGCCGCGCAACGTGCGGGCGAGCAGCTCGAACCCATCACCGGTGCCGCCCATGCCGCAACCCGCGCCATGCACGATCGGAACGATGCCGTCGACGCCGGGATGATCGTCGAGCAGCCCGCTTCGCTCGGCTTCGCGGGCGACGAGCCGGCAGACGGTGGCCGAGCAGTTCACCGTGCTGACGATCCCGATCATGTTGCGCGTGCCGGTGCGTCCGTCCGCACGCCGGTAGCCCTCGAACGTGGCGGGACCGGTGGCCTGTGCGGGCTGGGCCGAGCGGGTCTCGTCGAGGCGGATCTCGGCGTCGCCGATGACGACATTGTGCTCATGCACCCAGTCGCCCGCCTCGATGTCGGACTTCGCGAACCCGATCACCTGGCCGAACTTGCGCAACGGCTCGCCCGCGCGGATGGCGACGGCGGCCACCTTGTGACCGGCAGGGATCGACGCACGCGCGACCACGCCGGCGAACGAGGTTCCTGGCTCGCAGCGTGCGAGCGAGACCAGCACATTGTCTGCCTCGTGCAGCCTGATGACGGACACGCAGCCTCCTTTCAGCCAGCGAGTGAAGCGCGAAGCCGCGGCTGGCGCAGCGCGGGCGCATGCTGCTCGGCGAGAGCCACCAGGGAAGCGAACCGCCGCAGCCGCTTGACGTCGTGATTGATGGCGATCTCGGCGAGGCGATGCTCCAGGAACGGGTTGGAGAACCGCTCCACCGTCGTCATGCGGTAGGCAAGCGCGGTGTCGCCGATGCCGAGTGCGTCGAACACCGGCAGGACTTCGTGATCGTAGAGGTCGTCGAGCGCGCGCGCCATCGCGGTGTCGTTCATCGCCTGATGCACCGTCATGGCGTCGGGCGACCCCCGTTCGCGCCACAGCTCAACGAGATAGCTGTGTCCGAGGTTGAGGATCAGGAGCTTGCGGCGCTCGTAATCGACCAGGCGGTCTGTCAGCACGATGTCGTCATGGCGGCAGGGCGGCACGATTCCGGGCTGCGCCTCGATCGCCCACAAAGCGTAGGGTTCCGCGATCGCGCCGACCGGTTCGATCGGGGCGGAGACGATGCGGTCGACGAGCGAATTGATCCAGCGGCACTCGGTGCCGAGCCAGTCACGAAAACGCGCGTCGAGCGACCAGGTGCCGGCAAGCGCCGTCACGATCCGGCGGAGCGTGTCGCCGTTCGAGCCCACCAGCTCGCACGGATAGAGATCGACGGGTTCGCCGCCGGCCCTGAAGCGGGCATGCAGCAGCTTCAGCAGCTTGGCGGGAAAGGCGCGCGGCACGTCGCCGTCAGGGCGGTCGGCCGGGTCGAGATCGTAGCCGCGGTCGCCGGTGTTGGAGATGATCGTCCGGGCCTCCTCGACGAAGACGCGTTCGATCTCCGGCCAATGCGCGGACGTGGCGAGGCCGCGGGCGACGCTGCGCACCTCGATCGTCCGGTCGATGACCGAGCCGTCGCGCAAGCCAAGCAGGCGGACCGGATAATGGCCGGCGTCGAAGGCGGCCACCCGCCCTGCCCGTTCGGCCGAAGCGGTCGTCTGGACGATCGTCACCGGTCCTTCCCCGGCCACGGGCGAGAACGCCTCGCTGAGAAAGAGGTCGACATGCGCCTGCAGGAAGCGGCTGGTTCCGAACTGGACGATCGGCGTCATGATGCGCTCAGACCTCCAGCACGGCCTTGATGACGCCCGCCTCCGGCCGCAGCCAGTCCTCGAAACAGCGCGGCGCGTCGGCGAGCGTCGCGCGGTGGGTGCGCAACGCCTGGGTGGGAATCCGGCCGGCGCGCATCTGCGTGACGACCTCGGCGAAGTCGGCCGGCAGCGCGTTGCGGCTCGCGAGCAGCGTCGTCTCGCGCTTGTGGAATTCGGGATCGGGAAAGACGAGATCCTCGCGCACGACGCTCAGCAGCACGTGGCGGCCGCCGTGTCCCACGAAGTCGAGGCCGCGCGAGATGGAGCCCGCGTTGCCGGTCGCGTCCACGACGACATCGAACAGATCGCCATTGGTCGCCTCTTCGAACTCCTGCTGAACGGTCGCGGACAGATGCGTCGTCCGCGCGCCGAGTGACGCGCGGGCGACATCGAGGCGATCGCGCCTGGTGTCGAGCGCGGTGACATCGGCGCCGCGCAGGCCCGCGAACACGATCGCCGCCATGCCGATCGGGCCCGCGCCGATGACGAGCATGCGGTCGTCCGGCCCGACGCCGCCGCGACGGATGCCGTGCGCGCCGATGGCGAGGAACTCGATCATCGCCGCGTCGTCCAATCCGAGATCGTCCGCGACCACGACGTTGTTCTCGGGCACCGCGAGATATTCCGCCATGCCGCCGTCCTGGTGGACGCCGAGCACGCTGAGCCTGCGGCAGGCATTGGTCAGGCCCCGCTCGCAGGCGCGGCATTGCCCGCAGGAGATGTAGGGCACGACATAGGCGGTCTCCCCCGGCCGCAACGCGCTGCCGCTCGGAGCGGATGCGATCTCGCCGGCCAGTTCGTGACCCATGATGCGCGGATAGGCGAGATACGGATGCTTGCCCGCGAAGATATGGAAATCGGTGCCGCAGACGCCGACGCGCCGGATGCGGACGACGACCTCGTTCGGGCCGGGCTGCGGATCGGGTCGTTCCTCGAGGGTCAGGGTCCCGGGCTTGCCGCAGACGAGCACCTTCATCGCGCGACCCGGCCGCGAAGGGTGTGGGGCTCGAAGTCGGTCCAGATGGTGTCGGGCATCGGTTCCTTCAGAAGATCGAGATTGCGCGAAAGGCTCGCGCGTTTCGCGGTTCCGATCAGGACCGAGGCGACCACCGGATGCTGCATCGGGAACTGCATGGAGGCCGCCGCAAGCGAGACGCGATGTCGGTCCGCCACGCCCTGGAGCCCGCGCACGCACGCGAGGATGTCGTCGCTGGCCGGCCCGTAATCGAAGTTGGCGCCCGGCACGGGGCCGGTCGCGAGGATCCCGGAATTGAACACGCCGCCGATGACGAGGGAGGTCTGCCGCTCGACGCAGAGCGGCAGCAGGGTGTCGCTCGCCGAACGGTCGAGCAACGTGTAGCGGCCGGCGAGCAGGATCGCATCGATCGGCGCGCGCGCCATCACGTCGAGACAGACCTCCACCTCGTTGACGCCGAGGCCGTAGGCCCGGATGGCGCCGGAAGATTTGAGGTTTTCCAGTGCCCGCAGGCCGCCGGAGAACAGGGCGTCGAGATGACCCTGGTTCGCGTCGGCGTGGGTGAGAATGCCGATGTCGTGGATCCAGGCGACGTCGATCCGGTTCAGTCCGAGCCGCGCATGGGAGTGCTCGATCGAGCGCATGATGCCGTCATAGGAGTAGTCGAAGTCCGGCTTGAACGGCAGCGGTCGGACGAACCCATGATCGGGAACCGCGTCGAACGCCACCGGGACCAGCCTGCGCCCGACCTTGGTGGCCAGCACGTAGTCGTTCGCCGGTTTGGTGCGCAGGAAGTCGCCCAGCCTGCGCTCGGACAGGCCATGGCCGTAGAAGGGTGCTGTGTCGAAGAAGCGGATGCCGCAGGTCCAGGCGGCCTCGAGCGTCGCATCGGCATCCTCGTCGCTGATGGCACGATAGAGATTGCCGATGCTGGCGGCGCCGAACGAGATCTCGGTGACGTCGAGCCCGGTGCGCCCGAGCGGGCGGCGCGTGATCATGCCCGCCTCCGGCGGCGCTGGTCGAAATAGACGATCACCAGGATCAGGCCGCCGGTGATGATCCGTTGCCAGAACGGATTGACGTTGAGCAGGTTGGCGCCGTTGTTGATGGTCGTGAGCAGGCCGGCCCCGAGCACCGGACCGAGCACCGAGCCGACCGCGCCGAACAGCGACGCGCCGCCGATCACCGACGAGGCGATCGCCTGCAGCTCCCAGCCGTCGCCGGTGGTGGCGACCCCGACGCCGATCCGCGACGCGGTGAGGATGCCGGCGAGTGCGGCGAGCGTCGCCGAGACGATGTAGGCGAGATAGATCGTGCGCCCGACATGCACGCCTGACAGGCGCGCCGCCTCCGGGTTGCTGCCGGTGGCGAACAGGTAGCGGCCCCAGCGGGTATGGTGCAGCAGCACGTAGGCCGGAACGGCAACGACGATGACCATCACGAAGAGATTCGGAACCCCGAGGAACGTGCCGCGCGAGAAGTCGCCGAAGCTCTCTGGCATGCCCGAGATGGTCTGGCCGCCGGTCATCAGCAGGCCGATGCCGCGCAGCGCGGTCAGTGTCGCCAGCGTGGTGATGAAGGGCGGCAGACGCATCTGGACGATCGCGAAGCCGTGGAACACGCCGATGGCGACGCCGAGAACCAGCGTGAGCAGGCACGAGACGAGGATCGACATGTGCGCGGTCAGCAGCAGCGCCACCATGGTGCTCGCAAGGCCGACGACGGCGCCGACCGACAGATCGATGCCCGCGGTGATGATGACGAAGGTCTCGCCGATCGCGATGATCGTCCAGAGCGAGGCCTGGCGCATCAGGTTGGTGAAGTTGCCGTGGGTGGCGAAACTGTCGGTCGTGAACGACAGCACCGCCCACAACAGCAGCAGCAGGCCGACCAGCGTCAGGTTGAGCAGGCCGCCGATCCAGGCCGGGCGCGTGGCCGCGGGCCGCGCGGCGACCCTGATGGCGTCAGCCACCGATCGCCTCCGCCAGGATGGTCTCGGCGGTGACGTCGCGGGAGACATGGCTCGCCACCAAGCGGCCAGCGCGAAAGACGTGCAGGCGGTCGGACAAGTCGTGCACCTCGGGCAGATAAGACGAGATCAGGATGATGGCAGCGCCGTCGCGCAGCAGGCGCGTGAAGATCCGGTAGATCTCCGATTTGGTGCCGACGTCGACGCCGACGGTGGGCTCGTCGAAGATGAACAGATCGGCGCCGTGACCGAGCCACTTGCCGATCACCACCTTCTGCTGGTTGCCTCCCGACAGCGTGGCGGCCGGTGACTTGGCGGAGCGCGCGACGATCGCCAGGTCGGCGACCTGCCTGGCAGCCGCCTGGCGTTCGGCCTGGCCGTTGACGAGACCGGCGCGGCCGAGGCGGTCGAAGATCGGCAGATTGAGATTGAAGCCGACGCCGAGCGTCAGGCAGAGCCCCTGGTCGCGACGGCTTTCCGGCACCAGCGCCATGCCGGCGTCGATCGCGTGACGCTCGCTATGCACGTCGAACGCGTTGCCCTTGAAGACGATTTCGCCCGCGGTGCGCCTGGTACGGCCGAACAGGCATTGCGCGAATTCGCTGCGGCCGGCGCCGATCAGTCCATAGAGGCCCACGATCTCGCCCGCGCGCACATCGAGCGAGACATCGGAGAAGCCGGGGCCGCTCAGACCCTTGACCGCGAGCATGGGCGCGCCGAGCGCGACCGCTTCCTTGTGATGCACGTCCGCGAGCGGGCGCGCGACCATGTCGCGGATCAATGCGCGCTCGTCGGTCTCGGCGACGTTCCGGGTCGAGATCAACGTGCCGTCGCGCAAGGTCGTGACGCGGCCGGCGAGCTCGAAGATCTCCTCCATGCGATGACTGATATAGACGATGGTCACGCCTTCCGCGTTGAGGCGGCGGACCAGGCGGAACAACTGGTCGGTCTCCTGCCGTGTCAGGTAGCCGGTGGGCTCGTCGAGGATCAGGAAGCGCGTGCCGCGCATGGCCGCGCGCGCGGTCGCCACCAGCTGCTGCTGGCCGATGGTCAGATCGGCGAGCTGGGCGCCGGCGTCGATCGAGAACCCGAGATCGTCCAGGACCGCCTGCGCGTGCCGGCGCATGTCGCGCTCGCGCAGCAGCACGCCCGACAGGCGCTCGTCGCCGAGGAACATGTTGGCCGCGACCCGGAGATGGCGGCACAGCACGACCTCCTGGTGGACCGCGTTGATGCCGCGCGCGATCGCGTCCTGCGGCGTGGCAAGCGCGATCTCCTCACCACGCCAGAGGATGGTCCCCGACGTGCGCGCGACGGCGCCCGTCAGCACCTTGATCATCGTCGACTTGCCGGCGCCGTTCTCGCCCACCAGCGCATGGATCTCGCCTTCGGCGAATGCCAGATCGCATGGCTTGAGCGCATGGGTTCCGGGATAGCGCTTGTCGACGCCGCGAAGCTCCATGATCGGCACGCGCGCGTACGCGGGTGCCGCGTCCGAGGCCTCGCGTCTCATGCACGCATCATCCGAGCTTGGGATTGAGGAGCGCCTGGGACTTCGCGGTGTCCATGTTGGACTTGGTGATGACGTTGACGCCGGTGTCGATCGATTTCGGGACCGGCTTGTTGTGCGCGGCCTCGTCGGCGATCTTGACGCCCTCGTAGCCCATCCGGAACGGATCCTGCACGACGAGCGCGGAGACGACGCCCGACTTGAGCATGCCGACGAGCTTGTCGTCGCTGTCGAAGCAGACGAGGCTCAGTTTGGCCGGCTTGACCTCGGCCACCGCCTGGCTCGCCCCCTGCGACATCGGCAGGTTGGCGGCGAAGATCCCGGCGAGGTTCGGGTGCGCGGTGAGCAGGTCGTTGGCGATGTTCAGGCCGGTGGTCACCTGGCCGTCGGCGATGCGCACCGCGATGATCTTGAGGTCGGGATATTTCGCGGCGAGCTCCTGCCTGAAGCCCTTCACGCGCGCGTCGAGCGAGCCCACGCCCGGCAGGGCCACGATGACCGCGATGTCGCCGGAGGCACTGCCGTTGCTGGTCTTGATCGCCTCGCCGAGCGCGTCGGCCGCCTGGGCACCGCCCTTGACGTTGTCGGTGGTGAGGAAGGACGTGAAGGCGCTGGTGGCGGCCGCGCTGTCGACGCCGATGACCTTGGTCTCTTTCGCCGCGGCGGTGATCGGCGCGCCGAGCGCGCTGAACTGGGTGGGCGCGATCACGATCGCCGGCGGCCCGGACGACGTCGCGTTCTCCAGCGCGCTGATCTGGCCCGCGATGTCGGCCTCGCTCTGCGCGCCGAACGTCGGCACGTTGATGCCGAGCTCCTTGCCCGCCTTGCGGGCGCCGGCGAGCACGATCTGCCAGTACTGGGCGGTGGTGTCCTTGACGATCACCGGGATGGTTTCGGCGGACGCCGGCCGCGCGGCGCCCAATGCTGCGGCGATGCAGACAGCGGCGAGGACGGATCGGCCGCTCCGAAGTTTGTTCATGACTGTTTCCCCTTGTGCCAAACGTAGGTCGTCTGATCGTCGCTCTGTATTCTATCTATTAAGAACACGACAAGGGTCGCATTGTCCATGCCACCGGGGGGCAGATGTCCAAGCCGAACACGCTGTTCAAGCAGGCGTATAATGGTTGCCTCGATCTGCTGGCCGAGCGTACGGCACTTCCCTCCGAACCGCAGTTGAGCGTCCTGCTCGGCGTGAGCCGGACCACCGTCCGCGCCGTGCTGACCCGGCTGGCGGAAGCGGGATTGATCGCCTGGGACAAGCGCGAAAAGCGCGCGCTGCGGCCACCCTCCCCCCTCGACTATTTCGCCGCCGGGGAGACCGACCGGACCGCGGACATCGTGGAGCGCTGGTTCATGCAGCGCATCCTGGTCGACGACGCCTTGCCTGGCCGCGGCATCAACGAGCTCGAGATGGCGCGCGAGATCGGCGTCAGCACCGGGACGGTGCGCGAGTTCCTGATCCGGTTCAGCCGGTTCGGCCTGATCGAGAAGCGGCGGCACAGCACCTGGGTGCTGAAGGGCTTCACGCGCGCCTTCGCGCTCGAACTGACCGACGTGCGCGAGATGTTCGAGCATCGTTCGGCCGCCCTGTTCGCGCGCCTGCCCGAGACGCACCCGATCTGGCGCAGCCTCGCGCTGATCGAGGCCGAGCATGTCGCCATGCGTGGCGCGATCGACACCTCCTACCGCGCCTTCTCCGAGCTCGACGAGCGATTCCATCGGCTTGTGCACGGTGCCGCGGACAATCGTTTCATCACCGATTTCTATGATGTCATTGCGATGGTGTTCCATTACCATTATCGCTGGAACAGGACCGATCAGCGCGAACGCAACGAGGTCGCGGTCGACGAGCATCTCGACTACATCGCGGCCCTGCGCAGCCGCGACGCGGCCGCGGTCGAGACGGCGTGCGCGCGCCACCTCCGCTCGGCGCGCGAGACCCTGATGCGGTCGATCCGGTTCGAGGAGTAGCGTCAGGCGTCGGCGAGATCCCGGTGGCGGAGCAGGGCCGCGGTGCTCGGCGGGCGGCCGCGGAAGGCGACGTAGAGCGCCATCGGATCGGCGGTGTCGCCGGCGCTCAGCAGCGTGCGCAGGCGGGCGGCGATCGCGGGCGCGAAAGGGTCGCCGGCCTCGGTGAAAGCCTCATAGCCGTCGGCGTCCAGCACTTCCGACCAGAGATAGGAGTAGTAGCCCGCCGCGTAGCCGTTGCCGGCGAACAGATGCTGGAAGTGGGACGGCCGGTGGCGGAGCCCGATCTCGGCCGGCATGCCGATCTCGACGAGGAGATCGCGCTCGAAGGCGTCGATGTCGATCGCGGCCGGATCCGGGTGTCGATGCAGCGCCATGTCGATCAGGGCGGAGGCGGTGTATTCGACGGTGCCGAAGCCCTGGTTGAAGCCGCGGGCGGCCAGCAGCCTGGCGACGAGCGCGTCGGGGATCGGCTCGCCGGTCCGGTTATGCCGCGCATGCGTGCGCAGCGTCTCGGGCAGCGCGAACCAGTGCTCGTAGATCTGCGACGGCAACTCGACGAAGTCCTGGCGGACGCTGGTGCCCGACTGCGACGGGTAGCGGACGCGGCTCAGCAGCCCATGCAGGGCGTGACCGAATTCGTGGAACAGGGTCTCGGCATCGTCGAAGCTGAGCAATGTCGGCCGGCCGCGGGTGAAATTGTTGTTGTTGACGATGATCGGCGAGATCGCGCCGTCGAGCGTCTCCTGGTCGCGATAGCTGCTCATCCAGGCGCCGGACCGCTTGCCCGCGCGCGCGAAATGGTCGGCGAGAAAGATGCCGACATGGCCGTTGTTGTCGGTGACCTCGAAGACGGCGACATCGGGATGATAGGTCGGGATGTCGGACCGCTCATGCAGCGCGATCCCGAACAGGCGCTCGGCGGTGGCGAAGGCGGCGGCCTGGACGTTCGAGAGCTCGAAATAGGGCTTCAGTTCGGCCTCGTCGATCGCGTAGTCCGACCGCCTGACCTTCTCGGCGTAGTAGCGCCAATCCCAGGCCTCGAGCTGCCCGTTGAAGCCGTCGGCGCGGGCGCACGCGAGCAGGCGATCGCGCTCGGCGGCAGCCTTGCGCCTGGCCGGGGCCCAGACCTCGCGCAGCAATCCGTCCGCCGCCGCCGGCGAGCCGGCCATGGTGTCGGCGAGACGGAAGGAAGCGTAGTCGTCATAGCCGAGCAGCCGCGCGCGCTCGCGCCGCAGCGAGAGAATCTCCGGGATCAGCCGGCGGTTGTCGTGCGCGCCCTCGTTGGCGCCGCGCGCGATCCAGGCCCGATAGACCGTCTGGCGCAGGTCGCGCCGGTCGGAGAAGGTGAGGAACGGGTCGACCTGCGAGCGCGACAGGGTCAGCAGGAACCCCTCGCTGCCACGGTCGGCGGCCGCCTGCCTGGCGCCGGCGCGGACGAACTCGGGCAGGCCGTCGAGATCCGTCCGGGCGAGCGGCAGCGTCCATTTCCTCTCGTCGTGCAGCACGTTCTGGCCGAATTCGGTGTGCAGGACGGCGAGGCGCTCGGAGATCGCACTCATCCGCGCGCGGGCCTCCGGCGCGAGGCGGGCGCCGCTGCGGACGAAGCCGAGATGGGTGCGATCGAGCAGGCGGCGTTGTTCCGGCGTCAGCGCCAGCGTCTCGCGGGCGGCATGGAGCGTGTCGACGCGCCGGAACAGCGCCGGATCGAGCGAGACGCGCATGCGGTGCTGCGCCAGCCTGGGCGACATCTCGACATCGATCGCCTGCAGCGCGTCGCTGCCGAGGCTGGCGACGAGATTGGAGAAGAGGTTGCCGACGCGCTCGAGCAGGCGCCCGGCGCGCTCGATCGCCTCGATCGTGTTGGCGAAGTCGGGCGGCTCGGGGTCGCGGCCGATGGCGGCGATCTCGTCGAGATGGGCGGCCATCGCGTGCTCGAAGGCGGGGACGACATGCGCCGGGCGGATGAGATCGAAGGGCGGCACGCCGAACGGCGTCGTCCATTCGCCAAGGAGAGGGTTGCTGGTCATGGCGCGAGTGGGGCCGATGCGTGCACGCCGGTCAAGGCGCTCGCGCGGGATTGCGGTTCGCCCAAGAACGGCGATGAAGTTTTCCTCTTGACCGTTGGTCCGATCACCGAGTTTTGTGAAACATCGGCCATGTTCTTCGCGACGTGACCGACTGGGGGAAACCATCATGGCCGGCTCGACGACGCCGTCGCGAAAAGGCGCGGGAGGCAAGGGGGCCGCGGGTGGCCTTTCGGCCGTCGTCTACCGGAGCCGCGCCATCGAGGCCCTCTCGCCGCCGGAGCTGTTGGCGCTGACCCGCGCGGCGCGGGAGCGCAACGAGCGCGAGGCCGTGACCGGCGTCATGGTCTACGACCACAGACATTTCTACCAGTGGCTCGAGGGCCCGGGCGAGGGGGTCGATCGCATCATGAATTCGATCCTGCGCGACCGGCGTCACACCGAGATCGAGGTGCTCGACAAGAAGACGGTGCGCGAACGGGCGTTCGCCGACTGGAGCATGAAGCTCGCGATGCCCGGGGCCAGCGACCGCGGCGACATCATCGCGCCGCCGCCCGGCATCGTGGAAAGCCTCCGGCGGACGCCGCACGCCGCACCTTCTTTCCTGGTCAAGCTGTTCGCGGCCGGCGCCGAGCCCGGAGCGCTCGACGCGCTCGCCAGTTTTCCGGTCCACGGCACGGTCGCCGAAATCCTGCGCGGCGTGATGCTGTCCGCGGTGATCCCGCAACTGGCGCGGCGTCAGGGCCATGCGGCGCCGGAGAGGGCACGCCCGATCCTGCCGCATGCGCGCGCCGCGGACCTCGCCGAACTGCTGATCGCGACCGACCGTGCCGCCTGTCTCGACCTGATCGAGGAATTGCGGGCGGACGACGCCTTGCCGGCGCTGTACCCGACCCTGTTCGAGCCGGCCGCGCGGAGGCTGGGCGATCTCTGGCGCGACGATGATTGCAGCGAGTTCGATGTCACGCTCGGCCTGTGCCGGCTGCAGTCGGCGGTGCAGCTCCTGGGACAGCGCCCGTTGCGGGTCGGTCCGCGCCGGCGCCATCCGCTGGTGCTGGTGGCGCCGGAGCCGGGCGAATTGCACCGCCTCGGGGCCGCGCTCGACTCGGACGTGCTTGCCCGTGCCGGCTGGTCGCCCACCTGCGCGTTTCCGGCCGACGACCAGGCGCTGCGGGACCTGGTCGCCGGCCGCTGGTTCGACGCGCTCGACCTGTCGTTGAGCTCGGCATTCAGCCGCGAGGATCAGTTGCCGAGGCTCTCCGAGAGCATCGCCCAGGCGCGCCAGGCCTCGCTCAATCCGGAGCTCGTGGTGATCGTCGCGGGCAGGGCTTTCGTCGATCGCGAGCGGTCCGGTCCGTCGGTCGGCGCGGACCTCGCGACGACGAGTTCGCTCGACGTCGATCGCTCGATCTTGCGCCTGCTCCATCCCGACTTCGGTCGCGACAGCGTGCACTGATCCCGGCGCCGCGTTTCGCGGGCAAGGTCAGCGTCCAGGGAAGGGCGCTCGTCCACCACGCTCACTCCTCGATGTCGGTCACATCCCACGCCCGGTCGAACGAGCGCCAGGCAGCCACCTCGACATGCTCGCGTTCTCCGCTCCAGGTCGCGGTGGCCATGCGTCCGATCAGGAGACGGATGGCGAATTCCTCCTTGCCGGGGCCGCCGCTGGGCCGGACCGCGAGCGGAATCATGTTCGTCCGGTGCGTCTTCTCGTCGGGTGAAGGATGCAAGCCGAGATCACGATAGAAGCGGTAGGCCGTCGTTGCCGTCGCGGTTGTCGCGAGACGCGGACAGTCGAGCCGCGAAGGTCGTGCTCGCCTGCTCGCCACCCACATCAGGATCGCGCCGAGCCCCTTGCCCTCCGGCTGGGCCGACACCTCGTGGATCTCGAGCACGTGGCCCGATTTCACCCATCGGCATTGGCCGCGATAGGCCGTCCCCGCCTGGGTGGCCGTGAACGCGCATCCGCCGGTGTCGGCACGCACCCTGAGCGAGAACCCGGTCGTGGTCCGGTGGGAAAAGACATAGAAGGCCATCGTCGCTCCGTCGCCGATCGACATCGCCGTGACATGTGGCGGATCGGTCCCGGGGCGTCCCTGGCTTCGCGGCTTCACCTGAAATGTCGACGGGCAGTCGCGTCACGGATGCCACCAGGCTTCGGTCAGGTCAGGATTTGTGCACCGAGGCCGCATAGATCTCGTTCGTCGCCGCATCGAGCGCCGCGTCGAACTCGGCGTCCGACATCGAATGATGCAGGTCCTCGAGCAGGGCGCGCGAGAAGCTGCCGATCATGTCGTGGTTGCGCGCGAGCTTCTCGCAGGCCTCGTGGCGGTGATATCCGCCCGAGAGTGCCACCACGCGGGCCACGCGCGGATGCTCGATCAGGGGCATGTAGAAATCCGGCTGTTCCGGGATGGTGAGCTTGAGCATGACCTGGCGGCCCTCGGGGAGGGCGTCGAGGCCATGGATGAGCTCGTCGCGCAGGATGGCCTCGCAGCCTTTCTTGTCGGCGCTCTTGATCAGCACCTCCGGCTCGAGGATCGGCATGAGATCGTGGCGCGCGATCCTGTCGCCGACCTCGAACTGCTGGCGCGCGATGGCGGCGATCCCGCGTTCGTCGGGGAGGCGGATGGTCGAGCGCATCTTGGTGCCGGCGACGCCCAGCTTGACCGCGCGCTCGAGCAGGGCGTCGAGGTCGGGCATGTCCTTCATCAGGCTGACGCCGTCGGCCTCGGCCTCGATCCCCTTGTCGACCTTCACGAACGGGACCACGCCGCGCTCCTCCCAGAGATAGGAAGGCACCGGCCGCCCCTTCGCCTCGCCATCCATCGTCTGCTCGAACAGGATGGTGCCGACGACCTTGCTGCCGGCGAACGCGGGTGCGGAGATGACGCGCACGCGCATCTCGTGCATCAGCCGGAACATCTCGGCCTCGCTGGCATACGCGGCCTCGGGCACGCCGTAGAGCTTGAGGGCGCCCGGGGTCGACCCGCCGCTCTGGTCGAGAGCCGCGATAAAGCCGGGATTGCTGGTCATGTGAGCGATCATTTTCGCGTCGGCCATGAATGCCTCCTTTCGAGGGAACAGGCGTCGACGATCGGCACGGTGCGCCCGATCGGTATCGGAGATCAGGAACGCATGCCCACGGCAAGCGATGCAATCGCCTGGCGAGGCGGAGGCATGGCTGTCTTTTTTTTGCGATTTTCACTTGGCCGGGCTGTGGTTTGGGTCGACGGGGCGCATGCGCGAAGGGCTCGCCGGCCGGTGGGCCGCGAGGGGTCGTTCGGTTCCGGCAAGCTGGCAGGCGTTGGGGTGGACAGGACGGGCTCGGTCGGGGCTCAGGGCCCTGCCGTCACGTGAAGGGGGCGGATGTTTCCAGCTTGCGGCGGAACTCGGCGGGGGTGAGGGAGAGCTGGCCGGCGCAGAACTCGAAGAGCTGGGCGGTCGACATCGCCCGCATGACGGCGCGCGGCAGCGGCGTGGGTGCCGCGGACGTGGGAGGTTCGGGCGGCGGCTTGACCGACGCGGTCGGCGCGATTGGCGCGGCCTTGGCGGGCGCCGCGGGCTCGATGTTGCCGGTCAGAGGCTGGCGCCTGACGCGTTCTTGCTCGCGCTCGCGCTCCTGGTCGCGCTCCATGCGGTCGAGGCGCGCGATGGCGCGGGACGCCTTGTCCCACTGATGGTTCTCCATCAGGTTGTGGATGCAGATCAGCAGCAGCCGGGCGCGGGAGAGGCTGCCGAAGGCGAGGCGGTGATAGGGGTCGGCGACGACGCCGTAGAGATTGGCGGCGCGGTCGGTGTCGGCGAGCGGTGGGGCGCCGTCGACGGCACCATCGGCCCAATCGAGATGCATCAGGCGTCGGAGCTCGTCGAGATCGGTGGGGCTGATCGGCTGGGTCATGCGGCGACCGTCGGGGTGTCTTCAGCAGGCCGCAAGCGCCTTTTCGCGTCCGTGTCGTCGACCCTGTGGTTCCTTTTCGCGGCGCTCGGGTTGGATGCCGATGGACTGGCAGCGGCCGCGCGAGCGTCACTAAGTTCAGGGGGCAAGTGTTTGTTGTTGTTCAGATAAGTGGCGAATCTTGATTTAGTGTCAGCCGCCTGAGCTTACTTTCCCCACATAGTGTGCACCCTTGCCGACACCTGGCCTCGGCTGCCGCTTCATGCCAGCCTTGCGGCGCGAACGGCGATCATTGCATCCGCTCGGCCGGATGGGCGTCGCTAGTGGTCGGCGGCAAGTAGTTGTCAGGGCCGGGAATTACATGAATTTCGGCGGTTATCCGGAGGTGGTGGCGAGCGAGGCGATCCGCGCCGACTTCCAGCAATTCGTCGGGCGGGACATCGTGCAGAAGGTGCTGATGCACGATCTGCCGAGCCTTTACGGGATCGAGGACATCCAGGAGCTGAACCGGCTGTTCACGGCGCTGGCCTACAACACCGGGCAGGAGGTGAACCTTGAGGGATTGTCGAAGCACGCGCACGTGGCGAAGAACACGATCGGGCGTTACCTCGAGTATCTGGAAGCGGCGTTCCTCATCATCCGGCTGCGCCGGGTGGACGAACGGGCGCAGCGGTTCCAGCGCCAGCGGCACTTCAAGGTCTATCTGACCAACCCTTCGATGCGGGCGGCGCTGTTCGGTCCGGTGACGGCCGATAGCTCGGCGCTGGGTGCGCTGGCGGAGACCGCGACCTTCGCGCAGTGGATCCACACCGCTAACATCTCCTCGTTTGCATTACGCTCGCTGGAACGACGGCGAAGTGGACGTGGTGCAGGTGGATCCGGCGCGTGGTTGTCCGGTCTGGGCATACGACGTCAAGTGGACCGACCGACCGGCCGAGGATCATCGCGACCTCGACGGGCTCGCGAAGTTTGGCGGATTGGCCCGGGTGGCGCATCTCGGTTGCTCGACGCGAACAAGGTCAGGCGTCGCTCAAGTGGCCGGACAGCGAATCACGCTATTTCCGCTGGCGCAACATTGTTATCGGTTGGGTTGGCTCAATGTGACCGAAGCGCGCTTGAGCGAACGGCTGGAGCTGACAGGGATGATCTCGGGATGATGCCTGGCTTGGGCGGTGGCGGACGCGTCCCGCGTGATCGAGGAAGGGCCTGCATGCCGCCGAAAAGGCCTGGGTGATGAAAGATCTCGTGTCGCTCATCGCGGATAAATGCCGTCTGACGGAAGATGAGCGGTCAGCGAGGCTCATCGGATGATTGCGTCCTTGGCCGGATGTCTTCCGGCACCGCGTCGCAAGGATCGATCGCCGGGATCGCGAGCGGTGCGAAGTGCCTGAGGTTGCGCGTCAGGATCGTGTAGCCGCGCGCGGCCGCGGTCGCTGCGATCGCCAGATCGGCCAGTCCCGGATCATGGCCCTGTGCGCGTGCATGATCCGCCAACACGCCGATCCGCCGGGCAATCAGGACGTCGATCGGCAGGATGCGGCTGCCATAGAGGTGCAAGACCGTCTCCAACCAGTCGGCCAGACGGCCGGCCTTGGCATGCGCGCCGATCCGATGGCTGCGCGCGATGCCTTCCTCGACCTCCGCCACGGTGATGACCGACAGAAAGAGGCCGAGGCTGTTGCGGTCCATCCAGCCAAGCAGGTCCGGTCGCGGCATCGCCTTGGTCGGTGCGCCTGCCGACAGGATGTCGGTGTCGACCAGATACAAGGTTCAGAAGCCGGTGGTCCGAGGGCCGCCTCTGCGCTTTGGCAAGTTCTCCGGTTCGAGAGGGGCCTCCATCAGCAACCGGCCGAACGAGGGCACTCGGGACAGTCGTTGCCACTCCTCGAAGCCGAGCACCACCGCCTGCGGCCGGCCATGGCGGGTGATCACGGATGGCTCACCCTGCCGAGCCTGATCGACCACCGCCGACAGCGTGGCCTTGGCATCGCGCAACTGGATCTCGTGCATGGGCGGCTCCGTTTATGACCACTGTGGTCATATTGGGAGAGGCTGGAGCAGGAAGCAAGCGCTGCGTTGGGGGCGGTCGCCTCGGGGTTCGCCGAGCCGGTGACACGCCCGGCGCTCTCCGGCGCCTATGTCGCGACGGTCACCGCCTTCCTGGTCGTGAATTGCGGTTTCCTGCCGAACCGGTCGCCTTCATTGTCCCCGCCATCGTCGGCACTTTGCTGATCACCTGGGCCAGGATACGCTACTCCGTAAGGGCTGACACTCGGGTAAGAATTGGCTGAATACGGAACCGCAAGCAAAGCGGAGTATCCTTGTAGCCGCTTGGAAGATTGATCCCATTTACCCAAGAACACGCTTCAGCATCAGGTCGCCGCCAACTCAGCCTTGTTGGCCGAAATCCGTCGAACGGGAGATCCGCTCCCACAGGACCATCTCGTTTTTCATCGCGTTGATCTTGTCCTCGACGAGCTCAAGCGCGTCGGCCCCGAGATAGAGGCGCACGGGCGGGTTTTCGGCAGCGACCAGCTGGAGCAGCGCCTGCGCCGCCTTGGCGGGATCACCCGGCTGGTTGCCGCTCTTTGCCTGCCGCGCTGCGCGAAGCGGGTCCATGACCCTGTCGTAGTCGGCAATGGCGCGCTCGGCACGGATCATCGAGCGCCCGGCCCAGTCGGTTCGGAACTGGCCCGGCGCCAACGCCGTGACGTGGATGCCAAGCGGCTTGACTTCCTTGCCGAGCGCCTCCGAAATGCCTTCGAGGGCAAACTTGCTGCCGCAGTAATAGGTGATGCCCGGCATCGTGATGAAGCCGCCCATGGAGGTGACGTTGACGATGCGGCCGGCGTGCCGCGCCCGCATGCCCGGCAGCACCGCCTTGATCATCGCGACCGCCCCGAACACGTTGGCGTCGAACTGCCGACGCATGTCCTCCAGCGACGATTCCTCGAGAATGCCTTCGTGACCATAGCCGGCATTGTTGACGAGGACATCGATCGGTCCGACCTCGCGCTCCGCTTGTGCAACAGCTGCCGGAATGGCGTCGAAATCCGTCACATCGAGGCGGACGGCGTGTGCGCGACCGGATGCGAGAGATTTGAAAGCCAATGCGGCGTCCTTGTTGCGAACCGTGCCGATCACCTGGTGACCTGCCGCCAGCGCGCCTTCGGCGAACGCCTTGCCCAGCCCGGAGCTGACGCCGGTGATGAGAAAGGTCCTGGTGGTGCTCATGAGTGCTCCTCTCGCGTCGGATCGATGATCTAAAGACGATATCTGGCTATTAGGTTTATATCGTGATATAGATTTCAAGTGGTGATCGGGATACGCGTGGAGCGGGTCATGGCAGGAGTGACGCAACAGCCCCTGAGGGAAAGAAACCGGCAACTCGCCCGCGACATCGTGCTCGATGCGGCCGAGCGACTGCTGCAGAAAGGTGAGACGGCGGACTTCTCGATGCGGGCGCTGGCGGCCGAGGCTGGCGTCGGCTTCGCGACGCCGTTCAATCACTTCGGTGGCAAGAACGCGATCATGCAGGCGCTCTCGTCCCGGTTGATCGAGCGAATGGCGACGCGGTTTCGTGATGAGGCACCTAGTGGTGATGCGGTCGACCGCATATTGGCGATGGGGCGGATCAGCATCGCGCTCCTGCTGGAAAAGGCGGATGTCCATAAGGCGATGGTGGGGTCGCTCGGCGTCGCGAGCCCCGTGCCCGTCTCGGTCCGGGAGAACTCACGGGAGCTCTGGTCGCTGGCGCTTGGAGATCTTGCCGGCGTCGCCGTCGATCTCAGGGGGCTTGCCCAAGCCGTGCTCGCGGATCAGCTTGCGTTTCATTTCCGGGGCTGCGTCTCGTTCTGGATTGCCGGAGAGCTTCAAGGCGAGGAACTCGAAACGGCTTTCCACTCTGGCGCCTGCACAATTCTTCTCGGCTTCGTCGGCCCGAAGCGCCGCACTGACCTCATCGAACAGATCAGACGTTTTCGATGAGAGCCGTGTGTCCTTATATATTAAGACGTGGGAGATGGGCGTGTGAAGATGACGTAGGTCCCTGCCAGGAACGGCATTGATATGCGATCGTGAGATTGCACGACAATTTTCCACCAGATCTCAGTGTCTCTCGTATCGAATTTCGTCCGATCAAACGGATTTCGCAACAATTCCCGGTCGCATTTGACGCTGAGGTAGGCGATGCTTCCGCGTTGCGGTGGTATACCAAGATCGGCTAGGCTGCTTCCACCCGTTTCAGCCGAGACCAGACTTGCGAGCGTCGCCTTGGCCAGACTGAAGCGAGGTCCCTCGCACACGTCATCACCGAAGGCGATCCTTTGCGGGTCGATCCTCAAAACCTCATTTTTCCACCAAGTCCGCGGGCCCGGTGGTGGATGGTAATCCTTGTCCTTTTCCTGGTAGATCACCTCGACGGGCCAGTTCCCTTTGATCCACGATGGGAAGGGCATTTTGGCACGCGCAGAACCAGCAAGCAGCAGACTGACCGCAGCCGTCGTCGCTGTGATCAACCTAGCCATCGGTTCGGCACATCATCGTTGTAGCCGGCGTCGAAGCTTCGCGCATCCCATGGTTTGAGTTCGTATACTCCATTGACCAAGAGATTGACTTCCCGATGACGACGGCCGATCAAGCCAGGTCCGCCGCCGATTAGGGTTGGGATCTCGCGGGCCGCCATGATTATGTTCCGGTTCCGAAGGCTGTGATTGAACTCATACTTTCCATATTTCCTCAAGTTCCAGGCCAGTGAAACCAAGGTGTCAAACTCGTTCTGAAACAAGCGGTCCTGCATGTCCGGGAGAAGATCATCCTTCACGATAGCCTCGTATCGCGGGACAAGTTTATAGAAGAGCTGTTGATACTGGGGTAATGTTGAGATCCAGAAGCTTCTTGTGAGCCGACGCGAATTGGCCTGCTTGGGTGCCTTGTAGTCCTACTCCCTGAGCGACTTTGGCCATAATTCCCTGGTCGATGCCAATGCTCTTCAGATCCGACATGACGTCTGGGATCGTGCGTCCGCCCATGTCATACCCCGGACCGACCGTCACGCCGCTGTTTTTGTTCCCGGGCCAGTACAGGCCATGCATGAGGCCTTCCTCATGCAGAATGAACTCCGCGCCTCTCGGAGATACAGTCAGATCAGAGACGGTGACACCGTCGATCGGATGCCGCGAACAACGATCAGGCCGGCCTTGATCAAACTGGCCACGGCTTCCTGAACCGTTGCGTCATTGGACATTTGCGGCCGACGAATTTGGCCAATCGACACATGCGGCTGCCCCGCTGGGACGTGGCGCGGACTCGGCGGCAGCATGCCACGGAACTCAGCCGGGAAGTCGAGCGGGAGATCGGTCTGACGCCAGATCACAGTCGATTGTTGCACGAGCCGAGCGAGCGCAACCCGGGACGCGCTCCAGATCGAGCTCACGAAGGCCTGGCGGGACGAGTCGAGCAAGGTGTGCGCCGACCTGTTGATGCGCGGGGTAAGGCTTACGCAGCTGAAATCGAACCCGCTGACGTTGCCTATCAGGCCGACGCCGGGCGCGAGGTCGAGCGCCATTCGAACCTCCAAAGCTTCGATCGGCAGTGTTCATCAATTCGCCCTGGGAAGCGATCAAAACTGCACACATGTTTCTCAAGCTGAGGTCGACATAGCCACTACATGTCGTTCGATGAGCTTGAGTCGAGCCGGTCCCAAGGACGGCGGTCGTTGGCGGGGTCCAGGGGCGTCGTGCTTCGCAAGCCTGCCGGCGTGACGCCCCTGGTTCCTTACCTCAGTTCCTGGCCTTGTCGACGAGGGCGTTCTTGCCGATCCAGGGCATCATGGCGCGGAGTTGTTCGCCCACCTTCTCGATCGGGTGCTCGGCGAGCTTGCGGCGGGTGGCCTTGAAGCTGGTCTGGTTGACCTTGTTCTCGAGCATCCACTCGCGAGTGAAACGGCCGGTCTGGATGTCGGTGAGGATGCGCTTCATCTCGGCCTTCGTTTCGGCCGTGATCAGGCGCGGGCCGGTGACATACGCGCCGTACTCGGCGGTGTTGCTGATCGAGTAGTTCATGTTGGCGATGCCGCCCTCGTAGATCAGGTCGACGATCAACTTGACTTCATGCAGGCACTCGAAATAGGCCATTTCGGGTGCATAGCCGGCTTCGGTCAGGGTTTCATACGCCGCCTTGATCATCTCGATGAGGCCGCCGCACAGGACGGTCTGCTCGCCGAACAGGTCGGTCTCGCACTCCTCTTTGAAGGTGGTCTCGATGATGCCGGCGCGGCCGCCGCCGATGGCGGATGCATAGCTCAGCGCCAGATCATGCGCGTTGCCGCTGGGGTTCTGCGCGATGGCGATCAGGCAGGGGACGCCGCCGCCGCGCTGGTATTCGGAGCGCACGGTGTGGCCGGGACCCTTGGGCGCGATCATGAAGACGTCGATGTCGGGGCGTGCTTCGATCAGGTTGAAATGAATGTTCAGGCCGTGCGCGAAGGCGAGGGCGGCGCCCGGCTTCATGTTGGGACCAAGATGGGCGGCGTAGAGATCGCCCTGCCCCTCGTCCGGCGTGAGCACCATGATGACGTCGGCCCATGCGGCCGCCTCGGCCGGCGGCAGGACGCGGAAGCCAGCGGCTTCGGCCTTTTGCGCGCCTTGCGAGCCGGGGCGCAGCCCGATGGTGACGCCGGCGACGCCGCTGTCCTTGAGGTTGAGCGCGTGGGCGTGGCCCTGGCTGCCGTAGCCGATGACGGCGACGTTCTTGCCCTTGATCAGCCCGACGTCGGCATCCCGGTCATAATAAACCCGCATGATCGATCCTTCGTGATGGTTTCCAAAGGCTAGCCTTTGGCGGGGTCCAGGGGCGGCGCCCCTGGCCTTTGGCTGAGTGTTCGGGTGCCGCGGGCGATCGCGGCGATGCCGGTGCGCGAGATCTCGGCGAGACCGAGCGGACGGAGCAGGTCGATAAACGCATCGAGCTTCTCGGTCGAGCCGGTGAGCTCGAAGACGAAGCTTTCGCGCGTGGTGTCGACCGCGCGCGCACGGAACGCGTCGGCGAGGCGCAGCGCCTCGGAGCGGATTTCGCCGGTGCCGACGACCTTGATCAGCGCCATCTCGCGGGCGACGTGGGGGCCCTCGTCGGTCAGGTCGGCAACACGGTGGACGGGAACCAGGCGGTCGAGCTGGGCCCTGATCTGGGCGATGACCATCTCGGTGCCGGAGGTGACGATGTTGATCCGCGAGCGGGTGCGGTCGTCGTCGACGGGGGCCACGGTGAGGCTGTCGATGTTGTAGCCGCGGCCGGAGAACAGCCCGATCACGCGGGCGAGCACACCGGTCTCGTTCTCGACGAGGACCGACATGGTCGCCGAGCGGGTGGAGTCGGGATGGGGCGTCGGATCGTAGGCCATGGGGCGGTCAGACCAGCATCAGGCCTTCGTCGGTGATGCCGCCGCTGCCGATGCCGCGAGCGCGGCTTTCGCCCTCGGGGCCGAGAATCATCTCGTTGTGCGCAGCACCGGACGGGATCATCGGGAAGCAGTTCTCGGTCTCGTCGACCATGATCTCGCAGACGACCGGACCGGGATGGTCGATCATCGCCTGGATGGTGGCGTCGAGCTCGGCGAGTGTCGTCGCGCGCATGCCCTTGGCGTGGAAAGCGCTCGCGAGCTGGACGAAGTCGGGGAGTGCCGCGCTGTAGCTCTCGGCGTAGCGGCTGCCGTGCAGGAGTTCCTGCCACTGGCGGACCATGCCCATGTAGCGGTTGTTGAGGATGAAGATCTTCACCGGCAGCCGGTACTGGGCGATCGTGCCGAGCTCCTGGATGTTCATCAGGATGCTGGCTTCGCCGGCGACGTCGATCACCAGCGCGCCGGGGTGGGCGATCTGGGTGCCGATGGCGGCGGGCAGGCCGTAGCCCATGGTGCCGAGGCCGCCCGAGGTCATCCAGCGGTTCGGGTGCTCGAAGTTCAGGTACTGGGCGGCCCACATCTGGTGCTGGCCGACTTCGGTGGAGATGAAGATGTCGCGTCCCGACGCCCTGGTCAGCGCCTCGAGCCGGGCGAGCGCGTGCTGCGGCTTGATGATCGCGTCCGCCTCGGGTGGCTGGGCGTAGGCGAGGCAGTCGGTCGCGCGCCAGGTGTCGATGGTGCGCCACCAGGCGGCGAGGGAATCGGGGGCGGTGGGTTCGTTGCTCGCGGTCCAGCCTTCGAGGAGGAGTGCGAGCGCGCGGCCGGCGTCGCCGATCACGGGGAGGTCGACGCGGACGTTCTTGTTGATCGAGGACGGGTCGATGTCGATGTGGATCTTGCGCGAGCCGGGCGAGAAGGCGTCGATGCGGCCGGTGACGCGGTCGTCGAAACGGGCGCCGACGCAGACCATCAGGTCGCATCCGTGCATGGCGAGGTTGGCCTGCACGGTGCCGTGCATGCCGAGCATGCCGAGGAAGGATGGGTGGCTGGCCGGCAGGGCGCCGAGGCCCATCAGCGTGCTGGTGCAGGGAAAGCCGGTGACGTCGACCAGGCGGCGCAGCGTCCCGGAGGCAGCGGGGCCGGCGTTGATGACGCCGCCGCCGGTGTAGAAGATCGGGCGGCGTGCGCGGCGGAGCATGGTGACGGCCTGGGCGATCGCGCCTTCGTCGGGCTCGCGTGCCGGCCGGTAGGACCGGTGCGGCGCGGTGGATGCCGGAGTGTAGGGCGCGTCGGCGATCATGACGTTCTTGGGCAGGTCGACCACGACGGGTCCGGGGCGGCCGTGCGACGCGATGTGGAAGGCCTCGTGCAGGACGCGGGCAAGGTCCTCGCCGCGTTTGACGAGGTAGTTGTGCTTGGTGGCCGGGCGGGTGATGCCGGTGGTGTCAGCCTCCTGGAAGGCGTCGTTGCCGATCAGGTGGGTGGGCACCTGGCCGGTGAGGCAGACGATGGGGATGCTGTCCATGAGCGCGTCGACAAGGCCGGTGACGGCGTTGGTGGCGCCGGGGCCGGAGGTGACGAGGACGACGCCGGTGCGGCCGGTGGAGCGGGCATAGCCCTCGGCGGCGTGGACGGCGGCCTGCTCGTGGCGGACGAGGATGTGGCGGATCGCGTCCTGCTTGAAGATCGCGTCGTAGATCGGCAGCACGGCACCACCGGGATAGCCGAAGACGACTTCGACGCCCTGATCGCGAAGGACCCGGAGCAGGATCTCGGCGCCGGTGCGTGCCTGGCTGGCATTGTCGATCGGGAGGGCGACGATCCCGGTGTCCATGCGTCGAGGTCCTTGTCCGTGGCCGGCGGTTCGGTCGGGGGCGCAATTAGGGCTGGGCGCCGCCTCCCGTCAAGCCTCGTTGTTCAAGAATAGTTCAAAAAATGCGCTGTGGCTTTCCATTTGTTGCTCAAAGCTGGGGTTTGGCGTTTCTATTGTGAGGGTTCGGCCGGATTCGGCCGGATCGTGATGCCGAAGCCAGGTTTCCTGGCGGCGGGTGTAGCGGACGATGGCGGTCACGGTGCGGTCGCGGGCCTCGCGTCGGGAGAGATCGCCGGCGAGGTGGGACGCGAGCTCGGGCACGCCGTGCGCGCGCATCGCCGGCAACGACGGGTCGAGGCCGAGGGCGATGAGCGACGCGACCTCGTCGAGCGCGCCCGCGTCCAGCATCGCATCCATGCGCCGTTCGATCGCCGCGCGCAGGGTGGCGTGCGGCGGACGGATCATCACGGCGGCGAAGCGGCAGGGGGCGGGAGGCAGGCCCGGTTCGCGCCGCCATGCCAGCAGGCCGCGCCCGGTGCCGCGCCAGACCTCCCAGGCACGGGCGACGCGCTGCGCGTCGGAGGGACGCAAGGTGGCGGCGGTCTCGGGATCGACGGCGGCGAGGCGGGCGTGCAGCGAGGGCGCGCCCTCGGTCGCGATGCAGTGGCGGGCGTCGTCGCGGGCGGGTTGGCCCGGCGCCGGGATTGCGGCGAGGCCCTTGGTCAGCGCCTGGATGTAGAGGAACGTGCCGCCGCAGAGGATGGGGAGGCGGCCGGCGGCGTGGGCCTCGTCGATCGCGGCTGCCGCCTCGCGCCGCCAGCTCGCCGCGGTGCCGGGGTCGACGGCGGCGCGCGTGCCGTAGAGACGGTGCGGGACTCGGGCCTCGTCGGCGTGCGTCGGACGCGCGGTCAGGATGCGGAGCTCGCGGTAGCACTGCATCGCGTCGGCGTTGATGATGGTGCCGCCGAAGCGCTCGGCGAGCGAGAGGGCGAGAGCCGACTTCCCCGATGCGGTGGGACCGGCGACGATGAGGCACGTCTTCAAGAAACGGCGAAAGCCGCGGAGAAGAGCGCGAGACCGACCGCGATCCAGGCGACGTAGTCTCCGGCCAGACCGCTCTGCAGCGCGCGCAGGCCGTCGAGCGCGGGTGCCATGATACGGTCGTAGCCCTGCGTCAGCGCGCGCGGGAAGCGGTCGCGCGCGAGTTCCGACGCGGCGAGCAGCACCGCCAGCAGGACGGCGACCCAGGAGAGTGTCGGATCGAGCGTCGGTCGCGCCGTCAGCGTGTCATCGGCTTGCGGCGATGTCCCGGCGAGCAGGGCGGCGGCGTCGGGGTGCATGAACACGGCCGCGGCGGTGGCGGCGAAGTCCCCGGCCCGGTGGGCGGCCGGGAGTGCCAGAAGGAGGAGCAGCGTGGTCGGCGCCAGCATCAGCCAGAGCGGACGGTTCGACCGTTCCTGCTCCTCGGCGGTGGGCGAGCGTTGCTCCTCGCCGGCGACCGGGCCCAGGCCTGCAAAGACGCGGCCGGTGACGCGCAGCACCGCGGCCCCGGTGAGTGCCGAGCCAAGTACGGACGCCACGATCACCCAGGTGTCGCCCGACGCGTGGGCTGCCGCCTCGATGCGTTCGAAGCCCTCGTCCATCAGCCCGACCGGCAGGCCGGCGAGCAGCAATCCGCCGAACCCCATCACCAGGCCGGCCGGCCAGACCGGGCGGCCGAGGCCGCGCAGGCCGATCTCGTCGATGCCGCCGCAGGTGGCGAGCAGGATGCCGGCGACCATGAACAGCGCGCCTTTGATCAGGCCGTGGCCCACCAGGTAGACGAACATGCCGGACAGGCTGTCGCGATCGAGCAGGGCGATGCCCACGAGCATGATCCCGGCGTGCGAGATGGTGGAGAAGGCGAGCAGGCGCTTGATCTGGCGCTGCATCAGCGACATCACGCCGCCGAGCAGGGCGCTCGTGGCCCCCATGCCGAGCAGGAGCGTGTGCACGACGCGGTCGATCTCGGGCGACGGGGCAAAGACCGACCAGATGAGCTTGGCGACGCCGTAGAGGCCGATCGAGACCATCGCACCCGAGAAGATCACCGAGACCGGGCTCGGGGCGACGCCATGGGCGTCGGCAAGCCAGAACTGGAACGGGACCTGGGCGGACTTGATCAGCAGGCCGCTGGCCAGCAGCGCGAACGAGGCGGTCACCACGGGGTCGTTGGGTGCGGCGGCGACGCCGCGCTCGAGGGCGGCGAAGTCCAGGGCGCCGACGCGGATGTAGATCAGGCCGATGCCGCCGAGGATGAGGTAGCTGCCGATGGTGTTGACGACGGTGAAATTGAGCGCGCCCTCGAGCGCGTCGGTGCGGAGCTGGTAGCCGGTGAGCGCGAAGGCGGCGACCGACATCACCTCGAACCAGACGAACAGGTTGAACAGGTCGTGGGTGAGGCAGAATCCGAGCATGCCGGCCATGAACAGCAGCATCAGCACGTGGAAGTGGGCGTGGGTCTGCTCGAAGAAGCCCCAGGCGAAGACGAGGCTGGCCGCGAACAGGATCGCGATGAAGCAGGCGATGGAGGCACCCGCCTGGTCGACGACGAAGGCGATGCCGAGCACGATGGTGTGGCCGCCGACATGGCACGGGGTCCAGCCGCCGAACCAGGTGACGAGCGGGGCGTGGGCGCTGGCCTCGGTCATCGCGAGGCACGAGGCGGCGGCGGCGACAGCCGTGAGGACGGCCACGATGTCGGGCACGTGACGCGGGAGGAGGCGGCTGAAGACGAGGAGCAGGCCGCCGACGGCGAGCGGCACGGCGACGGTGAGCGCCGGGAGCGAGGTGACGAGGCCGGTCATCGCTGCAGCGGCCGCAGCGCTTCGGGATCGAGGGTGCCGCGGCGCTTGTGGAGCTGCAGGGCGATCGCGAGCAGCAGGGCGGTGACGGTGGCGCCGATGACGATGTCGGTGAGCACGAGGGCCTGCACGACGGGGTCGACGGCGGGCGTGCCGGGCGGGTGGGTGTAGAAGATCGGCGGTCCGGCGCCGTTGCGGTAGCCGGCGGCGAGCAGCAGCACGTAGGTCGCGGCCTGCACCACCGATAGGCAGCCGATCAGGTGGACGTAGTGGCGGCTGGTGACGATGCCGTAGAGGCCGATGCCGAACAGCCAGACGGCGACCGCCCACGGGAGCGATGCCACGATCGCGGTCATTGCTCGTCGGCCTGCATGGCGCGGGTTTCCTCGAGGAACTCGATGAACAGGACCGCGAAGCCGCCGGCGACCGCGAAGGTGACGCCGGCGTTCTCGACCAGCATCAGGCCGCCGGAGAACAGGTCCTTCTGCTGTCCGAGCGGCATGATGTTCTGCAGGAACGGGTGGCCGGAGAGCAGGGAGGCGAAGCCGCAGAGCGCGTAGAGCACGGCGCCCGCACCTTCGGCCGCATCCATCGCTTCGGCGCGGACCAGGCGGCGCCAGGCGCGATAGCCTTCGCCGATGAAGATCATCAGCGCACCGGTGGCGGCGATGACGCCGCCCTGGAAGCCGCCGCCGGGCGTGGTCATCGCGTGCAGCGCGACATAGGCGCCGAACAGGAGGATGACGCCGCCGAAGAGGCGGCAGATCAGCACGATCGCGTCCGAGCGGGGAATGATCGGGCGGCCGGCGACCATACCTGGGCGGGCGCTGGTCTGTTCGCCGCGGGTGCCGCGCAGGAGCACGGTGGTGCCGGTCACCGCGCAGAGGAGCATGAACTCCTCGCCCAGCGTATCGAAGCCGCGATAGTCGAAATTGATCGCGCTGACCATGTTGGTGACGTGCCGCTCGGCGGTGGCGACCGCGTTGATGGCGTCGCCGTAGGGCATCGGATGGGCGCCGAAGGCGGGCATGTGCGCGGCCACATGGATCGCCGCGGGGAGCACGCAAACGCAGGCCAGGACGAAGAGCAGCAAGCGGACGCGCGGGCTCATTGCCCGTCCTCGGGCGGCCGGGGCGAGCGGTCCATCTTGACGCTGGCCAGGATGACAAGGAACAGCAGCGGCACGGCGGCGGTGCCGACGGTCAGTTCGGAGAAGGCGACGTCGGGCGCCTGCAGGGCCATGAACAGCAGCGTGAGCGCCAATCCGTTGACGCTCATCGCGATGACCTGGCGGCGCGGCGTGCGGGTGAGTGCCACACCGGCGCCGGTGATCGCGACCAGCACGAACAGTAGGGTGACGAGGAGGTTCACGAGCTGGGGTCCGGGCCGCTTCGCACGGTCAGGGCGCGGCCGGTCGCGTGCGACAGCGCGGCACCACCGAGAAGATTGATGCAGACGATCAGCAGGATTTTCAACGCGCGCACCGAGGGGCCGTCGGCGGCCAACGCGAGGACGACCAGGGCGACGCCGGCGGTGGCATTGACGAAGGCCACGCAATGCAGCCGGTCGAGCGGCGCGCGCAGGCGGGCGAAGCCGGCACAGCCGAGCCAGGCGGACAGCACGATGACGACGAGCAGCGCGTCGATCGCGGCGCGGGTCACAGCCAGCGCTCCAGGAACAGCGCGATGACCAGCGTGCCGGGCAGGCCGAGCAGGGCGAGCGTGAGCGGCAGGTCGGCGAACGCGCCCTGGTCGAAGGCGAAGGTCATCAGGGCCAGGATGATCGTCGTGATCCCGGTTGCGAGCTGCAGGGCCACCAGGCGGCCGGACGTGCCGCCGCGGCAGGCGGCGATCGAGGGAACCGCGAGCGCCGGGATCAGGGCCACGACCGCGAGCATCCAGGGGGTCATAGCGGCCACTCACGGTCGGGTCGCGGCGGCGCCGGCGCGAGGCGGTGGAGGATGAGCGCGTCCGGCCCAACCGCCAGCACGTAGCCGTTCGGGGCGAGCGAGGTGGCGAGGGTCACGAGGCCGCGGCGTCCGGCGTCGCGCGGACCGGTGCCTTCGCGGAAGGGCTGGCGGGTGGGCAGGCCGACGGGACCGTCGGGCCTGCGCGCGATCGCGCGGAGCAGGATTCGGGCGGCCTTGACCGCGTCGGGCAGGAGTGCGGCGAGCGGGCGGAGCAGGAGACGCGGCCACGGGCCGCGCAGGCTGGTGCGGCGCTCCTCGACGCGGTGCAGCCCGATCGCGAAACAGGACGCGGCGGCGGCCGCCGGAATGCCGGCGAGCAGCTCGTTGGTGCTGATCGCGCCGGCGAGCAGGAGGTAGAAGGCCAGGAAAACCGACCAGGTCGCGGCCCCCCGCCGCCAGGGCGAATGGTCGCGCGGTGTTTCCTCGGTCATGATGACGCCATGAGCAGCACCGCCTTGTTGACGCAGCCTTCCGGGCTCGACCATGACACGGGGCCGGGACATCCGGAATGTCCCGACCGGCTGCGGGCGGTGATGCGCGCGCTGGATGTGCCGGCGTTCGCGGCCCTGGAGCGTTCCGAGGCGCCGCCGGCCACGCGGGCGCAGCTCGAGCGGGCGCATCCGGCGTCGTATGTCGATCGGATCCTCGGGATCCGGCCGGCGCGCGGCGAGCGCGTGGCACTCGATGCGGATACGCTGATGAGTGCCGGGAGTGCGGAGGCGGCGCTGCGGGCCGCGGGCGGGGCGTGCGCCGCGGTGGACGCGGTGATGGGCGGAAAGGTCCGGGCGGCGTTCGCGGCGGTGCGGCCGCCGGGGCACCATGCCGAGCCCGCGCGCGCGATGGGGTTCTGCCTGTTCGGCAACGCGGCGTTGGCGGGGCTGCATGCGCGGGCGCGCTGGGACGTCGCGCGCGTGGCGGTGGTGGATTTCGACGTGCATCACGGCAACGGCACGCAAGCGATGGCGTGGGACGATCCGGACTTCTTCTTCGCCAGCAGCCACCAGTCGCCCTGCTATCCGGGGACGGGT
Organism: Acetobacteraceae bacterium; assembly: GCA_965276715.1. Taxonomy (GTDB): domain Bacteria; phylum Pseudomonadota; class Alphaproteobacteria; order Acetobacterales; family Acetobacteraceae; genus CAXTPV01. The sequence goes on along the minus strand of OZ255622.1, from coordinate 2,786,226 downwards.
TCGGCCGAGGAGCGCGGTGCGGCGGGAAACATCGTCAATGTGCCGTTGGCGCCGGGGAGCGGCTCGGTCGCGTTCCGGCGTGGGTGGGAGCGGGTCATTTTGCCGGCGCTCGAGGCGTTCGCGCCGGGGCTGGTGATCGTCTCGGCCGGGTTCGACGCGCACCGCGCGGATCCGCTGGCGCAGCTTGAGCTGGAGGTCGAGGATTTCGCGTGGGTGACGGAGGCGATCCTGTCGGTCGCCGGCGAGCGGCTGGTGTCGGTTCTGGAGGGTGGCTACGACCTCGACGCGCTCGGCGCGTCGGTCGCGGCGCATGTGGGGGCGCTGCTGGCGGCTTAATTAAGGCTGCTTGAGTAAGCGGGAAGCTTAATAAAGGAAATAGGTTCTTGCTTTAATAACGACCAGCTGCGATGGCTTGGCCATGGCAAAGATGAGGAACTCCAGCTCGCGGCTCGGCCGCTTCGTCGAGACTTCGGTCGCGGGCGAAAAGGTTCGTGCGTTCATCCCGCCGCCATTGCCGCCGGAGCCGGCCATAGACGTGCCCCCGCTTCTCGACAGGCTCAGCCGGGCGGAACGCGCCTGCGGGCGTCTCGACGGCATCAACGTGCTCCTGCCGAGCCAGGAGTTGTTTCTCCATATGTATATCCGGAAAGAGGCGGTGCTGTCGTCGCAGATCGAGGGCACGCAATCGACGTTGTCCGATCTTCTCCGTTTCGAGACCGAAGCGCAGGCCGGGGATCCGACCGACGACGTTCGGGAAATCTCCAACTATGTCGACGCGATGATGCATGGCCTCGAGCGGCTCGACACATTGCCGCTTTCGCTGCGGCTGATCCGCGAGATGCACGAGAAGTTGCTTCGGAGCGGGCGCGGAGGAGGCAAGAACCCCGGCCGATTTCGCCGATCGCAGAACTGGATCGGCGGCACACGGCCGGGAAACGCACTGTTCGTTCCGCCGCCGACGACGGAGCTCGATGGTTGCCTGACCGCACTGGAGAGTTTCATCCACGAAAATACCTCGAAACTTCCGGCGCTTCTGAAAGCGGGGCTGCTGCACGTCCAGTTCGAGACGATCCATCCGTTCCTGGACGGCAATGGCCGCATCGGTCGACTGCTGGTGACGCTGTTTCTGTGCGTGCACGGCGTTCTGACCAAGCCGCTGCTCTATCTCAGCCTGTATTTGAAGACCCATCGGGCGGACTACTACCGTCTGCTGCAGGAAGTCCGCGAGCGAGGCGCGTGGGAGGCCTGGCTCGAGTTCTTCCTCGATGGCGTGGCCGAGACCGCCAACCAGGCGTTCGAGGCGGCAACCCGGATCGTCAATTTGTTCAAGCGGGACCGGGAACGGATCAACACCGAGAGCCGCGCCAATTCGGCCTTGCGAGCGCATGATCTGTTTCAGCAGCACCCGTTCCTGACGTCCAATCAACTGGTCGACCAGACCGGGTTGACCGCGCCCACGATCAACGCGGCGCTGGCCGATCTGGTACGTCTCGGCATCGTCGAGGAAGTGACCGGCCGGCGGCGCGGCCGGGTATTCGGCTACCAGGCCTATCTCGCGATCCTCAACGAAGGCACCGATCCGCTGCCGGCCTGAAGAGCCGGGGTCTCACCAGCAGGTGTATCCGCCGTCGGCCACCACGATGCTGCCGGTGAGCAGGCTGGCCGCGTCCGAGGCCAGGAACAGGACGGTGGACGCGATCTCCTCGGGTTCGCCGAGGCGCCCCATCGGGGTCATGTCGAGCCAGGTCTGGAACATCTCAGGCTTCTCCTTGCCGAACAGCGTCAACGGCGTCGCGATGTAGGTGGGTGCGACCGCATTGACGCGCACGCCACGCTGCGCCCATTCGGCGGCGAGCGACTTGGTCAGGTGGTGCACGGCGGCCTTGGTGGCGTTGTAAGAGCTCTGCTCCTGCGGCTTGTTGACGATGAAGCCGGACATCGAGCCCATGTTGACGATCGAGCCGCGTCCGGCTTCGAGCATCATCCGCCCGAATTCGCGGCAGCAATAGAAGACGCCGTCGAGATTGACGTCCATGTGTTTGCGCCACAGCGCGTCGGTGGTGTTCTCGGCCGGCACCTCGCTGATCGCGATGCCGGCATTGTTGACCAGGATCTGGGCGGGGCCGTGCGCCGACCGGACGCGTTCGGCGAGGGCCGCCACGCTGCCCGAGCTGGTGACGTCGAGCGTCTCGCCGTGGGCGGTGATGCCCAGCGCGCGCAGGCTCGCCTCGGCCGCGGACGCACGCGCCGGGTCGATCTCGCCCACGATGACCGTGGCACCCGCCTCGCCCAGGGCCTGGGCGCAGGCATAGCCGATGCCCTGACCGCCGCCGGTCACGATGGCGATGCGGCCGTCGAGGCGGAATTTCTCGAGATACATGGCTTTCCTCCATCTCGCTGGTTTGGCGGCCGGCACCAGGACTGGCAGGATCAGGGCTGGCAGGATCGGGCCGCGATTGGGAGGAACCACGATGACCGAAGCTTTCGTCGGCGTCGATGTCGGCACCGGCAGCGCGCGCGCCGGAATCTTCACGCGGGACGGGCGCGCGCTCGGGCAGCATGTGGTGCCGATCACGACGACAAGGCCGCATCCGGGGCATGCCGAGCAATCGAGCGACGAGATCTGGCGGGCGGTGGTGACCGCGGTACGCGCATCGGTCGAGGCGAGCAGCGTGACGATCGCCGGCATCGGGTTCGACGCGACGTGCTCGCTCGTGCTGGTCGACGAGGCGGGCGGCCCGGTGGCGGCGAACGCGGAGCGCGATGACGCACGCAACGTGATCGTCTGGATGGATCACCGCGCGGGCGAGCAGGCCGACCGTATCAATGACGGCGGCTTCGACGTGCTGCGCTATGTCGGCGGCCGCATCTCGCTCGAGATGGAGACGCCCAAGCTGATGTGGCTTGCCGAGAACCTGCCGGCAAGCTTCGGGCGGACGGCGCATTTCTTCGATCTGCCCGACTTCCTCACCTGGCGGGCGACGGGGGCGACGACGCGGTCGCTCTGCTCGACGGTCTGCAAATGGACCCATCTGGGGCACGAGAATCGCTGGGATCCGGCGTATTTCGAGGCGATCGGGCTCGGTGCGCTGGTGGCGGACGATTTCGCACGGATCGGACGGGAGGTGCTGCCGATCGGGACGCCGGTGGGGCGCGGACTCGACGCGCGGGCGGCGGCCGAACTGGGGCTGCCGGAAGGCACGCCGGTGGGGACGTCGGCGATCGACGCGCACGCGGGCGGCATCGGGACGATCGGGGCGGCACTGCCGGGCGCGTCCGGCGACGCGACGCTGAACCGGCGCATCGCGCTGGTGGGCGGCACGTCGAGCTGTCACATGGCGGTGTCTGACGCGCCGCGTTTCGTGCCGGGCGTCTGGGGACCCTACTTCTCGGCGATGATCCCGGGGATGTGGCTCAACGAGGGCGGCCAGTCGGCGGTGGGCAGCCTGATCGACCATGTCGTGCAGACCCACGCCGCCTATCCGGGGCTGAAGGATGCTTCGACGGAGGCGAGCATCTACGCGACGCTCAATGCGCGGCTCGAGGCACTGGGCGGGACCACGGCGACGCGGCATTTCCACGTCGATCCCGACTTCCACGGCAACCGCTCGCCACGGGCGGATGCGAGCCTGCGCGGCACCGTGTCGGGGTTGTCGCTGTCGGCCGGAGCGGACGATCTCGCGTTGCTCTATCTCGCGACGATCCAGGCGATCGCCTACGGGACACGGCACATCATCGAGACGATGAACGCGACCGGCTACGCGATCGACACCATCCTGGCATCGGGCGGCGGGACGAAGAACCCGGTCTTCCTGCGCGAGCATGCCGACGCGACGGGCTGCCGGGTGGTGTTGCCGGAAGAGCCCGAGGCGGTGCTGCTCGGGGCTGCGATCCTCGGAGCGGTGGCGAGCGGCGCCTATCCGGATCAGCGCACGGCGATGGCGGCGATGACACGGGCGGGCCGGATCATCGAGCCCGATCCCGCGACGCGGGCTTTCCACGACGCGAAATACGACGTTTTCCAGCGGATGCACGCCGATCAGGTCGCCTACCGGGAGATGATGCGGCGCTCCGCTTGATGCCGCGTCAGGCGCGCAGCGGTTCGGCCACCCGGGTTCGGCCGGTGGCCTTGGCGTATTCGTGCGGGACGACGTGCCAGAAATGGCCGACGAGGCGTGGCCAGTCGTGCAGGATCATGGCTGCGTAGCGGCTGCCGGTCTCGTGGGCGTGACGTTCGACGAGCGCGCGGAGTTCGGCGTCCCCTTGATCGTCGACGCGGCTCCAGCCGAGCGTGTCGGCGTTCACGCGCTGCTCGAAGATGTCGTCGGGATCGTAGACGAAGGCGGTGCCGCCGGTGAAACCGGCCCCGAAATTCTCGCCGACCTCGCCGAGGATCACCACGGTGCCGCCGGTCATGTATTCGCAACCGTTCGAGCCGCAGCCTTCGACGACGGCGATGGCGCCCGAGTTGCGGACGGCGAAGCGCTCGCCGGCGCCGCCGGCTGCGAACAGTTCGCCGCTGGTCGCACCATAGAGCACGGTATTGCCGACGATCGCGTTCTCGTTGCTCTTCAGCATCGAGGACGGTGCCGGACGGACGACGATCGTGGCACCCGACAGGCCCTTGCCGACATAGTCGTTGGCGTCGCCGAGGACTTCGAGCTTGAGACCGCGGACGGCGAATGCGCCGAGCGACTGGCCGACCGAGCCGCGCAGGCGGACCGTCACGTGGCCGGGCTGCAGCGCGCCGGTTCCGAACCGCTGGTAGATGTGGCTCGAGAAGCGGGTGCCGATCGCACGGTGCACGTTCTGGACGGTGTAGTGGAGCTGCATCTTCTCGCCGTGGGCGAAGAAGGCGGCGGCGTCCTCGATCATGCGGGCGTCGAGCGTGTCCGGAACCTCGTTGCGGCCCTCTCGGGTGCAGTAGCGCGCATACGGGCCGGGATCGGCCTGGGCGAGGATCGGGTTGAGGTCGAGGTCGTCGAGATAGTCGGCGCCACGGCTGATCTGACGCAGCAGATCGGTGCGGCCGATGATCTCGTTGAGGTTGCGCACACCCAGATCGGCGAGGATGTTGCGGACGTCCTCGGCGATGAACGAGAACAAATTGATGACCTTCTCGGGCGTGCCTTCGAACTTCGCGCGCAGCTTGTCGTCCTGGGTGCAGACGCCGACCGGACAGGTGTTGGAGTGGCACTGGCGGACCATGATGCAGCCCATGGCGACGAGGCTCGCGGTTCCGATCCCGAATTCCTCGGCGCCGAGCATGGCGGCGATGACGATGTCGCGTCCGGTCTTGAGGCCGCCGTCGGTGCGAAGCTTCACCCGGTGGCGCAGGCGGTTGAGCATCAGGACCTGGTGCGCCTCGGCGAGGCCCATCTCCCACGGCATGCCGGCATACTTGACCGAGGTCTGCGGCGAGGCGCCGGTGCCGCCCGAATGGCCGGAGATCAGGATCGTGTCGGCGCGCGCCTTGGCGACACCGGCGGCGATGGTGCCGATCCCGGAGCGCGAGACCAGCTTGACGCAGACGGTGGCAAGCGGGTTGATCTGCTTGAGATCGTAGATGAGCTGCGCGAGATCCTCGATCGAGTAGATGTCGTGATGCGGCGGCGGGCTGATCAGCGTCACACCCTCGGTCGCGTGACGCAGCTTGGCGATCAGACCGGTGACCTTGAAGCCGGGGAGCTGGCCGCCCTCGCCCGGCTTGGCGCCCTGCGCCATCTTGATCTCGATCTCGCGGCAATTGTTGAGGTATTCCGCGGTGACGCCGAAGCGGCCCGACGCGATCTGCTTGATGGCGGACGAGGCGTTGTCGCCGTTGGTGCGCGGCCTGGAGCGCTGCGCATCCTCGCCGCCCTCGCCGCTGTCGGAGCGCGCGCCGATGCGGTTCATCGCGATGGCGAGCGTCTCGTGCGCCTCGGGGCCGAGGGCGCCGAGCGAGATGCCGGGCGCGATCAGGCGCTTGCGGATCTCGGTGATGCTTTCGATGTCCTCGACCGGAAGCTTCGTGCGGCCCTCGCGGAAATCGAGCAGGTCGCGCAAGGCCACGGGCTTCTGTCGGCGCACCGCCTCGGCGTAGCGGCGATAGGTCGAGAAGCTGTCGGTCGCGACCGCGGTCTGCAGCGTGTGGATCAGGCCGCCGTCGAAGGCGTGCACTTCGCCGCTGCGGCGCAGCTTGTAGAGGCCGCCCACGGGAAGTGTGACGGCATCCTCGGTCCAGGCGATGCGGTGGAACTCGAGCACGTTGCGCGCGATGCCCGACAGGCCGATGCCGGAAATCCTGCTGACCATGCCTGGAAAGAATTCAGCGACGAGCGCGCGCGACAGGCCGATCGCCTCGAAGTTGAAGCCGCCGCGATACGAGGCGATGACGGAGATGCCCATCTTGGACATCACCTTGAGCAGTCCCTTGTCGATCGCGCGACGGTAGCGGGCGACGGCCTGGCTGAGCGTCATGTCGCCGAACAGGCCGCGACGATGACGGTCGGCGATGCTCTCCTGGGCGAGATAGGCGTTGATCGTGGTGGCGCCCACGCCGATCAGCACGGCGTGCGCGTGCGTGTCGAGACATTCGGCGCTGCGCACGTTGAGCGAGACGAAGGTGCGCAGCGACTGGCGCACGAGATGGGTGTGCACGGCGGCGGTGGCGAGGATCATCGGGATCAGGGCGCGGTCGACCGACTGCTGCTCGTCGGTGAGCATCACGTGGGTGCCGCCGGCGCGGACATGGTCCTCGGCTTCGCGCCTGATCCGCTCGATGGCGACGCGAAGGCCTGTGGCTCCTTCCGAGGCCTCGAAGGTGCAGTCGATCATGACCGCCTTGTCGCCGAGGAAGTCCACGAGTGCGGCGAATTCGGCGCTCGAGAGGACCGGACTGTCGAGCGAAAGGATGTCGCACTGGCGCGGGTTCTCCTCGAGCACGTTGCCGAGATTGCCGAGCCGGGTCTTGATGCTCATCACAACCGCTTCGCGCAGGCTGTCGATCGGCGGGTTGGTGACCTGGCTGAAGGCCTGGCGGAAATAATGGTGCAGGCCGCGATAGCGTTCGGAGAGCACGGCGAGCGGGGTGTCGTCGCCCATGCTGCCGATGGCCTCGGTGCCATCGGCCACCATCGGGCTGAGGATCATCTCGAGTTCTTCGAGGGTGACGCCGACGGCGAGCTGCCGGCGGCGGAGGGGCTCGCCGGTGTAGGCGGCGCGCTCGATCGTCTCGCCGCGCACGAGGTCGTCGATGCGCTGCGTGCGCTGGGTCCAGGCGGCGTAGTCGTGACGGGCGCAGAGCACGTCCTTGAGCGTCTCGGCGTCGTGGAAGCGGCCGTCGTCGAGATCGACCGCGATCGTCTGTCCGGGTCCGACGCGGCCGCGCGCGGTGACCTCGGCGTCGGGGATTTTCACCATGCCGGTTTCGGAACCGACGATCAGCAGACCGCTCGAGGTGATGGTGTAGCGGAGCGGGCGCAGGCCGTTGCGGTCGAGGCCGGCGATCGCCCAGCGTCCATCGGTCGCGGCGATCGCCGCCGGTCCGTCCCAGGGCTCCATCACACCGTTGCAGTAGGTCACCATCGCCGCGTGGGATGCGGACACGCCGCGCTCGAGGTTGAGGCTCGGCGGCACCATCAGGGCTTTGGCCATCGGCGCGTCGCGGCCGCCGCGGACGAGAAGTTCGAAGACGTTGTCGAACGAGGCGGTGTCGGAGCCGCCGGCCTGCACGACGGGCTTGATGTCGCCGAGATAGGGATCGAGCGAGGGTGCCGCGAGCCGCGTCTCGTGGCTCTTCATCCAGTTGACGTTGCCGGAGATCGTGTTGATCTCGCCGTTGTGGGCGACCATCCGGAACGGCTGCGCGAGTTTCCAGGTCGGGAACGTGTTGGTCGAGTAGCGCTGATGGTAGATCGCGAACCGGCTGACGAAGCGGGGATCGGCGATGTCGGGATAGAAGTCGACCAGATGCTCGGCGAGGAACATCCCTTTGTAGATGATCGACCGGCACGACAACGAGCAGATGTAGAACTCGCCGATCTGGGCGGCGATGACCGCGTTCTCGATGCGTCGGCGGATGACGTAGAGGTCGCGCTCAAAAATGTCGTCCGGGCTCGCGAGCGCGTTGCGGATGACGATCTGCTCGATCTCGGGACGGGTCGCGTTGGCCTTCTCGCCGATCACGCCGGTGTCGATCGGCACCTGGCGCCAGCCATAGATGGTGTAGCCGAACTCGAGGATCTCGGTCTCGACGATCTGGCGGCAGCGTTCCTGGGCGGCGTAGTCGGTCTTGGGGAGGAACACCTGGCCCACGGCGATGCGGCCGGCGCCGATGGTGTCGCCGAAGCGCGCGATCTCGTCGGCGAAGAACTCCTGCGGGATTTCGAGATGGATGCCGGCGCCGTCGCCGGTCTTGCCGTCGGCATCGACCGCGCCGCGATGCCAGATCGCCTTGAGCGCCTCGATGCCGGCCTCGACCACCGCGCGGCGCGGGGTGCCGTCGAGCGAGGCGACGAGGCCGACGCCGCAGGCATCGTGTTCCTGCGACGGGTCGTAGGTGCCGGACAGACGCTCGGCGTTGCGGTGCCAGGCCTCGACGAAATCCTCGGTCATTCCGCTGCCTCCGCGACGGACGCCGAGCGGTCGGCGAGATACTGTTCGATGCTGCGCGCGGCGTCGCGGCCGTCGCGGATCGCCCAGACGACGAGGGAGGCGCCGCGGACGATGTCGCCGGCGGCGAACACGCCGGGCAGGCTGGTCATGAAGGTGCGATGGTCGACCTTGAGCGTGCCCCAGCGGCTGACGCCGAGCGCCGGATCGCCCCACAAAGCGGGCAGCTCCTCCGGGTCGAAGCCGAGCGCCTTGATGACGAGGTCGGCCTCGAGGGTGAATTCGCTGCCCTCGACCCGGTCGACCGACTGGCGGCCCGAGGCGTCGGGCAAACCGAGGCGCATGCGGCAGGCGCGCACGCCGGTCACGGTGTCGTCGCCCGTGAAGGCCTCGGGGGCTGCGAGCCAGACGAACTCGACTCCCTCCTCCTCGGCGTTCTTCACCTCGCGCGCCGAGCCCGGCATGTTGAGCTTGTCGCGCCGGTAGAGGCATTTGACCGAGGCCGCGCCTTGGCGGACGGCGGTGCGGACGCAGTCCATCGCGGTGTCGCCGCCGCCGATGACGACGACGCGCTTGCCGGCGGCGTCGAGCGCGCCGCTGGCAAAGGCCTCGACATGGTCGCCGAGGCCGATCCGGTTCGAGGCGGTCAGGTAGGAGAGGGCCGGAACGATGCCGCCGAGGCCGGCGCCGGGGCCGCCGATGTCGCGCGCCTTGTAGACGCCGGTCGCGATCAGCAGCGCGTCATGGCGGCAACGGAGGTCGGCGAACGCGATCGTGCCGTCGGTGGTCACGGTGCCGACGGCGCGGTCGGTGTGGAAATTGACCCCGGAGGCTTCGAGCAGCGCATGACGTCGCAGCACGATCTCCTTCTCGAGCTTGAAGCCGGGGATGCCGTAGATCATCAGGCCGCCGACACGATCGTGACGGTCGTAGACATGCACCTGGTGACCGCGCTTGCGGAGCTGCTCGGCGCAGGCGAGCCCGCCGGGACCGGCGCCGACGATGCCGATCGAGGTCTCGCGCTCGACCGGCGGCGAGACCGGCCTGACCCAGCCCTGGGTGAAGGCATGGTCGGTGATGAAGCGCTCGACGGCGCCGATGGTGACGCTCTCGAAGCCGCGCTCGATGACGCAATTGCCTTCGCACAAGCGGTCCTGCGGGCAGATGCGGCCGCAGATCTCGGGGAAGTTGTTGGTGGCCGAGGAGACCTCGTAGGCCTCCTCGAGACGGCCCTCGGCGGTCAGCTTGAGCCAGTCGGGGATGTTGTTCGACAGCGGGCAATGGATCGAGCAGAACGGGACGCCGCACTGGCTGCAGCGCGCGGATTGCGCGGCGGCCTGCGGGATTGCGAAATCGGCGTAGATCTCGTCAAAGTCGGCGCGTCGCACGCCGACCGCGCGCTTTTCCGGCTGCTGCTGCGGCAGGGTGACGAAGCGGAGCATGTTGTCGGCCATGTGGCATCGATCCTCGGTGCCGGGTTGCCTGCCGAGAATGGCATTGTTCGGCGCCGCCTAAAAGACAGTGATCCTGACCTGAATAGGCGCGGTCTTGCGCGACGAGGCGGGCTGGTGGTCGCTATCGCGCCAATTATGGCCGGATCGGCCTTTTTTCAGACCGGAAGCTCGCGCCGGCGGCCGCCGGCACGATACCGCGCCAGATATTCGGGGACGATGAGCTGGATCGAGGCCGGGGTGATGCCGAGACCGCGAAACCCCGCCGCGTCCGGGGCGACCACATTGTCGTGGGCGAGCAGACGGAGCTGATCCCGTGTGAGCAGCCTGCCCGGGAGGCGTTCGAGCAGGGACGCCTGGAGGCGCGCGAGCGCGAGCGGGACGTCCACGAGCGGGCGGCGGCGTGCCGTCTCGCGCAGGATCCAGCGAAGGATCTCGCGGAACGTCATCACGTCCGGGCCGCCGAGCTCGAACAGGCCGCCGATGCCGTCCAGCATGCAGCGTGCGACCGCCTCGGCGACGTCGCCGGCCCAGACCGGCTGGAAACGCGTTTCGCCCAGGAAGACCGGCATGATCGGCGAGATCCGGGCGAGGCCGGCGAACTGGTTGAAGAAATTGTCCTCGGCGCCGAACACCACCGACGGCCGCAGGATCGCGGCACCGGGAAAGGCCTCGCGCACCGCGCGCTCGCCCTCGGCCTTGCTGACGGCGTAGTGGCTGTCGCTGGCCGGGTCGGCGCCGATCGCCGAGACATGGGCCAGCCTTGCCACGCCAAGGCGGGCGGCCTCGCCCGCGATCAGGCCGGCGCCCTCGGCGTGGACCCGCTTGAAGTCACCGGGCCGCTGCTCGGCGAGGATGCCGATCAGGTTGACGACCATGGCCGCTCCCTCGACCGCGCGGGTGATCGAGGAGAGCTGCGTGAACGACGCGTAGAGCGGGACCACCTCGCCAGTCGGGCCCATGGTGCGCAGATGATTCGCGCCACCTGGATTGCGGCTGGCGACACGCACGACGTGGCCGGCACGACGCAACCGCTTGACGACGTAGCGGCCGAGAAAGCCGCTGCCGCCGAACACGGTCGCGACCTGCGGATTGAGCATCGGGCGATCCTCGGTTTGTTGGCTGGTTCGTATCACGGACGCGCGCGCGAAGTTGCATCGTCCGGAGATCGGGGCGCGGGGATCGGGCACGGGATCGGGCTGATTGACGCCAGGGGTGGCACTCGCTACACGCGCTGCCTCCAGCCGGCCTGCCCAGGTGGCGGAATTGGTAGACGCGCAGGTTTCAGGTATCTGTGGCCGCAAGGTCGTGGAAGTTCGAGTCTTCTCCTGGGCACCATCGGCCGCAGACGGATGAGCATCACCCAGTTCACTGACACCGGCATGATCCACCTGCACCGCGGCGACCTGCCGGACGGGCTCGATCTCGGCCCGGTGGTCGCGGTGGACACCGAGGCGATGGGCCTCCTGCCGCATCGCGACCGGCTCTGCCTCGTGCAGCTCTCCGCGGGTGACGGCAACGCGCATCTGGTCCAGGTGAGCCCGCCCCGGCTCGGCGGGCGCGGAGCCGACTGCCCCAACCTTCAACGCCTGCTCGCGGACGCGTCCACGCTCAAGCTGATGCATTTCGCGCGATTCGACGTCGCCCTGCTGCAGCACAGTTTCGGCATCGAGGTGGCGCCGGTCCGCTGCACCAAGATCGCGGCCAAGCTGGTCCGCACCTTCACCGACCGGCATGGCTTGCGCGAGCTCTGCCGCGAGCTGCTGGGCGTCGAGATCAGCAAGCAGCAGCAGACGTCGGACTGGGGGGCGGCCGAGCTTTCGCCCGAGCAGCTCGCCTATGCGGCGTCCGACGTGCTGCATCTGCACGCGCTCTGGGATCGGCTCGAGGCGCTGCTGGTGCGCGAGGAGCGGCTGGCGCTGGCGCTCGACTGCTTCCGGTTCCTGCCGGCGCGCGCGCGCCTCGACGTGCTGGGCTACGAGACGCCTGATATTTTTGCCCACTAGCGATGGGCGGGTCCGGTCCCTAGAGATAGGGGATCGGCAGGAAAGGCCCGAGGTGACGGCTCCCTTGTCCAGACACCAAGCGGGGTGGGCAGCAAGAACCGACGCAGGCGAGTCGGATGCCCTCGCGGGTGCCGCCGGCGTGCTGCGCTGCGAGGCCGCCGGGCTGTCGCTCCTGGCGGACGCGCTCGAGGGGCCGTCCGGCGCCGCCTTCATGCGCGCCGTCGAGGCGATCGCGTCCGGCGGCGGACGCGTCGTGGTGTCCGGCATGGGAAAGTCGGGCCATGTCGCACGCAAGGTCGCGGCGACACTGGCCTCGACCGGCACGCCGTCGCTGTTCGTCCATCCGGCCGAGGCATCGCACGGGGATCTCGGCATGGTCATCGAGGGCGACGTGGTGCTGGCGATCTCGAATTCGGGCGAGACCACCGAGCTCGCCGACCTGATCGCGCACAGCCGGCGGTTCGGGGTGACGCTGATCGCGATGACGGGACGGTCCGGCTCGACGCTGGCGCGGGCGGCGGACATCGTGCTGCTGCTCCCGCAGGCGCCGGAAGCGTGTGCGATCAGCCAGGCGCCGACCACGAGCACGACGATGCAGATGGCGCTCGGCGACGCGCTGGCGGTGACGCTGTTGCGCAGGCGCGGCTTCACGGCGACCGATTTCGGCGTGTTCCACCCGGGCGGCCGGCTCGGCAACCGGCTGCGCCGGGTGCGCGACCTGATGCATGACGGCGACGCGATCCCGCTGGCGCCGCCCGGCCTGCCGATGATGGAGGCGGTCGTGCTGATGACGCGCAAATCGTTCGGCTGCCTCGGGATCGTGGGCGAGGACGGGACGCTCGACGGGATCGTGACCGACGGCGACCTGCGGCGCGCGCTGGACCGCGACCTGCGCACGCTGCGGGCCGGCTCGATCATGACGCGGGGTCCGCGCACGATCGGCCCGGACGCGCTGGCGGCGGAGGCCCTGCACGTGATGAACGACGGCACGCGGCCGATCACCAGCCTGTTCGTCATCGATGCCGAGCGCCGGCCGCTCGGCATCCTGCATATCCACGACCTGCTGCGGGCGGGCATCGCGTGAACGACGTCCAGGGACCGGTCAAGGCGGCGCCCGACCAGATCGCGCGTCATCTCGCCAGCGGACGGCGGGCGAACCTCACCGCGACGACGATCGAGCGCGCCGTGCCGGATGCGGCGCGGATCGCGCGCCGCCGCCTGATGGTGCGCTGGAGCAAGCGGTTGCTGCCGCTGGGCGCGCTGGCGCTGCTGGGATCGGTGGCGCTGTGGCCGGAACTCGACCGGTCGACGCGCATGGCCCGGATGAGCCTGCGCGAGGCGACGGCGCTGCGCGCGAGCAGCGGCGACATGAGCGACGCGCGCTATCACGGCCTGGACGCGCATGCCCGGCCCTACATGATCACGGCGGTCTCGGCGCATCAGGTCGGACCCGACCGGGTCGACATGCGGATGCCCAAGGCCGACCTGCTCGACGGCGCGTCGTGGCTGATGCTGACGGCCGATCGCGGGGTGTATGCGCCGCACAGCCATATCCTCGACCTCGCCGGCAACGTGGTGCTCTACCGCGACGACGGCACCTTCATGACCGGACCCACCGCCACGATCGACCTCCGCCAAAGCGTCGACGCCTCGAACCGGTGGGTCCACATCGAGGGGCCGATCGGCGTGCTCGACGCGCAGAGCTATTTCATGTCCAGCCATGACGGCATCGCCCAGTTCAAGGGGCCGGCCCGGCTGGTGCTCAACGACGACCGGTCTCGCCGGTCGGGCACCGCCCAGTGAGGCGAGGATCGACGATTGCGGTCGTGCTCGTCTGCGTGGCGTGGGTATGGCCCGCGGCCGCGCAGCAGATCGATCTGAGCCAAGGCGGATCGGTGACCGTGACGGCGGCGGGCGGCATCGACTGGGACCAGGGCGCGCAGACCGTCACGGCGTACAACGCGGCGCGGGCGGTCCGCGGGGCGGTCACGGTCGATGCCGACCGGCTGGTCGCCTTCTACCGGAAGAAGAAGACGGCGCCCGGGGCGGCGCCCGCACCTACAACCGCTCCCGCGAGCGCCTCGCCGCAGACCGGCGCGCCGGACGACACGGGCAACAACGAGATCTACCGGCTCGAAGCGATCGGGCACGTCCATATCTATACGACGACCGATCAGGCATGGGGCGACAAGGCGCTGTACGACATCGATCAGTCCGTGTTGATCCTGACCGGACAGGCGCTTCGGCTGACGACGCCGACCGACGTGATCACGGCGCGCGACTCGATGGAGTATTCGCCGCCGATCCGCCGGTCGGTCGCGCGCGGCAACGCGATCCTGACGACCTCCGACGGACGGCGGATCCAGGCCGACATCCTGGTGGGCTACTCCGCGCCCGACCATCCCGCGCCGGGCACGGCGCCGGTCCAGCCGGTCAGCGCCTCGGCGGCCAAGCCGGTCGACCCGCTCCAGTCCTCAGGCAAGCTCAAGAAGGCCGAGGCCTACGGCGACGTGGTGGTACGGACGCAGACGGAGACGGTGCGCGGCGAGCGCGGCGTGTACGTGCCCGACACCGGCATCGCGCGGATCGTGGGCAACGTGCGGATCACGCGTGGCCAGAACCAGCTCAACGGCCAGGCGGCGATCGTCAACATGCGGACCGGGCTCGCCACGTTGACGCAGGATCCGGGCAATCGGGTGCAGGGATTGATCGTGCCGAACGAGCAGTCGCCGGCGGGTGCGGCCAAAAAGCCTGCGGGAAAAACGCCATGAACGAGCAGTTCCGGGTCGCTGTCGGCCCCGCCGACGCCCGCCACGACCCGAGACCGGGGATGGGCGGCCTGATCGCGACCGGCGTCGGCAAGAGCTACAAGAAGCGGCCGGTGGTGCGCAACGTCTCGATTTCCGTCCAGCGCGGGGAGGCGGTCGGGCTGCTCGGCCCGAACGGTGCCGGCAAGACCACGACGTTCTACATGATCGTGGGCCTGGTGCGGCCGGACACCGGATCGATCGCGCTCGATGGCGCCGACATCACGACGCTGCCGATGTACCGGCGGGCGCGGCTGGGGATCGGCTATCTGCCGCAGGAGGCCAGCATCTTCCGCGGGCTGAATGTCGAGCAGAACGTGATGGCGGCCCTCGAGGTGGTCGAGGCGCGGCTCGACCGGCGCGAGACGATGCTCGACGCGCTGCTGTCGGAGTTCGGCATCTCGCATCTGCGCCGGGCGCCCTCGCTCGCGTTGTCGGGCGGAGAGCGGCGGCGGCTCGAGATCGCGCGCGCGCTCGCGAGCCAGCCGAGCTACATCCTGCTCGACGAGCCGCTCGCCGGCATCGATCCGATCGCGGTCGGCGAGATCCGCGATCTGATCTCGCATCTGAAGCATCGCGGGATCGGCGTGCTGATTACCGACCACAATGTGCGCGAGACGCTCGAGATCGTGGACCGCGCCTACATCATGCACGGCGGCCAGGTGCTGATGGAGGGCGCGCCGCAGGAAGTCGTCGCGCACGAGGATGTGAGACGCGTCTACCTTGGAGAAAGGTTTTCGTTGTAGCCTCTCGTCCCATGGCGATAGGCCCACGGCTCGAGTTCAGGCAATCACAGCATCTGGTCATGACGCCGCAATTGCGTCAGGCGATCAAGCTGCTGCAATACTCGCATCACGAAGTCGCGGCCTTCATCGAGGAGGAACTCGAACGCAACCCGTTGCTTGAGCGCGACGAACGGATCGAGGTCCCGGCGGAGATGCCGGCGATCGATCAGCGCGGCACGCGGAGCGAGACGGGCGACACGGCCGATCTCGTCGCGAACGGATCGATGCCGGACCCCGGGACGGCGCCGCTCGACGCGGATCTGACCGCCGATTTCGAGACGGGCGAGATGGCCGGCATGTCCGAGGGTGGCTCGTCGCCTGGGTCCTCGGGCAGCACCCGCAGGAGCGACTTCGACGATGCCGAGTGGGGCGTCGACGATCTGGCGGAAGGCGCGCGCTCGCTGCGCGAGCATCTGGGCGAGCAGCTTCGCCTCGGAATGTCCGACCCGGCCGAGCGCCTGATCGGCGCGCATCTGATCGCGCTGCTCGATCCCTCCGGACGCCTGGCCGCCGAGCCGTCGGCGATCGCGGCGGCGCTGGGCACGACGCTCGAGGCGGTCGAACGGGTCAGGCACCGGATGATGCGGTTCGATCCCGTGGGCGTCCTGGCGCGCGACCTCGCCGAATGCCTCGCGGTGCAATTGGCCGAGCGCAACCGTTTCGATCCGGCGATGGCAGCACTGCTCGACAATCTCGAGCTGCTCGCGCGGCGCGAGCTCAAGCGGCTGCAACTCCTTTGCGGCGTGGATGCCGAGGATCTCGCCGAGATGGTCGCCGAGGTCAGGGCGCTCGACCCGAAGCCGGGTGCCGCGCATGACCAGACGCCGCCGCTGCCGGTGGTGCCCGACGTGCTGATGCGGGCGGCGGCGGAGGGCGGCTGGATGCTGGAGCTCAATCCGGACACGATGCCGCGGCTGCTGATCAGCGAGGCGTTCCACGCGCGCGTGCTGGTGCGTGCCCAGCGCGAGGAGAAACTGTTCATCGCCGAGAAGCTCGCGAGCGCCAACTGGCTGGTCAAGTCGCTGCAGCAACGCGCGCAGACGATCCTGCGGGTGGCGAGCGAAGTGGTCCGGCGCCAGGACGGCTTCATGCGCCATGGGGTCGGGCATCTGCGGCCGCTGATCCTGCGCGACATCGCGGACGCGGTCGAGATGCACGAGAGCACCGTCAGCCGGGTGACGGCGAACAAGTACATCGCGACCCCGCGCGGGACCTTCGAGCTGAAATACTTCTTCACCACCGCGATCGCCGGCATGACCGGCGAGACGCACAGCGCGGAGGCGGTGCGCTACCGCATCCGCGGGATGATCGATTCCGAGAGTCCGGCGATGATCCTGTCCGATGACGCGATTGTCGCGGCTTTACGTCGAGAAGGCGTGGACATCGCACGCCGGACCGTGGCCAAATACCGGGAGGCGTTGCGCATTCCGAGCTCCGTGCAGCGAAAGCGGGAGAAGGCTCTCTCCGCCTGACTCCGCATCGGATCGCCGGACATCGCCGGTGATCCACCTCGGGCAGCAGGAGGACGGACCATGCAGATCACCGTTTCGGGCAAGCACATCGAGCTGTCCGACTCGCTCCGAACACGCGTCTCGGACCATCTCGACGTCATCACGCACAAATATTTCGATCATGCGCTCGAGGCGGACGTGACGTTCGGCCGGGCACGCAGCTTCTTTACGTGCGACATCAATGTTCATGCCGGACGCGGACTGACGTTGCGCGGCGAGGGCGAGGCGGCGGACGCGAACGCGGCATTCGACGACGCGGCGGAGCATATCGCCAAGAGACTTCGACGTTATCGCAGGCGGGTCAACGACCATGCGCGCGACATCGCGGCATTGCGTTCCAGTCCCGAAGTGGCCCGCCAATATATCCTGCTCGAGAACGAGCCGTCCGCGCGGACGGTGCGCGAGAACGGCTCGTCGGACGCCGCCTATGCGACGGTGATCGCCGAGACGCCGACCGAGATCGCGCGTCTGACCGTCAGCGAGGCGGTGATGCGCATGGACCTCGCCGATCAGGCGGTGCTGATGTTCCGCAACGGCGCCTCGGGGGAATTCAACGTCGTCTACCGGCGCGCCGACGGCCATATCGGCTGGATCGATCCGTCGAGCACGCGGAACTGACGTTGGACCTCAGTGAACGAGCGCCGGCACCATCTCGTGGTGGACGACCGCGGCAAGTGCCACCTCCAGATCGCCCGTCATCGCCATCGGCGTGCCATCGGCGGCGTGGATGGCGAAAGCCCTGGCGCCATCGACCAGGATCGGCCTGACATAGGCGATCTGGGCGACACCGAGTGCCGCGAGCTGACTTTCGCTGAGGTGACGGATGTCGACAGGAGGCTCCTCGCGAGCCTGGGCCGCGTCGCGTGTGACTTCGTTCATGATGACGCTCCAAAACGGGCGATGTGCCGCCTCAACCCTTGGTGACGGTGGCCTGGACCATTCGAGGCTGCGGCCTGCCGACCTTGGCCTCGGCATCGCGGCCGGCGATCTCGATATGCTTGATGCGCACCTCGGGCTGCGGCCGGGCGAGGTCGATATGCAGCAGCCCGCGATCGAGCCAGGCTCCCGTCACGTCGATTCCCTCGGCGAGCACGAAGGCTCGCTGGAACTGGCGCGCCGCAATGCCGCGATGCAGGAACTGGCGCTCGGCGCCGTCGTCGGACTGGCGGCCGCGAATGACGAGCTGATTGTCTTCCTGCGTGATCTGCAGGTCGTCCATGCCGAAGCCTGCCACCGCCAGGGTGATGCGCAGACCATTGGTCGACGTCTGCTCGATGTTGTAGGGCGGATAGGAGTCCGACGAGGTCTTGGATGCGCGTTCGAGCATCTGCTCGAGATGATCGAAGCCGAGGAACATCGGCGAGCCGAAGACGCGTGTGCTCACGGGAAAGCCTCCTCCTTGGAGCGAGACGGCGGGACCCGGTCGGCATCCCACGTGATGAAAAATGGGGCTCGGGAGGACGCTTGCAACTGCTGCCGGCGGGCCGGGACGTTGCCACGTTGATCGGCATCGTCGAGGCGTCTACATCGCATCGACCGGGAGATGGGGGCTGACGGCAGGGCGATGGGGGCTACGGAGGAGCATGGTCTGCTGCCGGTTCTGGTGTCGCCCGACCCGATGCTGAAGGCGAAGGCGCGGCGGGTGACGGGAGGCGACCGGACGCTGCTCGCGAACCTGGTGCCACGGATGTTCGCGACGATGTACGAGGCGCCCGGCATCGGGCTCGCGGCGCCGCAGGTGGGCGTGCCGCTCCGCCTCGCCGTGGTCGATCTCGCCCCGGACGACCAGAAGGCGCCGTTGACCCTGATCAATCCGGACATCATCGCGCGTGGCAGCGAGACGGTGGTGCGCGAGGAAGGCTGCCTATCGATCCCGGGCATCTACGCGGACGTCGCGCGTCCGGCGCATGTCTCGGTCCGTTACGAGGATCTGGGCGGGCGCAAGCATGTCCTCGATGCCGACGGTCTGCTGGCGGCGTGCCTGCAGCACGAGATCGACCATCTCGATGGCATCCTGTTCGTCGATCATCTTTCGGCGCTGAAACGAAACATGCTGATGCGCCGGTTCGCCAAGGAGCGGCGGCAGAAGATGACGGCCTGACTTGGACGCAATGCGCCTCGCGTTCTTCGGCTCGCCCGATTTCGCCGTTCCGGCGCTGGACGCGCTGCATCGCGCGGGGCATCGCATCGAGGCGGTCTACACGCAGCCGCCGCGGGCGTCGGGACGCGGACAGAGATTGACACGCTGCGCCGCGCACGCCCGGGCCGACGCACTGGGCCTGACGGTCAGGACGCCATCGCGACTGAAGCCCGACGCGGAGTGCGAGGCGTTCGAGGCGCTCGACCTCGACGGCGCCGTGGTGGCGGCCTACGGGCTGATCCTGCCGGCGCGGATCCTGGACGCACCGCGGCGCGGATGCCTGAACATCCACGCGAGCCTGCTGCCGCGCTGGCGCGGCGCGGCGCCGATCCAGGCCGCCCTGCTCGCGGGCGATGACGAGACGGGCATCAGCATCATGCGGATGGATGTGGGCCTCGACACCGGGCCGGTGCTGATGCGCGAGGCGATCGCGATCGGACCGCGCGACACCGCGCGCGACCTGCACGACCGGCTGGCGCCGCTTGGCGCGCGCCTGGTGCTGCGCGCGCTGGCCGAGGCGCCGGCGGCGGTGGAGCAGCCGACGGCGGGCGTTACCTACGCGGGCAAGCTGGGCCGGGACGATGCGGACATCGACTGGACCCGCGACAGCGAGGCGATCGACCGGCAGATCAGGGCGCTGACGCCGTGGCCGGGAACCCGCACCCTCGTTCCGGCCGCCGGTGACGCGACGGTCCTGAAGATCATCGCGGCTCACCCCGTCACGATGTCGGGCGCGCCGGGGGAGGTCCTGGACGATCGGCTGACCATCGGCTGCGGGAGCGGCGCGCTCAGGCTCGACATCGTCCAGTCGCCCGGGCGGGGACCGGTGGACGCGCCTTCGTTCCTGCGCGGACAGACCATTGCTCGCGGCACGGTGCTCGGCCGGGAACGATGACCGGAGGCCTGCGCCGCTGGGCCATCACGCTCGAATATGACGGATCGAACTATGTCGGCTGGCAACGGCAGGCGACCGGCGTCTCGGTCCAGCAGGTGGTGGAGGAAGCGGCCGCCCGCCTTGCCCAGGGGCGGCCGGTCGTGTGCCATGTCGCCGGCCGGACCGACGCGGGCGTGCACGCGGAGGGACAGGTCGCGGCATTCGATCTGCCGGAGCCGAGCGGCCGGGAGTGGCAGGCGGGGCGCCTGTGCGACGCGCTGAATTTTCATTTGCGGCCGCATCCGATCGTGGCGGTCCGTGCGGCCTGTGTCCCTGGTGAGTGGCACCCGCGCTTTGCCGCCGTCCTGCGCGTCTATCGTTACCGGATCCTGAACCGGCGGGCGCGCCCGGCGCTGTCGGCCGGCCGGGTCTGGCACGTGGAACATGAGCTGGACGAGAGCGCGATGGCGGCGGCGGCGGCGAGCCTGCTCGGCCGGCACGATTTCAGTTCGTTCCGGGCGGCGGCCTGCCAGGCGCGCAGTCCGGTGCGCACCCTCGACCGGCTGGAGCTGGCGCGCGCGGGCGACATCGTCACCATCCACGCGCAGGCGCGCAGCTTCCTCCATCACCAGGTCCGCAACATGGTGGGCACCCTGGCGCTGGTCGGGACCGGGCGCTGGACGGTCGATCGCGTGGCGGCCGCCCTCGAGGCGAGGGACCGGCGGAGCGGCGGCCCGACGGCACCGGCCCACGGCCTGAGCCTGGTGCGGGTGGACTATCCGGCGGATCCGTTCGTCGACGCGGATTAGGCGCCGAACATCGCGCGGGCGCGGCCGCCGAGGCCGACGGCGATCCCGACCACCGCGCCGTTGCCCGCGATGAGCGCCGCGACGAGCAGGCACGCTTTCAGGCGCGAGAGTTCGAGGGCCGTGCGCGCGAGGAAGAAGTGCAGCCAGCACCAGTAGGCGACGATGCCGGCGATGAAGACCAGCATCGCGGCCTTCGAGGACAGGCCGGCGGTCACCAGCAGGCTGGCGGCGATCCAGCCGATGGCGACAATGAACGGCATCAGCCACTCGCACCAGGTCGAGGCGGTGACGTAACGCAGCCAGTGCGCATCGCGCCGCCACGCGAGCGACAAGGCCTCGGACACCACGGGCGGCGAGAGGACGAAGCAGAGCAGGATCTCGCTCTCGAGCACGCCCTCGGCCGGGCGGCCACCGAGGATGGTGATGAAGCCGTCGACGAGCGCGAAGGCGACCCAGGGGGCGAGACTGGCCAGGAAGCCCTGCGGGCTGGCATCGAAATGCGAGAGGCCCGCGCGCTTGCCGCGGCCGAGCAGCGACAGGCCGAGCAGCGTGCCCTGGACGCGGCCGGTCGGAGAGGCCATCAGGCCGAGACCGCCGGACGCAGGACGGCGTCGAGCCATCGCGCGTAGATGGCGGCGAGCGTATGCAGATCATCGACCGGAACGTTCTCGTCGACCTGGTGCATGGTGGCGCCGACGAGCCCGAATTCGGCGACGCGGCAGAAGGGTGCCAGGAAGCGGGCGTCGGACGTTCCCCCGGCGGTATCGAAGAGCGGCTCGCGCCCGGTGACCTCGCGCACCGCATCGCGGAGCGCGAGCGCTTCACGGCCGATCTCGCTGAGGAACGGCTCGGCCGCGGTCTGGATGTCGATGACCGCATCGGGCGCGTGACGATGGGCCGCCTCGCGCAGCCAGCGCTCGAGCGATCCAAAGCTGTGGGTGTCGTTGAAGCGGATGTTCAGCCGGGCCGTGGCACGGGCGGGAGTGACGTTGGTCGCCGGATTGCCGATGTCGATCGAGGTGACCTGCAGACCGGAGGGGGCGAAATGCCGCGTCCCCGTATCGAGCGCGGTCCCGATCAGGGTGTCCAGCAGCGCGACCAGGCGGTGCGCGGGGTTGTCGGCGCGTTCGGGATAGGCCGCGTGTCCCTGGGTGCCGTTGACTTCGATGGCGGCGTTGAGGCTGCCGCGGCGGCCGATCTTGATGGTCTCGCCGAGCGTCGCCGGGTTGGTCGGCTCGCCCACGAGGCAGAAGTCGGGCATCTGGCGGTTGGCGAGCAGCCACTCGGTGACGGCGCGGGTGCCGTGCAGCGCGATGCCCTCCTCGTCGCCCGTGATCAGCAGGCTCAACGAGCCGACGAGCGGACCAGCGGCGAGATGATCGGCACAGGCGCCGACGAAGGCGGCGATCGCGCCCTTCATGTCGCAGGCGCCGCGCCCGAACAGCCTGCCCGCGCGGATGTCGGGCGTGAAGGCGTCCGTGGTCCAGCCGGCATCGCCCGGCGGGACGACGTCGGTGTGGCCGACGAAGCAGACATGAGGAGGCCGGTCGCCGATGCGGGCGAACAGGTTCGGCGTCTCCTGTCCGGACGGACCGGACGGGAGATGGGTCACGGCGAAGCCCAGCGTGGCGAGCGCGCGCGCGAGCACCGCCTGCGCGCCGCCATCGTCCGGGGTGACGGAGCGGCACGCGATCAGGGCGCGGGCGAGAGCCAGCTCGCGGAGATCGGCTGTCAATCGCGCAACAGATCGTTGATGGAGGTCTTGGCGCGCGTGCCCTCGTCGACCTGCTTGACGATGACCGCGCACGCGAGCGAGGGCCCCTGGGTGCCGTCCGGCAGTGACGCGCCCGGCATTGTTCCGGGCACCACGACGGAATAGGGGGGCACCGCGCCGCGATGGATGGTGCCGGTCGCGCGGTCGACGATTTTGGTCGAGGCACCGAGGAAGACGCCCATCGCGATGACGGACCCGCGGCCGACGATGAAGCCCTCGGCGACCTCGGAGCGCGCGCCGATGAAGCAGTCGTCCTCGATGATGACCGGGTTCGCCTGGAGCGGCTCCAGCACGCCGCCGATGCCGACACCGCCGCTGATGTGGCAGTTGCGGCCGATCTGCGCGCAACTGCCGACGGTCGACCAGGTGTCGATCATGGTGTTGTCGCCGACGAACGCGCCCGCGTTGACGAAGGACGGCATCAGCACGACGCCGCGACCGATGAAGGCGGACCGACGGACGAGGGCGCCGGGCAGGGCGCGCAAGCCGGCATGCTCGAAGTCGGTCTCGACCCAGCCGCCGAACTTGAGCGGCAGCTTGTCGAACGAGCCCGCGTGGGCGATCCCGGGCGCGCAGGCGGAGAAGTTCAGCCGAAAAGCGAGCAGGACCGCCATCTTGAGCCAGGCATGCACGATCCAGCCGTTCCCGCCGGGCTCGGCGACGCGGAAGGTGCCATGATCGAGACCGGCGAGGGCGGCGTCGACCGCCTCGCGGACGTCGGCGGACGCGGCCGAGAGCGTGTCGCGCATCGCCCAGGCCTGCTCGATGCGTCTGCGAAGGGTCTCGGCCATGTCGAACACCGCGGAGGCTGTCCGTCACGCGAGGGGCTTCGAGGTGACGGGCGCGGACCATGCTCAGCCCGCCCGAGGATTGTCAATTCGAGGCGCGGGCGGCGCGCGGGACCACACGTGGCCGGCGCCGTAAACCTCTTGTTCATGTCCAACCGCGAGAATGGCGCGTCGGCACGGGAGCATGGCGATGAGACAGGACGCTTCCAGCGAGCGCACGGTGACGCGATCATCATCGGATGCGCGGGAGGCTTCGGCGATCGACGCCGCGCTGGCGAGCCGCGCGTTCTGGAAGGATCTTTGCGAGGCCGCCGGCGACCTGATGTTCGAGACCGATCGCGCCGGACGCTTCGTCTTCCTGGCACCTGCGAAAATCCTCGGCTACGACGCGCACGCTCTCATCGGCCATCTGTCGTCCGACATCCTGTGCGGCTGGGACCGCCCGGCGGGGGCGGCCGTCAATCCGTTCGCGGCGGCCAGCGCGATCCGGATGAAGCATGCCTGGTTGCGCCAGCGCGACGGGTCGGCGGCCCTGTTCGCGATCTCCCTGCGTCCGACCGACGGCGGTGGCGTGCGGGGGATCGGGATCGACGTGACCTCGGACGACGACATGGTGCGTGCCAGCGTCAAGGCGGTTCTGTTCCAGTCCACGCTCGACCGAATCGTTGCCAGGATGCGTGACGAGATCCTGACGTCGCGGATCGTGCGCGCCGGACTGCGGGAGCTGATCGCATGCCTCGGCGCGGAGGGGGCCGCCGTCGTTCCCGTGTCGCAACCGGACGCACGCGACGGTGCGCCGCTGCGTGCGGACGCGATGTCCGGTCCGTTGCACGGCGCGGGCGACGGGTGGGACGAGATCGCGGCACAAGGAATGCCCGATCTCGACGCGCTCTCGCTCCAGCCCTCGATCCTGTCGGCCGGTGCGGGCCGCCATCTGCTGGTGTGCTCGAACCAGACCCGTTTCGGACCGCCATCGGCGCTGGTGGTCTGGCGCCGCAACGAGCAGCCGGACTGGCGCGACGATGAGCGCCGCCTGACGCTCGGCGTGGCCGCGGCGCTGCGCGGCGTCATCGAGCAGGACAGCATGCAGCGCGAGATCAGCGATCAGTCGCGCACGGATGTCCTGACCGGGCTGCCGAGCCGCCGGTCGTTCCAGGAGGAGACACGACGCCGTTTCGACCGCCTCGACCGGGATGCCGAACCGGGCACGCTGATGTCGGTCGACCTCGACGATTTCGGTGGCTTCAACGAGACGCATGGCGCCGAGCGCGGGGACGACGCGCTTGCCCACGTGGCGGCCGTGCTGCGGGACCTGGTCAGGCCGACCGATCTCGTCTGCAGGATCGCTGGCGATCATTTCGCGATCTGGCTCGATGGCGCGGATGGGTTCGCAGCCGCCGAGCGCGCGGAATGGCTCTGCCGCAACGGGATCACCGGCAACTTCGACGGTCTCCCCTACAGGCTCGGCGCCTCGGTCGGCCTGGCCTCGCGGCCGGCACGAAGTCTCGAGGATCTGGACTCGCTCTCTCGACGGGCGGACTCGGCGATGATGCATGCAAAACGATGCGGCAAGGGCGTCTGGCGCGCCTCCCAGCAGGAGATCGGGATATGAGCGATCTGGTCGAGATCGGTGTCGACAGGAAGACGGCGACCCACGGGAAAGCAGGCGGGCGCGCCTCGCTGGTTGCGTCCCTGGTCAAGCCGACGCTCGGCGCCGTCGCCCCGATCGAGCGGGCGAACGCGCGCAGGACATCGGACAAGGGCGAGGACCCGACGGCGATCCTCTCGACCGACGCGCTGATCATCGAGCGCCTGCGGATCGCCGAACCCGCGCTGGTCGACCGCGCGGATGCCACCGCGAGAGAGCGTTTCGCCACCCTCGTCTCGAAGCGGCTGTGCGCCGGCATCGCCAACGCCGTCAAGAATGTCCAGTCGATCATCGGCGTGGTGGCCGGGTCGCTTGATCCCGAACAGGGCCGTGCATTGCAGGATCTCGCGCTCACGATACGGTTCCGGACCGAAACCGTGCTGCCGCAGACGGTCATGTCGATGACGCCGAGCCAACTCGTCGCGGTGCTTGCGGATCAGTGCGAGGCGCATGCGCCGGGCGGGATCGACTCGCTGCGTTGCCGGGAGATCGTCTACGGCCGGAACAGTCCGCTGGCGCGCGAAGCGATGCTCGACATCGCGTGGTCCGGCCCGGTCCATGCAAGTGAGGTCCTTGACCGGCTTGTGGCAACGTCGCTGATCGACGCGTTCGCGGCCACCGGCGCACTCGGGGCATCCACGATCGCCGCCTTGCGCCGACGCTGCCTCGACGCCGCCGTGAGCGAGGATCCGAAGCCAAGCGCGCGGATTCGTCTCGATGGCGATCCGTCGTCGATGGACGTGCTGCGCGCGGCGATCGCGGACGGCTCGGCGACCGCCCCTGCCCTGCTCGCCTCGGCTGCCGGACTGCCGATCGAAGCCGTGCGGGCGGCGATCTTCCTGCGGTCGCCCAAGGCGATGGTGAGCATTGCATGGCGCGCCGGTCTCGACGCACCTGTTTCGGTCACGATCCAGACCACGATGGGCCGGGTGCCGCCCGACGAGGTCCTGCACCCGACGCAAACCGGACGTTATCCCCTGACGGAGGCGACAATGCTGTGGCAATGCCGCCTGTTCGCGCGCGATCGCGGGCTCACGGGGGACTGAGAAGCAACGCGATCAACCCGGTCCAACCGGTCTGGTGCGAGGCGCCGAGACCGCGTCCGGCGTCGCCGTGGAAATACTCGTAGAACAGCAGGTGGTCGCGGAAATTCGGATCGGTCTGCGGCAGGTGCGCGTCGCCGTGCACCGGCCGGCGTCCGTCGGTGCCGCGCTTGAACATGGCGTTGAGGCGCATGGCGATCTCGGCGGCGATTTCCGCGAGCGATCCGGTGCGCCCCGGCGCGTAGGGCAGATCGACCTCGAAGCCGGACCCGTAATAGAGGTCGAACGTCTTGAGGCTCTCGATCAGGAGAAAGTTGATCGGCATCCAGATCGGTCCGCGCCAGTTCGAGTTGCCGCCGAACAGACCGGTGGTGCTTTCGGCGGGTTCGTAATTGAGTGCGAAGACATTGCCGTTCCAGCTTAACTCGTAGGGTTCGGCCTGGTGCACCTTTGAGACGGCGCGGATGCCGAAATCGGAGAGGAATTCCGCCGGATCCAAGGTCCGTGCGAGCAATTTCTTCAGCCGGTGCCCGCGAAGCAGCGACAGCAGGATCGTCTCGCCCTTGCCGGGTTCGTTCCAGCGCGACACCAGGCTGGCGAGGTCCGGACGATTGCGGAGCAGCCAATCCATCCGCCTCGCGAAGGCCGGCATCCTGGCGACGTCCTCGGCCGAGAGGACGGACACCGCGAAGATCGGGATGAGCCCGACCACGGTCCTGGTGCGGATCGGGATCTGCCGGCCATCCGGCGTCTCGAGCACATCGTAGAAGAACTCGTCGGTCGCGTCCCAGAGTCCGCCCGATTCCGCGTCCGCCTTGGCGATCAGCAGGAAATGCTCGAAGAACTTCGAGGCCATGTCCTCGTAGGTGTGGTCGAGCATGGCGAGCTCGATGGCCATGCGCAGCAGGTCGAGCGCATACATCGCCATCCATGCCGTCCCGTCGGACTGCGAGAGCGTGCCGCCCATCGGCACCGGCGCCGAGCGGTCGAACAGGCCGATATTGTCCAGGCCGAGAAAGCCGCCCTGGAAGATGTTGCGGCCGCGGGCGTCCTTCCGGTTGACCCACCAGGTGAAGTTCATCGCGAGCTTGCGGAAGACGCGCTTGAGGAAATCATGGTCGGCGACGCCGGTGATGGCCCGGTCGGCCTCGAAGACGCGCCGGGCGGCCCACGCATGGAGCGGCGGATTGGCGTCCGAGAACGACCATTCATAGGCCGGCAGGGCCGCGTTCGGATGCATGTACCATTCGTGCAGCAGCAGCAGCAGCTGGCTCTTGGCGAAGGCCGGATCGATGGCCGCGAACACCAGCGCCTGCAGGGCGAGGTCCCATGAGGCGAACCAGGGATATTCCCAGGCATCGGGCATGCTGATGATGTCGGCGGCACGGAAATGCTGCCAGTCGGCGTTGCGCGCGCCGAGCCTCACGGCGGGCGGCGGGGGGCCGGTGACGTCGCCGCGCAGCCATTCCCGCACGTCGTAGTAATAGAACTGCTTGGACCACAACATGCCGGCGAAGGCCTGCCGCTGGATCGCGCGCGCGTCCGGATCGGCGATCGTCGCCTGCACGGCTTCGTAGAACCGGTCGGCCTCCCGCTTGCGGCCGTCCACGATGTCGTCGAAAGCGCCGAACGGGTCGGGCTGGCCGGTCGGGCCGAGCCGGACCCGGACGATGGCGGCCCCGCCCGGCGCAATCGAACGATGATGCAGGCCGCCGCATTTGGTGCCCGTCGCCCGCGGATTGACGGCGTCATGCTCACCATCGACGACACGACGGTGGAAGGCGTCCTTGAAGAAGCCGTCGGCAACCTCGCCATACAGGCGCTGCCGATTGGTCTCGTTCTCGCAGAACAGCAGTTCGGTCCCGGTCTCGAACGACAGGCACAGCTTGTCCAGCCTCGGATGGCTGGCATGCGCCTCGCTCGGGCCGGTGCCCGTGATCGACGGCCTGATCTGGTCGGGATACCAGGACCATGTGTTGCGCGCCCAGAGCTGGGGGATGACCCAGATCGCCGCTTCCTCCGGGCCGCGGTTGGTCACCGCGATGCGCAGGCAGAAATCGTCGGTGCCCGCCTTGGCATAGACGATGTCGATATCGAAATAACGCTGATCGTCGAACACGCCGGTGTCGAGCAGTTCGAATTCGGGAACGTCGCGTCCCCGCGCGCGATTTTCCTCGACGAGACGCTCGTATGGGAACGCCGCCTGCGGATACTTGTAGAGCATCCGCATGTACGAATGGGTGGGGACACCGTCGAGATGGTAATAGAGCTCCTTGACGTCCTCGCCGTGATTGCCTTCGCTGTTGGTCAGACCGAACAGGCGCTCCTTCAGGATCGGATCGTGGCCGTTCCAGAGTGCCAACGACAGGCACCAGTGCAACCGGTCGTTTCCGAAACCGCCGATGCCGTCCTCGCCCCATCGGTAGGCGCGGCTGCGCGCGTGGTCGTGCGGGAAGCTGTCCCAGGCCTCGCCGCCGGCGCTGTAATCCTCGCGTACGGTTCCCCATTGCCGGTCGGACAGGTAGGGCCCCCAACGGCGCCAAGCGGGGTCGGCGAGGCGCCTGCCCTCTTCGGTCTCGAGCAAGGCCGCGCGCTTGTCGGTCATCCGTTCACCCGTCACTCTGGTCACGCATCGCGGGCAGAGTGACATGACAGACGGTGGGATCACGACCCTCTCCAGCCGCATCGCCTACCGCAATCGCTGGACCCGTGTCCGGGAGGACATCATCCGGCGCGCCGACGGCTCGGACGGGCTGTATGGCGTCGTCGAGCGAAGCGATTTCGTGGCGGTGTTTCCGCTGCATCCGAACGGCGACGTCACGCTGGTCGAGCAGTATCGCTATCCGATCCGGCGGCGGATGATCGAGCTGCCGATGGGCATGTGGGAAGACAGGCCCGGAGAGGATCCCGCCGAGGTCGCGCGCGGCGAACTCGCCGAGGAGACCGGGCTGACAGCCACGGCAATCGTGCGCGCCGGCGAGATCTTCCAGGGCGCCGGCTACTCGAACCAGCGCGGCCATGTCTTCCTCGCGACCGGACTGCGCGAGGGTGCTCCGCGACGCGAGGTGTCCGAGCAGGACATGTCGGTGCGGCGGATCACGCTCGCGCGGTTCGAGGACATGATCCGCGGCGGGGAGATCCTGGATGCGATCACCATCGCGGCGTTCGGATTGCTGCGTGTGAAGGGGATGGTCTAGGCAACTCAGGCGGGGAGCGCTCGCGCGACGCGCAGCGTGCCGTGGTCGGGGACGCCGGTGACCAAGGCGGGGCGCCAGTGGCGCTGGAAGGCGGCCAGGACGACCGACAGGGACTGGTCGACTCGGTAGCCGATCGCGTGCAGGCGGTGACGCAGGGGATCGATCTGGTCGGCGTCGATCGGGGTGGGGTCGTTGGCGTCCTCGACGTCCGGCGGCGGGACGCCGATGCCGGCTGCGGCAAGACGTTGCCATGGGAAGAGCTCGCCGGGGTCCTGCTTGCGGTCGGGTGCCACGTCGCTGTGGCCGACGACGTTGCTGGCCGGGATCGGATGGCGGCCGACGATGCCCTGGCAGAGCGCCATGACCGCCTCGATCTGCGCGTCGGGGAACGGGCGGTAGCCCCATTCGTGGCCCGGGTTGACGATCTCGATGCCGATCGAGCGGTCGTTCAGGGCTTCTTGGCCACGCCAGAAGGAGATGCCGGCATGGGCCGCCCGCCGGTCCTCCTCGACCAGACACAGGATGCCGCCGTCCTCGTCGACGACATAGTGCGACGAGACGGCGGCCCGCGGATCGCGCAGCCGCTCGACCGCCGCCGCCGCGGTCAGCATGCCGGTGTAATGCAGGATCAGCATGTCGGTCGGCATCTCCGCCGGACGCGGGCCCTGGTTGGGACTCGGCAGGCGCTGGATTGCGAGGCTCACAGGCCGCGCTCGCGCTTGATCCGGTCCCAGGCGGCGTTGATGCGGGCGACGCGCTCGGCGGACTTGGCGATGACCGCCGAGGAGGCGCCGCGGGAGGCGAGGCTGTCGGGATGGTTGTCACGCATGAGCTGGCGCCAGGTGGCGCGGATCTCGTCGTCCGAGGCGCCCTGCTTGAGGCCGAGCACGAGATAGGCGTCGGGCTCGTCGGCCGAGCGGCGTGCGGCGCCGTCGCGCGCGCGCTCGAAGGCGCGGGCGCCGAGGCCGAACCCGTCGGCGACGCGGCGGAGGAACTTCTCCTCGCGCTCGTTGATCGCCCCGTCGGCGCGCGCGATGGCGACGAGGGCTGCCAGCGCGTCCTCGAGCGGCTGGGTGTCGGTGCCGTAGGCGCGCCCCATCTGGCGGGCGTAGTCCTCCGGGCCGTCGCTGCCGTCGCGCGCCTGGTCGAACAGGCGCCCCACTTCGCGTGCCTGTTCGGGCGGGACGCGGAAATGGCGCTTGAAGGCGTCGATCTCCGAGCGCGTCACCGGGCCGTCGCATTTGGCGAGCTTGGCCGAGAGCACGACCATGCCGATCGCGTAGATCTGCTCCTTGCGGCCGATCATGGACGCGACATTGGCCGCCACGCGCGCGACGTTGGGGCCGGACGGAACCGCATTGAGGCGGGTGCCCAGACCGGGCAGCGAGCCCTTGTCGGCGGCGTGGCCGAGGGCGGCACCCACCATGGCGCCCAGCGGGCCGCCCATGGCGAACCCGGTCACGCCCCCGAACAGCTTTCCCCAGTAGCTCATCGCGCCAATGTAGCACCCGGCCCCGCTTCCCAGCAGGGGGGTGCGCGCTCGGATGCCCCGAAGGATCAGACCTCGACCGGGCGACGGACCGGACGCTCGGCGCAGACCGTATGGGCGAGACGCAGCAGGCGGGCAGCACTGCGTGCCATGCCGGCACGGTCGGCGTCCTCGGCCAGCGACAGCAGCGTGTGGGAGAGCGTCAGCGGGCTGACGGTGTGGGTGGTGGCGTTAGAGACGGTGGTCATTGGGCTTCTCCCTGATGCGGGGCCATCCTGGCCGTGTCTCGATCCTGGATCGAAATGATTTCGCAACGGTTAACGCGAAACCGAGAAGAGGGCGGCGAGCCGCAACGCGGAGGCGAGCGGCCGCGTGGGATCGCGCTCGGCATCGAGGCGGCCGATCAAGGCGGCCAGGCGCACGCCGCTCCGGTCGGCCATGGCCTGCAGCGCGCGCCAGAATTCCGGCTCCAGCGCCACGCTGGTGCGGTGTCCGGCGAGCGACAGGCTTCGCCGTTCAAGATGGCCGGTCATGGCATGTCGCAAGCCGCCCGGCGGCCCAGGCGGCGGCGTCCGCGACGACCGGATCGGCATCGCGGACGCGATCGAGCGCGCAGCCACGCAGGCTCGCGTCGTTCGAATTGCCGATCGCGATCAGCACGTTGCGCACGAACCGGTCGCGGCCGATCCGCTTGATCGGCGAGCCCGCGAACGTGGCGCGGAACGATGCATCGTCGAGCCGGCTGAGGTCGGACAGCAACGGTGCGGCCAGCGCGGCATGGGGTGCCAGCTGCGCGTGGCCGGCGCTGCGTGCGAAGCGGTTCCAGGGGCAGACCGCGAGGCAATCGTCGCAGCCATAGATGCGGTTGCCGATCAGCGGCCTGAGCTCGAGCGGGATCGGGCCGGCATGCTCGATCGTGAGGTAGGAGATGCAGCGCCGTGCATCGAGCTGGTAGGGGCCAGGGAACGCGTTGGTCGGGCAGACGGTCAGGCAGCGGTCGCAGCTTCCGCAGGAGCCGGCGCGCGTGGCGGACGGCTCGAGGGCGAGCGTCGTGTAGATCTCGCCCAGGAACAGCCAGCTCCCGTGGCTCCGCGAGACGAGGTTGGTGTGCTTGCCCTGCCAGCCGAGGCCGGCGCTCTCGGCGAGCGGCTTCTCCATCACCGGGGCGGTGTCGACGAAGACCTTGATGCCGGTCGCAACTTCGCTGGACCGCGCGCGCGCGACGATCGCGCCGGCAAGCTGCTTGAGCATGCCCTTGATCACCTGGTGGTAGTCGCGGCCCTGGGCGTAGACGGAGATCGCGCCGCGGTCGGGGCGGCCGAGGATCGCGAGCGGATCGCCGGCGGGCGCGTAGGAAAGGCCGAGCGAGATCACGCTGACCGCGTCCGGCCACAGGATGCGTGGGTCGGCGCGCTCGTCGGCCCGGCGTTCGAGCCAGTCCATCTCCCCGTGCCGGCCGGCGGCGAGGAATTCGGCCAGACGCTGCCGCGCGACCTCGCCCAGCGACGCCGGCGCGAAGCCGATCGCATCGAAGCCGAGGGCGAACGCGCGCGTGCGGATGAAGTCCTCGAGCCTAGCCGCGGCCACGATAGGGGGGCACCTCCTGGGCCGGGATCCAGACGCCGGCGGGCGGCTCGCCGGTCTGCCAGAACACGTCGATCGGGATGCCGCCGCGCGGATACCAGTAGGCGCCGATGCGCAGCCAGCGCGGCGCGAGCGTCTCGACCAGACGCACCGCGATCGAGACCGAGCAGTCCTCGTGGAAGGCGCCATGGTTGCGAAAGCTGGTCAAATACAGCTTGAACGACTTGCTTTCGACGATGAAGCAGTCGGGCACGTAGTCGATGACGAGGTGCGCGAAGTCGGGCTGGCCGGTCATCGGGCAGAGCGAGGTGAATTCGGGCGCGGTAAAACGGGCGACGTAGAGGAGGCCGGGATGCGGGTTGCGCACGCGCTCGAGCGTCGCCTCGGCGGGGCTGGCGGGAGACGCGACGACGCGGCCGAGCTGGGTCAGGCCGCCGACCTCGTCTGTGCTCATGGATCTCCCTCCTGCCAGCGTGCGCGAAGGGCGGTGGCGTGCTGCGCGAGCCGGCCGCCGACGATCGCCTCGCGGATGCCTGCCATCAGGCGCGCGTAGTAGGTGAGATTGTGCCACGTGAGCAGCATCGGGCCCAGCATCTCGCCGGTGCGGAACAGATGGTGCAGGTAGGCGCGCGAATGGCGCGAACAAGCCGGGCACGGGCAGCCGGGTTCGAGCGGGCCGCCCGCCGATGCATGGCGCGCGTTGCGCAGGTTCAGCGTGCCTTCCGGGACGTAGGCGCGCGCGGTGCGGCCGGCGCGCGTCGGCATGACGCAGTCGAACATGTCGATCCCGCGCAGCACCGCGCCGAGCAGGTCATCGGGGGTGCCGACGCCCATCAGGTAGCGGGGGGCGGCCGGCGGCAGTTCCGGGACGGTGGCGTCGAGGACGGCGAACATCGCGGCCTGCCCCTCGCCCACGGCGAGGCCGCCGATCGCGTAGCCCTCGAAGCCGATGCCTGTGAGCGAGGCGGCACTCTCGGCCCGCAGAGCCGGGTGGACGCCACCCTGGACGATGCCGAACTGGCCATAGAAGGGCCGGGCGACGAAGGCGTCGCGGGAACGGCGTGCCCAGCGCATCGACAGGCGCATCGAGGTGCCGGCCTC
Organism: Acetobacteraceae bacterium; assembly: GCA_965276715.1. Lineage (GTDB taxonomy): Bacteria > Pseudomonadota > Alphaproteobacteria > Acetobacterales > Acetobacteraceae > CAXTPV01. The sequence continues at coordinate 2,752,627 of OZ255622.1, read as the reverse complement.
GTCCTCGGTCGCCGGGAACGGCGTGCATTCGTCGAACGCCATGGTGATGGTGGCGTCGAGCGCATGCTGGATCGCGGTCGAGCTTTCGGCGGTCAGGCGATGCGGGGTGCCGTCGATATGCGAGCGGAAGGTCACGCCGTCCTCGTCGATGGTGCGCATGCCGGCGAGCGACATCACCTGGTATCCGCCGCTGTCGGTCAGGATCGGGGCCGGCCAGTCCATGAAGCGATGCAGGCCGCCGAGGGCTTCGATCCGCTCGGCGCCGGGACGCAGCATCAGATGGTAGGTGTTGGCGAGCACGATCGAGGCGCCGGTGGCGCGGACCGCGTCGGCGGTCATCGCCTTGACGGTGGCGGCGGTGCCGACCGGCATGAAGACCGGTGTTTTCACCGCGCCGTGGGCGGTGGCGAGCGTGCCCGCGCGCGCGGCGCCGTCCTGACGGGCAAGCGTCCAGGCGAGAGCGTTCACGCGTCGCGCGCGAGCAGGCAGGCGTCGCCGTAGGAGTAGAACCGGTAGCGCTCGGCGATCGCGTGGGCGTAGGCCTGCCGCATGCGCGCGGTGCCGGCGAAGGCGCAGACCAGCATGAACAGCGTCGAGCGCGGCAAATGGAAGTTGGTGAGCAGCAGGTCGGCCACGCGGAATGCTTGGCCGGGCCGGATGAAGAGCGTGGTCTCGCCGCTGAACGGTGCGAGGAGCCCACCGCCGGCAGCGGTCTCGAGCAGGCGCAGGCTGGTCGTGCCGACGGCGATGATCCGGCCGCCGCGGCGCCTGGTGGCCGTGATCGCGTCCACCGCCGCCGCGTCGACGATGCCGCGTTCGGCATGGATCGAGTGGGACGACACGTCGTCCGTGCGCATCGGCAGGAAGGTGCCGGCGCCGACATGCAGCGTGACCGCGACATGGAGGATGCCGCGCCCGGCGAGGGCGGCGAGCAGCGCGGGCGTGAAATGCAGGCCGGCGGTGGGGGCCGCGACCGCGCCCGCGTGGCGGGCGAACGCGGTCTGGTAATCGGCGGCGTCGTCCGGCGTCGGGCCATCGGGCCGGTCGATATAGGGCGGCAGGGCGAGACGGCCGGCGTCCGCGAGGCAGGCGTCGAACGCGGCGCCCTCGCGGTCGAAGCGGACGACGACGGCGCCCCCCTCGTCGACGCGGACGATCTCGGCGCTCATGTCCGTCCCGTCGAGCGAGAGACGGTCGGCGGGACGGAGCCTGCGGGCGTTCCTGGCGAGCGCGCGCCAGGTGCCGTCGCCGAGCGGGGCGTCGAGCGTCAGGCCGATCCGGGCGGCACCAGGGCCGGGACGGGTCGCGTGGAGCTGGGCCGGGATGACCTTGGTGTCGTTGACGACCAGCAGGTCGCCGGGGGCGAGCAGCGCGGGAAGGTCGCGCACGGCGTGGTCGGGCGGCGTCAGATGCGGGACGAGCAGGCGTGCGGCGTCGCGCGGGCGCGCGGGGTGCTGCGCGACGAGGTCCGGCGGCAAGTGGAAGTCGAAGTCGGAGGCCAGCATCGGCCATCCTGTAGACCGCGCGCCGGCGCGGTGCGAGGCCGCGGTCCAAGCGGGTGCGGGAAACCCTCTGACGCGCCCACGCGAACATGCTGTAGTCGAGACACGGGAAGCGGGGGTCGGTCATGGCACAGGTCCAAGTCAACCAGGCGATCTCACCGGGCGGCGCGATCGGAGTCCGGACCTTGCGGGTGCGGGATCTGGGGCAGGCGCTGTCGGCCGGCTGGACGGATTTCCGGGCGGCGCCCACCCAGCTCTTCTTCCTGTGCTTCCTCTATCCTGTCGCGGCGCTGGTGTTCGGGCGCGCAGCCACGGGCGGTGGCCTGTTCCCGCTGCTCTATCCCGTCATGTCCGGCTTCGCGCTGGTGGGCCCGCTCGCCGCGGTCGGCCTCTACGAGATCAGCCGGCGGCGCGAGCGTGGCCTCGAGGCCAACTGGCGCCATGCCTTCGACGTCGTCCGCGAGCCGGGCTTCGCGTCGGTCGTGATGCTCGGAGGCGCGCTGGTGGCGCTGTTCCTGGTCTGGATCGCGGTCGCGCAGGCGCTCTATGGCGCGACGCTCGGCGGGACACGCGACGCGGCCATGGGCGACTTCATGACGCGCGTGTTCGGCAGTCCCGCCGGCTGGGCGCTGATCGTGTCCGGCAACCTGTTCGGCCTCGCGTTCGCCGTCGTCGCGATGGCGACATCGGTGTTCTCGATCCCGCTGGCGCTCGACCGGGCGACGATGCCGGTGGACGCGGTTCGGACGTCGCTGTCGGCGGTGGCGGCGAACCGGGGCGTGATGGCGCTCTGGGGATTGATCGTGGCGGGACTGCTGCTGGTGGGCTCGCTGCCGGCCTTCATCGGGCTCGCGGTCGTGATGCCGGTGCTGGGCCATGCGACGTGGCACCTGTATCGGCGTGCGATCGGGTAGACGTTCTCCTCCCGGCGATGCGCTTCTATGGTCGCCGCCAAGAACATGCCGGGGGGACCGATGGCCAGGCTGGACATCAATCTGCGCGGGCTTTTCGCCACCCAGGTCGCGGCGGTGGAGCTGCCGGACGCGGCGGCGCGTAACGCGGAACTGACCGACGTCATCCTTCGCCGCCGTGAGGTCAGCGAAAGCGTCCGGGCCTCGAACGCCGGCGGATGGCACTCCGATCGCGAAATTATCGACTGGGGCGGTCCGCGGGTCATCGAAGTCCTGACGATCGCCAGGCAGCTCGCCAACCAGCTCACGGTCGACCGGGCCGGGGAACGGGTGAACCCCGCGTGGACGCTGCAGGCCTGGGCCAACGTGAACGGTCCCGGCGACGGCAATATCTGCCACTACCACCCGGGCGCCTACTGGTCCGGCACCTACTATGTCGACGACGGGGGCTGCGCGTCGGACCCCACGCTCGGCGGCGAATTCGAGATGCTCGATCCGCGCGGGGCGGCGCCGGGCATGTACGCGCCGGCACTCCGCAGCACCGGCGACGAGAGCGCCGGCAGCAGCGAGACCATCCTGCCGCGGCCCGGATTGCTGTTCCTGTTTCCGTCGTGGCTGAACCACCAGGTCCGCGTCTATCGCGGCGACAGGCTGCGCGTCTCGATCGCCTTCAATCTCGGATTATGAGTGCGCCCGGGAGCGGTCCCGGCGTGAGCGGGGAGCTGTCCTCGCGCACCAGCGCGCGCCGGCAGGCAGAGATCGTGGCGCTGGCGCGCGAGGTCGGGCGGCTGTCGGTCGACGAGCTCGCCGCGCGGTTCGGGGTCACGCCGCAGACGATCCGGCGCGATCTCAACGAACTCTGCGACACCCGCGTGCTGACGCGCGTGCATGGCGGCGCGATCATCGCCTCGTCGGTCGAGAACCTCGCCTACGAGGCGCGCAAGCTGGTGGCGGGCGAGCAGAAGCGGCTGATCGGGCAGGCGGCGGCGTCGCAGATCCCGGACAATTCCTCGCTGTTCATCAATCTCGGCACGACCACCGAAGAGGTGGCGCGCGCCCTGTCGGGCCGGACCGGCCTGCTGGTGGTGACCAACAACATCAATGTCGCGACCGAGCTCTACCGGAACCGGTCGATCGATGTCGTCGTCGCCGGCGGCGACATCCGTGCGAGCGACGGCGGCATCGTGGGACACATGGCGGTCGAACTGATCCGCCACTATCGCGTCGACCTCGCTGTGATCGGCACGTCGGCGATCGACGAGACCGGCGCCCTGCTCGACTACGACGTCCGCGAGGTGCATGTCTCGCGCGCGATCCTGGAGAACGCGCGCCGGGTGATGCTGGTCACCGACGCCAGCAAGTTCGCGCGGCGCGCGCCGGTCCGGATCGCGTCGCTGTCGGAGATCGATGTGCTGATCACCGACCGGCTTTCGCCGAAGAGTGCCGAATTGTGCCGCCTCAACAAGGTCGAGGTGGTGGAGACCGGCCTCCCGGAAGAGGCCGACACATGATCGCTTGAAAGTTCCTTTCGTTCGTGGCTTGATGAAAAACGAAAGCGCCGCGCGAACGGCGCGCGTGCCGGGAGCGGATCATCCGTGGACATCGCGGTCGAGCCTGAGCTGTACGACATCGCCGTGATCGGCGGTGGCGTGAACGGGTGCGGGATCGCGCGCGACGCGGCGGGCCGTGGGTGGCGGGTGTTCCTCTGTGAGCAGCGCGACCTCGGGTCCGGCACGTCGAGCGCGTCGACCAAGCTGATCCATGGCGGCCTGCGCTATCTCGAATATTATGAGTTCCGGCTGGTGCGCGAGGCGCTCACCGAGCGGGAGGTGCTGTGGCGGATCGCGCCGCACATCGTGTGGCCGCTCCGCTTCGTGCTGCCTTACCACCGCAAGTTGCGGCCGGCCTGGCTGCTGCGCCTTGGCTTGCTGATCTACGACAATATCGGCGGCCGCAAGAAACTGCCGCCGACTCGGACGGTCCGGCTCGATCGCGATCCTGTCGGCGCCCCGCTCAAGCCGGAGTTCCGGCGCGGGTTCGAATATTCGGATTGCTGGGTCGAGGATTCGCGTCTGGTGGTGCTGAACGCGCAGTCCGCGGCCGAGAACGGCGCCACCGTCTCGCCGCGCACCGCGTGCGTCTCGGCCGAACGCGTCGACAGGTTCTGGGAGATCACCGTTCGCGACGACGAGAACGGGGCGACGCGGCGGGTCCGTGCGCGGGCCTTGATCAATGCCGCCGGTCCGTGGGTCAGCGAGGTCGGCGAGCATGTGATCAGGAGCAACACCCGGGCCCCTGTCCGGCTGGTGCAGGGCAGTCATGTGGTGGTACCGCGCCTGTATGAGCACGATGGATGCTACATCTTCCAGAATGACGACAACCGGATCTTCTTCGTGATCCCCTACGAGACCGATTTCACGCTGATCGGCACGACCGACCTCGACTACAAGGGCGACCCGGCGACGGTGTCGGCCTCGCCCGACGAGATCGCCTATCTGTGCAAGTCGACGAGCGAGTATCTGCGCGTTCCGGTCACGCCCGACATGGTGGTCTGGACCTACTCGGGCGTGCGTCCGTTGCACGACGAAGGTGTCGGAGCAGCGCAGGCGGCGACCCGGGATTACGTGCTGACGCTCGACGCACCGGATGGATCGGCGCCGCTGATGTCGATCTTCGGCGGCAAGATCACGACCTTCCGCAAGCTCGCGGAAACCGCACTCAAGCAGCTCTCCCCGCATCTGCCGAAAGCCTCGGGCCGGCCGGCCGGCTGGACCGGCCGCGAGCCGCTGCCGGGCGGCGATTTCCCGATGCAGGATTTCGACGGCGAGGTCGCGCGCGCCCTGGAGCGCGCCCCGTTCCTGCCGCGGCCGCTGGCGCGGCGCCTGGTGCGCGCCTACGGCACGCGGATCCGGATGCTGCTGGGCTCTGCCGCAAGTCTCGACGACCTCGGGCGCGACTACGGGGCGGGTTTGACCGAGGCCGAGCTTCGTTATCTGGTGCGGCACGAATGGGTGCGGCGGGCCGATGATGCGGTGTGGCGGCGGAGCAAGCTGGGCTTGCGTCTGTCGGCCGCGCAGATCGCGGCGATCGACGAGGCGCTCGACCAGATGGTGACGCGGGAGATGGCCGCGTGAGCCTCGTGCTCGACCATGTGGGATTGCAGGTCGGCGCCGACCCGGTCATCGAGGATGTGTCGATCGAGCTGGAACGCGGCACGATGAATGTGCTGCTCGGTCCGACGCTTGCCGGCAAGACGACCCTGATGCGCCTGATGGCCGGGCTCGATCGGCCGACGACCGGCCGAATCACGATCGACGGCAAGGACATGGCGAAGATCCCGGTCAGACGGCGCTCGGTCGCGATGGTCTATCAGCAGTTCGTCAACTATCCGTCGCTGACGATCTACGAGAACATCGCGTCGCCGCTGCGCGTTGCGGGCGTGACACGTGCCGAGATCGACAGCAGGGTCCGTGAGGCGGCGCGCGTGCTTCGTCTCGAGCCGCTGCTCGACCGGTTGCCGGCGCAGCTTTCGGGCGGACAGCAGCAACGAACCGCGATCGCGCGTGCGCTGGTCAAGCGCGCCGATCTCGTGCTGCTCGACGAGCCGCTCGCCAATCTCGACTACAAGCTGCGCGAGGAACTGCGCGAGGAGTTGCCGCGGATCTTCTCGGAGACCGGGGCGATCCTGGTCTACGCCACGACCGAGCCCACCGAGGCGCTGCTGCTGCGCGGCCGGACGGCGACGCTGGCGGAAGGGCGGGTGACGCAATTCGGGGCGACCGCGTCGGTCTACCGGGAACCGGCCAATCTGCAGGCCGCACGGGTGTTCTCCGATCCGCCGCTGAACGAGGCGTCGATCACGAGGCGAGGGAGCCACGTGTCGCTGCCGGACGGGACGCATCTCGGTGCGGTCGGGCCGCTCGGACATCTACCCGACGGCGATTATCGCATGGCGTTCCGCGTCGAGCATGCCTTGCTCGACGGCGGCCCGGCGGGATTGCGCTTCGCGGGGACCGTGATCGCGACGCAGCTCAGCGGCTCGGAAAGCTTCGTTCATGTCGATGTCGGGGGTGCCAACTGGGTGTGCCTGGTGCACGGCATCCATGAATGGAAACCGGGCGCCGACGCCGAGGTGCGGATCGACCCGGACGGGCTGTTCGTCTTCGGACCCGACGGCGCGCGCGTGGGCACGGTTGCCGCGCGGCCGCTCGTCGCAGCCTCGGCCTGACGGCGCGCGCGATGACACGGATCACCCTCGATAACATTGGACATTCCTACGGGTCCGACAGGTCCGGCCAGAAGCGCTATGCGCTCAAGCCGATGCATCATGTGTGGCAGCACGGGCAGGCCTATGCGCTGCTCGGACCGTCCGGCTGCGGCAAGACGACGCTGCTCAACATCATTTCGGGATTGGTCATTCCGTCCGAGGGCCGTCTGCTGTTCGACGACCGGGACGTGACCCGTCTCGCGACGGAACAGCGCAACATCGCGCAGGTGTTCCAGTTCCCGGTGATCTACGACACGATGACGGTGGCCGAGAATCTCGCCTTCCCGCTGCGCAACCGGAAAATGCCCAAGCGCGAGATCGATGCGCGGGTGGCCGAGATCTCGGACATGCTCGATCTCGGACCGGTGCTCGGCAAGCGGGCACGCGGACTGACGGCGGACGCCAAGCAGAAGATCTCGCTGGGGCGTGGGCTGGTGCGACGTGATGTGTCGGCGGTGCTGTTCGACGAGCCGCTGACGGTGATCGACCCGGCGCTGAAATGGGATCTCCGCTCGAAGCTCAAGAAGGTGCACCAGGCGCTCGATTTGCTGATGATCTACGTCACGCACGACCAGGTCGAGGCGCTCACTTTCGCCGATCAGGTGGTGGTGATGAATGACGGCGAGGCGGTGCAGATCGGCACGCCGGCGGAGCTGTTCGAGCGGCCGGCGCATCGCTTCGTCGGCTACTTCATCGGCTCCCCGGGGATGAACTTCGTCGACGCGCGAGTGATCGGCGCGTCGGCCTTCGTCGGCAACCACGAGCTGCCGCTCGGCGCGTTCTACGACGTGCCTCGGGACGCCCGCGTCCAGGTGGGCATACGGCCGGATTTCGCGACGCTGCACATGTCGAACGGCCTTCCGGTGCGGGTGCGCCGGATGGACGATCTCGGCCGGACGCGGCTGGCCCACGTGTCGCTCGGCGAGCACGAGATGGTCGCCACGGTTCCGAACGGCGTATCGCTGTCGGGCGACGAAGCGAGGCTGGTCCTGAACCCCGCCAACATGCACGTCTATGTCGACGATGTGCGGGTCGAGGGGCGCGCGGCATGAACGACAAGCCGATGAACAACCGAGGCTGGCTGTTCGTGCTGCCGGTCCTGGTCCTCGTGCTGTTCTCGTCGCTGGTGCCGGTGATGACGGTGGTGAACTACTCCGTCCAGGATACGATGGGGCAGAACAATTTCTTCTGGAACGGCGCGCAGTGGTTCCAGAACCTGCTCGATCCGTCGACCGATATCGGCGCCCGTTTCGCGGGCGCGATCATCCGCAATTTCGGGTTCTCGTTCGTCATCCTGCTGATCGAGATCCCGCTCGGCATCGGTGTCTCGCTGTGCATCCCCAAGCATGGCTGGAAGGTGGGCGCGGTTCTGGTGGTGATCGCACTGCCGTTGCTCATCCCGTGGAACGTCGTCGGCACGATCTGGCTGATCTTCGCGCGCCAGGATATCGGCCTGTTCGGGGCCGCGTTGAACGGGCTCGGGATCCACTACAACGACACCCAGGATCCGACCTCGGCCTGGTGCACGATCGTGATCATGGACGTGTGGCACTGGACATCGATGGTGGCGCTGCTGTGCTACGCGGGTCTGAAGGCGATCCCGGACGCATTCTACCAGGCGGCAAGGATCGACGGCGCCAGCCGCTGGTCGGTGTTCGTCAACATCGAGCTGCCGAAGCTTCGCAAGGTGCTGATCATCGCGATGCTGCTTCGCTTCATCCAGAGCTTCCTGATCTATACGGAGCCGTTCATCGTCACCGGCGGCGGGCCGGGCGAGGCTACGAGCTTTCTGTCGGTGGACCTGGTCAAGCTCGCACTCGGGCAGGTCGACCTCGGCAACGCGGCGGCGATGTCGCTGACCTACGACCTGATCACGCTCACCGTCTGCTGGGTGTTCTTCACCTACACCACCCATGTCGACCAGCGGAGGGACGCATGAAGAGCGGGATCGGCCGGCCGATCGGCATGATCGCCTACCTCGTGGTGCTGATGCTGCCTGTCTACTGGCTCATCAACATGAGCCTGAAGACGAACTTCGAGATCAACGGCGGCCTGACGCTGTGGCCGCATGCGCCGACGCTCGAGCATTACCAGCACATCTTCGAAGACCAGACCTGGTCGCGCGGGTTCATGCACTCGATCAGCTATGTCGCGATCAACACGGTGCTCTCGGTGACCGTGGCCTTGCCGGCCGCCTACGCGTTCAGCCGCTACCGTTTCGTGGGCGACAAGCACCTGTTCTTCTGGCTGCTGTCGAACCTGATGGCGCCGCCGGCGGTGTTCGCGCTGCCCTTCTTCAACCTCTATTCCTCGATCGGCCTGTTCGACACCGTCTGGGCGGTGGCACTCGCGCACTGCCTGTTCAACGTCCCGCTCGCGGTCTGGATTCTCGAAGGCTTCATTTCGGGCATCCCGCGCGAGATCGACGAGACGGCGGCACTCGATGGTTATTCGTTTCCGCGTTTCTTCATCCGGATCTTCATCCCGCTGATCGCCAACGGGATCGGTGTCGCCGCATTCTTCTGCTTCATGTTCTCCTGGGTGGAGCAATTGCTGGCCAGCACGCTCACCGCCAACGCGGCCGAGCCGATCGTGTCGGTGATGACGCAGGCCTATACGGCCGCCGGGGCGGACTGGGGCCTGCTGGCAGCGGCCGGCGTGCTGACGATGATCCCGGGTGCGATCGTGATCTGGTTCGTGCGCAACAATATCGCCAAGGGCTTCGCCCTTGGACGGGTCTGAGACCGGCCATGAACCTCGGCTGGATGGCGTGGACCTGGCAGACGGCGATCTTCTTCGCCTTCATCGTGATCAGCCTGACGATCCTGACGCTGCTCGCGATCTACCGGCCGGAGACACCGCGGCGCGGCCTGCTCCGCTTCGCGACCACGCGCGGCGATCGTTTCTTTGTCAGCCTGATCGGAAGTGCTTATATCTTCGTCGTCTGGATGCGTCTCGGCGGCGACGTGCTCTGGTATCCTCTGGCCGCCTCCGTCCTGTTCGGAGCAGCAATGTTCCGCTACGCCTGAAACCGAAACGAGGGAGAAAACACAATGAAACGTCGCGACGTGATCAAGGGAGCCGCCGCACTTGGCGCCGGCATGCTCATCAAGACCGGAACATCGCACGGCCAGCAGGTCGATGCCGCCAAGAAGTGGGTCGATGCCGAGTTCCAGCCCTCCGCGATCGGCAAGGATCAGCAGATGGCCGAGCTCGAATGGTTCATCAGCGCCGCCAAGCCCTACAAGGGAATGGAGCTGAACACGGCATCCGAGATCCTCAAGGTACACGAATACGAATCGAAGGTTCTGACGAAGGCCTTTGCCGAAATCACCGGCATCAAGGTCAACCACAACATGATGGACGAGGGCCTGATCGTCGACAAGATCGAGGTCGAGATGCAGTCCGGACGGCCGATCTACGATTTCTGGATGAACGATTCCGACTTCATCGGCACGCATCCTCGCTACCACGACATCGTGGGCGGCTCGCTGACCGACTTCATGGCCAACGAAGGCAAGGAGGTCACCAGTCCGCACATCGACCTGCCCGACTTCATGGGTCTGTCGTTTGCGACCTTCACCGACGGCAAGCTCTACCAGCTGCCGGACCAGCAGTTCGCCAACCTCTACTGGTTCCGGCATGACTGGTTCCAGCGTCCCGAGCTGAAGTCGCAGTTCAAGCAGAAATTCGGCTACGAACTCGGCGTGCCTGTCAACTGGTCGGCGTACGAGGACATCGCCGAGTTCTTCACCAACGACGTCAAGCAACTCGACGGCCAGCGCATCTACGGCCACATGGACTACGGCAAGAAGGACCCCTCGCTCGGCTGGCGTTTCACCGACGCGTGGCTTTCGATGGCCGGCGCCGGCGATCGCGGACTTCCGAACGGCAGGCCGGTCGACGAGTGGGGCATACGCATGACCGACAGCCGCCCGCGCGGATCGTCGATCACCCGCGGCGGCGACGCCAACGGGCCGGCTGCGGTCTATGCTTTGACCAAGTATGTCGAATGGCTCAAGAAATATGCGCCGCCGGAAGCGACCGGAATGGACTTCCTCGAATCGGGGCCGGTCCCCGGACAAGGACACATCGCGCAGCAGATCTTCTGGTACAGTGCGTTCACCGCGGCGCTGTCGGACCCGAAGCTTCCCGTCATGAACCCGGACGGCACGCCGAAATGGCGAATGGCGCCGTCGCCGCACGGTGCCTACTGGAAGGAGGGCATGAAACTCGGCTACCAGGACCAGGGCTGCTGGACGATGCTGAAATACGCACCGCTCGAGCGGGTGAAGGCGGGCTGGCTCTATGCCCAGTTCTGCACTTCCAAGACGGTCACGCTGAAGAAGTTCATGGTCTCCAACCACATCATCCGGACCAGCGACATCATGTCGGACGCAGCGACCAAGGTGGCGCCGAAGCTCGGCGGCCTCGTCGAGTTCTACCGCTCGCCGGCGGTCAAGCAATGGACGCCAACCGGCGTGAACGTGCCGGACTACGGCAAGATGGCCCAGGTGTGGTGGCAGAACATCTCCAACGCCATCTCCGGCGGGGCAACGCCGCAGCAGGCGATGGACGGACTGGCCCGCGACCAGGACGCGATCATGGCGCGGCTGGAGCGCTCCAAGGTGCAGGGCGAACTCGGACCATTGATGAACAAGCCGCAATCCGCGGACTACTGGTACGACCAGGCGAAGAAGGACGGCAATCTCGCGCCGCAGCGCAAGCTCGCCAACGAGAAGCCGCAGGGACAGACCGTCGACTATGACGAACTGCTCAAGAGCTGGACCGCGCCGCAGACCAACAAGACCTGAGCCTCAGGGGGGCCGGTGACGGTCCCCCATCTCTCGAGAGCATCGAAGTGACATCCCACCTGCTTGTCGTCGACCAGGGAACGACGTCGACACGGTCGATCGTGTTCACACCCGACCTTTCGCCGGTCGCGGCCGCACAGGAAGAGTTCCCGCAGCACTACCCGCATCCCGGCTGGGTCGAGCACGACCCCGAGGATCTGTGGAACACGACGCTGCGAACCGCGCGCGCGGCACTCGCGAAAGCGGGCTTTGCCGCGGCCGACATCGCGGCGCTCGGCATTGCCAACCAGCGCGAGACGACGATCGTCTGGGACCGGTCGACCGGACGGGCGATCCACAAAGCGATCGTCTGGCAGGACCGGCGCACGGCACCCGCCTGCGCGGCGCTCGAGCGGGCCGGCCATGCCGAGATCGTCCATGCGCGCACCGGCCTGAGGCTCGATCCGTATTTTTCCGGCACCAAGATCGGGTGGATCCTCGATCAGGTGACGGGCGCGCGGGAGGCCGCGAACGCGGGACGCCTCGCGTTCGGAACCGTCGACAGTTTCCTGCTCTGGCGGCTGACCGGCGGGGCGGTGCATGCAATCGATGCGACCAATGCGTCGCGCACCCTGCTCTGCGACATCGAGACGGGACAATGGGACGACGAGTTGCTCGACATCGTGGGCATCCCGCGCGCGATGCTGCCCGAGATCCGTGACAGCTCGGGCGATTTCGGAACCACGACTCCCGACATATTCGATGGCGCGATCGCGATCCGCGGCGTCGCCGGCGATCAGCAGGCGGCCCTGGTCGGCCAGGGCTGCTTTCGTCCAGGTGCCGTGAAGGCGACCTTCGGGACCGGCGCGTTCGTCCTGCTGACGACAGGCGAGACGCCGGTTCCCTCGCGGTCGGGCCTGCTGACGACGATCGCCTGGCAGCGGCGCGGCAAGCGGCACTACGCACTCGAAGGGTCGATCTTCTCGGCCGGCGCCAGCGTGCAGTGGCTACGGGACGGGATCGGGATCGTCGAGAACGCCGCCGACACGGCCGGGCTTGCCGCCGCCGCCGATCCGGACCAGCCGGTCTACCTGGTGCCGGCGTTCACCGGATTGGGTGCCCCGCACTGGAACAGCGAGGCGCGCGCGCTGCTCACCGGGCTCACGCGCGGCACGACCCGCCGCGAGATCGCGCGCGCCACGCTGGAGACGATCGGCTACCAGACACGCGACCTGCTGGGCACGATGCTGTCCGACTACGGCGGCGATACGTCGCGGACGATCGTGCGCGTCGACGGCGGCATGACGGCCAGCGACTGGACGATGCAGTTCCTCGCCGACATGATCGCCATCGACGTGCAGCGTCCGTCGTGCCTGGAGACGACCGCGGTCGGGGCCGGCTACCTCGCGGGGGTGGAGGCCGGTTTGTGCGCCGAGCCCGACGAAGACACGTCGTTCGGCTCGATCGAACGCACCTTCCACCCGTCGATGGGCGACGACGAGCGCGCACGGCGTTACGAAGGTTGGCAGCGCGCGGTCAGGCAGGGGCTTTGCCCTTGATGCGTGTGGTGTTTCGCTGTGATCCGGCACTCGAGGCGACGTTGCCGCGGCCGGTTGCGGCGCGCGCGGCCCTGCCCGACTGGCTGCGGCGGATGCCGCGTCACGCGGCGTCGGACATGCACGGCGGCGATATCCGGACGGTCAAGCACTGCCCGCCCTTCATCGATGCGATGGGATATGGTTTCGTCATCCCGCTCGCCTGCGACGTTCATGTCCGGGATGGAAGGCTTTCCTGGAGCTGGGACGTCCCGGCGCTGCGCGCACGTGCGCATCCGCGTGCGCCGATCGCGTTCCACGCGCCGGCGCAGCTCGAGGGCACGCCGTTTCATGCTTCTCACCAGGTCGTGGTCAAGTTCAACAGTTTCTGGACCATCGAACTCGAGACCGGTTGGTCCCTGTTCGCGACACACCCGGTCAACCGCGCCGATCTGCCGTTCCGCCTGCTGACCGGGCTGGTCGACGCGGATCGCTTTCATGATGTGGGCATCCTGTTTCCCGCGATCTGGACCGATCCGGGTTTTACCGGGACCCTCCCGCGCGGAACGCCGATCGCGCATTGTTTTCCGGTCCCTCGGCAAGAACTGGCGCTCTGCCACGAGACGTTCAGCGAGGGCGACGCGGCGCGATACGAGGCCACCGCGTCGGCATTGCTTGGCGCCCCGCATCATTACCGTCGCGCCTTCCGGGCGCCCAGGTCAGGCCAGGAGGGCGCGCCGGAGCCCGTCGGGTTCGAGCCATAGACAGCCTGTCGGGCCGGAGACCAGGGCCTGGGCGATGCGTCCCAGCGATTCCGGACGGGTCTCGAGCGCGCGGGCAAACGCCCGCAGCGCGTCGTCGAGCCGTCCGCAATCGAGGAGTGCCACGCCGAGGTTGAACGCGGCCTCGTGCAGATCGGGTCGGGCACGCAGGGCGGCACGGTAGGCATCGGCCGCTCCTTCGGGATCACGCAAATCCTGTCGAACACCGCCGAGCGCGAACCAGGCGGCGGCGAGGCCGGGATCGATGGCGACCGCGCGGGCGAACGCAGCCACGGCCGCCTGCCGCTGGTCGAGGCGCCGAAGCGTGGCTCCGAGCTCAAACCAACCAGGTGCCCATTGGACCTGCGCGAGCCCGGGCAGCATCGCGTTGGCCCGCGGGTCGCCAAGCTCCAGAAGCTGGCAACAGAGCCGAAACGGAGCGGCATGATCGCCGGGGGGTCCGGGGGGACCGGCCTCGGTCCCCCCGGCCTTCCTGCTGGCTATCACGCCAACGCCCGATGGCGCAGCAGATGATCGGCCAGCACCAGCGCCATCATTGCCTCGCCCACGGGCACGGCCCGGATGCCGACGCATGGGTCGTGGCGGCCGCGGGTCGCGACGTCGATCTCGGCGCCGGCGCGGGTCACCGATTTCAGTGGCGTCGTCAGCGAGCTGGTCGGCTTGACCGCGAAGCGGGCGACGACGGGCTGGCTGGTGGTGATGCCGCCGAGGATGCCGCCCGCGTGGTTGGCGAGGAAGCGCACGCCGCCATCCTCGCCGATACGGAGCTCGTCGGCATTGTCCTCGCCGCGCGCGGCGGCGGCAGCGAACCCGTCGCCGATCTCCACGCCCTTGACCGCGTTGATCCCCATCATGGCGGCGGCGAGATCGGCGTCGAGCTTGGCGTAGAGCGGCGCGCCGAGACCCGCGGGAACACCGGTCGCGGTGATCTCGATAATTGCGCCCACCGACGATCCGGCCTTGCGCAGCGCGTCGAGATGCGTCTCCCAGGCCGCCGCCGCGCCCGCGTCGGGACAGAAGAACGGGTTGCGGTCGATCTCCGCGTCGTCCCAGGCGGCGCGGTCGATGGCGAGCGCGCCGAGCTGGACCAGGGCGCCGCGGATCCGCAGCGCACCGCCGGTCGCCGAGGCCAGGATCGCGCGCGCGACGGCGCCGGCGGCGACCCGGCTCGCGGTCTCGCGGGCTGACGAGCGGCCGCCGCCGCGCGGATCGCGGATCCCGTATTTGAGGTCGTAGGTGAGGTCGGCGTGGCCGGGGCGGTAGCGGTCGAGGATCTCGCCGTAGTCTCCCGGCCGCTGGTCGACATTCTCGATCATGATCGAGATCGGCGTGCCGGTGGTGCGGCCCTCGAAAGTGCCGGACAGGATGCGGGCGTGGTCGGGTTCGCGCCGCTGGGTGGTGAAGCGGCTCTGGCCGGGGCGCCTGCGGTCGAGCCAGGGCTGGATGTCGGCCTCGGTGAGCGCAAGCAGCGGCGGGCATCCGTCGACGACGCAGCCGATCGCGGGGCCGTGGCTTTCGCCCCAGGTGGTGACGGTCAGCAGATGCCCGAAACGGTTGTGCGTCATCGGTTCAGTCGACGGTGGCGATATCCGGCGCCTTGGGGTTCTTCATGCCGACCATGTGGTAGCCGGCATCGACATGGTGGATCTCGCCGGTCACGCCGCTGCCGAGGTCGGACAGGAGATAGAGACCGGCACCGCCGACATCCTCGATGGTGACGTTGCGCTCGAGCGGCGCGTTCAACTGGTTCCATTTGAGGATGTAGCGGAAATCGCCGATGCCGCTGGCGGCGAGCGTCTTGATCGGGCCGGCGCTGATCGCATTGACGCGGATGCCGTCGCCGCCGAGATCGGCCGCGAGATAGCGCACGCTCGCCTCGAGCGCCGCCTTGGCGACGCCCATGACGTTGTAGTGCGGCATCCAGCGCTCGGCACCGAGGTAGGTCAGCGTCAGCAGCGAGCCGCCGGGCTTCATGATGGCCGCGGCGCGCCGGCAGACGGCGGTGAAGGAATAGGCGGAGATGTCGAGCGCGGTCAGGAACGCGTCGCGTGGCGTGTCGACATAGCGGCCGCGCAGATAGGCCTTGTCGGCCCAGCCGATGGCGTGGACGAGGAAGTCGATCGTGCCCCATTCGGCCTTGATGGCCGCGAAGGTCTCGTCGATCGCGGCGTCGTCGCCGACGTCGCACGGGAGCACCAGCGTCGAGCCGATGCTCTCCGCGAGCGGCCGCACGCGCTTGCCGAGCGCCTCGCCCTGGTAGGTGAAGGCGAGCTGGCCGGCTTGCGCGGCCACGCTGGCGGCGATTCCCCAGGCGATGGAACGGTCGTTGGCGACGCCCATGATGACGCCGCGCTTGCCCTGCATCAGGGTGCCGCGGGGCAGCAGGCTCCTGGCGGCATCGCGTTCGGTTTCGGCCCCGTCCGGCATGACCGTCCTCCGCGTTGGCTGATCCTGCGATGGTCGTGGCACAGTGGGGTGGGGCCGACAAGGGAGTGACCATCGATGGAGACCGGCGAGGACGTGTTCGGGTCGAACGACCCGATGACCCTGTTCGCACGCTGGTTCGCGGACGCGGCGGCAAGCGAGCCGGAGGATCCGAACGCGCTGTGCCTCGCGACCGTGGACGCGGACGGCAGGCCGTCGGCGCGGATGGTGCTGATGAAGGGCCACGATGCGCGCGGCTTCGTCTTCTACACCAATCTCGAGAGCCGCAAGGGACAGGCGCTTGCCGCCGACCCGCGGGTCGCGCTGCTGTTCCACTGGAAGAGCCTGCGCCGGCAGGTGCGCATCGAGGGGCCCGCGCGACCGGTGCCGGAGGCGGAGGCGGATCTTTACCACGGCACCCGCGACCGGGTGTCACGGCTGGGCGCGCACGCGTCGGCGCAGTCACGGCCGCTGGCCGATCGGGCGACGCTCGAGGCGCGGGTGGCCGAGATCGATCGCCAATTTCCTGACGCGATCCCGCGCCCGGCGCACTGGTCGGGCTTCCGGGTCGAGCCGGCGGTGATGGAGTTCTGGCACGACAGGCCGCATCGTCTTCACGACCGCGTGCTATTCGAACGTAGGGAGGATGGCTGGCGCACCGGCCGGCTTTATCCGTGAGGAGCGATCGATGACCCCGATCCGGAAGATCCTGTTGCCGCTGAACGGCACGGCCACCGGCCGGGCGGCCCTGGCGACCGCGTTGCTGGTGGCGCGCCAGTTCGGCGCGCACGTCACCGCGCTGCATGTCAGCGCCGATTGCCGGGAGGTGGCACCCCTGGCCGGCGAGGGGCTGTCGGGGGCGATGGTCGAGGAGATGATGTCGGCGGCCGAGCGGGAGGCGGGACAGCGGTCGCGCGAGGTCCGGCGGGCGTTCGAGGAGTTCGTGCTCGCGCACGACGTCCCGGTGGCCGAGGCGCGGCTGGGACGCGACGAGCCGAGCGCCGGCCTGAGCACGATCGTCGGTCGCGAGGACGACATCGTGGCGCAGTCCGCACGGCTTGCCGATCTCGCGGTGGTGCCGCATCCGGACGCGACCGACCTGTCGAGCTCGGACGCGCTGCATGCGGTGCTGTTCGACAGCGGGCGTCCGGTCCTGGTGGCGCCGAAGAAGGAGCCGACGGCGCTGGGCAGGCGGGTCGCGATCGCGTGGAACGGCTCGGCGGAGAGTGCCACCGCCGTGCTGGCCTGCATGCCGTGGCTGGTGGGCGCTGATGCGGTGCGGGTGCTGCACGCCGACGAATACCAGCGGCGTGGCCCGCAGGCGCGCGAATTGCTGGGATATCTGCGCATGCACGGGGTCGAGGCAGAGACATTCCAGTTCAAGCCGATCGACCGCGAAGTGGGGGCCGGCCTGCTCGCCGGAGCCCGGTCGTTCGACGCCGACCTGATGTGCCAGGGGGCCTATTCCCACTCGCGGCTGCGCCAGCTCATCCTCGGCGGGGTGACACGACACGTGCTCGAAAACGCCCACCTGCCGGTCCTGATGTGCCGATGAGCGGGAGCACGGAATTGGCCGCCTCGTTCAAGGCGGCGATGCGGCAACTGGTGGCGAGCGTCACCATCGTGACCAACCGGGACCCGGCGACCGGACAGCGCTCGGGCATGACCGCGACCGCGGTGACCTCGCTGTCGGCCGACCCGCCGGCGCTGCTGGTCTGCGTCAATCGCTCGGCCAGCATGCACGCCTCGCTGGCTGTCGGCAGCCTGTTCTGCGTCAACATCCTGGGCGAGCCGCACGCCGAGCTCGCGATGTCGTTCGGCGGCCGGACCGAGCCGGAGTTCCGCTTCGAGGCCGGCGACTGGGCCGTGGACGCGCTCGAGATCCCGTATCTCGCCGACGCGGTCGCCACCGTGTTCTGCCGCGTCGACCAGCTCGTCGATTACGCGACCCACTCGATCGTGATCGGCAAGGTCGACCGGGCCTCGGTGCGCGAGGGGCATCGGTCGTTGATCTATGGGAACGGGAAGTTCGCGTTGATGGCGGAGATGCCGTGAAGGGAAGGCCGGGGGCCTAGGCCGGCCCCCGGACCCCCGGCGATAACAAGCGTTCTATTGCTGGAAGATCAGTTGATGGCCGTCGGGGTCGCGCAGGGCGAGAGCTCTCGTGCCGTCGGGCATCGGCACCAGGCCCGGCGAGATGAGTTGCATGCGTTTCTCGGCGGCTTCGCCCGCGAGCCCCTCCAGGTCCGCGGTCTCCAGCACCAGCCTGGTGGCCGCGATCGCGTCGCTCCTGGTGGTGCGCGCAATCGGGCGTCCGGTCGGCGGCACCCGGTAGCAGAGCAGCTCGACATGCGGACCGCCGCCGTCGCCGATTTCGAGACCTGTCACTTCGACGACGGCATTGAAGGTGTCGTCGAGTCGCTCCTGCTCGACACCCTTGTTGACCGAACGTGCGCGGGGCTGCAGGCCGAGCATGCCGACATAGAACGCCTCGCTGCGGCCGGTGTCGGCCACCGCGATCGCGGAATGGTCGATGCCCAGCGGACCCGGCGACCGATCCTGCCATTTGGCCGGCGCCTGCCCGGCCGCGAAGGCGAGCAGCTCGAGCGGATGTCCGTCCGGATCACGGAACTTGAACGCGGTCGCGCCACCGGAGCGTGACGGCAGGGTCTGCGGGCCGTCGGTGCTGATCGGGTTGAAGCCGACGTCGCGCAACCTGCCGTAGGCCGACCGCATGTCGTCGACGATGATGGCGAAATGCTGGAACCAGAGATCGGGACCGCGACTGTCGAGCGGGTAGATTTCGCCCGGCGTCTCGAACTCGAGGAGCTCGATGCGTTCCTCGCCGAGGGCCAGGATGGCGGATCTGGCACGAGCCGATGCGATCCCCATCAGGCGGGCGAAGGCCTCGCCTTCCTGCGTCGCTTCGTGCTCCAGCGTGAAGGCCAGCGCGCGCGTGTAGAAGGCGACCGATCGGTCGAGATCGCCGACCGTCATCGAGATCGAGGCAAGCCGGCTGACCGTCACGGGGTCTGCGCGCCGCGCCGGTCGAGAAAGATCGCGTAGAGCGTGTGCGAGCCGCCGATGAAGAGGCGGTTCTTGTCGATCCCGCCGAAGGTCAGGTTGGAGACGGTGTATGGAATCAGGATCTTCCCGAGCAGACGGCCGCCGGGATCGATGCAGTGCACGCCGTCGGCGGCCGAACTCCAGAGATTGCCGTCCTCGTCGACGCGAAACCCGTCCGCGTAGCCGGGCTCGACCTTGTGGAAGATATCGCCGCCGCCCAGGCGCCCTTCGGCGGAGACGTCGTAGGCGCGAATGAACTGCTTGGGGTTCGGCCTGGTCTGGTCGCCGGTCTCGGCGATGTAGAGGCGGCGCTCGTCGGGCGAGAAGGCGAGGCCGTTGGGCCCGTCGAAATCCTCGCTGGCGACGTCGAGCCTGTTCGTTGCCGGGTCGTAGCGGTAGACACGCGGACGCTGCTCGGATGGCTGTCGGCCACCCTCGTAGTCGGTCGAGATGCCGTAGACGGGATCGGTGAACCAGATCGTGCCGTCCGACTTGACGACGATGTCGTTGGGTGAATTCAGCCGCTTGTTCTCGAAGCGGTCGACCAGCGTCGTCACGCGTCCGTCATGCTCGATGCGGGTCACGCAGCGTGCGCGGTGCGAGCAGACGATCAGCCGTCCCTTGCGATCGCGTGTCTGACCATTGGCATAATTCGATGGCGCGCGGAACACTTCCACGCCGCGTGTCTCGGACCAGCGCATGGTGCGGTCCCGCGGCAGATCCTGGAACAGCAGGCAGTCCCAGTCGCCCATCCAGACCGGACCCTCGATCCAGCGGAAGCCGGCGGCGAGGGTCTCGAGCGTGGCGTTGCCGAGGATGTAGCCCGCGAAACGCGGGTCACGTATCTCCAAGCCGTCCATCGGATCTCCCGCGCGCAGCCTCTCGGTCAACGTCGTCCGCGTGCCGCCGTTTCAATCAGCGCCGACCCCGCGTGTCATTGGGCGGCGGTAGGCGCCCGCCTGGCCTGGCCGACGGCGATCGTCGGCACCAGGGTCGCCAGCAGCAACGTCAGGATGGTGGCGGCGAACATCACGCAGAACGCGAGATGCAGCGAATGGGCGAGCGAGGCGCGGACGGATGCGTCGGCGACCGTGCCGGACGCGCCGAGGAGGTTGCGGACGCTCTCGAAGGCGTGCGGCTGGTGCGCGAGGCCGAGATTGAGCACGCCGCCGAGCACGGTCGCACCCAGCGTGCTGCCGAGATTCCGGGCGAAGATGTTCGAGGCCGTGGCAGCGCCGCGTTCGGTCCAGCCGACGCTCTCCTGGATGATCACGATGGCGGCATTGCTCAGGAAGCCCATGCCAAGGCCCATCACCAGCGAGCCGCCGCCGGCGACGAGCGGCGAGACGCCCTCGTGGAGGAGCGGGAACGCGATCGCGCCGGCGGGCATCAGGACGGCGCCGATCATCAACGTGCCGCGCAGGCCGAACCTGGAGAAATTCCTCGCGGCCATGGTGGCGCCGATCGGCCAGCCGAGCACCATCACCGTCAGCGTGAAACCGGCCAGCAACGCCGACCGGCCGAGGACGCCCTGGACATACATCGGCAGGAAGGTGGTCAGGCCGATGATCGCCATGCCGCTGAGCAGGGTGGCGGCATTCGCGGTCGCGATCGGCCGATGGGTCCACAGCGCGATGTCGAGCATCGGGTCGGCGGCCCGCCGCTCCTGGACCACGAACAGCACCGCGCTGACGGCGAAGACCCCGATCGCGGCCACCGCCGCGCGCTCCCCCGACCGGCCGGCTTCGGTGCAGGCGACCATCAGGGCGGCGATCGCGACCGTGGAAAGGACGGCGCCGGTGACGTCGACGCGCCGGGCGCGATGCGCCACATCCTCCGAGAGGAAGGCGATGAAGCCGGCCGCCGCCGCGAGCCCCACCGGCACGTTGATCCAGAAGATCCAGGCCCAGCTCAGATGCTGGATGATCAGCCCGCCGGCGAGCGGGCCCAGCACCGACGAGACGCCCCAGATGCTGGCGAGGAAGCCCTGGATCCTGGCGCGCTCCTGGACGGAATAGAGGTCGCCCACGATGGTGATCGAGACCGGCTGCACGGCCCCGGCGCCGACGCCCTGGATCAGCCGGAACGCGATCAGGGCCGGCATGGAGGTCGCGAGGCCGCACAGGACCGAGCCCACCAGGAAGATCGCGATCCCGACCAGCAGGACCGGCTTGCGGCCATAGATGTCGGCGAGCTTGCCGAACATCACCGTGGTCGCGGTCTGGGTCAGCAGGAAGGACGAGAACACCCAGGCATAGAGGTGCAGGCCGCCCAGTTGGCTCGCGATGCGCGGCATCGCGGTCGAGACGATGGTGACCTCGATCGCGATCATGAACATGGCGGCCATCACGGAGGCCAGGATGAGGGGCCGGCGGACGGTCTGGGCTGAGGGCATCGGGCTTGCTAACGCCCAGGCGTGACGAGCGCCAGGGCCTGTGCATGATGATCCCACCGTCACGAGGATCAAAACCAAGGGAGGCGCGGTCATGAAGACCCTCAAGGGACCCGGTCTGTTCCTGGCGCAGTTCGCGAGCGACGACGCGCCGTTCAATTCGCTGGCCGCCATCGCCCGATGGGCCAGGGAATGCGGCTTCGAGGGCGTGCAGATCCCGTCCTGGGACGCTCGCCTGTTCGACCTTCGCCGTGCGGCCGACAGCGACGCCTATTGCGACGAGGTGCGCGGCACGCTCGCCGATGCCGGGGTGGCGCTGACGGAGTTGTCGACGCATCTGCAGGGGCAGCTCGTCGCGGTCCATCCCGCCTACGATGTCGCGGTCGACGGGTTCGCCGATGCATCGGTGCGAGGCAATCCGGCCGCGCGGCAAGCGTGGGCGGTCGAGCAGCTTCACTTGGCCGCGCGCGCCTCGCGCCGGCTTGGGCTGACGGCGCACGCGACCTTCTCAGGAGCGCTCGCGTGGCCGTTCCTGTATCCCTTTCCGCAGCGGCCGCCGGGACTGGTCGAGGCGGCATTCGACGAGCTGGCCGCGCGCTGGCGGCCGATCCTGGACGCGTTCGACGAGGCCGGCTGCGACGTCTGCTTCGAGCTGCACCCGAGCGAGGACCTGCATGACGGCGTGACGTTCGAGATGCTGCTCGAGCGGGTCGGCCATCATCCGCGCTGCAACATCCTGTACGACCCGAGCCACTTCGTGCTGCAGGTGATGGACTATGCCGGCTTCATCGACGTCTATCATCAGCGCATCCGCGCGTTCCACGCCAAGGATGCCGAATACACGCCGAGCGCGCGGTCCGGCGTGTATGGCGGCTATCAGCCATGGTTGCAGCGGCCTGGCCGGTTCCGATCGCTCGGCGACGGGCAGATCGATTTCGGGACCGTGTTCTCCAAGCTCGCGCAGCATGATTTCGACGGCTGGGCGGTGCTCGAATGGGAATGCTGCATGAAGGATCCGGAGATGGGCGCGCGCGAGGGTGCGGCCCTGATCGCCGGGCACATCATCCCGGTCACCGGCCGGAGTTTCGACGATTTCGCGGCCGGGGGCACCGATCTCGCCGCCAACCGCCGGATGCTCGGCCTGTGACCGCGCGCCGGCTCAGGCTGGGGATGGTGGGCGGTGGTGCGGGTTCGTTCATCGGCGGCGTGCACCGGATCGCGGCACGTCTCGACGACCGGTTCGAGCTCGTGGCGGGCGCGTTCTCGTCCGATCCCGAACGGGCGCGCGCGTCGGCGGCGGCCCTGCATGTGGCGCCCGACCGGGCGTATGTCAGCCATGCCGAGATGGCGGCGCGGGAAGCCTCGCGTGACGACCGGATCGATGTCGTGTCGGTGGTGACGCCGAACGACAGCCATGTCGCGATCTGCGGCGCGTTCATCGCGCGCGGCATCCCGGTGATCTGCGACAAGCCGCTCGCGACCTCGCTCGCCGATGCGCGGCGGTTGCGCGAAGAGGTGCGTGCGTCCGGGCTGCCGTTCGTGCTGACGCACAACTACAGCGGCATGCCGATGGTGCGCGAGGCGCGCGCGCTGGTCCACGCCGGCACGCTCGGCGCGATCCGGGTGGTGCAGGTGGAGTATCCCCAGGACTGGCTCGCGCGCGATCTGGAAGCGACCGGCCAGAAACAGGCGGCCTGGCGCACCGATCCGGGCCGAGCGGGACCGGCCGGCAGCGTCGGCGACATCGGCAGCCATGCGCACCATCTGGCCTGCTTCGTCACCGGGCTGCGGGTGAGCGCGCTGCTGGCCGATCTCGCGACTTTCGTTCCGGGACGGCGGCTGGACGACGACGCGCGGATGCTGCTGCGCTTCGAGGGCGGCGCGCGCGGGGCGCTCTGGTGCAGCCAGGTGGCGGCCGGCCATGAGAACGGCCTACGGCTGCGCGTGTATGGCGAGACGGGCGGGCTGGAATGGGCGCAGGAGCATCCGAACCAGCTTCGGCTCGCGATGCTCGGCGAGGCGCCGCGGACCTTGTTCCGGGGCATGCCCGGATTGTCCGCGCCGGCGACGCGCGCCACGCGCATCCCGGCCGGCCATCCGGAGGGTTATCTGGAGGGGTTCGCGCAGCTCTACACCGAGGCCGCCGACCTGCTGGGCGGGGGGGATGCGGACCTGCTGCCGGGGATCGAGGACGGGGTCGCGGGCGTGGCCTTCATCGAGGCGGCGGTGGCATCGAGCGGCCAGGGCGGGGCTTGGACCGCGGTCGAACGCTGAGCCCTCGCCTTTCGCTGCTGGCCCTCGCGGCCGGGGTCTTCGCCGCCTACCTGACGGTCGGCATCGCGTTGCCGGTCATCCCGCTCGTCGTGCATGGCGACCTCGGCTACGGCAACGTGCTGGTCGGCGTCAGCGTCGGCATCCAGTTCCTCGCGACCGTGCTGACGCGCGGCTATGCCGGACGGGTCGCCGACCGGGTCGGGGCGAGCCGGTCGATGCGTTCGGGCGTGGCTCTCGCGGGTGTGGCCGGGCTGTTCTATGTCGCTGCCGCACTCCCCCTGTCGCCCGCGGCGCGGCTCGCGACACTGCTGGGCGGCCGGCTGGTGGTGGGGTTCGGCGAGAGCCAGCTCATCGTCGGCGCGCTGGCCTGGGGCATCGGCATCGCGGGCCAGCCCCGCTCGGGCACGGTCCTCGCCTGGGTCGGGATGGCGATGTATGGCGCGATCGCGGCAGGTGCCCCGCTCGGCCTCTGGCTGAACGCCATCGGCGGGTTCGCGGCGATCGGCGAGGCATCGACCGGGCTCTCGCTCGTCGGCCTCGTGATCCTGGCCTGCGTGAGGGGCATCGCCCCCACCGGCGGCACGCGCGCGTCGTTCTGGCGGATCGTCGGATCGATCTGGCGTCCGGGCCTCGGTGTCGCCCTGCAAGGTGTCGGTTTCGCCGCGATCGGCGCCTTCGTCTCGCTCGATTTCGTCTCGCGGGGCTGGCCGCGGCCGGGGCTTGCCCTGACGTGTTTCGGGCTCGCCTTCGTGCTGGTGCGCGTGGTGTTCGGACATCTGCCGGACCGTATCGGCGGCCTGAAGGTGGCGCTGGCGTCGCTGCTGGTGGAGAGCGTGGGACAGGCGGTGCTGTTCATCGCACCGGATCCGCAGACGGTCTTCGTGGGCGCCACGCTGACCGGCTGCGGATGCTCGATGGTGTTCCCGTCGTTCGGCGTGGAAGTCGTGCGTCAGGTGCCGGCGCGGAACCGGGGCACGGCACTCGGCGGGTTCGCGGCGTTCCAGGACATCGCCTATGGCGCGACCGGGCCGGTCGCCGGGCTCGCCGCGACCGCGTTCGGCTACTCCTCGGTGTTCGCGATCGGGACGTGTGCGGCACTCGGCGGGGCGGCGGTGACGCTGGGATTGATGAGAACCGGCGCGTTGGCGGTCAAAGCGCCTGGATGAGGCCGCCGTCGACGCGGATCACGGAACCCGTCACGTAGGACGCACGCGCGCTCGCAAGGAACGCGACCATGGCAGCATATTCGTCGGCGGTGCCGTAACGCCCGACCGGGATCGTCGCCGCACTCGCGGACGCGATCTCGGCCGCGGGGCGCCCTTCCCGTTCGGCGCGCTGCGCGTCGAGTGCGTGCACCCTGTCGGTGTCGATGCGGCCGGGCACGACGATGTTGACCGTCACGCCGTCGGCGCCAGCCTCGCGCGCCAGCGTCTTGGACCAGCCGTGCAGCGAGGCACGCAGCGCGTTCGAGATCGCGAGCCCGGGCAGCGGCGAGATCGCGCCCGACGAGGTCGAGGTGATGATCCGGCCCCAGCGTCGCGCGCGCATGCCGGGCAGCACGCGGTCGGTGGTCGCGATCACCGACAGGACCATGGTCTCGAACTGGGCGCGCCACAGGTCGGGCGGCTGGCCGGCGGCAGGCGTTCCGGGCGGCCCACCGGTGTTGTTGACGAGGATGTCGACCGGGCCGAGCGCCGCCTCGATCCTGGCGACATGGCCGTCGATGATCGCGTGATCGGCGAGATCCCATGGCAGCGCGAGCGCGCGGCCGCCGGCCTGGGTGATGGCGGAGACGATTTCGGCCAGCTTGTCGTGACGCCGCGCCGCGACCGCGACGGCCGCGCCCTCGGCCCCGAGCGCGAGTGCCACGGCGCGGCCGAGGCCGCTGCTCGCGCCCAGGACGAGTGCCGTGCGGCCGCCGATGCCGAGATCCATCGCGCCATCCTTCTCAGCAAACCGCGCGCGGATCGTGACGTGCGAGGCGGCTCAGCAAAAAATCGATTTCCGACTTCGCGGTTGTGCTCAGCGGGATGCTCGGCGAACGCTGGGTGTCGTGCGCGATCGCGCCGCGCTTGCGCAGCACGTATTTGCGCGCAGCCAGCCCGATGCCGGGCTGCTGCTCGTAGCGCAGCAGCGGCAGGTGCGCATCGAACAGATCGTGCGCGGCGTCGCGGTCGCCCCGGCCAGCATGCCGTACGACATCGACGAGCATGTCGGGGAAGGCGTAGCCGGTCATCGCGCCGTCGGCGCCGCGCTCGGTCTCGAAATCGAGGAACAGGCCGCCATTGCCGCACAGGATCGAGATCGGGCGCATGGTGTTGCGGGCCTGGTAGGACCGGAGCGTCGAGATCTTCTCCAGCCCCGGCCAATCCTCGTGCTTGAGCATGACGACCGACGGGTTGGCGTCCACGATCCGCCTGATGACGCCGGGCGTCATCACGACGCCGACCGTCAGCGGATAGTCCTGGATGACGAAGGGCGCGTCGCCGATCGCCTCGATCGCCTCCGCGTAATACGTGACGATCTGGTCGTCGGTGCGCAGCGCCGAGGGTGGTGCGACCATCACGCCCGCGGCGCCCGCATCGAGCACCGCGCGCGACAAGGCCCGCATGGCGGCGAAACCGGGTGCCGAGACGCCGACGATGACCGGGATTGTCGCGCGCCCGATGACGCGCGCGGCGACCGCGACCGCCTCGGCGGCGTCGAGCTTCGGCGCCTCGCCCATGATCCCGAGCACGGTGATGCCGTCGCAGCCGGCCGCCTGGTAGAAGTCGGTCATCCGGTCGATCGAGGGCTCGTCGATCGCGCCGTCGGGCAGGAACGGCGTCGGCGCGATCGCGAACACGCCTTCTGTGGTGGCGTCGAGCATCATGGCGTCCGGGCCCGGCAGAAATCGAAATCGCAGCCCTGGCCGGCCTGGCCGACATGGGCGCGGAACAGATGCGCGTAGCCGCGTTCGGAACCGAGCGGTGCCGGCGGCGGGCGCCACGCGCGCCGGCGCGCCGCCAGCAGGTCGGGCTCGATGAGATGGTCGAGCCGCCGCGCGTCGACGTCGAGCCGGATCCGGTCGCCGGTCTCGACGAAGGCGAGCGGACCGCCGATGGCGGCCTCGGGGGCCGCGTGCAGCACGATGGTGCCGAAGGCGGTGCCGCTCATGCGCGCGTCGGAGATGCGGACCATGTCGTGCACCCCCTGGGCCGCGAGCTTGCGCGGGATCGGGATATATCCCGCCTCGGGCATCCCCGGCGCGCCGACCGGACCCGCGTTGCGGAGCACCAGCACGTCGGCGGCCTCGACGTCGAGCGAGGGATCGTCGAGCCTGCGCGCCATGTCCTCCAGGCCGTCGAACACCACGGCGCGGCCCTCGTGGCGCAGGAGGGACGCGGTCGCGGCCGAGCGCTTGATCAGGGCGCCGTCGGGGGCGAGGCTGCCGCGCAGGACGGCCAGGCCGCCGCCACGCGCGATCGGTGCGTCCGGCGACCGGATGACGTCCTGTCCGGGCACGATCTCGGCCGCACCGGCGACGTCGCGCAGGAGGGCGCCACCGACGGATGGCTGGGAGAGGTCGAGAAACGGGGCGAGTTCGCGGAGCAGACGCGGCACGCCGCCGGCGTGATGGAAATGCTCCATGTAGTGTCCGCCGCTCGGCTTGAGGTCGACCAGCACGGGCACCGCGCGGCCGATCGCATCGAACGCGTCGAGATCCACCGTGAGACCGAGGCGCCCGGCGATCGCGGTGAAATGGATCAGCGCGTTGGTCGAGCCTCCGATCGCCTGCAGCACGGTCAAGGCGTTGCGCAAGGCGGCACCGGTCATGATCGCGGCCGGTCGCGGGCCGCCGTCGCGCGCGAGCCGGGCCGCCAGCGCGCCGCTCGCCTCGGCGAGACGGATCCGGTCGGCATGCGTCGCGGGCGCGGTCGCCGCACCGGGCAGCGCCATGCCGATCGCCTCGACCATGCAGGCGACGGTGGACGCGGTGCCCATCACCATGCAGGTGCCGCGGGTGGGCGCGAGGCGGGCGTTGGCCTGGTCGATCCCGTCGCGGTCGAGCCGGCCGGCGCGGAAATCGGCCCACAGGCGGCGGCAGTCGGTGCAGGCGCCGAGGATCTCGTTGCGGTGATGTCCGACGAGCATCGGGCCGGTCGGGAGAACGAGGGCGGGGCGGCCGGCGGAGGCGGCACCCATCAGCAGCGCCGGCAGCGTCTTGTCGCAGCCGCCGACGAGCAGGACGCTGTCCATCGGCTGGGCGCGGATCATCTCCTCGACGTCGAGCGCCATCAGGTTGCGCAGGAACATGCTGGTGGGGCTTGCGAACGACTCGCCGATCGAGATCACCGGAAAGACCATCGGCAGGCCGCCCGCGAGCATCACGCCGCGTCTGGCCGCCTCGATCAGGTCGGGCACGCCGCCATGGCAGGGATTGAAGTCGCTCGCGGTGTTGGTGATGCCGACGATCGGCCGGTCGAGGGCGTCGTCGGTGTAGCCGGCGGCCTTGATGAAGGTGCTGCGGAGGAAGAGCGAGAACTCGGCATCGCCGTAGTCGGTCAGGCCACCACGCAGCCCTTTCATTCCGGGTTCTTCGAACGGGCGTAGCGTTCGGCGGTCTCGGCATTCATCGGATAGAGACCGGGCAGGGTCGCGCCGGCCTCGATCTGCGCCATCGTCCAGGCCTCGCGGCGCTCCTGCTCGGGTGCCGTCTCGAGCACCGCGGGGAGCAGGGCGGCGGGGATCACCACGGCGCCGGCGCCGTCGGCCACCACGATGTCGCCGGGGAACACCGCGACGCCGCCGCAGCCGATCGGCTGCTGCCAGCCGACGAAGGTGAGGCCGGCGACCGACGGCGGCGACGCGACGCCGGCGCACCAGACCGGCAGCCCGGTCGCCGCCACCCCCTCGGCGTCGCGAACCGCGCCGTCGGTGACGAGGGCGGCGACGCCGCGCCTGGCCATCCGCGCGCACAGGATGTCGCCGAAGATGCCGGCGTCCGTCACGCCGAGCGCGTCGACGACGGCGATGCATCCCTCCCCCATCGCCTCGATGGCACTTCGGGTCGAGATCGGGGAGGCCCAGGATTCCGGGGTGGCGAGGTCCTCGCGCGCCGGCACGAAGCGGAGCGTGAACGCGGGGCCCACCACGCGTGACCGGCCGGGCGGGCGCGGGCGGGTGCCGCGCATCCACACATTGCGCAGTCCGTGGCGAAGCAGCACCGTCGTGATGGTGGCGGTCGACACCAGGGCCAGGCTGTCGACATCCTGTCGCGAGAGAACCATGCGCCGCCTCCGGTCGCGCACAACAACAGGGAGAACCCCGGGATGTCCAGTCAAGCCGCCGACACGACGGCAGGCCGACGCGGCACGCTGATGCCGCCGGCGCGTTGGCTGATGATCGGGCTGTGTTTCGCGGCGCTGACGATCAACTACACCGACCGCGCCAATCTCGCGGTCGCGGCACCCAGCATCAAGAACGCGCTGCATGTCGACAGCACGACGATGGGGCTGCTGCTCGGCTCGTTCTTCTGGACCTACGCGATCATGCAATTGCCGGCGGGCTGGCTGGTCGACCGCTACGGCGCGCGTCTGATCTTCCCGATCGCGGTGTGCTGGTGGTCGCTGTTCACCGGCCTGACGGCGGTGGCCAACTCGGCCGCGAGCCTGTTCGGGTTCCGCCTGCTGCTGGGTGCGGGCGAGGCGGGCGGCTATCCGTCGTCGGCGCGCGTGGTGTCACGCTGGTTCCCGCCGCATGAGCGCGGGTTCGCGTCGTCGATCTTCGACTCCGGCTCGCGGGTCGGCAATCTCGTTGCCATCCCGCTCTGCTCCTGGCTGATCTATTCGTTCGGGTGGCGTGCCTCGTTCGTGGTGACCGGTCTGCTCGGCTTCGTCTGGGCGGCGGTCTGGCTCGTGTTCTACCGCAAGCCGGAACAGCATCCGGACGTCACGCCGGCGGCGCTGCGCGAGATGGAGCAGAGCCGGGCGTCGCCACCCGCCGGCGAGCCCCCGATGCGCTGGGTGTCGCTGTTCCGCTACCGGACAATCTGGGGAATGATGATCGGGTTCTTCTGCCTGAACTTCGCGATCTATTTCTTCATCACCTGGTTCCCGACCTACCTGATGTCGGCGCGGCATTTCTCGCTCAAGCAGTTCGGCATCTTCGGGCTGATCCCCGGCCTGATCTCGATCCCGGGCGGCTGGCTCGGTGGCATCACGTCGGACTGGCTATACCGTCGCGGCTGGAGCCTGACCGCGGCGCGCAAGACCTGCCTGGTGGGCGGGATGCTGCTGTCGTCCTCGATCACGCTGGCGGCGATCGTGCCGGCGGCCTGGATGGCGCTCGGCCTGTTCGGCTTCGCCTACGCCTCGCTCGCGTTCACGGCCGCCAGCATCTGGTCGCTGCCGGGCGACGTCGCACCGACACGCGCGCAGGTGGGCTCGATCGGCGGGATCCAGAACTTCGCGTCCAACATCGCGGGCGTGGTGACGACCAGCTTCACCGGCGTGATGCTCACCGTCACGCACGGGTCGTTCGTGGTGCCGCTCGCGGCCGCGGGCGGGCTGTGCATCGTGGGGGCGGCGTCGTACCTGTTCGTGGTCGGGCCGATCGAGCCGCTGCCGGTGATCAGGTCCAGGGCTCTGCCCTAGGACCCGCTGGGGCCGGTTGGCCCCAGACCCCGCCCATCAGGACTTTCGGGATCGCCTCCTTGAGCTGGAAGAAGCCGCGCGTCGATCGGAGCCAGGCGCGTTCGTCCCAGATGCGGCGAATCTGTTGGCAGGGCGGCAGGGCGGCGGCGGACGGGCCGACCGGGGCCCAGGCGGCGACCAGCGGGAGATCGTCGGGCGCGCCCTCCTCGGCACCGAAATGCGCCGTGGCACGGGCGAGCGCGTCGGCCATCGCGGCGCGGTCGGCGGCGCGGACCGGCTCGGCGGCGTTGTCCGCGTGCGCCACGAGCGGCACGATCCGGACGACCCGCGCACCGTCGAGCGGCAGGCTCTCCGGGTGGAGGTCGTCCAGATGGAGCAGCAGGGCCACGTCGCCGGTGGCTTTGCCGGCTTGCGGCAGCTTGATCGCGGGGGCTGCCGCCGGCTCGTCGAGCGCGACCGGGCGCTCGTTGAGGCCGGTGGGCGAATAGCGGCCGTCGGTGTAGCGGCGGATGTTCTCGGCGCGCGCGGCGTAGGGCTTGCCGCGCGTGTGCAGGCCCGCGACCCAGCGCCAGGACAGCGTGTTGCTCGCGGGGTCGCCGTCGATCAGGTGGCGCATGAAGAAATCGGCACCCAGCGCCCAGGGCAGGCCCAGCGTGAAGATCCAGATCGAGGCGAACCACATGCGGGTGTGGTTGTGCAGCCAGTTGGTCGCGACGAGCTCGCGGGCCCAGTCGTCGAAGCAGTCGATGCCGGTGCGGCCCTCGACGGCGGCCGCGTGGGCGTGGCGCAGGCCGGGTTCGGCGGCGAGGCGCTTTGTGCCCTCGGCGACGAGGGCCTTGGTGTCGGTCCAGATCCAGGGGCGGGTTTCGAGATAGCCTTTGAAGTAGCTGCGCCAGAACACTTCCTGGACGAATTTTTCCACCGAGCTCGGGCTGTGGGCGCCCATGGCCGCATCGACCACTTCGCGCTCGAGGACGAGACGGCGCCGGAGGTAGGGCGACAGCGCCGAGGTGGCGGTCGGGCCGTCCGGCCCATGGTCGGCGTTGCGGCCGGCGGCGTAGGCGCGGCCGGCGTGGGGAATGAATTGGGCGAGGCGGCCGAGGCCGGCGGTTCGGGTCATCTCGAAATCACGGTTCATGGCACGGAATGTGGGGCAGACGGCGCGTTCGACAGGAGCACGCGCGGCCGGCGAAGGAACGCGATCAGCAACCCGGCGCCGAGCCAGGCCAGCCAGAGGACGACGAGGTGCAGGGGCAAGTCGCGCACCAGGATGAACAGGGTCGCGGCCTGTGCCGCGAGTGCGGCCGCGGTCACGCTGATGAGTGCCCGGAGCGGGATGGGAAGCGGAGATGCGGCGTAGGCTGGACCCGCACGGGCGTGGAGCGGCGCGCAGAGGACCGACAGCACCGCCGATCCGGTGGCGCCGAGTGCGCTGACGCGAATGATGTCCGCGACGTCGAGCCCGGCGAGGACGGGCGCAGCACCGATCGCCGTCAGCAGCAGGAGCGGCCAGGTCGGCGCGCCGAACCGGTTCGGACGCGCGAGGTTTGTCGGCAGCCAGCCGTCGCGGCACACCATCAGGATGCTCCGGCTGCCCCACAGCATGTGGGCGTTCATGATGCCGAGCATGCTGACGATGCCGGTGCCGAGGCCGAACAGCAGCCGTCCGGTGGGACCCATGACGAGGGCGGCGACGGCGTCGAGCGAGCGCGGTGCGGACGGCGGCAGGCCGGCGGCGACGAGCGCCACCGCGACGTAAAGCGCGGCCGCGACGACGGTGGCGCCGAGGATGGCGACCGGGATGTCGCGGCCGGGACGGCGCATCTCGCCGCCGAGCTCGGAGACCAGCGTGGCGCCGCCGATCGGGAAGGTGAGCAGGGCGGCGGCGGCCAGCAGCCCGTGCCAGCCATGCGGCAGGATGTCGGCGAGGCGGCTCGCGTCGATGTGCGGCAATCCGGCGGCGGCGAGACCGATCAGCGCGGCCGCGGTGGCGAGCGTGACCAGGATGCCGGCGCGCGCCGAGATGTCGGCGCCCAGCAGGTTCAGGACCAGCACGAGCATCAGCGCGCCGGGACCGGCCAGCCGCGCCGGAACGGCCGGGATCAGCGCGTGCAGGGCCGCGCCGAACGTGGCTGCGTAGGCCGCGAGGCCGACATGGGTGCCGAGCACCATCCAGAAGGCGAGAAAGCCCGGGACCGGTCCGATGAAACGCGCGGGCCAGCGATAGAGGCTGCCCGAGACAGGGACGGCGGCGCCCAGGACCGCATAGGGCAGGCTCACCAGCAGGACGACGACGCAGGCCAGCGCATAGGCGAGCGCCGCACCGGCGCCGGTGAGCGCGATCGCGGTGCCGGTCAGCACGATGACGCCCCCGCCGATGACCTGCTTGAGAGCGACGCAGAAGGTCATCGGCAGGGTCAGGGATCGCGGTTCCCCGGCGCTCAACATGGGCCGCTCACCATGGCTTGACGACGGCCCCCTTACAGGTCAGCGTCCGCGTCCCCAAGAATATGCTCAGTCTGAGCATAAAGGTGCCCGATGTCCCGACCGCTCACCGCCGACGCCCTTCGCCGCCTCGCCCCGCTTTACGACCGGGTGCGTGACGTCATACCCCCGTTCGAATGGCCGGCCTTCGCCGACGACATCGACGCGATCCTGCGCCTCAAGCGGGAGCGCAACGCGGTGATCCTGGCGCACAACTACCAGACGCCCGAGATCTTTCATTGTGTCTCCGACATCGTGGGCGACAGCCTGCTGCTGGCGCGCGAAGCCGCCCGCAGCGACGCGCCGGTGATCGTGGTCGCGGGCGTGCACTTCATGGGCGAGACCGCCAAGCTGCTCAACCCGGACCGCAAGGTGCTGGTGCCCGACCACCGCGCCGGCTGCTCGCTCGCCGAGAGCATCACGGCAGCCGACGTGCGGGCGCTGCGGACCAGGCATCCTGGCGTGCCGATCGTGACGTACGTGAACACGTCGGCGGCGGTGAAGGCGGAGAGCGACATCTGCTGCACATCGGGCAACGCCGTGCGCATCGTCGAAAGCCTCGGCGTGCCCGAGGTGATCATGCTGCCGGACGAGTATCTGGCGCTGAACATCGCGCGCCAGACCGGCGTGCGGATCATCACCTGGCACGGCCACTGCGAGGTGCATGAGCGGTTCACGCCGCAGGAGGTGCGCGATTTCCGCGCGGCCAACCCGGGCGTGGTGGTGCTGGCCCATCCCGAATGTCCGCCCGACGTGGTCGACGAGGCGGACTTAGCCGGCTCGACGGCGCACATGTCGGATTATGTCGCGCGCGAGAGGCCGGCGTCGGTGCTGCTGCTGACCGAGTGCTCGATGAGCGACAACGTCGCGGCCTCGAACCCGGACACGCATTTCGTCCGCCCCTGCAATCTGTGCCCGCACATGAAGCGGATCACGCTCGCCAACATTCGCGCGAGCCTTGAGACGCTGTCGGGCGAGATCGTGATCGACCCCGCGGTCGCGGCACGCGCGCGACGCGCGGTCGAGAGGATGCTGGAGGTCGCATGACCGCTCCGTTCGGCAGCCCCGTCATCGTGGGCGCGGGCCTGGCCGGGCTCGCGACCGCGCTCGCGCTCGCCCCCCTTCCCTGCATCGTGCTGTCGCCCGTAGCCCTTGGCGAGGAGACCTCGACCGGCTGGGCGCAGGGCGGCATCGCCGCCTGCGTCGGGCCCGATGACGACGCGTCGCTGCACGCGGCCGACACGCTCGCCGCCGGCGACGGTCTGTGCGACCCGGCGTCCGTTGCCCGGATCGTGGGCGCGGGCCCTGCCGCGATCGCGCGACTGGCGGAATTCGGCGCCGCCTTCGATCGTGACGCGTCGGGCGGGCTGCTGACCGGCCTCGAGGCCGCGCATTCGCGCCGGCGTATCGTGCACGCGGCCGGCGACGGAACCGGTCGCGAAGTGCTGCGGGCGCTGATCGCCCGCGCCCGGGCGACCGGATCGATCACGATCGTCGAACACGCCGCGGCGCGGCGGCTCGTTCTCGACGGCGAGCGGCACGTCGCGGGCGTGATGATCGAGACGCCGTCCGGCTGGCAGACGCTCGCGACCTCGCGGGTGGTGATCGCAACCGGCGGCATGGGCGGGCTGTTCGAGCACACAACCAACCCGCTTGCATCCGTCGGCGCGGGCGTGGCGCTGGCAGCGCGAGCCGGGGCGACGCTCGCCGACCTCGAATTCATCCAGTTCCACCCGACCGCGATCGAGGCCGGCCGCGACCCGATGCCGCTCGCGAGCGAGGCGATCCGCGGCGAGGGCGGCCTCCTGGTCGACGAGACCGGGTGCCGCTTCATGCTCGATTGCGAGGCGGCGAACGGGCGGGCGGAGCTGGCGCCGCGCGACGTGGTGGCGCGTGCGATCGAAGCCGAACTCGGGTCGGGCCATCACGCCTTTCTCGATGCGCGCGCGTGCCTCGGCAGCCGGTTCGCCGCGCGCTTCCCCGGCATCGACGCGCTGTGTCGCGACGCCGGGATCGATGCGGCCATGATGCCGATCCCGGTGCGTCCGGCGGCGCACTACGCGATGGGCGGAGTCGCGACCGACGCCAACGGGCGCACCGATGTCGACGGTCTGTGGGCCGTGGGCGAGGCGGCGGCGACGGGCCTGCACGGCGCCAACCGGCTCGCGAGCAACTCGCTGCTGGAGGCCGCGGTCGTGGGCGCCGCGGTCGCGGCCGACCTGGCCGCGATGCCGTCGGTGCGCCGGCGCGCGATCACGCAAGCTCGCCCGGCACCGCGCCGGAGTGCGTCCGCTTTACGTCCCGTCATGTCGCGCGGGTTCGGCGTCGTGCGCGACGAAGCCGGCATGCGCGAGGCGGCGGCGGCACTGCTCGCGCTGCAGGGGAGTGTCGACGAGGACGCCCATCTGGCCGGTCTGCTGGTGGCGGCGTCCGCGCTTGCGCGCCGCGAGAGCCGTGGCGCGCATTGCCGGAGCGACTTCCCGCTTCGGTCGGCAATGGCGGTCCGGTCGCGCGTGACGCTGGATCAGGCGATGGCGTTCCTCGCGGAACTGGTGCCGAGCCGGAAGAGCGCATGAGCGTCCCGCCCCTGCCGGACGCGCTGATCGAGCCGATCGTGCGGGCGGCGCTGGCCGAGGATCTCGGCCGGGCCGGCGACATCACCAGCAACGCCATCGTGCCGCACGATGCGATGGCGTCGCTCTCGCTGGTCGCGCGCGAGGCAGGCGTGCTGGCGGGTGCCGCGCCGGCGCGGCTCGCCTTTCACCTGGTCGATCCGACGATCAGGATCGAGCAGCATCGCGTGGACGGCGCCATCCTGGCGCCGGGTGACGTGATCGCCACGATCTCGGGGCCTGCCCGGTCGCTGCTGACCGCCGAGCGGACGGCGCTGAACTTCATGGGGCAGTTGTCGGGCGTCGCGTCGGCCACGAACACGCTGGTCCGCGCGGTCGCCCACACGAGGGCGCGGATCACCGATACGCGCAAGACCGTGCCCGGCCTGCGCGCGCTGCAGAAGCACGCGGTCAGGCTCGGCGGCGGTCACAATCACCGGTTCGGCCTCGATGACGCGATCCTGATCAAGGACAACCACGTGGCGCTGGCCGGCGGCGTGCGGCCGGCGATCGAGCGGGCGCGCGCGGCCTGCGGCCACCTGGTGCTGATCGAGCTCGAGGTCGACACGCTCGTCCAGCTCGGGGAGGCGCTGTCGCTCGGGGTCGGGATCGTGCTGCTCGACAACATGGACCTGGCTACGCTGCGCGAGGCGGTCGTGATGGCGCGCGGCCGCGCGACCACCGAGGCGTCGGGCCGCGTGACGCCCGAGACGGCGTCCGGCATCGCCGAGACGGGCGTGGATCTGATCGCGGTCGGCTGGATCACGCACAGCGCGCGCGTGCTCGATATCGGGTTCGATCACCGGGAGCGATGACGAAATCGGGGCGCTGCCCCGAACCCCGCCAGGGGCCGGGCCCCTGGACCGCCAAAAACTGACGGCTATCAAGGGGTCAATGGAACGGATCACGATACATTGTACATGCGAACCGTGCTCGTTTAACGCACTTCTAGGTGGTTACCCCGGGCTGAGGATCGCGAGCGTCCCGGCGTAATCAACTACTGCCCATGGTGGAGCAGTGTCCGAGCAGCAAACGATCGCCTGTCATTGCAGAAGAGTGCGCATCGCGGTACGGGCGCCGATCGACCGCGTGACCGAGTGCAACTACTCGACGTGTGGCAAGTCCGGCTTCCTGAGCTGGAAGGTGGCCGCCTCTACGACGACGCTGCTAACCGAGAAGGCAGGACTCTCGACATACATTTGGCACGACGTCGAAGGCGGTCTCCACTTCTGCCCGATCTGCGGCGTGAGCATGATACGCACCGGCTATCCGGACGGGATCGTATCTTTGAACGCTCGCGCGCTGGTCGGCGTGGACGTGTTCACCTTACCGATCGTTCGCTACGACGGCCGCAACGACATGCCGCCCGGACCTTCGGATCTTTGAGGCAAATGGAATTTAGCTACGGCCTATTGAAAAGCGCGCCGACGAACTGGTTCCACCAGATTGGCTGGCCGAAGCCCCAGGCCTGCAGGTGCCACATGTTCAGAACATGGGCGCGGTGCGAACCAGTCGCGTCATAGGCGGCGATACCCGTCCGGCAAACGTGGCCGTCATGCTCGATGGGCTCACGCTCGGCGACGCGTCGCGTCCCTGAACGACCAAGCGACGGTAAGCGAGCTGGCTAAACAGCAGCAGGTGAGTCGGCTTGAGCTTCGACAGCAACGGCACGAAAGCTTGGTCACCGGCCTCCCACATCTCGGGTCGAGCGCCCTCTTTCCGACTGTAGGCGCCGCCCTGGCAATAATTCGCGTACGCGACGCCCTGCCAGAACGCGGGGACAGCGACCTGCATGTCGCCACTGACGACGCGCGCGGTCGTTGTGAAGAACCTGAGAGTTTTCTTGCCTCGCACGATTAGTCCGACGACGTAGCGGGTGAGCTCCGGGTCATCGAGCTGCCCAGATGAGCCGTAGTGGCTTTCGCCCATGACGAAAAGTCGGCGGCCAGACGGATCCGAGCCATAGCGCTCGCCCGCCCACGGCTGTCGATACGAAAAGATTTCGCTCATCGCCGCCTCAAATGTGTCGCATACAACACATGCCGCTTAGCATGCGCCTGCCGATACAAGCGGCCATTCTTCCCCTTGAAAGATTCGTTCTCCTCAATCAACCCCCCGACAAGCATGAACATGTTTAGCCGAACGTAGCTGCTTTCGAACACAGTGCCCACCGTCACGCGGCTCTGCTCGCGGCAGCTGCAACAGGTGTAGCGGCCGGGGCGGATCGCCTTGCCAGCCATTCGCCTTATCTTGTCGAGGCTCCCTCAGTGCGAGCAGACGGCTCTGTGCGGCCAAATACCGCCAAAAATGTGCGGGTCCGGGGGCGCCTGCCCGTCACGCCAAGGGCGTGCTCACGCACGGCGGGTCCAGGGCAGAGCCCTGGCTCTTCTAGGCGAAGCGGCAGGGGGCGTGCGGGACCGGGGCGTCCTCGAACTGGACCAGCATCAGCACCGCGGGCTCATCGCCGACGGTGCCTGAGCCGTGGCCTTTCCTGCCGTCGCGTTCGATGCAGCCCTGGTCCTCGCCGAAGCTGATGTCACCCGGGCCGAACTCGACGCGGTGACCGTCCATGGCTTCCACGAACCAGCGTCCGGTCAGCGGGATGATCCATTGCGGGTGCGGGTTCTCGTGCCAGCCGCCTTCCCAGCCCGGGGGCAGAACCACGACCGAGGAGCTCATGCGTCCCGTCGTCTTGTGGCCGTTCCATTGCGGCTTGGCCGGCGGGCTGACCGAGGTGAGGTCGAAGTCGGTCAGCGTGCATCGGGCGTGATGGCTGATGCCGTCGTTGTCGACGTGGAGGTGCCAGTAGGGGATGCGCGGCTTGGCGTCACTCATGGTTCGACGGGCTCCATGCGTAGGGATGGGACGAGGCGAAGGGGTCGGCGAGGAAGCTGCCGACATGGGCGGGGCCGATGCCGAAGGTGATGAACAGGAAGCCCGCGCCGAGGGCCACGTTCTTGAAGAAGTCCCAGAACAGGTCACGGCCCTTGCCGCCCTGCCAGAAATCGCCCGGACGCCAGAACTGCTTCCAGAGCAGGGCGGTGACGACGCAATAGCCGCCCATGATGAAGGCGCTCAGGCGGTCGGCGATGCCGGTCAGGATGCCGAGCGGCATGACGATCTCGACGAAGAGGCCGGCGCCGATCAGGGCGGGCGCGAGCGACGGCGAGATCTCGGCGGCCTGGCGCTCGGCGCCCTTGAAGTTCAGCGCCTTGTCGATGGCACTGAACGGCAGGAACAGGAGCACCAGGGCGAGACGCATCAGGAACGTCACCAGCATGCCGAATGTCATCAAGCGGGCCCCTTGCCGACGATCCTGTGAGAGCGCGGCCTGCCGCGCGGGGTTCCGGGAACGGCCATGCTCATGCCAACGTTCCTGACGTCACCGACGCGGAGGGGCCACATTTGAGCAGCGCGCACTACGACGTGATCGTGATCGGCTCGGGACCGGGCGGCGGCACGATGACCGCGGAATTGGCCAAGACCGGCAAGCGGATCCTGCTGCTCGAGCGCGGCGACTACCTCAAGCGCGAGCGCGAGAACTGGGACAGCGAGGAGGTGTTCGTCCGTGGCCGCTACCAGGCGAAGGAGACCTGGTATTCCTCGGACGGACGCGAGTTCGCGCCCGGGCTTCACTACTTCGTCGGCGGCAACAGCAAGGTCTATGGCTCGGTCCTGTTCCGGCTGCGCGAGCGCGACTTCAGCAGCGTGCGGCATCCCGATGGCGCGGCGCCCGAATGGCCGGTCAAATACGACGAGTTCGAGCCGTATTACCAGGCGGCCGAGGAGCTGTTCCATGTGCACGGACTTCGCGGCGAGGACCCGACCGAGCCGCCGTCGAAGAAACCCTACGC
This sequence comes from Acetobacteraceae bacterium, assembly GCA_965276715.1. Lineage (GTDB taxonomy): Bacteria > Pseudomonadota > Alphaproteobacteria > Acetobacterales > Acetobacteraceae > CAXTPV01. The sequence goes on along the minus strand of OZ255622.1, from coordinate 2,713,096 downwards.
CTATCCCCCGATCAAGAACGAGCCGCGGATCGAGACCCTGTTCGAGGGGTTGAAGCAGGAGGGGCTGCACCCGTTCCATCTGCCGGTGGGGATCCTGCTCGACCAGGACGAGAGCGGCGGCGCACTGCCGCATTCGCCGTGCATACGCTGCGACCAGTTCGACGGTTATCCGTGCCTGACGAACGGCAAGGCCGATGCGCAGGTGATCGTGGTCGACCCGACGCTGCAGGCCCATGACAACGTGACGCTGTTGACGCGCGCCTATGTGGACACGCTGACGACGAGTGCCTCGGGCCGCGAGATCAACGGCGTCGAGGTCATCCAGGACGATGCGCGGCTCAGCTTCTCGGCCGACATCGTGGTGGTGGCGTGCGGGGCGCTCTCATCGGCGTTGCTGATGCTGCGCTCGGCGAGCGACGCCCATCCGAACGGACTCGCGAATGCGTCCGACCAGGTGGGCCGCAACTACATGCGGCACAACAACACGACCGTGATGGCGATCTCGAAGACGCCGAACCCGACCAAGTTCCAGAAGACGCTGGGACTGAACGATTTCTATTTCGGGGCGGACGACTGGGAATACCCTCTCGGCCATATCCAGATGGTCGGCAAGACCGACGGCGTCACGGTGCACGGCGAGGGCCTGCCGAAATGGATGCAGTGGTTTCCGGAGAAGCCGTTCGACTGGCTGGCGAAGCACTCGATCGATTTCTGGCTGACGTCGGAGGATCTGCCGAAACCGTTCAACCGGATCCACTACAAGGACGGGCGCGTGCGTCTCGACCTGACCGAGACCAACATGGAGGGCAACCGCCGGCTCAAGCACAAGCTCGAGCAGATATGCGGCAAGGTCGACATCTACTCGCATCTCGTCGACCGCGCGCTCTATCTCGGCAAGGACACGCCGATCGGCGGCACCGCGCACCAGGCGGGCACGATGCGGTTCGGCGATGATCCGTCGAACGCGGTGCTGGACCGCGATTGCCGCGCGCACGGGATCGACAACCTGTATGTGACGGACGCGAGTTTCTTTCCGTCGATCGGTGCGGTGAACCCGACGCTCACCATCATCGCCAACGCGCTGCGTGTCGCCGACCGGATCAGGGAGCGGCTTGGGTAGAGGGCGCTAGGGCGTCGCGAGCGCGAGCAACCCGTCGGGGTCGTCGATGCCGAGCAAGGTTGCATGCTGCTTGAGGAGGATGACCGCCAACGGGCGCAATTTACGGCGGTCCTCGTCCGACTTCGGCGCGCCGTCGATGGCGACGACTTCCGGCATCGGCCGGAAGATGGCGTAGGCGCCGTCGTCCGGCGCGTCGGTGAACATCGACAGCTCGTCGGCCAGCCGCGTCCGCACCGCATGCAGCCGCTCGCCAAGCGCCTGGCTCGGGGTTTCGCCCGCCAACGACAGCAGGGTCTCGGTCAGATCGAGCAGCGCGGATTGGACGGCGCGCATCCGGGCTTGGGCCTGGCGCAGCAGCCCGCAGCATTCGCCGGCGTCGCGCGAGGCGGGGTGGTCGAGCCGGATCCCGCCGAGGCTGGCCGCCGGCGCCCATAGCGACGCGCGGTTGCCGTCGAAGCGCCAGAGATAGGGCAGGCTGTCATGGCCCACGGTCGCGAGCTCGCCACCCGGACGCCACGCCGGATCGCCGAGCGGCAGGTCGTAGTCGGGGCGGCCGAGGATGATCGCGACTTCGTTCGTTTCCGACATGACGCACAGAACAACGAGGCGCCGCTTGCGTCAACTCGTGCCGCTCGTGTTGACAGAACCTGTCCAACAGAACATTGTTCATTTATGAGCATGGTGTCACCGGCGAGACCGCGGACACGCAAGGCACGTGGTCAGGGGCACTCCCGCAGGGGAGAGATCCTGGCCGCCGCGCGCGGCGTGTTCGCGGCCGCGGGGTTCAGTCACGCGACGATGCGACGGATTGCTGCCGAAGTGGGCGTCTCGCCGACCGCGCTCTATGTCTATTTCCCGGACAAGGAGGCGATCCTGCGCGCGATCGCCGAAGAGATGTTCGAGCAGCTCCTCTCGACGCTCGAGCGAAGCCAGGACAAGGCGTTGTCGCCGCTCGACCGGTTCCGGGCCGGGTTGCTCACCTATATTCGCTTCGGTCTTTCGCGTCCTGAAGAGTATCGGCTGACCTTCGTCGCGAGCTTGCCTCCCGGATTGGAATTCGATCCTTGCGGCGATGCGGACAGCGGGGCCGCGGATCTGTCGTTCGACGTTCTCTGCCGCGGCATCACCGAACTGCAGGAGATCGGAGTTTTTTCGGCCGGCGACGCGAAGCTTCGCGCCGAAGCCACATGGGCGAGCCTGCACGGCGTCACCGCGCTGCTGCTGGATCGGGCGGGCGCCATCGAAAGTCCGCACGACGCGCTGATCGGCGCCGTGATCGACATGACGATCGACGCGATGCGCGTCACGCCGCTAAAATGACGCTTGTAAACTGAACGTTGTTGATGCATGGTTCCGGCCCTCGAACGGCTCGGAGATGTCTGCCATGCGTGCCTTCGTCGTTCTCCCATGGCTTCTGCTCGCACCGACCGCCCTGGCGGCGTCCGCCGAGGATGAGCGGCCGGTTCGGGTGCAGACCGTCGAGATGCAGCCCTCGGGACTGACGCTGTCGTTCTCCGGCGCGGTGCATGCGCGGACGCTGGCCGATCTCGGATGCCGCGTCGGCGGCAAGATCGTCGAACGGCCGGTCGAGGTGGGCGATCATGTCAAGGCCGGACAGGTGCTCGCGCGTCTCGACGATTCGGACCTGCGGCTTTCGGCCGAGAACGACCAGAACGCGGTCGCCGCCGCGCAGGCGGATGCCGCCCAGGCGCGGGCCGACCTTGCCCGCTATGCGGCGCTCGGACGGGCGTCGCCGAGCTATCTCCCCTCGGAATATGACCGTCGCGTCGCGCTGAGCCGGATGGCCGATGCGCGTCTCGCGCAGGCGGTCCGTCAGCTCGGTCTGGCGCGCCACCAACTGGCCTACGGCACGCTGGTCGCCGACGTCGACGGCGTCGTGACCGCGCTGCCGGTCGAGGTGGGGCAGGTGGTGACGGCGGGACAGACGGTGGCCTCGGTGGCGCATGGCGCCCTGGAAGTCTGGGTCGACGTGCCGGAAAACCGGCTCGCCGCCGTGCGCGCCGCGCGCGCGACCGTCTCGCCCTGGTCCGATCCGGCGCTTCATATGCCGGGCACGATTCGCGAGTTGGGCGCGCTCGCCGATGCGGCGACACGGACATTCACGGTCAAGGTGGCGTTGCCGGCCGGGCCTTCGGTTCTGGCGCTCGGGATGACGATGACGGTCGAGTTCGCGGCCCCGGGTTCGGGCGCGGTGGCCCGGATGCCGGCGGCGTCGCTCACGGACGCGAGCGGCCTGCCTGCGGTCTGGGTGCTCGGCGACGACGCGCACGCGCATCTCCGGCGTATCACCGTTTCAGGCTATGACGGCGACGGCGATGTGATGATCTCGGGCGGCCTCGCGGCCGGTGAGCGCGTCATCACCGCTGGCGCCGACCTCGTCGACCCGGACATGCGCCTGACCGCCTGGGCGGGGCCGGCCCGATGAACCTGTCCGAGTGGGCGTTGCGGCATCGCGCGCTGATGCTGTTCGCCGGCATCGCGATCGCGGCGGCCGGCATCTGGTCGTATCTGTCGCTGGGGCGCGCGGAGGACCCGCCGTTCACGATCAAGCAGATGGTGATCGTGACGTCGTGGCCGGGTGCCACGGCCGACGAGACGGCGCGGCTGGTCACCGACCCGATCGAGCGCAAGATCGAGGAGATCGGGTCGCTCGACTACACCGACAGCTACAGCGAGCCGGGCCGCTCAGTGGTCAATGTCGTGCTGCGCGACAACACGCCGCCCGCGCGGATTCCGGGCCTGTGGTACCAGGTGCGCAAGAAGATCGGCGACATCGCCACGTCGCTGCCGCCCGGCGTGCAGGGCCCCGATTTCAACGACGAGTTCGGCGACGTCTACGGCTTCGTCTATGCGATCACCGGCGACGGGTTCACGCGCCCGGAACTGCGCCACGTGGCGGAGGATGTGCGCGAGCAATTGCTGGGTGTCGCCGATGTGGGCAAGGTCGATCTGCTCGGCGTGCAGCAGGAACAGCTCGTGGTCAGCTTCTCGCCGCGCAAGCTGGCGCAGCTCGGCCTGACGCTGGCCGACATTTCGAGGACCGTGCAGCGCGAGAACACCGTGGCCGACAGCGGCTTCGTCGAGACGCGGTCGGACCGGATCCATATTCGCGCCACGCCGGGTCTGGACGGGGTCGCGCGACTGGCGGCACTGAAGCTGCAGGCGCAGGGGCGGCTGATCGCGCTCGGCGAGATCGCGACCATCTCGCGCGGCGTCGCGAGCCCGCCGGCGTCGATGCTGCTGTATGACGGCAAGCCGGGGCTCGGCATCGCGGTGTCGATGAACGCGGGCGGGAACATCCTGTCGCTGGGCCACAGGCTCGACGAGAAACTCGCCGCGATCGCGCCGCGCTTGCCGCTCGGTGTGCGCATCGCACCGATCGACGACCAGGCGCGCGTGGTCGCGCGCGACGTCGGCGAATTCCAGGACAGCTTCTTCGAGGCGCTCGCGATCGTGCTGCTGGTGAGCTTCGTCTCGCTCGGATGGCGGACGGGCATCGTGGTCGCGATCAGCGTGCCGCTGGTGCTCGGCGGCGTGATGGTGGCGATGATGCTGCTGGGGATCGACCTGCAGCGGATCTCGCTGGGTGCGATGATCATCGCACTCGGGCTGCTGGTCGACGATGCGATCATCTCGGTCGAGACGATGGCGGTGAAGCTCGAACAGGGGTGGGACCGGGTGCGCGCCGGGAGTTTCGCCTACAGCTCGACCGCGTTCCCGATGCTGACCGGAACGCTGGTGACGGCGGCGGGCTATCTGCCGGTCGGGCTCGCGCAGTCGAGCACCGGCGAATACACGCAGGACATCTTTCGCGTGGTCGGCCTCGCGCTGATCCTGTCGTGGCTGGTCGCCGTGCTGTTCGTGCCGATGATCGGAGCGGCGCTCCTCAAGCCGCGTCTCGCCGGAGCGGACGCGCATGATGTCTATGACACGAGGCTCTATCGCGCGTTCCGGCGCCTGGTGGCGCTGTGCGTGCGCCGGCGCTGGTGGGTGATCGGAACCACGGTTGCCGCTTTCGTGCTCTCGCTCGCGGGATTTTCGCGCGTGCCGCAGCAATTCTTTCCGTCGTCGGATCGGCTGGAACTGATCGCCGATCTGCGGCTGCCGGAGGGTTCCAGCTTCGCCGCGACCAGGGACCGGGTCGAGCAGCTCGAGGCGATCCTGGCGCGGGAGAAGGGCATCGTCTCGCACGTCGCCTATATCGGGACCGGCGCGCCGCGCTTCTTCCTCGCCTCGTCGCCCGAACTCGACCAGCCGAACTACGCCCAGCTCGTGCTCAACATGCGCGACATCGGCGCGCGCGAGGCGCTGCTGGCCAGGCTGAACGCACGGATCGACGCGGGGCCCGCGGGTGGGTTCGACGATGTGCGGTTCCGAACGTCGCGGCTGGAGCTGGGGCCGCCGGTCGGCTACCCGGTCCAGTTCCGCATCGTGGGGCCCGATGCCGGCCAATTGCGGCTGATCGCGGCGCGCGTCGGCCGCGCGATCCGGGCCAATCCTCACATCAGGAACGTGAGCGACCTGTCGGGAAGCTACGCCAAGTCCGTCACCGTGTCGGTCGACGAGAACAAGGCAAGGCTGCTCGGCCTGTCGAGCGAGGACATCGCCACGACCCTGCAGACGTTGCTGCAGGGTGCCGCGATGACGCAGTATCGGGAAGGCAACGACCTGATCCCGGTGCTCGCGCGTGCCGACCAGGCGAGCCGGCAGGATCTCGCGGGCCTCGGCGATCTGGACGTGACGAGTGCGAACGGCCGCGCGGTGCCGCTGTCGCAGGTGGCGCGCATCGTGCCGGCGATCGAGGCCTCCACCATCCGCCACCGGGACCGGACCAACGAGATCACCGTCCGGGGCGACATCGCCGACGGCACGCAGGCGCCGGTGGTGACGGCGCAGATCCTGCCGAGCCTTGCCGCGATCAAGGCGGCGTTGCCGATCGGCACCCGGATCGAGACCGGCGGCGCGGTCGAGGAAAGTGCGAAGGGGCAGGCAAGCGTGAACGCGGGCATGCCGATCATGGTGCTCGCGATGCTGACGCTGCTGATGGTGCAGTTGCAGAGCTTCGGGCGGGTGGCGATGGTGATCCTGACCGCGCCCTTGGGGCTGATCGGCGTGACCGCCGGCCTGCTGTTGACGGGGATGCCGTTCGGGTTCGTGGCCATGCTGGGCTTCATCGCGCTGGCCGGCATCATCATGCGCAACTCGGTCATCCTGGTCGACCAGATCGAACGCGATCGTGCCGCGGGTGCGGATCCGTTCGAGGCGATCCTGGGTGCCACGGTGCGGCGTGCCAGGCCGATCGTGCTGACCGCGACGACGGCGATCCTGGGTCTCACGCCGCTGGCCTTCTCCCTGTTCTGGGGCCCGATGGCGGTCGCGATCATGGGCGGCCTGCTGAGCGCCACCGTGCTGACGCTGTTCTTCGTGCCGGCCCTTTACGCCGCGTGGACGCGGGTGGCCGTGCCGGCCGGGCTGGACACCTATGTGCGCCGGTCCAGGGCGGCCCGCCCTGGCGGGTCCAGGGCAGAGCCCTGGCCTTCCTAACCTCGGCATGATTACATCGTCGGGAGGAAACCCGGCGGTGCAATGACCGACCCCACGCCCGCGCTCGACATGCGCGACATCAGCAAGACCTTCCCCGGGGTGCGCGCGCTGAACAAGGTGCGGCTGAAGGCGTGGTCGGGCGAGGTGATGGCGCTGATGGGCGAAAACGGCGCCGGCAAGTCGACGCTGATGAAAGTGCTGTCGGGCGCCTACCAGGCCGATCCGGGCGGCGAGATCCTCGTCGAGGGGCAGGCGGTCACGATCGGCCGGCCGCAGGCGGCGCGCGCCCTCGGCATCGCGATCATCTATCAGGAACTGGCGCTGGCGCCGAACCTGACGGTGGCGGAGAACATCCATCTCGGCGACGAGATCAGGCGGCCGGGCGGCCGGATCGACCGGCGCGCGATGAACGATGCGTGCCGGCCGGTGCTCGAGCGGCTCGGCACGCCGTTCCGGCCCGAGACGCTGGTGGCCGGCCTGTCGATCGCCGAGCAGCAATTGGTCGAGATCGCGCGCGCGCTGCATCGCCGGTCGCGCATCCTGGTGCTCGACGAGCCGACGACGGCGCTGTCGGCGCGCGAGACCGATCGGCTGTTCGCGCTGGTCAGGCAGCTTCGGTCGGAAGGGATCGCGCTGATCTACATCAGCCATCGGATGGCGGAGGTCTACGAGCTTGCCGACAGGGTCACGGTGCTTCGCGACGGCAGCTATGCCGGTGCGCTGACGCGCGACGAATTGAGCCCCGATGCGATCGTGCGGATGATGGTCGGGCGCGACCTGTCGAGCTTCTACACCAAGGAGCACGATCCGGCGGCGGTGCGCGGCGAGGCGGTGCTCGAGGTGAAAGGTCTCACCGACGGCGGCGCGCGGGTCAAGCCGTGCAGCTTCACGCTGCATCGCGGCGAGGTGCTCGGGCTCGCGGGCCTCGTCGGCGCCGGACGGACGGAGCTGGCGCGGCTGATCTATGGCGCGGATCGCGCGTCGGGCGGCACGGTGGCGCTGGAGGGACGGACGCTGTCGGTGGCCTCGCCGCGCGAGGCGATCGCGGCAGGTGTCGCGTATCTCACCGAGGACCGGAAAGGACTTGGTTTGTTCCTCGACATGTCGTGTGGCGAGAACATCAATCTCGGTGTTATCGAGCGCGATGCGCGAGCCGGTTTCGTGCTCGACCGGGCGCGTGCGCGGCAGCGCGCGACGGACGCCTTCAAGGGGCTGCGGGTGCGGGCGGCGAGCCCGATGGTGCAGGTCGGCAGCCTGTCGGGCGGCAACCAGCAGAAGGTGCTGATCGCGCGCCTGCTCGAGACCGACCCGAAGGTGCTGATCCTGGATGAGCCGACGCGCGGGATCGACGTCGGCGCGAAGTCGGAGATCTACCGGCTGATCGACGACCTTGCGACACGCGGTCTGGGCGTGCTGGTGATCTCGAGCGAGATGGCGGAAATCGTGGGGATCTGCGACCGGGTCCTGGTGATGCGGGAGGGTGCGCTGACCGGCGAAGTCGGTGGCGACGGCACCCCGATCACCCAGGAAGCGATCATGGAACATGCCGCGGGTCTTGCCGCCTGAGGAGACGCCCATGTCCGACGCCCCGATGAGCTCGCCCGCCGCCGAGACACAGGCAAGCGGGGGCGCGGGTCTGTCGTCACGATCGGTGCAGATACGCAGCCTGATGCAGTCGGCGGGCATGCTGCCGGTCCTGATCCTGCTCGCGCTCGGTTTCCATTTTCTGGGTGGACACCGGTTCCTGAGCGTGCAGAACCTGTCGATCGTGGCCCAGCAGGCCTCGATCAACACCGTGCTCGCGTCCGGAATGACATTCGTCATCCTGACCGGCGGGATCGATCTGTCTGTGGGCTCGACGCTGGCGGCTTCGGCAATGGCGGCACTGATCGTCTCGCTGCTGCCGGGACTGGGACTGCTGAGCATTCCGGCTTGCCTGATCACGGGACTTGCGATCGGGCTGGTCAACGGCGCGCTGATCGCGGCGGTAAAGCTGCCGCCGTTCATCGTCACGCTCGGAACGCTGACGGCGATCCGCGGGCTCGCGCGGCTGATGGGCGGCGACAAGACGGTCTTCAATCCATCGCTTCCCTTTGCCTGGATCGGCAATGACGGCATTCCGGTGGCGCCGGGGATCGTCGTGCCCTGGCTCGCGATCATCGCGCTCGCGGTGGTGCTGGTGTCCTGGTACCTGCTTCGACGCACGGTGCTCGGCGTCCGGATCTACGCGGTCGGCGGCAATCCGGCGGCCGCACGTCTGTCGGGCATCCGGGTGGGCGGAATCCTGCTGTTCGTCTACGCGGCGTCGGGACTGCTGGCGGGGCTCGGCGGCGTGATGTCGGCGGCGCGGCTCTATGCCGCCAATGGATTGCAGCTCGGGCAGTCCTACGAGCTCGATGCGATCGCGGCGGTCATTCTTGGTGGCACGTCGTTCGTGGGCGGCATCGGCTCGATCTGGGGTACACTGATCGGGGCGCTGATCATCGCGGTGCTGACGAACGGGTTGCTGCTCGTGGGCGTGTCGGACATCTGGCAGTTCATCGTCAAGGGCCTGGTGATCATCGGCGCGGTGACGCTCGACCGGTTCCGCCAGCAGGGCGCGCGCACCTGAGGGGTGCCGTTGCGAGGGATGAGCGGTCCGGCTACGTATCGAGCAAAACAGGGATCTGGGGAGATGACGATGATTAGGACCACCTTGCTCGCGGGCGCGGCGCTGCTCGGCCTGGCCGCCACGGACGGCGCGCTGGCCAAGCCGCTGACCGGCGTCGGCATCACGCTCGGTTCGCTCGGCAATCCATATTTCGTGGCTCTGGCCAAGGGTGCCAGCGTCGCGGCGAAGGCGGCCAACCCGAGTGTCAATGTCGTCTCGACGTCGGCCGACTACGACCTGAACAAGCAGTTCACCCAGGTCGACAACTTCATCGCCTCCGGCGTCAATCTGATCCTGATCAACGGCGTCGACCCGAACGCGATCCTGCCAGCGATCAAGCGGGCGCAGGCGGCGGGCATTCCGGTGGTGGCCGTCGACGTGAAGGCGGCCGGCGCGGACGCGACGGTCGAGACCGACAACGTGATGGCGGGCCGCATCTCGTGCGCGTTCCTTGCCGACAAGATCGGCCACAAGGGCAACGTGATCATCGAGAACGGACCGCAGGTGTCGGCCGTGATCGACCGCGTGACCGGGTGCAAGGACGCCCTGTCGAAGGATGCCGGGATCAAGATCCTCAGCGCCGATCAGGACGGCAAGGGATCGCGTGACGGCGGCCTCGCGGTGATGCAGGGCTACCTGATCCGGTATCCCGACATTGCCGCCGTCTTCGCGATCAACGACCCGCAAGCGATCGGTTCCGATCTCGCGGCCAGACAGCTTCATCGGAAGGGCATCGTGATCACGTCGGTCGACGGGGCGCCCGATATCGTGGCGGCCTTGCGAGATCCGTTGAGCTCGATCGCCGCGTCCGCGAGCCAGGATCCCTACACGATGGGCCAGATCGCGGTGCGCGAGGGGGCCGCCCTGCTGAACGGCCAGAAACCGGCCCAGGAGGTCACCCAGATGACGCCCAAGCTGATCACGCGCGACAACGTGTCGCAATACACGGGATGGACCGACCATTAGGCGAGGGTCCTCGCGCGTCCGTTGATCGATCGCGCGGTCGCCGTCGACGCAGTCGAGAGTGGTGCGCGCGCGTATTTCAATGCGAGACGTGAGCGCGTCGATCGGTTCGTCGACGCGCATTTCTCGCTATCCGGAACATTGAAGCTGCACCGCAACGCGCTGGGATGGGACATCGCGAAGGCGCCGATCAATCTGTCGCTCGCCGTGCCGCAGCTTCTGCTGCATCTCGGCGCGGGTCTCGCCGATCGCGTGGGCGCCGCATTCCTGGCGCGCCTGCTGCATCGCTCGATCCTGCTGCCGACATCGGTCTCGCGCGAGATCGAATGGCTGATCGTCACCGAGCTGTTCGAGCTCCCGTTCGTCCAGGGCGCGCGCGAGAGCCGACACGACGCGCTGTCGGAGGCGATCGTGGCGGAGCCCGTGCTGGAGCGTGCCATGCACGGCGACGACCCGATGCTGCGCCAGCGCCTGGCGCGCGCGATGACGATCTATGCCGGCGCGCGCAGTGCGGCGGCCGAGATCACGACCGGATTCGTGAGCCTGAGCGCCGGTGCGCTGGCGCTGAACAAGATCACGCCCGGCGCCGCGTCGCTCGGACCGGCGCTCGCCGCGGTGATGGCGCAGCAGACGGCGGTCGCCGCCTTTCCCCTTGGCGGCTGGCTGGGCGGCATGTGGTACGGACTGTTCCCCGTCGCTCCCACGCTCGGGCTGGTGGCGACGACGACCGGATCGCTGATGGTGGGCTTGGCGATCTTCGCCGCGTTCTCCGGGATCGTCTTCGATCCGATCCAGCGGCTGATGGGTCTGCACAGGCTGCGGCTCACGCGCATGGTGGACGCGCTGGAGCGCGGGTTCTTCGATCCGCGATCGTCTGCCTTCGCGGTGCACGACCACTATGTCGCGCGCCTGCTCGATGTGTTCGACCTGGTTGGTGCCGCGGTGCGGCTGTAGGCCATGGTCCGAGACTGTGAATGTCTCGAAGAAGCTCGCCCCGGACCCGGACGACGGCGGCCGACTTGTGCCACGACCGGTCCCGAAGTGCATGCGGAGCGACGCCATGATGACGCCTGACCACATTCCGTTTCTTGATTCTCGCGCCACGAGGAAATGACGATCGAACGGCCGCTATCTTGCATTCAACTGAACTCGTTCAAGATCGCGCAATGGTGAATTCGTTGGTGCGTTCGGAACAGTCTCCTCTCTTGCCGAAATCCACGCCGGACCCTTAGGTTTGTCGGCGAAGACAGTTTGTTCGGTACCGCTTGGTTCGCGGCGCCGCGAGCGGCCACGCCGCTCCAACAACCACATGGAAGGAAACGACCGATGACCGACGAATTCGACCGCCTGACGCGGGTCGGGCGACGGCCACTGCTGCGCGCACTCGGTGCGGCCGGCGGTGGCGCCGTTCTCGGCCGCTCCCTGCCGGCGCTGGCCGACTCGCGATTCGGGCCGGGGAAACCGCAAATCGCCACCGAGATCCGCAACGAGTTCCTGCACGCCTGGAACGGCTACAAGATGTATGCCTTCGGCCGTGACCAGGTGATGCCGCTCTCTGGCAGGCCGAACGACTTCTTCTTCCAGGGGCGCACCGTCGGATTGTCGATCATCGAGGCGCTGGACACGCTGTACGTCATGGGTCTCGACAACGACCTCCGACTGTGTCTTGACTGGATCTACGCCAATCTCGACTTCAACATCGACGTCGACAACTTCAATATCTTCGAGGGGATCATCCGTCTGGTGGGCGGCCTTCTCGCCGGCTATCTCGCGGTGCAGGATCCGCGGCTGCTGCGGCTCGCCCAGGATCTCGCGGACCGGGTGCTGCCGGCGTTCACCAAGTCGCCGACCGGGATCCCTTATTCCGGGATCAACCTCGCGACCGGCGTGGTCAATGGCCCGACCGCGGTTCTCGCGGCGGCCGGCAGCAACATCCTCGAGTTCGGCACGCTGTCCCGGCTGACCAACGATCCCAAATACTTCAACGCCTCGAAGGCGGCGCAGCGCGCGGTCTTCGAGCGCCGGTCCTCGCTCGATCTGCTCGGGACCACGATCAATGTCGAGACCGGCGCATGGGTCGATCCCACCGACAACGCGATCAATCCGCCGACCGATTCCTTCTACGAATATCTCTATGGCGGCTATGCCTTGTTCAGGGACAAGGAGTGCCTCTACTGGTACGAGACGCTGAATGCAGCGTTCAACAAATACGTCGTCGAGACCTACAACGGCCTCGTCTGGTACAAGCAGGTGGATTTCCAGACCGGCGCGTTGCTCGGCCGCGGCCAATCTGAATTGGCCGCTTTTTGGGCCGAGCTCGTGGCGGCGGGCGGTGATCTCAGCCTCGGCGCGAGCTACTACGAGTCCTGGACGCAGGTGCTCGACCGCTATCCGGTCTTGCCGGAGGGGATCGACTATACGACGCTGAACGCCACCAGCACGTCGAACCAGTTCCGGCCGGAGTATGTCAACTCCTCGTTCGACCTCTACTGGCGGACCGGAAACGAGCTCTACGCAAGCACCGCCTACCAGTATTTTGTGGGCTTGAGGGACAATGCGCGCACGCCCAACGGCTACACCATCATCAACGACATCACGACGACTCCGATGACCCAGGGCGACCTGTTCCCCGCCTACGGTTTCGCGGAGAACTTCAAATACCTCTACCTCATCTTCGCGCGCACGCCGCGCTTCAACACGCGGAATTTCTATCTGTCGACGGAGGGCAAGATCCTGCGCGGACTGCGGCCCAACCTGAAATTCTCGAGCTGACGCAGGTCACGTGCGGCCTGCGCGGCCTTTCCGGGTTAGACTATGCCGCGCCACAGGATCGAGACGGGAAGATCGGCGAAAAGATCGGCAAGTTCACTGGACGGTCCGGCACCGCCGCGCAACATGTTGCGCCATCCTTCATCGGACAAGGAGAGCGTACCGATCCAGGGAGCGCCCTCTTGACGGGCGCCTGGAAAACGCGACACGACGACCGCGAGCGAGCGGTCGCCGTGGTCGCGGCGGAAGGCGATGATCTGGTCCGCCTGCGGGCTGTCGACCTGGATCGCTTCGTAGCCACCCTCGGCGAACAAGACAGGGTCGGCCGCGCGCGCATCGAGCAGGATCCGGGTCAAGGCGAGCTTGATCGCGCCGTCCTGCCAATTCGTGTAGCATCGGCGCAGCAGGCCCGCGCGATCGGTCTCGAGATCGCGTGCGATTCCCTCGAGCATGACGGCACGCTGGCCGTAATCGACCGGCCGGCGGTTGTCGGGATCGACCAGGCTCAGGTCCCACAATTCGGAACCCTGGTAGATGTCAGGCATGCCAGGCAGCGTCAGCTTGAGCACGAGCTGGGCCAGGCTGTTGTCGACACCGAGCCGCGCCACACGTTGGGCGAACGGCAGGAACGCCGACAGAAACGCGGGCCTGCCGGGATCGAGCGCGTCGCCGGCGAACCCGAGCATTGCGTCCTCATAGGCGGTGTTCGGAGCCGACCAGTTCGAGTGCAACTTGGCTTCGCGCATCGATTTCTGGAGCGCGCCTTCGATACGCTTGCCGTATCGGGCGAGGAGATCCCTGCCGGCCTCGCTTTCGGTGGCGCCGGCATCGAGGAGTTCGACCGGCCATGACCCGACCAGGAGCTGGTAGAAAAGATACTCGTCATTGCGGTCGGGGGGTGCGGTGCCCTCGACGTCGCCGCGCCGCGCGCGCACCAGCCGGCTCCATGACTGCACCTGCCGAGCCCATTCGTCAGGGATCGAGGACAGCACCGCGAGCCGGGCGCGTACATCCTCGCCGCGCTTGGTGTCGTGGGTCGAGGTGCCGATCATGGCGTTTGGAAAGCGGCGGCCGCGCTGGGCATTCGTCTTGTGGAAGGACGCGAGCGGCACCCCGAAATGCTCGGGTTCGCCGCCCACCTCGTTGAGTGCCACGAAACGATTGTAGCGGTAGAAGGCGGTGTCCTCGAGACCCTTGGCCATCACCGGCCCGCTATATTGCTGCAGCTTCATCGCCAGCCGCAGGACGGCATGGCGCGAGAAGCCGCTGCGCGGTTCCGAAACCAGATCGCCGGAGAGGAGCTGCGCGAGAAAGTCGAAGACGCTCGGGGGGATCTCGGGCTCCTGCCGTCGCGCCGTCGCGATCGCCCAGTCGAGATCGCGGCGATCGGTCTCGGACGGGATGCCGTCGCGGTCGAGATAGGTCCGGTAGACGGGAAAGCATGCCACGACCTGCCGGATGGCGCGCTGGAGGATGTTGCGCGTGAAGTCGGCCGTCCGCGGGTTCTGCCGTGCCACGCGGCCTGCATCGCGTCCGAGTACGTTGAGCTCGCTCGCCATCTCGTTGTCCATGATGCGCATCTTGCAGAGATGCACGATGCGGCGGAACGGCGTGGGGTCGGCGGTGAAGCTGGCATAGAATTGCGAGAAGCCCTCCTCCCCGGCGGGATCGACGAGAACGTTGAGCACGAGATTGGTGAAGTCGTAGCCGGTGGTCCCGTCGACCGGCCAGTCGTCACGAAGTACCTCATGGCGTGCGAGGATTTTCTCGACCACGAGATAGAACGGCCGGTCGACCATCGCGCGCAGCCGGACGAGATATTCCTTGGGATCGAGCAGGCCGTCGACATGGTCGATGCGCAGGCCGTCGAGGATGCCGTCCTCGAGCATGGCCTTGATCCGGGCATGCGCCCCGTCGAAGACGGCAGGCAGCTCCATCCGGATGCCGGCGAGGTCGTTGATGTTGAAGAAGCGGCGATAATTGATGTCGTCACCCGCGACGAGGAAGCCCGCGACCCGCCAGAACTGGTCCTCGATCAAGGCATCGAGCGACCGCCAATCCTCGTTCAGGCGAGAGACCGCGACGGCAAGTGCCCCGGCGGCATCGTGATCGGCGCGGATCAGGTCGGCGAGCTCGGCCTTGAGCGTCGCGGCACGGGCGGCGACCTGCGGCCGCCACGAGGACAGATCGGCGAAGGCATCGCCGATCCGCTCGAGGGATCCGTCGGCATGGCCGAGGATACGCGCGTAATGCAGCGGACAGATCGGCAGTTTGTGCACATCGTAGGCCCAGACGGCAAACTCGCCAGCCTCGTGATCGAACTTGAGCATGAGGCGGCCGGCCTGGAGCTCGATCCCGTACTGGTCGCCCAGGACGGGCGCGAGCAGCTTGTCGCGCAGGTAGCGCCGGTCCGGATCCCAGTCGATGTCGAACCAGCCGGCACTCTCGGCCGTCGGTCCCCATTCGAGCACATCGAGCCAGCGTTTGTTGTCCGACCCGCCGACACCCATGTGGTTGGGCACGAAATCGAGGATCTGGCCGAGACCGTTCGCGCGGAACGCCGCGCACATGGCGGCGAAATCCGCCTCCGATCCGAGTTCCGGGTTGAGCGCGTCATGGTCGGTGATGTCGTAGCCGTGCGTGCTGCCCGGCCGCGCCTTCAGATAGGACGACGCGTAGACATGGCTGACGCCCAGTGCGGCCAGATACGGAGCGATAGCGGCGGCATCGCGAAAACCGAACTCCTTGCGGAATTGCAGCCGGTAGGTGGCGCGCGGCGGGTTCACGCGCGCGACCTCGACCAGCGGACCGACCAAGCTCCGAGATGATCATCCGCGGTGCCGGTGACATGGAAGATCTCCTCGTCGGCAGCCAGGGCGGGCAGGTCGACGCTGTCGTCGGACAGGTTGGCAAGCAGGATGAGCCTGCCCGCCTCGCCGGCGTGCCAGACGATCCGCACGGCGCCGGCACCGAGCACCTCGGCGCTACCGCCATGATCGAGATGCGCGAGCAGCGGCTCGACATGGCGGCGCCGGGTCGCGAGGAGCTCTTTGGTGATGTCGAGCCGAGGCTGGTCGATGGCGTCCCAGTCGAGCTTGGCGGATTGGAACGTCGCGTCGGCGAGCGGATCGGGGATCCGGTCGCGTTGCGCGGGATCCTGGAATTGGGGAAAGCGCTTGAACTCGTCGCGCCTGCCCTGTCTGACGGCGTCGGCCAGATCGCCGGTGAAATCGCAGAAGAACGGAAACGGCGTCGTCGCTCCCCACTCCTCGCCCATGAACAGCATCGGAATCTGCGGCAGCAGCAACAGGATCGCGGCGACGGCGCGCAACCGGTCTGGTGCCACGCCGGCCGCAAGCCGGTCGCCGAAGGCGCGGTTGCCGATCTGGTCGTGGTTCTGCGCGAAGGCGACGAAGGAGACGGGCGGAAGCGCCGCACTCGGCTCGCCCCTGGTCTCGCCGCGATACTCCATCATCTCGCCCTGGAACGCGAACCCCTCGGCAAGCGCGCGGCCCAGCAGATCGGTCCGTCCGGCATATTCCTTGTAGTAGCCGGCATCCTCGCCGGTGAGTGCGACGTGAAGCACATGATGGACGTCGTCGTTCCATTGCGCCGTGAACCGGCCGTTCCCGAGCCGGGCCGCCTGGTTCTCCTCGTTCTCGAGCACGAGGTGGGTCGGGCGTTCGCCACGCATCTCGTGGACCGCCTGCGCGAGTTCGTCGAGCAGGTGCGGCGTGCTGTCGTCCATGATCGCGTGGACGGCATCGAGCCGCAGCCCGTCCAGATTGTATTCCTCGAGCCAATAGAGTGCGTTGTGGATCACGAAGTCCCGGACCGGGCGGGAATGCGCACCGTCGTAGTTGATGCCGGCACCCCACGGCGTCTTGTGCCGGTCGGTGAAGAAGCCGGGCGCGTAGACCGGAAGGTAGTTCCCGTCGGGACCGAAATGATTATAGACGACATCGAGCAGGACCATGATCCCGCGCGCATGCGCCTCCCGCACGAACGCCTTGAACCCCTCCGGGCGGCCGTAACTGGAGTCGGGCGCGTAGGGCAGCACGCCGTCATAGCCCCAGTTGCGCCGGCCAGGAAAATCCGAGACCGGCATGATCTCGACCGCCGTGACGCCGAGTGCTGCAAGATGATCGAGCCGGCCGGTGGCGGCCGCGAATGTCCCCTCCCTGGTGAAGGCACCGACATGGATCTCGTAGACGACCGCCTCGGACCAGGGCCGGCCGGCGAATTCGTCCGACCACGAAAAGCTGGTCGGATCGATCACCTCGCTCGGACCATGCACGTCGTCCGGCTGGAAGCGGCTGGCGGGATCGGGGACGCGCAAACCGTCGGGCAGAACAAAATGATAGAGTGTGCCGGCGGTGGCGGCGTCGGTCGTCAGCGTGTGCCAGCCTTCATCGCCCGGTTCGAGGGGAAGAAGGCCGCCGTCGATGGCAATGTCC
This sequence comes from Acetobacteraceae bacterium, assembly GCA_965276715.1. Taxonomy (GTDB): domain Bacteria; phylum Pseudomonadota; class Alphaproteobacteria; order Acetobacterales; family Acetobacteraceae; genus CAXTPV01. The sequence continues at coordinate 2,695,572 of OZ255622.1, read as the reverse complement.
ACGCGTTCGCAGGCGGGCGCCCAGAGGCGGAACCGGACCCGTCCATCCGGACCGATCTCCGCCCCGTGCGGCATCATGTGCCGCCGGGTCGACGGCATCACGACCGCACCTCCCGGCCGCCCTGGGAGAACAGCAGGACCGATCGGCCGGTTGCGAGATAGGTGCGGGCGCCCTGGAAGGATTCCTCCGCATCATGCTCGAGATTGGTGTCGAGCAGGCGTGTCCACGCGCCGTCGCCCGGCAGCGTAAAGGCGACACCGTCCTGCCAGCCGTTGACGACGATCAGCAGCGTCGCGTCGTTGCCGGCGACGGGCAGGCCGGTAGGAGGCAGTGTGCCGTCGAGCAGGATGCCGAAGCAGCGCGTGTTCCCGTCGTTCCACTGTTCGGCCGTCATCGGCTCGCCGGACGGCGACAGCCAACGCACCTCGTCGGTGAGGAAGCGCCCGCGCGCCAGCATGGCATGTTCGGAACGGACCTTGATCAGCCTGGTCACGAAGGCCTGCAGCGCCTGCCCTTTCTCGCCGGTGTCCCAGTCGACCCAGCTGATGTCGCTGTCCTGGCAATAGGCGTTGTTGTTGCCGCCCTGGGTGCGTGCGAACTCGTCGCCCGCCAGGATCATCGGCGTGCCCTGGCTCAGCAGCAGGGTCGCGAACAGGTTTCGCAGCTGGCGCGACCGCAGCGCGCCGACGGCCTCGTCGTCGGTCGGGCCCTCCGCGCCGCAATTCCAGGATCGGTTGTCGGAGCTCCCGTCGCGGCCATCCTCGCCGTTGGCCTCGTTGTGCTTCTCGTTGAAGCTGACGACATCGTTGAGCGTGAAGCCGTCGTGCGCGGTGAGGAAATTCACCGACGCCCAGGGACGCCTGCCGTGATGAGCGAACGTGTCGGGCGACGCGAGCAGCTTGGGCGCGATCGCTTTCGGACCCGCCTCGCCGCGCCAGAAATCGCGCACGGTGTCGCGATAGGTGTCGTTCCATTCGGCCCAGCCGGGCGGAAAGCCGCCGACCTGGTAGCCGCCCGGGCCGCAATCCCACGGCTCGGCGACGAGCTTGACCGTCTGCAGCAGCGGATCCTGCATGCACGCCTTGAGGAAACCGCTGCGGTCGTCGAAGCCGTTCGGCTCGCGCGCGAGAATGGTTCCGAGATCGAACCTGAATCCATCGACATGCATCTCGCTTACCCAGTAGCGCAGACTGTCGGTCACCATCTGCAGCACGCGCGGATGACTGACGTTGACCGTGTTGCCGGTGCCGGTGTCGTTGATGTAGTGGCGCTTGTCGTCGGGCATCAGCCGGTAATAGCTGGCGTTGTCGATGCCCTTGAACGACAGGGTCGCGCCCTGTTCGTTGCCCTCGGCGGTATGATTGTAGACCACGTCGAGAATGACCTCGAGGCCGGCATCGTGCAGGCGGGCCACCATCTCCTTGAATTCGCGCAGGCTGTCGATCGGATCGGCGGCGTAGCGGGGATCGGGGGCGAAGAAGCCGATCGTGTTGTAGCCCCAGTAGTTGCGCAATCCCTTGTCGAGCAGCGGGCCGTCATCGACGAAGGTATGGATCGGCAGCAGCTCGACCGAGGTCACGCCGAGCGCACGGATGTGATCGAGCACCGGCTTGGCGCCGAGACCGCGATAGAAGCCGCGATCGGCCTCGGGGACGCCCGGATGCTTGTGGGTGAAACCCTTGACGTGGGTCTCGTAGAAGATCGTCCGCTCCCACGGGACCTGCACGCGGCCGCGTGTCCCGGTCCAGTCGAAGCCCGGGTCGACGACGACGCTCTTCGGCACGAAGGGCGCGCTGTCGCGCTCGTCGAAACTCAGGTCCTTGGCCGGATCGCCGATCGTGTAGCCGAAGCAGGCATCGTTCCAGTCGAGCCGCCCGGCATGGGCGCGCGCATACGGATCGAGCAGCAGCTTGTTCGGATTGAAACGATGACCTTCCTCGGGCGCATACGGGCCATGGACGCGGAACCCGTATTGCTGACCCGGCCCGATGTCGCCCACGTGGCCGTGGAAAATCTCGTCGGTGTATTCCGGCAGCCGGATACGCGCGATCTCGCGGGTTCCCGAATTGTCGAACAGGCAAAGATCCACCGCCGTCGCATGAGCCGAGAACAGGGTGAAGTTCACACCGCTGCCATCCCATGTGGCGCCGCTCAACAATGGGCTGCCCTCGCGAAGCGCGTACGTCGTCTGGCCTGACATGTGGGGGTTCTCGCCTTCGCCGCACGGAACATCCCGCGCGCCTGCACAACAGGCATCGAGCATCCGGGTTGCAGGCCGGCGGTTTGACCGATCGGTCAGCTTGCCGGTAGTTGTTTCTGGGTGAAGTGCCGAAGAGAGACTGCCATGGTGCCTTTGCGTGTCACGCTCCTCGCCACCGTGCTCGGAGCAGGTGTGGCACTGGCCCAGGCGCCTGGCGGCAAGCCGCCGGCGGTCGGCGTGCTGACGGTCCATCGCATGCCGATCGTGCAGACGAGCGAGTATATCGGGCGCATCCAGGCGATCGACAGCGTCGCACTGGTGGCGCGCATCACCGGCTTCCTCGAGCAGCGTCTGTTCACGGAAGGCTCGGAAGTGACGAAGGGCCAGCTTCTCTACGTGATCGAGCAGCCGCCGTTCCAGGCGCAGGTGGAGGCCAACCAGGGCACGCTGGCGCAGGCGCGCGCGAACGCGGAGTTCGCCGTCGCCCAGTTCCAGCGGCAGCAGAACCTGCTCAGCACGCCGGCCGGGCAGAAATCGAACTATGACCAGACGCTTGCGACCCAGCGCGCCGACGCCGCCGCGGTGCTGAGCGCCCAGGCCAACCTCGAGACCGCGCAGATCAATCTGGGCTACACGGAAGTCCGCGCCCCGATCGACGGCCGGATCACGGCGACCTCGGTCAACCAGGGCAACGTCGTCAGTCCCAGCAGCGGCACGCTGGCGACGATCGTCAGCCAGGATCCGATGTATGTGGTCTTTCCCGTGGCCGAACGCGACGTCGCGTCGCTCGAGCAGCGCTACGCGCATGCCGGCGGACTGGCGGCGGCCAAGATCCGCGCGCGGTTGAGCAACGGGCAGATCTACGGGCAGGCGGGCCATCTCGACTATGTCGCGCCCAACGTCTCAAACACCACGGACACGATCACGCTGCGCGCGACGATCGCCAACCCGAAGGTCGGGGGCGGCAGCGGGGCGACCGGCGACCGCACGCTGGTCGACGGCCAGTTCGTCACCGCCCTCGTCGAGGCGCCGCAGCCGATCTCGCTGATCACCGTGCCGCAATCGGCGGTTCTGTCCGACCAGCAGGGCTCGTACGTGTTCACGGTCGGCGCCGACGACGTCGCGCACCGCACCAACATCCACACCGGCGAACAGACGGGCACCAGCATCTCGGTCCTGAGCGGTCTGCCGGACGATGCGACGGTGGTGGTCGAGGGGCTGCAGCGGGTCAGGGACGGCGCGAAGGTCGCGCCCGGCGCACCTGCGGCGTCCCCGGTCCCGGCGGCGGCCGAGAACGGCGCCCAGACGGGCAAGAGCGGCGGCGGGTCCAGGTAGCGGCCGATGATCTCCGACATCTTCATCGACCGGCCGCGTCTCGCGGTCGTCATCGCCATCGTGATCACGCTCGCGGGCCTGGTCGGCCTGTCGCGCATCCCGGTGGCGCAATTCCCCGACATCGTGCCGCCGCAGGTTTCGGTGACGGCGAGCTATCCCGGGGCGTCGGCCTCCGTCGTCGAGAGCTCGGTGGCGCAGCCGATCGAGGCGCAGGTCGTCGGCGTCGACAAGATGATCTACATGCGGTCCTTCAGCGGCAATGACGGGTCCTACAGCCTCGTGGTGTCGTTCCTGCTCGGGACCAACCCGGACATCAACACCGTCAACGTTCTCAACCGGGTGCAGACGGCCACACCCGAGTTGCCGTCCGAGGTGCAGCTCGAAGGCACGACGGTGCAGAAGAAGTCCTCGGCGATCCTGGAGTTCGTCAACTTCTATTCGCCCAAGAAGACCTACGACGTGCTGTTCCTCGCCAACTACATGACGATCAACGTCATCGACGAGATCAGCCGGATCACCGGCGTCGGTCAGGCGAGCCTGCTGAGCAGGCAGAAATACTCCATGCGCGTCTGGTTCGACATCAACCGGATCAACAATCTGGGCCTGTCGCCGACGGACATCACCAACGCGATCGCGGCCCAGAGCACGGTCGCCGCGATCGGCCGGATCGGCGCGCGCCCGATCAGCCAGCAGCAGCAATACCAGCTCAACGTGCAGACCACGGGACGGCTGACCAGCACCAGGCAGTTCTCCAACATCGTGCTGCGCGCCAACCCGGACGGATCGGTGCTGCGGATCGGCGACGTGGCGCATGTCGAGCTGGGCGCGCAGAATCTCGACTCCGAGGCCAAGCTTAACCAGTCGCCGTCGGTGCCGCTCGCGATCTATCTGGCGCCGGGTGCGAACGCGCTCGACACCGCGACCGCGGTGAACACCCGGCTCGCCTACCTGGCGAAGCGGTTCCCGAGCGATGTCGCCTATGACGTGACCTACGACAGCACGACCTTCGTCAGCGATACCGTGCATGAAGTGATCAAGACTCTGCTCGAGGCGTTCGTCCTCGTGGTGATCGTGGTGTTCCTGTTCCTCGGCAGCGTGCGGGCGGCGATCATCCCGACGGTCGCGGTGCCGGTGAGCCTGATCGGCGCGTTCGCGATCATGACGGCGCTCGGCTTCTCGGCCAACACGGTCTCGCTGCTGGCGATGGTGGTGGCGATCGGCCTCGTCGTCGACGACGCGATCGTCGTCGTCGAGAATGTCGAGCGGGTGATGGAAGAAAATCCCGAGATGGCGCCCAAGGATGCCGCCAAGCTCGCGATGACGCAGATCACCGCGCCGATCATCGCGATCACGCTGGTTCTGCTGTCGGTGTTCATCCCGATCGCGTTCATCCCCGGCCTGTCGGGACAATTGTTCCGCCAGTTCGCGGTGACGATCAGTTCGGCGATGGTGATCTCGGCGCTGAACGCGCTGACCTTGTCGCCGGCGCTCTGCGCGGTGTTCCTTCGCCATGGCGGCCCGAAGCGCGGGATCATGGGACGCGTGCTTCGCGGCATCGAGAGGACTCGCAACGGCTACGCCTCGGTGGTGCGCCGGCTGGTGCGGGTCAGCGTGCTCGGCATCGTGCTGATCGCGGTGGTGGCCGTGGGCGCGTTCGGGCTGGTGTCACGTCTGCCGACCGGGTTCCTGCCGGAGGAGGACCAGGGCGGCTTCTTCGTGCTGATCTCGCTGCCGGACGGCGCGTCGGTCGCGCGTACGTCCGCCACGATGGACCAGGTCGCGCGCCAGGTCGCGCCCCTTGCCGGTGTCAAGGAAGTGTTCCAGGTGATCGGCTACTCGATCATCGACACGGTGCAGGAGCCCAATGTCGGGTTCCTGTTCGTCAGGCTCAAGCCCTTCGCGGACCGCACGACGGTCGCCTCGTCCGCGCAAGGCCTGATCGGGCACATCTTCGGTCTCGGGCAGCAGATCCGGACCGCGACCGTGTTCCCGTTCAACCTGCCGCCGATCATCGGCCTGTCGACATCGGGTGGTTTCGAATACGAACTCGAAGGACTGGAAGGCCAGGACTACAACGACATCAACGGCGTGATGCAGGGACTGGTCGCCAGCGCCAACGGCGATCCGCACCTGGCACGCGTATTCTCGACGTTCACCAACACCAACCCGTCGCTGTTCCTCGACATCGACCGCGCCAAGGCGCAGTCGCTCGGCGTCAACATCAGCGACATCTTCAATACCGTCGGCACGACGCTCGGCGGCGTCTATGTCAACGACTTCAACCTCTATGGCCGCGTCTGGCAGGTCAACGTGCAGGGCGAGGAGGCCGATCGCGGCAACATCTCCGACCTGTGGCGGATCTACATACGCAACAGCAGCGGCGGGACGGTGCCGTTGCGCGCGATCGCGAGCCTGCACGTGGTGACCGGGCCGCAGGTGGTGACGCGGTACAACAACTACCGGGCGGTCACCATCCAGGGCAGCCCGGCGCCGGGGGAATCATCCGGGTCGTCGCTGGCGGCGATGGGCGACGTGTCGAAACGCACCCTGCCGCCCGGCTACGCCTACGAATGGACCGGGACGGCGTTCCAGGAGCAGCAGGCGGCGGGGCAGACCGGCGCGATCCTGTTCATGTCGATCCTGTTCGCGTTCCTGTTCCTGGTGGGGCTTTACGAGAGCTGGGTGATCCCGATCCCGGTGCTGCTGTCGGTGGCGGTGGGCGTGCTCGGCTCGTTCATCGGGATCACGCTGGCCGGATTGTCGGTCGACCTGTATGCGCAGATCGGCCTGGTGGTGCTGATCGCGCTGGCGGCCAAGAACGGCATCCTGATCGTGGAATTCGCGAAGGAGCGTCGCGAGGAGGGCGTGAGCATCGTGGATGCCGCCGTGCAGGGCGCGCACATGCGGTTCCGGGCGGTGATGATGACGTCGGTCGCGTTCATTCTCAGCCTGCTGCCGCTGGTGTTCGCGAGTGGCGCGGCCGCGATCAGCCGGCGCGACGTGGGCACGCCGGTGTTCGCCGGCATGATCGCGGCCTCCGGCGTCGGGATCTTCGTGATCCCGATGCTGTATGTCACGTTCCAGACGATGCGTGAGCGCACGGGCGCGATGTTCCGCCGCGGCGGACCGACCACGCCGCCGAAGTAAGCGCGCCGGGGGTCCGGGGGCCGGCCTCGGCCCCCGGTTCTTCGACTTCGGTCGTCAGGAAGCGGCGCGCAGGTCCCGGATATTCGCGGCGATCGCCGCGCGTATGCGATCGAGGCGCTCGCCGCCGAACACCATCTCGGCGCAAGGCGACGCGCCGTGGCCCGGCAATGACGTCATGCCGGGGGTCAGGGTGACGATCGAGGCGTTGGCGAAATTGCCGCGGTTGCCGGTGTCGAGATAGGTCTCGGCAGCCGCGCCCTCGGCGAGCAGCACCGCGTGCCGGGCGAGCTCGACGTGGAAATACTCGACGGTGCCGGCGGTCTCCTGGACGATGTTGCTGGCATTGACGAGCAATCCGGCCGGAACCAGGACGCCGTCGAGCAGCAGCGCGTGGTCTGCACTGACACGAAGCGGTCGCTGCGGCACTTGGCCGTCGAGCGCCCCGGCCTCGATGCGGACCGGGCCGACCGAAGCGGGTTCGGGGTGGCGGCCGACATGCACCCTGCGCCGGCCGATCCAGGTGATCGCCGCGTCCCCGCCGGTCGCGAGCACCACGCGGTCGCCCTCGGCGAGGTCCTCGACGGCGACCTCGCCGGCCGCGGTCCTGATCCTGGTGCCGCGCGCGAAGCAGGGCGGCTGATCGATCGGATTGGTCGGGAAGGCGAGCGGATTGCCGCCGGTGATGCTGTCGATGGTGCTCTTGAGCTGCTGGAGCTCGAGATCGAGAACCGGATTGCCGGCCTCCATCGCGATCGCCATGTCGAGGATCGGGTCGGCGGCGGTGGCGCCGGCGACGGGCTGGTCGACCACCGTCCAGAGGCTTCCGGACGGGTCGGTGAACTGGAAGCCGTTCGAGCCCTGCGCGCCGACGCTGGCGACGGAGAGCGTGGCGGGATTGCCGGAGGCATCGGTGTAGCCGACGGTCGGGGCGCTGGGCGTGCCGCCGATGGTGACCGTCGTGCTCGGCTCGGACGAAAGGCCATAGGCGAAGTCGAGATCGGCGTAACCGGCATCGTCGATCTGGGTGACGACGGACGGGGGAAGGATTGTCGCGAGCGACGCCGTCTTGTAGACGGCGGCGCCGTCGAGGGTCGTGCCTGGTCCGGTATAGGGCATGCGCGCACTCCTTTTGTGCGGCGCACCCTGGGCAGGAAATTGATGTTATTCAATGCTTAACGAGGGTTAGTTACTGTAGGATAACGGCAACGCGATCCCAGGGGAGGCCGGGACGAGCGCGCCTGCCCGGCTCAGTCGCGCGCAGAGACTGTCGACGCCGGACCCATTTGTCCGGTGATAATGAACGGTCATGTTCCACCCCTTCAGCCGATCCGATGTCGCGAAGTCGACCCTTGCCGTAGGGACGGCCATCGTGCTCACGGTCCCCGCGATCGTATGCCGTGACATCGGCTTCCTGATCTATGAATTTCTTCTCGCGCCCTGCCGCTATTTCGTCGTCGCACTGCTCGTGATGTGGACCATCACATCGCCGAGAGACCTCAGGCGCTCGCGTCTTCTTCTGACGGGGCTCTTCGTGGCCACGTCATCCATCGTTCTCGTCATTGGTCCGAGACGCGGTTGGTTTGCCGTCGACACCATCGACTGGGAGTTTACGTCGCCTTCAACCCTGCGCGATATCGCCACGCAAACGGTCCACGCTGGAGTTCTTCCTCACATCGAGTGGAAGACCTGGGGAATTCTAGACTGGACATCCTCGTATCTCGTTTATGACAAGAGCGGCAACTTGTCAATTCATAGAGGCGATGCCGGAAAGATTGCCGGTGTGCCATGCCCTGTCTGGCGCGTCGAAAGATTGGCTCGACATTGGTTTATCATTCTCACCTACACCGACACGACCTGGGATGAATGCTCGTGATCCGGTCTCTCGTTTTGGCGCGAGATCGCCGACTGGTCGACAAACGTCAGAAAACCGGAAGTCCATGCGCGCGCTCCCACGCGGTCCGGGCTTTGATTGACGCAGGATCGTTCGGCTCGGAGTGCAGATCGAGTCGTACGGGTCCGAAGGCAAGAGATTGGACAACGAGGTAGGTGACGTAGGGGACGTCGACGCGGAGCGTGAGCGGCGCCCCCCAGCCGATACGAAGACGCTCGTTGTCATTCCCGCCGGTCGAGACTTGCAGGAGGTCCTCTTGACGGCTGGGATGACGTAGATCTGTTATCGTAACGGAGTCCTCGACATCGGTCATCGCAAGGAAGCCGATGGGGCAAATCGCCTCGATGACGTCTGCTCGCCAAGCTCGATCAGGCGAGAATTGCCGTTCCAGCAAGGTCGACGTGCAGGCCTCTCCGCTTCGAATGAGGTGGAGCAGACAAGCCGCGAGCATGATTGACGCAGTGAAAGCCCCGAAGCAGATGACGGATCGGCGCGCCAGATTTTCTGGAACCTCTGGAAAGCTCATAGGCGAGATCGGTGTTCTCGAGATTTCTGGTTGAAGAATTACTTTCCTGACGATACAGGCGCTCCTTGGACCAGAACGTCGAAAGCCTCGCTTATGCAGACGTAATGGACGGAGCCACGTTCGAATTGGTTGGGCTGTTCAGGAAGAGGGCAGACACGAAATCTACCGCTGACGCTCGCGGAGACGGATTGATCCAGTGGGCCTTCGACCTCTGGCGGTGCATATCTTTCTTCTCCCGGAGGCGATGATAGCACTAGGGTGTGTCGACCCCTGACATCCAGCACCATGCCGATATCCGCTGATTGAAGGGCAGTTCCGGCTACCATATAACATCCACCGGTCACGGCAGGGTTTCCCTGGTTGCATGCAGCGGCCACGGGGCCAATCCGGTTGCAGAAAACCAAGAGGGTTGCGAGCATCGCAACCGACCAGTCAGACTTCTTCATGCTGCGAGAACGGATAACGATACAGGAATTGAAGAAGGATCATTCATCAGTTTTACCTGCCACCTTGAAAAAGCGGAATTTCCCGAGTTGGACGGAGGGCACCAGCCTTCCAGACTTGATTTGCGGGCCCAATGAACCCGCATTCGGTCCAGAATGGAACGAAGTGGCTCCGTGGGTTGGATCCGGTATCGTTCCCTCAAGGATCGACGCCGCTATTGACTGAGCCTTACGGAAAGCGGTCGCATCTGAACCGGTCAGGCTGCCCGGCTTTTCGGCTTTGGCATATAATTGGTCTCCGTGCGCCATACCTTGAAATTGTTTCGGCGCTGTCAGGACATCTGGCAGCGACCGGAGGTTTCCGTAGTCACGGGCACCAATACGATTCACCGCAGCGAAGCCCGCGCCAGCATACGCATCGGTGTCTCCCGCGGCCTCCGTGAACATCATCCGCGCCAACAGTGCCACGTCGCCCGGCCGGGGCATATATCGTCCCAGCCCAATGCTCGCTGCGGCATGATGGGGCGGTGCGCCGTCCTGACTCGCTCCTTGGCTGACCCTTGCTCCTCGCGATTGGGCGATGTGCGGCAACAACTGGTTGCGGCGCCCTAGTGTCCCGATTCGCAATTGCCGACCAGGAAGTCATGCAGCCGTGGTTTCGGTAAGCGCGACGCGTGCTCGTTTGATTTTTGCGAGGATTTCGGCGCCCGTGGCTTTCCAGACGTATGGCTTTGGATCGGCATTGCGCACGGCGAGATAGGCTTTGATGTCACGGACCAGTTCGTTGACCGACGTGAAGCTGCCGACACGGATCACGTCGCCGGTTAGGTCGGCGAAGAAGCGCTCGACCAGATTGAGCCACGAGGACGAGGTCGGCGTGAAGTGCATGTGGAAACGAGGGTGTCTGCCCAGCCACGCCCGCACATTGGGATGTTTATGGGTGGCGTAGTTGTCCGCGATCAGATGCAGATCGACGTCGGACGGCGTCTCGCGATCAATCTGCTTGAGGAAACGCAGCCATTCGACATGCGTGTGGCTCGCCTCGGTGCGGCTGATCAGCTTTCCGGTCAACTGGCTGAGGGCTGCGAACAGTGTGATCGTGCCATGCCTGACGTAGTCGTGCGTCATCGTGGGCGGGCGCTTCGGCGCCAGCGGGAGGCCCAGTTGCGTGCGTTCGAGCGCCTGGCATTGGCTTTTCTCGTCGCAGCACAGCACCAGCGCCTTCGCGGGCGGATTGAGATACAGCCCGATGACGTCCCAGAACTTCTCCTCGAATTTCGGATCGTTCGACAGCTTGAAGGTCCTCAGACGATGTGGCTTGAGGTCGTTCCTCGACCACAGGCGCTGGACCGAACTCGCGGAGACCCCGGCGTGACGGCTCATCGACCGCAGGCTCCAGCGGCGTCTACCCTTCGGCGGACGGGTCGCTTCGGTCAGCACGCGTGCCACTTTCACCTCCGGGATCGAAGCCTTGCGGCCACGACCCGGTCGATCATCCAGCCCCGCAAGACCGAACCTCTCGAACCGCCTCGACCACGTCGAGACGCGCTTGGGCGTCGTATTCAGCCGCTCGGCGACGGCTTCAACCCCGACGCCGTCGAGCCGAAGCAGGATGATGTCGGCACGCTCGCGCTCCCGCACGTCGACGATGGCCGACCGCGACCGGCGTCGAAGCTCCGTGACAGCGCCAGGTTCAGCACGCAGTCGCTTGATCGGTCGTCCCATCAAGGCATTTCTCCCGAAACTCTCACGATCAGGAGATATTAGTCGGCAATTGCGGAGCAGGACACTAGCGGAGCGTTCCCGGGGGCGGAGGCTGACGAAGGGCCCTCCGAACGAGAGCGAGCGAGATGCGCGCGCAGCTCCGGCGTCATCGGAATCGTGATCGTGACCGGAATGGCGACGTCGTCGAAACCGCGCGGCTGCCGCTCGATCGGCGCCGTGCCGCGCGACGCTGTCGCCGAGATCTTGATCGAGACCGGCAGGGTCTCGTCGTCGAACCCCCTTCGTTGCGCCAAACGAACTCTCCTGTCGCGATGCATCCGCGGATGCGAAGTATACGGGAGTCTTGAGCAAGCCCTTATCTCACGCGGGTTTGGGGCCGCCGGCCCCAACGGGGTCCAGGGGCAGCGCCCCTGGCCTTCAAGCGTGCAGGAGTGCCGCGATCCGGACCGAATCGCTTTCCTCGAGCACGCGCCGCGCCAGCCGGACGCACTCATCGAGCGACACGGCGCGGATGGCCTGCTTGACGCGCGGCAGCGCCGACGCGTTCATGCTGAACGAGCGCAGGCCGAGGCCGAGCAGGAGCGGGGCGAGCTTCGGGTTGCCGGCCATCTCGCCGCAGATCGAGACCGGCTTGCGCAAGCGGAGTGCCGCTTCGGTGGTCTCGCCGATCAGGCGCAGCACCGCCGGATGGACGGGATCGTAGAGGCCGGCGACCTCGCTCGAGCCGCGGTCGACGGCCAGCGCGTACATCGTCAGGTCGTTGGTGCCGATCGACAGGAAATCGGCCTCGAGCGCGAAGACGTCGGCCATCAGCGCGGCGCCGGGCGTCTCGATCATCGCGCCGAGCGGCGGCAGCTTCTGCGGCAGCTTGACGCCGCGCCGGCGCAGGCGGCGGCCGACCCGCTCGTAGGCCTCGCGGGCGGTGCGGAACTCGCCGATGTTGGTCACCATCGGCAGCATCACCCTGACCGGGCCCGCGAGCGACGCGGCCAGGATCGCCGCGAACTGGGTCTCGAGGAGTTCGGGATGGGCCAGCAGCAGGCGCAGGCCGCGCAGGCCGAGCGCCGGATTGGCCTCGCGCTCGCGCGGGCCGACACCGGCGCGTTCCATCGCGGCACTCTCCTTCTCGCCGCCCCAGTCGAGCAGGCGGATGGTGGTGACATCGCCCGCCATCGTCTTGACGATGCCGGCATAGGCTGTGGCCTGCGCCGCCTCGTCGGGCAGCTGCTCGGTGGCGATGAACAGGAACTCGCTTCGCAGCAGGCCGATGCCGCTGGCGCCCGACTGGACCACGAGCGGCAGCTCGGCGGGCAGCTCGAGGTTGGATTGCAGCTCGACCGCCTCGCCGCTCGCGAGCCGCGCCGGCAGGCGGCGCAGCCTGGCCAGGCGCTGGCGCTCGCTCGCGTGCTGGGCGACGCCGCGGCGAGCCTCGGCCCGGGTCACCCGCGACGGATCGAGCGTCGCTGTTCCGGCGTTGCCGTCGATGACGACGAAATGACCGTCGCGGGCCGCCTCGGCCACGCCGGCGGCGGCGATGACGGACGGAATGCCGAGCGCGCACAGCATGATCGCGGTGTGGTCGGCGGCTCCCCCTTCGTCGGTGGCGACGCCCGCGACACGGGTCGGATCGATCAGCGCCACATCGGCGGGCCGCAGACGGTCGGCGATCAGGATCGCGCCACGCGGCATGTCGCCGAGCGCCCGGAACGGCACCTCGGCAAGGTTGCGGATCAGGCGGCGGCCGATCTCCTCGACCTCGCCGGCGCGACGGAGCAGCGACGCGCCGTCCTCCTCGGGCAGGGCGAGCAGACGGCCTGCCGCGAGGCGGACCTCCTCGCCCACCGCGAGCTCGGCCGAGACGAGCCCGTCGGTGATGCGCCGGTGGATGCCGCGCAGCAGCCGCGAGGAGCCGAGCATCTGGCGGTAGGCATCGATCAGCGGCGCGATCTCGCGCTCGCTCTCGTCGGGCAGCAGGGTCAGGCGCGCGCGGAGCTTGGCGAGCTGGGCAAGCGAGCGTTCGGTCGCGCGGGTGAGGCGGCCGATCTCGTCCTCGACCTCCTCGGGCTTGAGGGCGCGGCCGGACTGGTCGGCCTCGTGCTCATGCGTGCAGTAGGCCGGGCCGATCGCGATGCCGCCGCAGGCGGGGTGGCCGCGGAAGATCCGCTCGCGGATCCTGCCCTGCTCGGTCCGGGCCGCCCCGGAGCCGACGCCCTCGGGCGCGTCAGTCCTGTTCACCGAATCCGGCCTCGACCAGGGTCGCGAGCGCGTCGAGCGCTTCCTTGGCGTCCCAGCCGTCCGCGACCAGCTCGATCGTCGAGCCCCGGCCGGCGCCGAGCATCATCAGGCCCATGATCGAACGCGCCGCCACCGATTGCCCATCGCGCACGACGTCGACGGAGGCGTTGAAGCGCTCGGCGGTGTTGACGAATTTGGCAGCCGCGCGGGCATGCAGTCCGCGGCCGTTGACGATCGTGACGCCTCGACGCAGGACGGTCGATGCGTCCTGGCCGGTGATCATCCGGACCGGCCGTTCGCCGGTCGGGCGTCCACGGCCGTCAGGGCCGGATCGCGGTGTGGGTCGGCACGGACCGGGGCGAGCGAGACGCAGGCCGAACCGCCGAGGCAGGCGCTCGGCAGATGCGAGGCGGTGGCGATGTATTTGCGGCCGGCGGCCTCGGCGCAGTCGGCGCATTCGCCCAGTGTCGCCGCGGCACGCGCCTTGGCGAGCTTGACCAGCATCGGCAGGTTGACGCCGGAGATGACCTCGACCCCGCCGCGGCCGATCATGGCCACCGCGACGTTGCTCGGCGTGCCGCCGAACATGTCGGTCAGCAGGATGGCGCCGTCGCCGGTGTCGACGCAATCGATGCAGCGCGTGACCTCGTCGGCCAAGCCAACCATGTCGTCCTCGGGGCCGACCGAGACCGTCGCGATCTGCGCCTGCGCGCCCACGACATGTTCCATGGCGTCGCGCAGCGCCGGGGCCAGTCCACCATGCGCGATCAGGACGATGCCGATCATGAGCCCGACGCGCGGCCCTGCTCGCGCAGGGTTCCCTCACTTGGCAGGCCCTCGAGTCCCCGATGGAGCACCGCGATCCGTATGATGTCGTCATCGCTCATTGGTGTCGCCCGCATCCTTCGGGCCAGATCCTCGATCAGCGACACGGATCTGTGCCGCCCGCCCGTGCAGCCGATCGCGACGGTCGCGTATGTCTTGCCCTCGCGGACGAACCTCGGCAAGACCAGCCGCAACATTGCCTCGATCGCATCGATGAACGTCCGGTAGTCGGCATCCTGCCGCACATGGCGCCTGACCGTCTCGTCGAGACCGGTCCGCTCCCGCAGATGGGGATCGTAATGCGGGTTTTTGAGGAACCGCGCGTCGAAAACCATGTCGGCCTCCGGCGGCAGTCCGGACGGGAAAGCGAACGAGACCAGCGTCAGCGACAGGCGGCAACTGGCATCGAGCGACAGGCGCTCCTCGACCTGGCGCCGCAGCGCCGGCGTCGGCAGGTCGGTGGTGTCGATCACCAGGTCGGCGGCGTCGCGCAGCGGCAGGGTCACGCCACGCTCGGCGGCGATCCCCTCGACGACGCGGCCGCCCGAGGCGAGCGGATGACGCCGGCGGGTGGCGGTGAAGCGCCTGAGCAGGGCCTCGTCGCCGGCGGTGGCGAAGACGAGATCGATCCGCTGGCCCGCGCCGCGATGGCGTTCGATCGCGGCCAGCAGAGCGCAGGCGTCGAAGCCGTCGGTGCGCGCGTCGATCCCGATGGCGAGCTTGCTGCGGCTGCGTTCGACCAGCACGTCGAGCAGTGCCAGCGGCGGGTTGTCGACCGCCTCGAAGCCGAGATCCTCCAGCACGTGCATGATCGACGCCTTGCCCGCACCGGACAGGCCGGTCACGAGGACGATCCGGTGTGGAAAGCCGCTTATCGGTCCGGGGCCTGGCATGCGAGATCGAAGGCAAGGGCCGCCTTGTCCGGCGCAGACGGGGCGAACGGGTCGAGCGCGAGCAGGGTCACGCCCGTGCCAGGGTGGACACGCGGCGCGGGAAGACGCTCGGGCGCCATCGCGAGATCGAGCGCGAGCACGACCGGGACCGGCGCCTCGTGCGGCATCCGCACGATCCCGACGCCGCGCACTTCCATCAGGCCGGCAAGACGCGCCGGCGGCGAGGCAGCCACGCCTTCGAGATCGACACGGTCATCGGCCACCAGCACGAAGCCGCGTCCGATCAGCCTGAGCGCCAGGTCCGACTTGCCGGCACCCGACGGACCCAGCAGCAGCAATCCCTGGCCGCGACGTGCAACGCATGTGGCATGGATCTGCATGGCGCCCCGTACACCCAACTCGAGATTAGCACAGAACGGGCCATGACATGCCCGATCTGCTAGGAAGCGCCGATGCACATCCTGACGCTGGTCGGCGCGCCGCTCGGCGAACGCGACATCGCCCGCGCGCGCGCCCTCGTCGAAGGCGGCGAACCCGTGATCCTGTCGCCGGGCGAGGCGGCCGACATCCCGTGCGCGAGCGCGCCGCCGCTGGCGCTCGTCCGTGCCGCCCTCGCCGGGTCGCCGGTCGACGCGCTGGCGGTCAGGCCACGCGGCCGGCGCAAGGCCGTGCTCGTGGCCGACATGGACAGCACGATCGTCGACGGCGAGACGCTCGACGATCTCGCGCAAGCGTCGGGAACCGGGGCGCTCGTCGCCGCCATCACGAGGCGGAGCATGAACGGCGAGGTGGATTTCGCGACCGCCCTCGTCGAGCGCGTCGGCACCCTGCGCGGGGTCGCGCTCGCGGCACTCGAGGAGACGTGGGCACACACCAGGCTGATGCCGGGGGCGCGCGCGCTGGTCGCGACCATGCGACGGCACGGTGCGCTGTGCGTGCTGGTGTCGGGCGGCTTTACGTTCTTCACCGCGCGCGTCGCGACATTGTGCGGCTTCGACGACCATCGCGCCAACGTCCTGCTCGATGACGGCACGGCGCTGACGGGCGACGTGGCGCGACCGATCCTCGACCGCGATGCCAAGCGGCACGCGCTCGAGGCGTTCGCGCTGCAGCGCGGCGCGCGCCTGTCGGCCACGCTCGCGGTCGGGGACGGTGCCAACGATGTCGCGATGCTCCAGGCCGCCGGCCTCGGGATCGCGTTCCGGCCGAAGCCGATGCTGGCCGCCGCGATCCCCAACCGGGTCGAGCACGCCGATCTGCGCGCGCTGCTGTTCGCGCAGGGCTACACTCGGGCCGACATCATCGAGGAGACCTGACCATGCGCAGCCGGCAAAGCCTCGCACTCTCGGACGCACGGATCCTGATCGAAGGCGCGGTGCGGGAAGCCGAGGCGCGCGCGCTCGGCGTGAGCCTGGCCGTCGTCGACGATTCCGGCGTCCTGGTCGCCCTCGAACGGCTCGACAGCGCGAGGCTGCACACCCCCGAGGTCGCCTGGCGGAAGGCACGCACGGCCGCGATCGCGCGGACCGCGACCGGCGCGCTGCAGGCGCAGGTCAAGGACGAGCCGGCCTACGCGACCTTTCCCGACCGGGTGCCGATCAAGGGCGGCATGCCGATCCTGCACGGCGGCGAGGTGGTGGGGGCGATCGGCTGCTCGGGCGGCACGACCGACGAGGACGTCGCCTGCTGCGAGGCGGGGATCGCCGCGTGGTCGTCCTAGGCCTCGGGGCGCGGGGCAGAGCCCCGCCCTTATGAGTGGCGGTCCAGGGGTCCAACCCCTGGCGGGGTTCGGGGTGGAACCCCAAAGTCCCGGCGCCGACGATCAGCGCCGGTCGTGGCCTTTCGGGACCGGCATCGGGACCCAGCGCGTGCCGTCCTGGTCCTGGACGAGGATCAGCACGTCGGTGCGGTGATCGGTCTGCGCCTTGGTCATCAGGTCCTGCACCTGCTCCGGACTGGTGACGTCGTCCTGCTGGATCTCGAGGAGGATGTTGCCGGGCTTGATGCCGCGGTCCGACGCCGGACCGGACTTCGCGACGCCCACGACCACAAGACCCTTCTGGCCGTCCGGGATCTGGAATTTCTGCCGCAGCGCGTCGTCGATCGGCGCGAGCGAGAGCCCGAAGCCGGCAATGTCCTCGCCCGTGTCGGGCTTCGGCTTGGGGGGCGCCGGCTTGGCGGCGGCGGGCTTGGCGACCTGGTCCTCCGGCAGTTCGGCCACCACCAGCATCACCGTCTGCTTCTTGCCGTCGCGCCAGATCACGACGGGCACGCGCTGGTCGATGCCGGTCTCGGCAACGACGCGCGGCAGGGTGCGCATCTCGTGCACCGGCTCGCTGTTGAAGGCGAGGATCACGTCGCCGTTGCGCAGCTTGGCGCTGGCGGCGGGTCCTTTCTGGTCGACGCCGGCGACCAGCGCGCCGTCGGCCGGCTTGAGGTTCAGGCTTTCGGCGATGTCGGGCGTGACCGCCTGCACACGCACGCCGATCCAGCCGCGCCGGGTGCGGCCATAGCGGTGCAGCTGGTCGACGACGAGCTTGGCTTCGTTGGCCGGGATCGAGAAGCCGATGCCGATCGAGCCGCCGGACGGCGAATAGATCGCGGTGTTGATGCCGACGACGTGACCTTCCATGTCGAACAGCGGGCCGCCCGAGTTGCCGCGGTTGATCGGCGCGTCGGTCTGGATGAAATCGTCGTAGGGCCCCTGCTGGATGTCGCGCCCGCGGGCGGAGACGATGCCGGCGGTCACCGTGCCGCCGAGACCGAACGGGTTGCCGATCGCAAGCACCCAGTCGCCCACCCGGGACTTGTCGCTGTCGCCGAAGCCGACCGAGGGCAGATGCCGGTCGGGATGGACCTGGAGCAGGGCGAGGTCGGTGCGGTCGTCGTGACCGATGAGGGTCGCCTTGAGCACCGTGTTGTCCTGGAGCGTGACCGTGATCTCGTCGGCGCCCGCGATGACATGGTTGTTGGTGACGATCAGGCCGGCGGGATCGACGATGAAGCCCGATCCCAGGCTCTGCATCTTGCGCGGCGCGTTGTCGCCGTCATCGCCTTGGCCGTCGCCCTGCCCGTCCGGATGCTGACCATGCTGGCGGTTCATGAAGTCGTGGAAGAACTTCTCGAACGGCGAGCCGGGCGGGAACGGCGAGTTATTGGGAGCCGGATCCTCGTCGTTGTCGGCGGCGTCGCCCTTGACGGTCTCGGACGACGAGATGTTGACCACCGCCGGCAGCAGCGACGCCGCGAGGTCGGCGAAGCTGTCGGGTGCGCCGCGCGCGACCGCCTGCGACGGCAGCAGGAACGCCGAAGCGATCGCGAGCGGCGGGACGGCGAGACAGGTTGCCGCGAGAAGAATGGCGCGCGGCCCGGCGAGGCAGTTCATGCGTGGTCCTTCGGTTGACCCTGGGATTGGTTGCGTTCCCGCATCTGCGGGGGGAAGCGTCACGTATGAATGTCGACGCCCTCACGGGCGACCTCAGTCGAACGGGAGATGACGATGAAAACAGCAGTTGCCATAGCGGCATGTACATTGATGCTTGCGGGCGCGGGTGGCGCAAGCATGGGCGCGATGACAGCCGGCGCCAAGACGATGGGCGTGAAGATGGTCGGCGGCGCGCCGATGTATCCGAACAAGACGATCGTGGAGAACGCGTCGAAGGCCCACAACCTCACCACGCTGGTCGCCGCCGTCAAGGCCGCCGGCCTGGTCGACACGCTGAGCGGCCCGGGGCCCTTCACCGTGTTCGCGCCGACCGACGCCGCGTTCAAGCTGCTGCCGCCCGGCACCGTCGACACGCTGGTCAAGCCCGAGAACAAGGCGCAGCTCACGTCGATCCTGACCTACCACGTCGTCTCCGGTAAGCTGGACGCGGCCGACCTGATGGAGGACATCAAGGACGGCGGCGGCAAGGCGACGCTCAGGACCGTGCAGGGCGGCCCGCTCACCATCAGCAGCAAGGGCGGCCACGTCTACCTGACCGACGCGAAGGGCGGCATGTCGGAGGTCACGACGGCGAATGTCGAGCAGTCGAACGGCGTCGTCCATGTCATCAATCACGTGCTGATGCCGTGATCAAAGAAACGCCGGACGATGTCAGCCGTCCGGCGTAACCTCCGCCACGGGCCGTGCGAAACGTCGGCTGAGGAGATTGGCATGACGAGCAGACGGGTTTGGCTTGGAACGGTGGCTGCGGTGCTGGCGGGCTTCGCTGGCCTGTCGCGGCGTGCCGTGGCGGTCGAGCATTTCGAGGTCTCGCACTCCGACGCCGAGTGGCGGCGCCTGCTGTCGCCGGCGCAATATCGGATCCTGCGCCAATCGGACACGGAATATCCGTATTCGAGCCCGCTCAACAACGAGCATCGCGCGGGCGTGTTCAATTGCGCGGGCTGCGCCCTGCCGCTGTTCGCGTCACGCACCAAGTTCGACAGCGGCACCGGCTGGCCGAGCTTCTACGAGCCGCTGCACGGGGCGGTCGAGACGGCATCGGACAACTCGCTGCTGATGAGCCGGACCGAGGTCCATTGCCACCGCTGCGGCGGTCATCTCGGGCATGTGTTCGCCGACGGGCCGCCCCCCACCGGCCAGCGCTACTGCATGAACGGCGACGCGCTGTCCTTCCGTCCGGCCTGACACACAAGGGGATCCATCGATGCAACGCTCGACACTTCTCAGGGGCACCGTCCTCGCGGCGATCGTCGGCGCCGCCGCCCTCGCGCCGATCTGGCGCACGCGCGCCGACACGCCGGTCCGGGTCCCGGCGCCGGCGGACGCGGGCACGACCGCCGGCGGTCCGCGCACGATCGTGGTCTCCGGGGGCTGCTTCTGGGGCATCCAGGGCGTGTTCGAGCATGTCCGCGGGGTCGACCGGGCGGTTGCCGGCTATGCCGGCGGCCCGGGCGGCGAGGCCACCTACGAGCAGGTGAGCACGGGCACGACCGGGCACGCGGAGTCGGTCCGGATCACCTACGAGCCGTCGGTGATCTCGACCGGCAAGCTGCTGCAGATCTTCTTCTCGGTGGCACTCGACCCGACCCAGCGCGACGCCCAGGGCCCGGATGAAGGAACCCAGTATCGCTCCGAGATCTGGACCAGCGACGATGCCGACGCGTCGCTCGCCAGGCACTACATCGCCGATCTCGATCACGCCCACGTCTTCTCGGGCCCGATCGCCACCCGCGTCGATCCGCTGCGGGGCTTCTATCCCGCGGAGAACTACCACCAGGACTTCCTGGCTCGGCATCCGGACCACCCGTACATCGCCTTCAACGACATCCCGAAGGTCGAGGCGCTGAAGCGGCTGTTCCCGGAAGACTACGTGCCGGCGCCGGTGCTCGCCTTGCCGGGCCGCACGTCGTCCTGACGGACGGGTCCGGGCCACATGCGCTGCAGCTCCCGATGCCGGTCGAACCACTGGTGCTTCAGCGCGCCGGCGACGTGGAGCGCCACCAGCGCGTAGAGCGCGTAGGCCAGGTTGGCGTGGATGGCGAAGAACAGGTCGTGCACCCGGTCACGCGAAGCGGGCGGGAGATGCATCAGTGGGCCGATCCGCGGAAACGGGATCAGCCCGTAGAGCCGGAGCGGATGGCCGGCCGCCCCTCGCCAGGCGGAATCGTGGATGTAGCCTGACAGCGGCATCGCGAAGATCAGCGCGTAGAGGGCAGCGTGCGCGGCATGGGCCGCGCGACGCTCGCTGCGTGGCAGCGCCGGATCCCACGCCGGCGGCGGATGCGACCAGCGCCACAGCAGCCGCATCACCGCGAGGCCGAGCACCGTCAGGCCGAACGATTTATGGGTGTCGATCATCGAGCGCGTGTAGGCGTCCGGCAGGCGGTCGACGGTCCAGACCAGCACCAGGTTGGCCGCGATCAGTGCCGCCACCATCCAGTGCAGGGCGATCGCCGTATTCGTGTAGCGCTGCGATCGTGCGACAGGCGGCATCGGCCATAGAGTTGCGCAGCGCGCGGCCAGGGACAAGTCACGCTCATGCCATACGATGCCACCCCACCGGACGGTCTGGACGCCGCGCGAGCCTCGGCCACGCCGTTCTTTCCGCACGGGAAGGCGCCGCTGCGGCCGATCCTGATCCACGGGGCGATCACCACGCTGTGGGTGATCCTGTGCGCGCGGGCGTTCCTGCCGCACGGGCTGCTGGTCTGGGCGGTGGGCCTGGTCTACGTCGCCTACGACGCGTTCCTGATGGGGTTCGTGTGGTGGAACATCCGCGACATGGACCGGACGAGAGCGCTGTCGTCGGACGCGACGCTGCCGCCGGTCGCGATCATCATCGCGGCCTTCAACGAGGCGGCGGTGCTGGAACGTTCGATCGCGGCCCTGGCCGCGCAATCGCTGCCGCCGGCGATGATCATCGTGGCCGACGACGGCTCGACCGACGCGACGCGGGAGGTGTTCGGCCAATGCTACGGGATCGGCCTGCCCGTGCTCGGCACCGCGAGCGAACCCGCGCACGCCCTGCCCTCGCTGCGATGGCTCCGCTTGCCGCATGGCGGCAAGGCGCGCGCGCTGAACGCGGCGATCGCGGTCGCCGACGCGCCGCTGGTGCTGACGGTGGACGCCGACACCCATCTCGCGCCGGACGCGATCGAGGCGATGGCCCGCGCCTTCGCCGCCGAGCCGGCGCTGGTGGCGGCGACCGGCGTGCTGATCCCGGTCTGCGGCAGCTCGCGCGGCAACCGCGTGTTCGAGTTCTTCCAGCGCTACGAATACGTGCGCAACTTCCTCTCGCGCCGGGCCTGGATGCAGGAGGACTGCCTGCTGCTGATCTCGGGCGCCTTCGCCGGGTTCCGGCGCGACGCGGTGGTCGAGGTGGGCGGCTTCGATCCGCATTGCCTGGTCGAGGATTACGAGCTGATCCATCGGCTCCGGCGGCACGGCGTGCTGACCGGCCGCGATTGGCGGACCCGTGTGCTCGGTGAGGCGAGTGCGACCACGTCGGCACCCGGCCGGCTCGGCGACTTCCTCCGCCAGCGCCGGCGGTGGTTCGGCGGCTTCCTGCAGACGCAGTATCGCTACCGCGACATGATCGGAAACCCGCGCTTCGGCCGGCTCGGCACGCTGATGCTTCCGGTCAAGGCGATGGACACGATGCAGCCGATCTATGGCTTGACCGCGCTTGCGGTGCTGGCCGGGACGGTGGTGTCGGGGCATCTGCATCTCTCGCTCGGCATCCTGGCCGTCATCGTCGGCAAGATCGTGCTCGACGCGGCCTTCCTGCTGAACGGGCTGCGCCTGTATCGGGGCTGGGTCGGCTCCGCGCCGCGCGGCGGCACGTTGCTCGCGGTGGTGGCGCTGCTCGCGGAACCGTTCACTTTCCAGGTCCTGCGCCATCTGGGCGCGGCCTGGGGCTGGGGCGCCTTCTTCGGCCGCAGCGGACGATGGGGCGCGAGCGCGCGCTGATGGGGGATACGATGAACAGGTTTCTGGTCTCGATCGTTCTGGCCGGCCTGACGACGCCCGCGCTGTCGGCGGACGGCAAGCGGATCGGAGAGGTGAGCACGACATTCCGGCTGCTGGGCGCCAACGACAGGATCGTGGTCGACCGCTACGACGACCCCAAGGTCGATGGCGTGTCCTGCTACATGTCGCACGCGGCGACCGGCGGCATTTCGGGATCGCTCGGGGTCGCCACCGATCCGAGCCGGTTCTCGATCGCGTGCCGGGCGACCGGCAAGGTGGTGCCGCACGGCGACCTGCCCGCCAACGAGATCGTCTTCGGCGAGCGGCAAAGCTTCTTCTTCAAGCAGTTGCGCGTGTCGCGGCTGTTCGATCAGGAGAAGCGGGTTCTGGTCTATCTCGTCTGGTCGACCAAGGCGCTGACGCCGGGCGGATCGCCGTATAACGCGGTCAGCGCCGTGCCGCTCGATTGACCGATTGGTTGCACGCACTCCGAACATAAATTTGGCAAAATTCGTCTTCGGTCCCATCTGAGCCTATCAGCACATCGGCGAACGGTCGGGAGGCGCGAGGTATGGAGCGGCACAGGTTTGCAACGGGCGACGTGGTGATCTATAAAACCGACAATAAGTTCGTCGATGCTCCGCGGGGAGACTATAAGATTACTCGTCTTCTTCCGTTGGCAGGCAGCGGCATCCAGTATCGCATCAAGCATGTCTTCGACGGGCACGAACGTGTCGTCAACGAGACCGATCTGTCGGTGTCGTAGGAATGGCGAGCATGGCCCAGAGGAAAGTCGAGACCGCGGCGATGGCGCGTGATGCCGCCGCCGCCACCGCAAAATTGCGTCATGAGCCCGGCTCCGAGAGGTTCCAGCTCAACGACCTCGTGGCCTACCCGGCGCATGGCGTCGGTCGCGTGGAGAAGATCGGCGTCGAGAATGTCGCCGGGCACGATCTCGAGCTGATCCACGTCGCCTTCGCCGACAACGCCATGACGCTGCGCATCCCCGTCGCCTCCGCCCCCAAGTCGGGACTGCGCAAGCTCGTCTCGCCCGAGCAGATGACGAAGCTGCTGCAGACCCTGACCGGGCGCCCGCGGGTCAGCCGTGCCGTCTGGTCGCGGCGTCTGCAGGACTACCAGCTCCGGATCAACTCCGGCGACTTCAAGACGCTCGTCGAGGTCGTGCGCGACCTGCAGCAGAGCAAGGAAGGCTCCGAGAGCAGCTTCAGCCAGCGGACGCTCTACGAGGCCGGGATCGAACGCCTGTCGGCGGAGGTCGCCGCGGTCAAGCAGTGCGATCGCAACGAGGCCCGCCAATTGCTCGAAGGCATGCTGTCGGGCTGATGCCCGGGGAGATCGCCGAACTCGCCCGGTTGCTGACGGAATTCCGTGACCGGCGCGACTGGGCGCGGTTCCATACGTCACGCGCGCTCTGCGCGAGCGTCGCGATCGAGGCGGCGGAGCTGCTCGAACTGACGCAGTGGCAATCCGACGAGACGTTCGAGGCGTGGGCGGCCGGCCACACATCGATCATCGCCGCCGAGTGCGCGGACGTGCTCTCCTATCTGATCCTGCTGGCCGAGCATCTCGACATCGACCTCGCCGATGCGCTGCGTGCAAAGATCGCACTCAACGAGGACCGCTTCCCTCCCTAAGGTGGCGGGGTGCAGCGATCAACGGGAGACGAACGGTGAACATCAAGCGCGCAGGCAGTCAGCCGTCCGGCAACGGTCCGGCGGACTGGTTCACCGGAACGGTCCGCATCGATCCCCTGTTCAGCGCGCCCGACCCCGCTCGGGTGGGCGGGGCCCTGGTCACGTTCGAGCCGGGCGCGCGCACCGCCTGGCACACCCATCCGCTCGGCCAGACCCTGATCGTGACCACCGGCTGCGGCCGGGTGCAGCTTGAGGGCGGCCCGGTCGAGGAGATCCGCCCGGGCGACGTCGTCTGGTTCGGTCCGGGCGAGAAGCACTGGCACGGCGCCTCGGCCACCACCGCGATGACCCACATCGCCATCCAGGAAGCGCTGGATGGCTCGCCCGTCGACTGGATGGAGCATGTCAGCGACGCGCAATACGGTCGCTGACGGCGAGGCGCCCGACATCAGCCCGGTCAGGCAAGCGCGCGCCGTCCGATGTCACGGCGGAACAGCGCGCCGGGCCAGTCGATCAGGGCGACACCCGCGTAGGCCGCGTCGCGTGCGAGCGACAGATCGGGGCCGCTCGCCTGCACGGTCAGGACCCGTCCGCCGGACGAGGTGACGGCGCCCCCCTCGCGCGACGTGCCGCCATGAAAGACGCGCACCAGCGGGAGGGCGGCGGCCTCGTCGATGCCGCCGATCCGGTCGCCCGCGCGCGGCGTGCCGGGATAGCCGGGTGCGGCCAGCACGACAGCCGCGGAGGCGTCGTCGGAGAGCTGCCACGGCGCCTCGCGCAGGCGCCCGGTGGCGCAGGCCATCAAGGCCGCCGCCAGGTCCGAACGCAGCAGCGGCAGCAGGCATTGCGCCTCGGGATCGCCGAGGCGGACGTTGAATTCGATCAGGCGGGGACCCGCGCCGGTCAGCATCAGGCCGGCGAACAGGATGCCGCGGAACGGCGTTTCGCGCCTGGCCATCTCGGCCAGGACGGGGAGCACGATCATCCGGAGCGCCTCGCCCTGCGCCTCGCGGCCGAAGCCGGTCGGCGGCGCGATCGCGCCCATCCCGCCGGTGTTGGGCCCGGTGTCGCCATCGCCGAGCCGCTTGTGGTCCTGGGCCGCGCCGAGCAGCATCGCGTCCTCGCCGTCGCAGAGTGCGAACAGCGAGACTTCGTCACCGTCGAGACATTCCTCGATGACCATCGGGCCGTCCATGCGAGCGATGGCTTCCTCGGCCTCGGCGAGGTCGGCGGCGACGACCACGCCCTTGCCGGCGGCGAGACCATCCTGCTTGACCACGATCGGCGCGCCGCGTCGGCGCACGAACTCGAGGGCCGGCTCGCGATCGTCGAACCGCTCCCAGAGCGGCCCGGGCACGCCGGCGGCCTGTGCGATCGTGCGCGCGAAGGATTTGCTGCCCTCGAGCCGCGCCGCGGCGGCCGATGGCCCGGCGCACGGGATGGACGCTGTGGCGCAGGCGTCGGCCAACCCCGCCACGAGCGGCGCCTCCGGCCCCGGGACGACCAGGTCCACCCGTTCGCGGCGCGCCAGCGCCACCAGGCCGTCGATGTCGGTCACGGAGATGTCGAAGTTTCGTCCGACGGATGCCGTGCCTGGATTTCCGGGCGCCGTGAGGACCTCCGCGTAGGGCGCCAGTGCCGCCGCGAGTGCGTGCTCCCGTCCGCCCGCTCCGACCAAAAGCACCCGCATTGGTGATCCCTTTTTCGACGCGATCCAAGGGCCGCGCCCTTGGCGGGGGTTCGGGGGCAGCGCCCCCGACTGTCTTGCCTTAAGGTCGCCCTGATGGACCAGACCAACGTCCCCGAATACTCCGTCTCGGACATCTCGGGCGCCGTCAAGCGCACGCTGGAGAGCAGTTTCGGCCGTGTGCGGGTGCGCGGCGAGATCACCGAGCTCAAGCGCTATCCGTCGGGCCACATCTACCTGTCGCTGAAGGACGAGAACGCGAAGATCGCCGCGGTCGTCTGGCGGACCGCGGTCGGCAGGCTTGGGCTCAAACCGGAGAACGGCGTCGAGGTGATCGCAACCGGCCGGATCACCGCCTATGGCGAGCGTTCGACCTACCAGCTCGTGGTCGAGCGGTTCGAGTATGCGGGCGCCGGTGCGTTGCTGGCCAGGGTCGAGGCGCTGCGGGTCAGGCTCGCCGAGGAGGGCCTGTTCGATCCGGCGTCCAAGCGGGTGCTGCCACGGCTGCCGTCGGTGATCGGGCTGGTGACGTCGCCGCAGGGCGCGGTGCTGCAGGACATACGCACCACGATCGCGCGGCGATTTCCGCGCGCGCTGCTGCTGTGGCCGGTGCCGGTGCAGGGCGACGGTGCCGCGGAGCGGATCGGGCGCGCGATCGCGGGCTTCGACCGCCTGGTCGCGGGCGGCGATCCGCCGCGGCCGGACGTGCTGATCGTGGCCCGCGGCGGCGGCAGCCTCGAGGACTTGATGGCCTTCAACGACGAGGCGGTGGTCAGGGCGGCGGCGTCCTGCCGGATCCCGTTGATCTCGGCGGTCGGACACGAGACGGACACGACGCTGATCGACTTCGCCGCCGACCGGCGGGCGCCGACGCCGACGGCGGCAGCCGAGCTCGCGGTGCCGGTGCGCTCCGAGCTGATCGCCGACCTGGCGCACCGGGCCGCCCGGTTGGCGGCGGGGCGCGCGCGCGCGCTCGAGGCACGGCGCGGACGGCTGGAGCGCGCGGGCGGCCGGCTGCCGGACCTGCCGGCGCTCGTGGGAGCCGGACGGCAGCGTCTCGACGACCGGGCGCACCGGCTTGCGCTCGCGTTACCGAACCTGGTGGCCTCGCGCCGGGCGGCGCTGGTCGGCGCGGAGCGGCATTTCCCGCGCCCGCACGAGCTCATCGCCGTCAGGCGCGCGCAGCTTCGGCTCGCCGGCATGCATCTCGAGCAGGCGCTCGCGGCGCGCCTCGCGCGGTCGCGGCTGCGGTCCGGGCGCGCGCGGCTGTCGGCCGGGCCGCTGCTGGCGATGATCCGGGAGAAGCGCGCGCGCCTGGATGGGCTGTCCGCGCTGCTCGCCTCGGTGTCGCACGATGCGGTGCTGGCACGCGGCTACGCGATGGTGCGCGACGAGGGCGGCCACCCGGTGACGCGGGCGGCCGGCGTGCTGGCCGGGGCGGTGCTGACGTTGCGCTTCATCGATGGCGAACGGACCGTGCAAGCCTCGGACGGCAGGCGGTCACGCCAGGGTGATCTCGGGCTCTGAGCGGGTTGTGCGTTGCCGTGCGCAATGGGACGTGCAGAGTGATCGCCCCGGCAAGGAACCTGTCGCTTGAAGCTGCTCGCCGTCCACCCAAGCGCGTTGATGTATACCCGTGTCTTCCTTCGGCTCGAACCTCTCGGTCTCGAATTGATCGCGGCCGCCGCCGAGAAGGCGGGACACGAGGTGACGCTGATCGACCTGCAGGTCGAGACGCACAAGGATTTCTGGCGGCTGCTCGAGGATTTCAGACCGGACGCGCTCTGCTTTTCCGGCAACTACCTCGCCAACATTCCCGAGATCATCGATCTGGCGCGGGCGGCGCGCGGCAAATATCCGACGCTGTTCATCTTCGTCGGCGGACACTCGGTCTCCTTCGTGGCCGGCGACGTGCTGGCGCATGCCGAGGGCGCGATCGATTGCGTGATGCGCGGCGAGGGCGAGGCATCGGTGGCAGCGCTGCTGGAAGCAGCGTCCGCGAGCCGGAGCCGCGCGGGCGGTCTCGCCACCGTGCCGGGCGTGATCACGCCGGACGGCGACGGACCGCCACCGGTGTTCGTCCAGAGCCTCGATGATCTGAGGCCGTCGCGTCACAAGCTGCGGCATCGGCGCAAATACTTCCTCGGCACACTGGATCCGTGCGCGTCGGTCGAATTCGCGCGCGGCTGCCCGTGGGATTGCACCTTCTGCTCGGCATGGACGTTCTACGGGCGCTCCTACCGGACCCTGTCGCCCGAGGCGGCCGTCGAGGAACTCGAGCGGATCGGCGAACCCGGCGTATTCCTCGTCGACGACGTGGCCTTCGTCCACGAGCAGCACGGGACCGCGATCGCCGAGCTCGCGGCCAGGCGGGGGATCAGGAAGCAGTACTACATGGAGACGCGCGGCGACGTCCTGCTGCGCAACAAGGAGGTGTTCCGGCTTTGGCGGCGGCTCGGTCTCGAATACATGTTCATCGGGCTCGAGGCGATCGATGAGGAGGGGCTGAAGAAATTCCGCAAGCGGACGTCGTTGGGCGAGAACTGGGAGGCGCTCGAGTTCGCCCGCTCTCTCGGCATCATCGTGGCCATCAACCTAATCGCCGACCCCGATTGGGACCGCGAGCGCTTCGAGACCATCCGCCAATGGTGCATGGACATCCCCGAGGTGGTGAACATCTCGGTCAACACGCCCTATCCCGGGACCGAGATCTGGCATCGCGAGGAGCGGCGGCTGACGACGCGCGACTACCGGCTGTTCGACATCCAGCACGCGGTGCTGCCGACGCGGCTGCCGCTGCACGAGTTCTATGCCGAGCTGGTCAAGACCCAGCAGGTGCTCAACCGCAAGCATCTCGGCCTGAAGGCGATGCGCGGCACGGCCAGCATCGCCACGAGACTGCTGCTGCGCGGGCAGACGAACTTCCTCGGCATGATCTGGAAGTTCAACTCGGTGTTCGATCCCGCACTGCAGATGGCGGACCATGCGAGGACGCCGACATACGAGATGGGTGCGCGTCCGAGCTTCGGCGACAGCTACGACCGCAGACAGCTCTACATCCACGTGCCGGCGGGGCGGAAGTCGCGCGCGATCGACGATGCGACGGAGGGTTTTGTCGACGCCACCAGGATGGGAACTGCGAAAGCCTAGTGAAGGATTGGGGCCGAGGCGGCCCCCAAACCCCGCCATTCATCAAGTGAGAACCATCAGCAGGGCGGAGATCGTGATGACCGACAGGACGGTCGAGACCAGGATCGCGCGCGAGGTGATGTCGGCTTCGCGATCGTAGCGCTTGGCCAGCATGAACGGGCCGGTCCCGATCGGCAGCGCGCTCAGCAGCACCGCCGATCTCGCCCAGAGCGTGGGCATGTCGAAGATGCCGAACGCGAGGGCAGCGGTCACCGCCGGCTGCAACAGGAGCTTGAGTGCCACCAGCCTGACCACGGTGCCGGGCCGGCCGGAAAAGCTCCCCTGTCGGGCGAGGAAGAGACCGATCGTCACCAGGGCGCACGGGGTGGCGGCGCCGCCCAGCAGGGTGGTGAAGCCAAGCACCGGCGCGGGCAAATCGAACCCGCTCGCGGCAAACGCGAAACCGGCGGCGGGTGCGACGAGCAGCGGGTTGCGCGACAGCGACCGGGCGACGCCGGACAGGGTGCGTCCCAATCCTTGGCCCGCTTGCAGGTCGGTCTCGATCAGCACGATGGCGCCCGCGAACAGGACGCACGCGGTCATGATGGTGGCAATGATCGCGGGCGGCAGTCGTGGCGGGCCGAACGCCAGCAGGCAGAGCGGAATGCCGATGAAGCCGGTGTTGGGATAGGCGGCGTCGAGGCCCTCGATGCTGCGGTCGGCCAGGCGGTGCGGCGACGGCCGTCGATCGAGTACAAAAGACATCGCAAAGACCAGCAGCGCGCCGCCGCCGAAGGAGGCGATGAAACCGAATTGCCGCAGGTCCGACGCGGTGATCGCCGCCGCCGCCTGGAACAGGAGGGCCGGGAGCGCGAGCCAGACCACGAAATCGTTCAGGATGTCGGTGGCAGCCGGACCGAGAACGCCCCTGCGCGCCACGATGAAGCCGAGCAGGATGAGACCGAAGATCGGCAGCGACGCGCCCAGGACCGCACTCATCGCGCGGACCATCCAGGCCGTTCGTCACGCAGTCGAGACGGCATTGTCATCGGCGTGGGCAGACGGGATAGTCGGTTGCGACAACATGACGGCACCGGTCCATGGCGGAAGGTTTCCTGGGTAGGCTTCTGGGAGACGAGGAAGCAGGCGCGGAGGTGCCGGCGACCGATGCCGCAAACAGCGAGGCGCTTGCGGCAACCCTGGCGCTCGCGCAATCCGGACACGATCCCGATGTCGCACGCGCGGCCGAGCGGTTCCTGAATGCCCAGACGCGCCTCCTCGCCGTCCAGACCGATCAGAGCCAGGCCGAGGGTGGACTGCGTCTTTCGCACCTGCACGGCCAGTCGGCCGAAGGCAAGCTGAGGCGAGCCGGTCAACGCATTCGCGTCGCCATGCAACTGCTCGTGGCCATGCTCGCTGCCGTGATCGGCGCCTTCATCCTGGTCATGGTCACTGACGCATTTGCCTCGAAAGCGGTGGTGGTCGACAAGTTCGCGACGCCGGCATCATTGTCGGGCCGCGGCCTGACCGGCGATGTCGTGGCGTCCGCACTGCTGGACGAACTCAAGAAGCTGCAGGCCGCGACGCGGTCGTCGACCTCGGGCCTGACCACCGTTAGCGCCTGGGCGTCCGACATCACGATCGACGTGCCGGAGACGGGCGTGTCGATCGGCGAGGTGGACCGGCTGCTGCATGCCCGGTTCGGCCATGATCTGCATGTGGGCGGCGATCTCCTGCAGACCGAGAATGGCCTGCGGTTGACGGTTCGCGGCGACGGCTTCCTGGCCAGGAGCTTTGACGGCGTCGACCTCGGCCATCTCGCGGCCGAGGCCGCGGACTATGTCTACGGCCGGTCGCAGCCGCTTCAATACGCGGTGTATCTGGCCGACAGCGGCCGGGATGCCGACGCGCTGGCGTTCCTGCCGGGCGCCTTCTCGCGCGCCGGGACGGACGACGAGCGGGCGAAGCTCGCCAACGAATGGGGGGACGCCTTTGCGGACTTGAACCGCAACGCCGAGGCGGCCGAGAAATATCGGCTGGCGATGTCGCTCAAGGCGCACGACTGGCCGGCGTGGAGCAACCTGCTTGCGGTCGTGGTCTCCCTCGACGGCGAGGAGGCGGGCTGGCGCGAAAGCAGCGCTTTCCTGGCACAGGCCGCCGCGGCACGAGGGCAAGAACGCCCGAAACCCCGCTCGTTGTCCAACCCGGCCTTCCTGACCTGGGATCTGCCGCTGGCCCTGGCTGGATTGCTCGACAATGCGAACGGCAATGGCGGCGCGGGAAGCTTCTCGACGATCAACGGTCCGGCGATCGCCGATCTCTATGCGCTGATGCACGACCCGGCGCAGGCGAGCCGCACGCTGGCATCGAGCGATCCGGACGACCCGTTCACCAAGGCGGAGACGGCCGCACTCGCCGCCTACGACGCGCTCGATCGGGGCGACGCCCAGGCGGCGATCGCGCCGATGGAGACCTACTGGCGCGACTGGCAGAACAACAGCAGCATGCAATCGTCCTATCCGGACGAGCCCTGCTATCTCGGTCTCGCCTACGGCCTCGCCGGACGCACGGAGGAGGCGGCGACGATCTTCAAGCGGATGGGTGCGTGGTCGCGTTGCGCCGCGTTCGAGGGTGACGTGCTGGCGCATGCCGGCGACCGCGCCGGCGCCGCGCGCGTCTGGAACGAGGGGCTGCGCGTCGGCCCCGACCTGCCGATGGTCAGCCTGCATCGCGGGCTGGACGAATTTCGCCGGGGCGATCTTGCCGCCGCCCACCGCGACCTCGAGACGGCGAGCGCCAAGGCGCCGCATTTCGCCGACCCGCTGAAGGCCTCGGGCGACCTGCTGATGGCGGATCACGAACCCGATGCGGCGGTCCTGAAATATGACGAGGCGCTCCGCTATGCGCCCGACTGGGCGGCGCTCAAGACAGCGCGGGATGGCGCGAGGCACGCGGCCGGAATGTGACGCGGCTGGCCCGGCGCGGGCACGTTGACTTCGGCTTCTCGATGCCATCTTGTCGCGAACACACGAGGACCCGCCCGGCGCATGACCGTTCCCAGGATCCTGTGGTCACTCTGGCTCCAGGGATGGGACCACGCACCGGACATCGTTCGGGCCTGCGCGCTCTCCTGGCGTCGCCTGAACCCCGATTGGGACGTCCGTTATCTCGACGAGACGCATCTCCAGCAGCTCCTGCCGCCGGACGTTGCCGCGGTGGCACGACGCGTCTCCAACGTGACGGCCAGCGACCTGCTTCGCCTGGAGCTCCTTCGCCGACATGGCGGCGTCTGGGCGGACGCGACGGCCTACTGTCTGACGCCGTTGGACCGATGGCTCGATGACAGCGCACCCGCCGGCTTCTTTGCCTTCGACAGGCCAGGACCGGACAGGATGCTCTCGAACTGGTTCCTGGCTTGCGTCCCCGACTCGCCGATCATCATCGCGTGGTTGAAGAGAGCAGGCGAATACTGGCGCGATCGATCGGTGCCGGACGCCTATTTCTGGATGCACTATCTATTCGCCGACATCTATCACGCCGATGAGGCCTGTCGGCGGATCTGGGACCTCACGCCGAAGCGTTCGGCGGACGGCCCGCACGCCTTCGTACCTTACGACCAGGTGCTGCCTAATCCTCCGACGCCCGGCATGCGCGCGCTCGTCGAAGCGTCGGCGGTGCCCCTCCTGAAGCTGACGCACAAGATCGACCACGGCGCTGGCGTCGAGGGATCCGTCTATCGTTGGCTTTGCGACCGGGAGTTCTCCCACCCGAGCGCGGTGGCGATCAGGCCCTGGCAGGGGCGCTGCTGAGCAGAGCGCGGGATCACGCGGCCTGGCCGGCGGCGTGACCGCTCGCCCAGGCCCACTGGAAATTGTAGCCGCCGAGCCAGCCGGTGACGTCGACGGCTTCGCCGATCGCGAACAGGCCCGGCACCGATCGCGCCTCCATCGTGCGCGACGACAGGTCGCGCGTATCCACACCACCGCGTGTGACCTCCGCCTTGGCATAGCCTTCCGACCCGGCCGGCGTGATCGCCCAGCCCGCGAGCGTGGCGGCGAAGGCGCGGAGCGCACGGTCCGGGATGTCGGCGAGACGGCCGGCGGGGCCCGCCCGCGCCAGCGCGTCGGCCAGACGCTGCGGCAGGCGTTCGGCCAGAACACTCCGTAATTCGGCCTTGGGGCGCACACGCTTGCGATCGAGCAGAAAGGCCGCGGCATCGCAGCCCGGCAGCAGGTCGAGCGTGATCGGGCCATCGCGCCAGCACGACGAGATCTGCAGGATCGCGGGACCCGAGAGGCCGCGGTGGGTGAACAGCGTCGCCTCGCGGAAGCGATGCCGCGCGAGCGCCACTTCGCTGTCGAGCGCCACGCCGCTCAGCGGCCGCATCAAGTCCAGCAGCGGCCCCTCGAAGGTCAGCGGAACCAGGGCCGGCGCGATCTCGGTCAGGCGCAGGCCGAACCGGCGCGCGGCGTCGTGGGCGAAGCCGGTGGCGCCGAGCTTGGGGATCGACAACCCGCCGGTCGCGAGCACCAGGCTCGCCGACGAGAACGCGGCGCGGTCGGTCACGACGCGGAACCGGTCGGCGCGCGAGAGATCGGTCACGCGGTGGGAGAGGGCCACGCGCACGCCGGCCGCCTCGCACTCGGCGCGCAGCATGCCCACGATCGCGTGCGCCGACCCGTCGCAGAACAATTGGCCGAGAGTCTTTTCGTGGTGGGCGATCCGGTGGCGGTCGACGAGGGACACGAAATCGGCCGGCGTGTACCGATCGAGCGCCGAGCGGCAGAATTGCGGATTGTCCGACAGGAACCGGTCGGGCTCGGTTTCGATGTTGGTGAAGTTGCAGCGGCCGCCGCCTGAGATCAGGATCTTCGCGCCGATCTCGGGGGCGTGGTCGAGCAACAGAACCCGCCGGCCGCGGCCGCCGGCGGTCAGCGCGCACATCAGCCCGGCAGCACCGGCGCCCAGCACGATGACGTCGACATCATCCATGCGCCCGGCATAGCACGGCCACGGTCTAGCCGTTCAGCCGGTCCGCCTTAGCTGAACGCCATGTCCGAACCCGATCAGCCCATCCTGTTCTGTCTTCATGGCCTCGGCGGCAGCGCGCGCTCCTGGACGTCGGTGGCCGATCGTCTCGGACGGTTCCGTTGCATAGCCGTCGATCTGCCGGGTTTCGGCGAAGCCGCGGCGCTGCCCGGCTGGGCCGTCCAGGACATGGCCGACCATGTCGCGGCGGCAATCCGCGACTACGCGCCGCTTCGCTGGGCGCTGATCGGTCACAGCATGGGCGCCAAAATCGCCTCGGTGGTGGCCAGGCGTGCCGAGGACGGCGAGCCCGGCCTCGACGGGCTGACCGGGCTGGTGCTCCTTGCCGGCTCGCCGCCCGGGCCGGAACCGATGGGCGACGATCAGCGCGCGGCGATGCGCGCCTTCTTCGTGGGAGGCGCCGAGCAGAGCGGACGGGAGGCGCATGGCTTCATCGCGCGGAATATCGGTGCGGCGCTCGACCCGGCGGCGCACGAGGCCGCGGCCGCGGACACGCTGCGCGCCGACACCGGCGCCTGGCGCGCGTGGCTTGACACGGGAAGCCGCGAGGATTGGGCGGAGCGCGTCGGACGGTTGCGGACCCCTGCCCTGCTGATCGCGGGCGGCGCCGACGGTCCGCTCGGGCCGGAGGCGCAGTTCGGCGCCGCTGCCGCCCACTTCGAGAACGCCCATGTCGTTGTGCTCGACGGCGCCGGACATCTGTTGCCGCTCGAACGGCCGGACGACGTCGCGCGGCTGGTCGAGGAACACCTGACCTTGACGATCCCGCTGCCCTACCGCGCGCTGCTCGCGACCGACCGCGTCAGCGTACGGACACGCCAGGTCCTGTCCGCGCGCGACAAGGCGGCAAAGGCGGATCCCGTCTCGATGGACATCCGCCGGTTCGAGACGCTCCGCGCGGTGGTCTCGCGCCTCCTGCCGCAGACGGGCTCGGGCCCGATCGATCTCGCTGCCCGGATCGAGGCCGAGCTCGCCGGGACCGGCGATGGCTGGCGCTACGCATCGCTGCCGCCCGACGCCGAGGCCTACCGGCAGGCGCTCGACACCATCGATGCCGCGGCGCGATCGGCCGGCGGACGCCGCTTCACCGACCTCGACGGCGCCGCGCGGGACGATCTGCTCCGGCTCGCGGCAGGTGGGGCCCTGCACGGCGCGCCGCTCGACGGGTTACAAATGAAGCTGTGGTTCGAGGAGGTGCTCGCCGCCGCCACACGCGCCTACGCGGCCCATCCGGCCACACTCGCCCGCATCGGCTATAGCGGGATCGCCAATGGCGGCGACGGCGAGCGCAAGAGCGGCTTCGTCCGGACGGGCCTCGGCGAACGCGAACCCTGGGAGCCGGTCGCGACCGGGGCGGCGTCGTGAACCTCGCAGGGATGCGCCGCCATCGCGATGACGAGACCGTCGACGCGGTGGTGGTCGGCACCGGCGCGGGCGGCGCGCCGCTGCTCGCCCGCCTCGCCGCCGCCGGACGGCGCGTCGTCGCCCTCGAGGCCGGACGCAACCGGACGCCCGCCGACTTCACGCCCGACGAGGTCGCGGCATCCGACATCTACTGGCTCGACGAGCGCCTGAGCGCCGGCGAGAACCCGCAGGCGTTCGGCGCCAACAACAGCGGGATCGGCGTCGGCGGATCGACGCTGCATTGGGGCGCGTTCTGTCCCCGGCCCGACCGGCGCGATCTCCGGCTGCGGACGGAGACCGGCGTGGGCGCGGACTGGCCGGTCGCGTACGACGAGCTCGCGACCTATCTCGAGCAAGTCGAACGCGACATCGGCGTCTCCGGCCCCGCCTCGTATCCCTGGGACGAGGCGCGCCGCTACCCGTTGCCGCCGGTGCCGCGGAACGCGCCGGCCGATCTGATGCAGGCCGGGTGTGCGGCGCTCGGCATCCGGACCGCCGACGCGCCGGCCGCCGTGCTGTCACGCGACCGAGGCGCGCGGCAGGCCTGCGTCAATTGCGGCGCCTGCCATCAGGGGTGCCGCAACGGCGCCAAGACCAGCATGGATGTCACCTACCTGCCCGACGCGGTCGCACACGGAGCCGAGATCCGTCCCGGCTGCTTCGTGCACGGCATCGAGCGCGACACGACGGGACGCGTGACCGGTGTCGTCTACCGCCAGGACGGGCAGGACCGGCGTCAACGGTGCAATGCCGTCATCCTGTGCGCTGGCGCGGTCGAGACGCCGCGGCTGCTGCTGCATCAGGATCTGGCCAACAGCAGCGGCGAGGTCGGGCGCAACTACATGGCGCATGTCGCGACCCAGGTCTGGGGCACGTTCGCCGCCGAGACGCGTCCCAATCACGGCTATCCGTCGTCGCTGATCACGGAGGATTTCACCCGCCCGGCGGATGCGGACTTCGCCGGCGGCTATCTGGTCCAGAGCCTCGGCATCCTTCCGGTCACCTGGGCCAACCAGGTGGCCCGCGGCCGCGGGCTGTGGGGCGATGCCCTGGTCGCCTACCTCGACCAGTACAACCATGTCGCCGGCATCGGCATCAACGGCGAGTGCCTGCCCTCGGACGACAACCGCCTGGTACTGTCCGACGAGATCGATGCGAGCGGTTTCCGCAAGCCGGTGATCCATCTCAGCGACGGCCCGAACGAGCGGGCGATGCACCGACACGCGGTGCGACTGCTGTCGTCGATCTGGCAAGAGGCCGGGGCCGCCGACATCTGGTCGCTCGAGCGCGCGGCGCACACGATCGGCACCTGCCGCATGGGCACCGATCCGGACACCAGCGTCGTGGACCCGTTCGGCCGCAGCCACGACGTGCCCGATCTGTGGATCTGCGACAATTCGGTCTTCCCGAGCTCGCTCGCCGCCAATCCGGCCCTGACCATCATGGCGCTGAGCCTGCGAACCGCCGACGCCGTGCTCCGAAGCTGAACCCAAGCCGGGGGTCCGGGGGCCGGCCTCGGCCCCCGGTCTTTTGGTTGTTCAGAGCAAGCAAAGCTCCGCAAGGCGCCGCCGCAGCTCTCCAGGCATCCCATCGGACGCCGTTCCGAGATCGGCCGGCGCGTCCTCGGCGCGCAGATAGCGCCATCCCTGGAAGGCGCGCACCGGACGCGGCATCAGCGATACGAGTGCCGGTTCGACCAGGATGGCGGTCGCGCGCGTGCCGTCGTCGCAACGGACCGCGCGGACGTCGACGATCGGCTGGCGCACGGTCGCGAGCCCGGCCACGACCCAGTAGAGCGAACCGCCATCGATCAGCTCGGCCGCACGCTTGGGGAATTGCCGGGTCCGGATGGTGACGGCGGAGCCCGGCGGCGTCCGCGCGCGCTGGAACGCGGCGATGTCGGCCTGTGTCCTGGCGCCGACGGCGAGCTTGATCAGGTTGAGCATGCGATTCGGAGTCTGGCGGCGGCGCACGACCTCGGCAAGGATGAGTGCGATGTCCGACGACGCGATCACTTTCGAGCGGGTCAACAAATGGCATGGCCAGCACCATGCGCTGCGCGATGTCTCGCTGTCGGTCGTTCGCGGCGAACGCGTGGTCGTCTGCGGACCGTCGGGATCGGGCAAGTCGACCCTGATCCGGACCATCAACGGTCTCGACGGACATGACGACGGGCGGATCGTCGTCGAGGGCGTCGAGCTGTCGGCCGACCGTGCCTCGCTCGCGCGTGTCCGGCGCGAGGTCGGCATGGTGTTCCAGTCGTTCAACCTGTTCCCCCACCTGACGGTGCTGCAGAACTGCGTCCTGGCGCCGATGCGTGTCCGCGGCATCCGCAGGCCCGAGGCGGAAAGGGTGGCGATGGAGTTCCTCTGCCGCGTCCATGTCCAGGACCAGGCGGCGAAATATCCGGGGCAGTTGTCGGGCGGTCAGCAGCAGCGGGTCGCGATCGCGCGCGCGCTTGCGATGCGGCCAAGGATCATGCTGCTCGACGAGCCGACATCGGCCCTCGATCCGGAGATGATCGGCGAGGTGCTCGACGTGATGGTCGAGCTCGCGGGCTCGGGCATGACGATGGTGTGCGTGACGCACGAGATGGGCTTCGCGCGGCGCGTCGCCGACCGGGTGCTGTTCATGGATGCGGGCGAGCTGGTGGAGCAGGGGCCGCCCACGCAAGTGTTCGCGAGCCCGTCGAGCGAACGTCTCCGCTCGTTTCTGTCACGACTGCACGCTTGAGCTTCGCCGAGCCGATCCGCCTCGGGCTCGACGAGTTCGGCCGCGACGAACGCGCCTTCGACGGGACGAGCTATCTGTATGCGAACGAGGACGTCCGCCGCGAGATCGGCTTCGACGTCGAAGGAGCATGGCGGCACTGGGCGAGCGTCGGCCACCGTCAGGGCCGCTACCCGCCGGGGCTCGGACGAACGGCGCCGCGCCATCTCGATCCGATCGCCATGGCGGCAAGGCCGTTCGGGCTCAACGTGTTCGGGCCCTTCGAGGCGGTCAGCGGGCTCGGCACCGCCGCCCGCAACCTGCTCGAGGCGGTGCGCGCGAGCGGCGTTGCCTTCGACCTCCATCCCTACGACGTCGAGGCCGGACACGCGCGGCTGACGGCGGCCGAGCTCGACAACCCGGTGCGCTACCGCATCAACCTCGTGTTCGCGAACGCCGACCAGATCCGCAGGCTCGCCGGTCTCTATCCGGACGGGACGTTCGACGATGCCTACACGATCGCGGTCTGGGCCTGGGAGCTCGCCGCGTTCCGGCCGGACTGGCACGCCTCGTTCGCGCTCGTCGACGAGATCTGGACCAATTCCCGCTTCGAGCTCGCCTCGATCGCGGCATCCTCGCCGGTGCCGGTGCATCTGATGCCGCTGCCCGTCCTGCGACGTCCGGAGATCGACCACCTGGCCGCGCGTGCGCGTTTCGGCTTGCCGGAGGACGCGTTCATCCTGCTGTGCGCGTTCGATGCGGGCAGCACCGAGCAGCGAAAGAACCCGTTCGCGGCGATCGAGACGTTCCGCGCTGCATTCGGGACCGATCCGCGCCATGTGCTCGTGGTCAAGCATCATGGCGCGGCGCTGGACCTGTCGCGGCGCCTGCTGGCCGCCCGACGCGGCGCCGCCAACATCAGGCTCATCGGCGGCCGCCTGAGCGAGGCCCACCAGCACGCGCTGCAGGCGGCGTGCGATGGTTTCCTGTCGCCGCACCGATCCGAGGGGTTCGGTCTCAACCTCGCCGAGTTCATCGCCGCCGGCGGCTCTGTGATCGGGACCGACTATTCGGGCAACCGCGACTTCCTCGACGAGACGACCGGCTATCCGGTGGCCGCCACCTTGCGCGAGGTCGGCCGCAGGTCCGGTCCCTATCTCGAGCATGCGGTCTGGAGCGAGCCCGATGTCGCGGCGCTCGCTTCCATGCTGCGCCGCGTCGCCGCCGACGTCGCGGGCCGGAGGGCGCGCGGCGAGGCGGGACGCGCGCGCATGGCCGACGCGTTCAGCCCCGAGGCGATCGGCGCACGCATGCACGTGCGGCTGTCGATGCTGCCGGGATTGCGGACACCGGACGGGTTCGCCGCCACGTCGCTCGCGAGCACGTCGTCATTCGTGCCGCGCGACGAGGCGCGCGCGCGGATCGCGTGGCCGGCGCGGCTGCCGATGTTCACGATCGTGCGTGCGGGCACGAACCCGGTCGAGGACTGGATGCGCGCGCAGCTCTATCCGTTCTGGGAGGCGTGCCTGGTGTCGGACAGCCTGCCGCCCCCCGAGGACGCCGCGGCGCGCGCGGCGCTGCGCGGACACGATCTTCGTGTCCGGCTTGTCGGACATTGTCCTGACCGTCCCGCCGCGATCGCCGCCGCCGAGGCGGCAACCGGCTCCTGGCTGGTCCTGATGCCGGAAGGGGAAGGCCTGGATGCGGCAGCACTCCTGTCGATCGCGCGCCTGCTCGACCGCGACGATGCGCCCGGACTGATCATGCTCGGCGCCATCCCGCGCGTGACCCCGCCGCTCGCGATCCGCAAGACATGCCTGCTGGCCGCCTGGAGCGCCGGCCCCGGGACGATCGAGGATGTGCTGCGGCGGATCGCAGACGGCGGCGCGCATCGATCGCACCTGCCCCTGCGGACGGACGCGGATCCCGAACCGGGCCCGCGCCTGCCCGCGCACGCGCGCCTCTCGGTCCGGTTCCGGACGGAAGCCGCGCGCGCGGCATGGGACGGCGCGGAGCAGGAAGCAGAAGCGGTCGATACGGGCTCGCTTGCCACCGGCGGCGACGTGCGATCCCACGCGCGCGCGATCGAGCGCGGCCTGTCGGCCGAGCATGTCGTGCTCGTCGAGGATGCGCACGCGGTCACCGGCCCCGCCGCGGCGCGCCGTCTCGCCGGATGGCTCGCCGATCGCGGCATCGACGCGGTCGCGACCCGGGGCGCATTCGCCGCACGTCGCCGGCTGCTGGCGCGGATCGCGCGTCTCTCGCCGCCGGCAAGCTTCGAGGAGGCTGCGTCGTCGCTGGGCGCGATCATGGTGCGTTTGCCGCCTGTCGCGATGGCCGAGGCGGACGGGCCCGATCCGGACCTCTCACTCGCGTCCGCCGAACACGCGGCCCGGATCGCCTCGCTCGGCCTGTTCGACGCCGATCACTACCTGGTCAGCGCGCCGGACGTCGCCGCCTCCGGCACCGATCCGTTGCGGCACTATGTCGACTATGGCTGGCGCGAGCACCGGGCGCCCAATTTCTATTTCGATCCGGTCTGGTATCGCGCGCGCTACATGGACGAGGACGCAGCGCTCGATCCGCTGCTGCACTACGCGCGGTTCCGGAACTCGGGCGTGCGCCCCTCGCGCCATTTCGATCCGTC
This sequence comes from Acetobacteraceae bacterium, assembly GCA_965276715.1. Lineage (GTDB taxonomy): Bacteria > Pseudomonadota > Alphaproteobacteria > Acetobacterales > Acetobacteraceae > CAXTPV01. Next base: position 2,654,655 of record OZ255622.1, on the reverse strand, counting down.
CTGGGTGCGCCGAAGCCGGCATCTCGCACCCGGGGTCGATCCGCTGCGCTATTTCCTGGAGCGCCGGCGGATCGAGAACGTCAGTCCGCTGCCGGAATTCGATCCCGCCTGGTATCGGGCGCGGCGCCGCGACATCGTCTACCGGCAGGTCGATCCGTTCGAGCACTACATGCGCTTCGGCGCGGCCGAGGGCGTCAACCCGTCGGCCGATTTCGACACCGCCTTCTATGCCGCCCGCAACATGGGCGATGTCGGCCGCCGCGATCCGGTCGCGAACAACCCGCTGCTGCACTATCTCGAGAACCGTGACCGGCAGCCGGCGATCACCAGCCTGAAGGCGGCGCTGCGCCAGGAGATCGCGCGCCTGCAATTGCTCGGACGCTCGTTCATCGAGATGAGCTTCTGCTGGTTCGACGGCCTGCCCCAGCGCATCGACGCGCTTCGCACCTACCTCGCCGAACCAACGCTGGCGATGCCGTTCCTGCTGGTCTTCGCCAACGGGATGGTCGCTGCCGCGGCGCGCGCCGGCGACGAGCGTCTGTCGCAGGCGTTGCGGCTGCCGTTGACCGACGAGTACGACGATCCCGACATCTGCGCGCGGCTGGCCGAATGTTTCCGCGACCCGCGCTGTCTCCGGCGCGACGGTCGGCCGGTGCTGGCGATCGTGCGCGGTCCGGATGGCGCCCTGGTCGACGCGTTCGCGCTCCGCCTGGCACGCCTGCTCGCGGCCGATCATGGCCTCGTTCCGGCCATCGAGCTGCTCGACTGACCGCCGTGCCGGCGCCGAGCCTGACGGCGCTGTTCCGCGACGAACGCTTCGTCGTGATCGACAAGCCGGCCGGCATGCCGGCCCATCCCGCCCGCGGCGATCCGACCCGCAGCGTGGAGGACCATTTCGATGAGCTGGGCCGGTTCAAGGCCGGCCCCTGGCTCGCGCACCGGCTCGATCGCGACACGGCGGGCTGCCTGGTGGTGGCGCTGCGACGCGCGGCACTGCACGCCGCCCAGGCCTGCTTCGCCGAGGGGCGCGCCGAGAAGATCTACTGGGCGGTCGTGGCGGGGGTGCCCGAGGAAGAGGGCGGCGAGGTCCGCTCCAGGCTCGGCCGGGTCGAGCAGGGCCGATCCTGGCGGATGGCGGCGACCCCGGACGGCGCGATGGCGGTCACCCGGTGGCGGAGGCTGCGGACCGACGACGCCCGCTCCTGGCTCGAATTGACGCCGCTGACCGGCCGCACCCACCAGATCCGTGTCCATTGCGCGTCGCTCGGATGCCCGATCGTGGGCGATCCCGTATACGGGATTGCACCGGCCCCGATGCTGCACCTGCTCGCCCGCTCGATCCGCCTGCCGCTCGACCCGCCGGTCCACGCGGTGGCGGCGGTGCCGGAGCATATGCGCCTCGCGTCAGACCGGACCGCCTGATGCGATCCCGGCACCTGCCTCGCCCCGCATCCGGCGGCGGCCGGGTGCGAGCAGCCTGATCGCCGGCCGCTCGACGAGGTGCCAGGAGACGAAGCCCGCCAGGACCGCGAAGGCGGCACAGACCGGGATCGGCAGGGCAGTCGGGATGTAGGTGATCACCAGGACCTGGATCGGAAAGGCATAGAGGTAGGTGCCGTAGGAGACGTCGCCGAAACGGGCGGCGCGACGCAGGACCGGCATCGCCGATCGGCCGAAGAAGATGACGATGTAGGGCAGCGTGAGCCATTCGACCGGGATGTTCCACCAGCCAAACCAGCTCGCGATCCCCCAGTCGGCGGCGAAGAGGAGCAGGGCGACGTCACCCCTGAACAGGCCCGCGACGCGGCTTTCCAGCAGCCGGTAGAAGGCGGCGATGAAGAAGAACGGGATCGTGACGAGGACGTAGCGTATTTCGGCGCCGTAGATGTGCGCGATGCTCGGGTGCGGTCCCTCGAACATCACGAGCCCGATCGAGCCGGCGACGAGGCCGGTGAGCAGGAGGGCTATCCTGCGGATCGCTGCCGGCAGCAGGGCGAAGAGCGGAACCGAGAAATAGCACAGCACCTCGGGGAACAGGCTCCACAGCGACCCGTTGACGGCGCCCGGATAGTGCGCGTTCAGGAAGACGCCCGGCAGGTAGAGACGGGAATAGAACAGGATGTTGGCGAGGTAGCGAACCGTATAGCGGCTGGTGAGGTAGTCGCGGACATGGTCTTGCGTCACCAGCGGGCCGAGCACGAACGCGGTCACGCACGTGCAGACGATCAGCGCCGGCCAGAGGCGAAGCGCACGCTTGACGAAGAACGCCCCGAGCCGCGGGGTCTTCTCCCAGCTTCCGGTGATCAGGTAGCCGCTGATCGAGAAGAACACGTCGAGCCCGACGCGCGCGAACGGAACCCCCCACAGCCCGGGCCCGACCTGGCCGGTCAGGTTGAAGCCGTGCCCGTAGATGACCATCAGCGCCGCATAGACCCTCAGCGCGTCGAAATTGTTGGAACGCTCCTCATCGATCGCGTCGCGTGTCATCAGGCGTGCTCGATATGAAGACCCGATGTGGTGCCTGGCACGCGCGCATCGGCGATGTCGCGCGCACGAACAGGCCGCAGCAGGCCGGCGATCGCGCTCTCCCATTTCGGCGCGATCGAGCCTGCCTGGTAGAGCCGGGCCTGTTGCAGTCCGCGCTCGCGCAGATCGGCGAGCAGGCCGGTCTCGCGCGGCAGCTCGACCACATCGGCCAGGCGACGCGCAAGCTGCTCCTCGTCGTACGGATCGAAATAGAGGGCGGCGTCGCCATAGACCCAACGATGGACGGCGATGTCGGACGCGATCAGCGGCGTGCCGCAGGCCATCGCCTCGACGCCGGCATAGTCGAAGCCCTCGGCGCGGCTCGGCGTCACCACGCAGTGCGACATCGAATAGAGGATCCTGAGCTCGCTCAAAGGCACGCCGCTGACATGGAACGCGCCCTCGCGCACGAGTGCCGCCAGCTCCTTCAGTTCGGACTCGGACCGCCATCCCGGATTGGCCACGATCAGGAGCTGCATCGGCTGCGTCGTCATCCGACGCGCGATCTCGAACGCATGGAACAGCTTGAGGTAGTTCTTGCGCGGCTCGAGGGTCGAGACGGCCATGATCAGCCGCGGGAGCTCGCCCGCGGTGCCGGGCGACGACGATTTCGGCGCGGTCGACGGACTCGCGCGCCTGTTGAGGATGGTCCTGAGGTCTCGTTGCGGCCGCACCTCCGGGCGATATTCGGGGGCGAGCAGCACGGGGATCGTGTGAACGCGGGACTCTGCTTGCGGAAACAGGCGCAGCACGTCGTCGCGCACCGGCTCGGAATCGCAGAAGAAACTCGCGCCCTGGTTGATGTTGCGCGCGAGCATGCGCCCGTGGCTCATCGCGTGCGGCCATGGCTCGCCCACCGTGTGCGGACTGAGCAGCGGCAGCGCGTCGTAATAGCGGATGATCGTCGCCGTGCCGGGCGACGGGAGATAGGGCGAGACGGTGGCCGCGAAGAACAGGTCCCACCCCGTCGTCTCCAGGCGTTTGCGGAACATCCCCGGCAATAGGCTGAGGCTGCGCGCGTATTCGTGGCCGAGCTCGGTCGCGAAATACTCCGCCCGGTGCACGAGCGGCCGGTCCTGCGGCGCGAGCGTCTTCTCGAACAGCTTGGTCCAGATGAAATCCTCGAACAGTTCCGGCTCGATCGCGAGATCGAGCCGCTCGGGCCGGAACAGCTCGCTCATCGCGAGATAGGATTTGAACAGCCGCCGCTTGGCGAAGCCGGGGAGGCCGATCTCGAGCGCCGTCGGCCAGTGCTGCCGCTTGGTGTCCTGGCTGATCAGCACGCGCGTCTGCGCGAGGACCCGCTCGCTCGGCGTGATCCGGCGCCTCGGTCGCCGCGACGTGTAGTGGATGCCCGACATCAGGCCGCCGAACCGGGGCAGCGACATCCGCGCGAACAGGGCGAACAGCAGCCTGACTTCCTGGGGAATGCCCGCGTATCCCTCGTAGCAGGGACGCAGGTCCATCAGGACCGATGGGAGCGGATCGCCCGTCATCGTGCCGGGCGTGTCGGGACGGGTTGTCGCAAGGCTCACTCCGGCGGCCGATCGACGCGGCCTCGTTGGTTGGCCGAGGCGGCCGTTGCAGGCTGTTGTGTCATTACCGGGCAATCATTCGGCGGCCAAGGCCGGGGCGTCCGCGGGCGCGTCGGGACCAGGTGCCCCGACGAAACGGCGAGCAGGTTCGCGTTCAGGAAGGGATCGGCCTCGACCGCTTCACCCCAGATCGACACCAGGATCGCCTGCTCGCGCGCGAAGCGCTCGCGCTTGGCCATGTCCTCCGACTCCAGCCCGCGCGACTGCGCCTCGTGATGGACGAGCGTCGCGTGCGGCGTCCAGATCACGCGCAGGCCGGCCGCACGCACGCGCAGGCAGAGATCGACGTCGTTGAACGTCACCGCCAGACGCTCATCCATGCCGCCGACGCGTCGCCAGACCTCGCGGCGGATCGCGAGGCAGGCGCCGGTCACCGCCGAGAGTTCCGTCACCCGCTCGAACCGGCCGAGATAGCCGGGTTCGTCGGCCGGGAAATGGCGGCCGACATGCGTCGCCGCCCCGCCGGGGCCGAGCAGGATCCCCGCATGCTGGAGCGTTCCGTCGGGATAGAGGAGCCGCGCGCCCGCGACACCGATCTCGGTCTGCCGGGCCATCCGCTCGAGCGCGCGCAGCCAGTCGCCGTCCTGGATCTCGACGTCGTTGTTCAGCAGCACGAGCAGGTCGCCTGTCGCGGCCTCCGCGGCCGCATTGTTCAGACGCGCGAAATTGAATGGCTCCGGCACGCGCAGGACGCGAACGCGGCGATCGGCCGACAGCGTGTCGATCAGCCGCAACGCTTCGGGCTCGGTCGACCCGTTGTCGACGATCAGGAGCTCGATCGAGGGATAGGACGTCCGGCGCAGGATCCCGTCGGCGCAGCGCGCGAGCAGGTCGGCGCGATCCCGGGTCGGCACGATGATGGTGACGCTCAGCGCGGGCGGCGACACGGCCCCGATCGTGGCCCTGTGCGGCTCGACCCGCGACGAGCGGCGGTGGCACAGGATGGCGGGATGGTGGACGAGCTGCTCGCCGGCGAGACGCGCGGCGGCCGACGCGATCGCCCGGAATGGATGCGCCGATGCATCGTCGTGCAAGAGCACCGCGCGCAGCAGGGACACGCGATAGACCGCGAGCTGTCCGACCGGATCATCGGTGAAGGACGAGTAGGCCGGCTTGAAACGGGGCAACCGCCGCTTGCCGTCGACATCAACCACGTCCTCGTCGGTCCGCAGCATCGCGAGATCGGGCCGCGCGGCCATCAGGCCGGCGGCTTCGTGCAGGGCGGTGGGCGCCAGCAGATCGCCCGGTTCGAGGATGGCGACCCAGCCGTCATCGCCCCGGCCCTCGTCGCTCAGGTGCGCGATGCACGCACCGATCGACGCCAGCAGCGGATCATCGCCATCGCAGGAGCGCGCGAACACACGCGGGTCCGCGAGCGCGGGCGCGAGTGCCGCGCGCGGCCATTCGGCGTGAAGGCGCGTCGCCGCATGGAGCGTCCAATGCGGATGCACCTGCGCATGCAATGACGCGATCGTCGCGAGCGCGGCCTCGGCCTCGGTGTCGCCGATCGCGATCGCGATCGCGATCGGCGGCCCGGCATGACGCGGCATCGCCTCCAGCGCCGCCTGGTCCGGCTGATCGTAGAGCCTGACCCAGAGGTCGTAGGCATCCGGCTCGTCGGGCGGCATGCCCGGACACAGGCCCGGCAGCAGGGCCACCCGCATCGCCGGCGAGACGGCAAGCTCGGCAAGCGTCCGCGCCTCGCCCGCCTGTCCGTGCAGCCGGCGGAACTCCTGGCCGGCCGCGAGCGAGGCCGCCAGCGGCACCAGGGATCCGGATTCCCGCACCAGCCGCCGGCCGGCCTCGAGCTCGGCCGCGGTCGGATCCCGGTCCAGCGCCGCATGGAACAGCCGGACGATGGGCGCGCCTTCGAAGAGCAGGTTGCCGAGGCTCGATGGACCGTGCATGCAGGATGGGTATCGACCGGTCCCGCCCCAGCGCAAGAGCCTCCTCGCGCGGCCCGGTCCGGAGGGAGTGGCGTGACGGCAGACGACGGAACGGCTTGCACGACCGTCCGCCAGGCGGCGATCCTGGTCGGCGGCCTCGGAAGCCGTCTCGGGGATGCCACCGCGCGCACCCCCAAGCCGATCCTTCCCTGCGGCGACCGCCCGTTCCTCGCGTGGCTGATCCGCGAGCTCAGCCGTTTCGGGATCGAGGAGGTTCTGCTCCTGGCCGGACATCTGTCACCGGTGCTCGAGGCATCCCTGCCGGCGATCGCGCGCTCGTTGCCGCGGCCGGTGACGATCACGTGCTCGGTCGAGCCGGCTCGGGCCGGGACCGGGGGCGCCCTCTTCCACGCCCGCCACGCGCTGCACGAGCGATTCCTGCTGTGCAACGGCGACTCGATGCTCGACGTCAACCTGGCGCGTCTGCTGGGCGGGCCGGCCCACGACACGATCGTCCTGCGCCACGTCGACGACACCGACCGCTACGGCGTGGTCGAACTGGACGGCGAGCGGGTCGTGTCGTTCCGGCCGCGCCTTTCGCCGGGGCGACCGGGCCTGGTGAACGCGGGCCTCTATGTGCTCGGCCGCGACCTGCGCGACGTGCTGGCACCGGTCTGTTCGCTCGAGGACGATGTGCTGCCGGCGCTTGCGGCCGGCGGCCGGCTCGGCGCGCACGTCACCGGCGGCTTCTTCATCGATATCGGAGTCCCCGGCGACCTCGCGCGCGCGCAGACCGAGATCCCCGCGCGCCTGCATCGCCGTGCCCTGTTCCTCGACCGCGACGGCACCATCAACCTCGACCATGGCTGGGTCGGAACGCGCGACCGTTGGCAGTGGGTCAAGGGCGCGATCGAGGCGATCCGGCTGGCCGCCGACTCGGGCTGGCACGTGTTCGTCGTCACCAACCAGTCCGGGATCGCCCGCGGCCTGTATGACGAGGACGCGCTCGCCGCCCTCCATGCCTGGATGACCGGCGAGATCAGGCGCCATGGCGGCAACGTCGACGACATCCGGTTCTGCCCCTGCCACGAGGAGGCGACCGTGCCCCGCTACCGGTGGGCAAGCGATTGGCGCAAGCCGGCGCCCGGCATGATCCTCGACCTGATCGCGCGCTGGGAGCTCGACCCGTCGGCCTGCGTGCTGGTCGGCGACCAGCCCACCGACCTGCAGGCCGCCGCCGCCGCGGGGATCAGGGGAACGCTGTTCGGTGGCGGCAATCTGCTCGACACGGTGGCGCCGTTGCTGCGCTGAGCTTCCGCCGGCGCGTGCGCCGCGCTATGGCGAAGCGTCATGCCAGTTCTTCCCACCATCCGCGCCCGCGTGCCGCTCCGACTGGGACTGGCCGGCGGAGGCACCGACCTCAGCCCGTACTGCGACCAGTTCGGCGGCGCGGTGCTGAACACGACGGTCGACCGCTACGCCTACGCCTTCATCGAACCGTCGCCGGACGGGCAACTGCATTTCAGCGCGCCCGACCTCAAGCACGACGAGACGTTCCCGGCCGAGCTCGACGCGCTCGATGGCGCGCGGCTGGTGCTGCATGCCGGCGTGACGCGGCGGATGGCCAAGGAGTTCGCCGGCGGCCGGGTCCCGGCGGTGCGGATCACGTCGTTCGTCGACGCCCCGGCCGGCTCCGGCCTCGGCTCGTCCTCGGCGCTGGTGGTGGCTCTCGTCGAAGCCTATCGCGCGCTGATGCAACTGCCGCTCGGACGCTACGACGTGGCCCACACCGCCTTCGAGATCGAACGGCTGGAGCTGGGTCTCGCCGGCGGCAAGCAGGACCAGTACGCCGGCACGTTCGGCGGCACCAACTTCCTCGAGTTCCTCGCGGGCGACCGGGTGATCGTCAATCCGCTGCGCATCGCGCCCGCGATCCTCAACGAGCTGCAGACCTCGATGATCGTGTGCTTCACCGGCGTCTCGCGCCGTTCGGAGGCGATCATCGAGGACCAGCAGCGCCGGATGCAGCAGCCAGGCGACGCGCTCGGCAGCCTCCACCGGCTCAAGGAGGACGCGATCGAGATGAAGGAGGCGCTGCTGCGCGGCCAGATCCCCCGCATGGCCGACATCCTCGGCCGCTCCTGGATCGCCAAGCAGAAGACGGCCGACGGGATCAGCACCGGCCGCATCCGGGAGCTGTTCGCGGTCGCGATGGACAACGGGGCCCTTGGCGGCAAGGTCTCCGGCGCGGGCGGCGGCGGCTTCATGATGTTCATCGTCCCGCCCGCCCGCCGGATCCCGATCGTCCAGGCTCTCAACGAGGCGGGCGGCCATGCGAGCAACGTCCACCTGGTGACCGAGGGCGCGGAATCCTGGACGGTGCCGGGATGACCGGCCAGACGCCCTGACCCGCGAGCGGAGCGCGTCCTTGGACATCCAGCCGACCGAGCCAGCCCCATCGTCCCGCGCGGAGGCCGCGCTCCGGGTCCTGTTCGACCCGGCGCTCGACCTCGTCTTCCGCCGCCCGACCCGGATCGGCGTGCAGAGCGCCTGGTACGGACATGTGCCGTTCGCGTTCTGGCTGGTCGACGCCGTCGCCCCGCGATCGGTTGTCGAGCTCGGGACCCATAACGGGGTATCCTACGCCGCGTTCTGCGAGGCGGTCGCGCTGACGCGCTCCTGCGCGCGCTGCATGGCGGTCGATACCTGGGAGGGGGACGAGCACGCCGGGTCCTATGGCGCGGAAGTCCTCGACGAACTCCGCCGGTTCCACGACCCGCGCTATGGCAGCTTCTCGGAGCTGATGCGTTGCACGTTCGACGAGGCGCGGCCGTTCGTGCCCGAGGGCTCGGTCGATCTGCTGCATATCGACGGGTTGCACACCTACGAGGCGGTGCGCCACGACTGGGAGCACTGGCGGCCGACGCTGTCGGATCGCGGCGTGGTGCTGTTCCACGACATCAACGAGCACCAGGGCTCGTTCGGCGTCTGGCGGTTGTGGGAGGAGCTGCGGCGCGCGCATCCGTCGTTCACGTTCCTGCACGGCCACGGGCTCGGCGTGCTGGCGCCCGCCGCGATCGTTCCCGAGGCGCTGCGCGGCCTCTGCGAACTCGGCCGCGATCCGCAGGCGGCGAGCCGGATCCGGGAGCGGTTCTCGCTGCTCGGCGAGCGCTGGGACGCGCACAGCGAACACCAGAACGCGCTCGCGCTGCGCCGCGACGCCGAGGCGGCGAACGCCGGGCTCCGCGGCGACGTCGCCCGGCTCCAGAGCATGGGCGATGCCTTCGCGGCGGCCCAGGCGCGCATGGCGGCGGCCGAGCGCGAGATCGTCCGGCTGGACGCGCTGAACGAGAAGCTCGGCTTCGGCCTCGAGCAGGCGCGTGCCCACGAGCGGCGCCTCTCGTCGGACCTGGGCCAGGCTGTCGCCGAGCGGGATCGGCTTCGCGACGACGTCGCGTTCCGGGCGTCGGAATGGGAGCGCATCCATCAGGTGATGGCCTCGCGCGATGCCGACCGGGCCGACCTGCAGCGACGTCTCGACATGATCGCCCGCTCCGTGTGGTGGCGGCTCGGAGGACCATGGCGGCGGCTCGACCGCGGCTTGCCCGGCATCGGGCGGGCGGCGCGCAAGGCGGTCCACGCGGCCAGGCTCGCGGCGACCGGGGCTCTCGGCCGCCACCGCGCGATGGTCAGGCAGCGGCGCGCGGAAATCGCGGCGCTGCGCCGATCGAAGCTGTTCGACGCGGCGTTCTATCGCGCGCGGCACCCGGGCCTGACCGCCTCGGCCGACCCGGCCGAGCACTTTGCGTGGGTGGGGATACGGGAAGGAGCGTTCCCGAACCCTGCATTCGATACCGAGTGGTACCTGGCGCGCAATCCCGGGCTGGCCGAGACGGGCGAGAACCCGCTGCTGCACTGGCAGCGCGTGGGGGCGGCGTCCGGCCAGGATCCCGGCCCGTTGTTCGACGCGCGCTGGTATGCGGGCCGGCATCCGGAGGCGGCCGCCGACCCGCTGCTTCATTATCTGACGATCGGCGCCGGCCAGGATCTCGATCCCAATCCGATCCTCGATGCCGAGGCCTACCGGCTCGAATACGCCGACGTCCGGCAGTCGGGTCAGGGCGCGCTGGAGCACTGGGTCCGTTTCGGACACCAGGCGGGCTTGAACCCGCATCCGCTGTTCGACACGGCCTGGTATCGGGACCGCCATGGCCTGCCGCACGGCGGCGATGCGCTCGCGCACTGGATGCAGATCGGCCGGCATCGAAACCTGCCGGTCTCCGCGGCGATGGAGCGGCGCGGGCGATGGTGGAAGCCGTTGGCGTTCGCCGCCGAGCCGGATCCGGCGGTGTCGATCATCATTCCCGTCTGGGGGCATTACGCCGACACGGTCCGCTGCCTCGACGCCATCATGACCAACAGCGGAGATGCGGTCCGTTTCGAGGTCCTGATCGCCGACGACAATCCCGATCTTCGCGTCGCACCCTTGCTGGACCGGCGCGCCGCCGGCCTGCGGACGCACGAGAACGAGGCCAATCTCGGCTTCCTGCTGAGCTGCAACCTTGCCGCCGGCCGCGCGCGCGGCCGGGTCCTGGTGTTCCTCAACAACGACACCCTGGTGCGGGCCGACTGGCTGGCGCCGATCATGGCGTTGTTCGACGAACGCCCGGATGCCGGAATGATCGGCGGCAAGCTGCTCGGCCGCGACGGCACCGTCCAGGAGGCCGGCGGCTCGATCGGCAGCGACGGGTGGGGCATCCCGTATGGCGCCGGCGGCGACCCGGACGATCCGGATGTCGAATTCGTCCGCGAGGTCGACGTGGTCACCGGCGCGTGCCTTGCGGTCCGGCGCGAGGCATGGGACGCCGCCGGCGGTTTCGACGAGGCGTTCGCACCCGCGTTCTACGAGGAGTTCGACCTCGCCTTCGCGATGCGCAAACGCGGGTGGCGCGTGTTCTACCAGCCGGCCTGCGTCGTCGATCATCTCGGCAGCAACTCGTATGGCGAGGAGATGCGGGACCGCCAGAGCGTCCGCAACCATGCGCGATTCTGCAAGAAATGGTCGTTCGAGCTGCGCACCCAACCCGCGCCGGACGCAGCACCGCTTCGCCTGCGCTCCCGGCCCCACGACGGCCGCACCATCCTGTTCATCGACGACCGGGTGCCGGAATGGGACCGTCATGCGGGTGCGTTGACCAACAGGCAGTATATCGAGCTTTGGCAGGCGCTGGGATTCCAGATCGTCTTCGCGCCGGCGGCCGATCCGCGGCCATCGCCTCCCTACACGGACCGTCTCCGGCAGATGGGCGTCGAAATCCTGCATCCGCCGGGCTCGCTCGACGAGTGGCTGACGCGGCATGGCGGCGCGGTCGATCTGATCTGGACCGCGCGTCCGGACGTAACGGCGCCGCTGCTGCCCCTGCTCCGAGAGCGGTCGAGCGCGCCGATCCTCTATTATCCGCACGATCTGCACCATGTGCGCGAACGCCGGCGCTGGGAGCTGGAAGGAAACCTCGCCGCCTTGGAGGCAAGCGAACGCTACCGGTGGCTGGAGCGGCGCATCTTCGGGCAGGTCGACCGCGTGCTGGCGATCAGCACCGAGGAGGCCGCCGTGATCCGCGATCTCGCGCCGTCGGCCGATGTGCGCATCATTCCGCCCTACCTCTATCCGACGCTACCCGCGCCGCCGGCAGCGGACGCGTTCGGGCTTCGCGACGCGGTGCTGTTCGTCGGCGGCTACGTGCACCCGCCGAACGTCGATGCGGCGCGCTTTCTCGCCGCCGAGATCATGCCGCTCGTCTGGCGCGAGGAGCCCGCCATCACGCTGATCCTGGCCGGCTCGTCGCCGACGGCGGTGGTCTCCAATCTGGCCGGGCCGCGCATCGAGGTGCCGGGGTTCCTTCCCGACCTCGGTCCGGCCTATGAGCGGGCGCGGATCGGCGTCAGTCCGCTCCGCTACGGCGCGGGCGTGAAAGGCAAGATGGTCGAGGCCCTGTGGCGCGGCCTGCCGATCGTCTGCACGACGATCGCCAATGAAGGCCTCGATCTCGTCGACGGCGAGGAGGCCCTCGTGGCCGACGATGCGCCGGAGTTTGCGCGGCGCCTCGTGGCACTCTGGCGCGATCCCGCCGCATGTGCCGCGATGGCGTCGGCCGGACAGGCGGTCGTCCGGCAACGCTTCACGAAGGACGCCGCATCGTCGCTGATGACCAGCCTGGCCAACGCGGGACGCCGTCCAGCGACGTTCACGTAGCAGGAGCGCAAAATGGACGAGACGATCCCGAACGCGACCGACATCTGGGACGCCCGATACGAAAAGGGAGACCATGTCGGCACCAAGAAGGTGATCGAAGGCGACCCGATCGATTTCACCCAGCACAAATTCCTCTATCAGCACAGCATCGCCAAGCCGATGACGGGGTCATTGGATGGCTGGTCGATCAACGAGATCGGGCGAAAGTTCCTGACCCCGGCACCCAAGCGCGTGTTGGCGATCGGCTCGGGCATGGCTTTCATCGAGGAGCATCTGCTCGCCGAGGGCCTGGCCGAGCACATCGTGGCCTACGAGATGTCGCCGACCGCCTGCAAGGCCGCGACGGAGCGGGTGGCGGACAAGCCCTACGCCGCGCGCCTCGAGATGCGCAGCGCGGACGTGCTCGGGGAGGATTTGCCGAGCGGCGCGTTCGATCTCGTGTTCATCCAGGCGGCGATCCATCATTTCTCGGCGATCGAGGACATGTATCGGCTCATGCACCGGGTCCTGCGTCCCGGTGGCCTGCTCTGGTTCGACGAGTATATCGGGCCGGACCACCATATCTACGACGACCAGGTCAACGAGGTCCTCGACCAGATCAACGATTGCCTCGCGTCGCGCTACCGCTGGAACGTGCTCGAACAGCGGGAGCGCACGGAAGGACCGAAGCCTTCGCTCGAGTTCATGCTGCAGCACGATCCATCGGAAGGCGTGCACGCATCGCGGATCATGCCCCTGACCTACCAGTATTTCGATGTCGTTCATCGGCAGGATTACGGCGGCGCGGTGCTGCGTCCGTTCTTTACCGGCATCCTGCCGAATTTCGACTGGTCGAACGAGAGTGATCAGACCATCGGCCGTCTCGTCATCCTGGTCGAGCAGTTGCTGACTCGGAACGGCATCATCCCGAGCTACCATTCCGCCGTGGTGGGTCGCCGGCGCGACACGATCCGCGAGACGCTGACGGCGGAAGAGGAGCGGCGGATCAATTATGCCGATTGGCGGGGAGTTGCTCCTGACCCCGTCGCGAAGGCGGAGCCGCCACGGCGATGGCGCGACTGGCGGCGGCGCGCCGGTCGCTGACGGCTGCTAACGAGGGGAGTTGTAGACGATATCAGGTGGCCCTGGGTGCGGCGGGCAGGCCGGGATGAATTGGCCATTGAGGAGCCACGACTTCTCGGTCTGCCAGGGCTGACAGACGGTCACGGCCGTCTTGGCGAAAAACGCGCCGACGGCGGCCGTCATTTCCGATGCGCCGGCAGTCTTGAAGGTGCCGGTCGGCTCGAAGGTGCCGCGAACGAGCATGTTGGCTCCGTCGGGTGGAAGATAGAACTTCATGACAGAATGGTCCTTGTCCAAGCCGGACGCCCAGGTTCTGGTGCGTGCCGCAACAGCCAGCTTGTGCACGTCGAAATCGCTCCGCAGGCCGCTGATGCGATGCAGGACTGGCGTCAGCGACGCCACGAGCAGCAGCGGCGGGAGCATCGCCCGCCAGCCTTCGGAGCTTAGCGGGAGCAGGCGCGAGTGGAGCAGGGTGGCAGCCAGCAAGATCAGCAAGAGGTCGATCAGCCACTGCCGTGTGGTGGCTTGACGCTCGCAGCACACTGTTCCGTAGTGAAAATAAGCAGCGAACAAGCTGAAGAAGATTGCAACCGCTATGGCAACGAACAGCAGCGCGTGGGACCGGTTCTGCGTTCCTCCGGCCTGCCGCCAGACAGAGGCGAAGCCGAAGGCAAAGATGAGCTTGATGACGAGCGTGCCTTGGTCGCTCCCGGCGTCGATGATGTCGGTGGCGAACTGCCGGAGGGCGAGCGTGAAGTCGATCCAGGGATGGCCTGTGGCCGATCGGGATGACGCTCCGAGCTCGCTCATTCCGTTCCTGACCGAGAAAATCATGGCGAAGACACCGACGCCGAGCAGCCCAGGTACGATCCACCACCAGCGCCGGCGCAACCTCGTCGATGATGGATCGATGGCCGCCTCGATTAAAGCGGCTGTCGCAAAACCGGCCGCGAGCGCGGCACCCATTTCGCTGCTGCTTGCTGCCACGAGCAATGCGCACAGACAACCGATCCGCTGGGCCATGGAAGAAGGGCACGCAAGCAGGAAGAGCAAGACGACCGCGCTTCCAGCTGTAGGTAAATACGCGGCGGCAGCCATCGGCCAGTAGAAAGCTTCGGTCACATTCGTGGTCACGAGGACGAAGGCGAAAAGAGCCGACACCAGACAGGCCGCGACGAGCGGCCGCGCACGCGACGGCTGCAACGCGTAGAAGGCGGCCGCAAAGGATGTGCCCAGGATCGCGGCCCAAAGTGTCGCGAGGAACGACGTGATCAGTGGGCGGTCGAAGGCAATGACCGCCTTGCCGTAGAGGAACAGAAGGATTTCGGAGAATGGTCGCGGCGAGTAGGTCAGGCGTGGCGGCAACATGCCCCAGCCCCAAAGCCGCTCGCTTGTGAACAGGCGGTATTCATCGGTCTGCCAGCGACCGAGAAACAGCTGGCTCGCATAGGCACCGATGCACAGAAGCGCCAAGGTCGTCGGCATGACAAGCGCGCCATCAGCAAGTCTGCCGAAACGCGATCGCCTCGAATGATCACGCACGTCGGTCATCGCCAATCCATCGCAAACTTACCGGTTCCATTATTCGACAATTCTGACGGTTTCAACTAGTCGACTCGTCCGACATCCAACGTTCGGGTGAGATCGCTTGACCTTCTCTGCCGCCGGCCGTAACGCAGACACGCCTGCCGAGACGTCGGCCAGAGGATCCGGAGTGACCTTGTCCTGGAAGAAGATTGCTCTCCTGTCTCGATCCGGTTCTGAGCCCTCTCTTCCGACGATCTTGGCGGCAACGCTTGTCATGGCGTTGTTCCTGGTCGCCGATAGCGTGCCTCGATTCTATCAGGGCGACTCGATCGCCTACATGACCACCGGCCTCAATGGCTGGATCCCGTTCGACCGCTCCTGGGCCTACGGCTACGGATCACGGTGGCTGGTGGTTGCGGGACATTCCACGTTGGCGCTCGTGGGTGCTCAGGCATTGCTGTTCCT
The DNA here is from genome assembly GCA_965276715.1 of Acetobacteraceae bacterium. Lineage (GTDB taxonomy): Bacteria > Pseudomonadota > Alphaproteobacteria > Acetobacterales > Acetobacteraceae > CAXTPV01. The sequence goes on along the minus strand of OZ255622.1, from coordinate 2,639,341 downwards.
GGGAGCGCTTCTCCTGCTGTGCTCGACCTTCCCAGCTTGCCGCCGAGGTCGAAGGATGGCGTTTGTATTTGTCCTGGCGGCGACGATCGATCCCCTCAACGAAGCCTACGCGCGCTTCTGGCTGAGCGACACGGCGGCGGCGGCGGCGGCGGCGGCATTCTTGGCGTTTGTGGCCCTTCTGGCAATCAGCCTGCGGCGGGAGAGGCCGATCTGGTCTGTGCCGTGTCTGGCACTCTGCGTGCTCGCCTCGGTCTTCGTCCGCGTCGCCTACGCGCCGGTGGAGCTTGGAACCCTGCTGCTCTGCCTCGCGATCACGTCCATCGCGCGACAGGATGCATGGCTATTCCGTCATCGACTGATGGCACTGAGTCTTCTGCCTGTCGTGGCGGTGGGGTTGTTGGCGGTCGCCAATTCGAAAGTGAGTATTGCCGACCTTCGCGGCACCGTGTTCGTCAATCGCGCATCCGACCTCTACACCATGGGGGTCTTCCTGCCGGCGCTACGCTACAAGGATTTCGGTCGTGGTGGCGTGAGCCTGACGAGGGCCGAGTTCGACCGCCTGCAACTCGGCCTCTACGACGGTCGCGAGGCGCAGATCTGGGGCGAGGGACCGCAGTTCATCCGGTCACTGATGCAGCAGAAGTTGCATATCGCGCACGACTATGATGCTCAATTCGAGCAGCGTTGTGCGGCAGTCCTGCGATCCGCAATCCTGCATCATCCTCAAACATTGCTGGTGGCCTACGGCCGCAGCCTCTCGCTCTATTTCGGTCCCGGCGAATGGGAGCTTCATCGGCGAGGTGAAATGGGATTCGAGCGGGTCCTGCCAGCCTGGTCAGCCAGTTTCCTGACCACCATCACCGGTCGGGCAATCCGGCCCGACATCACCGCGAAACCCTCCTTGCTTCCCTCCATGTTGATCCCTGTCATCGGCTTCTACCCGATCCTGATCGGTGCCGGTTCCATCGTCTCCGTGCTCTTGCTTGTCCGTTGCCGACGCCTCGGGGCTCCACAGATCGTCTCGGCGGCCATGCTGAGCTCGCTTCTCGTAGCGCCGCTGTTCAGCCACGCGGTCAAGCCCCGCTATATGCTCAGCACCGTGGCGCTTTCCGAGCTGGTTCTCGCTCTTGCGCTCAGCGATGAGGCGGTCCACGCGCATGCGACACGACTCGGAAGGTCCTTGCGGAGCAGACTGTCGTCCAGGACACTGTGAGGTGGGAATGGCCGCGGAACTTCCGGCAACTTTGCGATCAATGTGCGGGTGCCATCGCGTCTATCGCGATCCTGAGATTCGAGAGAAACAAGCCTAGTTGCCGCTTGTCGTGGCTGAGACCGATGGACGCCGGTGTCCGCAATCTCGACTGAAGCAAGTCGACCAGGATGGCGTGACCGTCGCCTCCTGATCGCGGCGGCACACGGAGAGTATAGAGACGTCGCCGACTGTCGATCTCGAAATGCGCTCGAGTGATCCCGTTGACGAGAACTTCGACTGCATCGAAATCACCACCAGGCCATGCCAACGAAGACATCGTCAAGGCTATCGTCAATGGAGCGACGATCGAGGTATCCGGCAGAATGAACCGCAGTTCCGAACGCTTGTGGTTGGTCCACCGACCGTTTGGCTCCTGGGGATCCCATCCGGATAGGAAAACCCCATAGCCGGTCGAATTGTCGGCGCCAAGCGGAACGTCCGTGCCAACGGGAACGATCGGCATCGGCAGACGAGGTTCACGTTGCCAGGACGAGGTCGTCAAATTTAGCTCGCACGGATACCCGAGGTCGTGAGCCGACACGTAACGTCCCACCGCGGCCCGATAGAAGTGGCTGTTGACGTCAGTGAAATCCCCGTCGGGCGGATTGAACGTCGCGAAGCCATTCAGTGTCGGCAGGCTTCGGACAGCAGACAGCAGCATCGCATCGACGTTCTGCCTCGCTTCGAAACCATCGAGCGCGGAACCGAGCGTGCGGTCGTAGCCTGTGATGCAAAAACTGCGGCATCCCTCCGGCGTCGGTGGGACCGACTGCAAAAGCCGCGACTCCGCCCTTCGATCAAGAGCCACCGGAATGGGCGTCGCCAGCTCCTCGACGATCAACAACATCGCCAACAGCGGCGCCGCGAGGGCATTACGCGTCACCAGACGAGCAGACATCCATTCGAGACCGCACATGGCCAACAACACCATCGGCATCGTCATCACCAGGAGCAGACGGGCGATATCGCGCAATCCCCTCGCTCCAGGGACAAGATCGAGAACCAGGTGCCAACCCGCGGGCATGACGAGGAGAACCAGGGCTATCGGCAGCGAGACAGCGACGCTCCTTCGAGCAGCTTCACAGGACGTCGTGACGCGTGTGCGGAGAGTGACGATCCCGCCAAGGAGGGCCGATAGCAGAAGCAGCGGCGCGAACCCGGTCGGATCGACCGATCCCGGCGATGAGCGAGGTTCAAGCCAATGCCAGGGGCCGGCGAGCAAACCGCCGAGCAGATGCGGATTGACGAGGTCGACCAGACGCGGCTGGTAGGCAAGGATGATGGAGGCATCATGCAAGCCGGTCTCATTGGCTTTCGGGAGGTACGTGACCAGGAAGGGCAACAGCCCGATGAACCCAATGGCCGCGGTGATCGCGAATGGCACAGCCAGGGCTGCTTCTAGCCATTGAGGCCGTGTTCGGATCGCCGCGGACCGCCCGATCAACGCGACCGCCTGCAGACCGAGGAGAAAGCCGGAAAGCCAAGCCGCGTAGAAGGACGTCAGCAGCCAACCGTCGAAGAGCAGCGCCGCCGAGCATCCCCAGATCGCTGCCTGCCGACGACGTCCGGCTCCGGCAAGCGTCAATGCCCGCCATATCAGGAGCAGCAATACTGGGAAGAGCGAGATCGAAAACAGTTGAGCGTGATCGCCCTGCAAGATCAGATTGCCGGCAATCCCAAACAGGATGGTCCCGATCAAGCTGATTTGCGGGCCGAAGCCAAAGACGAGGCGTGCCGCAGAAAAGAACGCAGCGACCCCTGCCATGTGAAAACCAATATTGGCGAGCTCGGCCGACATGAATGGATCAACACCGAGGCAGCGAAGCAGCGCATAGGGAGGCCCGAACAACAGCAACCCGTCGTTATAACCGAGCGTGTCGGTGTAAGGGGTGAACCATGGCGGCCGGTTCCAGATCTGCTCTCCCCGCAGAACCGCAAGCCAATGCTCCTCGATTGCGACGCTGATCACCGCATCGAAGGAGTTGCCGAACAACATGGTAAAGCCATTGGTCACCTGGCGGCGGAAGAAAAAAAGCGTCGACCCAATGACGACAAGGACAAGCCACGGAATTTCTGGCCATGATGGCCGAGGCTCGGATTTCATGCCTGCGAGATGGACAGGCTCAGCGGGATCGCGAAGCAGTCCGGCCATTTCGACACCCCACCGACGCGTGAGGCATGACGAAAAATATCTTTCAGGGACATGTCAGCCTACGTTGGCGTCATCGTCATCGAACCTGTCCTGTCGCGCGGCCACGCAACGATCGACGAGGTATAGCGGCCTGCGTTTGGTTTCGTTGAAGATTCGACCAAGATATTCACCGATCACCCCAAGTGTGATGAGCTGCACGCCACCCAGAAACAACATGACCGCCATGATGCTCGGATATCCGTGAACGTCGGTCCCGTTGACGAGCGTCCGGACAACCAATTGCAGCCCAAAGACCAGGGCGAAAGCGGCTGTCAACATTCCGAGATAGGTCGCAAGCTTCAAGGGCACAACGGTGAAGCTGGTGATCCCTTCAAGAGCGAGATTCCAGAGTCGCCAGTAGCTCCAGCTCGAAGCTCCGGCAAATCGTGGCTCACGGTCGTAGAGCACGACTTCGCTGCTGTAACCCACCCAAGCAAAAAGCCCCTTCATGAAACGGTGCTGTTCGCGTAACTGAAGCAACGCATCGACCGCACGCCGGCTGAGCAGCCTGAAGTCCCCGGTGTCTTCGGGCATGACGACGCGATCACCGAGCCGTCGCATCAAGCGATAGAAGAAAAAGGCACTTTGCCGCTTGGCCCAACTTTCGCCGACGCGTGCCCGCCGACGCCCATAGACATTGTCGATGCCTCGTTCACGCCAGGGTCGCAAAAGTTCAGCGATCAGCTCTGGCGGATCCTGGAGGTCTGCATCGATCACGATCACCGCCCCGATGGCTCGGGCATGGTCGAGTCCGGCGGTCAGGGCGATTTCCTTGCCGAAGTTCCGAGACAGGTTGACAAACCCGATACGATGATCTGCCTCGACCAACTTCTCGATTCGGACGAGTGTCCGATCGGAACTTCCATCATTGACGTAGATCAACTCCCAGGTTTCTTCGACGACCTCCATTGCCGCGACGATCCTGCTGTGGAAGGCGTCGATGCCGTTTGCCTCGTTGAAGCATGGAACGACAACAGACAGTGCTGGCCGGGTGTGTATCACCGCTTCGTTCCAGTCCGTGATCTCTGCCTCGCGATGCCGATTGATCGGGAGGATCAAGAAACCCGACTCGATCCGGCTCGGTCCCGGACCCGACTTCGCGCGTCAGCCGGTCGCAGAGGGCAGTAGCCGCCAAGCAGCCGTCGCGCAAGGTTCGGGATACGCAGGTCCCACTCAAAGCAATGAAAACTTGCTTGACTGGCATCGCGCCGGATGACCAGAAATCGGAGATGACCTCGTCGCGCCCCGTCATGCTCGGCTGGGCAAGCGCCCAGGCTCATCTCTCGGTTTGGCACCGGAAGGTAAAGGGCGCAGCGAGGCGCATCGCCTCCACCCCCTTCCTGGCCGTCAGCCTCGGCAGCCTTCTCCTGAGCGTCTGCTACGTGCACGGCTACCTTGGCGACTCCGCGACACCTGGCACGAACGTTCATTATCCACTCGGCTGGAACGGGTGGTTTGATCAGGGAAACTACGTCAAGTCCGCCACATCCCTGGCGCATGGCGCGCTCGTTCCAGAGAGACACTGGTATCCGCTGGGCTATCCACTGGCTGGTGCCCTGTTCGTCCACTGGATGCCGACCCAGTGCTTCTTCGTGGCCGACCTGCTCTGCCTGCTCGCCTGCCTGCTTGGCTTCGTGACGTTCTGCGACGCCAGCGGGATCGGAAGAACAATGTCCGTCCTGATCTTCCTGCTCGGTACCGTCGCGAGCACTTCGCTTCGCCATGTCTGGATCGAGCCATGGAACACGACCTTGTCGGCTGCCCTGATCTGGTGGCTCCTCGCCTTGTCGGCGCGAGCGTCGAGCCTGACCCGCGACACGGTGAAATACCTTGTCAGGATCGTGGGGATGGGCGCGTTGTCGGCCGCCATGATCGAGACGAGGCCGACCGATGCGCTCCTGGTCGTGGTGTCCTTCTCGGCCGTTCTCGGTTCGCGCTCGAGAGCCCGGGAGACGGTCATTGCCCCGATGCTCGCGGCACTGGCCGGAGGCGCGCTGCTCGGTTTGCCTTACGCAGTTCTGTACCTGTCGATCTATGGCTGGCACCCGACCCCCTACATGCTGCTTTCGAACCGGATCGGTTTCCGCGCCACGAACCTCTGGTGGAAGAGCTATCTCCTGCTGATCGATCCACGTCCCTGGTTGCCGACCGGGGTCGGTCTGCTGCAGCGCTTCCCCTGGCTGGTGGCGAGCTTCGCGGGAATGCTGTCCATCCCCTTCCTGCGGTCGGAGCAGCGCGCCCCGTTCGGCCTGCTGTCGCTCCTCATCGCGACGACCTGGACCCTGTTCTTCTTGTATGGCGACCTGCAACCGAGCGGCCTGTGGCTGTTCCAGAACATCCACTACTTCAAATGGACTTTTCCCGGACTGCTCTTGCTGGGGTTCATCTTCGTCCGGAACCTCGCCGGACCACACCGCATGGTCTTGTCGATCATCTTCTCGTCTGTCCTGCTCGCGTGCATGATACAGCTCCGGCCGAAGCCGGCCCGCGAGCAGGAGAGGGCCTGGGTCGTTCAGGTTCCCCAGGCCGCACCCGCTCTCCTGCCGACCTACTTCGGATCGCTGATCCTCAAGGCGGGACCTGACAACCTGGTCAACACCCTCGACTTTCGCGCGATGCCGGACAGCGAGGGCTTTCGGATCATTGCCTATTATCATGCAGTGACCGGGCCATTGTCGCTGATCTCCCGGGTTCCGGGCATCGAAAGCCGTGCCGCTCTGTCGACTGTTCGTTGGCGCATCTCGCCGCATCTCGGCTTTCCATGCTGGCTTCCGCCCTACAAGTGCGACGTGATGGGAACACCGTCGCTCCGCTGATGTCCGATTGCGCCAAGCGTCGATTCAACCAACCAGAAACCACAGTTTGAAGATCGTGGTCTCCGACCAGGTCTGACGATCGAGATCGAGGCCACGCAGCAGGCGGGCCCGGTCGCGCAGGCCGCCGCGCAGCGCGCTGTCGATCTCCGCCAGCCGCTCGCGCGACGCGGGCGACAATGCGTCGCCGGCGTCGCCAAGTGCTGCCACGTGCCGGTGCAGCAGCCCCATGAACTCGACCGGGCCGCGTCGCAGCGCGCTCGCGCCGCGGCGCAGCTTCGTGCGCGCCGCTCCCACGGCATTGCCGCCATGCTGGCGGTAGAGAACGACCGGGATCCCGTCGACGAGGATCTCGCCGCCCGCGGCCGTCACGACCAGATACGACCACCAATCGTGCAGCGTCCGCGCGGGTGCCGCGAGCGACGTGACCAGTCGCGCGGCCCGCGCGTTGAGCAGGACCGTGCAGCCGGTGGCGATGTTCTGCGCCAGCGCGGCCGGAAACGCGGGCGGGCGGCGAACGTCCGGCGACGGCCCCAACGTACGGCCGCGTTCGTCGACCAGCATCTGCCGGGCGCAGTAGAGCGTCGGCCGGCCCCGCACGGGATCCAGCGCGCGCACCGCCCGCGCGAGCTTCTCCGGCAGCCACACATCGTCCTGGTCGGCGAACGCCACGAGATCGTCCGAACCCGTCTCCACATGATGGCGCAGCATGGACAGGAAACTGTCGCCGATGCCGCGATGGCGCCCGTCGTCGGCGAGCGGCGCGCATCGTCCGGCCGGCTGCGTGCGCGCGAATTCGTCCAGCACTCGTCGCGAACCATCGGCACTGCCGTCGTCGCGCCAGCGCAGGCACCATCGATCATGCGTCTGGTCGACGAAGCTCGCGAGCTGGTCGGCGAGAAAGCGCTGCCCGTTGTAAGTCGAGAGCAGGACCGTGACGTGATCGCTCATCGGCGATCAATGCGTGCCGAGCACCTCGTCGACCGTCCGCGCGAGGCTCGGCCGCCACTCCGGCATCACCACCCCGAAGGTGCGCTCGAGCTTGCCGCAATCCAGCCGCGTGTCGGGCGGCCGGACGGCGGGCGTCGGCCAATCCGCCGTCGTGATCGCGGCCACCTCCGGCATCGCGCGGCCGTGACGGACGGCCTCCTCGAACGTCGCCGTCGCAAGCCCGTGCCAGGTCGTGAACCCTCGATTGGCCGCGTGGTAGATCCCGGCATGAGCCGGCTGGAGACCGTCGCTCTCGATCCGCGCCACGATCGCGAGGATGGCGTCCGCAAGATCGGGCGCGCTGGTGGGCGACCCGACCTGGTCGGCCACCACCTTGAGCGTGCTGGTCTTGATCTGCGCATTCAGCATCGTCTTGATGAAGTTGCGGCCATGGGGCGAGAACACCCACGACGTCCTGAGCACGATCGTGTCCGGATGGGCGGCAAGACACGCCTCCTCGCCGGCGCGCTTGGTGCGGCCATACACGCCCGTCGGCGACGTCGGATCGGTCTCGACATAGGGCGCGCCCTTGGTGCCGTCATAGACGTAGTCGGTCGAGACATGGATCAACGGGATGCCGGCCTCGGCGCAGAGTGCCGCCAACCGGCGCGGCCCGTCATGGTTGGCGCGCGCGCTCGCATCCGGCTCGCTCTCGGCGACGTCGACGCCCGTGTGGGCTGCCGCATTGACCACGATCGAGGGCGCGGCCGCGCGAAACGCGATCTCGACCGTCTCGGGCCGGTCGAAGTCGAACTCCGGCCGTCCGACGCGATGGACGCGCGCGCCGCCCGCATGCAACAGCGACGTCGCGAGCTGGCCGTTGCCGCCGGTCACGAGGATGCGCCCGGCCATCAGAGGGTGAACCAGCCGTGGCTGTCCCTGAAGCTCGACGCGAGCTTGTCCTTGTCGGAAAGCTGCGCCTCGCCGTCAGCGATCGGCCAGGCGATGGCAAGGTCGGGGTCGTCCCACATCACCGCGCGCTCCGAGGGCTTGTCGTAGACATCGGTGCATTTGTAGACGAACTCGGTGTCGTCGACCAACGTCACGAACCCGTGCAGGAAGCCGGGCGGGACCCACAATTGCGCCCAGTTCTCGGCCGACAATTCGGCGCCCACCCATTGCCCGTAGGTGGCCGAGCCCACGCGGGCATCGACCGCCACGTCCCAGACCGCCCCCCTGGTGACGCGCACGAGCTTGCCCTGCGCATGCGGTTCGAGCTGGCAATGCAGCCCGCGTATGGTGCCGCGCCTCGCCGACAGGCTCTGGTTGTCCTGCAGGAACGGCAGGGTGATGCCGGCCTCCGCGAAGCGCGGCGCGTTGAAGGTCTCGGAAAAGAAGCCGCGGCTGTCGCCGAACTTCGGCGGGGTGACCAGGATGACGTCCGGTATCGCGAGACGCTCTGCTTTCATCGCGGTCATGTCCTTTCGAAACGCTCAGGCGTGATCGGCAAGCTCTCCCAGGAGGCGGCCGAGCTCGGTCTTGTTGAGCTGGGCGGCACGCGCGCGCAGCGCGTCGCGATCGATGAAACCCATGCGGAACGCGACCTCCTCGGGGGAGCCCACCAGCATGCCCTGCCGGTCCTGGATGGTCTGCACGAAGGTCGCCGCCTGCAGCAGGCTGTCGGGCATGCCGGCGTCGAGCCAGGCACAGCCGCGGCCGAGACGCTCGACATGCAGCGAGCCCTCCTCGAGATAGACCCGGTTGAGATCGGTGATCTCGAGCTCGCCGCGCGGCGAGGCCTTGATCGAGCGGGCGAACTCGGTCACGCGATGGTCGTAGAAATAGAGCCCGGTGACCGCCCAGTTGCTCTTCGGCTCGCGCGGCTTCTCGACGATCTCGATCGCGCGGCTCGACTCGTCGAACGACACCACGCCATAGCGCTCCGGATCGCGCACCTGGTAGGCGAACACCGTCGCACCCTCCGGCCGCGAGACGGCGGCGCGCAGCAGCACGCCGAGATGGTCGGCGAAGATCAGATTGTCGCCCAGTGCCAACGCGCACGCCGAACCCTGCAGCCAGTCCTCGGCGATCAGGAACGCCTGCGCGATCCCGTCGGGCCTGGCCTGCTCGCGATACTGGAAGCGCACGCCGAGCTGCTCGCCGCTGCCGAGCAGCCGCTGGAACTGCGGCAGGTCGGCGGGGGTCGAGATGATCATGATGTCCTGGATGCCCGCCAGCATCAGCGTGCTCAGCGGATAGTAGACCATCGGCTTGTCGTAGACCGGCAGCAGCTGCTTGCTGTTGGCGAGCGTGATCGGATGCAGACGCGTGCCCGACCCGCCGGCCAGCACGATGCCCTTCATCGAGATCGGACTTCCTTTCGCCATCGATCAGGCCGCCGTGCCGAGACGCTGGCCGCCATAGCGTCGCGCGCGGATCGCCTCCCACCAGGCGCGGTTGTCGACATACCATTGCACGGTGCGCCGTATGCCCTGCTCGAAATCGTGCCGGGCACGCCAGTCGAGCGCGCGCTCGGCGTGGCTCGCGTCGATCTCGTAGCGCCAGTCATGGCCGGGACGGTCGGTGACGAACCGGATCAGCCGCTCGCGCGGACCAGCGGGATCGGGCACGATCTCGTCGAGAATCCGGCAGATGGTGCTCACCACCTCGAGGTTCGACCGCGGCTGGCGCGCCCCGATCGCGTAGGTCTCGCCGGGCTCGCCGCGCTCGACCGCGCGCACCAGCGCCTCGGCGTGATCCTCGACGAACAGCCAGTCGCGCTTGTTGGACCCGTCGCCGTAGACCGGCAGTTCCCGGCCCTCGAGCGCGTTGATGGTGACCAGCGGGATGAGCTTTTCCGGAAAATGCCACGGACCGTAATTGTTGGTCGTGTTGGTCACGAAGGCCGGGAAATGGTAGGTATGGAACCACGCGCGGACGAGATGATCCGACGCCGCCTTGCTCGCGGAATAGGGACTGCGCGGGTCATACGGCGTCGTCTCGGTGAACGGCGGATCGTCCTGACCGAGGGCGCCGAACACCTCGTCGGTCGAGATGTGGTGGAAACGGAACCGCGCGCGTCGCTCGGGCTCGAGCTGCGCCCAATGCTTGCGGGCGGCCTCCAGCATCACCAGCGTGCCGACGACGTTCGTATGGATGAACGGCGCGGGTCCATCGATCGAACGGTCGACATGGCTTTCCGCGGCAAGGTGCATCACCGCATCGGGATCGGCGTCGGCGAACGCGCGCGCGATCGCGTCCGCATCCGTTATATCGGCGCGCACATGCGCGTAAGCCGGGCTCGACCCGGCGTCCTCCAGCGCATCCTCGGACGCGGCATAGGTCATCACGTCGATATTGACGACGGAATGATCGCCATCACGTATCAGGCGCCGCACGACGGCCGAACCGATGAAGCCACAACCGCCGGTCAGGAGAATGCGCATGCTGATCCCTGTTGCCGCCAAGACGGTCCGAACGCGGGGCAACCTGCCATCGCCTGTCCGGGAGGGCAACAAGCAACCGGCTCCGCGTCCGCCCCTGGGTTTGCACGCGCGCGCGCTCCGCCATCATCGGTAACTTGATCTCGGTCCCGGCTGCGGACAGCGTGGCCGGGCCCGTGTCCGTGGGCGATGTCGGGGGGATTGCGGTGTGTATGCCGAGGGACTGAACGCACCGTTGCTCGCAGCACTCCAGCGGCCGGATCTGCGGATCGTGGCCGACGGGATGCGTGTGCGGCTCGCCCTCTCTGGCGGGGTGTTCGTCGTCCGCCGCGACGCCGAGATCGTGCTCGGCCCCGAATCGGTCGGGCCCGGCAGGATCTGCGCCTTCCACCTCCGCCACGCGCTCGAACTGTCGTTCCTCGTCTCCGCCGGCCTCGGGTCAGGCCTCGCGGGCCTCGCGGCCGCGCGTGTCGCGGCCTTGTTCTGGCACCTCGACGGACCGGATGACCGGCCGCCGCAGGAATGGGCCCTCGAGCTGGGAGCGCCGGCACCGCCGCCGCCCGAGCGGCTCGCCACACTCTGGCGCCAGCTCGCGCCGCTGCAGGACGCCGCACCCGACCTCGAGCCGCACGCAGCCGACCGCGTGCGCGCCGCCTGGCCGCTGCTCGGCCCGGTCGAGCAGCTTCTGGCCGCCGGCGGCGACGCGCGGCTGGGCGTGGGCGCGTCCAGCCGGCTCAACCACTATGGCTGCAGCCACCGGCCGCGCCCCTGGGCGCTGACCTTCGCGTCCTCGACCGCCTCTTCGCTGTCGGAGCGCGGGTTCGCGGGCGCCGAGGCCGGCCGCCGCCGTATCGTGCTCGGTGCGCTCGCCGGCGCCGGACAGGAGGCGGGGCTGGCGGAGGCGCGCGCCGTCCGCGACGCGATCGCCCGCCATTACGGGCTGCCCGCCGCCGCCGGCGTCGTGCTGACCGCGTCGGGAACCGATTGCGAGCTGTTCGCGCTCGCCTTGTCCTCGCTCGCCGACGACCGTCCGATCCTCAACGTGCTGACCGCACCGGAAGAAACCGGCAGCGGCGTCCCGCTCGCCTCGATCGGACGCCATTTCGCGGGCGACACGTCGCGCGGCGCCACCGTCGTCAAGAGCGGGCTGCTCGCCGGCATGCGGGGCGACACCAGGCGGGCCGACCTTGCCGTCCGCCGTGGCGACGGAACCCTGATCCCGCCGCACGAGGTCGACGCGGCCTGCGAGCGGCTCGTGGCCGACGCGGTCGCGAGCGGCCGGCGCGTCCTGCTGCATTATCTCGACGTCTCCAAGACCGGTCTGACGGCGCCGTCGATCGACTGCGTGGCGCGTCTCGGCCGGCGCCACCGCGGTTCGATCGATGTGGTGGTCGACGCCTGCCAGGCGCGGCTGACGGCGGCCCGGATCCGGTCCTTCGTCGAGATCGGCTGGACCGTGATGGTGACGGGATCGAAATTCTTCACCGGGCCGCCCTTCTGCGGCGCGCTGCTGCTGCCCGCGCCGGTGATGGAGCGGCTCGCGCGATGTTCGCTGCCGGCGGGGCTGGCCGACTATTCCGGCCGGCCCGACTGGCCGGAGCCGACCGACGCCGCGATCCTGCCCGCCTCGGTCAACGCCGGCATGCTGCTGCGCTGGCAGGCGGCCTGCGCGGAGATGGCGGCCTTCGCCCGGGTCCCGGCACTGCGCAAGCGGGAAATCCTCGAGCAGTTCACGCAGGCCGTGCGCGACGCGATCGACGCCAATCCCGACCTGGTCCGGATCGAGGCGCCGCCGTTGCGCCGCCCGTCGCTGGGCGACGCGCAGGCGGGCTGGGACGAGATCCAGACCATCATGCCGTTCCTCGTGCTCGGGCCCGACCGGCGGCCGTTCGACCTCGAGGGCGCGCGCCGGCTCTACCAGTGGTTGAACGCGGACGTGAGCGACGCCCTGCCCTCCCACCTTCCAGTGGCCGAGCGGTTCCTCGCCGGCCTGCGGTGCCATATCGGGCAGCCGGCGCCGGTCGCCGGCGGCGACGGCACCCTGGCCGGCGCGCTGCGCATCTCGGCCGGCGCCCGCCTGGTGTCGGGCGAGCCGTCGCACGAGGGGATCGACGACGGGGCGCGCGTCGCCCGCGAGATCGGCGACGCACGCGCCTGTCTCGACAAATTGTCGCTGCTCCTGCGGCACCGCGCGCTGCTCGAGCTGCGCGATCCGCAACCGAGCTTCGGCGCGCCGCCCGACCCCTGACGCGGACATCCCATGGCCTTGACCCCATCGATCCTCGACGCCGTCGGCCTCGAGCCGGGCATCACGCGGTTCTGGCTGGTGCGCCACGCGCTGGTCGAGGAGCGCGCGCGGGCCCGGCTCTACGGCGTCCACGACGTGCCGCTCTGCCCCGAGAGCCTGGTCGCCCAGGTGCCGATGTATCAGGCGCTCGCCCAGCGCCTGCCGGCCGACGCGCTCTGGCTGGTCACCCCGCTGTCGCGGACGCGGCGCACGGCCGACGCGATCGGCCAGTGGCGCGCGAGCCCACCCGCGCTGTCGGTCGAAGCCGGGCTGATCGAGCAGAATCTCGGCGACTGGCAGGGGCTGGCGCACGCTGACCTGCCGGCGCGTCTCGCCGGTCCCGCGCACCCGTTCTGGCCGGTGGCGGCCGACGAGCGGCCTCCCGGCGGGGAGAGTTTCGTCGAGGTCTGCGAGCGGGTCGGGCGAACGATGGAGCGCCTTGCCGAGACCTGCGCGGGACGCGACATCGTCGCGGTCAGCCACGGCGGCGCGATCCGGGCGGCGGCCGCGCACGCGCTCGGCCTGACCGCCCACCAGGCGCTGCATCTGTCGGTGCAGAACCTCTCGCTGACCGTCCTCGAACGGCACGCGAGAGAGTGGCGGGTTGTGTCGATCAACGAGTTGCCGGGAGTTTAGCCCAGGGCTCTGCCCTGGACCCGCCGGGGGCAGGCGCCCCCGGACCCGCACATGACTAAATTCATTGGCGATCCAAACGCTCTGCGTTTGGCGGGGTGCGGGGCGGCGCCCCGCTACTCCCCCCGAGGCCGCTCGGCGTGCAGCGCCTCGAGCATCCGGAACGTGCGGCCCGCGATCACGCTCCATGACCGCTCGCGCAGCCAGGCTTGTTGTCGCCCGGCCAGCGCCCGGCGCCGGTCGGCGTCCTTGAGCAGTGCTTCGACGCCGCCGGCGATCTCGTCCGGTGTCTCGCCGGACAGGCGAGCGACCGCCTCCCCCGCCTCGCGAAAGATGTCGAGCGGGGTGACCGCGGTCGGGACCAGGCTCGCGAGCGCGGTCCGCAGTGCAGCGCTCGAGGCCTCCGGCGTCGGGCGGTAGGGCAGCACCAGCAGGTCACAGCCGGCGAGCAGCGCCTGGCTGGTGTCGGGCGGCAGGAAGCCCGTGTGCCACTCCACCTCGTTGCCGACGCCGATATCGTGCGCGAGCCTTCGCAGGCGATGATGCTCGACCTCGGACGGCCCCTGATCATACAGCGCGGTGACCATCCGCAGGGTCGCCCGGGGCCAGGTCAGGCGGAGGATCTTGAGCGCCTCGATCAGCGAGCCGAACCCCTTGGGCGGCAGCAGGAAGCCGTAGGCGCCGATCACCGGCGCGTCGTCGCGCAGCAGCGGACGGGCGCCCCGCGCCTGCGCCGGAGAGGACGGGACGCCCTGCGGGATCACGACGACATGCGCGATACCGGCACCGCGCAGGCGATCGAGGTCCTCGGGCGAGTGGACGATCACGCGCGCGACATGCGCGAGCGAGGCCGCGAGCGCGTCACGCGCCACCGGATCGAGCGCGTCGAGGCTGCGCGTGTTGTGCAGCGTCACGACGATGGTCCGTCCGCGTACGCGGGGGTCCGCGAGCAACGCGGCCAGGCGCTCCCACGAGAACAGGCCGGGCTGATGCTGGACGAGCAGCACGCCGGGATCCTGGCGCGCGATCGCGCGGGCGACCTGATCCGCATCGAAATCCTCGCCGAGCCGCCAGGCGGGAACCACGCGAGGCGCATCGCGCGCGTCGGATCGGGTGTCGGCCAGGATCGTCAGCGCGGACACGGCCGCCGGCATGGCGCCGACCAGCATCGCCGCATACTCGGCGATCCCGCAGCGTACGCCCCAGGTGGTCAGGATGGCGATCCGCGCCGGTGGCGCCGGCGGCGGCGTGCCTATCAGGGCGCCGACTTCGGCCAGCACGCGCCGCGCGAACCGGCGGGCATCGAGCCGATCGAGGACGGCGCTGCGCGCGCGCTCGGCCCGCGCGCGCGCGGCGTCCGGCTGATCGACGCAGTCGCGCATCGCGCGAGCGAGCGCGTCGAGATCCGGCTCGAACCAGATCGAGCCCTCGGACGCGAGATGGCTGGTGGAGACAGCGTGACGTCCGTCGACCAGGCGTGCCTCGTCAGGCCCGAGAAAATCCCGATGACCGCCGGCGGCGGAGACGATCAACGGGATCCCGGCCGCCGCCGCCTCGGCGGCCGGGATGTTGAACCCCTCGCCGCGGCTCGGCAGGACCATCGCGTCCGCGTCGCGGTAGAGCCCTGCCACAGCCTCGAGCGGGAGATCCTCGTCGAAATGGACGATCTCGTTCAGGCCCGGACAACGCGCCCTGAGGTCGGCGATCTGCCGCGCGGCCTCGTTGTGCGGATTGGGAAACGTCTTGACGAGCAGCCTGACCCGCTCTCCCGCGCCGAAAGCGCGCGCGTAGGCGGCGAGCAGCAGGTCGAGCCCCTTGCGCGGAAAGGCCGACGAGACGTGCAGGAAGGTGAACGGGCGGTCCGCGCGCCGCTCGCGATCCGGCATGCGGGCGAACGCCTCGAGCGGCGGCGCGAAGCCGACGGTCCTGACCGGGACGACGACCCCGGAATCGACCAGTACCTTGGCCACGAACCGGGAGGGCGCCAGCACCGCATCGAAGCCGTCGTTAAGCACCGTGACCACGTGGTCCGGCACCAGGCTCTCCTCCCAGAACAGGTAGGCGAGACGGAGCGGCGCAGCTGGGTCCGGCACCCAGACCGGATAATGCTGGCTGATCACGACCGCGGGACCGATCCGCGACCGCTCCCGCGATGCGAGCGCCTCCAGGCGCTCCCACTGCGCGCCCGGAACGTCGACGAGAGAGGCACTCTCGCCCTCGACCGGCAACAAGCCGATCCGTCCCGGAGCCTCGGCGTCCAGCGCCAGGGCCAATGTCCGGTTGACGGTGGCCAGGCTGTAGCTGCCATTGACGTGGCCGGCCACGGTCAGGTCGAAGGCCGGGGGATCGGTCGGCGCGCCGAGCGGCCGCACCGCGCCCGCGATCGCCAGCGACTCGATCAGGGCGTCCTGCTGCCGCGCCCAGGCGAACGCATCCAGCCGTTCCGCCCGCGCGTCCACGAGGCTCGCGCGCGCCGCCGGGTCGGTCGCGAGCGTCAGCAGCGCGCGCGGCATGCCGTCGGCGGTCCCGACCTGGATCCCGCCGTCGCCGAGGGTGAGCGGAACCGCGCCGGACGCGAGGGCGGCGATCGGCAGGCCGTGAGCCATCGCCTCCACCAGCGGGACGCCGAAGCCCTCGTGCAGGCTCATGGACGCGAAGATGTCGGCGCGCGCGAACCACTCGTGCAGCGTCTCATCGTCGACCCCTCCCGTCAGCACGACCGAGCCGGCGAGACGATGACGCTCGATCCGCCGCCTGATCTCGGCCTCGTAGGCCTCCGAGCCGGCAAAGGTGCGCCCGACCAGAACCAGCCGGCTGGGGCGGTCGCGGAACGCCGCCCTGAAGGCCGCGAAGGCGTCGACGAGGTCCGCCTGACCCTTGCTCGGCACGATCCGGCCGACGAACAGGATGGTGAACGGGTCGCCGGCGTGCTCGACGCGGACCGCGCGCTCGCGCAGCCGGTCGACATCGAATAGGAGCTGGCAGGTGCGCACGACCGGGAAGCCCGCCCGCCGCAGCTCGACCGAATTGTAGGCGCTCACGCCGATCGCGGCCGCGACGCGCGTCCGCCAGAAGCCGAGCTGCTCGCGTCCCAGCACCGCCATCGCCTTGAGATGCGGGTGGTCGAGCAGGGGGGCGGGGGTGATGTTGTGGTAGACCAGGATCTTGGGCGCGGCGATCGCGGCGATCCGCTCGATGCCGGGATGACCGAGCGAGTGGTGGACCATCAGCACGTAGTCGTCGTGCTCGGGCAGATCCTCCAGCGTCCGGGCCGCGTCCGGCAGGTCCGCGCTGTTCTCGACATAGATCTCGCTCTCGAAGCCGAGCGAACGCAGACGTGCGCGTGTCAGCATCATGCCGTTGGTGATGGCGTCGCCCGCCGCGATCGACGGATGGAACTGGTGCACGGCGCGACGCGGCGCGCGCGCGTGTTCGGGGACCGGCGCCGGTCGAACCGCCTCGGCCGAGGAGCCGCCATGATCGTCGAAGGCCCGTTCGGCCGGTGCCGGGATGCTGGCCGGAACGCCGCGCGGGTCGTCGCGCAGGGCGGCGCGCAGATCGTCGCGCAATTCGGCCGTCATGAAGGTGCGGACGCGCCAGGCGATCGGCCTGGCCATCGGCCGGATCAGCCGCCAGAACGGCAGCAGCACGCGGGCCATAAACCGCCTGCGGGGCGGCACGGGCGGCTGGACGATGATCTCGGGTTCCGGCGGCTCCGGCGGTGGCGGCTCCGGCAGCGGTTCCGGCGGGGGTGGCTCGGGAGTGGACGCCGCCTCGCGGAGCGCCTCGATGGACAGACGCAGCCAGGCCGCGTCCGTCTCGGCCGCTTCGGCCGCGCGCAGGGCCTCGTCGCGCGCGGCGAGCGAGGCCACGATGTCGGCCCGTTGCCGCTCGCGCTCGATGGCGGCGCGCTCACGCTCGACCGTGGCGCGTGCCTCGATCAGCTTGGCCGCTTCGAGCGAGGCGGCGAGCTCGGCCAGTCGATTGCGCCTCTCCCGGTCGGCCGCCAGCATCCAGTCGTCGAGATGGTTGGGCGGCGTCGCGAACGCGGGCACCAGCATGTCCACGTGTTCGGGCGCGACATAGAAACGGTTGAGCCCGTCGAACCAGACGAACCGGTAGCCGTGGCCGGCCAGGATCGGCTCCCATCCGGCCTCCGTCCGCTGGTCCGAGAGCGGGACGGTCGCCTCGACCAGCACGATCCAGGGCCGGAAACGGGTGAAGTCGGCACCGGCGAGCACCTCCGCCTCGGCGCCCTCGACGTCGATCTTGAGGAAATGGATCTGCGCCGGCGCGTGCCACCGGCAGATGTCGGCGAGCGTGCAGACCTCGACCGCCGATGGCCGCACATGGAAGCCCGCGCGCGCGTGCGATCGGGCGAGTTCGCCGTCGAAGGTCGACAGCCCGGTGTCCTCGACGACATGGAACGGCCGGCTGCCGGGCTGCGCGCCAAGAGCCACGCGCAGGTTGATGTCGCCGGGCCTGGCCGCGCGCAGCCGGCTGAAGTAGTGCGCGCTCGGTTCGACGTTGACCCCGGTCCAGCCGCGGTCGTGGAAGGCGCGGGTGACGCTCCATTCGTCCGGATCGGCGGCGCCGGCATCGATCCAGAAGCCGCGCTCGACATGGCGCAGGGCACGCCAGAGCATCAGGTCCTCGGCATTCTGCGCGAAAGAGACGAATGCCAAGCGGTTACTCCTGTCGCGCGGGACGGCGTGTCGGCGGGGATAGACGATGGCGCGTCCGGGAGCGAGAGTGCGGCGATGAACCGCGCCCTGTTCCCTCCGCTCCTGCTCGGCGCCGCATTGCTGGCGGTGGCATTGGCCGAGCTGGCGAGCAGCGAGCCGCCTCCGACGATCGTGGCCGCGCGGATCGCGCCGCATCCGGCGGCCGCCTTGCCGGCGCGGGTCGCGGACGCGGGCGACGGTGACGCCATCCTCGCGCGCCCGCTGTTCAGCGCCGATCGCCGCCCCGCGGCCGCCAAGCACGCGCAGGTCGCGGCCAACGCGGTGCCTCGCCTGTCGGCGATCCTGATGTCCGCCACCTCGCGGCGCGTGGTGTTCGACGACGGGGGCAAGCCGCTGGTGGCGGGCGAGGGCGGCCGGGCCGGACCCTACACGATCATGTCGATCGCTGCCGACCGCGTGGTCGTGATCTCGCCCGACGGGAGCCGCACGCTCAGGCCGACCCCGATCCCGTCCGACGACGCCGACCAGGGATCCAAGCCGGCCGAGCCGGCCTCCGGCCTGTCACTGTTGCAACAGCTTCAACGCGGTCAGGTCCCGCACTACGCGGTGCCGCCCCCGCCCACGATCCAGAGCCTGATCGCCAGGATGCGCGCCCAGCACTGAGCGGGGATCACGGAGTTGTTAACGCCGTGTCAGCGAATTCGGACGTGTCCGCCCGGTAACAGCCCATCCATTCCACGGATTCGCGCGTAGATGCGCACGGTGACGCGCACGCAAAGCGTCAGGGTTCGGGAGGTTCAAGCCAACATGTCAGTTACAGAAACCGTCGATGCGGCGCCGGCCGCCCGGTCGCGCCGCAGCCTGTTCAAGTCGCCGGCCGCCGGCCTCGCCGCCGCGACAGCGCTCGGCGTGACCACCGTCCTCGCAAGCCGCGACGCGGAAGCCGCCACGATCACCGACGTCGACATCTTCAATTTCGCGCTGAATTTCGAATATCTCGGCGCCGAATATTATCTCCGCGCCGTCCTCGGCTCCGGTCTCGCTCAGCTCGATTCGAGCCTGGTGTCGGGTGCCGCGAACGGCGGTGCGGGCGGCTCCGGGACCCCGGGCACCATCACCGTGCCAGCGGGCTCGACGCTGGTTCCTTTCTCCGATCCGGCCGTCGCCTACTTCGCCGAGCAGCTCGCCAACGACGAGCTCGCGCATGTCAGAACCGTGCGGGCCGTGCTCGGGGCGAGCGCCGTCGCCGAGCCGTCGATCGACTTCGACGCCGCCTACACCGCGGTCGCCCAGGCGGCCGGCCTGATCTCTGCCGGTCAGACCTTCAATCCGTTCTCGAGCGAGGTGAACTTCCTTCTCGGCGCGTACCTGATCGAGGATGTCTGCGTCACCGCGCTCGCCGGTGCCGCCGCTCTCGTCACCGACAAGGTCAATCTGCAGTACGCGGCGGGTTTCCTCGGCGTCGAGGCGCAGCAGGCGGGGGCCATTCGCGGCTTCCTGTCGCAGTTCGGCGCGGGCGCCGCGACGAACGCGATCTCCGCCCTGCGCGCGAGCCTGTCGGGCGTCGGCGACGAAGGCACCGCGGATCAGAACAATCCGTTCAACATCAGCAACGGCGACAGCCAGGCCCAGGCCTATCGGCGCACGCCGGCCCAGGTGCTGGCGATCGCCTATGCCGGATCCGGAAAGAGCAGCGGCGCCATCTTCCCGAATGGCGTCAGCTATTCGAACAGCGCGCTCGCTTCGTCGTGACGCGACATCGAGACCGCTTCTCGCAATTGGGGCCGAACGGTCCCGCTCTGAAGGACACGCAGATGACAGTGCAAGACAGCCGCCTCGCCGGCTACATCGACAACCTCGTCAAGCGGCGAAGCGTGATGAAGACGGCATCGCTCGCAGCCTCGGGCCTTGCCGCCGGCGGCCTGCCGATGATGCGCTCCGCGCGCGCCGCCTCCACCTTCGTGCTCGGCGACCCGGACGTGCTGAACTTCGCGCTCAACCTCGAATATCTCGAGGCGAACTACTACCTGCTCGGCGTCACCGGCAAGGCACTCTCGCTGACCAACGGCGGTCCGGCGCCGACGGCTCCGGCAACCACGCTGGTGCCGTTCCAGACCGCGCAGCTCGCCTACTACTTCCAGCGGATCGCGGCCGACGAGTTCCAGCATGTCTCGTTCCTGCTGGCCGCCCTCGGCTCGAGCGCGGTCGCGCAGCCGCAGATCGACCTGACGGCCTCGTTCACCACGCTCGCGGTGGCAGCGGGACTGATCGCCCAGGGGCAGACCTTCAATCCGTTCGCGAGCGAGATCGACTTCATCATCGGCTCGTACATCTTCGAGGATGTCGGCGTCACCGCCTATGCCGGGGGCGCCGCCTACCTCTCGGACCCCGGCAACATCTCCTACGCATCGAGCGTGCTGGCAATGGAAGGCTATCATGCCGGCGCGATCCGGGGTTACCTCGCCAGCCAGGGCGGCAGCGCGGTCACCAACGCGATCTCCAACCTGCGCGCGACGATCTCGGGGGTCCCAGACGACAACGGCACCAGCATCAGCGGCGGTAATCCGATCAACATCGTCAATTCCGATCCGAACGGCCAGTGCTACCGCCGCACGTTCAATCAGGTGCTCAACATCGTCTATGGTGGCGCGGGGCCCGGCGGCGGCCTGTTCTTCCCGAGCGGCATGAACGGGACTGTCAAGAACTCGGGCGACACGTTCAACGCCTACACCAACATCTACGTGTGATCCGCGGCCTGCGAAGGCTGCTCGACCGGGAGCCGGCCCCGCCGGCTCCCACCCCCTCCGGTTTCGACAATCGTGCTTCCGCCGCCGACATCGAGGCATGTTTTCGGCTGATCCTAGGACGTCATCCCAATCCCGAGGAACGTGCCGGCCATTTCGCGCGTGCCGGCGAGGAGCTGTCGACCCTCGTCGCGAGCTATCTCAGCAGTCTCGAATTCAGCCGGCGCGAATTGGGTCGTGCGTCCGGTGCGGCTCCGATCGAAGTCGCGAAGGACGATTACGTGATCATGGTGCGAGAGGATGATCTCGCGGTCGGCAGCGCGGTGCGTGCCGGCGATTACGAACCCGACGTCAGTGCATGCATCGCAAACCATCTCGTCCGGGGCCAGGGCGTGATCGACCTCGGCGCCAATATCGGCGCGATCTCGATGCTCGCGGCCTCGATCGTCGGACCCGAGGGCTACGTCCTCGCGGTGGAGCCGAACCCGCGCAACGCCCATCTCCTGGACATCAGCCGGCGGCGAAACGGCTTCTCGCAGATCGTGGTCTGCCAATGCGCGGCCGGTCCACGCACCGAGCTGCTCGCCCTGCATTCGTCGTTTTCCAACGGCACGACGTCGTCCCTGCCCGATGCGGCCAACGCCTGGTCCGAGACGGAAACGGTGCCGGCGATCCCGCCGGAGCGCCTGGTGCCAATCGATCGGCGCATCGATCTCATCAAGGCCGACGTCGAAGGGGCCGAGTATCTCGCCCTGCAGGGCTGCCTCGCCGTGATCCGCCGTGACCGTCCGATGATCGTGAGCGAGTTCAGCCCGGACATGCTCGCGGGCATCTCCGGCATCGACGGTCCCTCATACTGCGACTGGCTCGTCTCGCTCGGCTACCGCCTGTCGGTCATCGAGCCGGACGGCGGGCTCTCCCCCTTCCTCGACGCCACGGGCATTATGGACGCCTACAGGGCGAGGGGAACCGACCATATCGATATCGCAGCGCGGGTCTGACGGCGACCTGCGCGTCCGCTGGTTTCTCGGCGCGGCAATCCTCTACACCGGCATCACCCTCGTCGCGGTCGGCGCCGATCCGCGCATCGGGGCCGCGCTGCTCGGATACGGCGACGACCCCAAACTGATCGCCTGGGCGCTCGCCTGGTGGCCTTGGGCGGTCGCGCACGGACAGGACCCGTTCTGGTCGCGCCTCGTCTTCGCGCCCGACGGCTACAGCATGGGCTGGACGACATCGGTGCCGACCGCCGCCCTGATGGCAGCACCGATCACCTGGGAAGCGGGACCGGTGGCCGCGTTCAACATCCTCACCCTCGCGGCACGCCCGTCCGCGGCGATCTCGATGTACCTGCTCGCCCGGCAACTGACCGGCCGCAACGACGCCGCCCTCGCCGGGGGGGCCCTGTTCGGATTTTCGGGCTACGAGAACGGACAGGCGCTCGGCCATCTCAACCTCGATCTCGTGTTCCTGCTGCCGGTCATCCCGTTGCTGGTCGTCCGGCGGCGGCGGGGCCTGACCGGACGGCGCCGCTTCGTGGGCCTGCTCGCCTGCGTGCTCCTCGCCCAGTTCGGGCTCTCGAGCGAGCTCCTGGCACTCGCCATCGTCTGTGGCGCGCTGACGCTGTTCGTCTTCGCGGTCGCGGCACCGGCCAGCGACCGGATCGCCTTCGTCCGGATCGGCGCGGAGTGCGCGGTCGCGGCCGCCGCCGCCGGGCTCGCGTCGCTGCCGATGCTGCTCAGCATGGCGCGCGGCTCCGCGTCGATGCCGGCTTTCGTCAATCCGCCCGAACTCTATTCCAACGACCTCGCCAACCTCGTCGTGCCGACGATGGCCGAATGGCTCAGGCCGGCCGCACTCGCTCCCCTCGCCGACCGTTTCTCCGGCAACGCCGAGGAGCAGGACCTCTATCTGGGCCTGCCGCTCTGCCTGATCCTAGCGCTGTTTGCCGCCGGCCGAACCCCGATGCGCGCGCGTGTGGCACTCACCGCCACGCTCCTGCTGCTCATCGTCGCCAGTCTCGGGCCGGTCCTGCATGTCGCGGGCAGGCGCCTGCCTGTCCCGCTGCCGTGGGCGACGGTCGCGCACCTGCCGCTGCTGCGCGGCGCGCTACCCTGCCGGATCGGGGTCTTCGCCGATCTTGCCGCCGCGTCGGCGGCCGCGCTCTGCATCGCGGCACGCGGACGCGCGACGCTGGCCGTGGCGGCGGTCGCGTGCCTGTTCCTGCTGCCCGGTTCGGCGCGCAGCGCGCGAACGCCGGTGCGACACCCATGCCTGTTCGACCGGGCGCGGATCGCGACCGACATCGGCCCGGGACGCCTCCTCGTGCTGCCCTTCGGATCGGGCGACTCGATGCTCTGGCAGGCGCTGGCCGGCATGAGCTATGCGCAGGCGGGCGGCCTGCTCAGCTTCGTCCCGGATTCCCTCGGCGCCGACCCGCTCACGTTGCCGCTGCTGCTCGGCCGCAGCGTTCCGGATCTTCCCACGTCCCTGCTCGCCTTCAGCCGCCGCTTCGGCGTGGACGACATCCTGATCGGCCCCGGCACCAGCGACGATCTCCGGCGCGCGCTGCTGGCGCTGCCATTGGCGCGCCGTGCGGTCTGCGGCGTGACCATCCTGGCTAATCCTCGGGGTCTGCCGCCCCCCGCAGCGCCAGCGCCCGCGCATACACCACCCGACGCGGCAGAGCGCTCGCCGCCGCCACCAGCGACGCCGCGTCCTTGACACTCAGCGTCCGCAGCGCGTCGCGCAACTGCGCGTCCAGCATTCCGGCCGAGGCGACCGCGGCGTCCGCGTCCGCCGGACCGAGCAGCAGCGTGATCTCGCCGCGCGGCGCCGTGTCGCGAAAATGTGCCGCGAGGATCGCCGGGTCCCCGCGCCTGACCTCCTCGAACCGCTTGGTCAGCTCGCGCGCGACCGCCGCCTCGCGCGCGCCGAACACCGCGCAATCCTCCAGCGTCTCGACCAGCCGGTGCGGCGCCTCGTGCCAGATCAGCGTCGCCCGCAATCCCGCGGCCTCGGCCGCACGCAACCGCCGGAACGCGTCGATGCGGGCAGCCCGGCGCGGCGGCGGGAAGCCCAGGAACAGGAACGGGTGCGGCGGCAATCCGGACAGGGTGAGCGCGGTCAAGGCCGCGTTCGGACCCGGAACCGCGGTGACCGCGACGCCGGCCGCGATCGCCGCCCGGACCAGCCGGTAACCGGGATCGGACAGCAGCGGCGTGCCCGCGTCCGACACCAGCGCGATCGAGGCACCCTCCGCCAGACGCGCCAGCAGACCGGAGATCCGTCCTTCCTCGTTGTGCTCGTGCAGTGCCTCGGTGCGGGCGCGAATGCCCAGCGCCGAGAACAGCCGCGCCGCTGTGCGCGTGTCCTCGCACAGCACCAGGTCGGACGCTGCGAGCGCCTCGACGGCGCGGCGCGAGATGTCGCCGAGGTTGCCGATGGGCGTGGAAATGAGCACAAGTCCGGAGCCGGATCGGCCCGCGGGCCGGGCGGACCCGTCCGGATCGGGAGAGGGTTCTTCGCATGCGTCCTGTGGGCTCGGATCGCCATCGGCGTTGGACATTGCAGCTCCCTGGGCAATTCCCCGGCCCCGCGGCCGCCCTTCTTGTCATCCTGGCCCTCGGCGGGTGCAACGGCACCCCGTTCGGGACCGGGCCGGCGGAGACCACCGCCGCGCCGGCGGCCGAGCCGGCGCGGATCGGCGTGCTGCTGCCGCTGTCGGGTCCGAACGGCGGGCTCGGCCACTCGATGCTCGACGCGATCCGGCTCGCGGCCGGCGGCATCCCGCTCGACGTGCAGGACACGGCGAGCCTGCCCGCAGGCGCCACGGCCGCCGCCGGCCAGGCGATCGCGGCCCATGACGGGATCATCCTCGGGCCGCTGACCGCGGCCGAGACGCGCGCCGCGGCCGCGGTCGCGGTGCCGGCCGGCGTGCCGATCCTCGCCTTCACCAGCGACGTGGGCGTGGCCGCCTCCGGCGTCTGGGTGCTCGGCCTGACCCCGGCGCAGCAGGTCGAACGCCTGGTCGCGGCCGCACGCGCCGACGGGCGCACGCGGTTCGCGGGCTTCGTGCCCGATAACGCGTTGGGCGGCGCGATGGCGGACGCGCTCGGCGCCACCGGCGCCTCGATCGGGCGGCACGGGACGGATTTCGCCAGCATCAATGACGGCCTGAAGGCCCTGTCGGCGTTCGCCAGCCGGCATGCCAACGACGCGCAGATCAAGGCCGATCGTGCCAGCAGCGATCCCGCCGTCAAGGCGCAGGCCGACGCGCTCGCGGCAACGCCCGCGCCGCCGCTGCCGTTCGATGCCCTGCTGCTCGCCGACACCGGCACGCAACTGCAGGAGGTCATCGACCTGCTGCAGCCCTACGACATCGACAGGGCCCATGTGCGCCTGATGGGACCGACGCTCTGGGGCGCCTTCTCGCGCAAGCTCGGCCAGATCGCGGGCGCCTGGTATGCCGCCCCCGATCCCGCCGCCCGCGCCGGCTTCGTCTCCGCCTTCACCGCGCGCTATCACGCCGCCCCGCTGCGGATCGACGATGTCGCCTACGATGCCGGCGCACTGGCGGCGGCTCTTGCCGGACGCGGCTTCTCGACCGAGGCGCTCACCAGGCCCGACGGCTTCGCCGGCACCGACGGCGTGTTCTCGCTCGATGCCAGCGGCCATGTCAGGCGCGGGCTCGCCGTCTTCGAGATCGATCCGGGCGGCGGCGCGCACATCGTCTCGCACGCCCCCGCGACGCTTGGCTCGGGCACCTGACATGGACGGCCTCGCGTCCAGCCTGGCGGCGCGCGCGGCGGATCAGGAGCCGGCGCCCGACATGGCCGCGGGGCTCCGGCCACGCCCGGGTGCCGCGGGCCGGTCGTTCCGTTGGGCGATCACGATCGCGGCGGTGCCGGCCTGCGCCCTGGCGGCGATGGCGTGGACCCAGGGCACGCCGGTCGCGGCCGGCCTGGCGGCCATGGGTGTGGCACTGACGCTGGCGGCTGCCTTCGCCGCGGTCACCCGCTGGGAGCGCGATGTGGGCTTCCTCGCCGAGACCGCCCGGCGCGCGGGCTGGTCGACGCCGGGCCCCGTCGAGCGTCGTCATGCCCTGGCGGCGACCCAGGGCGCGCGCGACGAGATCGCACGGCTCGCGAGCAAGCTGTCCGAGCGCGCCTCGCTGATCGAGACCCTGCTGGGCGCGGAGGAGGCGATCGTCGAACGTCTGCCCGATCCGCTGGTGCTGCTCGGCGCCGATCGCGGCGTGCGCCGGGCCAACGAGGCCGCGCGGGCGGCCTTCGGCCTGGAGATCGCGGCGGTGCTTCGCCATCCGAGCCTGCGCGCCGCGATCGAGCACGCGGCCGAACAGGCGGTGGAGCATCGCGCGGTCAGCCGGCGGGTCGAACTGGCACTCGGTCTTCCGGTGTCGCGCGACGTGGTGGCGACCGTGATCGGGCTCGATCCGGCGCTCCCCGGCGGCGGCAGGGTGCTGGTCGTGCTGTCGGACCGGACGCGCGAGCGGGCGATCGAGCGGACGCGGACCGATTTCATCGCCAACGCCAGCCACGAGCTGCGCACGCCGCTGACCAGCCTGATCGGCTTCATCGAGACGCTGCGCGGGCCCGCCGCCGACGATCCGCCGGCCCAGGCGCGCTTCCTCGGCATCATGGCCGAGCAGGCGGCCAGGATGAACCGGCTGATCGACGACCTGCTGAGTCTGAGCCGGATCGAGATCTCGGAGCATCAGCCGCCGCAGGGCCGGGTGGACGCCGTGTCGCTCGTCGCGCGTGTGGTCGCGGGCTTCGAACCGCGCGTCGCCGCCCGCTGCCAGTCCTTGTCGATCAGTGCGCCGGACGGGCTGCCGCTGGTGCTCGCCGACGAGGACCAGCTGGTCCAGGTGCTCGAAAACCTGCTCGACAATGCCTGCAAATACGGCCGGGAGGGTGGCCGGATCGACGTCATCGCCAGCGCCGACGACAGCGGCGCGTTGCCGCATCGGGCCGGCGTGTCGATCAGCGTCGTCGATGACGGTCCGGGGATCGCGCGCGGCCATCTGCCGCGCCTGACCGAGCGCTTCTACCGCGCCGAGGCCGGACGGCCGCGCGGCCCGGAAGGAACCGGCCTCGGCCTCGCGATCGTCAAGCACATCGTCAACCGGCATCGGGGCGCGCTTCGGATCGAGAGCGAGCTCGGCCGCGGAACCTCCTTCAGGATCTGGTTGCCAGCCGCCGGCTAGAGCAATATCGCTTCAAGTTGCGTCAGCACAGCGATAAAATTGCTCGTCAAAACAAAGGCTAGAGCGTGATCGGCTCTCGCATTTCATGTCAACCTAAACCGGTCACGCTCTAGTGGACAAAATCCGACGGAAGGAACCGTCGGATTTGCTCACAACCCACTGTTTTGGTGGGCCGATTCACCTGACGCTCGGAGTGCGAGCGTCAGGATCGGACCACTCGATCAGGCGGCGATCACGCCGGCGGGCGACACTGGCCGGATGCAGTAGAGAGCGGCCTCGAAGCTGCGGAAGGCGCCGAGCTTGCGGCCGCGCAGGTGATCGACGACGACCCAGCTCATGCCCTCGGCCCGGATCGCGTAGGCAGGATCGGCGTTCTCGCGCACCCAGACATAGATCTCGGCGTCGGTTCCGCTCGCGACGTCGGCGTCGCAAAGCCCCATGCGTCCGCCGGCCTGCAGCCAGGCCAGCAGATAGCTGCGGTGGCGCGGCAGCACCGTCAGCCGCAGCGGGACGACCTTGCCGTCGGGGCTCGGCTCGGTGATGATCGGGAGCGGTCGAGTCGCACGGCTGGTCGGGAGCACACTTCTGGGCATGATGGCGGCCTCTCCTGGCGCTTTCGGCTACTGACGAAGATGTTACCGAGCGGGTTAACCTGGTGCCAACGAAGATTTGATAACGCACCGATCGACGTGGCCGATTTGTCACAGTCCAGCCTTAATCTATTTCGGTCTTGGAAGAAGCCTGCCGGTCTGTGCGACGGCACATGATTGCTTTTGCAAGATTTCCAGCGACAGCCCGTGTGAAACGGCTGTTTCATGCTGCAACCGCACATTAAAATTTTCGTGATTTGAGAGGCGTGCGCTAATTTTATACTGGACAAGAAAGTCCGAGACTTTTCGTTGTCATAACGAGATCTAACCGGGCGGCTGCTTGTTTTCACCCCCCGTCGGACAGGTCCGCCGGCCAGCGCCGGTGCAGCCACAGCCAGCCCTCCGGACGCTGCCTGATCCACCGCTCCAGCACGACGTTCACCGTCTCGGTCAAGGCGAGCTGGTCGGCGCGCGCATCCCCCGTGTCCGGCAGCGCCAGCGGCGCCTCGCAGATCAGCCGGAACCGCGCCGGGCCCAGACGTTCGACATGGCCGGGGATCACCGGACATCGGGTACGCAACGCCAGCGCCGCGAGGGCCGGCGCCGTCATCGCTGGGATCCCGAAGAAACGCGCCTCGATCCCGTCGTTCATCTTCTGGTCGACGAGAAAGCCGAGATAGCCGCCGCCGATGAGATGCCTCATCGCGGTCCTGGCGCCGGCCGCTCCCTTGGGGAACAGCAACGGGAGCTTGCCGTCCGCGTCGAGCCCCATCGCCCGCCGGCGCAGGTCGAGCAGGAATTCGTCGACCGCGCGGTTCGACGGCGCGCGGTACATGCTGTGCATGCGCATCCCGTAGGTCGCGACCGCGGGCGGCATCATCTCCCAGTTGCCCAGATGGCCGGAGACGAAGATCGCCGGGCCGCCACGCGCGGCCTGGGCGTGCAGGAATTCCTCGCCGATCATCTCCCAGCCGGGTCCGGCCGGGCTGTCCTTCGGGATCGCGTGCAGATGCGGCAGCTCGGCGATCGTCCGTCCGAGATTGTCCCACACGCCGCGCACGATCCGCCGCCGTGCCGCCCGGTCGAG
This sequence comes from Acetobacteraceae bacterium, assembly GCA_965276715.1. Taxonomy (GTDB): domain Bacteria; phylum Pseudomonadota; class Alphaproteobacteria; order Acetobacterales; family Acetobacteraceae; genus CAXTPV01. The sequence continues at coordinate 2,610,457 of OZ255622.1, read as the reverse complement.
CTCGGGCATCGCGCGCCTGAGATTGCCGTCCGCGACGCGCGAGACCGGCATACCGGGCCCGATCAGGCGAGCGACGGCGCCGCCGAGATTGGAGGCGGCGACCGGCCCGATCGCCCTGAGCAGTCCCACCGCCGCGCGGAGCGAGGCGCGCTGCAACCGTTCGCCCGCCTTCATCGACGGTCCAGTGCCGCGTCGATCACGCGCTCGATGCGGCCGTCGGCCCAGTCGAGCGAGACGCCGACGACGACGACCTGCGACCGGAACGGCGCGGGCAGGCGGACCGCGTCCTTCGCCGTCGTCGCGAGCACGGCATCGGGGCCCGCCCGGCCGCGGATCGCGAGCAGGCGGGCGAGGTCGGTGCCGCCGTAGCGATGATGGTCGGGAAAGGCGACCGCCCTGATCCGTTCGATCCCGGCGCGCTTCAATCCGTCGAAGAACTTGCCGGGCCTGCCGATGCCCGCGAAGGCGACCACCGGCCGGCCGCGCAGCGCCTCGACCTCGCGACCCTGGCGCAGCGACGCGCGCAGGATCGGCCGGTCGCCACGACATCGCGGTATGATCCCGAACTTGTCCTGCCCGATCAGCACCATCGCGCGGCAGCGTTCGAGCGCCTGCAGCGGTGGCTCCCGGAGCGGGCCGGCTGGCAGGACCAGGCCGTTGCCGAACCCTTGCTCGCCGTCGACGACGAGGAAGCTGCAATCCTTGCGCAGCCCGAAATTCTGCAGCCCGTCATCCATCACCAGGGCACCCGCGCCCGCCGCCGACGCATGCCGCGCGGCCAGCGCCCGGTCGCGCGCGACCCAGCACGGCGCCGCTTGAGCCAGCAGCAGCGCCTCGTCGCCGGTCAGGTCCGGCGCGTCGCGATCCGGATCGACCAGCATCGCCCCGCCTCGCCCGGCACGGCCGCCGTGACCACGCAGGATCGCGTGCGGGTCGAGGCCGCGGCGCGACAGGCGGCCCAGCAGGTCGAGCGCCAGGATCGTCTTGCCCGCGCCGCCGACGGTCGCGTTGCCACAGCAGAAGACCGGGATGCCGGCCGCGAAACCCGTCCGTCGCGCGCGGCGCGCGGACGCCGCCGACACCACCCAGGACGCGGGCGCCAGCGCGAGCGCCGGCAGGCCGCCCGACGCGGACGACCAGAACGCGGGGGGACGGTTCATCCGCGAGCCTCCGCGAGCGCCGCCAGCATGCTCGCCGTCCGCTCGAGCAGGCCGTCGGCGCGGATCGACGCAGCCTCGGCACGGGCGCCGGCCCCGCCCGCTTCGTCCGGATCGTCGATCAGGCGCGCCACCCAGGCCGCGATCTGTCCCGCGTCGGCCACGATCGCGAGCGCGTCCGCGCGGCGCAGCGTGGCGACGCTCGCGGCGAAGTTGCCGTGATGCGGCCCGATCGCGAGCGCGCAGCCGAGACGCGCCGCCTCGAGCGGGTTCTGACCGCCCGACGCCGTCCGGCCGAGGCTTCGCCCGATCAGCACGATCGGCGCCAGCCGATAGAGCAGCCCCATCTCGCCCAGCGTGTCGGCGATCCAGAAATCCGCCTCGGTCGGTCCCTCGCCCGACGAACGCCGTGGCGCTGCGCCGAGCAGCGCGGCGATCGCGGCCCCGCGCTCGGGATGGCGCGGTGCGACGATGGTCAGCAGCCCGGGATGGGCCGCGCGGAGCAGGGCATCGGCGGCGGCCACGATCTCCTCCTCGCCCGGGTGGGTGCTGGCCGCGAGCCAGCGCGGCCTTCCGTCCAGGCGCGCGGCGAGGCGCTGCAGTTCGGCCGCGTCCGCATCGGGCGGTGCCACGGCCGCCTTGAGGTCGCCGATCGCGTCGACCGGCCGGCCCAGCCGCGCGAGACGGCGCGCATCCTCCTCCGATCGGGCCCAGACCGTGCCGAACGCGCCGAGCATCTCAGCGGCCAGGCCGGGGACGCGGCGCCAGGCGCGCGCGCTCGGCTCGGAGAGGCGCGCATTGATCAGCGCCGCTTGGGTGCCGCGCCGGCGCAGCGCCGCCAGCACGTTCGGCCAGAGCTCGCTCTCGACGAACACCGCCGCGTCCGGCCGCCAGGCATCGAGGAAGCATTCGATCCAGCGCGGCACGTCGAGCGGCGCCATCCGGTGCCGGACCGATCCCGACAGGCCGAGCGCCGGGAGCCGGCGCTCGAGCAGGCGCGCGGCACTCGCGGTCGCGGTCGTCAGCAGGATCGACAGCGTTCCTGCCGACGCCAGCAGCCCCAGCACCGGCAGGACCGCGTTGGTCTCGCCGACGCTCGCCGCATGCACCCACAGCAGGCGTCCGGGCGGCCGGCTCTCGCGCTCGATGCCGCGCCGCTCGTGCAGCCGTCCCGCGATCTCCTTGCCGGCGCGGCGCCGCCTGATCAGCATCAGCCGCAGCGCCGGTTCCGACAGCGCGGCCGCCGCATGCCATGCGAGACCCGCCGCACTCCGCCTCAAGGTCCGCGGTCCGAGCGGCGCATCGCGTCGTCGAGCGCAGCCTCGATCGGCGGCGCGACACCCGGCTCGACCCGCATCGGCGCGCCGAACGCGAGCACGCCGCGCCCGAACGGCAACGGCACCATCAGCCGGTCCCAGGTCGGCAGCCGCAGATGCGGCCGGCTCGACGCGGAGCAGGGCAGGATCGGCCGGCCGCTCAGCAGGGCGAGGTGCGCCAGACCCGGCTTGGCCGATCGCGCCGGGCCGCGCGGGCCGTCGGGTGTCACGATGACATGGCCGCCGTCCCGCAGCAGGGCGGCCAGCCGCCGGAGTGCTGCGGCCCCGCCGCGCTCCGTGATGCGGCCGCCCTTCTCGCGCGCGCTCGAACCGTGCACGGCACGGCCGCCGAAACGCGCCATGATCCGGGCGATCAGGCGACCGTCATGGTGGCGGCTGATCAGGATGTTCACTTTCGGAAAGGCGTCGGGACGGCCGTCCACCCGCCGGCTCAGCCGCCAGACGATCGGCATCATCAGCGAACGCTCGTGCCAGAACGCCAGGATCGATGGTTCCGAGAGCGCCTGGCGCAGCTCGGCCTCCGACCCGTCGAACCGCCAGCGCGTGGTGTGCAGCGCGAAGCGGAGGTAACAGGCGGCGGCCGTGCTCGCCGCTTGCGTCACCGGCGCGCTTCGGAGCCCGCCTCGAAGCCCGCGTCGAAGAATGTCCCGCATTGGCGTCAAGGGTCCGGTCCCGCGAGACGGCCGGCCCCGTGACGTTCGTCCTTGCCGCCTAGCTTCGGGTGCCGGAGACCGGCGCGTTGCTGACATTGATCGCGATCGCGAGCGACACGCGCGGCCGGCCGGGACCCGGCACGAGCTCGACCACCATGCTGTCCGGCCCGAGATAGCCGCCGGTCGGCGTGTAGGTGATCCGGGACTGCCCGTCGTAGTTGTAGAGGAGCGGCGAGCCGTGGGCGGGCACGCGCGTGACGAGGAAGGACGCGAACTCCCCGCCCCCGGCCTGCACCACATCGAGCTTGCAGTATCCGCCATCGTTGTTGAGCGTCATCGTGACAGGCAGCTGGCCCGCCGCCGGGATATGGACCCGCGGCGTGACGCAGATCGAGGCCGGCTTGAGGTAGCCGTAGGGGTTGGGCGGAAGCGCCGCTGCCACCGGGGCCGGATGCGCGCAGCCGGCCAGCGCGCCCGCGACCCCCACGAGCAAGGTCAACACAAGTCGCAAGCGCACGCTTCACTCCCGGTCGTCCGATGGACGGTCGCTATAGGGGAGCGTGTTGCCCCTGTCGAGCAGAGTGCCGCGTCGCCATCCGTGATGCCCGCGCGACAGGCCGCGCGCAATCGGCGGCTGGCATGTTTTGGCGATCCGTGATGCATTCCCGCCACCGATCGTCGGCCGTCATTCAGCCTGCCAGTGAAAACTCTTGTAGAACTGGTCGGTGCGGATATTACTTCATCCGCTTCCTCATTTCGGCTCGCGTCTCGCGCGGCTACCGGACCGGGATCGGGCATCGGAGAAACATCATGCGAACCCTTCGTCTTCGAGCCCGACTGCTGCGAGCGGGCCTTGTTGCAACAGGCCTTCTCGGGGCCGGCGCCGCCGAGGCGGCCCATCACCACTCCATCCGGACCCGAAGCAGCAATGCCTCTGCCTCGCAGTGCGCGCCTGCCCGCACCGACACCGAAGCGTTCAACGTCACCGGCCTCAAGAGCGAGCTCATGGTGACCGCGCTGTCGTGCAACGAGCAGGACAAGTACAATGCGTTCGTCGCCAAGTTCCATCCCGACCTGGTCGCGGAGGAGTCGGCGCTCAACACCTATTTCAGCCATGCCTTCGGCCGCGGCGCGCAGAAGGCGCATGACGACTACATCACGCAGCTCGCCAATGTTCAGGCCGAACGCGGCCTGCAGGCCGGCGTCGCCTTCTGCCAGCAGCGGATGAGCATGTTCGACGAGGTCGAGGCCCTCGACAACGCCGACGACCTCGACGGCTACGCCCACGGCAAGGACATCGTCCAGCCCGCCGACTTCCAGACCTGCTCGGCGCCTTCGTCGGGTGGACGGGCTGCGCATATTCACCGGATCAGCGCGCGGTCCTCGCGGCATCACTGACCGGTAGAAGACCGGGGGCCGGGGCCGGCCCCCGGTCCCCCGGTCCCCCGGCGTCAGTGAAGAACTATTTCCACCCTGCGGTTCTGCGGCTCGCGGGTGTTCGGGCCGGTGGCGACCAGAAGATGCGTGTCGCCGTAGCCGTGCACCGAGATCACGTTCGCCGGAACGCCGTCGCGGATCAGCTCGCCCCGCACGCTCTCGGCGCGGCGCAATGACAGGTGCAGGTTGTAGGCCTCGCCCCGCGCGCCCGGAAGCGCGTGCGACGTGTCGGCATAGCCGTCGACCTCGATCGTCGTGGTCTGGATGTGCGTCGACGCGGCGGCGGCCTCGGCCACGATCTGCCGCGCCCTCGGCGTCAGCGCGTCGCGGTCCCAGTCGAAGAACACGAGATAGGTGCGCGCGGGCGCCGGCGCCGGCGCTTCCACCGCCGGTGCCACCGGCTGCGGCGGCGGCGCGGGATTGAATTCGTAACGCAGGCCGAGCAGCAGGGCGTGGTTGTAGTTGCTGGTGATGTCGACATTGCCGCGCCGCGTGGTGTAGGGCCCGGCGCCGAACGGCCCCTCCACGCCCAGTGACGAGCCGTGGAATCCCTGCGGTCCGAGCACGCTGAAGAACCGGTATTCCAGCGTCGCCGACAGGCCGACCACCCAGGGGATCGGCAGGCCGAGCCCGAACATCGCCTGGTAGGCGAAATTGCCCTGCGAGGTTCCCGCGAGGTTCGCCGCATAGGGCACCGTCGTGCCGACATCGTGCAGTTGCCAGTGCGTCCAGGCATAGCCGACGCCGACACCGAGATATGGATAGATCCAGTTCTTGCCGACATCCATGTCGAACAGGACGTTCGCCATCGCCCCGTAGGTGTTCTGGTCGCCGCCGGCTATCGTCGGGAAGCTGGTCTGCAGGAAATGCTGCAGCGTGTTCTGCCGGTAATTCCCCTCGACCTCGACGCGCACGCCGTTGCCGAACCCGTAGCCGACGCTGCCGAGGCCGGCGACGCCGACATCCCAGCGCGTCTTGCCGCTCGGGAAGGACGGCGACAGGCGCACCTCCTCGTCCTGCAGCAGGTTGGCGCCGCCGGCCGCCCCGACATACAGCCCGCGCACGGGCTGCGCCCAGGCGCCGGCCGCCAGCAGGAGGAACGGCGTCGCGAGCAGCGTGCCGAGCAGATACCGATTGCGCCGCCTCATCACGTCCCCTGTTCGATCCGCCGTCCTCGGCGCCATCGTATCGTCCAGACCGTTCACTAGAGCGTCGAAAGGCAGCCGGCGAGACCGTGACGGGTGATTTTCAGAGCTCGTGGCGGCCCGGCAACAAGAGCGCCTCGAACGGAGGCCGGCCGTCATCGGCGTCGAACTCCACCACCCAGATGTCGGGATCGCGCGCGGTCTCGCGCGCCACGTAGGCGTTCGCCGTCTCCTGGTCGACCGGGCCGCCGCCGGCGACACGCACCCAGGCGGGAGCGCCCGAGCCGGACCGCGTCTGCCCGAGCACGGTCGTCAGGTTGTCGCGCGCCCGCAGCAGCACGACGATCCCGCCCGCGTCGTCGTCACCCGCGCGCACCACCGCACCGAAGCTCCCCCTTCCCTGCGCCTGCCGCAGCGCGGCCTGCACCCAGAAGCGCGCCTTCAGCCGCGGCTCGCTCACTCCATCCTCGGCAGGCTGTCGATCGCCGCCTGGAACGCGACCGGATCGTCGAGCAGCGACCGTGCCGCCTCGATGTCCTCGTCGGTGCCGATCGCGGCGGGACACGCCGCGCGGATCTCCAGGATGCGCGCGACCGGCAAGGGCGGACGCGCGTTGCGCTCGGCGGCGAGCGGCCGCCCGAGATCGGACGTACCCGCGTCGAGCGCCCGGATCTGGCTCGCGACCTGGGTCGAGCCCTCGCTGGTGCAGAGCTGCGGCAGCACGCCGAGCCCCTGGATCGGCCAGCCGAGCGGGGCCAGCACGCGGCTCCAGGTGACGAACAGCTCGCCGCCGTCCGGAAGCTGCAGGATGGTCTGCACCAAGCCCTTGCCGAGCGTGGAGCTGCCGGCGACCACCGCGCGGCCATGGTCGGCGAGCGCCGCCGCCAGGATCTCGGCGGCACTCGCGGTGCGGCCGTCCACCAGCACGACCAGCGGCAGCCCGTGCGTCAGGTCGCCGCCCTGCACGCTCCAGATGTGGTTCGCCTGCGGATAGCGGCCCTGCGTGGTGACGGCGACACCGCTGTCGAGCACCAGGGCTGCGGCCGTGACCGCCTGCTGCAGCAGGCCGCCGCGGTTGCCGCGCAGGTCGATGACGATCCCGGACGGACGGTAGCGGCGCATCCCCTCGTCGAGCAGGCCGCTCATCTCCTCGGCGGTGTCGCGCGCGAAGCCGGTGACCTTGACCACCAGCAGGCGTCCGATGCTGGTGCCGGACACCGTCTCGGGTGCGACGAAGGCGCGCGTGATGGTCATCAAGCGGACCGCGCCGCGCGGCGTCCGGACCCGCAGATGCACGTCCGTGCCGACGTCGCCGGCGAGACGCGCATTGGCCTCGTCGAGCGTGTCGGCGGCGATGTCGGCACCGTCGACCGACAGCAGCCGCGTGCCCTCGACGATGCCCGCCTCCATCGCCGGGCCGTTCGGCACCGGGGCCGCGAACACCGGGCCGTGCCGGCCGTCGACGAGCGCCGCGCCGATGCCGCCGCTGCCCTGTCGCCGGTCCCGGTCGGTGTCGGCCGGCGCCGGCGCCACATAGCGGGAGTAGGGGTCGAGATGGTTGAACAGCTCGTCGAACATGCCCTGCACCATCGCCTGCTGGCCGGAGCCGCGCACCAGCGAGGACGCGTTCCAGGCGGCGGCACACAGCGAGGCCGCAGCACGGCCCCATTCATAGGGATCCGCATCCGCGGGCGATGCCGCCTGCCACACCAGGTCGGGCTGGGCGGCGCCCGTCTGCATGGTCAGGCGCAGCCGCCCCGGCTCCACGCTCGCGGTCAGCGCGGGATCGAGTGCCGTGATCCCGCCCAGCCCCCATGACGTGAGCTCCGGCACCGACACCGGATCGAGGATGCGCGGCGCCATGAAGGCGAGCGCGCTGCCGAGCACGTTGCCCATCAGCGTGCCATCGAACGCGTCGGGCTTGGTCTCGATCGCCGCGTCCGCGAGGGCCGAATGCACCGTCAGCAGCGTCAGCACCACGATCAGCGAGCGCGCCGAGCAGCGGAGCCCCGAACGAAACCAGACGGTCGCGTAATGGACGTTCACGGCCGGCGCTTGCGGCCCGCTCCGGCCGGCGCGAACAGCAGGCTGCCGGTCAACCCGTTCGCCTCGGCAAGACGCACCTCGATCGGATCGGCGAGCCGGTAGGCGGCCCTGCTTCGGCGTCCGACCAGCGCCTGCAACGTCTCGTCGTGCATCCAGAAATCGTCCGGCAGGGAGGAGATCGGCAGCAATCCGCTCGCGCCGCTTTCGAGCAATGTGACGAACAAGCCGAACCGCGTCACGCCGGAAATGCGTGCCGCGAACACGGCACCCACTTTGTCCGCCAGATAGGCAGAAAGGTAACGGTCGATCGCCTCGCGCTCGGCGAGCGCCGCGCGCCGCTCGGTCGCGGTGATCGCCTCCGCCACCGCCGGAAACCCGCTCTCCTCGCCGTCCGCCAGACCGCCCGGCCCCAATTTCAGGCCGGCCACCAGCGCCCGATGCACCGCGAGATCGGCATAGCGCCGGATCGGGCTGGTGAAATGGGCGTAGGCCGGCAGCGACAGCCCGAAATGGCCGATATTGTCGGTGCCGTACTCGGCCTGGCTCTGGCTGCGCAGCATGATCTCGTTGACCTGGGGTGCGAGGTCGCCTCCCGCCACACGCTTGAGCACGGCGTCGAGGTCGGCGGGGCGCAGCTCGCCCACGGGCTTGAGCGGGATCCCCATCGTGGCCAGGAACGCGCGCAGGTTCTCCGCCTTCTCGGCCGACGGCGGCGCGTGGGTCCGGTAGATGCAGGGGCGGTGCAGCCGCTCGAGCTCCTCGGCCGCCGCCACATTGGCGAGCACCATGAACTCCTCGATCAGCCGATGGCTGTCCAGGCGCGGGCGCGGCGTGATCGCCGCCACCCGCCCCTGGTCGTCGAGCGTCACCTTCCGCTCGGGGAGGTCGAGATCGAGCGTGCCGCGCCGCTCGCGGGCGCCGAGCAGGGCGCGGTAGGCGTCATACAGCGTGGCGGCCAGGCCGGGCGGCAGACCGAGTGCGGCACCGTCGCCGCCATCGTCCATCTCGCGCTGGATCCGCTCGTACGTCAGGCGCGCGGCGCTGCGCATCAGGCCGCGGCCGAAACGGTGGCTTCGCTTGTTGCCGTCGCGGTCGACGCGCAACTCGGCGAACAGGCAGCCGCGATCCTCGCCCGGCTTGAGCGAGCACCAGCCGTTCGACAGGCCCTCGGGCAGCATCGGAACCACGCGGTCGGGGAAATAGCAGGAGTTGCCGCGACGCAGCGCTTCGCGGTCGAGCGCCGAGCCCGGCCGCACGTAGTGGGCGACGTCGGCGATCGCGACGAGGAGCCGGAATCCCTCTCCGTCCGGCTCGGCATATACCGCATCGTCGAAGTCGCGCGCGTCCTCGCCGTCGATCGTGACCAGCGGCGTGTCGCGCAGATCGACCCGCTTGCCCAGTGACGCGGCGCGCGCGCGCGCGGCCTCGGCCAGGGCCGCCTCGGGAAAGACGTCCGGAATGCCGTGCGTCGCGATGCAGATCAGGCTGACCGAGCGCGCGTCACCGAGCCGACCAAGCGTCTCGACGACACGCGCCGGCCGCAGCCCGAAATAACGACCGGACGGTTGCGGCAACGGTTCGGCGAGCACGATGTCGTCCGTCGCCGCCCCCATCGTCTCGCCCGGCGGGATCAGCCATTCGGCCTTGGAACGCCGGTCCGTCGGCAGCAGCCGCCCGCCGTCGCCGTCGGCGCGAAACGCGCCGAGCAGGCGGGGCGGCGCGTCGGCCAGCCGCTTGAGCGTGCGGCCCTCGTAGCGTCCATTCCCTATGGGGCGCAGCCTCGCCAGCACCCGCTCGCCGGGTGCCAGCGCCGTCCGGCCTCCCGGCTCCGGATGCATATGGATCAGCGGCGGCGGCCCATCGCCCTCCCATGCCACCGGCCGCGCGATCGCGTCGCCGTCGGGATCGGTGCCGGTGACCACCACGATCGTCGCCTCGGGCAGCCGGCCGGGAGGCTGGAAGCGCCTGTGTCCGGCGGGTGCGATGTCGCCGCGCCCGGCGAGCGACTTGAGCAGGTCGCGGAGTTCGGCGCGCCGGTCGGTGCCGATCCCGAAGGCGCGCGCGATCTCCCGCTTGCCGACGCGTCCAGACTGGCCGGCGATGAAACGCGTGAGCTCGTCGCGCGTGGGCAGCGGCCGCGCGGCGTCCGGCGTCGCTTGCTTGCGTCGCTGGCGCTTCGGCGGCCTCGCCGCCACTAGGCCGCCTTGCTTCCGCCGGCGCGCTTGGCAGGCTTGGTCTTGGTCTTGGGCTTGGGCTTGGGCTTGGGCTTGGGCTTGGGCGCCGCCTTGGCGGCCACCTTCTTCTCCGGCGGCTTCTTCTTGGCGCCGAACCGCGGCTTGAGCACCTTGCCCTTCTCGGCCAGCAGCGCCACCGCATCCTCGAGCGTGAACTCGTCCATGCTCGCCTCGCGCGGCAGGTTGGCGACCGTCTGCCCGTGCTGCGCGTACGGACCGAACCGTCCCTTGCGGACCAGCACCGGCTCGCGGTCGCGCGGATGCGCGCCGAGACTGCGTACCGAGGCGCGCTTGCGCTCGATCACGTCGATGGCGCGGTTCAATCCCACCGTCAGCAGGTCGTCGTCGCGATCGAGCGAGCCAAAAATCCCGCCCATCTTCACATACGGCCCATAGCGTCCGAGCCCCGCCTCGATCGGCTCGCGCGTCTCCGGATGGATCCCCACGATGCGCGGCAGCGACAGCAGGCCGCGCGCCACCTCGAGCGTGATCGTGTCGCCGTCCATGCCCTTGGGCAGCGAGGTGCGGCGCGGCTTGGCCTTCTTGTCCTCCGGATCCGGCTCGCCCTGCTGTACATAAAGGCCATACGGCCCGCGCCGGACGGTGATCTCCTCGCCGGTTTCCGGATGCTGGCCGAGCGTGCGCATGCCCTCGCGCAGGCTGTCCGAACCGCTCTCGCCACTCTCGATCGCAAGGCCGCGGGTATAGCGGCATTCCGGATAGTTCGAGCAGCCGATGAAGCTGCCCTGCCGCCCGAGCTTCAACCCGAGCCGGCCGCTGCCGCAGGCGGCACAGCGGCGCGGGTCCGACCCGTCCGGCCGCGGCGGAAAGAAATGCGCGCCCAGATCCTCGTCGAGCCTGTCGATGACGTCCGAGATCTTGAGGTCGCGCGTGCCCTCGACGGCGCGCGAGAAGTCGAGCCAGAACGCCGCCATCACCTCGCGCCAGTCCCGCGCGCGGTCCGAGATCTCGTCGAGCTGCGACTCGAGGCCCGCGGTGAAGTTCACGTCCACGTAGCGGCTGAAGAAGCTGGTCAGGAACGCGGTCACCAGGCGGCCGCGATCCTCCGGGATGAAGCGCCGGTTCTCGAGCCGCACATAGTTGCGGTCGCGCAGCACCGTCAGGATCGAGGCGTAGGTCGAGGGCCGGCCGATCCCGAGCTCCTCCATCTTCTTGACCAGGCTCGCCTCGGAGTAGCGCGGCGGCGGCTGGGTGAAATGCTGCTCGGCCTCGGCCGTCCCGCGTGTCAGCGGGTCGCGCTCGGACATCGGCGGCAGCATGCGGCTCTCGTCGGCGTCGGCCCCGCTGTCGCTCTCGTCGTTGCCTTCGCGATACAGTCTAAGGAAGCCGTCGAACGCGATGATCGAGCCCGTCGCGCGCAGCCGCACGGCCTTGTCCGGCGTCGCCGCCTCGACCGCCACCTGGTCGAGCTCGGCCGACTGCATCTGGCTCGCGACCGCGCGCTTGTAGATCAGCTCGTAGAGCCGCAGCTGGTCGTGGCTCAGCCGTCCGGCGATGTGCTCGGGCAGGCGCGCCACGTCGGTGGGCCGGATCGCCTCGTGCGCCTCCTGCGCGTTCTTGGCCTTGGTGCTGTATTCGCGCGCCGCCACCGGCAGGTAGTCGGGTCCGAACGTCGACTTGACCTGCGCCCGGATCGCCTCGATCGCCTCGCGCGCCATCTGCACGCCGTCCGTCCTCATATAGGTGATGAGGCCCACGGTCTCCCCGTCGAGTTCGATCCCCTCGTAGAGCTGCTGGGCGGTGCGCATCGCGTTCTGCGCCCCCATGCCGAGCTTGCGGCTCGCCTCCTGCTGCAGCGTCGACGTGGTGAACGGCGCCGGCGGATTGCGCTTGACCCGGCGGCGCTCGACCGACCCCACCGCGAACTGCCCGGCCTCGACGGCGGCTTTCGCGCGCGCCGCCTTGGCCGCATCGTTCAGGTCGAACTGGTCGAGCTTCCTGCCGTCCAGATGCGTCAGCCGCGCCGTGAACGGGGCGCCCGCCGGCGTCGCCATCGCGGCCTCGACGGTCCAGTATTCACGCGGCTTGAAGACCTCGATCTCGGCCTCGCGCTCGCACACCAGCCGCAATGCCACCGACTGCACCCGGCCCGCCGAGCGCGAGCCCGGCAGCTTGCGCCACAGCACCGGCGACAGCGTGAAGCCCACCAGGTAGTCGAGCGCCCGTCGCGCGAGATAGGCCTCGATCAGCGGCTGGTCGAGCGCACGGGGGCTCGCCATCGCCCGCTGCACCGCGCTCCTGGTGATCTCGTTGAAGGTGATCCGCCGCACGTCGATCCCGCGCAGCGCGCGCTTCTCGTCGAGCATCGCGCGCACGTGCCACGAGATCGCCTCGCCCTCGCGGTCGGGATCGGTCGCCAGATAGAGGATCTTCGCACCCTTCAGCGCCTTGGCGATCGCGGTGACCTGGCGCTGGCCGCGTTCGTCGGCTTCCCAGTCCATCGCGAACCCGTCGTCGGGCCGAACCGACCCGTCCTTCTCGCGCAGGTCGCGGACATGGCCGAAGCTCGCGAGAACGGTGAAGCCGCCACCGAGATACTTGTTGATGGTCTTCGCCTTGGCGGGGCTTTCGACGACGACGACGTCCGACATACGTTGACACCGACCTTTTTTGGTGATCCCCGCATTGCCACGAGGGACGCGGAGAACTGGCAGTGGCCGGGTCGCGCGTCAATGGCGCGGCCGACATGGACCAACCCGAGGAACGCTACCTCAGCGCGACCTTCCCCCCGGGCAGCATCTCGATCCTGGCCATCATCTCCAGCTCCGCGAGCGCGCCTGTCACCAGGGCCGCCGAGAACTGGCAGCTCCTGACGAGGTCGTCGATGCTGGTCGGCGCCGGCCCGAGCAGGCCCAGGACCACATCGGCCACCGACACCGGATCGGGCACGAGCACCGGTTCCGCTCTCGGTGCCCTGGGCCGTGCGGGCCGGAACATCGCAACCATGCCGGGGGCCGCCGGCAGGTCGGCCAGCACGTCGGCGGCGCTCTCGCAGACATGCGCGCCCTCGCGCAGCAGCGCGTTCGAACCGCGCGAACGCGGGTCGAGCGGCGAGCCGGGAACGGCGAACAATTCGCGGCCATTGTCGCGCGCGATGTTCGCCGTGATCAGGCTGCCGGAATGCGGCGCCGCCTCGACCACGACGCATCCGAGCGACAGTCCGGCGATGATCCGGTTGCGCCTCGGGAAATGCCGGTTGGTGGGCACGGTGCCGAGCGGCTGCTCGGCCACCACCGTCCCGCCCACGTCCACGATCTCCTGCTGCAGCGTCGCGTTCTCCGGCGGGTAGGGCCGGTCGAGGCCGCCGGCGATCGCGGCGATCGTCGCCCCGCGCGACAGCGCCCCGCGATGCGCCGCCGTGTCGATGCCGCGTGCCAACCCCGACACCACCACGATGCCGGCCAGCGCCAGTTCGGCCGCCAGTGCTTCCGCGAACCGCCGCCCGTTGGCCGACGCGTTGCGCGCGCCCACGATCGCGACCGACCGCGCCCGCAGCAACTCGACCCGGCCGAGCACGGAAAGCACCGGTGGCGCGTCGTCGAGTGCCGCGAGAGCGGCCGGATAGTCCGGCTCGTCGAGCAGCAGGAAACGCCCGCCCAGCCGCGCGAGATCGCCCGCCTCCCGCGCGATGGCACTTGCCGATGGGACCCGCGGCGGCGCGCCCGCTCCGCCGCGCCGCGCGACGGCGGGCAGCGACGCGAGCGCCTCGGCCGCGTCCCCGAAGCGCGCCAGCAGGCGGCGGTAGGTCACCGGCCCCACCCCCTCGGCACGCGCGAGCCGGACCAGATCGAGCCGGTCGCTCACCCGCGCCCGCCGATCGCGGGCTCGGTGCCGGCGAGCAGCCTGCCGATATTGGCGCGGTGGCGGACCCACACCAGCACCGCGATCGCGGCCGGCGCCCAGACCGGCGCGTGCGAATGGAGCAGGACAGCGATCGCCGGGGACGCGAGGAACGCCCCGAGCGCACCCGCCGACGAACGCCGGGTCAGCACCGCGAGCGCCAGCCAGACCGCGCACGCGAGGGCGCCCACCCGCCAGTCGAGCCCGTAGAGCGCCCCCAGGCCGGTCGCGACCCCCTTGCCGCCGCGAAACCGCAGCCAGACCGGAAAACAATGCCCGACCACCACCGCGATCGCGGCCCATCCCGCTTCGGTCGCGATCGCGACGGCGGCGAAGCCTTTCAGGCCGTCGAGCAGCAGCGTCGCCGCGGCCAGCCCCTTGTGCCCGGTCCGCAGCACGTTGGTCGCGCCGATATTGCCCGAGCCCACCTTGCGGATATCGCCCAGCCCGGCGGCCCGGGTCAGCAGCAATCCGAACGGGATCGATCCGATCAGGTAGGCGAGGACGATGAACATCAGCCAGCGGCTTTGCCTTCGGACAGCAGCGAAGGCAAGGCTCGGGAGCGCCCCGACCTAATCCGCCGCCTCGGCGAGCACGTCCCGCTCCAGGATCGGCATCGGCATCGGCTGGAAACGCCGCGCACCCGCCACCGGAACCAGGTGGCTCAGGAACAGCTGCGCGCAGGCCTGCCAGGAATGCATCTCGGCGAACGGCCGGCACAGCGCCCGGTCGACCTCGAGCGCGCCGAGCGCCGCGCGTCGCAAGTCGGTGTCGACACGCCCGACCGGCGCCTCGGCGAGCAGGTCGGCCGGTCCCGTGACCGGAAACGCCGCGACCGGCGTGCCGCAGGCCAGGCTCTCCAGCATCACCAGCCCGAACGTGTCGGTCACCGACGGAAAGACGAACACGTCGGCTCCCGCGTACGAGGCGGAGAGTTCCTCGCCGTAGCGGGCACCGGTGAAGCGCACGTCCGGGAACTCGCGCTCCAGCGTCGCGCGCTGCGGCCCGTCACCCACCACGACCTTCGAGCCGGGCAGATCGAGCGACAGGAAGGCGCGGATGTTCTTCTCGACCGCGACCCGGCCGATGCACACGAACACCGGCCGCGCGAGCCCCTCGAACGGATCGGCGGGCACCGGCTTGAACAGTCCGACATCCACGCCGCGCGACCAGGGCCTGATGTTGCGGTAGCCGCGCCGGGCGAGTTCCTCGCTCAGGCTCGCGGTCGCCACCATGATGCCTTCGCCCGCGTTGTGGAACCGGCGCAGCCAGGCGTAGCTGAGCGCGGCGGGAAGCCGGATCCGCGCCTGCACATATTCCGGAAACCGCGTGTGGAACGCGGTGCTGAAGCGCCAGCCGCGCTTGATCGCGAGCCCGCGTGCCGCCATGCCGAGCGGACCCTCGGTCGCGATATGCAGCGCGTCCGGACGAAACCCGTCGATCAGCCGCCTGAGCTTGCGTCCCGGCAGGACCGCGAGGCGGATATCGGGATAGGTCGGGCACGGCACGGTGCGGAACTGGTCGGGCCCGATCACGGTCGCCGTGTGACCGGCTTCGTTGAGCAGCCGCGTGACGGTGCCCAGCGTGCGCACCACACCGTTCACCTGCGGATGCCAGGCATCCGAGATGACGAGAACGCGGAGGCTTCGGTATCCGCTACGGCCGAGAGCGTGGTCGCCGGGCAGGTCAGACAGGTTCGGCCACCATCGCGCCACGCGGTGCCGCGAACGAGAATTCGTTGAGCGCCGCCCATTCCAGCAGCTCGAAGCGGCCGTCATGGTGCTCCACCAACGCCGTGCAGCTCTCCACCCAGTCGCCGTCGTTCATGTAGCGCACACCGTGCACCTCCCGCATCTCGGCGTGATGGATATGACCGCACACCACCCCGTCGAAACCACGCTGCCTGGCTTCGTCGGCGAGCGCGGTCTCGAAGCGGTCGATCGCCTTGACGGCCTCCTTGACCTGCCGCTTCAGCCAGGCCGACAGCGACCAGTAGGAATAGCCGAGCCGGCGGCGCAGCGCGTTGAACACGCGGTTCGCCTCCAGCGCCACGCCGTACGCCCAGTCGCCGAGATAGGCGAGGAACTTGGCGTAGCGCACGACGCTGTCGAATTCGTCGCCATGCATGACCAGGATCCGCTTGCCGTCGGCGGTGAGATGCTCCGCCTGCGACCGCAACTTGATCCCGCCGACCTCGAGCCCGAGTCCGAGCCAGCTTCGGAACATCTCGTCGTGGTTGCCGGGAATGTAGGTGACCTCGGCCCCACGCCGGGCGTGGCTGAGGATCAGGCGCAACACCTCGTCATGCGCCGCGTCCCAGTGCCAGGACTTCCTCAGCTTCCAGCCATCGATGATGTCGCCCACGAGGAACAGGTTCTCGCACGACATCCGGCGCAGGAAATCGGCGAGGAAGTCGCAGCGCGCGCCGCGCGAGCCCAGATGGACGTCCGAGATGAACACGCTCCGGAAACGCAAGGCCTGTGGCGAGACGGCGCGGGACGCGGCCGAAGCGAGCGGCAGCGGCAATGAGAGACTCGCGTTCATGCGGCACGCTCATTCCTTTGGCGCGGCCCTGATAGACAATTCCGTAACATGTCCATGTGAATCTTACATGACGTCTGTACCGCGGCGTTAGATCTTCCGTTACTTTTCTGTCTCGGAGATGTCACAAGCCGCCGTCGGCCGACCTTCCTACAGTCGGCTCCAATGCCCGATGCGGCGCCGAGCCGTTCGGCCCCAGTCATGGATCGAGCCGTCACCGCACGTGGTCATCATCTACAATCCGATCGCCGGACGACGTCGGATCGCGGCCCTCTGGCGGGTCGTCGACGTGCTGATCGCCAACGGCCTGCAGCCGCGAATCGCCGAGACGCAATCGGCCGGCCATGCGACCCTGCTCGCACGCGAGGCCGCCGGCACCAACGAGCGCATCGTCGTGGCCGCGGGCGGCGACGGCACCATCGCCGAGGTCGCGGCGGGTCTCCTCGGCAGCACATCCTCGCTCGGCATCATTCCGCTCGGCACCGCGAACGTGCTCTCCCACGAGCTGGGCCTGCCGCATCACGCGAAGGCGATCGCGGCGGCACTCGCCTTCGGCCGCACCCGCACACTCTGGCCAGGCGTCGCCGAGGGCACCAACGGTGACCGCGTATTCGTCCAGATGCTCGGCGTCGGCCTCGACGCGCAGGTCGTCCATCGGGTCAGCCACCGGCTCAAGCGCGCCATCGGGCGTCAGGCCTACACGCTGCAGACGCTGCGCGAGATCGGCCGCTACGACTACCTGCCGATCCGCGTCACCCTGGACGGAATCGCCACCGAGGCGGCCAGCGTCGTCGTCAGCAAGGGCCGCTTCTACGGCGGCGCCTACACGCTGGCCCCACAGGCGCGCTGCTCGGAGCCCGGCTTCTCGGTGGCCCTGTTCCGCCACAGCGGTGCCCGAGCCGCCCTCGGCTACGGTGCCGCCCTGGTGCTCGACCGCCTCGGGCGCGCGCACAGCCTGGAACTCGTGCGCGCCGCGCGGATCGAGATCCTCGGCGGCACCCAGCCGGCCCAGGCCGACGGCGACCCGGCCGGCATGACGCCGATCGCCATCCGCGACGCCGACACCGCACTGCCGGTGGTAGTGCACTGAGCGCGAAAGTCGAAGCAGCGGGGCGCTGCCCCGCACCCCGTTGGGGGCAGGCGCCCCCAAACCCGCCGTAACCCAATGCTCATTGGAGTCCGACACCGACATAAAGTCCCTCGTCCTCTCGCGTGAGGCGATCTGAAATCGGCCCGAGCGATGATACAGACGTTTATGCGAGGGGGACGGCATATGCTTTTGACGACGGAATGGGCGGAGCGGGTCGGCATCAATCCGAGCCTTGTGGGTGCCGACAGAACGCGGGCTCAGGGCATCGGGGTTCTCGTAACTTGGCGCTTCCTGCCAGTGTCCGTCCGCAACAGCTGGGGCAAGCTGATTTTCGATAAAGCCGGAAAGAGCTATCCCTTCGGCTCGGACGCCGCTTTCTGGCGTGAGCTTGAGAGCAAGAGGGCAGGGATGTATGGGACCGGCAGCGGAACTGCCGTGGACCCGATCCGGGCGTATGAGCACCCATGGTGCCTGTCGAACTCGGAATTCATTGAAGCGAAAGCGGCGATCGATACCGGTCGCAAGCCGGCCACGCTTGCTGATGATCGCATTCGGCTTTCAACCCTCTGCGAATGGATTGCGCCGTTGCTCGGGGTGACCTCGCTTGCCGGTCTGGTGTCGAAGTTGGTTGCACCGCCGCTTGCTGGCGCTGGGGTAATCTTTGCCGCCGTGAGCGGTGCCGATACCCTTAGCGAGAAAGTCGAAAACGTGCTCGAGAACGCCTCCTTCAAGGCGAAGCTTCCGGCACTGAAATCGGTCTATGAGCGCGAAGCAGGAATGAGATCACGTGAGCTACAGCAGCCCCTCGCCGTCTAAAGCGTCGCGATACATCTTCGCTGGCGGCTTCCTCGTTTTCTTCGTCGGCATAATCATCTTGAACAGATCTATGCTCGGATGCGGGATCACCCTTCTGATTTCCGGGCCGATCGTGGCGTCTGCCGCGATCCCCTCGCAGGCTACGCCGGTGCGGGTTGGCATGGCTGCGCTCGGAGTGCTCATTATCATCATGGGCGGCGTAGCGATCTGGGCTTTCGAGAAAATCAACTGAACTTTTTCAGAACGGTCGCGGCTGGATTTCTCCATCTTTCTCTTTTTGCAAGTCAGGCAAGTGCCGGTTGGCCATGTCCACTAGTGTCCTGCTCCGCAATTGCCGACTAATATCTCCTGATCGTGAGAGTTTCGGGAGAAATGCCTTGATGGGACGACCGATCAAGCGACTGCGTGCTGAACCTGGCGCTGTCACGGAGCTTCGACGCCGGTCGCGGTCGGCCATCGTCGACGTGCGGGAGCGCGAGCGTGCCGACATCATCCTGCTTCGGCTCGACGGCGTCGGGGTTGAAGCCGTCGCCGAGCGGCTGAATACGACGCCCAAGCGCGTCTCGACGTGGTCGAGGCGGTTCGAGAGGTTCGGTCTTGCGGGGCTGGATGATCGACCGGGTCGTGGCCGCAAGGCTTCGATCCCGGAGGTGAAAGTGGCACGCGTGCTGACCGAAGCGACCCGTCCGCCGAAGGGTAGACGCCGCTGGAGCCTGCGGTCGATGAGCCGTCACGCCGGGGTCTCCGCGAGTTCGGTCCAGCGCCTGTGGTCGAGGAACGACCTCAAGCCACATCGTCTGAGGACCTTCAAGCTGTCGAACGATCCGAAATTCGAGGAGAAGTTCTGGGACGTCATCGGGCTGTATCTCAATCCGCCCGCGAAGGCGCTGGTGCTGTGCTGCGACGAGAAAAGCCAATGCCAGGCGCTCGAACGCACGCAACTGGGCCTCCCGCTGGCGCCGAAGCGCCCGCCCACGATGACGCACGACTACGTCAGGCATGGCACGATCACACTGTTCGCAGCCCTCAGCCAGTTGACCGGAAAGCTGATCAGCCGCACCGAGGCGAGCCACACGCATGTCGAATGGCTGCGTTTCCTCAAGCAGATTGATCGCGAGACGCCGTCCGACGTCGATCTGCATCTGATCGCGGACAACTACGCCACCCATAAACATCCCAATGTGCGGGCGTGGCTGGGCAGACACCCTCGTTTCCACATGCACTTCACGCCGACCTCGTCCTCGTGGCTCAATCTGGTCGAGCGCTTCTTCGCCGACCTAACCGGCGACGTGATCCGTGTCGGCAGCTTCACGTCGGTCAACGAACTGGTCCGTGACATCAAAGCCTATCTCGCCGTGCGCAATGCCGATCCAAAGCCATACGTCTGGAAAGCCACGGGCGCCGAAATCCTCGCAAAAATCAAACGAGCACGCGTCGCGCTTACCGAAACCACGGCTGCATGACTTCCTGGTCAGCAATTGCCAATCGGGACACTAGGAGCGCATCCGTTCTGGCCGCGGCCCTCGCGGTCATGGCACCCGCCGCTGCGGCCCCCGATCCTTACGCTGGTATTCTGAACGGCCCCGCGACCTGGGATGAGGTGGGTGACGCGAACCGCACTGCCGGCGGGTGCGGCACCGAGAAGTGCGCCGCAGTGCGCGACGTCGCCCGCGCTTTCATGATCATCTTTCGCCGCGACGTCCCTGGCACCATGGCGCATGTGCCTCAGACCGCCGATCCGGCCCGTGCGGCAGACGAGGCGCTCCAGGGCGACCTGCTGGCGCACAGGCCGCGCCACCGCGCCTACTGCGCGATCCTGACCAAGCTGGCCGGGCATTACTCCGAATACTTCATCGGCCACACCTCGATCGAACTGGCTAACCGCATCGACGATGCCGGCGGGCACTGCACGCCGGCGGTTCTGGCGGCGTTGCCGCGCACCAGCGAGGTTCATGCCCTGATCCAGGATGCCGCCGAAACCTGCCGATCGGACGGGAGGCCAAGCTGTGATCGCGACGACCGCAAGTAACGACGCTCGCGGGGAGCAGCCATCTCGCCTTCGCGGCTGACAGCTTGGTAGTTTCACGGCTCATGGGGAGCCGACGGCGCGAGCGGCGTACGCGGCGGCGCGGTCGACCACATCAAGGCGACGTCCTCGGGCGTCAGCCCGTAGGCCGCGTTCACGAGATCGGAAATCCGGCGCTCCAGCCGCAGCACTTCCGCGCTGGCGTCGCGGGCCGGCTGGATCGTTTCGCGATGCTCGCGCTTGAGCCGCGCGATCTCGGCAGCGGAAAGCTGACGCTTGCGCGGCAGCGCGGCGCGGACCGCGGCCGCGAACCCGTCCGCGTCCAGACGCTCGGGCGCTTCCAGCGCACGCCCGGGCCGTTCAAGGCCGAACTCCATGCGAAGCCAATCGTGAATGGCCAACGCCGCGGCTCGGATCGACGTGGTCGACGTGATCAGCCGTTCGACATGCGCGGCGCTGTCCTTCGACACAGCGATCGGGAAGTTTTCGACCAAATAACCCATCGGCGAAAGCGCCTCGTCCTTTAGATGAGGAAGAGCGCGCCAATTGCGCCACCACATCAGTGGCGAGTTGAGTGTTGCGAGTAATGAAAGATCATCCGTTGGCAGGATGAAGGTCTTGTTGTTTCCAAACCTGCCCGAAGTGTCAAAGGCATAGCTGGGATAAAACTGGATCTCTTGATAAATGATCTTCGGTTTCTGAAACTCCTTCCAGTACTCGACCGAATCCTGAATCTCATACCAGGCATAGTTTCCCGACTTGCGTCCGGGCCATTCGTCCTTCGAGTTCTTCGGTCTCCAAGAATCCGATTTTGGCTCAAGCCCAACTCTGAACCTTTCAAGGTGCCCGAGCACCGACGGAAAGCGCTCGATATCTACTCCTCGCCGAGTGAAAATCATCCAGAGCCCTGCCCAATCGGCACCCCATCGCTGAATGTCCTGACCGCGAAGATAAGGCCTGACGATCTCCGCGCTGGCGGGGTCGTCGGCGACCAAACGATCGCGGGTGGATGTGTCGATCAGAAACGCCTCGTTGTAGCCAGTCAGCACTCCTCGGTACGGCTTTACCCCGGCGTATTCCACCAGCGGCACGCCCGCGCGCTTGATCTTGGCGAGCAGATCCATCACCGGCTTGGGCTCCAGCGTCCAGCCGTCGCGGCTGAACGACGAGCGCGCGATCGAGAAGCTCGCCGCCGCCACCGCCGCACCCAGGCGATCGTCAGGCAGCGTGTCGCGCGGCGGAACCGCGACCGTAAGGGTATCGGGCGCGGCCTCCTCGCCCGGCCGACGAACGACCACGACGTTCGGGAACACGTCCGCGTCCGGAAAGAACGCGCGCGCATGCCCGAAATCGATCACCGCCTCCGTCTCGGCGCGCGCGGGGTCGACCAGCATCGCCCGCAGACCTTCGGCATAGCCCGCTTTCAGCCACTTGTTCGTCACGACGTAGGCGACCCGGCCGCCCGGCTTGACCAGGCGCAGACCCTGCTCGAAGAAATAGACATATAGATCGGCGGTGCCCGCGAACGTGCCGTATCCCGCTTGCAGCGCCGGCTTGACCGCCGGCCAACCGCTCCTGACGCACATACGGCGGGTTGCCGATCACCGCGTCGAAGCCGCCGTCCGGCGCGGCGTAAGTCAGATGCCGCCAGATATTGGGGAAAGCGATCTGCCAGTGCAGGAACCGCTCGCGCGCGGTCAGCGACCGCGCATCCGACAGGAGCGACGCCGCGCGACGGCGCCGGTCCATCGCCTCGCCGACCTCGACGAGCAGCGACTGGTCGGAATCCTCATCCGGCGTGTCGATGACCAGCGCGCCCGAAGCGAGCGTCAGCGGGTCGCCGTATTGTCCGCCGAGCACCGCCTTGAAGGCGGCCGCCCGATCATAGGCAAGCTGCTGTTTGGCGGCGGTCGCGATCCTGCCCGCATCGGCGCCGGCGGCGCGCAACTGGCGCGGGCTCGCCCGGGGCGGCTTGAGTTTCGGGTCGAGGTCGATGCCGAGCGCCGGCCGGGCTGTCATCAGCGAAAAGAACGCATCGAGCTCGCGCGTCGTGTCCGCGATTGCGCCGAACGCGTGCATGGACGCCTTCACCTCGGCGACATCGTTATCGGTGATCTCCTCGATCTTGGTCATCTCGCCGGCGATGTGCTCGACCCGCGCGATCTCGCCGCGGGCCAGCAGCCCGCCGCCTTGCGCCACCGCATCCAGGGTAGACGCGACCCATGCGCCCACGATGCTGTCGCCGCAGCGCAGATGGTGGTCGAGGAACGACAGCGGCGCGCCGACCGTGAACGTGTGCAGCCACAGCGACACCTTGGCGAGCTCGACCGCCATCGGGTTCTTGTCGACCCCATGCACCACGCGCTTGAGGATCATCCGCCGGACGACATGCCGGTCGTCGAGCTGCTCGGGCAGCACCGGCCAGCCGTGGATTTTCGCTTCCGACAGGATGCGCTCGCGCACGCTGGCCACGCGCCCCAGTAGCGGCGAGCCATAAACCCCCCAACCCACCTGCGCCGATGCCTCGGCAATCGCCGCCAACACGCGGGTGGCAAGCCAGTCGACAAGACTGACCAGGAAGTGCCCCGAACCCATCGCCGGATCGCAGACCCTCAATTCGAGCAGCTTCGACGCGGGATCATACTTGGCAAGCTCCGCCAACCGGGTCGCAACCGGCCGCCGATCAGTGGCCAGCCGGGCGGCCGCAGCTTCGAACGCCTTTGAACGCCCCGCCACCGCCGGCCCCACTACGCGTTCGATAATCAACGAGACCAGTGCCTCCGGCGTGTAGTAGCTGCCGGTGTCGTGGCGCTCGTCGTCATCACGATCCACCGCGATCTCGCCGTCCTCGCCGAGCCGCAGGCCGAACTCCAGGATGCGCTCATATACCGAGCCGAGTTGCTGGACCGAGAGATCGCGGTAGTTGACGTATTTGGGACCGCGCTCGCTCTCGATGTGGGACAGCGCGAACACGATCTCGGCCACCACCGCGTCCGGCAGCTCGACGCGGTCGAGCAACGGCGCCGCGTCGGGCTCGAACAGGCCTCCATTGTAGGGCGGAATGCCGAGCCCGTCGTCGCCGTGCGCCACAGCGGCAAAGATGCCGCGCAGTCGCGCCCAGTAGATCGCGGCGCGTGGCGACGCGGCCTTGCCGGCGGCCCGCGCTTGGGCGACCTCGCGCCGGATGCGCGTCAGCGAGTAGTCCGCGTACGGCCCGCTTTCGTCGGGCAGCAGGTCCCGGTCCTCGGCGTAAAGGACGAACAGAAGCCGATAGAGCAGGATCAGCGTGCTCGTCCGGACCAGCTCCAGCCAAGCCGCCGACGGTTCGGTCGGACGCGCCCGATCATGGCGTCCCAGCGCGCGCGCCAGGACGGGGAACACCTGGTCGAACACCACCCGCGAGAGATCGCGCGCGACCTTCTCTTCCCACCGCTTGCCCTGCTCGAGCGCGATGGCGTGAAAGGTGCGGCCCTGCTCGTAGGGAAGGAACGCCGCGCGGCCGAACAGCAGCAGGAACAGGCGCATCGCGTGGTCGGGCGCGACACCGCGCGCATCGAGCAGGTCCGGTTCGCATCCGGGAAGCCCGAGCATCTTGCCGAGATCGATCTCGAGAAAGTCCTCCGAGACCGAAACCGCGCCTTGCCAATAAAGCCGCCAGAGCCTGCCGTTGGTCAGGATGCCCCAGCGCAGCGTGCCCCTGGTGATCGCGTCGGCGCGCCGCAGGTAATGGAGGATTTGCGCCGAGGGAAAGTCGTCTTCG
The DNA here is from genome assembly GCA_965276715.1 of Acetobacteraceae bacterium. Lineage (GTDB taxonomy): Bacteria > Pseudomonadota > Alphaproteobacteria > Acetobacterales > Acetobacteraceae > CAXTPV01. Next base: position 2,586,354 of record OZ255622.1, on the reverse strand, counting down.
GCCCCCCGTTTGCCGCGCGCGTCCGCCGGACGGTCGAGCGGCCGGTTCCAGCGCTTCGACTCGACGAGGCACAAGCCTCGCTGAAATCGCTGCCATGCCGGCTCGGCCCGCGCGCGAGACAGTGTCTCCGCATCGGCGAACAGCAGCGCATCGGGCACGTCCGACCGGCCGGAGGCGGACTGGTTCTGTTGCGGCAGCCAGTCAGGCCAATCCAGCACATCCTCGAGTGCGGGAAAGATCAGTTGCGCCTCGGTCTCGGCCTCGTTGGGCTCACGCTGGCTCGCGAACGGCGTCGACAACGCAATGAGCCGAGCGCGTGCGGCAGCCACGTGAAGGTCGGTCAGCGCCCGCCAAGCGGGTTCGGTCGTGACGCCCTCCAGGAGGAAGTCACGCGTGAACAGACCGCCCTGGATCATCTATTCGTTACGCAGCCACGGCGCCACGGCCGCCTTGATGGTGACGGGCATCGACAGCACCGCGACCACCGCGCCGACGACAGCCATCAGCGCGAGCGCATTCGGGAAATCGCCCAACCTGCACCGTTGCCCGAAACACCCGCTCGTCACCGCCGCGATGGACGCCACAACCGACGAGGCCGTGAGCGGCAACAGCGACCAGAGCAATCCACGCACAATGCGAAAGGCGTTGCGCCGACGCTCGAGCCGCTTGGTCCACACGCCGTAGCGGCGCACGTATTCCATCAGCAACCCCATGGTGAGCGCGACGACCGCCACACCAGTAATGGAGTAATCCAGGTTCAAGCGAGCAGCCAGGAAGACAGGAACAACGATCCCGTAGGCGTTCATGGCGGATGGGAGAGCGCTTCCGACAAGAAAAACCCGTCGTTCGGACAAGCTTAGCGTCATGCTGGGCGCGCCCGTCTTCTCAGCTGCGCTCATCGATTCACCACGGTCATGTGAAATCGGTATTGCTGTAGGAACCGAGCGACGATCGCATGGTTCTGCGGGTCAAGCTCATCGTCGAGCAGTAGGGCGAGGCTCGCCGGCACCGTGGCGCGCGGCGCGATCTCGTGCAGCCAGATGCTGCGCAATTTTTCACTTGCCTTGACGACCTTCAGCCGGGCGCGGTCGGCGATCGCGGCGTATTTCTTGGCGTAAGCCGCTTGCATTCCCGTCCGGCTCGCTTCCTGGCAGCCCGCGCCGCGCGCGCGGCGTCCGCCATTCCCCGTGTCGCCGTCCTGGAACTTTGAGCGCTGGCACGCATGACCTCAGGAAGCTCGCGGAGCGCCTTGATCGTGCCCCATCCCGCATCGGGTAGGCAGGTAGCGATGGCAAACCAGCGCGGGATACTGGTGACTGTTCTGATCCGTTCGGCCATTCGGTTGTTGCCGGCCATCTCCGCGGCCCAAGCACTGCCGTCCGTCATCAACAAAACCATGCCGCCGATGAATGCGGCCTGTGCGAGCACGCCGCTCGTGAAACTCAAGGAAAGTCCAACAGCGACCACATCGAGACCGACGCTGACCGTGTCACCCACACGCCCCGTCCCGAACGCCCTGTGTAACACCGGTTGCAGGGCATTGCCCGTCGCCATGATCCCTTCGCCGATTGCGACCTGCTGTCGCCCCTGATCGCTCAAAGCCCGAACGACCCAGTGCTCGATCCGCTCTCCAAGCCCCCGGGGAACCTTCGGAACGGTGGGCGTCTGGTGCCATTCGACGACAATCAACTGACCAAACCCGTCGCCGTCGAACCGCGGCTTGCGGAACGGATACAGATCGCCCCGCCGCCAGCCACGCGACGCCAACGTCCGGGCCAAGCGTCGCCAAGACGAACGCCTCAAGACGCGATCTGGCGTCGAACGGGCCGTGAAACGGGGCCCAGACCGGTGTGGTGCTCATCCCGGAACGATTTCCTCCGCCTTCGTCGCGCGGACCCTAACAAATCGTGAGCGGTCGAGCCCGCGAATTTGCGTGCGGCCTCTCAGGTCCCGCAGAAGGTGTTGCGGACACGGTCCTCCGGTCTAGGGGGATTGGCATGCGCATCCCCTTCTTCCCTCTCCTCGTAGGGACGCGACACGGCATCGAGCAGCGCCTCGAACCGACCGAAATCCTCACTCTCGACTGCCGCCGCCAGGGCTGCCTCGACGAGATGGTTGCGGGGGATGATCGCGGGATTGACGGCCCGCATCGCCTCACGGCGCGCCTCGGGCGATGCCTGTTCGGAGTCGAGACGACGCCGCCAGCGCACAAGCCATTCGTCGAACCTGGCCGGCGCGTCGAAGAGCGATCTCGCCTCCCCAATCGGCCCGCCGAGCCTCCGAAACGTCAGCGTGAAGTCGGCGCTATTCGCCCGCATGCAGTCCAGCAGGTCGGCCGCCAGCGCCGCGTCGCCGTCCTCCTCGGTGGCGAGGCCGAGCTTGCGACGCATCCCGCTCAGATAGGCCGCCTCGTACTGGCGCGGGAAAGCCGCGAGCGCCTCCTGCGCCAGTTCCACCGACCGCTCCTCGTCGCCGTCGAGCAGCGGCAGCAACGTCTCCGCCAGCCGTGCCAGGTTCCACATCATCACCCGCGGCTGGTTGCCGTAGGCGTAGCGCCCGGCCTCGTCGATGAAGCTGAACACGGTCGCCGGATCATAGGAATCCATGAACGCGCACGGACCGTAGTCGATGGTCTCGCCCGAGATCGAAATATTGTCGGTGTTCATCACGCCGTGGATGAAGCCAAGCAGCATCCATCGAGCGACCAGCGCCGCCTGGCGCCCGATCACCGCGCCCAGGAACGCGAGCGCCGGAATCGGGGCGTCCGCGGCGTCGGGATAGTGGCGGGCGATCGCGTGGTCCACCAGCGCGCGGACCGCCTCGAGATCGCCGCGGGCCGCGAAGAACTGGAACGTGCCGATGCGGAGATGGCTCGCGGCGACGCGCGTCAGCACCGCGCCCGGCAGCATCGTCTCGCGCCTGACGGCCTCGCCGGTCGTCACCGCCGCCAGCGCCCTCGTCGTCGGCACGCCGAGCGCCGCCATCGCCTCGCTGACCAGGTATTCGCGCAGCACCGGCCCGAGTGCCGCGCGCCCGTCGGCGTGCCGCGAGAACGGCGTCGGCCCCGAACCCTTGAGCTGGATGTCGCGGCGCTTCCCGTCTCGGCCCACCACCTCGCCAAGCAGGATCGCGCGGCCGTCGCCCAGTTGCGGCACGAAATTGCCGAACTGGTGGCCGGCATAGGCGAGCGCCAGCGGCTCCGCGCCGTCCGGCACGGCGTTGCCGCCCAGCATCGCGACACCGTCCGGCCCGGCCATCGCCTCCGGATCGAGGCACAACGTCTCGGCGAGCGCGCGGTTGAGCTTGACCAGCCGCGGTGAAGCGACCGGCGTCGGGGCGACCCGCGCGAAGAACCGGTCCGGCAGCCGGGCATACCGGTTGTCGAAGTCGATCCGGAGGCGGGGGATCACGGCCTGGGAAGCTGACATGCTCGACGAAGTCGTCGCCGCTTCCGACCCGGACAAGAGCCGGCCTCGCTTTAGGCCGCGGCGCGCCTCTCGCAGCGCCAATAGACCGGCGTCCGGCCGGCTCGGCGCGCCTTGGCCTCGTAGCGCGTCGGCGGCCAGCCCGCCGGCCGCTCGGCCGCCTCCTCGAGGAGGGTGAACCTGTCCTGTGCGGCCATCACCGACCGGACCCACTCCTGATAGGTCGGGTCATCGCTCGCGATCCGCCATTCCCCGCCGGGCCGGAGCACGCGCGCGACGAGGTCGATGTTGGCAAGTCCCACGAAGCGTCGCTTGGCATGGCGCGATTTCGGCCAGGGGTCGGGAAACATCAGGAACACCGTGTCGAGACACTGGTCCGGCAGCGCCTGGAGCAGCGTGCGCGCATCGCCGTCCCAGAGAAGCAGATTGCCCGGCAACCCGGCCTCCGGTGCCGCACCCTCCGGGGCGAGCCGCGACAGCAGCGAGCAGATCCCGTTGATGAACACCTCGGCCGCGATCAATCCGTCGTCCGGACACGCACGCGCGATCGCCTCCGCGTGCTCGCCGCCGCCGAACCCGACCTCGAACCGCAACCGCTCGACCGGCCGCGCGAACGCCTGCCGGGGCGATTGCGCCATCGCGAGCGCAAACCGCAGCAGCGGCAGCGTCCGATCGAGCAGCATCTGTTGCCGGGCCCGCAACCGATGCCCGCGCTGGCGCCCGTAAAGCCGGGGGTCCAGGGGGCCGGCCTCGGCCCCCTGGCCTTGCCTACCTGCCAAACGCGCCACGGAGCGTCTCGGCCAGATCGGTCCGCTCCCAGGTGAAATCGTCGCGCCCGTCGTCGGGCGACCGCCCGAAATGCCCGTAGGCCGACGACGGCGCGTAGATCGGCCGGTTCAGCCGCAGATGCCGGCGAATGCCCCGCGGCGACAGATCGAGCACCTCGCGCATTGTATGCTCGAGCCTCGCCTCATCGACGTCATGACCGGTCCCGTGCAAATCCACATAGACCGACAGCGGGTGGGCGACGCCGATCGCGTAGCTGATCTGCAGCGTGCAGCGGTCCGCCAGACCGGCGGCAACCACGTTCTTGGCCAGATACCGGCAGGCATAGGCGGCCGAGCGGTCCACCTTGGTCGGATCCTTGCCGCTGAACGCCCCGCCGCCGTGCGGGGCCGCCCCCCCGTAGGTGTCGACGATGATCTTGCGCCCGGTCAGGCCGCAATCCCCGTCGGGGCCGCCCACGACGAACACCCCGGTCGGATTGACGTAGAAATCCTCCTCGCCGCACATCCAGCCCTCCGGCAGGACCGAGCGGACGACGCGGCCCACGGCCGCGCGGATGTCGGATTGCCGCGCGCCCTCGTCATGCTGGGTCGAGACCACAACGCTGCTCGCGCGGACCGGATGGCCATCCTCGTAGGCCAGCGTGACCTGGCTCTTCGCATCCGGCTGCAGTTGCGATCCGCCATCGAGGCGAAGCGTGCGCAGCTCCTGCAGGATCCGGTGCGCGTAATGGATCGGCGCCGGCATCAGGCTCGCGGTCTCGTTGGTGGCGTGGCCGAACATGATGCCCTGGTCGCCCGCGCCCTCGTCCTTGTTGCCGGACGCGTCGACGCCGATCGCGATGTCGGGGGACTGGGCGTGCAGGTGGCACTCGAAGCTGGTGGCATCCCGCCAGGTGAAGCCGTCCTGGTCGTAGCCGATGTCGCGGATCGCCCCGCGCACCAGCGTCTCGAGGCTGTCGATCACGTGCGCCGGCCCGCGCACCTCGCCCGCCAGGATGATCCGGTTGGTGGTGACCATCGTTTCGCAGGCGACGCGGGCTTCCGGATCGGCGGCGAGATAGGCGTCGAGCACCGTGTCGCTGAGCCGGTCCGCCACCTTGTCGGGATGCCCGTCCGAGACCGACTCGGACGTGAACAGGTAGCTGCCCTTCTCGCGCATTGATCGATCCTCGGTGGCCTGAACCCCAGTCCACGGGCACGGCCGTCGGGGGGCAGTTGCTTGGCGGAAACCGCCGTCAGGGTCAAGGCTGCGTGGCCAGGCCCAGAACCTCCTCGAACCCGTAGCGTCCAGGCGGCTTGCCGGCCAGCCAGCAGGCGGCGCGCAGGGCGCCATCGGCGAACGCGCGGCGGTCGAAGGCCTCGTGGCGCAGCGTGATCCGCTCGCTCGCGGCGGTGAACGACAGCGTGTGCTCGCCCACGATGCCGCCGCCCCGCTGGACGGCGAACCCGATCTCGCCGGACGGCCGCACGGTCTGGCCGGCGCGCGAGAATCGCGCGACATCGTCGAATGTCCGTCCGCGACCATCGGCGACCGCGCGGCCGATCGCGAGCGCCGTGCCGGACGGCGCGTCACGCTTGCCCCGGTGGTGCATCTCCAGGATCTCGGCGTCGTAATCGGCTTCGGTCAGCGCTGCGCCGAGCCGGCGGGCGAGCGCGGTCACGATGGCGACGCCCGGAGAGAAGTTCGCGGCCTGGATCACGCCGATCCGGCGCGCGGCGCGATCGACCGCGGAGGCGGCCTCCGCGTCCAGCCCGGTCGTGCCGAGCACCCACGGGATCCCCGCGGCCGAGAGCGCGGACGCATGCCGGACGGCGGCACTCGCGCGCGAGAAGTCGATGACGATGTCGGACGAAAGCGCGAGGTCCTCGATCGTGCCGGCCGAACCGCCCGTGCCGCCGGCCAGCGCGTGGCCACGTTCGACGACCAGGTCCGCCAGAAGCCGGCCGACGCGGCCGGTGATGCCGGCGATCCCGATCCTCACAGCGCCTCACCCACCGTCAAAGTAAAGGCGGCGCGACCTGGGGGATCGCGCCGCCTGCATGTCATCCCAGACGCCATTGGGGGGGGGAGCGCCTGAGACCAATCGATAATGGATCAACCCGGGCGTGGTTTCAACGCAACAGTCAACAGAACATCGTCGCACACGCCGATTTTACCCGGCCCTGCTGTCGAAGAAGGTCCGCATGCGCGCGAAGAAACCTTCCGCCTCGGGACTGCCGGTCGGATGCGACGACGCCTCGCGCTCGAACTCCTCGAGCAGCTCGCGCTGGCGCTTGGTCAGGTGCCGGGGCGTCTCGACCGCGACCTGGATGTACATGTCGCCGCGGGCCGCACTCCGCAGGATCGAGAACCCCTTGCCGCGCAGGCGGAACTGCTCGCCGGTCTGGGTGCCGGACGGCACCTTCACCCGTGTCCTGGAGCCGTCGATCACCGGAACCTCGACCTCCCCGCCGATCGCGGCCTGGGTCAGCCTGATCGGCACGCGGCAGAAGATGTTGGCCCCCTCGCGCTGGAACAGTTCGTGCGGCCGGATCGCGACGTGGACATAGAGGTCGCCTTGCGGCGCTCCCTGAGGTCCCGCCTCGCCCTCGCCGGCGAGCCTGATCCGCGTTCCGTCCTCGACGCCGGCCGGAATCTGGACCGACAGCTCGCGCTGCCTGGCGACCGTCCCGGCCCCCTGGCAGACCGTGCAGGGATTGCGGATGACCCGGCCCGCGCCGCCGCAGGTCGGACAGGCGCGCTCGACGAGAAAGAAGCCCTGCTGGGCTCGCACCTTGCCGGCGCCGCCGCAGGTCGGGCACTTGTCGCCGGCGCGATCCTTCGTCTCCGAACCGGTCCCCGCGCAATGATCGCAACCGACCCGCGTCGGAACGTTGACCGGCAGCTTGATGCCGGTGAACGCCTCGGGCAGCTCGATCTCGACCTGGGTGCGGATGTCCTGGCCCGAACGCGCCTTGCCGCCCCGCCTGCCGCCGAGCGCCTCGCCGAACATCTGCTCGAAGATGTCGCCGAGGCCACCGGCCTGGAACTCGAACCCTCCGGCACCGCCGCCGCTCTCGAAGGCCGCATGGCCATAGCGGTCATAGGCGGCGCGCTTGCTGTCGTCCTTGAGCACCTCGTAGGCCTCGCCGGCCTCCTTGAAGCGCGCCTCGGCCTGCGTGTCGCCGGGATTGCGGTCCGGATGGAACTGCATCGCGAGCTTGCGGTAGGCCTTCTTGAGGTCGTCGGCACTTGCCTCACGGCCTACGCCGAGCGTGGCGTAGTAATCCTGCTTGGCCATTCAGTTGCTGCCCATGTTTCGCGGCCGCACCAATCCGTTTTCATCGCGACAGCGTGACGGGTCCGGACACGACCGGACCCGCCACCACTCGTTGAACGACCGGGCTCAGGCGGACTTCTTCTTGTCCTCGACATCCTCGAAGTCGGCATCGACGACGTTCTCGGTCCCTGCGGCGGCGCCGGCCGGCGCACCGGCCTGCTCGGCGGCACTCGCCTGATAGACCGCCTGGCCGATCTTCATCGCCGCCTGGCTCAGCCGCTCGCTGGCCGCCTTGAGCGCTTCCACGTCCGCGCCATCGAGCAGCCCGCGCACCGCCTCGATCGCCGCCTCGGCTTCCGCCTTGTCGGCCGCGGGAAGCTTGTCGCCATGCTCCTTGAGGTTCCGCTCGACCTGATGGACCGTCGCCTCGGCCGAGTTGCGCGTCTCGACCTGCTCGCGGCGCAGCTTGTCGGACGCGGCATTCGCCTCCGCCTCCCTGACCATCCGTTCGATGTCGCTGTCGGAGAGCCCGCCCGAGGCCTGGATGCGGATCTGCTGCTCCTTGCCGGTCGCCTTGTCCTTGGCGGAGACCGACACGATGCCGTTGGCGTCGATGTCGAACGTGACCTCGATCTGCGGCATGCCGCGCGGCGCCGGCGGGATGCCCTGCAGGTCGAAATTGCCGAGCAGCTTGTTGTCGGCCGCCATCTCGCGCTCGCCCTGGAACACCTTGATCGTCACCGCGCTCTGGTTGTCGTCGGCGGTCGAGAAGGTCTGGCTCTTCTTGGTCGGGATCGTGGTGTTGCGATCGATCAGCCGGGTGAACACGCCGCCCAGCGTCTCGATGCCGAGCGACAGCGGTGTCACGTCGAGCAGCAGCACGTCCTTGACGTCGCCCTTCAGCACCGCCCCCTGCACCGCGGCCCCGATCGCCACCACCTCGTCGGGGTTGACGTTGCGCGCCGGCTCGCGGCCGAAGAACTGCTTGACCGCCTCGATGACCTTGGGCATCCGCGTCATGCCGCCGACCAGGATCACGTCCTGGATCTCCGACGGCGAGACGCCCGCGTCCTTCAGCGCGGCCCGGCATGGGCCAAGCGTGCGCTGGATCAGGTCGTCGACCAGGCTCTCGAGCTTCGCCCGACTCAGCTTCATCACCAGATGCTTCGGCCCGGAGGCGTCGGCGGTGATGAAGGGCAGGTTGATCTCGGTCTCCTTGGACGACGACAGCTCGATCTTCGCCTTTTCCGCCGCCTCCTTCAGGCGCTGGAGTGCGAGCTTGTCGCGGCGCAGGTCGATGCCCTGCTCGCGCTTGAATTCGTCGGCGAGATAATCGATCACGCGCGCGTCGAAATCCTCGCCGCCCAGGAACGTGTCGCCGTTGGTCGACTTCACCTCGAACACGCCGTCGCCGATCTCGAGCACCGAGATGTCGAACGTGCCGCCGCCGAGGTCGAACACCGCGATCGTGCCGGCGCTCTTCTTGTCCATCCCGTAGGCGAGGGCTGCCGCCGTCGGCTCGTTGATGATGCGCAGCACGTCCAGGCCGGCGATACGGCCGGCGTCCTTGGTGGCCTGGCGCTGCGCGTCGTTGAAGTAGGCCGGGACAGTGATCACCGCCTGCGCCACCTTCTCGCCGAGATAGGCCTCGGCGGTCTCCTTCATCTTGCCGAGGATGAACGCCGAGACCTGGCCGGGCGCGTATTTCTCGCCCCGCGCCTCGACCCAGGCATCGCCGTTGTCGCCCCGCACGATACCGAACGGCACCAGGCCGCGATCCTTCTCGACGGTCGGATCCTCGAAGCGGCGCCCGATCAGGCGCTTGACGGCATAGAGGGTGTTGGTCGGGTTGGTGACCGCCTGGCGCTTGGCCGACTGCCCCACGAGGCGTTCGCCGCCCTCGGTGAAGGCGACCATGGACGGGGTGGTGCGGGCGCCCTCGCTGTTCTCGATCACGCGGACATCCTTGCCCTCCATGATCGCGACGCAGGAATTGGTGGTGCCGAGGTCGATACCGATGACCTTGCTCATCGCGCAAAAACTCCTTTCAGCGGTGGCGACCGGCCCGAAGCACCGGAAGCGACCCTATGGACATGGAACAGACCGGCTGGTTCTGGACAACCGTTCACGAGACCGGATGACAGGCTCGCATGTATGGAAGGCCGCACGGCCCGGCAAGGCCCAAATGTGCCTACGAATTATGCATCGAACCCGAACATCCCGGCCGCTGCCGCGAGCGGGTGCCTTACGCGGACGTATCGAGGCCGGACGGCTCGCCGCCCTTCGAGACCACCACCATCGCCGGCTTGAGAAGCCGGCCGTTCAGGGTCCAGGCCTTGGTCCAGGCCGCGACCACCGTCCCGGGCGGATACTGTTCGGACGGCTGCTCGGCCATCGCCTGATGCAGGTTGGCGTCGAACTTCTCGCCCGTCGGATCGGTGGCGATGATCCCGTTGCGCTCGAGGATGCCGATGAAACTCCGCTCGACGCCCTCGAAACCCTCCCGCAGCTTGCCCAGCATCGCGTCGTCGCTGGACGCCTCCGGCAGGCTGGCCAGGCCGCGCCTGAGATTCTCGGCGGCCTCGACGACGTCGCGCGCGAATTTCTGCACCGCGTACTGGCGCGCATCGTCGACGTCGCGCCGCGCACGCGACCTGATGTTCTGCGCCTCCGCCTCCGCGCGCACCCAGCGCTCGCGCATCTCCTCGAGCGACGCCTCCAGCTCGCCGATCCGGTCCGCCGCCGCCTGCATCGTCTGCTCCGGGCCGGGCCGAACGGCGTCGGCCTCGTCGACGATGTCCGCCTGCAATCCGTCGTGCTCGTGTTCGTCCGTCATGGCCGCTCAGGTAGTCGACGGCGGACGCCCGGGCAAGACCGGCTATAGTGCCGCTTCCTTGCGATGACGGGACATTTCATGAGGCGGACGCTGCTCGGGATCCTGGCGATGGCCGCTCTCCCGAGCGCGCTCGCGTCGCCGCCCTCGGCGCCGCCGGTCGGCGCTCCCGACAGCGCGATCTCCATCGTGCCGGACCCGAGCCAGCCCGCGGAGACCGGTCAGACCAGGCTGCCGCCGTTGCCATCCGTCCCCGCGCCCCCTCCGGCGCCGGCACCAACACCAACACCAGCACCAGCACCAGCACCAGCACCAGCACCGGCGCCGGCACCGCCACCCGAGCCGGCGCCGCCCGCGCCCGCGCCGCTGCCGCCCATGCCCGCCGCGTCTCCACCCGCGCCGACCCAGGCGCCGCCCGCGCCCACCCCGTCACCGCCCAGGCCGCCCGCGCCGGCCACGCCACCGTCTCCCGCCCGGGCCAGGCGAGCCGACGCGGTCCGGCGCGGACCGATCGGCCACTACATCGTTCATCGCGACGGCGCACTCTGGCGGATCGCGCGCGAGGACGGCGGCCGGACCGTCCGTGCCCGGGTCGATCTGGGCCAGGTCCGGTTCGCGCCGTCGATCACTCGCGCGGCACGCGACGGCACCGCCACGCTCTGGGTCGAGGGCCGTTTCGTCGGCTCGCGGCTGGTCGTGACCGCGCTGACCGGAAGCGCGCCCGATCGACAGCGCCGGATCGGGTTCAGGCCCTGGTGGCAATTCTGGTGAGCGCCTCGCGCCACGATCCGGCATCGGCCGCCGCGCGCGCGAAACTCCGCCGGATGGTCGCCTCGCCATCCGCCAGATCCACCCCGTCCGGATCCAGGCCGACCACGTGGCCGAGCAGCCGTACGGCCTCGGCCTCCAGCGACGAGCGGGCGGCCTCGATCGCGGCGACCGCCTCGGGCGGGGGCCGCAACGCCGCACCCCCGAGCTTGCGGGCCCGGCCGAACCCCGCGACGTGGAGCGCCGCCTCGGGCCGTACGCGCCAGACGCTGAAATCATCGAAGTCGACATAGAGCGCGGCGTACGGATGCACCGCCAGGTAGCGCGCACGCCCGGCCGCGTATTCCTCCGTGCCGCGCCTCAGCTTCTCGGCCGTGCCGTTGACCGAGATCCGCGGCGTCGTCTGCGGGTTGGCGCCGGCCGCTCGCCCGCTCACCAGCACCGCGCAGGCGGCCTCCGCTTCCAGCGCCCTGGTGTGCGCCGACAGGCCCGACAGCAGCAGCAGGATGTCGAGCCCCGCGTCGGTCGCCGGCGTGACCAGCCCGACCTGCGGCTCGCCGCCCGCCGCCGTCGCCAGCACGCCGGACCGCGCCTCGCGCAACAGCAGGCGCGCCTCGAACCCGTCGCTCATGCCGCTCTCCCACGCGGCCCGTGCCGCTATCGCCCGACCCGCGAATTGGGCAAGGTGCCTGCTTCGTCCAGGAGCCGGACGGGAAGGGACGGATGACACAGACGATCGCGCTGGTCGACGACGACCGCAACATACTCGCCTCCGTGTCGATGACGCTCGAGGCCGAGGGCTATCATGTCCGGACCTATACCGACGGCGAGAGCGCGCTGCAGGCCCTGACCGCCAAGCCGGTCGACCTCGCGGTGCTCGACATCAAGATGCCGCGCATGGACGGGATGGAGCTGCTGCAGCGGCTGCGCGCGCGCTCGCAGTTGCCGGTGATCTTCCTGACCAGCAAGGACGAGGAGGTCGACCAGCTCATGGGGCTCAGGCTCGGCGCGGACGACTACATCACCAAGCCGTTCAGCCAGCGGCTGCTGATCGAGCGCATCCGCGCGCTGCTCCGCCGCAACGAGGCGAGCCGGCTGGAGGCCTCCGGCGCCAGTCCCGCCGCGCGCCTGACCCGCGGGGAGCTCACGCTCGACGAGACCCGCCACCAATGTCTGTGGCACGACCACGACATCCAGCTCACGGTCACCGAATTCCTGCTGGTCAAGACGCTGGCGATGCGGCCCGGCATGGTCAAATCCCGCGACCAGTTGATCGATGCCGCCTATGGCGAGAACATCTATGTCGACGACCGAACCATCGACAGTCACATCAAGCGTGTCCGCAAGAAGTTCCGAGCGGTGGACGACACGTTCAACCACATCGAAACCCTCTACGGCATCGGCTACCGCTACAAGGAGGCCTGACGCCCAGGCGCGGGCACCGTTCCGCACCCGTCTCGTCTCGCCGCTCCTGCGGCGCGTGCTGCTGGTCAACGCGCTGCCGCTCGCCCTCCTCGTCGCCACCCTGCTCTATCTCGACCAGTACCAGAACGGGCTCCTGGTGGGCGAGGTCAACGCGTTGCGCGAGCAGGCGCGCATCTATGCCGGCGCGCTCGGACAGAGCGCCACCCGCCTGCCCGAGGGCCGTCACCACGCCGATCCCGCCCTGGTCCCGGACCTCGCCCGGCCGCTGCTGCGGCGGCTGACCGAACCGACCCCGTTCTCGGTCGCCCGCCTCTACGGCCCGGACGGGCGCATCATCGCCGACAGCAATCCCGACCGGCCCGACGGCACGCCGCCACGGCCGCCGATGCCGGTCAATGTGCCCGCCACGATCATGGGCCAGGTCATCCCGGCCCTCGGCCGTTTCTACGACGAGCTGCTGTCGCTGCTGCCCGCCGGCAGCGACGACCTCGTCGTCGAACGCAAGAACGGCGAGAGCCAGGGCCTGCAATGGTCGCCAGACGTGCGCGAGCAGCTCCATCTCGGCGGCGTCAGCGACAGCCCCGAGATGCCGCCCTACATCAGGCGCACCCACGACGACCGGCTGCTGGTGACCGTCGCCGAACCGGTGGCGCACGACGGCCACACCGTGGGCATCATCCTGCTCACGCGCGCGGCCGGCGAGGTCGACCGCTCGCTCGAGGCGGTGCGCCGCTCGATCCTCGATCTGTTCCTGCTCGCACTCGGCATCACCGTCCTGCTGTCATGGTACCTGTCGCGCACGATCACGCGGCCGATCCTCTCGCTCGCGCGCGCGGCCCTCTCGATGCGCGAGGGCGAGGGGCGCACCGGGGCGGTGCCGGCCGCCCTGCGACGCCGCTCCGACGAGATCGGCGAGCTCGGACAGGCGCTCGACCAGAGCGTCAGGGCGCTGTGGGCCCGGATGGATGCGACCGAGCGCTTCGCTGCCGACGTCAGCCACGAGATCAAGAACCCGCTCTCGTCGATCGCGAGCGCCATCGAGACGCTCAGGCGCATCGACAACCGCGAGCAGCAGAAGCGCCTGCTCGGCATCATCGGCGAGGACGTCTCGCGCCTCGACCGACTGATCTCGGACATCGCGAATGCGAGCCGCGTGGACGCCGAGCTCTCGCGCGCGACGACCGTTCCCATCCCGGTGTTCCCGCTGCTGCGCGCCCTCGTCGACATCCACGAGGCGACGCGCGCCGAGGACGCGCCGCGGCTGGTCATCGAGGGCGATCCCGACGAGACGCTGACCGTGCTTGCCGTCGAGGACCGCCTCGTCCAGGTGCTGCGCAACCTGACCGGCAACGCGATCAGCTTCTCCCCCGCGCAAGGCCGGATCGTGCTTGCGGCGCGCGCCTCGGGCGACCAGGCCCTGCTCTCGGTCACCGACCAGGGGCCGGGGATCCCGCAGGCCAAGCTCGAACATATCTTCGATCGATTCTACTCCGAGCGCCCGGCCGGCGAGCGTTTCGGCCAGCATTCCGGCCTCGGCCTCTCGATCAGCCGCCAGATCGTCGAGGCGCTGAAGGGACGCATCGCGGCCGAGAACGTCGTCGACGGCAACGGCACCGTCAGGGGCGCGCGCTTCCTCGTGGTGCTGCCGCGCGTCTAGAGCAATATCGCTTCAAGTTGCGTCAGCACAGCGATAAAATTGCTCGTCGAAACAAAGGCTAGAGCGTGATCGGCTCTCGCATTTCATGTCAACCTAAACCGATCACGCTCTAGCGCACGGGCTGCGGAACAAGACAGGCAAGGGCGCTGCCCTTGACCCGCTGGGGCCGGTCGGCCCCAGACCCCGCTTCTCGAAGCGTTTGACTCAAAGGCTCGTCTTTGCCGGAACCGAACCGCGACATGAATTGATGTGGCAAGACCACTGACCTCGCCCTCGTTTCGAAATCGTCGAGGCCTGACGGCTCTCTTCCGCAGCCCACTGTCCCAGGTTCGACACCTGCGTCGCGTCTATCCCCCTCCCAGCATGCTCGCGCCCGGCGCGTCAGACCCAAGCCGGATCGCAGGGCGAGGGCACATCCAAACGCATCGATCTGGCGAGCGCGATCCGCTACGCGCTTGGCGTTGGATGGCGCTGACGCGCGACTTGTAAGCCGCTGCGGTCGCATCTCTCATTGCGACGGCGAAGCTGAACGAGCCTGATCCCGGATCGCGGAACGGTCAGTCGGGCATGTCTGCGAGCTGCTGCCATGCAAAATCCGGAGCGTAGCGTCTCGTTCGGCCGTTGCCCACCGGCGTGACAACGTGGGATTGGCCTATGGAACACGTCAATTTCTGTCGTCCAGGTGCCCGCAGAGGCACGCCATCTCATCGCAGGTCGGAAGCCATGTCGTCACGTCGTGCGTTTTACGCGAGCGTCAGTGCCCTGGTGGTCCTTGCAGCCCTCGGTTGCCTGTTTTTCGGGATCAGGCCTTTGGACCCAGGTATCGGAACCGCTCGCTGGTTGGGCCCGGGATGGACTGCAGTAATTCCGCCCGAGGTGGACAGGGCTGCTTCCGAGACCGCTCGTCACGGGCAACCAGTCAGTAGCTCGGTACTGCAGTTCCAGCATGTGGTTGTTTCTGTCGCTGATCTATCAAACTGAGAGGGCCTGCCCCTCGATCAGCGAACGAACTTCGAAGATTGGTGGACAGGTCGAGCAGGGTTGAGCGTTGCAAACGCCGCCCGTCAGCGCAACGAAACTTCCAAGTCGGAATGTGTGCGGGACGATTACGATGGCTGAGAGATCAGAGGCCGATTGAGAAGCGCGTCCCGTCAGCGTTCGAGGGACGTCTCGAAGAACGTCACGACCGCCTTGTTGAACGCGTCGTGGAAACGCACCCGGTCGAAGCCCGGTTCGCTGACGCAGATCATCGGCGCCACCTTCGCCAGCGCCGTCGAGCAGGGTGCCAGGAAATCGAAATGGCCGGCACCGGCGACGACATGGAAGTCCGGCGGCGTCGGCAGGGCCGCGCGCACCGCATCCGCATACCAGGGCGCCGGAAGCACGACATCGTCGGCCGCGCGCCAGAGCTGGACCGGCATGGTGACGGCGCGCAGGCGCGCCCGGTCGAACGTGAAGCCGAGCGCCGGCGCCGCCACGACGATCGCACGCAGGCGATGCGCATGCGGTTCCGGCGTCCGCGCCGGCAACCCGCCATGGGCCGCGATCAGGTGGCAATCGAAGAAGTCCGGATGCGCCGCGCAATGCGGACCGACCAGGCCGAGATCGGGGCTCCCGCCCGCCTCGATCAGCACCGTCAGGCCGCCCGCGGAGAAGCCGAACGCACCGATCCGCGCCGGGTCGACCGCGCCCGGATGCCAGGCGATCATCCAATCGATGACCGATCCGAGCTGACGCGCCCGTCCGCCCACGTCCAGCGCCCGGCTCGCGTCGCGCCAGTTGTCGCCCGTGTGCGTGGGTGCCGCGACCACGAAGCCGGCCTGCGCGAGCGCGAACGCGGTGTCGGCGTGACCGGCGAAGTCGCCGCCCTGCCCGTGCGACATCACCACCAGCGGATGAGCGCCCGCCGACACCGGCGCGCCTGGCGCCACCATCTGGGTCAGCAGCCCCACCGGCGTCGGCTGTGTGCTGCCGGTGGCGGGATACCAGATTCCCGCCTGCAGCGGAGCGGACGCGCCGTCAGGAATGCTCGCCTCGGCGAACCCGACCGTGGCGGCGCACGACGCCGACGCGACCAGGAGGGCGGCCGCCCCGGCGAAGAGCGAGACGGCCCGGGACATGGCAACTCCCAAGTCAGGATCGGCGCCGGCGGCCAGTCAGCCGACCGTCTCCCAGACCACTTGCGCGTTGGTGAACTCGCGCAGGCCGAAATGCGACAGCTCGCGGCCGTAGCCGCTCTTCTTGACGCCGCCGACCGGAATCCGCGGGTTGGAGGCGGAGAAGCCGTTGACGAAGACGCCGCCCGCTTCGATCCGCCGTGCCAGCATGCGCGCGCGGCCGGGATCGTTCGTCCAGATGTTGCTGCTGAGCCCGTATTCGCTCGCATTGGCCAGCCTGATCGCGTCGTCGGCGTCCTCGGCGACGATCAGCGCCGCGACGGGGCCGAAGATCTCCTCGTCGAAGGCCGCCATGCCCGGCCGCACGTCCGCCAGCACCGTGGGCTGGTAGAAGAAGCCGGGACCGTCGACCGGCTCGCCGCCGATGAGCAGCCTGGCACCCGCCGCGATCGACCGCTCGACCTGATCGTGGATGCCGCTCCGGAGGTCGTCGCGCGCGATCGGACCGATCGTGGTCGCGGGATCGAGCGGATCGCCTGCCTTCACCTTGCGGACGGCCTCGACATACTGGCGCGTGAACGCGTCGGCGATCGGCCGCTCCAGGATGAAGCGCTTGGCGGCGAGGCAGACCTGTCCCGCATTCTGGTATCGCGCCTCGATGCCGACCTCGACCGCGCGGTCGAGGTCGGCGTCGGCCAGCACGACGTAGGCGTCGGCGCCGCCGAGTTCGAGCAGGCTCTTCTTCATCGCGCGGCCCGCGGTCGCCGCGACCGCGGCACCCGCCCGCATGCTGCCCGTCACCGTGACGGCGGCGATGCGCGGGTCCTCGATCGCGGCCGCGATCGCATCGTTGCCGGCGTTGAGGATGGCGAAGAGATGCTCGGGGAAACCGCTCGCCTCAAAGGCGTCACGCAGCGCATGGGCGCATCCCATGACGTTGGGCGCGTGCTTGAGAACCAAGCCGTTGCCCGACAGCATGATCGGACCCGCGGCCCGGATCACCTGCCAGAACGGGAAATTCCACGGCATCACCGCCAGGATCGTCCCGATCGGCAGGAACGAGACATAGGCACGATCCCTGGTCTCGGTCTCGACGGGTTCGTCGGCGAGGATGGCGGGGCCATGCTCGCCGATCCAGGCGATGGTGGCGGCGCATTTCTCGATCTCGGCGCGCGTGGCGGCGATCGTCTTGCCCATCTCGCTGGTGGCGAGCATGGCGAAATGCTCGGACCGGTCGCGCAGCGTGGCCGCCAGCCGCGCGTAGAGCGCCGCCCGATCCGACATCGGCATCGCGCGCCATCGCTCGAAGGCGGCCTTGTTCGCCACGAGCATCTGCTCGATCTCGTTTTTGGTCTGGAACGGATAGGTCGCGATCAGCGCACCCGTCGCCGGGTTGCGCGAGATCGCCGCCGTCGCGGGATCGAGGCTAGGGTCCGACATCATGGTCTCCATGTCCGGGCGTCCGCGGGGACGCGACAAGGTGACCAGTTGGGGCGGGACGCCGTCCGGTTCATCGCCGGCCTCGCCTCGCGGCGCCGTGGCTTCTATGCCTCGGCGTGAACGAAGCGGAGCGGCACCGATGACCACACCCGACCCGGTGATCCATGTCGGCCTGCCCCCGTCGGGCAAGTCGACCGCACTGACCATCCTGGCGGTCCTGGCCGTCTTCTACACGCTCTATTTCGCCGCCAGCATCGTGCTGCCGTTCGTGCTCGCCATCGTGCTCAACCTGCTGCTGGCACCGGTGATGCGGTTCCTCAACCATCGGCTGCACGTGCCCAAGGTGCTGAGCGCCCTGCTGCTGATCCTGCTGCTGTTCGGGTTCGTCGCCATGATCGTGCTCGCGGTCTCGGTGCCGGCCTCGGGCTGGATCGCGCGCGCGCCCGACAGTCTCGCCGCCCTGCAGCACAAGCTCGCCTTCCTGCGCCAGCCGATCGACGCCATCGAGCAGGGCTACGCCCGCCTGCAGTCGATCATGTCGAGCGGCAGCCAGGCGCCCGGCCAGGCCAGCGGCCAGCACATGTCCGTGGGCCAGGGCAGCTCGCTCACCGGCGTGCTCACCAGCGGGCTGAGCGGCACGCGCTTCTTCCTCGGCGAGGTGTTCACCCTCGTCCTGATCCTGTTCTTCCTGCTCGCCTCGGGCGACAGCCTCGTGCGCCGCTTCGTCGAGATCATGCCGACGCTCGCCGACAAGCGCCGCGCGGTGCAGATCGTCTCCGAGATCGAGCAGAACGTGTCGCTCTACCTCGCCACCATCACCATCATGAACGTCCTGGTGGGCAGCCTGAACATGCTCCAGGTCTGGCTGCTCGGCCTGCCCAATCCGCTGCTCTGGGGTGTCGCCGCCTTCCTGCTGAACTATGTGCCCATCCTCGGCCCGGTCACCGGCATCGGCATCTATTTCTTCGTGGGCCTCTTCACCTACGACTCGCTCGTCCACGCCCTGATCCCGCCCGCGATCTATCTCGGCATCCATCTGCTGGAGGGCGAGACCATCACGCCGATGCTGCTCGCCCGCCGGTTCACGCTGAACCCGGTGATGGTGATGTCGTCGCTGATGTTCTGGGACTGGATGTGGGGCATCGTCGGCGCGTTCCTCAGCGTGCCGCTGCTGGCCGTGCTCAAGATCGTCTGCGACCATGTCGACCGGCTCGCGCCGATGGGCCACATGCTCGGCGGCAGCGCCAAGCCGCGCCAGCCGGCGACGCGCGCGCCGGCCGCGGGTCCGGACACGAACATCGTGAGCCGCCATTCCTGACCGGGATCGCGCTACTCCGCGGCCGCCAGACCTTGGCCGCGCGCGGCCGGAGCGGGCTCCCCTGCCAGCAATGCGGCAAGTTCGGCCGCCGGCGTCCGCTCGTCCTCCGTCAGGAACAATCCGAGCCGCCGGGCCAGCGCGCCGAGGCGCACGCTCCCCGAACAGACCGCGAGCGGCACCGACAACACCAGTCCCGCGACCAGCGGCGCCACATACGGCAGCGACGCGGGGTGCGACGACCAGGCGGCGAGCACAGCGCCGATCCCGATCGCGGTGTGCCATCGGAAATGCCGCCACGCCTCGCGCCAGCTCAGAGGCCGGTCACCACGCGCGGGGCTGTCCCAGCGGACGACACGTCCGGCGAAGGTCGAGAGGACGAAGCCGCTCACCGAGACCATGAAGATCGGGGCGGTCAGGGTGGTGGCGCATTGTTCGGCGAGCGCGCTCGCGACCATGCGGGCGCGACCGCCGAACCCCTCGGCGGCGCCGGGCACGACCAGGCCGCGCGCCAGCGACGCGAGCCTCGGTCCGAACAGGAGCAGCAGCGTCAGCCATTCCGAAACCGCGGCCAGATGCGCCGGCAGCTTGTGCGTTCCGATCCCGGCACCGGACAGCAGAAGGACGCTGAGGGCCAAGGCGGCTGGCGCGGACAGGTAGTGGAGAATGCCGATCAGGATGTGCAGCCTCGATGCCGGCACCAACCGTTCGGCCCCGATCAGCCGCAGATGCTGCAGATTGCCCTGGCACCAGCGTCGTTCGCGCGCGAGATGGTCGACCAGGTTGCTCGGCGTGGTCTCGTAGGAGCCGGCGATCCCCGGCGCCATGCCGACCTGCCAGCCGGCACGCAACAGGAGTGCGGCCTCGATCGTGTCGTGACACAGCACCTCGCCGCCCATCGGCGGACGTCCCCGCAGCACCGGGAGTTCGGCGTGCGCGGTGAACGGAGCCAGGCGGAGGATGGCGTTGTGACCCCAGAACGTGCCGTGCGGGCCCTGCCAGGCATGCTGTCCCGCGACCGCGAGCGGCGTGTTCAGCCGAGCCGCGAACTGCTGCATCCGGCCGAACAAGGTGCGGCCACCGGCCGGATAGGTGACGGACTGGATCAGCGCCATGCGCGGCGCGGCGCTGATCGACGCGACCAGCCGGCGGATCGCGTCGCCCGTCATCAGGCTGTCCGCGTCCAGCACGATCGCGAAGTCGTAGGCAAGGCCGGCGTGACGGCAGAACTCGCCGATGTTGCCCGCCTTGCGTCCGGCATTGGACTTCCGTCGCCGGTAGTGCACCGCGATGCCGGACCGCGTCGTGCCATGCGGCTTGAACCGGTCCGCCTCGGCCGCGACCAGAAGCGGATCCTGCGTGTCGCTCAGGATGAAGATCGCGATCCCGTCAGCCTGGCGGAGGGCGTCCGCCATCACGTCGATCGCCAGCGCGATCCCCGCCGGCGCTTCGTTGTGGATCGGGACGACGAGCGCGGTCCTGATCGGCCCCGGTGCCGTATCGGGCAGCGCCGTGTCACCGCACCCGGCACGAAGCCCGAGCAGCACGCCGCACGCGGTCAGGGCCATCCGGGCGAACCCGATCGCGAGCAGCAACGCCACGACCGCCGAGGCCGGACGCGAAGGCGGGTGCAGGACCGCGGTCGAGACCGTGGTCGCCAGCAGCGTCGTCAGCAGTGCCGGGATCACCAGCAGGAACATCCGCGAGCGGGCAGGCATGACGTGTCGTGTGATCCTTCGACCGATGCGTCTGCCGTAGGCCGCCGCCGTCATATTGGGCGCTCGCGGCCATCCGACAGCGTGTCGCGGATCGATGGCGTCAGTGGGCGGCCACGACCTCGCCCGGCAGCAGCCCCCACATCGCCCGCCGCTGCAGGAAGCCGGTCGTTCCGTGCACCTCCACCCGGCACCAGTCCGATCCGGCGTCGCACGCGACGACATGGCCGATCACGCCCGGCTTGAGGTAGGCCGCGGCCGCGGCACCCGCCGAGGCGGCTGTCCTGATCGTCTGCGCGCTGGCGAGATCGCCCGCGCTCGCCGTCTCGCCGGGGCCGGTCGCGGCGAGCGCGATGAAGGTGCGGTTGCCGATCAGCGTCGCCTGGTGCACCCAGCCCTTGGTGCCGTCGTCGGTCTCGACGAGCCGCCACACATCGAACTCGCGCTCGATCTCCACCGGCAGGTCGCGCCGCTTGTAGACCCACTGGATCGGGTAGCGCGTGCCGGGCCCGCTTCGCATGTTGACCTCCTCGGACCGGAACGACGCGAACCGCGGCAAGGCGAGCCCGGTCACCGATCCGACCGGCGGCGGCGGAGGCGGCGCCGGCTTGACCGGCGCCACGACCGGCGGCGTGGCCGCCTCGTGGTGCACCGGCGCGTGCGCGGCGTGACGCGCCGGGTGCGCATGCGCCGCATGGCGATGATGCGCATGATGGTGCGCGACGGCCGGCGCATGGGTCTGGGTCCGCGCCGGGGTCTGGGCCTGGGCGCCCGACGAGAGGGCGACAACGGCGGCGATCATGCGCGTTCGGATCATGCGCCGATGCCTGCCGCCCGGTTCGAGGCCCGTCAAGCGCGCGGGGCCGCCACCGAAGCTGCGTGCGCCGACAAATCGCGGATGCGCGGCGACGGCCCGCACAACGCGCAATCCGGGTCGCGCGGCAGGACGATCGTGCGCATGCGGCTCGCCAGCGCGTCCCACAGCAGCAGCCGGCCGGCCAGGCTCTCGCCGATCCCGGCGATCTCCTTGATCGCCTCCGTCGCCTGCAGGCAGCCCATCACGCCGGTCACCGCGCCCAGGATGCCGGCCTCCGCGCAGGACGGGACCAGGCCGGGCGGCGGCGGCTCCGGATGCAGACAGCGATAGCATGGGCCGCCGCGATGCGGCGCGAAGGTCGAGAGCTGTCCCTCGAACCGCAGCACCGCCGCCGAGATCAGCGTGCGCGCGCCCAGCGCGCAGGCGTCGGCGAGCAGGAACCGGGTCGCGAAATTGTCGGTCCCGTCGCACACCAGATCGTAGCGCCCGACCAGATCGGCCGCGTTGCCGGCGTCGAGCCGGACCGGATGCACCTCCGTCCTGACCTCCGGATTGAGCAGCGCGATCCGGTCGCGGCCGCTCTCGGCCTTGTTGCGTCCGATCGACGCGGTATCGTGCAGCACCTGCCGCTGCAGGTTCGACAATTCCAGCCGGTCGTCGTCCACCAGTCCGATCGTGCCGATGCCGGCGGCCGCCAGATAGAGTGCCAGCGGCGAACCCAGGCCGCCGGCCCCCACCACCAGCACCCGCGCCCGCCTCAGTTTCGCCTGACCCTCGCCGCCCAGTTCGGGCAGCAGGATGTGCCGGGCGTAGCGCTGGATCTCGCTTTCGGTGAACTCTTCATCCATGGAATGCAGATAAGACGCGACCGGAGACGACATGAGGGGTGCGCTCGAACGATCCGCCAAGGCCCTCGTCCTGTTCTCCGGCGGCCAGGACAGCACCACCTGCCTCGCCTGGGCGCTCGATCGCTACGGCACCGTCGAAACGCTCGGCTTCTTCTACGGTCAGCGCCACCGGGTCGAGCTCGACTGCCGGCCGGTGATCCGCGACCGCCTCGCCGGCGCCTATCCCGGCAAGCTCGGCGCCGATCACCTGCTCGACATCGAGGCCGGCCTGGGCGCCCTTGGTGCCACCGCGATGACGGCCGACATCGAGATCCGCGCGACCGCGGAGGGCCTGCCGAGCACGTTCGTTCCCGGCCGCAACCTGCTGTTCCTCACCTATGCCGCCGCGCTGGCCTATCGGCGCGGCATCACCCGCCTGGTCGGCGGCATGTGCGAGACCGACTTCTCCGGCTATCCGGATTGCCGCGACGACACGCTCAAGGCGCTGCAGGTGGCGCTCAATCTCGGCACCGACCGCCGGGTGGTGATCGAGACGCCGCTGATGTGGCTCGACAAGGCCGAGACCTGGGCGCTCGCCGCCCGTCTCGGCGGCCCTGCGCTCGTCGACCTGATCCGCGAGGAAACCCACACCTGCTATCTCGGCGCGAGGCAACCGCGTCACGACTGGGGTCGCGGCTGCGGCACCTGTCCGGCCTGCGCGCTGCGGGCCAAGGGCCACGCCGCCTGGATGGATTCCGCCGCCGGCAAGACAATCGTGTAGAACCCGCGCATTCAACTTGCGTTCATCTCCCAGGTTCATGTTCAACTGCGCTGGGGTGTGGGGGACTGGGCAATGGTGCGCCAACGGGATCGAGCGGCCAGATACGGCGTCTCCGTGGCCCTGGTCATCGCCACCTTCGTCATCGTCTACGCCGTCTCCCCCTACGTGGCGCTCTGGCGTATGAGCGTCGCCTTCCGCGCGCACGATCTCGTGTCCCTTCGCGCCGACATCGACTGGGCCGGCGTTCGCAACGGCCTCAAGCAGGAATTGTCGAGCGCGGTCGGCGCACCCGCCGCCACGACACAGGCGGTCAAGCCCGCCAGCCTCTCGACCGGAGCCGGCAGCGACGAGCTGCCCGAGTTCGGCGCGAGCTTCGCCAAGACCGCCGTCTCCAACGTCGTCGACGAGGATTGCGATCCCGAGCATGTCGAGGCCATGTTCGGGACCGGCCCATCCCATTCCAGCACCACCATCGGCCAGGCGCGGCGGATGCTGGCCTGGGCGTTCTTCACCGGTCCGAAAAGCTTCCAGGCGCTGCTTCGTGTCAGCGACGATCCGCGCCAGCCGCCCGTCCGGGTGCGCATGGTCTTCGGCGGCCGTGGCTGGCAGGTGACCAATGTCTGGCTGCCGCAGCGGATGCTCGCGAGCCCGGACGCGAACGCGACCTGAGCCCCGCTTCGCACTTGAGCCCGCCCCGCACTTGACGCGGGGAGAACAAGCCGGGAACTGTTCCCGTCATGGAACTGCTCGAAAAACTCGAGATTCTCGCCGACGCCGCGAAATACGACGCGTCCTGCGCCTCGAGCGGCACCGACAAGCGCCACTCCAAGGGCAAGACCGACGGGATCGGCTCGACCGAGGGGATGGGCATCTGCCACGCCTACGCCCCCGACGGGCGCTGCATCTCGCTGCTGAAAATCCTGCTGACCAATTCCTGCATCTATGAATGCGCCTACTGCATCAACCGACGCTCCTCGAACGTCCAGCGCGCGCGTTTCACCGTCGACGAAATCGTCCGGCTGACGCTGGGCTTCTACCGCCGCAACTGCATCGAGGGCCTGTTCCTGTCGTCGGGCATCATCCGCGATCCCGACTACACGATGGAGCGCGTGGTCGACGTCGCCCGCACCTTGCGGCTGACCCACGGGTTTCGCGGCTACATCCATCTCAAGACGATCCCCGACGCCGACCCGGGCCTGCTGGCCGAGGCGGGACGCTGGGCCGACCGGCTGTCGATCAATGTCGAGCTGCCGACCGAGGGCGCGCTGCACGCGCTGGCCCCCGAGAAGGACCTGCCCGGCATCCGCCGCTCGATGGGCCGCATGCGGGCGGCGATCGACGCCTCGCGCGACCGCAAGGGGCACAAGGGTGCCGCACCACAGCGTTTCGCGCCGGCCGGCCAGAGCACCCAGGTGATCGTCGGCGCCGACGACAGCACCGACGCCACCATCCTCGGGATGAGCACCAACCTCTATGCCGGCTACGGCCTCAAGCGCGTCTATTATTCCGCCTTCAGCCCGATCCCGGACGCGAGTGCCACCTTGCCCGCCAAGCCGGCACCGCTGCTGCGCGAGCATCGTCTCTACCAGGCCGACTGGCTGCTGCGATTCTACGGCTTCGGGCTTGGCGAGCTGCCGACCGGCGATGACGGCAACCTGCCGCTCGCGATCGACCCCAAGCTCGCCTGGGCGCTCGATCACCGCGACCGATTCCCGGTCGACGTCAACACGGCAAACCGCGAGGCGCTGCTGCGCGTGCCCGGGCTGGGGGTCAAGTCGGTCGACCGGATCATCGCCGCGCGCCGGCATCGTCGCCTGCGCACCGACGACCTCGCCAGGCTGCGCCTGTCGATCGCCAAGCTCGCCCCCTTCATCCTCGCCGCCGACCATCGACCGAGCCGCGATATCGACAGCGCGGCACTCCGCCGCACGCTGGCGCCGAAGGGCGCCCAGATGATGCTGCTCTAGTTGCCCTCCGTCAGCCTCGCCCACGAGGTCGATTTCGACGGCTGGCGCGAGGCCGCTCGCGGCCTGGCGCTGGACGAGGTGCCGCCGGAGGACGTGGTCTGGTCCGTGGGCCAGCCCGACGACCTGTTCGCGGGCGCGCCGGCGCCCTCGGCCGCGCCCCGGGCGCCATCGACCTTCACCGTCCCGCGCCCGCTCGTCGACCTCGCCCAGACCGTCATCCAGGCGAGCGCGCCCGAGCGGTTCTCGCTGCTCTACGGGCTGATCTGGCGCGCCCATCGCGGCGAAAAGCAACTGGCGGCGCAGGTCACCGATCCCGCGGTGCATCGCGCGTTCCGTCTCGCCCAGTCGGTGCGGCGCGACACCCACAAGATGCGCGCCTTCGTCCGCTTCCGCGAGGTCCAGGAGCCGGACGGCGCGCGCCACGTCGCCTTCTTCGAGCCCGACCACTTCATCGTCGAAGCGAACGCCGGCTTCTTCGTCCGTCGCTTCGCGACCATGCGGTTCTCGATCCTGACCCCGTACCGGACCCTGCACTGGACGGGCGAGGCCACCGAGTTCGGCCCCGGCGCCTCGCCCGCGGACGTGCCCGACGACGACGCGCTCGAACGCTACTGGCGCGCCTATTTCAGCAGCATCTTCAATCCCGCCCGCCTGAAGACCGCCGCGATGCGCTCCGAGATGCCCAGGAAATACTGGCGCAACCTGCCCGAGGCGGCAGCGATTCCGGACCTGATCCGCTCAGCCGCCGAAAGGACCGCGACCATGGTCGACCAGCAAGCAGCCCCGCGCACGCGCGCCGAGACGCGCCGCCCCGAGCCAGTCGATCCAGGCGCAGAGCCAGCGGGCGCGATCGCGGCGCTCGCGCGGGAGGCCGCCGACTGCCGGCGCTGCCCGCTCTGGGAGCCCGCGACCCAGACCGTGTTCGGCGAGGGACCCGAGACCGCGCGCATGATGATGGTGGGCGAGCAGCCCGGCGACCAGGAGGACCTCGTCGGCCGCCCCTTCGTCGGGCCCGCCGGGCAGATCCTCGACCGCGCGATCAAGGAAGCCGGCATCGACCGCCGCGACGTCTACGTCACCAACGCGGTCAAGCACTTCAAATTCGAGCCACGCGGCAAACGGCGCATCCACCAGAAGCCCGACACGACCGACATCGTCGCCTGCGCCGGCTGGCTCGAGGCGGAACGCCGCGCGATCAAACCGGCGGTCACCGTCCTGCTCGGCGCCACCGCCGCGCGCGCGGTGCTCGGCCGGGCGGTGACGATCTCGCGCGAGCGCGGCCGCCCGATCGCGCATGACGGCAACAGCCAGGTCTTCGTCACCGTGCACCCGTCCTACCTGCTGCGCCTGCCGGACGTGGAGTCGAAGGCCCGGGAATACGCGGCCTTCGTCACCGACCTCAGACACGCCCAGAGCCTGCTCTGAGCCCATCGTGGCGCGCACGCCACGTAATAACCCGGTTCCGACCCTTCCTTCACATCGGACTTGAAGTTCGACCGCGACCGGGTGGACATGAAGCGTTCTGTGCGAAGCCCACGATGGCCCGACCGTTCGTCCGCGCCGGTCTGTTCCTGCTGCTGTGCGCCGTGGCCGCGTGCGGCGGCCCGCGCGCACGGCTGAGCTACGCCCCGACGCAATCGTCCTATCCCGCGCCCGGTCCCGAAGGCGACCCCTGGGGGCCGTATATCGAGGAGGCCTCCCGGCGCTTCGGCGTTCCCGCGCCCTGGATCCGCGCCGTGATGCACCAGGAATCCGGCGGCCAGGAATATCTCGACGGCCGGCCGATCACCTCGAGCGCCGGCGCGATGGGGCTGATGCAGCTCATGCCGGCGACCTACGGCGACCTGCAGGCGCAATACGACCTGGGCGGCGATCCCTACGACCCGCGCGACAACATCATGGCCGGCACCGCCTACATCCGGCAGATGTACGACAAATACGGTTCGCCGGGCTTCCTCGCCGCCTATAACGCCGGACCCGCCCGCGTCGACGATTATCTCGCCGGCCAGGGCGGCCTCCCGGCCGAGACGGAGAACTACGTCGCCTCGATCGCGCCCCATCTCGGCGACGCGGACGCGCCGGTCGAGGTCGCCCAGGCCGAGCCCGAGCCCGCGTTGCCGTCCCAGGCCGAGCCAGCCCCGGCGCCGGCCGCCTCGGCCGATCCGCGCTGTTGGCATGATCCGAACGCCGCCTACGATCCGTCGACGCCCTGCGTCTCGCCGCCGGTCGTCGAGGCGCTGCCCGAGCCGGCGACCGAGCCCGCGGTGGTGCCCGCCTCCTACGCGCCGGCCCCGACTGCGATCGGCCGCTACGAAGCGCTCCCGCCGCCGTCGGGCATGACGCCGCCACCGCCGGCTCCAAGGCCGATCGTCCGCACCGCCTATGCCGAGCCCGCGCCACATTTCTCGCCGGGCGCCTGGTCGGTCCAGGTCGGCGCCTTCGGCCGCCCCGAGGAGGCCCGGTTCGCGACCACGATGGCGCAACGGGCGGCGCCGAGCCTGAGCGCCTCGCGCAGCCTGGTCACCACCGTCGGCGGCCTCGGCGGCCACCCGCTCTACCGCGCCCGCCTCGCCGGCCTCGACCGCACGACCGCCGCCTCGGCCTGCAACACCCTCCGCGACCAGGCCATGGCCTGCATGCTCGTCGCACCCGGCAGCTAGCCCGGGAAGCCGAGGTCGCGAGGGCACCGTTTCCGACCTGGACGGGAGACGCTACAACGATGCCGAGCACCACGATCGGAGGGAGCCTGCGATGAGCGACACGCCCGACAACCTGGTTCTCGCCATGCTGCGCGAGATGCGCGCCGACATTGGCACGCTGAAACGACGCCTCGACGAGCTCCACCACCTCACCTCGACGGTCCGGGACACCCAGCTCAGCATGAGGCGCGAAGCGGTCGCCGACGCCATGAGCGCCGCCTCGACATCCGATCGCGTCCACGAGCTCGCCGAGAGGGTCGATCGTATCGAACGTCGACTGGAACTACGGGATTGACCTTCGGAGGAGCCAACAGGCACCTTCCTGGACGTCTCAGGCGAACGCCGATGCGTCGAAGCCGTCCGCCAACCTGCCCGTCGGCTTGATGAAGTCGTACGGCCCGCACGGCAAGTAGCGCCCGCTGCCCGCCGCGGCCGTCACCACGCCATCGCGCATGACCTCGACCCCGCGACGCACCGTCAGCACCGGCCAGCCCGTCACCGTCCTCCCCTCGTAGGGCGTGTAGTCGATCGCGTGCTGCATCAGCGCGTTGGTCAGAACCACCTCCCGGCGCGGATCCCACAGCACGAGATCGGCGTCGGCCCCCGGCGTGATCCGCCCTTTCGTCCGCAAGCCGAACAGCCGCGCCGGATTGAACGCGGTCAGCGCCACGAACTGGCTCGCCGTGATCCGGCCGGCCGACACGCCCTCGCTGAACAGCAGCGGCAGCCGTGCGGCCAGGCCCGGGATGCCGTTCGGGATGTCCCGGAACGGCGCATCCCCGTTCATCCGCTTGCCCCTCGGCCCGTCCATGCGGAACCCGCTATGGTCGGACGAGACGATGTCGATCGTGCCGCGCCGGATCGCCGACCACAGCCCCGCCGCCGCGTGCGGCCCGCGCGGCGGCGGACTGCACATGAACTTCGCCCCCTCGAACCCGGGCCGGTCCATGTCGGACGCGGTCAGCGTCAAATACTGCGGGCAGGTCTCCGCCCAGACCCGATTGCCGCGTGCCTGCGCCCGCGCGATCTCGTCCGCCACCTCCGCGCACGAGACGTGGAAAACCTGGATCGGCTGGTCGACGAACTCGGCCAGCGCGATCGCCCGGAACGTCGCCTCGCGCTCCAGCACCACCGGCCGCGACCAGGCGTGGTAGGCGGGCGCGCTCTTCCCGTCCGCGAGCAGCGCCTCGGTCCGCCAGCCGATCCCGTCATGGTTCTCGCAGTGCACCGTCACCAGCGCCCCCGCCCGCCGCGCCGCGGCCAGCACGCGCAGCAGGCCGCGATCGTCGACATGCAGCGGATCGTAGGTGAGGAACACCTTCAGGCTGCGTATGCCGCCCGCCACCAGGGCCGGGATCTCCTCATCGATCACCGCGTCCGTCGGATCGGTCACGATCTGATGGAACGCGACGTCGATGATCGCGGCCTGCGCGCGACGCCGGTACTCCGCGAGCGACGGTCCGATCGGCCGTCCCTTGAACTGGGTCGAGAACGTGATCGCGGTCGTCGTCCCGCCCGCCAGCGCCGACCGGCTCGCGGTCTCGAAGCTCTCCTCGTCCGCGGTGCCGTCGGCGCGCAACTGCTCGATATGGCAATGGCTGTCCACGCCGCCCGGCAGCACCAGCAGCCCGTCGGCCTCGATCACCGACGCGCCCGCGAGGTCGAGACCGACGGCTTCGATCCGCCCGCCCGTGATGCCGATATCGGCGCGGAACTGTTCGAGCGCCGTCACCACGATCCCGCCTTTGATCACCGTCTCGAAGTCACCCATGGTTCCGCTCCAGGTTCCCGTCCCATGCTATCAGCCCGCTCGCTTGGCGAGCAGGGCCGCGCGGGCTAGACAGACCCGCTCTTGGCCGCGGGCGCGCGGCGCGGACGGAGGCTAGGATGCGATCGACCGGGGTCACAGCTTGCGCGGCACTCCTCGCGTGCGCGCTGCTCGCCGCCTGCGGGAGCGGCGGAACCGACAACGCGCTCGCGGTGCCCGACAAGGGCCACCTGCTCGGCAACACCGACCGCTCGTCCGAGCTCGCCGCGGCGACGCCCGACCAGGGCGGCGTGAACGCCTATCTCTGGCGCGGCGCGATCGACGTGCTGAGCTTCATGCCGTTCGCCTCCGCCGACCCGATCGGCGGCGTCATCATCACCGAATGGTATACCCCGCCCACCGTCAGCGGCGAGCGCTTCAAGGCCGAGGCCTACGTGCTCGGCCGCACGCTGGCCGCCAACGACGTGCGCGTCGCCGTCTTCCGGCAGGTCATGCAGGACGGCCAGTGGGTGGACGCGTCCGTCGCCCCCGACACCGCGCCCGACATCACCAACAAGGTGCTGGTGCGCGCCCGCGAGCTGCGCGCCGGCGCGTCCGGCTGAGCCGTCCCGGATGGACGCCGAGACCCGGCCCTACGAGCCCCGCGCCGTCGAGCGCCACTGGCAGTCGGTCTGGGCCGAACGGCGCTGCTTCGCCGTCCCCGACGTCCCACCCCCGGACGCCCGCACCTATTACGCGCTCGACATGTTTCCGTATCCGTCGGGCCGCATCCACATGGGCCACGTCCGCAACTATGCGATCGGCGACATCATCGCCCGCTACAAGCGGGCCCGCGGCCATCTCGTGCTGCACCCGATGGGCTGGGACGCGTTCGGCCTGCCGGCCGAGAACGCGGCCCGCGATCGCGGCGTCAGCCCCGCCGACTGGACCTACGCCAACATCGCGGCGATGCGCGAGGCGCTGGCGCCGATCGGCCTCGCGGTGGATTGGGACCGGGAGTTCGCGACCTGCGATCCCGAATATTACGGCCAGCAGCAGGCGCTGTTCCTCGACCTGCTGGGCCTCGATCTCGCCTACCGGCGCGAGAGCCTGGTCAATTGGGATCCGGTCGATCAGACCGTGCTCGCCAACGAGCAGGTGATCGACGGCCGCGGCTGGCGGTCGGGCGCCGGGATCGAGACACGCCGCCTGTCGCAATGGTTCTTCCGCATCACCGCCTTCGCGGGCGAACTGCTCGACGGCCTCGCGACGCTCGACCGCTGGCCCGAGCGCGTGCGCCTGATGCAGGAGAAATGGATCGGCCGCAGCGAGGGCGCGCGCGTCCGCTTTCCGATCGTGGGATCGGCGGAAACCGTCGAGGTCTACACCACCCGGCCCGACACGCTGTTCGGCATGTCGTTCATCGCCATCGCCGCCGAGCACAAGCTCGCGGCGGCCTGCGCCGGACGCGATCCCGCCGCCGCGTCGTTCGTGGCCGAGTGCCGCCGTCTCGGCACCAGCGAGGCCGTCATCGAGACCGCCGAGAAGCAGGGCTACGACACCGGCCTTCGCGTCGCCCACCCCTTCATCGAGGGCGCCGCATTCCCGGTCTGGATCGCCAATTTCGTGCTCGCCGGCTACGGCACCGGCGCCGTCTTCGGCTGTCCCGGCCATGACGAACGCGACCACGAGTTCGCGACGAAATACGCGCTGCCGATCCGCTCCGTCATCGCGACAGCGGACGGCGAGCCCGCCGACGTGACGCAAGCCGCCTACACCGGCCCGGGCGACATCATCGCGTCGGGCTTCCTCGACGGCCTCCCGACCGCGGACGCCAAGCGCGCCGCCATCGAGCGCCTCGAGGCGATCGGCGCCGGCGAGGGCGTGGTCAACTGGCGCCTGCGCGACTGGGGCGTCTCGCGCCAGCGCCCCTGGGGCTGCCCGATCCCCGTCATCCACTGTCCCGCCTGCGGCGTCATCCCCGTGCCGCGCGCGCAGCTTCCGGTCCGCCTGCCGTCCGACCTGCGCTTCGACGTGCCGGGCAATCCGCTCGACCACCATCCGACATGGAAGCACGTGGCCTGCCCGTCCTGCGGCGCCCAGGCCACGCGCGAGACCGACACGCTCGACACCTTCGTCGACAGCGCCTGGTATTTCGCCCGCTTCTGCTCGCCGCGCGCGACCGTCCCGGTCGACCGCGCCGCCGCCGACGCCTGGCTGCCGGTCGACCAGTATGTCGGCGGGGTCGAGCACGCGATCCTGCATCTGCTCTATGCCCGCTTCTTCACCCGCGCGATGAAGCAGGCCGGCCATCTCGGCATCGACGAACCCTTCGCCGGCCTCTTCACCCAGGGCATGGTCACCCACGAGACCTATCGCGACGACGAGGGCTGGCTCTATCCCGAGGAGATCGAGCGGACCGAAGGCGGCGCCACCCGCGCCGGCACCGGCGCGCTTGTCGCGGTCGGCCGGGTCGAGAAGATGAGCAAGTCGCGGCGCAACGTGATCGAGCCGTCCGCGATCCTGGAGCGCTACGGTGCGGACACCGCGCGCTGGTTCATGGTCTCCGACAACCCGCCCGAACGCGACCTCGAATGGACCGAGGCCGGTGTCGCCGGCGCGTGGCGCTTCATCCAGAAGCTGCACCGCCTGGCGGATGCCGCCGCCCGCCTGCCGGCCCTCGGCAAGCCCGGCCGGTTCGGCGAGGCCGCCGACACGCTCCGGCACACCACCCACCGCACCATCGCCGCCGTCACCGAGGCCATCGAGGGCTTCGGCTTCAACGTGGCGGTGGCCAGGCTCCACGAGCTCGCCTCCGCCATGGCCGACGCGGAACGCGCGCCCGACACCCCCGACCTCGCCTGGGCCCGGCGCGAGGCCGCCCTGTCCGCCGCCCTGCTCGCCGCACCCATCATCCCGCATCTCGCCGAGGACATCGTCGCCCGACTCGAACCGGACAGCCCCCTCGCGGCCGAGCGCGCCTATCCCGAGGCCGACCCCGAGCTCCTGGTCCGCACCAGGATCACGATGGCGATCCAGATCGGCGGCAAGCTGCGCGGCACCGTCGAGATGGCGGTCGACGCGCCCGAAGCCCACGTGCTGTCGGCGGCGGAGCGTGAACCCAACGTCGCCCGCCTCCTGGAGGGACGGCGCATCGTCAAGCGCATCCACATCCCCGGCCGGATCGTCAATTTCGTGCTGGCTCCGGCATGACCGGCGGTCCACGCCCGGCGGTCCTGCTGCTGCTGTGGCTCGCCGGCTGCGGCTTCGAGCCCCTCTATGCGCGCGGGCCCGGCGGGCCGGCCGATCTGCCGTCGATCTATGTCAACAACATCGGCGGCCGTTACGGCCAGCAGCTTCGCGAGGCGCTGCAGGAAGACCTGCAGAACCCCGCCTCGGGCACGTCGGCCCTCTACCAGCTCGATGTCGCGCCCAGTCTCAGCGCATCGGGGATTGCCGTGCAGCCCGACAACTCGACGACCTTCACCCGCGAGGTCGGCACCGCGAACTGGACGTTGCGCACCGTCGGCATCGCGCCCGTCATCCTCGCCAACAGCAGCGCGCGCACGGTGGACGGCTTCGACAACATCGATCAGCAATATTTCCAGAGCACGATGTCCGGCGAGACCACCCAGACCCGGCTTGCCGCCAACCTCGCCGACGAGATCACGCTGCAGCTCGCCGCCTGGTTCAAGCGCCATGACGAGGCCCGGGCACAAGCGCGCCCTGACGCAACGCAGGCGCGACCGCCCGCTTGAAGCTCGACGCGCGCGGCATCGAGCGCTTCCTGTCCGACCCCGGCGCCTGCCGGGTCGTCCTGCTGCATGGCGATGATGCCGGCCTGGTGCGCGAGCGCGCCAACCGGCTGACCCGCGCCGTCGCCGGCAGCCTCGACGACGCCTTTCGCGTGGCGTCACTCGAGCGCGACACCCACGACCGTCTCGAGGAGGAGGCGACCGCGCTGTCCCTGATCGGCGGCCGGCGGGTGATCCGCGTCCGCGACGCCGTCGAGTCGCTGCTGGCGCCGGTCGAGCGGGTGCTGCGGGCGAACGCGGACAGCCTGGTCGTGATCGAGGCGTCGTCCCTGCCGGCCCGCTCGAAGCTCCGCGCGTCGCTCGAGGCGGGCAAGACCACCGCGGTGATCTCCTGCTATCCCGAGGAAGGGCGCCAGCTCGCCGCGACCCTGCGCCAGATGATCGAGCGGGAGGGCTGCCGGATCGACGCCGACGCGCTCGCCTCGCTCACCGACCAGCTGGGCGCCGATCGCGCGGCCGCTCGCGGCGAGGTCGAGAAGCTGGTGCTCTATGTCGGCGAGTCCGCCCACATCGATCTCGGTGCCGTCGAGGCGTGCGTGGCCGACGCCTCCGCGCTTTCCCTCGACGACGCCTTCCACGCCGCCACCGTGGGCGACATCCCGGCCGCCGACCGCGCCATCGAGCGCGCCATCGCCGACGGCGCCGCACCGGTCCAGATCGCCCGTTCCCTGCTCTATCATTTCCACAAATTGCGGGCGGCCCGCATCGCCGTCGAGACCGAGGGCGTCTCGCCGTCGGACGCCACCCGGGCGGCGCGCCCGCCGGTGTTCTACAAGCGCCAGCCCGCCTTCACCCGCGCGCTCGGCCTGTGGACGGTCGATCAGCTTGAACGGGCGGCGAGCGAGACCAACCGGACCGAGCTCGCCTGCAAGCAGACCGGCGCCCCCGACTTCGCGCTCTGCCGCCACCTGCTCGCGACCGTCGCCCGCCAGGCGGCGGCCAGGGCGCGCGGATGACGCTCCACCGGCGCCTTGCCGCAGGCCGCTCGGCTCTTGCAGCACCCGGCGGCGGCGCTATGGTGCGGCCCGTCAGACCGACGAGGTCCGCGTAGCTCAGCAGGATAGAGCACAGGATTCCTGATCGAATTGGGCGCGGTGTCCGGAAACGGCACCGTGGATCCGCTCAAAGTCGGGGAACGCTTCGTGCGCTCGCACGGTGCCGATCCCGAGCCAAGCCCGCCGTCAGGCGGGAAGGTGTAGAGACTGGAAGGGCGGCACCTAACGACGCCGGACGGCGTCCACGGTGAAGGGACAGTCCAGACCACGAACGGCACCGCGTGCGACGCGGGTCCGGCGGCGAAAGCCGAAGTGGATTGAATCCTGGGGCCGTGGGTTCGAATCCCGCCGCGGACACCAGTCGGTTGATTTTGATCGAGAACGGCGATCTCGAGGCGATCTAGTCTAGGGGCGAGACGTCGAGAGCGGCATTCGTGGCGACGCCAATGCCGGCGCTTGTCTGGAATTCTCATTTTGCGCGCGTGGAATGCTCCGGCTTCCGCAGCGGAAGTTCTGGTTGCTCTCCATCGGCGTGAAGGGCCGCGGGTCGGGTTTCGACAGCGCCCTTCCGGCCCTGTCGGCCCTTCGGGAACCCCGGTCCGGGTCCCCACTCGACCCTCGGCCCACGGCTTTGCTCCGACGTCCGGGCCAAGATGCCGCGTTGCTGCAGACTGGAGATCAAATCCCGCGCTCTATACACATGAACGTCAAAGAGGTTCTGCAGAGTCCTGTTCGTAATCTTCCCGTATTCGCGAACATGCTCGATGATCTTCCGATCCGTCTCGTCCACCGTCCGGCGATTATAGGCTACGGCGGCCCCGAGACCCTTCACCACGTCGCCACGCAATCTGTAGACCGTACGGGATCTACTCCTGGAGTGCCTTGTGGTCTCAAGCAGGTTTGCAGGCTCAGCCGCGAGACGTCGAAGGACAGCCTCCGATTCGATGGCTGACTTCTGCAAGAAAACCGCCGAGTTTTCAGAGTTTACGGTTTGTCGCCTGCACAGGTGATAGAGCAACAACATCGTATCCGTGTCTTCACGCTCGTCATCCGGTAGCCGAGCGACAAAGCGGGCGATGTTCGTGTCCGGCGCTCCGCCAACGAACGACACCCTAGCTCGATCTGGAAAGGCTTCTATGTTCGGGGGCTGTCTCCCCGAACGTATCGTCTCGCGGAACATGCGGTCCACGCCGCGTCCTGTCTCCTCGGCAAGTCCCAAAGTGCGGGCAGCGGTTGCCAAGCATCGGTTTCTTGGTCGTGATGGCATTGTCAGAATGTTCTCGGGCGTGACGCCGCTGACGAGCGGCCCAGGCGATGTGACCGAGAATACTTCTGGGGAATGATCGACGGCGATCGGCTCTGCTGCTTGCCAGTCTCGATGACAAAGTGCGTTTGATAGAGCTTCGCGGACCGCAATGGTCGGAAAGTCCTCGATGCTGATCTGCTGTCCGTTGGGCATCGCAACAGGCGTTGTGCTCTGTCTCGCAGCAATGATTTGCATGACCTGCCCAAACGCCGTGAGCATCGGCGGAGGTAGTCGCTGGACGGTTCTCGGCTCGCCACCTGGCGTCGCCTTGTATTGATAGGCGATGACATTCCATGCGGATGCGTCTTCGCAGAACAGAAGACGCCCGGCTTCGGTCAGGTGAACACGATCCGATGTCACGCCCAAAGCCGCGAGAAGATCCTCATTCGAATATGCCGCCAGTTGGCGGCGGTCATCGGGAAGACGACGAAGCAGTGCCCGAGCCGCAAGAAGAGCCTCGGACGAGACATCACCCAAGCGCAGCCGCGAGTTCTGAGCGGACCAATCGAAGCCGCTCCGCTCCTGGGAGATCCTGGCCTGATCGGCCGGCGTGAGCGGGAGACAGCTGGTATTGACGCGATGCCACGATCGACCCTGTGTATCGGCGTGAACCGTGGAACTGGCGTTCACATTGACGATCAGGAGGCGCACGAAGAAGTTCCGGACCTCGATATTCGCCAGGATCGACGGTCTCGTGAGTTCCAGGAGTCGCTGCTTGAGATGGTCGGCATCCATGTCCGTACCCGTCAGGGCATGTGCGCCGATTCCCCTATCCGACACCCCGATCACGATTGCTCCGCCCGCCGTGTTCGCAAAGCACACGGCGGCTTTGGCAATTGCGCTTTCGAGGTCCGGCCTGGAGCCCGTTTGCTCCTTGAAATCCAGCGAGGACGTTTCGCAGGACGCTGGTCGGGCGCCTCCTTCTATCTTCCTCAAGGCTTCGTCTACGAAATCCCGGGGCAACGTTTGATCCTAGTTTGATGATGCCCTACAAAACGTAGCCCTTTGTCAAACTAAGATCAAACTTCACTTGGACAAAGCCGGATCAACCCGAAAGGAGGGTCAGGGTCACTGCGGCGCGGTCTCTTCGTCCGTGGAGCCCGCTTCATGTCCTCTGGGGCTCCGCGAGGGCGAGCATGGACATCAGTCGGTTGCCGGTTAACCGGCTGGTCAGGAAAACAGGTCATTGTCGGCAAGCCTCCAAAAGGAGTTTGTCGATGAACCCGTTCCAGCTCAGCCCCGCCTTCCGAGGCAACACCGCCTCGCAGGGCGAGGACCAGACCGCGCTCCGGACGATGCGGCTGCTCGAGGACCTGTCGATCGTCGCGGCCGACATCGACGCGAACCACTGGGCCAGCGTCGCCATCGTGCAGTCGCCCGGGCGGCTCCAGGTGTCGACCTACGGGACCGGACCGCACGTCACGCCGCTGCTCGCCGCCGCCCTGCTCGCGGCGCTCGAGCAGATGATCGCCGCGAGCGAGATGGTGCGCGCCAAGCTGCCGCCGGAATGGCGGCAACGCCTGCTCGGCACCAGCTCCCGGTGACGGATGCGCCGAAATGAATGTTTGTAGATGTTATAACGGTTTTTTCCGCTCCGACGACTCATCCGGTCTCGGACTCACTCCGTAATAGCTATCGGTTCGTTAATGAGAGAGCTCCCTCATGACCATTGGCATCACGGAACCTCGCTGGATCGCGCCCCCGGGCGGCGACGTCCACCCACGCCTGGCGCTCATCAAGCACGGCAACAGGCTGTTCTCGTACTCCGACCTCGCCTCGCACGCGCGCACCGACGAGATCCTGCCGCTTCCGGGCGGAAGCGCGTGGTCGCCGCAGGAATGGTGGGATGCGCTGCTGTCGCACGCGCCGGCGGTCGCGCACCAGGCGGCCGCCCTTTGCCAGCCGCGCGATTTCGAGGTCCTCGACCTCTACGCCATGACGCCGCACGGGTCGGCCTGACCTCGTTCGTTCGGCAGTCCTAGACCAGCAGAGCCAGCCGCAGCCGCTCCCGGATCGCCTCCAGCCGAGGTCCGCC
Source organism: Acetobacteraceae bacterium (assembly GCA_965276715.1). Classification (GTDB taxonomy): domain Bacteria; phylum Pseudomonadota; class Alphaproteobacteria; order Acetobacterales; family Acetobacteraceae; genus CAXTPV01. The sequence goes on along the minus strand of OZ255622.1, from coordinate 2,548,622 downwards.
CCGGACGAGTTCGGCGCACGGGTCGAAATGCTCGGCGTCGACCGGATCATGCGTCGGATCACCACCCGGAAGTTGCAGCAGGACTTGCCGAGGGTCGCCGGTGTCGAGGTAGCTCTCCGTGGGAGCACCCTCGGCGAGCAACACGCCGTGACCCTCGAGTTCGATGTGGTGGTAGGTCGTCCGCTCGCCGCTATCGTCGCGCGTGATCGACCGACCGTTCACCAGCAGAACGGCCGGTATCAGCGCGCCTTCGAGGAACACGGCGTGCTCGGGCGAGACGAACAGGTCGCGCCGCGGAACGCCCCGACCGAGCGCTCCGGCTCCGATCCGGACCGGCCGATCGACGCCATCGCGAACCCGCCGCCGACCGATCCAGCCGATCTCCGCCTCGATGCCCGTCGCGAGCGTCACCAGCCCGCCGACCCGGAGATCCTCGACGCGCGTCTCGCCGCCCGGCGTCTCGATCAGGGTTCCGGAGGTGAAGCAAAGCGGCCGATACTCGCCGCGCGGCATCGCCATGAAGTCGACCGCGCGAGGAACGGACCCGGACGGAACCAGATAGACATACGGTCCGTCGTCGTCCGTGACCGGCACATCCATCACACCTGTCCGCCGAACGTTAGCTAACATCTAACTAACCACGGACGGCTCCGGGCCGTCCATCACGACCGTGTGATCCATGCGTCCAGGCGCTAGAAGCCGAGCACCATCCCGTCCTTCCTGGGGTCGGAACCGCCGACCAGCACGCCGCGCGCATGGTCGATCCAGATCGCCTGGCCGCCGCCATGCGATCGTTGCACGACAAACGGATCGTGCCCCAGGCGCCGCAAGCCGGAGACCACGTCGCCGGGCATGCTGCGCTCGACCTCCACCCGTCCGCCGGACGGGAACAGCCGCGGCAGGTCGAGCGACTCCTGGATGTCGAGGCCGTAATCGAGAAAGCTGGTCAGGAACAGCGTCTGGCCCATCGGCTGGAAATGGCCGCCCATCACGCCGAACGGCATCACCGCGCGGCCGGCCGCCGTCACCAGTCCGGGCAGGATGGTGTGCATCGGCCGCTTGCCCGGTGCCACGCAGTTCGGATGGCCACGCTCCAGCCGGAAGCCGTATCCGCGGTTGTGCAGCAGCACGCCGGCCTCGCGCGCCAGGATCCCGCTGCCGAACGGCTGGAAGAGCGAATTGATCAACGAGCACGCGTTGCCGTCGCGGTCCACCACCGCGACATACACCGTGTCCGTGTGCGCGGGCTCCGCGCGTCCCGGCGCCGGCATCGTCCCGATCGCCCGATCGTCGCGCACCAGCGCCGCCAGGCCGTCCAGATAGGCCGGATCCAGCAGCGCCCCGACCGGAACCGCCGCCTGCGACGGGTCGGCCACGAACGCGTCACGGTCACGGTAGACCAGGCGTGCCGCCTCGACATGGCGATGCAGCCGCTCGATCCCGAGCGCCCCGCCCGACGACACTCCGAGCCGCTCCAGCAGCCCGAGCAGCATCAGCACCGCGACCCCGGAGCCGTTCGGCGGGCATTGCCATACCGCATGCCCGCGCCAGGCCGAACGGATCGGCTCGACGAACATCGCCGCCGACAGCCCGTCCGCGAAATCCTCCTCCGTGTGCAGGCCGCCGCGCGCACGCAGCGTCGAGACCATGCCGGCCGCGATCCCGCCCTCGTAGAACGCCCGCGCGCCATCCTTCGCGATCGCGCGCAATGTCGCGGCCAATGCAGGCTGCGCGAACAGGGCACCCTCTCCGGGCACCCTGCCTGCGGGCAGGAAGGCATGCGCGCCCCCCGCCTGCAGCTTGCCCACCTCTTCGGCCCAGTCGCGCGACACACGCGCATGCACCGGCCAGCCCTGCTCGGCGAACCCGATCGCCGGGCGCAGCAGCACGTCGAGCCCCCGCGTCCCGTGCGCCGACAGCAGCGTCTCCCAAGCCGACAGCGCGCCAGGCACCGTCACCGCATGCGCCGACCACGGATGCAGCGTCGTCACGCCGGCCGCCTCCAGCCGGTCGATCGAGCAGGCGGCGGGCGCGCGGCCCGAGCCGTTCAACGCCACCACGCCTCCGCCCGCCGGCGCATACAGGCAGAAGCAGTCGCCGCCGATGCCCGTCGATTGCGGCTCGATCACCCCCAGCACCGCCGCCGCGGCGACCGCGGCATCGAGCGCATTGCCGCCCTCGCGCATCACGTCGAGCGCCGTCAGCGTCGCCGCCGGCATCGACGTCGCCGCCATCGCCGACGTGGCATGAACCGGGCTTCGGCCGGGAAAGCTGAAGTCGCGCATCACGCGGTTCCCTATGGCTTGATCGGCTGGAACCGTGCCGGCGCGTCGGGCGCACGGCCCACCACCGTCGCGATCAACGGCGTGACGATCGCCGCGTTCTCGAACGCGGCGATCCCGAACAGGCGATTGATCGACGGCGGCTCGCCGAACCAGCCGAACGGCAGCGCGGGTGCGACGAACGCCCGGCCGCCGCGCACCGCGCGCAACGCACGCCAGGACGGGTTGGAAGCCACAACGCCGCGCATGCCCTGATCCTGGAAGATCACCACGTCCGGATCGAGGAGGGCGATCGCGCCGACCCCCGGCGCATGCCGGACCGGCCCATCGCCCGGCGGCGCCAGCACGGTCCAGCCGAGCACGGCGAACACCTCGGTGGCCCCCGTCCCCGGCGCCACCACATCGAGCCCGTCGGCGCCGCGCGCGACCACGACCGTGGTGGACTTGCCCGCTGTCCGCGGCACCGCATCCAGGACCTGCCGGGCGACGCGCGCCAGCAGCGCCGCGCGCGCCTCGCGATGCAGCACCGCGCCCAGTGCCACCAGCGTCTCGGGCGCGCGCGACAAGGAACCGTCCAGCAGGATCGTGGGCACGCCGGTCCGCGCCTGGATCCCCTCGTCGAGCGCCACGTAGCGCGGGCTGACGGTGCCATAGTCGAGCACCAGGTCCGGGTGCAGCGCCGGCACCGCGCTCGCTTGGTCGGTCTTGCCGGTGAGCATCGGCACCGGCGGCAGGGACGCGACCGTATCCGGCAGCATCGCGCGCTGGGCCGGCGACAGCGCATGCGGCCAGCCGATCATCAGATCCGGCGCCAGCGCCTCGAGCAGCACCGCCGCCGGCGGTCCCGCCGGCAGCACGCGCCCGACATGATCGGGGATCGTCACCGACCGGCCGGTCGCGTCAGTAATCGAGGCGGCACTCGCCCCCTGCGACATCAGAACAAGACCAAACCAGACCGCTCGCATCATCGTCCCATCGCGACCAGCGCCTCGGCCAGCCTGCCGTAATCCGACATCTCGTTATAGGCCTGCGCCGACACCCGCACCCACAGCGCGCCCGCCAGCGCATGCACCGGTGCGTCGATCCGGCGATCGATCAGCCGCGCGCGCACGGCGAGCGCGTCCGCGGCCACGGTGCCGAACCCGGCCGGCAGCCGGGCCAGCGCCATCGACGCACCGGGCAGGCACCCGCCGGCAACCCCTGTTCCGAGTGCCGCGGCGACGATCGCCGCCCCCTCGGCCGCCCGCGCCGCGTTTCGCGCCATCAGCGCCGTCCCGCCCATCCGCTCGTACAGCGCGATCGCATCCGGCACCGCGAGCCAGCCGGAGAAGTCGCGCGTTCCGGTCCAGTCGAACTCGGCGAGGAAGCCGTGCCCGAGTCCGTGCGAGATCGAGGTCGGATGCAGCCCGTCCTGACGGTCCGCGCGCGCATGCAGGAACCCACTGCCGATCGGTGCGAACAGCCATTTGTGCAGATTGCCCGCATACCAGTCGGCATCGATCGACGCCAGATCGAGCGGGAGCTGTCCGGGCGCGTGCGCCCCGTCGACCAGCACGGCGACACGAGCCGCGTGACAGGCCGCCACCATCGCCGCCACCGGCAGCACCAGCGCGCCGGGCGACGTGACGTGATCGAGCACCGCGAGTGCGGTCCGCTCCGTGATCGCGGCCTCGACGCCCCGCACGACCGTGTCGGGCGGGGCGTCCGGGAACGGCAGCGCCACCGTCACGATCCGTGCGCCGGCCCGCTCGGCCACGAACCGGACCGTGTTCGCCACCGCTCCATACGCCTGGTCGAGCAGCATGATCTCGTCGCCGGCGGCGAAGTTCCGCGACCGCAGCACCGCGTTGCAGCCCGCGGTCGCGTTCTCGACGAACACCGTGTCGGCCGGCCGCGCGCCCACGAACCCGGCAAGCCTGGCCGCCGACGATCGAAGCAGGTCCGGCAGATCGCGATGGATCGAGGCGGTCGGCTGCCGCTCGAACCGGTCCCGCCAGCGCGCCTGCGCGTCGCGCACGGATCGCGGACAGGCGCCGAACGAGCCGTGGTTGACGGTGACCCAGGCCGGGTCGAGCGACCACTCGGACGGCATCAGCCGGAGGCGAGCGGCATCGCACCCGAGGGCGGCAAGGCGAGCAGGCGGTCGGCCGCCCGGTCCGCCACCAGCCCCAGCAGATGGCTGAGTGCCGCGACCAGCGAGGCGGTGCCGGAACCGGCCGGCGCCTCGGACAACGCGACCGGCACGCTCGCCGCCTCCCCGGCCACCGGATGGACGGCGAGCGTCGCGTGGACGACCGCGGTGCCGGACTGGTCCTCGTCGAACCGGTCCACCACCAGCGCCACGATCGCCGACGGCGTTCCGCCGATCGCGGTGCCGGCCCGGAACACCGTTGCGTCCGGCAGCCTCTGCGACAGGTCGGACGTCAGCACGCGCGCGATCATGTCGGCGATCGCTTCCGCCCATGCGTCGTTGCCGGCGAGCTTGAGCCGGTAGCCCTGCGTGCTCTGCACGATGTAGTCGCGGTCGAGGAACGCGGCGACGCTCGGCGTCCGCACCTCGATCGGCGACGGGCCGCCGCGCCGGACCGCGCCGGGCGACGTCTCGAGGGTGAAATAGGTCGGATCGCCGCTGCCGCAGCCCGCGAGCGCCGGGAGTGCCAGCAGCGGCAGACCCAGCACGCCGCGCCGTGTCACGTCGCCCAATCGTCCCCTCCCCTCGCTCACTCGTGCCGGCCCGGCGCGCTTCGCCCGAAGATCAGCGAGTTCGGATGCCGCTGCAGGTAATCCGACAGCAGGCGCAGCGAGCGCGCCATGTCCGACAACTGGCCCATCAGCGCGTTCAGGTTGCTGCCGAAATCCGAATCGCCGTTGTAGCTCGCGAGCAGCGTGTTGGCGTGACGCAACGTCTGCTGCAACTGGTCCGACATCGCCGGTAGCTCGCGCAGCAACGGCGTCAGGCCATGATTGGCGTGGTCGGCCAGGCCATGGATGCTGGCGAGCGTGCCCGAGAGCTGGTGGATCGCCTGCCTGAGGTCGGGGTCGTTGACCGTCCGGCCCGCGCCCGCCAGCACATCGTCGAGATGCGAGGCGATCTCGGTCAGCGGCAGGCTGTCGAGCTTGGCCGCGACATCGCTCAGGCTGTCGGTGATGCCCGACAGGCCGCCCTTCTCGCTCGGCAGGACGATCGCGTCGCCCTCGATGCTGATGTCGGCGGGCTTGGCGTTGGGCACGAACTCGAAGCTGATCAGCGAGGCGCCGGTGATGAAGCTCGCCGAGCTCAACTGCGCCCGCATGCCGTTGGCGACCAGCTTGCGCGTGAAGCCGGAGGCCGTCTCGCCGTGCAGCTCGTCGCCGGCGAACACGCGCTCGGGCTGCACCTCCATCGCCACCCGCACCCGCGCCGTTCCCGACCGGTCGAGCTGGAGCTTCACGTCCGTCACGTTGCCGATCTGGATGCCATAGAGGTCGACCTCGCTGCCGACCTCCAGGCCCTTGACCGAGTTCTGCAGGTAGGTCACGAACGGGATGCGCCGGTGATAGCCAGCCGAGTCGGCGTCGGCCCGCGTGTCGTAGAGCTTGTAGACCGCCTCGTCCGGCGCCTCCGGCACATCCAGGCCGCGACGCTCCTCGCTGATCCCGTACCCGACGCCGCCCGACAGCACCGCCTGCAGCGACTCGACCTGCACCTTTAGGCCGCCGCCGCCGAGATTAACCTCGACACCCGAATCGTTCCAGAATCGCGTGTCGACCCGGACGAAATGATCGTACGGCTCGCGGACGAACACCTGCACCGGGATCGGCCCGCGCCCCGACGGCGGGATCTTGTAGCCCAGCACCTCGCCCACCGTGATGCCGCGGAAGAACACCGGCGAGCCCTCGCCGATCGAGTTCACGTTGCCCGTCATCAGCGTGTAGGTGCGTCCCGGCTCGTCGGACCGGACGCCGGGCGGCGATTCCAGCCCGTCGAACTCCTTCGTCGGGTTGCCCTCGGGCGCCGGGTCGACGGCGATGTAGGCGCCCGACACCAGCGTCTCGAGCCCGCTGATGTTCGAGCCCGACAGCCGCGGCCGGACCACCCAGAAGCGGGTCTTGTCGTTGAGGATCCGGTTCGCCTCGCGCGTCATCCGCACGTTGACCAGCACCTCGCGCAGGTCATGCGTCAGCCTGATCGCCTCGACGGTGCCGAGGGCCACGTTCTTGTGCTTGACCTGCGTCTGCCCAGCGGTCAGGCCTTCGGCCGATTCGAAGCTGATCGTGATCAGGGCGCCGCTCGACGTGATCGTTCGGTAGCCCAGGAAGATCGCGATGATCAGCGCGATGATCGGGATGGTCCAGATCGCGGAAAACCGCGCGCGCCTGACGGAAGCGACCGGCCTCGGGGCTTCGTCCTGGCCGTCGTCCGAGCGGCCGCTCACTCCGCGGCCCGCGCGTCGGCGACCATCCGCGGGCGTTCACGCTGTCGTCCCGCGGCCGCGTCCCACATCAGCCTCGGATCGAACGCCTCGGCGGCGAAGATCGTCAGCACCACCACGAGAGCGAACGCCACGATCCCCGGATTGGCCGTGACGTTGGCGAGGAAGCCGAAATGCACGATCGCGACCAGGATCGAGATCATGAACACATCGATCATCGACCAGCGTCCGATGAAGTCGATCACCCGGAACAGGCGCGTCCGGTCGATCAGGCCGGCGCTGGCCCGAAGCCGCGTCATCACCACCATCACCGTGAGCCCGACCACCTTCAGGCACGGCACGCAGATGCTGGCCACGAACACCAGGAGCGCCAGCGGCAGCATGTTGCTCTTGTAGAGCTCCTCCACGCCGGCGAGGATGGTGCTCGGCTCGCCGCGGCCGAACCGGGTCAGTGTCAGCACCGGCAGCAGGTTCGCCGGCACATACAGGATCGCGGACGCCAGCAGGAAGGCCATCGTCCGCTGCAGGCTGTTGGGCTCGCGCCGGTGCAGCGCCGCGGCGCAGCGCGGACAGGAATGCGGGTCAGGACCGCGCGCCGCCTGCACCACGAGTTCGCAACTGTGGCATGCGATCAGCCGCCGCGTGTCGGCCAGGCCCTCGTCCGCCGCGCACGTCGCCGACCCCGGACCCGTCCGCCGCTCGGCCTGGATCTTGTCCCAGATCGCTTCGGTGTCGAAGGCGCCGTCGGCGCCGATCATCAGCACCATGATCGCGGCCAGCGCGAAGATGGACGGCCCCAGATCGACATGGGCCAGATCGACGAGCTTGGTGTAGGCCACGAACACGCCGAGCATGTAGACCTCGACCATGGACCAGGGTCGCAGGTATTTCCGCATGCGCATCAGCCGCGGCAGATGGCGCGGACTGACCGGGCGACGCGCGCCCGCCAGCACCACGAGATTGAGCCCGATCACCACGCCGGGCATCAGCACGGTCGCGAACAGCACCAGCGATCCCACCAGCGCCAGGCCGCCCTGGTCGGCCCAGAGCGCCATGGGGCCGGTGAGCACGTTGACCGTGTGCAGCCGGCCCAGCAGATCGAGCGTCATCAGCGGCAGGGACAGCACGACCAGATACAGCACCAGCGAGGTCACGTTGAGCGACAGCGCCAGGCTCGTGGGGTCCGCGCGGTGCCGGCGGAGCCAGCTCGCGCAGCGCGCGCAGCGGATCGTCTCGCCCGGCGCGCTGTCCGGAACCACCTGGAACAGGCCGCAGTCGGGACATTCCCGCAGCCCCTCGACCACGCGGTGCGTCGCCTGATGATCGCCGCCCGCGCCGGCGGGCCGCGGAGTGTTGGCAAGGATGCGTCGTCTCCAGTCTCGTCAACGCTCGGACATGCGGCCTGGCGCCGCGCCGGTCAACGGGGCGTCTCGGTTGCGGTTCCTCGCGCGGCCGGGTAAGACGCGCCCGAACCTGCCCGCCGCCGGTCAGGCGCCGACATAGCTCAGGGGTAGAGCAACTGATTCGTAATCAGTAGGTCCTCGGTTCAAATCCGAGTGTCGGCACCAATTCCTTCAGTCAGGCCAATGGGTTGAGCGCCCTTGGTGTCCGGGTGTCAGCATTCGGGGCGCCGCTTGGATACCCGTCGGACACCAACCGGCGGCAGCAGGCCGGGACCGAAGCCACGCGCAGGCGTCTGCGCCGAGCATTGCAAGGACCCACCGGGGTTGACCGGAGTGCGCACCCTGGCATCTTTGCCGTCAGCGCGAGCGGTCGATGATTCGCAGGCTTTCAGATGGAGTGAACGCTCAAGAACAAGTATCCGCAGCCTATGGCGATCATGACAACGCCCGCTACGCCCGCCACCCACTTAGCGGATGTCGCCGCCGGATAAAACACCGTCGCCCCCGTGACTAGACCGCCCGCGATCGATAGACCACCGCCGCCCGCGTGTGAAATGTGCTCAACCAATCCTCCGACGCCACCGCCGAGGAACATCCCACCCAAGAGAAGCCAGCGTGCCGGATCAGGCAGCCAGCGGCTGGCGGAGTTCGACGCTTCTGTAGTTGCTTTCACGCTCATACATTCCCCGCAGGCTCGGTATCTGTCGCTTGAACGCTTCAGATTCGAGCCAGTCGCCGAGCATCTCGCCGAGTGCATCGGCGCCTGCAGCCATCCCGAAGAGCCCGGCGGCAACTGCCGTTGGAGCAGCGAGAACGCCGGTTGCGGCAGCCGCAGGCCCGGCGATCGAGAACAGCGGCGCGATCCATTTTGCGAGCGTGCTGATCCTCATCCTGTCGTCATCGAGCGTGTTTGGCGCACTGCCATCGTTGATGCGGGCCTGTGCCTCCGCGAATTCCCTGTTCGAGAGACACCACGGGTGTCGGTACGCGATCAGAGGATCTACGGCGGTAGACGTGCCGCTGCCGAACAACCCGGCGCGCTTATTCTCAAGCTCTCGCCAAAACGCGGTCGAGGCTGAGAGGGGTAGCCACGGCCGGAGGACATGAACTGCATGCACCAGGCATTCCGCAGGCCGGGGGGAAGCCAACGCCAAGAGACTACGGCGCCGATTGCGCGGGCTTGATCCGGATCACCGGTCATGAGGCTAGGGTTAAGGCCGATCCTCGCGGCCCACTCCGTTTGCAGCAGCATACGAACCTCACGTCTCTGACCGTCGGATCGTTGCATAACGTCGTCGTGTCGCGCCACATGATTGAAATCGAGCGTTCAGAAGCGGGGGGCGGTAACTGGGGCCGGGCCGAGGCTCGGGTGCGGCTTGGTCTGCCGTGATCGCCAACCTCTCTCCAATTCGTCTTCGAGAAGGTGATCGCGTCTGCGGTTTTCTCGTTTTCGATTGCAAACAGCGAATTCGGAAGATGTCCGGAGTTGCCCCGAAACGCATCGAAACCGCCAGATATGCCGATCCAGCGAATTCTTAATCAGTAGGTCCTCGGTTAGATTCCGACTGTCGGCACCAGCCGCGCCTTCGATCACGCCGGCAGGAAATCCGGCACCGACAGATAGCGCTCGCCGGTGTCGTAATTGAAACCCAACACCGTGGCGCCGGCCTCGAGCTCAGGCAGCTTCTTGGCGATCGCCGCCAGCGTCGCCCCCGACGAGATCCCGACCAGCACGCCCTCTTCGCGGGCCGATCGACGGGCGAACTCGCGCGCCTCCTCGGCCTCGACCTGGATCACCCCGTCGAGAACCGCCACGTGCAGGTTGGCCGGCACGAACCCGGCGCCGATGCCCTGGATCGGATGCGGCGACGGCTTGCCGCCCGAAATCACCGGCGACTGCGCGGGCTCCACCGCAAACGCCCGCATCGCGGGCCAACGCTGCTTGAGCATCTCGGCGCACCCGGTGATGTGTCCGCCGGTGCCCACCCCGGTGATCATCGCGTCGACGCCGTCCGGAAAATCGTCGGCGATCTCGCGCGCGGTCGTCCGGGCATGGATTGTGATGTTGGCCGGGTTCTCGAACTGCTGCGGGATCCAGGAGCCCGGGGTCTGCGAGGCGAGCTCGGCCGCGCGTTCGATCGCTCCCTTCATGCCGCGCTCCTTCGGCGTCAGGTCGAACGTGGCGCCATAGGCCTGCATCAGCCGGCGCCGTTCCACCGACATCGACTCCGGCATCACCAGGACGAGCCTGTAGCCCTTCACGGCGGCCACCATCGCAAGCCCGATGCCGGTGTTGCCCGACGTCGGCTCGATGATCGTCCCGCCCGGCTGGAGCGCGCCGCTCTCCTCGGCCGCCTCGATCATCGCCAGCGCGATCCGGTCCTTGATCGAGCCGCCGGGATTGGCGCGTTCCGACTTGATCCACACGCCGGCTGCCGGAAACATCCGCGCAAAGCGGATATGTGGCGTGCCGCCGATCGTATCGAGGACGGAGTTGGCTTTCATGCGTCTCATCCTTCAGGCGTCCGCGCCTGAGGCGCGCCCTGCTATATCACCCGCGCGAAGTCGTGCCTTGCTGTATCACACGCCGCTCGATGGCGTCAGCCGCGGCCCTAGTGGACAAAATCTGACGGAAGGAACCGTCAGATTTGCCCACAACCCTCTGTTCTGGTGGGCCGATACACCTGACGCTCGGATAGCGAGCGTCAGGATCGGACCACTAGGCCGATCCGCTAACGTCCATGGCATACAGATCGAGCACGCCGAAATCCTGTGGATGACATCTCGCGGCAATGCGGTCGGCGACCTTCGGCCGGCGCGAGGCCAGATCGTCCCACCATTCCTGCGGCTTGACGTGGCCGGCGGCCAGGCCGGGATCGATCTCGTCCGGCGGCGTGCAGGCCAGCAGATCCGAGAACGAGAACAGCCGCTCGGCATGTCTGATCAGGGCGAGATGACGGTGGGCCTCGACGCCGGGCGGCGCCACCCAACGCGCGTCCACGATCCGATGAACCATGCTGTCTCGTTTCGACATCATCTTGCGCATGCGGAACCATCCCACGTCTAACGCATTTTGTCAGAGTTTCCCATTGTAACGAAAAGAATCCCTTGTGATGCGGCGACCCGGCGCTGACATCTTCTAACGTCTTTGTGATCGGAGTCTTGTTGCGTTGCCGTCATCATAGGCGCAACCGTATGTCATGACGATCATAGAACGATGCTCCTGCGCAAGGGTTGCCACCGGCTCCTCCGCATCATCGGCCCCGCTCTGCGCGGCCTGCGTCCATATCGCCACGATCCGCGCGCGTGCCGCCAACGACATCATCTTCGTCGACTGGCCGGTCGGAACGCGACTTGCCGCCCGCATGATCGCGTCCGGCGACAACGCCGGCTGCCGGTCCGAGCGCGCGTCCCCGCCCGGTGCGCGTTGGCGTCCCGCCTCTTGATCGTCGCGGCGGCTCGCCCCTGGACCGAACGGCCGGCCGCCGTTACGACATCATCATGGATAAGAACGAACTCACCGCGTGGGCGCTCGCCAACGGCTGGACCATGGTCGCGGGCGCCCCGTGCCTGACCAAGCCGTCCGCGCCGAAGGAGGCGATCGTCCGGATGGTGTTCAAGGCGACCGTCGTCAACATCGAGGTCAAGAAGCCGTCCGGCAAATGGGAGAAGGTGTCGGGCGAGACCTACGGCCGCATCGAGGCCGATCCGGAGACGGGAACACCGCGCGGCCTCGGCTTCGACCGCATCCCGAGCTTCTCGATGCTGATGCGCGACAACAAGGATCGGCAGGTCTTTTCCCGGTAGACGGTCGAGCAACGATATCGTCATTATGATCAAAAGGGGGACCGTCAGATGGTGTTCGGCCGACGCTTCGCGGGACAGACCGGGTTCATTCGTCGGGTCGCATCCGGATGCGCGTTGCTCTTGCCATCCGCGGCCCTCGCCGCCGGGCACGCCGATGTCGGCGCCGCCACTCCCGGACCCACACCCTTCATCTCCGAGATCACCGCGACGCTGAGCGGCGCGCCGCTCGCCTCCGTCACCTACGCCATCCTGTCCAAGCCGAATTCCTTCGTCGCGCCGCTCGCCGCCAGCTACTCGGCCGCCTACCTGTCGTCGCACGGCGACGTCGCGGGCAGCAACGTCACGGTCCCGGTCTGGGGCCTCTATGCCGGCTCGAACAACATCGTCGCACTCCTCTACTCGTTCACCGACGGTTCGAACGCCTTCGCCTTCAAGCCGGTGACCACCGCCGCCTACATGGATCCGTGCGCCCCGATCAATGCGCCGACCCTGCGGCAGAACAGGACCAAGGTCGCCGAGATCGGGTTCGACTACTTCCTGATGAAGGATTCCTGCAGTGCGAACTCTCCCGCGATCGTCGACACCGACGGCCACCTGCGCTGGGTCGGCACCGCCGACGCCGGTTCGATCGCCTCCATCTTCTACAACAACGCCATCTATGCGAGCGACGGCAAGACCGGCATCAACCGCATCGACCTGACCGGACAGACGACCAAACTCGTCGACTACGCCGCCAACGGCGTGACCACGACCGACCACCACAACATGGATCCCGGGCGTAACGGCATCGTCGTCGACGTCAACACCACCGCCGAGACGGAAGGCGTCGCGGTGGAGTTCAATCCGGCGAACGGCGCGATCCTGCAAGCCTGGGACCTTGGGCACATCATCGGCTCGGCGATGGCCGCCGACGGCGACAATCCGAACGACTTCGTCGAGCCGGTCGGCGTCGACTGGTTCCATATGAACGCGTCGACCTACAATCCCGCCGACAACACCGAGATCTTCTCGAGCCGGGAGAACTTCGTCATCGCCGTCGACTACGACACGCCGGCGGCTGGCGTGAGGAAAATCCACTGGATCCTCGGCGACACCACCAAGAAATGGCACTCCTTTCCCTCGCTCGCGAAATACACCCTCCAGCTCGGACCCGACACGCTGCCGCCGATCGGCCAGCACGCCGTCTCGATCGATCTGTCGGGCAATCTCATGCTGTTCGATGACGGGACGGCGAGCACCTTCCAGGTCCCCGCCGGCATCAATCGCGGGTTCAGCGCCGGGCGCAGCTACAAGATCGACACCAAGGCGATGACGGCGACCGAAATCATCAACTACACCCCGAGGCCCGCGATCTACGCCCCGTTCTGCGGCAGCTTCTACCAGGCATCCCGGAACAGTTACCTGATCGACTTCACCACCGCGAACAACGAAACCACCGCGGAACTGCAAGGAATCGGGGCAAACAACAAGGTCGTCTTCGACCTCCAGTTTGCCGAGTCGCAAACCTGCGGCGCCGCCTTCAACGCCGTCCCGCTTCCCGACAAGCCGATCGCGTTCAACTGACGGCCGGGGGAGCCGACCGACCCGGCTCTATCCGCGTGCGTCCGAGACGGCCCTGCGCAGGTCCGCCATGTCCAGCGCGCCTGAGATGAGCTGGTCGCCGATCACCAGCGCCGGCGTCCCGTCGATATGGAGCGCCTTCGCGAGCGCCACATTGTCGTTCAAGTGGCCCAGAACCGCCGGATCCTGCATGTCGCGCGCGAGACGCGCCGGGTCGAGCCGCAAGCCGCGCGCGATCGACGCGATCGTATCGGCCGTCGCCGGCGACTGCTCGCGCATCAGCGCCTCCTGCATCCCGACATAGCCGCCTTGCCGGCCGGCCGCGACGATCGCGCGCGACTCCAGGACGCTCTGCGGCCCCAGGATCGGGATCACCTTGAGCACCACGCGCAATTTCGGGTCGGCTGCCGCCGCCTGGTCGATCGTCGGCACCATGCGCCGGCAATACGGGCAGCGCGGATCGTAGAACTCGACCAGCGTCACGTTGCCGTCGGCGTGCCCCACGACGGCATCGCCGCTCGGATCCATCAGCGCCTGCCTGTGCGCGGCGACCGCGCCCTGCTGGGTTTGCGCTTGCCGCCGCTCCTCGTCCGCCCGCAACGCCAGCACCGCGTCACGCAGGATCGTCGGATCCTGCTTGAGCGCGTCGCGCACGATGGCCACGATCTGCTGCCGCTGCGACGCCGTGAAGCCGTCGTCCGCCGCGCGCGCCGACGGCGCACGCGCCGCCAACCCGGCCAGTAGAAGCAGCGCGAACCCGCATCGCCGCATCATGGCGAACTCCCCGATGATGGCCGCCGCTTATTGCCGCCCCCGGGCGATCCGTCTATGGGGGCAACCCGTTCAACGATCGCGCCGGCCACACAGGAGCGCTGCCCACCATGCCTGTGGCCTCGACAATCAGGGTTCGGCGCGCACTCGCGATCGCGGTCGCCGGCCTCGTGGCAGCGTGCGGGACCATCACGACGGTCAAGGGCTTCCTGCTCGGCATCAACGGGACCGGCCCGGACGCCCATCTGACCGGCTTCGTCGGCGGCGTCGCGGCCGACGAGCCGCAGGCGGCGATCGTGGGCCGGCAGATCCTCGAACGCGGCGGCAACGCGACCGATGCCGCCACCGCCATGGGTCTGGCACTCTCCGTCTCGCTCCCGTCGCGCGCCTCGCTGGGCGGCGGCGGCGCGTGCCTCGCCTACTCGCCCGAGCACGAGGGCGTGGCGATCGCGTCGTTGTTCCTCCCTGTCGCTCCGTCCTCGACCGCGGGCGCGGACCGTCCGGCCGCCGTGCCGATGCTGGCGCGCGGCCTGTTCGCGCTGCAGGACCGGCTCGGCAGCGTCCGCTTCGACGAGCTCGTCGAACCGGCCGAGGCGATGGCCCGCCACGGGTTTCCGATCTCGCGCCTGCTGAGCGACGATCTTGGTGTGGTGCGCGGCGCCCTGTTCGCCGACAGCCAGGCCCGCGCCCTGTTCACCGCACCCGACGGATCGCCGCTCGAGCAGAACGACACGCTGATCGAGAGTGATCTCGGCCTCTCGCTCGACCAGATCCGCACCATCGGCGCGGGTGCGCTGGTCGGTGGCCCCGTCGCGCGCGCCTTCGCCGAGGGAGCGCAAGCGGCCGGCGGCGGCGTCACCCAAGCCGACCTCGAATCCGCCAAGGCGACCCTCGCGCCGCCCATCGTCATCGCGGCCGCACAACCTGGCCGTCATCACGCACGCGACGACCTGAGCGTGGCCTTCCTGCCGCTGCCGGCCGATGGCGGCATCGCCGCCGCGCGCGCCTTCCGTCTCCTGCGGGCCGACCCGAATGCCACCGAGGCCGCTTCGGCCGAAGCGGCCGCCACCGCCGCCTACGCCCGCCGGACCGGCGCTGCCGCATCCGACATCCTGTCCGCCGTTCTGCCGCCCGGCACCCTGCCCGCCCTGCCGGCCTCCACCTCGTTCGTCGCCTTCGACCGCAACGGGGGTGCCGCCGCCTGCGCGCTGACGATGGACAACCTCTTCGGCACTGGCCGCATCGCCGGCCGCACCGGCATCATGCTCGCGGCCTCGCCCTCCGATCGGCCGCTGCCGCTGCTCTCGGCCGCCATCGCGTTCGACAAGGCCGAGGCTGCGTTCCGCGCCGCGGTCGCCTCGTCCGGCCAGAACGATGCCGCCGCCGCGACCGCCGAGGCGATGGCCGACACGCTGCGCACCGGCAAGCCGATCGACCGCTCCGTCACCAGCCAGGGCCGCGTCAACGTCGTCTCGTGCCCCGACCTGCTGCCGGGCGACAGCCGAAGCTGCGGCGGTGCCACCGACCCGCGCGGGACCGGCTCGGCGCTCGGCCAGTAGCCGGTGCCCAGGACCGAATGATCAAGACCCGATGATCAAGATCGGCCTGGCCGCTTCGCACGTGGCACCATTCCGCGCGATGGACGTCATCGCGCGTGCCAACGCGCGCGCCGCCCTGCTGCCGCCCGGCAGTCCGGGCATCATCCGCATGGAGGTCGGCCAGCCGGCGGCGGGCGCGCCGCTCGGCGCGCGCCAGGCGGCCGAAGCCGCGCTGCGCGATGGCGGTTCGCTTGGCTACACCGAGGCGCTCGGCCTCGCCGCCCTGCGCGCGCGCATCGCGCGCCACTATGCCGAGCGTTACCGCATCGACGTCTCGCCCGGCCGCATCGCGATCACCACCGGCGCCTCCGGCGGCTTCCCGCTCGCCTTCCTCGCCTGCCTCGACCCGGGCGACGAGGTGGCGCTGGCCACACCCTGCTACCCGCCCTACGTCAACGTCCTGACCGCGCTCGGCATGCGCCCGCGCCTGATCGAGGCCGGTCCGGAGACGCGTTTCCAGCCGACGCCCGCCATGCTCGACGCCTCCGGGCCGCCCCCGGCCGCACTCCTGGTCGCGAGCCCCGCCAACCCCGCGGGCACCATGCTCTCGCCCGCCGAGTTCGCCGCCCTCGCCGACTGGTGCCGCGTCCGCAACGTCCGCCTGATCAGCGACGAGATCTACCATGGCCTGGTCTATGGCGGCGCCGAGAGCACCGCCGCCGCGATCGAGGACGCGGTCGCGGTGGGCAGCCTGTCGAAATACTGGTGCATGACCGGCTGGCGGGTGGGCTGGCTCGTGCTGCCCGAGGCCCTCGTTCGCACCGTCGAGCGCCTGGCGCAGAACCTCTTCATCAGCGCGCCGCACATCTCGCAGCGCGCCGCCATCGCCGCCTTCGACTGCGACGACGAGCTCTCGCTGCACGTCCAGGCCTACGCGCGTGCCCGCGACCATCTGCTCACGCGCTTCGCCGAGGCCGGCCTCGATCGCCTCGCGCCCGCCGAGGGCGCCTTCTACGTCTACGCCGACATCTCCGCCCTCGCGCCCGACAGCGAAACCTTCTGCGCCCGCCTGCTCGACGAGGCGGGCATCGCCGCGACTCCGGGGATCGATTTCGACGCGCGCCGCGGTGCCCGCTTCGTCCGCTTCAGCTATTGCGGTCCCGAACTCGACATGCACGAGGCCGCCGACCGGCTCGTCGACTGGGCGCGGCGGCGGTAGGGACCTGGGTCCCCGAACAAGCAAGACACTGAAGAACAACGATTTTCTCGATTGCGTGTACACCTCATTTCAAGTGGCCTTCTACAGCAGCAGACGCGGCAGCAGCGCATCGAGACGCAAGCGGCCGGCCTCGGTCGCGAGCAGTGTGGCGCCGCTGAATTTCAAATAGCCTTCGGCTACGGACGCCGCGAGAATGTCCTCATCGAGCGCGTCCTCGAGCCGAGAACCGACACGTTCCTTGAACCGCCGCGCGTCCACGCCCACCGACAAGCGCAGCCCCATCAGCAGCATCTCCCGCGCCCGATCGCGCGGTTCGATCGCGTCTTCTTCCTCGATGCCGTGATCGTCCCGCTCGACCGCGTCGAGCCAGCGCTCCGGGCTGCGATGACGGCGCACCGCCCACAGCGCGCCGTCACGACCGACCCTGCCATGCGCGCCAGGACCGATCCCCGCGTAATCCCGGTAGGTCCAGTAGGCGAGATTGTGCCGGCTCTCCGCCCCCGGCCGTGCGTAGTTCGACACCTCGTAGGGCAGCAATCCGTGCCGCGCCGCCTCCTCGCCGGTCGCCTCGTACAGCGCGTGCGCGGTGTCCTCGTCCGGCAGCACGATCTCGCCGCGCCTGGCCAGCGCCTCGTAGCGTGTGCCCGGCTCGATCGTGAGCTGGTAGAGCGAAAGATGGTCCGCCGCCAACGCCAGCGCGCGCTGGAGCTCCGCGCGCCACGCCGCCTCGTCCTGGCCAGGCCGCGCATAGATCAGGTCGAACGACAGGCGCGGGAAGACCGCGCGCGCGAGCTCGAGCCCGGCGATCGCGTCGGCGGCACTGTGCTGGCGCCCCAGCCGTGCCAGCGCCTCGTCGTCGAGCGCCTGCACCCCGAGCGAGCATCGGCCGACGCCCGCATCACGGAACCCGCGTAGACGCCCGGCCTCCACGCTCGTCGGATTGGCCTCCAGCGTGATCTCGATGTCGTCCGCGGGCTCGAACAGCGACGTCGCCCGTTCGATCAGCAATCCCACGAGCTCCGGTGGCATCAGGCTCGGCGTTCCGCCACCGAAGAAGATCGACGCCAGCCGGCGCGGTCCTGTCCGGGAGGCCTCGAACTCGAGCTCCCGCAGCAACGCCCGACCGAAACGCGCCGCCGGCACCCGTTCGCGCACATGGCTGTTGAAGTCGCAATACGGGCATTTCGACAGGCAGAACGGCCAATGCACATACAGTGCGATCGTGTCCATCGGCCCGATATGGCGTCAAATCGCGATCCGCATCCCGAGCTCGACCACCCGGTCGCTCGGGATGCGGAAGAACTCCGTCGTCGGCGTCGCATTGCGTGCCATCAGCAGATAGAGATACATCCGCCAGATCGGCAGCTTCGGCACCATCGCGCGCACCAGCACCTCGCGTCCCAGGAAATAGCTGACCTGCATCGGATCGTAGTCGATCCCTTCGTGGCGCAACTCCTCGAGCGCGCGCGGAATGTTCGGGCTCTCCATGAAGCCGTAGCGCAGGAACACCTGGTGCACGTTCGGCGCGAGTTCCTCGACCCGGGCACGCCCGTGCG
The DNA here is from genome assembly GCA_965276715.1 of Acetobacteraceae bacterium. Lineage (GTDB taxonomy): Bacteria > Pseudomonadota > Alphaproteobacteria > Acetobacterales > Acetobacteraceae > CAXTPV01. The sequence continues at coordinate 2,530,074 of OZ255622.1, read as the reverse complement.
CGCCCGCTTCCGGGCGGTCGAGATTCTGCACCGTCACGAACAGCACGCGCTCGTGCAGGACTTTGTTGTGCTTGAGATTGTGCAGCAGCGCGCCGGGCACGTAGTCCGGGTTGCCGGTCAGGAACACCGCCATCCCCGGCACCCGTATCGTCCGAGACTGCGGCAGTCGCGCCAGGAACGATGCGAGCGGCAGGCTCTCCGATCGCCAATGTTCCAGCAGCAGGTTGCGCCCGCGCTTCCAGGTCGTCATCAGCGCCAGCAGAACGCCTCCGGTCAGCAGCGGGACGTAGCCGCCCTCCGGGATTTTCAGCGAGTTCGCGAGCAGGAAGATCGTGTCGATGGCGGACAAGCTGCCGAAAACCGTTCCCGCAAGCCATTTCGACCATCCGAACTGGCGATGGAAGACGAACATGGCCAGCAGGCAGTCGCAATTGAACGTTCCGGTGACGGCGATGCCGTAGGCCGACGCCAGATTGCCGCTGCTCTGGAAGGTCAGCACCAGCAGGATCACGCCGGCCGCCAGGATGCTGTTGAGTTGCGGAACGAAAATCTGGCCTTTCTCGGCGCTGTTGGTATGGTGGATCTTCATCCGGGGCAGAAAGCCGAGCTGCACGCATTGCCGGGTCACGGAGTAGGCGCCGGAGATCACCGCCTGGCTCGCGATCACTGTCGCCATGGTTGCCAGCAGCACCAAAGGCAGCCGCAGCCAGTGTGGGCCGAGCAGAAAGAACGGGTTCACGATTGCCGCTGGGTGGCGGATGACCAATGCTCCCTGACCCAGATAATTCAGCGCCAGACATGGCAGAACGAAGCCGAGCCAGGTTCGCCTGATGGGCGCCGCACCGAAATGTCCCATATCGGCATACAGTGCCTCGGCGCCCGTCACTGCCAGCACGACAGCGCCGAGAACGACGAAGGCAAGCCAACCGTGGCGGATCACGAAGAGAACTGCATGATCCGGCGACAGCGCCTGTAGCACGAAGGGGTCGCGCACGACCTCGATACCGCCGAGCACGCCGATGACCGTGAACCAGACCGCCATGATCGGGCCGAACAGCCGCCCCACTTGTCCGGTACCGCGCGATTGCAAACTGAACAGCAGCACGATCACTGCGATCGAGATCGGGATCACCACCGGCCTGGCGCTTGGCACGCTGACTTCCAAACCCTCGACGGCGGAGAGCACCGACACGGCGGGAGTGATCACGCCGTCGCCAAAGAACAGGCATGCGCCCAACAGTCCGACCGTCGTGACGATCGCGCCCATCCGCGCGGTTCCGGCGAGCCGGTGCGCAAGCGCCATCAGGGCCAGCGTTCCGCCCTCACCGTTGTTGTCGGCGCGCATAATCAACAGGATGTATTTGAACGTCACGATCAGGATCAGCGACCAGACGATCAGCGACAGGATGCCGAGCACCTCGCCCGGCGAGATCGCGTGGTCGTTGAGGATCTCGATCGACGCCTTGAACGCGTAGAGCGGACTGGTCCCGATATCGCCGTAGACAACCCCGAGTACCCCGATCAACGGGGCCCATCGAAACCGCGTCGCAGGCGCGTCCTCACCGGCGGCGGTGGTGGCGACGCTCACGGGCTCGGCCCTGCCGACGGCCGGTGGCCGAAGATTGCCGTGCCGACGCGCACTTCCGTCGCTCCTGCGTCGATGGCCGCCTCGCAATCGTCCGACATGCCCATCGACAAGGTCGCGAGCCCATGCTCGGACGCGAGCGCGGCGAGATAGCGGAAATGCGCCGTCGGGTCGACACCGGCCGGCGGGATGCACATCAGGCCGCGCAGCGCCCCGCCGAACCGCGCGCGGCACTCGCGGATGAAGCCATCCGCCTCGCGCCGTGCCACCCCCGCCTTCTGCGCCTCGTCACCCACGTTGACCTGCACCAGCAGCGCCGGCAGCCTGCCCTCCTTCGCCGCGGCGTCGTCGAGCGCGTCGGCGAGCCGCCCACGGTCGAGCGTCTCGATCACGTCGGCGATCCGTACCGCGTCGCGCGCCTTGTTCGTCTGCAACGGGCCGATCAGATGCAGCACCGGCCTGTCGTGCGCGCCCGCGCCGACCGGCGCGAACTTGGCCGCCGCCTCCTGCACCCGGTTCTCGCCGAAATGCGCCTGGCCGGCGCGCCGCGCCGCCTCGACCGAGCCGGCCGGATGAAACTTCGACACCGCGACCAGCGTGACCGTGCCAGGATCACGGCCCGCCCGGGCGGCCGCCGCATCGATCCGCGCGCGCACCGTGCCGATCGCGGCCGCGATCGACGCGTGGTTCGCGCCTTCGGCCTCCCGGGGTGGAGCGGGGAGAAGCATGGATCGCAAGCTCGTGGCATGGGCCCGGATGGTCAAGACGCGTTCGATTCGAGTCGCCGGGGCCACCGCGCCGACGGCGAGGGCACCGGTGCTCTGGCTGTTCATCGATCGCCGGATCGACGATCCCGCCCGCTCGGTGCGCGCCATCGCCGCGATCAGGGCGCCCGGCCTGTTCGGAATCGTCCTCCGGGCCAGCGACCGCGCGACCCGCCTGGCACTCGCGGCCGCGATCGGGCCGATCTGCAGGCGTGCCCGTCTCGCCCTGCTCGTCTCGGGCGACGTCGTGCTGGCACACGCCTTACGGGCCGGCCTGCATCTGCCGTCGGCGCGTCGAACCGCGCGGCGCCGGCCCCGGCTGCTGAGCGCGTCCGCCCACGACGCGGCCGAGCTCCGCCGCGCGCGCGCCGCCGGCGCCCGGCTCGTCTTCCTGGCCCCGGTCTTCCCGACCGCGAGCCATCCGGGCGAACACCCGCTCGGCGCGCGGCGTGCCGCCCGGATCGCCGGCACCGCACCGCCTACGCGCCTGCTGGCACTCGGCGGCATCGACGGCCGCACCGCCCGCGCCCTGTCCCCCCGCTTTGCCGGCGCCGGCGCGATCACGGCCCTCGTCACGTGAGCGACCACGCGCTCTCGGCCGAACTCGTGGCCGTGATCGTCGCCGTCACCGAGGGCGTGCCGCGCGCGCTCATGCTGCGCCACGCGCCGCGCCTGCCGAGCGGGCCGTTCGCCCGCGACGACCGCTCGCTGCAGTCCGGCCTGCGCGCCTGGGTCGAGCGCCAGACCGGCAAGCGTCCCGGCTACGTCGAACAGCTCTACACCTTCGCCGACCGCGATCGCGTGCGGCCCTCCGCCGGCGACGACGGCGGCCTCGGCCGGGTGATCTCGGTCTCCTATCTCGGCCTCGCCCGCGAGGACCGCGTCTCGCCGCCGCCCAACGCCGTCTGGCGCGACTGGTATTCGTTCTTTCCCTGGGAGGACCGCCGCGACGGCGACGCACTCGCGCCGATCCGGACCGCGCTGGACACCTGGGCGCTCGATCGCGGCAACGACACCAGGCGCCGCGTCGCGTTCGCCTTCGCCGCCGGCGATGCGTGGAACGAGGACCTTGCACTCGCGCGCTACGAGCTGCTGTTCGAGGCGGCCCTGGTCGAGGAAGCGACCCGGCGCTCCCGTGGCGCGGGATCGGCCGCCTTCGGCATCGCGATGGCCGACGATCACCGCCGCATCCTCGCGACCGCCATCGCGCGGCTGCGCGCCAAGATCAAATACCGCGCCCTCGTCTTCGAGCTGATGCCGCCTTCCTTCACCCTGCTCGACCTGCAGCGCACGATCGAAGCGCTCGCGGGCCGCCGGCTGCACAAGCAGAATTTCCGGCGGATGATCGCCCAGCAGGATCTCGTCGAGGAAACCGGCGCCCTCTCCGCCGTAGCCCGCGGCCGGCCCGCCAAGCTGTTCCGCTTCCGCGGCGCCGTCGTCGAGGAGCGCGCGCTTGCCGCGACCCGGCTTCCGGTCGCGCGCAATTGATCGTCCGAACCGAGCGGCCGCGCGTTCGCAGCCGACGTGATCAAGCATCCAACGCAGAACCGGCCCTGCCTGATCGCGATCCCCGCGCACGATGAAGCCGATCGTATCGGGCCTTGCCTCGACGCCATCGCCGCCAGCCTGCACAGGCCCCCGCCCGCGATCGTCCTCCTGGTCAACAACACGACCGACGAGACGCGCCTGGTCGCGCGACGAACCGCGTCGGCCGCCGGCCTCGTGCTGCACCTCCTCGACGTCCGGCTGCCATCCGCCCGCGCCACGGCCGGCGAGGCCCGCCGCCTCGCGATGGCGCACGCGGCGCGGCTCGCGCCCGACGGCGCCGTGCTCATCACCACCGACGCCGACAGCCGCGTCGAACCCGGCTGGCTCGACGCCAATCTGCGCGCGATCGAGGCCGGCGCCGACGCCGTCTGCGGCGTCGCGATCATCGACCCGCGCGAGGCGGGCGCGATCCCGCGGCATCTGCACGATGACGACGAGCGCGAGATGCTCTACGCGGCGCTGCTCGACGACGTGACCGCGCTCCTTGATCCGGACCCGGCCGATCCCTGGCCGCGTCATTCCGAGGAATCGGGCGCCAGCATCGCGGTCCGCAAGGCGATCTTCCAGCGCGCCGGCGGCGTCCCGCCGCTCGCCAGCGGCGAGGATCGCGCCTTCGTGCAGTCGCTACGCCGGATCGACGCGAGGATCAGGCACGCGCCCGAGGCGCGCGTGATCGTCTCCGGACGCCTGCAAGGTCGCGCCTTCGGCGGCATGGCGGACACGATGCGCCGCAGGATGATCGAGCAGGATGCGTGGCTCGACGACCGGCTGGAGCCGGTGCTCGACGCGACCCACCGCGCCGGATGCCGCGCGGCACTTCGCCAAACCTGGAGCCTCGGTCCGCGGGATCTTCCGTTCGGCGCCCTGTGGGAGCGCCATGAAGCGGCCGACGGCATCCTCTCGAGGCGACGCCGCGTCGAGAGGTCCGAGGTGGAACCCGCGATCGCGCAGGCGCGCGCGATCGTCCGGACACTGGCACTCACGGCTCGGATCCGGCTGGAGAACCGGGTCCGATCAGCCGGTCCATCCGGAACGTTGCCCCTCGCCGCGGTGGCAGCGCCGTGAGCCGACTCGCGGCCCTGAAGGCGTCCGCCGCGTCCTCGCCCGTGCACGGCGTGTCGGTGGGGCCGGTCCAATTGACCAGGATCACGGTGGCGCCCGGCAGCAGCGCCGCCTCGCAGCGCGCCGCGAGACGCGCGATGTCGCGGCCGGCCAGGAAATAGAGCACCTCCGAGATCACGATCAGGTCGTAGCGTCCCACCGGGAACGATTCCGGTACGTGGTGCGGCTCGAACCGGACATGACCGAGCGAGGCGCATGTCGAGGCCGCGCGCGACAGCGCCGCCGGCGCGCAGTCGATCGCGAGCAGGCTGTCGCAACGCGCCGCCAGGCGCGCCGTCAGGACCCCGATCGAGCATCCGATCTCGAGCGCGCGGCCGAAGCGGCCCGGCGGCAGCATCTCGAGTGTCGCCGCATATTTCGCCTGCTCGTAGGCACTCGACCGGAAGTCCCACGGATCGTCGCTCGCCGCGTAGAGGCAGTCGAACACCGACCGATCCCAGGTGTCCCCGCTCATGGTGCGCCGTCGAGAAAGAACTCGAACGGCGTCAGGCATGCGGCCAGCAGTGCCGCCGGGACGCGAAACCCGTCCGGGTCGTCCGTCACCACCTCTCCGAACTGCGATCGGTGGGCCGCGAGCGCGCGCCGCTTGCGGTCGAGTACCCGCCCGACCGCGAGCCGATGCCCGGACGGGGCCCGCACGTCGAGCGCCGTCTCATCGGGCAGCAGCCAGCCCCACACCGGATACGACACCACCCGCAATCCGGTGGCGGCCGCCATCGCATCCGCCGCCTGGTGATCGCAATGCGGGTCGTGCCGCCAGGGTGCGGCGATCGTGGCGCAGCCGAATTCGGCTGCCGTGCGACGGATCGCGGCAACCGCCGCCTCGAACGCCGCCCCCGCGACGGGCGCCGCGCCGTCCGGCAGCCCCAGGAACCGGACCCGCTCGCGCCCGAGCCCAAGCACCGTGGCGGCCGCGATCGCCTCCTCCGCCCTGATCGACCGCAGCCGTTCGGGCGGGAACAGCGCCGAGCCCGGATGCGATGCCGCGCCATCGGTCACGAACAGGATCGAGGGCGGCGTTCCCGCCTCGCACAGCAGCGCGATCAATCCGCCGCAGCCGAGGCATTCGTCGTCCTGATGCGGCGCCAGCACCAGCACGCCGCCCGCCGCCACGACGCCGAGCCGCACCTCGGGGAGCGCCCGCCATGCCGACCGGATCGCGTGCGCGCGCATCAGACCACCCATCCGTCGGGCGGCAGACCGCGCCCGGCGAACCAGAGCGCCGCCTCCGTCAGCGTCTCGTCCGGTGCCGGCTGGCGCAGATAGGTCGCGAGATCGCGCGCCATCCGCTCGACCGGGTTGGAGCGCACGAACGCCGACAGGCCGAGCGCGCGCTGCGCATCGCCGATCGCATCGAGACAGGCGCCCTCGACGGCGATCCGCGCCAGATTGACCAGGGCGGCCGCGTCGCCGTTGCCCAACTCGTCCACCCGGCTCGCGCGCGCCACCCACGATCGTGCCGTCCCGGCCGCGATCAGCATCCGCCCGATGCGCGCCGCCTGGTGCGGATTGGTGTGCCGGCCGCGCCCTTCGAGCTGTGCGACCGTCGTCTCCACCAGCGCGTCGAGGCCGCCGAGTGCCACCGCGGAGCCCCGCCAGGCGCCCGCGGAGAATTCGGGCTGGCGCAGATAGTCGCCGGGTGCCCCGATGACGGCGGCGATGCCCACCCCGGACAAATCCATGTCCGCCGTCCGCGCCCCCCTGACGCCCGACAGGGAGCGCGCGAGACCGATCGGCTCGGACCCATCGAGATGCGCCAGCGCCAACACCGGACCGTCCTCGCGCGCCAGCGTCAGCAGTGGCCGCGTCACGCGCCCGGCACCGGAGCAGAAATTCTTCGAGCCCGCGGCCGCGAGGCCGCCCGACCCGCGCACGAGACGGGCGGCCTCGCCCGTCTCCGTCACCCAGATGCCGAACAGATGTCCGCCCGACGCGTCGCGCGCCGCCGCCGCGAACTGGGCCTCGTCGCCGTAACGCGCGATCAGGCGCAGTGCATTGACATGCCCCTCCAGCAGGCGCCCGACCGCGACCGACCCGGAACCGAGCAGCCGCAGGAAGGACGCGGCCGGCATCCCTTGCGAAGCGACACCCAGATCGAGACCGCCCAATCGTGCCGGCAACGGCGCCGACAGCGCCCCGATGTCGCGCAAGACGCCAAGCGAACGGTCCGGAAACACACCCTCGCCGTCCGTCTCGTCGGCGTCCGACCGCAGCAACGGCAGGATGTCCGCGAGCCGCCGCAGGAACAGGCCTCGATCGTCCGCCAAACCCGTCATCCTCGATCGCGTTTTGCTCAAAGCCGCCGCTCCGATGAACGCGACACACCCCGACAGGATGCCCCATGCCGATCGCGGCGCCTCAGGATCCGACCCGTTCGGCCGCGTTCGACCTTCTCGTCGCGATCGGCGAGCGCCTCCTGTCCCTCGACGATGCGCTCGACGAACTCCCGCCGATAGACGCGCGCGACCGGGCCGCCGCGCGTCGCATCGCGGCCTGCGTGCTCCGCCGCCAGGGCACCCTCGATGCCGCCCTCGAACCGTTCCTGACACGGATGCCGCCCGACCGGGTCCGCACCATCCTCCGGATCGGCGCCGCCAGCCTGCTGTTCCTCGCGACCCCGGCCCACGCCGCGGTCGGCACCGCGGTCGACCTGGCCCGCGCCCGACGCCTCGTGCCTTTCGCGGGACTCGTCAACGCCGTGCTGAGGCGCATCGCGCGCGGCGGCGAAGCCCTCCTCGCCGATCTCGACGGGCCAAGGCTCGACACGCCGGCCTGGCTCTGGGCCGCCTGGGGCGGCAGGGCACGCGCGATCGCGACCGCGCACCAGCACGAGGCGCCGCTCGACCTGACGCTCCGCCCGGGCATCCTGGGGCCGGACGGCGGCGCCAGGCTGCCCGGCGGCAGTCTGCGCCTGCCCGCCGGCACGCGCGTGACCGAGCTGCCGGGCTTCGAGGACGGCGACTTCTGGGTACAGGACGTCGCGGCCACGCTTCCGGTGCGCCTGCTCGCGCCACGTCCTGGCGAGCGCATCGGCGACCTCTGCGCGGCGCCGGGCGGCAAGACCGCCCAGCTCGCTTGCGCGGGCGCCGACATCGTCGCGATCGATCGCGACGGCGCGCGCCTGCGCCGCCTCCGCCAGAACATGACGCGGCTCCGGCTCGCCCCCGACATCGTCGAGGCCGACATGCTCGACTGGCGGCCGGCGATGCCGTTCGATGCCGTCCTGCTCGACGCACCCTGCAGCGCCACCGGAACCGCGCGCCGCCATCCCGACATGCTCCGGCTGCGGCGGCCGCGCGACATCGCGTTGCTCGCCGCGCGTCAGGCCGCGCTCCTCGATGCCGCGCGCGCCATGCTCGCCCCCGGCGGCCGCCTGGTCTACGCCGTCTGCTCGATGCAGCCCGAGGAAGGACCCGAACTCGTGGCACATGCCGTGACCGCCGGCTTCTGGCGCATGATGCCGATCGAGCCCTCCGAACTGCCCGGCTTCGAGGCCTGCATCACCGACGACGGCACGCTGCGCACCGACCCGGGCCAGTGGGCGGCGCGAGGCGGCATGGACGGCTTCTTCGCGGCCAGGCTGGTCCGGACCGGGTGAGCAGCCTTCTCCGTCTCGCGGATCCTGCTACGGTCACCTGATGTCCACGCTCGTCTGCCCCAGCCTGCTCGCCGCCGATTTCTCCCGTCTCGCCGACGAGATGCGCGCGGTCGAACAGGCGGGTGCCGACTGGCTCCACCTCGATGTGATGGATGGACATTTCGTTCCCAACATCAGCTTCGGCGCGCCCGTGATCGCGAGCCTGCGCCGTCACACGCGGTTGCCGTTCGACGTCCACCTGATGATCGCGCCCGTCGACCCGTTCATCGACGATGTCGTCGCCGCCGGCGCCGACCACATCCTCGTCCACGCCGAGGCCGGACCGCATCTGCACCGTTCGCTGCAGGCCATCGCGCGGCACGGCAGGAAGCCGGGCGTGGTGCTCTGCCCCGCAACGCCCGCCGAACATGCGGCGCAGATCCTCGATCTCGTCGACATCGTGCTCGTCATGACGGTCAATCCGGGCTTCGGTGGCCAGCGCTTCCTCGACAGCCAGCTCGGCAAGATCGCGGCGATCCGCGCGATGATCGACGCGACGGGCCGCGACATCCGCCTCGAGGTCGACGGCGGGATCGATCCCGAAACGGCGGCGCGCGCGCGCGCCGCCGGCGCCGACACGCTGATCGCCGGCAGTTCGGTCTTCAACAACAAGGATTACGGTGCGGCGATCGCCGGCTTGCGCGGAACTTGAGCCGGTCCGGATCCGGGGAGGGCAGAGTGGGGGTCAAACGTTGGGGCCGTGACGCGCGGCTCTCGCTGGCCCGCCTGCCCCTGATCACGCGCTCACTCGGCCTGGTCCGCGTCCCGGACGCGCCGCAGGTCTCGGTGCGCGATCCCTGGCCGGGCTCTCCCGCCCGGGGTGCGAGGCTGATGCGGGGCGAGCTCGATGCCGGCGTTCCCGCGCGTCTCGAGCCCGGCGGCTGGGCCAGGCTCTCGGCACTCGCCGAACCGGCGCGCGCGTCCGCGCATGGTTTCGCCTGGCTTCGCGACCTGCGCGCGATCGGCACCGACACCGCGCGCCAGCGCGCGCGTGCCCTGGTCGCCGACTGGATCGGTCGTCCGCCGTCCGATCCGGTCGCGCGCCGCGCGCCCGTCATCGCGCGTCGGATCACCGCCTGGCTCGGTCACTACGACTTCTTCGCCGCCTCCGCCGAGGACGAGTTCCGCGGCGCGCTGATGCGGCACCTGCTGACCGACGCGCGCACGCTGGCCGCCCTCGTCCCGCTCGACCGCGCCGACACGGGCTCGATGACGGCACTCAAGGGACTTGTCGCGGCGGGCGTCGCGTTGCCCGAGAACACCGGCTTCCTGACCCGCGCGCTCCGTTTCCTGCCGGGCGAGCTCGGCCGGCAGATCCTCGCGGACGGCGGCCACGTGGAGCGAAGCCCGTCGGCGCAGCTCGGCGCGCTGCGCGAGCTCGTCGAGATGAAATTGCTGTTCGCGACCGCCGGAACCTCGCCGCCGATCGCGCTCGCGGCCTGCCTCGACCGGATGTGCCCCGCGCTTCGCACCTTCCGGCACGGCGACGGCGGTCTCGCCCTGTTCAACGGGTCCGAGGAGGAGGACGCGACCACGATCGACCTCGTGCTCGGCCAGGCCGGGCGCGGACGCGCCGTGCATGCGACGCTGGCCGAGGCCGGCTTCGAGCGCCTTGCCTCCGGACGGACCACCCTGATCGTCGACACCGGCGTCCCCGCCGCGTCCGGGATCGATCGTCGCGCGGCCGCCGGCACGCTGGCCCTCGAGATGTCGGTCGGACGCGAGCGCCTGATCGTCAACTGCGGCGCCACCGAGGCGCCCGAGGAATGGCGCAACGCCCTGCGCGCGACCGCCGCCCATTCGACCCTGACGCTGGCCGACACCAGCTCCGCCGAGGTCAGGCACGAGGGGCTTGGCCGGCGCCCGGCCAAGGTCGTGGTGCAACGTCAATCGACCGGCGGCGCGCACTGGCTCGAAGCCAGCCATGACGGCTACCAGCGTGCCTTCGGCGCCACCCACCATCGCCGCCTCTACCTTGCCGAGACCGGCGACGATCTGCGCGGCGAGGATGCGATCGAGGGCGGCGAGACGCACCCCTATGCGATCCGCTTCCACCTCCATCCCGCCGTCGAGGCGACGCTCGAGGCCGACGGCGAGGCGGTCTTGCTGCGTCTCGCGTCGGGCGGCCTGTGGCGCCTGCGGGCCGATGGCGCGCATCCGGCGGTCGAGGACAGCATCTATGTGGGCAGCGTCGCCCGCCGCCCCTCCAAGCAGATCGTGCTGGCGGCCAGGACCGGCGAGACCAGGCAGGTGCGTTGGGCGATCACCAGGATCGGCTGACCGGCGCCAGGCGCATCCTCGAGATCGCGAACGTCGATTTCTCGCTGGTCCACTTCCTGCTGCCCTTGATGCGGGCGCTGCGGGTCCGCGGCCATGACGTCGTGGGTGCCTCGGCGCCGGGCGCGCTGCTCGACATCGCCCGCAGCGAGGGTTTTCGGATCATCGAATTGCCGCTGGCGCGATCGGCCTCGCCGGTTGCCCAATACCAGGCCTTCGGAGCCCTGCGCCGCATGATGCGGGCTGAACGCTTCGACCTCGTCCACGCCCACATGCCGATCAGCGGCTTCCTCGCGCGTCTCGCCGCCCGGGAGGCCGGGGTCCCGCGGATCGCCTACACCTGTCACGGCTTCCTGTTCAATCAGCCGGGACCCGCGTTCCGGCGCGCCGCGTCGCTGGCCATGGAGTTCGCCGCAGGCCATGTCACCGATCGCTTCCTGACCGTGTCCGAGGCGGAGGCGGCCGACGCACGCCGCCTGCGTATCCACCGCCAGGCGATGGCTGCCGGCAATGGCCGCGACCCGGGCATCTTTCACCCCGACCCGAAGGCGAGGGCGCGCGTGCGTGCCGCCCTCGGCGTCGCCGATGACCGCATTGCCGTAATCTGCGTCTCCCGCCAGGTCCGCCACAAGGGCATTCCCGAGCTGCTTGCTGCGATGCGCGACATCGACGCCGAGCTTTGGGTCGTGGGCGACCGGCTGCCGTCCGATCATGGGCCCTCGCTGGAGCCCGATTTCGCGGCATCGGGTCTCGGCGGCCGCCTGAAGCGCCTCGGCTACCGGACCGACATCGCCGCCCTGCTGGCCGCCGCCGACATCTTCGCCTTGCCGAGCCATTTCGAGGGCCTGCCGATGTCGGTGATCGAGGCCATGCTGTGCGGCCTGCCGATCGTCGCCACCGACATACGCGGGCCGCGCGAACAGGTCGTCGCCGGCGAGACCGGGCTGCTCGTGCCGCCCGCGTCGGTGGCGCCGCTCGCGGACGCGCTCGGCCGCCTCTGCGGCGACCGTGCGCTGCGCCGCGCGATGGGCGCGGCCGGTTTGGTCCGCGCGCGCGCCCTCTACACCGAGGCGGCCGTCGTCGAACGGACCATAAGGCTGCTCGGTCTATGACCCACGCTGGCCTTCCTCGGCCACCGACCTTACTGACAGGGAATGCCCGACCTCGTCCCGATCCGCCGCGCCCTCCTCTCCGTCAGCGACAAGAACGGGCTCGTGCCGCTCGCCGCCGCCTTGGCGGCGCATGGCGCCGAGATCCTGTCGACCGGCGGATCGGCGGCAGGGCTGCGCCGCGCGGGCATCGACGTGCGCGAGGTCTCCGACCATACCGGCTTTCCCGAAATCCTCAACGGAAGGGTCAAGACGCTCGTCCCGCAAATCCATGGCGGCATCCTCGGCAGGCGGGACCGGCCGGACCATCTCGCCGCGATGGCGGCGCATGGCATCGCGCCGATCGATCTCGTCTGCGTCAATCTCTACCCATTCGAGGCGACCGTCGGCGCCGGCGCCGACGAGGCGGACTGCATCGAGAACATCGACATCGGCGGCCCCGCGCTGATCAGGGCGGCGGCAAAGAACCATGCGCACGTCGCGGTGCTGACCGACCCCGCTCAGTATCCGGCGTTGATCGAGGCGCTCGCCCTCGGCGGCACCGATCTCGCACGGCGCCGCGCGCTCGCCGCCGAGGCCTATGCCGCGACGGCCGCCTATGACGCCGCCATCGCCGCCTGGTTCGACCGCGATGCCGGACGCTTCCCCGATCGTGTCACCATCGCCGGGCGCCTGCGCGAGCAGCTTCGCTACGGCGAGAATCCGCACCAGCGCGCCGCGTTCTACACCGGCGGCGACGCCCGCGCGGGCATCGCCACCGCCAGCCAGCTCCAGGGCAAGGCCCTGTCGTTCAACAATCTCAACGACACCGACGCCGCCTTCGAGGCGGTCGCCGAATTCGACGACCCCGCGGTCGTGATCGTCAAGCACGCCAATCCGTGCGGCGTCGCGACCGCGCCGATCATGCTCGATGCCTGGACGCGCGCGCTACGCTGCGACCCCGTCTCCGCCTTCGGCGGCATCGTGGCCTTGAACCGCACGCTCGATGAGGAGACCGCGGCGGCGATCGCCGGGATCTTCACCGAGGTCATCATCGCCCCGGACGCGACGGAGGCGGCGCGCGAGGCGCTGGCACGAAAGCGCAACCTGCGCGTGCTCCTCACCGGCGGCATGCCGGATCCGCGGGCGCCCGGCCGGACGCTGCGAACGGTCGCCGGCGGCCTCCTGCTGCAGGACCGCGACGACGGACGGATCGAGGCGTCCAGCCTGCGTGTCGTCACCGGGCGCGCGCCCGACGACCGCGAGCTGGCCGACCTGCTGTTCGCGTTCCGCGTCGCCAAGCACGTCAAGTCCAACGCGATCGTCTACGCGCGCGATCTGGCGACCGTCGGCATCGGCGCCGGACAGATGAGCCGCGTCGACAGTGCCCGCATCGCGGTCCTGAAGGCCGAACAGGCCGCGCGCGAGCGAGGCGACGTGTCGGGCTGCGCCGGCAGCGTGGTCGCGTCCGACGCCTTCTTTCCGTTCGCCGACGGGCTCGAGGCCGCGATCGCGGCGGGTGCCACGTCTGTCATCCAGCCGGGCGGCTCGATCCGCGACGCCGAGGTGATCGAGGCCGCCGATCGCGCCGGCGTCGCGATGGTGATGACCGGCATGCGCCACTTCCGTCACTAGAGGACGACCGGTTGAGAACCGGAGCGGAGGATGCCACACAGGGTGGATGGTCCCTTCCCTTCCCCGGCGGATCGTGCTCTGCGCGGTCCTGGCGGCGGTGCCGATCGCGCCGTCACGCGCCGACACCGCCGTTCCCGCCAGCCTGACGCCCGCCGACCAGGGTTGGGTCGCGCGCATCCAGACGACCCTCGATGGGCTGACGACGTTGAAGGCGCGGTTCCTGCAGATCGCGCCTGATGGCGCGACGACCCAGGGAACCGCCTGGCTCGACCGGCCTGGCCGGATGCGCTTCGAATACGACAAGCCCAGTCCCCTGCTCCTGGTCGCCAATGGCGGCCAGGTCGTCTTCCACGACACCAAGCTCGACCAGGTCACCACGGTGCCGCTCGACCGGACGCCGCTCGGCCTGCTGCTGGCACCGTCGATCCGGCTGTCGGGCAACGTCACCGTCACCGGCTTCCTGCGCCGGCAGGATCAGGTGCAACTGACCCTCGAGCGGACCGCCTCGCCCGGCGACGGCAGCCTGACGCTGGTGTTCTCGGAGAACCCCTTCGCGCTCCGTTCCTGGACCGTCATCGACGCGCAGGGGCGGCAGACGCGCGTCGACCTCTACGACATCGCGACCGGCGCCAGCTTTTCCGACGACCTGTTCAAGACCGGCGAAGGCGGCTGAAGCCGGCATGAAACCGGTCATCGGCATCTCGTGCTGCACCAAGTATGTCGGGGAATATGCCGCTCACAACCACGCAGCCAGCGACACCTACGTTCGCGCGACCGATCAGGTCGTGGCCGCGGTGCCATTGCTGATCCCGGCGAACGGATCGTCGGCCGACATCGAGAGCCTGCTCGCCCACATCGACGGACTGATGCTGACCGGCAGCCGCTCGAACGTCGATCCGGCCCTCTATGACGGCCTCCCGCATCCGGAGGACACGCCGGAGGACGCCGCGCGCGATGTGGTCACGACCGCACTGGTGAGGGGCGCCGTGGCAAGCGGGATGCCCGTGCTCGGGATCTGCCGCGGCCTGCAGGAGATCAACGTGGCCTTCGGCGGCAGCCTGCACCAGAACGTGGCCGAGATCCCTGGCCGTCTCGATCACTCGGCACCGCGTCATCCGGACTTCGCGGTGCGGATCGGCAACCGCCACGAGGTGACGCTGAGCGGCGAGACGCGCGTGATCGCGGGCGATGACCGGATCACGGTCAACTCCCTCCACCATCAGGCGATCGACCGGCTCGGCCACGGGCTGGTGGTGGAGGGCATGGCCGCCGACGGGACGATCGAGGCGATCCGCGTGAGTGGTGCTGCCTTCGCGATTGGCGTTCAATGGCACCCCGAATACGATTTTCTGACCAACCCCGTGTCGCACGCGATCTTCCGAGCCTTCGGCAACGCGCTCCGCGCCCGCTGATGCGTAGCCGTCCATCAGGTTCGCTGATTGGGTTCAACGAAAACAACGTGGTGCCCACCGCGGGACTCGAACCCGCATGCCATCCGGCCGCGGATTTTAAGTCGTCCGCCTCGACCTGAAGCCTGGTGCAGCTAAGTGCATTGACGGCCCTTCGTGACTGAAATTGCCGGGTTTTCCGTCGATGAGAGGTCGCTTTACGTGCTGCAAGGTGAGGTGACATACAGCCTTCACCGGGTCCGCTGTGGGTCCGCTGGGGGCGCGAACCCGTGAAGCTGACAAACGCAACGATTCTCGGCTTGGAGCCTCCGCCTGGTGCGAAAGATGCACTCTTCTTCGACGAGGAGCTTTCGGGCTTCGGCATCCGGGTGACCCATCAAGGTAGCCGGACATTCATTGTGCAGTACCGGACGGGCGGTCTGCGGCGTCGAATGGCGATCGGCGCATATGGAAAGCTGGCACCCGACGACGCGCGGAAAGCCGCCAAGGCGCTTCTCGCCAAGGTCGCCCTAGGCGGGGATCCTTTCGGAGAGCGCAAGGACAAGGTTGATGCTCGCAGGAATGCTGAGGCAGCCGCTGTGGTCCAGCAGAAGGCCGACGAGTTCACGTTTGGGAAGCTCATCACCGGCTGGCTTGACGCACGCGCCGGCGATCGTCGTGCCAGTTACCTTGATGAAGCGGGGAGGAGCTTGAGGCGCAATTTCCCGAACTGGAACACTCGGCCGGCGGCGAGCATCACGGTGGCCGAAGCGGTCCACGCGCTCGACGGCATTAAGCTAAAGGCTGGTCCGGTCTCCGCCAATCGAGCGCTTTCCTACGCCCGAGCGGTTTTCGCTTGGGCCGTGAGGCGACAGACGTTGATCGCCAATCCCTTCCGCGGTCTCGAGCGTCCGGCGAGAGAGAGGTCCAGAGAGCGCGTCCTGACGATGCCTGAGATCGGCGCCATTTGGCGAGCGGCAGGTGCGATCGGCGAACCATATGGACCAGCGGTTCGGCTGTTGCTGCTCACGCTGGCACGGCGCGACGAGGTGGCCATGATGCGGTGGCCAGAGATCGACGACCAAGCGCGGCCGACGACCTGGACCCTACCTGCAAGCCGAGCCAAGAACGGCCGTTCCCATGTCGTGCACCTGGTCGACGCCGTCGCAGAAGTGCTTCGAGCCACGCCCCGCCAGCGGGGCAGCGATCACGTCTTTCCAGGGCAGACGGGCACCGGTCTCACGGGCTGGAGCAACGCGATGGTCCGGTTACGAGCCGCCCTCACGGCCGCCGGCGACGATCTTGGCGACTGGCGTCTGCACGACTTCAGACGGTCCGGCGTGACCTATCTAGCCGGCGCTGGCGTAGCGCCGCACGTCGCCGATCGATTGCTGAACCACACGACCGGACATTTGGGCAGCATTGCGCTCGTTTATCAGCGACATGGATTCGAGAACGAACGCCGGCATGCGCTGGATGCTTGGGCCGCAGCGGTGGTAGCTGCCGCGGCCGGGCACGGGCTTGCCTCCAATGTCGTGGCGCTGCGAATCGGATGACGCGACTTGTGGGCCAACCGCTTTGCCCAAAGCCGGATGGCCCCCGCAGGTCAAGCCGATCCCCGCATCCACGAGTGGGCCAAGCTAAGCCACTGATACGATTGGCGTCACAAGTATAGCGACAGTCATTGCCGGATTTTCCGTCACTGACGGAAGTGTTAATCGCTGATTTTTGCCGATTTTTCTTGCCTGGTAATTGCTCGCAAAGCAGTGTGCGGAACCTCTTCACCATCCACCGGGAAATTCCAATGGCAAAGACGGGAGCCAGCCCGACTGGCGAGTACCTCACGACCGCACAAGTAGCTTCTCGGCTGGGAGTCACCGAAAGGACCGTCATGTTCTGGCGATCCAGATCAAGCGGTCCTCCATACACGAAGGCCGGTGGCCGGATCCGATATTCATCCGAGGCGCTCAACAGATGGGAGAAGGCTCGCACCTTCGCTCATCGGTCGGAAGAGCTGTGTGCGAGTGTGCCCGAGCAGCGACGAGCGATGACGTAACCTCCAAATACGAGAACGCCGTCCACGCTACCAACGTGAACGGCGCCCGGAAAGTCTTGCGGCTGACACTGCGAAGATAGAGTTCCGGGTCTCGTTGCGCAAGTAGCTGCATGAGAGCAAGGGACCGCCGAGATGGCTGGACCGCAAAGACGCGTTCGACCGATTTTCCAACCTGACTACGTGCGAGCGATCACGATGACGAGCCGCTTGATGGCGAGGCTTCTCGCGGGCGAACTGACATACGGTTTCGTCGAGGATAGCGTAATCCCGCTGCTTGCCGGTCCCAATTGGGAGCGAGAGTTCGAGGCGCGGGATGAGATCTCGATCATTGTCGGTGCCGCGGAAATGTCGCGATGGGCTACGGACGATGCCTGACGGATTTGGCCGATCGAAACGATCACGTCCGAGTTCCCAACTCGAAGATGAGGGCGAGCTTCGACGCATCATACGCATTAAAGCTGGAGAGCTTGATCGCTTGGTGAGCGAGGCGGAACTCGCAATCATCGAGGCGGGATTGCCGATATACCAGCGGGGTTCAAACCTCGTCCGGCCGTTCACGCGCGAAGCTGCCGCGACGCATGACCGGACGACGATCATGGCTGCGCTGCAGATACAGACAAGCCCTGCTTTGGTCGACCTTTATTGTCAAACCGCAGCGTGGCGAAAATACGATGCGCGGGCACGAGGATGGGTGGCAGCCGACCCACCCAAAGACATTGCCGCAATCCACCTGTCACGCGTCGGGCGGTGGGCGGTGCCGACGATCGCTGGCGTTGTCACGGCGCCGACGATGCGGCCGGACGGATCCATCCTATCGGCACCTGGCTATGACGCAGTGACACGGCTCTACCATGTCGTAGACCCCGCCCTGAGGCTGCCACACATCCCTGAGCGGCCAACGATCGAGGATGCACGGGAAGCGCTTGAAGATCTTTTGACCCTGATCGAGGGCTTTCCCTTCGTCGACACAACGGCCGATCGTTCTGTTGCGCTCGCCGCACTCGTCACGCCGGTTGTCCGCGGCGCGATGCCGGTTGCACCACTGTTCGCTATTCGCGCCAGCACAGCCGGGACCGGAAAAAGCTATCTCGTCGACCTCGCATCGGCAGTCAGCACCGGCAGGCCGTGCCCGGTAATTTCTGCAGGCTCGACCGGCGAGGAGACTGAGAAACGGCTTGGCGGCCTGCTCCTCGAAGGCTTCCCAATCCTCTCGATCGACAACTTGAACGGCGAGCTGGGCGGTGACCTCATTTGCCAAGCGGTTGAGCGTCCTTTGATCCGCATTCGCCGTCTGGGGGGTTCCGACATCAGTGAGATCGAGAGCCGCGCAACCATGTTCGCCACCGGCAATGGGCTGCGCGTTCGCGGTGACATGGTGCGTAGAACCCTGCTCTGCACGTTGGACGCAAACGTTGAACGTCCCGAGTTGCGCGAATTCGATACTGATCCGGTTTCCATGGTGCTTGCGGATCGGGGCCGATATGTCGCCGCAGCGCTCACCATCGTCCGCGCATTCGGAGCGTCCGGTGCGCCTTGTCTGAAGCCGCTCGCCTCTTTTGAGGCTTGGTCGGACAAGGTCCGAAGTGCATTGCATTGGCTCGGTTGTGGGGACCCGTGCGCCACGATGGAAGTCGCGAGGCAGGAAGATCCGGAACTCGATGAGCTGCGAGAAGTCATGGCGCTATGGCAACGCGATCTTGGCGAAGAAGCGTACACGGTGCGCGACATCGCCGACCATGCTGATCAGCGACACGAAAGCTATGGCAATGGTGCTGGTGACTATGTTCGCCCCGAACTGCGTGACGTTCTTTGGCGCATCGGAAGTGATCGCGGCGCCATCTCGACCAAGCGCCTCGGGTATTGGCTACGAGGTCACGAGGGTCGCATCGCAAACAAATGCAAGATCACGCGCGTAAGCAGGGATCGAACCGACACGGCTATGTGGGCGGTCAAGGCGTGCAGGTGATGCAGGCCATGCAGGTGATGTTTCGGCATGACCCTATGAACTGTCACGTGTCGGTATCAGAACGTGACAGTTCGTACGCGTGGCGGGAAACATCACCTGCATCACCTGCATCACCCGCAGTACCACCCGCGTCGTCACCCCTAGGGGCGGTTGAAGCCTACAGGCTGACCGTCCGTAGACCGCATCACCACCAAACTTTCACGCGGCCGATTGAAGAATTTTCGCAACCGAAGAAATTTGCCAAACCTGGGCAACTTTTCACCCCGCGTTGGCGGTCCGGATGACGCCCGGACAGCGCGCAACCCGGGCAGCGATCCTTGCTCGCTTGACGGCGGACGAACGCGACCACCTTCGGCGCTTTCCGCTCAAACCGATCGACGTCCTCGTTGCGGTGGAGCAGGAGCGCCGTGCCGCGGCTCGCGCCCTGCTAGACACCGTTGCACCCGGTTTGCCTGCCACACGGGCCGCCAAGGCCGCCGCCGGCGTCTTCAACGCATATCTGTTATCGGCCTGGCCGACGGACCGGTTCGCGCCTCCAAGCAACCCCGGCCCGCGTCGAGCAACTTTGATGTCGTTGGCTCGCCTTCGAGATGGTCGGCCAATCGAATGGCGCCGGCTTCACGACATCGCGTCTGTCCGACCGGTTGCAGAAAATTGCGGGTCCGATTGCAACCGTCCTGTCGGATCATCAAGCCATGACGGATGCCACAATCATCGTCGCGACGCTGACTGAGATCGAGGTCCCAAGTCGACTGCGGCAGCTCGACGAAGCCGCCGTTACTCGCTTGATGGAGTCAATCGACCAGCTCGGGTTGCGCCACCCCATCACCGTCGTCGATCGAAATGGCAAACTAGTCTTGGTCGCTGGCCTTCATCGCCTCGAAGCGGCTCGCCGCCTGGGACATGCCACAATCCACGCCGCACTGATGCCCGAGGACACCGACGAGCGATCATGCCGGTTGTGGGAAGTCGCCGAAAATCTGCACAGAGGCGACCTTTCCTTGGGGCAGCGTTCCGACCAGATCGCGCTGTGGGTGGCGCTTCGGAGTGAAAAACCTGGGCAATTGCCCACCTTTCGCACCGAGCCAGTGGCGGGTGGCCGGGGAAACGAAGGTGGTGTCGCCCTCACGGCACGTGAACTCGGGATCGAACGGACGGAAGTCCGCCGTGCACTCGCGATCGCTGCCATCCCGTCTCATGTGCGATCGGCTGCCGACGAGGCCGGTCTCACGACCCAAACGGCCCGCCTCGAGATTGCGAAGGCGGCTGATCCAATGGCGAAACTCGATGAGTTGACGCTTCGGAGAGGCAAGAAACCGGTTCAGTCGTTGGATCCGGTGGAAGATGAGATGGTCAGGTCGGCCGGCGGCCGACGCGCCTATGACCGCCAGATTCGCACAGAGGAAGCCCAGCTTGCCGCGCTCGTTGCGGCTTGGAATGGGTCCTGTCAGAATACTCAGGCCCGTTTTGCCGAAGCTCTCGACGATATACTAGACGGGCCGTTTCCTAGGACGCTCCCGACGTTGTCGGTTCTCGACAGCTACTCAGACCTACCGCAGGAAATCAGCGATGCCGAGACGACCGGAGCCACCGCCAGAAGTCTCCAGCTTGCCGAGCACGCTCGCGGAAATTGACGCAGAGCTGGAACGACTTGCGTCCGAGCGCATCTCGCTGCAGGACTCAGTGCGGGCGATCCCAAACGTCGAGCGACGTCTACTCGAGCGAAGTGCGCCCGACTCCGAAATTGCCGCGCTGGACGTCCGCCGCCGGCGACTGAGTTTTCAGCTCGACGAGATCGATGTGCGCGAAAACGGACTCCTCGGGATGATCCCGGGAGCAAGGCGCGGCGAACGTCAGGGTGAGTGGCTGAGCTTCGTCGACGCGTTCGAGACGCTGGCGCATAGAGCGCGAGATCTCGCGGGGAAGCTCGCCGGCGTGCAGAACGATGTGCACGCCCTCCACATCCGGGCGGCGCAAGCCGGTTTCAACCCCCACCAAAGCCGGTTCGCAATGCTTCCAACCATCGCCGATGCGCGCGTTGATTGGGGCATCTTCACGTCATTGCCCGATCGCATCCCTCAGCTTCGTCAAGCGATCTCGACACCGGTCGAGCGGCCGATACTGCACGCGCTGCGCTTCCTTCGGTTCGCCATTGTCCCGATCGGCTTTAACCAGGTCGGCTACCCTGCCGGCAGTGTCGCAGGCTTCGATGCCGCGGTGGCGTGGCCGCTCGTCGAACGCGGGTTCGCGCAGTGGGCCGATCCGAAGCGCGTGCCCGCCAAGCCCATCACACGAAAGAGATCGAAACGGGCATGACCGAGTGGATTCGCACGGGGCCGAATGGCTGGACGCAGGCATCGGCCATGGATCAGCTCGGAAAAAGAGCTTGGTCTGGAGTGAAGACAACGACGCCGACCTTTCAGGTCATGAAATCGACGTCAGTGAAGAGGGCAAGTCCGTCCGCTAGTCCAAACCGGTCACATGCATCGCGAAAGGAACTGATCGCGACGCTTGATGCCCAGATTGCCGCCGAGGCGACGTCTCAAGATAGGGGAGCAGGGCAAGAAAAGCTGACCGGGTTCGGTTACGGCGAGAAGACAAGCCGGCGAACGGCAATCGGCGGAGACGTCGAACTAGGCGTCGTCATTGCCGGACTTCTCGTTTCGGAAAAGAAAGGACGAGCAGAGGGCGCGGCCTTCGTCGAGCGTCGATTCGCAAACTCCAGGGCAGCCGAAGCCGTCACGAAAGCGCTCAACACCACAGGCACGTCAACCGGCGGCGCTCTAATTCCGCAAGCATTCTCCGCCCAGTTGATCGAACTGCTTCGTGCCGAGGTTGTCGTGCGACGCGCGGGCCCGCAGTTTTATGAAATGCCCGGAGGTAACCTCACGCTTCCCCGGATTATCGGTGGAGCGACAGCGGCTTATATGAGTGAGCTTGATCAATTGACCGCCTCGCAGCAGACGTTCGACGACATCCAGCTCAATGCCAAGAAGTTGACGGCGCTCGTTCCTGTCTCGAATGATCTATTTCGGCGATCGCCGCTCGACGTCGCGACAATCCTCCGAGACGACCTCGTGCAGACCATAGCTCGTCGAGAAGATCTCGGCTTCATGCTGGGCGACGGTTCGAAGGGCTCGCCGGTCGGTTTTCTCAACCGGATCCCTGCATCACAAGCCTTCTCGGTCACGCCGTTCATCGCTTTCGACAACGGAACGCTTGCGACACAGACGATCGGAACACTCACGAGCCTCCAGGCGACGCTGAGGATGCAGATGGCTCCGATGCGAAAGCCGACATGGATATCCAACCCGCTGACGTTCGGGTTTCTTGAGACAATCCGTGACCAGATGGGCGGCTTCCTCCTGAAGGACGAAATCAAAACGGGGAAGTTGCTCGGCTTTCCGTTCTTCGCATCGCAACAACTTGCGTCGAACCTTGCCGTCAGCATCAATGGGTCTACCGATTACGTTGGTGCGCTGTTGTTTCTGGTTGATTTCGCCGACGTCATCATCGCCGATACGCTTGAGCTGCGGATCGATACGAGCGACGCCGCAACCTATGCGGACTCCACTGGCGCGACAGTGAGCACATTTAGCCGTGATCAAACAGCCTTCCGAGCAATGACCGAGGGCGACATCGGACTGCGGCACACCGGCTCCGTCATCGTCGCGACGCTCCCTGGGTGGGCGCCCCCGGGAACCGGCACATCCGGGGGCAGTCCGTTCTACAATCAAGCCCTATCAGGCGACGGATCGGCTGCAGCGTCCACGTGGGGCGCGCCCGTCACTGGATCGAACGTGCCAGGAAACGTCGCTGCAAACGCGCCTGGCGGTGTTCAGCCGGGAAGGGCGTAGACGATGGAGATCACGCCGCAGGCCCTGGCAGCGCTTGTCGCCGCTGAAGTCACGAAAGCCCGTTCCACCGAGCCGCGGAATGAACCTCGAGCGGTAGAGCAACCGATCGCGCGGACGTCGATCGCAACTTACGCGCCCAACGGGGACGAAATCACCATTGTCTTCAAGCGCTTCACAACGGTTTTCGTCGCCGGTCAGCTCACCGCATATCAGCGGGGAACATCCGCCGGCTTTCCGTCGACCGTCGCGCTCGAGATCATCCGGTCAGGCGCTGGTGTCAAGATCGGTCAGGAGCGGCGCGATGCAGCCGGCGCCGTCGGCGGGTGAGGCAATCCTGGTCGCCGGCCGATACTTGCCGAAGCGATGCCCGCCGGGCCGATGGTTCCAAACCGGACCCTCGAGCTGGATGTCCGCGGAAGAAGCACAGCGACGAGGGATCCTTCCCTGGATGAGAAAGTGTCCGCCCGGTCTGCGCGATCAGATGATCGTGGCGGAGACCGACAAACGAGATCGATGCCAAAGAAAGGAACCGCAATGATTACCACCAGATGCAAGTCGGTTGCCCTCAGTCGCCGATACAGCCTGATCGGTCCCCTGGCCGCTGCGGCTGCCCTGCTGGCGCCCGAGATGGCGATGGCGGTGGGCAATAATCTAACAATGACCGGCGCAACATACGACACGACCGCCGCAATCCTCGGGACCGGTGCGCTGAATGGAGGCTATGGCGTCACGCCAACTGGCGCCTGCTACCCTGTTGGAGCCAAGAGCTTCACGAAAGACGCTTGGGTGAAGGCGCCACTGGCACCCCCAGCGGCACCGCAGCTCATCATGGGGGATCAATACCTTTACATGGCCGAAGACACTTCTGGCTATCCGGTCTATGGCTCCGGATCCGTTTTCATCGTCGGGCGCGTGCCGATCAACGATGGCAACTGGCATCATCTCGACGCGACTATGAATGCTGCTGCGTTGGCGGAACCATCTGCCGCAGCTCCAATCGGAACGCTATCGGGACAAGATGACTCAGGCGTGCTCGTCTCAATATTCGGCGCCGTTCCGGTTACCTTCACCAATCCTGTGCTCATCACGCCGCCGAGCGGCGGATACTCCTCAATCGTCACCTCGATCGGCGGCGGCGGAGTTGGCTTCACGACGAACTCGGGTTCCGCTCTCTCGTCTTTCTCCGGCGAGATAGACGAAGCCGAATGCTGGGCCGACGTCAACGGATCGGGGATCCCAGCATATGCCCCCGTGCAATTCCCGAGGCCTTCCAACTCTCTCGGACTTGTCGGAGAGTGGGCTTTGAATGGAAACGGCCTCGATAGCTCAACTTGGTCATTCTTGCCCCTCTCATACAATCCGGTTGTCCCTCTGGTAGCGCCGTCATATCCGAGCGCGCCCGCACCGGCTGGGGGCTTTCCGCTAGCGCCCTAAACGGGCATCGAGGCTGCAATGTCCGGCTCCCCGTATCCGACACAACTCGCAACGGCCCCGACGCCTTCTGCCGACGTCACGATCAATGTCGGCGGCATGGCGCTGTCGGGTTGGGAGAAGGTCACGGTCACCCGCGGGTGCGAGCGTCTTCCAGCCAGTTTCGAGCTGGCTGTCACCGAACGATATCCCTCGCAACCCACGCAGATCGTCATTCAGCCTGGCGCGCCCTGCACCGTCATGATCGGTCAGGCATCCATCATCGTCGGATATGTCGACCGGTATGAGGCGTCCGTCACGCCGACCACGCATACCGTGGCGGTGACCGGAAGGTCGAAGTGTCGGGACTTGGTAGACTGTTCCGCGGTTGTTCCGAACTCTGCAGTTGGCAGTTGCACGCCAATGTCGTTGGCGCAATCTCTCGCAAAGCCTTTCGGTATATCCGTCTCTGGAGACGCCGAAACTCCACAACTTCCGCAGATCAACATCGCCCTCGGCGAGACGCCGGCGGAAATTATCGCACGGGTCGCGAGGTATGCAGTTCGCTTGGTCTATGACGACGTCGACGGCAATTTGGTGCTTGCGAAGGTGGGCACGGCCCGGCATGCGTCAGGTTTCGCGGAAGGCGTGAACTGCCAGAGTTGGAATGTCACATACTCGTCCGATGACCGCTATTCTGAGTACATCTCGGTGTTGTTTTCTATGCAGACCATGCAGGAACTCGGAAATTCTGGAAATCTGCTTGGCATCGCAAAAGATCCGGGAGTATCGACTTACCGCCCTCTCATCATCGTCTCCGAGCAATTCATTCTCGGCCAAAGCGTCGCGCTCCAGCGGGCTCAGTGGGAAGCCCAAAGACGTCGCGGTCGATCTCAAGCGCTCAGAGTGGTCTGCGATTCGTGGTTCGACAGTGCCGGGACGCTATGGACGCCCAACACCCTCGCGGCGGTTAGCTTTCCGAGTGTCAAGTTGCAGGCCGGAGCAATGTGGATCGTGTCGGAAGTGACTTACAACCTCGATCCGGAAGGGGGCACCTTTGCGGAAGTCACTCTGATGCCGCCAGAAGCTTTCACCGTCGAGCCGACCGACCTACAAGCGTACGACTACCAGGTCGAGCAAGCCATGCAGTCTCTCGGCGGTGCCGCTCCATCCGGAACCGCTCAGTAGCGATCCTAGAAAGGACTGACCAATGGCCTCCCGCGGCTTCTCCGTCACGATCCAGGCCGTTGACCAAGCTTCGGCTCAATTCGCGAAGATCAACAAAGCGATGGAGCGCATTCAGGCTCCTGTTCGCCAGCTTCAGGCGTCGCTGCAGCGCTTTGCGTCGGCGTCGGGCCTGTCTCGTGTCGCGAAGAGCATGGGTGACCTCGGAAGGTCCGCCTACGGCGCATTTCAGAGCCTCACAAGGATCATCGCACCCCTGAGTGCCATCACGAGCGCAGCGTCCGCGGCAGGGCTTTATAGAATGGTCTCGGCGTGGGGACAGTTCGGTTCCCAACTCCGGTTCAGTGCCCAGCGGATCGGGATTACATCCGACCAGCTCCAGTCTCTCCAAGGGGCGGCGCAGCTCGCAGGATCATCCTCCGGAGCGCTGACGTCCGGCCTGACCAACCTGCAAGACGTGATGACCGACGCGATCGGCGGCCGAAACCCGCAGGCGCTGATCTACCTCCGCATGTTGCATATCAATTTCCAGCAAACGGCCACGTCGGCAAAGAGCGTCACTGCCGTCCTCCCTCAGATCGCGGACCGGATCAAGGCGCTGAAGAACCCCACCCTGCAGGCCAGGGTAGCGACCGAGTTGCTAGGCGGCGCGGCCGAAGAGCTGCTTCCGTTCCTCCGCGACGGTTCTGACGGGATGGCCCGCTACAACAAAATGGCCCGCGACTTTGGCGTCGTGAACGACAAGGGCACCGAGGGCGCGAGGGCGCTGGCACAGTCCCAGACCGAGGTTGAGCTCGCCGTGACCGGGCTCGGGAACTCTATCGCTCAGGTGGTCGCGCCAGTCTTGGTGCCGATGATCCACCATCTGGCGGTCTGGATCGCGAGCAACAGGCAGATCGTCGCGAGCAAGGTGGCCGAATATGTGAAGCAATTCGGCGCCTGGCTCGGATCGATCGACTGGCAGAAGGTCGAGACAGGCATCACCGGCTTCGGGCAAGGCGTGGGCCACGTCGTCAAGCTCTTTGGCGGATGGCAGACGACCGCAGAGGGCCTGCTCGCATACATGGCCGGCCGTTGGGCCCTTGGCATCCTGGCGCCCATCGCCCGGGTTGCTGCGGCACTCACCCGCGTCGTCCTTCTCACTTCGGCGGCCGGAGGCGGAGCGCTCGCGAAATATGCCCGGGCCGTCATTGGCAAAGGCTTGACTGGCGCCGCTCTGGACGCCGCGGCGCTTCCCCTGTTCGGGGCGGCCGTCGGCTTTGATATCGGCCGGACACCGATCGGCTCGAACGACACACTGATCAGGCCGGCCGGCGATCCCGACATTGAAAAGAGAGTGAGAGCCGAGGCCGTTCGCCAGGGTCTGGATCCGAACGCCGCGGTGGCGCTCGCTCGCGTCGAGAGCGGCTCAAGGCAGTTCGGCAAGGACGGCAGCTTGATCACCAGCAGCGCCGGCGCACTGGGCGTCATGCAGGTTGAGCCGGGCACCGCGCCTGGAGTGGACCTGACCGACACGGGCCAGAACATCTCCGCCGGCCTTGGGTATTACCGAGCGTTGCTGGCTCAATTCAACGGCAACAGGGACGCCGCCGAAGCCGCCTACAACGCCGGGCCCAACAACGCGGGCGTCCGCCGGTTCGCGGCCACCGGAGACCCCTCAGCCCTTCCAAGCGAGACCCTGCGGTACGTCTCATCCGTCGACGCCACACGAGGCCAGTTGGCCTACAGGCCCGGCGCTCCCATTCAGCCGCAGACCAAGGTCCAGGTCGAGCTCACGCACGCAAACAAGCCGCCGCCGGGCTTCAAGGCGAGGATCAAGGGCGGCGTGCTCGCGACATCGCCGCTTACCGACCTCGATAGCCGGACATCACACGGCGACTATTCGCACGGATACTGAGCCGAAACACCGAAAGGAAACGAGTGATGACGCCCAAAGAGGCAGAGGCCAGAATGACGCTGTCGACCGACATCGAAGAGGCGATCAGCCGGAGCGGCCTCGGGGCTCGCGAGGTCGCTGACACGCTCGACCTGCTCCACGCGCGGTTCAGCTCGGAAGCCGACAAAGCGGCCGGCAAGCGGTCGAGGCGACCCTGACCTCACCATGCGGCTCATCTTGGTGTCCGGTAAACTCGACAATCCATTCTGTTCGTGCTTCGTTCGCTGAAAGGCAAAGCGCGAGCGACAGTTATGTCGGACACCTTAGCAAAACCCGAGCGTCAACCTTGAGGCGGTGCGCCAGCCCCATGTCGGCTTCACATCCGAGAACACCTCAAACCTCACCGAGGCCGAGCTCGTCTCGCTCAACAAGGCACTCCATCGGTTGATGGCCCGTGGCCTGTCGATCAGGTCGGCGAAACGGATCCTCCAGAGAGCGGTTGCCGCTTGGCTGCATCCGGCCGATGCCTCCCTCGTGACCGTCGAGCGAATTATGGGTTGGGAATAGCCTTCGTCGTTTGCGAAGAGACGGAGCTAGACCGCTTGGCCCCGCGGGAATGGGGTTCTTGGTCAGGCATCGCGGTCGCGTCGGGAAGCGCACCGATCCAGGCCGTGATCCGGCTTTCGGGCCATCGGACCGAGTTGCCCCCGAGATCCTTTGGTCGGGGAAAGGTACCTGTCGCCATGCGTCGATAGATCGAGGGCTGGCTGAGACCGCACCGACGGATGACCTCGTCGATTCGCAGGAGATTGTCGGGAGCGGCGTCCGGCATGCGCGAATCTCCCGGCGCTAGTGCAGACAAGTTGACCGTCGCTGATCACGCTCATTGTTCTCCACGACATCCTTGAGCAGCCGGACGACGTCTTCTGGATCAGCGTTCGCCATACAGCTTAGGTCCGTCACGACCTCATTCCGGTCGATGACAGCCACCATCAAAGCGACAATGCAGCCCGGGAATAGCCCCGGAAGCCGATCCATCAGCTCCGCGATCGCTTGATCGTTGACCGGTGAGACGTCTTGCAAGTTCATCACGCACTCCTTGCCCGGCACGCCGGACGTTTACCGCACCTTAGCCTTGCTACTAGGCAGCAAGGATGCTACACAGTGGTCCTCGTTAGAAATCCTGTCAATCAGGAAACGGGAGGGATGACGTGCTGACTGCCCAGACCTGTCGGATGGCCCGTGCCGGGCTTGGGCTTGGCATTCGGGAGCTGGCAGAAGCCGCTCGGGTGTCCACGGCCACGATCGTTCGTCTTGAGCGAGGTGATCCCCTTCATGAGAGAACGGTAGGCGCCATCCGCGCCATACTCGAGAGCGCCGGCGTGGAGTTCATAGCGGGAGACGCACCTGGCGTTCGTCTACGCAAGGCGGACCGCTGAGAACATCCTCTCCATAATACGCGAGCATCTGCAAACCGCGTGGGCGATGGCTTCGCTCACACTCGTTTACGGAGGACCAACCATCAAACTGCGCTCTCAGGCCCATCCCGGGCGATTGCCCGCCTCGAATCCTCGTGCTTTATGGGAGGAGAGAATCGAACGATGCCTGGCTCACCCCATATCAATGATCTGGAGTCAATCCCCGAAGGGTTGATCGTTCCGGACTCGCTACATATAGTGGTGGTTGGCGTCCTGAGTTGGGCTGAGAATATGAGCGAGAGACTGTCGACGAAACTGGTGCGCGTGACGATCGAGGAAGAGCGTCCCGACCTGTTCTTTGCCACGAGCGCTGACCTCAAGGGTCTGTTCGTAGCCAAAGAGTCCATTGAAGAGGTTCTCACCGAAATACCGACCAGTATCGCGGCCTTGTATGAGGTCTGCGGTGAGAAGGTGATCGTGGAGCATGTTCGCGACAACGAGCACTCGCAGTTCTGGATTGCCATGCCCGCGGCACTCGCGGAGTCAGCGCTGGCTCGCCTCCGTAGGCAAACGGCTGCCTGAGCGCCTAGCTGAGTAGCATCTTTAGTCGTTCGATCGTTCGGTAGCGGTTCTCCGGAGACAGAAACTCCGGGTCGGGCAAATTATGAGGGTCGTTGTTCTCGTCCAGCCAAACATTTGGATGCTGTGCCGACGGGCGCAGTCGGAGCGAACGAGCCGCTGCGTAGTAGTCGCCCGTTGACACAAACCGCTTCGGCTGAGGCTCTGAGGACAAGAGATATTCTCCAGCAGGCGTGCAAGATCTAACGGCACAGTGCAGACGAGCAGCGCCCTCACGGACGGACTCCCCTCATGGCTACCGTAGTGGGAAATGTTGCGGGCCGCGACCGGATCAAAATCGCATCCCAAACAGGGTCCGCTGTGGGTCCGCCGATTCGGCAAGCTTGGCTTGCGAACCCCCAAGGGCGAGCAAGCCGTTGATATTGTGTGGTGCCCACCGCGGGACTCGAACCCGCATGCCATCCGGCCGCGGATTTTAAGTCCGCTGCGTCTACCGTTCCGCCAGGCGGGCGTCCTACCCCACGCGCAGCAGGCTCGCGCCGTTCCGGCGCAGCCAGTCTTCCGCGTAGGCTTCGTGAGTGGTCAGGCTGCGGACCAGGGACCAGAACGCCGCCCCGTGGTCCATGTGCCGCAGATGCGCCAATTCATGCGCGACGACGTAGTGCTGCACCGCTTCGGGCGCCATCACCAGCCGCCAGTTGAACATCAGCGTTCCGCTCGAGCTGCAGCTCCCCCAGCGGGTGCGCGTGTCCTTGATCGAGATCCGCCGTGGCCTGAGCGCGTCCGTCGCGATCTCGGCGGTCAATTTCAGCAGCGTCCGCCTCGCCTCGGCCCGAAGGAAATCCGCCAGGCGACGGCCGAGGAACTCGAGCTCGCCACTGACCATGATCCGGCCCTCGGACAGGCAAACGCCGCTGCGCGCGAGCGGCGTGTGCTGCACCGGGTGCGGCACACCTCGGATTGGCACCAGCGCGCCCGCGGCGAGGTGAATGACCTGCGGTAGCGAGGCGATCCGCTGCGCGAGCCAGTCCGCATGCCGGTGCAGCAGCGTCACCCCGGCCTGCCGCCCGGTCCGAAGCGGAAGCGTCACCACCACGGCTCCGGTGCGCGTGTCGACCCGCAGCGAAACGCGCCGCGCCCGCGCGCTCCGCCGCCAGCGGACATCGACATCGAGTCCCGCCAGCCGGACCGACTCCGACGTCACGAGCGATGTCGTCGAACGCGCGCATTGCGCCGTGCCCTCGGCATGTGGCCTGGCCATTCCACGACGTGATGCTCGAGCGGACCCGCCTGCCGCTCGTCGACCGTCCGGCCCCTGACCGAGATGCCGGCCTCGTGCACACGATCCGGATCGTTCGACACGAGCTTGTGCCAATCCGGCAGCGCCTTGCCCTCCGACAGGAGCCTGTAGGCGCATGATGGCGGCAGCCAATCGATGGAAGCGAGATTGTCCGGTGTCAGGCGGACGCAGTCCGGGATACGGCGCGCACGGTTCTCGTAGTCGCCGCAGCCGCACGTCGTGCCGTCCAGCAGGCGGCAGGCGACGTTGGTGAAGTGGATCTCGCCGTCGTCGTCGCGAAGCTTGTGCAGGCAGCAGCGGCCGCATCCATCGCACAGGAGCTCCCACTCGGCGCGGCTCATCTGCGCGAGCGTCTTGGCCTCCCAGAACGGCGGCTCGATCGTCATGGCCGAACATTACGGCCAACGAGAGCCGGGCGAAAGCGTCAGCCCGTGGCGGTGACGGGATCGGGCAGCAAGATCGGCGCGGGATGCCGGTCGAGCCGCCAGCGGACGCCGACCACGCCCATCCCGAGAATGAGGACCGCGAGCAGGAACGGCGCGAGTGTCGGCGCGACCAGGGTGCGCACGATCTGCAGGCGGGAGCCGCCAAGCGAGCGGGCCGTCGTCCATTGGCCCGCGGGAACGCGACGCCATCCCCAGGCGAGGATCGGCACCATCGCGACCGCCAGCGCGACTCCACCCTGGCCGGGGTCAAGCAGCAGCGCACCGAGCAGGGCCGGCAGGACGAGGGTGGAGACCAGCATCACGGCGACGAGGAAGGTCGGCCAGGGGAGTTGCGCGATCGCCGCCGACACCGCCGCCGACAAGCCGATCGCGATGCAAAGCTCGATCATGGTGCCTCCGCCAGCCACGCCTCGAAATGACCGACCAGTTCGTGATGATCGCTCCAGAAGACGTCGTCGATCCGGAGCATCCGCTCGCCGCGATGCGACGCCGCTTGGGTGCGCGCCAGCAGATCGGCCGGCGTCGCGTCCAGCGCGCCAGGTGCCGCGCCGACGACCGGCACCGCCGCCGTGACGGCCGACTGCCAGCCCGGCTGCTGCTCCAGATCGAGAAAGCGCCTCGCGCCCGCGGCGTCGGGCGCGCGAAGCGGCACGCCCCAGCTCAGCCTCTCGCTCAGCGCGCCGGTCCATTGCTGACCGACCGTCGCCTTAGGCTTATCGGTCGAGGGCAGGTCGGTGGCTGGCGCCACCGTCATCAGCACCCCGCCAGAGGTCAACGCCTTCGATGCGGCACCGCCGTCTGTCCACCACACCACGTACGGCCGCAACTGGTCGAGCTTGCGGAACGCGCGTCCCACGCCATCGCTCGACGCGAGAACGCGGTAGACGTCGGCCGGCGCCACGCCGTCCGCCATCAGCGCGATCTCGAGCGTGCCTCGCGCCTGGCGAGGAAGGCCTCGCTTGCCGGGATAGCGCGCCACATCCCAAAAATCGGTCCAGCTTGGCGGCGTCGGGTCGCGCGTCCGGTCCCATGCGAGCACCAGCGCGGTCTCGAAGCCGGGCACGACGCAGTTCGAGGGCGCGATCGGCAGCAGGAGGCCCTCGCGGCATGCGGCGAGCGCCACCTCGCTCGGCATCAGGACGAGGTCGGGTTCGCTGGCGTTCGCCGCCTCCCTCTGCTGGATGGTCGCCAGCCGCCCGTCCCACGAGGAGAATGTCACCGGCAGGGCGGAAGCAGCGAAACGCTTGGCAAGCGCCTGCCGGAACGCGTCCGTCAGCGACGTGCCCGGCGTCTCGACGCTGACCGCCGATTTCGGCGCCTCTCCCCACGAAGCAGCCGGCATCCAGGCCGACAGCGCACACGCCGAGAACAGCGCCGGCAGGATGCGTGCCGGCGAGACCTGTCGCCTGGTCATGTCTGGGGATGCGGATAGGCGATCGCCTGGGATGCGCGCCAGGCGAGAGACGCTCCAAGCGGCTCCGACGCGCGATCGACATCGCGTGGCGTCAGGCTCGCGGCCGGCCGTCTGATCCAGATCTGGCTCCCATCCTCGAGGCGCAAGCGCAGTCGGAGATGGTCTCCGAAATTGCTGAGGTCGATCATCGTAGCAGGTATGGCTTGGCCCCCCAGTTCCTCGGCACGGACGGACGCGAAAGCGATCTGATCGGGCCGGACGGCGACGAGGCACAGCGCGCCCGCGCTCACCTGCCCGGAGAGGGTGGCCGGCATCACCGCCCCGCACGCCAGGTGGATGTCGGCGTCCTCGGCATCGCCGTCCGCTTCCGCCACCCGTCCGGCAAAGAGCTGCGCGTCGCACAGCGCGCGCGCGGCGAGGGCGGATCCGGGCCTGAGAAGCATCGAGGCGACCGGGCCGACCCTGCCGGGACGGCCGTCCTCGATGATCCCGACCCTGTCCCCGCAGGCGAACAGCTCCTGTCGATCTGACGTCGCGATGACGACCGCCGTCCGCCTCTGCTTGATCAGCCGACGCAGCAGGAACTGCAGGGACGCGCGCTCGGGTGCCGGCAGATCGCTGAACGGTTCGTCCAGCACGAGCGGCCGCGACGTCGCGAACGCGCGCGCGAGAAGCACGCGGCAGGCGGGCTCGGGATCGAGCCGCCGTGCCGACAGCGTCGCGATGCCCTCCAGGCCCGCGACCGCGATCAGCTCGCCAAGCGCTCGCGCGCGTTCCGGCCGCTCGAGACGCCGTGCCGCAAGCGCGAACGCGATATTGCCCTGCACGTCCAGTTGCGGGAACAGCCGGTCGGCGTGCCTGACCAGCAGCGCGCCGCCACGCTCGGCCGCGAGGCGATCGAGCAGGACCGACCGGCCACGATCGCGTGGTCCGAGCAGCGCCACGCATTCGCCGTCGGCGGCGTGCGGGCCTTCGGTTTCGGTCTCGGCGGGGTGCTGCAACGGCATCGGGCGGTTGTCTCGCTCCTGCAACTGGCGCTGGCGGTCGACGTTCTCGTGGCCTGACCGGTCACCGGAGGGGAACATGATGGGTGCGTCGAAGAAGGTCCAAGGCGTGGCCGATGATACACGCGAGCAGCTTCTCGGTTTGCGTGACCAGGTCGAGCAGCTCCTCAGCGACCGTGTGACGCCGGCTATCGCCGACGCGGCCGGGCGCGCCGAGTCGGCGGTTCACACCGCGCGCGACTACACATCGACGAAAGCCGACAACGTCTCCAGAAAGGTGCGAGGCCAGCCACTGGTCGCGATAGCCGTCTCGGCGGCGGTCGGATACATCCTCGGGCGGATCGCTCGATAGGGCGGTCGCGGCGCGTCGATCGGGGATCGCGATGAGAGTAGCCACGCTGGTCAGAACCGCGGTCGACGCGGAAATCCTGCTTGTCAAATCCAATGGTCGCCGGGTCGCGCGTCAGATCGCCTTTCTCGCGGCCGCGGCGCTGTTCGGCGTCTTTGCCCTGGGGGCCCTGCATGTCGGCGCGTTTCTCGCCCTCGCGGGAGATGCTCATGTCCGTCCGGTCTGGGCGGCGCTGATCGTTGTCGGCGCCGACGTCGTCATCTGCCTCTTCGCGTTGCTTCTCGCACGGAGCGGCGGCCCCGATGCGAAGGCGATCGAGGCCCGGCTGCGGCGCGATCGCGCGCTTTCCGACCTCAGGGCCAGCTTCGCGATCGCCACGCTCTCCGGACCGGCGGGGCGTGTCGCCGGGCGTGGCGCGATCGGTCTGTTCCGCCACCTCACCGCGCGCCGCAGACATCGCTCAAGGACCGCCTGACAGGGGCTCATCGCTCTCCCGCCCGTGTCCGGACATCTCATCGAGCTCCGTCTGCAGAGCCTTGGCACGCGCGCTCGCGATCAGCGCCAGTGTCTTGTCGAACTCCTGCTCGACCGCGCGCTCGGCCGCCTTGGCGAGCGACAATCCCGTGCGCGCGAGATCGACCTCCTGGGAAGCGCGCGTCAGCGTCGCGCGCGCCCGCATCGCATCCTGCCGTCCGACCGGCAACCAGCGCGCGTAAAGCTCGACGGCCCCGTCGTCCGCACCGAGAGACAGGGCAGCCTGCGCTTCCCGCTCCATGCGCGCGTCGGCGGCCGCGACAGCGGCGCTCGCGTCGGTCTCGGCCGCGATCGCCTGCGCGAGCGCGATCTTGCTGGCCTGCGTGTTCGCCCGCCGCATCTTCAACAGCGCGCGGAAGGTTTCAAGACGCATGTCCGGCGTCCATCACCCGGCGCAGCATGGCGACACTTTGCGCGAGCGAGCTCCGTTCATCCCGTCGCTGCCTGAGGCACGCCTCGATCCGGGGGCCAAGCGCCATCGCCATGTCGGTATCAGGGTCGGACCCGGCCCGGTAGGCGCCCATCCGGACGAGATCGGCGACATCGAGCCAGCGCGAGAGAACCGCGCGGGCTTGGCGGACGAGATCGGCATCCTCGGCAGCCAGGCATCCGGACGCCCGTGACAACGACCG
Source organism: Acetobacteraceae bacterium (assembly GCA_965276715.1). Classification (GTDB taxonomy): domain Bacteria; phylum Pseudomonadota; class Alphaproteobacteria; order Acetobacterales; family Acetobacteraceae; genus CAXTPV01. The sequence goes on along the minus strand of OZ255622.1, from coordinate 2,495,004 downwards.
GATGACGTCGACCGCCGGATAACGGCCCGCCTCGCCGATCGCGCGATCCATCACGACATGGCCGTCGAGGATGCCGCGGACGGCATCGGCGATCGGCTCGTTGTGATCGTCACCCTCGACCAGGACCGTGAACAGGCCGGTGATCGATCCATCACCGGTGCCCTCCCCGGTGATGCCCGGTCCGGCACGTTCGAGAAGTTTTGGCAATTCCGCGAAGACACTGGGAGGATAGCCCCGCGTCGCCGGCGGCTCGCCCGCCGAAAGACCGATTTCACGGGAGGCCAGGCAGAAACGCGTCACGCTATCCATCATGAAAAGGACGGCCTTGCCCTGATCGCGAAACGCCTCGGCAATGGTCATCGCGGCCAGTCCGGCCTGCCGCCGCATGATCGGCTGCATGTCGGACGTGGCCACGACCACCACGGAGCGCGCGAGGCCATCGGCGCCCAGATCGTCCTCGACGAATTCACGCACCTCACGGCCGCGCTCGCCGACGAGAGCGATGACGGCGACATCGCAATCGGCCCCGCGCGCGAGCATCGACAGCAACGAGGATTTTCCTACGCCCGATCCGGCGAACAAGCCAAGGCGCTGGCCCCGCCGCATGGTCGCGAACAGATCGAGCGCGCGAACACCGAGTTCGAGCGGCGCGCCAAGACGCGCCCTCCTCGTCGCATCCGGAGGTGCCGCGCGCACGGGACGCGGCTTGCCCGGCGGCAGCGGACCGCGATCGTCGAGCGGGCGGCCGAGCGGGTCGACGATCCGTCCGAGCCAGGCATCGCTGGGATGGATGGAAGCGGACGTGCGGCCACCCGCGCCGTGGATGCGGGCCCGGCATCCGGGGCCGATCCCATGCAGGTCGGTGAACGGCATCGCACGCGCCAAGCCATTCTGGAACGAAACGATTTCGGCCGGCACTTCCATCTCCCCGCGCCCGATCAGTTGGATGCGGTCACCAAGACTGACATGGCGTGCGATGCCTGCCACGTCGACCGTCAGGCCTGATGCGCCGACGATCCTGCCATCGAGCTGGAGCGATGGCGCATCGCGCAGGCTGTGTTCGAAGATCGAGAGCCGGGACTGCAACGTTGTATCTGACATCTCTACAACCCAAGGAGGTGCACCAGGAGAAATACACTTAAAAGATGAATATGGTGTCGACAAGCTCGCCTTCAGGTTGTATACGTTCTGTATGCAAACCAAAAGGTAGGCACCATGCGTATCCTCTTCGTTCAAAACGACCAAGCCATGCTTCTCAGCCTCGCGTCGAGCTTCCGCGCGAATGGCGTCATCGCGGATCCCGTCGAGACCGCGGACGAGGCGATGGAACTCGCTCGCCATTACGACTACGATTTGATCCTGGTCGAGGCGTCGCTTCCCGACATGGACGGGATCGAGTTCGTGCGGCGGATGCGCGTCGCCCGGATCGCAACACCCGTCCTGATGCTGTCGCAATCCCTTCGCCCCGAAGCACGCGTGAGGGCGTTCGCTGCGGGCGCCGACGACGTCATGCAAAAGCCGTTCGATCGGGCCGAGCTCGTCGCGCGGATGCAGGCGATCACCCGCCGGGCAAAAGGCTTCAGCGGCGCGTCGCTCTGCGCGGGCAATCTGGTCCTCAAGCAGGACAGCCGCGAGGTCACGGTCGCCGGCCGTGAGGTGAAACTCACCGGGAAGGAATACGCGATCCTCGAGCTGCTGGTCCTGCGCAAGGGGATGGTCCTGACCAAGGATGCGTTCCTCAACCACCTCTATGGCGGGATGGATGAACCCGAAGCGAAGATCATCGACGTCTTCATCTGCAAGCTCCGCAAGAAGCTGAGCATGGCAGGCGCGGGCAGCCTGATCAGCACGGTCTGGGGCCGGGGATACATGCTTCGCGAAGCCGCCCATCAGGACGCGTTCGAGCGCATGGTGTCCCCAATGTCCCTGCTCGGGGTGGCGATGACCGCCGCGTGACCAGGCCTAGGCGGTAAATTGCTCGACGATGATGCGTTCGGACAGATTGAGCGCGGGGTCGAACAGGAGCGTGATGCAGACGCTCCTGTCCTCGCTCACGCCGACCGAGACGACATCACGAACTTCGGTGAAGTCGGCGACCGCTGCGACCGGTCTCTTGTTCGGCTCGAGAACCTCGAAATGAACATCGACATTGCTCGGCAGCAGCGCGCCTCGCCAGCGACGCGGCCGGAAGGCGCTGATCGGCGTCAGCGGAAGAAGATTGGCGGAAAGCGGCACGATCGGGCCGTGCGCCGACAGGTTGTAGGCGGTCGAACCCGCCGGCGTCGCGAGCAGGACCCCGTCGCACACGAGTTCCGCAAGCCGGACCTTCCCATCGACCGTGATCCTGATCTTGCCTGCCTGACGACTCTGGCGAAACAGGAAGACGTCGTTCAGGGCGACCGCTTCCTCTACGGCGCCCGATTGCGTCACCGCATGCATCCTGAGCGGGTGCAGGACCGCGGCTTGCGCATTGGCCAGACGCTCGGGAAGGTTGTCCTCGACGAAAGCATTCATCAGGAACCCGACCGATCCGCAATTCATCCCGTAGACCGGGATCGGACGTTCCATCGTCGAGTGGAGCGTCTCGAGCATGAAGCCGTCCCCGCCCAGGCAGACGATGGCGCCCGCCTGCGCCACGGGCGTATCACCGTAGCGTTCGATCAGGCGCGCCGCGCAATCCTGCGCGAAATCCCCGGTCGCGGCGCGAAAGGCGATCCGCTCCGTCATGTCCCCTGCGGCATCAGAGCCACGGGCGGAGTCGGGCCGAGCGATTCCATCCTCCGATGTCGCCAGACCGGCATGCGCTGCCGGACCTCGGACGTGACGCCGCGGTCGATGGTGGCCGTCGCCCAACCCGGACCTTCCGGCGCCAGGGCGACAACTCGTCCCCACGGATCGCAGATCATCGACTGGCCAAAGGTCGAGCGCGGCTTGCCGTCCTCACCGACGAAGTCTCCGGTCGTTGCCGACGCCGCGATCCAGCACTGCGCTTCGATCGCGCGCCCCCGCACCAGGATCTCCCAGTGCGCCCGTCCCGTCTCCGCAGTAAATGCCGCCGGCATCAGGATCAGCTCGGCACCGGCATCGCGCAGGGCGTCGAACAGGTAACCGAACCTCAGATCGTAGCAGATGGCACAGCCGACGGTCGTCTCACCGACCTTGAAGACGGTGATGTCATGCCCGGGCTCATACAGGTCGCTCTCGCAGTAGCGTTGTCCGTTCGGCGTGACGACGTCGAAGAGATGGATTTTTCGGTAGCGCGCAAGCTCCGTGCCGTCCCGGTCGAACACCAGCGTCGTGTTGTGGAGACGGCCGCCGGCGAGTTCGGCGATGGATCCGCCGTGCACGATGACCCCAGTCATGCGGGCCAATGAAGCCAGGAAGTCGTACAATGGCCCGCGCGCGGTGCTGCCCTCACCAGGCAATTTTTCGGCGGCCCGCCTTCGCGTCTCGACGTCACCCCCGAGACAGCTCCACATCTCGGGGAGGACCACCAGGTCGGGACCATCCTGGCCGACGGCACGCCTGATCAAACGTTCCGCCGTCTCGATATTGTCCGACATCACATGGCCGGGCGACATCTGTATCACGGTGATCCGCATCCTTCGATAGATCTCCCAGCAATCGCCTGGATGCTACAACGCCCCTCGGGCCAAGCCTCCCACAATTTTCATCCTCAGGCCCCATGGGGAGAATGCACCGAGGAGTCGGAACGGCACAGCGAGAGGGCGACCTGCTCGATATCGACCGCCGCCGCGGCGATCGGGTAGCGAAGCGGGAAAGCCACCTGGCTTCGGATCGCGTCACGGACGCGATCGTCTCGCCGAACGACACCGGCGAAGGCGGGCGAAAACTGAAGATAACTCGAGCAAACGCGTCGCAATGTCTCGTAGGTCTGCATCCCCGCGAGATGGGTCGCCGCCTGATTGACGACGATGCGCGCGTCCGGGATGGGGGCCCCGTCTTGCGTCACCGAGAGTCGCCTCTTGTCGGTGGCGTGGATCTTCAGCACGACATATGCATCCGTCAACGAGGTCGGCTCGTCGGTGGCGACGACCACCAACGTATCGACCCAGCATGCCATCCGTCTTACGTGACGATCGATGCCGGCGCCGAGATCGAACAGGATCACGTCATAGGCCGAACTTTCGGCCAGCGTGAGCAACAGCCTCTCGAGCGACATCGCCGACAGCGACGCGAGCGATCCGGATCCGGCTCGGCCGGCAAGAACATCGAAACGGCCCGCGTGGAAACGCGTCACGACGTCTTCCAGGTCCGTCTCGTCTTGTAGCAGGCCGCCGAGATCACGGTCAGGCGCCAAGCCCAATTGGACGTCGACATTGGCCAGTCCGAGATCACCGTCGACGAGCAAGGTGCGCTTGCCAGATCGGGCAAACACGGTCGCCAGCGAGATCGCCAGCCATGTCTTCCCGACACCGCCCTTGCCGGAAGCGATCGCGTATCGATGAGGCCTCGGCGATGGACCATCCGGCGCACCGACATCCGGGCGGGACGCCCGTCTGGGCTCGACGTCATCTCCTGGCATATCGATCTCCAACATCCCGCGTGCCTGTGTCGTCACTGTCCGAGAGACGCCGTCCCGTGCGTTCCAATCTCTCGGCAATCATCCCCGTGGTCATTGTCTGCAGACCGTCGACGATCCCGGGGCCCACTCCGGCCTCGGTCAGCATCAATCGGGACCGCCAGGCCGCCTCGACGATGCCTCCGATCCGGCGCGCGACATCCAGGCGCGTCGCCAGCATTCGTGTCGCGCCGATTGCCGCGTAACATGACGCGATATCGGCCGTCTCGGCCGCATCCAGCCCGGCCGGCGCGACAACGATGATCTGTGCCTCGGCCGCTGCCACCAGATCGCGGAGTGCCGCGATCTCGCCGCCGCTGTCCGCGGCCAGCCCCTGTCCGTCAATCAGGACCGGCCCATGATCCCGACGCATGGACATGGCACGCCTGAGCGTCTGGGGCTGATCCGCAACGAGCAAGGTCAGCCCCAGGATACGGGTCAGGGCAGCGAGCTGCTCCGTGGCACCCGCTTTCTGTCCATCGGTCGATATGATGAGCGGCTTTGATCCTGCCATCACCAGACGGGCCGCGAGCTTGACCAGGGAGAGGCTCTTTCCGGCTCCTGGCTCGCCCGCGAAGAACAAGGGTGCCGAATCGTTCGACAGATCGAGCGATCCGAAACGCACGCGCCGCGCCAGTGCCTGAGCCAGATCCTGCTCTGTCAGCCGGGCGACAAGGTCCTCGCTCAAGCCGTGCCACAGGAGGTTCCGCCTTCGTTCATCGAGATAGTCGTCCGCGATGACCGGGATCTCGAGCGGCGTTACGTCATCGAGGGTGGGTCCGATGGCCGCCAGGATCTCGACGCCGCGTTCGACGTGCCTCGTCTCGACGATGAGCGCATCATCGCCGAGAGAACGACGCACGGCGCCTACGGCGGCGGCAAGGTCAGGTCCGTCGAACACCCGGACTTTCATGCCCGTCGGACGCGCACGCTCAGATGGTCTCAAGCGTACGAATCCGGCTACGTAACGAGATTTCGGTCTGCGCCAGCACCGGCGTCGCTGGTCGTACCCGGTTGACGATCGCGTGCACATGACCACGAAGATGCTGGCTGACGAGCAGCACCGGGCTCTCGCCGGCCCTCATTGTCTTGTCCAATGTCGAGCGAAGCTTTTCGACGAATTCGCCAAGGCGACTAGGGGCCATCGCGAGTTGCCGGTCATCGGGCGGTCCCGTCAAGCTTTCGGCAAACGCTTGCTCCCATTCCGGAGACAGTGTCACAAGGGGGATGTAGCCTTTGGGACCGGTATGCATCTCGCTCAGTTGTCGCGCCAGTCGGGTGCGAACATGTCCAAGAATCGCCGGGATCCCGCGCATGCCGCTACCCGCCGCGTCCTGAATTCCCTCAAGTATCGTCGGCAAGTCACGAATGGAGACACGCTCGGCCAATAACCCCTGCAACACGCGCTGGACAGCACCGGTCGTCGCGATCGAAGGGATGAGATCGGCCACGAGGCGCTGCTGCTCGCGAGGCAGTTCATCCAGCAGTTTCTGCGTCTCGGCGTAGGTGAGCAGTTCAGCCATGCTCTCCCGCGCCGTCTCGGTCAGATGCGTCGTCAGCACGCTCGAGGCATCGACCACGGTGCAGCCCTTGAACAGCGCTTCGTCACGCAGGGCGAGATCGACCCAGAGTGCCGGAAGGCCGAACGCGGGCTCCTGCGTCTTTTCGCCGCGGATATCGGGCAAGGCTCCGTTGGGATCCATGACCAGGAGCTTATCGGGCCGTATCTGCCCTCGCGCAGCCTCGACTTCCTTGATCCGGATCACGTAGGTCTCCGGCTCCAGTTGCATGTTGTCCTGGATCCGGATCGACGGGAGCACGAGCCCCATCTCGGCGGCGATCGAACGGCGGAGGGATCGGATCTGCTCGGGCAGACGAGGCTGATCGCCGCTGGCCAGCGGCAGGAGCGCATAACCGAGCTCGAGACGGATCATGTCGATGCGAAGCGCATCGATCATCGGCGAGACGCTCGCGGCCGGAACGACCGTCGACGCGTCCTCTTCGGCCGGCGGCTTCGGCGTCCGGTGGCGAAACCAAGCTCCGCCACCGGCGAGCGCGCCCAGCGCGAGGAAAGGGATCGCCGGAAGGCCCGGCATCAATGCGAGCATCACGGCCGCTCCTGATGCCAATGCGAGCGGCTTCGCATTGCCGCCTAACTGACGGACCAGGGCGGTGTCCGCTCTCCCGTCGACGCCTCCCTTCGTGACGACGATACCGGCGGCGGTGGAAACCAGAAGTGCCGGGATTTGCGAGACGAGGCCGTCGCCGATGGTCAGTGTACTGAACGTGGACGCGGCATCGCCAACGGCCATCCCATGCCGGACGAGTCCAACCGCCAGTCCGCCCAGGATGTTGATGACCGTGATGAGGAGACTTGCAATGGCATCCCCGCGGACGAACTTGGCCGCGCCGTCCATGGCGCCGTAGAAACCACTCTCCTCCTCCAGCTCGCGACGCCTGACGCGAGCGACCTTGTCGGTGATGGCTCCGGACGACAATTCGGCATCGATCGCCATCTGCTTGCCCGGCATCGCATCCAGACTGAATCGGGCCGCGACCTCGGCGATGCGGCCGGAGCCCTTCGTGATCACCATGAAATTCACGACCAGCAGGATCGCGAACAGGATGACGCCGATGACGACATCACCGCCCATCAGAAAACCGCCGAACGCCGCTACGACGTGACCGGCCGCCAAGGGTCCTTCATGGCCATGGCTGAGAATCAGGCGCGTGGTCGCCACTTCGAGAGAAAGCCGCAGCAGTGTCGTCAGCAGCAACAGGGTCGGAAAGCTGGTGAAGTCGAGCGGTCTCTCCAGGAACAGCGCAACCATCAGGATGAGCACGGCGGACGTCACCGAGAGAGCCAAGCCGAAGTCGAGGACGAGCGGAGGCAGCGGAAGAATGAGGATCGAGAGGAGAGCCACCACGCCGATCGCGAGCAACACGTCCGACCCTGGACGTCCGCCCCTTAACCGGTCGAGGATTCGCAAGCGAGAAGGGCCTGTCGCCGCCGACGGCGCGGGGTTGTCCACTACAGGGCAATCCCGGCATGCGGCGCTGGCACATCGAAACCGAGGTTGCTGTAGTCGCGCAGTTTATTGCGCAGCGCGCGGATCGAGATCCCGAGGATAGTGGCCGCATGCGTCCGATTGCCGGCGGTGTGGCCGAGTGTCTCGATGATCAGTGCTCGCTCGACTTCTTCCACCGAGCAACCCACCAGTCGCGAGATCGAAGGGCCCACGTTCGCGTCCCCGGACCTGGAGCCCTCATCGGGTTGCGGAAGGTCCGCGGCATCTCCCGGCAGCGACCTCGGACATTCGACCGCGTCGCCTTCCAGCTCTGGCCCGACAGAAAGCAGCACAGCCCTGTGCACGGTGTTCTCGAGCTCGCGGACATTGCCAGGCCAGTCGTGCGCCTCAAGCAACGCCATCGCAGACGGGGACAGAGGCCGTGCCGGCACACCGTTCAATCTTGCATAGTGCTCCGCGTAGAAGGCCGCGAGATCCGCGATGTCGGCTTTGCGCTCCCGCAGCGGCGGAACCTCGATCGTGATGACGTTGATCCGGAAGAACAGGTCGGCCCGGAAACGGCCGGCCTTGACCTCGCTGCTCATGTCACGGTTGCTGGTGGCCAGTATGCGGACATCGATCTTGACAGGACCGCTCCCTCCCAGCCTGTCGATCTCGCGCTCCTGAAGAGCACGAAGCAGCTTGGCTTGCAGCCGTACGTCCATCTCACTGATTTCGTCGAGCAGGAGCGTACCGCCGGAGGCAGACTCGAACTTGCCGATCCGTCGGCCAAGCGCACCGCTGAAGGCTCCCTTCTCATGCCCGAACAATTCCGATTCCAGGAGATTGTCCGGGATCGCCGCACAGTTGATCGCGATGAACGGCCCCGAAGAGCGGCGGGATTTCTGATGAATATGCCGGGCCAGGACCTCTTTTCCGGTTCCGGACTCGCCTGCGATTAGCACCGAAGCGTTCGAAACCGCAACCTGTTCCGCCCGTCTGATGACCGAGACCATGACGGGATCCCGCGCGATGACCGACTGGTCCGTCGCCGCGGCGGCCTCGAGCAAGGCTGCGATCAGCTCCGCGTTCGGCGGCAGTGGAAGAAAGTCGCGTGCACCGGCCCGGATGGCGGCAGCGGCCGCGCTCGGCTCGATGTCGCAGCCGCACGCCACGATCGGGACCACGATCCTTTCGTCCGCGAGTGTTCTCACGAGCGAAGTGATGTCATGGCACATCTCGCAGAAGACCAGGTTGAAGCTCGCATCGCGACGCAGTATGCCGATGGCCGCTCGCACATCATCCGCCTGGTCGATCGACGCGCGTCGTGCCGCGGCCATCGCGGCCGCACGACCAAGTTCTCCAGACAAGGAACCAATGATCAGAATACGCATCGTCAACCCATCCGATCGGCCTTGACGATTTCCGTCATGGTGACGCCCAGACGATTGTCGTCGATCATGACGACCTCCCCACGGGCAACAAGTCGGTTGTTGACATAGATGTCGATAGCTTCGCCCAGTCGGCGATCGAGCTCGACGACGGCACCGCGTCCGAGCTTGAGCAGCTGATTGACTTGCATCGTGGCCTTCCCGAGCACGACACTCACCGTGACGGGCACGTCATAGACAGCATCGAGATTATAGGAGGGCGCGGATGATGGCGTCTCGGCGAACGAGACCGCCGGCCCTGCCAGTTCCGACAGTTCCACGTCTGACGTCATGCGACTGTTCCCTCTGCTGCTTCAAGGAGTCCGAAGTCGGAGAGACGCGCCAGCATTTGCGTCCGTAACAGCCGGACGTCGCGACACGCCATGCCACTCTGCCATGTAAGGCGGAGATCACCCGGTAGCAGGTCGTCAGTGCGAACCACGATCTGAGGATTGCGCTCAGCAAGCGTCGCCAATTCTTGCCTCACGACTTCAGCCAGCGACTCGCAGACGGTGACCGTCAGCTTCGGCTCGTCCACAACCGAGGGAAGGAGTGAACGCAAGAGCTTCAAGGTTTCTCCTCCACCTATACGTGCGCAAAAGGCTGGGAAGCATTCGACGAGGAGCGAAAGAGCAGTCTTTGCGATAAGCTCGGTATCGCGCTGTACCGTTGCCCTCATGTCGTCCGCGGCATGGGCCATGAGGTCGTCAAGACGTTGCAGGATAGCAACGCGTTGCGATGCGAGCCCGGCCTCGGCACTCCTGATGCCTTCCGCAAGACCATCCGCGAAGGCGCTCGACCTGAGCTGCTCGACCTCCTCCTCGCTGACCATCGCCATGGTCAGGGCCGTCGTCTCCGCGGCCTCTCTCTCGGCGGTCCCATCAATGACACCCGGTGCCGATAGAGGCTGATCGGGTTCGGCCTCATCGAAATCCTCGATGAAGAGGACTCCCGGAATGGAGCGGCGTAGTGCCGATTGTTGGACCATCTAGACCACCATCTGTTCAGATGCGGCAGGAGAGATGTCGATCTCACCGGCCTCGGCAAGCTCCTTCGCGGCCGCCACGACGGCAGCCTGCGCTTCATCGACGTCGCGAAGACGGATCGGGCCAAGCGAGGCGATATCGTCGCGCAACATTTTGGAGGCGCGTTCCGACATCGCGCTGAAGAAAATGTTCTGCAGTGCAGGTGTGGCACCCTTCAGCGCGACCGGGAGCTTTTCGCGCTCGACGATACGCAGGATCGCCTGTATCGCCGGCGTCGACAGCCGCTGGAGATCCGCGAAAGTAAACATGAGAGACTTGATCCTCTCAGCGGCGTCCGGATCGATCTGCTCGATGGCGGAGATCAACCGTCCCTCGACTTGTCGCTCGAGGCTGTTAAAGATCTCCGCCAAGAGCTCGTGAGAATCGCGGTGCGTACTCCGGACAAGATTGGACATGAACTCAGTCCGAAGCGTGTTCTCGACCCCGTCGAGAACTTCGCGTTGAACGCTCTCCATTTGAAGCATTCTGAATATGACGTCGACTGCCAGCGCCTCAGGAAGCAATGCCATCACCCTAGCGGAATGTTCCGGCTTGATTTTGCTCATCACGACGGCGACCGTCTGGGGATATTCATTCTTGAGATAGTTTGCCAACAGTGTCTCGTTGACGTTGCCGAGTTTGTCCCACATCGTTCGTCCGGCGGGCCCACGGATCTCATCCATGATCTGTTGCGCACGCTCTTTTGGGAGGGTGCTCATCAGCAGACGTTCGGTTGTATCCAAGCTGCCGCGAACTGATCCGGCATTACCGAGATGATCGTTGAACTCTTCGCAAAGCCGGTCGACGACGTCCGCAGGGACAGACCCCAACCTCGTCATCGCCATCGACACCTCTCGGATCTCGTCCTCATGCATCGACTCGAACAGACGTGCGCAGCGTTCTTCTCCCAATGCCAGCATGAGCACCGCCGCTTTCTGGGCGCCTGACAAGGCCTGCTCTGATCCAGACATCGGCATGTTCAGCTTGTTCCTTCTGCCAGCCAGGCACGGACCAACGTAAGACTCTCTTCTGGGAATTGCTCGACAAGCTCAGCGAGGCGCCTTGTCGAAGAGTTCCTGGTCTGGCTAATCTCGTATTGCGTGACTGAATGGCCTTCGAGCCTACGCAACTGCTTTCCATCGGGGTCCGCCCCGGGGGACGGCAGTAATAACCGGGACGGCATTTGCTGATCCTTGACCATTCGGCCATCGATCCCCGTTGTATCGGGACCGGCGACCTGCATCATATCGGGACCAACGCTATGCACCAACCTCGAAATGATCGGCCGGAAAACCAGGAGCCCGATGATCAGGGTGACCATCCCGATGAAGCCGGTCTGCAGGAGCCGAAGGAGGTCCGGCTCGGCGATGCCCAAACCAAATGGCGTCCTGACCGGAACTTCCCTCGCGAAGGTCTGCGAGTCGTCGAACTGCATCGAATCCACCGTTACCGTATCGCCACGCTTGGCGTCGAAACCGATCGCGCCCTTCACGAGTGCCGCTATTCTGGCCAGTTCCTGAGGGTCACGCGGTCTCCACAGTGATGCGCCGGACGGGCCGGCCTTGGTCTGGCCATCAACCAGAACAGCGAGGCTGATCCGCTCGACGCGAGGAACCGACCGGCTCGTCGTCCTCACGGTCTTGCCGATCTCGTAGTTATTGGTCTCTTCGCGACGTTCGTCTTGGCTTCCCGATTGCGCACGGCCGGCGTCTGCGTTCGGAAGATTGTTCGAGACGGTCGTCGCCTGCTGCCCTTCGGTGTTGCGACTTTTGTCGGAGCTCGTCTGCTGGCTCCGCAACACCTGCTGGTCAGGATTGTAGGTCTCCTGTGTCTCGTTGACGGAGGCATCATCAAAAGTCACAGAGGCTTCCGCACGAACCTTGTCCGGACCGAGCGAAGCATCCAGCATCTCCTCGACTTGGCGAGCCAATCGAAGCTCCATGGCCTGGCGCATCTCGTCAAAGCTGGTTGCCGCACCCGTGTCGCCGAGCGCGCTGCCATTGCGCGCGAGCACGCTTCCGTGGTTGTCGATGATCGCGACTGCCTGGGGCCGCAGACCCGGAACGGCTGCCGACACCAAGTTCAGGATCGCCTGGATCGCCTCCGGGTCTAGCCGCATCGTGCCTTGCATGGTGAGCAGGACGCTTGCCTGCGCTGGCTGGGCCTCCTGCGCGAACAGATCGCGATGGGGCAGCACGAGGTGCACCCGTGCGCCACGCACACCCTGAATGAGGCGAATGCTTCGGACCAATTCCCCCTCGAGGGCCCGCGTCTGGTTGATCTCCTGCTGGAACTGCGTGGACGTCAGACTATCGCCACGATCGAAGATCTCGTAGCCGACCGAACCACCCGAAGGCAGGTTGGATTTCGCCAACAGCAGCCGAGCAGTCCCCACCTCGGATTGAGGAACCAGGATCTGGTCGTTCTGACCGTTCAGCTCGTGCGCGATGTGCGCCTTATCGAGAAGGTCGGCCATCTGGCCGGCCTCATGGATATCAAGGTCGCCGTAGAGGAGAGCCATCCGGCCGTCGGCAACAGTATCACCGCCTCGCAACATCAGGAGCGCCAGCATGCAAAACATGCCCACGCTCACCAGCCCCATGGCAGCAAGCTTTGCAGGGCCAAGAGCTCGAAAACCTTCAAGAAGCGGTCTCAGACCGCCCGACGAGGTGTCGCCTGAAGGCGTGGTTGTCATGATACGGCCATCCTGCGCCGGCGTTCTGCCGAGCAGGACATTGCAGCAAAAACCTTACTGATCTATAAATGACCCGGCATTGTTTGCCGGGCCGCATCTACTGCGCGAGGGACTGCACGCTGCTGTAGTCGAGCGTCGTCGGACCGAACGAAACGCTCAAGCCCGTGGTGGTCCGTTGAACGCTCGTCGGCGTAGCTATCGATGTGAAGGGAACGGAGCTTGGTGTGCCGGTCGCATCCGCGCCCTCGACGGCTACGTTGTAAGGACCGGGCGGCATCGCGTTTCCTTCGTTGTCGGTTCCGTCCCAGATCCAACTATTCGAGCCGGCCTGCGACGTCAGTTGGATGTCCTTGACGTCTCGGCCGGTGCTGTTGGTGATCGAGATCGAGATTGGCTCCGGAAGCGATGTATCGAATGAGAGCTTCGAGCCGCCGGACTGGAGCGGCACTGTGCTGCCATTCAGCGTAACGGCTTTGCCGATCATGGCGGAACTCTGGGTCAACTGTTGGTCCTGCGATAGTTGCAGCAGTTGGGTCAGGTTCGTGTTGGTCTGCACCTGCTGCTCGACGCCAGTAAATTGCACCAGCTCGGTCGTGAACTGACTGCTATCCATCGGACTGGATGGATCCTGGTTCTTGAGCTGCGTGGTCAGCAGGTTCAGAAAATCGCTGTAGTTCGACGACAAGGATGCAAGCGCGGTGCTGCTTGTATCGCTGCCCACTGATGCCCCGGCCGATGTTGCATGACCGGATGCTGAAGCAGCACTGCTCGTCGAGCTGGACGCCGCGACAGCCGCCTTCTGCGCGGCGCCTGACAAAGAGGCGAGCTGAGACGGTGTCAGTGCGATGGTCATCGAAATGATCCTTCTGTCTGGTCGTCAAGCGGTGATGTCGATCGTGCCCAAAGCCAGGCGCGCCTCGGACTGTGCGTTGTCATAAGGCGGATCCGTCGCGCTGCTCCGGCCAGGATTGCGCCACGACTCGAACTGCTGCTTGTCGGCTTGGCGAGAGCCCCGGTCCTGATTGCTGTCGGTGGACCGCGTCGAGTCCGCGCTGCCCGCCGGTGGCAGCAACGTGTACTCGATCGTCCGTCCGCCTTGATCGATCCCGCTCTGGTGCAAGGCCGCTTTCAACTGTGCCTGATCACCTACCAAGGTCCTGAGCGTGTCTGGACGATCAACGGAAACTGTCACCACAGGGTTTGGATCGGTCTCTTTACTCATCTTGACTTCAATGATGCCAAGATGCGCGAGAGACATTTGGACCGATATATCGCCGGATGGCTGTAGCACCACGTGACCGCCGGACGCGTCGGCCCGCGTGCCAGGTAAATCACGCAAGTCCCGAGCGCCCGGTGTTCCTGATGCCTCGACTGTCCGTCCGACCGCCGGCGCCGTCTTAGGATCCAAAGCAACCGCGGTTGTTGCGCCGTGCAGTGCCGACGTCTCCGATCGCATCGAGGGAACAAGCGGCTCGACGTTCGTCAAGGCAGACCGCACAGCGGGCTCAAGGGTGGGCGCGTGCCTGCCACCAGGCACCGCGTGCAACCCGACGTTTGCCTGCGAACCTGCTTTCGAGTCAGCCGCGGCCGGATGACTGGGCGACGGCAATTTCTCGACCAACGGGCTCCCGCCGGCTGGTGCTGGGTCCGTAGGGACGGTGTTCGAAGGTGCGTCGCTACTCACTGTCATGATGGTCGATCCGGGATCGGCGACGTCCGCGGCGGCCGGCGCGACTGGACGGAGCCGCGACAATGACTGCCCAGAAGTCGACGCTTGAGCCTGACGGGGGTGCATGTTCTTTGTCCCGGTCCGCTCGGGAACCGTCTTTCGAGACGTTGGGTCGATACTGGGGTTGGATGTCGAGACCGCACTGCCCGTAACCAGAGCCGTCCTCGCGGAGTCCGCAACAACAGCACTCCTCGTGATCCGGGAGGACTGATCGTTGTCCTCATCAGGCGATGAGATAGACCCGCTCATCGACCCAGCCTGATCTCGATGGCAAGGAGATGAAGCCTGCGTTTCGAACGCCCTGCGAAAGTCGGCTTGTTGGTGGTCCGCGTGACGGCCCACTGCAAGCCGACGGTTAGCGGACCTGCTCTTTGCTGGCGGTTCGATGAGGGTCACGTCGGGCGGCGCTCCTGGAGATCTCGCTGACACCCGAATGTCTGCAAGCCTCGGACCAGACTTGGCAAAGAACGGGATCGGGAATTCTGGTCGAGATCGCCGGCAAACAATGCCGCCCTGCGTCGAGAGCGGCATGTGCTGCCCGGCAGAGTCTACCGGGTGCAGGCAGAACGACAGGCTCGGACGCCGCCACGGACGACGGAACGTCAGCCGGAAAACTGGCACGGCAAATGCTCAAGTTGACAAGATCGATGTCATGCACGCAATCAGGAGCCCTTCGATGTCCCTCTTCGGCGCAATCAGTACGGCGGTGAGCGGCCTGACAGCGCAATCGGCCGCCTTCACGAACATCAGCGACAATATCGCGAACAGTCAGACCGTCGGCTACAAGGGGGTCAACACATCCTTCTCCGATTACCTGACGAGCAGTACCGCAAGCCAGAATTTATCCGGTGCCGTCGGAACGACACCGCAATATCAGAACACCGTTGCCGGCACTGTCACTCAAAGCAACGATCCGCTTGCACTCGCTATTTCCGGCCAGGGCTTCTTCAACGTGAGCGAGACGACGGGAGCAGGAAGCACCTCGTTCAGTACGACCCAATATTACACTCGGACCGGGGACTTCTCGCTGAACGACGCTGGATATCTCGTCAACGGCTCCGGTGAGTATTTGGACGGGTACAACCTCGATCCGGCGACGGGGCAGATCAACACGGGCAACCTCCAGCCGATCCAGATCAACACAGCCAGCCTCCCCGCGGTTCAGACCTCCAACATCTCCTATGCCGCGCAACTCCCGAACATGAGCGCTGGTTCGACGATTGCACCGACATCCGAAATCCAGGCGATCGACCAAGCCGGAGCATCCCATAACATCACGCTCGCTTGGTCTCAATCGACCACGAACCCGAAAGACTGGACCTTGACCGCTAGTTCGCCGGACAGCGTGCCGGCCACGATCGGCACGGCCAGCGTCATTTTCGGCGCGAACGGCGACATGACCAGCGCAAACGGGGACGGAACCGGAATGGTCGGAACGGCGACCGCGGGCGCCGCCGAACTCACCATGAACACGAGGTTCAATGGAGCGGCGCAACCGATCACGCTCAGTCTGGGCACGATCGGCACGCCCGGCGGCGTGACCTATGCCTCGGGCAGCTCGACCTACAACCTCCAGACCATCACGGCCGATGGCCAGAAGGTCGGCAATTATACAGGCGTGACGATGACGACAGGCGGCGACGTCGTAGCGACCTACGACAACAGTCAAACGCAAGTCATCGCGCATATCCCGCTCGCGACGTTCGAGGCACCTGACGCCCTCCAGAGGCAGAACGGACAGGCATTCACCGAAACGGCGGGCTCCGGTCTGGCCCGCTTGAGCAACGCAAACCAGAACGGCACCGGCCAACTCGTCACCGGCTCGGTCGAGAGCTCGAACGTTGATATCGCGACCGAACTGACAAAGTTGATCACAGCGCAGGAAGCCTATGGCGCGAATGCCAAGATGGTGACCGCCGGAGATCAAATGACACAAACTACCCTGCAGATGAAGCAGTAGGTAAATCTCTGTTAGTACTTTAATGAAACATTGCCTTATGGAGAACCGGCGGAGCCTGTCATGAGTCTCGGGAGCGCTCTATCGATCGCATCGAGTGGCCTGTATGCGGTCCAGGGACAGATCTCCGTCGTGTCCCAGAACGTCGCCAACGCGAACTCCCCCGGTTACACCGAAGAGGTGGTGGCGAACGTCGCGCTGGTTAACAACGGCCAGCCTGGTGGCGTCGCTCTCGGCGTTGCGACGCGGATCACCGCGCCTGCTCTGCAGACAAGCCTCTACACCCAGAACGCCGCCGTCGGATCGCAATCCGTCCTCAACAACGTCCTGACTGCCATCACATCCGTGGAAGGATCAACCACGTCAGACACCGGTTCGACCGGTTCACTAACCGCCGCGATCAGCGGGTTGCAGGCAGGCTTCACGGCGCTGCAAGCGGATCCATCCAGCAGTGCGCAGCAGCAGACGGTGTTGCAGAACGCGCAGACGCTTGCTGCGGGCATCAACAGCCTAGCCTCCACATACGCAGCACAACGCCAAGCGGCGAGCGATGCGATGGCAACCGGCGTTGCTTCGATCAACAAGGACCTGGCCGCGATCGGGTCGTTGTCCACGGAGATCGTCCGCCTGCGTGTGATGAACCAGAGCACGGCCGGCCTCGAGGACCAGCGGTCCAAGGCCATGGCGGACTTGTCGAACCAGGTGAGCGTCAAGTTCGCGGAGCAGCCGAGCGGGAACATGCTCGTCACGACGACGAGCGGCACGATGCTGCCGACGAATGCAATTAACGGCCCGCTCGTCTATCAGAGCAAGGCTCTCAATCCTGGCGACAGCTATGACGGGTCGGGCGTGCCCGTCTCAAACATCACGCTGGACGGCCAGGACGTCACCACGTCACTCACCGGAGGAGCGCTTGGTGCCAATATTCAACTCCGGGACAGGATCATCCCTGGCTACACGGCCCAACTCGACTCTCTCGCCGCAACAGTCTCACAACGATTGAGCGGCGCGGGATTTGCCCTGTTCACGGACGGGAGCGGGGCGGTCCCGCCTGCGACGGGCGCACCCCCGACAGGCCTGTCGAGCGACATTCAGGTCAGCACCGATGCGGCCAACTTGCTTTCGACCATTGCCCCAGCGGCGATCCAGTCGATCAATCAATACGCGTTCGGAGCAGAAAGTGCCGCGGGTGTTCTTTGGAATGCTCCGGTTACGTCAATCCGGCTTCCCTACAGTATGACAGGCACACTGTCAGACTTCGCATCGCGATTGATTTCCTCGCAAGGCTCCGATGCCCAGAATGCGACCTCCAGCCTCGCTGACGAGACAGCGGTCCAGACCGCGATCAACGGGCAGATCGGCAACGCCACAGCCGTATCGATCGATAGCGAGATGTCGAAGATGGTGGCCCTGCAGAACAGCTATCAGGCCAATGCGAAGGTGATCTCGGCGATTCAGTCGATGTATACCTCACTTCTATCGGCCGTCGGAAACGGCTGATGGACGCGATCGACGGTTCGCTCTCGAATTTCGGTTTGATCGGCGCGATCGGCACCTATGCCGACAAGCTCGGGCGCCAGGAAGCCGGACTGACGGCACAATCGACCAGTGGCCTGATCTCCAGTGGCGTGACCGGACTCGGCGCTGCCACCAGCCAGGTCCTGGACCTGCAGCCGCAGATCGCTCAATTGTCGGCGCTGACGGCGAACGCCTCGCTCGCAGCGGTCAGACTACAAACGGCCCAGACCGTGCTCACATCGATCTCGTCGCTGGCGCAGTCCTTCGCAACCAGCCTGACACAATTATCGACTGAGAATGGATCGAGTCTCACGACCGGCATCGCGGCTCTGGCAGGAACCGCGAAGAGCGACCTTGGTGCCTTGGCCGGCATGCTCAACACCAAGGCCGGCGACGTCTATGTCTTCGCGGGCTCGGACGGGACGAACGCTCCCATCCCGGATCCTGGAACGATCACGAATGGCTGGCTGACCTCGAGTGTCGCCCTCGCGGTGGGCGGATTGGGCACGAACGGCGCGGTAACGACGCTGTCCTCGATCATCGCCGCCGTCTCGGGCAATCCGGTGTTCTCGCCGAGCCTGAACACCGCGCCAACCGCCGCCTCTGTCGACGTGGGACCGGGTGAAAGTGCTACCGTCAGCCTGCCGGCCACCTCGACCGCTGGTATGGGACCGGCAAATGCGACCTCGACCGGTTCCGGGGCCAACGACCTCATCGCGGTCCTGTCAGCCGTGTCAAACCTCTCTTCCGGAGACGGCAGCAACAGCCAGTTCGGTGGTCTCCTGTCAGGACTGAGGACGACACTCAATGGCGCCCTCGGTGGATTGGATGCGATGACATCCACGCTTGCAATATCCCAGCAACAGGTCGCCGCAGCAACGAGCACCAATGCCGCCATGTCTGATGCCTTGACCACGCAGATGAACGGCCTCACATCCGTCGACCTCCCGACCGTGGCCACGCGGCTGACAGCAACGCAGAACCAGCTCATGGCATCCTACGAGATCATCAACGATCTCAAGAGCCTGTCCCTGGCGTCTTATCTCTAGGCACGTTCATGAAGGCTTAAAAGTAAAGTGAGAGGCTTCGTCCGCTGGTCGGAGTTACCGACATGGCGCGATATCCGACGAGGGCTCATGTCGAACCTAGTTCTCGAGATCAAACAGGGCGAGATGATGGTGGTGAACGGCGCCGCCATCAGATTTCGAACCAAGACGCGCATCGAACTGACATCCCGTGCACGGTTCCTGTTCGGCAAGCAGTTGATGTCGCTTGCCGACGTGACCACGCCAGCACGCCGCATCTACTACGCGCTGCAAACCGCCTATGTCGGCAACGATGAAGAGCGCGGACCTGCACTGGACGCGGCACGTGAGCTCATCAGGATGTTCAGCGAGACGACCACCTCGGCGGCCGCACGCCTGATCCTGGCCCGTGCGATCGAGGCGGCAGCGGAAGACCGTTACTACGTCGGACTCAAACTTGCCCGACGCATTGTCCGGCACGAGGACGCCATCCTCGGCGGACATCCCGGAGCGGACATCGAACTGGCCGAGGTCGCCTGATCGCTTCAATCGGGATCGCGCGCCGGCGCGGACTTTCCGAACAGCCGGCGAAAGAGCTTGCGTCCGGCGCCAGGACTTTCGAGATCGGCAAGCACTCGTGCCGCAGTTGGCCGTCGCCTTGCCTCGGGCGCCAGCATGGGCTCCAGAGTGCGCGCGATCTCCTTCGGCAGGCCGTCCAGGTCTGGCACTCGGCGCCTTGCTTCCAACGCCGACGGCAGATCGTGGCCCATGTCGATCTTCTGGCCAAGACAGGCAGCCGCGACGACCAGCCCGAGGCTGTAGACATCGCAGGAAGGGCCGATCAGGTCGGCGCGGGACGGATCGAGTTGCTCGGGCGATGCCCAGGAATACTTCCCTGCGAAATCGAGCGCGCCGTGGGCACCACCCCGGTCGGACATCACCCGAGCCACCCCGAAATCGATCAGGGTCGCCTCGTGCAGGCTGTCGTTGCGCAGGATGATGTTGTCGGGCGACAGATCCTGATGAACGATCCCGTAGCCGCGCAGCGCTTCGAGCGCGCCGAGCAGCCGCCGCAACAGAACCTGAAGACCAGCGATCGGGATCGTACCCTGGCGCATCCGGACAGACAGCGTCGCACCGCGAAGATACTCCATGACCAGCAGCAGCCGGTCGTCGCTGTCACGAATGAGGCCATGGCACGGAACGATCGCGTCATTCCTGACGTGGAGGAGAATGCGCGCCTCCTCCAGCAGCAGAGCGACCGCGCTCGGCTCGGCCAGCATCGACGGACGCAGGATCTTGATCGCATGTTCCGTCCCGAGGTCGCGATGCGCCGCTCGATAGATCTCGCCCATGCCGCCGCGCGAGATCAGCGTCTTGACGACGAAGCTGTTGGCCAAGACCTGGTTTGGACGGAAGGTCGCGTCGTTCCAAAGCAGGGGCGTATCTGGATCGGGCGGCGGCCGGTCCGGTGGCATCGTATGTTCGAGGCCTGAAGGACGACCCCGTCCGGGAACCAGCATCGTCCGGTCGGAGACCGGGTCGGCCGACGGGACAATACGCGTCCGATCGTCGTCGGCATCTTGCGAAGGCGGCACGAGCGTCAGTCGCCGGCCCGAGGAACACCGATCACGACGACGGTGACGTTGTCACGCGCGCCGGCGATAAGGGTCTCCTGGATCAGGATCTCGGCCGCCTGAACGGGAGGTTGCTTGAGAACACCAGCGATAGCGCTCTCGGGAAGATCCTTGGTCAGACCGTCGGAGCACAGGAGAAACACGTCGCCTTCCTGAATGTCACCCTGCGCGGTCTCGAGGAAGACGAACTGTTCGGCGCCAACGGCGTGGGTGACCATGCCATCGGCCGTGACGTGATCTCGCGTCAACCGCTGCAGGTGACCGGTGCGATAGAGATAGGCACGGCTGTCGCCTGACCAGATCACGACATATTGGCCGCCATGGACGAGCATGGCGACCACGGTCGAGGCGACGGTCGCGTTGTCGCTGATCGTCGCCGCATGCCTGTGAAGGTCGAGATTGGCCTGGTCGAGCACTTCGTGCAGGTCACGCACCATGCCACCGAAGGATAGCGGCGGCAGGATGTCGGAAAGGCGCCTGGTGACGGCTTGGCTCGCGAAAGCGCCGGCCTCGTGGCCGCCGACGCCATCGGCGACCGCCCAAAGCCCGAGGTCGGGCCGGAGCAGCATCGAATCTTCGTTGACCCGCCGCCTTGCACCTGGGTGGGTCTTGCCGGCCGAAGGGAGCTCCGGCACGGGCTTGAGCAGGATCAGCGGGAATTCGTCGAACGTGATCAGATCTCGGCTGCGCGGCCGCTCCCAGCCCCAGTCGCTCCACCGTCCGTCGAGAAAGGCCGCGAAATTACCAGGCAGCGGCAGTCCCTCGCCCAACAGCACGGAAGCTTGCACCCGCTCGGATCCGAGCGTCCACCACAGGCTGAACCGCACCGAACCGCCCATCACCACTTGGTCGAGGATCCGCCCATAGGTCTCGGCAAGATCGTTGCCCTCGTCGAGATCGAGTCGCAGCGGCCGCGCCGCGGCGTCGGCGAAGCCGTTCGCCCGCTGGTAGTCGGGCAGGCCCATCGCCTCGATCTCATGATCGAAACGGTCGAGGTCGAAATTGTCGTCGAGTGATGTCAGGATCAATTGCTCGGCGGACTCGAACCAGTCCTTCGCCTGATGGAACAGGCTTCCGGGAGACAGGCAATCCGGCAGCTGGGCCGCGAGAACGAGCGGGAAATAACGGCCCACGCGATCGACCGACGGCATCATGACGCCAATGGCGGGTGGACTGCCGCACAGGCCGGGACCCAGCACGAAGCGCCAGATCGGCGCGTTGAGGTAGGACTCCATCCAGGCTTCGGCGAGCTGGCGCTGACTGGTCGCGATCGATTTCTGCAGCCAGGCATCGAAATGGGCACGGAATTCATGGTCGAGTCGCCGGGACACGAAGTCCCCGCGCGCGGGCAGCTTGCCGAAGAAGCCCGGCCTCGCATCCGGCGGCGGTGTCGACAGAACCTGCGATTGGGCTTCGCTGGCCACTACGATGTCCTCATAGACCGGCCGGGCAATGGAAACTGCGTAGCAGCCGGAGGTTGAGCGGGTTTAGCACTGAGTCGGACCGGAAGTCGAAGGAGGCCGATCTTAGACCGGTCACGAAGGTGGCGACAAAGCTGTCGCCACTGGTTGTCTCCACATGCGCATCCTCGATCAGGCGGAACGTGGACCAGGCCCCGGACTGGCTATCGGACTGGCCAAAACCCGGCTGGAAATTGATGCGTGATCCGGCGTCGATCGAGGCGGGCCAGTGCATCGTCATGGGACGCAGCGGGCCGTGCGCATAGCTCAGCGTCTGGCCCTGCAAATCGAGCGTGACCCCATTGGCCCCGGTGTCGAGGAAGCGGGGCGTCACCTCGAAATCAAAACCAGCCTGGCCGCCCGACGGGCCGAAGAAGGCCTGCCGCACCGCGTCCGCACGCTCGAACGCGGAGAGCGACGCTGAGCTGACCCCCTTGGCCGCCGCGTATTGCCATTGCCAGGGATGGCGAGCGGTGTTGACGAACTGGCGCAGGTTTTGGCTGAAGAAACTGTCGAGAACGCCGCCGCTCGCGAACAATTTGTCGAAGTCGTCGATCGAAATTTCGCTGCTTGCACCTCGAAAGAACGGATAACGTCCGTTGACCGCCTGACGGCAGAAGCGTGCGCCGGACGCCTGCCAGAGCTGCGAGATCTGCGACTGCGCGCCGCCCGAGGAGAGTGCCCGGACATTTTCGGCCAGCTCGCTCATCCATTTGTCGACCGGGTTGGGCAACTGGCGGGCTTCGCTGACCAGGCTCTCGTTGGCGTCGTTCACGCCGCCCTCCGCCTGCAGCAGGCTGGAGGCCTGCGGCAATGCGCCGTTCGCCCGGGAGACTTCCTGGTATAGATCGCTCAGGGTCTTGAGCACACCGTCGAGTTGCGATGGCTGCCCCTCGGCGCCGATCGTCATCGCACGCAGCGGTTGGAGGGTGTCGCTCGCTTGCGTCGGCTCGATGACGTTGGGCGTGGCGACGAGCTTGGCGATCTGTTGTGATTGCGTGTCCTTGGCCGCCGTCTCCTGCTGGAGGTTGCTGTCGGCGGCGACCGCCAGCAGGAGCTGGCGGAGTGCCGAGTCCGGACCGGTCAGCCCGTTGAGGATCTGGACGGCCATGCCGAGATCGGCCGGATGGACGATCTCGAGATCCGCCAGCAGGCTTGTCCAGGCGGTGTCGAAATCGCTTCGATACAGCGCCAGGACCTGCGCCTCGAGCGCATCGTCGGTGGTGTTCTCGGCAGTCGGACCGTAGATCCAGCTCTCCTTGCGGACGGCATGCGTGGCGTCGTGCAACTGAGGCAGGAACACCTTGAGATAGCCCGCGCGCGTGAAGATGCCGGGAACGCCCTGCGACAAGGGCGCCCCCGAAGGTCGCACGAAGACACGGTCGGCCAGCGGCCCGGCACGATCCAACACCGTCCATGGCGGCATCTGCGTGGCCTGGCTGCTATTTCGCAGGATGGCGTAAGCACGCGCCGCCAGCGGCTGGCGCGACAGAGCCTGGCGCGTCTCCGCGATCAGCGCGCTGTCGAGTGCAACCGGCGTCAGCGGCCCGTCGAGCAGTGCCGCGAAATGATCGTCCAGATCGCGACGCAGACCCGCGTCGGAGGCGTCCGGATAGAGATCGCGCCACTCGGCGGACATCCAGCCGCGAGCGAATCCGGCGTCGAGCGGTCCTTGTCCGCCCAATCCGAGATAGACGCGCGTGGAGGCCAGCACGAAGTCGATGTCGGTCTCGCGCGCCCGTATCTGCTTCTGCAGAAAGACCAGGACCCGCGGAAGGAGCATGCCGTTGAGTGCCCGCCTGTAGGCGTCGCCATATTGCGAACCGAGCTTCACGGTCTGATCGAGACCGCCATGAAGCCAGAGCGACGCACTCTGGCTGCGCAGGCTTGCGGGGCCGTCTCGCAGCAGATCGAGCGGCGGCACGATCTGGCGGAAATCGGTATCTCCCACCGGGCTTTCCGGGACCGCGCCCACCTCCTTGTCGTAAAGGGCGATCTGCTGGTTGGCGGTCGCGACGAGCCGCTCGTTCTGCCGGTAGGCGAACGTCCAGGCGCCCAGGAAGACAAGGAGCACGGCCAGCGCGCTGCCCAGCGCGATGTTACGCGTCAGCGACAAGCGCCGCCGCGCCCGCGGATCGGCGACGACGAGATTGGCCTCGGCAAAGATCACAGCCTTGAGCAAACGGGTCAGGAAATAGCTTTTCTCCTTGCCGGCGAAGACGGACTGGCGCGGCACCTCGACGCCCAGGATGGAGCCCATCGCATGCATCATCCGGTCGATTGGCACGCCCTTCTGGGTCGACGACACCAGGTAGATGCCACGCAGCATCGGGCGCTTCTCGAACCGTGACGTGGTGAAGATCTCCGTCAGCGTCTCGCCGATCGCCTCCTTCAGCGTCGCCATCTGGAGCGGAAATCCGTAGATCAGCCCGCGCCGGTCGACGTCGGTTTCCTGCTGCATGCGCTCGAGCACCAACAGGTTCAGCCGCTTGAGCAGCAGATCGAACTCGGCGCCGAAGCGACCGATCGCCGGCGGCGAAATCTCCCGGCCATCATCGAGGGGAAAGGTCATCCCCCAGGGCTGTTCCCGGTCGCCCCGGTTGAAGGCGTCGAAGAACTCGACGAAGCCCGCCAGCAGGTCGGCCTTGGTCAACAGGAAGTAGACGGGAAAGCGCGCGCCGAAAGACTCGGTGAGCTCGGTCAGCCGACGCCGGATCGCCTGCGCATGGGCAAGCCGGTCCTGTGGGTCGCGCGCCGCCATGTCCTCGAGGCTCATCGCGACGATCACGCCGTTGATCGGCTGCAGCGGCCGATATTGCTTGAGCAGCTCGAGGAAGCCCTGCCAGCCCTTCTTGTCGAGCTCCGGATCGCTGTCCTGGGTCGTGTAACGGCCGGCGGCATCGAGCAGGATCGCGTCCTCGGTGAACCACCAGTCGCAATTGCGAGTACCGCCGACGCCGCGCATCGGCTCCTGGCCCATGCTGCCGGCGAGCGGGAGGTTCAGGCCCGAGTTGAGCAGGGCCGTGGTCTTGCCCGACCCGGGTGGCCCGATCATGATATACCACGGCAGCTTGTAGACGTAGTTGCGCTTCGACCCGGTCACCTTCCGCAGTTGGGTCATCGCCTCCTGCAGGCGCGTGCGGATCTGCTCGACTTCCTGCGCCGGCAGATCGCGGTCGGCCTGCTGCTCGGCAGTGAGCGCGCTGATCAGTGCGCGATTGCGCCGCCGGTCGCGGATCGCGGTGACGATGTTGTAGGCCGCCCAGCCGACCACCAGTGCGACAACGGCGAGCTTGCGCTTCTCGTCGGATGCGAACGGCGTGAAGCGGCCCAGCCGCAGCATGTCGCCGTAGAACCAGATGATCAGGACGGCGGCGAAGGTCCAGATCAGCGTCCGCAGCCAGCGCTGCTTGACGTAACGGCCGAGCGGGCCGGTGAATGCCTCGATCTGCCCAAGGAAGCTGCGTAGGAAATTCACCGTGTCGCCCCCGCCGACGCGAGCGAGCCCTGGACCGCGCCCTCGGTCGGAACGGAGACCACCAGTTCGGTGCGCCGGTTGGCTTCACGCCCCTGCTCGGTGTCGTTGGTCGCGAGCGGATCGGTCTCCCCGCGGCCCGACACTTTCAGCCGATGGACGTCGACGCGTCCTTTCAGGATGTCGGCCACCGCCTGGGCGCGCGCCTCCGACAGCGCCCAATTCGACGGAAACCGCAGCGAGTGGATCGGCTGGCTGTCGGTGTAGCCGACCACCTCGATCTGGCCGTGACCGCCGGCGAGCGCCTCGCCGATATGGTCGATCGACGCGGTGAAGCTGTCGGCGACGTCGGCGCTGCCCGACGGAAACATCCCGGCATTGCGGATGCGCACCAGCATCGTCTGGCCGTCGCCGGTCACGGTGACGAGGCCCGACTTGATCTCGGGCGCCAGCGCCTGCCTAGTATGGTCGAGCGTCGACGGCGCGGTCTGCGCGATCTGCATCGGACGGACGACCCGGGTCGACACCGGCCCCTGCGGCGGAGCGATGGCGAACGCCTGCAGCGTGCCATCAGACTGCCGATTGACCATCACGCTGAGGACGAAGAAAGCGAGCAGCAGCAAGGCGACCGTCGCCGAGAGGATCGTCCACAACGCCACACCCACACGAATCGGCTCATGCCTCGCCTCGAGCCCCTGCCAATGCGGCGACAACTCGCGCTCGAAATCACCGAAGATCTGACGCAACGTACGGTAGAGACCCTCGCGAGTGCGGGCCAGCTCGAGGCCGCCGTCCGGGACCACCCGCATGCGGCCTTCGAAGCCAAGTGCCAGACACACGTACATCAGCGCCAGCACGTCCTTGTTGGTGCCGGGATCCTTGTGCAGATGGGCGAGCAGGTCGAAGAACCGTTCTCCGCCCGACACGTCGGTATGGAACGTGCTGACCATGCTGTGCGTCGACCACGACGAATAGGCCCCCCACGGCGTGCTGAGAACGAGGTCGTCGAGGGTAGCGCACAGCGCGTAATGCGCGGCACGCGCCTGCTCGGGCGGCACGCCGGCCGCGAGGATGCGGCCCTCGAACTCTTTCGTTTCGGTCACGACGCTCGCGCGCAGCGTCTCGACATCGCGCTGGGTCGGACTGCCGCGCAGGCGCCGGGCGATGTTGAGCACGGGGGTCGCGGCGCCGACGACCACGTTGAACGAAGCCTCGGTCAGCGCCGTGAAATCGAGCCGCGTCGGCGGCAGCGGTGGCGCCCCGGCGGGCGGCGCCTGACGAGCCTGGGCCGGCCGCCGGCCGCCTGGGGTCGGCTTGATGATCGTGCGCTCGCCGTCGCCAAAGGAACCGGACATCCTTATCGGTCTCCGTCAAGCCGAGATGAGGCGGGGCTCCGCCCCGCGCCCCGCCAGGGGCCGGGCTCCTGGATCGCCATCAACCTAACACCTTGCGGATCCGGGGACGCCTGCCCCCGGCGGGTCCAGGGCAAGGCCCTGACCTTCGTCTCACGCGCGGATCGCCCACAGCTCGATCTCGATCTGCGGGAAATTGCCGGCGAGGTGGACGGCAATCGCACCCGAGGTCTCGAGCTGTTTCCAGAACGGGCTTGCCCGTTCGAGCTCGAAATAGACCGATCCCGCGCGATAGGGCAGTTGCCGGGGTGCGACAGGCACCGGACGGATCGGGATACCGGGTAGGGCGACATTGACGAGCTGCGCGATCTGCTCCACGGGCCCGATCTTGATCTGGTTGGGCAATGTCCGCCGGAGGTTCTCGCCCGGCATGTCAGCGCGGACCACGAGAATGAATGTGGAGGTGAGAAGGAGCGGGCGGTCGGTGATGGTGCCGACACGCACGCCGTGCCTGCGCGCCTGCAGCGGGATCTCGACCGCGTTCTGTTCGAGCACGGCCGAGAGGGATTGGCGAAGGTCGGCGAAGACGGGGGCGAAGGTGGAGAACAGATCGTCGTGACGATAGGGCGGGAAGATCGTCGCGCGCTTGGACTCGGCGGTGAAGCTCGCGAACTCGCCCGCCATCTGGATGCCGATCCGGTAGAAATCCTCGGGATGGAGCGTGTGCACCGCGGCGAGCGCGTGCCGGAGCAGCGGATCGTAACGGTTGAGCGCCTGGAGCAGCAGGAAGTCGGCGATCTCGGTCGTGCCGCGCGCGCCGGGGTCCGCCATGCGCGCGGCGATCGCCTCCGCGCGATGACTGATCAGGCCCTGCAACTCGGTCAGGAACCCCGACAGGAGTGACTGAGCGCCGCAATTGACGCAGGGCGCGATGAACTTGTCGTCGAGCACCACGGCGAGATCCGGCCTGACCTCGACGATCCGCGCGACCGCGAGCAGGTTGAAGCCGGCGGTCGGGCCGGTCGAGAGGCCGAACGAGAGACGCAGTCGGCCGACCTCGATTCCGGCCGAGGCGAACGACCCGGTGTTGGCGTCCGTGATCTCGAAATCGGCGCGCCTGAAACGCGTCCCGGCGTCCTCTCGCCGTTCGAGCCCGATCTCGTAGGCTCCCGGCTGTTGCATCGGCAGCTTGAGGTAGACGACCGTGCTCCGTTCGGTGCCGGTCAATTCGAGCGGAGCGGGATGATCGGCGTCCTCCGGGACACGGAACGGCGTGCCGTCCGCGAATGCGCCGCGGCAGGACGAGAGGGCGAACTTGCCGATGGCCAGCATGTCGCGATCGATCGTCACCTCCGCGAAGCCCCAGCGGTGCGGCACGAGATCGCGCACGGAGGCGCCGACGACATGCTCCGTCCAGCGGTCCGCCTGCTGGAAGTGCTGGACCCGGAGGAACATGCCTTCCGACCAGACGACGCGATCGCGACCCGACATCCGAGAAGTCCCCGATCAGTCCGCCTTCTGCAAGGTGACGTGGTCCCGATCGAGGTTACCGGTCGCTTTCCCCGATCCCGGAATGGGCAGGCTCGCATGCCAGACCGCGCTGTCGATCATCTGGAACGAGGCGACGAGGCCGACATATTTTGCGTCGTCCGACAGCGGCAGGTTGAAGGTCTGCTTGGTGCCCGGCCGTATGGTCGCCTCCTGGGTGGCCAGCAAGTCGCCGTCGAGGGCGTGCTTCTCGCTGTCGGTCAGGGTGAAATAGTCCGCGCTGTCGAATTTGGCCGTCGACCGCAACGTATAGACATGGAGCTGGACCGGCATTGACAGTCCGGTCGCGTCCGGGTTGAGCCGCGACGCCGCGTCGACCGTGAGCTTCAGGTGCGTCGGTGCGTCGCAGGCGGCGACGGCGAACGGAGCCACGACTGCCAGAAGACGAAGTCGGGAGAGGCAAACCATTGTCGATCAAGTCCCTGGGAAGCCATGTTTATGCCATGCCGGCCATGCCGGGACACGAACGATTTTATCAGGAAACGCGCGATATCTGTCGCGCGTAGGCGCTCGCCATCGGACCGAGGACGGAACGGCTTGCCGGATCGTCCTGGTGGTCGCGAAGATCGCGGTAGACGCGTTCGAAAATCTGCCAATAGCGGGCCTTCCGCGCCGCTGGGAACATGGTTCCGATTCCGCTGTCGGTGTCGCCCTCGGCTCGGATCCGTTCGGGGTCGAGCTGCGCGAGCAGGTCATCGACGGCGCCGCTGAGTGCCGCGACCATCGCAAGCTCGTGGCGCTTCACGTCGTCCACGCTCTGCTGCATGCACGCCGGCCCGTTCATGAAGCCCGGCGGGGGATCACCGAGCATCGCCATCACGCATGATTGTGGATCGGGAACGAACTTGAGCGTGTTGTTGTCGGTCGGCCGGATCATGGTGTGCTCGATCCGCAGCTCGGACTTGACCAGCGCGCGCGTCGAGAGGAGGTCGCGAATCCCATCGATCGCACCGCGGACGATCGCACCGGCATTGCGCATGACGGTCAAGGGGTCGCGATCGCCGATCGCGTCGGGCGAGAGCCTCGCGCCCTCGGTGAAGGCCTGGATCAGCATCTCGGCGTCCGCGCGGTCCGGTTGCATCCGGGCCGGCGGGGCGATCTCCCGCACCGGCGGCGCGGCGGCGGCGTGGGAGGCCTGGCCTTCGATCCTGGGCGCGGTGCGCGCGACATGCGCCGCGAGCGGCGTGGTCGGTGTCGGCTCGGAGACGAGCGCGGTCGGCGCCGGCTCGGCGACGGGCGGCTCGACCGGGGCGACCGGCGGTGGCGCGACGGGAAGAGACTCCGGCTGGTCCCAGTCGAGCGGTAGGACCCGCGTGACCGGTGGCATGCGAATGGTGGCCGAGGGAGCCACCAGGTGCTCCGACACGCTCGGAAATTCGCTGTCCGGGATGCCCGCGAACGGATCGGGCGCGTTACCGAGTCCCGGAAGCAGACCGGACGCCGAGAGCGACGCGGGATCGGGCGGCGCATCCCAGCCCGGTCCGCGCGGCATCATGCCGGGTCCGAAGGCGCCGCTGTCGATCTGCTCGAGCCACGGATCCGCGGCCGGATCGGCGATCGGTACCGCCGACCGGCCGAATGGCAGCGCGACGCTCGCGAGCGGTAACGCGGCCGGCACGGCCATCGGCGGATGCGGCGTCACGAAGCCGACCGACTCGCCGAATGGATCGGCCGATTCGGCGTCTCGCGCCGCGTGTGCGGCCGGCTGCATGGAGAAGGCGAGCGTGTAGGCCCCGAGCTGGGCCACGTCACCTGGCGCGAGAATGGCGGATTGACCTCGTCCGAGCGGTTCGTCCGATCGGCCCAGGAAAACGCCGTTCGTGCTCGTGTCGGTGATCGTCCAGGACGAGCCGTCCCGGGTGATCAGGCAATGGCGGTTCGAGAGGGTTCGTTCGGGATCGACAAGGATCATCCCGCAATCGGGCGCGCGCCCGATGACGAGCTGGTCCTCGTCCAGGATCCGTGTCTCGGACACGCCGCCCGGTCCCGAAAGATGCAAGGCGAGCCTCATGGTCTTGTCCCCGCTGTTCGCCGGCGGGCCCCTCGTGATGCGGCGACGATACCATCGTTAGTGAAACGGTGACGCGAGACCATCTGGATGCGAACGATCTGGGCTGTGGATGACTTGGCCGGATGGAAAGACCAGGTCGGGATTGAGCAGAATGTCATGGGCGTCCACAAGAGCGGGAAGGCTCTTCGCCCAGCTATTCCAGCCGAGGCGTGGCGCATCGTCATCGGAGCCGGCCGCGAACCTGAGGTCGGGCACGTCCTCCTTCGCCACGATAACACGCACGTCGAAACCCAACTCCGGGCCGACATAGGCACGCACGAGGTCGACCATCTGGCGAAGTGCCGCCCCGTGCGGCATCAGCGCGCGCATCTGGGCGCGCCGGACGGGTCCGACGACGACGCGAAACGTTCCTTGCGCATCCCACGTGCGGGAACCGACCATCGCGTCCTGGCCGAGCCGCGCGAAAATGGCGCGGGTGGCGGAGAGGCGGCTCTGCTCGTGCGATGGCACGGGGATCCAGCACCCGACGAACTGCTCGATGCGCACGTCGGTATCGAGCACGTCGCGCAGGATGGCCTCGAGACCCACGCTGGAGCGGTTCCGCTGCCCGAACAGGCCGGCGAAATAGAGCACGGTGTCGTCGCGCAACGTCGAGCGCGCCGACAGTCCCGGCGTCCCGTAGCCGGCGACGGCGCGGATGGCGCCGGCGACGGGATCAGGCAGATCGGCCGTGTCGTGCCGCGCATGGCCGGAGAGAACATGCTGCCGCCAAGGCGCGATGCGGTACTTTTCCGACGCGCGCAGGAACAGCCCGGCCAGGCGCTGGTTCAGCATGTCGAGAAAGGCGCCGACCGCGCGATTGCGCAGACGTGTCGCCCTGATGACGGTCTCGGTATAGAAGTGAGGCAACACGCCGAGCGGGCCGGTCAGCCCGAGGAAGCCGATCAGCAGCCCGGCGCGGCCGTCGTCAGCCGGTTCGGCCGCCAGCAGCGGCGCCGCCAGGAAGGACAGGATCTGCACGCTGTCGATGACGAACGGCTCGTCCTCGGAGTGGGCATCGGTGCCGACCCGGGCGTGCCCGAGCTCGAGGATCCGCATCGCCTGCAGTGGATCGAAGCGGTGGGGCTCTGCACGCAACCGGTCGCGCAGCGACAGACGCCGGGCCACGGCGCGGATGGTTGCCCGCGGGGCACCAAACTCGAGAACGTCATCGAGCGCGTGGGGATCGTTCAGGCTGTTCACAGCAGGTCCTTGCCGCCGGCACGCGGCGGAAACCGGCAGAACGGATCCGTCCTGCCACGAAGCAAAACCGTCAGGCGCGTGAAGCTGTTGATCGTCACGTAGAGCGACAGGAACCGGTCGAGTACGGACGCCAGCAGGTAGGCGCCCCCGGTCTCGAGACGTTTGGCGTCGATCTCGACGGTCACGTCGAGGCCGCGCACCATGGCCCCGCTGCCGGGCAACCGCGCGGTCGCCCGCGTCGAATCCACCGCGACGATCGCGTCCAGCAGCGCATGCGTCTCGGCGGTGTCGCGCATGTCGTGCAGACGCAGGATCTCGCGAAGAGCCTCCGCGCCCTCGGCGCCGCCGGAGATCGACAGATGGTTCAGGTTCAGGTGCGAGATCAGCCGCCACGCCATGCGGCGCGCGGGCGGCGGCCGCAAGGTCGGTCCGGGCGGTGTGATGCACTGAACCCCCGTGACCTCCGCCGCGCCATCGACGAGCGAGATCAGCGGTCGGCCGCCGCCATACGGGACGCTGGCCGGAAGATCGCGATTGGTGCAGGTGGTCTCGATCGTGAGGATCGCGTCAGGAACGATATCCGGCGTGAGATCGGCATCCACGATCGCCAGCACCACGTCGGTGCTGTCGTCGGCCTCGGAACGACGCTGGCGCGACATCGTCCAGTACAGGGTTTCGCGGGTCGGGTCGGGCGCGTGGTGGGCGCCGAAGAACGGCCGGACCTCACGCCTGATGCCGCCGGGCGCCGAGAGGATGACCCGGTCGATGGCGTGGATCTCGCGCGTGTCGTGCCGTCGTGCGTCGGGCACGACGAGCATGCCCGCCTGCTCATGGGTGAGTGCCACCGGCTCCGCCCGCTGGTCGAACAGATTGACGATCGGCGTGGCGCCGAGCGCGAAGCTCGCCGCGGAAACCGTCCTGACGAGGGACGCGGGCAGCCGATCGAGATAGAAGAAGATCTCGAGCCGGTTGCCGGCCTGGCGAAGCAGCTTGGCCGACAGGCCGGACAGTTCGAGAAAGAGGAACTTGGCCGGAAAGGCCATGTATTCGCCGAGCAGCCGGTAGCCGGCGAAGCGTCGCGGATCGTCGCTCATGAGCGCTTCGTTCTCGTCGAAGCCGCGGGCTTGCAAGTTGGAAGGGTCTAGGAAGACGGCGCCCGAATCCTCCGGATGGTCGGCGAGCGCCACCGCGAGCAGGTTGTTGCCGAGCAGCTCATAGAGGGCGGCCGCCTGTTGCGGCAGGCCTTGGAGGAAGAAGCGCAGGCGATCGAGACCGAGGTCGGTGAAGCCCTGCGACGGCGACAGGCATTCCAACACGACGCGAAGCGTGGCCGACGCGCCCTCCGCGGCCTGCGCCGCGAGCCCGCGCCCCGGTGTCCTCGGCGCCATCAGCGGCTTGCCCGACAATGACGCCTCGGCGACCCGGATCGGCCAGAGGGCAACGTCCTGGGTGGTGCGGTAGCGGCAGCTTTCGCCCGCCACCGGCTCCATCTCGAGCGCCGTGCCGCGCGGGATGGTGTAGCAGCCCGAGAGTTCGGCGACCGGCGCGAAGCGCGCGATCGCCGCCGACGGAAACGGCGTCAGCAGATGCGGATACAGCGTGCCGAGCAGGCTGTCGGTCAACTCGGGAAATTCGTCGTCGAGCTTCTGCCTGATCCGGGCTGTGATGAAGGCGACACCCTCGAGCAGCCGCGCGACGTGCGGGTCGTCGACCGCGTCGGCGGACAGCCGGAGGCGGCCGGCGACCTTGGGGTGGGCCTCCGCGAACAGGCCAGCCTGCTTGCGCAGATAGGCGAGCTCCTGGTCGTAGAAGCCGAGCAACTGGTCAGGCATGCGCGGTGTCCGCGACCGCGAACCGCAGCGTGACGGGGTTGAGCTCCGTCGACAGCACGATCGGCAAGGTCTCCTCCTGCAGGATCGCCAGCGCCTCGATCCGAAGGCGCAGGACGCGCTCGGACGAATTGCGCGGGTCGAGCACCGTCACGGCGAGCGAGCGGAACCGCGGCTCGAAGGCGAGCACGACCTGTTCGAGCTGTCGCGCGAAGCGCTCGCGCTGGTCGCGCGACAGCAGGTTGGCCATCGTGAAGTCGCTCGTTCCGTAGGTCAGCAGCGAACGCTGCAGTTCGGGCAGGCCGCGGGGTGGCGTCGTCGGGCAGCAACGCGCGTTTAGCAGCGCCTCGAGGTCGCGGCGAAGCGCCTCGACCGAGGCACGGAGCTGGCCCTGCCTGGTCTCGATCCGCTCGACCCGCTGATCGGGTTCGTCGTCGAGCAGCCGGTCGAGCAGCGAGCGTGCCGGCACCGGTTTGACGGGTGATCTCATGCCGGCGCTGCCGCGGCCGGAAGAAACGTCACCGTGCGCAGCGACAGGATATCACGTGCCTCGTCTCCCACCAGCCAGACCCGCTGACCCCGGCCAGTCACCGCGCCGCCCGGCCCGTCCTGCCATTCGGTCCGGCGCGCCAACCGCTCCTGATCGGTGGATGCCTCGGAGGCATACTGGGCGGGCACGACGATGTCGGCGACCGTTCCGTCGTGCAGCGTCATCCTCGCGTCACGCCACAGCAGATCGATGGGACGCTTGGGCGCCCCTGCGAACTGCAGGCCGGCGACACGCGACCAATCGACCCACAGATAGCCGCCATCCTCGGTGAGCACTTCGAGAAACCAGGCGCTCCGGTCGTCGACGTCGCGCAATTCGTCGAACGGGACGCCATCGGCGATGCCCGCGAGGTTGGGCCGGGTCGCCTCGGCCCCGGCAAGCGAGGCCTCGATCCGTGCGGCGTCGCCCTCGCGCATCGCCAGGCCCAATGCCAGCGCCGCCCGCTGCACCTGGGTGGGATCGGACAGCAGCGCCGGCACCGCACCCTGTTCATACCAGGCGGCGCGCGCGATCGCGGCCCGCACGAGATGACGCAGGCGCGCGATCCGTATCGGACGCTCCGCATCCTGCTGGGCCAGAATCGCGAGCTGCGCCTCGGCGCGATCGAACGTGCCCGCCAGGCACAGGAGCTCGCTCAGGAGCAGGCGACTCTCCTTGTCGGCGGCCGCCGTGCGCAAGCGTGCGGTGACCGATGCGATCGCGTCGGTCAGGCGACCGTCCGACAGGGCGGCGTCGACGGCCTCGGAGACACTCATCGCGCGCCGACAGCGGTCACGAGCTTGAAGCTGGCTGCGATGCTGTCGATCTGGAAGTGCGGCTTGAGCCTGATCGTGCAGCCCAGCGCTCCTGGCCGGCCCGGCACATCGTAGACCTCGACGAACGCCTCGCGCAGCGGATAGCGGGCACGCGCCTCCTGCGACGGATCATCGTTGCCGAGGGTATATTTCTGTAGCCAGGCGTTCAGGCGCGCTTGCACCTCGCCCGCTCCTTTGAACGATCCGACGCTCTCCCGCATCATCACCAGCAGGTAGTGAGCGAAGCGAGAGACGCAGAAGACATATTGCAGCATTGCCGAGATCCGGGCGTTCCAGGTCGCGTCGGGGCGATCGTACAGCCTGGGCGCATGCAGCGACGGATTGCTGCGGAACATCAGGTGCCTGGTGTAGGGCGCCGCGGTGACCGGGATCAGCCCGACTTCGGTCAAGGCCTGTTCCTGGGCGGCGGACAGCCTGACCTCGACCGGTGGCTGGCCGGCGACCATGCCCGCATCCGTGTCGAACCGATGCACCGGCAGCCAATCGACCAGACCAGCGCCTGGCGCGTCCTGCCGGACACCGCGCAAATCAGCAAACCATCCGCTCTCGTCGAACAAGCGAATGACGGTCCCGGCGAAGGCGAAGGCCGGGTTTCCCCACAGCATTCCCGATGACGGTCCGTCGGCGCCCACGCTCTCGCCGCGATAGCGGAACCCGTCGCGTCGGTGCCGGTCGACCGCCTCGTGCGGCCGCCTGACGAGCAGGCGCGGCAGCAGCAGGCCGAGAAACCTCGTGTCCTCGTTCTGCCTCAGACTTTGCCAGCGGTGATGGCTGGCACTACGCGCCGGCGACGCGACATCGAACATCGGGCCCGCATCGGTCCAATCCTCCAGATCGAGCAGCCGTGGCGAGGCACCGAGCAGGAATGGACAGAACGCGGCCGCACCGATCGCGGCAAGCGTCTGCAGCACGGTCACGTCGTCATGCGCGCGCTGACCCTGCGCCGGACCTCCCGGCAGGTGCGAGACCGCATGATCGACGATCACGACGCCGAACGGCTCGCCGCCTGGACTGCCGAGCTGCTCGCTGTAGACCAGTCGGAACAGCGTGCTCTGGTCGAACTCGCTCGCGCGCGCGATGTCGCGATGAAGCTCGGCCCAGGACACATCGAGGAGCTTGACCCGCACTTGGCGCATGGGCCTCGCCAGAACGACGAAGGTGTGGAGCTGTCGCCACAACGCCTCGAGCGCCTGGAAGTCCGGTGCGTGCAGGATCGCGTCGACCTGCTCCGAGAGCAGCCCATCGATCGACGCGATCAGGCGCTCGGCACGCAGTTCGTTCTCGCCCGGAAGCGAGGCCGCACGCGGCACGCGTGGACGACGATCGAGCAGCGCCTCCATCGCGCGTTCCCGCCGTCGCCGGTCAGCCGACTTTCGGGATGCGCGCGACCAGACGCAGCGATGTGGTCAGCTCCTCGAGCTGCAGCCACGGTCGCAGCCATGCGATCGCGTTGTACGACCCGGGGCGCCCGGGAATTTCCTTGACGGTCACCTTCGCCTCGCGCAGCGGATACTGGATCTTCATCACCGCCGATGGGTTCGCGGTGGTGTTGATGTAGTTCTGGATCCAGCGGTTGAGCCATTTCTCGCAGTCGGCCGCTTCCTGGAACGAGCCGATCTTGTCGCGGCCCATGACCTTCAGGTAATGGGCGAAACGCGAGGTCGCCATGATGTAGGGCAGACGCGACGAGATCTGCTCGTTCGCGTTGGCCTCGGGGCGATCGTATTTCTGCGGCTTGTGCGCGGTCTGCGCGCCGAAGAAAACCGCGTAGTCGGTGTTCTTGTAGTGGCATAGAGGCAGGAAACCGAGCTTGCCGAGCTCGTTGTCGCGCCGGTCGGTGATGCCGACCTCGGTGGGGCATTTGAGGTCGCTGTCGCCGTCGTCCGACGAGAAGACGTGCAGCGGCAGGTTGTCGACCTTGCCGCCGTTCTCGGCGCCGCGGATCGCGGTGCACCAGCCCGACCGGGCGAAGGCGTCGGTCAGGCGGGCTGCGAGCACGAACGAGGCGTTCATCCAGCAATAGCTGCCGTGCGGCAGCTTCTCCACCGCGCCGTTGGCGCCGACGCGGCCCTCCTCGAAGACGAACTCGTCGATCGGCTTGGTGGCCGAGCCGTATGGCAGGCGGGCGAGCACGCGCGGCAGGGTCAGCGTGCAGAAGCGCGAATCCTCACTCTCCCGGAAGCCGCGCCAATTGGCGTATTCAATCGTTTCGAAGATCTTCTCGAGATCACGCGGCCGGCTGAGCTCGGAAAAATCGTCGAAGCCGAACAGATGCGGGCTCGCGGCCGAGATGAAGGGCGCGAAGCCGGCCGCGGCGACCGATGACATGCCGCGGAGGATCTGGATGTCCTCGTAGGACTTGGAGAATTCGAAGTCACCGATCAGCGCCGCGTAAGGCTCGCCGCCCGGCGTTCCGAACTCGCTCTCGTAGACGGTCTTGAAGATCTGGCTCTGGTCGAACTCGGTCGCCTTCTCGAGGTCGCGACCGAGCTCCTTCTTGGTCACGTTCAGCACGCGGATTTTGAGGTTGGCGCTGGTCTCGCTGTTGCGGACGAGATGATGCAGGCCGCGCCAAGACCCCTCGAGCTTGAGGAAGGCGGCATCGTGCATGATCGCCGCCAGTTGCTCGGACATGCGCGCGTCGAGCGCCTCTATCGCCTTGTTCAGCGTGATCGTCAGGTTGCGGCTGTAGGTGACCGTCCCCGCCAGCGCCTCCTCGGTCAGCGTCTGCAGCAGCAGGGCGGCGCGATCGGGCTCGGTCTGCTTGGTGGCCGAGATGGCTTGGTCGAGAAGGCTCGCGCCGACGGGTGCGGTCTCTGCGGCCGCGCCCGCGCGCTGGTTCTGGGTATCACTCATGGTCCGTCTCCCTCACCGGCCTGTTTCTTCCCCGCCTCTGTCTTGGACGACAACTCATCGGCCAAGCGCTTGAGCTCGGCATCGTCCTGCAGCACCCTGTCGAGCAGGGCCTCGAGCGCCTCCGACCGGTCCGCCTTCGAGAGCAAGTCGCGCAACTCGTTGCGCTTGGCCAGCAGGCGGCGCAGCGCGGGCACTTGTTCGACGACGGCGCCCGGCTCGAAATCGTCCATCGACCTGAATGTCAGATCGACGGGCATTTCGCTGCCGTCGCCCTTGAGCGTGTTGGACACCCTGAGCCTGAGCGACGGCGCCATGCGTGCGAGCACGTCATCGAAATTGTCGCGGTCGATCTGGACGAACTTGCGCTCGCGCAGCGGGCGGACCTCGGCGGTGGGATGGCCGGAGAAGTCGCCGAGGACGCCGACCACGAAGGGCAGCTCCTTCTCGGCTTGCGCGCCCTCGGTTTCGACCTCGTATTTGATGTGCACGCGGGGGCGGCGGACACGCTCGAGCTTGTCGTGGATGCTTGGCAAGATCATCTCCCTGCGCGGTTGAGAGCGGGCGGTTGGAACTGGAACGTGACGATGGTCCGGTGTTATTCCTGATCCTAGCCTACGAAATTCCCTCGGTCGCAATACCCGCCATGTTCAGTGCCGATCGCCGGACGCCCTCGTCGGGAATGAGTTCGCGAAGCAGGTCCGATAGCGGCAGCCTGGCGCGGCGGACCAACGTCTCGATGGCGTAGGAGATCGGTGAATGAGGCTCGCGGATGCGAAAAAATTCCGCGATGCGAAGCAGTTCGGCAAGCGCATCGTCGCGTGTCTCGAGCGGACGCGAGGGTGGACGGATGGACACCTCCACGGCGGCTTTCTCGGACGCGGTCGTCTCGGCCACGGCGTCGGGCAACGGCACGTCCGGCGAGGGCTCGACGCCCGACATCTGGCGCAGCGCGTCCCGGGCTTCCTCGAGCACGGTGCGGATGATCGTGAGCGGCGGCGCGTCCGCGCCGCACAGCGCATCGAGCCGTGCATCAAGGCGCCTGAAGGCCGTCCACGACCGCTCGAGATCCCGCGACAGCCCGACGAAGGTGGCGCGCGTGGTGTTCTGGACGGCCTGGGCGAGAAGCTTGGCCTCCTTGCTGTCGGATCCGCGCCGGCGCTGCTCCTGCCAAAGCCACAGGCCGGCAGGCTCGCCGCCGGCAGGCAGCGCGAGCGGTGCGAGCCGCAGCGGCTGCACGAGAGCTCCCTCGGCGTCGATCCCGTTCAGGCCGGCGAGCGGTGCGAGCTTGTCGGCAATCGTGTCGCCCTCGATCGAATGAAGATCCGGCCAGAACCGTTCGATCAGTCCGTCGAGCACCACCAGCCCCTCCTGCAGGCCGGCGAAACCGTCGATCCTGAGGAGGGCCTCGAGAAGCCAGCTCGCGAGTTCGATGTCCTTGGTCTCGGTCGCCAACAGCTCCTGGGCGCCGAGGGCGAGCTCACGCCATTCCGGCAACGTCGAGCCGCGGTCGGCCTCCACATCGGCCTGCCGCTCGCGCGCGCGTGCCGTCAGGCGCTTCTCCTTCAACGCGTAATAGAGGCCAGCCTTCTCGCCTGACTGACGCAGGTCCGCGCCGGCCGGCATCAACGCGCTCACCGGCGCCAGCAGGCGATCGACATCAAGCATGCGTTCGTTTCACCGCCGACCGGAGCCAGCGCCGTGTCCGCGCGCTCTCTCGACCGATGCCAGAGCTTGCCATGCGCGCGGAACCCCAGGTCAAGACCGGTAACCATTACGTCAGCTTGCGTCCCATCGGAAGCGCAATCCGACGCCCGACCGTCCGCGTCGCGTGGTTGGACGAAACCGATTGCGACCGGGACACACACGCTTTAGTGATTTCGGGATGCCGCGCCCGTTCTGCTTTGTTACATGTCCCGTAACGACCACTCGGAGCGAAGGGATCGCATCACCCCTTTCGAACCAGTCCCATCGACGCCGACCGATCCCGAATGTTATCAAAAGCCAATGATCGGTCTTGATCAATCCGTGGTCGAACAAAAACTGTCATCGAGTTGTTACCCCCCGGAGCCGTTCATGCCGGGCATAAGTTGTATCGGCTTCAATCAACGAGGAGAAAGACGGAATGCCTATCTATCTGAAGTTCGGCAGCATCCAGGGCGACGCCACCCAGGCGGATCACACGCACTGGATGGACATCTCTTCCATGCATTGGAATGTCAGCCGCAACGTCAATACCACCGTCGGCTCGGCTGCCAACCGCGAGGCCTCGGAACCCAACCTGAGCGAGGTGACGCTGACCAAGATCAGCGACAGCTCCCACGCCGAACTCTACCAGGCGGCGACCACCGGCAATACGCCCCAGACGGCCCAGATCGACCTCGTGTCGACCGGACAGGACGGCAAGACCTATTGCACGTACATGCTCTACGACGCGCTGCTGTCGGGTTTCTCGTCGGGTACTACCGGCGATCGTCCGACCGAGACGCTGACCTTCAATTTCGTCAAGAAGGAAGTGATCTACAACAAGGTGGCACCCGACGGATCGCAGGCTGGTACATCGCGTGCGATGTACGATCAGTCCGCGGCCGGTGGCAGCGCCAGCGGCGCCTGAGCGGCTGGGTGCGGGCCTGCCATCCGGGTTGCCCGCACCCTTTCTCGCGATCGCGGCTCGGTGACGGACGCAATCGGTGAGTGCCGATCCCGGGTCCGATGCTGCCGACGACCCCCTCTCGACGAGCGACGCGCTCGCGGTCCTGGACGCTGTCGACTTGGCGTTCGCGCAGATCCTGCGTGGCCGTTACCGGGCGTCCGTGTCGCTCGCGCCGGTCGAGGCCGACGGTCTCGGCGAGACGCGCCTGT
The DNA here is from genome assembly GCA_965276715.1 of Acetobacteraceae bacterium. Classification (GTDB taxonomy): domain Bacteria; phylum Pseudomonadota; class Alphaproteobacteria; order Acetobacterales; family Acetobacteraceae; genus CAXTPV01. Next base: position 2,454,401 of record OZ255622.1, on the reverse strand, counting down.
TGCGTGGCGCCGCCGCCGGTACGGACGGCGTGTTGCTGGCCTACGAGAAGGCAGGCGTCGATGAAACCCTGGCGCGGCTGCCTGGCTGCGTGATCGGCAGCGTCATCGTCAGTGTGGGAGGTGCGGCGAGCATCTCGGTATCGGTCGAGACCGAACTGGTGGATCGGCACGATGCCAACGAGGCCGATGGAAGTCCCTTGGCGGGCGGGATCGATCTGCGGGAGACGAACGACACCGGACGGCGCACCGTGCTCGTCGTCCGGTCTGGGGATCATGTCGAGATGATGCGTCGGGCCGGAGCTGATCGAGCGCGCGGCGTCGTGCCGCCGATGGGGCGACACCGTGTGCGGGCGTCCCTCGGATTAGGTGGCGGTTCGCATCGCGTGGCCCTTGCCGCGTCCACCAGCAGACCGCTCGCAGGACCGCTGCTCGCCCGGCTTGGCGAGCTGGTCGGGGCGTCGCCGGCCGGACAGCGCATCGGCCGCCTCACGCTCGGACTGGTATCGTGATGGACGGGTTCAGCCAGGACCGGCGGCTGCTCACGCTCAACACGCCGCTCGGCGCCGACACGCTGCTGCTCGAGCGGATGGACGGCACGGAGACGATCTCGTCGCTCTACGCCTATACGCTTCATGTACGCGCCTTCAGCGACCAGATCGATCCCGCGCAGCTCATCCACAAGCCGGTCAACTGGAACCTTCGTTGCGAGGATCAGTCGCTGCGGCCGTTCCACGGCCTCGTCGCCGCCTATGCCGGCGGCGACGCGATGAGTCGCCAGCAGCGATCCTACTCGCTCATCGTGGTGCCCTGGCTGTGGTTCCTGCAGCACCGGCAGGATTGCCGGGTGTTCCAGCAGAAATCGGTGGTGGACATCGCCAAGCAGATCTTCGCCGAGCTCGGCTTCAGCGACTACGACACCAGCGGTCTGGCCCACACCTATCCACCGCGCGTCTATTGCGTGCAATACCGGGAAAGCGACTTCAACTTCGTCAGCCGGTTGTTCGAGGAAGAAGGGATCTTCTACACCTTCAAGCACGAGACCGGGCGTCACGTGCTGATGCTCGCCGACGGTGCCCAGGCCTACAGGGAGTCAGCCGACAGTCCGCTGCCGTTCAATCCGCCCGGGATTTTCAAGAACAGCGTGACGAGCTGGGGCCACCACCAGACCTTCCGGTCCGGCCGCTCGGCCAGCAACTCCTACAATTTCCAGAACCCGGGCGCGTCGCTCCAGACGTCGAGCAACGGGACCTCGCAGGTCCCGGAGGCCAACAACTACGAGATCTACGACCCCGCCGCCTACGGGCAGCGCGGGCGCGGCGAGGGCATCTCCAACCGCCTGATCGCGGCGCACGAGAAAGGACAGGACACGGTGTCGGCGGCAAGCAACAGCCGCCATCTCGGTCCGGGACAACGCTTCACGCTCGAGGCGCATCCGATCGGGGCCGAGAACACCGCCTACGTCGTCACCTCGATCACGCATCATGCGACCGCGTCGTCCTACGAGAGCGTCGCCAAGGGATCCCCGTCCTACACCAACCGCTTCGACTGCATGCCCGCGGGCGTCGCCTTCGTCCCGGAGCAGCGCTCGGAGAAGCCGGTCATTCCGGGCACGCAATCCGCTGTCGTGACCGGGCCGCAGGGCGAGGAGATCTACACCGACCAGTATGGACGCGTGAAGGTCAAGTTCCATTGGGACCGCAAGGGCCAGGCGAACGAAACCTCGTCCTGCTGGCTGCGCGTGGCGCAGCCCTGGGCCGGCCGCGGCTATGGCGGCCAGACCATCCCGCGGATCGGGATGGAAGTGCTGGTCACCTTCCTCGACGGCAACCCGGACGAGCCGCTGGTGATCGGCGCGATGCCCAACGCGCAGACCACCAACCCGCTCAACCTGCCGGCCGAGAAGGAGCGGACCACGCTCAAATCGAGCTCCTCGCCCGGCGGCAACGGGTTCAACGAACTGACGTTCGAGGACAAGGCCGGTGTCGAGGAAGTCTTCCTGCACGCGCAGCAGGATTTGTCCCAGATCGTCAAGCGCAACAAGCTCACCGACGTCGGCAACACGCACGTCACCACCACCGGCACGATGTGGACGAGCAAGGTCGGCGACAGCATCATCGAGAAGGACCAGCAGAGCGTGCTGATCCGGCACGGCAACAGCCAGATCCATCTCGACGAGAACGGAATCCGGATCGCGTTCGGCGCCGACCACATGTTGATACTCGATGCGAACGGGATCCGCATGCACAGCAGCGCGCAAGTCGCCGCCTCGCAGAGCGGCAGCAACTATGTCCGGGTCGACGGCGGCGGTGTGACGCAAACGGGGGGCACGGTCGTCAGCCAGACCACCGGCGGCTCGAAGATCATCCAAACCGGCGCCAACATCGCCCTCAACCCGGGCTGACATCATGCCGTTTCCAGGTCTCTCGATTCAGGCACCAATCATGGCCGCCAAGCAGGGCATGCGAAGCTGGGCATGCGCGCAAGTGAACGATCAGGGCCGGCCACCGCTGACGCTGGTGGCGCCATCCGGTTCGACCGCGAACATCGTGACCACCGCCTCCGTCCCGGCCCCGCCGTCGTTCGCGGCGCCGCCGGACCTGAAGTGAACCGGCTGCCCCGGCAACACGCGGAGCAATTCCACGATGCCTTCACTGGACCTTCGCTCGTTGCTGAACCGGCTCAGCGGGATGAGCCGGACGGCGCTCGAGGGCGCTGCGGCGCTTGCGCTCTCACGAACCCATTACGACGTCGAGATCGAGCACTGGCTGGCTCGCCTGCTCGACGCCGGCGACAGCGACCTGGTGGCGATCCTGTCGCACACGGGCGTCGACGCGGCGCGCATGCTGGAAGCCTGCAATCGGGCACTCGACCGGCTGCAGACCGGCAATGGCCGCGCGCCGGGACTGGCCCCCGACCTCGTGGCACTCGCGCGCGAGGCCTGGCTGCTCGCCTCCATCGAACATGGAATGTCGCGCGTCCGTTCGGGCCACCTGCTCTGGGCGCTGCTCGCCGATGACGCGCTTGGCCAACGGGCGGCCGCCGTCGCGCGGCTGCTGCGGCCGATCCCGCTCGAGGCGCTCAAGGCCGACTATGCAGGCCTGACCCTCGGCAGCAAGGAGATCGGCGGCAGCAAGGAGACCGGAGCGGCCGACTTTCAGGGCGATGGGCCGGCGGCAACGGAGAGCGGAACACCACGCGGCGGCGGCGCGCTCGACCGATTCACCAGCGATCTGACAGCGCAGGCGCGTGCCGGGACGATCGATCCGATCCTCGGACGAGACGGCGAGATCAGGCAGGTGATCGATATCCTGACCCGGCGGCGGCAGAACAATCCGATCCTGACCGGCGAGGCAGGGGTCGGGAAGACGGCGGTGGTGGAAGGATTCGCGGCACGGATCGCGGCTGGGGACGTGCCCGACGCATTGCGCGAGGTGGTGGTGCGGACGCTCGATCTCGGGCTCCTGCAGGCCGGGGCGGGCATCAAGGGCGAATTCGAGAACCGGTTGCGTTCCGTGATCGACGAGGTCAAAGCGAGCCCGAAGCCGGTGATCCTGTTCATCGACGAGGCGCATACGATGATCGGCGCCGGCAACCAGGCGGGCGGCGGGGATGCCGCCAACCTGCTCAAGCCCGCCCTGGCGCGTGGCGAGTTGCGCACGATCGCGGCGACCACCTGGGCCGAATACAAGAAGTATTTCGAGAAGGACGCCGCGTTGTCGCGTCGCTTCCAGGTGGTCAAGGTCGACGAGCCGGACGAGGCGACGGCGATCGCGATGATGCGCGGCCTGGCGTACACGCTGGAGGCGCATCATGGGGTGCGCATTCTCGACAGCGCGCTTGCGGCGTCGGTGCATCTGTCGGCGCGCTACATTCCGAGCCGGCAATTGCCGGACAAGTCGGTCTCGCTGCTCGACACCGCGTGCGCGCGGGTCGCGATGTCGCAATCCGCCCTGCCGGCCTCGATCGAGGGGCATCGGCGGCGCCTGTCGCTGATCGAGACCGAGACCGCGATCCTGACGCGCGAGGCGGCGTCAGGCGGGGCGCATGAGACGCGGCTGTCGGCCCTTGCCGACGAGAGATCGGCCGCCGCCGACGAACTCGGCCGGCTCGAGCAGCGCTGGTCGGAGGAACGGGCGCTGGTCGCCGAGATCGGCGAGGCACGGCGCGCGCTCGAGGCCGGTGAGGCCGCCGAGGGCGCACAGGCGGCGCTGGCGGCGGCGCACGCGCGGCTCGCCGCCCTGCAGGGCGAGCATCCGCTGATCCATCCGGTGGTCGACGAGCAGGCGGTGGCCGAGATCGTCGCCAACTGGACCGGCATCCCCACGGGACGGATGCGCGAGGACGAGATCAGGGCGACGCTCGACCTGAAGACCGCCCTCGCCGCGCGGATCATCGGGCAGGATCATGCGCTCGACGCGGTCGCGCGCGCGATCCGGATTTCCCGCGCGCGATTGACCGATCCGCGCAAGCCGGTGGGCGTGTTCCTGATGGTAGGGACGTCGGGTGTGGGCAAGACGGAGACGGCGCTGGCGCTAGCCGACCTGCTCTATGGCGGGGCGCAGAACGTCACGACCCTCAACATGAGCGAGTTCAAGGAGGAGCATAAGGTCAGCCTGCTGATGGGCTCGCCGCCCGGCTATGTCGGTTACGGCGAGGGCGGCGTGCTGACCGAGGCGGTGCGGCGGCGGCCCTACTCGGTGATCCTGCTCGACGAGATGGAGAAGGCGCATCCGGGCGTGCAGGACGTGTTCTATCAGGTGTTCGACAAGGGAACGATGAAGGACGGCGAAGGCCGTGACATCGATTTCCGCAACGCGCTGATCATCATGACGTCGAACGCGGGCACCGGCCTGATCTCGGCGCTGTTCGCGGATCCTGACACGGCGCCCGATGCGGCGGGCTTGTCGGAGGCACTGCGGCCAGAGCTCTCGAAGCATTTCAAACCCGCTTTCCTGGGCCGCGTGACGACGGTGCCCTACCTGCCGCTTGGCGACGACACGATGCGGCGCATCGTGCGGCTGCAGCTCGACCGGATCGCGCGCCGGGTTGGCGAAAGCTGGCGGGCGCGGTTCAGCTACGACGACGCGCTGGTCGAGCAGATCGCGATCCGCTGCACCGAAAGCGAGGCGGGCGCGCGCAACATCGAGACGATCCTGTCGCAGACGCTGCTGGCCGAGTTGTCCGGGGAAATCCTGGGGCGGGTCGCCGCCGGCGCGCCGATCGAAACCGTGCATGTCGGGCTGGGTGGCGACGGCGGGTTCACCTATGACGTCGCCTGAGAGCTACGCGTTGCCCGGCTACGACTTCCAGCCGCCCGACGGATGGGTGGACCGCTCGATCCATACCTTCGTGCTCGACGACGGCAACAGCACGGCGAGCCTGACGGTGACGCGCGCGATGGTGCCGGCCGGCGTGACGCCGCGGGCCTATATCGAGGGCGAAATCGAGCGGCTGTCGCACACCCTGCCGGATTTCGCGGTGTCCGATCGCCGGGCGATGGCGATCGAGCAAGGGACCACCGAATTGGTGGAATGCCGCTGGCGGACCGAGCATGGGACGGTCGATCAATTGATCGCCTGCCTGCCGATCGAGGGCGGCCTGCTGGTGTTCACCGGAGCGGCACCCGCACCGATGCCCGGCTCGATCCGCAATCGTATCCTGGGGGCGATCGCGAGCGCGCAGGCGCGCGAGCCTGGCGGCACCCGTGCTGCTTAACGCGGCCCGGATCCTCGATCCGGTCAGCCACAACGACGCGGCCGAGGGGTTCCTGGCGGGGTCGGTGGTCGCGGGCGCGGTCACGCCGGCGGTCTATGGCGGCGCGGTGACGGCCGCGACCGCCATCCTGGGCACGGAAGCGGCGGGGACGGTGCTCGCGGTCGCCGGCGAGGCCGCGATGCTGGCGGTGGGCGTCACCGGCGGGGCGGCGCTGGTGCCGCTCGCGATCGGCGGCCTTGCGATCGCGGCGGGCGTGGTCGCGGCGGGGGTCGCGGCGTGGGGGCTGCAGAAGCTCGGGGCGGCGCTCGGCTCGATGGTTTCGTCCGGCACCGTCGGACACATCGTCACCGGCTCGCCAAACGTCACCATCAATGGCCGCAACGCGGCGTTCGTCACCAGCCCGGTCGATTGCCATGACGGCGAGATCGTCGCGATGGGTGCGGCGACCGTGTTCATCAACGGCAAGCAGGCGGCCCGGGTGTCGTCACAGACGACGATGGCCGGGACGGTGATCAAGGGCTCGGACAATGTGCTGATCGGCGGGCCGTCGGTCACGATCGCGCCGATCAAGCCGTGGGGTCTCGGCATCGAGATCCTGGGCGACGTGCTGGCGATCGGGCCGCAGGGGATCCTCGGGCTTGGCCGTCTGGCGATGTCGCTGCCGCGGCTGGCGGGCGAGGCGTTCGAGGGCGTGGGGAGCGCGGTGCGGGCGGCGGCCGAGTCGCTCGCACCCTCGATCGGGCGCGGCACGGCGGAGGCGGCGGGCGACGCCGAGCGGGCGGGCGCGTCGGTCGCGGCGGAGGGTACCGGAACGGCGGCCGGCGGCAGCGCCGGCGAGAGCACGGCGACGGCCGAGCAGGTGGGACATCCGGTCAATCCGGCGACCGGTGCGGTGTTCACCGGGCAGACGGATTTCGTGCTTCCCGGGCCGCTGCCGCTGGTGTTCGCGCGGATCTGGATTTCGTCCTCGACGATCGCCGGCGAGCTCGGGTTCGGCTGGCATCACACGCTGGACATGGCGCTACGGCGCCTGTCCGACGGCCGCGTGGCGGTCCGGTTGCGCGACGGCCGATATGTGGTGTTCGAGGCGCCGCGTCCTGGCGCGCCGTCGCGCAACGCTGTGGAGCGGCTGCAGCTCTGGACCGACGGGCGGCAGGCCTGGCTCACCGACCATGACGGGATCAGGTTCGGCTTCGGGGCCGGCGCGGGATCGCTGGGATTGCGCCGCCTGACGCGGATCGCGGATGCGAACGGCAACGCGATCGTGCTGACGCGCGACGACGACGGCGGCCTCGCCGGCATCATCGACAGCGCGGGACGCCGGCTTGGGGTCCGGCGCGACGCGCGCGGGCGGATCGTGGGGATCGACGCGCCGCATCCCGACGGCGTGGGCGCGCTCACGCTCGCCGGGTTCGACTATGACGAGGCGGGGGACCTCGTCGCGTCGTGCGACGCGACGGGCGGGACGTTCCGTTACGGGTATGAGCGGCATCGCCTGGTGCGCGAGGAGCGGCCGGCCGGGCTCGCGTTCGGTTTCCGCTATGACGCGGCCGGGCGGTGCGTGTCGACCTGGGGCGACGGCGGCCTGTATGAGCGCCACCTGACCTACGACGACGCGGCGCGCGCGACCATCGTGCGCAGCCGGCGTGGCGCGGTGGAGCGGTTCGAAGTCAACGCGATGGGCCGGGTCACGGCGCATGTCGACGCGCTCGGACGCCGGACGACGCGCGCGTATGCCGCCGACATGGTGCTGGTGTCCGAGACGCGGGCCGACGGCGCCACGCGCACCGCGCGGCACGACGCGTTCGGCCGGGTGGTGGAGACGACCGGGTTCGACGGGGTCCGGCGCCTGCTGCACTACGCCGAGCGGCCGGACGGGCTGGCGGTGCGGTTGCCCGACGCGGTCACGGGTCCCGGCGGCATCGAGCGGTTCGGCTGGGACGAGCGGTTCAACCTGGTGCGCCATGTGGACGCGGCCGGGCGCGAGCGGCGTTTCGTGCGCGACGTCCGCGGTTACACGCTGGCGATCGCCGATGCGCTCGGAACGGCGCGGCGGTTCGGCTGGACCGAGCGCGGCGAGCTCGCGTGGGAGGCCGGGAACGGCGCGGCGCGGACCGCCTACCGGTATGACGGGCTCGGCCGGATGGTCGAGAGCCGGCGTGCGGGCGAGGCGGCGACCCGCTACCTGTCGGACGCGGCCGGCCGGCTGATCGAGATCAGGCGTCCCGATGGCGGGCTGATCCGGCTGACGCATGACGCGGAGGGGCATGTCACCAGCCATCGCGACGGCGCCGGCCATGTCACGCGCTGGGTCCATGACGGGCTGCCGTATCCGGTGCGGCGGATCAACGCGGACGGATCGGGGCTGCTCTACCGCTACGACGAGGACCTGAACCTTGTCGGGCTGAGCAACGCCAAGGGCGAACCCTATTCGCTGGCCTACGATCTCGCGGACCAGCTGGTGGGCGAGATCGGGTTCGACGGGCGCCGCCGGACCTACGACTACGACGCGGCCGGGTTCCTGGTCGCGCATTCCGACGAGGAGGGTCGCGGCGCGTCCTATCGGCGCGACCCGGCAGGACGGCTGCTCGAGCGCCGCCACGCCGACGGGCTGACCGACATCTATGCGTATGACGCAAGCGGCGCGCTGACGCGGGCGGCGAACGATTGGGGTGAGGTCGGGTTCGGCTACGGGCCGGGCGGTGTGCTGGTCGAGGAGCGCTGCGGCGAGCTGGCGATCCGCCACCGCCACGACGCAAGCGGCCGCCGGATCGCGAGCACGCTGCCGGATGGGCGGGTAGTCGAGACGGCGTACGACGCGGCGGGCGGCGTGGTGGCGGTCGGGTTCGGGGGGCGCGAGGTCGCGGCGTTCCGCCGTGACGGGCTGGGCCGCGAGACGGCGCGGCGGTCGGGTGCCGTGGTCACGGTCTCGGAATACGATCCGCAGGGCCGGCTGGCACGTCAGACGGGACGCGGACGGAATCCGGGACCGGTGGTCGACCGGCACTATCGCTGGGACGAGGCGGACCGGCTGGTCGAGACGATCGATCTGGCGCGCGGGATGCGGTCGTATCAGTACGACGCGTGCGAACGGCTGGTGGGCGTGGCCGGCGACGCGCCGGAAAGTTTCGTGGTCGATCCGGCGGGGAACATCCTCGGTGACGGGGGCGAGGGCACGGGCGCCGCGATCGGCGACCGGCTGCTGATCCGGGGCGACCGCAAGTTCGACTATGACGGGTGCGGCAACCGGGTGCGTGAGGTCCGTGGCGCCGGCGGCGGCGTCGAGCGGCTCTACCGGTATCGAGCGGACAACCAGCTCGGCGCGGTCGAGGAGCAAAGCAGGCGCGGGTGCCGGCTGACGTCGTTCCGGTATGACGCGCTGGGCCGGCGGACCGAGAAGCGGAGCACCGCGTGGGCGCCCGCGCCCGCCAACGACGACACGACGCCGTCGGGTCCGGTCGAGGACCGGACGACGCGGTTCGTCTGGTCGGGCAACGTCCTGCTGGCCGAGAGCACCGCCGAGGGCGACGCACCGGCCGCCGATCCGCTGGCGACGATCTATCTGCACGAGCCGGGCAGTTTTCGCCCGCTGGCGCAGGTCGCGCGGACCGCGCCGGGCGAGCCCGGCGTGGTCTACCACTACCATCTCGACCATCTCGGCACGCCGCGGGAGGTCACCAACGACGACGGGCGGGTCGTGTGGCAGGCGAGCCTCAAGGCCTGGGGCGCCGTCGCCCGCACGATGGTGGCCGAGGTCGCGCAACCGGTCCGCTTCCAGGGCCAGTATTGCGACGTCGAGACCGGACTGCACTACAATCGGTTCCGGTATTACGCGCCCGATGAAGGATGCTACGTCCATCAGGACCCGATCCGATTGGCAGGTGGGACGAACGTTGCTGCTTACCCGCGCGACCCGCTGACCTGGGTCGATCCCTTTGGTCTCGCGGCATGCGGCTTTGACTCTGACACCCTCCCAAAACCTATCGAAACGCCATTTGGGCAAGCTGCCCAAAGCACTGACCCAGACGCAATCGCAGCGAGATCTCGCGTTGACAGCGGAGCTACTCTTTATCGAATTGGGACAATGGGACGAAGTCAGGCGGCCGAAGCCCAATTCTGGTCTTTGGAAAATCCCTCCAGCCCAGGCTACGCGGATCGCTATGGTCTACCACAGCAAAATGTCGCGAATGCTAACTTTATAGAGACAGGAACCCTCAAACCGGGTGCTCCCTTCGTGACAAGACCAGCACCGCCTGTTGGCCAAAATGCCGGGGGTGGGATAGAGGTAGTCACCAATCCAGGGTCGGTAGATATGAGCTATTTTGGGACAAAATAACTATGAGTTACGATTTATATGCAGAAGCCGAAATGATCGCTATGGACTTAGACGAAGATGGCTTTGGCACATACGGATCGAAGATTCGCGATGCGATACATGGCGGTAGTACGGGGTCTGAAATCCTGATGGCGCTTACGTTCCTTGCAAACAAGTTACTGCACGATTCTTCTCTCTCGCCCTGTATTAGGGAACGCCTTAACCAATTAGAATTGGAAGCATCGAAAGCTCTATCTATTGGTATGTGATCGCCAGCAACGCGGGACGAACTGTTCGATAAGATCATAACTTTTCGGGAGGGTCCCGTTGTGGAAAAGCAATGCTGCGAGCTTCTACAGAAAATTGCAGATCATGACACATACGGTGCCGCAGAAAGCCACGCGCTTCGCGCCCATTTAGCGCCCTGATTACTTGTTTTTCGGCTACGCATAAAGTCAAAGACGCCCTGAGTAACGTGAAGACAGGAACATTTACCGTAAGCGGTGTCCTGAGAACCTTTCTCCGATGTTCGCCTGACCGTGCTTGGTCCTGATGGTTTTGAGAGCTTGGCGCTGAAGTTATGTTCGACGCTAATGATGATACGAACCAGCGGCCCCGTCGGTTCGAGGTTCTGACTGGCCCCGAAACGCCGCCGCTGGTCGCCGAAGGACAAGGCCAGGATTGGCGCCAAAGTGTCTGTTCCTGAAACGAATGCGTCAGTATGGTGTTCCAGGCCGTGGTGAAGGGAGCGGATTGCTGAGCAAAGGCCGGTATTATTATGGAGCTGCCCTAGAATTATGTGCACAGGACCAAGCACTGCAGCAGCACGTTGCCGATTGGAACAACTCGATCCAGCAAAACGGCGGCAGAATGACTCGGCAGGCGGTCAGCCCTGAAATGAAGGAAGCGGCCGACGACGCCGATGCAAAGGCAAGGGAAGCCGCGCCGGCGGAGAACGCGGCTGACCAGATGAGGCATCCGCCTTATTCCGCCCTAAACGTCTGTCATTATTTGCCTGCAGTGAATTAAACTACGAGAGGGTTTACTTACTGTGGCTTGAGTTCTGGGATGAGCCAGAGCTTTGGGTCAATGACGCGAATGGCAAGACTCGTTACAAAGGTATCTCGACTTATCTTCAAGCCTACATCAACGATGACATGAGTAATGCCGGGGTGTCGTGGCGCGTCCAATGATAATTTGGACAGCCTTGGTGACTGACAGGCAAATAGAGGTCAAGAGGCCTCCCGAGGTTGTATGACTGAACTCGTTTATGATGCCCTGACCGCCAGCACCCGCCTCGAAAGAAGATCCATGATCATCAGCAGCAATCAGGATTTGTTCCGCACCGCGAAGGAGACAGCGGCACATTTACGCAAGCGAGGCCTCACGGAAGAAGCTCAAGATTTGGAGAACGCAACAACCATCAGCACCCTTCCTAGAGAATTCTTCGGTGAGATAAGACTGGTGCTGAAAGCGATACCTAAGAGCCAGCTTCCCATCGAAATCTCCACTGAAATAAACGCCCAACTTGCTTATATCGAAGCTGTCTTATAACACGAGTTCTAAAAAATAGAATTGGCTCGACCCGATTTCGACGAGCATTTTCTCCGTGGAATGCAAGCCTGCACCTTGAGAACGGGGCTTCTGGCCCTGACCTCGAGCCGATAACTCGCTCATACCCCGAGTACGAGGCTGGTGGGGAACAGCAGCTTTGAACAAATCAGATCCTGAATTTTGATCGAACCAATATCATCCCGGAGGACTAGGTGACAGTTCAAGATTGTTGCAAGCATCTCCAAAGAATCGTAGACGATTACCTCACGAAGTCGACGGAAAAGGAAAGACTTTGCATCCTGATTTTGCGCTCTGATCCCTCGTTCCCGCCTGCCCGTCACGTGATAGACGCGGTGATAACAGGCAAAACACGGACCTTTGCGCAATCAGACCAAGATGTAATCGACGACATCATGTATTTTTTTGGATGAGCCGTTCCAAAAGGAGAGCAGCCTCGAATGATGAAGAGTCGCGGATCTCTGACTCCTGGCGTACTCTCCAGACGAACGGCATGCCAACGAGAGTGAGAAACAATGGTGAGGTCAATCACTTGGTCTAAAGGTTTTGCGGATGTCGCATGGCACGTTAGCTCGCATCACATGGTGATCAACCTTTCTTTCCCAATTGATGTCCTCGTCGAGTTGAGAGACGGCTCCGGGTTCCTTTCGATCGAGGATATTCCAGGTCGATCGTCGTCGAACGCAACGATATGGAATTGGGATGGTAGTATTCGGTGTCGACCGCAAAATCCGTTTGGCGGAGACGCAGAGCCTCATTTCTTCTATCGCGCGGAGTATGTTCGAAATCAGCTTCACCTTATCATCACCAACCGTATTCGTGAGTGGGGCGTTTACGTTGACGAGCAGACAGGAAACCTTTCTGGACTGCACGAGAGCCGGTGAGTATCAGTCAGATGCGAATAATATCTGGACTAAGAATCGATTTCAATTGAAACGAACAGAGTCCGCCGGGTTCGTGGTTTTGACGGGCGCGGGTCTGGGGCGGCTCGCCCCAGCGGGTCCAGGGCGGAGCCCTGGTCAGGCCTTGCGGAGCCAGACTTCGCCGACGGCGTGGGAGGGTTGCTTGCGCAGCACCAGGCTTGCGCGTTCGCGGGTGGGGGCGATGTTCTGCACCAGGTTCGGCAGGTTGATCTCGCGCCAGAAGTGACGCGCGGTGTCGACCGCTTCGTCGGGTTGCAGGTTCGCGAACCGATGGAAATAGGACGTCGGGTCCTGAAACACGGTTTCCTGCAGCAAAAGGAACCGCTTGATGTACCAGGCTTCGATATCCGTTGTCTCAGCATCGATGTAGATCGAATAGTCAAAAAAATCTGAGGCGACAACCGGGGCCGCCCGCGTCTGCAGGACGTTGAGGCCCTCGAAAATGACGACGTCGGGCCGGTCGATGGATTGGAACTTGTTGGGTACGATATTGTAGAGATGGTGCGAATAGACAGGGACTTCGAGATGCCCCTCACCGCTCTTCAAGGCGACGAGAAACGACAGCATGCGGCGTAGATCATAGCTTTCCGGAAAACCCTTGCGCTGCATCAGATGGCGCTCGTTCAGGGTCTCGGTGTTGTGCAGGAAGCCATCGGTGGCGACGAGTGCCACGTCAAGGCGCTCATCGAGCGATTGCAGCACGGCCTGGAGCAGGCGTGCGAAGGTGCTCTTGCCGACGGCGACGCTGCCGGCAACGCCGATGACGTAGGGGCGCGAGGCGGCGGCGCCGAAGAAGCCGCTCTGGACGGCGTGATGCAAGTCGCGGATGGCGGCGATGTTGAGGCCGAGCAGGCGCGCGAGCGGCAGATAGATGTCGAGCACTTCGCCGACCGAGACGGGCTCGATCAGGCCGGCATGGACCTGCAGCATCTCGTCGGTGAGCGAGAGTGGGGCGCCGGCGCGGAAAAGTGCCCAGTCCTCGCGCTCGAAGCGCTGGAAGACCGAGCGCAGCGGCGGGCGTTGAGTGGCTGGGGGATGCATCGTCATTCGGATTGCGGCGTTCGCTCGGGGATGATCGTCCGGACGATCGAGGCGTCGAGCGCCTCGTAGTCGTGCAGGCCGATGAGGTCGTAGAGCTCCTGGCGGGTTTGCATGTTCTCGATCATCGCATGTGTGCCGCCGTTGGCGCGGATCGAGGCGAACAGGGCTTCCTGGGCCTTGTTGGCGACGCGAAGCGAGGACACCGGCCAGATCACCATGCGGTAGCCCATGGCCTCGAACTCGCTGGCGGTGAAGAACGGCGTGCGGCCGAATTCGGTCATGTTGGCGAGCAGAGCGACGCCTGGCATCCGCTCGGCGAAGGCGCGGAACATGTCGGCGGCATGAAGCGCTTCGGGAAAGATCGCGTCGGCGCCGGCTTCGACGTAGAGGCGCGCACGGGCGACGGCGCCGTCGAGGCCTTCGGAAGCTGCGGCGTCGGTGCGCGCAACGATCACGAGATGGCGCCGTGCGCGGCATGCCGCGGCGATCTTGGCGGCCATGTCTTGCGGATCGGCCAGGCGCTTGTCGTTGAGATGGCCGCATTTCTTGGGCAGGAGCTGGTCCTCAAGATGGACCGCGGCAGCACCCGCATCCTCGAAGGTGCGGACCATGTGCATCACGTTGAGCGCTTCGCCATAGCCGGTGTCGCCGTCGACGAGAACCGGCAGGCCGGACGCGCGCGCGACCTGACGGATGAAGAAGGCGACTTCGTCGACGGTGATGAAGCCGAGATCCGGGATGCCCATCGAGGCGGTCATCGCGGCGCCCGACAGGTAGCAGGCCTCGAAGCCTGCGCTCCTCGCCTGCAAGGCCGCGATTCCGTTGTGGGTGCCCGGGATCTGCAGGATCCCGCGGCGGTCGAGGAGGGCCCGGAAGCGCGCGCCGGCGGGCTCGGCGTGTGCGTCCGCGGCGACGAGATAGGGCATGATCAGGGGCGCTCGGCGAGTGGGACGAAGACGAGATTCTCGGGTCCGGTGTAGTTGGCCGACGGGCGGATGATCTTGCCGTCCTCGCGCTGCTCAAGGACGTGGGCTGACCAGCCGGCAGTACGCGCGATGACAAAGAGCGGCGTAAACATCGCGGTCGGGACGCCCATCTGCTGGTACGAGACGGCGGAGAACCAGTCGAGGTTGGGGAACATGCGCTTGGTGTCGGCCATGACCTGCTCGATCCGTTCGGCGACCGCGTAACGGGCGAGAGAGCCGTTCTCGGTCGACAGATCGCGCGCGACCTGCTTGATGACGACGTTGCGTGGGTCGGAGACCGTGTAGACCGGATGTCCGAAGCCTATGACGACTTCCCTGGCATCGATCCGGCGACGTATGTCGGCTTCGGCATCGTCGGCGGTGGCATAGCGTTCCTGGATGTCAAGCGCCGCCTCATTGGCGCCGCCATGTTTGGGACCACGCAGAGCACCGATCCCGGCAGCGATGGACGAGTAGAGGTCGGAATCCGTGCCGGCGACCACGCGTGCCGCGAAGGTCGAGGCGTTGAACTCGTGCTCGGCGTAGAGGATGAGCGAGGTGTGCATCGCGCGCACCCAGCTCTCGCGCGGAGGCGTCCCATGCAGCAGGTGGAGAAAGAAACCGCCGATGCTGTCATCGTCGACATCGGTCGCGATGCGCCTGCCATTGTGGGAGAATTGGAACCAGATCAACAGCATCGAACCAAGGTTGGCGATCAGGCGGTCGGCGATGAAGCGCGCGGCGGCCGGTGTGTGATCGCCCTTTTCAGGCAGCACGCAGCCGAGGGCCGAGACCGCGGTGCGCATCACGTCCATCGGATGGGCGGAAGCGGGAACGGCTTCGAGGATCGTCCGGACGACAGCCGGGACGCCGCGAAGGGAGCGCAGCCGAGCTTTGTAGGCCGCGAGTTCGGCGCGATTCGGGAGCTTGCCGTGAACGAGGAGGTGGGCAATCTCCTCGAACTCACTGGTGGTCGCGATATCGAGGATGTCATAGCCGCGATAGTGGAGATCGTTGCCGGTGCGGCCGACCGTACAGAGCGCGGTGTTGCCGGCGACCACCCCGGACAGGGCGACGGACTTCTTGGGTTTCGGAACTGCCTGTTCAACGACGCTCATGACGAAGCTCCTGTCAGCCGAACAGGCCGGGCGCGCCGACGGAGCGCCTGTGGGCAGGGACGGCAACGTTGAGGCGGGCGAGTTGCGCCGGCGTCAGCGTCGGCAGTTCCTGGACGATGTCGAGAAAACGGTCGGCGTCGGCTGGTGCCAGGATATCCTCAGTCAAGGTGTTGAACTTGCGGATGTAGTCCGCGCGTGTCCACGGGGTGGCGCCGAGCGAATGAGCGTTGGCGACCGCGCGTTCGGCCGCGAGCTGCCTGCCGCCGGTAAACGTGATGACGATCCTGCCGCCAAAAGCCTTGGTTGTCGGATCATCTGAATGGTACCGCTCGGTCCATTTCCGGTCCTCCACGGTGCGTATCTTGTTCCACAGGCGGACGGTGTCGGGGCGCTGGGCGCGCTCATGAGCATAGGAACGGATGTGATGCCAGGCGCCGTCCTGCAGGGCGACCGCCACGATATACATGATCGAGTGATCGAGGGTCTCGCGCGAGGCGGCGGGATCGAACTTCTGGGGGTCGTTCGAGCCGGTCCCGATCACGGTGTGGGTATGGTGCGAGGTCTCGATCATGATGTCTTCGACGTCTTCCCAGTCGCCGACCTGCCGGCCTAGCTCGAAGCTGAGGTCGATCAGCGCCTGGCTCTGGTATTCGGCCGAGTGCTCCTTGGTGTAGGTGTCCATGATCGCGCGCTTGGGTTCGCCCGGGGCGGGCAACGGCACGGCATAGCGTGCCCCCTTGCCGTCGAGCATCCAGGCGATGACGCCGTCCTCGCCCTCGTAGATCGGCGATGGCGCGTCTTCGCCGCGCATCGCGCGGTCGACCGCCTCGATGGCGAGCTTGCCGGCATGGGCGGGCGCGAAGGCCTTCCAGGACGAGATCTCGCCCTTGCGCGACTGGCGCGTGGCCGTGGTGACGTGCAGCGCCTGCTGGACCGACTGGTAGATCGTGTCCGGGGGCAGAGCGAGCAGGGTCCCGATCCCGGCGGCGACGGAAGGACCAAGATGCGCCACGTGATCGATCTTGTGCTTGTGCAGGCAGATCGCGCGAACGAGATCGACCTGGATCTCGTAGCCGGTGGCGATGGCGCGCACGAGATCGGCGCCGGAGCGGCCGGCCTGCTCGGCGACCGCGAGGATGGGCGGGATGTTGTCGCCAGGATGGGAGTAGTCGGCGGCGAGGAAAGTGTCGTGATAGTCGAGCTCGCGCACCGCCGTGCCATTGGCCCAGGCGGCCCATTCGGCGTGCACCCGGATCTCGGGGCCGCAGCCGAACACCGACGCGCCGCCCGGGCGGCCATGTGCGAGCGCCTGGTCGCGGGCGGTGACGACCGGGTGCCGGTTGATCGAGGCGATGGCAACCGACGCGTTGTCGATGACGCGGTTGATGATCATGGCGGCGATTTCGGGCTCGACGGCGACCGGGTCGGCGGCGACGGCGGCGATGCGCCAGGCGAGCTGCTGCTCGCGCGCGAGCCGTTCGCTTTCGGGATGGACGCGGAGGTCGTGCAGGATCAAGGGCGGCGCTCCCGCGGTGTCGTGCCGGCCGCCCGATCGAACGGCCGGGCGCCGGTCGGCTCGTGGGGCCGGACTATTTGCAAATTCTGTAAATCCTGCAAAGCCCCCCCTTACGGACGGTTCGCTTCATTACGGGCGGCGGTGGCGAGACGGTCGACCTTCTCGTTGCCGAGATCACCGGAGTGGCCGCGCACCCAGCGCCATTCGATGTCGTGCGGCTTGGCGGCTTCGAGCACGCGGCGCCAGAGATCCATGTTCTTGACCGGGTCGCCGCTGGCGCTGCGCCAGTTCCTGCGCACCCAGCCGGTGGACCAGCGGGTGATGCCGTTCTTGAGGTATTCGCTGTCGGTGTGCAGGCTGACGCGGCAGGGCCGCGTCAGCGCCTCGAGCGCCTCGGCGGCCGCGGTGAGCTCCATCCGGTTGTTGGTGGTGGCCGGGTGACCGCCGGACAGTTCCTTCTCGACGTCACCGAAGCGCAGCAGGACCCCCCAACCGCCTGGACCCGGATTGGGCTTGCAGCCGCCATCGGTCCAGACCTCCACGGTCGGTCGGCCGGTGAGCGCTGGCGTAGGCATCAGGTCTTGCGCGGGCATCGGCGGTTCCCGGGGTGGGCACGCTTGAAATTTGTGGAGTTTTTCACGTCCGCGACGAGGGGTCGGGATCGGTCCTGGTGTCGGTCGGCCGGGGTGCTTCGCTGGTGCCAGGCCCGGTTCGCGGTGCGGACGGGTCGGTTCGGAGAACTTGAAAATAGAGGAGGAGACCGAGGCCCACGATGATGCCGCCTCCTTCGACGATGGCTTCGATCATGGGCGTGGCTTGCCTCATTGGTGGCGTCGGGGGAGGGATAATATCGCATAACGCGGGGAGCGAGTCCGGCGGATGATCGAGGAGGCGACGATGACCGACAGCGCACGGCCGATGATCGAGGCTCCGGACGACGATCCGTGGATCTGGCTGGAGGAGGTCGAGGGGCAGCGGGCGCTGGCGTGGGTGGAGGCACAGAACCGGGCGACGCTGTCGCGGTTCCGTGGCCCCGGCTTCGCTGCCGAGCGAGACGCGCTGAAGGCGACGCTGGACCGGCCGGACCGGATCGCGGTGGTGAGCCGGCGCGGCGGCCTGCTCTACGATTTCTGGCAGGATGCGGCTCGGCCACGCGGAGTCTGGCGCCGAACGACCCTCGAAAGCTACCGCGGCGAAACGCCCGACTGGGAGATGCTGCTCGACCTCGACGCACTTGCCGCGACGGAGGGCGAGGACTGGGTCTGGGCGGGCGCGACATCGCTGCCGTCGGCCCACACCAGGGTGATCCTGTCGCTGTCGCGGGGCGGCGGTGACGCGACGGTGTTGCGTGAATTCGATCTCGAGACGCTGGGCTTCGTGCCGGACGGGTTCAGGCTGGCGGAGGCGAAGAGCCAGGCGGACTGGCTCGACATCGACACTATGCTGCTGTCCTCGGCGATTGGCGAGGGGATGGCGACGGCAGCGGGCTATGCCCGGACGGTGCGCCTGTGGCGGCGCGGCGCCACGCCCGGGGAAGTCTTGTTCGAGACCGATGCGGCGCACATGAGCGTCTCGGCGAGACTCGACAGGACCGCGGACGCGGAGCGGGTGGTGTTCATCGAGCGGACCGGGTTCTTCGATGCGGTCGTTCGACTCGGCGACCGGACCGGGCCCGGGACGCGGCTCGATCTGCCGACGGACGCGCGATCGGACTGGCACGGCGACTGGCTGACGGTCGAGCCGCGGACGGCATGGACGGCGGGTGGAACGGTCCATCCGCCGGACACGGTGGTGGGTTTCCGGCTGAGCGCGTTCCTGGCGGGCGAGCGACGAGGAACCGTGCTGTTCGAGCCTGGCGAGCGGCTGTCGTTGCAGGGCAGCTTCTGGGCCGGAGAGCGGCTCGTGCTGTCGATCCTCGACGAGTTGCGACCGGTGTTCAGGGCCTTCGTTCCGGGCGACGACGGATGGGAGAAGGTGGCGCTGCCTGGTCTGCCGGACGAGGGCGTGGTGTCGGTCTGGCGTTTCGACCGTGAGGAGAGCGAGTCCGACGGGACACTGCTCGCGAGCGCGCAGGACCCGGTGACGCCGCCGCAGTTGATGATGGTGGCCCGAGGGTCGGTCGCACCCGAAATACTGAAGCGGTCGCCCGCGACCTTCGACGCGTCGGATCTGACTGTCACACGGCACGAGGCGATCTCGGCCGACGGCGAACGGATCCCCTACGTGCAGACAGGACCAGCCGGCGAGACCGGCGAGGCGCCCGTGCATCTGACCGGGTATGGGGGGTTCCAGTTGTCGAGCGCGCCGCGTTACGACCGCCGCGTGGGTCAGTTGTGGCTCGGCCGCGGCGGCACCAGCGTGCTGGCGCATCTGCGCGGCGGCGGCGAGTTCGGAACGCGCTGGCACGAGGCCGGCCGGCGGGAGGGCAAGACACGGTCGCACGACGATTTCGCGGCGGTGGCGGCGGACCTGGTGCGTCGTGGGGTGACGCGGCCGGGACGGATCGCGGCCGAGGGCGGCTCGAACGGCGGGCTGCTGATCGCCAACATGCTGACGCGTTATCCCGGGCTGTTCGGCGCGCTGTTCTGCACGATCCCGCTGGTGGACATGCGCCGCTATACGCGGCTGCTGGCGGGAGCGAGCTGGATTGCGGAATACGGCGATCCGGACAAGCCGGAGGACTGGGACTTCATGTGCGCGATCTCGGCCTATCACGCGGCCGTGCCGGGGCGGGACTATCCGCCGATCCTGCTCGCGACGACGCGCCGTGACGACCGGGTGCATCCGGGACATGCGCGCAAGATGGCGGCCAAGCTGCAGGCGATGGGATATCGCGCCTGGTTCCACGAGCCGTCGGCGGGTGGGCACGGCTACGGCAAGGACAGCGGCGAGATCGCCGCGTTCTCGGCGCTCGGCTTCGCGTTCCTCCGGAGCGCCATTGGTTGGGGAGCCGGCCTCGACAGTCCAGACAGGAACGCGCGCGACGTTCGAGCGTAGTCGGCCGGGATGACGCGGGAGATCGAGGTGACAAGGCGGCCAGTGCAGATCAACCGGATCCTCTCGCAGCCTGTTCGCCTGCTTGCCGCGATGGCTTGTGTTGCGGGTGGCGCGCTCTCCATGGGCGCCGACGCGTCGACCACCGGACTGCCGGCCCTTCTGGCACCGGCAAGCGGCGAGCATCACCCGGGCAAGATGATCTTCGCCGAGCTCGTCACGCCGAACGTCGCGGACGCGGAACGGTTCTACGGGGGCCTGTTCGGCTGGACGTTCCGCGACGTTCCGGTCCAAGGGACGCGGTACGCGGAGGCGGTGAGCGGCGGCGCGCAGGTGGCGGGCCTGATCGAGAAGCCGATCCCGGCCGATAGACGGCATCGGCCGGCCTGGCTGACGTTCCTGTCGACAGGCGATGTCGACGCCACGGTGCGGTCGGCAACGAGTGTTGGTGCCAGGGTCCTGTTTGGCGCGCGCGACGTGCCCGATCTGGGCCGTGAAGCGGTCATGGCGGATCCGCAGGGTGCCGTGTTCGCCGTGCTGGCATCGAGCAGCGGCGATCCCGGCGACACGCTTGCCGGCGATGGAATGTGGATCTGGAGCTCGTTGATCACGCATGATCCGGGGGCAGCGGCGACGTTCTACAAGGCGGTTTTCGGCTTTCAGGTCTATAACGCGACCGATTCGACGAGCGGCAAGCATCTGGTCCTGGCCGCGGACAATTTTGCCCGCGCCAGCGTGAACTCGTTCCCGGCCGACCGGCCGGATTATCGCGCACGATGGCTGAGTTTCCTCCGCGTCGAGGACGTCGGTGCCGCGGTCGGCAATGTTCTCCGTCTCGGCGGCCGGGTTCTGGTGCCGGCGCATGCCGACCGCGACGGGCATCCGGTCTCGATCGTCGCCGATCCGGAGGGCGCGGCGTTCGGGCTGCTGCAATGGTCGGGTGACCAGCCCGACGAGGATGCGAAATGAGGACCCTGTGGCCGCCGCTTGCCGGTGCGCTCGCGCTGCTGACACTGGGGATCGCCGGCTGTGCCTATGACGGGGGCGGCTACGGCGGCGACGAGATCGGTGGCGGCTATTACGAAGGTGGCGGTTTCTACGACGGATTCGGGCCCGGCTACTACGTCGGACCGTACGGTTATGGCCGCGGATCTGATCGAAGGGGCTTCGGCGGGCGAGGACCGTCGATCCCGGGACCCCGCGGCGGCTTCCACGGCGGCGGTGGATTTCACGGTGCCGGCGCCTTTCATGGCGGCGGTGCCTCTCATGGTGGTGGCGGTCACGGTCGCTGAGGTCGAAGTCCGAGCTAGAACGGGATCATCGAGACGCGACGGCGCATTTCGGTCAGCGACCTGTCGAGCGCATCGGTCAGGTCGGGGGCGATCGTGGCGGCTTTTGACATGTCGGTCTGGACAGCGCGCTCGAACGTTCTTGCCACGAAGACCAACCGCTCGAAACCGAACATTCCCGCACTTCCCGCGAGCGCATGCGCCTCTTCGGCTAGGGACATGTCGATCATCTCGGAATGGTCACGCGTCGTCAGCCGGCGCTGCAGCTTATCTCCCAGGCCGGCGAGCGTGTCGAGGAAAGACCGGACCGCTTCCGGCGCGAGAACCGATGCCGTTCGCCGCAGCGCCTCTTCCTCGATAATCGGCAGGCTCGACCCGAGCTGGTCCCGTGCCGGCGGCGAGGCCTGGTGCAGGTCCGCAGCCTGTCGCGTTCGGCCGGCCGCAACACCTCGGGTGATGGCGGCCAGAAGGCTCTCGATCGTGAATGGCTTCGTCAGGTGGCTGTCCATTCCGGCTTCGGTGCAGGCCTTGACCTGCTCGGTGAAAACCTGAGCGGTCAGGGCCACGATCGGAACGTCGCCGCGCGATCCATGGAGAGCCCGAATGCGACGTGTGGCCTCAAGCCCGTCGATGCCGGGCATCCGGACATCCATCAGGATGATGTCGAAATCCGACTTGGTGGCCGCGATGACCGCATCGGCGCCGCAGTCGACACAGACGACGTCGTGAGAAGCGGAGCGGAGGAAGGCCGCAGCGATATCGCGGTTCATCGCCACGTCGTCGGCGACAAGGACTTGGAGCGGCTTGATCGCTGCGGGCGCTTCCTCGCCTGGACAGAAGGTCAAGCCAGCCGAACCCTGGTCGGCTGAGGACGTCCCGGCGGCAACCAGCGGCAACTCGAACCAGAAGACGCTGCCACCGCCTGGATTGTCGTCATAGCCGATCGAGCCGTTCATGAGCGTTGTCAGCTGCCTTGCCAACGACAATCCGAGTCCGGAACCTTCCTCCAGACTGAGTGAGCCGAGCTCGAGCCGTTCGAAATCGTTGAACAACAGCGCGCGCCGCTCCTGGGGAATGCCCGGACCGGTGTCGGAGACTTCGATCCGGATCCGGCGGTCGTCGGTGGTCGTGGTCACCTGGATCTTTACAGCTCCATGGACCGTGTATTTGACGGCGTTACCGATGAGGTTGAGCAGGATCTGCCTCAGACGCTTCGGATCGGTGACCGTCTGGGTGGGAACGGCCGGCATGAAGGCGGCGGCGATCGAAAGATGTTTCGTTTCGGCAGCCGGACGGACCATGTCGATGCATGCATCGACGACGGCGCGCAGCTCGACCGGGGCGAGCTGAAGTTCGAGCGACTCCGACTCGATCTCGCTCATATCGAGCACGCCGCTGATCATCTCCAGCAGGTGCTTGCCGGCTGTGAGCATGAAGCGAACACGTTCCCGCTGCATGTCGGTCAGCGCTTCGTCCATGTGCAGCAATTGCGCATAACCGAGGATGCCGTTCAGCGGTGTTCGAAGCTCGTGGCTGATGCCCGCAAGAAAGCGCGTCTTGGCGCGGTTGGCCTGTTCGGCAAGGTTCCGCGCCTGGGCGTAATGCCGGGCCAGCCGGTCAAGCTCCACGTTGATGGTGCGAAGTTCGGCTTCCACCGCGCGACGATCCGTCACGTCCCGCAGGACCGAGACATAGCCCGAAGCCGCGCCGGTCAACGGGTCGGTCAAGGCGCGCGCGTTCACTTCGATCCAGACCTCACCACGTTCCAGATTGCGTGCACGAAAAGAAATGTGGGCCTCGGTTCGTTCGCCGTTGAGAAGGGCGCCCTGCAACGCCGCGACAGCAGCCCTGTCGTCCGGATGGATGAACTCCGTGGCATCGCGTGACTGGAAGATCTCCGGCGCCACCCCGAAAAGCCGGCGTGTGGCGGGAGAGGCGTAGCTTCGTCTTCCGTCCGGATCGACGAGGGAGATGACGTCATTGGCGTTCTCCGCGATGAGGCGGAAACGCTCCTCGCTCCGCACGAGCTTTGTGGCCTGGAGATCGCGGTCGGCGGCGAGTTCGCGCGCTTCGGTGATGTCCCAATTGACGCCGATCATCCGCTCGATACGCCCATCGACGTCGTGCAGGGTCCGGCCGATGGCACGAATATGACGAGTGCCGCCGGGCAGCAGGATCCGGAATTCGGTGTCGAACGAACGCGCACCGGAAAGCCCATCCTGCAATGCCGCCTCGACATGGGCACGGTCGTCCGGGTGGAGGTATTGCCGCCACGTCGCGTAATCGACTGCTTTCGTTGCTGCTGCTTCGTAAAGCCGACACATGATGTCGTCCCAGACGACGATGTCGGTCAAGACGTTCCAGTCCCAAATACCGATCCCGGCTGCCTCGGTGGCCAGGATCGATCGCTGGTTGGCACGCTCCATCGCGTGGCGCTGGCGGACCTGGTCGGTCACGTCCTGGATCGCGCCGGTGACGATTACCGGCTTGCCGTCCTTGCGTTCCACCGATCCGAATGTTCGGACCCAGATCCGGCTTCCATCGGCCCGAATGAAAGGCAGTTCGAGATCGTAGCCTGGACCACCGGCGGAAGCGGTGGCCAACGCGGCCTGCAAGGTATCGCGTGCCTCGGGCGGATAGAAGTCGAGCGCCTGCTCGACGGTGGGCCGGTAGTCGAGGGGAACACCGTGGATGCGACAGGTTTCGGAGGTCCAGATCAACTCACCGGTCACCAGATCGAGCTCCCAACCGCCGACGCGGGCCACCTGGCCCGTTCGTCTGAGGAAACCCTCGCTTTGCCGCAGCGCCTCCTCGGTCGCCGTATATTCGGCGGGTGACGGAAGCCTCAGCAGACGCGGCAGGGTGCGCCATAGCGCGAGTGCCGCCACGACAGAGACGGCTTCCGTCATGGCCCGGACGACACCTTCGAGGCGGTCGGCAGGGAACCAGAGCGTGAGCGAGTCGAGCCAATGCGAGAGTCCGCTCAGGCCGATGAAGGACGCGAACAGCCAGATCAGCGGCCGGTACGTCAAACCCCGGCGCTGCCAGGCGAAGCCGACGAGGGCGATAGAGATCGCAACATGAGCCGCACCCGCGAGCGGGCCGGCGAGGATTTGGAGCCAGATCGCGCCGTACGGCGAGAGCTGGCAGAGACCATGCCGGGTCAGTCCGGACGGATGGATGAGCCAGCGGGCCAGTTGATCGAACACTTTGCCGCTCCGAGAGGCTCCTCTTCACCGTAGCCACGGGACGTTTCCACGCGGTTAAGGCCATCCGCCAAGCCTGCCGCTATCGGTCGCCGCCGATGGTGGAGACGCAGGCCCAGCAACGTGCGACCGACTCGCCCGGCGACATGCTGGGGTTATCGACGTGCAGGCGCGTCATCGAACGGCTGGAGCGTGTGCCGCATGACGGCGTCCCAGCTTGAAGACCAGGGCCGGCCCATCAAAGGCCGTAGGCAGCCTCGCTGCTGGCAGCCGTGTGGAAACGGAGCTTGTGGAGATATTCGAGCGGGTCCTTGCGCGTGACCTTGGCGTCGCCCGGCGTATTGAGCCAATCGTAGAGGCGGGTCGCGAGGAAGCGGAGGGCTGCGCCACGGGCGAGGATCGGCAGGGCAGCGCGTTCACCCGGATCGAGCCGGCGGATCTGGTCGTAGGCGGCGACAAGGAGGCGCGCCTTGGTGATGTTGAACTGGCCGTCGGCTTCGAAACACCAGGCGTTGAGGCAGATCGCGAGGTCGTAGGCAAGCTGGTCGGTGCAGGCGAAATAGAAGTCGATGATGCCGGTGAGCCGGCCGCCGAGGAAGAAGACGTTGTCCGGGAAGAGGTCGGCATGGATGTGGCCCACGGGCAGTCCGGCCGGCCACGCCCGCGTGACGGCATCGAGATGACGGGCGAGCTCATCGCCGAGACCGGGCAGCACCTCGCCGGCGCGCGAGCGGGACTGCTCGAGGAGTTGTGCCCAGGATGGCAAGCCGAGGCCGTTTGGCCGTGCCGGCGCGTAGGCCTGACCTGCGAGATGCAGGCGCGCCATGGCGTCCCCGAGCGCGCGGCAATGATCGGGGCTGACGCGGCGTGGCCAGACGCCTTCGAGGAAGGTGGTTATGGCGGCGTGACGGCCGGCGAGAGAGCGGAGCGGGTTGCCGTCCGAGCCCGTGACGGGGAGCGGGCAGTTGATGCCCTTGGCCGCGAGGTGCCGCATCAGGCCGAGGAACCAGGGCAGCTCGCTCGGATCGACGCGACGCTCGTAGAGGGTCAGGATGAAGTCGCCCGCCGTGGTGCGAAGCGAGAAGTTGGAGTTCTCGACACCCTCGGCGATGCCCCGGAAGGCGACCAGGGTGCCGAGGTCGTATTCGGTCAGGAATTGGGTGAGGTGCTCGTCGGTGACGTCGGTGTAGACCGCCATCAGGAGCCGAGAGGTCGCGAGCCTAACGCGCCGAAGGACATGTCAGTTTGGGATGGGGGCTTGGCTCGGATCCGTCGCGGGCCCGGGGCAGCGGCCTGGCCTTGAGATGGATCCAAGGCCTTGTCCCTTGGGCTTGCTCAGGCGCGCTCGAGCGGGGCGGGCAGCTTGAAGATGACGTCCTCCAGCTTGACCGTCCGCTCCTCGATCGTGAGCGCGAAGCGCTCGGCGAGTGCGTTGACCATTTCCTGCACCAGGGCCTCTGGCGCGGAGGCGCCGGCGGTGATGCCGAGGGTGTCCACACCCTGCAGGACGGACCAGTCGAGATCATTCAGGCGAGGAACCAGGATGGCACGCGCCGCGCCGGAGCGCTCGGCCACTTCGCGCAGGCGCTGGCTGTTGGACGAGTTGGGGCTGCCGATGACGATGACGAGGTCGCAGTCGGGCGCGATGGTCTTGACGGCTTCCTGGCGGTTGGTGGTCGCGTAGCAGATGTCTTCGCGCTTCGGCCCCTCGATGGAAGGGAAGCGTTCGCGAAGGATCGACACGATCTCGGCGGTGTCGTCGACCGAGAGCGTGGTCTGCGTGATGAAGGCGAGCTTGTCGGGATCGGCGGGAACGACGGTGCGGGCTTCCTCGGCCGACTGGACGAGGGACATGGCACCGGGCGGAAGCTGTCCCATGGTTCCCACGACTTCCGGATGGCCGGCGTGGCCGATCATGAGGATGTGGAGCTGATCCGGACCGCCTTCGGCGTAATGACGCTCGGCCTCGCGGTGAACCTTGGAGACGAGCGGACAGGTGGCATCGAGATAGAGCAGGTGGCGGCGCTCCGCCTCGAACGGCACGGACTTGGGAACGCCGTGCGCGGAGAAGACGACGGGCGAATCACCGGGGACTTCGTCGAGTTCCTCGACGAAGATGGCTCCCTGCGCCTCGAGCTGCTCGACGACAGTGCGGTTGTGGACGATCTCGTGGCGCACGTAGACGGGCGCGCCGAAGCGTCGAATGGCCTCCTCGACGACGCGGATGGCACGATCAACGCCCGCGCAGAAGCCGCGCGGGCCCGCGAGGAGGACACGCATCGACCGGCGGTCGATCGGCCGGGAAGTTTCGCTGTGGTCGCGGCCAGGCTGCAGGAGAGAAGTCTGGTCAGGCATGGGTCACCGTCGCGTCAGCTCGAGGGATGGCTTGTCGCACCGAACGTGCATATAGGGCGTGGTGGTGCTCCTGCGCAAAGATCCGGGCCCGATCCGTGCTTGCGGGCGCGCCTGTCGTGCGGCAGTGTGCGTCCGCTCGAACCGCCGGCGCGGGAGAGTGCAGTTCGCTGCCGCCGAAGGCGCAACCGGCCCCCGGAAACGCTCAGGCATCATGGACCGCGCCGGAACACGGGTCTCTGGAAAGCCGGGCCGGTTTCACCGCCGATCCGCACCGACGGAGTAAGGCACGCCCAGTGCCCGCAGGAATGGGGCGGCCGAATCTCTCAGGTTCCGCGACAGAGGGGGGTCGGCCGGATCGGTCAGATGATCGACTGGCGCGGCCTTTGCGTCGCGGAGAATGCATGAGTGACGACCGCGAGAGTGCCGACATCAGGACGACGCCGCTTGATGCGCTGCATCGGGCCCGCGGCGGCCGGATGGTGACGTTCGCCGGATGGTCGCTCCCGGTCCAGTTCGAAACCGGTGTCATGGCAGAGCATCTGCACTGCAGGCGCGCGGCATCGCTCTTCGACGTGTCGCACATGGGACAGGTGACCTTGCACGGGGTCGCTGCGTCGGCGGCGCTGGAGCGGCTGGTGCCCGGCGACATCGCGGGACTGCCAGAGGGCAAGCAGCTTTACACCGTGCTGCTGAACGAGGCAGGCGGGATCATCGACGACCTGATCGTGACACGCCTGGCGGCGGATCGGCTGTTTCTGGTGGTCAACGCGTCGCGGCGGGCGGTCGACGGCGATCATCTCGATCGGTCGCTCGACTCGGACGTCGGGATCGAGACGCACGAGGATCGGGCGTTGCTGGCGGTGCAGGGACCCGAGGCAGAAGCGGTCATGGAGCGTGCCTTCCCTGGGGCGGCCAGGCTCGGCTTCATGTCCGCCGGGTTCTTTGGAGAGGCGCTGGTGGCGCGCTGCGGCTACACGGGCGAGGACGGGTTCGAGATCTCGGTGCCGGCACCCTCCGCCGAGGCTCTGGCCGAGCGGCTGCTTGCGGAGCCGGAGGTGGCGCAGGCCGGGCTGGGCGCGCGTGACAGCCTGCGGCTGGAGGCTGGCCTGCCTCTTTGGGGCCAGGACATCGATGAGCTGACGACGCCCATCGAGGCTGGGCTCGGGTTTACAGTCGCGCGCCGACGTCGGACCGAGGGCGGATTCCCCGGGGCGGTCGCGATTGCCGACCAGATCCGGCTCGGGCCGCATCGGGTCCGTGTCGGCATCCTGCCGGACGGGCGGGCACCGGCACGGGCCACAACCGCGATCAGCGACGGGAACGGGATAGCCGCCGGGACGATCACGTCGGGCGGCTTCGGACCGTCGATCGGCGGTCCGATCTCGATGGGTTATGTTCGCCGGGACCTCGCGCAACCCGACTCGGCGATCATGTTGCACGTGCGCGGGCGCACTGTGCCCGCGCGCGTGGTGCCGTTGCCATTCCTGCCGCCGCGGACGCGGCGCGCGCAAGCCTGAGGGGCGTGTCCATGGCCGAGACCCGTTACACGCGCGATCACGAGTGGGTCCGTCTGGAGGATGACGGAACCGCGACGGTGGGCGTGACCGACCACGCGCAGCAGGCGCTCGGCGACGTGGTGTTCGTCGAACTGCCGGAGGCGGGCCGCGACGTCGTCGAAGGGGAAGCCTGCGCGGTGGTCGAGAGCGTGAAGGCGGCAAGCGACGTCTACGCGCCGCTGGCGGGGAAGATCGCGGAGGTCAACGACGCGATCGTCGAGGAGCCCGGACTGATCAACAGCGATGCAGAGGGGGAGGCCTGGTTCTTCCGGATGGAGCCGGCGCATGAGGACGCTTTCGAAGCGTTGATGGATGACGAGGCCTACGAGGCCTTCCTGGAGACGTTGTGATGGCGGACGGCTCGACGATCCCCGTACGGTTTTCAGTTGGTTCAGAGCCGACATTCGCCGAAGCGGGGTTCGTGTGCCGCCATGTCGGCCCGGACGACGCGGATGTCGCGGCGATGCTGGATGTGGTCGGCGCCGCCTCGCTCGACGCCCTGATGGCGCGTACGGTGCCTGGGTCGATCGCGCAGGATTTCAGCGAGGGCCTGCCGCAGGCGGCCAGCGAGGCGGCGACGTTGGCCGAGCTCAAGCGCCTGGCGGGCGAGAACGTGCTGGTGCGATCGCTGATCGGCTGCGGCTATCATGGAACGCACACGCCGTCCGTGATCCAGCGCAACGTGCTGGAGAATCCGGCCTGGTACACGGCCTATACGCCGTATCAGGCGGAGATCGCGCAGGGCCGGCTCGAGGCGCTGCTCGGGTTCCAGACGATGGTGACGGGGCTGACAGGGCTGCCTGTCGCCAACGCGTCGCTGCTGGATGAGGCAACGGCGGCGGCCGAGGCTGTGGCGATGGCGATGGCGTCGGTGAAGGGCGGGGCACGTGGGGTCGTGCTCGCGCACGACCTGCACCCGCAGACGCGCGCTGTGATCGAGACGCGGGCGCGGCCACTGCGGACAGCGCTGACGCGCTACCAGGCGGGCGATGTCGCGGCACTGCGCGAGAGGCTGACCGGCGCTGCCGCCGTGGTGCTTCAATATCCGGGAACGACGGGCGCGGTGCGCGACCTGACGGAGGAAATCGAGGCGGCGCATGCGGCGGGCGCGCTCGCGATCGTGTGCGCCGATCCGCTGGCGCTGGTGCTGCTGGCGAGCCCAGGCAGCATGGGAGCCGATGTCGTGGTGGGCTCGGCGCAACGGTTCGGCGTGCCGATGAGTTTCGGTGGTCCGCACGCGGCGTTTTTTGCGACGCGCGAGGTCTTCAGGCGATCGCTGCCGGGGCGGATCGTCGGCGTCTCGGTCGACGCGGCGGGACGGCCGGCGATGCGCCTGGCGCTGCAGACGCGCGAGCAGCACATCAGGCGCGAGAAGGCGACGTCGAACATCTGCACGGCACAGGTGCTGCTCGCGGTGATGGCGGGGTTCTACGCGATCTGGCACGGGCCCGAGGGGTTGCGGGCGATCGCACGCCGGGTGAACGGCCAGGCGCGACGGCTGGCGGATGCGGCGATCGAGGCAGGGTTTGCGGTCCGCCATGACGCGTTCTTCGATACAGTGACGATCGAAGCGGGCGAGGGTGCCGGATCGTTCGTGATGCGAGCCCTGTCGGCGGGTTTCAACATACGCGATCTCGAGGACGGTTCGGTCTCGATCGCGTTCGACGAGACGGTGACGGAGGCAGAGCTGCTGCGTCTGGCTAGCGCGCTCGGCCTGCGAATCGGCAATGAGCCGGCGGGAGAGTCGGTGCCACCCGGGCTGAACCGGCGTGAGCCCCTGCTGCCGGAAGCCTTGTTCAGCACGCACCGGTCGGAGCACGAAATGCTCCGGTATCTGAAGCGACTCGCCGACCGCGACATCGCGCTCGATCGATCGATGATTGCGCTCGGCTCGTGCACGATGAAGCTGAACGCGACATCGGAGATGATGCCGATCAGTTGGCCGGAATTCGCCGATCTGCATCCGTTCGCGCCGGCGAACCAGACGATGGGCACGCGTCGGATGATCGCACGCCTGGAGGCATGGCTTGCGACAGCGACAGGGTTCGCCGCGGTATCGCTGCAGCCGAACGCGGGGAGCCAGGGCGAGCTCGCGGGACTGCTCGCGATCCGCGCCTATCATGAGTCGCGCGGGGAAGGAGCGCGCGACGTGTGCCTCATTCCGGCCTCCGCCCACGGGACCAACCCGGCGAGTGCGGTGATGACGGGCATGCGGGTGGTCGTCGTGGCGTGCGACCGCGAAGGGAACGTCGATCTCGACGATCTGTGCGCCAAGGCGTCGCTTCATGCCGAGCGGCTGGCGGCGCTGATGGTGACGTATCCGAGCACGCACGGCGTGTTCGAGGAGGAGATCATCGCGATCTGCCGGATCGCGCATGACGCGGGCGCGCAAGTCTACATGGACGGGGCGAACCTGAACGCCCAATTGGGACTGACCAACCCGGCGGCCATCGGCGCGGACGTCTGCCATCTCAATCTGCACAAGACGTTCTGCATCCCGCATGGCGGCGGCGGTCCGGGCGTGGGTCCGATCGCGGTCGCGTCGCACCTGGCGCCATACCTGCCGAACCATCCGATGCGCGACGATGCGGGGCCCGTGACCGGCGTGGGTCCGGTGTCGGCGGCACCCTTCGGCAGTGCGGGCATTCTGCCGATCTCGTACGCCTATATCCGGATGATGGGAGCCGACGGGCTGAAGCGCGCGAGCGAGGTCGCGATCCTGTCGGCCAACTACGTCGCGGCACGCCTCGGTGGCGATTTTCCGGTGCTCTATCTGGGCCGACGCGGCACGTGCGCGCACGAATGCATCGTCGACTGCCGTCCGTTCGAGGCGGAGGCGGGGATCAAGGTCGAGGACGTTGCCAAGAGGCTGCAGGATTACGGGTTCCATGCGCCGACGATGAGCTGGCCGGTGCCGGGCACGCTCATGATCGAGCCGACGGAGAGCGAGACGCGGGCGGAAATCGATCGCTTCTGCGATGCGATGATCGCGATACGTGCCGAGATCAAGGCGATCGCGGACGGCCGGCTCGATCGCGTGGACAATCCGCTGCGCAACGCGCCGCATACGGTCGACGAGCTGACCGCGGACGAATGGAGCCATGCCTACAGCCGCGGCCAGGCGGCGTTTCCTCTGCCTTATCTGCGGATCGCGAAATACTGGCCGCCCGTCAAGCGGGTCGACAACGCTCATGGCGATCGCAACCTGGTCTGCACGTGCGCGCCGCTCGAGGCATACGCGCAAGCCGCCGAGTAGGCATGAGCGGCGAGCGGCCTTGGCTGCTGCTTGATCTTGCCGGGGTGTTGCTCGATTTCGCGCCGGAGCGTCGTCTCGCGTTGATCGGTTTGCTGTCCGGACTGTCGCCGGACGTGGTCAAGCTACGGATCGACGACGACGGGATCACGGAGCGGATCGACACTGGACAGGCGGCCGAGGCCGAGTTGTCGGGATTCCTGTCGACAATGTGCGGCCGCGCGATCGATGTCGAGGAAGCGTGGAACATCTGGCTGTCGCCGTTCTCGGCGGCGCGGAGGCCAATGGCCGAGATCCCCGCGCTGGGGCTGCGTTTCCGGCTCGGTATCTTCACCAACAACCCACGTCCGATCACGCGACTCCTCGATCCATCGCAGTTCGAGGCGATGTTCTTCTCGTCCGAGCTCGGAATGAAGAAGCCAGATCCGCGCAGCTACGAGGCGGTCGCACGAGAGCTCGCGGTCGGCGGCGAGATGCTCATCTTCATCGATGACGGCGTTGCGAACGTCGAAGGTGCATGGCGCGCGGGCTGGCGGGCGATCCGATACGATCCGGCATCGGCGAGCCTTCTCGAAGCGCTGGAGATCGGACGAGGGCCTGTCGGGGATAGCTGAACTGGTGCGTGGGGGATCCTCCGGTCGGAGGCGGCGGACGCGAGGACACCGGGGGGCGCCCGGCACCGGCCTGATCATTGGCTCCGATAAAGACACCGATGCCTGTCCAGAGGGCATCGGCATCTCCGATCGAGCGATGGCCGCCATCGTCATCCAAGACGACTTTCACGGCGAGCGGAACAACTTGGTCCGGCTCGGCAATGAAACAGATGGAGCGGTTGTTCCCTGACGAACCGACGATTGCTGGCTGCCTTGCCACCAGCCGCGCAGAATGGACTCTCGTCGCAATTCTGGTTGCAGGACAAAAATTGATTTGTTATGACGGCGGCAGGTTGTCCGAGACAGATCGCTCATGTTGGTCTCCCGATTGCTGACGTGGAACAAGACCCGATTCCCTCCTGAGCAATCTGTCCCGTCCCGCGAGATCCCGACTGGTCTATCCGACCCAGCCGTGGCGCAGGCCGCCCAACCGCCCGACGAAGCCCTGTATGAAGTGCGGTCCGAAACAGGCGGACGGCTGGCCTTGGACCATCTCGGACGGATCGTCCATCATCCGATCGACAACCAGGGGACGCTACGGAGCCTGGTAGGCCTGCGCCATCCCTCGCGCCCCGGCACTGTTTTTCTGACCGGAGCCCATGGCGCGGAGACGCTCGTCAGCGTCGTGTCGGATCCGGCCCGGCTCTACGTCATGTCGTACGCGCTCATCGAGCATCTCGATGACGGGTCGGTGTCGCTGCTCAGTCCCCGGAACGGAATGTTCGTATCCGCGGGCCCGGTGTCGACGGATCATGTCAGTGTCAATTGCGATCGGCCGCATGCGCACGGATGGGAACGGTTCCGTTTGATGCCTGCGACCGATGATGTCGATCGTGTCTGGATCGGCCGGGTGGCCTCGGCACTCCGTGAACTTCCCGACGGCCCGCTCGATGCGGGCCAACTGGTCGGCTGGATCGAGCGGAGTAGCAGTGACACGTTGCGCCTGTTCGGTCGCCAGATCGTGCAAGCCTGCCCATCGCCCACCCTCGATGACGTGCTGAATTCCCTGGAGGGACCGAAGCTGGACCGGTTGATGGAGACAGCCTTCAGCGAGGACATCTGGTTCGATGCCGCCTGGCGGCCACTGTGTGACTGGGTGTCGACGCGGGACCAGGCAAGGAAGATCGTCATCGGTCCCATTCTCGATCAGGTGACACATCACGACGTGGCCGACTCGGCATGCCGGCGCGTCGTCGCCAGGGCAAGATGTCTGGTGCAGCCTCGACACGACGTGGCGGTGATGACCGTCGTGTACAACGACGGCCCCTACATCATGGAGTGGGTCGCGCATCACCGAGCACTCGGCGCGACCGGCATCTTCATCTATTCCATCAGCGGCGAGGACAATTCCGAAACCCTGCTCGAGGCGCTTGCCGACGAGGGACTGATCACCTGGATCAAGTGCGAGAACGGTGCGGATGTTTCTGCCCATTTGAAGGCGAATGCGCATTTCCTCTCCTGCCTACCGCAGTCACTCGATTATCGCTGGTCGCTGATCATCGACATCGAGGAATTCGTCATCCTCAATCTCGAGCGCTACCGGTCGCTTGCAGATTTCGCACGCCAGCGTGAGGAGCAAGGAGCGACTGTCGTCGCGCTCAGCCGGCTGATCTTCCTCCCGGGCGGGCAGGCATGCTGGAGCCGCCGCCCACTTGCGGAGAGGTTCACCACTCGTCTTCCAGTGGGCGAGCGCTCCGTCAAATCGATGTTCCTGACACGGAACTTCATCGGGAGCCATTCGGGCGAGCCGATCGCCGCAGCGGGGGTCGACTGCGTCTACCACAAGGCGTCGGGCGCCATGCATCATTGGCCGGGACGACGTTTCAGCGCATCGCAAGGCGATCCGGTGTTCGACGATGCTTGGATCAACATCTATCGAATCAAATCGATCGACGAGGTGATCTGGGAGGAGAACAAGTTCGGGCTGCGCGACCATCCGGGCGGGCACGTGGCACTTGGTCCGGCGGATCTCCTCCGGCGCATCCAAGATCGTGCGCGCGATCCAACGGTCAATGACGCGCATGCCATGGCTCATCTGCCCGGTCTCGTAGGCGATCTTGACGCGCTCCGATCATTGCCGTCGGTCGCGGAGGCCGAATCTCTGGTTCTATGCACATTCTCGCACCGGTTGAACCTGCTCAAGAGCCGACTGCGGGCCGAGATGCAGGACGATCCCATTCTGCGCGGCGTGGCTGCGACGTGGCTTCGGCCTGACATCGGCGCGCACGCGACTTGACAGCTCCACGGAAAGTCGCGCGATGCTGACCAACTTGATGTACCGGGTCGACGACTTCCGCATTTATGAAGACGACGACGGCCGCTCCCGGTTGACCTGCGCCGGGTGGATCTGCCACCGGGAGAGTTTCAAGCCGGTTCCCAACCGGGACATCAGGCTCATACTGCATATTCCGGGAACAGAGCCAGCTTCGATCGAGATCGAAGAGCGGGAAGTCGAGAGCCGCGACGTCGCGGCGATCCTCGGTCGTGACGCGGACGCCTCGCGGTTCCGCCTCGACATGCCGGTCGCCGGCAACAGACTGGCGCTCAGGTCCAGCCGGCTACAGATCGAGATACCTTCGGGCGATCAGGTTTCGATCGCCATCGGAAAATCCCTCCAGGGCGACTTCGCCGATCCCGAGCGCCAAGCACGCGAACGCGACCTCGTGATGCGTTTCGAGGGTTTGGGTAACAATTGCGAGTTCGGGCTGATGCAGCGAAAGGTCGGGTTCAACCGAATGGGATTGCTTCGGCTGGCCGGATCGTTCGACAACGCGGTGCTGGCGACTGCCTTCGAGACCCGTTTTGCGGATTTCGGAACCGAAGATGATCTGGACATGTGGCTACGCGGATCCGAATGGATGGCGACCAGCCGGCGCTACGGCTTCGAGATCCACACCTATCGCTACTATCCGGAGTATTCGGAGGAGCGGATCAGGGCGGATCAGTCCACCATGCTGAGATTCCAGGTCAGCATGCTGCTCGAAGTCGTCGAGGACCAGACTCGGATCATGCTCAGACGTTGTAGTCTCGATGACGACATGGGGTCGATGGAGAGGCTCTATGCCGCGATCCGGTCCTACGGCAACGCCGACATGCTATGGGTAACGAACAGCGTCGCGGGCAAGCCACACGGCCTGGTCGAAAGCCGCGAGGACGGCTCGTTCACTGGCTATCACGGTCGCCTCGCCCGTACCGCCTGGCCCACCGAATTCAACAAGGATGGCTGGATCACGCTGCTGGACGAGGCGGTCGCGGTCATCGGGAGCCACGGAAGCGCCGCGTCACGCACTCTGCCGGCCTGAGACGATCAGGGTCGGGCCGCAAGGATCGCATCGAGGGTCGCGGGATGGCCCGTCGAGCGGACCAGGTGCGGATAGCGGAGTCCGGTCGTGACGGTCACACGGGCGACACGGTAGTGCTTGCCGGTCTGGACCAGCAGCTCGACGGGATCGTGACTCGCCGCCGCGTTGCGGATCGCGGTTTCAAGATCTTCGGGACCAACGAACGTCAGGCCGTCGAGACCGGTGATCTCGCTGCCTTCGGTCAGGCCGGACCTCCAGGCAGGACTGCCCCAGGCAACGTCGACGATCGACTTGCCCTTCAGGGTCAGGCCGATCGAATAGCTGAAGTCGCGCACGCCGAGTTCCTTCTCGTAGCTGGTGAGAAACGGACTCGGCGTCTCGTTGTAGACCAGCCGGTATCCGCCGCGGGCAAGACCGTCGAGGGGCGCCTCACCACCGCGCCGATCAAGACGCTCGTGCAGGAAGCCGGCCCAGTCGTAGGGGGTGACAGCGCCCAAGGCACGGACGACGTCATCGAAGCGGTACGTCGAGACAATGAAGGCGCCATCGTCGGTGCCGAAGAAGGCGTGCGCGAAATCGTCGAGTGATTTCTTACCCTGGGTGCGCTCGCGGATCAGCGTGTCCGCGTCGAGCCAGACCAGCAGACCTTCGAGGTAGTAGTCCTCGCCACGCTGCCAGCCCAGCCAGGGAAGTGAGCGGCGGCGCACGAAGATCGGACTGTTGGTGGTGTCCTCGAGTGGACGCCAGGCACGGCCGACTTCGTTCTGCTCGATGGCGGCGTCGTTGGCCAGCGCATCAAGCGCCTGGTCGCGTGTCCACAGGCCCGAGCGGGCCGCGAGCACCTGGCCCCAATATTCGGTGCCGCCCTCGTAGACCCAGAGGAGCGAGTCGCGCTCGGGGATGTTCAGGTTTGGCGCCCAGAGATCGGCTGGGCGCTTGTATTTTCCATTCCAGGAATGGGTGAATTCGTGGCTGAGCAGGTCGCGCCCGGCGAATGTCTTGTCCCACGCGGTGAAGTAGTTGCCGTCCGTCGCGTCCTCGCTCGATCGGTGATGCTCGAGACCCTCGCCGTCGAGTTCGTCGCTCAGGGCGAGCAGGAAGTCGTAGTGATCATAGTGGTGGGACCCGAACAGGCGGTAGGCCTGCTGGACCACGGCTCGGTGGTCGGCAAGCTGCGACGGCGAGACCGCGAGTTCCGATGGCTTGTCGGCCAGGACATCGAGATGGACGGGCACGGCGCCCGGGTCGAGATCGAAGCGCTTGAAGTAGCGTCCGGCGATCAGGGGCGAATCGAGCAGGATGTTGAGTGGCGTGGTCTTGAAGTCGATCTTGCTGCCGGCCGACATCGCGGGATCGAGGGCGGTTCCGAACTGCCAGCCATCGGGCAAGTGCAGCGACATGTCGGTCTGGATGTCGCGCAGGAAGAAGCCGGCTGGATAGAGGACAACCGTGTTCCATTGCAGATCGAGCATCTCGGGGGTCATGACCACCCTGCCCTGCTTGCTCTCCAACGGGGAAAGGAACTGGAAATCGACATCGATCGAGCTGGCACCCGATGGGACCGGGATGTGAAAGGCGTACATGTCGACGGGATCGCGGCGCCAGTCGAGGACGGCGCCGGCGGCGCGGACGGACAGGCCGGCCAGGAGCTCGATCGGTCCGGTGGGGCTATGATTGCCCGGTATCCATTGCGGGTAGAGCAGGACCTGGTCGCCGGGCCCGGAGACCGGCACGGTCTCGTGGACGGTGAAGATGTGACGCGCCAGATCGGTTGCATCGACCGCGATCCGCAGCGTGCCCGGAAAGGGAACGTCGCGTGGCGCGGGGATCGCCGGTGGCATGGCCAGGGGAGTCTGGGCGAAGGCCGCGCGGGCGGCGACAGCGGCGACGAAGGCAAGGAGGCGCAGACGTGTCACGAGATCTCCGGACGGATGTTGGTGGCGGGTCCCGGGGCGCGGGGTGGGCCCCGCTCCTACTGCTGGGGTGCGCCCTGCCGATCGGCGGCGGAGCTCACTGGCCGTGCTTGCGGAATTTCAGAACGAAATTGTCGGCTTCCCCGACCGCCTCGTATTTCGCGCGGTCAACCTGGCCGAGCGCGAGGACGGGCGGCAGCGTCCAGACGCCTTGCGGCCAGTCGGTGGTGTCGCGCGGGTTGGCGTCGATCTCGGACGAGCCCGCGAACGAGAAGCCGGCGCGCTCGATCAGTGCGATCGCGTAATCCTGACGCACGTAACCGCTGTCGGCTTTGGGATCCTGCGAGTGGGCCGTGCTGGCGCGGTGGTCCTCGATGCCGAGGATGCCGCCGGGCTTGAGCGCGCGGTGGATGGCCGCGAGCATTTCCGCAGCGTCGCCTTGACCCATCCAGTTGTGCAGGTTGCGGAAGGTCAGGACGAGGTCGGCACTGCCGGGTGCGGCAAGATCGTCGTGGCCCTGAGCCAGCTCGGTCAGGTGAACCCGACCGTAGAGGGACGGGCTGGCAGCGAGGGTGCGCCGCAATGCCGGCGAGAGGCGGAAATGCGCGTCCTCGCGGCCACCGCCCTGAGGGGGTGCGACCGCGAGGTCGTAATGTCCATGGTCGTGGAGATACGGGGCGAGGATTTCGGTCCAATAGCCGCCGCCGGGCCAGATCTCGACGATGTCGGAGGAGGGGGTGATGCCGAAGAAGCGCAGCTCCTCGTAGGGATGGCGAGCGGTGTCGCGGGCGACGAAGGTCGGCATGCGGGCCGGATTGTCGATCGCCTGCTTGAGAGCGTCCTGTGCGATGGCGGGTGCGGCGACCAGGACAAGCGACAGGCAGAAGGCACGCGGGAGCATCGGGCAGTCCTTGATCGGGCGGATTGGCAGCGTGAGCGTAGCATACCGATCAACGGCCGACGCGCCCGACCCGGTCGTCGTGAGGTTCGAGCGCCGGCCCGACCTTGCTTCAGATCGGGCAGACCCCTGCAGCACAGGTGAGCTCGGCGAGATCGACCACCTCGGCCGCGCGCTCGGCGATCCGGGCGGTGATAGCGGCGAAACGTTCGGGGCTCACATCCTCCTCGGGGAGATATTCGTAGCCGAGCTCGGAATCGGGCCGGCTCGGCAGCACGGCGCAAGCGCGGACACGTGGCTGTTCGCGGCGGATGATGTCGCGGAAGGCGTCGAGATCGATGCGGTCGGTGTAGAGCTTGAGCGTGTAGCTGACCTGATTGCCGCGGTCGGCGCCGATCCAGTGACGCTCGAGCAGACGCAGCCAGTGATATTGCTCGGCGGGCGTGGCTTCGAGAGCGGTGACGAGGGCGTCGCCCATGCCGAGGCGCTGGGCGAGCGGCTCGGTCGGAAAGCCAACGATCGTCATGCCGGGAAAGCTGGTCAGCGCGCGCAGCGGATAGCCCTTTGCCTCGTAGTCGGCGAGCAGCGGATCGGCATCGGCACGCCAGGCGCCATGCTCGTCCTTCTCGCCACGGAACTGGACCCAGCGCAGGTATTGGCGGCGGGCAGGCAGGTGCGCGCCCTCCGTGAGACCGAACAGCTTGCTGGTGGTGCCGGCGGGCTTGACAGTGGTGATGGTGGCCGGGACCGCCTGGCCGAGTTCGGCCGCGTAGAGTTCGGCCTCCTGCTTGGCGGCCTCGGACAGGCGGGCGAGCATGGACCAGAACGGAGCGCTGCGGCGCTCGTCGAGCAGGTCGCGAAAGCCAAGGCCGAAGCGGGTCCAGGCCCATTCGTGCAAGCCGGTCGGGCCGATCCCGATGCGATTGGTGCGGCGGACCTCCTCGCTGTAAAGGGCATCCATGCGGTTGGCGCGCATCAGGAAGCGGACGCCGAGGCGGACCGAGTCGAACACGCGGGCGTCCCAGAGCGAGGCGGCGTCGCTGTCGGCGAGGCCCGGCTCGAAGGCGTCGAACGACAGCGGGCAGGCGAGCAGCGGGGCGAAGTCGGCGATGACGCAGTAGCCGCCGGTGACGTGGAGCGCGATCTCGCCGCACGGGTTCGTGGTGACGGGAAAGCGCGCGCTCGCCGCGCGACGGGAGAGTTCACCCATCAGGCCCGACGCCTCGCGCACCTGATAGCGCGCGCTGCGCACGTCGCGGCCGTCGGTGTGGATCGGCTTGCGCCAGGCGGCTCCCGTCCGGTGATCCTCGAGCGCGTCGCCGTTGATGAAGCCCGGTTCGCCGTTGATGTAGCCGCAGCGCGTGGCCTCGTCGAAGACGGCGTGCGCGTGCGACGCGAGCGGATTGGCGGCGCCCGGATCCTTCTCCAGCAGGCGCCAGAAGGTGCGGTCGACCATGACGGAGTTGTTGGCGGTCCAGAGGCCGCCCTCGCTCTTGCTGCGGATGAAGCGCAGCACGCCCGGATCGCGCCAGGACTTGGTCGCCATGCGCGCAGCGCGGCGAGCGCCTCCGACCTGGACCTCCACGGAGAGGTAGTGGTCGACCAGCATGGCCTGCTCCCACAAGGCGAATGCCTCACCGTGAGGGTCGCGGAGACGGGCCGGCTCGATGACGCGGTCACGGATGTTGAGGAAGGCACGCAGCAGCGAGATCGGGCCCGAGGCCGGGCGGCCCTGCATGCCAGCGATCGGGGCGCCACAGGGGCGGATCGCGGAGAAGTCGAGGACCAGGACGCGGTCGGTTTCGCGGCGGAAGGCCATGCTCTCGAGCCGCTCGACCGCTTCGGCCCAGCCCTCGCGGCTGTCGCCGATCCCGACGACCGTGGCGCCCTCGGGGGCGTCGGCGAGAGTGCCGAGAAGGTTGGCAGCGAGGAACGCGTCGACGCCGGAGGGAGCGAGGCCGAGGTCGCGGGCGAAGCGCCCCTTGGCGTCGGCGCTCATGGGATAGTCAGGGTGCGTCGGCGACAGGTGGAACACGAGGCGCGGCGCATCGGCCCAATCGACGACGATCAAGTCATCGTCATAGGCGCGGCCAACGCCCGAGCCGTTCAGCAGGAGGTAGAATTTCACGAACGAGGCGATGGCAGTCGCGCAATTGGTGAAGACCTCGATATTGCGCGTCGCCTGGTCGGCGTCGCCGTGCTGCAGGTGGCGGCCCGAGGTGATCAGCGCCCCGGTCGCGATCGCATTGCGCAGATGCGTATATTCGGAGGTGCGCAGATGCGCATATTCGGTGTCCAGGCCGTTGGATGCGTCGCTGCCGAGGAGCGAGAGGTTGCCGGCGGCGACGCGGTCGGCGACGCGGCCAAAATCATCGTGGTCCGCAAGCCGGAACACCGTGCGGCGCGCCACCGCGACGCCCATGCCGGGGTCGAGCGGCCGGCCTGGCAGGAAGCTGTCGCCGAATGCCGCACCGGGAGTGCGCTCGCTGCCGGTAGCGGGTGCGAGGCGGTCGAGCAGGGTGCGGTTGATGGCGTTCATGCGGTCTCGATACCCTCGAATCGGTCAACGCCACCAGATGTAGTCAGTGCCCCGGCTTGATGCACGCGATATGTTGGGGTGTGTCGCGAAGTTGTTGTGCTGCGGCTTCAGTGTCACGTTCCGTTGCGCTGATGCGGGGGAGGCTCGGATGAACGCATTCAAGGCGGCGATCGGGTCTGGCCGGCTCCAGATCGGGCTCTGGCAGGCGCTCGCCAGTCCCTACAGCGCCGAGATCTGCGCGGGCGCCGGCTTCGACTGGCTGCTGCTCGACGGCGAGCATGCGCCCAACGACGTGCCTTCCATCCTGGCGCAGCTCCAGGCGGTGGCTCCCTATCCGGTCGAGCCGGTGGTGCGGTTGCCCGTCGGCGATACGATCCTGATCAAGCAGTACCTGGATCTGGGCGCGCGAAGCCTGCTGATCCCGATGGTCGAAGAGGCGGCGCAGGCGTCGGAGCTGGTGGCAGCGATGCGATATCCGCCTGCCGGGGTCCGCGGCATCGGCGCGGCCATCGCGCGTGCGAGCCGGTGGAACCGGCGGCCCGACTATCTGGCCGAGGCGGCCGACGAGGTCTGCCTGATGGTGCAGGTCGAGACGGCACGCGGGCTGGCATCCCTGGATGCGATCGCGTCCGTCGACGGAGTCGACGGCGTGTTCATCGGACCGGCCGATCTGTCGGCATCGATGGGTCATATCGGGCAGCCGCGGCACCCGGAGGTCGTGGCGGCGATCGAGGGCGCGATCGCGAGGATTCTCGCCTGTGGAAAGGCCTCAGGGATCCTGCTGACCGAGCCGAGCGAGATCAGGCGAGTGATCGCGCTCGGCGCGCGCTTCGTGGCGGTGGGCGTGGATGTGACGGTGCTGGCGCGGGGGGCGGAGGCCCTGGCCGGGCAATACAGGTAACAGCCTGCCCGGGCAGCCTTAATCCATGGGCTTGAGGTTGCGCTCGATGTCGGCACGGCGCGGTTCGAGGAAGGGCGGCAGGGCGAGCGTCTGGCCCATCGTTTCGATCGGTTCGTCGGCGTGGAAGCCGGGACCGTCGGTCGCGAGCTCGATCAGGATGCCGTTCGGCTCGCGCGCATAGAGGCTGCGGAAATAGAACCGGTCGACAGGCCCGCTCGAAGCAACGTGGAGCGCGCGATAGTGTGTGATCCACGAATCGTAGGCGCCGTCATCGATGCGGAACGCCACATGATGGACGGCGCCCGCACCCTGGCGTGCACGCGGGCCCGTAGCGGCACGGAGATGCAGCTCAGCGGCGGAACCGATCGCGCCCTCCGGACCGAAGACCCGCACCTCGACGCCGGCATCCGAGAAGGTCCGAAGTTCAGCCATGCCGAGCACGCGGGTGAGGAAGAGAGCGGTCTGTGCCGGGTCCGGAACGCTGAGCTCGACCTGCCCGAGGCCGCGGATCTGGTCGGGTCCGGGGACCGGGCTTGCGCCGTAGGGCCGAGCGTCACCGAAGGCGTCGTCGACGAGGCGCAACCGCTGGCCTTCGGGATCCTCGAAATCGAGGACGGCGCGCCGGTCGATCTCCCGCAGAGATCCTGTGATCCCGTGCGACGAGAGGCGCTCCGACCAGAATGTAAGCGAGCCCGCGACACGGAGCGATGTTCGTGTCACGGCACTGGTGCCGCGAGCCTCGGGCCCGGCGGGCCAGTCGAAGAAGGTCAGGTCGGACCCGGGCGAGCCGACGCCGTCGGCGTAGAAGAGATGGTAGGCGGTGGTGTCGTCCTGGTTGACGGTCTTCTTGACCAGCCGCATGCCGAGCACGTGCGTGTAGAAATGGTGGTTCGAGCGCACGTCAGCCGTGATGGCGGTGACGTGATGGATACCCTTCAGCGATAGTGGGGCGGACATGGAATGATCTCCGTGTCGTGTCGCACGTTCAAGCGGGCTTACACCGAAGGGAAGGAACGACACCATGACACGCAAGGTACTGGCTGTGCTCGCGCTAACCGTGGCCTCGTCGGCGGCGCTGGCCCAGACCGACACCGAGAAGCCGCACTCCAGCGCCCTGAAGGGCGCCGCCGGAGGGGCTGTCGCCGGACACATGATGGGCCATCACGCCAAGACCGGCGCGGTCGCGGGCGCGATGATCGGCCATCACATGCGCAAGAAGGAAGAGCAGAAGGCGGCGTCGCCCGGCTGATCCGATCCGCGCCGGAGGGACGAGCTCAGGCGCGGCTTCTCGATGCGCGGTCGCTATCGACCGCGCGTTCGAGGCGGCGGCTGAGGAAAGCAGTGACCGCGACTTCGTCGGCGGTCAGCGCATGGTCGGGATGCTCGAGGCTTGCTTCGGCGCGTTCGGCAAGCCCCTCCATGAGGCTGCCGTCCAGGTAGCCGTCGAAGATCGCCGGATGGATGTAGCATTTACGGCAGATCGCCGGCGTGTTGCCGAGCATCTTGGCGACCGCTTCGACGGCCCGGAGCACGTTCTTCTTGGCTTTGGCCTTG
This sequence comes from Acetobacteraceae bacterium, assembly GCA_965276715.1. Lineage (GTDB taxonomy): Bacteria > Pseudomonadota > Alphaproteobacteria > Acetobacterales > Acetobacteraceae > CAXTPV01. Next base: position 2,410,823 of record OZ255622.1, on the reverse strand, counting down.
TCGTCGAACTTCTCGAGCTCGTTCAGGGCGAGGGCGGCAAGGTTGGTCGCGGCCCAGGTGCGAAAATCCTTGGCCGTGATATCCTCGCCGGTGACCTCGTGCAGGTAGTCGTTGACGTCGTCCGAACCGATGGCATGCACGGCGCCGTCGCCGTCCTCGTATTGGAACAGGCTCTGGCCGGGCAGGTCCTGCAGCTTGGCGACGATGTTCGCGAGGCGCCCATCCTGGAGCTCGATATGCTGTTCTACCCCGTGCTTGGCGCGGAAATCCAGCGTGAGCGTCCGTCCCCTGGTGCGCGCATGGCGGTTGCGAAGGGTGGTCAAGCCGAAGCTCTTGTTATCGCGCGCATATTCCTCGTTGCCGACCCGGGCGAGGGATTTCTCCAGCAGCCGGATGATGCTCGCGATCACCTTGCGCCGAGGAAGACCAGGCTTGACGAGATCGCGATCCACGGCGGCTCTGATCTCGGGGAGCTTCTCGCCGAAGACCAGCATGTGCGCATATTTCGCCTCGTCGCGGACCTCCCGCCAGCGCGGATGATAGCGATACTGCTTGCGGCCGCGTGCGTCACGGCCGGAAGCCTGCAGATGTCCGATCGGATCCGGACAGATCCAGACGTCGCGGTAGGCGGGCGGTATCGCGAGCTTGCGGATCCGGTCGATCTCGGCCTCGTCGTTGATCACCACGCCCTTGCGGTCCCGGAACCGGAATCCCTCACGGAGCGGCTCGCGGGTGATGCCCGGCTTGTCGTCGGTCACGTAGCGCAGCCTCGCCGCACGGGCCGAGGCCTTCCATTGCGCTTCCTTGGCTTGGGTGTCGCTCATCAACTGGATCCTGAGGCGGGCTTGCTCCAAAGCCCGCGAGTTCAGGGTTGGTTGCTTTCCAGCGGACGGCCGATCGCGGCCGGAAGGCGGGCGGAGCGGCCAAGGACGGCAAGCACGGCGAGGGCCAGAACGTAGGGGGTCATCTGCAGCAGGTAGGGGTTGGCGGCAATGCCGCCAGCCTCGAGCTGGAGCTCGAGGGCTTCGGCCGCGCCGAAGGCGAGACAGGCGAGAGCGGTGCCGAAGGGTGACCAGCGGCCGACGATCAGCGCGGCGAGTGCCAGATAGCCGCGTCCACCGGTCATGTTGTCGGTGAAGCCGCCGACCTGCTGCAGCGGCAGGACCGCGCCGCCGAGGCCAGCGAGTGCGCCGCAGGCGACGACGGCACGCATGCGAACCGCGCGCGGATCGGTGCCGGCGGCGAAGACGGCGTCGGGGTTTTCGCCGGTGGCGGTGAGGGTCAGCCCGGCCTGGGTGTTCCGCAGGAACCAGGCGGTGGCGAGGCAGGATGCCAGCGCCAGCCAGGTGAGCGGCGGCTGCGACAGGAACGGCGGCATGGTCGGCAGGTGGATGCGGCCGGCGCCGGATGTGATGCGCAGCAGGGTGCTGGTGGCGCCCACCGCCGCGATGTTGATCGACAGCCCGGTGACCATGTTATCGGCGCGAAACCGAACGGCGACGATCGCCACCAGGAGGCCCGCGACGGCGCCCGCGACGGCGGCGGCCGCGATGCCGAGGGCTTCGCTGCCGGAGGCGGCACCGACGACGGCGGCGAAGGCGCCCGACAGCATCATGCCTTCGAGGCCGACCGCGAACACGCCGGCGCGCTCCGAGAGAAGCCCACCGAGGGCCGCGAGCAGCAGCGGGGTCGCGATGCGGATGCTGGCGGCGAGCAGATCCATCTCAGACGCGGCCGCGCCGGGCGGTGGCGGCGAGCACGAACAGCACGGTCAGGCCTTCGAGGAGGACGACGAGCGAGGACGGCACCCCCGTTTCGCGCTGCATCGACTGGGCGCCGGTCTCGAGGAAGCCCACGAACAGCGAGGCGGGGATGACGAGGAGCGGTTCCAGCAGACCGAGGAGAGCCACGGTGACGGCGCGAAAGCCGAAGCCGAGCGAGAAGCCTTCGACAAGCCTGCGGTGCAGGCCGAGCACCTCGGCGGCTCCGCCAAGCCCGGCGAGGCCGCCCGCGAGCAGCATGATCGTGGCCGTGAGCGCGGTCGCGTTGAAGCCGGCGTAGCGGGCCGCGGCGCGGGAGGCACCGAGCACGCGCAGCGCGAAGCCGAAGCGCGTGCGCCAGAGCAGCGCCGAGCAGGCGGCGGCGGCGGCAAGCGCCATCGGGAAGCCGGGATGGGCATCGATCATGGCCAGGCGCGGCATGCGCGCCGTTGCCGGGATCGGCGGCGATTGCAGGAAGCCCGCACCTGGCTGGCCGAGCGGCCCCGCGAGCAGGAGTTGCACGAGCAGCAGGGCGATGAAGTTGGTCAGCAGGGTCGCGAGCACCTCGTGCACGCCACGGGCGAGATGGAGGGCCGCGGCGACGCCAGCCCAGACCATGCCGGCGAACAGGCCCGCGAGGAGCGCGACCGTGATCGCAATCGCCGGGACAGGGATCGGCCACGCGATCGCGGCCGCGGTGGCGCCGAGGCCGCCGGCCGCGATCTGGCCCTCGGCGCCGATATTGATCACGCCCGCACGAAAGCAGAGAGCGACACCGGCCCCTCCGAGCATGTAGGGCGTGCTGCGGTCGAGCCCGGCGCCGATCGAGGCTGCCGAGCCGAAGGCACCGGCGAGCAGCGCGCGCACGGCGGTGGCGGGGTCGTGGCCGGAGACGACGATGAGGCAGGCGGCGGTGACGGCGGCAAGCAGGAAGGCGGCGGCGAGACGCGGGATCATGCGGCGCCGGACATCCATTGTCCGAGTTGGGCCTGGGTTGCCTGACCACGGTCGGCAATCCCGACCAGGTGACCATTGAACAGGACGCCGATGCGATCGGCGGCGATCAGGACGTCCTCGAGTTCGGAGGAGACGTAGAGGATGGCGGCCCCGGCTGCCGCCAGTGACGCGACACGGCGCAGGACGAACTCCGTCGAGGCCGGATCAAGACCCCAGGCGGGCTGGTGTGCGACCAGGACAGACGGATGGCGGGCGAACTCGCGGGCAATGACGATCTTCTGGCGGTTGCCGCCGGAGAGATGAGCGACGATGTCGCGGGGGCCCGACGCACGGATGTCGAACTCGCGCATCAGGGCGGTCGAGTCGGTCGTCTTGCCGCGGAGCGCGAGGTTCTCCTCGATCGTCATGCCGGGGACGAGCGCGGTCAGCGCCCGGTCGGCCGGCATGTAGGCAAGGCCGGCGCGCAGGCGGGCGGCGACCGAGGCGCGGGTGATGTCACTGCCGTCGATCTCGATCCGGCCGGACCGGATCGGGCGCATGCCGGCCAGCGCCTCGACGAGTTCGCGCTGGCCGTTGCCGTCGACGCCGGCGATGCCGAGCACCTCACCCGCATGGACGGCGAGGTCGATCCCGTGCAGGCCGGGGAGCGTGAGGCCGGTGACCGTCAGGCGCGTCGCTCCCTGGATGCGGTCCGCGGCCGAGACGGCGGCGCCCGTGCGGCCGATCATGGCTTCGGCCAGTTGCTGGCGCGACGCGCCGGCGGCGGGCAGGCGCGACGCGACACGGCCCGCGCGGAGCACGACGATGTCGTCGCAGAGAGCGAGAACTTCGGGCAGCTTGTGGCTGATGAAGATGATGCCGGTGCCGGCGTGGCGGAGGTTGCGCAGCACGTCCAGCAGGCTCGCGACTTCGGCGGGAGCGAGATTGGACGTGGGCTCGTCAAGGATCAGCATGTCGGCGCCACGCAGGATCGCCTTGAGGATCTCGACGCGCTGACGCCGCCCGAGCGCCAGGTCGGAGACTTGCGCCTGAGGGTCGATGTCGAGGCCGAAGCGGGCGCTGGTCTCACGGATCCGGGCCGCGATGTCGCGTCGCCGCAGCAGGCGCCCAGCCTCCGGCCAGCCGAGCATGATGTTGTCGAGCACGCTGCAGGCTTCGACGAGGGTGAAATGCTGGTGGATCATCGCGAGGCCGGCAGCGATCGCGTCGGCGGGGCGGTGGTTGGCAAGCGTGCGGCCATTCATGACGAGGCTACCGGCATCAGGCCGGATCATGCCGAACAGGATGCGCATCAAGGTGCTCTTGCCGGATCCGTTCTCGCCCAGGAGGCCCACGACCTGGCCGCGTGCGACGTCGAGGTCGATGCCGTCATTGGCGAGGACGGTTCCGAACCGCCGGACGATGCCGCGGACGGTGAGAAGGTCTTGAGTCAAGCGGGTCTGGGGCCGCCTGGCCCCAGGGCCTTCCTACTGCCCACCGCGTGCATCGTGACGGGTCGGCGTGATGACGAGACTGCCGGAGGCGAAGTGTTGCGCGGTGCCGTCGAGCTCGGCGGCGACGGCGGCCGGCACGGCGGGGTTGAGCTCGCGGCCGTCGGCGTAGACGAGGGAGGCGCCGGTGATCGGCCTGGTGTTGTAGCCGTATTCGGTGAAGGTGCTGGCGATGTGGCCGGTTCGGACATGGTCGGCGACGGTTCCGAACATGGATGGCCAGTCCTCGATGATGTTGGTCAGCACCGCGTTCGGGGCGGCCCTGGTGTCGTCGAGCGAGCGGCCCGTCACGTATACATGCTTGTCGCGCGCGGCCTCGATCAGTCCCGATTGGGCGGCGTTGAGCTTGCCGGTCAGCACGTCGTTGCCATCGGCGATCAGTGCAAGAGCAGCCTCCTTCGCGGACGCCGCATCCTCCATGTCGCGGACATAGAGGATGGTGACTTTCGCACCTATCTTGGTCGCGCAGATGCGAAAGCCGCCTGCCTGCGCGGTGATGTTGGGGACGCCCTCGAGGCCGTAGATGCCGGCGACCCGGTGGGTCCTGCTCATGCGGGCGGCAAGAATGCCGAGCTGGCAGCCGAACTGGGCGTTGTTCCAGTCGATCGACATGACGTTGGGGGGCGCACCCTCGTTGCCCGAGGTGACGATGAACTGGGTGTGGGGGAAGTCGGACGCGATGTCCTCCATCGAGGACATGAAGCGGCCGGAATGGCCGATGACGATCGCATCGCCACGGCCTGCATAATCGCGCAGCGCCTGCTCCTCGTCGGCGTCGGCGACGTTCTCCGAATAGGCGACGTCGAAGCCGTGTGTCTTGAGGCTCTGGAGGATGCTGTAGCCGAGCGCGTTCCAGCTATGGTCGTTGATCGAGCCAGGCAAGAGGATGGCGGCTTTCTCGGCGGCGGCGTTCGCCGCAGAAGCGCACAGCACGAAGACCGCGCCCAGGAACCATCGCATCGCAGTACTCCCTGACGGGAGAGCACATCCAAGTTGCGTGCCGCTCAGTCGGACGCGAGATGGGCACGCAGGAGGGTTCGCTCCGTGCGGGCGAACCAGGCGCGCATGGCGGCCTCGTCGGCGAAGCGGCCGCCGGGCGGGAGCGGGCGCGCTTCGGCTTCGACGACGAGCTCCCGGGTTCGGAACGGCCAGGGAGAGAGGGTGAAACGGGGGCCGGCGTTGCGCAGTGCGAAGGTGCCGCCGCCGGTGTCGATATCGAGCGGCGCGTGGAGTTCGCCGCAGAGCGCGAGCGAGAGCGTGTCGGACAGGGCGAGCAGGGCGGTCTCACGGGCGAGACCCCCCTCGTCGAGATCGAGGGCGCGCGCCCAAGCGGCCTGCTTGACGGCCTGCGCCTGCAGGTAGTGTTCGGCGGCTTGGACGTCGGCCCGATCGATGCGGTGACGGTCGGTGAAGCGGCGGTAGATGACGCCGCCGTGGCGGGAGATCAGGAGGGCGACATGCAGCCCCCAGGCGTCGCGCGCGCGCTCGACGCCGCGGGTCCACATCGGGGCATGGATGGCGGCGCCGACATCGCGGAAGAGGTGGGGGCGGCCGGTGCGCGGGTCGAAGGTCGGCGCGGTTTCCCAGTCGAGCCAGGCGATGTCGTGCTGCTCGGCGGCGAGCAGCAGGGGACGCGACAGGGGCTCGGCCCATTCGCGCAGGATCTGGCCGGAGATCCAGGCATGGGCGAGCTGGCTGACGGCGAGGTGTTCGTTGAAGAGCATGTCTTGCTCCGATGGCGCTCTGTCGTCGGATGCGGCAAGCGGGGCCAAGCGCGCTTCCGATCCTAGAACCTCTCCACGGCGACATCGATGAAATTGCGCAGCTTGGGCGCCAGCGAAGCTGCCCCGTTCGACGGTGCGGACGTAGCTCTCCATCGCCAGGAGACGGTCCATTCGAGACCCTCATTGAAGAGTATCGTCATTGATCGCAGCTTCAAGCAATTGCGTGCCATGGTCGCATCGCGATCCGGCAAACGGAGATCGACATGCTCGAAGCTGCGAACATCCTCGTTGTCGGCGCGGCCGGCCGCTTCGCCGGGCTGGTCGTGCCAGCGCTCGTCAGGCGGGTCGTTCGGCCACGTGCGCTTGTTCGCACACCGGAACAGGCGGAGACGGCGCGCGACAACGGCGCGGACGAGATCGTTCTCGGCGATCTATGAGACAAGGCGAGCATCGGAGCCGCACTCGAGGGTGTAGACCGAATGTTCTACATCTCGCCCGTCTTCCAGGAGGACGAGGCCGACATGGGCGTCGGCTTCGTGGCAGCGGCCAAGCAGGCGCGCGTGAGCCGGATCGTGTTCTCCACGATCATCCATCCGTCGCTCGAACTCCGCAACCAGGAGCGTCGTCAGCGGTCTAATTCGGCTGACGCAAGCCGAGCGACGTTGAGGCTGGTCGCGGGCGTCTCGCCGCTGTCGATGATCCAGGCCGCCGACAAGCCTGCCCACGCCAGCACCCAGAGCAGAAGCCTGTCACGCTGCAGACCGGCCAAGTCTGCGACCAAGGCCACCCGCGATGCGAACACGTCTGGAAGCGTCGCGACTGGTGGCACCGGGTCTGAAAGATCAGGATTGCAGAACAGGTTCGCGTAATCGAAGCCTCGCTCCCCGACCAGACCCTTGGGATCGATCGCGAGCCAGCCGGGGTCGCCGAAGTCGAGCACGTTGCCGTGGTGCAGGTCGCCATGCAGGACCGCGACGTCACGCGGCGCCGATAGCAGTGTCCGCGCGGCGGTGGCGCTCCTCCTCATGATGCCGCCATGTCGGGCAGCCGCCGGTGCGAGATCGTGGAACCTGGCGTCCAACGGAGTGAGCTGCGGAGGCGAATTGGGCCGCGATGCCCGCAAATCCTGTGCAGCGACGCACAGGGCGCGGCACGCCTCGGCGTCACTGCCCGAGCGAGACATCACGGCCAGCGATCGCGTTCCCGCTGCCCGCTCCATGAGGAGGACGTCGCCCTCCCTTGCCAGAACGCGGGCGGCTCCGACTCCGTCCCACCATTCCATGAGAGCGCCGCCGACCCGTTCCTGCGGATCGGTGGACACTTTCAGCATCGCGGCCGCGCCGCCCGCGCGAACCGGCAGCAGTTGGCTGGACGTTGTGAAAACGAGTTCTCCGTCGGCAACCAAGTCCCACTTGACCAGGTAGAGATCGAGGATGTCGGAGGCCGGATGCGTGGAGCGGCGCCGGATCTCCGAACCACCGGGGCGGTCATCCAACTCCATCATGTGCCTCGGCTGCCGACCTGATTGAGTTAAACCCTGGTTATATTACGGCGTGCGGGTCAGCACGATCGGCGCGTCGCGCGCCCTTGGGGATGACGTGCAGAACTTCACGCCGTCGCGCATCGGGATAATCTCGACGGGCTTGACGTCGTCGTTGCGGATGCCGTCGCGAGCATCAGCTCGCGCCATCCGGGAGAGCCTCGGCTAGGGTTGAACGAGGGAGACGGCGACGCCGCCGACGCCGAGCAGCTCGGCCTCGATCTGGATGCCGATGACGCGCCATTCGCCGCCGGTCTCGGCGAGCAGCGGCGCGCCGCTGGTGCCGCGGGTGGCGGCGCAGTCGTGACGGATCAGGCCGTCCGCCACACCCAGAAGATGGCAGTCCGGATCGGCAAGGATGCGCTCCTGCCGGTCCTGGCCGTAGCCGCCGAGCATCAGGCGGGTGCCGGGCGGCGGCATCGACGTGGCGAGGCGGAGCACGCTGTCCGACACGGGGTGATCGAGCACGACGAAGGCGCGGTCGAGCCGGGCGGTGCCGGCCTCGTCGGTCGGATCATAGCCGGTCGGGACGGCGAAGCTGAGCGCGCGCGCGTGGTCCACGAAGGTGTCGAGATGTTCGCCGAGCAGGAAATGCACCTCGTGCGGCCGGATGAAGTGGGCGACCTTGGGCAGATAGAGGCAGTGGGCGGCGGTCGCGACGAGGTCCGGCTTGACCGCGAACCCGGTGCAGCGCTCGGCGAACTCGGTCTGCACGCGGCCGAGCGCGCGCCAGGGCAGGCGAGCGCGATCGACCTCGAAGCGTTTGGCGGTGGGGCCGAGGCCGGGGAGCTGTTGCGCGGAGGCGGCGGTCGCGGCGAGGAGGGCAAGCGCCAAGGCGACCCGGTTCATGGACGCAGCAGCACGGTCGCAGTCGCGGTGACATCGACGGACATCGGGGCGGACGGCGCCGCGGGCGGGGCGGCGAGGGCGCGCATGACGCCGAACGGGCGCGGCTGGACGAAGCCGCCGTCGGAGACGCGGATGTCGGCGAAGCGGTCGACATGCAGGCCGAGCGACGCGGCCGCGTCGCCCGAGCGGCGGACGAGGGCGTGCAGGGCCGCCGTCATGGCATCGGATTGCGCCCGGTCATGCAGGGCGGGCGACAGATCCCAGCTCAGGCTCTCGAGGACGAGGCCGGTCGACTGCAGACGGCTGACCAGGCCAAGCAGGGAGACGCTGTCGGACGAGCGGAGCCCGATCCGGCTGGTGGCGGTCCAGACCTGCTTGTCGTCCTGGCTCATGTCGTAGCCGATCGTGCGCGGCTTGACGGCGGGGACGGTGGCAGCCTCCTGCAGGGCCGCCTGCATGGCGACATTGACGCCCTGCTGGATGGTGGCGGCGTCGGGGCCGGATGTCCGGGCGGCGAGCGTGGCATCGAGCTCGTCGGGCGTCGCCTCGGCAGTGCCGGTCGCATCGATCTCGAGCTTTGTCTCGGGCGGCGTCTGCGCGAGCGCCTGGGACGTCGCGAGCAGGAGGAGGGCCGCGACAGCTCTCATTTGCGCGGGCTCGCGGTGTAGAGGGCGAGCGCCAAGTGCCTGCCGTTCGAGTAGTTCACGCCATCGATCTCTGCCAGCTTGCGGACGGGGACGGTAAGCGCGCCCCGAAAGGCGGCCTCGTCGCGAGTGCCGACCAGGGCGAGACCGCAGGCGCGATCCTGGGAGAGGAAGCGGGCGGCGTCCACCGGATCCAGCAGACGCGTCTTCCGGCCGGCGAGAAAGACCAGGCTCGGCTCGCTGTAGGAGGCGGAGGCGAGCACGCTGCCGGGGCAGGGACGGATTTCGGCCACCGTGTCCGCGATGCGCGGACTGAGCCAAAGGGTGGTGAGGTTGGGGATCACGGTCGTGAACAGGCCGGCATAGATCGCGTAGGCGCCGCCGGCGGCGAGCAGGAAGGCGGGCTGGCGGCGGCCGCGGATCAGGACCGAGGCGGAGGCGAGGAGCAGGGCGGCGCCAGCCACGCTCGCCGCGATGCCGACCGGGCTGCTTGTTGCCTGGTAGTGGACAAGGAGGACGGGGCCGGCGGCGGCGAAGGCGAGACCGGCGGCGAGCCAAAGCGCGCCGTAGAGCCAGGCGAGCAGGCGGACGGGGTATGCTGCCCGTTGGACCGGGGCAAGGAGGGCAGCGGCGGCGAGGCACGCGATGGCGGGATAGGCCGGCAGGACGTAGTGCGGCAGCTTGGTCGCAATGAGCTCGAAGGCGAGCCAGGTGGGGATGATCCAGCAGAGGAGGAAGCGAACCGCCTTGGTGCGGCGGCGTGCCCAGGCGAACGGGATCGCGAGGACCGCGAACAGCGAGCCGGGCCAGAAGGAGGCCAGGAAGATCGCGAGATAGGTGCCGGCGGGGGCGCCATGCGATTCCTGCGATCCCGCGACCTTGCCGAGCAGGTTGTGACCGACGGCGATCGCGAGGAAGCGGCCGTGGCTCACATGCTGGATGGCGACGAGCCAAGGCAGCACGATGGCGAGCGCCAGGGGGATGCCCCAGGCGGGGCGCAGACGCCGCCAGATGTCGAGATCGCGCTCGGCGAACGAGAGCGCGAGCGGCGTGCCGAGGACCGGGATCAGGCCGACGGGGCCCTTGAGCATCAGGCCGCCGCCGAGTGCGATCCAGTAGAGCCAGGGATGCCGGCCGCTCAGCAGGGTGCGCAGGGCGAGCAGCGTCGTGGTCAGCAGGGTGGTGTCGATGGTCGCCATCCGGCCTTCGGCATTGAAGAGCACGCTGACAGCCAGCATCAGCCCGGCGAGGAAGCCCGCTTCGGCACCGAACAAGGCGGTGCCGATCGACGCGGTGAGCAGGACGTTGGCGACGCCGGCGAGGAGCGAGGGGATGCGATAGGGCCACGCGGTGCCGGCGGGGGCGTCGGAGCCGGCAAGGGCCTCGACGATCCTGACGGTGCCGGCTTCCAGCCAGTAGATGCCGGCGGGCTGCAGCCAGCGGGGCTGGTCCTGGAAGCGGATGTCGATGAGGTCGCCGGTGGTCAGCATCTGACGGGACGCTTCGAGATAGCGGCTCTCGTCGCGATCGAGCGGTGGGAGCGAGATGCGGCCTGGCAGCAGGATCAGGAGCGTGAACACCAGGAGGAAGAGGACCCGGCGAAGAGGCAGGGGCTCCGCTCCGCGATCTGGGTCATGGGTTCCAAGGGCCCAGCCTTTGGCGGGGTTCGGGGCAGAGCCCCGAGCACTCATAGCTCAGTCACTCTGCCCGGCTTGGTGCTCCGCGTGCGCAGCCAGACCACGCCGACCAGGTCCCAGATGCCGACCAGGGCCCGGTTGAGATTGTTGTATTTGGACCGACCCGCGATGCGAGGACGGTGGCTGACAGAGCGGAGGATCACGCGCTTGCCGTCGTATTGGAACAGGGCGGGCAGGAAGCGATGCTGGCCGTTGAAATGCGGCAGGCGCAGATAGTCCTCGCGCCGGAACACCTTGGTGGGGCTGGTGGTGTCGGGGCAATCGTCCTGCAGGATGCGGCGTCGCACGCCGTTGGCGATCCGGCTGGCGAGGCGCTTGTTGCCCTCGTCGCGGCGATCGAGGCGAACGCCGATCACGACCGGATAGGGCGCGCCGGCGGCCTCGGCGGTCTGCAGCATGAGCGGGATCTGGGTCGGGTCGTCCTGGCGGTCGCCGTCGATGGTGGCGATCCAGTCGGCGCGAGCGGCGGCCACACCGTTGCGGAGCGCCACCGCCTTGCCGAAGCGGGCGGCATGCTGGATCAGGCGAAGTTGCGGCATCCTGGCGCGCGCGGCGATGACGCGGTCGGCGGTCCCGTCGGTGCTGCCGTCGTCGACGAAGATGACCTCGTAGTCCCCGGCCAAGGGCGCGAAGGCGGCGGCGATCTCGTCGCAGGCGCCGTCGACGTTGCCGGCCTCGTCGAGGACCGGGACGATCAGGGACAGGCGCGGCATCGGGTGAGGATCAGGCGGCGCGGCCGAGTGCGGTGGGGAGATTGGCGATCGCGCGGTCGATGCTGGGTGCATCCTGCTCGGCGTCGAACGTGTCGCGCATGATGCGGCTGGCCGCCTCGACGGCGAGGCTGGCCGCGGCGGCGCGAACTTCCTTGATCGCGTTGGCCTCGGCGGCGCGGATGCGATCGATGACCATCTGCTCGCGCCTGGCCTGGGTGTCGGCGGCGGCCTGGGCGAGTTCCTGCGTCAGGCGCTCGGCGCGGGCGCGGGCGTGATCGAGCATCTCCTGGGCGGTGCGGAGCGCTTCGGCCTGGCGGTTCTGGGCCTCGAGCAGCATCGCTTCGGCCTCCCGTCGAAGTCGTTGCGCTTCGTCGAGCCCGTCCTGGATGGCATGCGAGCGGCTGTCGACGGCGCCGAAGATGCCCGCCAGCAGCCGACGGCCGAACACGGCGAGGAACAGGACGACGGCGACCGTGACCCAGAAGGTGCCGACGCTCCAGAAGCGGGTGTGGAAGGCGAGATATTCCATGGGTTTCGCTCAGGCCGCCTGGATGTCGGCGAGCGTGCGGTCGAGCATCGCGCGATCCGGCGGATGGCCGGTCAGGCGCTCGAGCAGGCCGCGCGCGACCTCGTCGGCGATCGGCACCAGGCTCGCCATCGCATCGCCGCGCGCCTGCGCGATCTGCTGCTCGGCGCGGGCGAGCTCGGTCTCCAAGGCGGCGCTCGAGGCGTCGGCCTGGGCGCGCGCGAGGGCCTTGGCCTGCTCGATCGCGACGTTGACGGTTCGCTCGCTTTCGGAACGGGCTTCGGCGATCGCGCGGTCGAGTTCGGCAACCGCCTGTTCCGCAGTGCGCCTGGCCTCCTGGGCGGCGTCGAGGTCGCCGCGGATTCGGGCGCCACGGTCGGCGATGACGGCGCCGATCTGCGGCAGCAGCCAGGTGCGGAGCATGGCGTAGAGCACCGCCATGATGATCGCCATCCACACAACCTGCGACACGGTCAGCGGATTGGCGAAATCCATCTGCGGCAGCTTGCTGGCAGCAGCCGCGGTGCCGGGAATGGCCGCCAGCGGAACGGTCCAGCGCGTGACGCGCATGGCGGTCGCGCCCGTCCCGATCAGGAGAAGAGAAGGATGAGCGCGATCACCAGGGCGTAGAGGGCCACGGCCTCGGTGAGCGCGAAGCCGAGGAGGACCTCGCGGAACATGCGGTCGCGCGCGGCGGGATTACGGCCGACGGCGGAGACGAAGGAGCCGAACAGGTTGCCGATGCCGACGCCCGAGCCGGCGACACCGATGGTGGCAAGGCCCGCGCCGATGTCACGTGCGAGGATGGCGGAGTCGAGGGCCATGGGATGTTCCTGTTATCTGGACCGTTTCGGGTGTGCTTATGGAGAAAGCGGCGCCTCGGAGCAACCGGGCGGCTCGCGTCGATCAATGGTGGGCGTGGATCGCATCGTTGAGATAGAGGCAGGTAAGAACAGCGAAGACGTAGGCCTGCAGGACGGCGACCAGGAATTCGAGCGCGGTGAGAGCGAAATTCAGGCCCAGCGGGACGATCGCGGCGACAAGCCCGAAGGTGCCGAGGCTGGCGCTGAGCAGGAGCATGAAGCCCGCGAAGACCTCCCACATCACGTGGCCCGCGGTGATGTTGGCGAACAGACGAACCGAGAGCGAAATCGGGCGGGTCAAATACGTGATGATCTCGATCGGGATCAGCAGCGGCAGCAGCCAGACCGGCACGCCGGACGGCGCGAACAGCTTGAGGAAACCCACGCCCTGGAAGACGAAGCCGAGCACGGTCGAGAGCGCGAAGATGAAGATCGCCAGCGAGAACGTCACCGCGATGTGCGAGGTGAAGGGGAAGAAATACGGGAACAGGCCGAGCAGGTTGCCGACCAGCACGAAGCTGAAGATCAGGAACACGAAGGGGAAGAAGCGGGTGCCCTCCTCGCCCATCGTGTCGGTGACCAGCCGGTGGGTGAATTCGTAGAACATCTCGACCACGCCCTGCAGACGCCCGGGCACGATCGCGCGCGCCGAGATCGCGGCCGACATGGTGAGCACGATGATCCCGGCGGCGAGCAGCATCATCTCGTTGGAGTTGGTGAAATTCACCACCCGCCCGACCGGGCCGAAGCCGGTGACGAGCGTGAACTGGCCGAGCGGATCCATGCCCTTGGACGCCATCGTTGAACCCCTCTCCTACTTCGTGCCTGACCTGACGCTGGGCGCCACCGATCGCATCAGGCCGAGGACGCCGGCCGCGACGCCGAGCGGCACGAAAGCCACCATGATCCATGGCCGTGTGCCGAACAGACGGTCGAGCCCATAGCCGATCGCGCAGGCGACGCCCAGGGCGGCGACCATCTCGACGCCGAGCCGGACCGCGAAGGTGAGCGGATGCGGCTCGGGTGTTGTCTCCGGTGCGACAGCCGTGGTGAGGCCGGCCCGCTGGCGGGCCTCCTCGAGACGTTGGTCGAATTGACCCTCGTCCAACGGACCCCCTGTTCCACCGGCCGGCTCGCGGTTGCTATGATGGGGTTCTTGGAGTGTCAAGGAGCACCGGTGGGCGCGATCCGGATCGGTGTCGGCGGGTGGAGCTTCGCACCCTGGCGAGAGAGCTTCTATCCGGCGTCGGTCAAGCGCGCCGACGAACTCCGCCATGCGAGCCGGGCGCTGACGTCGATCGAGATCAACGGGACGTTCTACCGGACGCAGACGCGATCGGTGTTCGAGGGATGGCGTGCGTCGGTCCCGGAGGATTTCGTCTTTTCGGTCAAGGCGGCGCGGGCGGCGACGCATGTGGGCGATCCCGATCGGACGGCCTTGTCGGTGGGGCGCTTCCTGTCGTCCGGAGTGACGGCGCTCGGACCGGCGCTGGGCCCGATCCTGTGGCAGTTCGCACCGACCCGGAAGTTCGAGGCGGGCTGGTTCGCGGGGTTCCTTGAATTGCTGCCGGACGCGCGCGACGGCGTGCGATTGCGGCATGCGATCGAGATGCGCCATCCGACGGCGTCGGACCCGCGGCTGCTCGAATTGTTGCGCGAGCGGGGAGTGGCACTCGCGCTGGTCGAGCGGCCCGACGCGCCGATGCGCACGGACGTCACCGCCGATTTCGCCTATGTCCGCCTGGAGACAACGGTGGATAAGGAGCCGGCCGGCTATGGCGGCGCCGACATCACCATTTGGGCGAAGCGGTTCAAGGCGATGGCCCGGCGGCACGACGTGTTCGGCTACGTGATCTCGGGCGCCAAGCATCGCAATCCGGCGGCAGCGATGGCGTTGATCGAGGCGGTCGGGCGGAGGAAGGTATGAACCGGTTCTCGGTCGAGCCGCTGGCCACGATGACGCGGCATCTGGCGGCGGTCGCGTCGGGGCGCGCGCCGCCCGACCTGGTGATCCGCGGCGCGCGGCTGCTCTGCACCTACACCGAACGGATGCGCGACGAGCGTGAGATATGGATCGCGAGCGGCCGGATCGCCGCGGTCAAGCCGGCGGGGACCTTCCGCGGCGACGCGGCGGTGCAGGATGCGGGCGGCGGGATCCTGGCCCCGGGGCTGGTCGACCCGCATGTCCATGTCGAGAGCAGCATGATGACGGTCTGCGCCTTTGCCGAGGCCGCGCTGCTGAATGGAACCACCACGATCTTCTGCGACAGCCACGAGATCGGCAACGTGTGCGACACGCGCGGCATCGAATGGATGCTGGAGGATGCGCGTGCCGCTCCGCTGAACGTGTTCCTGACGGTGCCGAGCACGGTGCCGGCCACGTCGCCGCAATTCGAGACCGCGGGCGGCGATTTGACCGCGGCGAAGATCGGCGGGCTGTTCGAGCGTTGGCCGGAGGCGGCCGCACTCGGCGAGAAGATGGATTTCGTGGCCGTCTGCGAGGGCGACGCGCGCAGCCACGCGATCATCGCCGAGGCGCTGCGGCGCGGACGGCCGGTGAGCGGGCATGTGTATGGCCGCGAGTTCGTGGCGGCCTATGCGGCGAGCGGAGTGACGGACACGCACGAGGCGATCGACGCCGAGATCGCGCGCGACCTGCTGGAGGCAGGCGTGTGGATCTTCCTGCGCGGCGGCAACCCGCGCACGCCCTGGAACAGCCTGCCGGCGGCGATCGGGGCGGTGACGCGGTATGGCTGCGACACCAAGCGCGTGTGCGTGTGCACCGACGATCGTGATGCCGACGACCTGATGCGGTTCGGGCTCGACTGGGTGGTGCGTGAGGCCGTTGTGCATGGTCTGTCACCCGTGCGGGCATGGAGCCTGGGTTCGCTGCACGGGGCGACCCGGTTCGGGATGGACGAGGATTTCGGCGGTTTGGGGCATGGCAGGCGGGCGGACCTGGTCCTGCTCGACGACGAACTGCGGCCGCAGAGCACGTGGTATGGCGGGGTGCTGGCGGTCGACCGGCGGCGGGTGACGGACGTGCTCGACAGACAACTGAGCGACGCGCGCTACCGGTATCCGGCGGATGCGTACAGCACGGTCACGCTGCCGGCGGAGCGCATGCTGGTGCCGCCGTTGCCGGAACGGTCGGTCGCCAACGTGATCCGGATCGAGCCATCGGGGATCGTGCTGCGGCACGAGCGGATTGCGCTGGAGGCCGCGAAGGACTGGGACCGGGTTCTCGACGCGCACCGGCTTTGCTTCGTTACCGTCGTGGAGCGGCATGGCGGCGCTGGCACCATCGCATGCGGGTTGCTGCAGGATTTCGGGCTGACGCGTGGCGCGGTCGCCTCCAGCGTGGGCCACGACGCGCACAACGTCATCGTGGCGGGACGCACGCAGGCGGAGATGGCCTTGGCGCTCGAGGAGGTGCGCCGTCATGCGGGGGCGGTGGTGGTGGTCGACGGCACGAACGTGCTGGCAACGGTCGCGCTGCCGGTGGCGGGGTTGTTGTCCGACAAGCGAGCGGCCGAGGTCGCGGCCGAGATGGAAGAGCTCAAGCGGCATTGGACGGCGCTGGGGCTCACGCTGCCGTTCATGGGGTTCAACCTGATTCCGCTTTCGGTGATCCCGGACATCCGGATCACCGATCGTGGGCTGGTGACGGTGCCGGGGATGGTCCAGCTACCACTGTTCGAATCTGTCTGAGAGGCGCCTGAATGACGTCATCGATCGAACCGCCGGCCGCGCGGCGGGAGCCGCTCACGGTCGAGCAACTCGGCCGAACGCGGACCGACGAATATTCGTGGATGCGCGACGAGAACTGGCAGCGCGTGCTGCGCGATCCGTCGTTGCTGCGGGCCGACATCCGCGCGCATCTGGAGGCGGAGAACGAATACACGGCCGCCATGCTGCGCGAGACGGAGACGTTGCAGGCGACGATCCTCGGGGAGATGCGCAGACGCATCCGCGAGGATGACAGTTCGGTGCCCCTGCCGGATGGCAGGTTCGAGTATTATGTCCGCTACGCGCGGGGTGCGCAGCAGCCGGTGCATGCGCGGCGCAGGCGTGATGCGGCGGACAGCGAAGAGGTGCTGCTCGACTGCGAGACGATGGCGCGCGAAAGCGCTTATTTCCGGGTGGGCGGCGCGCGGCACAGCCACGATCACACGCTGTACGCGTGGGCGGAGGATCGGCAGGGCTCCGAAGTCTACCGACTTCATGTATGCCGCGTCGGCGGCGGGATGGTCGGCGAACCCGTCGAAAGCATGACGGGAGACTTCACGTTCTCGCCCGACGACGCGCATCTGTTCTGGACGTTTCGCGACGACAACGGGCGGCCGTCGAAGGTGTTTCGCCGGCCGGTCGGCGGCGGTGCGGCCGATGACGTCCTGGTGCATGACGAGCAGGACGAGGGAATGTTCGTGGGCGTCGGGCTCAGCGCATCGCGCCGTTACGTGGTCATCGGCTGCGGCAACCAGGAGACCAGCGAGGCCTGGATCGTGCCGGCGGATGATCCCACCGCCGCGCCGCGCCTGGTGGCCGCGCGCGAGACCGGGGTGCGCTACGAGGTCGAGCACTGGGATGGACGTTTCATTATCCGCACGAACGCGGACGGGGCGATCGACTTCAAGCTGGTCGAGGCACCGGAGGAGGAGCCGTCGCGGGCACGCTGGCGCGACTGGCGTGCGCATCGACCGGGGCGGTTCATCACCGGGATCGCGGCATTCGCCGATCACTTCGTCAGGATGGAGCGGGTCGAGGCCAACGACCGGATCGTGATCACCGATCGGGCGACGGGCGAGGAGCGCGAGGTCGCCGCCGACGAGGAGGCCTACGCGCTCTCGTTCGGGGGCAGTCATGAGTTCGCGACGGGGACGCTGCGGTATCATTACGAGAGTCCGACGCAGCCGCGCCAGACGTTCGATCTCGAGATGGCGACGGGCGCGCGTTCATTGCGAAAGACCCAGGATGTGCCGAGCGGGCATGATCCGTCGGCCTACGTGGTGCGCCGGCTGCACGCGGTCGCGGCCGACGGCGCGCATGTGCCGATCACGCTGCTCGCGCGTCGCGATGCGCTGGCGGAAGGGGCGTGTCCGACCCTGCTGTATGGCTACGGATCGTATGGCATTTCGATGCAGCCGGGTTTCTCGATCCGCAGCCTCAGCCTTGTCGACCGTGGCTGGATCTGGGCGACGGCGCATGTTCGCGGCGGATCGGAGAAAGGCTGGGGCTGGTTCCTCGACGGCAGGCGCGAGCGCAAGATCAACAGCTTTACCGACTTCATCGCCTGCGCCGAGCACCTGATCGAAGGCGGGTTCGCCGAGAGCGGGCGGATCGTGGCGCATGGCGGCTCGGCCGGTGGATTGCTGATGGGGGCGGTGCTGAACATGCGGCCCGATCTGTGGGCCGGCGTCGCGGCCGCGGTGCCGTTCGTCGACGCGCTGAACACGATGTCGGATGCGAGTCTGCCGCTGACGCCGCCCGAATGGCCGGAGTGGGGCAACCCGCTGATCGACGTGGACGCCTATGACCGGATCGCGTCGTGGTCGCCCTACGATCAGGTGGGCGCCCTGCCCTATCCGCCGGTGCTCGCCCTCGGCGGCCTGTCCGATCCGCGGGTGACGTACTGGGAGCCGGCGAAATGGGCCGCGCGGTTGCGGGCGCGCACGACGGGGGACGCGCCGATCCTGCTGCGGATCAACATGGAGGCCGGCCATGGCGGCGCGTCGGGCCGGTTCGACTATCTCAAGGAACCAGCCTTGGTGCAGGCCTTCGCGATCTGGGCGGACCGACGGCATTAACGCGGACTGGTCAGACGGCGAATGGTTTGCAACGATGTCGGTCGATGGCGATCGGCAACAGACATGACGGTGCGGCTGCGAGGGCGCGCAAGGGTATGGGCGCTCCGGTTCCGAAGGCGGGCAAGGCGGTCAAGCCCGCGATGCGGTTGCATGCGAGCATCGCGCGCGACATCGGCATCGGGATCGCCGCGGGACGGCTGAAGCCGGGCGATACGCTGGCGGGCGAGATCGAGGCGGCCGAGCAGCTCGAAGTGTCGCGCACCGCCTACCGGGAAGCGGTGCGTATCCTGGCGGCCAAGGGGATGGTGGAGAGCCGCACCAAGACCGGGACGCGCGTCAGCCCGCGCGAGCGGTGGCACATCCTCGACCCGGAACTGCTCGGGTGGTTCCTGGAGACCAAGCCGACCGAGGCGTTCGTACGCGACCTGTTCGAGGTGCGCCTGATGGTCGAGCCGCATGCGGCGGCGATGGCGGCCGCCAACCATGTGGGCGCCGACATCGCCGCCATGGAGCACTCGCTCGACACGATGCGGCGGCTCGGACTCGGCAACGAGGACGGACGCGCGGCCGACCGGGCGTTCCACCGGCAGATCCTGGTCGCCACCCGCAACGAGATGATCGCGGCGCTGTCGAGCAGCGTCTGCGCCGCGGTGAGCTGGACGACCAACTTCAAGCAGCGGACCCAGGAGACGCCGCGCGACCCGATCGTGGAGCACCAGCTGGTGCTGGACGCGATCAAGTCGCGCCAGGGCGAGCAGGCACGGGGCGCGATGATCGAGCTGGTGGAACTGGCGCTGCGCGACATGGAGGCAGCGCTCGACGGCAGGATGGCGCGGCGGGCCAAGCGGCCGCCACGCTGAGCTCGCTGCCCGGAGCGGGGTTGGTTTGTCTTAGCAATCGGATTGAGGTAGCATCAAAAGCAGGTATGGACGCGCCGTGCGTCCCTAGAAAAGACGGACGGAGGATCACGTGACACGTTTCGGAACTAAGGGCGCGATCTCGCTTGCGGCGGCCCTGCTGTGCGGCGTCGCACTGCCCGGCCATGCGTTCGCGCAGGCCGATCAGAAGGTCGAGACGGCATCGTCGGAGGGGTGCACCAACCCTGCTCCAAGCCATGCCGCGCTCTCGGGCATGGTGGTGGGTTTCTCGCAATCCGAGAACGAACAGAACCCGTTCCGAGCCGGCGAGACGCAGTCGGTCAAGGACGCGGCGGCCAAGGCCGGCGTCAAGCTGTTGTACACGAACGCCAACGACAACCAGGCCAAGCAGGTGGCTGACATCGAGAGCATGATCAGCCAGGGCGCGCAGGCGCTGATCGTGGCTCCGCTGAACGCGACCGGGCTGCAGCCCGCGCTCGACCAGGCCGAGGCCAAGCACATCCCGGTGGTGACGATCGATCGCGTCACGGCCGGCGAGGCGTGCAAGGAGATCATCACCAATATGGGGTCCGACTTCCTCAAGCAGGGGCAGCGAGCGGCCGACGTGATGGCCAAGGTGACCGGCGGGAAGGCCAAGATCGTCGAGATCCAGGGCGCCTACGGCAATGGCGTCGAGCAGCAGCGGACGGACGGGTTCAAGCAGGAACTCGCCAAGCACCCTGGCATGACGATCCTGGCGGCGCAGACGGGCAACTGGTCGACGACCGATGCGCAGCGCGTCATGGAGCAGCTTCTGCTGGCGCACCACAACGTCAACGCGGTGTATGCCCAGGCGGACGTGATGGCGCTGGGTGCGATGACCGCGCTCAAGCAGGGCGGCAAGCAACCGGGCCACAACGTCAAGATCGTCTCGATCGACGGGACGAAGTCGCTGGTGCAGCAACTGGCCGACGGGAACGCCAACGCGATCGTGGAGACCAACCCGCGGTTCGGGCCGCAGGCGTTCGACGCGCTGTCGAAGTGGTTCGCGGGGACAGCGGTGCCGCAGAAGATCATCATGGCCGACGCGCTGTATACGAAGGCGAACGCGGCGGACATGCTGGCGAAGGGCGTGCCTTACTGAGCGGGCCTTTGACGGGCGACCTTCTGGTCGCCCGTGACATCGTCAAGACGTTCGGAGTGGTGCGGGCGCTGAAGAGCGTCTCGTTCACGCTCGCGGCTGGCGAGGTGCATGGATTGATGGGCGAGAACGGCGCCGGCAAGTCGACGTTGATCAAGATCCTGACCGGGTTTCATCAACGCGACGGCGGCGACATGCTGCTCGAGGGACAGTCGGTGCAGTTCGCCTCCCCGCGCGACGCGCAGCGTGCGGGCGTGGCCGCCGTCTATCAGGAGATCAACCTCATCCCCGAGCGAAGCGTGGCCGAGAACATGTTTCTCGGTCGCGAGCCAAAGCGGGGCGGCATCCTGATCGACCGCGCCAGGATGGAGCAGGAGGCGGCGTCGATCCTGGAGCGGTTCGGGCTGCCGATCGATCCGCGGGCCAAGCTGCGGTCGCTCGGGCTCGGCCTGCAGCAGATGGTGTCGATCGCGCGGACCGCGTCACTGGGTGCGCGCGTGGTGATCATGGATGAGCCGACCTCGGCGCTGACCGGGGCCGAGGTCGAGCTGCTGTTCCAGGCGGTGCACCGGCTGCGGTCCGAGGGCATCGGCATCGTGTTCGTCAGCCACCGGTTGAGCGAGTGCTACGCGATCTGCGACCGGCTGACGGTGCTGCGCGACGGGGCGCTGGTCCGGACCGCGTCGGTCGGCGAGATGCCACGGGAGGCGCTGGTTGCCGCCATGCTCGGCGGCAAGGGCACGCGCGCGCTGGAGCGGCGGCCGGCGGCGGCCGCAAGCGACGCGGCCTCGTCACTGTCGGTGCGCGGCCTGTCGTGGCGGGCGCGCGTGCGGGACGTGTCGATCGAGGTGCGTCCGGGCGAGATCGTGGGCCTCGCCGGGCTGCTGGGGTCGGGGCGCACCGAGACGATGAAGGCGGTCTATGGCGCGGAGCGGCCCGACGCGGGCCGTGTCGCGGTCGCGGGCCGGGCGATCGAGAACGCGAATCCGCGCCGCTCGATCGGCCGCGGGGTTGCGTTCCTGTCGGAGGATCGGCGTTCGGAGGGGATCTTTCCGCTGCTTTCCGTGCGCGAGAACGTCACCGCGTCGGTGCTGGACCGTGTCTCGCGTCGGGGCGTTCTCGCGCGCGGCATCGAGGACGAGGTGGTGGCCCGCTTCATTCGCGAACTTGGCATCAGGACGTCGGGTCCGGGGCAGCCGATCGGTCAGCTCTCGGGCGGCAACCAGCAGAAGGTGCTGCTGGCGCGGTGCCTGTGCGCGGAGCCGCGCGCCATCATGCTGGACGATCCGACGCGCGGGATCGACGTCGGCGCCAAGGAAGAGGTGCACCGGGCGATCCGCAAACTCGCCGACGGGGGGCTCGGCGTGCTGGTGACGTCGTCGGAGGTCGAGGAATTGATGGAGCTGTGCGACCGGCTCGTGGTGCTGGCGGAGGGCCAGGTCGCGGGCGAGGTCGACCTTTCCGCCGACGGCGCCGCCGAAGGGGCGGAGGCGCTGCTGGCGCTGCTGTCGGGCGGGGCGGCGGAGACGATCATGAGTGGCACGGCCGGCACGCCGTGAGCGGGGTCACGGCGACGGCAGTGGTGGCCGAACGGACGCGCCGCGCGCGCACGGCGGAGTTCGTGCGCACGCGCAGCGTCTACATCGCGTTCGGGCTGCTGGTAGCACTCGACCTGGTCGTCACCCCCGGGTTCGCCAGCCTCTATGTGATGCAGAGCCTCCTGTTCGAGGCGGCACCGGTGATCCTGATCGCGCTCGGGCAGAGCATGGCGATCGGGACGCGGGGGATCGATCTGTCGGTGGGCTCGGTGATGGCGCTGAGTTCGGCGGCCATCGGCGTCAGTCTGGCGGCGGGACAGCCGGGGGCCGCGATGGTTGGACTGGCGGCCGGGCTGGGCGCGGGTGTGCTCAACGGCGCGCTGGTGGCGGTGCTCGGGATCAACCCGCTGATCTCGAGCCTGGCGTTGCTGGTGGCCTGCCGCGGCCTCGCGCAGGCGATGCTGGGCGGGGCGCGCGTCGATCTGCCGTCGGACGGGCTGATGAGCTGGCTCGGCCAGAGCGCGGTCGCATTCGTTCCCGTCGTCGCGATCGTCGCGATCGTCGTGGCAGTCGGTGTCGGCTTCCTGGTGCGGCGGACGATCATCGGGCGACGGCTGGTGTTCGTGGGCGCAAGCCGGACGGCGGCCTATCTGGCCGGCGTGCCGGTGAATGCGACGCTGTTCCTGGTCTATGGCGGCAGCGGACTGCTGGCGGGGCTCGCGGGGATCTTCGCCTCGGCTCGGCTGGGAGCCGCGGATTCGAACTATATCGGTGTCGGTTTCGAGCTCGACACGATCGCGGCGTCCGTCATCGGCGGCACCCCCTTGTCGGGTGGCCGGATCTCGATCGTTGGCACCGTGCTCGGCGTGCTGCTGCTGCGGGTGCTGGACGCGAGCTTCATCATGAACGACGTGAACGCGACCTACGCGCAGATCATCAAGGCGGTGTTCATCGTGGCCGCGCTCTATTTCCAGCGGTCGGGCGCATGAGTGCGACGATGGCGGCGCCCGCGCAACGGCGCGAGCGGGTGATCGCGTTCATCCAGGCGCGGATCGCGGTCGGCGTGCTGATCGCGGTGGGCCTGGTGGCTGCGTCGGCATTCCCGCATTTCCTGCGCGTGGGCAATCTCGGCAACATCGTGACGGCCGCGAGCTTCCTCGGCATCGTGGCGATCGGGCAGACCTTCGTCATCATCATGGGTGGCTTCGACCTGTCGGTGGGCTCGATGGTGGGGCTCGGCACGGTGCTGTCGGCCTACGCGGTTCCTTATGGCTGGGGGGCCGCGTTCGCGGTCCCGATCCTGGTGGGCGCGGCGGTCGGGCTGACCAATGGCGTCCTGATCGCGCGCGCGCGGATGGCGCCGTTCATCGTGACGCTAGCGGCCCTGCTTGCGATCAAGGGTGCGGCGGTGCTGCTCGCCGGCGAGAGCCTGATCATCGCGAACCCGGGATGGTTCTCGACGATCCCGAACGGCTCGTTGTTCGGCATCAACAATTTGATCTGGATCCTGTTCGCCCTGACCGTGGCGGGTGCGGTGGTGCTGAGCGGGACGTCGTTCGGGATGGGCGTGTTCGCGATCGGCGGCAACGAGGAGGCGGCGCGCATGCTCGGCGTGCGGGTCGAGCGGGTGAAGATCGCGACCTATGTGCTGAGCGGGTCGCTCGCGGGCCTGTCGGGCGCGCTTCTTGCGGGCCATCTCGACAGCGGCCTGTCGGCGGCGGGGACCGGCTACGAGCTGCAGTCGATCGCGGCGTCCGTGATCGGCGGCGTGCTGCTGACGGGTGGCGTCGGCACGCTGCTCGGGACATTGTCGGGCGTGCTGCTGCTAGGCACGATCGAGAACATCATCAACCAGATCGGCACCTTGAGCGCGTCGTATCAGGATCTGGCGAGCGGCGTGTTCCTGCTCGCCGCCGTGATCCTGCAGACGGCGCTGACGCGACGACGAGGGGCTTGATGATGGCTGGGGGTCCGGGGGCCGGCCTCGGCCCCCGGGTCTTCGCCAGCCGTGTCGTGCGGCGAAGGTGCCGATGTCGTGCGCGAGACGGCGGCCGAAGCTCGCCGCCTCGACTCCTGCGTCAGCTGGGCATGCAGGCGAAAGCGCCGCAGGAGGTCCATTCGTGTCGAGCTTCGACCTCTTCACCTTGATCCTGACGGCGGCGGCCGGGATCGGATGCATCAATCATCTTTATGTCGGCCTGCCGCCGGCGATCGGCGTGCTGCTGGGCTCGCTCGCGGTCTGCGCAATGCTGCTGGCGATCGATCCGTTCACCGGCTACGCCGTCGGGCTATGGCTGCGCGAGATGTTCGCGCGGATCGATCTGTCGCACCTGTTCCTCGACGGCATCCTGGGCTTCCTGCTGTTCGCCGCCAGCCTGCACGTCAGTCTGACCGAGTTGCGCGACAGGACCTGGACGATCCTGTCGCTGGCGGTCGGCAGCGTGATCCTGTCCGCGATCATGTTCTGTTTCGGCCTGTATGGGGTCTGCCGGCTCGTGGGCTACGCGCTGCCGCTCGGCTGGTGCGGGGTGATCGGTGCGATCCTGGCGCCGACAGACGCGGTGGTGGTCGACGGCCTGCTGCGCCGGGTCTGGATGCCGCCCGCGCTGCGCAACGCGATCGCCGGAGAGAGCTTGCTGAACGACGGCGCCGGCGTGGTGCTGTTCGTTATCACGCTCAGGATCGCCTCGGGCGAGACCGGCCTGCTCGGGCACGGAATGGTGGCGGAGGCGATCCTGGTGGAAGGCGGCGGGGGCGCCGTGCTCGGCGGCATTGCCGGCTTGCTGACGGGCAGGCTGATGACGCGGGTCGGCGACAGCGGGCTGAACCTGATGATCTCGCTCGCGCTCGTGCTGTTCACCTACAGGGCAGCGGACGCGCTTGGCCTGTCGGGGCCGATCGCGGTGGCCGTGGCCGGCCTGCTGCTGGGCCAGAACCTGCCGTCGCCGGACGCCGATGGCGCGTGGCGAGACACCATGCAGGCATTCTGGTCGCTGCTCGATGAAGCCTTGACCGCGGTGCTGTTCCTGCTGATCGGGCTGCAGCTCGTCGAGATCCCGCTCGTGCATATCGTCTGGATGCCGGTGCTGGCAGCGGTCCCGCTCGCCTTGATCGCGCGCCTGGTCAGCACGGGGATCCCGGTTGCCTGCCTGCGAGGCGTATGGACCGAAAAGGCGCGGCTGACGGCGGTGCTGACCTGGGCCGGCATGCGCGGCGGGGTCTCGATCGCGATGGTGCTGGCGACGCCGGTGACGATCTACCGGCAGGAACTGCTCGCGATCGCTTTCGCGGTCGTGCTTGCGACGACGGTTGGGCAGGGTCTGACGATGGCGCCGGTGATGCGGCGCCTGTACGTCGAACCCGGCACGTCCTCGACCCGCTGATGACCGGCCTTGGATCCGGAAGCCGGCGAGGTGCCCCGGTTCAGGCGCTCCGGACGAGGTCCTCGCGCACGGTCTCGTCCTCATGGCGCGGAAGACCCCGCGCGGGTTCGAAAGCGGAGGAAGGCCTTTTCGGAACCCTCACATCCTCGGTCAGGGCGCGGGCCAGGATGGCGATCATTCGATCGCCGATGCGCCGGGCCTCGTCGCGCGAGAGGAGATCCTCGCGCGAGACGAGAATCATGGAGATCCGCCCCTTGTCGCGGACGGTGTAGACACCGGTCGCGTCGCGCCACGGCATGACGCCGAAGCCGCCGAGGACGGACTCGAGTGCGAGGGGGCCTTCACCGTCGGGAAGGCGCAGGTTGCCGAGATCGACGAGGGCCGCGTCCTGCCTGACACGGCCGTGAAGCTGGAGGTCGACGAGGCGGTCGCACACGGCGTGGACACGCTCGGCGGTCGCGATGCGGGTTGCGGGATCGAGCCGGTCCCGGTCGCGGACCAGCCTGGCACGCAGCGCCCTGACCCTCGGCCAGAAGCTCGGTTCGAGGTCGATCGACAGGATCAGAGCATCGGCGAGCGGGAACAGATGTTCTCGGCCGATCGAGGGCAGCATCGGACGCAGGTCGATCGGGCACAGCAGGCGGTTGCGAGCCCCGGCCTGCCTGACGTCGCCGAAGGCCTCGAGCAACGCGGCGGCGAGTGAAGCGGTCACGGTCGTGCGTTCCATGCGGCAGCGGCGGCGCAGGGCGGCGACAAGTTCGTGGTCGATCGTCCAGCGGCGCAGATGATCGGCGCCGCGCGCGCGGCGCGGCAGAAACCGGGTGGCGGGCAGCAGGAGGCGAGCGGCAGCGGCGATCGCGGCCTGGCGCAGACGCTGGGCACGCTTGCGCGGCCGCAGCCGGGGGACGAGGTCAGTCAGGAGATCGAGCGTTGGCAATGGCGTCGCCGGCATCGACGGATCGGCGAGCCGGCACAGCAATTCACGCATGATCATGACCAGCGAGGTGCCGTCGCAGATGCAATGGTGGCAGACGAGGACGAGCTCGCACGGCATCCCATCGGACTCGGGACGGATCCAGAGGAGGCGCGCGAGCGGTCCGCCCGGCATCGGAAATGGCCGCGCGCGGAGGCTCCAGGCTTCCTTGAGCCAGGTGTCGTCGTCGCGTCGAGCGACGAGGAGCAGCGGGATCGGTTTCGGTGGCGCCGGGGTCACGAACCAGGGCCGCTCGCCCACGATCTCGACGCCGGCGCCGAGTTCCGGATGGCGCGACTGGATCGCGGCCAGCGCGTGGCGCAGAAGGTCCGACGAGAGCGGTCCGCGCAGGCGGACCGCGAGGGCCACGTTCCAGGTCGCGCGGCCCGAAACGAAGAGGAAGCGTTCGTAGAAGAACATCGCGCGCGTCATGCGGACATTTCCGGACGGGACATTGAGACGCGGACAGGAACGACGAAGACTTGAGAGACCAGAAATACACTGTCCTTGGGAAATTAGCGATGGATATGCGTACGCCGCCGACTGGAACCGTTATTACGATGGAACGGCGCGCGACGCGGGCGGCATTCTTCGTGGCGGGTTTCGGCACGGCGGCCTGGGCCCCCCTGGTGCCGTATGCCAAGAGCCGGCTCGCGCTCGATGCGGGCACGCTGGGACTGCTGCTGCTGTGCCTGGGGGTGGGCTCGATCGTGACGATGCCGATGGCGGGCGCGCTGACGGCGCGGTTCGGCTGCCGGCGGGTGATCTGGGCAGCCGGATTGCTCGTGGCGGTGACGCTGCCGTTCCTGGCGGGCCTGAGCAGCGGGCCGCTGCTCGCCCTCGCGCTGTTCGCGTTCGGCGCGGGGTTCGGCGGCTTCGGTGTCGCGGCCAACGTCCAGGCGGTGCTGGTGGAGAAGCTCGCCGGGCGCGCCGTGATGTCAGGTTTTCACGCGCTGTTCAGCATCGGCGGCCTGGCCGGTGCGGGCGGGATGACCGCAATGCTCTGGACGGGCCTGTCGCCCTTGGCGGCAACCGTCTGCGTGGCGGCGGTGATCGTCGGCGTGCTGGGCATGTTCGGGGCGCATCTGCTGGAGCATGGCGGCGCGGCCGGCGCGCCATCGTTCGCGTGGCCACGCGGGGTGGTGCTCGGCCTCGGGGCGCTGTGCTTCATCGTGTTCCTGGCGGAAGGCGCGATGCTGGACTGGAGTGCCGTGGTGATGACGGCGCTGCACGGGGTGCCGGCCTCACGCGCGGGGTTCGGCTATGCCGCGTTCGCGATCGCGATGGCCGCGGGACGGCTGGGCGGAGACGGCATCGTGCGGTCGCTGGGCGGGCACGTGATCCTGGCGGCCGGTGCGTCGTGCGCGGCGGCGGGACTCGCGGTGGCGGTGCTGGCGCCATCGTCGCTCGCGGCATTGCTCGGCTTCGCGATGGTCGGCCTGGGCGCCTCGAACATCGTGCCGGTGCTGTTCTCGGCGGTGGGACGCCAGACGGTGATGGCGCCGAACCTGGCGGTCGCGGCGGTCAGCACGATGGGGTTCTCGGGGATCCTGACCGGGCCGGCACTGATCGGGTTCGCGGCCCAGGTGACCAGCCTGCCGATCGCCTTCCTCGGAGTGTCCGGGCTGCTGCTGGCGGTGGCGGCGAGCGCACGGATGGCGTCGCGATAGGCCGGATGGACAAAACCGTCGGCTTGTCGCAAGGCATCGGTAACGCGCAGACGGTTACGCCTTGAGAATGGGATGCCGGGCTGGGTGCAGGAGCCGACGATGAAGCGTCATGCTGGTCTCGTGTTCGGCGCCGGCCTGGCGGTCGGGCTCGCGTCGCTGCCGTTGATGGGGCTGCATGGGCTTGGCGCGCTGGCGCCGGCCGCAGACGCGCGGGGGGCGGACGACAGCGGGACCTATCACGCGCTCGACCTGTTCGGGCTCGTCTTCGAGCGGGTGCGGGCGGACTACGTGCATCCGGTGCCGGCGGGGGAGCTCGTCGATCATGCGCTGAGCGGGATGCTGGCCGGCCTCGATCCGCACAGCGCCTATCTGACGAAGGCGCAGTTCGCCGATCGCGAGACGGTGATCAGCGGGCATTTCGCGGGCCTTGGCTTGCAGGTGCAGGAAGATGACGGGCTGATCAAGGTGGTCGCCCCGCTCGACTCCTCGCCGGCCGCGAAGGCCGGGATGAAGCCGGGCGACCTGGTGCTGGGCATCGATGGCAAGAGCGTCGACGGCATGACGCTCGAGGACGCGATCGGCCGGATGAAGGGCGACGAGGGAACGGCCGTGACGCTGGCGGTCAAGCGGATCGGCGTCGACCATCCGCTGCGGATCACGCTGACGCGCGCGCTGGTGCACGTGCCGGTGGTCATGTCGGCAGTCTATGGGCGGACGGCCTATATCCGGCTCGCGCAGTTCGACGGGGAGGCCGCGGACGCGGTGCGGTCGGCATGGCGGGCGCTGGCATCGAGGCCGGGTGCGCGGGTGCGCGGCCTGATCCTCGATCTGCGCAACGACCCCGGCGGCCTGGTCGACCAGGCGGTCGCCATTGCCGACGACTTCATCGCCGCGGGCGAGATCGTGTCGACCAGGGCGCGTCATCCGGAGGACAGCCAGCGATGGGACGCGAAAGGCGAGGACATGACCGGCGGATTGCCGCTGGTGGTGCTGCTCAATGGCGGCACGGCGTCCGCGAGCGAGATCGTCGCCGGGGCGCTCCAGGACCATCACCGTGCGCTGCTGCTGGGCACGCGGTCGTTCGGCAAGGGATCGGTGCAGACGCTGATGCCGCTCGACAGCGGCGGCGGCCTGGTGCTGACGACAGCCCTCTACTACACGCCGTCGGGGCGCTCGATCCAGGCGCGTGGCATCACGCCGGACATCGTGGTGCGCGCGGCGCGCGGCGAGCCGGACGTGCTGCCGGACAGCGAGGCCGGCCTGGTGCACGCGCTCGAGAACCGCGGCGGGACGGGGCCGTCCCGGCGCACCGCGTTGCCGCCGGGAGCGTCCGCGATCGCGCGGGAGCCGCCGACCGCCTGGCCCAAGTTCGATCCGGCCAGGCCGTCGACGGACTTCCAGCTGCAGCAGGCATTGCGCGTCATGGGCGACATGGAGCCGGTGGCGACGGCGGCGCGGTGAGCGTCAAGCAGCAGGAGCGCTGGCGGATCAGTGCAGCATGGCCTTGTCGAGCGTGCCGTAGCTGGTCTGTTCCGCGCCGTCGACGAGCGTCAACGGGGCGCCCTGGGGCATCGAATCGAACCGGGACCGGCTCATCGAGAAGATCGCCCGGTCGGTCCGGCCGCCGTCGCCGAACCGGCTGACCGTCAGATCCGCGCCATCGATCTTGAGCGTCAGCAACGAGTCGCGCACCGGGATCGGGGCCTGGCTCGCGAGCTCGATCTCGACATCCGAGGACGAAACGGCCGGCTGGTCGACTTGCCCGGGCGCGGCGTTCGCGGCAGGTCTGATCGCGACGACGCTGCCGCCGGCCAGCGTGATCGGGACGGCGCCGCCCGATGCGATCGTGGTGGTGCGCCCGGCCGCGGAGGTCGCGATGCCGGCGGACGACGGGGGGATTTGCGTCGACGCGGCGAGCGGCAGCGTGGTGTCGGGCGACAGGAACGGCAACAGCATGTCGGCCGAGCT
Organism: Acetobacteraceae bacterium; assembly: GCA_965276715.1. GTDB lineage: Bacteria > Pseudomonadota > Alphaproteobacteria > Acetobacterales > Acetobacteraceae > CAXTPV01. The sequence goes on along the minus strand of OZ255622.1, from coordinate 2,380,723 downwards.
GGACACGCGGACGTCGGCGAGCCAGATCGCGCCGCTCCGCCTGCGGTCGAAGGTGAAGCGTACGCCGGCGTAGCCTCCGGAGAGCGTGCTGAACGCGTAGAACGGAACCCGGACGGTCTGCAGGATCGGATGGAGATTGTCGCCCGAGCCGCCGACCGGACCCTGCACCGTGGCCAGGCTCGCCAGGTGGACCGACGGCGTCAGCGATCCGTCGGGGCGAACGAGGGCCACGTGGAATTCCAGGGTCAGATAGGGGAGGATCGGCTCGCCGGATCCCTTCTGCGCGATGTTGATCTGGTAGAAAGGCGTGCCCGGCGATGCCTGCGTATCGAGATTCCAGGTGACGGCGCCGGCCATCTGGGTGACGTCGTGGTTCGGAACCGCCTGATCGGCGAAGGTCACGTTGCCGAGCGTGTCGCGGATGCGGCGCTGCTGATTCCGGCGCTCGTGAAGTCGTCGAGCGGCAATGAAGGCCCGAGGTCGGCACTATCGCTGAAGGATCGCTCGAAGTTGGTGACGGCCGCGAGCGGCTTTGGCAGATCGAACGCCGGATCGAGCAGCATGCCGAACGCGGCGAGCGGCCAGGCGCCGACATGGGCCCGGAAGAGCGACATCACCGCATAGGTCGAGGCGATCTGCTGCGCGGTCGAGGCGTCGCCGGCGATGTCGAAGAGCGGGGTGTTCCCGGCACCGGAGCAGCCCATCGAGTCCGACGTCTGCCATTGGGTGTTGAAGAAGTCGTGGTTGGCGCCCCAGACGGCATAGACCGACTTCTTGTGCGGAACGGTCTCGCCGAGATCGCTCAGCGTCCGATCGAAGACCTTCACGCCCTCGAGATCGGAGACGTCGCCGTCGCAGAACGGCAGCAGCACGGTCCAGGGGATGTTGTCGGCGACGAAGGTGCGCGCGGTCTGGCCGTCGACGGGTGCGAGTTCGAACATCGCCTGGAAGGTGATCGGCGTTCCGATCAGGGAGGGCCAGGTGCTGCCGGGATCCTGGTAGAAATTGTAGGCGGCGAGCATGCCCTCGCCGCCACGCGAATGACCGAACAGGCCGACATGGCTGAAATCGATGGTTCCGGTGGGATCGAAGCCGAGCGAGGCGGGCGCGCCGCCGCTCCGGTTCCATTGCGCGAGCTGCTGCAGGTGACGCAGGACGAGGCGGCCGCGACGCAGGTTCAGGCCGCGGTCGCCCACCACGCCGGCCGCGGCGTTGATGCCGCGATTGGCGTTGATGGAGACCACGACGTATCCGAGCGAGGCGAGCTTGTCGGCGACGTAGGCATAGCCGACATGGTTCGGCACGACCACGTAGCCCGCCGGACAGGTCCCGGTGGTGGTGTATTGCGAGTTGTCGTCGACGCGGCCGAGCGGGCCGGGCACATAGTGGCCGCAGGTTGCATGATTGCCGTGCAGGAACACCAGCAGCGGGTGCGCGGTGTGGCCGCCGTCGAGCGAACGGTAGATGCGTGCCCACAGCTCGGTGACGACGGTGGGATCGACCAGGGGGTCGATCCCGGCGGGCAGGTGGTATTCGCTTTCCGCGACCTGATACGGACCAATGGCGGTCGGATCGATCGCGGTCGCGAGGGCCGCCGCCGACGCAGAAGGACCGGAGGCCATGGCAGCGATGGAGAGAATGGAAGAGGTCAGAAAGAGACGTTTCGTCCGAGCTGGTAGCGCACTGGAATGATCCTGTTTCCGATGGCGAGCGACCCGATGGCTTGGACGGGTCGTCGTCGCTCTGTGCGACGACCATGCCGCCAGCAGTGGCCGTTACGTGAGCGTTCCTTTCGGATCGGAACGGTCTTCAATAATGTCACCATGCCTGACGCGCGGCCCGCACGATCAGATCGTATCGTTCGCGGATGCCGGCGATCGAGACTATCGCGGAGCGACGGGTGAGGCAGTGAACCCGTGGATCTTGAACGTGTCCGTCTTTAGATCGATCGTCTCATAATAGCCGACAATTTGGCCGAAGTCATTGACGCCGGTGACGAGGGTGAATGGTGAACCGGGGTAGTTGATCGGGGCCACCTGGCCGCTGATGAGCGCGACGGAATGGGCCGGCGGCTCGAAGATGATGGCGTAAAAACCGACGATCTCGTCGAGATTGTTGAGCCCGGCGGTGAGCGTGTCGGCCGACCTGGGATAGTGGAGCCTGGTAATGGCGCCGTAGGTGTCGAGGTAGCCCTGGTCGTGTCCCTCGGAATCGGTGGTGTTGCCGATGATCTGTCCGAAGTCGTTGATGCCGGTCGGGATAGTGCTCGCGGCGTCCGGTTGGTCGATGATCGAGAAACGGCCACCCACGTCGAGAAAGGCTGGGCCGAGCGAAAAGCTGGAGGAGTCTCCGTTGGGTTCAATGCCGACGATCGCGCCGAGATCGTTGATGGCGCTCGGGGAAACGGTCTGGTTGCCGGGCGCTTGCACGGTCTGGAATCTGCCGCTCCGGTAGAGGAAGCCGTCGGGCAGTGTGGCGCCGGTGTTGTAGGTCCCGACGATGTCGCCGAGATTGTTCAGGCCGGTCGGAATGGTGGAAGGAAGTCCGCTGAGTGTCGACAATTCGGTGATGCGCCCGTCCGACAGGAGGAAGCCCTGCGGAGCATCGCTTTCGTTTCGCTGGAAGGTCCCGATGATCTGGCCACGGTCGTTGATGCCGGCGGCTTGCGTGATGATCGCCGAGGGGATGTCGAAGCTGGTGAAGGTGAAAGCCAAGGTCATGACGCTCTCCCGGTGCGGGGGCTTTGAACGCGGCCTCGTTGGACGTGCAATAACATGAATTGCTTGGGATGTCGTCGGCTGGAGTGGGCATGAGGGGGTTGCGTGGGCTGCGGGTTCTGGTGACCGGCGCCGGGCAGGGGATCGGGCGGGCGATCGCGGTGCGATTCGCGGACGAGGGGGCGCGGGTGGCGCTGAACGATGTGCTTGCGTCGCCGCTGGACGAGGCGGTGGCGGGATTGGCGCCGGTCGAGGCGGGGGCGCATCTGGGGCTGGTCGGGGATGTGACCGACGAGGGTGCGGTCGAGCGGATGGTGGCGGACGCGGTCGCCGGGCTCGGCGGCCTCGACGTGCTGGTCAACAACGCAGGAATCGTGGTCGCCTCGCCGACCGAGCGGCTGGACATGGCGGGCTTCGAGCGGGTGATGGCGGTCAATGTGCGTGGCACGGTGCTGTGCGCGGGGGCGGCAATTCGGCATTTCCTGACGGCGGGCGGGGGCGTGGTGCTGAACAATTCGTCGGTGCATCAGGTGATCCCGAAGCCGGGTTACCTGAGCTATGCCGCGAGCAAGGGGGCGATCGGCAACATCACGCGGACGCTGGCACTCGAGTATGCGGGGCGCGGGATCAGGGTGAACGCGGTTGCGCCCGGGGCCACTGTGACGCCGATCAACGCGTCGTGGACCGGCGATCCGGCGCGCCGGGCGGTGGTGGATGCGCACATTCCGATGGGGCGCGCGGCCGAGGCGGACGAGATCGCGGCGGCGTTCGCATTCCTGGCGTCCGACGATGCGCGGTATATCACCGGGCAGACGCTGTTCGTGGATGGCGGGCTGGTGCTGCACGGCGAGTTCCGGACGAACTGGGCGACCTGATCCGCGCCGGTCCTTCGGCGGGAGTGGGTGATGGCGATCCGGCCTGGTTGGATGGCGGCGACCGCGCGGCTGGCGTGGCTGCGGGTGCGGCAGTCGGCGCGCGGGGTGTGGCTGACGGCGGCGATGGCGGGGGTCGCCTGGTTCGTGGCGCGGCAGTTCCTGCATCACCCGCGGCCGATCTTCGCGGCGGGTGCGGCGATCGTGTGTCTGTCGCCGGGTGTGGCAAGCCGTGGCGGCCAGGCGGTGGGGCTGCTGGTGGGCGTGGCCGTGGGCGTGACCGCCGGCGGCTGCGCGCTACTGCTGTCGGTGCCGCTGATCACGCCGGTGGTGGTGGTGATCATTGCGGCGGCGATGTCGGCGGCGTCCCTGTTCGGGGTCAGCGCGGTGATGCTGATCCAGGCGGGGATTTCGGCGATCCTGGTGCTCGCGGGCGGGTCGGGCAGTGGCTGGGGGCGGCTGAGCGACACGGCGGTGGGCGGAGCGCTGGGGCTGCTGGCGAGCCAGGTGCTGTTCAGCCCGGATGCGGTCGGCCTGGTGACGCGGGCCTCGCGGCTGATGCTTGACGGGCTGGCGGCGTCGTTCGAGGTGCTGGCGAGTGCGGTGGCCGACGGCGATGCGGAGCGGGCGCGGCTGGCGGTGGCGGCGATGCGGGGTTCGTATGGGCCCGCGACGCTGGGTGCGGCGGCAACTTCGGCGCGCGGCGTGCTGCGCTGGACGGCACGTGGGCGGTTGGCACCACGGGCGTTGCGGGACTGGATCGATGCGTATGCCGGCGCGTGCACGCAGCTCTACGCGGTGGCGCTGCTGCTGGGGACGGAGATCGAGCGGGCGATGCGCGAGGGCGAGCCGAAGCCGGCCGGGTTCGAGGGATCCCTGCGGTCGGCGTCGGAGCGGTGTCTGGCGTTATCGGCGCGTGAAGAGGCGGGCCGGGCGCTCCCGGCGATGCCGGGGGCGTGGGACACGGACGCCGCGCGTGGGTGGCGACGGTGCGGGGAGTTGGCGCGGTTCCTGGGGGAGTGTCTGGACGAGGTGGGGGCGCGAGCCGCGCCTTGAAATTTGTGGTTTTTCGGACGGCTGAGCGCAGCGGTCGAGACGCGGCCATGCGATGCGATCGGACGCGTTTCCGCGCGCGCTGCTGCGTTGTTTCGGCGGGGCGTGAAGAGCGGCATGGGACGATTATGACGGTGTCTTCGCAGCGCGGGGCGGGAATTGCGTGGCCGGCGGAGGACTTGAAATTCCGGGTGGTTTGTGACCGATCCCGGACTTTATCGGACGCGCCGGTAGGTGCCGGTGATGGCGGCGCCGTTGCCGCAGAAGGCGTCGCAGCCGTGGCGTTCGATGTCGATGTGGCCCGGGCTGGTTGTGAGGTCGAAGCGGCAGGCGCCCTCGCCGGTGTCGCCATCGGAGGCCGGGTCGTAGCCGAGGCGGCCGTTGGTGAGCGGGGCGTGGAGCGTGAGGCCGCAGGACGCGTAGGCCGGGCCGCCGGTGCTGGACGCGGCGTTCACGGCGAGCGTGTGGTCGGGGAAGAGGACTGCGTCGAGGAAGCCGTTGACTTCGGCGTTGCTGTAAGCGCCGGTCAGGTGCGCCGTGTCGTAGGCGGCGGCGATGGCGGCGAAGCGGGCGCGATAGCTGGCAGCGAGGCAGCTCATCGCCTGGATGTCGGTGCCGGCGCAGCGATCGCGGCGCGCGAGCCAAGCGCGCTGGCTGGCGCGGAGCGCGGCGGGGTCGGTTTTCGGGGCCTGGAGGGCGGCGTCGTATAGGTGAGCCATGGTCTGGTCGATCCAGCCCATGCCCGAATTGCCGCCTGAACAGAGGACATGCTCGATTTGGGTGCGGGCGGTCCGGCAGTCGAAACTGGGTTCTTCCTGTGCGTGGGCAGTGGGGCGTCCCGCGAGGGTGAATAGTGCGGCGAGGGCGGTGGTCACGATCGTCGGGACTTGCACCATTGGTCTTCAGTATCGGATTGCACGGTCAAAACGATCCGGTCCATATTCCCGCATACCACGTTGATCAGAGTGTGATTTGCTGATTGCGCGAGGGCGACCATTCGCTGACAGGTGCCGCCGGATCCTGCAGCTGGCGGACAGCAACGATGATAGACGATCTTTCAGTGGTATTTTATGCCAAGAGGGTGGCCTTGCTCCCAATATAGATCTCGCTTCGTTTATCAGAGTAACCGAAATCTTGAAAATCAGCAGACCGGACGACGGATGCGGCGACTCTTCAACCTTTCTCTTACGTGATCGCAGCTATTTTGACCTAATTTGCGTGTTGGCGGTATCTGGGTCGTCAGCTTCTTTCAGAGTACACTCGACCTGTACGTAAAAATGCGGGCTTTCGATGGTTGAGTCACCTTCGTCGCCCCTGCCGTATCCGACTAGGCGATCATGCATCATCTCGACATTGGCGATCGTGATCTCATGCGGCGGCTCAAGTGGCGAAGCGCCGTATTTTTGAAGGCCCTCTTCCAAAGTCGCCAACCAACTCGACAGCGCGGCCCCAATGGCGTCGCTCGTCATTGCTAAGGATCCGACTCGTCGTAGCTTGCCTTTTTCATCAACAATTGTTTCGATCTGCCCCGTATAGCTGGAACCAACCCGCGTTCCGACAATTTGACATGTTCCGCTCATGTTGACAGTCGAATTTACTAGTCCAGCCGCCGCCGCCGCCGCCGAGCCGACGCGGAGCATGACGGCCAAGGCAATCGCCGTTGCCCCGGCTACTTTAGGCATGCGCCGCAGTGTTTATGGCGGACGGACTGCTCTGTCTTCTCCTAAGAATTGACAGGGAGTCCGGATCGTTGTCGAGGAGAACGAGGGCGCTGCTGATGGCCCTGCTGGGGAGCAGCTCGCCGGTTTCGTATTTCTGAAACGCGCGGGGGCCGCCACCGATGATCTCGCCGGCCTGGACTTGGGTTAGGCTCAGCTTCTTTCTGATGCGGCGGATTTCATCCGGGCCGAGCAAGCGCTCGGCGCGGGCTTTCAGGAGGTTCAGCATGCGGTCCGAGACCTTCATGTCGGCGCTGGTGTGGATGCTCTCGTCGGAGGCGTCGCAATACCAGCCGGGCATGTCGAAGGTCAGCGTCTCGTTGCGGTAGGCGAGCGTCATCGGGCGCACGTCGCGCCGCATCGGCGTTCCTGTCTCGGGGCACAGGGGGACATCGTGGGCGTCACTCATTGTCCTTCTCCTTGAACGACAGCAGCAGAAACTCGGTGACGGCATCGGCCGTGAACTTGACGTAGAGGAGGCCCGCCTCGGACGGCACGTGGTAGTCGTCCTGCCAGAGTCTGTGGTCCGCATGGGACGTCATCGACTTGTAGAACTGCGACCTTTGCATCGTCCGGATGGTGGCCACGATATCGGTGCGACCGAGTCCGATCGCCGCTGCTCCCCTGATGGCCGATCCCGTAGCGTTCAGACTATTCAGCGTTCAGGCGACGGCCTTGAAGGCTTCAAGGTCGTAGGTCGGCTTCCGCTTATCCACTTGAAGCCTCTATATGCACCATTATGGTGTTTTGTGCAAGATACACCTTAAAGGTATGCGGGTCTGGAGCCGCTGGCTCCAGCGGGTCGAGGGCAGCGCCCTCGCTTTACTTCGCGTCCAGCGCCTCGAGGCGGGACTGGGCGACCTGGAGACGGTCGGCGGCGAGCGGGACGGCGTCGAAATCGGTCATGTCGGTTTCGTCGTAGGCCTTCTGCGCCTCCTGGAGGCGGCGGTCGGCGTCGGCGCGGTCGATCTCGTTGGGGGGGATCGCCTCGTCGGCCAGCACCGTGCACCGATCTCCGGTGATCTCGGCGAAGCCGCCGGCGACGTAGAGGCGGTCGGTCTCGTTGTCGCCCTCGTAGAGCGTCACGAGGCCGCCCCTGAGGAGGACGATCATCGGGGCGTGCTCCTCCATGGCGGCAAGGTCGCCCTCGATGGAGGGGACGACGGCCATGTCGGCCTGCTTGCTGAGCAGCAGGCGCTCGGGGCTGACGATTTCGACCTCGATCGGCATCGTGGGGGCCCTTGTCTTCAGTCCTGGGCCTTCTTCTGGCTGCCCTTGTGCTTCTCGACCGCCTCCTCGATGGCGCCGACCATGTAGAAGGCGCTCTCGGGCAGGTCGTCGTGCTCGCCGGCGACGATCGCCTTGAAGCTGCGGACGGTGTCCTCGAGCGAGACGAGCTTGCCGGGAGAGCCGGTGAAGACCTCTGCCACATGGAACGGCTGGCTGAGGAAGCGCTGGATGCGGCGGGCGCGGGCGACGGTGAGCTTGTCGTCCTCGGAGAGCTCGTCCATGCCGAGAATGGCGATGATGTCCTGCAGCGACTTGTAGGTCTGCAGGATGCGCTGCACCTCGCGGGCAACGTTGTAGTGCTCCTCGCCGACGATGCGCGGATCGAGAGAGCGGCTCGTGGAGTCGAGCGGGTCGACGGCGGGGTAGATGCCCAGTTCGGCGATCGAGCGGTTGAGCGTGGTGGTGGCGTCGAGATGGGCGAAGGAGGTGGCGGGCGCCGGGTCGGTGAGGTCGTCGGCCGGGACGTAGATCGCCTGAATCGAGGTGATGGAGCCCTTGTTGGTGCTGGTGATGCGCTCCTGGAGTGCCCCCATGTCGGTGGCCAGCGTCGGCTGATAGCCGACGGCGCTCGGGATGCGGCCCAGGAGAGCCGAGACTTCCGACCCGGCCTGGGTGAAGCGGAAGATGTTGTCGACGAAAAAGAGGACGTCCTGGTTTTCCTCGTCGCGGAAATATTCGGCGACCGTGAGGCCCGAGAGAGCGACGCGGGCGCGGGCGCCGGGGGGCTCGTTCATCTGGCCGTAGACGAGCGCCACCTTGGAGCCCTCGGTGGAGCCGTTCTCACCGAGCTTGATGACGCCCGCGTCGATCATTTCGTAGTAGAGGTCGTTGCCCTCTCTCGTGCGCTCGCCCACGCCCGCGAACACCGAGACGCCGCCATGCGCCTTGGCGACGTTGTTGATCAGCTCCTGGATCAGCACCGTCTTGCCGACACCGGCACCGCCGAACAAACCGATCTTGCCGCCCTTCAGGTAGGGGCACAGCAGGTCGATGACCTTGATGCCGGTGACGAAGATCTCGGCCGACGCCGCCTGGTCCTCGAAGGGAGGCGCGTCGCGATGGATTGGGTAGTGGGTTTTCGCATTGACCGGGCCGCGCTCGTCGATCGGCTCGCCGATGACGTTGAGAATGCGGCCCAGCGTCTCGGGACCGACAGGCATCTGGATTGGAGCACCGGTGTCGGCGACCTCGCTGCCGCGGACCAGGCCGTCGGTGCTGTCCATCGCGATGCAGCGGACGGTGCGCTCGCCGATCTCCTGGGCGACCTCCAGGACCAGGTTGCGGTCATTGAGGCGCGTCGTCAGCGCGCTCTGGATGTAGGGGAGCTCGCCCTCGAACTCGACGTCGACGACGGCGCCGCGGACCTGGGTGATGCGGCCGGTGTTGTTCCTGGCGGCGGCGGGACGGTCGACGACTTCGGACATTTGACACTCCATAGATTCCAGGGCTCTGCCCTGGACCCGCTGGGGCCGGGCGGCCCCAGACCAGCATGAATGGTTTCCAAAGGCGACTGCCTTTGGCCGGCGGAGCCCCTTAGAGAGCCTCGGCGCCGGAGATGATCTCGATCAGTTCCCTGGTGATGTTGGCTTGGCGTGTCTGGTTGTAGCGCAGCGAGAGGCGATCGATGGCCTTGCCGGCGTTTCGGGTGGCGTTGTCCATCGCGGCCATCCTCGCACCCTGCTCACCGGCGGCACTCTCGAGCAGCGCGCGGTAGATCTGGATGCCGATGTTCCTCGGCAGCAGGCGCTTGAGGATGGTGTCTTCGTCGGGCTCGAATTCATAAGGAATGGCTTCGCCGTCCTCGTTATCGTTTTCCGCGACGTTGAGCGGGATCAAAGGCTGCTCGCCGGGGACCTGCGACATGACGTTGACGAAGCGGTTGTAGATCAGGGTGGCGCGGTCGAACTGGCCGTCCTCGAACGCCTTGACGATCGTTTCGCCGACCTGCTCGGCGTTGGCGAAGCCGATCGTGCGTTCGCCGGCATAGGTGACCTGGTCGATGAACGCGTCGCGGAAGTCGCGCCGCAGGATGTCGGTGCCCTTGCGGCCGATGGTCAGCAGCTTGACGGTCTTGCCCTCGGATTGCAGGCGGCGGGCCGTGTTGCGTGCGTAGCGGGCGACGTTGCTGTTGAAACCGCCGGCGAGGCCGCGGTCGGCGGTGACGACGACGAGCAGGTGGGTCTGGTCGCGGCCGTTGCCGCGGAGCAGGGCCGGGGCGTCGGGACGGTCGCCGACAGAGCGGGCGAGATTCTCGAGCATGCGCTGCATGCGCTCGGCGTAGGGCCGTGCTGCCTCGGCGCGGGACTGGGCGCGGCGCAGCTTGGAGGCCGCAACCATCTTCATGGCACTGGTGATCTTGCGCGTCGACTTGACGCTGTTGATGCGTCCGCGGAGTTCCTTGAGTGACGGCATCGGCGGCTACTTGCCGAAGGACTCGACGAACTTGCCGAGGAAGCCGCCGAGCTTCTCGTCGGTTTCCTTCTTGAGCTCGCGGTCGTTGCGGATGGCGTCCAGGATGTCGGCGTGGTTCGCGCGCAGATCGTCGAGCATTTCGCGTTCGAAGGCGACGACGCGCTCGACCGGGATCTTGTCGAGGAAACCGCGGGTGCCGGCATAGATGGAGACCACCTGTTCCTCGACGGTGAGCGGCGAGTATTGCGGCTGCTTGAGCAGCTCGGTCAGGCGGGCGCCTCGGCCAAGCAGGTTCTGGGTCGACTGGTCCAGATCGGAGCTGAACTGGGCGAAGGCCTGCATCTCGCGATACTGGGCGAGCTCGAGCTTGATCTTGCCGGCAACCTGCTTCATCGCCTTGATCTGGGCGGCCGAGCCGACGCGGCTGACCGAGCCGCCGACATTCACCGCGGGGCGGACGCCGCGGAAGAACAGCTCGGTCTCAAGGAAGATCTGGCCGTCGGTGATGGAGATGACGTTGGTCGGGATGTAGGCGGCGACGTCGCCGGCCTGGGTTTCGATGATCGGGAGTGCTGTGAGCGAGCCGCCGCCGAATTCGTCGGACATTTTCGCCGCGCGCTCGAGCAGGCGGGAATGGAGATAGAAGACGTCGCCGGGATAGGCCTCGCGCGCGGGTGGCCGGCGCAGCAGCAGCGACATCTGGCGGTAGGCGACGGCCTGCTTGGTGAGGTCGTCATAGGCGATGAGCGCGTGCATGCCGTTGTCGCGGAAATACTCGCCCATGGTGCAGCCGGTGTAGGGGGCGAGGAACTGCATCGGCGCCGGATCGGACGCGGTGGCGGCGACGACGATGGTGTAGGCCATCGCGCCCGACTCCTCGAGCTGGCGGACCAGGTTGGCGACCGTGGAGCGCTTCTGGCCGATGGCGACGTAGATGCAGTAGAGCTTTTTCTTCTCGTCGTCGGACTGGTTGATCGTCTTCTGGTTGATGAAGGTGTCGATGACGATGGCGGTCTTGCCGGTCTGGCGATCGCCGATGATCAGCTCGCGCTGGCCGCGGCCGATCGGAACCAGGGCGTCGATCGCCTTGATGCCGGTCTGCATCGGCTCGCTGACCGACTGACGCGGCATGATGCCGGGGGCCTTCACCTCGGCGCGCTTCATCTCGATCTCGGCGAGCGGGCCCTTGCCGTCGATCGGCTCGCCGAGGCCGTTGACGACACGGCCGAGCAATCCCTTGCCGACGGGTACTGACAAAATGTCGCCGGTGCGGGTAACGGTGTCGCCCTCGCGGATGCCGCGGTCGTCGCCGAAGATGACGATGCCGACATTGTCGGTCTCGAGGTTGAGGGCCATGCCCTTCAGGCCGGCGCCGGGGAACTCGACGAGCTCGCCCGCCATCACGTTCTGCAGGCCGAAGACGCGCGCGATGCCGTCGCCGACCGAGAGCACCTGGCCGGTCTCGGCGATCTCGGCCTCGGTGTCGAAGCTCGCGATCTGCTGGCGGAGGATGTCGGAGATCTCGGCCGGACGGATATCCATCACGCGGCTCCCTTCATGCGGTAGGCCAGGCGCTGGAGCCGGCTCTTGATTGAGGCGTCGTAGAGGCGGGCGCCGACCCGCAGCGTGAGGCCGCCGAGGAGCGCCGGGTCGACGGTCTCATGCAGGTCGACGCTGCCGTGCCCGGCGGCGGTGAGACGGGAGCGGAGCTGCAAGCGCTGGGCGTCAGTCAGCGGGTGGGCGGTCGTCACGGTGGCCGGGACGACGCCGCGACGGGAGGCTTCGAGGGCGGCATACGCGGAGACGATCGCGCGGAGCGAACGAAGGCGGCGGTTGGCCGCGACGACGCCCGTGAAGTCGAGGATCAGCTTGTCGAACCCTTGCGCTTCGAGGGCGCGGCGCAGGCCGAGGCCGGCTTCGCTGGCGCGCACGAGAGGGCTGTCGAGAAGGCGGCGGAGGGCGTCGCTCTCGTCGATCAGACGGCCGAGGGACGACATCTGATCGGTGACGAGATCGAGCTGACGGCGGTCGTCGGCAAGGTCGTAGAGCGCGCCGGCATAGCGCGAGGCCAGGCCTCCTGCCGGCGCGTCGGCGCCAACCGTAGTTTGCGTGCTCGCGCTCAAGCGTTCCGCCCTTTGGTTTTGTCGCGTGCGGTTACCATGCAGGGCGCGCCATGGCCAGCTTCAGCGGAGCCAGCTCGCTGGGCTCACAGCCGATCGGGCGAAGGAGGGCGCCGGCGGGTTCACGCGCGGACGGGTCGCACCCCGAGCACGTTGAGCGCGCCGTAGGCGACCGATCCGGCCAGGACAGCCACGAACACCGCGGTCATGCCCTGCTCATGCTCGGCAAGCATCAGCCCGCCGCCGGCGGCGACCAGAAGGCGCGCGATGCCGGCGATGAATGGCCAGAGCATCCGACCGCGTCCCTGGGAGGCGAAGTAGAGCATCATGCCGAGCGCGACCGCACCGTAACCGGGGGCGACCACGCGCAGGTAGTGCGCGCCCGCGTCCAGGACCGCCGGATCCGACGTGAAGGCGCTCATCCAGGTGTGTGCGAACAACGCCGCGAGAACGCCCACGCATTCGGTCACAGCGGTCGCGATCAGGGCGGCAATCCAGGCCACCCGCCGGGCGCGCGCATGCTGTCCGGCGCCTGTGTTGGCGCCGACCATGGTCACAACCGCGCTGCCGAGGCCGAACAGCAGCGGGATCAGCAGCCAGTCGAGCCGCGAGGCGATGCCGTAGCCCGCCAGCGCATCGGCTCCGAACACGCCGACGGCGGCGGTAACCAGCAGGATCGTCAGGTTCGCGGTCAGCGCGCCGATCGCGGAGACCGACCCGACGCCGAGGATCGACCGGAACGTGGCCCATCGCAGCGTGGTCGGGCGCAGCGCGAGCGCCCCGTGCCCGCGGACCACGTATCGGAGCAGGACCACCATCGCGCCCAGAAAATACAGGCTGACTGCAAGGCCGGCGCCCCCGACGCCCATGCGCGGCAACGGGCCGACGCCGAAGATCAACGCGGGGGACAGGGGGATCACCACGGCGGCGCCGACCAGCGTGACCCTGGCGGGCACCTTGACTTCGCCGGCGCCGCGCAGTGAAGCCGCCAGCAGGTTGACCGTCCAGATCGGGACCGAGCCGGCAAAGAACCAGCCCGAGAACAGTATCGCGGCGGCGAGCGACCCTCCGGTGCCCCCCATCGCGCGGTAGAGCGCGGGGCCGCCCGCCAGCGCGCCCGCGGTGAAGAGCAGGCCGAAGACGACGGACAGGACGAGGGCATGTGCCAACAGCGCGTCCGCCTCATCCCGCCGGCCGGCGCCGGTGGCCCGGGCGACCGCCGACGAGACACCGCCGCCGATGCCGCCATTGCTCATCGCCGTCATCAGCGCCGGCAGCGGGAAGACGAGCGCCACGCCGGCGAGGGCCGCGGTGCCGAGGAAGCTCGTCCAGTAGGTCTCGGCAATCGACACCACCGTCTGGGCAAGCAGCACGCCGATGGTCGGCAGGCCGAGCCGAAGCAGTGTCGGCAATACGGGCCCGGTCAGGATCGCCTCGCGCCTCGCACCCGCGATGTCCCTGCTCGGAGGCGACGGCTCGATGGGCGGCGGGAGGGCGATCGTGGCCAGGCCGCCGGCCGTGGCGAAACCCGGCGTTGCGGGCAATGCATCCACCAGGTCCGGATCAGTCATCGAACGCTCCACGCGACCGGGATCGACTTCCCCTATGTGTGCGTAGTTGCATATGCGTCAATCACGGAGGTATTTTCGTCCTCCTCAGGATGGGCGCATGTGAGGGCACACGCCGGATCGACTGGGGCAAGCCATTGGAGGCCGTGTGGCGTTGGGCGACGCGATCCTTGCCTGTCTGACCGACCGATCGATGAGCGGCTACGAGCTTGCCAAGGGTTTCCAGAGCTCCATCGGGTTCTTCTGGCAAGCCGACCATCAGCAGATCTACCGGGAGCTGAACCGCCTGCGGCAGCGTGGCGACGTCGTCACCGAGGAGGTCATCCAGAGGGGACGACCCAACAAGCTCGTCTATTCGATCACGGAGGCCGGTCGCGGGTCACTCAAGGAGTGGTCGGCCGCGCCGAGCACGCCGCGCATGGTCAAGGACGACCTGCTGGTGCGTGTCTACGCGCTCGAGCATGTGGATGGTGACGCCTTGCGGGCTCAGCTCTCTGCCCGCCTCGATCACCACGCTGCCCGGCTGGCCCGCTATGAGCACATCCTGCAGGAGCGCCTCGGCGCGCTCGCTCCCGGCCCGAAACGGACCGGGCGGCTGCTGGTCCTGGAGATGGGCCTGCGCCAGGAGCGCGTGTGGGTGGATTGGTGCGCGCATGCCTTGGCGCGCCTTTCGGGGGGTGAGCCGGCATGAAACCGATCAGTGTCTCGAGTGGCCCGCATGCTGAAGTTCAGCGTCCCAGCCGGCGGACGCCGCCGTATAGAAGAGATCGCGGACCGACCCGTCATGACGGGCGATCGCGATCGTGAGCGGGCCGGACATCGTTGCGAGGCTCGCCGGTTTGGAGCCACGAACCCACCAGACGTCGCCGTCCTGCGTCGCGTGAAACGGCATCTGGGATTCCGCCTCGGCCTGACTGTAGGTCTCGACCGTTATCCGCGTGGCGTATTGCTCGGCGGCGGTCTGGTTGATCACCTGCCCGCGCTCGACGCCGCGCGCGATCGCTGCCGCCGCCTGGGGATTGAGCAACTGACGAGCGGTCACGGGCGGCTCCGCGGCTAGAATGACGACAAGGGCAACGCTGGCCGATCGGATCACAGCGAGGCGCCGGGTGGGATTGGGGTGCCTGGCGGGTAGGTGTTGAACCGGATGTCCTTACCCGGAATTGCGTTGACGATATCCAAGCGCATGGGCGGAAACCATACCGCTGGCATCAGTCCGATCCTGACGACCTTGGCGTTCGTCTACTGAACGTGACCGCCGATCGGGACGAGGGAGAGAACCGCGGCCTGCATTCGTCCGAATGCATCACCGTTGAACTTCTCGTAGTCGTCGCAGGCGAGGCTGGTTTTCACCTCCGTGCAGACGACGCCGCCATATCCCGGGAGGACGCCCATGAAGTCGGCCCTGGCCGTTCGACCGGTGACGGATAGCAAGTCGACTTCGGTGATGATCGTGACGCCCGCGCCCTGTAGCGCGTTCACCAGGTGATCCACGACCTGCTGATGATAGGCCCAGTCCGTCTTCTGGAAACCGGGTCGAGGCATCGGCGCCTTCAGGTTGCCTGCCAGCGCGGCCTGCCAGATGAAGGGCGCCGGGGGGTTGGAGGCGCACAGGTTTGCGGCAGGAGAAGCGGCCGTCGGCACTCTCATAACGCTGTCCGAGCAAGCGTGCCTTGATTTGCGCTCCTATTCAATGCGGTGAGAGTCGGGCGATCAGAGTCGGCCGGACCCAGACACGCAAGATATGGCACATTCGACTGTTGCTCATTCAGGGTCGACGGCGGGCTGTGAGGCCGCCTTGGCGAGTTGGCGGTCGAGGGTGACGAGTTCGGCGCCGAGGTGACGGGCGAGCCAGAGATAGCTGGCGTCGTAGGCGGTCAGGCCGATGGCCATCGCGAGGTCGAGGACAGCATCGTGGTCGACCGGCCGTTCGTCGATGGCCCAGTGCCGGCGTAGGCGAAATGATGTCGCAAGCTTGGCTGCGAGGTCTGGTTGGCGGCGCGACTTCGTCACACAGATGTTGGCAAGCTCGAGGGCGATCAGGTCGGGAGCTGTCAGACGTGCATTCGTCAGACGCTCGGCCACCTGTTGCGCCTCCGCTTCGCCATAGAGGATCGCGGCCAGGGCCGAGGCGTCGACGACCTTAATTTCTGCCGTGATCGCTGTCTCGGTCAGCGCGGATGATGTCGACGGAACTTGAGTCCGTGGTCAGGCCAAGCTTCCGGACTTCCTCGAGGATTTCCATGGGGGTCATGCGACGCTCGTCCTCGTCGACGGCGGCGGTGATGATGGCCATGAGCTCGCCCTGGAGTGAGCGGTGATGGCGCACGGCGCGATCCCGCAGCTTCTGCACGACGTGGTCGGGGGTGTTCTTGATCGAGAGGCTGAGCATGGCGCCAATATGGAGGCAGGTTGGAGCTGTGTCCAGATTTGTGTTGGCGGTCCAGGGGCCCTGCCCCTGGTGGGGTTCCAGGGGCAAAGCCCCTAGGTTCTAAGCGCCGCGACCATCGTCGATCCCAGCGCCGCCGGCTCGGCCGCGACGTGAATTCCCGCGCTACGCATGGCGTCGATCTTGGCTTCCGCGGTGTCGCGGCCGCCGGAGATGACGGCGCCGGCGTGGCCCATGCGGCGGCCCTTGGGGGCGGTGGCGCCGGCGATGAAGCCGACGACGCGCTTGGGCGAGCGGGCGCGGGCGATGAATTCGGCGGCGTCGATCTCGGACTGGCCGCCGATCTCGCCGATCATGATGATGCTTTCGGTTTCGGGATCGGCCAAGAACATCTCGAGGATTTCGATGAAGTCGGTGCCCTTGACCGGGTCGCCGCCGATGCCGACGCAGGTGGATTGGCCGAGGCCGACGGCGGTGGTCTGCGCGACGGCTTCGTAGGTCAAGGTGCCGGAACGCGAGACGATGCCGACATTGCCCCGCCTGTGGATATGGCCGGGCATGATGCCGATCTTGCAGGCGCCGGGGGTGATGACGCCCGGGCAGTTGGGGCCGATCAGGCGGGACTTGGTGCCTTCGAGGGCGCGCTTGACGCGGACCATGTCGAGGACCGGGATGCCCTCGGTGATGCAGACGATGAGCGGGACCTCGGCGTCGATCGCCTCGAGGATGGAGTCGGCCGCGAAGGGCGGCGGAACGTAGATCGCGCTGGCCGTGGCGCCGGTCTCGGCGACGGCCTGGGCCACGGTGTCGAAGACGGGCAACTCCATGTGGATCTGTCCGCCCTTCCCGGGGGTGACGCCGCCCACGACCTTGGTGCCGTAGGCCAGCGCCTGCTCGGAGTGGAAGGTGCCCTGGCTGCCGGTGAAGCCCTGGGTGATGACGCGGGTGTCGGCGTCGACGAGGATGGCCATTACGCGGCCTCCCTGACGGCGCGGGTCACCTTGTCGGCGGCATCCGCGAGATTGTCGGCCGGGATGATGGCGAGCCCGCTCTCGGCCATGATTTTCTTGCCCAGTTCGACATTGGTGCCTTCGAGCCGGACGACGAGCGGCACCTTGACGGCGAGCTGACGGGCGGCGGCGATGACGCCCTCGGCGATGATGTCGCACTTCATGATGCCGCCGAAGATGTTGACGAGGATCCCTTTCACTTTGGGATCGGAGAGGATGATCTTGAACGCCTCGGTCACGCGCTCGCGGGTGGCGCCGCCGCCGACGTCGAGGAAGTTGGCGGGCTCGGCGCCGTAGAGCTTGATGATGTCCATCGTCGCCATCGCGAGGCCGGCGCCGTTGACCATGCAGCCGATCTCGCCGTTGAGAGCGACATAGGAGAGAGAGTGCTTGTTGGCTTCGAGCTCCTTGGGGTCCTCCTCGGCCTCGTCGCGCAACGCCTCGAGGTCGGGATGGCGATAGAGCGCGTTGTCGTCGAAGCTGACCTTGGCGTCGAGTGCGACGATGTCGCCGGCCTTTGTCACGACGAGCGGATTGATCTCGACGATGGCGCAGTCGAGAGCGACGAACGCGTTGTACATCGCGGCGATGAACTTGCCGAAGGTGCCGACCTGCTTGCCGGTCAAGCCGAGGCCGGCGGCGAGCTTGCGGGCGTGAAAGCCGGAGATGCCGGTGGCGGGGTCGATCGGGGCGCGCAGGATGCGTTCGGGGTGGGTCTCGGCGACCTCCTCGATCTCCATGCCGCCTTCGGTGGAGGCCATCACCAGCACGCGCGAGGTGGCGCGATCGACGAGCAGCGAGAGATAGAGCTCGCGGGCGATGTCGCAGCCCGCCTCGATGTAGAGGCGCTGGACGCGACGGCCGGCAGCACCCGTCTGTTTGGTGATGAGCGTGTGGCCGAGCATGGCGGCGGCGGCCTCGCGGACCTCCTCGGCGGAGCGGGCGAGACGGACGCCGCCGCGGCCGCCGGGATCGTCCTCGAAGCGGCCGGCGCCGCGGCCGCCGGCGTGGATCTGGCTCTTGACCACCATGATCGGGCCGGGAAGCTTGCGAGCGGCGGCTTCGGCCTCGTCGGGCGTGGTGGCCAGATGACCATCCAGCACGGCGACCCCGTAGCCCTTGAGCAGTTCCTTCGCCTGGTACTCGTGGATATTCACTTGGACTGCCTCCGGGCCTCGGGTGGCGGGAAGACAGACCGCGCGCGAATGGGAGTCAAGGCGCGACGGTGCAGCGACGCGGGACGCCCTCGACCCCGGGACGGAAGGCCAGGATGGCACCGGCGTGCGGCTCGCGCGCGCGCTGCGCCGGCGAGAGGCCGTCCGTGGCGCTGGTCACGTACATGAGGTCGAGCCGATCGCCGCCGAAGGCGCACATCGTGGGCTGGCTGACCGGCAGCGGGACGTCGCGGTCGGGCGTGCCGTCGGGATGGAAGCGCCGCAGACGGCCGGCGCCGTGCAGGGCGCACCAGTAGCCGCCCTCGGCGTCCACCGCGGCGCCGTCCGGGATGCCGCCGGTCTCGGGGCGGGCAAACAGGCGGCGGTGGCCGATATTGCCTCGCGCATCCACCTCGAAACGATGGATTTCGCGCGTGTAGCTGTGCGAGATGAAGAATTGGCGGCCGTCCTGGCTCCAGGCCATGCCGTTGTGCAGTTCGGCCGCATCGGGTTCGGGGCGCAGGCCGCCGGCGAAGGTGAAGCTGTGCAGGCCGCCTCGGCCGGGCTGATGCCGGCCTGGCTGGAGCGGGTCGAACATCACGCCGACCCAGAACCGGCCCGACGGGTCGCAGGCGCCCTCGTTGAAGCGATACAGCGCGGGATCGAACGGCGGCGGCGCGAGCAGATGCGGCGCGCGGCGCGCGAAATCGAGGCGGCATAGGCCGTTGCGGAGCGCCACGACGGCGCCGGACAGGTCGGGGAGCAGGGCAAAGGCGCCGATGTCGGCGCCGACCGTCCAGGTTTCGCGCTGGCCGGTTGCCGGGTGGAGACGGTGCAGCGCCGGCTGCTTGACGTCGATCCAGTAGAGGGCGGACTCGTCGGGCGACCAGGTGGGGGATTCGCCGATCGTCGCTTCCGCCTCGAGAACAACGTCGATCTCGCTCACCTGGTCTTTCCCCATGATTTCAATCGAGAGTGAAGGAGCGAGCGATGTTTCTCAATCACGATCCCTTGCTCGCCGAACGCGACGAGGGGCGAGGCGTAGGACAAGCGGAACACCGCACGCCGGAGCATCGCGCATGAGCATGAACGTCAGCGATTTCATCTGGCACCGCCTCAACGAATGGGGATTGAAGCGGGTGTATGGCTACCCGGGCGACGGGGTCGGTGGTCTGGACGTCGCGCTGGAGCGGGCAAAGAGCACGATGGAGTACGTGCAGGTTCGCCACGAGGAGATGGCGGCGTTCATGGCGACCGCGCACGCGAAGTTCACGGGCCAGGTGGGGCTCTGCTACGCGACGTCCGGGCCGGGTGCGATCCACCTGCTGAACGGGCTCTACGACGCGAAGATGGACCATGTGCCGGTGGTCGCGATCGTGGGGCAACAGGCGCGAACCGCGATCGGCGCGCATTACCAGCAGGAAGTCGACCTGCAGAACCTGTTCAAGGATGTGGCGAGCGAATACGTGGCGACCGCGACAGTGCCGTCGCAGGTTCGCCACCTTGTGGACCGCGCGGTTCGCATCGCGTCGGCTCGGCGCAGCGTGACTTGCATCATTATCCCCAACGATCTTCAGGAGCTGGAGTACAAGGATCCGCCGCTGGTGCATGGGACCACGCACACCGGCGTCGGGTACGCCGGTCCGGCGCTGCTGCCCGACGAGGGCGTGCTGCATGAGGCGGCGCGTGTCCTCAACGAAGGCAAGAAGGTCGCCATGCTGGTCGGGTCCGGCGCGCTGGCGGCGACCGACGAGGTGATCGCAGTCGCCGAAAAGCTGCAGGCGGGAATTGCCAAGGCCTTGCTGGGCAAGGCGGCGGTGCCCGACGAACTGCCGTTCGTCACCGGGTCGCTCGGCCTGCTGGGGACCAAGCCATCGTGGGATCTGATGCAGGATTGCGACACGCTGCTGATGATCGGGTCGTCGTTCCCCTACAGCGAGTTCCTGCCCAAGCCGGGCAGCGCGCGCGGCGTGCAGATCGATCTCGACGGCACCAGGCTCAGCCTGCGCTACCCGATGGAGGTCAGCATGGTGGGCGACAGCGCCACCACGCTGCGCGCGCTGCTGCCGCTGCTCGAGCAGAAGAAGCCGGACGGCTGGCGCCGCGGGATCGAGACCGGGGTCGCCTCGTGGTGGAAATTGCTCGAAGAGCGCGCGATGGCGGCGGCGACGCCGATCAACCCGCAGCGCATCTTCTGGGAACTGTCCAAGCGCCTGCCCGAGAATTGCATCATGAGCGGCGACAGCGGGTCGGTCGCCAATTGGTATGCGCGCGACATCAAGATGCGGCGCGGGATGATGGGATCGCTATCGGGGAGCCTGGCGTCGCTGGGTGCCGCGACGCCGTACGCGATGGCGGCGAAGATGGCGTTCCCGGAGAGGGTGGTGATCGCGTTCATCGGCGACGGCGCGATGCAGATGAACGGGCTCAACGTGATGATCACGATCTCCAAATACTGGAAGGAATGGTCCGACCCGCGGCTGATCGTGATGGTGCTCAACAATCAGGATCTGAACCAGGTGACCTGGGAGGAGCGGGTGCAGCTCGGCGTCGGCAAGACGGAATCGACGCAGGCGATCCCGGACTTCGCCTATCACAGTTATGCCGAGCTGCTTGGACTGAAGGGGATCGTGGTGCGCGATCCGGAGGCGATCGGGCCGGCCTGGGACGAGGCGTTGCGCGCCGACCGGCCGGTGATCATGAACATCTACGCCGACCCGAACGTGCCGCCGCTGCCGCCGCACATCACGATGAAGGATGCGAAGAACTTCACCACGATGATGGCAAGCGAGCCGGAGCTCGGCAGCGTGCTGAAGAACAGCGCCAAGCAGGTGCTCGCCAGCGTGTTGCCCGGCCGGGACTGAGCGATGACGATCGAGGCGCGCGTCGACCGGGTGGAAGCGCGTGCCTACACCATCCCGACCGACGCGCCCGAATCGGACGGCACCTCGTCATGGACGAAGACGACGATCGTCGTCGCGCATGCTCACGGGGGTGGCCGGGAAGGCATCGGGTATACCTATGCCGACCCGCCCACCGCCGGCGTCGTGAGTGGCATGCTCGCCGGACTGGTGCAGGGGCGGGATGCGTTGGACCCGCCGGGCGCCTGGAAGGCGATGCAGGCGGCCGTGCGCAATCTCGGCCGCGTCGGGATCGCGGCCACCGCGATCTCCGCCGTCGACGTTGCGTTGTGGGACCTGAAGGCGAAGCTGCTGGGGCTGCCGCTCGCGTCCTTGATCGGCCGGTTCCGGGAACGGGTGCCGATCTACGGCAGTGGCGGGTTCACCAGCTACGACGACCGCAGGCTGGCCGAACAACTGGCTGGCTGGGTGGAACGGGATGGATGCAGGTGAGTCAAGATGAAGATCGGGACCGATCCCGAGCGCGATCCGGCGCGTGTGGCAGCCGCGAAGGCGTCGGTCGGCTCGGCCACCCTGTTCGTCGACGCGAACGGCGCCTACGCGGTCAAGCAGGCGATGCATCTTGGCCGGGTGTTCGCGACCGAGCACGACGTGCGCTGGTTCGAGGAGCCGGTGTCGTCGGACGATCTCGCCGGCTTGCGTCGGGTGCGCGATCACGTGCCTTCGCCGATGGAGGTCGCGGCCGGCGAGTATGGCTACGAGCCGGACTACTTCCTGCGGATGCTGTCGGCCGGGGCCGTGGACGTGCAGCAGGCGGACGCGACGCGATGCGGCGGGGTGACCGGGTTCATGCAGGCGGCGGCGCTGTGCGGGGCGTTCCAGGTCGACCTGTCGGCGCATTGCGCGCCGGCGCTGCACCGTCACCTCGGTTGCGTCGCGCCACGCTTCCGGCACCTCGAATGGTTCCACGATCATGTCCGGATCGAGCGGATGCTGTTCGACGGGGCGCCGGTGCCGATCGAGGGCATGATCGAGCCCGATCCATCGCGATCCGGGCTCGGATTGGAATTCAAGCGGCAGGATGCCGCCGCTTACCAGGATTAGGCCGATGACATCGACAGTTCCTTCCGGCGACGTC
The DNA here is from genome assembly GCA_965276715.1 of Acetobacteraceae bacterium. Classification (GTDB taxonomy): domain Bacteria; phylum Pseudomonadota; class Alphaproteobacteria; order Acetobacterales; family Acetobacteraceae; genus CAXTPV01. The sequence goes on along the minus strand of OZ255622.1, from coordinate 2,358,421 downwards.
GCCGCGCTGACCGCGCGGCTCGACGATCTGAGGAGCCGGTTGCGTGCGACCGCGCCGGGTGCCAGGGCAACGGCGCGCGCCGCGCGGCGCCTCAACCGGGCGTCGGGGATGCTGGCGGCGTCCGTGCTCGCGGACAGCGCGGTCGAACATTATCGAGGCAGCTTCGAGAACAAGGCGATGTTCACGCCGCTGGTGGTCTCGGCGCTGGCGCTGGCGGTAAGCGCGCACGGCACCGCGGACAGCAGGGCGGACGCGCACCGTGTGAGGGACTCGGTCTACGCGATGACGGCGTTGACCGGGATCGTCGGAACCACTTTCCACGCCTACAATGTCGGCAAGCGGCCGGCAGGGTTCGCGTGGCAGAACCTGTTCTACGGGGCGCCGCTCGGCGCGCCGGCGGCGATCATGCTGTCCGGTTTGCTGGGCGTGTATTCGGAGCGGCTGCGCGAGCACCGGGGGACGGCGCCGAAAGTGTTCGGCTTACCGGCCGGGCGGGCACTGGCGGCGTTGACCGCGATCGGACTGCTCGGCACGTCGGGCGAGGCCGGCCTGCTGCATTTCCGCGGCGCGTATCAGAACCCGGCGATGTTCGCGCCGGTGACGCTGCCGCCGGCGGGTGCGGCGCTGCTGCTCAACGTGGCGTTCGGCGAGCCGGGGCGGGACCGCTGGGTGACGCGCTGGTGGATGCGGGCGCTGACGCTGCTCGGGTTCGCGGGCGTGGGTTTCCACGCCTGGGGCGTGCACCGGGCGATGGGCGGATGGCGGAACTGGACCCAGAACCTCATCGACGGGCCGCCGCTGCCCGCGCCGCCGAGCTTCACCGGATTGGCGCTGGCCGGGCTCGCCGCCCTCGGATTGCTGGAGGATCACCCGGATGGCTGAACGGTTCCCCGGCTACGACGTGCTGAGCAAGCGGCACACGCCGTCCTGGAACAGCAAGACCCGTGCGGTGATCGACGAGCGTCTGGCGCTGCCGCGGGGGCCGCGGTTCCTGGACGCGCGGCAGTTCGCGACGCTGGCGGCGATCGCAGACCGGATCGTGCCGCAACCGGGCGACCGGCCGCCGATCCCGGTCGCCGCGCTGGTCGACGACAAGCTGGTGAAGGGTCGCCAGGACGGCTTCCGGGGTGCGGACATGCCGCCGGAGCGTGAGGCCTGGCGGCGCGGGCTCGACGCGATCGAGGCCGAGGCGCAGGCGGCGCACGGCAAAGCGTTCGACACCCTCGACGGAACGCAGCAGGACGCGTTGCTGCACCAGGTCGAGCAGGGCGACGCGACCGGCCCGGCGTGGGAAGGGATGCCGTCGAAGACGTTCTGGAAGCAGCGGCTGATCAACGACGTGGTGCACGCCTACTATGCGCATCCGACGGCGTGGAGCGAGATCGGCTGGGGCGGCCCCGCGAGCCCGCGCGGCTACGTGCGGATGGGCTATGACGAGCGCGACCCGTGGGAGGCGGCGGAAGGCGACGATGCGGCGGCCCGACGGAAGAATGCCCGTGTCGGCTGATCCGCTGGAGACCCCGCGTGGCGTCGGCGGGCGGGCGCCGGACGTGTTCAGGCCGGGCGCCTGGGTGCCGATGAAGACGTATGGCGAGGACGAGGCAGTCGATTTCGTCATCGTCGGCACCGGCGCCGGCGGCGGGACGCTGGCCTGCCGGCTGGCCGAACTCGGCTTCTCGGTGGTCGGGCTCGATGCGGGGCCGTGGTTCCGGCCGTTGGAGGATTTCGCCTCCGACGAGAGCGAGCAGACCAAGCTCTACTGGACCGACGACCGGATCTCGGTGGGGGCGAACCCGGTCCAGCTCGGCAGCAACAACTCCGGCCGCGCGGTCGGCGGCAGCACGGTGCATTTCGCGATGGTGTCGCTGCGGTTCCGGCCCGAATGGTTCAAGTCGCGGACCAAGATGGGTTACGGGTTCGACTGGCCGCTCGACTGGCGAGAGATGTGGGATTATTACGGCCAGGTCGAGGACGCGCTGAAGATCGCGGGACCGGTCACCTATCCTTGGGGACCGAAACGGCCGCGCTACCCGTATCGGGCGCACGAGATGAACGCGGCGGCGCTGGCTCTTGCCGAGGGCTGCGAGAAGATGGGGATCGGCTGGACCGAGACGCCGTTGGCGACGCTGTCGGCGCCGCGAGGACTGGCGCACCCGTGCGTCTATCGCGGATTCTGCGTGACCGGTTGCTCGACGAACGCCAAGCAGAGCGCCCTGGTGACGTGGATTCCACGCGCGGTCGCGGCCGGGGCGGAGATCCGCGATCTGGCGATGGTGGGGCGGATCGAGGTCGACGCGGACGGACTCGCGACCGGCGTGCACTACCACCGCGAGGGGAAGTGGCGATTCCAGCGGGCGCGCAACGTGGTGGTGGCGGGCTATGCGGTCGAGACGCCGCGGCTGTTGCTGAACTCGGCGACCGACAAGTATCCCGACGGGCTCGCGAATAGATCGGGACTGGTCGGTAAATACTTCACCGTGCAGTCGAACCAGGCGGTCTGGGGGAATTCGAAGAAGGAGATACGCAGCTACAAGGGTCCGCCGTCGCTGTCTCTCACGGAACATTGGAACTACGACGACGACAAGGATTTCTTCGGCGGCTATTGCTATATGGCGCAGGGACCGTTGCCGCAATTGTGGGGCAAGACGCAGGCGGACGCGCACGGGCTGTGGGGCGAGCGGCTGATGAGCGCGATGAAGGATTACAACCACACGGTCGGGCTCAAGATGGTGGGCGAGATGATGCCGCTCGAGAACAATCGGGTGACGCTCGCCGACGCGAAGGACCAGTATGGGCTGCCGGTGGCGAAGGTCGAGTACGCCTGGTGCGACAACGATCGCGCGATGATCCGGCACGCGCTCGATACGATGGGTCGCGGGCTGCAGGCGATCGATTGCTCGGACATCTGGGAGCAGACCGACGACACCTGCCACATGAACGGCGGCGCGCGGATGGGCGATGATCCGGCGCAGAGCGTGGTGAATGCCGACTGCAGGAGCTGGGACCATCGAAATCTGTGGATCTGCGACGGCTCGGTGTTTCCGACCGTGGGCGGGGTGAACCCGTCGCTGACCATCCAGGCAATCGCGCTCAGGACGGCAGACAGGATCAAGGCGATGTCGATGCGGGGCGAGCTGTGATCGCCGTGATCACTGGCGGCAGCGCCGGCGTCGGCCGCGCGACCGCGACCGAGTTCGCGCGCAACGGCTACGATGTCGCACTCCTCGCCCGAGATCCCGAACGGCTCGAGACCGCCGCCACCGAGTTGCGGCGGCACGGGGTGCAGGCGCTGCCGATCCCGACCGACGTCGCGGACGCCGACGCGGTCGAGGCGGCGGCGAGCCGGGTCGAGGCGGAATTGGGACCGATCGACGTCTGGGTGAACGTCGCGATGGCGACGGTGTTCGCACCGGTCGACAAGCTGACCGCCGCGGAGTTCGAGCGCGGCACCCGGGTGACGTATCTCGGCCAGGTGCACGGAACCATGGCGGCGCTTCGCCGCATGCGTCCGCGCAACCGTGGGACAATCGTCCATGTCGGCTCGGCGCTCGCCTACCGGTCGGTTCCTTTGCAGTCGATCTATTGCGGCGCCAAGTCGGCGATACGCGGCTTCGTTGACGCGCTTCGATCCGAGCTCATCCACGACCGGGCGGACATCCACATCACCAATGTCGATTTGCCGGCCGTCAACACGCCGCAGTTCGACTGGGCGAAGAACAAGATGGGTTTTCGCGCGATGCCGGTGCCGCCGATCTACCAGCCGGAGGTGCCGGCACGCGCGATCTTCTTCGCCGCCACCCATCGCAGGCGGGAGATCTGGGTGGGCTACCCGACGGTGCAGGCGATCCTCGCCAATCGCATCGCCCCCGGGCTGATCGACCGCTATCTCGCCAGCGCCGGCTATTCCGGTCAGCTCACCGACGAGGCCGAGCCGGCCGACGCGCCCGGCAACCTGTTCGAGCCGGTGCCGGGCCCCTATGGCGCGCATGGCCGCTTCGACGCGCAGGCCCGCTCAGGCAGCTGGGAGATGTTCACCGACCGCCATCGCGCGGCCTTCTGGGGCGCCGCCGCGCTCGGTGCCCTTGCAATTATTCATCAGGTGGCGAAGAAGCTGGATATCTAGATCGTGGGTCTGGGGCCGCCGGCCCCAGCGGGGTCCAGGGGCAGCGTCCCTGGCCTCAGGCACCGCGCTGCAGCACCGGTCCCGATTGCAAAAGGGTGCTGTTGACCAGCGCGAGATGGCTGAGCGCCTGGGGCATGTTGCCGATCAGGCGGCGCGTCGGGACGTGGTATTCCTCGGACAACAGGCCGACGTCGTTGGCGACCGCGATGACGCGGTCGAGCATCGCACGCGCCTCGTCGTGCCGGCCCTGCAGCCAGTAGCAGTCCGCGAGCCAGCAGGAGCAGGCGAGAAAGGCGCCCTCCTCGTCCTCGTCGTCGTCGGCGGCCATGCGTCGCACGAAGCCGCCTTCGAGAAGGGTGCGTTCGATGGCGGCGACGGTGCCGACGATGCGCGGGTCGGTGGCGGGCAGGAAGCCCACGAGCGGCAGGAGCAGCAGCGACGCGTCCAGCGCGGTCTCGCCGTAGGCCTGCACGAAATGGCCACGCGTCTCGTCATATCCCTTGGCGCAGACAGTCCGGTGGATAACGTCACGGGTGTTGGAGAGCCGCTCGAGCGTGACGTCGTCGAGGGTCGAGCGGGTGCGGTCCGATTGGAGGAATTGGTCGATGCCGACCCAGGCCATCGCCTGGCTGTAGGTGTAGCGCTTCGGGTCGCCGCGGGACTCCCAGATGTCGGCGCCGGGTTCGTTCCAGATCCGATCGAGGTAGTCGACGAGCATCCGCTCGGCTTCCAGGGTGCGGTCGCTGGGATGCAGGCCGCCACGATCGCCGACATGGATCGCGTTGATCAGCTCGCCATAGACATCGAGCTGCAACTGGCCGGCGGCCTCGTTGCCGATCAGGACCGGCCTGGCGCCGCCGTAGCCGGAGAACTGGGGGGCCCGGTGCTCGCGCATCTTGCGCGACCCGTCGAGCCGGTAGGCGATCTGCAGCCTGGTGGGATCGCCGCCGACGGCGCGCGAAATCCAGTCGCGCCAGGCGGTCGCCTCTTCCCGGTAGCCGGCGTTGAGCAGAGCGGAGAGGGTGAAGGTGGCGTCGCGCAGCCACGTGTAGCGGTAGTCCCAGTTCATGTCGCCGCCGGGCTTCTCCGGCAGGCCGAAGGTGGCGGCGGCGAGCAGGCCGCCGGTGCGCTGGTGGATGAGCGCCTTGAGCGTGATCAGCGAGCGCTTCACCGCTTGAGGGCGAATGCAGGGCTTGTCGAAGCGGGCAATCCAGTCGGTCCAGTATGTCCTGGTGGCGGCGAGACTGTCGGCGGCGTCGAGCGTGGGCGGTTCCTCTTCGGCGGCGTCGGCGTAGGACATGACGAAGGCGAAGGACTGGCCTTGAGCGATGTCGATCAGAGCGTGGGCGGTGTCATCCTGCAGGACCAGGGGAACGGGGCTGTCGAGGATGACGCGGGCAGGGCCGAGCTCGGCGATGAGGCCGCGATCGCATGTCCTGGCCCAGGGACGCATGGTGCCGTCGTCGAACCGCAGCGCGAGCGCGAGCCGCATCCGCATCGTGCCCGCAAGGCCTTCGACGACGCGGATGAGCGAGGAAATGCGGCCGCGGATCGGCATGAAGTCGGTCACGCGGACGGCGTTCCCGCCGTCGTGGAAGTCGGTCTGCAGGATGAGCGTGTCGCCATCGTAGCGCCTGGCGATCCGCGGATGGGCGACGTCGGGGCTGATCGACCAGCGTCCGTTGCTGGCGTCGCCGAGCAGGGCGGCGAAGCAGGCGTCGCCGTCGAAGCGCGGCCAGCAGAGGAAGTCGATGGAGCCGGAACGCGAGACGAGGGCGCAGGTCTCGCCGTCGCCGATCATGGCGTAGTCTGCGATCAGCGGCCGCATGGTGTATCCTTCCTGACGCTCGGGACGACGCGTTCGTATCGTTGCAGGCCGGGCGCCGCAGGGATACTCACGATCGGGCACCCGCCGGGCGCGAGCGGGGCATCTCGGAGGAACGGTCGTGGACCAGGATCAGGCAGCGGTCGAAACGCCTTCGGTCGGCAGGATGCGATGGCTGCGGCTGATCCCGGTCGCAATGGCGATCTACGTCATCGCCTTCATGGACCGCAGCAACATCGCCTACGCCTTCGCGGGCATCGGGCATGACTTCCATGTCGGCAAGGCGGCGCAGGGGGCGGCGGCGGGCATCTTCTTCGTGGGCTACATCACGCTGCAGATCCCGGGCGGATGGCTCGCCGAGCACTGGAGTGCAAAGAAGTTCATCACCTGCATGATCGTCCTGTGGGGCCTGGCTGCCATGGCATGCGGGGCTGTGGAGAACTACACCCAGCTCCTGGTCGCACGCTTCGTGCTGGGCGTGTCGGAGGGCGGGATCTGGCCGGCGATCCTGGTGCTGATCAGCCACTGGTTTCCGGTCAACGAGCGCGCACGCGCCTACAGCTTCTGGATGGCGAACCTCGCGATCGCGTCGATCATCACCCAGCCGCTCTCGGGCTGGATCGTGTCGACGGCGAGCTGGCGGGTGCTGTTCGTGGTCGAGGGCGCGCTGCCGTTCCTGATCGCGCTGCCGCTGTGGCTGCTGCTGGTCAAGGATCGGCCACGCGATGCCGCCTGGTGCTCCAAGGAGGAGCGAGCGTATATCGAGATGTCGCTCAAGCGGGACCAGGCGAACGAGCCGGCGCATGCGCCATTCTCGCAGATTTTCCGCACGCCCGAGGTCTATCGGCTGATCGCGGTCTACTTCATGATCCAGGTCGGGTTCTACGGGCTCAGCCTGTGGCTGCCGACCTTGCTGAAGTCGCTGACGCAGGCTGGGTTCGGCGCGGTAGGGTTGATCGCCACCCTGCCCTATTTATGCGCGATCGGGATGATGGCGCTGAACGGGGTGCTGGCCGACCGGAGTGCCAACTACGCGAGGCACGTACTGCTGCCGATGCTGCTGGCGGCGAGCTGCCTGACGGCGTCGGTGCTGATCGGGCATTCGGTGCTCTGGCTGTCAGTGCTGCTGATCTGCCTGGCGATGGGCGGGGCGCTTTCCTATGACGGGCCGTTCTGGGCGGCGGCGTCGCGCACCCTGCCGCCGGTGATCGTGGGCGGGGCGATGGGGCTGATCAACGCGCTCGGCAATCTCGGCGGCTTCATCGGCCCCTATGTCGGTGGCTACCTGCAGAAGGAGGGCGGCGGGTTCCTTGCGCCGGCACTGTTCCTGTCGGCCTCGATGCTCGGGGCGGGCCTGCTGATGATGACGGTGCGCACGCGGGAGGCACCCCGACCGGTGTCGGCATCCGACCTCGCCGGGTCGCACGTCTGAACGACGAAAGCATCAACCAGGAGACGATCAACATGGCCGCAATCACGCTGTGGGGCTTCGACGGCTCGACCTATGTTCGAACGGTCAAGATGGTGCTCGCCGAGAAGGGCGTGACCGACATCGAGCAGCATCCGATCAACGTGCTGAAGGGCGAACCGAAGGAGCCCGCGCATCTGGCGCGGCATCCGTTCGGCAAGGTGCCGGTGCTCGACCATGACGGGATGCGCATCCTCGAGACGATGGCGATTGCGCGCTACCTGAACGACGTGCTGCCCGGCACATCGCTGATTCCGGCGACACCGAAGGACCGGGCGCGGATGGATATGATCATCGGCCTGATCGATTCGTACGGATACGGCGCACTGCTGGGCGGTGTTTCCGCCTACCACCTGTTTCCGGACTTCGTGGGCGGCAAGAACGAGGGGATGCGGCAGGAGGGCATGCGGAATGGACGCAAGGTGATCGAGCTCGCGATGGCGACCAAGGGAGCGTCGCCATTCATCGCCGGGGATCTCAGCCTGGCGGATCTCTATCTCGCGCCGATCGCGGCCTATGTGTCGATGACGCCAGACAGCGAGGCGCTGTTCTCGGTCGATGGCTTCGGCGACTGGTGGACGCGCGTGCAGGCGCTGCCGAGCTTCCAGAGCACGAAGCCGTAAGGTCCGGCTTCAAGCCCGACGGTGGCGATCCGGGGACGCGGCGGAGCCCCCCTCATGTCAGGCGGCGCGGACGTCCACGATGAACTCCCTCACCTCGCCTGAAAGTCGTTCGGTCTGCTGCGAGAGGTCGGTGGCAGCGACCAGGACTTGGCCAGCCGCGATGCCCGTATTGTTCGCGGCCTGGGTCACGCCGCCGATATTGGTGGTGACGTCGTGCGTCGCGAGCGCCGTCTGCTGGATGTTGCGCGCGATCTCGGCCGTCGCCGCACTCTGCTGCTCGATCGCCGCCGCGATCATCGTCGAGATCGTGCTGACGGCTTCGATCCTGCCGGTGATCGCACGGATCGCGTCGACCGCCTCCTTGGTGGCGGTCTGGATCTGCGCGACCTGCGCGCCGATCTGGCTGGTCGCGTCGCCGGTCTGGGTCGCGAGATGCTTGACCTCCGAGGCCACGACGGCGAAGCCCTTGCCCGCGTCACCCGCGCGGGCGGCTTCGATCGTCGCGTTCAGCGCGAGCAGATTAGTCTGCTTGGCGATCCCCGTAACCAGGCCCACCACCTGTCCGATCCGGTCGGCACTCTCGGCAAGCGCCTTGACGATGCCGACGGTTCGTTCCGCATCGGTGCTGGCATTGCTGCTCATCCGGGCCGATTCCGCCACCTGCCTACTGATCTCGCCGATCGAGGCCGTCAGTTCCTCGGCGGCCGAGGCCACGGTCTGGACCGCGCCACCGGCATCCCGCGCGGCCGTGTCGACGCTCATCGCCTGATGTCCGGCGAGCTCGGCGCTGTCGGACATCGATTGCGCCGTGCGCTCCAAGCCGTTGGCCTCCGCCGACAACGATCCCACCAGTGCGCCGACCTTGGCCTCGAACCTGTCGGCGAGAGCGAGCATCGATCGCCGCTTATCCTCCTCGGCCTCGCGTTTGAGCGACGCCTGTTCCGCGGTGATGCGCTGCATCGCGATCGCATTGTCCTTGAAGACCTGCGCCGCATGCGCCATCCGGCCGATCTCGTCGCTCCGTTCCTGCTCGGGGACCTCGACGGCGGCGTCGCCGCCGGCAAGAGCGTTCAGGGCGGCGGTGATGCGCCCGAGCGGCACCGTGATCGAGCGCGCGATCATCAGACTGAGCGTGACGGCGACGAGGATGGCGAAGCCCCCCGACAGAAACAGGATGAGTCGTGCCTTGGAGAGGTTGGCGAGCAGGGCCGTCTGCGCGTGGCTGGCCGCCCGATCTCCGCTGGTTCGCAGATCCGACGCGGCCTTCGCCACATCCTCTCCCAGTCTTGCCGTGATGTCGGCTTGGACGAGGCGGGCGCGCGCCATCTTGTCGGCGCTGTCGAGAAGGCGGTTCCAGGTCTTGATCGCGTTACCGACCGCCTTCACCGAGGCGAGATCATCGGGGTTCTTGATGGCGGCGGCCACCTGTTGGAGATCACTCTTCGCGTCAACGATCGCTTCGCGCGCGCGCTCGGCGTCCGATGCGTCCTCGCTCAACCGGAACCGCGAGGCGGCGGCATCGGCGGCCTCGAAGGCTTCGAGTGCCGCGGTGGCCTGGCGGCTGGCCTCGGTCAGGCTCACTGCCTCGGCGGCGTCGCGGATTTCGGCGACTTCGGATCTGATCTCCTCGGCGGGATGGTCGATCTGGTTGTCGAAGATGTCGGCCTCCTGCGCGGACAGGCCGCGAACGAGGTGCCAGCTTCGGTCGTATTGCCGGAGGGACTCGGCGATGCGGCGGAGGATGCCAGCGTCCGCCGCGGACGAAGCGAGACGCGTGCGCTGGGTGGCCAGGAGTGCGTCGGCGCGGTCGGCGGTGGCCTGGCCGGGGCTCGACAGCCAGCGATTGACCCAGACCCGGATTTCAGCCGTCGACAACGCGATGTCGAGCGCCGCGTCCTTCTGGGCGAGCGCGCCATGCAGGTCACGCACATGACGATCGATGGTGCGGACGATCGCGAAGCTCCCCAACGAAGAGCCCAGCAGGACCAGAAGAACGAGGCCGAACCCGCTCAGGATCCGCGATCTGACAGTCAAGGACATTCGAACTCCAACCCATCGTTCTCAGGGGGACGAGACCGATAGATTGGGCGCGAAAGACTGCGATCTGCTTAAGGCAAAGCGACTAAGCCTCGGTCAGCCATTGCGGGTTGTGAACCGTCCCGTCGAAGAAATGGGTGGTCTTGTAACGTTCGGTGTTGCCGGTCGAGGCGACCTGCTGCGTGCGGGCGAGCAGCGATGCGCGTTCCTCGGCGGTGAGCGGACGGAACGTGCGCACCGCATCGAGCGCCTGCTGCAGGATCGGCATGCTGTCGATGCCGGTGATCTGGATGCTGATGGGCAGGCTCATCGGGTATTGCAGCATCTGGATCGGTGTGACGAGGTTGGTCTTGACGATGAAGTCGTCGCCGAACGCCTTCATGCCGAGAATACCGGTGCCGTGCTGGACGGCGATCGGGACGACGATCTGCTCGAAGCTGTCGTAGTGCGCGTCCATGACGTTCAACGGCATCTGCACGGTGTCGAAATGGAACCCGTGCTGGTCGGCGACCTCGAACATGTGCTTGTGGATGAGCGGCGATTTGTGGCCGGTGAACCCGATATAGCGCACCTTGCCCTGCTCGCGCGCCTTCAGCACCGCCTCCAGCGCGCCGCCGGCCGCGAAGACGCGGTCCGGATCGTCCGGGCGGATGATCTCATGGAACTGGACGAGGTCGATATGGTCGGTCTTCATGCGGGCAAGGCTCTCGTCGAGCTGGCCCGCGGCGGCCTTCGCGGTGCGGCCGTCCAGCTTGGTCATCAGGAACACGCGGTCCCGATAGCCGTTGACAAGGGCGCGTCCCAGACGCACCTCGCTCTCGCCGTCATTGTAGTCCCAGCAATTGTCGCAGAAATTGATCCCGGCATCGATCCCAGCGTGCACGACGCGGATCGCCTCCGCGTTGTCCATGCCGCCGGGCTTGGCCAGATGGAAACCGCCCAGTCCCACGAGGGAGACCTGCTCGCCCGTGCGGCCGAGCGTGCGATACTTCATGTCGGGATGTTGCGGAATGCGCGACGTGACCGGACCGGTCGCGGCCGGCGTGGTCTGCGCGAGGGAGGGAGAGGCGGCGGCGACGGCAGTCGCGCCGGCGACGCCCTTGACGAAATCACGACGTTCCATGGTTGGATCTCCCGAGGATGCGGATGGCGGCGCACGCGGCGCCGTAGCCATTGTCGATGTTGACGACGGTGATGCCGGGAGCGCAGCTCGACAGCACGGCGTCGAGGGCGGCGCGGCCACCCGACGCGACGCCGTAGCCGACCGACGTCGGCACGGCGATCACCGCGCCGGGGACCAGTCCGGCGACAACGCTCGGCAGAGCGGCATCCATGCCCGCCGCCACGATCACGACGTCGAAGGCGCCCAGTTCGTCGACACGGCTCATCAGGCGCCAGAGGCCGGCGACGCCGACATCATTGACGGCAAGTGCCGAAAATCCGGAAAAGGCCAGAGTGCGCATGGCCTCGGTCGCCACCGGGATATCGGACGTTCCGGCGGTCACGACCGCGACCCGGGCCGGACCGCGCACGGGGGGCGGGTCACCCGCGATGGCGGTCGCGGACGCCACGTCGTAGTCGAGCCGGTCCGCGATCGCGCCGAGTGCGGCGTGACGCGCCTGGTCGAGACGCGTCAGGAGAAGCGCGCCGGGCGCCGCCTCGATGATGGCGGCGATCTGGGCTGCCGTCTTGCCGGCGCAATAGATCGCCTCGGGCAGTCCGATCCGCCGCTCGCGAGCGCTGTCGAGCAGGAAATCGGCGCTCATGCGGCCACGTCACGCAGGAACGCGCTGCCCGTCCTGTAGGCCGTGAACGAGGGAGCCTCGTCGGTCACCGCACGCAGGGCATCGCGCAACGATGCCTCACGGTCGCCGTCGAGGACGGCCAGGCTTCGCGGGTCCAGCTCGATCACCAGACCGGCCGCGCGCACCCGGCATCGGACGGTAGACGCCGACAACGCGTTGCGGACGATGGTCTCGACACGGTCGATCGTGGCGAGCGTCGCGGGCTCGATGGCGATGCCGGTCTCGACCCGGCTCGACAGGCACGGCGATGACGGGAGCTCGGCCACGGACCCGAGACCGACCGCACGCGCGATCGAACGGACCCCCGCCTTGTCGATGCCGGCCTCGACGAAGGGATGGCGCACCGCGTGGGCACGCGCCGCGTCCAGCCCGGGGCGATAGTCGCCCAGATCGTCGATGTTGGTGCCCGACAAGACAGTCGCCCCGTCGCCCACACGCCTGACGACGGTGCCATAGAGGTTGGTCTTGCAGAAGAAGCAGCGGTTGACGGGATTGGCGCGATAGGCGGGATCGGCGAATTCGCCGGCGTCGAAGATGTCGAGCGACCATCCGAGCCGCGACGCAAGACGCCGCGTGCGTCTGGTCGCCGCGGCTGGAACCGCCGGCGAGACCGCATGATGCATGCGGACGTCACCTCCAAGCGCCTCGTGGGCGACGCAGGCGAGGGTCAAGCTGTCGACGCCGCCGCTCACGGCAATCGAAACCGGGCGCGGCAGGCCGGCCAGGACGGAACGCAGGGCAGTAAGAGGGTCGGCGGTCATCATCCCGTCCATTCGGCAGCCTGCAAGGCTTTGGCGCGCAACGACGCTCGGCTGGCGGCGTCGCCCGCGTTCGAGATGTCGTCCGCCTCGGCCTTGGCGGTCTCCCCGCCCGGCCGATCGACGAGCTTGAGCCTGACGTCGTGGCCGTCGGCGGAAACGCAAGCCGTGCGCCGGGACAGGGCGCGCGCCTCGACCCGCGCCAGGCGCAGGCCGATCGTGGTGGTCTCGCGAAAGCAGAGCTCCGCCACTTCCTCCGCACGCTGCTCGCTGGTCAGCACCTGCAACTGGACCGCGAAGCGGCCCTTCTTGCCGATGGCCGGGATCTGGATGACGTCATGGACGGCCTCGTGGGCACGGATCCGGTCGATGCCGGCGGCGAGGTCCTCGCCGGATTGGTCATCGACCTCGAAGGCGATCACGGTCAGCGTCCGATGCGGCACCTGCGTCCGCGTCGTCTCGAAGAGGGTCGCGCGCAGGCAGTTGCTGATGCCGGCCAGGCGCCGGGTGCCGAAACCGTAGCCGCTCGCGACCAGACGTGACGCACCCGGAGAACGTGCCGAGGGCTCTAGATAGCGAAGGATGGCCGCACCGGTAGGCGTGATACGCTCGCCGGGGATGCCGTCGTCGATGGTCTCGAACCCTTCCAGCAGGATCGCGACCGCGGGCGCGGGCACTGGCATGATGCCGTGCGCGGTCTCGATCCGTCCGCCACCGAGCGGAAGTGGCGCGATGCTCACCGACAACGGCTCGAGGCGCGCGATGAGCGTCCCGGCAGCGACGATGTCCGCGATCGAATCGACCGCGCCGACCTCGTGGAAGACGACATCGTCGGGAGAGACGCCGTGGATCCTGCCCTCGGCCTCGGCGAGCACGCCGAAGATGCCGACCGCGTGGCGTGCGATCCTGTCGTCGAGGACATCGAGCAATCGGCGCCTGATCGTCGACCAGTGCGCGTGAGGGTGATGGTGGTGATCCGGCGCATCGACGCGGAAACGCGCGCCGGTCAGCGTCCCGTCGGCGTGCGCGACGAGCGCGCAATCGGTGCCGGCCGCCGATGCGACCGACCTTCGGACATCCTCCATCGCGTCGGGCAACGCATCGAGCAGGCAGGCCGCGAACATGTCACCCGCGACGCCGCCGAGCGCGTCGAGATGCAGGTGCATCGTCAGCGTGCGAACGCGATCAGGTCTTCGGCGGCGCGCACGCGGTCGGTGAAGAGCAGGCCATGCGGCGAGCCTTCGTATTCGAGGAGTGCGGCATGGGGGATCAGCGTGGCGGCCGCGCGTGCCGAGATGTCGATCGGAACCGTCTCGTCGCTGGTGCCGTGAATGATCAGCGTCGGGATCTTGATGTTGGCGATGTCGGCGCGGAAATCAGTGCGGCCGAACGCGTGGACGCACTCCGTGGTCGCATGGGGCGACGCCATCATCGCCATCATCGAGAAATGCTGGAGGACCGGTTCGGGCACCGCCGGACGGCCGAGCAGCGTGTGGCCATAGAACATCTTGACGAAGCTGCCGAAGAAACTGGCGCGATCGTCCCGAATTCCGGAGATCATGCCGTCGAAGACGGAGGCGTCGGCACCGTTCTCGTGATCAGGCGTCTTGAGCAGGAAGGGCGTGACGGCTGCGAGGAACGCGGCCTTGGCGACGCGAGGATTGCCGGCGCCGGCGATCCGGGCCACTTCGCCGCCGCCCATCGAGAACCCGGCCAGGACCACGTTCTGCAGGTCGAGATGGTCGAGCAGGTTGACGACGTCGGTGGCAAAGGTGTCGTAGTTGTTGCCGGACCAGGGCTGGGCCGAGCGTCCGAAGCCGCGACGATCGGGGGCGACCACACGAAAGCCCGCCTCGACCAGCGGGACGCTCTGGTATTCCCAACTGTCGGCATTCAGCGGCCAGCCGTGCAGGAGGACCACCGGCCGGCCGGTGCCCCAGTCGTGATAGAAAAGCTGGGTGCCGTCGGCCGCCTGGAAGAATGGCATGTCGAACTCCGCATGACGTTTTGTTCGGCTCGACGCCGAGCACCGGCGTCAATGCGCTGGAGACGCGCGCACAGGGCCGCCGGTTCCTTGCGTGTCCGCTTCATGCATGTGGCCGGCGATCCAGTCGATCCAGCGCGTGTCGACGTCGATCTGGCGGATCGGGTCGGACGGGAAATGACCGTCGACGGGATAGGCGTAGAAGGCGGTCTCGACATGGTTGTCGCGCAACGCCCGGTAGAGCCGGTAGGACTGGGTGATCGGCACGCGGTAGTCGCCGACGTCGCACAGGACCAGCGTCGGCGTGCGGATCGACGGGAACGACGTCGCGGGTGATTGCGCGCGATAGGCGTCGAGACCGGCGCCGACATAGGGCGAGCCGCCGACCGCGAAGCTCGTGGTGACGTTGTCGTCGGCGAGATCGTACATGCCGACCCAGTCGGTGACCGCGGCGCCGGCGACGGCGGCCCGCCAGACCGGATAGTGCCCGATCAGCCAGCTCGTCATGAAGCCGCCGTACGACCAGCCCGACACCGCCATGTGCGACGCGTCGGCGAGGCCGCGATCCTGCAACGCCTTCACGCCCGACATGACGTCCTCGCCGGGCCCTTGGCCGGCATCCTGGTAGATCGCGGCGTAGAACGCGTTGTCGGCGCTGTCGCTGCCGCGATAGTTCGGCTCGAACACCAGCCAGCCATGCGCGGCGAGTTCCTGGCTGAACAGGTTGAAATGGTCGCGCGACGCGTAGCTCGGACCGCCATGGACGACGAGGACGAGCGGGAGCGCGTGGCCGGGGTCATGCGGCGGATAGGTGAGCACGCCGTCGAGCGGGCCGCTGGGACCATTCCAGGTGACGGTCTCGGTGCGTCCCAGCGTGAGCGATGAAAACGCCTGGTTCTCGTCGGTCAGCCTTACTGGCGGCGCGTCCGGGCCTTCCATCAGGAAAAGCTCGTACGGATCGGTGTGCGACTGGCCGATGAAGGCGATCTGGCCCTTTCGGCCGACATCGGCATCGACCCAGAAGCTGCTGGCCGGCATCACCTGGCCGAGGTCGAGCCGCCGCGCGGGGCCGCCGTCCAACGGCTGCAGCCACAGACCGACGGATGTCGCGTCGTCGGCGCCCACCAGCAGCGTCTTGCCGTCCGGCATCCACCAGGTGCCGAAGATGTTGCGGTCCAGCGCGCGGGTGACGTCGCGGCCGGGACCGCCGGCGGTTGGTGCCACCAGCACGTCCTGCAACTGCCACGGCTTGCCGTCGCGGGATTGCCAATAGGCGATGCTGGTCCCGTCGGGCGAGAATTTAGGGAATCCCTCGAGCGCGGTCTGTCCGGTCAGGTCACGCGCATGCTGGCTGGCGAGCTCGAGGAGCTGGACGCGCGATTGCGCCTCGTCGCCCGTCGAGGGCGTCTGCTGGCGGACGATCGCGATGGTCTTGCCGTCGGGAGACCATTTCAGCGGCGAGGATGGCGGTCCCGGCGGCAGGCTGACCGGCAGCGACCACGTGCCGCTCGTCACGCGATGCGGCGTACCGTCCGACGCGTCCACCATCCAGACATGGGAGGGACGCGGCGCCGCGTTGGTGAGGTAGTTGTCGTCGCCGACGGCGAACGCGGTGCGGAACTTGTCCTCGCCATGGCGGTCGGGCGCCGGATCGGTCACCGCGATGGCGAAGCGGTTGCCGTCGGGGCTCCAGGCGAACTGGTCGATGCCGTCCTTGAGATGCGTGATCTGCCGCGCTTCGCCGCCTGCCATCGGCAGGACGAACAACTGGAGATGCTTCTTGTCGTCGGGCGCGGTGAAGGCCAGACGGTCGCCCGTCGGGGACCAGCGCGGCGACCCGGCATGATGACGGTCGGTGGTCAGCGGGCGGAGCGCGTGGGTGGCGACATCGACGAGTGCGAGCTCGGTGCGGAACTCGTCGTCGTGGAGGTCGGCGCGTTGCTCGACGAGCGCGACCGTCCTGCCGTCGGGAGCGATCTGCGGGTCGGACAGCTTGACGACCTTTGCGAGGTCCCGAACCGAGACGGGCTCGGCGAATGCGCTTGAGGGAACGGCAAGCGAGAGGAGGAGGAGCAGACGAAGTTTCATCGAGCGACGGTAGCGAGCTTGCGCGGGGCGAGAAAGGCGCGCCTCACGCCCGGAGATGCGCGACGCGGATCGGCACCGGCGGATGGCTGTAATTGACCAGCGCATAGAGCGGATCGGGGGTCAGGGTGCTCGCGCCATCGCTCGTCAGTCGGGTCAGGGCGGAAATCAGCGGCTCGGCGCCGACCTGCCGCCTGGCGAAGTCGTCCGCCTGGAACTCGTGACGACGGGAGATCCAGTTCGACAGCGGCGTCGTCAGCGGGCCGACGATGCCGAGGAGCAGGTTGGCCGCGATGAAGCGTGTCGCCACGCCATGGTCGTGGAACCCGAAACCATCGATCACCCAGGGCTGACGGCAAAGCCAGCCGAAGGCGAACAGGACGGCGAACAGCATGACGATGGCGCGTATGGTTCCCGTGAGCACGTGCCGGTGGCGGAAATGACCGAGCTCGTGGGCGACGACGGCTTCGATCTCGTCCGGCGACTGCCTGGCCAGCAGCGTGTCGAACAGGACGATGCGCTTGGTTCGCCCGAAGCCGATGAAGAAGGCGTTGGCATGGCTCGACCGGCGTGAGGCGTCCATCGTCAGCAGCGCCGAGGACCGGAAGCCGCAGCGCGCGAGCAGCGCTTCCAGCCGTGTCGTCAGCGCCGCGTCCCGGATCGGCTCGAAGCGGTTGAACATCGGCGCGATCAGACGCGTGTAGATCGTGGGGGCGGCGAGGATCAGAACGACCGCGGCCGCCCACGTCCACAGCCACCACAGGCCGGTCGCCGAACGCATCAGGGCGAGCAGGCCCGCGAGCAGCGGCAGCCCGACGATCGCGGAGAGGGCCACGCGCTTGAGTTCGTCGACGACGAAGAGGGAAGCGGAGCCCTGACGGAAGCCGAAGCGACGCTCGACGACGAGGGCGGCGTAGGCGCGGATCGGCAGAGTGGCGATGGCCGGGACGGCAAGGACGATCGCCAGCAGGATGAGCTGGCGCAGGAGTGAGGGTCGGAGCGTCTGGTCGAGCGCGGCCGAGAGAAGGTTCAGGCCGGCGAGCACCCACAGGAGGATCAGGGCGACGTCGACGAGGCTTGAGAGAGCGGCGATCCTGGTCCGGGCGACCGTGTAGTCGGCAGCCTTGCGATGCTGCTCGATCGTGACGGTGGAAGCGAATTCAAGCGGGACGCGATCGCGATGGCGCGTCACGGCGGCGGCTTGGCGGCGCAGCAGGCCGAGCGTCGCGGCTTGCCAAGCGAGCGTGGCGACGAGGAAGACGAGCAGCAAGTTGGGCATTCAGGCCTTCGGATGGATCGGGATGAGAGGCTTCTCCATCCGGATGTGGGGGATGGTGAGCTCGATATAGCGTTCGCCCTTCGTCATGTAGCCGAGCTTCTCATAGAACGGGATGGCGGGCGCGCGGGCGGCGAGCATGACGAGGGTGGCCTGGCGACGGCGGAGTTCGGCCTCGCCCGCGACCACGAGGCTCGCGCCGAGGCCGCGTCGCCGGAAGGCGGGCTCGACCGCCATTTGTCTGAGCCGGGCGGTGCCGGTTTGGTCGGGGAGCACGAGAAGGAGGGTGGCGATGATCGCGCCATCGGGTCCGCGCAGGGCGAGGTGGATTTGCGCGGCTTCGGCTTGGAGCTCGAGCGGGGTGAAGTCGAGGCCGAGCGGGTGTCGCAGCAGGCGGCAGCGGAACGCGAGCATCTCGTCGTACGCGAGGTCTCGGAGGCCGGTGTGGCCCGGATGACGGATCGTCTCGGTCATCGCAGCGGAGCGCGATCGGCCGCGAAAGGTTCATCCAGGGTCGGCGAGCCGCGCAAGATCCTGCGCGACGCGATCGATGGGGGTTGCCCAGTCATGCGGAGCAGGCTGCCGGTAAAGACGCATCGTGTCGTACCAGGGGGTGTCGTCGCGTCCGGCGAGCCAGCGCCAGCATTGGTCGTAACGGGACAGCATCCAGACCGGGCGGCCGAGCGCGCCGGCAAGATGCGCGGTCGACGTGTCGACGGCGATGACGAGGTCGAGCACCGCGATGAGTGCTGCGGTGTCGTCGAAGGTTGCGAGATGTCTCGTATGGTCGATCAGCGCCATTCCCGCGGGCGGCGCTCGACCCTGACCGCCGGCCTCGCCGACCTGGAGACTGTAGAAGGTCGCCGCCGACCTCGCGAGAGGAGCGAAGGCCGCGAGCGTCGTGGAGCGCCGCCGATCGGCCAGGGCGGCGCCCCGGAAGCCGTGCCTCGGGGAGCCTGCCCAGACCAATCCGACCCGAAGTGGGTGTCCGGCGCTCGCAACCGGGTCTGACGCGAGACGCTCGCGCCAACGCGCGACGAGAGCCGGGTCCGGCGTCAGGTAATTGGCGGTTGAAGGGATCGTGTCGAGGGTGGTGCCGAGGACAGCCGGCAGGCTGAGCATGGGGCAGTAGAGGTCGGCCTCCGGCGCCGCGTCCGTGGTCACGACCGCATCGGCCGCTTGCATGCGCGCGAGAAGGCCTGCGAGCTCCTGGCGGACCTGCAGGACGACATGGCCGCCACGTGCCTTGGCGAGCGAAGCGAAGCGAACGAATTGCAGCGTGTCGCCGAACCCGCCTTCCTCGTGCAGGAGGAGGGTGCGGCCCTCGAACGTCTCGCCGTGCCAACGCGGAATCGCCATCGTGTGAGGCGACATCCCGCGTGTCCGCCACCGCCACTCATATTCCGCAAAGCCGCGCGCGTAGTCGCCCGACGCGAGCAGCGATTGGGCGAGGTTGCAGTGTGTCTCGGCGTTGTCGGGATCGATGCGGGTCGCGAGTTCGAGGAACGTCACGGCTGTCGACGGGTCTCCGCAGGCCTGCAGTGCCACGCCGAGGTTGGAGAGAGCCGGCGCGTAGCCGCTGTTGAGCCTGAGGCAATTGGAGAAGGCGGCGATGGCATCGTTGTAGCGTTGCGTTTCGACCATCGTGTTGCCAAGGTTCGACCAGGCGCCCCAGGAACGCGGATCAAGCGAGACGGCACGCAGGCAAACGCGCTCGGCGTCGTCGAACCGGCAGAGCTGATTGAGAAGCCCTCCGAAATTGCCGAGGATTCGCGGATCGTCCGGCGTCACGGCGAGGGCCTCGCGGTAGGCGATGTCGGCCTCCGCGAACCGGTCCGCGCGGTGCAGACGTTCCGCCTTCGCGCCGAGCTCGGCCGCCCGATCGATGTCGACAGCCTCGCTCATCCGCACCGCATCTCGACGATTTACGTTACTTGAACGTTACGGTCAACGGGTCACGCCTGGGTGGAGAGGCTATTGCCGATGATCTGCAGGAGGCTATCGTTCGTGCTGCCGGAGCCGAACAGGCTCGCCGTCGTGAAGGTCTGGGCGACGGATGGCGGGCTGACCTCGGTGATCGCGAGATACTGCTCGGCGTAGCGCTGGATTCCCGCGGGTGTGCTGAACTGCTTGAGATTGACGTCCTTCTGGAGGATGCTTTGCTGTTCGGTGAAGTCGAGCGCGCCGAACTGGGTCGGATCCAGTCCGAGGACCGTTTCGACGACGTTGAGCTGGGTCGGGTCGGACATCAGGGCGTTCAGGCTGCTCGCGGAACTCGCGGTGCGGGTGAAATAGAGGGCCTGCTGCATGCCCGGGGTCGCGCTGCCCTGCCTGGTTTCGAACTGGTTCGTCAGATACTGTTTGGATATGGCGGAGACGTTGGTCTTGGACATCAGCGGCGTCGAGGTGGCGGTCCAGCCGGACATCTGCTGGGCGAAGCGTTGCCAGAGCGCGTTACCGGACTTCTTGGCGAGCGACGTGCTGGATGTCGGGTCCTGGGTCATGAGGTCCTTGATGATGGCGGTCTGGCCGATCATGGACGACATGCCGAAGGCACCGAGAACGACGGAAAGCGAGCGGTAGTCGCCCAGCAGAGCCTGCGGGGTCTTGAGCGCCGGGGCCGCTTGCGTGAAATGACCGACGGCCGCTTGTGCCGCGACATCAGCGGCCTCGGATTTGGTCACCGCCGTCGTCTCGTTCTTGATGATCGAGAGATAGACCGGAATCGGCGGGAGGCCGACGGAGCCGCTCATGTCGGGCGACCGGACGATCGCGTCAGATCGCAACTTCGACGCGACACGACACGGACCCGGCGGAGACCGTGGAGGCTGGCGCCGCGACGCGCGGACGGAGAGCCTCCACCATGTCGTTGTTGATGTCGACGAGCGGCTGGATCGGCCTGTCCTGACTCATTGCCGCGATGCTGTACGACATCGACCAGGCGCCGACCGAAACGAGATCCTTCTTGAGGATCGGCGGCAATTCGTTGCCGGTGAGGCCGACGTCGGTGACGAGAAGCGACCAGAGCTTGTGGTTTCTGTGCAGCGCCTTGATTCGTTCCGACGCGGTGCCGGCTTCCTGGAGCAGACGGTTGACGAAGACGAAGGCGGCCGCTTCCACCTCGCGCGGCTCGAGCGAGCCGGCTGTCCTGCGACCATATTCTGCCTGTCCGTAATTCATTCGACGAGCTCTCCCGAGAAAGGGACGGACCGGGCGTGAGCGCCCGGTCCGCTGGCGTTACCTGAACAGGGACAGGATCGACTGGGACTGCGAGTTCGCGATCGAGAGCGACTGGATCGCGAGCTGCTGCTTGGTCTGCAGCGAGGTGAGCTTGGCACTTTCCGCCGACAGATCGGCGTCGGTCAGCGCGCCGACGCCCGAGGTGAGCGCGTCGCTGAGGTTGCTGGTGAAGCTCTGCACGCCGGTGATCTGCTGCGAGGTGTAGCCCAGCGAGTCGGCGATGCTGGTCATCGACTTGATGGCGGCCTGGATGGTGGTGACGGCGGACTGGCCGGCGCTGAGGGCGGTCGCGGCACCGGACGCCGCAGTGAGGCCGGTGACGCTGCTGGTGAAGCCGGTAAGGCCCTGACCGGTGACGTTGATGGAGCCGTCGTTCTGGACGGCGGCGCTGTAGCCGTTCTGGTTCATCGCGTTGACGAGGTCGCCGACCATCTGGTTGGACGATTCGGTCGCGGTGTTGACGGTCACCACGACGGTCTTGTTGGCCGTGGCGCCAGACGTGTTCGCGGCGGTCGGCGCAGTGCCGGATGCGTCGAACTCGAAGGTCGTCGTCGTGTTGTCGCCGTTGGTGATGACGACGTTCTTGCCGTTGGCGAAGCTGCCGGCGACGAGGGTGGAGCCGACGCCGATGTTCTGGCCGCTGGAATTGCCGGTGAGGATGTTCTGGGTCACCTGTCCGGTGCCAGCGGCGCCGGTCGCGATGACGGAGCCGTTCGCGGACATCGCCGACGTCAAGCCGAGGGCGTCCGTCAAGGTGACCGCACCCGGCTTGGTCGCCGCGGCCTGGTTGGCGACGTTGAGGGTCGTGCCCTGGAGGCCGTCGACGATGGACATCGTCGCGGTCGCCACCGACGTGCCGCCGTCGGCCTGCGACGTGAGCAGGTTCACACCCTGGAACGTCGAATCCCGCGCATAGAGATTGACCTGGTTCAGAGCCTGGGCGACCGACGTCTGCATCGTGCCGAGATTGATGCCGCTGGTGCCGGCGGCGGTGATGGAGTTCTGCAGGGTCTGCAGCGTCGAGATGATGCTGGTCGTCGCCGACAGCGCGGTGCCGACGACGGACGAGCCGAAAGCGAGGCCGTTCGAGACGGCGCTGAGGCCGGCGATGTTGCCGTCCATCTGCTGGGCAATCGCGTAGACGGCCGGATTGTCGGACGCCTTGGAGACGGACAGGCCGGTCGAGACGGCGTTCTGTGTCATCGTCAGCTCGGAATTCGTCATGCGCAACGATTCGAGAGCCGCC
Source organism: Acetobacteraceae bacterium (assembly GCA_965276715.1). Lineage (GTDB taxonomy): Bacteria > Pseudomonadota > Alphaproteobacteria > Acetobacterales > Acetobacteraceae > CAXTPV01. The sequence continues at coordinate 2,335,951 of OZ255622.1, read as the reverse complement.
ATCGAGGCGTTGTTGGTGTTGATCGAGAACATGGGTTTTCTCCGTTGGGGCTGTTTGCCGAGACGGAGTTGATCATGGGAGTGTTAGAGAAAGGTTTACGTGGTCCTGGCGAACACGGCGTCTTCATGCGCCACAATACGTCGCGCCAGTTTCAAGGCCTGGTAGCATTCGCCGGCCACCGCGGCCCGCAAGGCCTGCTCGAGCAGGCCCCGGGCCAGGGGCGAGGTGGTCTCGGCGTGGAACATCTCGATGTAACAGGCGGCCTCTCGCAAGGCGGCCTCGCGTTCGTCGGATTCGCCGACATACGCGTTCTGGAGCGCGAAGTAGATGCGCCGGGCGGGTGTGTCGGCATCGCCGGGGGCCATGATCTGACGGCCGAAGAGGAAGCGCGCCTTGTTGGCGAGACGGATGTCCGCACCCGTGACGAAATGAATCGCGGCACCGTTGATGACGAGCTTGTCGCCGCTCGTGAGGCGCAATCCCAACCCGGCCATGGGTGGACCCTCCGGCTTTTCCGAACCACGGTGATTTTCACCGCCGATGATGATGGCTTCGAAGGACTGAAGAGGTGGTTAATGCGATGGACATGAGGCTCGATGACGTCGTGAACGCGTTGCCCGACCGCTATGCCGGCCCGGGCGGTGCCGTCGCCGTGCTTCGACGCGGCGAGATCCTGGCGCGGCATGCCTGGGGATGGGCGGACGCCGACGCGCGGCTCGCGTTCACGCCGGCGACGCCGTTCCTGATGTGCTCGATCACCAAGCAGTTCACATGCGCGTTGCTGCTCGATCGTTTCGATGATCCGACATTGCTGGACGAGGACGTCCGGCGGGCGTTGCCGGATCTGACGCAATCCGCACCCGGCGTGCTCGACCTTTGTCACAACCAGTCGGGGCTGCGGGACTACTGGGCGGCCGCGATGCTGTGCGGTGCGCCGGCGGAGGGACGGTTCGACGACGAGGACGCACGGCGTTTGATCGGCCGGACGCGAACGCTGCAATTCGAGCCTGGCACGCGATACTCCTACGCCAACCAGAACTTCCGGATCATGTCCGACATCCTGGAACGGCGGCTCGACCGGTCGTTCGACGAGCTGCTGCGCTCGCACGTGCTCGACCGGATCGGCATGCGGGCGGCCGGGCTCAATCCGCAGACCGGTCGGGTCCGAGACGGAACGGTGGGCTACGAGGGATCGGTCGCGAACGGTTTTCGGCCGGCGATCAACCGGATCCGCTGGACGGGCGATGCCGGGCTCGCGGCAAGCCTCGACGACATGATCGCGTGGGAGCTGGCCGTCGATCGGGGCGACGCGCTCTACAGCCGGTTGACGCCGCCGACGTCGTTTCGTGGCGGTGCCCCCGCCGTCTACGGGTTCGGGCTGAGTCGTGTGTCGCTGCTCGGCCATCCGGCGTTCAGCCATGGTGGCGGCCTGCGCGGTTGGCGGAGCTTCCGGGCCTACCTGCCGGAGCATCGCGTCTCGGTGGTGGTGATGTTCAACCACATGGCGGACGCGCGGGCAGCCGCACTCGACGTGCTGGGCGGGGTGGTTGCGTCGGTGGAGGCGGCGAGGCCGGCGGACGGGATGCGCGCGGGGCGATACCGGGAGCCCGAGACGGGGCTCGCGGTGCGGATCGGTCAGGATGCCGACGGGACGCGGCTGTTCTACGCGACCAGTCCCGAACTGCTCGGGGCGGGCTCATCGGTCCGGCTTCGCAGCGAGGCGGGCGCGGTGTGGATGGACCGGCCCGGCGAGAACCAGTCGACCGCGCTGGTCGCGGTCGAAGGGTCGTCCTCACGAGACGTCGAAGGCGTGTTCCACTGCGCCGAACTCGGGGCCGATCTGACCTGCGTGTCGGCGGGCGGCGTCCTGCACGGGGCATTCTCGGGTTTCCTCGGACGCGGCACGATGCAGGCGATGGTGCCCTTCGGGCCGGACCTCTGGCTGCTCCCCTGTCCTCGCGCGCTCGATTTCGGGGCGCCCGGGGATTGGACGCTCGCCTTCACACGCGGCGCGGACGGGCGTGTGGACGGCGCGCAGGTGGGATGCTGGCTCGCGCGTCGGCTGGTGTTCACGCGCGTGCCAGGATGAAGGCGGCGACCGCCTCGCCGAGCAGCCGGTAGCCCGTGTCGTCCATGTGCATGCCATCCGGGGACAGACCGTCGATCCCTCGGCCGGTCTCGAGGCTCCAGGTGCGCATCAGCGCGTAGCGCGGAAACACGGGAAGCGCCGAGCGCCGCCCCAGCGCGCGAACGCTGTCGAGGAACGGCGGAAAGGCAGGGTCCGCCTCGAGCACCGAACAATATTGCGGCTCCATCAGGACCAGGTCGGCGCCGGTCGCGCCCACGCGTTCGATGCCGTCGCGCATGATCCGCTCGAAGCGCGCGAGCGGCACGCCCTGCGGACCGTCGTTGCTGCCGGCCTGCCAGATGACAAGATCCGGCGCGTCCTCGACCACGGCGCCGATCCGCACTTCCATGCCGTCGATGTTCTCGCCCGACACGCCGCGGTTGATCAGCTCGATCCCGGCCGGGAACCGGAGCGCAAGCGCGTCGCGCATGCGTGGCGGATAGCCGGTCGCGTGAGGATCGCTCGCGCCGTAGCCCTCCGTCGTCGAGGAGCCGAACGTCGTGATCCGGAGCGTTTCGCCCCCGGCGCGACGCCGCGCGGTCCGCCGGAGACCGCTCATGCGGCCGCCAGGGCCGACCGGGCGCGGGCGGCGCGCTTTCGGCGGTCGAGCCAGAAGGCGAGGGCGAACAGCAGGCCGATGCCCGCCCCGTTGACCGCGATCTGCATGAACAGTCCCTGGCCCATCGCATCGAAGGCCAGCTTGCCGAGCAGGTCGACGAAGGTCCCCGCGGTGAACACTTCGAGCGAATGCCGGCCCAGCAGCGCGAGCGCGCGGCCCGGCGGGCTCTCGGCGGCGCGCCGCGCCGACCGGCTCGACGCGACGAGGTAGAAGATCGACAGCACGTCGAGCAGGCGCAGCGGGGCGAGCGAGGTCTTGCCGGACGTCGACAGGACCAGCGGCGCCAGGCTCGGCAGCCCGTAGGCGCCGTAAGGGAACGCCTCGAGCGCCGACAGCGCGAGATAGATCCAGGCGATCGCGACGAGCCCGCCGATGCGCGGCAGATCGCCGCCGCGGCGGACGCTCACGCCCGCGGCGGCGGCGCCGAGCGCGAACAGGAACTGCCACGCGAACGGATTGAAATACCAGCCATCCTGATCGAGCCAGTTCGGCACGTTGATCGCGGGATCGAGATTGACCGCGAGCCAGAGCAGGAAGCTCGGCACCAGGGCGGCGGCGAGATGGATCCGCATCAGCGCCCAGATCAGCGGGAAGGTCGCGAGCAGCGCGATGTAGAGCGGCAGGATGTTGAGGTTGGCCGGCAGCGCGAGCATGAAGATCGCGCGCCAAAGGTGGCGGTGACCGTGGGCGAGCTCGGGCTCGAGATAGTCCGGCGACGTCGGATGATAGCCCGACCAGGTGCGGATCAGGAACACGCTGACCAGCAGCAGGCTGAGCTGGAAGACATAGAGCTTGACGATGCGGCGCCCGATCCGCTCCAGGCCGACGCGCCAGCCCGATCGTTCGAACGCCCGGCCATACGCCAGCATCGACGCGAAGCCGGCGAGAAGGACGAAGATCTCGGCCGCGTCCGCGAAGCCGATATTCCGCATCGTGAACCGGTTCAGCAGGTTCTGCGGTATATGGTCGACGAACATCATCAGCAGGGCGAGGCCGCGCAGCGCGTCGATGCGGTGATCCCGCGCCGGCCTTGCCGCCGGTGGACGCGTCCTGGTTGCATCAAGCGGCATGTCGAGCATGTGTCTGGCCTAGCGCGGCTTCGCGGCCGATGTGCGGCCAGGGGAGGCCGCCTTCAAGTCGTGCGCCCGCCGCCCTCGAAAGGATCAAGCCGCGTGGATGAACCCGACGACGTGCTGGCGGAACGGATCAGGGCAGCGCTCGCACGCATCGCAGACCCGTTCGGCGGCGGCGACATCATCGCCAGCGGCCGGGTGGAGTCGGTGCTTGCGCGCGGCGGCCTGGTGCAGATGACCCTGCGCTCGTCGCGCGACGAGCGACAGACGATCGAGGAGATCGCGCGCGAGGCCGAGCGGATGGCGTCAAGCATGCCGGGCGTCACCGGCGCGACCGTGATCCTGACCTCGCACCGCACCCAGGCGGCTCCCGCGCCCGCGACGGCCACCGGCCGGCATGCACCGCCGACCGCGAGGCCGAAGCTGCTCGGCGATGTCCGCCACGTCATCGCGGTGGCGTCCGGCAAGGGCGGCGTCGGCAAATCGACCGTCGCGGTCAATCTTGCCGTCGGACTGCAGCGCCTCGGCCTGCGCGTCGGGTTGCTCGATGCGGACATCCACGGGCCGAGCCTGCCGCGGATGCTCGGGCTCGACCGGAAGCCGGAGGTGGTCGGCAAGCGGATGATTCCGTTGCAGGCCTGGGGGATCGTCTGCATGTCGATGGGCTTCCTGGTGCCCGAGCGGCAGGCGATGGTCTGGCGCGGCCCGATGGTGATGGGAGCCCTCGAGCAGTTGATGGACCAGGTGGAGTGGCCCGCGCTCGACGTGATGGTGGTCGACATGCCGCCCGGCACCGGCGACGTGCAGCTCACGATGGCGCAGCGCGTCGATGTCGCCGGCGCCGTCATCGTCTCGACGCCGCAGGACATCGCGCTCGTCGACGCGAGGCGGGGGATCGACATGTTCGGACGGACCAACGTGCCCATCCTCGGGCTCGTCGAGAACATGAGCGTATTCTGCTGCCCGAACTGCGGGCACCGGACCGCGATCTTCGGCGAGGGCGGCGTCGAGCGCGAGGCCGCCCGGCTCGGGGTGCGGTTCCTCGGCGCGGTGCCGTTGCTGACGTCGATCAGGAGCGCGGGCGACGAAGGCGCGCCGATCGTGTCGGTGGACGGCGACAGCGAGGCGGGCCGGGCGTTCGCGGCGATCGCGCGGGCGGTCAGGGCGCAGCTCGCCGACCCGCCTTGATCAGCGAATGGCGGCCTGGAACTCGCTCCATTCCCGCTTGCTCAGACCGCTCGATGCCTGCTCGACCGCCTCGCCGGCCATCATGCGCCGGAGCGCCGCCCGCATCGCGCCCGAGAGCGTGAAGGCGCCCAGGCGATAATCCTCGAACGCGGCGGTCGCGATCGGCACCCAGGCACGCACCATCGCGAGCATCGGCTCGGCATAGGCGCGGATCTCGTACTGGGCGTGGCTGTCGCCGCGCAGGGCCAGGAAATTGAACAGGTTGTGGAGGTCCGTCTTCCAGTACCACTGCGTGTAGCTCGAGAGCGTCAGCGTGATCCGGGCGAGCTCGCGGGCGAGGCGCGGCCGGTTCGGATCGATCGTCTCGCCCTGCTCATCCTCGTTGAGCAGCGCGAGATAATGATCGTACGACCGCGTCGCATCCTCGCGCAGCAGGTCGAGCACGCGCGCGGACTCGTCCGGTGCCAGGACCTCGTCGCGGCCCTGGCGGTTGCTCGACGACTGGGCGGCGAGATGCGCCGGCGCCGGCAGGTAGAACTCGCGGTCGAGCACCGAGTAGCGGGCGGAATACTCGTTCACGCTCGCCATCCGGTGGCGGATCCACTGGCGCGCGACGAAGATCGGAAGTTTCACGTGAAACTTCATCTCGCACATCTCGAACGGCGTGCTGTGCCGATGGCGCATCAGGTAGCGGATCAGTCCCTCGTCCTCGGACACGCGCCTGGTGCCGCGGCCATAGGACACGCGGGCGGCCTGCACGATCGCGCCGTCGTCGCCCATGTAGTCGAGCACCCGGACGAACCCGTGGTCGAGCACGGGGTGGGCGCGGTGCAGCAGCGCCTCGACGGCAGGAACCGTCGGGCGCAGCGTGGTCGCCGGCTGCGCGCGCGCCTGCTCGATCTCGGTGGCCTGCTCGGGGGTGATCCTGTCCATGCATCCCCCTACCATCCGGCCACGGTTTGCCCTATATCTGAGCGTGACGGGGCGACCCGCCTATGGCGATAAACGGTTCGTGGAATAAACGTTGTGGACCCGGGGGCAGTGCCCGGCGCCTCCATACTCACTCCGCCTTCGGCGGCCTTGGGGGCGAAACAGGCTCGACACGCGTGGTAAAGACCAGCCTTTTGCCCGGCATTGTACCGCCGTTATCGGGCTAAATCACAAGTGCCAACGACAACGACGCTATGGCGCTCGCTGCCTAATTGACTTAGGCAAGCGCGGTTCGGGGGGCACCGGGCAACAGAAGCCCCCCACTTCTCGGTCCGATTTCTGGAATTATCGATGGACGACCTGCAGGGACCCAACGGCGGCGAGACGTCCGATAGCCTGCTTCCCTACGAGGTCTGGACCGAGGAAGCCTTTCGTGGCGTTGCCGTCCGCGCACTCGAACACGCCGCCACGCACGGCCTGCCGGGCGAACATCATTTCTACATCACGTTCCGATCCGACCATCCCGCCACCAGCATGCCGACCCGGCTGCGGGCGAAATATCCGGAAGAGATGACCATCGTCCTGCAGCACAAATACTGGGACCTGACGGTCGACGAGACCGCCCGCTTCTTCTCGGTCGGCCTCTCCTTCAGCGGACAGCCGAGCACGCTCGTCGTTCCGTTCGACGCCATGACCGGCTTTGCCGACCCCTCGGTGAAATGGGGGCTGCGGTTCCGGCCGGTCATGCCGGAAGCGCCAGCCAGGACCGGCCCGCGCGCCGTCGACATGACCGACGAGGCCGCGAAGCCGGACGGTGATCCGTCCGCCGAGCCGGCGCCCGACACCGAGCCGCAGGTCGTCAGCCTCGACGCCTTCCGCAAGCGCAAGGACTGAGCCGCGTCATGAACGCGTCCGCGTCGACCAAGGACGCCTACACGCCCCTGTTCCCGCTCGGGCCTGACCAGACGCCCTACCGCCGGCTCGATCGGATCGAGGGCGTCACGACCTCGCACTGCGACGGACAGACCGTGTTGCGGGTCAAGCCGCAGGCGCTCATCGAGCTGGCGCGCGCGGCATTTCGCGACGTGTCGCACCTGCTCAGGCCCGCCCACCTCGCCCAGCTTCGCCGCATCCTCGACGATCCCGAGAGTTCGCCCAACGACCGGTTCGTGGCCCTCGACCTGCTCAAGAACGCCAACATCGCGGCCGGCGGCCGGCTGCCGATGTGCCAGGACACCGGAACCGCGATCGTGTTCGGCAAGAAGGGCCAGCGCGTCTGGATCGAGGGCGACGAAGAGGCGGCGCTCAGCCGGGGGATCGCCAGCGTCTACACCGAGACCAGCCTGCGCTATTCGCAGATGGCGCCGCTGACGATGTTCGAGGAGGTCAACACCGGCAACAACCTGCCGGTCCAGTTCGACATCGCGGCAGCGCCCGGCGAGCATCATGCCGACGAGCTCAACCTGATGTTCATCGCCAAGGGCGGCGGGTCGGCCAACAAGACCTTCCTGTTTCAGGAGACGCGCGCGCTGCTCGCGTCCGAGACCAAGCTGCTCGAGTGGCTCGGCACCAAGATCCGGACGCTCGGCACGTCGGCCTGCCCGCCCTATCATCTGGCGGTCGTGATTGGCGGCCTGTCGGCCGAACTGACGCTCAAGACGGTCAAGCTCGCCTCGACCCGCTATCTCGATACGCTGCCGACGACGGGCAGCTCGACCGGGCACGCGTTCCGCGATCTCGCACTCGAAGCGGCCGTGCACAAGCTCACCCAGAGCATCGGCATCGGCGCGCAGTTCGGCGGCAAGTATTTCTGCCACGACGTGCGCGTGATCCGGCTGCCGCGCCACGGGGCGAGCCTGCCTGTCGGCATCGGCGTCTCCTGCTCGGCGGACCGCCAGATCAAGGCCAAGATCACGCCCGGCGGCGTGTTCCTCGAGCAGCTGGAGACCGACCCGTCCCGTTTCCTGCCCGAGGCGACCGACGACATCCTTGGCGGCGACGTCGTGCGCATCGACCTGTCGCGACCGATGGCGGAGATCCGCGCCGAGCTCTCGCGTCACCCGGTCAAGACCAGGCTCGCGCTCACCGGCACGGTTGTGGTCGCGCGCGACATCGCGCACGCCAAGATCAAGGAGCGGCTCGACCGCGGCGAGCCGATGCCCGACTATTTCCGCGACCATCCGGTCTATTACGCGGGACCGGCAAAGACGCCGGACGGCATGGCGACCGGGAGCTTCGGCCCGACCACCGCCGGACGCATGGACAGCTATGTCGAGGAGTTCCAGCGCGCCGGCGGCTCGTTCGTCATGCTCGCCAAGGGGAACCGCTCCAAGGCGGTACGCGAGGCCTGCCGTGCGCATGGCGGTTTCTATCTCGGCAGCGTCGGCGGCGCGGCCGCACGCCTCGCGCAGGATTGCATCCGCCATGTCGAGATCCTCGAATACGCGGAGCTCGGCATGGAAGCGGTCTGGCGGATCGAGGTGGTGGATTTCCCCGCCTTCATCGTCATCGACGACAAGGGCAACGATTTCTTCGAGAGCCTGGTCTAGTGCGCTACACGGTCGACCGCTTGGACCACATCGTCATCACCTGCCGAGACGTCGAACAGACGTCGTCGTGGTACCAGCGGGTGCTCGGCATGGAGCGCGAGGAGTATGGCCGCAACCTGCGCAACGCGCTACGTTTCGGCGGTCAGAAGATCAATCTCCGGCCGGACGGCGCCGACGGCTGGGAGACCGCGGATTTCGCGATTCCGGGCACGCAGGACCTCTGCTTCACCACCACGTTGCGGCCCGAGGACACGGTCGCGCACCTGCGCGCCTGCGGCGTCGAGATCGCCGGCGGCCCGATCGAGCGCATCGGCGCGCTCGGACCAATGGTCTCGGTCTATTGTCGCGATCCCGACGGCAATCTGATCGAACTCGCGTCCTATCTCGGAGACGAATAGGTGGCCGACGCTAGCCAGCGCTGCACGCCCTGCGGCAAGAGCACGCCGCCGCTCGGCGGCGACGTCGTGCGCACGAACATGCAGGCGTTGCCGGACTGGGCGCTCTCGCCCGATGGCAAAAGCATCGCGCGGCGCGCCCGGTTCGCCGATTTCGACACGGCGTTCGCAGGCGTGAGCGCGGTCGCCGACCTCGCGCGGCGCGAGGATCATCACCCGGACATCGCATTCGGCTGGGGCTATGCCGCGTTCACGCTGACCACGCACGCGATCGGCGGCCTGCACGACAACGACTTCATCGTGGCCGCCGGGATCGACGAGATCCTCGCTTCGGGGGCAACTGGCTGAAAAAGCGAGGCGAGGACGCTGTCCTCGACCTGCCAAGGGCCGGCGGCCCTTGGATCCCGACGTCGCCGTTTGCCCCAACAAACACTCACAACATTGTTATTCAGGCGCCTCCGCAAGCGGTGGCCATCCAGGTGGCGCCGATGACGGCGCTTCTCCAGCACGGCACCAATTCGATCACCTTCTCGAACCCAAGCGCCTACGGGCCCAACATCTCGGCCCTCGGCGCGCCACGTCTGGTGTCGCTGGACTGAGTGCCCGGCAGGCTCCGATGAGGGATGAGGGACTGGATCGACCGCGCATTGTCACGAATTCCCGCAACAGATAACGTGAGCGCAGGGAAAATCGGGGAAACGATGAGCGAGTTCGAGCACGTGGTGCGACTTGCGCACGTGCAGAAATATTTCGGTGCGATCCAGGGACTGCGCGACATCGATCTTGCGATCGGACGCAACGAGATCGTGGGCCTGATCGGCGACAATGGCGCCGGCAAGTCCACGCTCATCAAGGTCATGACCGGGGTAATGCCGCCGACGTCCGGACGGATCTTCGTGCGCGACCAGGAGATCGATCTGCGCGACTATTCGGTGCGGATGGCGCACGACCTGGCGATCGAGACCGTCTACCAGGACAAGTCGCTCGCCGAGAAGCAGCCGCTGTGGCGGAATTTCTTCGTGGGACGACAGATCACCAACCGGTTCGGCTTCATCGACGTCAAGAAGCAACGCCAGATCGCGTCCGACATGCTGATGGGCTCGATCGGGTTCCGCGGCGTCGGGATCTCGGTCGACAGCACGGTGGCAGAACTATCGGGCGGCGAACGGCAGGGGATCGCGATCGGGCGCGCGATGCATTTCGACGCCGACCTGATCGTGCTCGACGAGCCGACGGTCGCACTCGCGGTGTCGGAGGTGCGCAAGGTCCTGGACTTCGTCCGGCTGATCAAGAGCTCGGGCCGGGCCTGCGTCTACATCGAGCACAATCTCGCGCATGTGCATGCGGTCGCCGACCGGCTGGTGGTGCTCGACCGCGGCGCGATCGTGGCCCAGATCGAGCCGCGGCAGATGTCGGTGGCCGAACTCACCGAATTCCTCATCGATCTGCAGCACAAGGTCTGAACGGAATGGCGCGCGCACCCTCCCTGTTCAGCCGGATCGAGGGGCTGCCGATCATCGGCGTCTTCGCGATGCTGCTGCTGCTGTTCATGTACATGGCGCCGACGGTCTTCCTCGCGCCCTACATCTACACGACGTTCGCCTCCACGCTGCCGCCGCTGGTCCTGCTCGCGACCGGGCTGACGTTCGTGATCGGCGCGGGCGAGATCGACCTGTCGTTTCCGGCGATCATCGCGTTCTCGGGCTTCGTCTTCGCCGTGGCCTTCCGTGACTATCATCTCGGCTGGCTCGCGGTGGCGCTCGGTCTGGCGTCGGGACTGCTGGTCGGCTTCATCAACGGCATCGTCGTCGCCAAGATCGGCGTGCCGTCGTTCATCGCCACACTTGCCGCGCAATTCTTCTGGTCCGGGATGGCGACCGTGCTGTCGGGCGGCAAGTCCTATGCGCTGCGCGGCGTGGAGACGAGCTCGGTCTGGCGCGCGACGGTGGGCCTGCTCGGCGATGGTGCCGACTGGGTCAGCCAGATTTCGGTCCAGCTGTTCTGGACCGGGGCGATCGTGATCTTCCTCTGGTTCATTCTCAACCGGCACCGGTTCGGCGAGCATGTGCTGTTCATCGGCGACAGCAACCAGGTCTCGCGGGTGGTCGGCATCGATGTCGACCGCGAAAAGATCAAGCTGTTCACGCTGATGGGCGGCCTCGCCTCGATCGCCGCGATCCTGCTGACCCTCGAGAACAAGAACTATTTCGGCAACCAGGGCGAGGGCTATCTGCTGACCGCGATCGCGTCGGTGCTGATCGGCGGCACGTCGATCCTCGGCGGCCGGACGACGCTCGTCGGCACCGTGTTCGGCTGCTGCATCATCGGCATGATCGAGGCGGGACTGGTCGCGACCGGGCTGACCGGCGCCTGGGTGCGCACCATCCAGGGTCTGGTCTTTCTCGGGTCTGTCATCTTCTATCTCTACATCGACGAGCCGGGCCGGCGTGGCCTGCTGTTCGCGCGATTTCGCAGGCCTGAACGTCCAACCACAAAAGCAATGAGGGAGACGACGCCATGAAGACGCGTACGCTGCTTGCCTGCCTGACCGGTCTGTGCACGATCCCGTTCGCGGGCTTCGCCGCCGACGACACGCCGCCGGGCACCGGCATGGTGATCTACATGCAGATGGGCGGAAACCCGGGCGACGGTGCGACGCTCGCCAGGCAGACCGGTGCGGCCGCCGCGGCCAGGGCGCTCGGTGTCGCCAAGCTCAATGCGCAATTCTCCGCCTGGGCGCCGGAGACGATGATCCAGCAATTCAAGGAGGCGATGGCGGCGCGCCCCGCGTGCATCGTGATCACCGGCCATCCCGGCAACGACGCCTTCGCCGATCTCGTCAAGCGCGCGGTGGCGGAGGGGATCGTGGTCACCGACGGGAACTCCCCGTTGACGGCCTTGCAGACGCAATACCGGCCGCACGGTTTCGGCTATGCCGGCGTCGACCTCTACCAGGGCGGCACGCTGACGGCCCAGCAGATGATCAAGACCGGCAGCCTCAAGGCGGGTGACGAGGCGATGGTCTACGGCGTGTTCAGCCAGGCCGAACGCGGCCAGTCCGAGAAGGGCCTCGCCGACACGCTCGAGCACGCCGGCCTGAAGGTCGACCGGCTCGAGATCACCCAGGAGGCCAATTCCGACCCGTCGCTCGCGGTGCCGGTGCTGACCTCCTATGTGCTGAGCCACCCGAAGCTGCGGGCGATCGGCACCCAGCATGGCGGCGTGACCGGCATCCTTCCCGCCGTGCTCAAGAAGGCGGGGCACAAGCCCGGCGACGTGATCGTGGGCGGGATCGACCTGGCGCCCGCCACCATCGATGGGCTGAAATCCGGCTACGTCACTGTGACGCTCGACCAGCTGCTCTATATGCAGGGCTTCCTGCCGGTGATGCAGTGCGTGATGAGTGCGAAGTACAAGATGCCGGGGCTGGACATCAACACCGGCGCCGGCGTGGTCACGCCGCAGACGATCAGCCCGCTCGTCCCGCTCATCGACGCCGGTTACAGATGAGGAGTTCGCGATGAAAGCGGTATGGAACGGACATACGATCGCCGAAAGCGACGACATCGTGACGGTCGAGGGGAACGCCTACTTCCCGGCGGACTCGCTGTCGCAAGATGTGGTCAAGCCCAGCACGCACACCAGCGTGTGCCCCTGGAAAGGGACCGCCAGCTACTACAGCCTGGAGGTCGACGGCGCCCGCAACGAGAACGCGGTCTGGTACTACCCGGAGCCGAAGCAGGCGGCGGAGAACATCCGCGGCAGACTGGCGTTCTGGAAAGGCGTCCAGGTAAAACCCTGAACGATCGCCGGGGGTCCGGGGGCCGGCCTCGGCCCCCGGTCACTTCCTAGAGCGTGACCGGCTAAGGTTGACATGAAATGCGAGAGCCGATCACGCTCTAGCCTTTGTTTTGACGAGCAATTTTATCGCTGTGCTGACGCAACTTGAAGCGATATTGCTCTAGAACCCCAGGATGACATCGCCCCCGAACAGGAACGACCCGGTATCGCGTCCGGCGTCGAACGGCTGGGTTCCGTTGAGGGAGCGCTCGTAACGAATTTCGGGCCGGATCGCGAGCAGTGCCACGGCTTTCGGCATCGGCGGCTTGTAGGTGACGCCGAGGGTGAGTTCGCCGTAGGTGGTGGGAGGCGCGGTGATGAGACTGACCGGATCGCCCGCCTCGGCCTTCACGAAGCCGAGGTTGTCGGGGGAATTGAATGTCAGCCCGCCGCCGTCGCGCCAGACCTCACCGCGCATGTTGAAGGTCACCGTCGGCGACAGCGGGTAGGCGAAATACTGCGCGAACCCGTAACCGTTGGCGCGAAGAAAGTCGTCCTTGATGTAGTTGATTTCGGTGTTCGACGTGAGCTTGTCGGTGATCTTCCAGGTGGTGAGGATATCGGCGTAGTAGCGCTCGTCGCTGTTGCCGTTCGGATCCACGAGAGTCGAGGTCTCCGGCCCGATATGGGCGGTGGCCAGCACGGTGACCTTGCCCTTGAAAAGATTGTTGAGGCCGACGCCGATGTTGCCGGCCGGCGCGCTGTTGTTGTCGCCGCCGCCGAGCGTCGTGGTGTTGCCGCTGTCGACGCCGAGATAGATGTCGACGGTCGGATTGATGTGCGTCGTCGTGATGATGCCCGTGTGGAAGAAAGTCACGCCCCAGTTGTAGATGAAGGAGTGGGTGTAGAACGGGTTGACGCTCGGATCGAGCACTTCGAGGCCCATGATCGACGGGAACTCGCCGAGCTTGGCGTCCACGCCGCCCGACGTGAACCAAGGCAGATGGACCAGGATGTTGGCCTGGGTGACGCCGAACTGGTAACGCGACGAAATCAGCCGGTCGAACTGGCCGAGATAGTGGTTGGCGCGCATGTCCGAGCCGTAAAGCCCCTGCAGGGTGAAGCCGACATCGTAACCGGTGGCGTTCGGGTCGGTCGGGCGGGTGGCGGTCAGCAACACCTGGTTGAGCTGCGCCTGGTTGGCGTGGTCGGTGTAGATGTCGCCGTAATTCTCGCCGTCGGCGGGCCGCGCCGGGTTGGCGATGATGCCGCCCTCGAACTGGGCCCCGAGGGTGATCGTGCTCGCCCACGACGCGGGGGGCTTGGCCGGCGCCGTCGCCTGGGTCGCGGATGACGGCGACGCGCCGGGCGTCGCGATCGGCGGCGTGGATTGCGCGGAAGCGGGCCCGGCGATCACGATGATCGCGCTGGTTGCGAGCAGAAGGGCGGCATGGGACAGGAGCGGGGCGCGGCCACGGCGGAGGAAGCGATTCACGTCTTGTCCTTTCGTCGGCAGGTCAGGGCGCGCATAGGCGAAGACGGCCGCGCAGCAGTTTTCGCGGCGTGATCGCATCGCGAACTTCGAAGACCTTGTCGATGGCGCCGAGGCTCGCGAACAGCCGCGCCGCACCCGGAAGGAAAGCCGGTGTCCGAAACGACACGGTCACGGAGGCGACCCGATCGGACGCGCGTAGCGGCGCGGTCACCGCGGCAACCGCGCGCGCCTTCATCCACATGCCATGCGCGATCGACTTGCGCAGTCCGAACAGGCGCGCCGTGGCCCGGCTGAGATGGATCGGGTTCCAGTCGCCGGAGACGATGGCGTAGCTGCGGCCGATCGACCCCGGGAGCACCCATCGCCCCTGCTCGTCGAGCCGCGACGAGCCGTCCGAGAGTGACGAGGGCACATAGGGTTCGCCGAGCCGGTCGTTCGATCGCGGAAACAGATAGAGGCTGCGGCTCTCCCACACCGTCTGTCCGTCGCGATGCGCTGTCGTTTCGACTTCGACCAGCTGGCCATGGCCGTGCCTGAGCAGGCGCGTGGGCGCGGTTTCGATGTCGAGCACGTCGCCGCGCGACAACCTCGCGTGCTGCCTGATGCTGTTCTCGAGGTGAATCGCGCCCATGATCTGATACGGAAAGTCCGACCGTGTCATGACACGCACATGCAACGGAAATGCCAACATGTGCGGAAACGTGACCGGAACGACGTCGGGCTCGAAACCGCAGAGATCGGCATAGCGCGCGACGGCGCGCGGCTCGAGCCGCAGGCCCTCGATCCGGACCGGCGAGCCGAGGGCTCGGCCCGGTTCGCGGCCCGGCGGCTTGGCGAGTGATCGCGCCAGCCGCCAGATCGTCTCGACGGCACGTGGACGGTGCGCGAACGTCTCGAGGTCCGTGATGCTCATCATGTCGATCCTTCCAAGGCCAGTCCGGCCGATGCCGTCACTGCCCGCCCATGGCGCATCCGTTACTGCGACGCATCCTTGCCTCGCCCGCGGTCAGTCGGCGGGAGAGGTGTCCGTTTCGATGGCAGCCGGACCGGGCAATGGGGCCGGTCCGACGACCGGTGCGCTTTTATCGCGTCGCGTCCGCCTCGGCATCAGCAATGACGGGTGGCGATGTCGGACTTGACTTGCCTTCGCTCCGGGCGCGACAGGCGGACGGGACCGGGAGGTGATGGCGGTGGCGGACAAGGGTTCGGGTCGGAGCACGAAGACGGATGGCGGCAAGCCGGACCCGGCCGGCCGGGCGAGCGCCGCGATGAGCGCGGGCAAGATCGCCTACGAGACGCGCCGGGCGGCCGACGCGGGCCTTTCGCTCGACGCCTGGCTGAAGAGGAAGGCGCGCGAGGCGGCGCCGACTGCACCGGCGTCGGTTCGCAAGGCGCCCGCACGCAAGGGCCTGATCGCGCGCCTGCTTGACAAGGCGCATCGTCCCCTCTAAGGGGCCAAATCTCCCATATTGTCTCCAGAATGGCCGCCGAGTGGCGTGATTTGCCATTTCGCGATCAGCATATCGTGCGGGCTAGATAAAAACCGATGTAGGACAATCACTTAACGAGCAGCAAGGGTCTGGCACGCCCCATGCTCTTTATCCGATGTCCGGCCATCCAGCCGGGCAGAAGGAGTTTCCGCCATGGCCACCATCGTCTCGTTCCCCGCACGCTCCATCGCCCACACCGGCACCGCATCGGAGAGCCAGCGCCCGCGCCTGACCTCGGTCCTGCTCGCCGTCGCCGCCCCGATCCTCGCCGCCGGGCTGTGCTGGGGCATGGTCGACGCGCTCGCCTTCACCCAGGGCAGCCTGATGAGCCTCTACTCGGCCACCGCGTCGGCCGCCTGACGCTTCTCGGCGAGCAGCCCGTGCACCCGAAGATGATGGCGGAACTGGTAGTATGTCAGCCCGAGACTGGCGGCCGCACGCTTCTGGTTGAAGCGACTGGCTGCGAGCGCCTCGCGCAGCAGCCTGGCCTCGTAGGCCCGTGTCGCCGCGAGGAAGTCGCCGGCCGCGGATGCGTCCGGGATCACCGCCCCCGGGACTGGAGGATCAGTCTTCACCGCCACGACGGCGGACGGCCGGACCTGCGTCCGGATGAACGGATCGATGATCACGCGGTCGAGCGGGCGCTCCGGCCGTTCGGCGCGCGCGACGCTCCGCTCGATCACGTTGCGCAGCTCGCGGACATTGCCGGGCCAGTCGTGCGCGAGCAGATCGGCCTCGGCCTGCGGACCGAAGCCCGCGAAGAAGGATCGCTTGAGTTCGCTGGTCATCCGCCGCGCGAAATGCTCCGCGAGCAGCATGATGTCGGACGTCCGCTCGCGCAGCGGCGGCACAGGGACCACGTCAAAGGCGAGCCGGTCGAGCAGGTCGGCCCTGAACCGGCCGGCGGCCGCGAGGGCCGGCAGGTCGGCGTTGGTGGCAGCCACGATCCGGACATCGACACGCAGCGTCTCGTTGCCGCCGACGCGCTCGAACGTGCCGTATTCGACCACGCGCAGCAGCTTCTCCTGCACGGCAAGCGAGGCGGTCGCGATCTCGTCGAGGAACAGCGTGCCGCCGTCCGCCATCTCGAAGCGCGAGACGCGGCGCCGCTGTGCGCCGGTGTAGGCGCCCGCCTCATGGCCGAACAGCTCGCTGTCCAGCAACTGGTCGGACAGCACGGCGCAGTTGAGCTGGATGAACGGCCGGTCCCAGCGCGGCGACAGATAGGTCAACCGGTTGGCGACGAGCTCCTTGCCGGTGCCGCGCTCGCCGATCACCAGCACCGGACGATCGATCGACGCCGCCTGGCTGACATGGGCGAGCATTTCCAGGAAGGACGGCGCCTGGCCGATCGGCGTGGACGGGCTGTCGGTCTCGGTGGCGCGCTTGGCCATCTCCCAGTCTTCCCCGCCAAACTTTCTCAAAAATCCCTAGCAACCGACCGCCGCGTCGCGCAAGCGATCGACCAGGAGACCCTCCCATGAGCATCTTTTCCCGACTGGCCGACATCGTGAACTCGAACCTCAATGCGATCCTCGCCGAGGCCGAGGATCCGGAGAAGATCATCCGCCTCGTCATCCAGGAAATGGAGGACACGCTCGTCGAGGTGCGCAGTCAGGCGGTGCGCGCCATCGCGGATCGCCGCGAGCTCGAACGGCGCGGCGAGGGGATGCACCGCGAGGCCGCCGAATGGCAGCGGCGCGCCGAACTCGCGCTGACCCGAAACCGCGAGGACCTGGCCAAGGCGGCACTTCAGGCCCGCGTCAACGTCGAGCGCGCTCGCGAGGCGGTCGACCGCCAGATCGCCGCCGTCGCCACCGGCCTCGAACAGCAGAACGACGACATCGGCAAGCTGCAGGCCAAGCTCGCGGACGCCCGCTCCCGCCAGCGCTCGCTCGCCACCCGACACAAGGTCGCCAGCGGCCGGCTGAAGCTGCGCCAGAAGCTCTATGACGAGCGGATCACGGACGCGTTCTCCCGCTTCGAGAAGGTCGAGCGCGCGCTCGACGAGACGGAAGGACGGGTCGAGGCCTACGATCTCGGTCGCGGCGGCCCGGCAGGCCGGCCGACACTGGAGCAGGAGCTGGCCGGGCTCGAGACCGATGCCGCCGTCGAGGATGAGCTTGAGGCCATGAAGCAGCGGCTTGGCAATCGTCTCCCGGTGCCCGACAAATCGGAATGAGCCTGGGCATCGGTGGCGAGGTTTAAGCGATGGACGACGTGATCCACCTCCTGATCGTCATCTTCGGTTTCGTCGTCGTCTTGGTCGCGATGGACAATCGGTCCAAGCTCAAGCGTGCTCGAAGCAGCGGTTTGGGCACAGCCGACCAGCAGGCGCTCGACCGCGCGCTCGACCAGGCGCGGCGCCTCGAGGAGCGGATCGAGAGCCTCGAGCGCGTGCTCGACGAGGACATGCCCGGCTGGCGCCGCAAGGTATCGGCGTGAGGGTTCTCGCGTTCCTCCTCGCCGTCACGTTCGCCGCCGGCGCCGGCGCCGCGACGCCAGGCGACCGTCTGGTGCTCGACCGGCACTGCGGTGGCGACGACATGACGATCTCGATCATGGCCGACGGATCGCTGTCGCATGAAGTGGCCGTCGACGGGGATAACGGCGGCATCTCCAGCGAGAACGGTGCGGTGAAGGTCATGGGCGCCTGCCGCGACAGCGGAACGCTGGTCATCCGGGTGCCCCCTGCCTTCCCGGTCACGATCGACGCGGCCGGGTCCGGCCAGACCCGCATCGGCGCATTGCAGGGTCATGTCATCGCCTCTCTGCGCGGTGACGGCGGGTTGGAAGCCGAACGTCTCGGTGGCGGCCTCGTCCTGGAAAACAACGGGTCGGGCGACGTCAATGTCGGTGCCCTGTCCGGGGCATCGATCCTGACGATCTACGGCTCGGGAGATCTTTCGATCGGCAGCATCGACGCCGACACTCTCGCGATCACCGGCGCCGGGTCCGGCGACGTCTCGATCGGCCGCGGCCGGATCGGCAAGCTGAAGGCGACGTCGGCCTCGTCGGGCGATTTCAACCTCGCCGCCACCGTCGATGGCGGCGAGGTGGTGAGCACGGGGAGCGGCGACATCTCGGTGGCACGGGTCCTGGGCGCGCTGGTGCAGGTCCGCACCGGTTCGGGGGACATCTCCGTGGGCCAACGGGGGCCGGCCAGGACGCCGACAGGTCCTCGGGAGGCGCACGCCGCTTTCGACAGTGATCAGGCGTCGAGCGATTTCGCCGTCGCCATCAAAGGCCTGTTCGCGCTGGTCCTGCTCGGCGCCGTCCTGGCGATCGCGGTGATGATCCGCCGCCGCCGGCGAAGTGTCGGGCCAAGCCGCGACCCGCGTGTTGCCTCCGCCGCGGACCGTCTCGACGCGCTGGCGCGTCGGGTCGCGCGGGTCGAGGCCCTCGTCACCTCGCGCGACTTCGAGCTGAACCGCCGGTTTCGCGAGATGGGCTGAGCCCTACCGCCTGTCGCGGCCCACGTGGTCCGGCCCCGGCACCGCCAGATAGGCCATGTGGCGGGCCTCCAGCCGGCCGCGGGTGACGCTGTCGAGGATCAGCCCGCACACCATGCTGAGGAACGCGAGCAGCACCAGGCCTGTCGCCAGCACCGCCGTCGGAAGCCGGGGCACAAGCCCGGTCCGGGCATAATCGAGCACCACCGGCAGGCCGGACAGCAGGGCCAGGACCAGCAGGACCAGGCCGGCCGCCGAGAACAGCGCCAGCGGCTTCTCCTGCTTGACCAGCACCAGGATGGTCCGGAGGATCCGCATCCCGTCGCGATAGGTGCGCAGCTTCGACGCCGATCCTTCCGGCCGTGCGCCGTAGCGTGTCGTGATCTCGCCGATCGGCATGTGCAGGCTGAGCGCATGCACGGTCAGCTCGGTCTCGATCTCGAAGCCGGATGACAGCGCCGGAAACGACTTCACGAAGCGCCGCGAGAACCCGCGATAGCCCGAGAGCATGTCCGTCAGCCGGTCGCCGAAGATGAACGCGACCAGGCCGGTCAGCATCTGGTTGCCGGTCACGTGGCCGCGCCGGTAGGCCAGGCTGTCGTCGTGCACGCGGGCGGCGTTGACCATGTCGAGCCCGTCGGCGGCCAGGCGATCGATGATCGACGGGGCGGCGCTCGCGTCGTAGGTTCCATCTCCGTCGACGAGCAGATAGATCTCGGCCTCCACGTCGGCGAACATCCGCCTGACCACGTGGCCCTTGCCCTGCAGGGGCGCACGGTGGACAACCGCTCCCGCCTCGCGTGCGACGCGGTCGGTGCCGTCGGTCGAGTTGTTGTCGAACACATGGATCGAGGCTGTCGGCAGGCTCGCCCTGAAATCACGCACCACGTCGGCGATCGCGCGAGCCTCGTTGAAGCACGGGATCAGCACGGCCACCCGGCCTGGCTCGGCCGGCTCCCGCACCAACTCCAGTCGCGCGCTCACAACAGGACGGGTCGGAGCGACCCCCTCATAACAGGACGGGTCGCAGCGACCCGCTCATAACAGGACGGGTCGGAGCGACCCGCTCATAACAGGACGGGTCGGAGCGACCCGATGACGATCGCCTCCTCCAGACGCGCGAGCAGCGGGATCGCCACCACCTGGATCAGGATCACGACCACGAACGGGCTCAGATCGATCGAGCCGAAATTGGGCATGATCCGGCGCACCGGGCCCAGGATCGGCTCGGTCACGCGGTAGAGGAAGTCGCCGATCGTCCAGACCATGCGGTTGCGCGTGTCGAGCACGCCGAAGCTGGTCAGCAGGCTGAACACGCAGACGAGGATCACCGCCCACTTGAGCAGGTTAAGCAGGGTGAACGCGAGATCGAACAGGATAGGGACCAAGGGACACCCGATGTCGCGGCAGTGGGCCGGAAGCTAGCCTCCGGCCGCTCGTGGCGCAATCGAGCGGTCTCGGGCGCGGCGCGCTTGACGCCCGGCCGCGCGATCAGCATGTTCCGGCGCTTCGCACAGGCGGGGCTGTAGCTCAGTTGGGAGAGCGCCTCGTTCGCAATGAGGAGGTCAGCGGTTCGATCCCGCTCAGCTCCACCACCCGCCTGGTCCGTGAAAGCTCTCAGTGCAGCGATCAGGCATGGCCCTGACCCGCTGGGGCAAGCCCCGCCAGAGCTGCGCCGGGCGTGCGTTCGCCGCCGCGGGATTGGGACGTTCATGACCTTTGGCCGGTCGGCGAGATCGTAGTATCGAACATCATGAGCAGCCTGAAGGGTCCGCCGTCACCGGTTCCGGCGAGCAGGTGGCATGGGCAGCTCGCCCCGGCCGCGCTCGGCGGGACGCTGGATCGCGCGGGGCAGATGGCGATGGTGCGGTTCCGCGACATCGACCCGCTCATCGATCAGCCTGCCATGCGCGATCATGTCATCGCCATGCATCTGGGCGGCGGCAAGCGCGTCACGCGGTCGAGCGGGCGGACGAGCCAGACCTTCGTCGTCGACGAGAACTCCTTGACCGTGATGCCGGCGTTCGAGGCGTATCGCTGGCTGACCCAGGGCCCGATCGACTTCGTGCACGTCACCCTCAGCCAGGGCCATCTCGGGCGGCTCGCGGTCGAGGAATTCGATCGCGAGCCGAACCAGCTGACCCTCCGCCCGATCGTGGGCGCCGGCGATCCGCTCATCACCTCGCTCTGTCACGCGCTCCTCGCCGATCTCGAGCGCCCGGACGCGGGCATCCTCTATCGGGAGAGTCTCCTGATCGCGCTGTCATACAATGTCGCGCGCCGCTTCTCGAACATGACCGCGGCGGAACCCGCCAGACAATCGGCCAAGGGCGGTCTGGCCGGCTGGCAGTTGCGGCGGGTGATCGACTACATGCGGACGCACATGGCCCACGACATCACGCTCGATCAGCTCGTCGGCCTGACCGGTCTCAGCCGGGCGCAGTTCTTCCGGGCGTTCGGCCGCTCGATCGGCCGTAGCCCCTACGCCTATCTCACCGACCTTCGGGTCCGGCGCGCGCGCGAACTGCTCGGCACGACCAAGGTGCCGATCGGCAACGTCGCGGCACAGGTGGGACTGAACGGTCCCCAGTTCTCGACCGCCTTCCGCAAGCGTGTCGGCCGGTCGCCGAGCCTCTACCGCAGGGAAGTCGCGCGATCGCCATATTGATGCCATCCGCGTCATCTCCCGATGGGGCCGGCGCGAACCGGGGAGCAGGACGCTGACATCCGATCGGACGACACGGTGGGATACGGGTCCCGCGGCCGGGCAGCAATCCGGCGTGGCGAGCTATCTCGCCCGATGGCACGGTCGCACGACCCATCACATCAGCGCCTCCCAGTGCGAGACGGTGACGCTGGCCGATCTGCTCGCCCTCGCCGACCAGGAGGACGCGGATCGATGGCATCGGCTGCGGCTCGGCTACACGGACCCGATCGGCGCGCCATGGTTGCGCGCCGCGATCGCAGCCGGTTTCGCGACCTTGCACGCGGACGACATCATCTGCTTCAGCGGCGCGCAGGAAGCGATCTTCGCCACGCTGCATGCACTGCTCGGGCCTGACGATCACGCGATCGTCGTGCTGCCGACCTATCCCGCGGTGGAGACGTTGCTGGTGGGCCTCTGCGACGTCACCGGCGTCGCACTCGCGGCCGGGCGGGCATGGGATCTCGACATCGATCTGGTCGTCCGCGCGATCAGGCCGAACACGCGTGTGCTGGCCATCGGATTTCCGAACAATCCGACGGGCTACATGCCCGATCGGGATCGCATGGCGGAGTTGCTGCGGATATGCCGGCGGCACGGCATCACGGTCGTGAGCGACGAGGTGTATCGGCTGATCGAGCGCGACGATGACGACCGGCTCGAGCCCGTTTGCGATCTCGACGAGCAGGGTGTGACGATCGGCGCGGTCTCCAAGGCCTACGGGCTGCCCGGGCTTCGACTTGGCTGGGTGGCGTCCCGCGACCGGACCCTGATCGGCCGCCTTGCCACCCTCAAGCAGTACCTGTCGACATGCAGCACCGGACCGAGCGAGATCCTGGCCAGCATCGCGCTGAAGGCGAGATCCGCCATCCTGGGCCGCAATCGTGCGCTCGCGCGCGCCAACCTCGTATCGCTTGCCGACTTCCTGGACCGGCACAACGACCTTCTCGACTGGACGATCCCGAAAGGCGGTGTCGTCGGCTATGTCCGCTATCTCGGGCCGGGACATGTCGAGACCTGGGTGCGGAGGATGGCCGAGGAGGCGGGGGTCCTGCTGCTACCCTCGAGCGTCTTCCGGTCATCGCTGCACACCCTCCCCGACGACCATTTCCGGATCGGCTTCGGGCAGGAATGTTTCACGGCCGGACTGCAGGCGCTCGAGGACCGGATCGGCTCGCGCAAGCGGATCAGTGCGAAGGTTTGGCCAGACCGACCTTGATGATCGTGTCAGGGTCGACCGGGATCGTGCCGTCGGGCGAGAAGGTCGGGAATTGCCGCAACTGCCGCGGCGTGAGCGCCACGATCTCCATCACGCTTCCGACCAGCACCATGGCGTCGACCGGCACCGCGATCGGCCGCGACCCGATCCCGAGCAGCCCGCCGTAATCGACCACGATGTCGATCACGCCGCTCTTGTCGCGAACGACGCTCCTGACGGTTCCAACCACGGTCTGGCTCTCGACCGGTTTGAGCACGTCCCGGTGCAGCAGGTCACCGACGCGCACCGGCTGCGGAAACCGCATCGCGGCCGATCGCGCAAGGCTCATCCCCGGCGGCGGCGGCATGCCGCCGGGCGTGTTGCTTTGCGCCAGTGCGGAGCCGCCGATCATTGCCCAGATCAAGACGATTTGGAGACGATACCTCATGTCGCGCGACAATCCCTCATGTCCTCGAGAATGCATTCGATTTAATGATCCGAGCGGTAACACGCAGCGTCCACGTGACGAAGCTCGGCTCGAGCGTGGATGTTTCGCGAGCGCGGCCGCGACCGGTCGCTTGTCAGGGAGGGGAGGCATGAGCAGCGTCGCGATGGCGCCGGTCCGCAAGGGGCGTCGCCTGCATCCCGCGTCGATCCGGATCATGCATTGGATCAACGCCACCGCCATGCTGGTCATGATCGCCTCCGGCTGGGGGATCTACGATGACGACGTGATCATCAAGGGCGTCCATTTCAGCCACTATATCCGCCTCGGCGACTGGGCCGCCTGGAGCCTGAACTGGCACTTTGCCGGCATGTGGCTGCTGACCGTCAACGGTCTCGCCTATCTCGGTTATGGTGTCGTCACCGGCCGTTTGCGCGAGCGCCTGTTGCCGATCCGGCTTGCCGAAATCATCCACACGATCCGCGACACGCTGCATTTCAAGGTCGAGCACGAGGACATCACGACCTACAACGCGGTGCAGAAGATCCTCTACATCGTGGTGATGCTGGCCGGGGTGTCGCAGGTCGTGACGGGCCTCGCGATCTGGAAACCGGTCCAGTTCTCGGCTCTTGTCTCGTTGCTCGGCGGGTTCCAGTGGGCGCGGACCATCCATTTCCTGGGCATGACGGTCATCGTGGGCTTCCTGGTCGTGCACGTGGCGTTGTCGCTGCTGGTGCCGAGCACCTTGTGGGCGATGCTGACCGGTGGTCCGAGGCTGGCTCGTCCCGGCCTCGCGCCGAGCGCCGAGCCCCAAGCCCCGCCATGAGATCGATCTTCCGGCCGGCCGTGCCTCCGGATCCGGCGATCCTCGACGACCATCGCTCCCTCCTCCGATCGATCGAGCGGCGGGGCGTGCTGCGCGGCGGCATCTCGCTTGGCGCCCTGACCATGCTGACCGGCTGCGACCTCAAACGGCCCAGATCGGTCGAGACGGCCCTGCTCGCCATCCGCGACCTGAACGACGACGTCCAGCAATTGCTGTTCGATCCGACCAAGCTCGCGCCGACCTATCCGGCGTCCCTCGTGCTCAAGCCGCCGAAGTTCAACGCCTACTACGACGTGATGTCCGTCAAGCCCGTCGACGGAGCGACCTGGCGCCTGGAGCTGTCCGGACTGATCGCCGACAAGCGCTCGTGGACCGTGGCGCAGATCGATGCGCTGCCGCGCAAGGAGATCATCATCCGTCATGTCTGCGTCGAGGGATGGGACTATATCGGCCAATGGTCCGGCGTTCCGCTGCGGACGTTCCTCGAGCGGATCGGCGCGGACCTGCGTGCCAAATACGTCGCCTTCAAGACGGCGGACGATTACCCGAGCAGCATCGACATGGCGACCGCGCTGCACCCGCAGACGCTGCTCGCGACCGATTACGCCGGCGAGACGCTCGCCGATCCGTTCGGCTTCCCGCTGCGCCTGCGCATGTCGACCAAGCTCGGCTACAAGAACCCGAAATGGATCACCGCGATCGAGGTGACGAACACCTACTCGCCCGGCTACTGGGAAAAGCTCGGCTATTCCTGGTTCGCCGGCCTCTGAGGCGGCTTTCTCGGCAAGAGCGGCCACCCGCGCGGGGCGGATGAAATCGGCGTCAAGGCGTATCGTCTCGCGCGACCGCCGCGAAGGAGACAAGTCGGGTCCCCCTTGATCGCGCGGCGAGCCGGCACGCGTGACATCATGACGCCGGAGTCTTGCCATGCTGCTGATCCTCCTCGCCTACGCGGGCGGCGCGCTGACGATCGCAAGCCCGTGCATCCTGCCGGTGCTCCCGTTCGTCTTTGCGCGCGCCGAACAGCCGTTCGTCCGAAGCGGGCTGCCGATGCTCGCCGGCATGGCCGCCACCTTCGCCGGCGTCGCCACGCTGGCCGCGGTCGGCGGCGGATGGGCGGTGCAGGCGAACCAGGATGGACGTGCAGTCGCGATCGCCCTGCTCGGCGTGTTCGGCATCACGCTGCTGTTCCCCGGCCTCGCCGAGCGCCTGACGCGCCCCCTCGTCAGGCTCGGCAACCGTCTGTCGCAATCGGCCGACCGCGACGCGCGCGTCGGCCGCGTGATTCCGTCGGTGCTACTCGGGATTGCGACCGGTCTGCTGTGGGCGCCGTGCGCCGGCCCGGTGCTCGGATTGATCCTGACCGGTGCCGCACTCCAGGGCGCGAATGCCAGAACCTCGTTGCTGCTGCTCGCCTATGCCGCGGGTGCCGCGACGTCGCTGGCGCTCGCCCTGCTGGTGGGCGGCCGTGTGTTCGCGGCGATGAAGCGTTCGCTCGGGATCGGCGAATGGATCAGGCGCGCGCTGGGAGTCGCCGTGCTGGCCGCCGTCGTGGTGATCGCGGCTGGTTTCGACACGGGCTTCCTCGCAAGGGTGTCGCTGGCGAGCACCGCATCTGTCGAGCAGAAGCTGCTCGACAGGCTCCGTCCGCGTGACGGGGCTGCAACGATGCCAGCGGGAAACGCGCGTCCCGCCGTCGCCCTCGACGACGAGGGACCGATGCCGTCCTTGTCCGGCGCGGTGCAATGGCTGAACTCTCCGCCGCTGACCGCGGCCGGGTTGCGCGGCAAGGTCGTGCTCGTCGATTTCTGGACCTACTCCTGCATCAACTGCCTGCGATCGCTTCCCTATGTCCGAGCCTGGGCCGACAAGTACCGGGACCATGGGCTCGTCGTCATCGGGGTTCATGCACCCGAGTTCGCGTTCGAGAAGAACGTCGACAACGTCAAGGCGGCGACAGCGAAACTCGGGATCACCTATCCTGTGGCCATCGACAACAATTATGCGATCTGGCGCGCCTTCGGCAACGAGTTCTGGCCCGCGCACTACTTCGTGGATGCCGCGGGACGCATTCGCCACCACCAGTTCGGCGAGGGCGACACGGCCCAATCCGAGCGTGTCATCCAGCGGCTTCTCGCACAAGCAGGCAGCAGCGACGAGCCGGCTGGCCTGGTGACGGTTCAGGCGAGCGGTGCGGCGGCCGCATCCGATGCGAACGACGTCGCCTCTCCCGAGACCTACATCGGCTACGCGCGCGCGGAGGGTTTCGTCTCGCCCGGCGGCAGCGTCGACGACGACGCCCACGACTACCAGCCGGGACGGTCCGGACTGAACGAGTGGGGATTGTCGGGCAACTGGAACGTTCAACGCGACCGGGCGGTTCTCAATGGTGGCGCCGGATCGATCGTCTACCGGTTCCATGCCCGCGACCTGCATCTCGTGCTCGGCGTGAAGCCCGGCGGCAAACCGGTTCGCTTCCGTGTGAGCCTCGACGGCAACGATCCAGGCAGCAGCCATGGCGCCGATGTCCAGGCCGACGGCAGCGGGATCGTCACTGGCCAACGGCTCTACCAGCTCATCCGGCAAACCGGCCGGATCGACAGCAGAACGTTCGAGATCCGGTTCCTCGATCCGGGCGTCGAGGCCTACGCCTTCACCTTCGGCTGATCTCCCCATCGCGGCAAGCGTGCTATCAGCGGCCGGGCCCTGGCTGGCCCGGGCACCCGTCAGAGCAGGGAGAACCATGTGCCGACCGCACCCTCGCCGGATTCTCACGCCACTGCTTCCTTCGCCGGCTGGCGGGTCGTGGTCGTCGGCGGCACGCGCGGCATCGGGCGCGCGGTCGCACTCGGCTTCGCCGAACGCGGCGCCGGCGTCGCTGTCTGCGGCCGCGACCAGGCGTCCCTCGATGCGATCGCATCCGAACTGGAATCCCTGCAGGTCTCGACGCTGGCCGCCGCATGCGACGTCGCGGATCCTGCCTCGCTCGGCGAATTCGTCTCCGCCGCGGTCCATGCCCTCGGCGGCCTCGACGTCCTGGTCAACTGCGCCTCCGCCTTCGCGCTTTCGGCCGACGAGGCGGCGTGGTCCGCCTCGATGGCCGTCGACCTGATGGGCAGCGTCAGGGCGAGCCGGCTGGCGGTCCCCCACCTGAAGGCGAGCCCGCACGGTAGCATCGTCAACATGGCGTCCGTCGCGGTCCTGCAGGCGACCGCGCAACGCCAGGCCTACGGCGCGATCAAGGCCGCGATCGTCCACCAGACCGCGAGCAACGCCAAGGCCTTGGCCGCCGACGGCATCCGGGTCAATTGCGTCATTCCCGGCTCGACCGAATTCCCGGGCGGCATCTGGGACAGGATCGGGAAATCCGATCCGGCGCTCTACCAGTCGACCCGCGACAGCATCCCATTGGGCCGTCTCGGACGGCCAAACGACATCGCGCGCGCGGTGCTCTTCCTTGCATCGCCCGACGCATGCTGGATCACCGGGCAAAGCATCGTCGTCGACGGCGGCCAGTCCCTCTTCGGCTTCTGAAGCCAGAGCGCGAAAGGCGTCAGATCGCCGCCTCGGCGAACAGGCGGCCCGCGTCGCCCGCCCAGCTCGTCCCGAAGCGCTGCAGCCAGTGCTCCGCCTGCACCGGCGCCCCCGCCGCGATCGCCTCGAGCGGCGCGAGGAATGTCTCCTCGCCCGCGCCACGCGCCTGGAGGCCCGCGCTCGCGATCGCGATCATCTCGGCCGCGAGCGCCCCGGCCGTCGTCGCCCCCGCCCGCGCCGCCAGGCCCTCGCGCGGGACGGCGGCGCGCAGTCCGAGCAACGTCTCCCGCTCGTGACGAGCCGTGAGCGCCTCGGCGGCATCGAGCGATGCCTCGTCGTAGAGCAGCCCCACCCACAACGCCGATTGCGCCAGCATCATCGCGGGGCTTCCCGCATCCGCGCCGCGCATCTCGAGAAAGCGCTTCAGCCGGACATCCGGAAACACCGTCGTCAAATGGTCCGAGAAGTCGCCCACCGTCGGCTCGATCCCGGCCAGCCGGTCTTCGCGACCCTGCAGCCATCGGCGGAACGAGGCACCCGCCACGTCCCGCAGCGCGCCGCCGCGGCTGACGAAATACATCGGCACGTCGAGCAGCCACTCGACATAGCGCTCGAACCCGAATCCGTCCTCGAAATAGACCGCGGGCGTGCCGGCCCGCGCGTTGTCGACATCGGTCCAGACATGCGCCCGATACGACAGGAACCCGCTCGGGCGCCCCTCGACAAAGGGTGAATTGGCGAACAGCGCGGTCGCCACCGGCTGCAGCAGCGAGGAGACGCGAAGCTTGCGCACCATGTCGCGCTCGTCGCCGAAATCGAGATTGACCTGCACCGTGCAGGTGCGGAGCATCATGTCGAGCCCCATGCCGCCGACGCGCGGCATGTAGCGCTTCATGATGTCGTATCGGCTTTTCGGCATCAGCGGCATCGCGGCACGCGTGGCCGTCGGATGAAAGCCGAGCGGCGCGAAGCCCACGAACATCGGATCGCACGCCTCGCGCAATTCGGCGAAATGCGTGTCCATCTCGATCCTGGTCTGGTCGAGCGTCTCGACCGGCGCGCCGGACAGTTCGAGCTGCCCGCCCGGCTCGAGCGAGATCGACCGTCCCTCCTGGCTCAGCGCGATCAGCCGTCCGCCATCCTCGATCCGCTTCCATCCCAGCGGCGCCAGGCCCTCCAGGACCGCGCGTATGCCCGCCGGCTCGTACGGCACCGGCCTCGTGTCGCGGCGCGAGAAACCGAACTTCTCGTGCTCGGTTCCGATCCGCCACTGGCGCTTCGGCTTGCAGCCCGCCGCCAGCATGTCCGCGAGTTGACGCACATCGGTGATCGGCGTCGCGTCCTCGTCACCCGGGTTCGACATCACACTCCAACCGCTCCAACCGGAGCAATGCCAAGCCGGCCGCGCAGGCGGTGTCGGCGCGGAGCACGAGGCTGCCGAGCGAGACGGGCTGAACAAAGGGATGCCGCGCGAGCGCGTCAAGCTCCGCTGGCGTGAACCCGCCCTCGGGCCCGACGAGCAGCGCCTCGGCTGCCTCCGATCCGCGCCTGCCGAGCGGACGCGCGGCCGACCGCTCGACCGCGACCGCGACCGGCCGGCCGGCCGGCCAGCCATCGAGCACCGAGGCGAGCGAAGCTGGCGGCTCGATGCAAGGCAGGTCGAGGCGCTCGCACTGCTCGGCCGCCTCGCGGGCGATCGACGCCAGCCGGTCGAGATTGACCCGTCCCGCAATCGTCCGCTCGGTGACGACCGGCCGGATCGCGGTCACGCCCAATTCGGTCGCCATCCGGACCACCAGGTCGGTCGCGTCCCGCTTGAGCGGCGCGAACAGCAGGATCGGCCCCGCCGTCCCGCCTGGCGGACGGCGCCGGCTGGACACTTCCGCGCCCACCCCGTGGCGCGTGGCCCGCGCGATCCGCGCGTCCCACTCGCCGCTCCGCGCATTGAACAGCCTGACCGGATCGCCGATCGCAGCCCGCATCACGTGCAGCAGATAATGGTGCCGGTCCTCGTCGAGCGTCACGACCGCGCCCGCCTCGAGCGTCGCCTCCACATGCAACCGCGGTGCGTCGCGCATGGGCATCCCCTCCGAGCGATGCCAGACTAGACCCCGGGCAAGCGGGACGGGAGTGGGCGTGGCGCATACCGACATCGTCGAGACCGGCTGGATGTCCCGCCTGCCGGACAAGGCGCGCGCGCTGGCCAGCCTCGCCCGTCTCGATCGGCCGATCGGCATCTGGCTGCTGTTCCTGCCCGGCGCCTGGGGCATCCTGCTTGGCCGGGCGCCGGCGACGGAGACCCTTCGCCTCCTGCTGCTGTTCGCCGCGGGCTCGCTCGCCATGCGTTCGGCCGGCTGCGTGATCAACGATCTCTGGGACCGCGACATCGACCGGCAGGTGGCACGCACCGCTGCGCGGCCGCTCGCCTCCGGCGCGCTGCGGCCGCGCGAGGCGCTCGCCTTCCTGGCCGGCCTGCTCGCCGCGGCACTCGTCGTGCTGCTCGCACTTCGCCCGCTCTGCTGGGCGATGGCGGCCGCGTCCCTTGTGCTGGTCGCCCTCTATCCGCTCGCCAAGCGTGTCACCTGGTGGCCGCAGCTCGTCATGGGGCTGCCGTTCGGCTTCGGCGCCCCGATGGGCTATGTCGCGGTGACCGGACGGATCGACGGCGCCTGCGCCGCCCTCTATGCGGCCGCCATCCTGTGGGACCTCGGCTTCGACACGATCTACGGCTTCCAGGACATCGAGGACGACGCCGTCGTCGGCGTCCGCTCCACCTCGCGCCGCTTCGCCCATCGCGCGCGGCTGTTCGTGGGTATGGCCTACGGGGGCGCCATCGCGTGCATGGCCGCTTCCTTGGCACTGGCCCACGCACGCCCGGTGTTCCTCGCGTTCCTGGTCTTCCCCGCGTGCCAGCTCGGATGGCAGGTCCGCCGCCTCGACATCGCCTCGCCCGCGACCTGCCTCGCGCTGTTCCGGTCCAACCGCGACGTCGGGCTCGCGGCCGCTGCGATCATCCTGCTTGCCGGCTTCGGCCGGTGACCGCCTCGCTCGACGCCTTCATCCTCGCCAACACGAGGCCGATGCGGCCTCCCCTGGTGCCCGAGATCGTGCTGGCGCTGGCGACCGAGATCACCCCGATCTGGCAGGCGAGCGAGGACTTCCTTGATCGCGCGGGGATCGAGCCGCCGTTCTGGGCCTTTGCCTGGCCGGGCGCGCAGGCGCTGGCCCGCCTCGTGCTCGACGAACCCGAACGGGTCGCCGGACGGCGCGTGCTCGACTTCGCCGCCGGCAGCGGTCTCGCCGCGATCGCCTGCGCCCGGTCCGGTGCGATCGTGGAAGCCTGCGAGCTCGACCCGCTGGCGGTCGCCGCCATCGGCCTGAACGCCCGCCATAACGACGCGTCGATCGTGGCGATCCTGGCCGACCTCGTCGGCACGCAACAGCGCTGGGACCTGATCCTCTGCGGCGACGTCTGCTACGAGGCGCCGATGACCGCTCACGTGATGCCCTGGCTGCGCCAGGCGGTGCGTGAAGGCGGCACGGTCTGGATCGCCGACCCCGGCCGCACCTACCTGCCGGCCGACGAACTCGAGGCGCTCGTCGCCTACGACGTCCCGACCTCGCTCGAACTCGAGGACCGCACCAACCGACGCACCGTCCTGTACAAGCTCAAGCCCGGATCGACCCCAGCCGCCACCATTTCGGCTTGCGCGTGACGACGGGCGGGGTCGCCGGCCACCACGGCGCGGGCTCGGACGCCGCCTCGGCCGGCGGCTCGGCCAATGCGCGCTCGGCCGCCCGCAGCAGCTCGATCCAGGGGTCGGGGCGCACCAGGTGGGCGGTCTCGTAGTCGGCGAGCTCGCCGTGATAGGCACGGAACAACCCGTGGCCCAAGCATTCGACGCGCGCATGCGCGTGCTCTGGCGTGGCCGCCGTCACCCACAGCAAGGTGGCGTCCCCTTTCGCGCGCAGCGCCTGGTGGATGGGCCTCATGCCGTCCGCCACGTCGCCCTCGTCGACGCGCCGAAGGAAGATCTTCTCGCCTCCCTTGATGTCCTCGACCAGCTTCTGCGCCATGAAGACGAGGGTTCTCGACTGCGCGACCAGGATCTCGCCCGACGTCATCGCGTCCGTGCCGACGCCGGTATGGAAGGTGAAACCGTAGCGGCGGCTGCTCACGATCCATTCGCTGCCGAAGGTCGACAGGGCGAGATCGTCCGGATCGGCAAAACCCTCGAAATCGTTGCCGATCGCGTCCGCCAGCGCACCTGGCTCGCGCGCGCCCGCGAGCCGCAGCAGGCCGAGCCGGTCGACGCCCACCGCACGCTGCACCAATCCGAATTCGCAATTATCGCCAAGGCTCTCGAAGCGGGCCAGCATTGCGCGATCGGCCTCGGTGTACGCGAACGGCGGCAGACCTTCGCTCTCGACGAGCATGGGGCCGATCGCGATCGCGCTGATGTCGGCGTTCGCCATCAGGATGACCATCTGCGCCTGCGCGAGCCCATCTGGAACCGTGTCCAGCGTCTCCTCGAACTTGAAGCGCGCACGGCGCGCGCGCTCGCCATAAAGCCCCACCAGGCCGCCACTGGGCCGCCGGAAGTCGCCGACCGCCATGCTGTGGGCTGGCGCGCCCGGCACGACGAGCTGGATCGCCTGGACCGGCGCGCTCGAGACGAACCATCCTTCGAGGCAAAGCCGCGCCGGCTTGCCCGCCTCGCGCACCAGCTGGAACGCCTCCACCGAACAGGCGGTGTCGGACATGCGGACCATCGGGCACTTCCCCACCGTGAGGGTCGAAGGTAACGGAGGACGCGGCCGGCGGCCAAACAAGCAGCCCTGGTCGTATGGCCGCCGCTTTGCTTGTCTTCTGACGCCGCCTCGCCTGCAGGGAGTTGCCATGCGCCGGATCGCCCTCGCCTGCCTCCTGACGATGCTCGCAGGTCCCTCGGTCGCGGCGGACCCGATCCGGATCGGCACCGAGGCCGACAACGCGCCCTTCGAGAGCGTCGGTCCGGACGGCCAACTGCACGGGTTCGACATCGACCTCGCGAACGCGGTCTGCAAGCGTGCAGGCCTGACCTGCCGCTGGGTGAACATGGATTTCGACGGCATGATCGCGGCACTCGACGCGCACCGCATCGACGTCGTGATGTCGGAGATGTCGGTGACCGCCGAGCGCGCGCGGCGCGTGCTGTTCACCGACCCTGTCACCAGCACCGGCGCGGTCCTCGTCACCGCGACCGGGTCGGGCGTGTCGGACGACCCCACCTCGCTCGAGGGCAAGACCGTCGGGGTGCAGAGCGGCACCACGCACGAGGCCTATGCCAAGGAGGTGCTGTCCAAGGATGCCGACATCCAGGTCTACCAGAGCCAGATCCAGGCATTCCAGGACCTGACGTCCGGTCGGGTCGACGCCACGCTGTGCGACCAGGGCGCCGCTTTCGACTGGCTCCGGCACAATCCGGCCGGGTATCACATGGCGGGCAAGCCGATCCAGGACCCGGCGATCTTCGGCACCGGGACGGCGATGGCGGTCCGGCTCGGCGACAGCGCGACCGCGGACAAGCTCAACGCGGCGCTGAAGGCGCTGATCGCCGACGGCACGTACGCCACCATCAACAAGAGCTACTTCCCCTTCTCCGTCGCGCCCGCGCCGCACGCCTGAGTGTCCATCCTTCACGGCTACGGCCGGCAGCTGCTCCTCGGCGCCGTCACCACGCTCGAGGTCGCCCTCGCCGCCGCCCTGTTCGGCCTGGCCCTCGGGCTCGCCTGCGGCATCGCCTCGCTGTCGCGCCGGCGCTGGCTCGCCCGGTCGGTCCGGGTCGCGACCGGCGTGCTGCGCGGCGTGCCCGAATTCGTCATCCTGCTGGTCTGCTTCTTCGGCCTGACCGGGCTGCTGTTCCGCGCGACGGGCGGCGGGATCGAGGTGAGTCCGTTCGTCGCCGGCGTGGTGGCACTCGGGCTCACCTTCGCCGCCTTCGCGTCCGAGGCGTTCCGCGGCGCGTTCGCCGCCGTCCCGTCCGGCCAGCTCGAGGCGGCTTCGTCCCTGGGTCTCACGCCGCGCGTCTCGTTCCGCCACGTGCTGCTGCCGCAGGCGCTCCGCCTCGCCATCCCGAGCCTCGCCAACCAGTGGCAGACGCTGCTCAAGGACACCTCGCTGGTCTCGGTCATCGGTCTGGACGACCTGATGCGAAAGGCCGACACCGCGGGGCAGGCGACCGGCCGGCCGTTCGACTTCTTCTTCGTCGCCGCTCTGGTCTATTTCGCCTTCCTCGGCCTCTCGCAGCCGCCGCTCGGCTGGCTCGAGCGGCGTGCGCGCCGCGGGCTCGCAGACACAAGATGAGTCTGCTCGACGGCCTGCGGACGACGCTGGCACTGCTGGCGATCTCGGTCGCCGCGGGTCTCGTGATCGCGTGCCTCGTCGCGCTGGGGCGCCTGTCCGGCACCCGTCTCCTCGCCTGGCCCGCGCTCGCCTACGCCTCGGCGCTGCGCGGCACGCCGCTGCTGGTGCAGATCTACCTGATCTATTACGGGCTCGCGCAGTTCGCCGCTGTCCGTCATTCCCCGCTGTGGCCGGTGCTGCGCCACGCCTGGCCCTGCGCGGTGCTCGCGTTCTCGCTGAACATGGGCGCCTACGCGTCCGAGGTCGTGCGCGCCTCCATCCTCGCGGTCCCCGCCGGCGAACGTGAAGCAGCCGCTTCGCTCGGCCTGACCCGCGCCCAGACATTGCGCGCCGTCGTGCTGCCGCGCGCGTTCCGGATCGGGCTGCCGGCGATCGTCAACGAGATCCTGGTCCAGCTCAAGGCGACGTCGCTCGCCAGCACGGTCACCGTGCTGGACCTGACCGGTGTCGCGCGCCGGATCTCGGCGGCGAGCTTCAGCACCACGCCGCTGGTCGAAGCGGGCATGATCTACGCGCTGCTCGCCCTGCTGATCGCAGGCGCCGCGCATCTGCTGGAGCGGCGCCTGGCGGTGCCCGGCACGGTGGCCGGCAACCGCGCGCGCCGCGCGGCGTAGGCAGCCTCGATCGAAGGGGGACGGACAATGGCGATGACGACACGCAAGCTCGGACCCGACCTCGAGGTCGGCGCGATCGGACTCGGCTGCATGGGCATGTCGGCGTTCTACGGCGGCCGCGAGGAGCAGGAATCGATCGCGACGTTGCGCATGGCGGTCGAGCGCGGCGTGACGCTGATCGATACCGCCGACATGTACGGCAACGGTGCCAACGAGGAACTGGTGGGCCGCGTGCTCCGCGACATGCCGGGCGGCCGCGCGCGCGTCGTGCTCGCGACCAAGTTCGGCAACACCTGGGACGAGGCCGGCAACCGCGGCCCGATCAACGGGCGTCCCGACTATGTCAGGCAGGCGGCCGAGGCCAGCCTCAAGCGCCTGGGCCTTCCCCACATTGATCTCTACTACCAGCACCGTGTCGATCCGAACGTGCCGATCGAGGAGACGGTGGGCGCGATGGCCGCACTGGTGGCCGAGGGCAAGGTCCGTTTCCTGGGCTTGTCGGAAGCCGGGCCATCCACGATCCGGCGGGCGGTGAAGATCCATCCGATCGCCGCCCTGCAGACCGAGTATTCACTCTGGAGCCGCGAGCCGGAAGACGGGCTGCTCGATGTCTGCCGCGAACTCGACATCGGCTTCGTGCCCTATTCGCCGCTCGGCCGCGGCTTCCTGACCGGCGAGATCACGCGTCCGGAGGATCTCGACGCGGACGACTGGCGCCACCAGAACCCGCGCTTCCAGGGCGACAATTTTCGACGGAACATCGAGCTGGTCGAAGAGGTCAAGCAGCTCGCGAACGCGAAGGGTTGCACGCCCGCGCAGCTGGCACTCGCCTGGGTGCTGGCCCAGGGCGACGACATCGTGCCGATCCCGGGCACCAAACGGCGCAAATATCTCGAGGACAATCTCGGCGCGGCCGACATCACGCTCACGGGCGCCGAGCGCGCCGAAATCGACCGGATCCTGCCGGCGCACGCGTTCGCCGGAATGCGCTACCCCGAGGCGGGGATGAAGGCGGTCAATCTCTGACCGCCGCCAGCCGCTCCGCCTCAGCCGTTGTTGTCGTCACCCCCGCCGCTGTCGCCACCGTTGCCTGAAGGCGGCGTGACGGCAACGAACAGCATCTGACCATCACGCACGATCCGCATCGCGATGGTCGAGCCGCTCTGCATCGCCTTGTGCAGGGCGCTCGATGCCTGACCCGGCGAACCGATCGACTGGTTGCCGACCCCCACGATGACATCGCCCGCCTGGAGCCCGGCCTGATCGGCTTGCGAACCGGGCTTGATCTCCTTGACGACCGCGCCGTGCGCGCTCTCGTCGAGCCCGAGCTGCTGCCTCAGGTCCGAGGTCAGCGGCGCGAGCGCCAGCCCGAAACTCTGGCCGGCCTGCTGGGTGCTGGCTACGGCGCTGCCGCCAAGCTTGGTGATCGTGACGTCGGTGCTCGCCTGCTTGCCGTTGCGGACATAGTCGAGACGGACACCGCTGTCCGGCTTGGTGCCGGCGATGTCGATCGAGAGCTCGCGCGGCGAGCCGACATGCTGGCCGTTGACCGCCGTGATCACGTCGCCCGGCTTGAGCGCCGACTTGCTGGCCGGGCTGCCGTCCTGGATGCTGGCGATGAGCGCGCCGCGCTCGTCGCCGCTTCCGGAGGGGAGTGAGAGCGCCCTCGCCATCGCCTCGCTGACGGGCTGGGCCTCGACGCCGAGATAGCCGCGCGTGACGTGACCGCTGGTCTCGAGCTGGTCGACGATGTTGCGGACCAGGTTCGACGGGATGGCGAAGCCGATGCCGATCGAGCCGCCGGAGGGCGACAGGATGGCGGTGTTCACGCCGACGACCTTGCCGTCCTGGGTGAAGAGCGGGCCGCCCGAGTTGCCGCGGTTGATGGGCGCGTCGATCTGGATGAAGTTGTCGTAATTGCCTTCGCCGATGTCGCGTCCGCGCGCGGAGACGATGCCGGCGGTGACGGTGCCGCCGAGGCCGAACGGGTTGCCGACCGCGACCACCCACTGGCCCGGCTCGACGTCATCGGAATTGCCGAGCTCGATGAACCCCATCTTGCCGGGCGACTTGACGCGCAACACCGCGATGTCGGTGCGCGGATCGGTGCCGACCACCTTGGCGGGCAAGGCGGTGCCGTCCGACAGCGTGACCGTGATCGTGCTCGCCCCCTTCACGACATGGTTGTTGGTCACGACGGTGCCGTTCGCGTCGATGATGAAGCCCGAGCCCTTTGCCTCCATCGTGTGATGCTGCTGCTGCGGCATCATTCCGAACGGGAAGGGAAACGGGAACGGGCTCTGGCCGCCGCTCTGGCCACCCTGATCGTCGCTGTCGCTCTGGTCGCCGCCGTCCTTGATCACCGACGTGATCGAGACGACGGCGGGCTTGACCTGCTTGACCAGACCAGAGAAGTCCGGCAGCCGCTCACTCGGGCCGGTCGGCTGGATCGCCTGCGCATCGGCGCGCCCGATCAGCCGCGCATCCGCGACCGTGCCTCCGATCACGACGGCGAGCGCCGTACTGTAAAGCAGGGCTCGCGCGGCCCGGGTCGATTGGCTCTTGGTTCGAAGGATGTTCGGCATTGTTTTGTCCGTGATGGGCGTGTGAGACGTGGATAGATCATCGGCATCATCGAACTGTTTGCCCACACATGAAGGCTTCGACACGTTGGTAAGGTTTGATCAGCGCAGATCGGTGAAGAACCGCCTGAGCAGTGCGGCCGCCTCCGTCTCGCGCACGCCACCGAGCACCTCGGGCCGATGCAGGCACCCCGGAGACTGGAACAGGCGCGGCCCGTGCTCGACGCCGCCGCCCTTCGGATCGTAGGCGCCGAAGACCAGCCGCGCGATCCTGAAATGCGCGCACGCCGCGGCGCACATCGGGCACGGCTCGAGCGTGACCACGAGCGTGCAGGCCGGCAGCCGGACGCTGCCCAGACGCCGCGCGGCCCGGCGCATCGCCAGCAGCTCGGCGTGGGCGGACGCGTCGCACGCCTCGACCTCGTTGCCGGCGGCGGCAAGGACGTCGCCGTCCGGGCCGAGCACGAGCGCGCCCACGGGCACCTCGCCTCGCGCCGCCGCCGCCCGGCCCTCGGCGAGTGCCATGACCATCGCCGCACTTGCCGAAACCGGCCGCGTCGGGTTCGCTCGGTCCGGCGCGGGCCGCCCGTGCGGAGACATCATGTGACCAGCCCCTGCGCCCATCAATCGACCACCCCGGTCCGACCATAGCAGCATGGCACGCCCGATCATCGGCCTCACGCTCGACGCCGAGCCCGCCGGCGGCTGGTCCGCGTTTCCCTGGTATGCGCTGCGGTCGAACTATCTCGACGCGATCGCCGACGCGGGCGGCGTGCCGGTGGCCCTCGGTCATCTGCCGGATCTCGCGGATGACATGCTGGACGCGATCGACGCGCTGGTGGTGACGGGCGGCGCGTTCGACGTCGATCCCGCGATCTACGGCGACGATGCACGGCACCCGACGGTCGCCACCAAGGCCGGCCGCACCGCGGCCGAACTCGCCCTGGTGCGTGGCGCGATCGAGCGCGGCCTGCCGCTGCTCGGCATCTGCGGCGGCATGCAGTTGCTGGCGGTCGCACTGGGCGGAACCCTGATCCAGCACATCCCGGAGGCCGAGCCCGCCAGCCTCGCCCACGAGCAGGCCAATCCGCGCGACGAGCCGGGCCACGACATCGACATCCTGGCCGGCTCCGCGCTGCACGCGATCACCGGCCGCGCCTCGATGCCGGTCAACAGCGCGCACCACCAGGCGGTCCGGACGCCGGGGCGCGCCATCGTCTCGGCGCGCGCGCCGGACGGCATCATCGAGGCGATCGAGACGGAAGCGATGGCGGCCGGCCGCACCTTCTGCCTCGGCGTGCAATGGCACCCGGAATTCCTGATCGACGATGGCGACCGTCGCATCTTCGCGTCCCTCGCCGAGGCGGCCCGCGCGTCGTGACCGAGGGCGAGATCGAGACGGAAAGCCAGGCCGAACGCGGCGAGCGGATCGCGAAATGGCTCGGCCGGTCCGGCGTCGCCAGCCGGCGGGATGCCGAACGGATGCTGACCGGCCAGCGCGTCTCGATCAAC
Organism: Acetobacteraceae bacterium; assembly: GCA_965276715.1. Taxonomy (GTDB): domain Bacteria; phylum Pseudomonadota; class Alphaproteobacteria; order Acetobacterales; family Acetobacteraceae; genus CAXTPV01. Next base: position 2,297,031 of record OZ255622.1, on the reverse strand, counting down.
GGCACACCGGTCACGCATCCGGCGACGTTCGTGGCACGGGGCGACATCGTCATGGTCGACGGCCGCGTGGTCGATGCGCCCGACCGGTCCAGGCTCTGGCGCTATCACAAGCCGGACGGGCTGGTGACCACGCATCGGGACCCGGAAGGGCGCCCGACGATCTTCGACCGGATGCCCGCCGCAATGCCGCGGGTGATCAGCATCGGCCGTCTCGATCTCAGCAGCGAGGGCCTGCTGCTGCTCACCAACGACGGCGCGCTCAAGCGCAAGCTCGAACTGCCGGCCAACGGCTGGCTGCGCCGCTACCGGGCGCGTGTCTGGGGTCAGGTCGACGAGCGCGCGCTGGCGCGCCTCGCCGACGGCACCGTGCTCGACGGCATGAAGACCGGCCCGATCGACGCCGGGCTCGACAGCCGCCGCGGCGACAATGCCTGGCTGACGGTCTCGCTGCGCGAGGGCCGCTACCGGGAAGTGAGGCGCGTGCTGGCCAGCCTGAACTTGACTGTCACCCGGCTGATCCGGGTCGCCTACGGCCCGTTCCAGCTCGGGCGGCTCTTGCCCACCGAGATCGAGGAGGTGCCGGGCAAGATCATGCGCGAGCAACTCGCCCGGCCGGCCAAGGAGCGGTAGCTGCGCATCGTGGCCGGCGCCTGGCGCGGCCGGACGCTGAAGGCGCCGCCAGGATCCACGACACGGCCGACCGCCGACCGGGTCCGTCAGGCCGTGTTCGACATGCTGGCCCACGCACCCTGGGCCGACGCGGATGGCATGCGCGGACAGATCGTGCTCGACGCCTTTGCCGGCACCGGCGCGCTCGGCCTGGAGGCGCTGTCGCGCGGAGCCGCGCATGCCACGTTCATCGAGCGCGACCGCGCGACGCTCACGGCGCTGCGCGCGAACGTGGGCGCCTGCCGGGCCGCGAACGCGGTTGTGCTGGAGGCCGACGCTTTCCGTCCGCCGCGCGCGGATGCCGCCGCCACGCTGGTGTTTCTCGACCCGCCCTACGGCGTCGACGCGCCGGCCCGTGCGCTGCCCTTGTTGAGCGCCGCCGGCTGGATCGGGGATGGCGCTCTCCTGGTGGTGGAGACAGCGCGGATGGACATGATCATGATCGACGCGATGCTACTGGCCGAGCGGACCCATGGTGCTGCCCGGATCTCGGTGTTCCGTGCGCGTGCCTGAACCGGGACGGCGCCGGCGTTCGATGCGGATCAGGCGAGCGCGTTGGTTCGCAGCCTGTCCCTGATCGCCAGCAGGCGCGGCCCGGCGAGCACCATTTCGGCGCAGGGCTCACGCTCGGCGGCCTCGACCGGATCGTAGCCGAGCGGACAGTTGGAGAATTGGCGGCGGTTGCCGGTGTCGAGAAAGCTTTCCGCCGGTGCGCCTTCGGCCAGCAGGACGGCATGCCGCGCGAGCTCGACATGCCAGAAGGTGACGGCGTCAGGCCGCTCGACGACGATGCTGTCGTCGTCGACAAGCAGGCCGGCCGGTATCAGCACGCCGTCGACCAACAGCGCGTGATCGGCCGAGACGATCAGGTCGCTTGCCGGGACATGCGGGGCGAGCGCGTGGGCACGGACACGGACCACGGTGCCGCCGATCTGGCGGCGGTGACCGATCCAGACGACCGGCGCCGTGCCGCCGCCCGCGAGAACGACCAGGTCGCCCTCGGCAAGCTCCTCGACCGCGACGTTGCCGCCGGGCGTGAGGATCCGCGTCCGGCTGGCGAAGCACGCATAGGCGTCGAACTCGCCGTCGATGGTCAGCGACGACGCGAAGCCGTTCTCGCTGTAGGGGCCGGCCGGGCCGTCCGGGATCACCATCGTCGTGACCCCGGTCAAGGTCGCCGAACCCACGACAACGCCATCCTTGATCTCGTCGATCACGACGGTCGAGTCGCCGCCCGCCACGCCGTCGATCGGCCCGGTGAAGCTGTAGAAGAAGGGTTCGGGCGCCGGCTGTGTCGCGACGCCCACGCGCGCGAATTCGGCCGACTCGGAGAAGTAGTCTCCCTTGACCTCGTAGGTGATGGTCGCGTCGCGCATCGCCGCCGCCTCTTCGTTATGACGACGTTATGGCAGAGACTTTGTTAAGGAACAAGACTTTATCTAACAAACAAGCCGTCGTCTCGAAAAAGGACACGGGCGTGCAGGTGCTGGGCATCCCTCCATCGAAGGAGCCTGAGGACGAAGAACGGTTAGTCCAGGGACAGCATGATGCCGGGTGAGGGATTCGAACCCCCGACCTTCGGTTTACAAAACCGCTGCACTACCACTGTGCTAACCCGGCCCGCCGGCGGAATGAGCAACACGAAGCGATGGCGATGGCAAGCGGCTTATCGCGGCAGCGATGCCCGCGCATCGGCGAGCGATTCGTGTTGCGTGCGCCGCATGCGGGCGACGCTGTCGCGGTAGGGCGCGCCGAACACGATGGTCGCGGAATGGTAGAGGCCGGTCGCGGTCCCCATCGTCCGGCCATGCGCCAGCCCGGCAAGCAGGCTCGCACCGACATCCACGTTCCGGGCCGGATCGAACGCCTCGACAAGGCTCGTGAACGCCGCCCGGTGATAGCGCATGCTGACCTGCATGCAGCCGACATCGACATTGCCGTGCGTGGTGACGAGGAAGCCGGCGGCGGCCGCGGCCGCCTCGTCGCGGCTCGCATACCAGTGACCGACCCCGGCAGCATTGATCGTCCACGGCCACGGCTGACGGTCGCCGGTGACGGGAAGCGGCAGGCCGGTCTCGACGCGCGCGATCGCGCCGAGTGTTCCGGGCGGCAGGCGGTAGCGCTGCTCCGCGGAGCGGATCGCGATCAGGCAAAGGCCGCTCTGCCGGACCGCCCACATCCTGCGCATCGCGGGCGGCGCATGCGGCGGCAGGATGCCGCTCGCGAGCTCCCTGGCCCCGGCCGCTCCGGCTGCCGAGCAAAGCGACAGCAGGAGCGGTCCGAGCGCCCACCTCATGCGAAGGAGATGAAGCCGTGCTCGATGCAGATGACGACGACGATGGTCGTGACCACGAGAACGGTCAGGACCGTCGCGATGACCAACGGCTTCATGGGCCCTCGATGTCAGCTCGGATGGTCGGAGTGAGAGGATTCGAACCTCCGGCCCCTGCGTCCCGAACACAGTGCTCTACCAGGCTGAGCTACACTCCGACCGAGCGGCTGCGTATAGAGGCACGACGGGAGCGCCGCAAGTAACGGCCTACAACCGCGCGGCCGCGATCGAGCCGGTCTCGTCCGTGCCCTGTTCCAGTCTGCGCAGAGCCGCGGCCACGTCCGGGACGATGTCGAACAGGCGCCGGGTCGCGGACTCGGCGAAGCCGTCCTCGATCGCGGCCTCGAGCGAGGCGACCAGACCGCGTGCCCACCCCTCGACATCGACGATCAGGATCGGCTTGTCGTGCAGCCCGAGCTGACGCCAGGTGACGATCTCGATCGTCTCGTCGAGCGTGCCGAAGCCTCCAGGCATCGCGACGAACGCGTCGGCGCGGGCGAACATCAGTTGTTTGCGCGCGTGCATGCTTTCGGTGGTCACGAGTTCCGTGACGCGGGCATGCGCCACCTCGCGGGCACTCAGGAATTGCGGGATGATCCCGACGACCTCGCCGCCGGCATCGAGAGCGGCGTCCGCGAGATGCCCCATCAACCCGATCCGGCCGCCGCCATACACCAGGCCAATCCCGCGTTCGGCCAGCCCTCGGCCCAGTTCGGCGACGGCGTCGGCATAAGCCCGATGGCCGCCCATGCGCGAGCCGCAGAACACCGCGACATGGCCGATCCTGCGCACCGCCCTCGTCTCGCGCTCGTCCGCCATCGTCCCGACCTCCGACCGCTCCGCGCGCGACCCGCACCGTAGGTGCCGTGGCGGCTGTCGATTGTCATTCGCTTTCTACCGGGCGCTTTCTGCCGGGCGGTCGGCGGCATCGACTTCCATGTCCAGCCTCAGCACCTCTCCGGCCAGATAGAGACTGCCGCAGATCAGCACCCGTCCCTCCGCACCCTCCGCCGCCAATCGTGTGATCGCCGTCCGCACGTCCGGTCCGGGGCAGGCAACGCCGCCGGATGCCTCGATGATGGCCTCGACCGACATCGCGAGATGCTGATCCGGCTCGCGGACCGCCCATGCCGAGCGCGCATGGCCGAGCAGCGGACGCAGGAACCCGGCCGCGTCCTTGGTCTGCTTGAGTCCGACGATCAGGTGCAGCGGCCGATCGCGCCATTCCGTCGCGGCCACAGCGGCGAGCGCCTCCCCCGCACCCGGGTTGTGGCCGCCATCGAGCCAGAGCTCGCAACCGCGAGGAAGTGCAGCCAGCCGGCCATGAAGGCGTTGCAGACGCGCCGGCCACTGGGTCCGTCCGATCGCGGCGAACGCGGCCTCGGGAATGTCGAGGCTGGCGCGACGCAGGCTCGCGATCGCGATACCTGCATTGTCGATCTGATGGGCACCGAGCAGCGCCGGCCGCGGCAGGGCGAGCCGCCCCGCCCGGTCCCGGTAGAGAAGGCCGGCACCGCTCTCCTCGATCGACCAGTCGCGATCGCGTACCCAAAGCGTGGCGTCGCACGACGACGCCCGCTCCTCGAGGACGCGCAAGGCCACCGGGTGCTGACGGCCCGTCACCGCAGCGCCGCCCGGCTTGATGATGCCCGCCTTCTCGCCGGCGATCCCCTCGATCCGGTCGCCGAGAAATGCCTCGTGGTCCATCGAGATCGACGTGATCGCGGCAACACGCGGGCGCGGCACGAGATTGGTCGCATCGAACGTGCCGCCGAGGCCCACCTCGAGCAGCGCGAGATCGGCCGGGTGCTCCGCGAACAGCACGAAAGCCGCCGCGATCATCGCCTCGAAGACGGTCACGGTGGCGGCTGGATCCGCCCGCTCGATCCGTTCGAGGGTGTCCACCAGGACCGGCTCCGCCACGAGTTGTCCCGCGATTCGGTAGCGTTCGGTCACCGAGAGCAGGTGCGGCGAGATGGTGGCATGAACCGACAAGCCTGCCGCTTCCGCGATCGCCCGAAGATTGGCGATCGTGCTGCCTTTTCCGTTGGTCCCGGCGACGTGGATCACCGGCGGCAGCAGGCGCTCGGGATGATCGAGCCGGCCGAGCAGGGCGTCGAGCCGCTCCAGGCTCAGATCGATCAGGACGGGATAGCGCGCCTGAAGCCGGTCGATGATGGCGTCAGCCGCACGGCTCATCAGGCGCCGATCTGCTCCTTGGCTATCTCGACCGGCGCCTCGAGCTGGGCCTGGGCGGGGGGACGGCGCAGCAGGCTCACGATGCGCGCGAGTGTTGCCGCGAGTTCGCCGCGCGGCACCACCATGTCGACGATCCCGTGGTCGAGCAGGTATTCCGAGCGCTGGAAGCCTTCCGGCAATGTCTCGCGCACGGTCTGCTCGATGACGCGCGCGCCGGCGAAGCCGATCGTGGCTCCGGGTTCCGCGAGATGGATGTCACCCAGCATCGCGAAGCTCGCCGTGACACCCCCAGTGGTCGGATTGGTCAGGACGACGATGTAGGGCAGGCCGGCCTCCCGGACCATCTGCACCGCGATCGTGCTGCGCGGCATCTGCATCAGGCTCACCATGCCTTCCTGCATCCTCGCACCGCCCGAGGCGGTGAACAGGATCAAGGGCGCGGAAAGCTGGACCGCCTGCCGTGCCGCCGTGAGCAGACCCTCGCCGACCGCGGCCCCCATCGAGCCACCCATGAAGCGGAACTCCATCGCCGCCGCCACCGACGTCACGCCGCCGATCGTGCCGGTCGCCACGAGGAGTGCGTCATCAAGATGGGTCTTTCCGCGCGCATCGCGCAGGCGGTCGCTGTAGCGCTTCTCGTCACGAAAGCCGAGCGGATCGGCCGGCACCTTGGGCAGGTCGATCCTGGTGAACTTGCCGTCGTCGAAGACGAAGCCGAGGCGCGTCGCGGCGTCGATCTGCATATGATGACCGCAATGCGGGCAGACACGCAGGTTCTTCTCGAGCTCGTTGGAGAAGACCATCTGCTTGCAGGCGTCGCACTGCGTCCAAAGATTGTCCGGCACATCGCGATGGCCGAGCAAGGTGCGGAACTTGGGCCGGACGTAATCGGTCAACCAGCTCATGCTTGCATCTCCACAGCGATTCGGGCTCCACGCACGGCCCGGGCCAAGGCACGCACCTGTTCCAGCACGGCCGGGACCGTGCGAGCGGTGGCTCGACCCTGAGCGTCGAGCGTCGCATGAAGCGTCTCGATGAGGGCGGATGCAACGACGGCCGCATCGGCCACCCGGACCACGGTGGCGGCCTGCGCCGGGGAGCGGATGCCGAAGCCGATCGCGACCGGCAGGTCCGTCACCCGTCGCACCTGCGGCAGCGCGAGCGCGAGGTCCTGCTCGGAGCCTGTCCGCGTGCCGGTCACGCCGGCGATGCTGACATAGTAGACGAAGCCCGAACTGCCCTGCAGGACGCGGGGCAGACGGTCGGCATTCGTTGTCGGCGCGATCAGCCTGATCAGGTCCAGTCCGCGCGCGTGCGCGAACGGCGCCAGCATGTCGGCCTCCTCGGGTGGCAGATCGACCACGATCAGCCCGTCGACCCCCGCCGACCACGCCTCCTCGCAGAAGCGCTCCGGGCCGAAGCTCGCGATCGGATTGAGGTAGCCCATCAGGACGATCGGCGTTGCGTCGTCGCGGTCGCGAAACGCACGCACCAGCGCGAGGGTGCCGGCCAGGGTCGCACCCGCCGCCAGGCCGCGACGCGACGCTGCCTGGATGGTCGGGCCGTCCGCCATGGGATCGGTGAACGGCATGCCGATCTCGATCAGGTCGGCGCCCGCTCCGGGCATGCCGCGCAACAGCGCGAGCGCAGTCTCCCGATCCGGATCGAAGGCCGACAGGAAGGGGATCAGTGCGCCCCGGCCTTCTCGCCGGAGCGTCGCGAACGTTGCGGCGATGCGACGACGCACGCGCGGCCTACAGCGTGACGCCGAGATAACGCGCGACGGTCGCCACGTCCTTGTCGCCGCGGCCGGACAGGTTCATCAGCACGATCTGGTCCGGCGACAGCGTCGGCGCGAGCTTGACCACATGGGCGATGGCGTGCGCGCATTCGAGCGCCGGGATGATGCCCTCGGTCCGCGTGCAGAGCTGGAATGCCGCGAGCGCCTCGTCGTCGGTGATGCCGACATATTCCGCGCGCCCGATCTCGTGCAGCCAGGCATGCTCCGGTCCGATGCCGGGATAGTCGAGCCCCGCGCTGATGCTGTGCGCTTCGTTGATCTGGCCGTCCTCGTCCTGCAGCAGGTAGGTTCGGTTGCCGTGCAGAATGCCCGGGCGGCCACGTTCGATGCTGGCCGCCTGCTCGCCGCTGTCGAGCCCGCGTCCGGCCGCTTCCACACCGATCAGCCGAACCGACGGGTCGTCGAGGAAGGCGTGGAAGATGCCGATCGCATTGGATCCGCCGCCGACGGAGGCGACCACCGCATCCGGCAGCCTCCCCTCGACCGCCTGGAGTTGCGCGCGCGCCTCCTCGCCGATGACCTGCTGCAACTCGCGCACCATGGAGGGATAAGGATGCGGACCCGCGACGGTGCCGATGAGGAAGTAGGTATCGCCGACGTTGGCGACCCAGTCGCGCATCGCCTCGTTCATCGCGTCCTTGAGTGTTCCGGCGCCGGTCTCGACGGCGCGCACCTCGGCGCCGAGCAGACGCATGCGGAACACGTTGGGCTGCTGCCGCTCCACGTCGGTCGCACCCATGTAGATCACGCAGGACAAGCCGAACAGCGCGCAGACGGTCGCCGTCGCCACGCCATGCTGACCCGCGCCGGTCTCGGCGATAATCCGGGTGCGTCCCATCCGGCGGGCCAGCAGGATCTGGCCCATCACGTTGTTGAGCTTGTGCGATCCGGTGTGGTTGAGTTCCTCGCGCTTGAGATAGATCCGCGCGCCGCCGAGATGCTCCGACAGACGTTTTGCGTGCCAGAGCGGGCTCGGCCTGCCGACGTAGTCCTTGAGATGAGCGTCGAGATCGGCCCTGAATGCCGGATCGACCCTGGCCGTGTTCCAGGCGTCCTCGAGTTCGAGGATCAACGGCATCAGGGTCTCGGCCACGAACCGGCCGCCGAATTGACCGTAGCGTCCACGCGCGTCCGGCCCGCTGCGCAGCGAGTTGGAAAGGCTGGCTGAAGCTGTTCTCTCGCCGTCCGGCACGATACCTCCTACACGGCCCGCTCGAACCGAAGATCGGCTCATAGACCACCCCCGCCAAGGGGTCACGCGGCGTCGGCCGTGGATGGAGATCGTATGCTGATTGCCCGAGCGGCGGGACAGGCTCCACGCGGCCTCGTCGAAGCCGGCCACGCCGCCATGATCGAGCCGCCGATCTGGCTCGACCTGTTCCTCCCGACCGATCAGGACGCCGCCACTGCGAGCGAGATCACCGGCCTACGCATCCCGACCCGCGCCGACCTCGACGAGATCGAGAGCTCGAGCCGCCTGTTCCGCGAGGGCACCACGCTCTACCTCAGCACGCCCCTCGTTCGCAGGCAGAACGGCGTGAGCGCCATCACACCGCTTGGTCTGATCGTCTCCGCGCAATACCTCGTCAGCATCCGCTATGCCGACTATCCGGCGATCGAGAACTACGGAAAGCTCAATGCCTGCGCGTCCGGTGATCGTGGCGTGCCCGACCTGCTAATCGGCCTGCTCGAGGCGATCGTGGACCGCATCGCGGACGTGCTGGAGATCGTCGGTGCCGAGCTCGACCAGATGTCGCGCGGCATCTTCAGAAGCGGGTCGCACGATCACAGCAAGGATGCGGACCGGCGGCTCCGTCAGCTGCTCAAGGATATCGGCCGTCAGGGCGACAGCGTCTCGATGCTGCGCGACAGCATGCTGGGCCTGCGCCGGCTCGTCCTGTTCGTCGAAGCGACACGCGGCTCGGACGATCCCGATCACAAGGGCCGGCTGGAAACGCTTGGCCGCGACCTGCAGTCGCTGGCCGAGTATGACGGGCAACTGACGGAAAAGGTGCATTTCCTGCTCGATGCGACGCTCGGATTGATCAATGTCGAACAGAATACCGGCATACGGATCCTGACCGTCGTCAGCCTGATCGGCATCCCGCCGACGCTCATCGCCAGCATCTACGGGATGAACTTCAAGGACATCCCGGAGCTGAACTGGCCGTTCGGCTACTGGTATGCCCTCGGGTTGATGCTGGTCAGCGTGGTCGCGCCACTGGCCTGGTTCAGACGCGCCGGCTGGATCTAGAGGCCGCGACTTGACGCGAGACGGACGCGATGCGATGTGAGGGTCACGCGCCCGGTCGTTCATCGACGTCCGGTCCCGTGATTGCGGCTTCGCAGTCGTGATCCCCTTCCTCTTGGTCAGCAGACGCCGTTCGGGTCAAGCCTCGCGCCTTGCCTGAGCCGCCCGCTCCGTGCATCGACAAACATGCGGTCGGATCGGTCCGGTTACCACGTGTCGGCTTCAAACCCTGTCGACCCCCAACTCGAGGCGTCCATGCACCTCGCCGAACTCAAGGCCAAGACACCGGCCGATCTGCTTTCCTTCGCCGAATCGCTTCAGATCGAAAACGCATCGAGCCTGCGAAAGCAGGACATCATGTTTGCGATCCTCAAGAACCTCGCCGAGAACGACCAGGCCATCCACGGCGAGGGCACGCTCGAGATCATGTCGGACGGGTTCGGCTTTCTTCGCAGCCCGGAATCGAACTATCTGCCAGGGCCGGACGATATCTATGTCAGTCCGACGCAAGTAAGACGCTTCGGATTGCGCACCGGCGACTCGGTCGAGGGTCAGATCCGGGCGCCACGAGACGGGGAACGCTACTTCGCGCTGCTCAAGGTCAGCACGATCAACTTCGAACCGCCCGAGGCGGTGCGCACGCGGATCAATTTCGACAATCTGACGCCGCTGTTTCCTGAACGACGCCTGAAAATGGAGGTCGAGAACTTCCAATCCGTCGCCAAATCGCACAGCAAGGACTTTACTCCGCGCGTGATCGATCTCGTGGCCCCGATCGGGATGGGCCAGCGCGCGTTGATCGTGGCCCCGCCGCGAACCGGCAAGACTGTGATGCTCCAGAACATCGCGAGCGCCATTTCGACTAACCATCCGGAGGTGTTCCTCATCGTGCTGCTGATCGACGAGCGGCCGGAGGAGGTCACCGACATGGCCCGCAGCGTGAAGGGCGAAGTCGTCTCGTCCACGTTCGACGAGCCGGCGACCCGCCACGTGCAGGTGACCGAGATGGTGCTCGACAAGGCCAAGCGGCTGGTCGAGCACAAGCGCGACGTTGTCATCCTGCTCGACAGCATCACGCGCCTTGCTCGTGCCTACAACACGGTGGTTCCGTCTTCGGGCAAGGTGCTGACGGGTGGCGTTGACGCCAACGCACTTCAGCGTCCGAAGCGCTTCTTCGGTGCGGCGCGCAACATCGAGGAGGGCGGATCGCTGACGATCATCGCGACCGCGCTCGTCGATACCGGAAGCCGCATGGACGAGGTCATCTTCGAGGAGTTCAAGGGCACCGGCAACTCCGAGCTCATTCTCGACCGCAAGCTCTCGGACAAGCGTACATTCCCCGCCATCGACATCACTAAGAGCGGAACGCGTCGCGAGGAGCTGCTCGTCGACAAGGGACAATTGTCCAAGATGTGGGTTCTCCGCCGCATCCTCAATCCGATGGGAACCCAGGATGCGATGGACTTCCTCTTGGACAAGTTGAAATACAGCAAGACGAACCAGGATTTCTTCGACGCCATGAACACCTGACGGCGCAGCGCGGGCAGATCGCGTGCGGACGTTCGTCGCGTGCCTCGCCGGGCTTCTCGGCGTGGTCGTCATTCTCGCGACCGCCGTGTTCGCCGCGGTAGAGCGAACCCTGCCTTCGCACCATGCCGAGCTTACCCTGCAAGGACTGCACGCCGACGTCAGGGTCGGGTTCGATCACCTGGGCATTCCCCACATCCAAGCGTCGGACGATCTGGATGCGGCCGAGGCGCTCGGTTTCGTCCAGGCGCGCGACCGCATGATGCAGATGGACCTCATGCGGCGGGCGGCGGCGGGCGAGCTGTCCGCGCTGATCGGCCCGATCGGAGTGAGGCTCGACGAGACAGCGCGCGTGTTGGGCACCAGGGACGCCGCGAAGGCGTCGCTGGCCGTGCTGCCGCCGCAAACGCGCGCTCTCCTTGCGTCCTATAGCCGCGGCGTGAACGCCTTCATCGCGTCGCGTGGCCGGTTCGCCGCGCCCGAATACGTGCTTCTCGGCCGCCCCCGCGATTGGGCTCCGGTCGACTGCATGCTGTGGGCCGAGACGATGGGCTTGGCGTTGTCAGGCAATCTCGATCTCGAGCTTCAGCGTCTGGCGCTCTCCGCGCGGCTGCCTCGCGGGACGATCCTGTCGCTCTGGCCCACGCCAAAGCCTGCCCCAACTGACCAGGCGTCCATCCTGTTGTCGCCCGGCATCGGCGGTCTCGCGCTGGCGACGTCGCGCGCGCTGCCACACTTCCCTGGCCCGTTCACGCTCCCCGACAATGCCTCCAACGAGTGGGCGGTCGATGGCAGCCGATCGGCCACCGGTTCGCCCGTGCTCGCCGGCGATCCGCATTTGTCCTACGGGCTGCCTTGCCTGTGGTACCTGGCACGCATCGACACGCCGACCGAGACGCTGGCAGGCGCCACGGCGCCCGGCACTCCGTTCGTCGTGCTGGGTCATAACCGTGCCATCGCCTGGACCTTCACCACCACCGGCGCCGACACCGAGGACCTGTTCATCGAGCATACGACCGACGCCGCGCACTATGCCGGGCCGTCGGGTCCGCTTGCGTTCACGCACCGAAGCGAGCGCATCGAGGTGCGCGGCCGCCCCGACATCCTGATCGACGTGCGCGCCACGCGGCATGGGCCGGTGATCAGCGATCTCCCCGGCCTGTTCGGCATCAAGGCGCGCGCATCGCATGACGTCATCGCCGCCGAGATCGCGAGCCTGGCACCAGACAACATGGCAGCGGACGGTCTGTATCAGCTGGAAGGTTCGGGCAGCGTGGCCGCGGCAGGGCGTGCCGCGGCGGTGCTGACCGCACCGGTCCAGAACCTGCTCGTTGCCGACCGCCACGGGATCGCGCTCTTCACCACCGGTCGCGTGCCGATCCGCCGCAGCGGCGACGGCGCGATGCCGAGCGACGGCGCCGATGGAGCGCATGACTGGACCGGCTATGCCTCTGGTCTGGCGCTGCCGAACATCGTGTCGCCGGCGAGCGGCATTCTGGTCAACGCCAACGAGCCGGTCACCGGCACCTCCTCGTCGATCTCGATGAGCCGCGATGTCTTCGGTGACTGGCGCGCGCAACGGATCAGGGAGCTGCTCGACCGGCCCGGTCACCGTTTCGACGTGATGGACTTCGCCGCCATGCAGGGCGACGTGACCAGCGCCTATATGCGGCACCTGCTTCCGGTTTTGTTGACCGCCGGATCCGATATCGAATTGGCCGGGACCGCGCTGCATCTGCTCGGGCGGTGGGACGGCACGATGTCAGCAGGCTCGCCTCAGCCGCTCATCGCCGAGACGTGGCTGCTCGCCATACGCGGTGCGATCGAGAAGACGCTGGGCGATGACGGCGGTTCGGCGACGGCGCCGCTGACATTCGTTGCCGAGGCGCTGGACGGGCGCGGGCCGGGCTGTGGCGGGTCGTGCATTCCGATGCTGACGCGGACCTTGGCCGCAACCGTTCGGGACCTCGCCGCCCGCTACGGCCATGATCCGGCTTCGTGGTCCTGGGGGACCTCGCACCGCGCGGTGTTCGCCAACCCGTTCTGGAACGCGATCCCCATTCTGCGCGACGTCGCGCGCGCTGCCCCGGTGGTCGGCGGCGATGCGTCCACCGTCGATGCGCAAGGGGTCGTGGCGATCGAGCCACCCTTGACCTCGGTGCATGGGGCGTCGTTCCGCGGCGTCTATGATCTGGCCGATCTCGATCGCAGCCGCTTTGTCATCGCGACCGGACAGAGCGGCAACCCGTTCAGCCATCATCTGCTCGATTTCGTCGACCTATGGCGGCGCGCGAAGACCGTCGCGATCGGCGAGCAGGTCGAGGGCGATGACCGCCTCGTCCTCAGGGCCGGCGGCCACTGAGCCGGTTGACCCGTCACCCCTGTCGTCGTCCGATGGGCCATGCGCGCATTGATCCCAACCGCCGCCGTCTCCCTTCTTCTCGTGGCGGCGAACGGAAGGGCGGATGACCGGCCGGTCCGCCTGTTCGACCATCTGGCCCTCTCGCCAGACGGTTCGACTGCTGCGTCCATCGAACACGACGAACCGGCCGAGGACGGGGCCGAACCAACCGATCTTCTGGTGCTCAGGCCCAGCAGGGGAGGGCCTGCCACGATCGTCAAGCTGCCGTGCGGCGTCGGCCCGTCATGCAAGCCAAGCGCTCTCGCATTTTCCGCGAGCGGCAAGCGGTTGGGCTTCGTCCTCAAGCAACCGAACGATCCGAAAACCTACCTCTATGAGGTCAACACCGACGGGAGCGGTCTGGCCCAGCGTCTGGCCTTCGACGGCGCCCTTGGAAGTCCACGCTACGCTCCAGGTGGCATGCTCGCCGTGCTCGCAACCCCGGGCGCACGCAAGGAGATCGGCGCGGTCAAGGCGGCAGCCGCGCTATCGGGGGAGGTGGGCGTGTCGAGCGACGAACAACGCATCGCCGTCGTCGAGGCGAACAATCTCCGGTTCGTCTCGCCGCCAAACCTCTACGTCTATGAATACGATTGGCGACCGGATGGCTCCGGCTTCGTGGGCACCGCCAGTCCCGGCAACGGCGATGACGACTGGTGGGTGGCGCGGTTGTGGAATTTCCCGATGCTTGGCAAGGAGACATTGCTCTACACACCGCCGCCCAAGCAGCAGATCGCATCGCCGATCGTCTCGCCCGATGGAAGCCAGGTCGCCTTCATCGGCGGGATCATGAGCGATTTCGGCTCGACCGGCGGCGACGCCTTCAGCCTGCGTCTCAATGGCCATGCCAAGCCCATCGACCTGACGCCCGGCATGACGGCGACGGTGACGGCGCTCGACTATCACTGCCCGGATTCCGGTCTTACCGCGACCGCGTTGCGTGCGGCGAACGTCGAGATCCTGTCGCTCGGCATGCCGTCCGCGCATCCGAGGCGGCTGTGGTCGGGCGTCGAGGATCTGAGCCTTGGCGGCGGGTCAACGGCGATCGCATGTTCCAAGGGAGGGACCGCGGGCGTCCACGACACGTTCAGCCGGCCTCCCGAGATCGCGTTCGGGCCGATCGGGGCCTGGAGCGACATCACGCACGTTAACCAGGGCCTGAGCGTGCCCGTTGCCGCGCGAAGCCTGAGCTGGAAGAGCGACGGCTACGACGTGCAGGGATGGCTCCTCGAGCCCGAAGGACGCGCCGACAACGACAACCAGAAGATGATCACCGAAATTCATGGCGGTCCGAGTAGCGCCTTCCTGCCGACGTTCCTGAGCAAAAGCCGGGGACGATGGCTGCTCGACGCCGGCTACGACCTCTTTCTTCCCAACCCTCGTGGCAGCTTCGGGCAGGGCGAAGCGTTCACGTCGGCTAACGTCCGCGACTTCGGACACGGCGACCTGCGCGACATCCTCCACGGCGTCGACGCAGCCCTCGCCGCGGCACCGATCGATCCGGACGCGCTCGGCGTCATGGGCTACAGCTACGGCGGCTACATGACGATGTGGGCGGTGACGCAGACCAACCGCTTCAAGGCGGCCGTCGCCGGCGCCGGCGTGTCGGACTGGCTGTCCTACTACGGCGAGAACGGCATCGATCAGTGGGTGATCCCGTTCTTCGGAGCGAGCGTCTACGACGATCCCGCTGCCTACGCCAAATCGTCCCCGATCAATTTCATCAAGCGTGCCCGCACGCCGACCTTCGAGTATGTCGGCGATCGGGACCTGGAGTGTCCCATGCCGCAAAGTCAGGAGTTCTGGCATGCGCTCAACACGCTGGGCGTCCCGACCGAGTTCGTGGTGTATCCGGGCCAAGGTCACGAATTGCGGGATGCCAAGGACCGCGCTGACGCCAAGCGGCGAACCCTCGCCTGGTTCTCGCGGTGGCTGCAGCCGGCGACGCGGTGATCATGGAATGAGGATCGTGCTTCCCGTCGTCTGACGTGCCTCCAGCGCACGGTGCGCCTCCGCCGCGTCGGACAGCGCGAAACGCTGGTTGATCCGGATCTTGACCGTCCCGCTGGTTACAGCCTCGAAAAGATCGTTCGATGTCGCGATGAGATCGGCGCGCGAGGCGATATGGGTGGCCAGTGTCGGCCGCGTCACGAAGAGGCTGCCCTTTGCAGCGAGGACGCTGAGATCGAGTCCCTTCACTTCTCCCGTTGCGCTACCGAAACTGACCATGAGTCCTCGCGGCGCGAGGCATTCGAGGCTGGCATAGAACGTGTCCTTGCCCGTTCCATCGTAGACGATGGTCGCCATCTTGCCGTCGGTGAAACGCTTGACCCAGGCGGACATGTTGTCGGTCCCGATCAGGACCTCGTGGGCGCCGTGAGTGCGCGCCATCTCGGCCTTGGCATCCGTCGAGACGACGCCGATGACATGCGCGCCGAGCGATCTTGCCCATTGGCAGACGATCAGCCCGACGCCGCCGGCTGCGGCGTGAACCAAAATGATATCGCCGGGTCCGACCGCGCGGGTCCGCTTGAGCAGATATTGTGCGGTCATGCCCTGGAGCATCATTGCGGCCGCTTCTTCCGACCCGATCGACTCTGGCAGCAGCACCAGCCGATCGGCGGGCACGGTCCGTCGTTGCGCATAGGCACCGAGCGCGCTGCCATACGCCACCCGATCCCCGACCTTGATCTCGCCGACGCCAGGGCCCATCGCTTCGACCTGGCCTGCGCCCTCCATTCCGATGACTGCCGGAAACGCTGGCAATTTGTAGAGCCCCGTCCTGAAATAGACGTCGATGAAGTTCAGCCCGACCGCCTCTTGCCTGACCAGCACTTCGCCGGGCCCAGGGGTCGGGCTCGCGACATCCTCCCATCTCAGGACCTCGGGGCCGCCGATCGCGTGCAGGCGTATGGCTTTGGACATCGCGCTTGGCTCCGGTCCTCAGGTCAGTCGCTCGAGGATGCGCCGTTGATGATCGAGGAGGTCATTCTTCACCGCCGACACATCGCCGTCCGACCGGCGGGATCGAGAGGGACATCGTCAGGGATTCGAGCGGCGACGGCATCGAAAGTTGCGGCAAGGAGTCCCCGGACTGCTGGCATGGCTCGGATCGTGACACCGTCCGGGGTTGAAGCGCCTGGCGCGCGATCACGCAAGATGATCTTGCGACGCATGGGCAGGCCTGGGGGATGACCCGCGGATCGGCCGGACCTGGCGAGACGATCTTCGCCCAGGCGACCGGCGCCGGACGCGGTGGCATCGCGATCATCCGGATCAGCGGGCCCGAAGCGGGGACGCTGCTCGACGGCTTCACACTCCCGCGCCCAGAGCCGCGCTATGCGACGCTCAGACGCCTGCGGGCCGCCGATGGCCACATCCTCGATCGCGCGCTCGTGCTGTGGTTTCCGGGACCGGCGAGCTACACAGGCGAGGACTGCGTCGAATTGCATCTGCATGCTGGGGCGGCGGTCATCGAGGCTGTGTCGGAGGCACTGAGAAAAGCGGGCGGAAGGCCGGCCGAGCCGGGGGAATTCACCCGGCGTGCCTTCGAACTCGGTCGGATCGATCTGGTCGAGGCCGAGGGCATCGCGGATCTCATCGACGCCGAGACCGAAACGCAACGGCGGCAGGCCGTGGCACAGTCCACTGGGGTCCTGAGCCAGCTCTACCGAGGGTGGTCGACGCAGCTTCGAGCTTTGGTCGCCTCGCAGGAAGCGTCGATCGACTTCCCGGCCGAGAGCGTGATCGGCGAGGAGCACGATCTGGATGAAGGCATCGCCGATCTCGAGGCGACCCTGCTTGGTCACCTGGTCGACGGAACACGTGGCGAGTTCCTCCGGCAGGGCCTCAAGATAGCCGTGATCGGTGCGCCGAACGTCGGAAAATCCACCCTGATCAACGCACTGACCCGACGTGAGGGTTCGATCGTCTCCGACCGTCCCGGCACCACGCGTGACATCATCGAGGCCCGGACCATCCTCGGGGACGTCCCCGTGACGCTGATCGACACGGCCGGTCTGCGCGAGAGCGAGGATTTTGTTGAACAGGAAGGCGTCAGGCGGGCGCGACAGGCTGCGCGTGACGCCGACCTCATCATCTCGGTCACGTGCGGCAACGACGTTTCGGACCAGGCATGGCCCGAAAGCCTGTGGGTCTGCAACAAGATCGACATCGCAAGCGCGCCAGCCGGTGCTTTGGGTGTCAGTGCGCGGTCGGGGGACGGGATCGACGTCCTGCGCGAGACCTTGGCGCGGTCAGTGCGCGCGCTGACCCTGGGCGCACCGGTTCCTGTCATGACCCGAGAGCGTCACAGGAGTTGTCTTCAGGCTTGCGCCGCGCATCTTGGTGAGGCGCGCCGCCTCGAGACACCGGAACTGCGTGGCGAGGAACTTCGTCTGGCGCTAGATCACCTCGGCCGTTTGACTGGCCATATCGGCATCGAGGATGTCTTGGCTGATATTTTCTCAACTTTCTGCATCGGGAAGTGATCGTGGCTTTTGAGTTCGACGTCATCGTCATCGGTGGCGGCCATGCCGGATGCGAGGCCGCTTCCGCCTCAGCGCGTCTCGGCGCGGCCACGCTCCTGCTGACGCACGATTTGGCCCGCATCGGCGAGATGTCCTGCAATCCAGCCATCGGAGGCATCGGCAAGGGGCACCTCGTTCGCGAGATTGATGCGCTCGATGGTTTGATGGCGCGCGCGGCGGACCACGCTGGAATTCACTTCAAGCTGTTGAACCGGAGCAAGGGGCCGGCGGTCCAGGGGCCGCGCGCTCAAGTGGATCGCGGCTTGTATCGAGCGGCCATTCGCTCGCTTCTCGACGCAACTCCCAATCTGTGGCTTCGGAATGGTGCCGCCGCCGAACTCATCATCGAGGATGGACGTGTCGGCGGCGTCCGATGCGAGGATGGGCACCGCATCCTCAGCCGGGCCGTCGTCATCACGACGGGGACATTTCTCGGTGGCGTGATCCATATCGGTCATCGGACCGTCCAGGCAGGCCGCGTCGGCGATGCACCCTCGACCCGATTGGCCGCCCACCTCGCCACACTTGGCTTGCGGATGGCTCGGCTCAAGACCGGGACGCCACCGCGCATCGCCCGGGCAACCATCGACTGGGACACGCTGGCGGAGGATCGCGGCGACCATCCGCCGGACATGTTCAGCAGGTCGAGCGACAAGCCGCTCCAGCACCAGATCTCCTGCCGGTTGACAGCGACGAATCCCCGAACCCATGCCGTCGTTCGTGACAATTTGCAGCAGTCCGCCCTCTATGGCGGGGGCATTACCGGACGAGGCCCACGCTACTGCCCGTCTCTCGAGGACAAGATCGTTCGCTTCAGCGAACGGGAAAGTCATCAGATCGTGTTGGAGCCCGAAGGGCTGCCCGACGGGCCTGATGGCAACGTGGTCTACCCGAATGGTCTCTCCACAAGCCTGCCTGCCGACATCCAGGCGGCGATGCTGTCGACCATACGTGGCCTGGAGAACGCCACCATCATCCGGCCGGGCTACGCGATCGAATACGATCATGTGGATCCGCGCGAACTCGATGCCGGGCTAGCGCTCAAGCGCCTTCCCGGTCTGTTCCTTGCGGGCCAGATCAACGGCACGACCGGATATGAGGAGGCGGCGGGCCAGGGTCTGGTGGCGGGATTGAACGCGGCTCGCCATGCTCAGGACTGCGCCCCGGTCGTGATCGGGAGGGACCAGGCTTATCTCGGCGTCATGATCGACGACCTCATCACGTGCGGCGTGACAGAGCCGTATCGGATGTTCACGTCGCGCTCGGAATATCGCCTCACACTTCGCGCCGACAATGCGGATTTGAGGCTCACGCCGGTCGGGATCAGCATCGGCTGCGTCGGTCCCGAGCGGGCCGCCTTGTTCCGGCATGATCGGGACGTGATCGATCGCTCCGTCGAGCGAGCACGCCGTGAAATGGTTGTCGAGGGCGGCCGACGCCGCTCGCTCTTCTCGGTTCTCAACACAAATCTGGACAGTCGAAGCGTCCCCATAGCCTGGATCGAGGACCTGCCGCCCCGTGCCCGCGCACACCTGATGACCGAGGCGCTGTATGACGGTTATCTCGGCCGACAGTCCCGTGACATCGCCCGGCTCAACGAGGATGCGGCCCAGTCGATCCCGGCGACGCTCGATTATGGCGCCGTCGGCGGTCTAAGCGCCGAGATGAAGGAACGGCTCGTCGCGGTCCGGCCGGTCAATTTCGCCCAGGCGCGCCGGATCCCGGGACTCACACCCGCCGCGATCCTCGCGGTCTTCGCGCATGTCCGGCGTCAGGAGCGCAAGGCTGCCTGAGACATTTGCGAATGTTTCACGTGAAACATTCGATCGGCTCGCCATCTTCGAGGCGTGTCTCCGGAAATGGAACGCCCGCATCAACCTTATCGGTTCTCGTGACATCGGCTCTGTGTGGACCCGTCACATCGCCGACAGCATGCGGATCCTTCCGCATCTGCCGCCGACAGGAACCATCGTCGATATCGGCTCGGGCGCCGGCTTTCCCGGCCTGGTCATTGCGATCGTCTCGGGACGCAGCATCACATTGGTGGAAGCGGATCACAGAAAAGCCGCCTTCCTGCGCGAATGCGCCCGTGAGATCGACCTGCCTGTCACGATCATCGCCGATCGAATTGAACGGTGTGGCGTCAGAGGCATCGACATCATCACCGCGCGCGCGCTGGCCCGTCTTCCGCGACTGCTCGACCTTTCGTTTCCGCTGCTCGGGCCGGGCGGGACGTGCCTGTTCCTCAAAGGGCATCAAGTCGCGGCCGAATTGACCGAGGCGCGACCGCGGTGGCAGATGGACGTGAGGTGCCATCCTGGTGCATCCGCCCATGACGGCTGTCTGCTTGAGGTGACCCATCTCCGCCGCGTCCCCGCCACCTGATCCTGGTCCGCCGCATATCCTGGCGATCACCAACCAAAAAGGGGGCGTCGGCAAGACAACGACGACGATCAATTTGGCGGCAGCCTTGGCCCAGATCGGTCATCGGACGCTCGTCATCGATCTCGATCCGCAGGGAAACGCATCCACGGGCCTCGGCATCAGCCGTCGGTCGCGTCGCGATGGCACCTATGCCGTGCTCCAGGATCCCGCCTCGATGCGGCGCGTCCAGCGAGCAACGTCGACCGATGGCGTCTTTCTCCTGGCCGCCGACACCGATCTGGCGGGCGCCGAGGTCGAACTGGTCGGCGTCGACCGACGCGAATACAGATTGCGCGACGCCCTGCGCGCGGCCGACACCGGGCGACAGGCCTTCGGCTTCATCCTCATCGATTGCCCTCCGAGCCTCGGGCTCCTGACGCTGAACGCCCTCGTTGCGGCGACTGCCGTCCTCGTGCCATTGCAGTGTGAATTCTTCGCTCTCGAAGGAGTCGGACATCTGATCCAGACGGTCGAGCGGGTGAAACGTGCCCTCAATCCGGCTCTTTCTCTCGAAGGAATTGTCCTGACCATGTACGATCGTCGTAACAATCTGTCAGATCTGGTTGCTGCCGACGCACGCGCATTCTTCGGAGAGGACGTTTTTGACACCGTCATCCCTCGAAACATCCGCATCTCCGAGGCACCGAGCCATGGCAGCCCGGTCATCACCTACGATCCGAAATCCGCCGGTGCCGTGGCCTATCGAGCCTTGGCGGAAGAACTCCTGCGACGCCGTAGGCCGGCCTCGTGAACGACCGCAGGGACCGCCCATCACGTTTGGGCAGAGGCCTCGCCTCCCTGATCGGCGACACGAGTGAGCACGAGCATCACCGCGACGCCCATTCCAGCGTGGCGGTTCTCCAACTCGAACCGGGCCCGTTCCAGCCACGACGTGACATGGCAGAGGATGCGCTCGATGAGCTGACGGTATCCGTCAGGACCCATGGTGTCTTGCAGCCGATCCTGGTCAGACCGATCCCCGGGAAGGATCGCCATTTCCAGATCATCGCCGGGGAGCGGCGCTGGCGAGCGGCCCAGCGCGCCGGCTTGCATGAAGTTCCGGTCCACATCCGTGACTTCGACGATGGGACCGCGCTCGCCGCGGCGTTGATCGAGAATCTTCAGCGGCAAGATCTGAACGCGATCGAGGAGGCCGAAGGCCTGCGCCGCCTGATGGACGAGTTCGGCCTGACGCAGGAGAGGGTCGCGGTTTCGGTCGGCAAATCAAGAAGCCATATTGCGAACATGACACGCCTTCTTGGGTTGCCTGCCTCCGTGCAGCATGACGTGCGCCGTGGCGCTCTCTCCGCCGGCCACGCGCGGGCGCTGCTCGGTCACGTCGACCCTGCGAAGATCGCGGCCACGGTGCTCGCTCGCGGCTTGAACGTCCGTCAGACCGAAGCAATAGCGAGAAGTCCCGACCGACATCCCGTGCGGTCCGCCCGGTCGCAGCAGCCAGTCGACATCGAGATGCTGGAACAAGAACTGACCACTTCGCTCGGTCTACGGACGAACGTCACCTTCGATGGCACCAAAGGCCAGATCACGATCCGCTACAATTCGCTTGACCAGCTCGATGGTCTCCTCAGGCTGCTCAAGCCCGATCTCCGCACGACGGAGGCTGGATAGCCACCCTTGCGCTACCGGCTGATCTCCCTTACCTCCAGCGCCGATCAAGGATCATCGGGGGCGCATAGCTCAGTTGGTAGAGCAGCTGACTCTTAATCAGCGGGTCCAAGGTTCGAGCCCTTGTGCGCCCACCATCCCATGACCCCTGTCAGAACGGCTGGACAATCGCCATCACCACGATGACGAGCATCAATACCGTCGGGACTTCGTTGGCGAAACGATAGAAACGCTGCGGTTTGCGGTTCCTGTCTTCCAGGAACGCGCGCCTCCATCCGCTACAAGCGCCGTGAAAGCCGAACAGGAGAAAGACCGACGCGAGCTTCACATACCACCAGCCGTCGCTCCAGCTCACGGCGCCTGGCGTCAGCACAAGGATCACGCCGAGCACCGTGGTCGCCAGCATCGCTGGCAGAGCAATCTGCTTGCTCAGCCGTCTCTCCATGACCTTGAACCGCTCGCTCGACTCAGATCCGGGTACGGTATCGCAATGATAAACGAACAGTCGCGGCAGGTACAGCAGGGACACCATCCAGGCAATCACGGCAATCACGTGAAACGACTTCGTCCACAAATAGAACGGGGCCAGCGCTGCGATCGTCAACCTGCTCGCTCCGAAACCACGGTGCGATCCAGCCGGGAGACCGGGTCTCCGCCGGCCAGAATATGCGGGCAATCCGAGAACCGCCCCGGGCACAGGCCCGGTCCGGTGAAGGAGCAAAGGCCTGGCCCACGCCGGACGGCGGCGCGCGCCATCGCCGCCAACGCGCCTATGAACAAGCCATCGGAGTTCTGTGCGGGCGCGCGAAAATAGCCCGGCACACCCTGCTTGTGTGCAACCTCCTTGTACTCGACATCGAGCTCGACCAGCGTTTCCGAATGGTCGGAAACGAAGGCGATTGGAACCACCAAGATCGCAACCTGATCTCGCGCGGCACGTTCGATTTCCTGCTCGATGCTCGGCTCCAGCCATTTTTGTGGCGTCGCCCTGGACTGGAAGCAGACGACAGCGTCGTCCTCCGATGCGTCCCGCCGGGGATGCCTCGATAAAGCCCGGAGAATGGCCGCCGCCGTCTGCTCGACCTGGAATTGATACGGATCGCCACGATCGACAATCACCTGTGGGAGGCCATGCGCGGAAAACAGGATCCGCAGCGGCGCGTCCGCACCGAGAGCCGCGCGGGCATCGTCGATCGATCGACGAATGATCGCCGCTGTCGCCTCGAGATAGGCGTCGTCTTCGAACCAGCAGCACAGCGTCGTGGTCTCGACCGACAGACCGGCAGCAGCGGCCGCCTGCCTCCAATCGGTCAATGAGCTGCCGCTCGTTGTTGTCGAATAATGCGGATAGAGCGGCAACAGCAACACCCGATCAGGATTGACCCGGGCAACGGCTTGGACCGCCTCGCGGGCAAACGGATGCCAGTAGCGCATGGCGATGAAACAATGCACGTCGAAGTCTTGCGCAAGTTCCGCCTCGAGCAGTCGTGCCTGATCCCGCGTAAGCTCGAGAAGAGGCGACTTGCCGCCCAACAATGCGTAATTCTCGGTCGCCGGCTTGACCCGCGCCCGTGCAATGATCCGTGCCAGGAGCGGACGAAGGAGGAAGGGCACGCGAAGGATCGCGGGGTCTCGAAACAGGTTCAGAAGGAACGGCTTGATTGACGAAGGCTGGTCCGGGCCGCCGAGATTGAACAGCACGACGGCGAGCCTCAATCGGCTCTGTCTCTCGCGACTCTCCGGTGGCGCAATCGTCGACAGCAGCGGGGCGTGATTCATGTCAGCCTCAGTGTCTCGAGAAGAGCAGCCACATGCTCGGGTGGCGTCATCGGCAGGACACCGTGACCAAGATTGAAGACATGCGGACGACCCTTGAGCGCGCCTGCGATCTGCAACACTTGCTCGCGCAGGGGCTCGCCGCCCGCCAGAAGTGCCAACGGGTCGAGATTGCCCTGCAATGCCACGCGGGGCGCGATACGCTCGGCTGCGCGTGCCGGATCGGCAGACGTATCGATCGCAACGCAGTCAATGCCGGTCGTCGACGTGTAGCTGTCGATCAGTGCTCCCGCTAGACGCGGGAAGCCGATCACAGGCGTTTGTGGATGTCTTGCCTTGAGTGCCTGGACGATGATCCGGGTCGGCTCGATCACCCAGACCCGGAACTGCGACGGCGGCAGAATACCCGACCAGCTATCGAACAGCATGACCGCATCGGCACCAGCCTCGATCTGGGCCGACAGATACGCCACCGTCGCGTCGACAATCGTTGCGATCAGCTGGCCGAAGAGCGCCGCTGACTGGTAGGCCATTCGACGCGTTTCGATGAAATCGCGGGAGCCGCCACCGTCCACCATATAACAGGCAACGGTGAATGGTGAGCCTGCGAAGCCAAGCAAGGTCGTTGCCGGAAATCCGTCCATCAAGGCTGACTTGACCCGCCTGACGGTCTCGATGATCGGCTGCGTCGCATCGAGGACGTCGCTCCGGCCAAGTGCCGCGACCGCCGCCTCGGTCCTGATCGGTTCCAGGACGGGCCCCTCGCCCTCGAGGAACGCGAGCTTCTGACCCAGTGCCCAAGGCACCATGAGGATGTCGCTGAACAGGATCGCGCCATCCATGCCGAACCGCCGTATCGGCTGCATGGTGATCTCGGCGGCCAGATCCGGCGTCGTGCACCGCGTGATGAAGTCGGCTTGGCTTCGAAGCGCACGGTATTCGGGAAGATAACGGCCCGCCTGCCGCATCAACCAGATCGGCGGCGGCCACACAGCCTCCCCGTGCAGAACCTTCAGAAGCTTCTTTTCGATCATCATTCGTACCCGACTGCGCTCCACCTTTACCACCTAGAAGATCTAAAGAGAGGAGGCAGTGGTGAAGGGTACTGTGGATGTCGGGGTACACCGCCGTCTGCAAAGATGCCGGGGCGTTATCCACATCGAGAAGGCGGCTCAAACCCTTTTTCGATGAGGGGTTTGACTAGATTTGTCTCCTGGCAAGGACAAGCAGCCCGGATTTGCTCGACCGATCCGCAATCGACCATCCATCCCCACACTGGCACTGTCACCGCATGCGAACGCCCTGGATATCCTCTTCATCCCCGTTATCCTCGCTCCCATGACGGATCTGCGTCTGAACCTGCACCTGGTCTCGGATGCGACGGGCGAAACGCTGAACGCCATCGCGCGCGCCACCGTGTCACAATTCGAGCATGTCGAAATCCTCTACCACCGCTGGACGCTGATCAGGACGCGCTTCCAGCTGCATCGGGTCCTCGAAGGCATCGAGAGCGAGCCGGGACCGGTGCTCTCGACGGTCGTCGACAAGGCGCTGAGGAACGATCTGGAGATGACATGCGCGCGTTTCGGCGTGCCGGTCGTCAATGTCCTCGATCCCGTCCTCGGCATCCTGCAGGAGGCGATCGGGGCCACCGCTGCGGCGCGTCCCGGGCGGCAATACGTGCTCGATGCGGATTATTTCCGCAGGATCGACGCGATGCACTTCGTCGTCGCCCACGATGACGGCCAGGCACAAGCCGGCATCGTCGAGGCCGACGTCGTCCTGGTCGGCGTTTCGCGATCGTCCAAGACACCGACGTCGCTCTACCTCGCCAATCGCGGCGTCAAGGCGGCCAACGTCCCCCTCGTTCCGGGATTGCCCGATGCGCCCGGCCTGGAAAACCCTCCGGTTCCCGTCGTCGGACTGACGCTCGACCCGTTGGCACTGATCGAGATCAGGCGTCACCGGCTGAAGTTGATCTCGCACGGGGCCAACACCGGCCTGATGCGCCAGACGGAAAGCGATTACATCGACCTCGACGCCGTGAAGGCCGAACTGCTCTGGGCACGCCGTATCTGTACACGGCGCGGCTGGCCGGTCATCGACGTGACGCGCCGCTCGATCGAGGAGACATCGGCCACGATCCTGCAGCTCATGCAGGCTTGGCACGATCGACGTGCCCGCTCCTCCGGACGCGAATCGTCGCTGCCAACTTGATGCCCCCCGGATGGCAGCAGGCGCAGCCCGCGCTGATCCTGGCGAGCGCTTCGTCGGCGCGGCGTCAGCTGCTCGAGAGTGTCGGTCTATCCTTTGTCGCCATTCCGGCCGATGTCGACGAAGGAGCCATCAAGCGGCAGGCCAGGCTCGACGGCGTTGGCGCGTCCGCGCTCGCGCTGCTGCTCGCCGAGACCAAGGCTCATGTTGTGGCAGACCGACGGCGGGACGCGATCGTGATCGGGGCCGATCAGGTCCTCGAATCGGGTTCGGCCTGGTTCGACAAGCCTGCCACCCTCGCCGAGGCGAGACATCAGCTTCAGCGGCTCCGCGGCACGCGGCAGGTCCTGCACACCGCGATTGCCCTGATGCGGGATGGAAACATCGTCTGGCGTCATGTGGCAACGCCGACCCTGACGATGCGCCCGTTCTCGGACACCGTTCTTGACATGTATCTCGAGCAGGAAGGCGAGGCCCTTCTCGCCTGCGTGGGCGCCTGCCGGGTCGAAGGCTTCGGTCAACTCCTGTTCGAGACGATCGACGGGGAGCTTAGTGCCATCCTCGGCCTCCCCCTGCTGCCGATGCTCGCGGCGCTGAGGGGGATCGGGCTCGTTCTCGCATGACGACCAGGGCGATCTTGTCCCAGCCACGACCCCGGTCTATAGCCACCGCCGGCCGGGGCCGTAGCTCAGTTGGGAGAGCGCCTGAATGGCATTCAGGAGGTCAGGGGTTCGATTCCCCTCGGCTCCACCAGGCCGTCTCAGTCCAGCAACGTCATCACCACGTTGATGAATTTCTGGTTGTTTCTTTCGGTCGGTCCGAGCTTCCCGAGAACGGCCATGCCTTCGATCGTGCAGACCAGGAAGCGCGCGATGCTGGCACTCGGCATCGAGGCGGTGATGTCACCGTCGCGCTTTCCCGCATCGATCGACTTCGTCAGGAGCGCTTCCATCGTCGCGTAGTGGTCGGACAGCCGTTCCTCGACATCCGGATCGATTGGAACCATCTCGATCGTCGCCGCCGTGCTGAAGCAACCTTTTCGTCCCGTCGACGACGCCGTTTCCTTGGCGGTCACACGGAGGAGCTCCCTGATCGCCGCGCGCTTGTCCGGTTTGGACAGGATTTTCTCGACACGGCCCAGACGCATGTCGATGAACGTGTCCAGCGCCGCCAGGTAGATCGAGCGCTTGTCGTCGTAGGCCTTGTAGATGCTGCCCCGCGTCAGCCCCATCCCCTCGATCAGGTCGGGCAGGGACGTTGCGTGGAACCCGTTCTGCCAGAAGACCTCCATCGCGTCGCGTGTGGCGTCCTCGATGTCGAATTCGCGTGGACGCCCTGGGCGTCCGGTCGTGACTTTCATGGTCTGTCTTCCGAGAGAGTGCGCGGACGCCGATAGGAAACCGAGCGTGCGCCACTGTTGCACCAATTGTAACCGAAACGCAATGTTAGATAATGTTAATAATGACCGGCAAGCCTTCGCTTGGTTCCGATCTGCGCGCGCTCAGGCCACGCCCTGTGCTTGCGCCTCCGCCCGGGCCAGATCGATCAACCGCCGCTCGTTGCGTTTGAGGTAGACGACAATGACGACGAGGAGAACAGCGATGATAGCTCCGATACCCAACGCGACCCCGCCCTGCAGGGTCTTGATCTCGACACCGAGATAGTAGGCGCCCAGACCGTAGCCGCCCACCCAGCAGAGGCCTCCCAGGGCGTTCCAGAACAGGAACCGGCCCCAGCCCATGCGGTTCGCCCCCGCGAGCAGCGACGCGAAGGTGCGCAGGATCGCCACGAACCGGGCCGCGAAGACCACCGCGCCGCCATAGCGGGCAAACAGGTAGCGGCCGAGCGTCAGCCGGTCGTCCGAAAGACCGATGTGCTTCCCGTAACGCGCCAGAAGCCTGAAACCCAGGCTGCGGCCGACGAGGTAGCCGCCATTGTCGCCGACAATGGCCCCGACCGCTCCCGCGAGCAGCATCCAAGTGATCGAGATCTTGTGGGTCGTGGCGCAATAGAGCGCGCCGCCGATCAGCATGCTCTCGCCGGGCAATGGAAGTCCCATCGCCTCGAGCGCCACCACGATCCCGACCAGTCCCGCGCCATACTCCGCGAGCAGTCGGTCGAGCGAGTGAAGCATCACCGATCCCTCAATCGTCCTCCTGTGTCCGGCGCAACAGGATCTCGCGCTTGCCGACATGGTTGGCGGGACCCACCATGCCCTCCTTCTCCATCTGCTCGATCAGCTTGGCAGCCCGGTTATAGCCGATGTTGAGATGCCGCTGGATGAAGCTCGTGCTCGCTTTTCCTTCACGTGCGACGATCGCCACCGCCTGGTCGAAGAGGCTCGTCTCGTCGAGCAGGTTGCCCTGGCTCGGTCCCGACGACGACCCTCCTCCATCCTCGTCATCGTCGGTCACGTCGTCCACGTAGTCGGGCGCGCCCTGGCCCTTGAGGTAGGCCACGATGTCCTCGACCTCGGCATCCTCGACGAATGGCCCGTGCACGCGCGTGATCCGTCCGCCGCCCTGCATGTAGAGCATGTCGCCTTGACCCAGGAGCTGTTCGGCGCCCTGCTCCCCCAGGATCGTCCGGCTGTCGAATTTGCTGATCACCTGGAAGCTGATCCGGGTCGGGAAATTCGCCTTGATCGTCCCGGTGATGACGTCGACCGATGGGCGCTGCGTGGCCATCACCACATGGATGCCCGCCGCTCGCGCCATCTGGGCCAATCGCTGTACCGCGGTCTCGATCTCCTTGCCGGCGACCATCATCAGGTCCGCCATCTCGTCGATCACTACGACGAGGAATGGGAGCGGCCGAAGATCGAGGTTCTGCTCCTCGTAGGTCGGCTTTCCGGTCTCGCTGTCGAAGCCGGTCTGGACCCGCCGTGCCAGCGTGTCGCCGCGCGCTCGGACCTCGGCGGCCTTCTCGTTGTAGCCCGCGATGTTGCGCACGCCGAGCTGGCTCATCGCGCGGTAGCGTCGCTCCATTTCGCGGGTGGTCCATTTGAGCGCGGTAACCGCCTTGCGCGGGTCGGTGACGACGGGCGCCATCAGATGCGGGATGCCATCATAGACCGACAGTTCGAGCATCTTCGGGTCGATCAGGATGAGCCGGCATTCGTCCGGGCTGAGACGGTAGAGCAGCGACGCGATCATCGCATTCACGCCAACCGACTTGCCCGACCCGGTGGTTCCGGCGATGAGCAGATGCGGCATGCGCGCAAGATCGGCAAGGATCGGATTGCCGCCGATGTCCTTGCCCAATGCCAGCACCAGCCGTGCCGGATGGGTCGCGAACTCACGCGATCCGAGCAGTTCCGAAAGGAAGACCGTCTCGCGCTTGGGGTTGGGGATCTCGATCCCGATCACGTTCCGGCCCGGCACGGTCGCGATCCGCACCGCGGTGACCGACAGCGACCGCGCGACATCGTCGGCGAGCCCGATCACGCGCGCACTCCGGATGCCCGGCGCGGGCTCGAGCTCGTACAGGCTCACTACCGGACCGGTCCTGATGTCGCGGATCACGCCCTGGACGCCATAGTCCGACAGGACGGTTTCGAGCAGGCGCGCGTTGGCTTCCAGCACCTGTGGTGACGGCCCGAACGCCCCGTGCACCGGGGGCGCGCGCAGGAGCGACACCGGCGGAAGACGCCACCCCTCCTGGTCCGGCGGCGGAGCGGCGGCTGGCTGCCAGCGCTCCTGTCGCGGCCGCTCCTGTCGCGGCGCCTCGACGCTGTCCTGTGTACGGGCCAGCAGCCGCCGGACCGGCGACAAGGCGCCGAAGCGCGACGGGCGCGGGTCGATCGCGAGACCGGCGAACGCTCCGGTCTGGTCCGGTGACGGTGCCGGCAAAGCGATCGGCTCCGCCGGCCGTTCCACGGCGGCTGCGGCCGGCACGACCGCCGGCACGCCCGTCGCCTCGGCGGGAAGCGCCGGTTCCCGCCTGGCCTCCGGCCGCACGCGCTGGACTCGCGTGAGGAGATCGCGCGCGCTCGCCCGGGCCATGTCGGACGTGGCGACGTCCGGCCCGACATCGATCATCGCCCGATGATCGGTCCGGGACGCGACCGCCGCCACACGCGCCGTCGATTCAACCGGCTCCCTCTCCCGTCTCGCCGATCGTTCGCCGATCAGGCGGCGCGGCAGCGTCACCGCTCTCGATGACAGGCGCAGACCCGCACGCCATTCCTGGCCCGACAAGCCGAGTGCCAGCAGCACCAGGATGACCGCCAGCAGGCCGCCCACGAGCCATACCAGTGTGCCGCCGAGCGGCCCGAGCAGCCCGCGTCCGGCGCCCAGGGCGTTCGCGGCGATCGTGTCGCCCGCGGCACCTCCCAGGCCGGCCTCGCTTGGCCAGGCGGCCCATTGGCTCGCGCCCGATCCGATCAGCCGCGGAAGTGCCGCGAGCACAGCGGCCGCCGCCGGCAGGGCGGCGAACAGCGCGGCGAGCCGTACCGTGACCGATCCAAGACCACGATGCGACGCGATCCTGTAGGCCCAGGCGAGCAGGCAGGCAGCCGGGAGCGCCCCGGCGGCGCCGAACCATTGGAACAGCAGGTCGGCGATGTCGGCTCCGGGGTGGCCCGCGATGTTGCGAACCGGCCCGATCGTCGCCGTGTCGTATGACGGATCGGCCGGCGAGTAGGTCGCGAGCGCCAGGGAGAGCGAGATCCCGACGATCCCCAGCAGCAGGCCGCTCAACTCGGTCATGCGGCTCTGGAAGCGCGCCAGCATCTGCGGCGAGGCCAGTCGTCGCGCCGCGGTCTGCAAGCCCACAGGCATCAGGCAAAGCTCCGTCGTTGTTGCGGGCGCGCGCCGCGCCGCCATTGTCGTTCACGGCGATCATAGCTGCCTCGTTGCCAACCGTCTCCGCGCAAGACACTGGACCGGTCGCCAGTCGAAGGCGCAAACTCGATCATCAAGCGGCTGAAGCCGTACAGAAAGGGAGAATTCCGATGGTCGAAAAGGCTCTCGCCGACGTCGCCAAGCAGATCGCGATCCGGCCGCACTACGACAACTTCATCGGCGGCGCCTGGGTCCCGGCGGTCCGCGGCCAGACGTTCGACAACATATCGCCGGTCGATGGCCGCGTCGTCTGCACGGTCGCGCGTTCGACCGCCGAGGATATCGAATTGGCGCTCGATGCCGCCCACAAGGCGCGCGAAGCCTGGGGCCGCACCTCGCCGATGGAGCGCTCGCTCGCCCTGCTCCGCATCGCCGATCGGATGGAGAGCCGGCTCGACACGCTGGCGCTCGTCGAGACCATCGACAACGGCAAGCCGATCCGCGAGACGATGGCGGCCGACCTGCCGCTCGCGGTCGACCATTTCCGCTATTTCGCGGGCTGCCTGCGCGCTCAGGAAGGCGGCATCTCCGAGATCGACCACGACACTGTCGCCTACCATTTCCACGAGCCGCTCGGCGTGGTCGCCCAGATCATCCCCTGGAATTTTCCATTGTTGATGGCGGTGTGGAAGCTCGCGCCCG
This sequence comes from Acetobacteraceae bacterium, assembly GCA_965276715.1. Classification (GTDB taxonomy): domain Bacteria; phylum Pseudomonadota; class Alphaproteobacteria; order Acetobacterales; family Acetobacteraceae; genus CAXTPV01. Next base: position 2,265,796 of record OZ255622.1, on the reverse strand, counting down.
CGTTGGCTGCTGGTAATTGCGTGGTGCTCAAGCCGGCCGAGCAGACGCCGATGTCGATCATGGTGTTCGCGGAGATGATTGCCGACCTGCTGCCGCCGGGCGTGCTGAACATCGTCAACGGGTTCGGCGTCGAGGCCGGCAAGCCGCTGGCGCAGAGCAAGCGCGTGGCCAAGGTCGCCTTCACCGGCGAGACCACCACTGGCCGCCTGATCATGCAGTACGCGTCGGAGAATATCATCCCGGTCACGCTCGAATTGGGCGGCAAGTCGCCCAACATCTTCTTCGCCGACGTGATGGAAGACGACGACGACTTCCTCGACAAGGCGCTCGAGGGCTTCACCATGTTCGCCCTCAACCAGGGCGAGGTCTGCACCTGCCCGTCGCGCGCCCTGGTGCACGAGAGCATCTACGATCGCTTCATGGAGCGCGCGATCGCGCGCGTCGGCCGAATCAAGCTCGGCAACCCGCTCGACGCCGATACCATGGTCGGCGCACAGGCCTCGAACGACCAACTCGAGAAGATCCTCTCCTATCTCGACATCGGCAAGCAGGAAGGCGCCAAAACGCTCATCGGCGGCGGCCGCCATCAGGTCAGCGAGGACCTCAAGGAGGGCTTCTATGTCCAGCCGACGGTGCTCGAGGGTCACAATCGGATGCGCGTGTTCCAGGAGGAGATCTTCGGCCCGGTCCTGTCGGTGACCCGGTTCAAGGACGATGCCGACGCGCTCGCAATCGCCAACGACACCCTCTACGGGCTCGGCGCCGGCGTGTGGTCGCGAGACGGCAACCGCGCCTACCGGTTCGGCCGTGCGATCCAGGCCGGTCGGGTCTGGACCAACTGCTACCACGTCTATCCGGCGCACGCGGCCTTCGGCGGCTACAAGGCCTCGGGCATCGGCCGCGAGAACCACCGCATGATGCTCGACCACTACCAGCAGACCAAGAACCTGCTGGTCAGCTACAGTCCGAAAGCCCTGGGCTTCTTCTGATGGTCGAGCGCGTCGTCGCGACCGAGGCGGCCGAGCGAGTGATCGCACGGCTTCGCGACGTCCACGGCGTGCTCATGTTCCACCAGTCGGGGGGCTGTTGCGACGGCAGCTCCCCGATGTGCTACCCGGCCGGCGAGTTCAGGACCGGCGCGCAGGACGTGCTGCTGGGCGAAATCGGCGGTGCCGCGGTCTATATCGGCGCGGCGCAGCACGAGGTCTGGTCGCACACGCAGCTCATCATCGACGTCGTGCCCGGACGCGGGTCCGGCTTCTCGCTCGAAGCGCCCGACGGCGTGCGCTTCCTGACGCGCGGCCGCGTCTTCAGCGAGGCCGAACGCCGCGAACTCGCCCGCTGACCGACGCGTCTTCCTAGGAGGCCAGCCTCCGCTCCGCGCCTGGCAGCAGCGAGATCCGAACGCTCTCGCCGCGCAGCAAGCCATCGAGCGCCTCCGCGCCTGGCGCGAACGGGTCCATCAGCGGAAAGCGGGCGAAGCTGCGTTCGTAGGCCTCTCGGCCCGACTGCATCAGCTGCATCTCGCAGGTCAGTCCCGGATAGGGGCGCGGTTCGGATGCGACCTCGAAACCCAGCCGCTTGTAGAACACCGCGTGATTGCGCCGGACGGAGGCGAGCAACAGGGCGACCCGCTCGACAAAGCCGATATAGTTGGCGAGACGGTAGAGCAGGAACACCAGCGCCTGGTCGTCGGCGGCGGCCGGACTGCGGACCAGTCGTGTGATCTCGGCGGCGAAACCGTCGGTGGGAAGCGTCTCGAGTAGCGACGAGAGCTCCGCGGGGAAGGCCTTGCTCGCCGGGGACACCATGCCCGGACGCCCGAGCAGACAGACGCGCACCGATCCGACCGGCCCGATCTCGTCATGGACGACGACGATGCGGCTGTTCGGCAAGCCGTCATAACGATCCTCGAACATTCCCGTCCGGTTCGGCCTGATATGGCCCTGGTCGAGATAGCTGTGGTAACGCAACTTGAAGGCCTCGCGACGTGTTGCGTCGTCGACCGCCAATCGCGCAAGATAGCACCGACCGGAGTGACGCAACGATCGTGTCGCAAAGTCGTCTTCGCGTTGCGCAATTTTAGACGGCAAAACGAAACTCATCTTTTACAGTCCTGAGAGATTGAACCACTCGACACCGACATTGAAGAAGGCGATTTGATGCATGCGGACAACAAAACTTGAGGTCTCGAACGTGAGGCGGCCCGACGTGGCGCCTCCCTTGCCGGCCCGCACCCAGACGGACAGGTCTCGTCCCGTCGCGACGATCGAGGATTTCCGCACGCTCGACGAGGGTGAGATCCTCGAGGGTTATCTCGATGGCGTGCACGGCAGTCCGCCGGGGCGTCTGGACCGCTCGCGTTCCTACTGGCACGGGTGGCGAAACGGCATGATCGAGCGTGGCGCGCTGCCGGTCGACGAGGCGACCATGTCGCTGCGCCGGGCGTTCGAGCGCCTTCGCTGATCGTCCTGCCGATCCAGCCCTCACGCCGCACCTATCGGCGTGACGCCACGCGAAGCCCGAACTGCGACCGCAGCCTGGCCCGGTAGGCGCGCTGGCGGGCACGATCGCGCTCACCGATGTCGCCCAGCCGCGCGATCGCCGCGTGCACCTGGCTCACTTCCACCAGATGCCGCCGTGCTGCGAGCCGGTGCGTCACGCTGGCGTCGTGACGCCGATGGATGTTCAGCGGGGACGCCACGTACACCACCCGGCTGTCCGGCGCGCTCAGCATCTCGGCGTACACCCTCCAGTCGCCGGCGACCCGCATCGACTGCAGGTCATCGGCGCAGCGGGCGATGGCCGCCCGCAGCGCCGACCGCCGGAACAGCACCCCGCTCGCGTTGAGGATAAGGTTGCGTTCGGCGAGGCACGCCCGAAGGAAGGCCGGTCCCGCGTGCACGCCGTCCGCGCACAGCGCGAGGCACGCGCTCTGCCGGTAATAGTCCTGGTAGCTTGACGAGATCGGCGTCCCGCTCGCGTCGATCACCCGGCTGTCGGTGAAGCCGAGCACGGCCCCCGGCACCGCGGCGAGGCGTTCGGCCAGCACCTGCAGGAACCGCGGCTCTGCCGCATCGTCCGCCTCGGCGATCCAGAGCCACTCGCCGCGCGCGCGCTCGGCCGCTTCGCGCCACTGGGCGAACGGGTTGCCGCTGTTGACGGGGGAGACCACGAGCGCGATCTCGCGGCCGTGTTCCGCCGCGGCCGCGCGCGCTCGCTCGACGCTCGCATCGCTGGATGCATCGTCGAGCACGAGGATCTCGCGCACCGGATGGGTCTGGCCGAACACGCTGTCCATGCGTCCCGGCATGTAGGCGGCGTAGTTGAAGCTCAATACGGCCACCGACACGTCGAGCATGCCGGGTCGCGCCAGATGCAGGATTCGGCTGGCATAGTCGCGGAAACAGAAGAGCGGCGCCCGGGCGATCCGCTCCGCCCGCCGGTGCGGGACGGACGCGCCGCGCCCCGACGACAGCAGCGCGCGCGCGAACCCGTCGAGGTCGCCGCGCGCGACCACGCTTCCCGCCGACTCCCGCCTCAGCAGGGCCGGAATGCCGCCGGTGCCTTCGAATGCCACCGTCTCCAGGCCGGACGCGATCGCTTCGAGAACCACGCTCGGATACGGATCCTCGCGCGATGTCAGCGCGTGGCAATCGGCCACCAGCAGCATGTCGGAGGGTTCGTCGACGAAACCCGGCATATGAAAATGTCCGGTCTCGATCGCGGCATCGATCTCGGCGCCCAGATAATGGCGCAGATCCGGATCGATCCCGCCTGCCCAGATGAAGTGGACCCCGGGAGCCCCCCGCCGGCGGCGCGGCCGCGACATCATCCGCCAGAGCTGCAGGAACAGATCGAAGCCCTTGCGCAAGTCGGCATAGCCCAGGCCGAGCACGACGAGGTCATCCTCGCCGATCCGCAGCCTCTGGCGCACGGCGGCGCGGCGCAGGCGGCAGAAATCCACCGAACGGTAGAGGCCCTGCGGCAACACCAGCGCGCGCTCGCCCGCGAACCCGGTCGCGTGCGCGAGCGACGTCGCGATCTCGCGCGCGGCGACCACCACTTCGTCCGCGCGCGCCAGCGCCTCGGCCGCCGCCGGGAGCAGCCCCTTCTCGCGCAGCAGGCCGGGCATCTCGTGCGCAAGCAGGACGCACGGCGTGCCCTGGGCGGCCAGCGTCACGCAGACCTCGCTCGAGGCGAGCGAGTTCACCACCGCCGCGGTCATGCCGTGCCGCTTGAGGAGGCGCAGATGACCGGCGAGCGCGTCGCCGTGCGCCATCGTACGCGTCGGTCCCAATGAAGCGAACTCGGCCTCCAGCGGGCCCGGCCCGAGCAGGAGAATGTCGATCGCGACGCCGTGCCGCCGAACCAGCGATCGCGCCAGCTCCAGCAGCAGCATCTGCGCGCCGTGGCGCAGCCCGTCGTGACCGACCAGCAGGAGCCGCTCGGCGGCTGCCGCACCGGTGATCGCGCGCCCTGTTGTATTCAGGTAGGCCGCGCCGAAATGCAGGTCCGGTTCGAGATAGGCGCCCTCGGCCCACTCGTTCCATGCGTTGATGCACACCAGCGGCTCGCCGAAGAACGCGTGGTCGGACGCGCGCAGCACGAGCTGCTCGAGCCAGTCCTGGTAGAGCGACGGCGTCGACGCATGCAGCACCAGGCCGCCACCCTGACGACGCGCGTCGTTGTCCCACGACGGCACGACGGTCTTGATCAGCGGGTAGTCGGGCATGGGAGCCGACAGCGACGACCGTGCGGTGTCGGCATAATCATAGACCTGCGCATGGAAGTCGGTATCGAGGATGTCGAGCTGCGGGTTGATGATCGTCAGTCCCTCGCAGATCTTGTGCGGCGGGAACTCGATCGCGCCGTCGAAGCCGAACGGCCGCGGATCGAGATCGCCGAAGCTCTGCGACATCACCAGGATCGGGTCCTCGTCCGCGAGCGCATGGCGCCAGCGCGCGACCGCGCGCGCGACATCGGGGATCAAGCCCGGCCGGTAGACCATCAGCAGCGGCCGGCCGCCGATCCTGATGTAGCGCGGATCGGCGAAATGCCGCGCGAAGCACGCCATCAACGCCAGCTCGTCGTCATGGCCGTAATGCTGGCTGATCAGGATCTCGTCAGCCGATCCGTCCCACCGCCGCGTCCAGTTCTCGTTCGTCCACATCAGGCAGAACGGAAAGTCGAGCGCCGGGTCGGCAAGCAGCGTCTCGAGCGGCGTCTCGAGCAGCCGCCGGCCGTTGAACCAGTAGAAATAGAACACGAAACCCTCGATCGCCGCGCCTCGTGCGAGCTCGATCTGCCGGGCGAGAGTATCGCGGGCACCGGTCGCATCGAGCCGGTAGTGGCCGAGGTCGCGCGGCACCCGCGGCTGGTAGTGGCCGGCGAAACGCGGCAGCGCACGCGCGACATTGGTCCATTCGGTGAAACCCTCGCCCCACCAGGCATCGTTTTCGGCCACGGCGTGGAATTGCGGCAGGTAATAGGCCAGCACGCGGGCGCGGCGCGCCGCGCCGCGCGGCACCGGCGCACGCGTCGCGAAGGCACCATCGGGACCGGTGTTGCGCCTGACCTCCCGCGCGATGGTGGTCTCGCCCGCCGGCAGGCTCGGATGGATGCCGCGCTCCCCGCGGTGGGCGATGAAGTGCAGCAAGGGGTTCGCGTCCGGCATCCCGCGCAGATACCGGTGCCGGTAGAATTGCGGGTCGAACCCGTCGAACGGACGGCGTGCTTCGCGAAAGCCTTGCACCAGATAATGCTCGAACGGGTCGATTCCGGCCTGCGCGATGTCGGGATAGGTCCGCAGGTAGAAGGTCGCGTCGAATTCGGCGATCGCGCGTGCCCGTCCCGAGCAGCGATGCACCAGCAGATGCGCGAGCCTTCCCGCGCCGTCCGGCACGCTGTGCGCCGCTCCATACCAGCCCGGATCGAAGAGCGGGCACGGACGCCGACCTTCCGCCTCGCCTTTCAGATGGTAGTGCAGCAACGGCTCGATGCCGGCCTCGCGCACATCCTCGTTCTGCGACAGATACCAGGCGGGATCGAAATAGAAATTGGGCTTGCGGTTCTCGCGCCAGCCCTGGACGCAGTAGTGCGCGACTGCCCGTTCGCCGAGATCCGTCAAGTCGGGATTCGAGATCGCATAGAAGACCGCGTCGAACAGCCCCGAATCCCGGACCAGCGTGATGTCCGCCGCTGGTGCGCCGTCGCCGCGCCGTGTCTGTCCGCCGTGGGCCATTCGACAGCGCTTACATTATCATATCGTAACTGTATCGAATAAAGATTGAGACGTGTCTGGTGCCTTCGCTTCCCTTCCGGGCCGGCCCCCTATAGACCCGCGAGGACGCCGCCGGAGCAGCCTTGGATCAACCGCCGATAGATATGGCCCGAACGGACACGGACGGCGCGCGTACGCCCACGACCGAACACCGGTGCCTGCGCATCGAGGCGGGCATCGATCTTGAGTGCGGCGTGCACCTGGCACCGCTCGACATCGCCTACTGTACATACGGGACGCTCGACGCTCACCGCGGCAATGCGCTCCTCGTCTGCCATGCGCTGACGGGCGACCAGTATGTCGCCGAACGCCATCCCGTCACCGGCAAGCCCGGCTGGTGGAGTGCGCTCGTCGGGGCCGGCCGCCCGATCGACACCGACCGCACCTATGTGATCTGCGCCAACGTGCTCGGCGGCTGCATGGGCTCGACCGGGCCCGCCAGCCCGCGCGCCGCCAGCACTCATCCCGAGAGCCCCGAACCCTATGGCACCGAGTTCCCGCCGATCACCATACGCGACATGGTCCGCGCCCAGGCGCTGCTCGTCGACGCGCTCGGGATCGGGCAGCTCCTTGCTGTCGTCGGCGGCTCGATGGGCGGCATGCAGGCACTCGAATGGGCGGCGACGTTCCCCGGCCGGGTGCGCGCCTGCCTCGCCATCGCCAGCGGCTCGTTCCACTCGGCACAGAACATCGCCTTCAACGAGGTCAGCCGTCAGGCGATCTTCGCCGATCCGGACTGGCAAGGTGGCCGCTACTGGGTGCACGGCGTCAAGCCCGAGCGCGGCCTCGCGGTCGCGCGGATGATGGCGCACATCACCTACCTGTCGGAGGACGCGCTGACCCGGAAATTCGGCCGGCGCCTGCGTCGCGACCCCTACAACGCCGACACCAAGCTGTCCTTGTTCGGCGAGATGTTCGAGGTCGAGTCCTATCTCCGCCACCAGGGCAGCGCCTTCGTCCGCCGCTTCGACGCCAACTCCTATCTGACCGTCACCCGCGCGATGGATTATTTCGACCTCGCGGCCGACCATGGCGGCGAGCTCGCCGACGCCTTCCGCGGCACGCCGGTGCGCTTCTGCGTGGTGAGCTTCTCGTCGGACTGGCTGTTCCCGACGGCGCAGGCCCGCGCGCTGGCGCATGCGCTCAACCGCGCCGGCGCCAATGTCAGCTTCGTCGAGATCGCCAGCGACAAGGGCCACGACGCCTTCCTGCTCGACGAGCCCGATCTCGACCGCGTCGTCCGCGGCTTCCTCTCGGGCGTTGCCGCCGACCACGGCGCGCTGCCGCCATGAGCGTCACCGCCGAACGCGGCCCGCGGCTCGACGAGCGCCTGATCGCCGGCATGATCGAGCCCGGCGCGCGCGTACTCGACATCGGCAGCGGCGACGGCAGCCTGATCGCCTATCTCGCGCGCGCCCGCGGCTGCGACGCGCGCGGCATCGAGATCGACATGGACGCCGTCACCCGCGCCATCGGTCTCGGCCTGCCGGTCATGCACGGCGACGCCGACCAGGACCTTCGCCACTACCGCGACGGCGCCTTCGACTATGTCGTGCTGTCGCGCACGCTGCAGGCGGTCGAGCGGCCGCGCGAGGTGCTGAGCCAGATGCTGCGCATCGGCCGCCATGCCATCGTGAGCTTTCCCAATTTCGGTCACTGGCAGCTTCGCCTGCAACTGCTCCGGACCGGCCGCATGCCGATGACCCAGACCTGGGCGCGCCCCTGGTACGAGACGCCCAACATCCATCCCTGCACCATCCGCGACTTCCTGGCACTTGCCGAGGCCGAAGGCTGTGCCGTCGAGCGCTGGCTTGCCGTCGACGAGGCCGGCCGCAAGGCCCCCTGGCGGCGCAATGTCTGGCTCGCCAACATGTTCGGCGAGCAGGGCCTTTTTCTCCTGTGCCGCGCCGAAAGCCACTCCCGCGCATGAGACGAGCGCTTCTGATCATTCCCGGCCTGCTCACCGGCTGCGTCGCCGCACCGGTGCCGATCGCGCCGCCGATCGCGATCCGCCCGGCCGCCCAGGATCCATCGCTCGCGCGCGACGCGGCACTCGACGGGTTCGCGACCGCGATTCCGGACGCGAGCCGCGTCGCCCAACGCACGGTCGCGCTCCCGGCCGGCCCGGTCCCGGTCACCGGCCTGACCCTCCCCGACACCGTGTTCTTCGATTTCGGCATCGCCATCCCGCGCCCCGACGCCGCACCCGCGCTCGACAACCTCGCGCGCGCCATCCGCTCGAGCCCGTCCGACAGCCTGCTCACCATCGCCGGCAACACCGACGCGATCGGAACCGCGCACGCCAACCAGTCCCTCTCCGAGGCCCGGGCCCGCGCCGTCGTCGACGCCCTCGCCGAGCGCGGCATCGATTCCAGCCGCCTCGCCGCCATCGGCTTCGGCGCCACCCGCCCGATCGCGCCGAACGACACCGACGACGGCCGCGCCCAGAACCGCCGCGTCGAGCTCGCGCTGTCGCCGTCCTTCGCCGCCAACGCCGCCTATTTCACTGCTCTCGTCCCGGTCTCCATCATCCAGGCGCACGCCCCGGCAATGCCATCGCTCGCCCGCCACCCGGCGCCGCTGAGCGTGTCCCCGAACCGTCCCGACCCGATCCAGCGCAACAATCTCGGGCCGCCTGTCTCATACTGAAGCCTACATATGTAGGCACTGCTTTGACATTTGTTGCGGCGAGACCTATGGCTCGTGCCGGGAACCAGGAGGCGGCGGTGCGGACGTCTTTGCCTGATGCAGACGCGCGGCACCGGGTTCGTCTTCTCGTCAGCGACGTCGACGGCACGATCGTCCGCCAAGACAAGTCCCTCTCGCCCGCGACCCTCGCGGCGGCAGCCCGTCTACGCCACGCCGGCGTCCGCCTCGCTGTCGTCAGCAGCCGCGCCACGATCGGCCTCGATGTCCTTGTCGGTCCGCTCGCGCTCGACACGCCGCGCGCCGGGTTCAACGGCGCGGTGATCCTGTCCCCGGATGATCGCGTCCTCGAGGAGCTGGTGATCCCGCATGCCACCTGCCGCGCCATCGTGGGCGAGCTCGAAGCAGCCGGCCTCGACGTCTGGCTCTTCGCCGACGGACGCTGGCTGCTCAAGAGCGAACGCCTCCCCTTCGTCGCCCACGAGCGTGCCTCTCTCGGCATCGAGCCCGAGCGCGTCGACGACTTCGCCCCCTATCTCGGCCGCACCCACAAGCTGATGGGCGCCGGCGCCGATTTCGACGCCGTCGCGCGGATGGAAACGACGCTCGCCACGACCTTCGGCGACCAGGCCGCGATCCACCGCTCGCAGCCCTTCCATGTCGATGTCACCCATCGCCGCGCCAACAAGGGCGAGGCCGCGCTCTTCATCGCCCAATCCCTCGGCATCGAACCGGCCGCGATGGCCTGCATCGGCGACATGAGCAACGACATCCCCATGCTCGACATCGCCGGCCTCGCCATCGCCATGGGCAACGCCCCCGCTCACGTCCGCGCCCACGCCGATGAGATCGTCGCCACCAACGAGCAGGACGGCTGGGCCGACGCCGTCGACCGGCTCATCCTCCAGCGCGCCGCTCTCGCTCCGTGAGTGCCGCGCTGGACACCGCCGCCGCGCCCGCCGTGCAATGCGCCGGCCTCTCCAAGGGCTTCGAGGGCGTGCCGGTCCTGCGCGACATCGCCGTCCGCTTCGAGCCAGGCACCGTCAACGTGCTCGCGGGCGAGAACGGGGCCGGCAAGTCCACCCTCTTCAAGCTGATCGCCGGCCAGCTCACCCCCGACGCCGGCACGATCTCGCTGTTCGGCCGGCGCGTCACCCGCTTCGATCCGCTGGCCGCCCAGTCCCTCGGCGTCTCCATCATCCCGCAGGAATTGGCCCCCATCCCGGACATGCAGGTGTGGCAGAACCTGCTGATCGGCCGCGAACGCACCGGGCTGTTCGGTCTCGTCAAGCGACGCGAGATGATCGCGATCGCGGCGGCCATGCTCGCCGAGGTCGGCCTCGACATCGACCCGGCCCAGCCGATGCATCGCCTCGGCGTCGCCGCGACCCAGATGGTCGAGATCATCAAGGCGACGTCGCGCGATTCGCGCGTCGTGCTGATGGACGAGCCGTCCTCGTCGCTCTCCTCGAACGAGACCGAGCAACTCTTCCGCGTCATCGCCCAGCTCAGGGCCCGCGGCGTCTGCATTCTCTACACCAGCCACCGGATGGAGGAGATCGAGCGCATCTCCGACACGGTCGCGATCATGCGCGACGGCGCCATCATCCGCCACGCGCCCACCACCGAACTCACCGAACGCCAGATCATCGCCGACATGGTTGGCCGCGAGATCACCGAGCTCTTTCCGGACCGCGCGATCGAGGCCGGCCGTGCTCCCGTCCTCGAGGTCCGCGACCTTCACGTTGTCGGCTTCGACAGCCGCGTCTCCTTCACGCTCCATGCCGGCGAGATCCTCGGCCTCGGCGGCCTCGTCGGCGCCGGACGCAGCGAGATGCTCGAGGCGATCTTCGGCCTCCGTCCCGCCACCGGCCACATCACGCTCAACAACGAGCCCCTGCCCCTCGGCGACATGGAGCGCTCCATCCGACGCGGCATCGCCATGGTCCCCGAGGACCGCAAGCTCGCCGGCGTGCTGACGACGATGTCGATCCTCGACAACGTCACCCTGCCGCATCTCCGCCAATTCACCGGCGCCGGCGGCCTGATCGACAACGCAAGCCGCCGCACCCGCTCGCTCGACGTGCTCGAGCGCACCCGCGTACACTACGCCAATGTCGGCCAGAAGGTCGGCCAGCTCTCCGGCGGCAACCAGCAGAAGGTGGCGCTGGCCCGCTGGCTCGTCACCGGCGCCCCCAAGGTGCTCATCCTCGACGAGCCGACGCGCGGCATCGATGTCGGTGCCCGCAGCGAGCTCTACCGCCTGATCAACGATCTGGCCGCCCAGGGAGTCGCCATCCTGCTTGCCTCGTCCGACATGCCCGAACTGATCAACCTCTCCCACCGCGTGCTCGTCATCCGCGGCGGCAACATCATGGGCGAACTCGGCCCGGACGAACTCGACCAGGAACGCATCCTTCGTCTGGCGATGGGAAGATCCGATGCCGAGCGCTGACGCAGCAGGCACGCTGACCGCACGGCGCACCTGGGACGGCCGGGCCCTGCGCGCGCTCGCACTCCGCTACGCGCTCGTCATCATCCTCGCTGTCTTCATCGTGGCCCTTGCCATCACCAACCACTCCTTCCTGACCGTCTCCAACCTCAACGTCATCCTCATCCAGGTCGCCGCCAACGCGCTGCTCGCCACCGGCGCCACCTTCGTCATCCTGACCGGCGGCATCGATCTCTCCGTCGGCAGCGTCGTGGGCCTCGCCGGCGTCACCGCCGCCCTCTTCGCCCAGGATGACGGCGCGCTCACCTGCGCCGGCGCCGTCGGTCTCGGCATGCTCGCCGGCGGCGCGATCGGCGCCTTCAATGGCGCGCTCGTCGCCATCGCCAAGGTGCCCCCGTTCGTGGCCACCCTGGGCAACATGACCGTCGCCTCCGGTCTCGCCTTCGTCTTCAGCGACGGCCAGCCGATTTCCGGCCTGTCCGACCAGTTCCTATCCCTGTCGGGCACCCTGCACGGGCTCTCGATCCCGGTCGTGGTGATGATCGTCGTGGTCGCGATCTCGTGGCTCGTGCTCGCCCGGACCCGGTTCGGCATGCATGTCTACGCCGTCGGCGGCAACGCGCATGCCGCCCGCGTCGCCGGCGTCAATCTTCGCACCACCCGTTTCGCCGTCTACACCATCTCGGGCGTGCTCGCCGGCATCGCCGGCGTCCTGCTCGCGGCCCGCGCCACCGCCGGCATCGCCAACAGCGGCACCGGCTACGAACTGAACGCCATCGCCGCCGCCGTCATCGGCGGCATCAGCCTCGCCGGCGGCCGCGGCTCGCTGATCGGAACCGTGTTCGGCTTCCTCATCATCGGCGTGCTCGACAACGGCCTGAACATCATCAACGTCTCGCCGTTCTACCAGCTCATCGTGAAGGGCCTGATCATCATCGGCGCCGTCTTCGTCGACAGCGTCACCCACCGCACCGACGACTGACCAACTCCCGGACCGAACAAACGCAACAGGGAAGAAACCATGACGAACCGACATCTGCTGCTCGCCGGCGCCGCTCTCGGGCTCGCCACCCTCGCCCCTGGCGCGGCACTCGCCGACAAGGCGCACCCCGTCATCGGCTACACCGTCTACGACATGAGCTCGTTCATCTCGCTCGGCAAAGGCGGCGCCGAGGCGGTCGCCAAGGCGAACGGTGCGACCGTGCTGTGGAACTCCGCCCACATGGACGTCAACAACCAGATCTCGCAGATCCAGCAATTCATCAACCAGCATGTCGACGCGATCATCATCGCCGCCGTCAATTCCTCCACGCTCGGCCCGCAGGTCGCCGCCGCCAAGGCCGCCGGCATTCCTGTCGTCACCGTCAACCTGACCGTCAGCGACGCCACCCAGAAGGACGCGATCTCCTATGTCGGTCCCGATGACGTCGCCGCCGGGCGCCAGGAAGCCCAGGGCCTGATGGACGCGATCCATGGCAAGGGCGGCATCGTCGTGCTGCAGGGCCCGCTCGGCCAATCGGGCGAGATCGACCGTACCAAGGGGATCAAGGAGGTGCTCGCCAAGAATCCCGACGTGAAGCTGCTCGCGATGCAGCCCGGCAACTGGGCCCGCAACCAGGCCTACAGCGTCATGCAGGACTGGCTGTCACGCTACGGCAACCAGATCGTGGGCGTGATCGGCGAGAACGACGACATGGCGATCGGCGCGCTGCAGGCGATGCGCGAGAAGGGCCTCGCCGGCAAGATCCCGGTCACCGGCGTCGACGGCATCAAGGACGGCATGCGCGCGGTGCGCGACGGCACCGAGACCGAGACCAACCTGCAGGACGGCCCGCTCGAGCTCGGCATGGCGGTCCAGGTCGCGGTCGATCACATCCAGGGCAAGCCGATCCCGCAAGTGGCGATGTTCATCATGCCGCAGATCACCAAGGACAATGTCGGCCACTACTACGACCAGCTCTACGTCCACCCGCAGAAGTTCCTCGACGACCTCACCGGCATCGTCCGCAAGAACCTCGTCTCCGGGCATTACGCCGAGCAGTAAGGGAAGAAGGAAGCTGGGGCCGAGGCCGGCCCCAGACCCCGGCACGAATTACCGCAGGCTAGCGAAGGCCGACGAATCCGGTTCCGGTCAATTCGAAGGCGGTACCGTCATCGTTCGTGCCGCCGAGCGCCGTCGTGCCGTAGAGATTGCCGGCAAAGTCGGCCGTGAGGGAGTCGAGCGGTCTGTCGCCGTCGCTGCCGTGGAAGGTGTGCAGGACGGTGAAGGCACGGTGATCGGCCGAGATCTTGAAGACCGTGCCGTTGCCACTCTCGCCACCGGCTGAGGTCGTGCCGAATATGTTACCGGCCGTATCGATCAGCACCGCCGCGACGGGCGCGGCGCCGCCCTCGCCGGTACCGAAGGCCGCGAGCGTGGTCAGCGTCTGGTGAGTGGGCCCGGAGAGCTCGAAGACGGTTCCGTTCCCGCTCGGGCCGCCCGTGCTGGTCGTTCCGTAAAGGTTGCCGGACCGATCGAACGTCAGTGACGAGAGCGGGAAGGCGCCATTTGTCCCGGTGAATGTCGCCAGCACGGTCATCGTGCCGTGAGTTGGGCCCGACAACTCGAAGACAGTGCCCTGTCCGAAGCGGCCGCCAGCGGCGTTGACCGCGAACAGGTTGCCGGCGGCGTCTGCAATGACCGTCAAGCCTGCCGGCTCGCCGATGGTGCCGCCGACAGCGTCGACAGTCGTCATGGTTTGGAAGTTGGCGCCGGATAGCCGGAAGATCGTGCCATTGCCGTTCGGACCGGCGCTGTTGGCCGCCCCGAACAGGTCGATGGAGAAGAATGGCGGAGCGGACTGCGGTGTCAGACCGAAAGACAGCGCGGAGGTGGGATTGCCACCGTTCGGTCCGGTGAACGTGGCGAGAGTGGTCCGGGTCGTGTGGCCGGCGCCGGAGAGGCGGAATGCCGTTCCGCCGCCGGCCGGACCACCACCGGTCGCGGTCGTGCCATAAAGATTGTTGGCCAGATCGAGGGTCAGTGTCGCGGTTGGGTTGGCACCGTCGACGCCATTGAAGGCGACGACGTTCGACAAGGTCCTGTGTCCGGAACCCGACAGCTCGAACACCGTGCCGTTACCCAGATTTGTCGGCGAGACGCCGCTGCCGCCGAATTCGGTCGTGCCATAGAGGTTGCCGAGCAGGTCGACGGCAAGGCCGCCGACGGGAAAGTTGCCGTTGGCGCCGCTGAAGGAGACGAGCGTGGTGAAAACGGGCGTGGTGGCGAGTGCGCTTGCGCCGAAACCCAAGCCGGCGAAGGTCGCCGCACACGCTGTCAGACAATACTCGCGAACCCGCATGGCTATTTCTCCCTTGATTGGCAAATCCCGTCAGACGGCTTTGCCATGCTGCTTTGGCCTGGATGCTGCGCGGACGGCGTGTCCGCGCACAAGAGAAACTTCAGTGTCATCGCGGAAGAGACCGGACCAACGATACGGAGCGGCGTGTTATTTCAGCCGCTCGGCGTTGTACTGGTCGGCGCCTGCGGAAGATGTCGCCGTTGTTCGCGGGCAAGCGCAGGCTGTTCGTCCGAGGACGCCGGACGGTGTGCGCGGCGCTCTCGCCTTCTCACGGGCGGGATGCGACGGCGCGGGGGCGGCGGCCGGTGTTGAGCCAGATGCCGTGCGGAGACCGGCCGGTGGGGATGGTGGTGTAGGTGCCGGTCCGCGGGTCGATCAGGGCCACGTGCTGGCGCCAGCGCAGGCTGGCCCAGATCGTCCCGTCGGGCGCGAACGAGATGTCGTCCGGGCCGCCGGGCACCGAGAAGGTGCGGCGGACCGCGAGTGTCGTCGGGTCGAGTTCGGACAGCGTGCCGGAGACTCGGTTGGTCACATACAGCGATCTGCCATCGGGGCTCATGAACAGGTTGTGCGCGGCGCGTCCGGTGACGACGGTGCGTTCGACGTGGCCGTCCACCGGGTCGACGACGGCGATGTGATCGGAGCCCATGTCGCCCACCAGCAGCGCGCCGTCGTGCCACATCACGCCCGCGGGCGTCTTGCCGACCTTCGACGTCCAGAGGGTCTTGCCCGACCCGGTTTCGATCGCGATCAGGCTGTCGGTGTCCTGGAGTGTCACATAGACGACGCTGCTGTCGGGTGCGTAGTTGATGTGGCTCGGCATCGCGCGCGCGGGGACGCGGTGCAGGAGCTGCATCGACCCGGCGTCGTAGATGTCGACCTGGTTGCGGGCGAGGCCGGCGACGGTGAAGAAGCGCCCGTCGGGACTGAACGAGACCTGGTAGGGGTCGCTGACGGTGATCTCGCGCTGCAGCGCGCCGGAGTCGGGATCGAGATAGAAGAGCGCGTTGCCGGCGGTGTCGCCCACGACGAGCGACCTGCCGTCGGGGGTGAGCGCCATGTGGTGCGGCTCGCGCAGGACCGGGACGCGCCGGACCTCGCGGTGGGTGCCCACGTCGATTTCGCTGATCGAGGCGTCGGCCGAGTTCAGCACGAAGGCGAGCGGCTCGGCGCGCGCCGGGACCGCGAGCAGAACCGCCAGTGCTGCCGAGTATCGGAGGGACATCGCACGGCTCCCGTGCTTGCGGCGCGGTGCTGCCCTCGCCATTTCCAAGCTCGCTGGCTTATAGCCGCCTGGCCTCCAAGGCGGAACAGGGACGCAGGACAAACGCATGTTCATCGAGACCGAAGGCACGCCGAACCCGTCGACGTTGAAGTTCCTGCCCGGACAGGCGGTGATGCCTGGAATGGCGACCGCGGATTTCGCCACCGAGGCGCAGGCCGGACGCAGCCCGCTGGCGACGCGCCTGTTTGGGCTGGACGGCGTGGCGCGGGTGTTCCTGGGCACGGATTTCGTGACCGTCAGCAAGACGGAGGACCATGACTGGGCGTCGCTCAAGCCGCAGGTGCTGGCGTCGCTGGTCGATCATTTCGTCTCGGGCAGCCCGGTGATCGAGGGCGAGCCGGCGGCGGTGGCAGGCGGGGCGTTCAAGCCGGAGGATCGCGAGGTGGTCGAGCAGATCAAGGAGCTGCTCGACACGCGCGTCCGCCCGGCGGTGGCGGCCGACGGCGGCGACATCGTCTTTCATGGCTACCAGGACGGCGTGGTGCAACTGCACATGCAGGGTTCGTGCAGCGGTTGCCCGTCATCGCGCGCGACGCTCAAGCACGGCATCGAGAACATGCTGCGTCACTACGTGCCGGAGGTGGTGTCGGTCGAACAGGTCGAGCTCTGAACCTTGGCCGAAGTCTCGCCCGCCAACCAGACCGAGCCCGAGGTCACGGCGGCGCGGTCGGACGATCCGGCCGATCTCCTGTTCCGGGACGCGCGGACGGCGTGGCGCTGGACGGCGGAGCCGGTCGCGGACGAGACGATCCAGTCGCTCTACGAGCTGTTGAAGTTCGGGCCAACCTCGGCCAATTCGTCGCCGGCCCGGTTCCTGTTCCTGCGCAGCATCGGCGCCAAGCTGCGGCTTCGCGCGACGCTGTCGGCCGGCAATGCGGAGCGTGCGATGGCGGCTCCAGTGGTCGCGATCGTGGCGCATGACCCGGCCTTCTACGAGCAGCTCCCGCGGCTCTACCCGCACGCGGATGCACGCGCCTGGTTCGCGGGCAACACGCCGCTCGCCGAGGAGACCGCGTTCAGGAACGGCACCCTGCAGGGCGCCTACCTGATCATGGCCGCTCGCCTGCTGGGGCTGGATTGCGGCCCGATGTCGGGCTTCGACAATGCGCTGGTCGACGATGCGTTCCTGTCGGCGGATGGCTGGCGCAGCAACTTCCTGGTCTGCCTGGGCCATGCCGACCGGACCGACCAGCCCGAGCGCAGCCCCCGCCTGACGTTCGACGAGGCGTGCCAGCTCTTGTGATGCGCGTCCTCGTCCTCGAGACGGCGCTGGCGGACGTGTTCGCGGCGCTGGTCGAGGATGGAGCGGTCGTGGGCGAGCGTCGTGTGCAAGGCGGGCGCGGGCTGGTCGAACGGCTGCCCGCTCTGGTGGACGGGCTCGCGGCGGGCGTGGACGTGATCGCGGCGATCGTGGGTCCCGGGAGTTTCACCGGCATCCGCGCGGGTCTGGCGTTGGCCCACGGGCTTTCGCTCGGCTTAGGCTGTCCGGTCGTGGGCGTGACGGTCGGCGAGGCGATACGCGCGGCCTTCGGCGAGGCGGGGCTGCTCTGGGTGGTGACCGATGCGCGGTCTGGCCGCCTCCATGTCGAGGGCGACGGGCCGCCACGCTCGGCCGGATTGGCCGATCTCGTGCCACCCGATGCCGAGCTGGCTGTGGGCGGCGACATGGCCGACATGGTCGTGTCGCATCTCGCGGGCCTGGGCGGCCGGGTCCGCATGGCGCCGTGCCCGTTGCCCGAGGCGGCCGCCATCGCGCGCGCGGGCCTGGCACGGCTGGCTGGGCGGCTCGCCGCCCGCGACAGCCTGCCGCTCTACATCGATGCGCCGCGGACGAGCGGGTCCGCGACAGCACAGGCGGCCCCATGATCGAGCCGTCCCTGCTGGCCGCGATCCATGCCGAGGCGTTCGCCGGTGGCGAGCGATGGGACGCGGACGCGATGGCGTCGCTGCTCGGCATGCCGGGCGCATTCGCGACGCTCGCACCGGACGGGGCCGGCATGGCGCTCAGCCGGGTCGCGGCCGACGAGGCGGAGCTGCTGACGATCGCGGTGCGGCCGCGGTCGCGGCGGCTGGGGGTCGGGCGCGCCCTGCTCGACGACGCGATCGCCCGGTGCCGGGCGCTTGGCGCGCGCCGGCTGACGCTGGAGGTCGCGGAAAACAATCACGCGGCGCACGCCTTCTACCAGCGCGCGGGCTTTGTCGAGATCGGCCGGCGCCGGCGCTACTACAGGGACGGCGGCACGGCGCTGGTGATGGCGCTTACGCTGCCTTGCGGATCAGCAGGCGGGTGAGGCCGCCGTCGAGAGCCTCGGCCGAGAGGATGTCGTGGCCGAGACTCATGGTGGTTTCCGGCACGCTGCGACGCGGTTCATCGCCGGCGAGCAGGACCTCGAGGATCTCGCCGGGCGCCATCCTGTCGAGGGCCAGGCGGGTGCGGACGAAGGTCATCGGGCAGCGGTCGGCGGTGATGTCCAGGGTTCGGGTGATCGGCTGCATTTGTTTTCCTCGGTTCGTTGTTCCTATAACGCTCCGCCGACGCGGCTCGACAACCCGATCCAGGATCGGCTACGCCGCGTCCGGGGAACGAACCGGGGAGAAGATGGAATCTCGCATCGAACGCCTGTGCGTCGAACGAGGCCTCAAGATGACCGGGCAGCGGCGAGTGATCGGACGGGTGCTTTCCGAGGCGTCCGACCATCCCGATGTCGAGGAGCTTTATCGGCGTGCGGCCAGCCTCGATCCCCATATCTCGATCGCGACCGTCTATCGGACCGTCCGTCTCCTGGAGGAGAAGGGCATCCTCGAGCGTCGTGATTTCGGCGGTGGCCGCGCCCGCTACGAGCCGTCCGAGCATGGCAGCCACTATCACCTGGTCGATATCGACACCGGCAAGGTGGTCGAGTTCGAGGACGCGGAGCACCAGCGCCTGATGGAAGCAATCGCCAAGCGACTGGGCTTCGACCTCGTCTCGCACCGGCTGGAGTTGTTCGGGCGCCGCGCGGAGCAGCCACGCGATGTCGCCCGGCGGCCGGCCGCGGAGGCGAATGCCGATGCGTCGCCGGCCGGAGCCGCGAGGTGACGGTGATCAAGCCGGCCGGCCTCAAGCCGACCGTCGGCCCATCCGGACACGAGGGGTCGCCATCGGGGATGATGCGCCAAGCGCATTTCGGCGGCAGCATTGCGGCCCTCGGCGACGAGCGGAGTTTCGGCGAGCTTCGCGCGGGCCAGCTCGGCGTGCGGATCGCGATAAGCGGCGCCGAGCTCGATGCCGCTCAGGCACTCCGATACCGCGTGTTCTACGAGGAGATGGGCGCGGTGCCCGACGCGGCGACGCGGATGTCGCGACGCGACATCGACGTCTACGACCCGATCGCGGACCATCTGCTGGTGATCGACCATGCGATCGGACCCGGACCGGAGGGTGTGGTCGGCACCTACCGGCTGGTGCAGCGCGAGGCGGCCGAACGGGTGGGCCGGTTCTACACCGCGAGCGAATATGATATCGGGCCGCTGATGAGCTTCCCGGGCCGGGTGCTCGAGCTCGGCCGGTCGTGCGTCGACCGGCACTATCGCGGGCGGGCCGCGATGCAGCTGCTGTGGCGCGGGATCGCCGCCTACGTCTTCCACCACCGGATCGACCTGATGTTCGGCTGCGCGAGCCTGCCGGGCACCGAGCCGGACCGGATCGCGCCCGAGCTGACCTATCTCTACATGAACCACTTGGCGCCGCCGGCGCTGCGGCCGCGCGCGCTGGCGCACCGGCACATCGAGATGCGCCGGATCGATCCGGAGACGCTCGACAGCCGCCGGGTGATGTCGTCGCTGCCGCCGCTGGTGAAGGGCTATCTCCGGCTGGGCGGCTTCATCGGCGACGGCGCGGTGATCGACGCGCAGTTCAACACCACCGACGTGGTGGTGGTGGTCAAGACCGACCTGGTCACCGACAAATACTATCGCCATTACGAACGGGCGCTCCGCGACGCGCTCGATTGAGACTGTCCCGATTGGCCGGGTGGCGCGCCGACCTCGCGGCGCTGCTGGCCGGTGCGTGCCTGGCGCTGGGTTTCCCGTCGATCGACCTGATCGTGGCGGTTCCGGTCGGGTTGTCGGTCCTGCTGATACTGATCGATGCGGCGCCTGGCCCATGGGGCGCGGCGCGGCGCGGCTATGCCTTCGCGGTCGGCATGTATTGCGTCGGGCTCTACTGGCTGACCAACGCGATCCTGGTGCGCGCGGACCAATACTGGTGGCTCGTGCCGTTCGCAACACCGGTGACGGCGCTCGGACTCGCGGCGTTCTCGGCGGTGCCGGTCGGCTTGTCGCGCCTGGCACCGCGCGGGCCCCGCCGGCTGCTGGCGCTGGCGGCTCTGTGGACGCTGTCGGATCTGGGCCGGCAGTTCATCCTCACCGGCTTTCCGTGGAACCTGCTCGGCAGCGTCTGGGAGCTGCGGGGGATCGCGGGCGACGTGATGATCCAGCCCGCGAGCCTGATCAGCGTGCATGGACTGACCTGGCTGACGGTCCTGGCCGGGGCGGCACCGGCGGCGGGGCGGCGGGCGATGGCGGCCGCCCTCGTGGCGCTGGTGCTTTGGGCCGGGTTCGGGGCGTGGCGCCTCTCGCGGCCGATGCCGGCCGGGCCCGGGCTCGATGTCGTGCTGGCGCAGGGCGACGTGCCGGAGACGTCCAAGCTCGGAGGTGACGGCGCGATCGGCATCTTTCGTCGCTACCTCGACCTTACGCGGCAGGGTGTCGCGGAGGCGGGCGCCGTGCCCTCGGTGGTGGCCTGGCCGGAGACGGCGAGCCCGTATCTCGTCGATGGCGACCAGCCGGCACTCGATGCGATCGCGCGAGCCATGGCGCCGGCGCGCGCCGCCTTCGTCGGCGCGCCGCGCTACGGCCCGGACGGGCGTGGCCGCAACAGCATGATCGCGGTGCTGCCGGACGCGACCGTCGCGGGCCTCTACGACAAGGCGCATCTGGTGCCGTTCGGCGAATTCCAGCCCGGCATCCTGCCGATCCAGGTGGTGCCCGGCGGCGGTCTTGGCGCCGGACCCGGGCGGGCGACGCTGCACGTGCCGGGCGTGCCGCCGTTCTCGCCGCTGATCTGCTACGAGGTGATCTTTCCGGGCGAGGTGGTCGGTCGCGAGCGCCCGGCTTGGCTGCTGAACATCACCAACGACGCCTGGTATGGCGACAGCACCGGGCCGCGCCAGCACCTGCAGGCGGCGCGGATGCGCGCCGTCGAGGAGGGTCTGCCGATCGCGCGCGCGGCCAACACGGGGATCTCGGCGGTGTTCGACGCGCGCGGCCACGAGACCGGCCGGCTCGAGTTCGGCCGCCGGGGGGTGCTGGTGCGGCCGCTTGGCGCGGCGCTGCCGGCGACGCTCTTCGCGGCCTACGGCCTCGCGATCCCTGTCGTGCTGGCGCTGCTGTCGCTTCTGGCGGCACTTCCATACAAGAAGGACCGACGCGGGCTTTGACAATCTGTAGTTGCATAGGTTAAGGCTTATTTAACGCCCAGCTTGCAGCGAACGGCGGGCGGACAGTGTTCCGGGAGCGCAAAATGGCGCGCGGGTTCGGTGACAGCGTGGACGGCTTCGACGTCGGTCCGACGCCGACGCCGGTGTCGGACAAGGCGGAGGGTCCGAGTCCGGTCGATCTGCATGTGGGTGCACGGATCAAACTGCGCCGCTCGCTGCTCGGCCTGTCGCAGGAGCGGCTTGGCGATTCGCTCGGCCTCACCTTCCAGCAGGTGCAGAAATACGAGCGCGGCGCGAACCGGGTCAGTGCCTCGCGGCTCTACGACATCGCGCGAACCCTCGACGTGCCGGTCAGTTTCTTCTTCGACGACTATGCCGATGGTGGCCCGCGGGCGGCCGCGTCTGCCTTCGGCTTCGCCGAGAGCCAGGAAGCGTTCGGCCTGTCGCCCGACCTGCTATCACGGCGCGAGACGATCGACCTGGTGGGTGCCTACTGGCGGATCACGGACGCGGCCCAGCGCCGCCGCGTCCTGGATCTGATCAAGGGGATGGTTCCGGGATGACCCGCGGGGCATCGATCAGTCGTGGTTTCCAATGGCCCACCTGCGAAGCACGTCTTCGACATGACCTGCGACGCCCGTCTTCGACGTGACACCTTTGAAAAGGTTTGGGCGGGGCCGCAGGCCAGCGCCTCAGGGTTCGTCGATGCTCTCGAGCCACGCCTGGAACCCTGGATCCAGGTAGAAGTCCCACCACTCGGGCGGCATGCTCCACCGCGCCCGATAACTTTGCTGCTCCTGGTCCGTTAGCCCGTCATAGAACGGCCGCCACACATCGTTCAGCCAGTGCTCGCCGCTCTGGCGCCAGAACGGATCGGCCGGCGCGAAGCCGGGGTGCTTCTCCCAGGGCGGCACCATCGCCAGCAGCCTTGCGTCCGAACAACCGTGGGATGCCGCGCGCCTCATCGCTGCCGGTCCCAGTCTTCGAACTTCACCGTCGGCGCGCTCCGCCGCACCGGCCTGTCGATCACGCTCGCGACCATCCCCGCGCCGAAAAAGCCGATGACACCGCCGATGAAGCCGCCGATGGCGCCGGTGGCCAGCGCACCCGGTCCGGTCTCGATCCCGATCATCGCACCGCCCGCCGCCCCGAGCCTCATGC
Source organism: Acetobacteraceae bacterium (assembly GCA_965276715.1). Classification (GTDB taxonomy): domain Bacteria; phylum Pseudomonadota; class Alphaproteobacteria; order Acetobacterales; family Acetobacteraceae; genus CAXTPV01. The sequence continues at coordinate 2,243,148 of OZ255622.1, read as the reverse complement.
CGACCAGTGCGCGGCCCCAGCCGCCGCTTTGGCAGATGGCTTCCGCCGCGAAGGGGCGCATCGAGTGCGCCTGCACCGATCGCACCTCGGCCTGGTCGAGGTCGTAAATGGTGAGCACGATGCCGACGTCCTGCAGGAACTGCAGCCCTCGCGTCGCGGCCATGGCGCCCGGACCCTTGACGACTGCACCCGGTATCGGCCCCTCGACGATCGCCTCGCGGTTTGAGAAAGGCTGGGTTCCTCTGGCTCCTCGCCTGCGACGCGATCCGGTCGAGGTCGGCGACGATGTCCTTCGCATCGAAGATCCGCGCGCCGGATGCCTTCAGCTTCGCCTCGTCGATCCAATAACGCTGCCCGGTGCAGCGGGGCGAGCCGAACGGCAGCCGGCTGGTCGATATGAAGCGGCTGTCGGTCATGCCCAGCACGTGTCGTCCGAGAGAGGTGTTGCTGCCCATGTTGCGCGGCCAAAAACCGAATTTTTCCGGATTGAGCAGCGGCTCCAGGATCTCGCGAGAGTGTTGGAGCCTGGTCGGGAAGATCACCTTGCGGACCAGCTTTCCGCGAAACGGATCCCACTCGTCGGCCAGGATGAAGACGAATGCCTTCGCGGGACCCGGTCCGGGGTCCCCGCCGGACGGATCGGGGAGTGCCGTGGAGGATGTGTCGGGGGGTCGATCGGACATCGTGACGTCTCCGCGCCTTGTGGGCTCTCTGTCACGATGTCAGGCGCCGCACAACGCCCATCGAACCTCCGTCAGTGCCGCGCCCAACCAGTTGGTGCCTCGCCAGGCGTCGCGCCGCAGGGCACGTGGATCGTCGCGCGCCACTCCGATCCCCCAGATCGCGTCAGTCGGAGACGCTTCGACCAGGGTGGTTCCGCTGGTTTCCCGCAGACGAGCCAGGAGATCCGGATTCCGCGAGAACTTGGCGATCGTTCCGCGAAACACTATGCCGCGCGCGACGGACCGCCAGAAGTCGGGCAGGAAACCGGCGACCTGCCGCCCGAGGGCCTTTTGCCGGGCCGGATCGGGCTCCGCGAGGATGGCCTGCGCGGTCGTCTCGTCCCGGAACAGCAGGGCCTTGCGCCAATGCATCCACTGCTCGCCGCAGCCGAAAGCCGCGCCATCGATGATCATGGGGCTCGGATAGAACTGGCTGCACTCGCAATGCGGCGCGTCCTTGCGGTGGCTCCAGAAGAATGTCAGCCGTTCGGTCATGATGGAAACCCCCATCTTCTCTTGCTCGCGACCCGCTTGGCCGCGATGATCCGCCCAGTCGGCCGGAAGGAGAAGGGGATGCCAGCGACCGATCCGGACGCGCCGCTCGACCTGTCCGCGTTCGATGATCCGGCGCCCGCGCCGGTGGTGCTGCAGGTGGCGCAGCCGCTCGCCGTCGCCGATCCGCGGTTGGTCGCCGAGCCCGCGCCGGCCCGGCTGGTGGAGGTGGCCAACCTCAACCCTGACGATCTCGCCGCCGCCACGCAGTCCGCGTCGCAGATCGATTTCCGCGCGACCGCCACATTGCTTGCCCACGGCGACGGCGTGCTCGCCGAGATCGCGAGTGCGTCGCGGCAGTTGCTGAGCGGCGTGCGGCTCGGCGATGCGGGTGAGGTCGGACGCATCGCCGCTTCGGTCATCGACGGGGTCAAGATCCTGCGCATCGAGGATCTGCAGGCCGAGGCCTCCGGCAGCCAGCCGCCGGCGCGCAAGGGCGTGTTCGGCCGCCTTATGGGGGCCGCCGCCGACGCGCACTCCGCGTTCAAGGGCTTCACCGAAAGCCGCAAGACCTTCCTCGCGCTGATGGACGCCGAACAGGCCAAGGCGCGCCGCACCAAGGCCGATCTCGCCGTGTCGCTCGAACTGCTCGACGCGCAGGCCGCCGCCATCCGGCGCAGCCTGCACGGGCTCAAGATCGAGATCGCGGCCGGACAGATCGCCCTCGATCGCGGCGAGCTGGAGCTCGAGCGGCTGCGGCTCGCCGCGGTCGCGACCGGCGATCCCGCGGACGCCGCCGACGTGCTCGAATTCCGCGGCGCGTTGGCCAACTTCCGTGGCAAGATCGCCGAGATGCGCGAGAACCTGGTCGGCTCCGCGCTGCTCATCCCGATCATCGGCCAGAACAAGCAGGCCGCCGAAACCCGCCTGATGAAGATCTCCAACGGCATGCTGGTGGTGATTCCGCGCCTGATGGCGGTCGCGTCCCAAGCCGTCGTGCAGGTCGACATCCGCAACGCCGCCGCCGAAAGTGCCAAGCTCGACGAGGCGGCGCGCCGGGTCACGCTGCTCGCATCCAAGGGTGCGCACGATGCCGCCACGTCCGCCGCCCGCAGCCTCGGCGGCGACGCTCGCGACATCGAGGTGCTCGCCCAGGTCGCCGACGAGACCATCCGCACCATGCACGAGGTGATCGACATCGAGCGCGAGGTCGCCGCCGGCGACCGCGAGCGCGAGGCCAAGCTCGCCGGCATCCGCGACCGGCTCGCGGCCGGCATGCGCGGCGTGGCGGGGCACGCGGTCGCACCGTGAGCGAGATCGATTTCGACATGCAGGCGGCGTGGCTGCGCCGCTTCGCCGCCGACGCGCAGGGCAACCTCGCCGCCCTCGCGCTGCGGCTCAAGGAGGCGTTGCCGGACCTCGTGACGATCCACGAGAAGAAGGCGCTGTTCGCGCCTGCGAAAATCACCGGCCTTTCGGTCGCACTCGGCGACAAGAGCTACCGGCTCGAGGAGGCGGGCGGACGTGTCAGGACCAGCGTGGCCCTGATCGTGCGCGGGATCGCGCTGAACACCCGCGACGTCGATCCGGCCGAATGGTTCGCGCTGCTCGCCGCCGAGACCAGGCAGGCGAGCGAGCAGGCCAAGGCGCTGAGCCGCTCGCTCGCCGCCTTCATGGCCGGCTGATGAGCCTGTTCGACCGCTTCCGGGGTCCCTCGCCGGACGCGCAGGCGAGTGCGGCGCGCCAGGCCGACATCGTCGAGAGCCTGCGCGCCTATCGCGTTCCCGCCATGATCGAGGCGCGGCTCGGCGCGGCCCGCGCGGGCACGCTGCCCTGGATCGCGACGCTGACGCCGGCCGAGCTCGCGATCGTGCGCTCGCACGGCATCCGGCCGATCGCGACCGTCTCGGCGACATGCTGGATGCATTACGGCTGGTCCTGGACCGAGGGCCACGCCAAGGGTTGGGAAACCGCACTCGAGCGTCTGCGCCAGGAAGCCGTCGCCGCGGGTGCGAACGCGGTCCTCGACGTCAAGATGCGGACGATCGACCTCGCGATGGGCGAGAGCATGGATTTCACGCTGGTCGGCACCGCCGTCCGGGTCGAGGGCATGGCGCCGAGCGACCAGCCGATCGTGGCCACCGTGCCGGCGCTCGAATTCGTCAAGCTGCTGGAGGCCGACGTGGTGCCGACCGGCATTGCGGTTGGCGCCAAATACGAGTGGCTGACCGACTGGCGCGGCCGCGCGACGCAAAGCTGGATGGGCAACATCGAGGCCCGCACGCTCAGCGATTTCTGGGAAACCATCCGGCGCCGCGCGCATGGCGAGCTGCGCCAGCACGCCCGCACGCAGGGCAACGGCGTGCTCGCCCATATCAATTTCAGCGAGATGTTCGAGATCGAAGGCGGCGAGAACCAGCCGAACCGCTATCTCGGCCGCCACATCGTCATCGCGACCGTCGTCGATGCGGCCAAGGGCGTTTCCTTTCCGCACTCGATCGGCATGGCAGTCGATCTGCGGGCGGGACGCACGCCGCTCGTGGCCGGCCGGCCGCATCATCAATCCTACGCGCTCGACGACGAGGAGGGAGGAGTCTGACATGCCGAACGATATTCCCGCGCATGCCAAGGAACGCCTGAAGGGGCTCCGGCACTCTGCCCATTCGTCCGGCGTCTTCACGTCGGACTTCTCGGTCAACGAGTTCCTGCTCGTCCGCAAGGCGGGTTTCGAACCGATCGGTCTTTGTGTCGGAACCTGCGTCTATCATGTCGGCATCCAATACGGGACCTGGACGCGCAACCAGGAGCTCGATGTCCTGTCGAAGGCCATGTATCACGCGCGCGAGCTCGCGATGTCGCGCATGCGCGCCGAAGCGTCCGCCATGGGTGCGGACGGTATCGTCGGCGTCAAGCTCACCATCAAGCGTCTCGAATGGGACCAGCATCTGCTGGAGTTCATCGCGATCGGCACCGGCGTCGTGCATGGCGACGGCCATCGCGGCTTCCGCGCGCATGACGGCGGACCGTTCACGTCCGACCTGTCGGGACAGGATTTCTGGTCGCTGCTGCATTCCGGCTACCGGCCGGTCGAGATGGTGATGGGAAGCTGCGTCTATCACGTGGCGCATCGCGGCGTCCTGTCCGGGCTCTCGACCGCGGGCCGCAATGTCGAGCTCGAGAACTTCACCTCCGCGATGTACGAGGCGCGCGAGATCGCGATCGAGCGGATGCAGGTCGAGGCCTCGGCGGCCAAGGCCGAGGGCGTGGTCGGCGTCGACATCCACGAGGGCAGCCACGGCTGGCAGACGCACGTGATCGAGTTCTTCGCGATCGGAACCGCGGTGCTGCCGCTCGATCAGGAGATCGCCCCGGAGAAGATCGCCGATCCGATCATGGTGTTGTCGGTCAACGATTGAGTACAGCCAGAGAAAGAGCCGGGGGACCGATGCCGGTCCCCCGGACCCCCGGCAATAACTACTTGCCGATTGTCAGCGGCGCGAAGATGCCGCCCTGCACCGGTCGCGCTTGGAACCCGCTGACGTAATTCGTCACTCCGGTTGGATCATACAAATCCGAGAACGGAGTTCCGGACTGCACTGTACCGGCATACGTGTAGATCTCGTCGATGATGTTCTGCTGCAGCGTCGCGTTCTCAAGCCCCGCGGCGGTCCAGAGATCCCAGTCCGACTTGGCGATCGTCGTCTGCACCCCGCCCTCGTTGAGGGTCTCGGGCTGCAGCGGCACGCCGAGCGGATGCTCCTGGGTAATGTAGAAGGCCGCCTCTTCCGCGAGGATGGCCTGCGGGATCAGGTTGAGGTGGAGCAGATTGTTCGGGTACGAGTTGTAGAGCAGGCTCCAGTCGGTGTCCGCCTCGCCCGTCGTATCGGGACTGTAGGCGTTGGCCGGCTCGCGGTAGGTGTGCAGCAGATGCGTCCCGGCGGTGTTCTGCGACAATTGCGCCCAGGTGCTGATCCCGATCTCGGCCTGGTTCCTGTAGTAGTTCGCGTCCTTCTTCACACCGGCGAAGTTCGCGATCTGCGCGAAGGCATCGACGCCGCTGATCCCCTTGAGCGCCAGATTGACGCTGTGGGCGACGAAGCCCGCGAAATCGTCGGTCTGGTTCTGGAACTGCGGGTCGACCGCATTGGCGTAGGTGGCGCCGGCCGGAACCGTCAGCAGATAGTTCGCCCACTGCTTGAAGAGGGCATAATGCGCGTTGGCGTAGGTCGCCGCCTCGGCCGGCGATACATGCTGCATGTACGCATCCGCCATGATCAGCATGTTGGCGGTCTCTTCGACCGGCATGTTCTCGCCGCCGCCGTCATTGTGGCCGACAGCGTTCGGATACGTCGCACCCAGGTCATGCGGCGAATAGAGCGCCGGCCATTGACCCGACTCGCTGTAGTCGATGACCGGTTCGATCATGTAACGCACCAGTTCCGGATTCGTGTAGAGGAACGCGGGCATCGACGGGTACAGGATGTCGACGGTGGAGACGTTGTCGCTGCTGCTGATCTCCTCGACGAACATGTAGGGGTTGCTGATCGTGTTGGTCATTTCGGTCGCGCCAAAAGCCTGACGGAGCGTCAGCGCCGTCAGCGCGCTGTAGGTGGGACCGCCCAATGCGTTCGAGGCGCTGGCCAGATTGGCATCGAGCGTGTCGGCGCGCTTGATCGCGGCCGTGCTGTCCTTGTAGGCGAACGCCAACATCGCTTCGTATGAAGGCCAGTATTGCGTCCACAGCGAACGGACCGGATTGCCGAGATAGTTGATCGCCGGGTCGCGGACGCGGCCGAGCAGGAGGGTGAACGGCGCCGTTGCCGTGGTGCCGACGTTGCCGAAGGGCTTGGCGAAGGCGAAGACCGGGAAGTTGTTGTTGATCGCCCGCGGCTGGTTGGTGTCGTTGGCACCGGTCAGCGTGCCGTTGTTGACGAACTGCGTGCGCACCGCGGCGTCGGCGCCCGACTGCGTCTCGATCCCCGCCACCGACTTCGTCGCCCACAGGACCGTGCCCCAGTCGGCGAAGTTGTTGTCCTGCCGGAAGACGAGCGGATCGGTGGGATGGACCGTCCACGCCGACAGATTGCCCGGCGCGGAGGTTCCGTCCGAATTGAGCGGGATCGTCTCCGGCGCCCAGTTGATCAGGGCCGGCGTATTGCCCGCGCCCGTCAGGCCGCTCGCCCATTCGCCGCTGATGTCGAAATAGACCGTCACGTTGTGCGTGGCACCATCACTGCTCTTGGCCGTCGTGACGATGTCGGAGAGCGGAATGCTCAACCGGCGGATATCCTTGGCCTCGACCGGGGAGAGGAAGTCGACCGTGAGGTTCACGCCGCCGGCATTGAAGGTGAAGATCGACTGGGTCGCGGTGGTCTGCAACGACGTCTGCGTCATCGTCTTCGGGATCGCGGGCGTGCCGGGTGCACCGAGGAAGAGATAGGGCGTGCCGTCGATGTTGGCGATGCCGGTGATCGCCTTGACCGAGCCATCCCAATGCTGCGGCCACGTGCGCGGCGCGATGCCGGTGTTGTTCCTGAGCCAGACGTTGAGATACGGACCGCGCGTGATGAGCGGTGCCGCCGGCGGACGGAGCGGCGTGAAGGTCTGGGCCCGCGCGCTGGCGCCGACGGCGGTCAGCGCCGTGAGCGACAGGAGGAGCGCACGTGGGATCGACGACACGGCCTTGCGTCGTTGTTTAATCATGGGTTGCCTCCGATGGATGTGTGTCGGCAAGCGGCTGTCGCCGTCGAGATGCACCGACGTGGTTTTGTCAGAAAACAGCAATGCCCGCGGGAGCCGCGGCGCGGCGACATGTCTGAACCTCCCGGTGTCATCGGCCATCCGTTCGTGGGGCCGACTTGGCCGGCAACCGCGCCAGCGATTACACTGACTAATCGGGCGCCTCGAGTCTGTGAAGGAAGTTTCAGTTAGCTTTCGTTCAACATTTCACGAGCACAGCGCGAACGCTCCCTCAAACTGTCTCAAATACCGTTTTAGACAGCCAGATTCGATCCGATCCGGTCATGGTGTTGTCGGTCAACGATTGAGGACAGCGACAGAAAAAGCCGGGGGACCGATGCCGGTCCCCCGGACCCCGGCCACAACTATTTGCTGATCGTCAGCGGCGCGAAGATGCCGCCCTGCACCGGTCGCGCTTGGAATCCGCTGACGAAGTTGGTCGTCCCGGTCGGATCATACCAATCCGAGAACGGATTGCCGGACTTCACCGTGTTGGCATAGTTGTAGACCTCGCTGATGATGTTCTGCTGCAGCGTCGCGTTCTCCAGCGCGGTGCCGGTCCAGAGATTCCAGTCGGACTTGGCGATCGTCGTCTGCGTTCCGCCCTCATCGAGAGTCTCGGGCTGCAACGGCACGCCGAGCGGTCGTTCCTGCGTGATGTAGAAGGCTGCTTGTTCCGCAAGGATGCTCTGCGGGATCAGGTTGAGACCGAGCAGCCGGTTCGGGTAGGCGTTGTAGAGCATGCTCCAGTCGCTGTCCGCCTCGCCCGTGGTGTCCGGGCTGTAGGCGTTCGCGGCCTCGCGATAGGTGTGCAGCAGGTGGGTTCCTGCCGAGTTCTGCGACAATTTCGCCCAGGTGCCGATCCCGAGTGCCGCCTGGTTCCGGTAGTAGGTCGCGTCCGCGTTCACACCGGCGATGTTGGCGATCTGCGCGAAGGCGGCGACGCCGCTGATCCCCTTCAGCGCCAGGTTGACGCTGTGGGCGACGAAGCCGGCGAAGTCATCGGTCTGGTTCTGGTATTGAGGATCGACCGCGTTCGAATACTTCACGCCCGACGGCACCGTCAGCAGGTAGTCCGCCCACTGCTTGAAGACGGCGTAATGCGCGTTGGCGTAGGCGGCGGCTTCGGACGCGGAGACATGCTGCATGTAGGCATCGGCCATGATCAGCATGTTGGCCGTCTCCTCGACCGGCATGTTCTCGCCGCCGCCGTCGTTATGACCGCTCGCGTTCGGATAGGTCATGCCGAGGTCGTGCGGCGAGTACAGCGCCGGCCACTGGCCGGACTCGACGTAGTCGATCACCGGCTCGATCAGGTAGCGGACGAGTTCCGGGTTGGTGTAGAGGAACACCGGGAACGCCGGGAAGAGCACGTCGACGGTCGAGACGTTGTCGCTGCTGCTGATCTCCTCGAGGAACATGTAGGGATTGTTGATCGTCCCGGTCAGCTCGGTCGCGGCGAACGCCTGCCGCAGCGTGAGCGCCGTCAGCGCGGCATAGTCGGATCCGCCAACCGCGGCCGACGCGTTGGCGAGATTGGTGTCGAGCGCGTTGGCGCGCGTGACCGCCTTCGCACCGTCCTTGTAGGCGAAGGCGAGCATGGCCTTGTAGGACGAGAAATACTTCGTCCAGAGCGACTTGATCGGCGTGCCGAGATAGTTGATGGCAGGAGTGCGCACGCGTCCGATCAGCAGCGTGAACGGCTTGCTCGCGGTGGTGCCGACGAAGCCGAGTGATCTCGCGAAGCCGAACGTCGGAGATTCGTTGTTGATCGCGCGGGGCTGATTGGTGTCGTCGGTGTTGGTGAGCACGCCGTGGTCGAGGAACTGCTCACGCACCACGGTGTCCTGTCCGCTCTGGACGGTCAGGCCGTTGTTCGACTGGGTGGCCCACAGCACGGTGCCCCAATCGGCGAAGTTTCCGGTCTGCTGGAACACTGTCGGATGGGTCGGCTTGATCGTCCAAGCGGCGAGACTGCCGCTGGCCGCCTTGCCGTCGCTGTTGAGCGCGATCGTCTGCGGTGCCCAGCTGACGTAGGCGCCTTCATTGCCGCTGGCCCATTCGGCGCTGATGTCGAAATAGATGCGCACCGAGTGGGTCGCGCCGTCGGCGCTGACCGCAGTCGCATTGATGTCGGCCAGCGGCATGCTGAGCCGTTTGAGGTCCGTGGCTTCAACCGGCGACAGGAAGCCGACCGTCAGTTTCACGCCGCCGCCGCTGAACGTGAAGATCGACTGCGTCGCCGTCGTCGTCAACGAAGTCTGCGTCATCGTGTGCTGGGCGGACGGCGTCGTGGCGGGGGCGCCGAGGAACAGGTAGCTTTGCCCGTCGATGGTGGCGTAGCCGGTCATCGCCTTGATGGTCCCGTCCCAATGCTGCGGCCACGTACCCGGGAGGATGCCGCTGCTGTTCTTCAGCCAGACGTTGAGATACGGCTCGCGCGTGATGAGCGGTGCCGCCGGCGGATGGATCGGCGTGAAGGTCTGGGCCCGCGCCCCGGCGCCGACGGCGGTCAGCGCCGTGAGCGACAGAAGAAACGCGCGCGGGATCGACGACACGCCTGTGCGTCGTTGTTCGTTCATGAGTTGCCTCCGATGGATGTGTGTCGGCAAGCGGCTGTCGCCGTCGAGCTTCACCGATATGATTTGTCAGAAAACAGGGACGACCGCGGGACCGCGGCGCGGCGACATGTCTGAACCTCCCCTTGTCATCGGCCATCCGTTGGTGGGGCCGACTGAGCCGGCAACCGTGCCAGCAATTACACTGACTAATCGGGCACATTCCGCCTGTGAAGGAAGTTTCAGCTGATTTCTGTTCAACATTTCACGAGCGGCGCGCGGACGCGATTTGCCGTCTGTCTCAAATAGCGTTTTAAACAGACAAATGAACGAGGACCGCCCAGGCAGCGCGGGCCCGCATGCTCGCGATTGCAGCCGTTGGTCAGACCGATGGCGCGCGACGCCTTCGGTTCACGATCGGTTTACCAGAGATGGCGTATCCTGATCGTCCTGACAGCCTCGGATTGCGGATCCCCATGAGCGACACCGCCCGCGCCTCGCTTGCCGCCGTCTTCCGTGCCAGACATCGGCAGCTCGGGCTGCGGCTGTTCATCTGCGTGTTCACTGCGGCGAGCTTCGGCTCCTTCATCGGATGGGGACGGGCTTTCGCGTGGGTGGGTCTGTATGCTCTCCTCCAGATTGCCGAGCATACCTGCTTTTCGGGGCGCCGGCCGCGCATATCCGCGACCGGACCCATCTTCCATCCGCTCGCGATCGCTCTCCTCGCCTCGAACAGCATCGTGTTCGGCGGCATCTCCCTGGAGGAGGTCACCTACATGGATGGCTGGGGCGGCGCATGTGCCGCCTTCCTGTTGCTCGGCTCCCTCCTCAGCACCTCCCTGACCACGATCGGTTGCCGCACCGCCTTCCATGCGACGTCCATTCCGCTGATCGCCTATATCGTCCTGCTGCCCATCGTCGGACTATCGGTCGCCGACCGGCCGAGTGCCGCGATCACGGTCGCCATGATGTTTGGCGCCGTCTCCGTCGTCGGCAGCCACCTGCGCCTGTGGCGCGACTGGAGTCTGGTCAAGCTGGCGGAGGCGGAGGCGACCGGCCGGCAGATGGCCGAGCGTCTGGCCAACGAGGAGCGCCTGTCGAGACTGGCGCACCTGGATCCGGTGACCGACATCTCCAACCGGCTCGCCCTGCGAGAGGCCTTGGCGCAGATCACGGCGGGCTCAGGGGCCGGCGCGCTGCTGCTGCTCGACCTCGATGGGTTCAAACAAGTCAACGACACGCTTGGACATCCCGCGGGAGACCAGGTCCTGCGCGACATCGCCGGCCGGCTGCAGCGGACCGCGGGTCCTAACGATCTGGTGGCACGCGTTGGCGGGGATGAATTCGCGGTCCTGTTGCGGGAGGTCGACGATCCGGTCCAGGCAGTCTTCATCGCCGACCGCGTCGTCACGTCTGTTGCGGATCCGCTATCCCTCGGCGACCAATCCATCAGGATCGGCGCCAGCATCGGCATCGCCCTCAATCGCCTTCATGGCGCCGATGCCGACGAGCTGTTCTCCAACGCCGACATGGCGCTCTACCGGGCGAAGGCGGAGGGCCGTCACTGCGCCCGTCTTTACGACCCGGCGCTGCGCACCGAGGCGATGGACCGGATGTCGTGTGACGAGGAGCTTCGCCTTGCCTTCGAGCGCGGCGAATTGGAGCTGTTTTTTCAGCCGCAGGTCCGGCTCGCCGACCGGCGGATCGTGGGCGCCGAGGCGCTGCTGCGCTGGCGGCACCCATCGCGTGGATTGCTCGCACCCGCCGCTTTCCTGCCTGCTCTCGAGCGTAGCGCCTTGGCGGCCAGCGTCGGCCAATGGGTGATCGAGTCCGCCTGCCGGCAAGTGTCCGACTGGCGTGCACGATTCCCTCCAAGGTTGACCATGGCCGTCAATCTGTTCGACGTGCAGTGCCGTTCGGGCACGCTCGTCGAGAAGGTCCGCGCTTGCCTGGAGGCCTCGAACCTGCCTGGATCGGCGCTGGAAATCGAGATCACGGAGAATGTGATCCTGCATCACCAAGCCGGGCTCGAACAAACTCTCCAGCAGCTTCGCGCCCTGGGGGCGGGCGTCGCGTTCGATGACTATGGAACCGGTTATGCTTCGCTCAGCCAGTTAAAGAAATACCCGCTCACGAGGCTCAAGATCGACCAGACGTTCGTCCGTGCGATCGGCGACAGTGCCTTGGACGCGCCCATCGTCCGCGCGATCGTCAGCCTGGCGGGCGCATTCGGCCTGGGCGTGATCGCCGAGGGCGTCGAGACGCCGCGGCAGGCCGCACTGGTCGAGGAGACCGGTTGCGGCGAGGCGCAAGGCTATCTGTTCGGTGCGCCGGTGAGTGCCGCCGCTTTCGAACGCGCCTTCCTGACGGACCATGACCCGATTTCAGTTCTCGTTAACTCGCGAAACGACCCGGCGCACGGCCCCTGGGAGCCGGCGCAGATATGCGCGGCTTCCGTCGGGACAGTCGCCTAGTCGGGCTGACTCAATGTGAAGCCGCCGAAGGATGCGTGCGGATTGCTGCCGCGGCGGCTTCTCGACCGCCCGGTCGCCACCGCCAACGGTTTCCGCTCTTCTGGTTCACGCATGCCTTATGCGGCCCTGGAATCGATCGGAAGTGGCGGCGCGCCGCTGCCCAGGCTGACGTCCAGATGGACCGGATTGTGGAGGGTGTTGGCGACCGGCGACCATAATGTCGCATGTCTGATCAGCGCCGAGAGGACGTCGTCGGAGGCCTCCGCACCCAAATGGACCGTCACCCGGATCGTCTCGAAACCGATCGGTTTCGGATCGACGTCGCCTGTCCCCCAGACCGCGGTGGTGTTGATGTCCGCCTCCAATTCCAGCGCGAGCGATCGGATCGGGATGCGCCGGGCGACGGCGTTCGCGTGAATGCCGATGGCCAGGCACGACCCGAAGGCGGCCAGCAACGCTTCAGAGGCGTTCGGCGCGAGATCCTCGCCCATCAGGCCCTCGGGCTCGTCTTCCATGACAGGCTGAGGCGGCAGATTGCGGATATAGTTGAGCTGGTGGAAGCGTCCCTGCGCCACCGTGCGACAGCGCAGCGTTCGCGTGGCGGTCGGGTCGGCACGGCCCCTCGCGATCAGCGCGTCGAGCGCGGGCTTGGGAATCGGCGTCACGGGCGGACCGCGTGTTGTTGGCCGTTTGGTCATCGAACATGTCCTTTCGTCGGTCGTTCGTCTGGTACGCGACCATGGCCCGCGCACCAGAACCGGCCGGATTGCCCGGCACATCCGATACTTCTATGAACATGTGGCCGGACATCGGCAGCACCGTATAACCCTCCCGCTCCGGCCGACCCAGAACCAAAGCCGGTGAGTGGACATGCGAAAACGCGCGGCCAGTGCTCATGCTCGATTGGGACGACCTGCGGTTCTTTCTCGCCGTCACGCGCCACGGCAGTCTCTCGGGGGCTGCCAAGGACCTCCACGTCGCCCAATCCACCGTGGGTCGCCGGCTCGCGTCGCTGGAAGCCAGTCTCGGCGTGCGCCTGCTCAACCGCACGCCGGACGGTTATGTCCCGACGCTCGCAGGGCTGGCTGTTCGAGAGCAGGCTGAGCGTCTGGAGGCCGAGGCGCTCTCCCTCGAACGCTCGGTGGGCGGTCGCGACACGCTGCTCGCCGGCCTCGTTCGCGTCACCTGTCCGGAAAGCATCGCCAGCCACATCCTCGCTCCCTGCTTCTCGACGCTGCATCTTCAGCATCCCGACATCATGATCGAGCTGATCCCCGATCCGCGGGAACTGAGCCTTTCCATGCGAGAGGCCGACATCTCGGTGCGGCTCGCGCAGCCGGTGCAGCACGACCTCGTCGTCCGCCGTGTCGGCACCATCGCGTTCGGACTCTACGTCTCGCCCGAATACCTGGAACGGCATGGGGAACTGGATTTCGACAGCGGCGGCCCCGGCCATCACCTGATCGCCCAGTTCGCGGACATCGAGGATGCGAGGCAGGCTGGCTGGTTGTCGGACCTCATGCCCCGCGCTCGCATCGCATTGCAGACCACCAGTCACGAGGCCGCGGTCTTGGCCGCGGTTCATGGTGGAGGGGTGGCGTGCCTGGCGCGGTTCCGGGCGGACCGCGAGCGAGGCCTGGTGCAATTGACCACGCCATCCCCGGTCCCCTGCGCGGGGATCTGGCTGGTTGTGCATCGCGACAATCGCGCGAATGTCCGGATCAGGGCGGCACTCTCGCACATCACCGATTGCTTTCGAGAACGCGCCGATAAACTCAGTCCAGCCGATGCCGCTCTGCGTCCGAACGGCAACGTTGCGGTATGAGAGCACGGCCGGTGCGCGTTCGGAAAACGCAAGAGTGCGTTTTTGCATAGTCGCTTCTCGATATCCGGCCGATGCGACGAACAACCGGACAGTCTAGTCTTCGTTGTATCACGGTCGACAACATGTCGAACCGAGTCATTCAACGGCGCCGGTCTCAACGTTTGTTGGTATAGGATGACAACATGCCGGTCGCTGTCGATCCACGAGGGGTCGATTCGGTTTTGACGCTGAGCGCCGAGGAGTTGTCGGTGTCGGTGCGTCAAGGCGCGGGCGACACGGTGCGTGTCAGCACGGTCACGAGCGAGCATGAGCGGCTGGTCGAACAGGAGCTGACGCACGCACGGATCGAGATCGAGATCGTGCCGATCGGGCGCAGGATCGATGCGGCGCCGCCGGTCCGGGAAGAAGGCGACATCACGATCATGTCGGTCGTGGAGGAAATTGTCGTCGTCGAGCGGCGGCTTGTCCTCAAGGAGGAGGTCAGGATCCGCCGCGTGCGCGTCACCGAAACCCATCGTGAGACTGTGACCGTGCGCGAACAGGACGCCGTCGTGACCCGCACTACAGCGGGACCGAGCCAACAAAACGATAACTCAGGAGAAGCACAATGAATGAACAGAATCTGGTCGCCATGTATGATACGGCGGCCCACGCCGATGACGCGGTGCGTGACCTGAAGGCCGCCAGCGTGCCAGAGAGCGTGATCACGCAACACGCCAAGGCAATGCCGGCATCAGCGGGAAGCGGTGCGACCACGGAACACAAGCAAGGCTTCTGGGCGAGCATCTTCGGCGGCGAGACGGGTCACGACACCGCGGTCTACGACCGAAGCGTCGAGAGCGGCTCGACCGTCGTCTCCGTCAGGGTCGGCGAGGAGCATGTGGCGCGGGTCAGCGCCATCCTCGAGAGCCATGGCCCGATCGATCTCGACGAGCGCGCCGCGTCCTATGGCATGGCCGAGACCACCACGACCCGGACGACGACGGCGCCGGCGGTGGAAGCGCGGGCTGGCGCCGAGAACGGCACCCTCGAACTCGCCGAGGAGAGCCTGTCGGTCGGCAAGCGTGCGGTCGCCGGCGGCACCACCCGCATCAGGCGCTTCGTCGTCGAGACGCCCGTCGAGGAGCAGGTCTCGCTGCACAACGAGCGAGTGACGATGGACCGGCGCCCGGTCACCGACGGCCGCCCGGTAAGCGACGCCGACTTCACCGACAAGAGCATCGAGATGACGGAGACCAACGAGGAGGCCGTCGTCGGCAAGACGGCGCGCGTCACGGAAGAAGTCAGTCTGCGCAGGGAAGGCGCCGATCGCACCGAGACGGTGAAGGACACCGTTCGACGCGATGAGGTCAAGGTCGAGCAGGTTCCGGTGCCGCCGACCCAGCGCCGCGCGTAAATCTACGCGATCAACAAAACGGGGGTGCCTTCGGGCATCCCCGACTTTGGGAGGCGGCTTTGTCCACAAGCACCTACGACACCCGAATGCCGGAGATCTCGAACCCGGGATCGACCACGATCGACACGACCACCCGCTCGAGCGGCGGATCGCACACGCACCGGCGGATCTCCTGGGCCGCGATCTTCGGTGGCGTCATCCTCGTTGTAGCTCTGCAGCTGCTTCTGAGCCTGCTCGGCGCCGGCATCGGCCTCGGCACCATCGACACCAATGCGGGCAGCACCCCATCGGCCGGCAGCCTCGGCATGAGCGCCGGCATCTGGTGGGTGGCGAGCAGTTGCGCGGCATTGTTCGTCGGCGGCTTCGTCGCCGCCTGGCTGGCCGGCATCGAGAGCCGCTTCGACGGCATGTTGCATGGCCTTGTCACCTGGGGCATCGCGACGCTGCTGACGTTCTGGCTGCTGAGTTCGGCTATCGGCGGCATCATCGGCGGCGGCTTCTCCGCCCTCGGCGGTCTCGCCTCGTCGGCCGGAAGCGGCATCAGCCAGGCGGCCAAGCCGCTCGCCCAGGCTGCCGGCATCTCGCCGGACATGATGCAGCAGCAGGTCCAAGCCTACCTGCAGCCGGCCAATCCCGATCCGGCCGCGATGACGCCGCAGGACGCCCAGAAGGCGGTCGCCACCAACCTCGTCACCTTCGCCCGCGGCGGCTCCGGCGCTCCGGCAGCGAAGGAGCGCGTGATCGCCATCATGGCGGCGCAAGGGCACATCAGCCACGATGACGCCGCCAAGCGCTTCGACGATGCGCAGGCGAAGTTCCAGCAGACCCGCGACCAGGCGGTCCAGGCAGCGAAGAACGCCGCCGACGCCAGCGCGGCCGTCGCTTCCAAGACCGCCTTCGCCGGCTTTGGGGTGCTGCTGCTCGGCTTCATCGCGGCCTCCATCGGCGGCGCGCTTGCCAGGCAGCGCCGTCTGTTCGTTACCCACCGCACTGTGGACGGTCGGACCGTGGGAGCCTAGCCGACAAGCAACAACCGTCAGGTCCACAGAAGGAACACCACCATGGCGAAGCGCAAGGCTGCCGAGCATCACACGAGTGCTGCGACCCATCACGAAACCGCGGCCCAGCATCACCACGAGGCGGCTCGCGCGCACGAAGCCGGTGACCACCACAAGGCTGCGCATCACGCGCAGGTCGCGCACGGCCACCTCGCGCACGCCACGCACCACACCGCCGAGGCGAGCAAGGCACACGCCGAGCAGCACAGCGGCGCCAAGAAGGCGGCCTGACCGTGACGACGGGCGCCGCTTTCCGGAGTGGCGCCCGGTTCCAATTTCTCGCGCAAAGGAGTGGATGACGCGATGTCGATCATCGGATGGCTCATTCTCGGACTGATCGCCGGCTTCATCGCCAGCAAGATCATCAACAAGAGCGGCGAGGGGCTGATTCTCGACATCGTGCTCGGCGTTGTGGGCGCCGTGGTAGGCGGCTTCCTGTTTTCCCTCGTGGGCGCGGCACCAGTCACCGGCCTGAACATCTACAGCATGGTCGTGGCCGTCGTGGGCGCCATTGTCGTGCTGGTCATCTACCATGCGCTGATGGGTCGTCGCCGAACCGTCTGACCCGCCATCATCGTTTCATGACAGAAGGACATTCGGCCATGGGCATTCTCGATTCCGTCATCTCCGACGTGGGAGGCAGCGGCGGCGCCTCTCCCATCCAGGGCATTCTCGGCAGCATGTTGGGCCAGGACGGCGCCAGCGGCACCGGCGGCGGGTTGCAAGGCCTGATCTCGAAGTTCGAGGGTGCGGGTCTCGGCGGCATCGCCAAATCCTGGGTGGGCAACGGCGCCAATCAGCCCGTCTCGCCGGACCAGGTGCACAGTGCGCTGGGCGACGACCAGGTCAACGCGATGGCGTCGAAGTCGGGCATGGCGCCGCAAAGTCTGTTGTCGGAACTCAGCCAGCATCTGCCGGGCATGGTCGACAAGATGACCCCGAACGGTCAGATGCCGCCCGCGCCCGCCGCGTGAGCACAACGAACGACATCGGGAGGCGGGCGGCTTGCCTGAACAGGCGCCCGTGAACGCGATCGGCTCGATCCGGACCGGCGGCGGGACCGCCCCCTATTCCGGGGGCAATCTCGCACGCGTCATGCTGGCCGAGGCGGTCGGGACATGCCTGCTGGTCCTGGTTTTCCTGGCGATACGTGCCCGCCTACGTGGTGGCCCAGTTCGCGGGCGCCATTCTCGCCTCCCTCGTTGTTGGGGCGGCCTATGGCCACGGCGCCTATCAGGACGCCCATCTCGGCCTGCCCTCGCCGGTACACGGTACCAGCAACCTCCAGGTCCTGCTGGTCGACGCGCTGATTGCCTTCATCCTGGTCCTGACGGTGATCGCGACGGCCACCGATCCGCGCGTCCCCGCCGGAACCGCCGCGGTCTCGATCAGCTTCGCGCTGGCCGCCGGTGTGCTGCTCGGCGGCCCGGTGAGTGGCGGCGCCGGCAATCCAGCCAGGGCGCTGGCTCCGATGATCGTCACCGGCCTCTATCCGGTCTGGTTTTTCTACACGGTAGGTCCGCTGCTCGGCGGCGTCGTCGCGGCCCTCATCTACCGGCTAATCCATTCCGCGACCGCGCCGGCGGTCACCATGGCCGATCAATCCACCGACAATGCCGAAACCCGCCCGAACGAGGCGTTCATTCCCAGATCGAGCAGGCCGTCTTGAGGTGTGTCGTCGGAGTCAACCCGACATGACGGCAGGGCAGGCACACACTTGGTCGGACGGCTGCGATCGCTGTCGCCGGTCATTGAGACAAACCAGGGAGGAGAGAAACCATTCCTGACACGATCCTGCGGCGAGCCGTCGGCAGCCGCTCGACCATCGCTCCTCGCTCGGCCAAACGCGGTTTCAAACGCGCCAGGCTTCATCGCGCCGTCGCTTCCAGCAGGCCGTTTCGAGCGATCTCGATCGGCATTCTCGCCCGACTTGAGCTGATTCTCTTGCGCGGTCATAAACAATCCGATGCGATGGCGGACATAAGGTCCGCTCGACGGGGCGTGGAGTCTCTGCTCAGCGGCAACGAATCTTTCCTGCTGTATTCGATTGCCCGTGCACAGAGCCGTCTGGATGGAGACATGGCCGAAGTCGGCGTCTTCCAAGGCTGCTCGGCAAAGATCATCAGCACAGCCAGTGGCGGAACGAAGCTGCATCTGTTCGACACCTTCCAG
This sequence comes from Acetobacteraceae bacterium, assembly GCA_965276715.1. Taxonomy (GTDB): domain Bacteria; phylum Pseudomonadota; class Alphaproteobacteria; order Acetobacterales; family Acetobacteraceae; genus CAXTPV01. The sequence goes on along the minus strand of OZ255622.1, from coordinate 2,224,712 downwards.
GGTCTGCCGGACCCCAGCCATCACGAGCGCGACTGGATGAGGCCGGGCGACTATGCCTCGTCGCTCGAGTCGGTCGAAGCATTTCTCGCCGACCATGGAAACGTGAGTTTCTATCCTGGCTTGTTCTCTGCGGACGTAGCACGCCCGGTCTCTAACCAAGAGTTTTCCTTCGTGCACCTCGACGTCGACTTGAAGTCAAGCACGCTGGAGTGTCTTCGCTTTTTCTACCCTCGGCTCGTCCGGGGCGGCATCATCCTGACACACGACTATTCATACTTCGACGGCGTGCGGGAAGCCGTCGACCAGTTCCTGGCCGACAAGGACCAGGCGATGATCGAGCTGCCGACGTCACAGGCAATGATCGTGAAGTTGTAGCGTCAGTCCTTCAGCGGGTCGTGGCCCCAGTTCATCAGCGACTTGCGCCAGCGCGTGTCGGACACGTCACCCTGCGGCCGCTGCTTGCCGTGCCGGTTGACGTAGTTGACCACCTTGCGCATGGCGCTCACGTCGTCGTCGTCCCGGTCGCTCGCCTTCTTCGCCATGAGGTCGAGAATGCGCCGGCCCATCTGGTGGCCGACGGCTTCGTGATCCGACGGATCGGTCACCTTCTCGCCGTCATGCGTCATTCCCACCGAGCGGCTCTCGTCCGTGTCGAGCCATTTGCGCAAGCTCGCCGGGGTCATGTTGACCGCCGTCCTGAAGGCCTGCTCGATCTCCTTGCGATCGTCCGACATCCCGTCCCCCCGTCGTGTTCAACCCCGCACGCAACGGCGCAACCGCACCGGGCGTTGCAGCTTCCAAGGCGGATGGAGATCACGGATGGCAGGGTTGCTGGCGGGCAAGGTCGCGATCGTGACCGGAGCCGCGCGCGGGATCGGGCGGGCCGTGGCCGAGCGCTATGCGCGCGAAGGCGCGCACGTGGCCGGCCTCGATGTCGGACACCGGGTCAGCGCCATTCAGCGCTACGCGATCCCCGGAACCGACGATCTCGAGGAGACCGGGCGCCTGGTCCGAGCGGCCGGCCAGGAATGGCTGCGGCTGGACGCGGACATCCGCGATCTCGCGGCGCTGCGGCGGGCGGTCGCGACCGTCGAGGAGGAATTCGGCGGCGTCGACATCCTCGCGGCGGTGGCGGGGATCCAGTCCTTCGCGTCGCTCGCCGAGATGGACGACGCCGACTGGGACGACCAGATCGACATCAACCTGACCGGAACCGCGCGTTCCATCCGCGCCGTCATCCCCGGCATGATGGCTCGAAAGGGCGGCCGCATCATCGTGACCTCGTCCACCCAGGGCAGGCACGGCATGCGCGACGGCAGCGCCTACGCCGCGTCGAAATGGGGATTGTTCGGTCTGATGAAGTCGGCCGCGATGGAACTCGGCGAACACGGCATCACCGTCAACGCGGTGGTTCCGGGACTGATCGACACCAAGCTCACGCGAAACCAGTCCCGCTACCGGCAGGCGATGATCCAGGGCCACGGCCAAGTACCCGAGGGCGACCTCGAGCCGATGGTCGTCGAGGCGCAGACCGCGAGGCTCCCGCTTGGGGTGCCGTGGATCGAGGCCGCGGACGTGGCTCCCGCCTATGTCTGGCTCGCGTCCGACGAGGCGCGCATGATCACCGGCGCCTCCTTCGACGTCACCGGCGGGGACAGCGCCAACATCATGGCGTGACGCGCCGTCGTTGACACGCGCCCTGTCCGCGATGATGCTCATCGGACCAAGGGGTGTCCCGACAAGGGGCTGAGACACCGATCGCGTCGGAACCATTTCCGTCGCAGCGCGGCAACCCTGCCGGACACGACCCACGCGGGCCGGTCCGGGGAACCTGATCCGGATCATGCCGGCGGAGGGACTGGTCAGAAGGACAGGCCGTCCTTCCTCCCTGTCCAGGCGTTCGGCGAGGGAGGCCACGATGGACATAGTCAACACGCTCTTTCCCGACACGGTCACGACCGGTCCGATCGCCGGGTCGCGCAAGGCCTATTCGGCACCGGACGGTCTGCCATCCGTGCGTGTGCCGTTCCGGGAGATCGTGCTCGATCCGTCGTCGCTCGAGGAACCCGTACGGGTCTACGACACCTCCGGCGCCTACACGGATGCGTCCGTCCGGATCGACCTCGCGCGCGGCCTGCCCTCGGTGCGGGGTGCATGGCTCGCCGGGCGCGGTCTCGACGAGACCGCACCGCGCGCGGTGCGTCCCGAGGATAACGGCTTCGCGGCCGGGGGCGGCCTCGTGCCGGCCTGGCCCGGTGCCCACCCGGTCCATCAGCGCCGCGGCGGACGGCACGTGACGCAATACGAGTTCGCCCGCGCCGGCATCATCACCGAGGAGATGCGCTACGTCGCGCATCGCGAAAACCTCGGCCGCGCGGTGGCGGTCGAGGGCGCGGCGGAGAGGCGTGCCGATGGCGACGATTTCGGCGCCGCCATCCCCGCCTTCATCACGGCCGAGTTCGTCCGCCGCGAGATCGCGGCCGGACGCGCGATCATCCCGGCCAACGTCAACCATCCCGAACTGGAACCGGTCGTGATTGGCCGCAACTTCCTGGTCAAGGTCAACGCCAACATCGGCAACTCCGCCGTCACGTCCTCGGTCGCCGACGAGGTCGAGAAGCTCGTCTGGGCGATCCGCTGGGGTGCCGACACGGTGATGGACCTCTCCACCGGCCGTAACATCCACAATATCCGCGGCTGGATCCTGCGCAATTCCCCGGTCCCGATCGGCACCGTCCCGCTCTACCAGGCGCTCGAGAAGGTGGGCGAGCCCGACCTGCTCACCTGGGAGATCTTTCGCGACACGCTCGTCGAGCAGGCCGAACAGGGTGTCGACTACTTCACCATCCATGCCGGCGTGCGGCTGGCGCATGTCCCGCTGACCGCGACCCGCGTCACCGGCATCGTCTCGCGCGGCGGCTCGATCATGGCGCGCTGGTGCCTCGCGCATCATCGGGAGAGCTTCATCTACGAGCATTTCGAGGAGATCTGCGACATCATGCGCGCCTACGACGTCTCGTTCTCGCTCGGCGATGGGCTGCGCCCCGGCTCGATCGCGGACGCCAACGACGCGGCGCAATTCGCCGAACTCGAGACGCTGGGCGAGCTCACCCGCGTCGCCTGGAGCCGCGGCTGCCAGGTGATGATCGAGGGCCCCGGCCACGTGCCGATGCACAAGATCAAGGTCAACATGGACAAGCAGCTCGCGACCTGCGGCGAGGCGCCGTTCTACACGCTGGGTCCGCTGACCACCGACATCGCTCCCGGCTACGACCACATCACGTCGGCGATCGGGGCGGCGATGATCGGCTGGTTCGGAACCGCGATGCTCTGCTACGTGACGCCCAAGGAGCATCTCGGCCTGCCCGACCGGGACGACGTCAAGACCGGCGTCATCACCTACCGGATCGCGGCCCATGCGGCCGATCTCGCCAAGGGCCACCCCGCCGCCCGCCTGCGCGACGACGCGATCAGCCGCGCGCGGTTCGAGTTCCGCTGGCAGGACCAGTTCAACCTCTCGCTCGACCCCGACACCGCACGCTCGTTCCACGACGCGACGCTGCCCAGGGAGGCGCACAAGACCGCCCATTTCTGTTCGATGTGCGGTCCCAAATTCTGCTCGATGCGGATCTCGCACGACCTCCGCCTCGACGCGCGGCGCATCGCGGGGCTCGAGCGCAAGAGCGCCGAGTTCCAGGAGAGCGGAGGCAAGCTCTACGTGGCCGGACCAGCCTCAGCGCCGGACCACTGACGCCGTGCGCCTCCGCTCCCAGCCGGCGCGCTCCAGCTCGGGCGTGTCGGTCTCGATCCGCGGATAGCCCACGCAGAAATACCCGATGAAAACCCAGCCGGGCGGCACGTCGAGGATCGCGCGTATCGTGGCCGGATCTAGGATCGACACCCAGCCCACGCCAAGGCCGAGCGCGCGCGCGGCGAGCCACAGCGTGTGGACCGCCATCACCGCGGAGTAGGCGGTCGTCTCCGGCATCGTCCGCCGGCCGAGACCGTGACCCTCGGCCGGGCAGGGCTCGGCGAACACCGCGAGGTGGCGGGGCGCCTCGCCGAGCCCGGCGAGTTTGAGGCGCGCATAGCACGCGGCGCGCCCGGGCGCCTGGCCCGCCAGCGCCTGCGCGTTGCAGGCCTCGAAATCGGCCAGCACGCCAGCCCGGCGCCGCGGATCGTCGACGGTGACGAACCGCCAGGGCTGGCTCAGGCCGACCGACGGTGCCAGGCACGCGATCTCGATCAGCTCGTCGATCAGCGACGCCGGCACCGGCGTGTCGCGGAAATTGCGCACGTCGCGGCGCCATCGGAACAATGTGAGCAGTCGCGCCCTGAAGGCGTCGTCGAACACGGGCACATCCTGCGCTGGTCCGGTCATGCCGGCCAGACCTGGACCGATGCCGGATCGATCCGCACGACGCACGGACCGGCAGGCGGACAGTCCGGATCGGCCAGCATGTCGAGGACGCTTTCCCCGAACCTGAGCGCCACCCGGCGCTGGCCGGCGCACGCCGCGCCGCGCGACAGGAGGGACGCCGCAAGGCCGGTCGCGTCGGCGGGGCACAGGCGGATCTGGCCGGGCCTCGCCGCCCAGCCCACGCGCATGCCGGGCGTCAACGGCGCTCCCGCGACCGGCAATACGACCCCGCCGAGGTCGATGGCGTCGGGCCGCGCGACATGGCCGTGCCCGATCGTCTCCGCGCCCAGCAGCCGCGCCGCGAGCTCGCTGGCCGGCCGGGCGAACACCATCGAGGCGGGACCCGCCTGCAGCACGCGGCCCGCATCGAGCAGCAGCAGCTCGTCGGCCAGCAGCAGCGCCTCCGCGGCGTCGTGCGTGACCAGCACCGTCGTCGCCTCGATCTCGCGCTGCAGCGCCCGCAACTCGTCGCGGGTGCGCGCGCGCAGACCCGCGTCGAGCGCCGAGAACGGCTCGTCGAGCAGCAGCAGCCTGGCCGAGGCGCGCGACAGGGCGCGCGCCAGCGCCACACGCTGCTGCTGGCCCAGCGAGAGCTCGTCCGGACGGCGATGCTCGAGCGCCTCGAGCCCGAGTCTTCGGGTCCAGTGCGACGCGAGCGCCGGATCGGCACGGGCAGCGAAACGGACCTGCTCGGCAACCGTCAGATGGGGCATCAGCGCGTAGCCCTGCGGCACATAGGCGATGCCGCGCGCCTCGGGTGGCAGGCGCGCAAGATCGCGGCCGCCCAACCCGACCTCGCTCGCCCCCTCATCGAGGCCCGCGATCAGCCGGAGCGTGAGCGACTTGCCCGAGCCCGACGGTCCCAGGATCGCGAGCCGCCGCGCCTCGGTCCGCCACGACACGTCCAGTTCGAAATTGTCGAGACGGCGATGCAGCGCCAGCCTCAATTGCGGGCCCGGGCGAGACGCCTCATCGGGCAGGCGTGCGGCCAGCGGCGACGGCCACGCGGCGGAAGGCGCGCCGCGGGCCGGCAGGCGGAACGCGAGCCGGCTGAGCGCCATGACCGCGACCGCGACGGCCATGGTGGGCAGCAGGATCGGCAGCATCGCGGGCAATCCCTCGCCGCCGAAGGCGACATAGGTCAGCACCGGCAGCGAATAGGGATGGTAGGCGACCATCACCGTCGCGCCGAACTCGCCGAAGGCGCGCAGCCAGGCGAGCAGCAGGCCGGCCGCGATCGTCCGCCAGCCGAGCGCGAGGCCGACGCGGCGGAACACCGCGGCCGGCCGATGACCCAGGGTCGACGCCACATCCTCGAGCGCCGGGTCGATGGCCGCGAACGCCGCGCGCGCGGCGACCACCAGGAAGGGAGCTGCCACGAACATCTCGGCGAGCACGATGCCCGCGATGCTGTCGGTCAGCGCGCCGCGCGTCAGGCGCCCGATCGGGCTTGCGTCGCCCAGCAGGAACAGCAGCAGGATGCCGCTGGTCAGCGGCGGCAGCGCGAGCGGCATCTGGACAAGGAAGCCGAGTGCGGCCATCGCGCGCGTGCGGCGCCTGGCCAGCAGATAGCCGAGCGGGATGCCGCCGAGCGCGATCAGCAGCGTGGCGGCACTTGCGCTGCCCGCCGAGACCGCGCCCGCGCGCGCGATCCGGTGCCAGCCGGCCTGATGCCAATCGGCCGAGCCCACCCGGCCCAAGCCGGCCGCGAAGGGGGCCACGAGATAGAGGCAAAGCAGCGAGGCGAGGATCGGGATCGCGGACGGCGTGCGCCTCACCTGGCTTGATCGAGCTCCGCGGTGATCGGGGCAGGGATCGAGGCGACGTCGCCGGCCGCCACCGCGGGCACCACATCGAGCCCGTGCAGGTGCATGATCGCGCGGCCCTGCGGCCCGAGCAGGAAGGCGGCGAACGCGGCAGCACCCGCCGGATTGGGCGCCCCGCGCAGGATGGTCAGCGTATAGCGCGCCGACAGCGCCATTTCGGGCGGCAGCGCCACCGACGGGATATGCAGGTCGGCGGTCTCGGTGGAGTAGAAGAACCCGGCGTCGAGCTGGCCCGACTGCAGCCGTCCGGCGAGCGTCTCCTCGGGCAGCACCTGTGCCGGATTGTCGGGCGCGCCGAGGATCTTCTGGGACAGGGCCGGGCTCTTCGTCACCTGCCCGGCGTGCGCCACCAGCTTGAGCGTCAGGGCGCCTTTCGGATCGAGCACCGGGTCGGTGCGGCCGATCCGGATGCCGGGCTCCTGCAGGACCTCGTACCAGGGCTTTGTCTTGAGGTCGGACGCGAACCGGCTGCCCGGGTTGTAGCCGATCACCAGGGGCGACTGCGCGAAGGCCACGAACCAGCTCACCCAGTTGCCGTTCGCCGGTCCGACGAGCTTGCCGTTGAGCGCCGGATTGGCACTGATGAAGACGTCGGCGGTTCGCAGCCGCCCCTTGATCTGATTGACAAGCGCACCTGACCCGGCCGCGAAGCCCTCGAAGCTGGAGCCGGTCTGATCGAAGCCCGGCCCGATGCCGTGCTCCATCAGATTGACCAGCGATCCCGCGTAGAGAACGCGCACCGTCCCTTGGGCGGCAGCCGCCACGGGCACCGCCATCAGCGTTGCGATCAGCAGCACGCATCGTCTCATGTTGGTCCCCTTCGTGATGGTTTCCAAAGGCTAGCCTTTGGCGGGGTCCAGGGGCAGAGCCCCTGTCTGATGGCGACGACGGTGGCGATGGTGCCCGAGAGACCGGCGACTGCGAGCCATCCCCCCGGCGCCGCCGTGTCGCCGGTATGCGCGATCAGCCAGGTGCACACCAGCGGGGTGAAGCCGCCCGACAGCGCGGTGGCCAGCGCGTAGGCGAGCGAGAACCCGGTCGTCCGCGCGTCGGCCGGCACGATCTCGGTCAGCGCCACGACCATCGCCCCATTGTAGCTGCCATACAGGAACGACAGCCAGAGCAGCACGCCCACCAGGTGGGCGAAACTCGGATGGGAGGTCAGCCACGCGAGTGACGGGTAGGCGGTGAGCGCGATCAGGGCGGAGAAGATCAGCAGCAGCGGCGCGCGGCCGATCCGGTCGGACAGCGCGCCCATGACCGGCAGCCAGATCAGGTTCGAGACACCCACGCAGAACGTCGCGACCAGGCTCGCCTGGCTCGACAGGTGCAGCACCGAGCGGCCGAAGGTCGGAGTGTAGACGGTGATCATGTAGAACGAGACCGTCGTGGTCACGACCAGCATCAATCCGATCGCGATCGTGACCCAATGGCGGCCGATCGAGCCGGCGATCTCGCGAAAGCCCGGATGCCGGTCGCGGGCACGAAACGCCTGCGTCTCCTCGAGCGAGCGGCGGACATGGAGCAGCAGCGGCACGATCAGGCAACCGATCACGAACGGGATCCGCCAGCCCCAGGAAGCGGCCTCGGTCGCGTCGAGCGCGCGGGTCACGCCGAAGCCGATGGCGGCCGCCGCGATGATCGCGACCTGCTGGCTGCCGGACTGCCAGGAGACGAAGAAGCCGCTTCGGCCCGGAGGTGCGATCTCGGCGAGGTAGACCGACACGCCGCCAAGCTCGACGCCGGCCGAGAACCCCTGCAGCAGCCGCCCGATCAGCACCAGGATCGGTGCTGCGAGCCCGATCGTGGCGTAGCCGGGCACGAATGCGATCAGGATCGTGCCGGATGCCATGATCGCCAGCGTCACCAGCAGGCCGCGGCGCCGGCCGACGCGGTCGACGAAGCTGCCGAGAACGACCGCGCCGAGCGGCCGCATCAGGAAGCCGGCCCCGAACACGGTGAAGGTCAGCAGCAGCGACGTGGTCTCGTCGCCGGCCGGGAAGAACGCGTGCGAGATCGCCTGCGCGTAGAGGCCGAACAGGAAGAAATCGTACATCTCGAGGAAGTTGCCGGTCGTGACCCGCAGCACGGCCGAGACTGTCTTCACGGCGCCGTCCGCTCCGGCGCACCGGCGGGTAGTCCGGTGCGAAGCAGGCTGATCAGCGCGGCGGCGAACGCGACGGCGGAAGCCGCCGCGATCGCGACATGCGGACCCGCGGGCCCGAGATGGGCGAAGGCGATCGCGGCGGCCAGCGCGCCGCTCGTCTGACCGATCAGGCGCGCCATCGACAGCATGCCGGACGCGCCGCCCGCGCGGTCGCGCGGGGCGGCGCGGATGATCGTGCGGTTGTTCGGCGCCTGGAACAGGGTGAAGCCTAGCCCTGCGACGGCCATGCGCCAGACGATGTCGAGATCGGTGGCCGCCGCCGGCAGATCGCTGATGCCGGCGAGCCCGATCGCGTTGACCACCAGCCCGGCCGTCGAGAGCGCCCAGACCGGGAGCCGGTCGGCGAGCCGGCCCACGAGCGGCGCCGACAGGAAGCTCGCCAGCGGCCAGGGCGTCATCAGCAACCCGGTCTGCACCGGCGAGCGACCGAGATGAGCCTCGAGCAGGAACGGGATCGAGACGAGTGCGGCGGACTGTGCGACAAAGGACGCGATCGCGGTGATGATTGCCATCCGGAACGGAACCATCCCGAGCAGGTCGATCGGCAGCAGCGGCGCCGGCCGCCCGAGCTGGCGCCGCACCAGCCAGAACCCCGCGACCACGCCTGCCGCAAGTGCGGCACCACCGGGTGCCACTTCGCCGCGCGCCAGGGCATCGATGCCGCCGATACCTAGGCCGAAGGACGCGGCGTTCAGTCCGGCGCTCGCGACATCGAACGGCCTTCCGCTCGATGCGGTGACGGGCAGGGTCCGGCGCGCCAGCCAGAGTGCCAAGATCCCAGGCGGGATGTTGATCAGGAACAGGGCTGGCCACGACGCCACCGAGAGCACGAGCCCGGCGAGGGTGGGACCCGACGCGGCGCCGGCCGCCACCATCATGCCAATCAGCGCGGAGCCGCGGCCGAGCTGGCCTGCCGGATAGACGAAACGGATCAGCGCGCCCGTGATCCCGACCATGCCGGCAGCGCCGAGACCCTGGATCGCGCGCGCCGCCGCAAGCTCGGGCAGCGTGCCCGCGACCGCGCAGAGGAGCGAGGCGATCGTGAAGGTGATCAGGCCCGCCAGGTAGACGCGACGAAAGCCGATGATCTCGCCGAGCGAGGCTGCCGGCAGCAGAGCGACGACGGTCGCCAACTGGTAGGCGTTGACGACCCAGATCGACGACGAGGGATGCGTGCGCAGGGCTTGCGCGATCGTGGGCAAGGCAACGTTCGCGACCGAGGCGTCGATCACGGCGAGCAGGATGCCCAAGGAGATCGTCACCAGCGCCCAGCCCCGGCGTCCGGGCGCCAGCCCCTCTTCGGCGGCCTCGCTCAAGAGTCGATCATTGCGAAGCCTTGGCGGACCGATGACCTCTTCGCGCCCGGCCGCCCGCCGGACGGTTTGCCGGAGGCGCGCCCTGTTCCTCCGAAGCGTCCACCGTTTGTGGTGCGAGATGGGACAGGCGTTCGCGGATGCGGAGGCCCACCGCGCGATTGCTGTGATAGAGCCGCACGTGACGCGAACCGCTGGCCGCGATCCGTGCCACGCCCGCCGGGTCGTCGAGCAGGCGGGCTGCCTGCACCGCGGCATGCGCGATGTCCGGCTCCGCCCAGGCCTGGCCGGCGCCGTGCGGATACTCGTTCTCCCCGATCGCGACCAGCCGGCAGTTGACCAGCAGTGCGTCGGACGGCGACATGTAGTCGAGGTTGCCCGACCAGCCGGTGGCGAGCGCCACCCGCCCGAGATACATCGCCTCCGCCGTCGTCCGCCCGAACCCCTCCGCCCGATGCAGCGACACCACGCAGTCCGACGCCGCGATCAGGCTGCGCGTCTCGAGCGACGACATCCGGCCGCCGATGAACAGGATCTCCGGGTGCTTGGAGCGCAGCGGACCCAGATAATCCTCCGCGTCGCCCTCGGCGTCCTTCACCTTCAGCACGAACTGCATGTCGGCCGCCGGATGGCTCGCCGACAGCAGACGCGCCATCTCGATCACCGCGTCCGGATTCTTGCGCGCCCGATACGAGCTCATGTCGCAGAACGACAGGAACACCGTCGCACTTTCGCGCAGACCGAAGAACCGCCGCGGCAGGAACGGCCCCGGCTCGCTCTCGACCGGCTGGCTGATCAGGTGGCTCTCCACACCCACGCTCGCGAGGCTGCCGGCGATCAGCCGTGACAGCGCCCAGACCTCGTCGAACCGCTTCAGCTCGCGCGCCCACTCGGACGGATAGAGCTGCAGCTCCCAGGCGGGAACGATGACGTTGATGCCGTCCTTGAACGCCTCGCCGCGCTTGTAGAGCGCCTCGAGGACCGGCTGCACCTCGTCGCCGTTGATATGGAAGATCCGCACGCCCTCGCCGAGGCCGCGCGCCTCGAACGGCTCGAGCGCCTCGCGCAATCCCGGATCCTCGCGACCAACGTTGCCGAAGATGTCGAACACGCGCGCGTCCAGGCCGACCGACCGGCACGCCGCGACATGCGACCGGAATTGCTGGCCCATGCCCGTGGTGGCGAACGGATGGCCCGCCAGGACGACCTCGCGCATCGTCTAGTCGGCCGAAGGCCAGGGCTCTGCCCTGGACCCGCTGGGGGCAGGCGCCCCCAGACCCGCATGATTCAAGTCATGGTGTCCAGAGGCCCGGCCTCTGGCGGGGTCCAGGGGTGGAACCCCTGGCCTTCGTCCCTGTCTCACGACAACCCTCGCGCGACCCGTGCGGCGCGCAGTGCTTCGAGCCATCGGTGGCCGAAGGCGCGGTCGGGCTCGAGGTGGGCGCCTTCGGCCCATTCGTTCCAGGCGTTGACGAACAGCAGGCGTCCGTCGCCGACGGCGCTGCGATGCATCTCGTCGAGCTTGCGCTCGACGTAGAACTGGAAGATCGCCGGGTCGGCGCCGTCGAAATTGATGCCGCCCGACGGCTGCCGCGGCGTGTTGTCCCAGCTCGGGAACACCGCCGGGTGGCGCCGGTAGGGCGGGATGGTCCGCTCGGTAAAGGCGAGCACCGTCTCGGCGTAGTCGAAGCGCAGGCCGCTCCAGCCCTCCTTGATCACCCGGGGGCGGTCGGCGGCGAGCATGTTGCGGCCCTGCGGCGGGAATTCGACCGCCGCGTCGAAGCCGAGATGCTCGGGCACGATCCCGTCGGCCGACCGCTCGACGCTCTCGACGCAGACCATGTGCACGCCGGGCAAGCCCGCCCGGCGAAAGGCGTTGCGCGCGCGCGCGACGAAGTTGGTCACGTCCGGCAGCTTCAGCGGCCGGTAGATCACCAGCACCGGCTTGCCGTCCACCGTGATGTAGCGCGGATCGCGTGCCATCCGGATCGCGTCGCGCAGCACCGCCGACAGCGTCTCGGCGTCGTAGCGCTGGCGGGCGAGCACCTCGCCGTCGCCGCCGTCCCAGCTGCGGGTCCAGTTCTCGTTGGCCCAGCACATGCAGAACGGGAACGGCACCCGCGGGTCGCGCAGCATCGCCTCGAACGGCTCGTGCAGCAGGCGCTTGCCGTCGAGATAGTAGGCGTAGACGCAGAACCCGTCGACGCCGTAGCGCGTCGCGAGTGCCGCCTGCTGACGAAAGATGTCGGTCACCCGCAGGTCGTAATGGCCGAGATCGGCCGGCACGTGCGGCTGGTAGTGGCCGACATAGCTCGGCTCGGCGGTGGTGACGTTGGTCCATTCGGTGAAGCCGCGGCCCCACCAGCGATCGTTCTCCGGCGTCGGATGGAACTGCGGCAGGTAGAAGGCGATCACCCGGGTCCGGTTCAGCCGCTGCAGCACGTGCGGGAACTGCTCCATCAGGTGCTGGGCGGACACGGCGCGCGCGCCCGCGTCCTCGATCCGCGCCCGCGCGCCGGGCGCGCGGAGGGCGGACGCGTCGGCCGCGCAATGGATGCGGTGGCCGCGCTCATGGAGGCGCAGGCACAGGATCATGACGCCCTGCTCGTCGAGGGCCGGCGCGTCGGAGGTGGCGAGCAGGTCGGCGAGCACGCCGCGGCGGATCAGCAGCGCCTCGTGCGACAGCGCGTGCACGTCGCGTCCGCGGCAGAAATCCGGCCGGCTCGGCGGCAGGCCGGCGCCCACCCGGTCGATCGCGCCGTCGTTGGCGATCGCGCGGCCCGCTTCCTCGAGCCGGCCCTCGGCATCGACCAGTTTCGGCCCGGCCGCCGCGATGCGATCGTCCCGCAGGCACGCCGCGAGCCGTGCCAGCGTGCCCGGCGCGAGCAGCAGCGAGGCCGACAGCAGCAGCACCAGCTCGCCGCGGCAATGGGCGAGCGCGTCGGCGACGGGGCCGGACCCAAGCACTTCGAGCGGCAGCTCCGACGACCCGAGCGCATGCAGGCAGGGCCCGACATCCTGGCCGTCCTCGCCGTGCAGCAGGACCGACACCACCGGGGCTGCCACGTAGGCCAGCGTCGGCGGCTCGCCCGCGAACGCGACCGGCTCGACCGGATCAAACTCCGCCCGCTGGCGCGCCGCGCGTGCGTCGAAGCGTGCCTCGATCGCCCGGTAGCGGGCGACGTCGCCCTCGGGATCGCTGCCGTGGCGCGCCTGGCTCGGCCGCGGGCGCCGCTGCAGCGGGGCGCGCTGCCGGTTCTCGGCGTGTCCGTAGGCGAGGAAGTGGCGCAGCGGCGACAGCTTGGCGTCGCGGATGTCCGGGTAGCGCTCGAGATACCAGTCGCTGTCGAATTCGGGGCCGGGGCTCTCCCCGCGCGGATCGCCGAGCAGGACGAAATGGCGCAGGACGGCGAGCGGTGTCCGCGGCCGTCCCTCGTCCTGCTGCCGATACCACGTGAGGTCGAGGAACGGGTTGGGCGTCAGCCCGCGCTCGATCCCCACGGTCAGGTAATGGCGCAGCGGCGAGCCGATCACCGCGATCTCCTCGCCCCGATCGAGACCCGCCTGATCGAGCCCAGCCTGCTGAAGATAGTGGCGGACCGAGAAATAGGGACCAGGATCGAGCAGGCCACGCTGCAGCAGCTCGGCCAGGGCCACGTCGGCATGCGGCCCGTTGGCGATCTCGGCTCCGCGCTCGCGGATGAAGGCGAGCTCGATCAGCGGGTGCGGATCGAACGATTTGGCCAGGCCCGCGCGCAGGAAATGCAGCAGCGGATCGCGCTCCTGCGCACGCAGCTCCGGATGGCGGCCGAGATAGAACACCGGATCGAAGAACGGCGTCAGCGACGGCCGCTCGAGCGCCGGATGGGCGAGATAGATCTCGATCGTCGCCGGGTCCTCGCGCGGGCCGCCCAGGGCCGCGATATACGCCTCCTCGTCGATGAAGGCGGAGGCGAGCGTGCGCACCATCGCACGCCGTTCCATCGGATCGACCGGACGGCGCACCCGGGTGACCGGCTTGGCCAGCGCAGGCTCGGCCGCGCGCAGCGAGACCGGCGCCCCCGCCTGCGCCCCCGCCTGCGCCAGATCGGACGGCCGCGGCGCCCGCGCCCCGCCCAGGCTGGAGCGGATGAAGTGCAGCAGCGGCGTGTCCGCCGCGTGCGCGCCATCCATCCGCGCCGCCCGGTAGGCGGCCGCGTCGAACCACGGCGACGGCGCGTAGTCGCGCGGGCCGCCGACGGCGAGGTAATGGCCGAACGGGTCGCGCCCCGGCCTGATCTGGTCGCGGTAGCGCTCGACATAGAAGCCCACGTCGAACGACGGCAGCGGACTGAACTCGCCGGTGCCGCGATGGGCGAGATAATGCGCGAGCGCGTTCACCCCGGCAGCCAGCTCGTAGGCTTGGCGATACCACACCGGATCGAACAGCAGGCTCGGCCGCATCCCGCGCGTCTCGCCCGAGAGCGTGTAGTGCGCGACCGCCCCCATGAAGGCCGGCTTGCCATACTGGCCGAGATACCAGACCGGATCGAAATACGGGTTCGGCCGGCGCGCCTCCGCCGAACCATGCCGACAGAAATGCTCGAACGGGTCGAGCCCGGCGCGGCGCACGTCGTCGCCGTTCATGATGTAGTAGTTCAGGTCGAGCAGGCGCGAGGCCCGGATGATCGTCGCCTCCGCGCACGGCAGCCGCTCCTCGGCCCGGCCATGCTCGAGATAGTGCGCAAGCGGATCAAGCCCCGCGCCGGCGACGTCGGGATAGGCCTGAAGATACCAGCCCGGGTCGAAGGCAATGTCCGCGTCGAGCGGGCTCAGGGAATTCATCGGACCAACGTTCTAGCCCAATCAACAACTCAGGTCTTGTGCTTGCGCTTCTTCTCGTCGAGAGCAGGCGTTACGTCCTGGGCGCCACGGCGATGATGCCTTGTAACGTGCATTAACATCGCGTCATCCGGGAGGGCGGCGAGAGGGGCCGCCGTCCTCTCTTTTTTTATCATCTCCGGTGCAAATCGCTCGGGATTGGTGGTATAGGCCGGCTTAACAGAGCGCAGACCGCTCGTCTTCCCACCCGCTCGGAGTCGCGTAATGGCCGATCTGTCCACGCTCGCCGGCTTGACCTTCAGCGCCGACAACTATGCTGAAAACACGTTCTTTCCGCCCACCTTCAACGGCGACGGCTCAGTGACAGTGTCCGCCGAGGGTCCCGGGTTCCTGTCGAATGCCGACGATGCTCGTGGCACCGGAAATCCGCCGATCTCGGCGATGGTCGTTTCCGTCGACACCAGCACGGCGACCTCGTATCGGCTCGGGACCGTATCGGTGCAGGATTTCCAGAACGGAGCCGCGTTCGGCAAGCCCTATACGGCCGACATCATCGCGATCAACAGCGGCCAGGTGCTGCTCGGCGTCGGCACCTATAACGCCACTGATCCCGCCGACCCGTACGGCAGCAACTACGCGCTCCTGTCCGACACCAGCCTCACCGCCGCCGACGCCACCACGACCTATTCGACGACCCTCTCCAACACGAACCCCAACGCCTACTCCCCGCCCTGCTTCGCCGCCGGCACGATGATCGCGACGCCCGACGGCGACGTCGCCGTCGAGGCCATCAGGGTCGGTGACCTCGTCACCACCCTGTCGGGTGCGGCCAAGCCGGTGATCTGGACCGGCGCCCGCCATGTCGACATCGCCCGCCATCCGCGGCCCGAGACCGTCCGGCCGGTCCGGATCGCCGCCGGCGCCTTCGACGACAACGTGCCCGCGCGCGACCTGCTCCTGTCGCCCGATCACTCGATCCATGTCGACGGCGTGCTCATCCCGGTGAAATACCTGGTCAACAACACCACCGTCACGCTGCTCGAGCCATCCTCGATCACCTACCACCACATCGAACTCGACGAGCACGACGTGGTCCTGGCCAACGGGCTGCCCGCCGAGACCTATCTCGACACCGGCAACCGCCTGACCTTCGCGCGCCCGACCGACACGGTCTTCGTGCCGCATCCGGACTTCGCCACCGCCTGCGACGTCTCCTACTTCACCTGGGACGCGCTTGGCTTCGCCCCGCTCGTCCTGGCCGGCGAGGCGCTCGACGCGGTGCGCGCGCGCCTCTCGCGCCGCGCCGGCAGCCGGGCCCGCGCCGCCTGAGGCTGTCGAACGGGCGGCATCACCCCGCCCGTTCGACTTCCAGCCCGGATCATTCCAGGGCAAGATCGTCATCGACCGTGCCGACTTCCCGGATGCCACCAATGTCGCCCAGGCCGGCGATGAGGTCCGAGACGGGTCGCTTGCCCTTGACCTGCATGACCAGCGTGACCGGTTGCTGTCCACGCAGCTCGATCTCGACACCCTCGTCGTCGGCCAGATCGGTCGCCTCGTCCGGTCGCGCCGACGACGCGCCGGTCTTCTCCAGGCTGACGCGGTCGTCGGCGAATTGCAGGCTCGTGCAGGTCAACAAGATCGTCCGCAACAGGCCGCGACCGTTCTCGTAGCGGATCCGCAGTTCCGTCGCCGTCCGGCGTGGCCGCGGGAGCTGTCGAAGCAGCCGCGGAAAGACGAGCATGATCACGAAATGGCCGATGGTCGTCGCGGCCGTGAGGACCACCAGGGCCGCGCTCTTCTGCCGGATCTCCACCGAGACCGTCTCCCTCGGCAACGGCTGACCAGAAGTGGAACTACGAGTCCCGCTTCCGCTCTCCCGCGGCACTCGCGGGCGCCGACGGCCCGATCGCGAAAGTCGTCGACGACATCGCTTGGAGCCGGAACCCTGGCGAAAGCATCGACAAGCCGGAGTGAGCGTGCGTAGGGTCTGATGGAAAACGGAGAACGGCGATGTTCGCGATCGACCTTCTCGATTGCCTGACCACGGCCATGGCGCACAGCCCCGCCTCAATGGCGCTCTCGGACCCGAACCTGCCCGATTGCCCGATCATCGCCGTCAACCAGTCTTTCCTCGATTTGTGCGGCTATCCCGCCTCGGAGTTGATCGGCCGCAACTGCCGCTTCCTGCAGGGGCCGCGCACCGATCCCACGTCACGCACGCGCATCCGCTCCTCGCTCGAGGCCGGCCGCGGCTGCATCGAGTGGATCGTCAACTACAAGCGCGACGGGACGATGTTCTGGAACCTGCTGTTCATCTCGCCGATCCGCGACGAGGATGGCCGTCTGCTCTATTTCTTCGGCAACCAGATCGACATCACTCGCGGCACGCCGGAGTGGCTCGACGAGATCAGCCTTGGACAGGCCTACATCGTGCCGTCGCTGGAGCGTGAATTCCATGCCTTGCTGCGGGAGGTCGACGACGCGGGACGCGTGAACGCACTCGACCGCGTCATCGCGGCCGCCTTCCGCCTCGCCGAGATCTCGACCAGCCTGTCGCCGGCCCCGCGCGAGGCGGCGGTCCGGTAGCGATGGGGCTCCGCCCCAAGCCCCGCTGGGGCGAGCCGTCCCAGACCCGCAATCGAATTTATGGGCGATTCAAACGCCCGGCGTCTGGCGGGGTCCGGGGCGGAGCCCCGTTTTCAGGCTGAATTCGCCTCCGGCACCATAGCTTCACGGCTCTTCACGAAACCGAACGATGAACGCCTTCGCCCTGTTCTCGATCCTGCTGACGCTGGCGGCTCTCTTCGGCGTGCTCAACCAGATGACGGTGCGCCTCCCCAACACGGTCGGCGTGCTGCTGATCGCGCTCGCGACCTCGCTCGTCATGCTCGCCGCCGACCCGCTCATCCCCGGCTACAGCCTGCGCGGGGTGTCCGAGCGCCTGCTCGGCTCGGTCGATCTGCCGGCGGCCCTCCTCGGCGGCGCGCTCTCCTTCCTGCTGTTCGCGGGCGCGCTCGAGGTCGACCTCGGCGAGCTCTGGCGCCGTGTGACGCTGACCATGACGCTTGCCATCCTGAGCACGCTGCTCGCGGTCGCGATGACGGCCGCCGGGATGTGGTCCGTCTTCCACCTGCTCGGCCTTCCGGTGCCTTTCGTCTGGTGCGTCGTACTCGGCGCCATCCTCGCGCCGACCGACCCGGTCGCCGTGGTCGGGCTGCTGCGCCGGATCGGCCTGCCCGTGGGACTGCAGGCGGTCTTCGCCGGCGAGAGCCTGTTCAACGACGGCGTCGGCGTCGTCGCCTTCGGCGCGGCACTCGAATACGCCGTCGGCGGCAGCGCCGGCCTCTCGGGTCTCGGCCACGCCGCGCTGTCGTTCCTGTTCGAGGCGGTCGGCGGCGGCCTGCTCGGCTTGGCCACCGGGCTGCTCGCCGCCGGCCTGATCCGGCGCGCGCATGCCCGCAATCTCGAGGTCATCATCACCCTCGCGCTGGCGACCGGAACCTTCAGTCTCGCCAATGGCGTTCACATGTCGGGTCCGATCGCGGTCGTCATGGCCGGGCTGTGCATCGGCAGCCATCGCGTGCAAGCCTCGATCGACAACGACACCAGGCGCGAGCTTCGCACCTTCTGGTCGCTCATCGACGAGATCCTGAACTCGCTGCTGTTCCTCCTGATCGGCTTCGAGGTCGTCGCCCTCTCGCTCAAGCGCGGCGACCTCGTGGCTGCCGCCGCTTCCGTGCCGATCCTGCTCGCCGTGCGCGCGCTCAGCGTCTTCATCCCGACGATCCCGCTCACGCTGCGCTCGCCGGCCCGCGGTCGCGCGCTCGCGGTCCTGACCTGGGGTGGACTGCGTGGCGGCATCTCCGTCTCGCTGGCCCTCAGCCTGCCCGGCCACGGCACCTACCGGCCGGAACTCCTGACCGTCTGCTACGTGGTCGTCGTGTTCTCCATCGTCGTGCAGGGGCTCACGATGGAGCGCCTCGCGCGCCGGCTCTACGCAAGGGAGGAAGCGCGCGCAACGTAGGAGAGATCCATGCGCACCATCATGATCGCCGGAGCCAACGGCGTAAGCGGCCGGGCGGCGGCGCAGCATTTCGTGCGACAACCGGATACCACCGTCTACGCGTTGTCGCGCCGCACCAGCGGCCACGTCGAGGGCGTACGCCCGATCTCCGTCGACCTGCTCGATCCCGCCTCCTCCCGCGAGAAGCTGGGAAGCATCGAAGGCGTCACCCACTTGGTTTTCGGGGCCTACATCGAGAAGCCCACCGCCGGCGAGCGCAGCGCGGTCAATGTCGGCATCCTGCGCCATCTGCTCGATGCCGTCGAAAGCCCGGCGCTCGAACACGTCGTGTTCTATCAGGGCGGCAAGGCATACGGCGCCGATCTCGGACCCTTCAAGACGCCGGCGCGCGAGGATGATCCACGCCTGATGCCGCCCAACTTCTACTACGACCAGGAGGACCACCTCCGCGAGCGCCAGGCCGGCAAATCCTGGCACTGGACCGCGCTGCGTCCGGAGGCGATCTGCGGCTACGCGATCGGCAACCCGATGAACCTCGCGATGGTCATCGCGGTCTACGCCGCGATCAGCAAGGAGCTCGGCCTGCCATTGCGCTTCCCCGGCACCGGCGCCGCCTACCGCGCGCTCTACCAGGTCACGTCGGCCAAGATCCTCGCCTCCGCGTCGGACTGGGCCGGCCGCACGCCGGCCGCGCACAACGAGATCTTCAACATCACCAACGGCGATTACTTTCGCTGGGAATTCCTCTGGCCACGGATCGCGCGCATGTTCGGGATCGAGTGGGCGCCGCCGGTTCCAATGCCGCTCGCCGAATACATGGCCGACAAGGAACCGCTCTGGCAGCGCATGGTCGCGCGTTACGGCCTGCAGCCGATACCCTATGAGATGCTGGTCTCGTGGCCGTTCGGCGACTTCATCTTCAATTCGGGCTTCGACAACATTTCCAGCACGATCAAGGCGCGCCGGGCCGGCTTTGACGACTGCATCGACACCGAAGAGATGTTTCGGCGATTGTTCGAGCATCTCCGCGAGGAGCGGATCATCCCGCCGACCTGATCTGTTCCGTTCGGAACGTCCTGCGATCACATCTTCACATGTCGCGATCTCGAGGCGAACCGATCGCGGCTGCGCCTGTTAGGCCCTCGCTCGCGCCCGAGCCTGGAGTTCCTCGATGAAAACCACGTGTCTGGCACTGCCCGCTTTGCTGGCGATCGCATCGGTCCCGGCCGCATTCGCGCAGACGCCCACATCCGGCCCGACCCACCAGCAGGGAGTGGCTGCCGATACACGCCAGGGCAACAGCTTCACCGCCTACGGCTCGACGATCTTCTACCAGGTCACGGGCACCGGCACGCCGCTCGTGCTCATCCACGGCTATCCGCTGTCCGGCGCCCTGTTCCAGTATCAGCAGACGGCGCTCGCCGCCCGCTTCAAGGTGATCACGCTCGATCTGCCCGGGTTCGGCCGGTCGTCCGCGCCCGTCGGGTTCGGCTCGACCGCGCTTTATGCCCGTTACGTTCTGGCCCTTCTCGATCATCTCGGCGTCGGCAAGGCGATCATCGGCGGCCATTCGATGGGCGGCATCATCACCCAGGAACTCTACCGCGAGGCGCCCGAGCGCTTTGCCGGCATGATCCTGATCGACACCATCGCCGCCACCGCATCGCCGATCGAGCAGGGCGAATGGACCGGCTATTTCGCGCTGGCCAGCGAAAAAGGGGTGTCGTCGATCATCCCGACCATCACGCCGCAGCTTCTCACCGGCAACACGCTGTTGAACACGCCGCCGGTCGGCACCGCGATCATGGACATCATCGCGGAGGGCTCGATCGCCGGCGCGCAGACCGGAGCGGAAACCCTCGCCATCCGTCCCGACTACACGGCGCAGCTCGGCACGATCACGGTGCCGACGCTCATTGTCGAGGGAGCCGACGACGTCGTCTACGCGGTTCCGATCGCCAAGGCGATCCAGGCGGACATCAAGGGCTCGACGCTCGCGCTGATCGCGAATGCCGGCCACGTCAGCATTTTCGAACAACCCGATGCCGCCAATGCCGCGATCCTCGGCTGGGCCGCATCCGCGCACCTCTGACCGGATGGACCAGGACGGGCATCTGCGGTTCCGATCCGTGCCGGCCGGCTGACGACCCAGGATCAGGTCAGCGCCTCCACCGCACGACCGAGGCGCCGCGTCGACCACACGAAGTGGTAGTAGGCCGCCTGCAGCGCGAACATCGCCGAGAACGTCGCGGCGTACGCGAGCCAGATCCCGTCGAGCCCACGCGTGCGGCTCAGCCACTGCGCGAGCGGCACTTCGACCAGGACGATAGCGGCGATCGATAACGCCATCGGCGCCAGCACCGTGCCGCTCGCGCGCATCACGCCCGAGAACACGCCGGCCATGCCGAACAGAATCGTGCTCCATGCCACCACGTCGAGCAGGTGTGCCGCCAGCGCCACCACCGCCGGATCGGTGATGAACAGACGGAGCATCGGGGTTGCGAGCCCGTAGGCGAGCGCGATCAGGCCGCCGGTGACGACCACGTTCAGCCCGAGGCCGGTGCGCGTCACCTCGCCAAGCCTGTGTTCCTGCCGCGCGCCGATCGCCTGCGCCGCCAGCACCGACGCGGTGATCGAGATCGAGAAGGCCGGGAACTGCATGTAGCTCATCAGCAGGTTGACCGCGCCGTAGGCCGCGGTGGCGTTCGCGCCGAACCGGTTGATCAGCCCGAGCAGCACGAGCTCGGCCACCGACATCGCGATCATCTGCGCCGAGCTGGGCAGCCCCAGATGAAGGATTTCGCCAAGCACCGCGCGGTCGATCCGCAACCGCGCGGCCAGCGCCCGCGTGGGTGCCAGCGGATTGCCCCGCCCGCGCAGATGCACGCCCACCCAGACCAGGGACGCCGCCATCGAGCCGATCATCGCCACCGCCGGGCTCGTGATCCCGATGCCTGCCCGGATCAGCAGCGGCGTCGCGACCAGGCCCACCGCGGTCGAGACCAGCGTCATCCGCAGCGGCGTGCGCGTGTCGCCGGTGCCGCGCAGCACCGATTGCGGCAGGTAGAACGCGAACATCAGCGGCATCGCGCCCAGGATCACGCGTGCATACAGCGTCGCCGGCGCCAAGATCGACGCGGGCGTGCCGAGCGCGCGCATCATCCAGGGAGCGAGGACAACCCCCGGCACCGCAGCCGCCACACCCATCAGCAGCGTCGCCGCGAGCGACGTGCCCGCGATCACCCGGATCCGTTCGTGGTCGCGCGCGCCGTATGCGCGCCCGACCAGCACGGATGTGCCGGCGCCCATCCCCATCAGCACCGACAGCAGCACCAGCATGATCGGGAAGAACGCGGTCGCGGCCGCGAGCGCACGGACGCCGATCATCTGTCCCAGGAACACGCTGTTGATCGTGCCCGACAGCGACTGCACGACGTTGGTCAGCATCATCGGGCCGAGAAACACCACGAAGCGGCGCCACATCGGCTTGTCGTCCAACGTCATCAGTCACGCCTCCGGCGCCAGCCCTGCAAAAGTGAACGCGAAGTTCCGAACCGGCCCTGGCGGCCGCCGTTGGCACGCCCGAACCATCCACGGAAAGACGACAATGGCGGCCCAGACCCAGAACCAATATGCAATGCAGAACCCTCTCACCCAGTATCCGCGGCCGAAATTCGATGAACAACCCCAATCGGCGCCGGGCCTGGCTGCCGACATGGACCCTCAGCCCGACCACGGCGAGACCAGCTACCGAGGCTTCGGCCGCCTCGCCGGCCGCCGCGCCCTGATCACGGGTGCCGACAGCGGCATCGGCCGCGCGGTCGCCATCGCCTTCGCCCGCGAAGGCGCCGACATCGTCCTGAGCTACCTCGAGGCCGAGCAGGCCGACATCGACCAGGTGGTCCGCCTCGTCCAGGCCGAGGGCCGCAGGGCGATCGCGATCCCGGGCGACATCGGCACCGAGAGCGTCTGCCACCTGCTGATCGAGCGCACCGTCGCCGAACTCGGCGGCATCGACATCCTGATCAACAACGCCGCCAAGCAGACGGCCGTGACATCGATCGCCGACCTCACCACCGAGCAGTTCGAGGCGACCCTGCGGACCAACATCCTGTCGATGTTCTGGCTCTGCAAGATGGCGATCCCGCACATGCCGCCCGGAGCCACCATCGTCAACACGACGTCCATCCAGGGCTACCAGCCCTCGCCGATGCTGCTCGACTACGCCTGCACCAAGGCCGCGATCGCCAACTTCACCCACGCGCTGGCCAAGCAGATCGCGGACAAGGGCATCCGCGTCAACGGCGTCGCACCCGGACCATTCTGGACGCCGCTGCAGCCATCCGGCGGCCAGCCGCAGGAGAAGATCCCCGACCTCGGCAGCGCCGTCCCGCTCAAGCGGCCAGGACAGCCCGCCGAGTGCGCTCCGATCTACGTGCTGCTCGCGTCGCAGGAATCGAGCTACGTGACCGGCGAGATCTACGGCGTCACCGGCGGCAACCACCTGCCATGAAGGAGGCGAGGCCCTTCAATGCGCGTCGCGGTTGGCGATCCTGACACGGAAGATCGGTTTCGCCTGCTCTTCCGTCTCCTGCTGGTACGTCTCCGACGTCCGCTCCGGGTCGTAGCCGCGCCACAGCCAGGCGAGCGACTCCGGCAGGTCCAGCGCGCCCTGCGCCGTCGAGTGCGTCCCGCCGCCGAAGCGGAAATGGAAGTCGTAGCCTCGCAGCTTGAGCGCATTGGCAAGCGCGATATTGTGCAGCGGCCAGCTCCCGGCCTGGAACAGGTCGGCGCGTCCCCCGGCATCGGACTCGAGATCGTTCATCCCGTCCGACATCCACACCCGGATGTTGCGGCGTGGCACCCGCCGCACCCAGTCCGCGGTGGTGTTGCCGCCATCCTGACACCGGTCCGGATGCCATTGCAGCGCCGTGTAGCTGCCGATGTTCGAGTGCACCCGGCTGAAACGCTCACCATGGAACCAGGCCATGTTGAACGCGCAGATCGCACCCGATGACAATCCCGCCGTCGCGCACGAGTAGGCGTCGTGCCGCAGCTTCACCTGGCGCTCCACGTCCGGCAGCACCTCCTCGATGACGAACCGGCCATACCGGTCCGACACCGTGTCGTATTGCAGGCTGCGGACCTCGTTGGCTTGCGTATCGCCATCGAAGCGCATCGGCAGCGCCTCGCCGCCCGTTCCGGGTGCCACCAGCACATGGATCATCGCCGGCATCAGCCCGCTTGCCACCAGATTGTCCGACACGACCTGCAGCCGGTAGTTGATCGCGTCCTCCGCGCCGACATAGCGCGCCCCATCCTGCCACACCATCACCGGCGCCCCGCGGACGGCGTCGATGCCGTGGTTGGCGTAGATCCAGTAATCGTTGCTCACACCAGGATAGATCCGGCTCGTGATCGTCCGCTTGTCCGACATCGTGCCGCGCGCGGCACCCGGCTGCTCGGTGCTCCCCGGCCCGTAACCGGCGACGCCGTTGGTGCCGACCTCGTGCCCGTCGACGACCAGCGTGTAGGTGTGCGTGACGCCGGGATGCAGCGTCTCGACCCGCATCCAGACCGGGATACCCGCGACCTTGGTCATCGGCAGCGTCGTGCGCCCGTCGATCGAGATCGAGGCAGGGCGCTCGGAATGGACGGCGAACAGGAAATTGTCGCCCCAGACCGCGGCGACGTCCGAACTTGCCGCTGTCGGCACCGTGGTCGTGCCGGCGACTGGCGCCCGAGCCGGGAGGTGCACCCCGGCCACGCCGCCACGCGACAGGCCCGGCAGATGGCGCATCAGCAGGTCGCCCAGGTCCGGCGCTCGACTGCGTGCCGCGTTCACCAGCCGCTCGATCCCGTCGAGCCGGCCCGTGGGCGCCGCGGCCAGCGAAACCGGGACAACGGCAAGACTGGCGGCGGCCTCGATCATGATCCGACGTGTCACTTCCATGTGGACGACCTGCCCGTTTGCCTGACACGATCTATATTCACTATGTAGGCGGTCTCAAGGGCGGAAACATGGGCACCAGTGTCGGCATCCGGAACGGGTCTTTCGCCGGTTCTTGGCCCGCGGTAGCGGTGCGCGCTACCGCCCTGGTGTTGATCGCCGGCACCTGCTTAGCAGGCTTCCTCGCCACCGGCCACGTGCAAGCGGCCCACGCGGTCTCGGCCGACGGTCCGGAGCTGACGCGCCTGCTGCGCAGCATGGCGCTGCTCAAGATGGTGATGGCGGCCGCCGCGACCGCAGCCATCCTCTGGCGGCTCGGCAGTGCCGCGGGTCCGTTCTGGCTCGCCGCCTACGCGACCGCCGGGCTCGCGATGTGGATGGGCCCTGGCCTGATCTGGCACATGGCGCACCTCAACCTCGGCGCCCTGCTGCTGCATGGCGGCCTGTTCGGATCGCTCGTGCTGCTCTGGCGCGACCCGTCGGTCGGCGAGCGGCTCGCCGCCATCATCGCCAAGCGCCGGGCACTCCTGGCCGATCAGCCCAGTCGGCGCTGAAGCGCGCGGAGCCGCTCCAGGCTTGCCTGGAGCTGCACGACCGATCGGCGCAGCAGCCGGTTGAGGTCCGGATCCACCGTGGCGCCGATCATGTGTGTCGCATGCGTGAACGCATCCTGATGGCTCGCGATCTGGTCGGCGACATAGGCCCGGTCGAATGCCATGCCCGACATCGGGCGGATGGCGTCGAGGCGCCGCTCGAGGTCGTTGTTGAGCTCGTTCGGCGGCTCGATCCCGGCGCGGTCCGCCGCGGGCTCGATCATCCCGCGAAACTCGCCGGCGATCTCGATCAGAGAGGTGGCGACCTCCTTGACCTCCGGATCGTCGGCCTGCGCCACGGCGAGCCGGCTCTCCTCGAGATCGAAGCGGATCACGTCGTAGCTGTAGGTAATGAACGAGACGTCGCCCTGAGCGACATTGGTCTCGATATAGGGTGGCGAGGCCACCTGCCGCGCGCACGCCGCCATCATCAGGATCGCCATCATCGACGCCAGTCCCGGCCCTCGCATCTGCCCCTCCTTGGTTGGTCCGACTTCAGAACGGATGGATGTATTGCAGATTGAGCTGCGGACCGGTGGCCACGCCATGCGTCGTCACCGGCAGGTAGAGGTTGAAGTTGACGATGTTGGTCTTGGTGACCTCCCAGTGGAAGCCGGGCCCGAGATAGAGCTGGTTCTTGATCGTGTGCGCCAGCCGCTGGTCGTTGATCCGGTCGTCGCTCAATTGCTGGAAATAGTAGCCGTTCAGGCCAACGGCGAACGGTTTGGTGATCGCGTACGACGTCGTGAAGTTCACCCACGCCGCGTCGCCGGCCTGCCCGGTCTCGATCGGGGATTGCGGATTGAACGGCGGGTTCGAGATGCGGTTGGTCTTGAAGTTGTAGAGATACCAGAAGCGGGCGGAGATTTCCCATTTGTCCGTCGGCAGGTAGGTGAAAGAGACATAGGGGTTGAGCGACCAGAAGCCCGAGCTCTGGTTGATGTCGTGCTTGGGGTCGAAGCCGCCGCTCGGCGCGATCACGTCGAACTCGGTCCGCCACGAGAACAGATGGCCGAACAGCTTCTTCGGCGCCGACTGGTAGAACGGTCCGAAATTCAGGTCACCGGTCGCGAATCCGTTGGCGCGCAAATTGCCACCGGGCTGGGTGAAGCTCGACGACAGATCGACGAGCGGCAGCAGCACATCGAAACCGACCCCACCGCCCGGCACATGGATCGGCGCCACCCAGAAGAATTGCAGCAGGTTGATGAACGCCTGGATGTCCGGATTGTTCAGGCCGGGGACCTCGGTGCCTTTGGAGGTCGAGAGCGAGGTCAGGTCCTGCCAGCGCGTGTAGTCGATGAAGGCGAGACCCGGCGTGAACTTGGCGAAGCCGTCATAGAAACTCGTGAAGCCGAGATTGACCGGGGGCTCGGTGACCAGGTCCGGCACCGACGCGACGCCCGGAACCGATGACGCAGCACTCGCGTGGTTCCCGGCTGTCAGGACAGCAAAGCATGTCGCGGCCAGTCCGTATTTCCGCATCGCGCCTTCTCCCGGTTCCAAAGTCTCGACACTTCGGCCGAGTTCACGTCATCTATGCCTAGGTCACCAGCATCATGGAATGCACGAAATTTGGCGGTTGTTGCATTTCTAGAACGCCATCGCCTCCGCGGCGATCGACGCCTCGAGGCCGCCATCGACCGGAATGTTGGCTCCATTGATCCATCGCGCACCGTCCGAGCAAAGGAACAGGATCGCGGGTGCGATGTCGGACGCCGTCCCACTGCGGCCGACGCGTGCGATGTCGGAATCCACCCGCGCGTTGCCGAGCACCGAACGGAACTGCGCCAGGATCGGCGTCTGCACCGGCCCCGGACTGATCGCGTTGACGCGTATGCCCCGCTGCTTGAACCGCGCCTGATGCGCAGCGCGGAAAGTCCACAGCAGCAGCAACTCCTTCGACAGCGGATACCCGATCTCGTCGACAGCGTCATGCGAGGCGGCAACCGATGCGACATCGGGAAACCCCTCGATGTCGACCATCGCCCGCGCCCTCGGGAGGTTCGCTCGCCATCCGAAGCCCGCAATGGAGCCGACGTTCACCACCACACCTCCCTCCCGTAATAACGGGATGACGGTCTCGGTCAACGCGCGCAATCCGTAGAAATTGATCGACAGCGTCTGCACGATTCCGCCGTTGCCGGACACGCCTGCGACGTTGCACAGCGCGTCGATCCGGGTCGGCAATCGACCGGCCACTGCCGCGACGCCCTCGGCGGACCCGAGATCGCCCTCGAGAAACGCGCCGACCGGCGACGCAGGCGCACGCCGATCGATGCCGATCACGTCGGCGCCCAGGGCCATCGCCAATTCCGCCGTCCGCGCGCCGATGCCCGACGCGACGCCGGTCACCAGGATCGTTTTGCCCAGCAACATCTCAGGACCTCACATGATAGCCGATGAAGAACAGACGCGCGCTGCCGCGGCGTTCCAGGATTCCCCAGATGCCGCCGGGCACGAACAGGGAGAACAGCAGCGCCGTGCCGCCGAGGCCCACCAGGTACCAGACGCCCTGGTCGCCGAACCACGCCTCGATGGCAAAGAAGATCACCGCGCCGAGAATCGGCCCCTCGAACGTCCCGATGCCGCCGACGAGCACCATGAAGATCATGGTCGCCGTCCACTGCACGCCGAAATAGGTGTGCGGCTGGAAACTGATCGCGGTCGCCAGCCACAGCGCGCCCGCGAGCGCCGTCCCGAACGCGGCGAACACGAAGATCGACCGCTTGGTGGCCAGCACCCGCACCCCGAGCGAGGACGCCGCATCCTCGTCGTCCCGGATCGCCTGGATCGCCGTTCCCCGTCGGCTGCGCAGCAGCGCGTAAAGGCCGCCGATCACCACCGCCATCCCGGCGAGCGCCATCCAGTAGGTCGCGGCATGCCGCGTTGCCGCCGGGATCCGGTCGAGAGCGACCAGCGACGTGCCGGTCTCGCCCTGCACCAGACCATCGAGATTGACCAGCAGATGCGCGAGTTCGGCCACCACCCACATGCCGATCGCGAGCTCGCCGGCGCGCAATCGCAGCATCAGCATCGATAACGGAACCGACAGCACGGCCACGATCAGGGCGGCGGCCAGCAGCGACGGATAGACGGCCAATCCGGTGGCCGAGAGCCGCACCGCGACATACGCGCCGAGCCCGAAGAACGCCTGCTGACCGATTGAGACCAGTCCGGCATAACCGGCCATCGCGTTCCAGCTCACCGCCAGGATCACGTAGATGAAAAGGGTGGTCAGCTTGTCAACCGCATTCGCATCGAGAACGATCGGTCCCATGACCCCGAGCAGCAGCACGATGACCCCGCCTGCCATCGCGCCGGCCGACAATGTTGTCGACCGCACGATCCGGCGCTCGCTCATGCCGCCCGCCGGACGCGAACCGGCATCCGGAGCTGCCCGGCATACAGGCGCGCCAGCAGCACGGCGAGGAATACCGCATGACCCGCGGGGAGGAAGCCTTGCGGATCGATCCGCGCGCCCAGGTTCTGCGCCACCCCGAGCAGCAGGCCGCCGCCCAGCGTGCCCCAGAGCGATCCGGCACCGCCGATCACCGCCGCCTCGAAGGCGAAGATCAGCTCCTGCTCCCCGGCATACGGATCGAAGTTGGTCCGCATCGCAAGGGCGGCGCCCGCGACGCCGACCGTGACCAGCGCGATCGCGGTCGCGGCCGCGCCGATGCGCCTCGGATCGAGACCGACCAGTCCGGCAGTGTCAGGGTCGGCCGACACGGCGCGGATCGCACGCCCGAGCTGAGTGCGGGTCAGCATCAGATGCAAGCCGCCGAGCAGCACCACGGCGGCCGCCAGGGTCAGCACGCCGAGCTGCCCCAAATACATGTCCGCGCCGATGCTCCAGGCATCGTAGGACAGCGAGCCGATATAGGGTGCCAACGACCTCGTATCGGCGCCGAACGTCTCGAACAGCAGATTGTCGATCACGATCGCGAGGCCGAACGTCGCCAGGATCGGCATCAACGCGCCGCCCCGCCTGCTTCGCTCCAGAACCGTCCCGTGCAGCACCCACCCGAGACAAGCCATCGCCGGCAGCACCAGCAGCAGCCCCAGGAACGGCGAGACGCCGAACCGGTCGGCGAGCACGAAGAGCGCGAAGGCCGCCAGAATCGCGAGCGATCCATGCGCCAGGTTCACGATCCGCATCACCCCATACATGAACGAAAGACCGCAGGCGATCAGCGCGTAGTAGCCGCCGAGCAGCACCCCCTGCATGATCCCGTTGAGAAGGATCATCATGCGCTGGCCCTCTCGCGGGAGGGCGCGCCGAAATAGGCCTCCGTGATCCGCGCGCGTGTCAGCTCGCGGCTCGCACCTTCCAGCACGACGCACCCCTCGAGCATGCAGACCACCCGATCCGCGATCCGCAACGCGCGTTCGAGATCCTGCTCGACCAGCACCATCGTCGCTCCCGACGCCGCCAGCATCTCGAGCGTGCCATAGACGCGATCGACCGCCAGCGGCGACAATCCGAGCGACACCTCGTCGAGCAGCAGCAGCACCGGGTTGGTCATCAGCGCACGGCCGATCGCGACCGCCTGCTGCTCGCCCCCCGACAGCGTTCCCGCGCGTGCGCGCAGCCGGACCGCCAGATTGGGAAAGGTCTCGATCACCGCGTCCAGAGTCCAGCGTCCCGCGCGTCCCGACGCTCGCGCCAGCTTGAGGTTGTCCTCGACGCTCAGATCGGCGAATAGCCGCCGTCCCTCCGGGACCAGCGCGATCCCGCGCGCCACGCGCCGGTGCGCCGGCATCGCCGTGATGTCGGCGCCCTCGAACACGATCCGTCCGGCCGCCGGACGATGCGCGCCCGCGATCGCACGCAGCAGCGTGGTCTTGCCCGCCCCGTTGGCGCCGACGATCGCGAGCGTCTCGCCCGCCCGCACCACCAGATCCACCTCCCGCACCGCCTGGAGCAGGCCATGACGCGCGTCGAGTCGCTCGACGGACAGGGTCATGCCGCCGCACCGCCGAGATAGGCGTCGATCACCTGCCGGTCGCCCATCACCGCATCCGGCGCACCATCGGCGATGATCCGGCCCGCATCCATGCAGATCAATCGCTCCGCCACCGCGAGCAGCACGTGCACGATATGCTCGATCCAGACGATGCTGATCCCCCGCCCGCGCAGTTCGCGGATCGTCGTGACCAGTGCGGCGGCCTCGGCGTCGGTCAATCCGCCGCCGATCTCGTCGAGCAGCAGCAGATGCGGTGTGACCGCCATCGCGCGTGCCAGTTCCAGCCGCTTGCGGTCGAGCAGCCCGAGCGTGGCGGCAGGACGATTGGCGAGTGCGGACATGCCGCACAGCGACAGCACCTCGAGGCATTGCGTGTACATCTCCGGCGGCGTCCGCCGCGCATCGAGGTTTGCCGCCACGAGCACGTTCTCGAACACCGTCATTCCGCCGAACGGGCGCGGGATCTGGTGGGTGCGCACGATGCCGAGCCGGCAGCGCTCGGCTGCCGGCAGCCGCCCCACATTCCGCCCACGGAACCGCACGGTCCCGGCGCTCGGCGCATGCGCCCCGGCCAGCACCCCCATCAATGTCGTCTTGCCGGCGCCGTTCGGACCCACGATGCCGATCGCCTCGCCCTGCCGGATGGTCAGATCGATCCCGTCCAGCACGACGAGCGCGCCGAAACGCTTGCACAGCCCGCTCGCGATCAGCAGTGGCTCGTCCACGATCCGCAACCTGTCATGCGCGATACGGACGCAGTTTCGCCGCGATCGGCACGTTCGGGTCGGTCGCATGCTCGACCACCGGATAATCCAGCTTGAACTGGCTGCCCGGCGGCGCCTTGACCCACTGCGTGCCGATGATCGGCGCCGGCGACACGTTCGGAACCGGTCCCTTGGTGAAGTCGATCCGGCCGATCATCGTCGTCGTTACCATCCGGGCGAGGGACGCCGCGACCGCCTCCTTGCTGCGAGGATCGCTGCTGGTCTGGAGCGCCGTCATCCCGGCATCGATCAACGACATCGTGGCGCCCAGCTGCTGCGTCCACTGCAACCCGGATTTCGTCTCGTAGCCACTCGCGAGGGCCTCGCCGGTGACGCCGGTCAGGGTGGATTTGTAGGGGAACGACCGATGCCAATAGGCAGCGCTCGCGATATTCGGCCCGAGCGCGCCGAGCGCCTCGATCCCGTCCGGGAACAGGCCGGTCTTGGCCACCTGGCAGATCTTCACCGAGCGCGTATAGCCCTGCTGCGTCGCCTGCCGCCAGAACGAGGCGAAATCGCGCGGGATCGGGAACGAGTTGAAGATCTCGCACCGCTCGCGCTTGAAGACCGCGATCTGCGCCGCGTAGTCGGTCGTGCCGTCCTCGTACGGACCCGGATCGATGATGGTGAAACCGTCTTTCCCGAGCAGGGGTGCGAGGTTAGCCCGGATCGCGTTGCCGTCGGCATCGTTGGAATACAACACGCCGACCTTGCGGTTGGTCGGCAGCAGCTGCCATTGCGAGACATAGGTGCGGTGGAATTCGCCGACGCCGAAACCGAAATGGTAGGTCCACCGGAACGGCGAGGGCTGCCCCGGCTTGCCGCCGCGGCCGAAATACCACGCCTCCCACGGCATCACCGTCGACAGACAGGGCACGCCCGCCGCCTCGCAGGCGTCGGCCACCGGGTTGATCGTCTCCGGCGTCGAGATCACCAGCATCATGTCGATACGGTCGTTGTTGATCAGCGATTTCGCGAGCTGGCTGGCGCGCGAGGGGTCGGATTGCGTGTCGCGGTCGAGCAGCGTGACCGCATAGGTGGCGCCACCGATCGCAAGGCCGCGCGCGAGCGCCTGTCGCGCAAGGTCGAGCACGTACGGATCGGTCCGCCCGAACTCCGCCAGCGCACCCGTGCGCGGACTGACGAAACCCACCCTGATCCGCCGCTCGGCATCGGCTGCCATCGCCCGTCCACCGGCCGCCAGCAGCAGCGTCGAACCACCGACAAACGATCGGCGACCTATCCTGCGTCCATTCCCGACCATGTGACGTGCTCCCGTTTTCTTGTTCGTGCGCGGCTCAGATCGGATAGTGGCCCGGTCTGGTCGCGATGGTGATCCAGCGCAATTCGGTGAATTCGGCGATCGCCGCGCGGCCGCCGAACCGCCCGTAGCCGGAATCCTTGACGCCGCCGAACGGCATCTGTGCCTCGTCCTGCACGGTCGGGCCATTGATGTGGCAGATGCCGCTCTCGATCCGTCGCGCGACGCCGAGTGCGCGCGCGACATCCCGGCCGAACACCGAGGCCGCCAGACCGTAATCGGAGTCGTTGGCGACGCGCACGGCCTCGTCCGCACCCTCGACGCGCACGATACTCACGATGGGACCGAACGTTTCCTCATTGTAGACACGCATCGTCGAGGTGATCCCGTCGAGCACCGTCGCGTCCATCAGCGTTCCCCGTACATGGCCGCCGGCGAGGATGCGCGCGCCTTTCATCACCGCGTCCTTGATCAGCCCGTCGAGGCGCTCGACCGCGGCCGAGCCGATCAGCGAGCCGAGCGGTGCCCCCGTCTCGCGCGGATCGCCCGCAACCAGCGTCGCCGCCTTGGCCGCGAGCTTCTCGGCGAACTCGCCGGCGACCTTGGCATCCACGACGATCCGCTCGGTCGACATGCAGATCTGGCCCTGGTTCATGAACGCGCCGAAGGCGGCCGCGCGTACCGCCTCGTCGATGTCGGCATCATCGAGCACCACGAACGGCGCCTTGCCGCCGAGTTCGAGCAGGACCGGCTTGAGGTGGCGCGCCGCGATCTCGGCGATGGACCGGCCGACGCGTGTCGAGCCGGTGAAATTGACGCGGCGCACCGTCCTCTGGCTGATCAGCGTCTCGACGATGCTCGCGGCATTCTCCGGCGCGTGGCTCACGACATTGATGATCCCGCCACCGAGACCCGCGTGGTGCAGCACGTCGCCGATCAGCCCGTGCGTCGCCGGGCACATCTCCGACGATTTCAGCACGACCGTGTTGCCGCAGGCGAGTGGCATCGCGATCGCGCGCACGCCGAGAATCACCGGCGCGTTCCAGGGCGCGATGCCGAGCACGACGCCCACCGGCTGGCGCACCGCCATGGCCATCAGGCCCGGCTTGTCGGACGGGATCACCTCGCCCGCCACCTGCGTCGTCATCGACGCCGCCTCGCGCAGCATGTTCGCCGCGAGATGCACGTTGAAATGCGCCCAGCCGGCCGTCGCACCCGTCTCTTCCGCCATCGCCACGACGAACTCGCCGGCACGCTCCTCCATCGCGACCGCCGCCCGCATCAGCAGCACCCGGCGTTCCGAAGGGCCCAGCGCGGACCATGATCCGAACGAAGCCGCCGCCGCCGCGACCGCCGCCTTGGCGTCCTCCGCCGACGCCGCCGGCGCCCGGCTCGCGGCCTGTCCGGTCAGCGGATTGATCCGGTCGAAGGTGGCGCCGTTCGCCGCATCTCGCTTGACGTCGCCGATCAGAAGCGTCGTGTTGAGCAACCCCGTTTCCCCCGAACCGCGTTTGCGCGTTGGCATCATCTAGCGCCGGGTGGACAGACGCACGGAATGCACTAGTCTCGAAACGTCTTGCACTTTCTCGGGTGTTCAACAATTGGACGTCGCCTCGGCGATCATTGCGGACCGCATCGTGGCCTCGCTTTCCTCTCGCACCTGGTCGTTCGGCCGCAGACCGGGCGACTGCCATGCGACGCTGCTCGCCAAGGGCCAAGGTCAGGTCACGCGCGATCGGCAGGCGCTTGAATTCGATGCCCCCGCACTGCTGTGGCTGCCGCCACCGGCGCAGGGGACGATCGAGGTCGCCGCCGCCAGCGAAGGCTGGACCGCATCGATCGACGTCAGATTTGTGCAGCGCACAGCGTCCGATCCGATCCTGGCCGCGCAGAAGCAACCGTCGTTGAAAGGCCCGCTGATCGCCGGCGCGACCCAGCTTGCCGGTCGATTGGGCGCACTCTCCGCTTCGTTCGAGGCCATGGTTCAGGAATCACGCGAGATGGCGGACGGCGCCGCGGCCGCGCTGGGCCTGCATCTCGGCCTGGTGATCCTCACGCTCTGGCGCTGCAATGGTCTGCAGGGCAGATCCGCGCAGACCACGATCGAGCGCTTCACCCGCCTGATCGAGCTGCACTATCGCGAGCATCTGCGGGTGCAAGACTACGCCGACCGGCTCGGCGTCAGCCAGGCGCACCTGCACGATGCCTGCCTGCGCGCCGGCGGCCAGACGCCGCTCGGCCTGATTCATGAACGCCTGCTCGAGGAGGCCCGCGCACGGCTGCGACAGAACGAATGCTCCGTCGAGCAGGTCGGCTACGGCCTTGGTTTTCGCGACCCAGGCTACTTCAACCGGTTCTTCAAGCGCTTGACCGGCGAGTCGCCGGGCGCCTTCCAGCGCAGCATGGGCCGCATCAGACAGACGCCGCCCTCCTTCGCCTCCTGGCCCTGAGCGCCGGATGCATCTTTTGTCCGGAAAAGTCCAAGATCCGGCATCTTCTGTCCATCGCCTTCGCGACCGTCCCTCGCCATCGTCGCCGCATGAGCGCAACGCGGACGCAGATCGCGATCATCGGCGCCGGACCCGCCGGCATGTTCCTTGCCCACCTGCTGCACGAGGCCGGCATCACCTGTGTCGTCATCGAGCGCCGCAACCGTGCGACCGTCGAAGGTCGCGTCCGCGCCGGCGTGCTCGAGCGCACCACGACGGCGCTGATGCAGCGGCTCGGCCTCGGCTTCCGTCTCGGCAGGGAAGGCGTGATCCACACCGGCACCAATCTCTCCTGCGACGGCGCGATGTTCCGGATCGACATGGCGGAGCTCACCGGCGACAGCGTCACGGTGTACGGCCAGCAGGAGGTGATGCGCGACCTTTTCGACAACGCCGAACGAAGCGGCCTCGACATCGTGTTCGACGCCTCCGACGTCGCCGTGCACGGGCTGGACGACAGTCCGAGCGTCACCTGGGGCGGCCACCGTCTCGACTGCGACTTCATCGTCGGCTGCGACGGCTTCCACGGCGTCAGCCGTGCTTCCATCCCCGCCTCGCGCATGACCGTCTTCGAGCGCGTCTATCCGTTCGGCTGGCTCGGCATTCTCGCCGACGTTCCCCCGGTCAACCACGAGCTGATCTACGCCAACCACGAGCGCGGTTTCGCGCTGGCCAGCATGCGTTCGCTGACCCGCAGCCGTTACTACCTGCAGTGCGACGCCGATGAGAACATCGCCGAATGGCCCGACGAACGATTCTGGGACGAATTGTGCCGCAGGCTCGGTTCCGAGGTCTCGTCAAGCGTCGTCCGTGGTGCAAGCTTCGAGAAAAGCGTCGCTCAGCTCCGCAGCTTCGTCGTCGAGCCGATGCGCTTCGGCCGGCTGTTCCTGGCGGGCGACGCCGCCCACATCGTGCCGCCGACCGGTGCCAAGGGCATGAACCTCGCCGTCTCCGACGCGATCATGCTCGCCGATGCGCTGGCCCTGTTCTACGACCGGAACACCACGCGCGGGATCGATCTCTATTCCGACCGTGCGCTTGCCCGCGTCTGGAAGGTCGAGCGCTTCTCCTGGTGGTTCACCTCCATCACCCACCGCTTTCCCGGCATGGGCGGCTTCGACCGTCGGATGCAGACCGCCGAGCTCGCCTATCTGCGGACGTCGCGCGCAGCACAGACTGCTCTTGCCGAGAACTATGTCGGCCTGCCACTGATCTGATCCATGGGAAGAAAGCTCCACGACAACGCCGCCTCGGCGCTCTCCGGCGTCACCTTCGACGGCATGACGATCATGTCGGGCGGTTTCGGTCTCTCCGGCAATCCCGAAACCCTGATCGCCGCGTTGCTCGAGGATGGCGTTCGCGGCTTGACCGTGATCTCCAACAATTGCGGCGCCGACGGCTTCGGCCTGTGGTCGCTGCTCAAGAGCGGCCGGATCCGAAAAATGATCTCGTCCTACGTCGGCGAGAACAAGCTCTTCGAGCAGCTCCATCTCGATGGCGCGCTCGAACTCGAGCTCAACCCGCAGGGCACGCTCGCCGAGCGCATACGCGCGGGGGGCGCCGGCATCCCCGCCTTCTACACGCGCACGGGCGTCGGCACCGTCGTCGCGGAAGGAAAGCAGGTCGAGGAGTTCGACGGCGCACTCTACGTCCGCGAGATGTGGCTCAAATCCGACCTCTCGATCGTCAAGGCCTGGAAGGCCGATACCGAAGGCAACCTCGTCTACCGGCGCACGGCCCGCAACTTCAACCCCCCGATGGCGACCGCGGGCCGGATCACCATCGTCGAGGCCGAGGAGATCGTCCCCGCCGGCACGCTCGATCCCGACCTGATCCACACGCCCGGCATCTATGTCGATCGCATCGTCCCGGCCTCGATCAACCAGAAGCTGATCGAGAAACGCACCCTTCGCCCGCGCAAGGAGGCGGTCTGATGGCCTGGTCGCGCGACGAGATGGCGGCACGCGCCGCGCGCGAGCTCCATGACGGCGACTACGTCAATCTCGGCATCGGCATCCCGACACTGGTCGCGAACCATATCCCGCCGGGCATGCGGGTCACGCTGCAGAGCGAGAACGGCATGCTCGGGATCGGACCGTTCCCCTACGAGGGCGACGAGGATCCGGACCTGATCAACGCCGGCAAGCAGACCGTCACCCTCCTGCCCGAGACCAGCTTCTTCAGCTCGGCCGAGAGTTTCGCGATGATCCGCGGCGGCCACATCGATCTCGCGATCCTCGGCGCGCTCGAGATCGCCGCCAACGGTGACATCGCCAACTGGACGGTGCCCGGCAAGATGCTCAAGGGCATGGGCGGGGCGATGGATCTCGTCGCTGGCGTCAAGCGCGTCATCGTGCTGATGGACCACACCAGTCGGGGCGGCGAGCCCAAGATCCTCGAGCGCTGCACGCTGCCGCTCACCGGCAGCGCCTGCGTCGACATGGTGATCACCGACCTCGCCGTCTTCGATGTCGACCGGCATGGCGCCGGCCTCACGCTGCGCGAGATGGCGCCCGAGGTTACGCTGGACATGCTGCGCGGACGCACCGGCGCCATCTTCAAGCCGGGCGCACTCGGATGACCGACGCCTGGCTCTGCGACGGCATCCGCACACCCTTCGGCCGTTTTGGCGGCGCACTCGCCCGTGTCCGCCCCGACGACCTCGCCGCGACCGCCATCCGGGCCTTGTGCGCCAGATCGCCCGACGCCGACCTCTCCGCGCTCGACGACGTCGTGCTCGGCTGCGCCAATCAGGCGGGCGAGGACAACCGCAACGTTGCCCGCATGGCGCTGCTGCTCGCCGGTCTGGCACCCACCGTTTCAGGCGTCACCGTCAACCGGCTCTGCGCGTCCGGTCTCGAAGCGGTCGCCATCGCCGTGCGCGCGATCCGCGCGGGCGAAGCCGACCTGATCGTTGCCGGCGGCGTCGAGAGCATGAGCCGCGCGCCGTTCGTAATGGGCAAGGCGGACACCGCCTTCTCCCGCCTCGCGCGTCTCGAGGACACCACCATCGGCTGGCGCTTCGTCAATCCGGCGATGCAGGAACTGTACGGCACACACTCGATGCCGGAGACCGCGGAAAACGTCGCGGAGGAGCAAGGGATCTCGCGCGCCGACCAGGACGCGTTCGCCGCCCGCAGCCAGGTCCGCGCCGAACAAGCGGCGAGACGCGGCTTCTTCGAGGCCGAGCTCTGCCCCGTCGAGGCGCCGGGTGGCAAGTCTGGTCCCATTCGCGTCGCCACCGACGAGCAGCCACGGCCCGGCACGACCGTCGAGACGCTCGCTGCCCTTAAGCCCGTCGTCCGTGAGGACGGCACCGTCACCGCCGGAAACGCGTCCGGCATCAATGACGGCGCCGCGGCTCTCCTCGTCGCGTCCGACCGCGCCATCGCCCGCCATCGCCTCACGCCGCGCGCCCGCATCCTCGGCTACGCCACCGCCGGCGTGGCCCCGCGCGTGATGGGCATCGGCCCGGTTCCGGCAACCGAGCGCCTGCTCGCCCGCACAGCGCTCACGATCGCCGATTTCGACATCGTCGAGCTCAACGAGGCTTTCGCCGCGCAGGCGCTTGCCGTGCTCCGCCTGCTCGGACTGCCCGACGACGCCGCGCACGTGAACCCGAACGGCGGCGCGATCGCGCTCGGCCATCCGCTCGGCGCCTCCGGCGCGCGTCTGGCACTGACCGCGCTGCGCGCGCTCGAGGAGACCGGTGGCAAGCGGGCGCTGGTGACGATGTGCATCGGCGTCGGCCAGGGTGCCGCCATGGCGCTCGAACGGGTCTGAGCGATGCGCGTCACCGCCTACCGACGCGAAGACCCGGGCCAGCCGCCGTCGCTGCATCCGCCCTATGTCTCCACCACGTTGCGCGCGCCACGCGAACGCCTGGTCCGCATCCCGCACACGCCCTCCGAGACCACCGGCCCCGCCAGCTGGGACAAGCTGATGGGACCGCCTCTCGCGGACCTCACCGCGCGGCACAGCGTCCCCCCGATCGGGCAGCGCATCGTCGTCGCCGGCCGCGTGCTGGACGATGCCGCGCACCCGGTCCCCAATACGGTCATCGAGATCTGGCAAGCCAACGCGGCCGGCCGCTACGTCCATCTCCGCGACCAGTGGGACGCGCCGCTCGACCCGAACTTCACCGGCATGGGCCGGGTGGTCACCGACGAGGACGGACGCTACCGGTTCATCTCCATCCGTCCCGGCGCCTATCCCTGGCGCAACCACTACAATGCGTGGCGTCCGTCGCACATCCACCTGTCGCTGCTCGGGCCGGCCTTCGCCACCCGGCTGGTCACGCAGATGTATTTTCCCGACGACCCGCTGGTCGCGATCGACCCGATCGCCAACGCCGTGCCGATGCCGTTCCGCCAGCGCATGGTCGCGCGTTTCGACATCGGCGTCACGATCCCGAACTGGGCGCTCGGCTACCGGTTCGACATCGTCCTGCGCGGACCGGATGAAACGCCGTTCGAGCCGTGACCGTGCAGGACAACCAGACGCCCTCCCTCTTCGGCCAGACCCCTTGGCAAACGGTCGGTCCCTTTTTCCATTTCGCCCTTCCCTGGGATGGGGCTGCCGACCTCGTGGGCGGGTCACGCCCTCGCGAGCGCGTCGGACCGCCGGTCGAATTGTTCGGCCTGGTCCTCGACGGCAACCGCGACCCGGTTCCCGACGCGATGATCGAAACCTGGCAGACCGACAGCGACGGGCTCGGCTTCGGCCGCTCGTGCACCGACAAAGACGGCGTCTGGCGGTTGCGCACCTCGCGCCCGGACCGCGCGCCGGCCCACGGCAACCGGCCGCAATCGCCGCACCTCGTCGTCGGCATCTTCGGTCGGGGCCTCATCAAGCGGCTCGTCACCCGGATCTATTTCGACGGCGCGCCCGACCTGCAGGACGATCCCATCCTGGCGCTCGTGCCGCCCGGCCGGCGCGCGACGCTGATCGCGCATCCCAACGGTGGCGCCTGGCGGTTCGACATCATCCTCCAAGGCGCGGGCGAAACCGTGTTCTTCGACATCTAGCCGATGGCCTCGCTGATCCGCGATCGCGCTGCGAGCAGCGCCGCCATGCTCGCCATCTTCGGCGACCGCGCGCTGCTCGAGGCGGCCCTGCGTTTCGAGTCGGCGCTCACCGGTGCCCAGGCCGAAGAGGGTCTGGTCCCGCGCGACGCCGCGATCCGCCTTCGCGCGCTGTTCGCCGATCCGGACATCGCCATCGAAACGCTGGCCGACCAGGCCGCCCACGCCGGGACGCTCGCGATCCCGCTGGTCGCCCATCTGCGCAACCGCGCCGGAGAGGACGCCGATCATGTCCACAAGGGCGCCACCAGCCAGGATCTCGCCGACACCGCGCTGATGCTGCAGGCGCGCGATGGCATCGCGTTGATCGACGATGACCTCGTTCGTCTCGCGGGCGGCCTCGGCCAACTCGCCCATGAACACGCCGCCCAACCGATGCTCGGGCGGACGCTGTTGCAGGCGGCTGTGCCGATCACCTTCGGCCTCAAGGCCGCGCATTGGCGCGTGTCGATCGATCGCGCCCGCGCCCGCGTCGCAAGCGAATCAACCCACGCGCTCGCCCTGCAACTCGGGGGTGCCGCCGGCACCCGCGCCGGCCTCGACGGACGCGGCGCGGCGATCGCCGCACGCATGGCGGCCGAGCTCGATCTGGCCAACCCGCCGCTGCCCTGGCACGCGCGGCGCGACGGCATCGCAGGCCTCGCCGGCTCGCTCGCGATCCTGCTCGGCGCGCTCGGCAAGATTGCCCGCGACATCGCGCTGCTGGCGCAGACCGAAGTGGGCGAGGCCTTCGAGCCGCGCACGCCCGGCCGCGGCGGCTCGTCATCGATGGCGCATAAGCGCAACCCGACCGGCTGCCAAATCGTGCTCGCTGCCGCCGCGCGTGCGCCCCAGCTCGCAGCCACCATCATCGCCGCGATGCCGCAGGAGCACGAGCGCGGCCTCGGCGGCTGGCAGGCCGAAGCGGCGGTCCTCGCCGACCTGTTCTGCCTCGCGCACGGCGCAACCCAGGCGCTGCTGCCAGTCATCGAAGGATTGGAACTGGACCTGGCCGCGATGGCCGGAAACCTGACGGCGGCGAGGGTCGGAACCGACATCGGCGAAAGCGAAGCCATGGCGGCATCCGCAATCAGGCCGCCGATCCTGTTCCTCCACTCGCTCGGTTGTGACCACACGATGTGGGACCATCAGCGGGCACTCGCCGGGAGATGCCGTATCATCGCGCCCGATCTTCCCTGCCTCCCCACAATCGAGCAGATCGGCGCCCGGATCATCGAGATCCTCGACGAGGTGCGTGTCGGAACAGTCCATGTCTGCGGCATCTCGCTTGGCGGCGCGGTCGCGCAGTGGCTCGCGATCAACGTCCCCGAGCGCGTCGACCGGCTGGTGCTCGCCAATACCGCGTCACGGATCGGCAGCCACGCAACCTGGATCGAGCGCGAACGCCTCGTCCGTGCCGGCGGCATGGCGGCGATCGCCGAGACCGTGCTCGCGCGCTTCTTCAGCCCCGCCTTCACGGCAGGCCACCCGGCCACCGTGGACGCTTTCCGCCGCCGCCTGCTCGCCAACACGCCCGGCGATTACGCCGCCTGCTGCGCCGCGCTGCGCGACGCCGACCTAACCGATCACCTTCCGAGGATCCGAAGCCCGACCCTCGTCATCGGCGGCAGCGACGATGTTTCCACCCCGCCCGCGCAGTCCATGGCCCTCGCCCACGCCATTCCTGACAGGCGCGCGCTGATCCTGCCTGCCGCCCACCTGTCGAACGTGGAACAACCAGCCCTCTTCAACACGGCTCTTGCCGAGCATCTGGACATCTGATGGACGAAACCGAACGCCTGGCACTCGGCATGCGCACACGACGCGCAGTGCTCGGCGACGCTCATGTCGACCGATCGGTCACCAACACCACCGCGTTGACCGCCGACTTCCAGGACCTGATCACCCGCGTCGCCTGGGGCGAGATCTGGACCCGGCTCGGCCTCGACCAATCCACCCGCCGCCTGCTGACGATCGCCATGCTGATCGCGCTCGACCGCGAGGAGGAACTCAAGATGCATATGGGCGCCGCCCTGGGGGCCGGCATCGAGCCGGACACGCTCAAGGAAGTCATCCTGCAGAGCGCGATCTATTGCGGCATTCCCGCCGCCAACAGCGCGTTTGCCGCCGCCAGCACTATCCTGGCCGGACGATCCGCCG
This sequence comes from Acetobacteraceae bacterium, assembly GCA_965276715.1. Taxonomy (GTDB): domain Bacteria; phylum Pseudomonadota; class Alphaproteobacteria; order Acetobacterales; family Acetobacteraceae; genus CAXTPV01. The sequence goes on along the minus strand of OZ255622.1, from coordinate 2,182,888 downwards.
ACCAGTGACGCCCCGACTATGCGGCGGCTGCGTCGATGCGGACCGGCAAGACCGTCCGCAACGCGGACACCAGCGCGTCCATCATCGCGTCCGTGTGGAACGGCCCCGGCGTGATCCGCAGCCGTTCGCTGCCGCGCGCCACGGTCGGATAATTGATCGGCGTCGCGTAGATCCCGAAGTCGCGCACCAGCCGCGCGCTCACCGATGCGCACAGTGCGGCTTCGCCGACATGGATCGGCACGATGTGGCTCGGCGTCTCGATCATCGGCAGCCCCGCCGCGCGCAGCCTCGCCTTCAGTGCCTCCACGCGCTCGAACAATCGCTCCCGGCGCGAAGGATCCCGCCTGCAGATCCGCACGCTCGCCAGTGCCGCCGCAACCGTCGCCGGCGGCGGCGCGGTGGTGAAGATGAACCCAGGCGCGGTCGAGCGCAGATAGTCGATCGCGTCTTTGCCCGCGGCAACGTAGCCGCCGTGGCAGCCGAATCCCTTGGCGAGCGTTCCCTCGATGATGTCGATCTCGCCGGCAACACCGTCGCGTTCCGCGATCCCGCCGCCTTGCGGCCCGTATAATCCGACCGCGTGCACCTCATCGAGATAGGTCATCGCCCCGAACCGTCGCGCCAGCGCACGGATCCCACCAATATCGGCGATATCGCCGTCCATCGAATAGACGCTCTCGAACGCGATCAGCTTGGGGGCATCAGGTGGCGCGCCGGCCAGACGCCGCTCCAGATCGGCGAGATCGTTGTGCGCGAAGACGTGCAGCATTGCCCCGCGCGCCGTCGCCGTCTTGATCCCCGCGATCATCGAGGCGTGGTTCTTCGCGTCCGAGAACACGTGCCAAGGCGGCCGCCCCGGCAGGGTCTGCAGGATCGTCCCGAGGCTCGCCTGGTTCGACACGTAGCCCGACACGAACAGCAGTGCGGCCTGCTTGCCGTGCAGGTCAGCGAGTTCCGCCTCGAGGGCGGCGTGCAGCGGAGTCGATCCCGCGATGTTGCGCGTCCCTCCGGCGCCGGCGCCGTAGCGCGCGAGCGCATCGATCCCGGCCCGCACCACCTCGGGATCGACTCCCATGCCGAGGTAGTCGTTCGTCGACCACACCGTCAGCGCCCGGCCGCCGCCGTCATAGACCGGGAACCGCGCCGCCTCGCGCGCGAGCGCCGTGAAGGTCCGGTAGCGTCCCTGCCGCCGGATCGCGCCGAGCGCCTCGCGGCAATGGATCTCGAAAGCATGCATCGCGCTGGGCCTGTCCCCGGTCGTCTCAAGCGACCGATGTGGGATCAGCGCACGTAGATGCGAACCTCTTCTCGCTTGACGAGCGGATCGGTGGCACCCGTCAGCTCCACCTGGCTACGGTCCGCCCCGTCGGCCACGATCGTCGTCGCGACCGCGCGCGCGTCCTCGACCGCCTGCGCCAATGCGTCGGTCTGTTGGCCCGGCGTCCCATGCCTCGGCACCGCCGCCTCGATCGTGAACAGCACGTCGGGCTTGCGCGACCGCGCGAGTCCGACCGCGGCACCCACCGTCCCCTGCCAATCCTCGACCGACGGAAAGGCGATCACCACCAGGGCGGACGAGGGAGGTGGTGGCAACGCCGGCGGCAGCTTCGGCTTGGGCGGCTTGTCGGCATCGGCCACGAACATGCGCTGGTCGACCAGCTTGCAGCCGCCGAGCACGGCCAGGGAGCCCATCAGCAACAGGCTCAGCTGCAACAGGATCGCGCGCGACATGAGGCTCCCCATCGCAGGGCGCTCGCCGCCTGGCAAGCACCCTCTAGCGTCCGGGCGGCTTGCCTGCCCGCGACCTCTGCTCCACACAGGCTGCCGATGACCGAGAGCGAGTGGATGGCTTGAGTGACGCGCCCGACGCCGGCCTGGCCACCGGCCCGCGCATCGAGCCGGCCCGCGCCGGCTTCGCCCCCATGGCGGCGACCCTCGCTGGCGTCGCCGCCCGCCTTCACCCGGTGCCGTCCGGGCTCGCCGGCTTCCTGACCGGTCTGTGGACCCGATCGCTCCGCTACGACGCCGCCGATCCGGCCTGGCCCGACCGCGACCGCTTCGTGCTGTCCGACGGCAACATGAGCGGCCTGCTCTATGGCCTGCTTCATCTCGCCGGCGTCGAGGGCATGGAGCGCTCGGTCCTCGACCGGTCCGGCAGGCTGCATTGCGCCGCCGCCCCGCGCCCGCTCCCCTCGCTGCATCCGGCGATCGAGGCGACCGCCGGCTCGCCCGCCCAGGGCTTGGCCGCCTCCGTAGGCCTCGCTCTCGCCGAGCGCGCGATGGCCGCCCGCTTCGGCCGCTCGCTGGTCGATCACCGCACCTGGGTGCTTGCGTCCGCGACCGAGCTTGCCGCCGGTTTGGGCCAGGAGGCGGGCTCGATCGCGGGCGCGCTCCGCCTCGACCGGCTCGCCGTGGTCTTCGAGGCGGAAGGCACCGAGGCCGACGAGCCCGAGCTGCTCCGCCGCTTCGCCGCCTGCGGCTGGACCGTCCGCCATGTCGACGGCACCGACGCCGAGGATGTCGCCGCCTGCATTGCCGCCGTCGCCCGCGGCCGCCGCCCGACCCTGATCGCCTGCCGCTCGTCGCGTCGAAGCCAGCCGCGAGGCTCGTCGGACACTGCCCAGCCGCGCGAACTCGACGCGGCGCACGAGGCCTGGCGGCATGCCGGCGCCAGGGGTGCCCCTCAACGGCGCGCCTGGCTCAAGCGCCTGTCGCGCCATCCCGCCCGCCAGGATTTCGAGACGGCGCTTGCCGGCCGGCTCCCCCCGGGCTGGCCGCGGATCATGCAGGCCGCGAGCCGTCCCGACATCGCACGCCGGGTCACCGAGGGCACCTGGGAGGCGACTCTGCGCTGCCTCGACGGACTCGGGCCCTCGTCGCGCGCCCTGTTCTTCCTGTCCTCGACCCGTGCGAGCCCGGCACTCGACCATCTGCCGGCAGTCAGCCCCGACCTCTATGGCGGGCGCCACCTGGCCTGCGGCGGCCAGGAGCACGGGATGGCCACGATCGCCAACGGCCTCGCCCTGCATGGCGGCCTGGTCCCGGTCTGCGTCGCCCCGGCGATCGCCGCGGACCGCATCCGCCCCGCGCTCCGTCTCGCGGCGCTGACCGGCCGCAAGCTCGTCCAGCTCTTCACCGACGACGGGCTCTCCTCCTCCGTCGAGGGCGCCGCGTTCCAGCCGGTCGAGCAGCTCGCCGGGCTGCGCGCGATGCCGGGCCTGTTCGTCTTCCGCCCCGCCTGCGCGATCGAGGCGTCCGAATGCCTCGAGCTCGCCTTCCGCCGTGCCGACGGACCGAGCGTCATCATGCTGTCCTCGGCTCCCGTCACACTGTCGCGCGACAGCCCCGGATCGAACGCCTCGGTGCGCGGCGGCTATGTCGTGGCCGAAGCCGCGGGGCCCCGGCACGCGACGCTGATCGCGAGCGGCACCGAGCTCGCCCTCGCACTCGCCGCCCGGACGCTGCTCGCCCGCGCGCGCCTCTCGGTGGCCGTCGTGTCGCTGCCGTGCTGGGAACTCTTCGAGCGCCAGGAGCCCGCCTACCGTGCGCGGGTGCTCGGCGGCGCGCGCCGCTTCGGCATCGAGGCGGCGCACGGCTTCGGCTGGGAACGCTGGCTCGGCGAGACGGGCCGGTTCATCGGCCTCGACGGCTTCGGCGCCAGCGGCGGCTACGACGAGCTGCGCCACCATGTGGGGCTGACCGCGGAGCATATCGCGGACGCGGTCATCAGCCGAGCGTAGCAGAAAGTGGGCGTCGAGGCGGGCCCTCAAGACCGCCGGCGGACGTCAGTGTCATACGCATCGATCGCACGCGTGGTCATAGATCGTGTGGCTCATGACATCATGACGTCCTTCACCGATCGTGCCTGACAAGCCCTCGCCCCTGCGCCGGATCGGCTCGCTCGGCCTGCTGCTGCCCTACCTGCGGCCCTACCTGGGGCGCGTGCTCGGCGCGTCGGCGTCCCTCCTGGTCGCCGCCGGCCTGGTGCTGGCACTCGGTCAGGGCGTGAAGCGCCTGATCGATGTCGGCTTCGCCAGCGGCAGCACCGCAAAGCTCGACCACGCGGCGCTCGCGATGTCCGCCGTCGTCGCCTGCCTCGCCATCGCGACCTTTGCGCGCGCCTATCTCGTGGCCTGGCTGGGCGAGCGCATCGCCGCCGACCTCCGCCGCGACCTGTTCGACCGTGTGATCGCACTCTCGCCCGCCTTCTTCGAGACCGCCCGCACCGGCGACATCCTCGCGCGGCTGACCGCCGATATCGCCGTCCTGCAGGCGCTGATCGGCTCGGCGATCTCGCAATGGCTGCGCAACGCGCTGCTGCTCGTGGGCGCGCTGGTCCTGCTGCTCGTCACCAGCCTCAGGCTCGCCGCCCTGGTGATGCTGGTCGTCCCGGTCGTGGTCCTGCCCCTGGTCGCGTTTGGCAGACGCGAGCGGCGCCTGTCGCGGGCGGCCCAGGACCGGGTCGCCGATCTCGGCGCTTACGCCGAGGAGACGGTCAACGCGCTGCGCACCGTGCAGGCCTTCACCCACGAGCCCGTCGATCGCGCACGGTTCGCAGCCGAGATCGAGCGCTCGGTCGCGGCCGCCCTGCGCCGGGCGCGCACACGCGCGGCGCTGGTCTTCGTCGTCATCCTGCTTGGCTTCGGCGCGATCGTGTTCAGCCTCTGGGTCGGCGGCCGCGACGTGATCGCCGGACGAATGAGCGGCGGCGACCTGTCCGCCTTCATCTTCTACGCGGTGCTGCTCGCGAGCGCGGGCGCGCAGATGAGCGAACTCTGGGGCGAGCTGCAGCGCGCCGGCGGCGCCGCCGACCGCCTCGCCGAGCTCGCGGCCGAGCGGCCGGCGATCGCCTCGCCGCCCGACCCGGTGCCGTTTCCGCTTCATCGCCAGGGCCGCGTGCAGTTCGAGAACGTGACGTTCCATTATCCGGCGCGTCCCGATGTCGCGGCCCTCTCCGGCTTCTGCCTCGACATCGCGTCCGGCGAAACGGTGGCGCTCGTGGGCCCGTCCGGCGCCGGCAAGACCACGGTGCTGCAACTGCTGCTCCGCTTCCACGATCCCGGACAGGGCACGGTCCGGCTCGACGGGATCGACATCGCGCACGCCTCGCTCCCGGACCTCCGGCGGCGGATCGGCATCGTGGCGCAGGACCCGGTGATCTTCGGCGCGACGGCCGCCGAGAACATCCGCTACGGGAGGCCGGATGCGACGGACGCCGAGATCCGCGCCGCCGGCCGCGCCGCGCACGCCGACTTCCTCGACCAGATGCCGCGAGGCTACGACACGTTCCTCGGCGAGAAGGGCGTGCGCCTCTCGGGTGGCCAGCGTCAGCGCATCGCGATCGCGCGCGCGATCCTGCGCGATCCGCCGGTCCTGCTGCTCGACGAGGCGACCAGCGCGCTCGACGCGGAGTCCGAACGCGCCGTGCAGGATGCGCTCGCGATCCTGGCGCGCGGCCGCACGACGCTCGTCGTGGCCCACCGTCTCGCGACCGTCCGCAAGGCCGACCGGATCGTCGTGATCGAAGCGGGGCGGGTCGCGGCCAGCGGGACCCACGACACCCTCATCGCCGCTGGCGGCCTCTATGCCCGGCTGGCCCGTCTGCAGTTCCAGGACGGGACGCCGTAAGGCCGCCCACGTGTTCCGGCGGGGCCACCCCGGCTACGCACGTGGCGCCAAATGCTCTACGTTCCGCCGCGCCAGACAGGGAGCACGACCATGGCAGTCAGCGTAGCGATCAACGGGTTCGGCCGCATCGGCCGTTTGGTGCTTCGGGCGATCTGCGAGAGCGGCCGCGACGACGTCGTCCCCGTCGCGATCAACGATCTCGGCTCGGTCGAGGCCAACGCGCACCTGTTCCGCTACGACAGCGTCCATGGCCGCTTCCCGGGCGAGGTGATCGTCGAGGGCGACAGCATCACCGTTCGCACTCACGCGGGAAAAACCTACGGTCCGATCAAGGTCTCCGCCGAGCGCGACCCCTCGAAGGTCCCCTACCAGGGCGTCGACGTCGCCCTCGAATGCACCGGCCTGTTCACCAAGAAGGAGGCCGCGTCAGCCCTCATCACCGCCGGCGCGCGCAAGGTGCTGATCTCGGCACCCGCCGACGGCGTCGACGCCACCATCGTCTACGGCGTCAACCACAGCGTCATCACGTCCGCCATGACCGTGATCTCGAATGGCTCCTGCACCACCAACTGCCTCGCCCCCATGGCCAAGGTGCTGCACGACACCTTCGGCATCGAGCGCGGCTACATGGTGACCATCCATTCCTACACCGGCGACCAGCGCACGGTGGACACGCTGCACAAGGACCTCCATCGCGCCCGCGCGGCCGCCCTGTCCATGATCCCCACCAGCACCGGTGCCGCCAAGGCGATCGGCCTGGTGCTGCCCGAGCTCAAGGGCAAGCTCGACGGCACCGCGATCCGCGTCCCCACGCCGAACGTCTCGCTCGTCTCGCTCGACGTCGCCGTCAGCCGCGAGGGCTCCAGGGACGAGGTCAACGCCGCCTTCAAGGCCGCCGCCGACGGTCCGCTTCATCCGATCCTCGCCTACTCCACCGACCCGCTGGTGAGCTCGGATTTCAACCATGTGAGCGCGTCGTGCTCGTTCGACGCCACCCAGACCGCGTCCATCGACGGCGGCAAGCTGATCCGCGTCTGCGGCTGGTACGACAACGAGTGGGGCTTCTCGAACCGCATGGCCGACACCGCCGCGGTCTTCGGCGCGCTCTGATCATGGCCACCACCTCGTACCGGACGCTCGACCAGCTCGAGGTGGCGGGCAAGCGCGTCCTGCTGCGTGCCGACCTCAACGTGCCGCTGCGCGAGGGGCGGATCACCGACCTGACCCGCCTCGAACGCCTCACGCCGACCATCCGCGAGCTCGCCGACCAGGGCGCCCGCGTCATCGTCGTCAGCCATTTCGATCGCCCGCGCGGGAAGCGGGTACCCGAGATGTCGCTGGGCCCGGTCCGCGTGGCGCTGGAGCAGGTCCTCGGCCATCCCGTGCATTTCGCCGACGACTGCATCGGCCCCGTCGCCGAGCAGGCGGTCGCGGACCTGAAGGACGGCGAGGTGCTGGTATTGGAAAACACCCGCTACCATCCCGGGGAGGAGGCCAACGACCCCGGCATGGCCCGCGCACTCGCGAGCCTCGCCGACCTCTACGTCAACGACGCCTTCTCCGCCGCCCATCGCGCGCACGCCAGCACCGAGGGCGTGGCGAAACACCTGCCCGCCCACGCCGGCCGCCTCATGCAGGCCGAGCTCAACGCGCTTGCGCTCGCTCTCGAGAGCCCCGAGCGTCCTGTCGTCGCCATCGTCGGCGGTGCCAAGATCTCCACCAAGCTCGACCTGCTCGGCAACATCATCGGCCGCGTCCAGCTCCTGGTCATCGGCGGCGCGATGGCCAACACGTTCCTCGCGGCTCAGGGGATCGGGGTCGGCAGGTCGCTCCAGGAAGCCGACATGCACGCGACCGCGCGCGACATCATCGCCCGCGCCAAGGCGACGGGCTGCGAGATCATGCTTCCCGTCGATGCCGTCACCGCGACCGAGTTCCGCGCCGATCCGCCGACGCTCACCGTCCCGATCGGCGACGTCCCCGCCGACGCGATGATCCTCGACGCCGGCCCCAGGACCGTCGAGCTGCTGATCGCCCGTCTGCCGGCGCTTCGCACGCTGGTCTGGAACGGCCCGCTCGGCGCCTTCGAGCTCCACCCGTTCGACGCCGCCACCACGGCACTCGCCCAAGCGGTCGCCGCCGCCACCCGCGCCGGCACGCTGCGCTCGGTCGCCGGCGGCGGCGACACCGTCTCGGCCCTCCGCCACGCCGGCGTGCTCGACGACCTGAGCTACGTCTCGACCGCCGGCGGCGCCTTTCTCGAGTGGCTCGAAGGCAAAACCCTGCCCGGGATCCAGGCCCTGCTCTCGCTCGACGGCATCATCTTCCCGGGATAGGTCCCAACGAGCCGCTAAGGTTGACCCTCGAAGCGCTCCGTCGTCTCGCGGCCAGGCAGGTCGGGTCCGCAATCCGCCCACGCGAGCCGGCTCTCGATTCCGTAATGATGATCCGCCTTGAAGCCGGCCGGTTCGTCAAGGCTGCCGACCGTGATGGCCAGATGGTCCTCGGCGTCCGCCTCATAGAAAAGCGGTGACCCGCATGATTGGCAGAAGCCGCGACGGGCGACAGGTGACGACCGGAAGATGCTCGGCGAGCCGACCGTCCACACGATGGCTTCGCGAGGAACGGCAACCAGCGCGGCGTACCCGCCGCCGGTCGCCTTCCGGCACATCGAACAATGACAATAGGTCCCGGGGAGGGCCGCCGCGTCGAGGCCGGTCTCGGGCCCGGTCGCGATCCGATAGCGGACCGAACCGCACAAGCAGCCGCCTTCAAGAATATCTGTCATCGCTGTCCTTCCTGCCAGGCCTTCATATCTTCTTAAGATCCGACGGATAGGCTGTCGTCATGATCTCCAGCATCTCCCTCCCCGCCCTCTCGACCCCCGCCCCCTCGACGTCGCCCATCCGGGACGTGCGCGCCACCGAGCGCCTCGCCCCCGCCAACAGCAGCCGCGTCCTCGCGGTCCCCAGCGCCACCGGCGTCGCGCCGTCACCCCAATCCCCACGCGGTTCGATCCTCAACCTGTCCGTCTGACCGGACACGCTCGCCCGCGTTCGATCACGCTTTGCTACAATCGCCGGTTTCTCATTGAAATGTGAACGGATCGGCGTGCAACCTACGATCGATGGCAAACCTGCAGCGCATCCTTCCGGAGAATGACGGGCGCGAGCGTCTGACATGCCTGGATTGCGGCCACGTCTTCTACGAGAACCCCAAGGTCGTCGTCAGCTCCGTCGTCGAGCATGACGGACGCGTCCTCCTCTGCCGGCGCGCCATCGCACCCCGCCATGGCTTCTGGACCCTGCCCGCCGGCTACCTCGAAATGGGCGAGACCATCGCCGAAGGCGCCGCGCGCGAGGCCGACGAGGAAGCCAACGCCCGCATCGAGATCGAGGGTGTCCTCGCTCTCTACAGCATCGCGCGGATCGGCCAGGTGCAAGTCATCCACCGCGCCCGCTTCGCCCACGGCCTGCCTCACTTCTTCCCAGGGGACGAGACCCTCGACACGCGCCTCTTCACCCAAGACGAGATCCCCTGGGGCGAACTGGCCTTCCCGTCCGTCCATTGGGCTCTCGAGCAATGGCTCGTCATGCGCGGCCGCCCGCTCGGCGCACCCGCCACCAACCCTTCCCACGATCCACGCGGCGCCATCGCGCCCGAGCTCAGCGAGACCCTGTCATGAGCCGTTCGCTTATCTCGTGCCGCACCGTCATTGCCGCTGGGATCATGGCCCTGGCCGGAACGACCGCTCTCGCCGCCGATCCCCAGCCGACCATGCCCGCCATCGCCAACGATATGGTCGCTCCGGCTCCGACCGCCCGGGTCGCGAGCGTCGAGGTGTTCAAGCCCGCGCCGCTTCCGGACGAGAATTTCGGCACCCCCGCCGAGAAGGTCGCTGACAGCGACCAGCCCAACCTCCATCCCGATCTGCTGCGCATGAGCGAGCACGGCAACGGCGTCCTCGCCGACACCGGCTCCGAATACAGCCGCTCCTCGCGCGTCCGTCCCGCCGGCGGCATGAGCCTCTCGATCCCGATGCAGTAGCCTACGCTTCGACCACCACCTCGCCGCCAAACCCCTTCACGTCGCCCACCAGCCCGCGCGCGAACTCGGCGGCTGAAAAGTCGCGCAGGTCCGCCGCCTTCTCGCCCACCCCCACCAGGTGCACCGGCAGGCCGAAAGTCTCCGCCAGGGCCACCACGATCCCGCCGCGCGCGCTGCCGTCGAGCTTGGTCACCACCAGACCCGTCACCTCGACCATCTCGCGGAACACCCGCACCTGCTCGACTGCGTTCTGGCCGGTCGTCGCATCCAGCACCAGCAGCACCGAATGCGGCGCCGTCTCGTCGCGCTTGCGGATCACGCGGATGATCTTCGCCAGCTCCTCCATCAGCACCGACTTGTTGTGCAGCCGCCCCGCCGTGTCGATCAGCAGCAGATCCGCATCCTGATCCGCGGCGCGGCCCAGCGCGTCGAACGCCAATCCCGCCGCGTCCGTGTTGGCCGGCCCGAAGATCACCGGCGCCCCCACCCGTTCGCCCCAGATCTGCAACTGCTCGACCGCGGCGGCCCGGAACGTGTCGCACGCCGCCAGCACCGACCGCCGCCCGCGCTCGGACTGCTGCAGCGCCAACTTGCCGATCGTCGTCGTCTTGCCCGTCCCGTTCACGCCCACCATCAGCACGACATGCGGCCGGCGCCGCGGGTCCGGCTCGAACGGCACCGCGACCGGCGCCAGCACCCGCGCGATCTCGGTGGCCAGCGCCTCCTTCACCTCGTCGTCCGTCACCTCGCGTCCGAACCTCGTCCGCCGGAACTGGTCGATCACCCGCCCGGCGACAGCCGGTCCGAGATCGGCCGCGATCAGCACCTCCTCAAGTTCGTCCAGCGCCTCGTCATCGAGCTTGCGTCTGGTGAAGACCGCACTGATCCCGCCGCCGAGCTTGGCGGTCGACCGCGTCAGCCCCTGCTTGAGCCTCGAGAAAAACCCTAGCGCCATCACGAATCCACCTATCAGGGCGCCGCCCTGGACTCGCCGGGGGCATGCGCCCCGGGACCCGCATTACTAGGCGCTGCGCCTAGCCCTGGCCACGATCCTCCTCCCGCCTGAGAAGTTCACGGTCGACAGAACGTCAACCACCGACGATGGACAGTTCCGAACATCTACGAGAACGAGCGTGCCGGGCTTCTGGTATCCCTACCTCGACTTCGCCGACGCCACCATCGGACCTCACGCGGGGATCAGCTTCTCCGATGGCAACAGAATCTCCGTCGTCCGGCGGCCGAGTGGTGGTGGCGCCGATTGCCGCATCCTTTGGCTGAACGTCCTCGCCCAGCACGTGGCGCTGCCACCACCTCCGACGCCGCCAGCCACCGGCATCCGAGGCAAGCTTGCCGCCTGGTTCTGGCGCGCCATGGAGATCGAGGGCGAAGCCGAGATACAGAGCGCGCAAGCCCAGCTCGCAGCGTCACAAGCCCTGGAGCAGGGCCTCTACGACCGTGCCTGGGAGCCGGCCCACAAGTTTCTTATCCGGCACAAACTCGCGGCGGACACAGCCGGTGTCGTCCTCGACGCCGTCGGCGTCGCGGCCGGCATTGTCTTCTTCGTCGTGGCAGCTCCTGAACTCATCGCCGCAGGACCGGTGATGGCGGCCGCTGGCCTGATCACCGGCACAGCCGCCGCCATGGGAGCTTTCGTCCTCTTCGCCGTCGATGGAAGGATCTATGTCGCAGAGATTTCTGGCGATGAGGCGACCGCGGCAAGGCTCGAGAACAACCAACAAGTGCAGTGGGTCCGCATCGGCGCCACGCTGATGCTTCTCCCCGATCTCGCCGTCGGCTCGCTGCGTTCGCTCACCGAGGTCGGCAAGCTGGGAAACGAAGCGCGCGAAGCGTCGGCGGGCAGTGCCGAGGCGATGCGTTCGGCCGCGACAGCCCGTGCGCGCGTGGCCAAGATCAGGCACCCCGAACGTCACCTTGGACCGGTCAGCCGCCGGATGCGAAAGGTGCGCGTCTTCGAACGCGAGGCAAAGGCACAGTCTCAGGCCGTCTCGGACGCTAATTCGCGCATCCGCACGATCAAGATCCGCGACCTCTACCTCTTCCAGGGCACGACGCTGGCCGGATCGGCTTTGATGACCGCGGCCCCGCCCGCGGCCGCAGAGAGCATCGAGCAGCGACAGCTTGATGAGGAGTACGAGAAGACGCTCATCCCGAAGGGCGGCATGCCCAACGACGTGCGCATCGAGATGCGCGTGGTCGGTGTCTCCAGTCCAAGATCGCCATGACCGAGGCCGGCACACGCACCCGTCCCACCGGCTACGCGCCGAGGAGCACCTCGCTCGGTCTCGCCGGCTACATGATGCTCAGCGTCGGAACCCCGTTATTGGCGATCCAGAGCCTCATCCCGGTTCTCGCGAACGGCCTCGACGTCTGGCTCGGCTCGATCCTCCCCGTGCTCGCCTTCGCCATGAGCCTGATGGTCATCGTCATACTCGGGCTCCATAAAAGGCGTTACTGGTTTATCAACTATCTCTTCTACAGCGGCTCGGTATTGCTCGCCGCCTATCCCGCCGGCTTCCTGCTCGGCGTCGCCGTCCTGCTCAGGCTTCTGCCGCTGCGCCATCCGGATCAGCTCGATGGCGGAATGTTCAACATCGCCCTCTGGCTCATCCTCGCCCCCTTCGCCTGGCTCCTCCTGCGCATGCTTCGCCTGCGCTACTGGCAACCCTGGACACAGCCATCACAGTGGGAAGCCGGTGACGAAGCACCCCCCTCCTGGGCGCCAGCACCCATGCCTTCCATCACCCGCCGGAACGAGGAACGCGGTCGCCACTGAATGCCTCGACCGCATCACGCCGCCCGCGCCACCAGCCCGGCCCCGTCGCCCGATTCCACGGTCGCCGTGACCAAGTCCCCCGCCACGCCACCATCGATCTCCACCAGCGCGTAATGCTCCGTCCGCCCGCGCCCTCCCTTCTCCACCAGCACGCTGACCCGGCGCCCGACCAGCCCGGCATGAAACGACGCCGCGTTGGCGGCGCCCGCCGCACGCAGCATCCCGGCCCGCGCCCGCCGCTCCGCCATCGGCACCGCCTGCATCCGCGCCGCCGGTGTCCCCGGCCGCTCGCTATACGGAAATACGTGCAAATAAGGGATCGACCAGTCCCGCACGAACCCCAGCGTCTGCTCGAACAGCGCCTCCGTCTCGGTCGGAAACCCCGCGATCACATCCGCCCCGATCGCGATCCCCGGCCGCGCCGCGCGCGCGCGCGCGATCGCCCGCCCGGCATCCGCCGTCAGATGCCGCCGCTTCATCCGCTTCAGCACCAGGTCCGACCCCGCCTGCAGCGACAGATGCAGATGCGGCATCAGCCGCTCCTCGTCAGCCAGCAACGCCCAGAGATCCTCGTCGATCTCCACCGGGTCGAGCGATGACAGCCGCAGCCGCGGCAGGTCCGGCACCAGCCGCAGGATCCGCCGCGCCAGCGACCCCAGCGTCGGCCGCCCCGGCAGATCCGGCCCATAGCTCGTGATGTCGACCCCCGTCAGCACCACCTCCCGGCACCCCGACTCGACCAGCGCCCGCACCTGCTCCACCACCCGTCCGGCCGGCACCGATCGGCTCGGCCCGCGCCCGAACGGAATGATGCAGAACGTGCACCGATGGTCGCACCCCGCCTGCACCTGCACGAACGCCCGCGCCCGCCCGGCGAACTCGACCAAGGGCGCCTCCGCCGCCTCGCCCCGCATGATGTCGCCCACTGCGACCGGCGCCGCATCCGGCCGCCACCAGGCCGCCTGCAGCTTCTCCTCGTTGCCGAGCACCCGCGCGACCCCATCCATCCCGGACCACGCACAAGGATCGATCTGCGCCGCGCACCCCGTCACCACGATCCGGGCGCCCGGCCGCTCACGCCTGACCTTCCGGATCGCCTGGCGCGCCTGCCGCTCCGCCTCCCCCGTCACCGCGCAGGTGTTGACCACCACCAGGTCGTCCTGCCCCGCCACATGCCCGCGAATCACCTCGCTCTCGAACGCGTTCAGCCGGCACCCGAACGTCAGGATCTCCGCGCTCACAGCTCGATCCAACCGCGATAGCTGACCGCCACCGGACCCGTCATCAGCACATGCCCGTCCGCGCCCCACTCGATCCCGAGCGTGTCCCCGTCCAGCACCACCGAGGCCCGCCGCCCGGCAAGCCCGCGCCGGTGTGCGTTCACCAGCGCCGCGCACGCCCCCGACCCGCACGCCAGCGTCAATCCCGTCCCGCGCTCCCACACCCGCAACCTGATCCGGTCCTCCGCCTCCACCGACGCGAACCCGACATTGACCCCTTGCGCAAACATCGGATCGCGCTCGACCGCCGCCCCCAAGCCGGCGACATCCACCCCGTCCAGCCCGTCCACGAAGAACGTCACATGTGGATTGCCCATCGAGCACCCGGCCGGGCCACCCGCCAGCTTCAGATGAAGCGTGTCCCCGTCGCCGCTCATCCCCAGGGCGCCGGCGCCCAGCAACGGCGCCCCCATATCCACCTCGACCTCGCCGTTCGGCAGCATCCGCGACGGCAGCGTCCCCGCCAGCGTCTCCACGATCACCGACATCGCCCCGTCCGCCACCAGCGAGGCCACGCACCGCGTCGCATTGCCGCACGTGTGCGACACTGACCCGTCCGCGTTATGGATCACCATCAGCACGTCCGCACCCGCCGCCGTTGCCGGCCGCAAGCGCACCACCTGGTCGCAACCGATGCCCAGACGGCGGTCCGCCACCCGCCGGATCGCCGCGTCGTCCAGCGACAGGGGCCGCGAACGCTCGTCGAGCACGACGAAATCGTTCCCCGCTCCGTGCATCTTGATGAAATCGACCCGCATCGCGCCCTTATATGGTGCAACGCCTTCCCGGTGGAGGCCCAACCGCGCAAGGTCACGCCCCATGGATTTCGAGAAGAAGTCGCTCCCGGAGCTTCGGCAGATGCAGTCGAACTACGAACGGCTCAACAAGACCGAGACCGCGGACTATCAGACCCTGATCGCGACCATCGACCGCCGTGGCGCCAATGGCCTCGACCTCGCGCGCACCGTGGCCTTCCTCCGCCAGGCCGCGGCCGAACGCCGCTACGTGTCCTACAAGGACATCGCCGCCGCCTCTGGCGTCGTCTGGGACAACACCGTCCGCCTGCGCATGGGCGCCCATCTCGACGAGGCCACGCGCCAGGTCGCCCGCGATGGAGGACCGCTGATTTCGTCCATCGTCGTCAACCAGCCCAATCTCACCACCGGCAAGCTCGAGCCCGTCGCTCTCCGCGGCTTCATCAAGATCGTCGCCGAGCTCCGCGGCGAAAACGCCGTCCCTGAGCGAAACGCTGCCGCCAGCGCCGCCATCCTTGCGGCGGCCCAGCAGGAAGTCTTCACGTGGGCCGCACCCGCCGAGTCGGTCGCCGCTTGAAAGGATAACAGGCCGCCGCTATAGACCGGCCCTTGTTCGCGCGCCCGGGCCTGTATGGGCATGCCCGGCCGCGACTGCGTGCGCAATCCGGCACGCATCGACCAGAGGAGCCCCGAAATGCCCAAGATGAAGACCAAGTCGTCGGTCAAGAAGCGGTTCAAGATCACCGCGACCGGCAAGGTCCTGTCCGGCCCCGGCATGAAGCGCCACGGCCTGATCAACCGCCCCCAGAAAATGAAGCGGACCAACCGCGGCCCGCAGACCCTTACCGACATGGACGCCCGCACTGTCAAGCAGTGGGCCCCCTACGGTCTCGGCTGAGGGAGCGCACAGATGGCACGCGTCAAGCGGGGCGTCACGACACACGCCCGCCACAAGAAGGTCCTCGCCCAGTCGAAGGGTTTCGTCGGCCGCTCGTCGACCAACTACCGCATCGCGCTCGAGCGCCTGGAGAAGTCCCTCCAGTACGCCTACCGCGACCGCCGCAACAAGAAGCGCGACTTCCGCGGCCTGTGGATCCAGCGCATCAACGCAGCGGTGCGTGAGCACGGCCTGACCTACAGCCGGTTCATCGACGGCCTCAACAGGGCCGGCATCGAGATCGACCGCAAGGTCCTCGCCGCCATCGCCTACGACGACGCCGCCACCTTCGGCGAGATCGTCAAGAAGGCGCAGGCAGCACTCGCGTAGAAGCTGTGAACCTATCTTGCCGAAGGCGAAATGAGTCTGAAATCGGGGCTCCGCCCCGAACCCCGCCAGGGGGAGGCCCCCTGGACCGCCAATGATTTAATGTCTGCGGGTCCAGGGGCGCCTGCCCCCGGCGGGGCTTGGGGGACGCCCCAAGGCTTTTTCAATAATTTCGTAGCCTCAGAGTCCTGTCCTCAATCGAGGCCCGATGAACGCGATCGCTTCGCTGACCGAGGAAGTCGACAAAGCCCTGGCCGTTGCCACGGATCTGCGCGCGCTCGATGCCGTGCGCGTCGCCACCCTCGGCAAGCAGGGCAAGCTCACCGCGCTCCTCAAGGAGCTCGGCCGGATGACCCCGGACGAGCGCCGCGAGCGTGGCGCGGCACTCAACGCGCTCCGCGACCACCTCAATGCCGCGATCGACGTCAAGCGCGCCGACCTCGAAACCAGCGCACTCGCCGCGCGCGTCGCCAGCGAGACCGTCGACGTCACCCTCCCGCCGCCGCCCGACCAGCCCGGCTTGATCCATCCCGTCAGCCGCACCACCGAGGAGATCGTCGCGATCTTCGGCGCCATGGGCTTCGCCGTCGCCGAAGGTCCCGACATCGAGACCGACTGGCACAATTTCGGCGCACTCAACATCCCGAGCCATCACCCGGCCCGCGCCGACCACGACACCTTCTACCTGCCCTCCGCGAGCCCCGACGAACCGCCGCGCGTGCTCCGCACCCACACCTCCCCGGTGCAGATCCGCACCATGCTCGAAACGCCGCCGCCGCTGCGAATCATCGTCCCCGGCCGCGTCTACCGCGCCGACCACGACGCCACCCACGCGCCGATGTTCCACCAGTGCGAAGGCCTCGTCATCGACCGCGACATCACCCTCGGTCACCTCAAGGGCTGCCTGATCGATTTCCTGCGCGCCTTCTTCGCCCTCCCCGACCTGCCCATCCGCTTCCGCGCCAGCTACTTTCCCTTCACCGAGCCCTCGATGGAGGTCGACATCGCCTGGGACCGGCGCAGCGGCCAGTTGGGCGCCGGCGCCGACTGGCTCGAAATCCTCGGCAGCGGCATGGTCCACCCCAAGGTGCTCGCCAATTGCGGCCTCGACCCACGCTGGTGGCAGGGCTTCGCCTT
The DNA here is from genome assembly GCA_965276715.1 of Acetobacteraceae bacterium. Lineage (GTDB taxonomy): Bacteria > Pseudomonadota > Alphaproteobacteria > Acetobacterales > Acetobacteraceae > CAXTPV01. The sequence goes on along the minus strand of OZ255622.1, from coordinate 2,165,983 downwards.
CGGCATGGGCATCGACCGCATGGCGATGCTGAAAAACATCATCCCCGATTTGCGCCCGATGTTCGACAGCGACGTCCGCTGGCTCCGCCACTACGGCGCGAGCCCGCTCCGCCCGGTGAACCTGCACGAGGGCGACCAGTGAAATTCACCCTCTCCTGGCTGCGCACCCACCTCGACACCGACGCCCCGCTCGATCGGATCACCGACACGCTGTCCGCGATCGGCCTGGAGGTCGAGTCCGTCACCGACCGAGGCGCCCGATATGCCGGCTTCCGCGTTGCCAAGATCGTCACCGCCGAGCAACACCCGAACGCCGACCGCCTCCGCCTCTGCCAGGTCGACACCGGCGCCGGCACCCTCATTCAGGTCGTCTGCGGCGCCCCCAACGCGCGGGCGGGTCTCGCCACCATCTTCGCCCCGCCCGGCGCGATCATCCCCGCCACCGGCGCCACCCTCAGGATCGGCGAGATCCGCGGCGTCGAAAGCCGCGGCATGCTCTGCTCGCTGCGCGAACTCGGCCTGGGCGAGGAGCATGACGGCATCGCCGAACTCCCCGGCGAAGCCAAACCCGGCACCCCCTACGCCGCCCACGCCCATCTCGACGACCCCATCATCGAGATTGCCGTCACTCCCAACCGCGGCGACGCGCTCGCCGTCCGCGGCATCGCGCGCGATCTCGCGGCCGCCGGCCTGGGCACGCTGCGCCCCTGGACCGCCTCGGCTACCCACGCGACCTTTCCCTCCCCGATCAGATGGCAAATCGAGGATGACGAAGCCTGCCCCTGGGTCCTCGGCCGCGCCATCCGCCATGTCCGCAACGGCCCCAGCCCCGCCTGGCTCCAGCAGCGCCTGACCGCGATCGGCCTGCGCCCGATCAGCGCGCTCGTCGACATCACCAACTTCTTCACCTTCGACCTCGGCCGCCCGCTGCACGTCTTCGATGCCGACCGCCTCGCCGGCGGCGTCCTCACCCTCCGCCCCGCCCACCACGGCGAGCAGCTCCAGGCACTGAACGGCCAGACCCTCACCCTCGATCCCACCGACTGCGTCATCGCCGACCGGAACGGCGCCCAGTCCCTCGCCGGCATCATCGGCGGCGCCGCCACCGGCACCGAGGCCGGCACCACCACGATCTTCCTTGAATGTGCCCTGTTCGACCCCGTCCGCATCGCCCGGTCCGGCCGCCGTCACGCCGTCCACAGCGACGCCCGTGCCCGCTTCGAGCGCGGCATCGACCCCTCCCTGCTCCCGCCAGCGCTCGACGCCGCCACCCAACTCATCCTCGACCTGTGCGGCGGCGAGCCCAGCGACCTCACCCAGGCGGGCCAGGAACCCGATTGGCAACGCGACGCTACCCTCCGCTTCGAGCGCCTGGCAGCCCTCGGCGGCCTTTCGATCGATCCCGCCATCGCGGCCGCCCGCCTCGCCGCCCTCGGCTTCACCCCGACCGACCGGAACGACGCCCAAATCACCGTCGCCGTCCCGCCCTGGCGCAACGACATCGCCGCCCGCTCGACCCTCGAACCCGACGCGTCTCTCGACGCCGCCCTGACCGAAGCCGCCGCCACCATCGAGGCCGAATGCGACCTCATCGAGGAAGTCCTCCGCCTCGGCGGCCTCGACGCGATCCCGCCGATCTCGCTGCCCACCCCGGGCATCGTCCCCGCGCCGGTCCTCACCGACCGGCAGATCCGCACCAACATCGCCCGCCGCGCGCTCGCCGGCCGCGGCCTCGCCGAGTGCGTCTCGTTCTCCTTCATCGCCTCCGAGACCGCCGCGCTGTTCTCCCCCGCCTTCGATCCCGCCCCGGTCACCCTGCTCAACCCGATCGCGTCCGACCTCGACCGCCTGCGCCCGACCCCGCTCGCGAGCCTTCTCCAGGCCGCGCAGCAAAACGCGGCCCGCGGCGAGCCCGACCAGGCCCTGTTCGAGATCGGCGCCGGCTTCGCACCGAGCCCCGAGACCATCGCTGCCGGCCTGCGCACCGGCCGCACCCCGCGCACGCCCGGCCACCCGGCCCAGCCGCGCACCTGGCAGGACGCGCGCGCCGACGTGCTCGCGACACTCGCAGCACTCGGCGTTCCCCTCGACGCGCTCACCACCGAGCGCACCACCCACCCGGCCTATCACCCCGGCCAGGCCGGCGAGATCAAGCAGGGTCCCAAAATCACGACCGCCCGCTTCGGCGCCCTGCATCCTGGCATCCTCGGCAAGCTCGGTTTCGATCATCCCGCCGCCGGCTTCGAGATCCTGCTCGACCAATTGCCGGCCCAGAGGAAGCGCAAGCGCGTCGCTCCCGACCTGCCCACGCTGCAGCCGATCCGCCGCGACTTCGCCTTCCTTGTGGACCAGTCGGTCCCCGCCGAAACCCTCCTGCGCGCGGCCAGAACCGCCGACCGCAAGCTGATCACCGGCGTCGCCCTGTTCGACGTCTACGAGGGTGCCGACAAGCTTCCCGACGGCAAGAAGTCGCTGGCGATCGAAGTGACGCTCCAACCCAGGGACCGCACGCTGACGGAAGCCGAGATCGCCCAGACCGCCGCCGCCATCGTCATCGCCGCCACCCAATCCTGCGGCGCCACCCTGCGCGACTGACCAGGGGCCGGCCCCTGGAACCCCCTGGGCCTGAGGCCCAGACCCCAATCATTCGGTTCCTACAACGCGACAAGTCGACCGCACATCATTTCGAAACACGTTATACGGCGCATCAATTCGCCATGGCTCACGAGCTTCGCTTGTATCCGGGCAGATGGCAGATCGTTATCGGTTATGCACTCTCCTCGATAATCTTCCAGCCGTTCCCGGAAGGATCGCGGAAGTTGGCGTCTACTTTGCCATGTCGCGTGATCGGCTCCTGAGTAAACTCGACCCCCTGCGCGGACAGAAGGGCATAGGTAGCCCGGCAGTCGCCGACCGCCATCACCAAAGGCGGCATGGCCCCCTTGGCCACCAATTCATTGAGCGCCTGCACGGTCGCCGTGTCGTGCACTCGCGCCTGCGGCCGGAACAGACCGAGTTGAAACGAGGGCTGCTCCGGGTGCTGCACGGTAAGCCAGCGATACGCACCGTTGCGCTGGTCGGTGTGGACGCGGAAACCCAGCTTGCCGACGTAGAACTCATAGGCTTCGTCCTGGTCGCGGACGTACAGACCGACCATCTGGATCGCTTCAATCATCGGACCTCCTTCGCTTGAGTCCCGGCTAGACTATCGTCGCGGTCCTGCCGACGCTTCTCCGAAACTGCTATGATAAGGTTCGGACGACAGGCCGCGCTAAGGTAGCAGGTCGGTATAAGGCTCGTCGCCTGCGTCCTGACCCGCTCGCGGACACGAAACGTCCTTGGGCTGTCACCGGTGACGTCGCGGAAAGTACGGCCGAACGTGCCGAGGCTGTATTAACCAGTGTCGAAGGCGATCGCGGTGACGGCGAGGTCAGTGTCGCGCAGAAGCGCCTTGGCGCGCTCGATCCGCCGCGTCAGGTAGCGGTGGGGTGGTGTGCCGAAAGCCTGCCGGAACGCGCGAACGAAATGAGCTTCCGACACGCCGCTGACGCCGGCGAGCCGCCGGATCGGCTAGTCCTCGTCAGAAAAGGCGTCCATCCGGTCCTTGGCGCGCAGGAGCCGGCGCAGTAGCAGCGTGTTCTGCCCCCCTTGAGATCGCCGTGGGCGAGCGGACCCGACCACGGGCTTATCGGATACTATGGCTGCCATCTCGCCCGGCTACATGAATGCCCGCTATCAGGCATCGACTAACATCCGCTGAAAGGCAAGGTTGGGTCGGAACGGGCCCTCCTCGCACGGCGGCCGGGGCAATGAAGGCCGGATCCGCGAGCCGGGACCTCGGTGTCATTCACACGGCTCCCAAAACTCGGCCCTCCGAATGATCAGCGATTGACCCGCGCCGGCCAGATCCGTCCCCGAGCCGCTTTCACCTGAACTTGACGAGATCCTGGAAGATGAGCGGAGCCCAGGTTCGTCCTCGCGCCTGGACGAGCAGACCTCCCTCTGCGAGCCTCCCGAGCGCGACCGAGGCGAAGCCGAGTTGGTCGACGAGCGTCGCCACGCGGGCTGTCGCGCTCTCGTCTTCGCCCGACAGAAACACGACCCGCCGGCCGCCCCCCTTGACGTCCGGTCGGCGGCAAGGGTCTGTGCGGGCAAATGGTTGAACGCCTTCACCAACCGTGCACCGGCCAAAGCCCGGGATATCACCATCGAGGAAGGAAGATCGCCCAGTTCTTGAGGAGGGACACCGAACGCGTTGGTCGCGTCGATCACGATCTTGCCCGACCAGCTCGCAGTGGCCTTCGCAAGATCCTTGTGCGCCCAGAAGGGAACCGCGAGAATGACGATCTCGGCGTCGAGCGCGTCCTGCAACGGCTTGGCGATGACGGTCGGTCCGATCGCCTTCGCGGACGGCGCGAGCTCTTCGGGCGGCCGTCTGCCTGCCACGGCCACTTCGATGTTCTTGCGCGCGAACGCTCCGGCGAGGGCCTTGCCGACGTTGCCGAAACCTATGATCGCGTAGCTCATGGAATTCCTCCGGATCAGTAAGGAGTTGGGATGTTCCGAGACGGGGCATCCCTCTTGGATGACCGACGCCGTCGTCAGACGTTGGCGACGCCGCCGTCGACGAGCATGTCGGAACCCGTCATGAACGAGCTTTCGTCCGAAGCGAGAAAGAGGGCCGCCGCCGCCATCTCATCGGGATGCCCAAGTCTCCCTATCGGCGTGTATGCGATGTAGCCTTGACGAATTTCGGCGGCATGTTCCGGCGAGCTCGCCTGGTCGTCGAGCATCGGCGTGTCGATGACGCCCGGGCTCAGCGTGTTCGCGCGGATACCGCTGTCCTTGAACTCGGCCGCCCAGGTCCGGACATACGAACGCAGCGCAGCCTTGGTGGCGGCGTAGGCCGAGTGGTTCGCCAGCCCCATGCCATGCATGGCCGAGGACACGAGGATGATCGATCCCCTGCGACCCATCATCGGCAGCAACTTCTGCACGAGGAACAGCGGCGCCCTGGCGTTCAGGCCGAAAACGCGGTCGTAATGTTCCGCGGTGATGTCGCCGAGCGGCACCTGCTCGGTGACGCCGGCGCTCGACACGACCACGTCCACCTTGTCCGTGGCACTCCAGACCGCCTCGGCGACACGGTCGAGGTCCTCAAGCTTGGACGCGTCCGCCCGGATGGCGGTGACGTTGGCGCCGATGAGCTCCACGGTCTTGTCGAGCGCCTGCTGGCGCCGACCGAAGATGAACACCTGCGCCCCCTCCTTGACGAACCGTCGTGCGATGGCGAGCCCGATGCCGCTGCTTCCGCCGCTGATGACGGCGACCTTGCCTTCTAATCTCGACATGATGTTTCCTTCAGTTTGCGCCCGCGGCATGTTCGGACACCGCGAACTCCTCGCGTCCTGATCCCGTCTACGGCGCCGCTGCTTTCGAGGACTTCGAAGTGGGTCTGGCTGCGTCAGCCGCCGAGTGCGGAAATCCGCGGAACGGTGGTGCGAAATCCATCCGGCAGAACCATTGTCCACGGCAGAGACGCTGCCGGATGCCGCATATCTGCGGTGCGGGATCACACCAGATGATCGACTGGGACGACGTTCGCTACTTCCTTGCCGTCGCGCGTGGGGGCTCGGTCCGCGCCGCCGCCGACCGCCTCAAGGTGAACCACTCCACCGTGCTGCGGCGCATCGCAGGGCTGGAGGAGCGCCTCGGTGCGCACATGTTCGAGAAACTGCCTTCGGGCTACCGGCTGACGGAGGCGGGGGAGGAAATCCTCGACATCGCGACCCAGATGGAGGCGTCGTCGAACCAGCTGGAGACGCGCGTCTCCGGGCGCGACCAGAGCGTGCGCGGGCTGTTGCGGGTGACGCTCGCACCGCCCCTCGCGACACACCTGCTCATGCCGGACTTTGCCGATTTCGCAAGTCTTCATCCCGAGGTCGAGTTGGAGATACTGTCGTCGGGCGAGCCGGTGAATTTGACCAATCGGGATGCCGACGTCGCGATTCGTGTCGTCTACGACCGCAACGCCCTGCCGCTCAATCTTCACGGCGTCATGGGGCCGGCGCTGTTCGGCGGTGTCTACATGTCGCGCGACCTCCTCGCCGGGTCGCGCGCCGGAGCACCCGATCGCATCCGCTGGATTGTCAGTAGCAAGTTCGGCATCCCGGACTGGGCGCGCGAGGGCGAGGTCCGCACCACGGCGGTTCCTTTCAGGATCTCGGACTCCAACGCGCAGATCGTCGCGGCACGTCAGGGGCTCGGGATGACGACGCTGCCTTGCTTCATCGGAGATGCCGACCCGCTGCTGGTCAGAGTGCCAGGCACCGACCTGCACATGCACGGAACGCTCTGGCTCCTCACGCAGGGAGAGACGCGCAAGACCAAGCGCGTGCGGCTGTTCACCGAGTTCGTCTCCCTCAGGCTTGCCTCGCATGTGCAGCTTCTCGCCGGCCTCGGCTATTCCCACGACTGACGAACCGCCGGTCTACCGGCTGACAGAAGCAGGCCAGCCGCGATCCTGCGCACCCGCGGGATGCGCTTCAGAAAGATTCAGGACGATTAATCGAGGGCTGAAGGACCGGGGCTGGCGGTTGTGGGATGCGGCAAGTCGCATTCGCGCCAACCAGGGAAGACGATCACATGCACACGACCACGCTCGTGCTCACGCCCTTGATCAACATGCTGCTGCAACTCGTCGCCGCGGTTCTGCTCTCGGCGGGAACATGGGCGGTCGCCCGGCTTATTCGCTGGCTCGGCCTGCGGAACTCGGCCCAGGCGACCGGCGCCCTCGATGATGCGCTGCAGAAATCGCTCACGTTCGGCCTCCAGCAGTCGCAGGATCTGATCAGGCGGAAGGGCTGGGACGACGTCGACGTCCGCACGTCCGCGATCGGTCAGGCTTTGCCCTACATGATCGAGCGGTTCCCGGATGTGCTCAAGGCCGTCGGGGTCGACACCTCCGATCAAGCCTCGTTGCAGAGGATCGTGAGCGGTGCGCTCGACAGGGCATTCCCGCAAGCCGCGTCGGTCGCGGCGGCGTCTCCGGGGACGCCGACGATCTCACTTGTGCCGCAGGCGGCCGGATCCATGAGCCAGCCACGTGTCGCCACTGCCCTCGTCGGCGCACTGGCCGGATGAACGTCAACGACTCAACGACAATCGAACGAGCAAACCAACCGACAGCGGGAGAACGAACATGCCCAACGATTTGAGCACCATGATCGAGCAACGCGCAGCGCCGGCAGCCCTCGAGCTGCACGACATCCAGGGCGACGTGCTGATCGGCCTGCCCAAGAAGTTCCAGGTCTTCCTGTTCTTCACCATCGAGAACAGCGAGTTGTTCAAGACGCGTTTTCGGAATTCGCTGCTCAACCGGGTCACCACGACCGAGCAGGTGCAGACGCAGATGTCGCAGATCGCGGCGAGCAAGCGGGCGGGCCATGCCGACCTGCTGCCGATCTTCGGCTTCAACGTCGCCTTCACCAATCCGGGCGTCACGCTGCTGACCGGCAGCAGCGCCGGAATGGATGGCTCCTTCGTTGCCGGTGCGAAGCAGCAGGCGCTCAACCCTCAGCCGATCGCTGCGGTCCACGGGGTCGGGATCAATGATCCGCGAGACGAAGCCGGTCATCTCACCACCTGGAAACCGGAATATGTCGATGACGCAAGGATCCATGGCGTCATGATGTTCACCGGCCCGCAGAGCGCGCCGGTTCTCGCCCATGTCCAGGACGCGCTGAACGCGCTGGCGCCATCAATCGCGGAGGTCCGCCGCGAGATCGGACAGGTCCGTCCGGGACTTGCGTCGGGCCACGAGCATTTCGGCTACCTCGACGGCGTGTCGCAACCCGGCGTGCGCGGGCTGACCAAGCGGACAGACGCCATCACCCGGCCCAATCAGGGACTGCCGGGACAGGAACTGCTTTGGCCGGGGATGTTCGTCTTCGGCTACGAGACACAGATCAAGCCGACCGCGCCACCGGCGCCGCCGATCGTCGACGAGTTCGCGCCCGCCCCTCCGGTTCCGCTCCCGCCAGCGCTGGAGTGGATGCGCAACGGTTCGTTGATGGTCTTCCGTCGACTGAACCAGAAGGTTCCCGAGCTGCACGCGTTCTCGGCCACGCAGGGCACCGCGTTGGGCGCCGATCCGGTCCTGCTCGAGGCGCGAATGGTCGGGCGTTGGAAAAGCGGCGCGCCGCTCCCGATCACACCGCTGCAGGACGAGCCGGAGCTGGCGGCGACGGCGGCCGAGAACAACGATTTCGTCTTCTCCAATGATTTGTTCCAGCGCTCCTGTCCCTACGCCGCGCATATCAGGAAGGTGAACCCGCGCGATGATTTCGAGGATCCCACGACGAGCGTCACGGATGCGAACGCGCACGCCGCGGTCCTGGTGCGCCGGATCATGCGCGCAGGTATCGCGTTCGGCCCGGAAGTGAGCCAGCAGGAGACGGTCACGCGCACGACGGCCGAGGAGCGCGGGTTGCTTTTCGTCTGTTACCAGACATCGATCAACGATCAGTTCGAATTCGTGCAGACGGCGTGGGCCAACAACCCGGCGTTCATCTTCAACAAGACCAGGCCGGACGGTGCGACGCATGTCAATCCGGGCTTCGATCCCTTGATCGGGCAGAGCGTTCCGACCGGTGACCCGGCGCGGAGCAGCGACGAGCCGGTACCGAACTTCCCGACCGGCAATACCAGGACGACGCTGAACATGCCGGAACCGTTCATCGTTCCGACCGGTGGCTCCTATGCGTTCGTCCCCTCGATCTCTGCCCTCAGGACCAAGTTGCTGGCTGCCTGAGACGAGTTGATCCCCCCTGCCTGCCGGCGCGCTTCGGTGCGCCGGCGGCCTGCTGGAGCATTGATCGATGCGCACGACCGTCCACTTCGCCACCAACCGTCCCGCAGTCGGTGACGGAACCGAGGTTTCCGACTACGGGAGCGGCATCGTCAGTCCCTCCGATCCCGGTCAGGTCACCTACGCCACCGCTTTCGTCGACGGCACCGACATCGCTGCCGACTTGTCCGGCCACGTCGTGGAGATCGGCGAGGTGAACCGGGGAGGATTCAGCGATGCGGCAATCGGAGATCTTTCGACTCCGGGACGAAACATCCTGGTCTTCCTGCACGGCTTCGACAACACGTTCGAGGATGCCCTGACGCGCGGCGCCTACAATCGGGAATGGATCGCCGCATCGGGCGCCAGTGGAGCGGACACCAGCATCGTCGCCTTCAGCTGGCCGTCGGCGGGACGGCTGATCGATTGGCCGTTCCCGCCGTCGGACTATCAGCACGACCAGACGATGGCCAGCCAGTCCGGCATTCACATCATGGACTTCCTGTCCCGCCTCCTCCCGCTGCTCACGGCGGCGAGGAAAGGTGGCGCGAGATGCCACCTGCTGTGCCACAGCATGGGCAACTTTGCCTTGCAGGCAGCGGTCGAGAGCTGGTTCGCGCATGGGAATGGTGCTGCCGAGATGTTCGACGAGGTCATCCTCGCCGCTGCCGACGAGCGCTATGACAGCTTCGGTTTTCCGTTGCCGGGACGTCTCAGCGGCCTGTCGTCACTCGCGAGGCATGTCTCGGTCTATTTCAGCCAGGCGGATGCGGTCCTGGCACTGAGTTCGGTGATCAATGGTGGCGTTCGGCGCCTGGGCGAGCGTGGTCCCGAGGATATGACCGATCCCGCCAGCTTCTCCTCGAACCAATTCCGCTTCGTCGACAGTTCCCGCTTCCGCGACTACGACTTCAACTTTCTCACCTCGCATCAATACTACCGCAGCTCGCCCGCGGCTCGGGCCGATATCGCCTCCGTACTGTAAGCGGCGGTTGTCGCAGGAAGACGCTGTTCGAGGTGCCCGTGCATCCGCCGACGCGGCCAACGCGATCCACGGACCTCTTGAAGACACCCCTACCCTCGGGACTTTCAAGCAATCGAGGCCACCCTCATGCCGAACCACCGTGCCGACCAACCTCAACCCGGGCGTCACGGCGGGGCGCGTCCCGGCGCCGGCGCGCCGCGCGGGCCCCGCCTCTCCACCCGCGTCTGGAACGCCCTGATCATCGGACTCGTCGTCCGTGAGGTCGGCAAGGACGCCCATGCCGTCATGCACCGGACCAAGGTGCTCCGTCTCGCCGCCCGAATCCTGATGTTCAACGGCGACATGGACCTCGCCGGCCGCGCCTTCCTCGAAGCCGGCCGGCTGTCGCGCCCGAAGCGATGCAAGGCGGCGGCCGGCCCTCGCGCGCCCGCGCCGGGCGACGATGAACCACCCGATTTTTCAACCGGACCGGCATGGCGGCCGGCGCCCGAGGCAATTCTCTCGACCACCCGGAAAATCAACCCGGGACGCGCAGCGAAAACCCCAGAGGATGCCGCGTCGAACGCCGCTTTTTTCAACCGGGCCCTGCGGCGCGACGAGCCGTCCGATCCGAGGGTGGGACCGGATCGCCACCGCGAATTTCAAGAGGATGTCACCCGGCCGCCAGCCGTGACGCCGAGACCACCCGCTCGCCGCCGGACCGGATCTCCCTGATCGCTTCGAACCCCGCGACCGCCAGCATCCCGCGGATCGCGTGCGCCTGGCGGGCCGCCGTCCGCGGCAGCCGGAACACCACGCGCCCACCGCGCGACAGCGCCGCGGTCGCCTGGTCGACGATTCCGCGCACGGTGCTCTCCGTCAGGTTCGCCACCAGCACGATGTCCGCCGGCCGCATGTCGACGCGGCAGCCCGGCGCGCGGCTCTCCACCGTCCGGCAGTCGGTCATCGTCAGCTCGCACATCGTCTCGCCAACCGAATGCCCGAGCACCAGCACGTCGCACCCATCGAGGTCGCCCGCCTCCGCCAGCAATGGCCCCGGCAAGGCGCCGAGCAGCACCTGGGCGTGACGAACACGACGATGACGCAAGGTTTCAGGCATATCGATCATCCGGACCCGGCGGCGGGTTGCCGTCGTTCTCTGGCCACATGATGCCCGGAGGCCCCATAACGGCGCGATGCGCGACCACGAGGCCGCACATAAACAAGGCGTCAAGACGTTCCATATCGAACGTGACGGACGAGAGGGTTTCGGGAATGCCGGACGGCGACCACAAGGGCGCGAGCTACAGGCCCTATCATCACCCTGCCGGCGGCTGGGGCGCGCTGAACGCAACCACACGCATCCTGCTCGAGCAGAGCGTGCTCGGTCGCGGCTCCCGCGCGCTGCTGTCGATGAACAAGCCGGAGGGCTTCAAGTGCCCGAGCTGCGCCTGGCCCGAGCCCGCCGACCGCAAGCCGGTGGAGTTCTGCGAGAACGGCGCCAAGGCACTCGCCGTCGAAGCCACCAAACGACGCGTCGACCGCGCCTTCTTCGAGCGCCACACCGTCACCGACCTGATGGCACAATCCGACCACTGGCTCGAGGAGCAGGGTAGACTCACCGAGCCGATGCGCTATGAGCCGTCGACCGACCACTACGTCCCCTGCGGCTGGGACGAGGCCTTCGCCCTCATCGGCGCCGCTCTCCGCCAGCTCGACGACCCCAACCAGGCCGAATTCTACACCTCGGGCCGCACGTCCAACGAGGCCGCCTTCCTCTACTCGGTGTTCGTCCGCAGCTTCGGGACCAACAATTTCCCCGATTGCTCGAACATGTGCCACGAACCCACCAGCCGCGGCCTGCCCGCCTCGATCGGCGTCGGCAAGGGCACCGTCGTGATGACCGACTTCAAGCATGTCGAGGCGATCTTCATCGTCGGCCAGAACGCCGGCACCAACTCGCCGCGCATGCTCACCGAGCTCGTCGCCGTCCGCCGCCGCGGCGTCCCGATCGTGGTCATCAACCCGATGCCCGAGCGCGCCCTCATGCGCTTCACCGAGCCGCAGGACCCGATCAAGATGGCGACGGGCGGCTCGACCGAGATCGCGAGCGAGTTCTGCCAGATCCGCATCAGCGGCGACATCGCCATGCTCAAGGGCATCATGAAGGTGCTGTTCGAGGCCGACGATGCGGCTCTCGCGACGGGCGAGCCGCCGGTCATCGACCATGAGTTCATCGCGGCGCATACCGACGGCATCGCCGCCCTCGAGGCCGACATCCGCGCAACCGCCTGGCCCGCCATCCTCGCCGCCACCGGCCTCGAGGAGGCCCAGATCCGCCGGGTCGCCGGCATCTATGCCCGCTCGAAGGCCACCATGTTCTGCTATGGCATGGGCATCACCCAGCACCAGCAGGGCGCGCGCGCGATCCAGCAGATTGCCAACCTGCTTCTGCTGCGCGGCAATTTCGGCAAGCCGGGTGCCGGCATCTGCCCGGTCCGCGGCCACTCCAACGTCCAGGGCGACCGTACCGTCGGCATCGACGAGAAGCCGACCCCGGTCTATCTCGAGAACTTTCGCAAGGCGTTCGGCTTCGACAGTCCGTCCGAGCACGGCCACCACGTCGTCGACGCCGTCCGCGCGATGATCGACGGCACCGCCAAGGTCTTCATCGGCCTCGGCGGCAACTTCGTTCGCGCCGTCCCCGACGCGAACGCCGCCTACGAAGCGATGCCCCGCCTCGAACTCACCGTCGCCATCTCCACCAAGCTCAACCGCGGCCATGTCGTGCACGGCAAGCAGGCGCTGATCCTGCCCTGCATCGCGCGTTCGGAACTCGATCTGCAGGCGGCCGGCCCGCAGTTGATCACCATCGAGGACGCGATGTGCAACATCACCACCTCGGTCGGCAGCCTGCAGCCCGCGAGCCCGCATCTGCTGTCCGAGATCGACATCGTCTGCCGCATGGCGCGAGCGACCCTGCCGGACAGCCCGGTCGCCTGGGAGTCCTACGTCCGCGACTACGCGCTGATCCGCGACAAGATCACCGAGGTCTATCCGGCGTTGTTCGCCAACTACAATGAACGGATCGAGGGCCGCCGGAGCTTCCACCTGACCAGCCCGCCGCGCGAACGCCGCTGGGTGACCCCGAGTGGCCGCGCCAACTTCCTCGCCTTCGAGGGTCTGGCAATGGACAAACCGGTGGATGAGGCGGGCGCGCTCCGTCTGGCCACCATCCGCTCGCACGACCAGTTCAACACCACCATCTACAGCAACAGCGACCGCTACCGCGGCATCTACAACGATCGGATGGTGCTGCTGATGAACCAGGCCGACATGACCGAGCGCGGCCTCGCGGCCGAGCAGGACGTCGAGATCGAGACCATTGCAAGCGGTCAGCCGCGAATCGTGGGCGGCCTCAAGGCGATCCCCTACAGCCTGCCTCGCGGCGCCGTCGCCGGCTACTATCCCGAGCTCAACCCGCTTCTCCCGCTCGACCATTTCGACGAGATCAGTGGCTGCCCCGCCGCGAAATCCATCCCCGTCCGCGTCCGCTCCGTTCCGCTGTCCAAGGCCGCCTGAATGACCACGCCGCTCTCGCGCATCCGCAACTTCTCGATCATTGCCCATATCGACCATGGGAAATCCACCCTCGCCGACCGCTTGATCCAGGCCTGCGGCGCGCTGACCGATCGCGAGATGCACGCCCAGGTGCTCGACAGCATGGACCTGGAACGCGAGCGCGGCATCACGATCAAGGCGCAGACCGTCCGGCTCCTATATCCGGCCCGCGATGGCCTGACCTATCAGCTCAACCTGATGGACACGCCGGGCCATGTCGATTTCGCCTACGAGGTCAGCCGCAGCCTCGCCGCCTGCGAGGGCTCGCTCCTCGTCGTCGACGCTTCCCAGGGCGTCGAGGCCCAGACGCTCGCCAACGTCTACCAGGCGATCGAGGCCAACCACGAGATCGTCCCCGTGCTCAACAAGATCGATCTTCCCGCCGCCGAACCCGAGCGCGTGCGCCAGCAGATCGAGGACGTCATCGGCATTCCCGCCGACGACGCGGTCGAGATTTCCGCCAAGACCGGCCTGAACATCGGCGGCTTGCTCGAAGCCCTCGTCACCCGCCTGCCGCCCCCCAAGGGCGACGCCGACGCTCCGCTCAAGGCGCTGCTCGTCGACAGCTGGTACGACCAGTTCCTCGGCGTCGTCATCCTCGTCCGGATCAAGGACGGCCGCCTCAAGCGCGACATGAAGATCCGCATGATGTCGACCGGTGCCGCCTACGGCGTCGATCAGGTCGGCGTCTTCACCCCCCATCTGCTCCCCGTCGATGAATTGGGACCGGGCGAAATGGGCTACATCAACGCGTCCATCAAGACCGTGGCCGACTGCAACATTGGCGACACGATCACCGACGATCGCCGTCCGGCCGGCGAGGCGCTCGCCGGCTTCAAGCCGTCGATCCCGGTCGTCTGGTGCGGGCTCTTTCCGGTCGACGCCGACGATTTCGAAAAGCTTCGCGAGTCGTTGGGAAAGTTGCGCCTGAACGATGCGAGCTTTCACTACGAAGCAGAGACTTCGGCGGCGCTCGGCTTCGGCTATCGTTGCGGTTTTCTCGGCCTCCTGCATCTGGAAATCATCCAGGAACGCCTGTCGCGCGAATTCGACCTCGACCTGATCGCGACCGCGCCCTCCGTCGTCTACCGCGTCACCCGCACCAACGGCGCCGTCGAGCAACTCCACAATCCCGCCGACATGCCCGAGAGCACCGCCATCGCCCGCATCGAGGAGCCCTGGATCCGGGCGACCATCATGGTCCCCGACGACTATCTCGGCCCGGTGCTCACGCTCTGCAACGAACGTCGCGGCCAGCAGGCCGATCTCACCTACGTCGGCAACCGCGCCATGGCGGTCTACAAACTCCCGCTCAACGAGGTGGTGTTCGATTTCTACGACCGGCTGAAGTCGATCAGCCGCGGCTATGCGAGCTTCGACTACGCGATGGACACCTACGAGGAAAGCGAGCTCGTCCGCATCTCCATCCTCGTCAACGGCGACCCGGTCGACGCGCTCAGCTTCATCGCCCACCGCTCCGCCGCCGACAGCCGCGGACGTGCGATCTGCGCGCGTTTGAAAGACCTCATCCCTCGCCAGCTCTTCAAGATCGCGATCCAGGCCGCGATCGGCAGCCGTGTCATCGCGCGCGAAACCATCGGCGCGCTGAGCAAGGACGTCACCGCCAAATGCTACGGCGGCGATATCAGCCGCAAGCGCAAGCTTCTCGAGAAGCAGAAGGAAGGCAAGAAGCGGATGCGCCAGTTCGGGAAAGTGGAAATCCCGCAGAGCGCTTTCCTGGCTGCGCTGAAGATGGACGCGTAAGGCGAGGACGCTGTCCTCGACCTGCCAAGGGCCGGTGGCCCTTGGATCCCATTACTGCTTGCGCAACGAGTGGTAGTCGATTAAGCGTCCCAGGCCTTCTGGACCGCTATCATGATTGTTAGAACACCTATCCTGCTCTGCACGGCGACCATGCTGGTGCCGCTCGCGGCATGGAGCCAGCCGATCTCTGGTCCCTATGTGAGCCTCGGCGGCGGTGCGAACTTTGCGTATGACCAGGCCGTCCGGCCCAGCGGTTTCGGCCCGGCCCCGCACAACTACATCTTCGATCCGGGCGCCGCGGCGCAGGCCTCCATCGGCTTCGGCTTCGGCAACGGGCTGCGCATCGAGGCGGAAGGCGATTACACCGACAATCACGTGCACGGCACGGTCTACGCGCCCGTCTATGGCTCGTTTAAGGCTGGCGGCTATGAGCAGCAGTATGGCGGTTTCGGCAACGTCCTCTACGACCTGCCGTTCGCACTCCGGGTCAGACCCTATGTCGGCCTCGGCGCCGGCTACCAGGAGGTCGAGCTCGACCACATCAACGCCTACAGCTTCGAGGCCGGCAACAGGGGACGCGCAGCTCCCATCACCCGCGGCAACTTCGCCTACCAGGCGATCGCCGGGCTGGCCCTTCCGCTCCCGGTCGTCGGCCTGTCGCTCACCGCCGAATATCGCTTCATTGGCGTCCTCTCGCCAGCGCCCTACTACCGCGGCACCGCCTACGATTTCGAGACCGGCGCCTACCAGCGCGAACACGCGACCTTCAGCAACATCTTCGACAACGAGATCATGCTGGGGCTCCGCTACGCCTTCAACGCCGCGCCGCCGCCACCGCCCGTAACCGCGCCCGTCGCGGCTCCCGCCCCGGCGCCCGCGCGCACTTATCTCGTCTTCTTCGACTGGGACAGCGCCGTCCTCTCGCCGCGAGCGGCTTCCGTCGTCGCCGAGGCGGCTCGGAACTCGGCCCAGATCCACACCACGACTATCGAGGTCGATGGCTACGCCGACACCTCGCACGCGCTTCCGGGCGGTCGCGGCGCGCAATACAATCTCCGCCTCTCGCTCCGCCGCGCCGCGCGCGTCAAGGCCGAGCTCATCCGCGACGGCGTGCCCGCCAACATGATCGACACGCACGGCTTCGGCGACACCCGCCTTCTGGTCCCGACCGGTCCGAACGTGCGCGAGCCGCAGAACCGGCGCGTCGAGATCGTCTTCCGCTGACGCCCGCGCCGTTCGAGGAACGGCACTGGCGCCTCGAGCGCGCCAACGGCGACGTGATCGCGCCGCGCCTGATCCTGCAACCGGGCGGACGAATGGGTCTGCACCGGCGCGGTCCCGAATGGCGCTGGTCGGCAACGGACGGGGTGCTTCGCTTCCATGACTGGCACGACCAGGTTTCGGTCGTCTTCGACGCGCCCGGCTTCCCCGATGGCCGCCTCGCCGTTCTGACCGGCAAGGCCCGCTACGACGATCAGCCCCACCGTCTCGTGGAGCTCGAGCCACTGTCCTCGATCGCCTCGAGCGGGGACGCGGTCCGGCTGACCGGACGGAGAACCGGCCGCCGCAACCTCGTCGTGCTCCGCGCCAATGAAGATTCGCTGCACACCATCTGGCCCGCCAATGTTGCCATGGCCGACCGGAGCTGGGACCTCTGCGTCAGCTTCTACGGCAGGCCCGATAATTTCCCGCCCGCCGACTTCGCCGAATTTCACGCGCTGCAGGACCAGGACCGCAAATACACCGCGATCCACAAGCTGATGCACGTTCACAGCCCGCTCTGGGACTATGACTTCGTCATGTTCCCTGACGACGATCTGATGATGTCGTGGCTCGACCTCAACACCGTCTTCGAGGTCTGCCGCGAGCATCGTCTGGAGCTCGCCCAGCCTGCACTGGCCGCGTGCAGCTTCCACGGCCAGCCGATCACTCTGCAGCAGAAGAACACCCTCCTGCGCTACACGAGCTATGTCGAGACGATGATGCCGATCTTCGCCATCGAGGCGTTGCGGCTGTGCATGCCCACGTTCGGCCGCTCGCGGATCGGCTGGGGCCTCGATTTCGTCTGGCCCTGGCTGCTGGGGGCTCATCCGAGCCGGGTCGCGATCATCGACGGCGTCGCGGTCCAGCACACGCGACCCGTGGCGGCGACCTATCGACGCGAGGAGGCCGAAGCCGAGTTGATGGCGCAATGCCGGCTGCATGGCGTCAACCACCGCTTCATCGAATACGGCCGCCTCAACCTGACCTGAGCCAAGCTCTTCCCGGTCTCTGCCGTCATTGGTATACGCAGCGTCAGCAGGAGAGATGGCCGAGTGGTTTAAGGCGCACGCTTGGAAAGCGTGTGTGCGTGAAAGCGTACCGTGGGTTCGAATCCCACTCTCTCCGCCATCCGAAACCGCAAGTCCCTGTAAAACAACACTCTTTTTCCAGGATTTTCAGCTTACCCACGTTCCAGCCCCCGTTAGGGCTGGGAAAAGACGCGGGAACACGCCGAACATCGCCGAACACGATTGCACCGCCCGCCCCTGCTGAAGACCCTCCAATTTACGGATTGGGTCCGTATTCGAGGGGAGGGAGGACGGATGGCGGTTCAGTTGCAGATGTCAGCGCGCGGGGTGACGGTGCCCGCGAAATCTCCGCCGCCCCGAAAGCGCCGTGAGAAGGTGCCGCAGCCGATTGTCCGGCCAGACCTCAGCGGCGCGGTCACGGCGACGGTCGCGGATGTGATCGCATACACGCGCCTGTCGCGCTCCGCGGTCGGGAAGCTGATCACGGATGGGCGCCTCCGTGTCGTCCGCGTCGGACGCACGGTCCTGGTTCGGATCGACAGCGTGCATGAGGTACTGGGTGGCCCCGCCGCCAAGCCGCCTCAACACGGCGAGGCGCGGTGATGGCGGATCGTCATGCCGAGGGTGCTGAGCCGCGTCGTGGTCGCCGACCCCTACCTGTCGACCTTCAAGCTCTCCGTGCTGCCCTGGCCCTTGGGGCTTCGGTGAAGGCTGCCGCCCGTGCCGCTGGTGTCGCGCCTCGCACCCTTCATCGTCGTGCCGCTGCATGCCCCGCCCTTCGGGCCGTTATTGATAATGGTCGGATTCGATGTGTCGAGGCTGTGGCGACAAAGATCGCGGCTCGCGCGTTGGCGGGTTCGGTGCCAGCGGCGCGCCTGATAATGCAGCGGGCAGCGCGAACGTCAGCGTCGGGCGGCCCGAGCGATCAACCGACCCTCGACCAGCTCATGATTGAGCGGGACCGGCAACGATACAACCTATGAGGGCATAGGGGGTGAGGGGAGGGGCGGGAATCACCATCCCGGTTGATCGGATCCCTCCCGAAATTTTGCGTCGCGCACAAATGGACATTGCAGAAATTGAACGATCCTCGGACCTTCAAGGGAAGTCGACGGCTGGCGGCAAGAGCCGCAAGCCACGAAATCCTCGCGCGGCCTTCGTCCTCACACGGACAGCGTGCCTCTCCAGTGCGTCCGAAAAGGCCCGCTCGGTCCCTGCCGCGTTTCCGCGATCCGATGCAAAATTTGCGAAGTCGCGAAACAGGGCGTTGGTAGGCTCGAAGTTATCCGGTGCTGACTCGGTCCTATCCGCGATCCACGCCCCCAAAACGTCTTGCTCATCAAAATATGCTTCGGTCGCCTCACGTACGGCCACAGGTATGCCAAGACCGCCCCGCTGCCAATCCAGGCATCCACTGACAGCCCAAGAAAGAATGCCGTTGAGTTCCGCACGCAAGGCGTCTTTTAGTCCGCCATCCGCTCTCGCAGGGACAAAGTGAAACGGCGCGAGCAGCAGCCGACGGCGCATCGCCGCGTCGACATTGGCGATGGTCGGTTTCCAGTTTCCGGCCATGGTCAACTTGAAGATCGGCGTGAAAATGAATGGGTCCTGGCGCATCTGATGAGCGGAAACGCGATCTCCGCCGGTCAGCGTCTTCAACCTGCTTTCCGCCCACCGCGCGCCTGCCTCGGTCTCCCCGACCGTCACGAGTCTAGCTCCGCGAAGTGCAGCAAGGCCTGCCGGATGCACCTCGCCTCGGGTCGCGAGAAAGACCGTCTCCAGCGCTGCGGTAGCGTAATCTCCCAGTGCCGCGGACAAGATGTCGAGAAATAGCGATTTGCCGTTCTTGCCTGGCCCATGCGTGAAAAGAAACACCTGCTCGCGCGTATCGCCGGTAAGGCAATAGCCCGCCCAGCGTTGAAGGAATCCGGCAAATTCTTGATCGCCGCTCGTAATCTGTTCAATAAATTGCAGCCAGCGCGGGCACTCGCCGCCGCTCGGAGTTGCGCCCGCAACCCTGGTGACCATCTCGCCGCGCCGGTGAGGCCGCGTTTCGCCGGTGCGCAGATCCACAATGCCGGCGCGAGTGTTCAGCTCGAACAGGTCCGCATCGAAATCATCAAACCGACGGACATGGCGAGAGTCGCACTCCGCGAGCTTCAGCGCACCGGCCCGAACGGCTGCCGACGACACGCGGCATGCCCGGCTTTCCTGATCGCCCGCCGAAAGCTCGGCTGCAGTCTCACGGCAGACACGGCGCATCGCATCGAACGCCGCGAGCGTGCCGTCCTTCTGCCAACGTGCACCATCCCATGTTCGCCAGCCGCCGCCGTCCGGCACGAAAAGAAATTGCCCGGCATGACGCTCAGAAAACCGTAGTGCTAATTGCTCCTCCGAGCCGAGCACCGCAGCGCCGCTTGTGGGCTCTCCTGTGTCCAACTCGCCCCCTGCAGGGGCGTCTTCGGTAGCCTGGAACTCATCCACGGCAGCAACCGCTACTCCGCTGCCCCAGGAGGGCGCACGCCATCCTGGCACCGCCTCGCGAGCTAGGTGGACGAGACTGCCAAACGTGATGCCGGTTGGCGGCGAGGATGCGAAGCGTTCCCACGCGGATTCTGCCGATGCGGTTGCGTCGGGATCAGATTCGTCCCTCTCGGACCACGTCACGAAAGCCTCGCGACCCTCGTCGCTTCCACCGGCGGACGCGAACACGGCCAGCCCAATTCGATTCCAGTCGGCAAATCCTTTTGGATTAGGGATCGCATCAAGAGCGGCGCGGAGATCGGCTATCGGCACCGCCGTCCCGCCCGTGCCTGTTTTCGCGGTTCGCTCGCGTTGGGCCAGCCGTTGAGCAAGGTCTGGAACGAGGACGTTTGGCTGCCCCGGCAACTCGACGATCCGGTTAGGCAGGTGGTCGGCACCGCCGTCCTCGCGGATCGGCCGAGCCGTGAAAATCTGTTGTGCCGGGGAGAATAAGGCTTCATCGACGCCGGTGTCGTCGAGCCATACGGCGACCTCCGCGCAGCGAGCGGGGCGGGAAAGCCAGAACCACAAACGCAGCCGCGCCCCCGACTTGATGCCGTGTGAGGATGACGCCTGTATAATGCAGCGCGCATCGCGGAACTCGACCGGCAGGGTGGCGCGGGCGATCGTCCCGCACCTGCCAAGGTCTCGAAAATCGGTGCCGGGGGGCAGCGGGACGCTGTCTAGGTCAAGCGCGACCCAGCGCCGGGCGATGTCGCGAATGGTCGCCGGCTCGTTCTTGGTGCTGTTGGCGTGCATGCGACGGAGAATACCGGACTGTCGCTTCTCGCCGATCATCTCGCCCCGCACAGCGAACGCGCGAGGCTCGTCGGCGATCTTTTCGAGCCAACTGCGAATGCCCGCAAGGCCGGAAACCGGGATCGCGACGGCATCGTGAAACTTGGCGGGTTCCGCGGGATCTACGGTTCCGTCTCGCCGAATCAGCTTGGTTGCGCGAGGCCCTCGGGTGCGGAAAATTGTCAGCGCGTCGGGTTCGGTGACGGCCTTGCGGGCTTCGGCCGCTGGTGCGGGCGCGCTCACGACGCAACACTGATCAAAGGGACCGGATCAACGCCATAATGGCGGAGGATACGGAAGCACATTGCGAGACGGGAGCTGATAACTTGAGCCGCTGACAGCGCACATAGATGCGCATCTACACGCTGTCGCCGCCCTTCCAAAATGAGGCGGACGCGGCGTCCGGCCGCGATCAGCGCACCAGCACGCGCAACGGCTTCCCCGAATCCGAGTTCGCCGATGCTCAGCACTGCCCGCGCCCGCTCGCCGCAAAGGAGCGCGTCGAGATCATCCGCGGGCGGCGGATCAATATCCAAGAATAGCCCGCAATCGTTTTGCATCGTGCACCTCGCGTGACGCTTGAACGAGCGTCCATTTTTCGCTATGAGATGCACACCGCTGCGCATCCCGACTGAAACCCCGCGATTACCGTCGCGGGGTTTTTCATTTTCAGGCTGCCAGCGCCATCAGGTCAGCACGCTTCAGCAAAACCGAACGTCCGAGCCGAACCGGGCGGAGGTCGCCCTGCTCAATCGCACGCCGGATTGAGCTCTGCGAAATCCCAAGGATTCGAGCGGCCTCCGTTTGCCGAACGAGCAAAGGGGCGGAGGCAGCGGGTGGGGTGGTGGTGGCGAGATCGGCGAGCATGCTGTGCGCTCCAACGGTTTCGAAACCCAGTCATGCGCCTTGCTCGATTTGACCCGCTAGAGAGAACCTGCGGTTTTTGACGCAGATGAAGGAAGCATTGCCCCGATCGAAAAGTGTGATGCGCAGGGGGAGCGCCTAATCGTGTCGTATCAGATACGGTGACGCAGGTGACGCAGCCCACATTATAGGGCGTATACCGGAGGGCTTATTATGATAATTGTACGTGTCACGCGCAGGCACATCATCCACACGCAGATGACGGCTTAACCGAACGCTGCGTCACCTGCGTCACCCGCCCGGATCACGACGTTTTCGGCTTTGAAAAAATCGTTTTCTCGTTTCCGAATAGTCATGATGCGACCGTCGGTTGTGTTTAGGTGTTTCCGATCTGTGCTGTGAGCCATTGGCCGGTCCGCCCCCTGCCATTTTCGCGGTCGTAATTTTCTATTTACGATCGGGCTGCCCCAGATTCGGTCGACCGAGGCCACGCTGACGAAGACCGTTGCAAATTAACAGCGATCACGCGATGCTATGACGCAACGAAGGCCGGTGGGGTCATGACGCCTAAGCTATTGCTGCGATTCATCACCCTGCCGGCTCTTACCCTCCTCGCGCCGATCGCGGCATCCGCCGACAGCCCGACCCCGGTGCGAATTGGGCCGAGCTTCTCGTGCGCCACCACTGCTCGTGACGCGCTGGCCGCCACGATTTGCTCGGATGACACTCTCGCCCGCTCCGACCTCGCCTTTGTCCAGGCGTACGAGGCCCTCCGGCAGCAGTCTGGCCCTGCCGGTGCGGCAGCACTGCGAAAGGAAGCGGTCGCCTTCAGCGCCTCGGTCCGCGCCAATTGCCGCCTGCCCGATCCTGGCCAACCGGTGCCGCCGATTACGTCCGCCGGAGTGGCGTGCGTTCGAGCCGAGTATGAGAAGCAGCGCCAGGTCTGGCTGGGCAAGCTGACCGGCACCGCCGCGGAAGAGGCAAGGCGTCCGCTGGACGAGCATCTTGCGCTGCAACGTGATCTCGCGAAGTTGGGACTTCTGCCTGCGTCCCCGCCGGCCGATGGTGTCTACGGTCCGGCGACGCGCGCTGCTATCATCAAATGGCAACAGGAGCACATAGAACCGGCCACTGGGCTGATTAGCAACGCAGACGCCTACGCAATAACCGCAGAGACGCAACCAGTTAAGCTTTCGTCTACGCTGCCAAGTCAGGCACCAGCACTCAAGACGGATGCCGACCTCAAAAGTTACTCCCCAGATGACACTCCCGATGCCGGCCAACAAATCTTCAAATCGACGACGGTGTCAGGCCTTGAGTTCTCTTCGATAAACACGGGATGGGCGATCACAGGGCAGCCTGATGGAGGTTCTCTATGTCTTCCGTTCGTTGCGTTTATCGTGAAGAACGACACGCAATCATCTATTGATGATGAGACGTTCGAGGCGGACTTCCTCGTCCCGGATCAGCGTCAAACGTATGGGACAGGAAAGGTCTACTGGTTTCCAGGCGGCAACCTGCCGCCACTTCCAGGAGGCTACACGCGCCGAGTAGCAGTTGTCGGCAGCTTCGGTAGAATCTATGCTCCTGGGACTTGCATTCTCATGCCGAGGATCGCCTTCACTCTCCGTGTTGGGGGGACCACGTCGATGTCAGACGTTGTTTCGGGGAATGTCGACAGGACTAGAGTTTCGTTCGAGATGCAGGATGATGCCGCCAGCCCTCTCGCGGACGAGCACTGACCCGCACCTCGAAGCGTTTCCCCAATAGTGACGCTCGCGCCCTATGGCGACACCAACGGAAAGCCGCCCGCCGGCGGCGTGATCGGTGGCAGCGGGGCCCGACCTGCCTCGGTGAACGAAGGCGGCGCATAGGGCTGGCCAGCCGGTCCGACATACGTGGCCGAGTCATTGCCGTTGCCGTCGAAGTGCCAAAGGCCAAGCAAGCCGGTCTCGGTCCCGACGAAGGGCGTCGTTCCTTCGGGAAAGGAGCCTGCCTGAACCGAACTGCCACGATGAAATGCGTGGCCGGCACGGTGCAACTCGCTTCATCGATTTCACCGGCGAAATTGCCCAAAGAAATGCCGCCATATCCATGCAGCGTTCCTCCGCCGATGCCGGTGACAATCGACGAGACCCCATACGGATCGCTGACCAGGGGAGCAGGTGGGGCGAGGCTTTTCGGGAACGGCGAACCGTTGCTATAAAAATATGGATTATGAGTCGGACCGCCGTCGAGCAAGGCTTGCCCGGTCGCGTAGATGCCGCCAGTCGAAACGGACACCGACAGGGTCAGCAAGTGCCACCGGCCATCGTTAATCGCCTCGCTGATCGTGACCGGGACGCCATTGACGTTTACCTGGTAGGTGACTCCCGACGTGAACACGGGTCCCGTCCCGAAAACTGGAAAGCCGGTCGTCGACTCGGCGATGTATGCGGACTCATCACCGAAAATAAGTTGCGGCGTGGAGGGAAGCGCGGTCGGCGCCTTGATCCATACATCTTTTTCGAAGCTGACCGTCGGCGTCGTCGGACCAGCACCGGCTTGGGGGAAAGGCCCAACCAGCGCCGGCGTGTTGTAGCAAGCCCCCGGCGGCGTGACGCCGTAGCCGCCGCTCAACGCGCCCGAGCCGAATTTCTGGCCCGACGTGTCGTACGTCGCGCCCACCATCGCGAGGTTGTTCCCGTTTGCGAGCGCCAAAGTCGGCGCCAACAAAGCGGTAATAACGGTGTGGAATTTCATCATGATGGCGGCTCCCGACCTTTGGTCAGGATCGTCTTTAACGGACATGAGCACGTCAATCGCGTTGCGGATCAACCGTGCGGCTTCACGCACGCCGCCGGTCTATCACCGGCGCGCCCCTCCCGAGGAGTTGCCTAAGAGCGTGCTGACCACGAAAATCACCGCCAGGAATAAGCCTCCCACGAAACCGCACACGAGGACGATCTCAATGAGCACCGTGAGGGCTGGCGTTGGGATCCAGAAAGTAAGGAACGGGAGCGCCAGCCCAAGCATGGCGATGGCGAGGCCGCGGCGGATTAGATTGTCTATGAACATCAAACCGTGACCTTTTCCGGCATCACCATGGCGGACACGCGCCCGTGCTCAGCTTCTTCGAGTGCGTCGGCTAGCAGTTGCAAGATATTCAGGCTGCGATCGAACAGCATCGAAAGCCGGAAATCGAGATCGACGATGCGGACCCTGCCCTCAGTGAAAATGAGCGCAGCGGCGTCGATCTCCGCCCTCTGTGCCTCAATTTTCCACCGACGCTCCTCCGCAGTCATAGCGGGCAATTTATCTGCCCTGTCCCGGGCGCTCGCGAGCAGTTCTAATAGGCCTTCATCGGGTTTCTTCTCATATTCGATGTCCGCAAGGTATGCGGTGATTTTGCAGGCCGCGATGACGCTGTCGTCGTTTCGCAGTCCTTCGATTTCGGCAGCGGTTTCAGCGTCCAAGATCATGACTTTGTTTCCGGTAAGAGGTTGCTTTGGCGCCTTTTCGGCCTCGGCGTTTTCTCCCTCGCACGGACACTGCCCGCGCGGGATCCCTGTCTCGGAGAGGGCGGGCGGCGCTTCCAACACCGCGTCACCGCCCCCTCCGGCCACTTCGCCGACCAGCACACCGTCGAGAAATGCCCGATGCGGGTATTGGATGGCGTAGTCGGGCAGCATCGCACGCAATGCGTGAGCGGTGATGTCCGCCTCGCCTTCCTGGCGCGCCCTCCAACCCCAGCCTGTGTCAAAGTCGATCCGCACCTGCGCCATCGTCACGCGCCTCGCCGGATCGGGATCACGCGCGCCTCGTCGCGCGTTAACGTCGCGAACGCGCCCCAAGCCTCCATCAGCCGACGCCGCTTCTCGAACAGGTCGCCGCGCCGATAGGCGGCTTCGACCTTGTCGCGGATCGCGTGCGCCAGCGCGGCCTCGGCAACGTCACCTGGAAAGGCCGTCGCCTCGCCGCACCAGTCACGGAAGGTGGATCGCAGGCCGTGAACGGTCACGTCATCAGCGCCCGATGCCAAATGCAGGGCCTTGGAGAGCGACACGTCCGACAGAGGCGCGCCCCGTCGCCCGCCCGGAAATACGTAATCGCTCGCTCCCGCAATGTCGCGGAGCGGCACCACCGCTTCGAGTACGGCGATCGCCTCATCGGATAGCGGAA
Organism: Acetobacteraceae bacterium; assembly: GCA_965276715.1. GTDB lineage: Bacteria > Pseudomonadota > Alphaproteobacteria > Acetobacterales > Acetobacteraceae > CAXTPV01. Next base: position 2,140,149 of record OZ255622.1, on the reverse strand, counting down.
CCCGATGCTCGCGCCCACCCTTCATCCGCGCCGCCGGCACCGTCCAAACCTTCTCGACAAGGTCGATCTCGGACCAGGTCGCGTTGCGGACCTCGGAGGAACGGGCAGCGGTTAGCACGAGGAAACGCAACGCCAGAGCCGAGACTCCGCGAGCTGTCGCCAGCCCGTCCATGACCTCGCCCATCCGCTTGAAGGACAGGGCCGCATGATGTTCGACCGGCGCGACTTTCGACCGACGGGGAAGCATATGGGCCAAGTGTCCACGCCAACGCGCCGGGTTGTCACCAGTGCGCCAACCTTTCGCCGTGGCGTAGCCTAGAACAAGCTCGATACGACCCCGCAGCCGGGTGGCGGTCTCCGGCACCTTCGTCCAGATAGGCTCCAGCGCGTGCAGGACATCATCGCGGTCGACGACGTCGACGCGCTTCTCGCCGAAGGTCGGGAACACGTGCTGCTCAAGCGACGCGGACCACTGCGCCCCATGCTTGGCATTCCGCCAACCTGCCTCGTGCGCGGCGATATAGGCTTGGGCCGCCGCCTTGAACGATGGGGCTGCTTCGGCCTTACAGGCTTGCGCTGCAGCATGTTTCTCAGCCAACGGGTCACGGCCTCCGCGCACGAGGATCCGAGCTGCTGTCGCTGCCTCGCGCGCCTTTGCAAGCGGCAGGTCCGCACTGGCGCCCAGGCCCATCTCGCGCTCGCGGCCGGTGATCGGGCTCTTGAAGCGAAAAATCCACGACCGCCCGGATGGCCCAACCTGCAACCAGAGATTTCCGCCGTCGCCATGCAGGCCAACGCCGGCACCGGCCACCGTCTTCGTCGTCAGCTTTCCGATTGCCCTGGTCGCCATCTGTGCCGTCGCTTCGATCTACCCCCGTTCTAACCCACGTTGACGCGGAACGCAATGCAACACTTCCGAAACCCGCCGGAAATTCGAATTTCTAAAGTCTGTTGTCTGGTATTGGAAGATTGAAACCGCCGAACACCGGCGAAGCACGCGGAAGAGCCTGTCTAGGCAGACACTCTCTCCGCCACCGAATCGTTCCCGACTAGGCCGCCTGCCGGCCGCGCCTTCCAAGTCCGCGAGCGCCCGCCGTGAACTTGGCCGAACGACCCGTCTCCGCCACGCATTTGAAATCGTTCAAGACCGACGCCGAGCAATTGTCGAGCAGGACCCGCTCCGGCAATGTGTCGCCGAGGAGCTCGAACAGCGGTCCGAGCAGCGCGTCGACGAAGTCGCTGGACACACCGTTGATCCCGGTGAAGTCGAGCACCACGATTTCGGCGGAATGGGCAAGCCGCTCCTCGATCGCCGCCCGCAGACGCTCCGCGGCCGACGCCTCCGTCAGGATGTCGTTACCTGCGAATGCGGTGAGAACCTGTTCCATGACAACGTCCCATGCCGATCAGCAACGCTAGCACTGGCTTCAGGACCGCACCGATCACAGTTCGTTCATTACCGAAACGACGTCAGGACGCTCGCGCGTATTTCGTGTCGAGGTGCTTGATCGCCTCGACGTTCGGTGCCGACCGGCTGGCTGGATCGAAGCTGTTGGCGAGAAACTTGTCGACAACCGCCTTCGCAAGCTCGGGTCCGATCACGCGCGAGCCCATCGTGATGAACTGCGCGTCGTTGCTGAGCGCCGCCCGCTCCGCCGAATAGGTGTCGTGGGTCAGCGCGGCCCTGATCCCCGGCACCTTGTTGGCCGAGATCGAGACGCCGATCCCGGTCCCGCAGACCAGGACGCCCCGGTCGAATTCGCCGGCCAGGAGCCGGTTGGTGACGCGGTCGGTCAGTTCGGCGTAGAATTCCTTCGCACCCGCCTCGGGCTGCGACAGGTCGACCACCTGGTGTTCGCCCTTCTCCTTCAAATGAGCCGTGAGGATCTTGACCAGCGGCTCGCCGGCACTGTCGCCGCCCAGCACGATACGCATGTCGATTGTTCCTTCCTCATATGCGTCCGATAGATGGAGCGCGCCGGCTCCGATTGCAAAGCGAGCGCGTTCCTCAGTGACCCGACCCGCCACGGCCGGCCGAGGTCTGGACAGACGGATCGTTTACGTCTGCGGGACCGGCGCTGCCGGTGCCGCAGAGGTGCGAACCGAGGGACGGCTCGCATGGGCTGTCCGCCACCGCATTCTGTCCGCTGTCCGACTGGCAGGCGCCGAGACCAGACGCGAACAACAGCAAGGCGACCGTTCGACAGATCCGAATCATGCCATCATCCTCCGCCGAACCGGGGGCTCGCTCAGTCCCGTTCGCCGGCTGTCACGCTGCCCGTGCAGGCTGCGACGATCAAGAGGATCCCGATCCAGCGGGCCGCTGCCGGTTCCTCGCCCAGCAGCATCAATCCGGAAAGTGCGGCGACCCCCGGCTCGAGGCTCATCAGGATACCGAACCCGCGCGCGCTCATCCTGCGCATCGCCGCGAGTTCGAGCGTGTAGGGCAGCGCGCTCGACAGCATCGCCACGCTGAGCGAAAGCCCCAGGAGCCGCGTGGAATGAAACAGCGGACCCATCGAGCCCAATCCCGCCGGGACCAGGAAGCAGGCGGCGACGAGCATTCCGCAGGCGGTGGCGGGCCCTGCCGGCATCAACCCGCCCAGGCGAACCCCGGACAGGATATAGGCGGCCCAACAGACAGCCGCCGCGCCCGCGAAGAACACGCCAACGGTGTCCAGCGCGCGTGTGCCGTCCGGATGGACAAGCAGCAGCAGGCCGGCCGCCGCCATCACCACCCATACCAGGTCACGCCAGCGGCGCGATCCGGAGAGTGCAACGGCGAAGGGGCCGAGCGATTCGATTGCCACCGTGATGCCGAGCGGCAGGCGGGCCAGCGCCTGATAGAAGCACGCGTTCATCGCGCCCAGCGACACGCCATACACGAAGATCGCGATGACGGCCCGCCGCTCGGGCCGGAGACGCCATGGCCGCCACATCGCACACAGCACCAACGCCGCCAGGCCCACGCGCAGGCTGACCGTGCCGAGAGCGCCGAACACCGGAAACAACGTCTTGGCCAGCGACGCCCCGGTCTGGAACGACGCCATACCTAGAATGACGGCCGGCGTCGCGATCAGCCGGCCGCCGCGAGGCGCAGCTTCGATCAGCCGAACTTGGTCGGATCAGGCCCCAGGCGTGCCGAACGATCGAGTGCCGCGATGGCATCCATGTCGGCGGTGTCGAGCTCGAAGTCCGTCACCTGGATGTTCTCGCGGATACGCGACGGCGTCACCGACTTCGGAATCACGACATTGCCGAGTTGGAGATGCCAGCGAAGCACGATCTGGGCCGCTGTCCTATGATGCTTTTCCGCGAGCCGCCCGAACAGCGGATCATCGAGCAGGCCCTTGCCCTGGCCGATCGGGCTCCATGCCTCGGTGGTGATGCCGTGATGAACCATGAAGTCGCGCAGACCAGCCTGCTGCAGATAGGGGTGCAGTTCGACCTGGTTGAGAGCCGGGATCACGCCGGTCTCGTCGATCACCCGCTGGAGATGCTCCTCGGTGAAGTTCGACACGCCGACCGCGCGCGCGAGCCCCTCGTCGCGGAGCTGCACCAGGGTGCGCCAGGCCTCGACGTAGTTGTCGTTCCTCGGCACCGGCCAATGGATCAGATAGAGATCCACATGATCGAGGCCCAGCTTCTCGAGGCTCTCGGCCAGCGCCGCGCGCGCGTCGGCGTGGCGATCGTTCCAGAGCTTGGTGGTGACGAAGATCTCGTCGCGCCCAAGCCCGGCCCGCTTGAGGCCTTCGCCGGTCCCGCGCTCGTTCTTGTAGATCGCCGCCGTGTCGATACTGCGATAACCGCACCCGATCGCGGTCGAGACCGCGTCCGCCGCTTCCTCATCGGACACCTGCCAGACGCCAAGTCCTAGTTGCGGAATCGTGACGTTCTCGGCGATGCTGATCTGTCTTAACGCAACCATCGGTAATCTCCTTCTTGCGGTCCGGCAGACAACTGCCCGCACCACCCCCGGTTGCTCTGCCTTGACGTCAGCGGATGGCATCGCGATGTCCGAGGCATGAGCGACCAGCTAGCAGCGGACAAGGGCCCGGAGACGTCGAGCGAGAAGCCGGACGAGAAGCGGCCGGCCGAGATCGGCGGCCCCAAGGGTCCCGAGCCGACGCGCTATGGTGACTGGGAGCGAAAAGGCCGCTGCTTCGACTTCTGATCGGGATTGCGTCAGGCCCTTGGGCAGCCGTCGCCGGGCTCCGGGTCGAGGTCCTCGACCTCGTCGAGCGCATCGCCGGGCGAGCAGAATGTCCGCGCCGGCGTAAAGGTCCGGATCGGATCGAAGACCGCGCTTAAGCCGCTTCCATCCTCGCCGTCCGTCACCAGCCGATACGTCACGATCCGATAGTATCCCGTTTGCGTCGCTGCACTGGCGACGAACATCAGCGTCGCGGGCAACCCGCCGACCTTGCCGCGTGCGAACCGAACGCTTCTTGCCCGCGACCCGATGGGGCTCGGAACCGGGTCGACACGGCCGGTTCCGTCGGCCACGCCGACCACATCCCATCCCGCTACCGGCGTCGAACGCGGCAGCATCACCAGATAGATCGGCGCGCTCGCCGGGCCCGATTGCCGGCCCTCGACGATCACGCCACTCCGACCGTCGGGCGCGAACCGTGCGACATTGTTCACACCTTCGTTGACCTCGATGCCGATCACGTTGGTCACGCGTGTGCCTGCAGCCAGGCATGCCCCGAGCGGCGCCGCCAGGAGACAAGCCAGGATCGATCGCGCCAGCCTCAAAGACGGCCCCTGCCGAGACTCATTCCTTCCGCCGAAGCCACGTTCGGGAGGATCTATGCATCGAGCCGGACGATGTCGTCACCCCCGATATAGGCTCCCGATTGCACCTCGATCAGCGTCAGCGGAATCCTGCCCGGGTTGGCAAGCCGGTGCGCGGTGCCGATCGGCAGGTAGATGCTCTCGTTCTCGCGCACCAGCGTCTCGTCCTCGTCGCGGCTGACCATGGCGGTTCCCGCCACGACCACCCAATGCTCGGCGCGATGGAAGTGCTTCTGCAGCGACATGCGCTGTCCCGGATTGACCACGATGCGATTGACCTGGAACCGGTCGCCGCGAATCAGGCTCTCATAGAAGCCCCACGGACGGTAGGCGCGGTTGTGCGACAACGCCTCCGGTCGGCCGGCCTCGCGCAGTCGCTCGACCACGCGCTTGACATCCTGCGCGCGGTTCCTGTGGGTCACCAGAACGGCGTCCTCCGTGACCACGGTCACGATGTCCGATACGCCGACGACGGCGGTGACGATGCCGTCCGACCGGACATAGCAATTGTTTGCGTGCTCGAGCAGCACGTCACCCACACCCACATTCCCGAGCGCATCCTTGGCCGAGATGTCCCACAGCGCGTCCCAGCTGCCGACGTCCGACCAGCCGAGGTCGGCCGGTATGACGGCGGCGCGGTGGGTGCGCTCGGCGACCGCATAGTCGAGGCTGATATCCGGCGCGCGTCCGAACGCGTCCGGGTCGAGACGCAGGAAATCGAGATCCTCGGCCCGCTTCTCGACCGCCTCGCGCGCGGCGAGCAGGACGTCGGGCGCATGGATGGCCAGCTCCTCGAGCAGTACCCGCGCCTCGAAGACATACATGCCCGAGTTCCACAGATGGTCCCCCGACGCGAGAAGCTCGGCTGCGCGAGCGGCATTGGGCTTCTCGACGAAGCGCGCGATCCGGTGCACGCCCGGCAAACCGTCGAGCGGCTCGCCGGCCTCGATGTAGCCGTAGCCGGTCTCGGCGCGGACCGGCCTCATGCCGAAAGTCACGATCTGGCCGGAACGGGCGGCAGCGACGGCGCGCGCGAGCGCTTCGGCCAATGCCTTCGGATGGCCGATGGCGGCGTCGGCGGCCATCATCCACAAGACCGCGTCCGGGTCGGTTTCCGCGATCAGGACAGCGGCCGCCGCGATCGCGGGCGCGCTGTTGCGTCCGAACGGTTCGAGCAGCAGCCGAGCCGATCCGAGGCCTACTTCCCGAAGCTGTTCGGCGATCAGGAAACGGTGCTCCTGGTTGCAGACGATGACGGGCGGCGCGAACCCGTCGCCCACCGCGCGAAGCGCCGTCTCCTGCAGCATCGTCTGATCGCTGATCAACGGCCAGAGCTGCTTGGGGAAGCTCGCCCGGGAGACAGGCCAAAGTCTGCTGCCGGACCCTCCGGACAGCACCACCGGAACGATGCTCGGCTGCCTGATCACGTCATTCACCGGACGCCTCGCGGTTCAGAAATCCAGCCCGTCACGGCCCCGGGGTCCGATCATCGACAACAACTCGCGCCTCGTGTCCGGCTGGGTGCGAAACGCGCCCAGCATCCGGCTCGTCACCATCGAGACGCCCGGCTTGTGGACACCGCGGGTCGTCATGCATTGGTGCCCCGCCTCAATGATCACGGCAACACCAAACGGCCGCAGGACTTCGTCGATAGCGCCCGCGATCTGTGCGGTCAGCTTCTCCTGGATCTGCAGCCGCCGGGAGTAGGCCTCGACGACGCGGGCAAGCTTGCTGATGCCCACCACCCGCCTGCGCGGCAGGTAGGCAACGTGGGCCCGGCCGATGATCGGCACCATGTGATGCTCGCAATGGCTTTCGACCCGGATGTCGCGCAGCAGGACGATCTCGTCGTAGCCTTCGACCTCGTCGAACGTCCGCTCGAGCAGGGCGTGCGGATCCTCGTCGTAGCCGGCGAAAAGCTCGCCGTAGGAGCGGGTGACGCGGGCGGGCGTATCACGGAGCCCCTCGCGGTCGGGGTCGTCGCCGGCCCATCGGATGAGGGTGCGGACCGCCGCCTCCGCCTGTTCCCGGGTGGGCCTGCCCAACTCGTCGCCGCGTTCATCCCTGGCGTTAGTGGGCACGATGTCCAATGGTCTGGTCCTGTCTCGAAATTGAAGCCGGCTTCGACGCCACACATGGTGACCGATCGGCGCTAGTGCACGACCCCTGCCTGGTGCGGACTGTCGAGGCTGAAGGCGGGAATGCGCACGTCGAAGCGCTCCCCGGACCTGGTCGCGACCATCTGGTAGGCGCCCTTCATGAAGCCGGTGGGCGTCTCGAGCGGCGTGCCGGACGTGTATTCGAAAGCCTCTCCCGGCTCGAGCAGGGGTTGTTCGCCGACGACCCCCTCGCCGTCCACATGCTGGGTGCGTCCGACGGCGTCCGTGATCTGCCAGCTCCGCCGCAGCAGCTTGACGCTCTCGGCGCCGTGGTTCTCGATCCGGACGCGATAGGCCCAGACATATTGGCGGTCATCGGGCTGGGACTGGTCATCGAGGAAGAACGACCGGACGCTGACGCGGATGTCGCGCGTGGTTTCGCTGAAGCCCGGGCCGCCTTCCCCGTCATGCTGTTCGGCCGGCACGCCACCCTCCCCACGCCCAATGGCGCCACTCATCGCCCGTCGGGCTGTTGATGGGGAGCGAGCGAGGCCAGACCAAGTTGCAGATCATCGATCAGATCGTCCACGTCCTCGAGGCCGATCGAGAGCCGGATCACGCCGTCACCGATGTTGAGACGCTGGCGCTGTTCGGCTCCGATCTTCATGTGCGTGGTGGTGGCGGGATGCGTCGCGAGCGATTTGCTGTCGCCGAGATTGTTGGAGATCGCGATCAGCCGGAGGCTGTCGAGGAACCGGAAGGCCGCCTCCTTGCCACCCTCGACCTCGAACGTCACGAGCGTGCCGCCGCCGCTCATCTGGGCGCGCGCCAGGACAGCTTGCGGATGATCGTCCCGGAAAGGGTAGCTGACACGCACGATCCCCGGACGCCTGGCGAGGTAGTCGGCGATGCGCGACGCACGCGACTGTGCCGCCTCGACCCGAAGCGCCATCGTCTCCATGCCCTTGAGCAGGAGCCAGGCGTTGAACGGCGAGAGTGCCGGGCCGGTGTTGCGCAGGAAGGGCTGCAACGTCTCCTCGATCCATTGGCGACGTCCGAGCACGGCGCCGCCGAGCACGCGTCCCTGCCCATCGATATGCTTGGTCGCGGAATAGACGACGATGTCGGCGCCTAACGCGAGCGGGCGCTGGAGCAGCGGGGTCGCAAAGACGTTGTCGACCACGACGAGCGCGCCCGCACGATGCGCCAGCGCGCAGATCGCGCGAAGGTCGAGGATGTCGAGCATCGGGTTCGACGGCGTCTCGAGCAGGACCATCGACGTAGGGCGCGACAGCGCCTGGTCCCATTGGTCGAGATCGCCGCCATCGACGAATTCGTGGGTGATGCCGTAGCGGCCGAGCAGTTCGCTCACGATCCAGAAGCAGCTCCCGAACAGCGCGCGGGAGGCGACGACATGGTCGCCGGTTCGCAGGTGGCAGAGCATGGACGCATGCACGGCGGCCATTCCGGTGGCCGTTGCCCGGCACGCTTGCGCACCCTCGACAGCGGCGAGCCGCTCCTCGAGCATGGCGACCGTCGGGTTGCCGAACCGCGAATACTGGTAATGGGCTTCGGTGCCGGCGAACGTCGCCTCGGCCTGTGCCGCGTTGTCGTAGACGAACCCCGACGTCAGGAACAGCGCTTCGGTCGTCTCCCCGAAGGAACTGCGCGTCGTGCCGGCGTGAACGAGCGCGGTTGCGGTTCGAGGCGATGGATCTGATCCGGTCATGGGCCCTCTTCGGTCGGGCCGACGTGCGCCAGCTTGAGCGGCCGTCGGTGCTGGCATATGCTGGAAGTGTTGCGGGTGTAGTTCAATGGTAGAACGGCAGCTTCCCAAGCTGCATACGAGGGTTCGATTCCCTTCGCCCGCTCCAGTTTCATCATTTCGGTGGGGGTGCGTCTCCCTTGGCGACCGCGGCCTGGTGGCGCTCGACCGAGCGCTTGAGGCCGGTAAGTTGCGGGGCGGCGACGGTATCGCGGTAGGCGTTCGCGGCCCAGATCCAGCGGTCATTGGTGCCGACCAACAGATCGTGCATGTGGCCGTGCCAGTGCGGCAGGACGGTGATTGGTCCGCTGACCGAATCGAGCACGCGGTGCCACTCCCCCTGGTGGTCGAGGAAGACCGACGTGTCGCAGCCCGCGGACCCGCACAGGGCGGCCGACTGGAGCTGGACGAACAGCGCAGCCGGCGCCGCGTGACGCGTGGAAAGGCGCGCCGATCCGATCAGGACCAGCGGCTGCTCGCCGTGAGCCACGGACTGGGCGATGTCGTGGGCCTCGAGCGAGCGGGCGCTCTGGTCGAGGGACGTGCCGGGTTGGGCCGCAAGCTCCACCGGGCCGCTGCCCGTGGCGGAGGCCAAGACCTGCATCGGGATGAGCGAAGCGGTCAGCGCCAGCCAGATCGTGCGCATCGAGAAGCCTCTCAGTCCGGGTGCCGGGACGGGATCAAGTCGGGGACGTGAGGAGCACCTTGATCGAGTCCAGCGAGTTGGCAACCTCGATCGCTTCGGTTGGTGTGCGGGCCGGTTCAGGCGCGGCCGTGCGAGACGCGCGACCTGCGGGCGAGGCTGTCGACGATGACCGCGATCGCGAGCACGCCGCCGGTGATCATGTAACGGAGCGAGGACGACAGATCGAGCAGCGTCAAGCCGCTCGCGATCGACTCGATGACGATGATGCCGAGCAGTGCCGAATACGCGCTGCCGCGTCCGCCGAACAGGCTCGTGCCGCCGATGACTGCGGCGGCGATGGCGTCGAGGTTGACGTCACCCGTGCCGGCCTGCTGGCTGGCCGAGGCGAGACGGGCTGAGGAGAGGACGCCGCCGAGTGCGGCCAGCACCGAACACAGGACGAAGGCGCTGGTGTAGATCAGCCGGACATTGATGCCGGCGCGGCGCGCGGCTTCGCGATTGCCGCCGACGGCGGTGATCCAGCGGCCCCATTTCGTCCGCGTCAACGCATAGTTCAGGGCGATCACGAGAGCCACGAACAGGCCGAACATCCACGGCACGCCGCGGTCCTGGTTCAGATAGAACACGATGAGTTCGAGCAGCACGGTGATCGAGAGGGCCTGGACAAGCAGCGTGTTGATCGACTGCGCGGACAGGCCCGCGGCATGACGGCGGGTCGCGGTCCGGCTGCCGTTGGCGAACGTCAGGATTCCCGGGAGGGCGGCGACGACATAGGCCGCGATGTGCGGAAGGAACAGCGACTGGCCGAAATTCACCACCGGCGAGCCGTATGGCAAGTTGATCGACCCGCTTTCGCCCAGGATGTAGAGCTGCAAGCCGAGGATGGCGAGCAGGCCAGCGAGCGTCGAGACGAAGCTCGGCATCCCGAACCGATTGAACAGGAATGCGTAGAGGAAACCGATCACCGCGCCGGCGATCATGGCGGCCGGGATCGCGAGCACGACCGGCCAGCCCTGGTTGACCCAAAGAACGCCGACGAGAGCGGAGGCGAACCCACTGACCGATCCGACCGAGAGGTCGATCTCGCCCACCATCAGGATGCAGACGATCCCGAGCGAGATCACGCCGACGGTCGAGCTGTCGAAGAGCAGGTTGACGAGATTGTTGCTCGAGAGAAAGACCGGGTTGAGGCTCTCGAACACGGTCCAGATGATCGCGAGGCCGACCACGACCGGAAGCGCGCCGAGTTCGCCCGCGCGGACCCGGTCGTAGAAGGCGCTGATCGCACCGCCCACTCCTGTCGCGTGCTTGACCCGCTCGTCGCTGCGATCGAGCAGCTTCTCGACCGGCGAGGCATTCTTGACGTCGCCGGTCACGGCCGCTCTCCCTGCGCGAGTTCACGTTGGGCCCGCCGTCCGGATCGGCGGGAGACGGAATTGTCGGACGCGCCGGTGATGGCGCTGACCAGTTCCTGGTTCGAGGCGTCGGGATAGAAGATGCCGTTGTTGCGGCCGAGCCTGAGCACGACGATGCGGTCGGCGACGGCGCGGACGTCCTCCATGTTGTGGCTGATCATGACCACGCCGAGGCCGCGCTCGCGGACGCGCTCGATGAGGTCGAGGACCTCGGCGGTCTGCGCCACGCCTAGTGCGGCGGTGGGCTCGTCGAGCAGGATCAACTTGGGATCGAGCAGCAGCGAGCGGGCGATGGCGACCGTCTGACGCTGACCGCCCGAGAGCGAGGAGACGGTCTCGCGAACGCTCGGAATGCGGGCCGACAGTTCGCGCAGCAGCGTCCAGGCGCGGGTCTCCATCGAGACCTCGTCGAGCTGCATCGGCAGCAGCTCCTTGCCGAGGAAGATGTTGGCGACGACGTCGAGGTTCTCGCACAGCGCGAGGTCCTGGAAGACGGTGGCGATGCCGAGTGCAAGCGACGCGGCGGGGTCGGCCAGCGTGACCTCCTTGCCGCGGAACGCCATCGTCCCGGCGCTCGCCTGGTGCACGCCGGCGAGGATCTTGACCAGGGTGGACTTGCCGGCGCCGTTGTCGCCCACGAGGGCCACGACCTCACCGGCATGGACGTCGAGATCGATGTCGGTCAGCGCGGAGACCGCGCCAAAATGCTTGGAGACGCCGCGCAGGCTGAGCACCAGCTCGCCCGCGGGCACCGGTTGCTCAAGCGTCTCTGTCATGCGGGACTAGCCTAACCGGATACGAGGATGTCGAACGCACAAAAAGGAGACCGCCCGGTACCTTTTTGGCACCGGACGGCGGTTTTCACTGGCTGATGCCGAGCTTGGTGCAGCCATCGGCATAGCGGCCGGTGCACAGCACCGAGGCGGACTCGATCGGCTTGCCGTTGATCATCTTGCCGACGATCTCGCTCTTGAGGTTCTCGGCGGTGATCAGGGTCGGCGTGAAGAGCTGCGTGGGTGTGTCGAACAGGGTCGTGGTCGATTTGGGCGACTGGCCTTCAAGAAGCGCGATGGCAACGTTGGCCGCGGCGGCAGCCACGATCTCGCTCGGCTTGTTGATGGTGTTGTACTGGTCGCCGGCGATGATGAGCTGCAAGCCGGCGATGGTGGCGTCGTTGCCGGTCACGGGCGGGACCGGGTCGACGCCGGCCGCCTTGAAGGCCGCGATCGAGCCGCCGGCGGTGCCGTCGTTGGCCGCGACGACGCCCACGATCTTCTTGCCGAAGCGCGAGACCTGGCCGCTGACCCATTGCTGGGCCTTGGTTGGGACCCAGTCGGGGGTGTCGTATTCGGCGAGCGTCTTGTAGCCGCTGCCGGCAAGGCCTTCGTGGATGCCCTTCTTGATCAGGCCGGCGGCGGCGTCGGTGGGCGATCCGTTGACCTCGAGCACGCCGTCGGCGCTGTGCGGCACGTGCTCGGCCTTGAGGTGGCGCACGAGCGACTGGGCGATGGTCTTGCCGATCTGCTCGTTGTTGAAGGAGACGTAGTAGTCGGCCTTGGCGGACGGGATCGGCCGGTCGTACGCGATGACCTTGATGCCCTGGCCCTGTGCCTGCTTGACGAGGGAGGCGGCGGCGCTGGAGTCGACCGGGTCCATCACGATCGCCTTGGCGCCTTGCGAGATGACCGAATTGAACTGCTGCTGCTGGCGCGACGGATCGGCGTCCGCGTTCTGGTAGAGAACGGTGCAGGTCGGGCAGAGCTTCTTCATCTCGGCGACGAACCCGGGACGATCATGCTCCTCGTAGCGGGTCGAGGCCTCGTCGGGCATCAGGAAGGCCACCTTGACGTTCGAGATCGACGCCGCCGCCGCCCGCCCAGCCATCCCGAGGGCGAGGCCTGGGAGCAGAGCGACCGCGCCCATCAGCCGCCACATGTTTCGATTCACCCGGACTTCCTCCGTTTTTCGGACGCGCGAGGAGGCGCGACCACCGTTGTTGTGGGCATGATGATAAAGCAATGATACCACATAACTACCTGGATTGAGGCTCCGATATAATACTTTTGTGCGCATCGCCGCCGAATCGCTGCCGGATCGGCACTTGAAATTACTGGTGGAAGACGCCGCGAAAATCCGGGCGGTTCACGACGTGTGAGGGCCGAAGAGCGGGAGCTGGTCGACCCGCGCGCGGACCGGACATCTGCATTGGCGAGGTTCGTGGCGGTGGTTCGGCATTTGAAATTGTTGGCGGAAAGACACGTTCGCGATTTCCTTCGGAAGCGGATGAGCCTTGATGATAGCCCAGTCCGCGGCGCGCCCGTTGTGCGCTCGCCATCGAGGGAAAGGCCGATGTTCGGGCTGATCAGCCAATTCATGACCAAGCCGGCGCAACGCGACGAGCTTGCGGGGATCCTTGCCGCGGCCACCCGAGGCATGCCGGGCTGCCTGAGCTATGTCATCGCCAGGGACGCTGCCCGTGACGACGCGCTGTGGGTCACGGAGGTGTGGACGGACCACGCGAGCCACGCGGCGTCGCTCGAGCGTCCGGCGGTCCGCGAGGCGCTGACGAAGGGACGCGCGCTGATCACCGGGATGGGGTCGAGGACCATGACGGAGCCTGTCGCGGGCGTCCCGGGCTAACGGACACGGACGTCGACGGCGGCGGCGCGGCCATTGCGGTCAAGGACGGTGAGGTGCGCGAAGCCGATGCCGGGCGGGGACCAGTTGGTCGACGTGCTGCCGATCGATGACGGGATGGGCGCTCCATCGGCGAGCCAGCGATAGGGCGGCGCGCCGCCCGCGGCCTCGAGACCGATCGGGGTGACGGCGCCGTCGGTCCCGCTTGCCTCGATGCCGGCGCCGGGAGGCGGAAAGACGATCCGCGGACCCGCCGGTTCCATCGAGCGGACTAGGGAGGGTGCCAAGGGGCTGGCGCGGCTGGCGGCCCGGGCGGCCAGGCTCCGGGGTTCGGACGGAAGCAGGTCGAAAATCCGGAACAGCAGGGGAGCGGCGGTGTTCGCGCCGAACTGGCCCGGACGGGGACTGCCGTCGCAGCGTCCGGTCCAGACGACCACCGTATAGGCAGGGGAGAACCCGGCCGCCCAGGCATCGCGGAAGCCGAAGGACGTGCCCGTCTTGTAGGCGATCCGTCGAGATGTGGGCGCGGTGCCGAGCGGGAGCGGCATGGCCGCGAGGATGTCGCCGATGTCGGCGGCGGCCGCCACGCTGAGCAATCCGTTTCCGGGACCGGCCGGATCCGATGAGAGCAGCCGAAGCCGGGCCACGCGGCCGCCATCGGCAAGCCCCGCATAGAGGGTGGCGAGATCCTGGAGCCGGATCCCGACGCCACCGAGAGCGACTGGAAGAGAGGCGGCGGCGTCACGCGGCAGGACGAAAGTGGCGCCCGTCGCGCGCAGGGAAGCCGCGAAGCGGGACGCGCCGAGGCGTTGCAGCGTCTCGACCGCTGGCAGGTTGTAGGATTGCTGGAGCGCCTCGCGAACGGTGACAGTGCCGTGGAAGACGCCGTCGAAGTCGTGCGGGGCGTAATCGCCGAGGCGGGTCCGGGCATCGTCGATGAGGGTGTCGGGGCGGAGCAGGCCGGCGTCGAAGGCCATGCCGTAGATGAACGGCTTGAGGGTCGAGCCGGGCGAGCGGACGGCGCGGACCATGTCGATCATGCCGCCAGGCACCGAGAGATCCGCGCCACCGAGATAGGCGAGGATCGCGCGGTCGACGTTTCGCACGACCAGTGCCGCAATGGTGCCGCCGTCGGGCTGCCAGACCCGTTCGGCGGCGGCGAGGATGGCGAGATTGCGCTGGAGGGATGCATCGAGAGTGGTGTGGACCAGGTCCGAGCGGCCGGCGGACCGCAAGCGTTCGGCGAGGTGGAACGCGTCGCCCGGAAAAGGGCGGTGATGGCCCGGGCGCAAGCGGGCCGGCGAGCGCGGCAGGGCGACCAGTAGCGCCGCTTCCGGGCCACTGAGGTGGCGCGGGTCATGGCCGAACCAGGCGAGCGAGCCGGCGCGGACGCCTTCGACGTTGCCGCCCATCGGGGCGAGGGTGAGATATATCGCGAGGATGCGGCGCTTGCTGAAATGAGCTTCGAGCTGGAGCGCGCGCGCGATGTCGACGAGCTTGCCCAGCATGTCGTGACGGTGCGGCGTGAGCAACCGCGCGACCTGCATGGTGAGCGTCGAGCCGCCGGAGACGATGCGGCCGTGGGTCGCGAACTGCCAGGCGGCGCGGGCGAGCGCCAACGGGTCGACGCCGGGATGCAGCGCGAAACGCTTGTCCTCGGTGGCGATCAGGAGATGAAGATACCACGGATCGACGTCTTCCGGGGTGGCGCCCAGGCGCCAATAGCCGTCGGGCGCGGTGGTCATCTCGACGGGCTGGCCGGCTCGGTCGAGGAGGAGGAGCGAGCGGGCGTCATAGCGGGCGAGATCGGGGGGGAAGACGTGGTCCAGAAGTAAAAAGAGAAGTATTGGGGCTCCACCCCAAGCCCCGCCAAAGGCGATTGCGTTTGGAAACCACTTGTTAGCGCGGGTCAGCGATTGTCATCCCGGCTTCGGTGCGGGCCATCACGTGTGGACGATACATGTCGTTGACGACCGCTTCGGGCCGGGTGAAGCGGCCCGGCGTGACGACGCGGACGATGTAGGCGACACGGAACTCGTTCTGGCCGAGCGGAGTGGGGCCTTTGTCGTCATCGACCTCGTTGATGGCGAATTGGCCGGCGTTCAGGCCGGAGCCGAGGTCGAAGGCGGCGACGTAGCGATCATCACGCGCTTCGGCCACGCGCGTGCGGGTGAGAGCACCGAGGAAGTCGAACTGGTCAGGCTTGCCGATCGTGGCCTCGATCTCCCAGCCGGCGGGAAGCGGGTCCACGACGACGGTACGATGATCGGCGTCGTCCGACGAACTGCCGGACAGGACGACGAGGAACCGGTCGTTCTGGCGCAGATGGGAAATGTCGACCGGCTTGCCATCGAGGGTGAGTTCGTGGCGTTCGAGCTGATAGCCGGCCTGCACGGCGGGAAAGGCCGCGAGAGGCGAGCCCTGGACCAGCAGGGTTCGCCAGAGCGGTTTGGAACCGGTGTTGGCGACGGTGTAGCCGGCCTTCATTTCGGCGAGTGTCGGGGCGAAGCTCGCGGGGAGCTTGAGCGGGGCAACGGGATGGCCGCCGACGGTGACGGCGCGGCCGGGCTCATCGCGGTTGAGCGCGTGGGCGGCCGAGAGCAGGGATGCCATTTCCTGGGTGCTGAGCCAGGGCGCGGTGAGGTCGAGCAGGCCGAACTGGTCGATCAGCGACTGGGCGATCGCATCCTCGCCGCTGTCGGCGGAGAGCGCGACGAGGCCGGCGAGGTCACGAACATAGGACCAGTAGCCCCAGTCGCCCCAGCCTGGCCTGCCGTGGCGGGTGGCACCGAGATTCTCGACCGCGAGGCGGAAGGTGTCGTGGGCGCGGGCATGGTCCTGCATCAGCGAGAGGGCGCCGGCGAGATGGGCAAGCGAGAGCGGGGCCGCCACCTCATTGGTGTCCGACCAGGCGGCGAAGGACGGCTCGCCGTGCCGGGGTTCGATCAAGGACAGGGTATCGTGCTCGCGCCGCATGGTGCCGAGATCGGGGCGCCCCGCGCGGGTAAGGACATACCAGCCATAGGCGCGGGAATCGTCGCGCACGGAGGCAAAGGCGCTGTCCTGGTATTCGTCGGATTGGCCGACCTCCTGGCCGATCCAGCCGAGCGCGCGGTCGAGCGCGTCGGCCGGCACGTCGAAGCCGGCCTCCTTGGCGTGCATCAGGAAGTCGGTCGCGTAGTCGTCGAGCCAGGGCGAGGCCTCGCCGTCGCCGACGCGCCACAGTCCGAAGCGGCCGGCGGGATCCTCGCGGTCGAGGATGGTCTGGACGGCTTGCTGGACCCTCGCCTTGGCGCCCTCGTTGCGCGGGACACGGCCGAGCAGGCCGGGGTCGTTGAAATAGATCAGCGGCCAGGCGGTCGAGGCGAGCTGCTCGGTGCAGCCGAACGGATAGGTGTAGAGGGTCTGCAGGAGGCTCGATGCGTCGAGGCCGGCATAGCCGGCATAGCCCACGCTGACGGTGACGCTGCCCGGGATGAAGGTGTCGAGCTGTCGGGGATCGAGCGTGAAGCTTTCGCCAGGCTTCTGCAGGGCGGTCTGTTGCAGGGAGACCTGGGCGTGTGCCGGACGGACCGCGATCGACCAGGTGCGGCGTTGGTGGAAACCGTTCGGTCCGGACAGGGAGGCGTCGATAATGGCGACGCCGATATCGGAACCGGTGAGATCGAGTGCAAACTGGCGGCGCGTGCTGGCGGCCAGCGTCGCGTCGATGTGATGTCCTGCCCCGAGAGTGGCGGGGCCGGCCGCGGTGACGTCGAGGTGGTAGGCGCCGGCGGCAACGTCATTGTCGACCAGGCCGACAGCAATGCGGGCGGTGTCGCCGGGGGCGAGGAAGCGGGGCAGGTCGATTTCGGCGAAGACCGGATCGCGGACGATCATCGGGATCGAGGCGCTGCCGACGGCGTTGCGGGTCCAGGCGATCGCCATCAGGCGAAGCTGGCCCTCGAAGTCAGGGACGGCGAGATGGATGATCGCGTTGCCGCCGGCGTCGACCGCGACGGGGCCGGCGAACAGCGAGACGATCCTGGTGCTGGTGACCGCGAGGCCGGCGCCGCCGATGCCGGCATCGCCGCCTTCGCGGAGCGCGCCGAGATTGCGGCCGGCGTCGAGCAGGCGCCCGTAATCGTCACGCATGTCGACGCCGAGACGGCGATGGCCGAACAGGAAGGCCGCCGGATCGGGAGAGGCGAACCGGGTGATCTGCAGGATGCCCTCGTCGACGGCCGCGAGTGTCACGAAGGCGGTATCGCCGGGAGCGGCGCCGGCGACGTGGATCGGGATCGCGATCGTCTGGCGCGGTGCCGCGACGGGCGGCGGATGGAGGGACACCGACAGGGTGTGCGCGCTCTGGTCGACGGCGAGGTAGGCGAGCCCGATCGCGCGGACCGGATCATGCGGCCGGGCGGGGGCAGCCAATGGGCGATAGAGCGAGACCATGACGTAAGCGCCCGGTCCCCAATCGGACGAAGCGGTGACCGCGATGTCGGCACCGGTTTTCGGAACCGCGAAACGGCGCGTCTCGAGGACGCGGTCGTTGGCGATGACGAGTTGGGCTTGCCCGGCGAACGGGGTGTCGATGTGCAGACGGGTGGTCTGGCCGACCGCAAGCCTGGTCGATTGCGCGGTCACGGCGATCTTGTCCGGGGTGTCGGCGTCGGTGGAGACCTCGGCCCAACCAATGTCGAAGCCGGTGCTGCTGGACGTGCCGGTCGCGATGTCGGTGGCAACGAACCGGTAGTGGCCCCAGCCGAGACCGCGGGTGACGGTCGCGGCACGGCCGGCGGCGACGTCGGTCCGGCCGTCGGCGATCGGCTCGTCGACGGTGTGGTAATGGAAGGTCCAGGACCCGCCGGCGTCGAACCAGTCGAAGACGCGATTCTCGCGGATGATCGACCATTGCAGTCCGGGCGCCGAGATCGGCCTGGCGTCGCGGCCGTAGGCCAGGATGTCGAAATCCGCCTGGGTATTGGCATCGAAATCGCTGGGGGTGGCGCCGATCCGCGCGCGCACGCCGATCAGCATCGCCTGATTGCGGATATGCAAGGTCGCGCTGTCGGAGACCACGCGGCCGGTCGGCTCGACGAGGCCGGCGGTGAGGATCCCGGCGAGCGGCGACGAGACCGTCGCGGGGACGTCGAACGCGCCGCTCGCGGCACTATGGCCGTTTGCGTCGGCGTCCGGCATGTCGATCTTCTGTTCGCCGGCCTCGACTTTGTCGTCTTCGATCCCGAACCGGTAGCCGGCGGGGGCGCCAGGAACCGGTTCATCGTCGCGCACGATGCGCAGCGTCGCCTCGCCGTGCAGGCCAGCGGCCGGCGCGCCATAGAGGAACCGGCCGTCGACGGTAAAGGCGATGGGCGCGCCCGGCGTGAGATGGTCGGCTGACGGCGCGAGATGCACGGCGAGTTGTTGCGGAACGAAATCCTGCACGGCGAAGGTCGCGCGGCCGACCGGCGGGAGGGTTGGATCGGTGCTTGCCTCGACGCTCCATTGTCCGCGGGCGGCGGTCGGGCTGATGAGGAAGTCGTGCTGGACGCCGCCCTGCATCGATCCCGCGAGATCGATGCGGCTGGCCTGAACGTTGTCGGGCCGACGGAGGATGAGGCTGACCTGCGTGTCGAGGCCGATGCCGAGGCGGTCGCGGACGAGGGCCACCACATGGACGGTCTCGCCGGGGCGGTAGACGCCGCGGTCGGTGGCGAGGAACGCGTCGACCGGACCGGCCTGCGGGCGTCCGGAGACGCCACGGTCGGAGAGGTCGAACGCGGGCCGGCCGAGATCGAGCGTGGTGAAGTCGTGGTTCGCGATGGCGGTCAGCGTCTTGGCGAGTTTGGAACCGCGGCCGCGGAGCAGGCCCGCGGGAAACACGGCCTGACCGTCGATGCCGGTGGTCTGCGCGCCGAGCACGTCGAGACCAGTCGCGATGAGCGAGATCTTGACGCCCGGCATCGGCTGCGCGGTTGCGAGCGAGCGGGCGAAGACGTGCAGGCCGTCGGCGCCGGTCAGGGTGGTCAGCGCGATATCGGTACTGATGACCCAGTGCGACGCGACGGCATTGTATTGGCCGTTTCGGGCGCTCTGGTCGTCGGTCTGGTCGGCCGACGAGAAGATGTCCGCGGGCATCGCCGAGACCGCGTTCTCGGCGATGACGAGATAGGCGCCGGCACCCTGATGGCCGATCGCGTCGTCGAGCGGAAAGGCGGTCTGGATGGTGCGGTTCGGATCGTGGCGCACCTCCATGGTGCCGGTCCAGACGACGCTCGCCTGGTTGGCGAGCAGTTCGCGGATGGCATAGGCGTTCATCTCGGCGCCGGCGGATGCGAGTGGTGATGACGACGTCGTGAGCAGACGGTCGCTCATGCGCAGGATGTGGATGCGCAGACGATCGACATTGACGGTGTCGATCGTCAGGCCGGAGGCAGCCAGACGGGGAAGGATGAAGCCGGTGCCGGCGATCGAGACCAGGGGAAGCCGGTCGCCGAGCGAGACGCGGACGTCACGATCGGCGACGAGACGGCCGCCGTCCGCGGATGTCAGTCCATGCAGCATGGTCAGCTTGTAGGAGCGGCCGTAGGCAAGGCCGGACAGGCAGAGGTCCTTGCCGTCGACATGGAGGGAAGGTGCGAGGCTGGGCGTGAGTTTGAGGTAGTCGCCGTTGTGCGCCTCGATACGCGGGTCCATCCGCTGGTTGAACCGCAGGCAGGCCTCGGCGCGCTCGCCGCCGGTGTTGACGATCAGGCGCTCGAACTGCAGGTCGGGCACCTGCGCTAGAGCACGCACCGCGCCAGACGAGACGAGCACGAGCACGAGCACGAGCACGAGCGAGACAAATGCAAATGCTTGACGTCTCATCGCTTCTTCTCGTGACTACGTGTATGAACGATAGGGGGATCTAGGCCTTCCGTAAACACGGTCTGGTTCGACTCTCGATACCCTTTTGTTCTATGCGCAGGGCGCGACGTTCTCTCGAGTCAGTTGAGACCGGAGGGAAGCCATGCCGAATTCCGATCAAATTCTGGCTTGGTTGCGTAATTTCTTCGATTTGAAACAGCAAAGTCCTCTACTGAGCGACTGAGCGTGGGGGGAAGCTAGTTAAAACGTCGGGACGTATATGGGGTCCCGGTAACGCCGAGAGCCTCAGACCGGGTTGTAACAATAAATGTTGTGTTTCTTAATGAACGCTTCCGCGAACGTGTAGGCATGCTGATCTTCAACACTGCGAAACAGACATCAGAGCGGCCTCCAACGCCCAAACCAAAGAGGCCTGGAAGGCAACGTCTGGGTTTCCGTGAGATGTGCCTATTATTAGCATGCCTCATCCTATCGAATGAGGCACCGACACGCCAGCATGGCGACCCAGCTCATTACGAGCTGCAATTCGACTCTGACCCGGCGGTTTGCAAGCCGCTCGCCCGAGCATACAACCACTTCCTCAACCAGGGCTTGAACGACCTTCGGCACGGAAGGGTGCCTCCAATCACCGAGGTCAATAACCCAGCTTCTTCCACCAACACCGATTTCGAGGTCGCACGAGCTCTCGATTTCCGGGCTTATGGATTCCGGCTCCCTCCCATCGCGACCGGAACGTCCAGCTGGGGCGCATTTAGAGCCGATATTTTCAACGATGGGAGCCCCAAGCTCGTCGCCATCCAGACAAGCTCAGCCCACCTCGATCCATTCACCAGAATCACAGTGTTGCCATCAGGTTTTGGGACCGATGCTATCTCATCTATCGAGCGAGGACCAAACGGCCTGTTGCTTGACCAGAATTCTGGGGTGATCATGAGAGCCGGTCTTGGTAGCTGGTTCTCGCCAGGTTAATAAAGTATCTATCCAGGCTACGTTCTTAGGAGTTGGCCAAAAATTACGGCATCCTTGCAACGAAGGAAGATTACCAAGACTGGTTTCTTTCCGGGATTTCTTGATGGTCACTCAACCGGTCAGGTGTTTATAGAACTTTATACGTTTATAGTGTCAAACGATGGCGCAGACATGCGCTACCTCGTCAACGCCCAGAACCTGATCGACGCGTACAAACTAACACCCAAAGGCCCAATTGACGTCTGCTACCTAAGCCTAATCGGTGATGCAATGAGGTCAGATCAGAGGAATCCGAGATGACTGAAGTGGCCCGCAGGGATAACGTCACTGAAAATTCTGATCTACTCCCTGTAAAATGGACCGTTTGTAGGTAGAGTTTTCCGCCTCGGATTGCGTTGGCTTGGCGGAGTGGAGGACGATGAAGGCATCAAGGTTTTCGGACGCGCAGGAGGCGCTCTCCGCAAGACAGACCCAGGCGAGGAGCGCCCGATCAGCGCTTTGTCAGGTCCACGATGGCGAGGAGGCCGGCTTCGGTGCCGAAGGCGAGGGTGGCGCCGTCGTGGCTGCAGGCGAGCGCGGTGACGGGCCCGTCGCCGGGTGGGCTGACGAGGAGGATACGCTCGGTTCCGATGTCGGCGATCAGGACGGAACCGTCGGCGAAGCCGGCGGCGAGCATGTCCTGCTGGGGGTGGCAGGCGACGCGCGTGCAGAAGGCGGATCCGCCTCCGATCTCGAGCGGAGCCTTCCCCATCGGGCCGTCGCCGAAGAAGGGCCAGAGGACGACGGCCTCGGCGCCGGACGTGGCGAGCCATTTGCCGGTCCTGGAGAACGACAGCGACAGGGTTTTCTGCGGGTAGCCGGACATTTGCATGTTGTGGCCGTCGGAGATGCGCCAGCCATGCAGCGCGTTCTCCTGCATGGCGGTGACGAGGGCCTCGCCCTGCGGGTGGAGGGCGAGGCCGATATGGCTGCCTTTCCACTCCATTCGGCGTGGCGTGTCGGTCTTGGCGGCGACGAACCACAGCGAGGCACCGTTGTAGTGGGAGGCGGCGACGCGCTTGCCCTTGGCGTCGAAGATCACGCCGGTGACGGTCGACGGGTGCTCCAGGGTCTTGAGGGTTGCGCCGTTCGCATCGAACACTGTCACGCGCTTGCCGGCGGCGGCTGCGATCAGTCCGTCGGGATGGCTCGCGATGCTTTCGACCCAGCGGCCGCCGAACTGGGCGAGTGCCGTCGCCTCGGCGCCGACGCGGTTGAGCGCGCCGTCATCGCCGCCGGTCAGGAAGCCGCCGGCAACAATGTCGGGCGCGAGCGAAAGGATGGCGCCGTCGTGGGCCTGGATGTCGATCCACTCGTTGGCGGTGACCGGCGTGATGTGAAGTGTGCCCTCGCCGGTGGCGAAAGCGATTCTCGTGTTCGACTTGTCGAAGGCGCACCCGGTCACCGTCGCGTCCACCCGCCGCGTCCGCCCGCGTTGGGCGAGGAATCCTTGACGCGGGTCTGGGGCGGCTCGCCCCAGCGGGTCCAGGGCAGAGCCCTGGCCTTGCCCTACGCCACGCAGCTCTCGAACCCCCGCCTGAACTGCACACGATTAAGGTTGCGGCCGATGAACACCAGGCGGGAGCTGCGTTTCTCGCCGTCGCGCCAGGGGCCGATGAAGTCGCCGTCGGCCATCATGTGGACCGCCTGGAAGGCGAAGCGGCGGTTCTCGCCGGCGAAGTCGAGGATGCCCTTGGTGCGCAGGAGGTCGCCGCCGCGTTCCTGCAGCAGCAGGCCGATCCAGGCCTGAAAGCGTTTGCCGTCGATCGGCTGGGTGACTTCGAACGACATGCTGTTGACGTCGTCGTCGTGGGAATGCTCGGTGCTGTCGAGGAAGTCGGGCTCGCGTTCGAGGATGCGGGCGAGATCGAAGGCGCCCTGATCGAGCAGCTCGGTGATCGGGACCTGGCCGCGTTCGGCGCGGATGATGCGGGCGGCGTGGTTGATGTGTCGGATCGAGGCCTCGACGGTGTCGAGTTCGCCCGGGGTGACGAGGTCGGTCTTGTTGAGAACCACGACGTCGGCGAAGGCGATCTGGGCATGGGCTTCGGCGCTGTCGGCGAGGCGGGCGGGCAGGTTTTTCGCATCGACGACGGTGACGATGGCGTCGAGGCGGGTGCGCGACTTGACATCGTCGTCGACAAAGAAGGTCTGGGCGACGGGAGCCGGGTTGGCGAGGCCGGTGGTCTCGATGATGATGCCGTCGAACCTGCCGCGGCGCTTCATCAGACCATTGACGATGCGGATCAGGTCGCCGCGCACGGTGCAGCAGACGCAGCCGTTGTTCATCTCGAAGACTTCCTCGTCGGTGTCGACGACGAGGTCGTTGTCGATGCCGAGCTCGCCGAATTCGTTGACCACGACGGCGTATTTGCGGCCGTGCTGCTCGGACAGGATGCGGTTGAGCAGGGTGGTCTTGCCGGCGCCGAGATAGCCGGTCAGCACGGTCACGGGCACGAGGCCTTCGGCGGTTGCCAATGCGGTTCTCCTAGATCCGTTCGGTCGACGGAAGATGCCAGGTGTCGGGTTCGGCGGCGGCTTCGTCGTACCAGCGCGCGACGAGGGGGTGGGCCCTGATCGCGGCGCAATAGGCCTGGGCACCGTCGGGGACCGCAGCGTAGGACAGGAGGCGGGTGACGGCGGGCGCGAACATCGCGTCGACGGCACCGAAATCGGGACCGAACAAGAAGGGTGTTCTGGCATCGCGCCAGATGGCGGCGACGCGGGCGATGTCGGCGGCGGCGTCGGGGGCGATGCCGGCGCGGGGTGGGGTCGCGAGCCGGCTGAGATTCATCGGCATTGCCAGGCGGAGCGCGCGGAAGCCGGCGTGCATCTCGGCGGCCATCGAGCGTGCGGCGGCGCGCTGGATACGGTCCGCGGGCCACAGGCCGGGCGCCAGTTCGGCGCAGTATTCGCAGATCGCGAGGCTGTCCCAGATGCGCGCGCCGTCATGGTCGAGGACCGGGACGAGGCCGCTGGGAGAGAGCGGCTTGAGTTCGGGCGTGTTGCCGCCAGCGAGGCGGATGACGGTTTCCTCGATGTCGAGGCCGGCGAGACGGACGGCGAGCCAGCCGCGGAGCGACCAGGATGAATACCGTTTGGTCCCGATTATGAGACGGCCCGTCATTTGTGTGTCTCGCGCTGGATGAAGCCGCCGCCGATGATGCGGGTGCCGTCGTAGGCGACGCAGGCCTGGCCCGGGGCGGCGTGGGCGGGCTCGTCGAGGGTGACGGTGGCGCGGCCGGATGCGGTGGCCACGAGCGAGGCGAGGCGCGGGGCTTCACGGGCGCGCAACTGGACGGCGCAGCGGAGCGGACTGGGCGCGGGGATGAGCCAGTTGGTCTCGGCGAGGGTGATGGTGGTCGACCCGCCGGCGTTCCGCGAACCGACGACGATCCGTCCAGACTCGGGGCCGCCGGAGGCGGGCTCGATGCGGCGGACGGCCTGGCGCTCGCCGTCGCGGACGGCGGCGGGGCCGAGACGCCGGGTCTGACCCACGGTGTAGCAGGCGATGCCGGCGTGGCGGCCAAGAACGACACCATCCTCGCCGACGATGTCGCCTTCGGCGAGCGCGTCTGGACGGCGGGCGGCGACGATGGTGTCGTAGGCGCCGTCGGGGACGAAGCAGATGTCCTGGCTGTCGGGCTTGTCGGCGACGCGGATGCCGAGGCGCTCGGCCTCGCGCCGGACCTCGGTCTTGTCGTCGAGACCGCCGAGCGGGAAGCGAAGGAATGCGAGCTGGTCGCGGGTGGTCGCGAACAGGAACCAGCTCTGGTCGCGGCCGGTGGCGGCGGGCCGGTGCAGTTCGACGCCGCCGGGAGCGTCCACGCGGCGGACGTAATGTCCGGTCGCCATCGCCGCGCAGCCGAGTTCGCGGGCGAGGCCGAGCAGGTCGGTGAACTTGACGCCCATGTTGCAGCGGATGCAGGGGACGGGGGTTTCTCCCGCGGCATAGCTGTCGGCGAACGGGGCGATGACGGTGTCGCGGAAGCGGGTCTCGGCGTCGATGACGTAGTGCGGGATGCCGAGATGATCGGCGACGCGGCGCGCGTCGTCGATGTCGCGTCCGGCGCAGCAGGCGCCGCGGCGCGCCGTGGTGCGGCCGGCGTCATAGAGCTGGAGCGTGGCGCCGATGACCTCATGACCCTGCTCGACGAGCAGGCCGGCGACCACCGCGCTGTCGACGCCGCCTGACATGGCAACAAGAACGCGCATCAGGTGCGCGCCGGGGCAACAAGCACGCGCATTAGGCGGGCGGCAGGGTGACGACCAGCCCGTCGAGGCTTTCGGTCATCACGATCTGGCAGCCGAGACGCGAGCGCTTGGTCAGGCCGACGGCGAGGTCGAGCATGTCGTCCTCGTCGGGGGTGGGCGGGACGAGCCTGTCGAACCAGGCGGGGTCGACGAGGACGTGGCAGGTGGCGCACGCCAGCGAGCCTTCGCAGGCGCCTTCGATATCGACGTCGTTGGCCTGGGCGATTTCGAGCAGGGAGTGGCCGAGCGGTGCGGGAACTTCGCGCGGACGTCCGTTGCGCTCGATGAAAGTCATGGTCGGCATCGGATCAGGCCTCGATGGTCGCGCGCGGCGATGACGCCAGAAGGTGGCGGTAGGCGTCGACCAGGAGGTCCGCGGCGCGCTCGATATGGCGGGCGGAGGTAAAGCGTCCAAGCCCCAGGCGCAAGCTGGTCGACGCGGTGTCGTGGTCGAGCCCCATGGCGCGGAGCACGCGGCTCGGTTCGATGTCGGCGGAGCCGCAGGCCGACCCGGTGGAGACGGCGAGCGCGGGGCAGGCCTCGATCAAGGCAAGTGCCGGCACATGCGGGAAAGCGACGTTGAGGTTGCCGCCCAGGCGATGGGCCATGCTGCCGTTGACGGCGAGCCCTGGGATTTCGTCGGCGAGGCGCGCGAGCAGGCGGTCGCGCAGGTCCTGGATTCGGGCCTGCTCGGCGCGACGCTCGGAGGCAGCGATGCGGCAGGCTTCGCCGAAGCCGGCGATCAGCGGTGCGGGCAGGGTGCCGGACCGCAGGCCGCGTTCCTGGCCGCCGCCGGAGAAGAGCGCTTCAAGGCGGACGCGGGGCCGGCGGCGGACAAAGAGCGCGCCGACACCCTTGGGGCCGTGCATCTTGTGGGCGCTGACCGAGGCGAGGTCGATCCCGAGGGCGGCGACGTCGAACGGGATCTTCCCGATGGCCTGGGCGGCATCGGTGTGCAGGAGGGCGCCGGCATCGTGGGCGCGCGCCGCGATGGCGGCGATGTCCTGGAGCACGCCGGTCTCGTTGTTGGCAGCCATGACGCTGACGAGGAGGGTGGGCGTGCGCAGCGCGTCGTCGAGGAGGGCGAGGTCGAGCCGTCCGTCGGGCTGGACGGGAAGGATGACGGGCTCGAAGCCCTCGCGTCCGAGGTCGTGCACGGTTTCGAGGACGCAGGGATGCTCGGTCGCGAGCGTCACGAGGCGGCGCCGCTCGTCGCCGGCGTTCAGCGCGAAACGGACGGCGCCCTTGATGGCGAGGTTGTTGGCCTCGGTGGCGCCGGAGGTGAAGACGATTTCGCGCAAGTCGGCGCCGAGCAGAGCGGCGACCTCGGCGCGGGCGGTTGCGACGGCTTGCGCCGCGAGGCGGCCCGGCTCGTGGGTGTCGCTGTGGGGGTTGCCGTAGGCGGTCGCGAAGAACGGCCACATCGCGCCGAGGACGCGCGGGTCGCATTCGGTTGTCGACTGGTTGTCGAGATAGATGAGCTCGCTCAACTCGCCTTCCTGGCATTGGCCATCTCGCCATAGGCGGCGATGAAGGCGTGGGCGTCCGCCGGGGTCGCGTCCCACGGGAGGGAGACGCGGATTGCCTCGTTCGCGATGGCGCCGAGCCCCATCGCGTCCAGCACGTGGCTGCGTGCGACCTTCCCGGACGAACAGGCGGCGCCCGCGGACACGGCGAAGCCTGCCAGGTCGAGCGCGATCAGTTGCGACGCGGCCCGCCGGCCGGGCAAGGCAAGGCACGTGGTGTTGGGCAGGCGAGGTGCTGCCGCGCCGCACGCCATGGCGCCATGGGCGATGGCGGCGCGCTCGATGGCGTCACGGAGCAGGACGAGATGCTCGGGCGGGGGAAGGCCAGTGATGGCGGCAAAGGCGGCAATCGCGGGCAGCGGGGGCGTGCCGCCGCGCCGGCCGAGCTCCTGGCCGCCGCCGGCGAACAGCGGCTCGGTGAGTTCCACCCCATCAGCGAGGAGCAACGCGCCAGCGCCGGCGAGGCCGCCCTGCTTGTGGGCCGAGAGCGCGATGCTCGATGCGCCGAGGGCCGCAAGCGAGACTGGCACCCGGCCGGCGGCCTGGACGGCGTCGACATGCAGGAGCGCGCCGTGGCCGCGACAAATGCGAGCGGCCTCGGCGACCGGGTGCAGCACGCCCGTCTCGTTGTTGGCGAGCATGAGGCAGACCAGCGCCTTGGGTGCACCAGCGAGGGCCGCGTCGAGGGCGTCGAGGTCGATCGTGCCGTCGCTCGCGACCTGGATGATGGTCGCACCGGGGCCGGCCGATGCCCTGATCGCGTCGTGCTCGGTCGCCCCGATGAGGATGCGCCTTCCACGCCCAAGGCCGCGGATCGCGAGTGCGTCGGCCTCGGTGCCGCCGGACGTGAAGACGACGCTGTCGGGCGCCGCGCCGAAGCGGACGGCGATCACGTCGCGGGCGTTCTCGAGTTGACGCCGTGCCGCTCGCCCCGCTCCGTGGATCGATGCCGGGTTGGCATGCAGTGCGAGCGCGGCCGTGTAGGCGGCCAGCGCCTCGGGACGCGGCTTCTCGCTGGCGTTCGCGTCGAAATAGACGCCGTTCCAGGGGGCAACCGGTCGATTTCTTGGAACCATCGTCAATTTGATAGGAATAGGCTCCCCGACTCCTTATAAAGCGCGGTCCGTGGTCACGGTCAGTCCGAAGATTGAGCCGTGGGTGTCGTTTTGCCAGATATGAGAGGAGCCGGAGCGTCGTTCCACCGGAATATGGAGCCGCTTGGCGGCCATCTGCCGGTAATGTTGAGCGGTATATTTGTGACGCCGAAAAGGATCACCATTTCAACGGTTGTCCGATGACAACCCCAACATCGAGGCGTTCGGCGGAACGGCATGACGTCCTTCCCGCCCCGTCTTGGATCATCATCCGTCCACGCCTGGACGATCAACTCAAGAAACAGCAGGACAAAGATGCCTGAGGTCATGTTCGCCGGCCCGGATGGCCGACTCGAAGGTCGCTACAACCATTCAAAGGAGACCGGCGCGCCTCTGGCGCTCATCCTTCACCCGCATCCTTTGCACGGCGGGACGATGAACAACCGCATCACCTACTCGATGTATCGGACGTTCGAGAGGCTGGGCTTTTCGGTGATGCGCTTCAACTTTCGTGGGGTTGGCCGGAGCCAGGGCCGCTACGATGGCGGCATCGGCGAGATCGCCGACGCGGCGGCGGCTCTGGACTGGATGCAGATGGTCAATCCGAACTCGGGTGGGCTGTGGATCTCCGGCTATTCGTTCGGTGCATTCGTCGGCATGCAGCTGCTGATGCGGCGGCCGGAGATCTCCGGCTGGATCAGCGTGGCGCCTCCCGCGAGTCATTACGATTTCGGATTTCTTGCCCCGTGTCCTTGCGGCGGCCTGATGATCTCGGGCGACCGGGATGAATTGGCACCGGAGCCCGCGATCAAGAAGCTCGTCGACAAGCTCCACACACAGAAGGGCGTCGTCGTCGATTACCGCATCTTCAAGGGCGCGGATCACGTTTTCGCCAACCATGCCGACGAGGTCGCCGACGCGATGGATGATTATGTCGGCCGGGTGATCGCCCGCAAGACGATGGCACTCGCCGCCGATTGATGCGGAACGCGACGCCGGCGCCTCAGGCGGCCGGCGTCGCGAGCCTGCCGCCGGTGACGGGCGCGGCCGCACCGGTGGTGCCCGGCAGGCTGAGCGGCAGGCCGCGCAGACTGCGTGCGGCGAGAAAACCGAAGCATTGCGCCTCGAGCGCGTCACCATCCCAGCCGATCGCCTCGACGGGCCGGACCGGTGCCGCGAGGCGCGTGGCGAGTGCCGCCATGAGCGCCGGATTGTGGCGGCCGCCACCGCAGACGAACCAGGCACGCGGCGTGGCCGGCAGCCTGGTCGCGGCGACCGCGGCGGCCGTGAACTCGCTCAGGGTCGCGGCTCCGTCTTGCGCCGAGAGAGCGGACAGAACGGAGAGGCGCGGGGCGAAATGCAGCCGGTCGAGCGATTTCGGCGGCAGGCGCACGAAATAGGGGTCGGCGAGGAGTGCGTCCAGGACGCGATCGTCGCTCGTCCCCGCGCGGGCGAGTGCGCCATCATGATCGCAGGCGACCCCCGTGTGACGCTGGGCCCAGTCGTCGAGCAGCGCGTTGCCCGGGCCGGTGTCGCAGGCGAGCAGGTCCGCGTCGGGGCCGACCCAGGTGAGGTTCGCGACGCCACCGAGATTGAGGATGGCGACCGGGCGATCCTGACTGGCCGGGAGCATGGCGGCATGGAACAAAGGTGCCAGCGGCGCCCCTTCGCCGCCGGCGCGGATGTCGTCGCTGCGGAAATCGTGGACGACCGGCACGCCGGTCAGGGTGGCGAGCAGGCCGGCGTCGCCGATCTGCCAGGTGCCCGCTTCGCGCGGGCGGTGCAGGATGGTCTGGCCGTGCATGCCGATCAGGCCGGCGCGCACGCCGAGGGCATTGACCGCCTCGGCATAGGCCTGGGTGACCGCGCGTTCGACCGCGCGGAGCTCGGGGTCGCGCGGATTGATCGCATGCGCGCGATCGAGCAGCGCGCGCAACCGGTCGCGCAGCGTGGAGCCGTAGGAGCGGGTAATCCGTGGTCCGAGAGACGCGATCCGCTCACCGTCGGTCTCGATCACCGCCGCGTCGACGCCGTCGAGCGACGTGCCGCTCATCAGGCCGATGACGGTCAGGACGCGGGTCGCCGGTTCCACGACACGTAGATTTGGGCGATGATTTGGCCTAGCTCGTTGCGTCGATGACAAACGACTTCCTCCACGAGGCCCGCGCGCGCGGGTTCCTGTTCCAATGCACCGACGAGGCGTCGCTCGAGGCAGCGCTCGGGAGCGGGACCGTGTCGGGCTATATCGGTTTCGACCTCACCGCCGACAGTCTGCATGTCGGCAGCATGGTGCAGATCATGCTCCTTCGTTTGCTCCAACGTCACGGCCATCGGCCGGTGACATTGATGGGCGGCGGCACCAGCCGTGTCGGCGATCCGTCGGGCCGGGATGAGGCCCGCCCGCTGATGACCGCCGAACGGCTCGAGGAGAACCGGCAGGGGATCCTCGCCTGCATCGAGCCCTTCCTGCGGTTCGGCGACGGACCGGACGACGCGATGCTGGTCGACAACGCCGCCTGGCTCGACGGGCTTGGCTATATCGAGCTGCTTCGCGAAGTGGGGCCGCATGTGAGCGTCAGCCGGATGCTGTCGTTCGACAGCGTCAAGCTCCGGCTCGAGCGCGAGCAAGGACTGACGTTCCTCGAATTCAACTATTCGATCCTGCAGAGTTATGATTTTCGCGAGCTGCGGCGGCGTCACGGTGTGACGCTGCAGATGGGCGGCAGCGACCAGTGGGGGAACATCGTCTCCGGCGTCGATTTGATCCGGCGTACCGATGGTGCGGCGACATTCGGGCTGACCACGCCGCTGATCGCGACCGCGTCGGGTGCCAAGATGGGCAAGTCGGCGTCAGGCGCGGTCTGGCTGCGGCCGGAGAAGCTGAGCGCCTATTCGTATTGGCAGTTCTGGCGCAACACCGAGGATGCGGATGTCGGCCGGTTCCTGCGGCTGTTCACCGATCTGCCGATCGGCGAGTGCGACCGTCTCGCCTCGCTCGGGGGCGCCGAGATCAACGCGGCCAAGCGCGTGCTCGCGACGGAAGCGACCGCTCTGTGCCATGGGCAGGCCGCGGCGGACGCCGCGGCGGCGGCGGCGCGGACCATTTTCGAGGGTGGAGTCGCGGCCGACCTGCCGACCCATCGCGTGCCGAAGGCGGCACTGCTGACCGGCATGCCCGCCTACCGGTTGTTCACAGAGGCGGGCCTTGCCAGCAGCAACGGGGAGGCGCGCCGGCTGATCCGCGGTGGGGGTGCGCGGCTGAACGATCGGGTGGTGACCGACGAGGCGGCGATGGTCGATCTGTCGGCGATGCACGACGGCGCGATCAAGCTCTCGGCGGGCCGCAAGCAGCATGTGCTGGTGAAGCTCTCATCGCTTCCACCAGCCTGAGCGGCGTGCCGCCGGCTCGCCGGCGCCGACGAGGATCGGCTTCACGGCGGGTTCGGGCTCGGGTTCAAGCTCGGGTTCCGGTTCGGATGGCCGGGACTCCAAGGGGAGGACGGGCTCGGGCTGGGGCGCCTCGCCGGGTATCGCCGGCTGCGGGTCGAGCGAAGCCGCCGAGGCGGCGGAAGCGGACCTGTTGACCAGGTAGTGGTCCTGGCTCTGTTCGAGCGCGTCGAAGATGTCGAAGGCGCCATTGAACGGATCGGCGGGCGTGGGACCCGAATAGGCGGGCTGCACCGTGTCGGGTGTGGGTTCGGCAAGCTCGGGGGCCTCGTCGCGCCGCCGCCTGCGGCCGCTGCGCCTGCCGCGGCGCGAACGGCCCGTCGCGGGCTCGCCTTCGGTCGCGGTCAGCAGCGGCTGCTCAATCGCGCCGGTTTCCGCTGGCTCCGGCTCGGGTGCGTCGCCGGAGGCCGGCGCCAAATCGTCCTCGTGGGAGGCTGGTGCGCGGTCGTCCTCGCCGTTCGATTGCGTGTCCCGCCCTTGTGTCGTCTCGGGCGTCTCGTCCTTGCGGTCGCCGCGACGACGCCGGCGGCGGCGCTTGCGCTTGCGCTCGGCGTCGTCGGCGGTCTCGCCCGGCTCGCCGCCTGTCTCGGCGAACGCCTCGTCCGGCGCTTCGGTGATCGGGACCGTGCGCATGGCGGTCTCCGAGGGGGCCGGCTCGGCGACGTCCGTTTCGAGGTCGGGCTCCGGTTCGGTGATCACGGGCCGGACCTGCACCTCGACCGGAATGTCGGCCGGCGAGCGGACCTGGGTCTTGATGATGCGGTGCGCCGGGGGCCGCAGGGTGTCGTCGGCCTCGAACGACACCTGCATGACGCAGCGCCGCTCGATCTCGCCGAGCCATTCGCGCTTGTGGTTGAGGATGTAGAGGGCGACCCGCGGCGGCACGTGGACCGCGAGTTCGGCCGCGTCACGCGGACCACCGGCGGCTTCGATCGCCCGCAGCACGTGCAGGCTGGCGCTCTCGATGCCGCGGACAAGACCGGTCCCGTTGCAATGCTCGCAATGGATGAAACTGTTCTCGACCAGCGACGGACGCAGACGCTGGCGGCTCATCTCCATGAGGCCGAAATGGCTGATCGAGCCGACCTGGATCCGCGCGCGGTCCTGGCGCAGGGCATCCTTCACGCGACGCTCGACCATGGCGTTGTGCTTGCGGCTTTCCATGTCGATGAAGTCGATGACGATGAGGCCGGCCAGGTCGCGCAGGCGGAGTTGGCGGGCAACCTCGTCGGCGGCTTCGAGGTTGGTCCGCACGGCGGTCTCCTCGATGCCGCGTTCACGTGTCGAGCGGCCGGAGTTGACGTCGATCGCGACGAGCGCCTCGGTCTGGTTGATGACCAGGTAACCGCCCGACCGGAGCTGGACCGACGGGTTCATCATCGCGTCGAGGAAGCCCTCGACATTGTTGCGCGCGAACAGCGGCTGGCCTTCGCGCCAGAGCTGCACCTTGCGCGCGTGCGTCGGCATCAGCGTGCGCATGAAGCCGCGCGCGGCCCGCCAGCCGTCTTCGCCGTCGACGAGGATCTCGTCGACATCGCTCGAATAGACGTCGCGGATGGCGCGCTTGATCAGGCTCGCCTCCTCGTAGATCAGGGCAGGCGCCATCGAGGCGAGGGTGGTGTCGCGGATGTCGTCCCAGAGCCGGAGGAGATACTCGCAGTCGCGCTTGATCTCGGGGCGCGGGCGCTGGGCGCCGGCGGTACGCACGATCATCGCCATGCCGCGCGGGATGTCGAGTTCGGCCGTGATCTCCTTGAGCCGCTTGCGGTCGGTCGCCGAGGTGATCTTGCGGGACACGCCGCCGCCGCGCGGCGAGTTGGGCATCAGCACACAGAAGCGGCCCGCGAGCGAGATATAGCTCGTCAGTGCCGCGCCCTTCGTGCCTCGTTCCTCCTTGACCACCTGCACCAGGATGACCTGCCGACGGCGGATGACTTCCTGGATCTTGTAGTGGCGCATCAAGCGCTGGGAGGTGCGGCGATCCTCGCGATCGTCGCGGTCGTCGCGCTGTTCGCTGGCGGACGGGCCGCCGATGGTCTCGGGCGCGGGTTCCTCGGGGCGGTCCGGCGGCACGTCGCTGTCTGGTTCGATGTCCGGCGGTGCTTGCTCGTCGGCGGTGTCTGCCTGGTCGTCGCCTGACCGGCTCGGCTCATGGGTCATTTCGAGCGCAGCCTGGGCAGGCGGTGCCGGCTCGGATGCGCCGTCGGCCTCGTCGATCGGCTCCGGCCGCGGATCGGGCTCCGGCTGTGGCTCGGCGGCCTCCTCGGCCGCGCGTTCGGCCTCGGCCTCCTCCTCCTGCATCGCGATGAGACGCTGCCGGTCGGCAACGGGGATCTGGTAGTAGTCGGGATGGATCTCGCCGAAGGCCAGGAACCCGTGCCGGTTGCCGCCGTATTCGACGAAGGCGGCCTGCAGGCTGGGTTCTACTCGGACGATCTTGGCAAGATAGATATTGCCCTTGAGCTGCTTCTTGGTGGCGGTCTCGACGTCGTATTCCTCGAGGCGATTACCATCCAGCATCACGACGCGGGTCTCTTCCGCGTGGCTTGCATCGATCAGCATACGCTTTGACATACACGAATGAACTCCGGTCGGCCGCGTCGCGCGCTTCGACAGCGCTGCGTCCCGCGGCAAATGATTGGGGTGGGGACAGCGTCGCTGACTGCCGACGCGGCCGGACCCAGGAATGGGCCGTCGGGTTCGCGGAATGGTCGGTCGCGTTCGCTGTCATGATCGTCCTGGCCGTGCGGTCGGATGACCGTGGCGGTTTTCCTCGCTGCCGTCGGCACGCTCAGCGCTTCGACGGGTCGTTCGAGGTCCCGCGCCAGAAGATTTTCGCGTGGAAACCCTGAACTCCGGAGCCGGCAGATCGGTGAGACCGGAAGAGATTTCCACAGCCTTCGCTCGCCGCCGGATCACAGCGGCGGTTAGCATGCAGGAAACCACCCGTCTCCGCAAGCACGGGCACGGGACGCCGAATCGTGCTAGAACGATGGTATGACAAGCGATTGGGCGCCCGTGTTCACGCGACGTGTCGTGCTTGGCGCAGGGTTATCTCTGGCCGCGACCTCCGGGAGTGCCAGCAGCCGACGCCCGCCTGCCATCCTGCGCCGGCCGAAGCCACCGGCGCCGGTCGTGGTGCTCGATGCCGGCCATGGCGGCAAGGACCCGGGCGCGATCGGCTACGCCGGCACCTATGAGAAGCATATCGCGATCGCCGCGGCGACGGAATTGCACGCGCGGCTCAACGAGGGCGGACGCTACCGGTGCACGCTGACGCGCGACGCCGACGTGTTCATTCCGCTGGAGGACCGGGTCGCCATCGCGCAAGGGCGACAGGCCGCCCTGTTCGTCTCGATGCATGCCGACGCGGCGCTGAGACACGATGTTCGCGGCGCGAGCGTCTATACGCTGTCCGATGTCGCCTCGGACGCACAGACGGCGGCACTTGCGGTGCGCGAGAACAGTGCCGACCGTTTTGCCGGACCGCGCTTCCATGCGACCTCCCCCGAGGTTGCCCGGATCCTGGCGAGCCTGGTGCGCGACGAGACGCGCGTGGGCTCGGCGCACATGGCGCGCGGCGTCGTGACCTCGTTGCGGCCCTCGGTGGCGTTGCTGACCAATCCGAGCCGGCACGCCGCGTTCGTGGTTCTCAAGGCGCCGGACATTCCGAGCATCCTGGTCGAGATGGGGTTCATGTCGAACCCGGCCGACGAGGCGCTGCTGCGGACCGAGGCGCATCGGGCGCGGATCACGGCGGCGATGCATGCCGCGATCGACGGGTTCTTCGCGTCGTCCGGGAGCTTCACCCGCCTGTCGGGCTGACGCGTCCGGGTTCTGCTGACGGGGACGGCCCTTTGGTGGTAGAGGGGCGCGATGACGCGACCACCGAGCCCGGGCGACCGCCTCCTGCCGACGGAGCCGACCCCGCCGCGGCCCACATCGTCCCGACGCGGCGGTCCTCCCGGGGCGAGGCGGCCGCGTTTCGGGCTGATCCGGCGTCTGGCCGGTGCGGTGCTCGCGGTCGGGTTCCTCGCCGCTTGCGTGGCCGGTCTGGTCGCCTGGCGGACGTTCGCGCATCTGAGCGAGGGCCTGCCGACAGTGGCCGGCTTGCGCGACTATCATCCGTCGCTGATGAGCCGGGTCTATGACGGCGACGACCACCTGATCGCCGAGCTTGCGACCGAACGTCGCGTCTTTGTGCCCTATACGGCAATTCCCGACCGCGTGAAGAACGCCTTCGTCGCCGCCGAGGATCAGAATTTCTGGACCCACAACGGCGTCGACCCGGTCGCGATCCTGCGCGCGGCGGTCACGGATCTGGAGAACCTGCATACAGGGCGCCGGCCGATCGGCGCGTCGACGATCACCCAGCAGGTCGCGAAGAACATGATCCTCGGCAACGTGCTGACGATGCAGCGCAAGGTGAAGGAAGCGATCCTCGCCATGCGCATCGAGCAGACGCTGAGCAAGGAGAAGATCCTCGAGATCTATCTCAACGAGATCTACCTCGGGCTCGGCGCCTACGGGATCGCGTCGGCGGCGCAGACCTATTTCGACAAGCCGCTCGACGATCTCACGGTGGCCGAGGCGGCGTTTCTCGCTGCCCTGCCGAAGGGGCCGAACAACTACAATCCCTACCGGTATCCGCAAGCCGCCCGCGGCCGTCGCGACTGGGTGATCGACCGGATGGTCGACACCCGTGCCATCACGCAAGCCGACGCGCGCGCGGCCAAGACCGAGCCGCTGGTGCCGTCGGCCGCCCACAGGCCGCCGCCGATCCCGGGTGCCGACTGGTTCACCGAGGAGGTGCATCGCCGTCTGGTCGAGAAGTTCGGCGATGCGGTCGATTCCGGCGGGCTGACGGTCCAGACCAGCCTCGACCCCAAGCTGCAGACGCTGGCCACCGACGCGTTGCGCCATGGCTTGATCGCCTACGATCGTTCACACGGCATGTGGCGCGGTCCGGTCACGCATATCGACGGCTTCGCGCAGGCGGAGATCGAGCATCGTCACGGCCGCGCGCAGCCTGTCGAGGCAACCGTCCCGGATTGGCAGGGGATGCTGACCAGGATCGCCCGGCCGCCGGGCATGCTGCCGCACTGGACGCTCGGCGTGGTGCTGAGCGAGACGCCGACGACGGCAAGGATCGGATGGCTCGACGAGCCGGGAGACGCGGCCGGACCCCCGGCGGCCTCGCACGTCTCGCCGATGGAGTGGAACGACACGTCGTGGGCGCGCACCAGCCGCGGCGCGCCGCGGCGGATGGCCGACATCGTCAAGCCGGGCGACGTCGCCATGGTCGAGCTCACCGATGCGGGGCATCCCGAGGAGCGGATGATGCTGCGCCAGGTGCCGAAGGTTGAAGGCGCGCTGGTCACGATCGATCCGACCAGCGGCCGGGTGCTGGCGATGGTTGGCGGCTGGTCGATGGAGAACAGCCAGTTCAACCGCGCCACGCAGGCGCAGCGTCAGCCCGGCTCGTCGTTCAAGCCGTTCGTCTATCTCGCGGCGATGGAGCGGGGGATTTCGCCGAGCCAGCAATTCCTCGACGGGCCGTTCTCGATGGGCAACTGGCGGCCCGAGAACTACGAAATGGACTATAACGGCATGACGTCGCTGCATGACGCGCTCCGCCAGAGCCTCAATCTCGTGACCATCCGGCTCGCCTCGCATATCGGCATGACGGCGGTCGCGAACACAGCGATCGCCTTCCATGAGGTCGATGCGATGCCGAAGGTGCTGCCGGCGGCACTCGGGGCGGTGGACACGACGGTGCTGCGCGAGGCGGGTGCCTACGCGTCGCTCGCCGAGAACGGCCGCGAGGTGGTGCCGTCATTGATCGACAGCGTCGAGGATCGCGACGGCCACGTGATCTGGCAGCCGGACGGGTTCGCGCTCGCACCCGGGGACGATCCAGGCAAGCCGCCCGGCTTCCTCGACGACCGCAAGCAGATCGCCGACCCGGCGAGCGACTTCCAGGTGGTCCAGATGATGCAGGACGTCGTCAAGCGCGGGACCGGAACCCCGGCCGCGATCGGCATCGACCGGCCGATCGCGGGCAAGACCGGCACCAGCCAGGACTTCAACGACGCGTGGTTCGTGGGCTTCACGCCCGGCCTGGTGACGGCTGTGTGGGTGGGCTTCGATCAGCCGGATTCGCTCGGCGACAAGGAGACCGGCGGGGCGGTGGCCGCACCGATCTGGAACGAGTTCATGCGCGGCGCCCTGGGCGACAGTCCGGTGCAGCAGTTCCGGGTGCCGGACGGCATCACGCTCAGCCGCTACAACACCGGCATGGGCACCACGATCGACGCCTTCAAGGACGGGCAGGTGCCGGGGCAGAGCGGCGGCCTCGGCGCGGGTGCGGCGGTGGACGCCAACAGCATGACGCTCGGACCGGAGGACACCGGCGCCGAGCTCGACGCCAACATTCCGCCGCCCGAGAGCGGCGGCACGATTTCGGCATCGAGCAGCGACCCGGCCCGTCCGGCGCCGCCGCCGCCGCGGACGAGCTCGGCCGGGAGTGACATCGGAGTGGGCGGCGTCTATTGACGCGGCTCCGCGAGAGAGCTGGGTGCGATGTCAGCCGAAACCGATGCACTTCACGAACAGATCAAGCAGTCGGTGGCACTGCTGAGGAGGCATCTTTGACTGGGATGCCGCCCTCGCCCGCCTCGACGAGCTGAACAACAAGGCCGAAGATCCCGAACTCTGGAACGACGCGGCGGCCGCACAAAAGATGATGCGCGAGCGCAACCAGATCGCGGCCTGCACCGAGGGCGTGCTGGCGATGGAGCGCGAACTCGACGACACGCTCGAACTGGTCGCCATGGCCGAGGAAGAGGGCGACGCGGCAATGATCGCCGACGGCATGGCGGCACTTCGCCGCATCGCCGACGAGGCCAAGCGGCGCGAGATCGAAAGCCTGCTGTCGGGCGAGGCGGACAGCAATGACTGCTTCCTCGAGGTGAACGCCGGGGCCGGCGGGACAGAGGCGCAGGACTGGGCCGAGATGCTGCTGCGGATGTATTCGCGCTGGGCGGAGGCGCACGGCTACAAGACGGCGATGATGGAGGCCTCGGAGGGCGAGCAGGCCGGGTTGAAATCGGCGACGCTGCAGGTGACCGGGCCCAATGCGTATGGCTGGCTGAAGACCGAGGCGGGCGTGCACCGGCTGGTGCGCATCTCGCCGTTCGACTCGGCGGCGCGGCGCCAGACCAGCTTCGCCAGCGTCTGGGTCTATCCGGTGGTCGACGACAGCATCGAGATCGAGATCAACGAGGCGGACCTGAAGGTCGACACGTTCCGTGCCTCGGGTGCCGGCGGCCAGCACGTCAACAAGACCGAGAGCGCGATCAGGATCACGCACGTGCCGTCAGGGATCATCGTCGCCTGCCAGACCGACCGATCGCAGCACCGCAACCGGGCGACCGCGATGGGAATGCTCAAGGCACGCCTCTACGAGCAGGAACTGCAGAAGCGCGAGGCGGCGGCGGCGGCGGACGAGGCCGCGAAGACCGACATCGGGTGGGGCCACCAGATCCGGTCGTACGTGCTCGCGCCGTATCAGCTGGTGAAGGATCTGCGGACCGGCGTCGAGCGGGGCAATCCGGACGCGGTGCTGGACGGGGCGCTCGACGAGTTCATGGCCGCCTCGCTCGCGCAGCGGGTCGGGGCGACGCGGAGCGAGGCGAGCGCATCGGCGCAGTAGGCGCCCAAGGACGCGCCTGAATGAGGATGGAACTCGGGACGCGGCGGCGCTATTGCGGTGGACCGGTCGAAACGAAGCGCCAGGAGATCAGGCTTGAACAGAAACCTTCTTACGGCGGCGCTCCTGTGCTGCGTGCCCGCGCTGGCATTCGGCCAGACAGCCACGACCAAGCCGCCCGCGGCTGCTCCGGCAACGCCCCCCGCTTCTGCTCCGGCAGCGGCGCCGGCAGCGCCGGCCGCCGCCGCGAGCCCGAACGTGATCGCGCCGGGCGTGACGTTGGCGGCGAAGGCGCTCGAGGTGAAGGCAGGCCGCTACAGGCTCGATCCCGCGCACGGCAAGATCAGCTGGTCGGTCAACCATCTCGGCTTCTCGACCTACATGGGCTTGTTCGGCGGTGTGGCGGCCGACCTGACGCTCGATCCGAAAGACGTGTCGAAAATCGCGCTGACAGCGACCGTGGACACGTCGACCGTCGACACCTTGAACGCGAAGCTCAATGCCGAACTGGTGAGCGAGGGCTGGTTCGACAGCAAGAAATTTCCGCAGGCGACCTTCAAATCGACGAAAGTCACCGTCACCGGACCGCAGACCGCCCGGATCGACGGCGACCTCACGCTGCACGGCAAGACTTTCCCGATCGTGATCAGTGCCACGTTCAACAACGCAGGCGTCGACCCGGTCGACAAGCAATACACGGTCGGCTTCGACGGCGCGTCGATCGTGCGGCGTTCGACGTTCGGCGTCTCGCAGTACGTGCCCCTGGTGGCCGACAACGTGACGCTTCGGCTCGAAGGCGAGTTCAAGCTCGTCCAGTAAGGAATCGCATGATGCGCTTGCGGCAACTCGGCAATTCCGATCTGCACGTCTCCGAGATCTCGCTTGGAACCTGGCTCACCACTTCGGGGGGCGTGGAGCGGGAGCGCGCCATCGCGTGCGTCCACCGCGCGCTCGACGTCGGCATTAATTTCATCGACACCGCCAACGTCTATGGACGTGGCGCCTCGGAAACGGTGCTCGGCGAGGCGCTGTCGGGCATGGCGCGCGACAGCTACGTGCTCGCGACCAAGGTCTATTTCCCGATGAGCGACACCGACCGCGGGCTGTCGCGGACGCAGATCCTCAAGCAGATCGACGCGTCGCTGGCCCGGCTGCGGACCGACCATGTCGATCTCTACCAATGTCATCGCTACGACGAGGAGACGCCGCTCGAGGAGACGATGCAGGCGCTGACCGACATCGTGCGCGCCGGCAAGGCCAGGTATATCGGGTTCTCCGAATGGCCGGTTGACAAGATCGTCGAAGCCGTCGGCCTTCCCGGCGTCGAACGCTTCGTCTCCAGCCAGCCGCAATACTCGATGCTGTGGCGAAAGCCGGAAGCGAACCTGCTGCCGCTGTCGGCGAG
The DNA here is from genome assembly GCA_965276715.1 of Acetobacteraceae bacterium. Lineage (GTDB taxonomy): Bacteria > Pseudomonadota > Alphaproteobacteria > Acetobacterales > Acetobacteraceae > CAXTPV01. Next base: position 2,099,493 of record OZ255622.1, on the reverse strand, counting down.
GAACGGGATTTCGCAGATCGTCTGGTCGCCGCTGGCGCAGGGCGTGTTGACGGGAAAGTACGAGCCTGGCGTGGCGATCCCGGCCGACAGCCGGGCGGCGCTCGAGAGCATGAACATGCACTTCCGCCGCCAGTGGCTGGAGCGGCCGGTGCTGGAAGCGGTCCGGGAGATCAACGCGATCGCGAAGCGGGCGGAGATGTCGCTGACGCAGTTGGCACTCGCCTGGGTGCTCCGCCAAGCGAACGTGGCGTCCGCGATCATCGGCGCGTCGCGGCCGGAGCAGATCGACGAGAATGCCGCGGCTTCGGGGCACGACGTGCCGCCGGAGCTGTTCGCGCAAGCGGAGGCGTTGCTGGCGCCGTTCCAGTGAGGATCCGCGCCGGATCGTACGGAAAAAGAAGCGGGGTTCCACCCCGCACCCCGCCAAACGCCGGGCGTTTGGATCGCCAGTCATTCGAGCCATCAGCTTAGCTACGGCCGCACGATGCATCGGTGAGCGTCTGCAACAGTCACGACGAAGACCATGACCGATAGGCTTGCGGCTTGACCGGTTCGCGTCACTGATCTTGGTCGATGGCGAGTGGCGGCTGCAGGCGCTCGACTTCCACGACTGCGAGGAGCGGATGCGGCGTCTGCTGCGGCTGCATCATTGAAGTGTCGAAATCGTGCCGGGAGCCCCGGCATCGATCCTGGAGCCGCTCGCGGCGGATCGCCGCCGGCGTGGGCAAGCCGGTCGGGAGCCATGCCGTCGGCCTGGGCAACGGCGCCAAGGAGCGCGGGGGGTGCAAGGGGACCGGCTCCGGTCCCCTTGCCTTGCTATCCGCGTTCGCGGACGTAGGGCTCGACGGTGCCGCTGAGCTTCATCGTCATCGGCGTGCCGTCGCGTTTCATCGTGGTGCCGACGGCGACGCGGACCCAGCCCTCGCTGACGCAGTATTCCTCGACGTTGGTCTTCTCCGAGCCGTTGAACCGGATGCCGACGCCGCGCTCGAGCAGGGCCGCGTCGTGATGCGGGCTGGCGGGGTTCGTCGAGAGCCGATCGGGCAGCGTCTTGTCGGTCTCGGTCGGTTGGTCGCTCATCGATCGGGTCCTTCCTCGAGCAGCAGTGCCAGCAACGCCGGATCGTCCAGCACGCGCGGCACCTTGTTCTGGCCGCCCAGCTTGCCGCGGGCGCGCATCCAGGAGGCGAAGCGGCCGGCGGGAACGACACGGATGCCGGTGGGCCTCATACCGCGGCCGCCGGCGCGGTGCGACGCGTAGTCGTCGTTGCCCTCGGCCAGGACTTGCTCGAGGGTGGCGGCAAAGGCGGCCGGATCGGGGGCGCCGGCCTCGCATTCGATGACGAAGAGATGGCCACCCCTTGGATCGGCGTCGTCGGGATGGACCGGAAAGGCCGTGTAGTCGGTCACCGAGACCGAGGTTTCGCGGGCGGCGGCCTCGATGGCGCGATCGAGCTCGCCGGCACTCAGATGCTCGCCGAATGCCGAGAGCATCTGCGCCGTGCGGCCGGTGATCAGGATACGCGCCGGGCGGCGGCTGGTCAGGCGGACGACGTCGCCAAGCACGTAGCCGAACAGGCCGGCGTTGGTGGCGAGGATGAGCGCGTAGTCGCGGCCGAGCTCCGCATTGCCGAGCCAGTGGCGGGTGGGCGCGGGATGCGCGATCTCGCCGGGCGGGACGAATTCGAGAAAGAGGCCGTTGTCGAGGATCAGGCGGAGCGAGCCATCCGAGGCACCGTCGGCATAGGCGATGAAGCCTTCGCTGGCGGGGTAGACCTCCTTGGTGCGGACCTGGCCGCCGAGCAGCCGCTCGAAACGTGCCCGATAGGGCCCGAAGCCGACGCCGCCGTGGACGATCAGTTCGAGCGCCGGAAACAGCGACGCGAGGTTGGCGCGGCCGGTTTCGGCGAGCAGGCGCTCGAACAGGATCAGGAGCCAGCTCGGCGTGCCGGAGATGCTGCGCAGGTCGCGGGCCGGCGCGTCGCGCGCGATCGCGTCGAGTTTGCGGTCCCAATCGCCGAGCAGCGCGATCGACCGGCGCGGCAGCGTGCGGCCTGTGGTCCAGGCCGGCATCGTCGCCGCGGCGATGCCGGAAAGATCACCGCTGCGGGCGCCGCCCTCGAGGCGCGTGAGCTGGCTGCTGCCGCCGAGGACCAGGCTCTGGCCGCCGAAGAGGCGGGATCGTGGGTTCAGCTGGACATGGTCGAGCACCATGTCCAGCGCCGCGCGCCGATTGCTTCGAACCATCGCGCGGCTGACCGGGATGCGCTTTGCGCGTGCGCTGGTGGTGCCGGAGGTCTCGGCGAAGAAGGGCATCCGGCCGGGCCAGCTCACGCCGTCGAGCACCGGGAACGGCGTGCGCCACCAATCGGTCCACATCGCGTCCCAGGTGCGGAGCGGCACGGCGCGCTGGTAGTCGCCGACGCCGCGGATCGAGGCGAAGCCATGCGCGCGGCCGAAGACGGTGTTCGACGCAGTGCCGACAAGACGAGCCAGGACGCTGGTCTGGGTGGAGATCGGATCCATGCCGGCCAGCGTCGCTGCCCGGCGCCTGGCCGCCACCCGGGCGATGACGGTGGGGTCGAGCATTCAGTCCGGGCGCAGCACGGTCACGTGCGGGAACGTGGCGGACGCGGTCTCCGACCGGAGCGGGAGGGTCATCGCCCTTCCGTCGCGCCAGAGCGCGATCTGGTCGGCGTAATTCTCGCTGCCCAGCCAGCCGTCCTGGCCGCCGAACAGCACCACCTCGTTGGCATCGAGGTCGGCCAGGTCGAAGACGTAGCGGCTGGTGGCGCCGAACCTGATCACGTGCCGGCCCCGCATCAGGGCGTGGCCGGTCTTGTTCAAGGTGTCGTTGCCACCGTCGCCGGCGAAGGACGCGAGCCGGAACCGGCGTCCAAGCCCTGGCAACGCACCGAACGGGTGCTGCGGGCGATGCCGATGCGCCTCGCCCCACGCGCGGAGCCTTCGGAACCGGCGCACCACCAGCGGCAGGACGGCGGACACGGCGCCCGCGAGCGCTGCTCCGTCGTGACGGCGTAGCGCGTCGCCGACCAGGGCGCGCGTGGTCCAGACGGTCTCGAGCGAGGCGATTGCGGCGTCGCCGAGCAGCAGGCGCGCGGTCTCGCCGAGCAGGAGCTCGAAGGCGAGCGCGCCATGGCTGCCTGCGGCATACGTGCCGTCCCAGGCGCGTAGCGCGTCGCGGAAGGCGTTCCGGCGCTCGTTCAGCCTGGATGGGATATGGGAGGCGAGCAGGTCGCGCAGGCCGAGCACGTTCGGCTGGCGGTCGTCGCGGAAGAGGGCTGCCATGTCGGATGCGTCGATCTTGCGTCCGGCCCATTCGCCGTCCGGCGAGAGGATCTCCCTGATGCGCGAGATGCGCTCGCCGGCCGCGAAGAAGTAGCCGAGCGGCACGCAGTCGGGCGGCGGTCCCGACAGGCGCTCGTTGGCGGAACCCACGAAGCCGCCGGGCGGGTTCCATTCCGCGAACAGCGCGTCGCCGCGGACGGTCTCGGACCAGGTGCGGTCGATCGTGGGCCGCGAGACGAGGATGTCGTCGGGATCGGCCGCGCCGCGTCGCGGCATGTGAGCCGCCGTTTGCCGGCCGATGCCGTCCGGGCCGGCATAGACCATCGTCTGGCCGGGCACGCCGAAACCCGACAGCGCACGGACGAAGCCGAACCGGTCGCGCGCGCGCAGCACGCCGAGCATGGCGGTCAGCTCGTCGCTCGGCGCATGCCCCATCCATTTGAAGGCGATCGGCGTGCGCGAGCGGAATAGTCCGGCATCCGAGACGACCGGGCCATATGGCGAGGAGCGGAACGTGGCGATCAGGTCCCGGCCGCCACGGACCCGGATGGTCTCGGACCGGGTGGTGAACGCATGTTCGGGAAGATGGGACAGGTCGACGAAGTCGGTGCTGGCGGCGTGCAGACTGGTGCCGCCCCAGGCGATGTCGCGGTTTCGGCCGAGGGCGAGGAACGGCACGCCGGGCAGCATCAGGCCGGTCGCGTTCAGCGCGGGCGCGGCCAGGCAGACCGCGAGCCAGGCGTTGGGCATCTGGATCCCGAGATGCGGATCGCCGCTGACGATCGCGGCACCGCTGACGGTGCGCATGCCCGCGATCGCGGCCGCATTGCTGCCGGTCCGTGTCGCCGCGGCGATCGCGCGGCCGGCCGCGTCATCGTGAAGCGGCAGGTCGGGCGCGCCGCCGCGCAGGATCCTGGGCCAGAGCCGGCGCCAGGCAGGGGGATCGGACCGGTCGCGCAACGCGAGCAGGCGTCGCTGCACGGGCCAGGACAGGTCGGCGGAGAACAGACGGGCGAGGAGAAAGAAATCGGCGAGCGACCAGGGTTCGGCCGCGATGCCGAGCATGGTCAGCTCCGGCGGCGGTGCGGCATGGCGAATATGATGGTTGAAGCCCGCGAGGAAGCCGTCGATCCATTCGCGCGAGGACGCGGGGAGCATGGCCACGATCCCAGGCACCACCGAGGCGATGTCGAGCGATCGGATCGAGCGGTCGATCCCGACGCCGAGGGGCCCCACGATCTCGGCCACGCGCCCGGCCGAGATGCGGCGGAGCACCTCGATCTGGGCGCTTCGGAAATGCATGTGCACGACGCCCAGTGCGACCGCGAGATCGCGGTCGGACCGGGCCTCGATGAAGGGGACCTGATGCGCGTTCCAGCGGATCGAGACGGGATGTTCGACCGGCAGGTCGCGGACCGGTAGTGCGGCGAGTCGCTCGGCGAGCGTGCATTGGACGATCGGCACGCGTGCCTGGCGCGCGATCAGCGCCGCCGCGATCGACCATCCACGCGCCTGGTCGAGCCGGTGGCGGACGGCTCGCCGCAACTCCATCAATACGAAGTCTTCAACGGGGACCGGGCGGGGGCAGGTTCCGCTGCTGGACGGGCGCGTTGGGCGCAAGCTGCAACGGCTGGTCGGACGCAGGCGGCGGCCGGTAGCCGGGCGGCGTGGCGGGCGCCCCGTAGCCGGGGGTCGCTGGGCCCGGCGTGTTCAAGTCGGCGACACCGACCGGCGACCCGAAGCGGGTGAGGATCGCGCGCAGCGGGTCGTCGCCCGGATTGTTGACGCGCATGGCGACCACGAGGTCCTCGGGGCCGACCGGCTGGCCGTAATAGGCGCTGTCGCCCTGGGCGTCCGAGTTGAGGAAGCTGCCTTCCAGCGAGATGCCGGCGAACAGGCCCTTGTTGAGCTCGAGGGCGACAATGTCGGCGTCGAGCGCCGTGCTGGTCGAGCCGCCGATGCCGCCGCCGAAGGTCGCGAAGGAGGCCTGGGCCGTGCCGCCGAGACGGAAATGCGTGTTGAGGACGGCGTTCAATCCACGCTGCGACATGATGAACAGCACGAGCTGCTCGTCCTGAACGCCGGCCTGGAAGCCGACCGAGCCGGAGCCGATGCTGTAGAAGGCGGGCGCGGACCACGATCCATTGACGTCGCGCGCGAGCAGCACGCAGCCGCCGCCGGAGCCCGCGAAGAGGAAGCCCATCTTGAAGACGCTCGGGCAGATGACGACGGCCTTGGCCAGGCGCAGCTCGCGCTGGGCCGGCTTGCCGGTCTGCGGATCCATCACCGCTTCGGCGGTCAGGGTCGCCTGGTCGACGAGCTGCTGCTGCTTGGCCTGGATGGTCGCGTTGTCGCCGTCCGCCTGACAGCCCGTCGCGAGCAGGAGCACCATTGAGCCTACCGCGCCCATCAGCGCACCACGCTGCCAAGCCGAGATTGCGCGCATTCGTTCCCCCCTGTCCGCGGTCCGCCGCGTCATGCGGCGCCGTCTCGAGCGAGCGCCGTCAATCGGGCGAGATCGAGACCGAGCGAGGGCGGCGCCGCCACGATCGATCCCGGAAAGCCGCGATGGTCGACCGCGCATCCGGTCTCGACCAGCAGCGACAGGGCGCCCGCCACGTCCCAGAGCTGGATGTGCAGCTCGATGAACCCGTCGATCCGTCCGCAGGCGACATCGGCGAGGCCGAGCGCGCCCGAGCCGCCGGCGCGCGGCATTGCGCCGGTCTCGAGCAGTCCCTTGGCCGAAGCGCTGTAGACCGACCGGTCCGAGCGCGGCGACCAGCCGAATTCGATCATCGCCGCGGCGAGATCGGCACAGCCGGAATGGGCGATGGCGCGGCCGTTCAGCGTGGCGCCGGCGCCGCGCATGGCCCGGAACTGCTCGCCGACGGCGGGCGCATCGAGGACGCCGAGCATCGGTGCGTCACCCTCGAACAGGCCGATCGAGACGCACCAGCGTTCGCCGCCGCGGGCATAGTTCGAGGTGCCGTCGATCGGGTCGACGATCCAGCGCAGGCGGCCACTACCGGCGTCCACACGCGCGCCCTCCTCGCCAAGAAATCCGTCGCCGGGAAAGAGGTCCGCGAGCCGGCCGGCGAGGAAGCTCTCGACGGCGCCATCGGCCTCGGTCAGCCAATCCTGTGCGCCCTTGAGCGTTCCGACAGGACGGCCGGGTGCGGTCTGCAACCGTCGCGCCAAGGCCCCGGCATCGCGGGCCAGATCGCATGCCGCCTCGAATCGCCGCACCAGCGCCCCGCTCATGCGCGATCCTCTCGCATGATTCGCCCGATCCTCCAACCGGCCTGGACGGCGCGCCGATAGCGAACGACGATGGCAACGTGAACGTCCCGGACATCTCCAGCGGCCTGGAGCTTGCGCACGAGCTCGAACGTCTGTCGCGCGCGAGCGTGACCGTGCTTGGCGACGTCAGCCTCGAGCGGGTCGTGCACGGCACCTGTGCCGAGGCGGGGGCGGTTGGACCGATGCTGCTCGGCATCGAGAATGCCGAGCCCGGGGCGGGTGCCGCGATCGTTCGCGCGCTGACGAGCCTCGGTGTCGCGACCGCATTGGTCTGCGTGCTCGGCGACGACCTGCCGGGCGCGGAGCTGACGGCGCTGATCGGGGCGCAACCGAACGTCGAACCCTGGCTGCTCGTCGATGGCGCCAAGGCAACCACGACCAGCACGCGCTACATCGACGGCGAGCGCGTCGTGCTGCGAACCCTGCGCCGCGACCGGCGCCCGATGCAGCTCCATCTGCGCGAGCGCATGCTGCGCATCGCGGGCGACGCGATGACGGCGACGTCGGTGACGGTGCTGAGCGACCGCGGTCACGGTGTGCTCGATCCGGAGACGATCGGGCAGTTGCTCGCCGGCGCACGCCAGGCCGGCCGGCGCGTGGTCGCCGACCTCGGGCATGAACCTGGCCCGGTCGACCGGTTCCGCGGTTGCGACGCGCTGATCAGGGTGGGGCTCGCCGACGATCCATGCGACGAGGCGGAGTTGATCCGACGTTCGGCCGACCTGCCGAGCGTGGTCCTGATGGTAACGGACGGCCTGGTGATCGCCGATCGCGAGGGCGTGGTCGGCGTGTCGCGGCCGGCATGGCAGGACATCGTCGCCGACTATGCGCGCGTCGTCGCGGTCTATGCGGCCGCCATCGCGGTCGGCCGCAGTCCGCGTCTCGCCTGCCGGATCGCGTGCGGCGTCATTCCGCCCGGAGCGCCGTCCTGAAGGCGGAGGACGCGACGGGATCCTCGATGATGGCGAGCCGCTGGGCGGCCAGCATCGCGAACTGCATCAGCAGCATCCGGCGTCGTGCCGGTGCCAGCGGATGAGCGGGCGCGTCGCGGATCATCGCCGGCTCGCCGGGGCTCGCGACGCAGGCGACGATCAGCCCGACATCCTGAGGGATCAGCTCAATGGGAAACTCGTCGTCGACCGCGAAGTAGAGCGCGTCGCAATAGGCCCGGTACTCGGGCCATTTCGCGTCTGTCAGGAAGTCGCGCACGCCCGACTTGACCTCGACGCAGACGAAGCCACCGTCCGGCCGAAGCGCCAGCAGATCGCAGCGCCTTCCGTTCGGGATGGCGACCTCGTGCAGCGCCGCCCAGCCCATCGTCGCGCAGAGGCGCGCCGCCTCGCGCCGCACGGCTGAGGTGACGGCAGGCAGTCCCGACGGGATCACGTTGCGATACCGTTCCGAAAGCCCTACGGTTACAGTGTCTTCTCGAGAGTGTGCGATACAGCCGTCTCTCGCGTCCGGATGAGGGGCTGACGTGTCGTTATCGCGCAAACGGGTCATGGTGACGGGGGGCGCCGGTTTCCTTGGTTCGCATCTATGCGAGCGATTGGTGGGACTGGGGCACGACGTGCTGTGCGTCGACAACTACTTCACGGGCACGAAGGACAACCTCGATCCGCTGAGATCGTCCGGCCGGTTCGAGTCGCTGCGTCACGACGTGACTTTCCCGCTCTATGTCGAGGTCGACCAGATCTACAACCTGGCCTGCCCCGCCTCGCCGATCCACTACCAGTTCGACCCGGTGCAGACCACCAAGACCAGCGTGGTCGGCGCGATCAACATGCTCGGGCTCGCCAAGCGGCTCAAGGCGACCGTGCTGCAGGCGTCCACCAGCGAGGTCTATGGCGATCCGACCGTTCATCCGCAGCTCGAGACCTACCGCGGCAACGTGAGCACGCTCGGGCCGCGCGCCTGCTACGACGAGGGCAAGCGCTGCGCGGAGACCCTGTTCTTCGACTATCACCGCCAGCACGAGGTCCGGATCAAGGTGATCCGGATCTTCAACACCTACGGCCCGCGGATGCACCCGAACGACGGTCGGGTGGTGTCGAACTTCATCGTCCAGGCGCTGCAAGGCCACGACATCACGCTCTACGGCGATGGCGGCCAGACGCGTGCCTTCTGCTACGTCGACGATCTCGTCGAGGGCATGATCCGGATGATGGAGACGCCGGACAGCATCACCGGCCCGGTCAATCTCGGCAACCCGCACGAGATCCCCGTCCGCACGCTGGCCGAGCGGATCGTCGAATTGACCGGATCACGCTCGGCGATCGTCCACCGGCCGCTCCCGGTCGACGATCCGATGCAGCGCTGTCCCGACATCACGATGGCGCGCCGCGTCCTGGGCTGGGAGCCGACCGTCGAACTCGATGACGGGCTTGGTCGCACCATCGCGTATTTTCGGCGACTTCTCGGCAACCGGTAGGGACCAGGGTTCATGCGTATCGCGATGATCGGCGGCGGCTATGTCGGCCTGGTGTCGGGCGCCTGCTTCGCCGATTTCGGGATCGATGTGTCCGTGGTCGAGGTCGATCCGGGCAAGCTCGCGATGCTGCGGGACGGGCGGATGCCGATCTACGAGCCGGGCCTGGACAAGCTTGTCGCCGAAGGCGTGAAGGCGGACCGGCTCTCGTTCGGCAGCGACATCAGGGCGGCGATCGTGGAGGCGGAGGCGGTGTTCATCGCGGTCGGGACGCCTTCGCGTCGCGGTGACGGCCACGCCGACCTGTCCTACGTCTTCGCGGCCGCCGAGCAGATCGCCGAAGCGCTCGACCACTACGCGGTGATCGTGACCAAGAGCACGGTGCCGGTCGGCACCGGCAAGCGGATCGCCGACATCGTGCGCGCCCGGCGGCCGGACCTCGCCTTCGACGTGGCCTCCAATCCCGAATTCCTGCGCGAGGGAAGTGCCATCGGCGACTTCATGCGGCCCGACCGGGTGGTGATCGGCGCCGATGCCGATCGCGCGCGCGAGGTGATGAGCCGCCTGTACCGGCCGCTCAACCTGATCGAGACGCCGATCGTCTTTTCGGGGATCGAGACGGCGGAGCTGACGAAATACGCGGCCAACGCCTTTCTCGCGATGAAGGTGACGTTCATCAACGAGATGGCGGATTTGTGCGAGGCGGTGGGTGCCGACGTGCACGACGTGGCGCGCGGGCTCGGGCTGGACGGACGGATCGGGCGGAAGTTCCTCCATCCCGGCCCGGGCTTCGGCGGGTCCTGCTTTCCCAAGGACACGCTCGCACTCGCCCGGATCGCGGAGGAAGCCGGCAGTCCGTCGCGGCTGGTCGAGACGACGATCGCGGTCAACGAGCGGCGCAAGGCGCAGATGGCCGACCGCGTGGCCGCCGCCCTCGGCGGCTCGGTGCGCGACAAGCGGATCGCGATCCTGGGCCTCGCCTTCAAGCCGGAGACGGACGACATGCGCGACAGTCCGTCGATCGCGCTGGTCACGCGACTGACCGAGTACGGCGCCGATTTGATCGCCTACGATCCGGAGGCGATGCATCAGGCCAGACGCGTGATGCCGGCGGCACTCGCCTACGGCGCGGACGCGATGGAGACGGTCACCGGCGCCGACGCGGTGGTGGTGGTCACGGAATGGAACGAGTTCCGCGCGATCGCGCCCGGGCGGTTGCGCGACCTGATGCGCGGGGTCGTGGTGGTGGATCTGCGCAACGTGTTCGACCCGGCGGCGATGACCGCCGCGGGACTGCGCTATTGCGCGATCGGGCGGCCGAACGGGTAGGCCCAGCCCGATGACCTGAACGGGACTGGCCGCGCCGCGCGATTCGATCGACAAGCGAACGAGGATGATAATTCTCGACCGCGAGGCGTTGGGTTGAGCGCGACGGCGAACCGCCGGACGCACAGCCTGCCGCTGCTGCTCGCGCTGATCACGGCGGTCGGGCCGATCTCGACGGACATGTATTTGCCGGCGTTCCCGGCGATGCGCGAAGGGCTGCATGGCGGGAGTTCCTCGTCTCCGCTGACGTTGGCTGCGTGGTTCGTCGGCCTCGCCGTCGGGCAGCTCCTGGCCGGTCCATTGTCGGACCGGTTCGGCCGGCGGATCCCGCTTCTGGCGGGCACGGCGCTCTACGTGCTGGCTTCGTCCGGCTGCGCGCTCGCCGGCAGCATGCCGGCGCTGATCGTCTTTCGTGCGCTGGCTGCCTTGGGCGGGGCGGCGGGACTGGTGATCCCGCGCGCGATCATCCGCGACGTGGTCACGAATGGCGACCATGCGGCCCGGCTCGTCTCGCAACAGCAACTGATCCTGGGGATCGTCCCGATGCTCGCGCCGACCCTGGGCGGCGTCGTGGTGCAGACAGCCGGATGGCGGCCGATCTTCTGGATCGCAGCCTGTTACGGCGCGGCCTGCCTGCTGCTGGTGTGGCGGATACTGCCCGAGACCTGCCATCCGGGCGACCGCATGAAGGCGGATCCGATCTCGGTCGCCACGCGATACACGGGTTTCCTCACCGACAAGGTCTTCACCACGCACCTGCTGACTGGCAGCTTCGCGACGTTCGGGCTGTTCGCCTTCCTGGGCGGTGCGCCTTCGGTGTTCCTGCTGCATTTCGGCCTGCGGCCAGCCGAGTTCGGCCTGCTGTTCGTCGCCAACGGCGCGGCGTATGCGGCCGGCACCTGGGTCAACGTGGTCGCGATCCGCCATCTGGATCGCGGCCGGGTGCTGTCGCTGTCGACGCTGACATTGGCGGTGGCATCGGGCTCGATGCTGATCTGCGCTGCCGCCGGCTTCGGCTTCTGGGGTGTCGAGGGGCCGATGATCCTGGTCATGGTCACGCTCGGTTGCCTGCTGCCGGATGCGGCGATCGGGGCGATCATGCCGCATGGCGGCGACGCCGGGATCGCCTCTGCCCTCTATGGAACGGTCATCTTCGCGATCGGCGCACTCGGGACGATCGGCGCCGGCTGGACGGGGCATGACAGTGCCGCGCCGATGGCGGCCCTGATCCTGCTCGGCGCGCTGCTGGCGGTGATTTCGAGCCTGCTGCGGCCGAGAGCCTGAAAGCGCTCAGGCCGACAGCGACAGGAGGCGGGTCTCGCCAAAGCCGAGCGTCGAAAACTCGGCGGCGTCGAGGTTCGCGGCCGAGGCGGCTCGTGCGAGGGCCATGGCCGGCGCGTCGATCGCCTCGTCGGTCAGCTGGAAGGTGCCGAAATGCATGCCGATCGACCGCAGCGCGCCGAGGTCGAGATGCGCCTGCACGGCCTCGGCCGGATCCATGTGCACGGGGGCCATGAACCAGCGCGGCTCGTAGGCACCGATCGGCAGCAGCGCCAGACCGGGCGCGGACAGGCGGCTGCGGATCTCGCGCCAGTGCGGGCCGGCGCCGGAGTCGCCCGCAAACAGGATGCGGCCGGCTTGGGCGTCGATCATGAAGCCGCCCCACAGGGCGCGGTTGCGATCGAAGAGGCCGCGGGCCGAGAAATGGCGCGCGGGCGTGGCGGTCACGCGCAGCCCCGCGACAATTGTCGCCTGCCACCAGTCGAGTTCGACCGCCTCGATGCCAGCGGACTCCAGGTGCCAGGCATTGCCGAGCATGGTGACGAAGGATGGGGCGTGGATGGCGTTCAGCAGGCGGAGGCTCGGAAGGTCCATATGGTCGTAGTGGTTGTGCGAGAGCAGGACGATGTCGGGGCGCGGCAGGCGCTCGAGCGGGATCCCGGGAGGCTGGATCCGTTTCGGTCCCGCCCAGGAGAGAGGCGAGCAGCGATCGCTGAAGATCGGATCCGTCAGCAGCGTCACGCCACCGATCCGGACCAGGAACGTCGAGTGGTTGATGAAGGTGATCGCGGCGTCGCCGTCGGCGACGGCGGAAGGGGGCGGCGGGAAGATCGGCCGCTCGACCGGGGCCCGCCAGGCGGCGCGCGGCCGGCCGGCACGCCAGCGCAGCAGGGCCGCGATGCCGTGGACGGGTGGGCGGGCGCCCGGATTGTGGAACCGGTCGCCGTCGCAGTGGTCCGACGGCGGGAAGCGGGACGATGTCGCGAACGATCCCAGTGAATGGTCTCGCAAATTTGAAGCCTTCACCTGCTTGTAACGGGTCCGGCTTGGGCAAAAGCTCTGTTCACTAACAAACCAAAAAGATTTGGAGGTCCTGGATGCAAGCTCTCCACAATTACAAGCTTTGGAATCCGAATCTCGGCCAGTATGTGGCGCAACCGGATTTGCAGACCGCCGAACAGATCCATGCGCGCGGCGGCTTGATCATCGCGGACGGCCCCCATGGGATGCCATCGGGGCGTTACGAGTTTCCGATTGCCGCCAAGACACCGGAGCTGACGGCGACGCATTGACCGCTCAACGGGTGACGGGGCGGCGGACGCCGGCAAGGCGGATCGCGCGGGCGACGCCGCCGACCTGTTGCTGCCACCATGAGCCGGAGACAAGGGCGGTGGGCGCCCCCGCGTCACCGGTTTCGACGATGTCGTGGCGGAACTCGGCGGTTCCCAGCATCATGTCCCACCAGGGGAACACCGCGCCGTAGTTGAAGGATTGCTGGCCGGCGGCGAGAAGTCCGTGATGGGCGCGGTGGAATTGCGGCGAGACCAGGATACGCTCGCCGAGCCAGCCGAAGCGGATCCGGGTGTTGGCGTGGCTGAAGCTTTCCACGAGCCGCAGCGCCAGCACGATCAGCGGGAACTGCATCGGCGGGATGCCGATGGCAAGTCCGGTTGCGATGAACCAGGCGTAGGCGATCACATCGTCGAGGACGTGATTGCGGTCGTCCGACCAGAACGTCATGCGGGTCTGGGCGTGATGGACCGAGTGCAGGCCGTACCACCAGCCGATGCGGTGCGAAAAGCGGTGCCGCCAATAGTCGGACGCGTCCAGGATGACCGCATAGATCAGGAAGGTCGCGATCGGCATGCCCATCAGGGCGGGAAACGTCCGGTCGAGCGTGAGCGGCACGTAGCCGTGGTCGGCGAGCAGGCCGTTGAGCCAGGTCTGCAGCGAGTAGAAGCCGAAGAAGGTGACCAGCGGGAAGATGCCGACCCGGGCCAGCAGGGTGTAGAACACGTCCATCGCCACCAGCCCGTCCGATGGTCCGCGCTGGAGCGGACGGATCCGCTCCGCGGGCAGGCAGATAGCGAGATTGATCGCGACCTGCAGCACGCCATACATCGCGAACAGCGCCCACATGAAGGCTGCGTCGTCCCACTCCATCCATCCGCACTGCCAGAGCAGCGGCAGGATGAGGTTCTCGTGCAGCCATCCGGCCAGCCAGGCGAAGGGATCGACCATGCGCGTCTTTCTAGTGCAAAATCCCGCAGGGCCAAAGACAAGGGCGGGAATCGTTTGGGAATGATCGGTGAGAGACCGGGCGTCGCGGGCAGGCTGCTGCTGGTGGAGGATGAGTTCCTGATCAGGCTTACCCTGTCCGAGGCGTTGAGCGACGCCGGCTACGAGGTGCTCGAGGCGGCGGACGCCGACGAGGCGATGGAGCATGTGCTCGTGAGCGCCACCGACGCGCCGATCAGGCTGCTGCTGACGGACGTGCAGTTGCCCGGTCCGATCAACGGCCATGCGCTCGCGGCGAGGGTCAGGGAGCGCGTGCCGGACCTCCCGGTGATCTTCATGACGGGCCGGCCCGACCATGGTGTGGCGAGCGGCGTCCGCCGCGACGTGTTCATCGCCAAGCCCTATCTTCCGTCGGAGGTGTGCGCGGCCGTCGACAGGATGCTGCACGCGTGAGCGACGGGACAGCGCGGTGAGCGAGGCGATCGACGAGGTGCTGGCTGTCGACGGGACGCCGGCGGACGGTCGGGACCGGCAGCATGATCTCGGCCTGTCCTACACCGCGCTTCGAGCCAAGGACTTCGCGCGGGTGGAGGCGATCAGCGCGTCGTATGCCGGCAGCGGCGACATCGAGCATGCGCTGCTGGCGGGACTGGCGATCGGCATGCGCGGGGACGTCGAGGCGGCGGCGGTGCTGTTCACGATGGTGGCCGCCGCGCGGCCGATGATCCAGCACCCGGTCGAGGACCTGATCGGGCTGCTGCGGGAGGCGGGCCGCGAGCTCGACGGCTTGGCGCATGCGGTCGCGGCGGCCGGGTCGAGGCCGGAGGATGTGCGGGCGTTGCTGGCGCTGGCGGTCATGCTCAACGCCGATCTGCGGCCGGCGGAGGCGGAAGTCGTGGTGCGCCGCGCGCTCGCGTCCGCGCCGCGTTCGTTCGTCCATCTCAACCAGCTCGGCATCTCGCTGACCGAACAGGGGCGCTTCGACGAGGCGCTGCAGTCGTTCCGCGACGCGGCCTCGATCGATCCGGCCAACAACGTGGCCTGGACCAACATGGCCTGCACGCTGTCCAATATCGGCCGGTTCGACGAGGCGCTCGAGTGCTATCGGCGCTCGATCGTGCTCAAGCCGGACAATGCCGCGATCAGGCTGAACTACGCGATCTGCATGCTCAAGGCGGGACGGGCGATGCAGGGATGGGCGGAATACCAGTGGCGGCTGCAGTTGCCGGGCCACACGACGCTGCCGATGGAGCGGCTGCTGCCCAACCTCGATGACGGAACACGCCTCGACGGGCAGATCGTCCTGGTCACGCAGGAGGAAGGGCTCGGTGATTCGCTGCAGTGCATGCGCTGGCTCGCACCGCTGCGCGACCGCGGTGCGGAAATCGTGGTCTGGGTGCCGGCCTCGCTCAAATCGCTGATCGACCGGATTCCCGGCATCACCTGCATCGCCGGCGAGTTCGAGAAGCTGGTCTTCGCGATGCACTGCCCGTTCCTGAGCCTGCCGCGGGCATTCTCGGCGACCAGGGAGGCGCTGCCCGATCAGCCCTACATCTCGATCGATCCGGCGCGGATCGCAATCATGGCGGCGCACCTGCCCCAGACCGACGCACTCCGGGTAGGGCTGGTCTGGGGCGGCGCGCCGCGACCGGAAAACCGCCAGGCCTTCTCCGTCGACCGCCGCCGCAGCATGGGGCTCGCCGCCTTGGCACCGCTGGAGGCGCTCGAGGACATCGTCTTCGTCAGCCTGCAGTTCGGGCCCTACCGGGACGAACTGTTCGACCTGCCGCCCGGAATGGCGGTGCACGATCCGATGGACGCATCGGCCGATGTCCAGGACACCGGCGCGCTGATGGCGGGGCTCGACGTGGTGGTGTCGGTCGACACCTCGATGGTGCACCTGGCGGGCGGAATGGGCAGGCAGGTCATCCTGCTCGACCGGTTCGACAATTGCTGGCGCTGGCTGCATGGGCGCGACGACAGCCCGCTCTATCCATCGCTGCGCATTATCCGCCAGACGTCTCCGGGTGATTGGGACGGCGTGGTGGGCCGCCTGGTGGCGGCGCTGGGACTGATGGCGGATCAGAAACGGCGCGGCGAGGCGCCGTCGGTGCACGCCGCGATCGACGCCATCACCCAGTAGGGACGCGTCAGGCCGCGGGCGGGGCGCGCAGCGGCACGACGTAGGGCCCCTCGGGGATGATGGCGATGTCGTGGTCCCCGGCCCGGTCGATCGCGCGGCCGATCGCGGCGTCGAGATCGTCGATCATCTCGACGCCGGTGAGTTCCCGGTCCGCCCCGCTCAGGCCGGTCGCGTAGAGCTGGACCCGCCCCCGGCGCATCGACTTCAGCTGCATCTCGGTCTGCCACTCGTCGATATCGGCGAGCGACTTGACCCACAGGCTTTCCAGGAACCGTTCGGCGCCCATCGAGATCAGCCGAGCCTGGGAGGCGCGGAACTCGTCCGATCCCATTCCTTCGGCGCACTCGGAGGCCATGATCAGCGTCCCGCCGGGCTCGAGGATGTCGAGCGGTGTGACCATGCCCTTGACCGTCTGGTAGTAGGTGCGGTCGAGCGGATGGCCCGCCGAGGACGTGACGACGGTGCGAAAACGGCGCCCGACCGCGACCGCGGTCGCCGCGCGCACGAACGCGACCGCGTCGAGATGGCTGTCGATGATGTCGCCGAAATTGACGTGGACCAGGCGGCGCTCATCGTCGAGGACGGTGTTGAGCGCAAGCACGCCGCCGAGGCGGCGGACGATCTCGAGCTGCGCCTCGTGCAGCGGATTGCCCTCGAGATTGCACTGCGCGGCGAGCGGATGCTCCATGAAGCGGGCCGAATGGAAGGTCCTGATCGTGGCCTCGCCCGCGACGCCGGGGGCGACGACCTTGCGGCCACCGGACCAGCCGGCCATGAAGTGCGGCTCGACGAGGCCGGTCGCGATCCGGAGTTCGGCCTCGACGAAGCGGCGGTCGAGATGGATCGGCACCGCGTGCGCCTCGGTCAGGCCGAGATCGACATGCTCCTCGGCGCGCCTGGCATCGTGGTTGAGCACAGTGGCGTTGGCCGAAACCCAGGGATCGCCCAGGACCGCCTCCAGCTCGTCGCCGAGATTGGGCCGGTGCAGACCGGTCGCGACCAGCACGGTGATGCGCGCGCGCGGGACGCCGGCGGCGTGCAAGGCCTCGATCATCGGGGGCAGGAACAGGCCGTTCGGGACCGGGCGCGTCACGTCGCAGATCAGGATGCAGGCGCTCGACTTGCCGCGCGCGATCGACGCGAGCGGCTCGAGCGCGGCAGCGACGGCGCCTCGCGGGTCGGGCAGCGGCGGGAGCCTGTGCTTTCGCACCATCGTCGCTCTCGCCCGCTCAGGGAGCCGGATCGTCAAGTGGCCACGTCCGTAAGCGACGGAGACGTCGTGCGACAAGGGGTCCTCACCGGCGTGCGTTCGAGGGACACAGTGCGCGGGAGGCGGGACAAAGGCCAGCGCCCGACCCGGGCCGGCACTTGAAATTAGGTGTCTTCGTTTAGGACTGTATTCCTGCAGAAAACGGTTCAGGCGGCTTCCTTCGATGGCGGTGTGGTCAGGGCCGCGATGAGCTGCGCCTTCACCGCCTCGGCGCGATCGTTGGCCACCTGGCAGGTTCCGGCGGCGTCATGGCCGCCGCCACCGTGGGCCAGGCAGACGGCGCCGACATCGATCCGCGCGCTGCGATCGAGGATCGACTTGCCGATCGCAAAGACGGTGTTCTGTCCGCGCATGCCGGAGATGATGTGGGCCGAGATCGCGCATTGCGGGAACATCGCGTAGATGGCGAACCGGTTGCCCGCGTAGATGATTTCCTCGTCGCGGAGGTCGAGCAGGGCGAGGTTGCCGTGGAGCGTGGTGCAGCGCCGAAGCTGGGCGGCGAACGGCTCGCGATGGGCATTGTAGAGATCGATGCGCTCCCGGACATCGGGCAGTGCCAGCACGTCGTCCACGGCCAGATCGCGGCAGCACTCGATGAGCTGCATCATCAGATCGTAATTGGAGATCCGGAAGTCGCGAAAACGGCCGAGGCCGGTGCGCGAGTCCATCAGGAAGTTGAGCAGCACCCAGCCCTGCGGATCGAGGATCTCGTCGCGGGTGAAGCGCGCCGCGTCGGCCTTGTCGACGGCGTCCATGAGGCCGGTGCCGATACGTGGAAAAGCGCCGGAACCGCCGAAATAATCGTGGACCACGCGAGCGGCGGATGGGGCCGCGGGATCGATGACATGGTTGGGATAGATGCGGTCGCCCTTGCGCGCGATTTCGCTCGCATGATGGTCGAAGGTGAGGTGGCAGCCGGCGACGTAGGGAAGGTTGGTGACGATGTCACGCGCCGTGATCGGGACGATGCCGTCCTGCATGTCCTTGGGATGGACGAACTTGATCTCGTCGATGAGGTCGAGCTCGCGCAGCAGCATGCCGCAGACGAGGCCATCGAAGTCGCTGCGGGTGACGAGGCGATGTTTCCTGGACGTCATGATCGGTGCACGGTTCCCTTGGACGCAACCGATACTGGCACCAAGACCCTAACGAGCAGTTTAAAGGTTCACTCCGGGATGAGCACGACCTTGATCGACTTGTCGCCTTTCTTCATCAGGTCGAAGCCGTGGTGCCATTCCGACAGGGGCAGCGAGTGGGTCACCACGTTCTCGGTCGGCAGACGTCCGTCGGCGATCGCCGCGATCGTGAACGGGTAGCAATAGGGACCGAGATGGGAGCCATACAGGTCGAGCTGCTTGCGGTCGCTGATGATGCTCCAGTCCGCCGTCACCTGCTCGCCGAACACGCTGAACTCCACGAACCGTCCGAGCTTGCGGATCATCTGCAGGCCCTGACGCACCGCCGACGGGTGCCCCGTCGCCTCGATATAGACGTCGCAGCCATAGCCGTCGGTCATCGCCTTGACGATCTTGACCACGTCGTCCTCGAGCGGGTTGAGCGTCAGGTCGGCGCCGAACCGCTTGGCCAGCTCGAGCCGGTCCGGCTTGGTGTCGAGCACGATCAGCCTGGTCGGGTTCTTCAGCCGCGCCGCGCCCACCATGCCCAGCCCCAGCGGGCCGGCGCCCGCCAGCACGACGATGTCGTCGAGCTGGATCCGGCCGCGGTTGACCGCGTGCACCGAGCAGGCATACGGCTCGGTCAGGATCACCTTCTCGAACGGCACGTCGTGCGGCACGTGATGCGTGCGCGACGTGCGGGGGAAGCGCATGTAGCGCGCCATCGCGCCGTGCACGTTCTTCTGGAAGCCATACAGGTCGTGCACCTCGCACATCCAGTATTCGCCGCGCAGACAGTAGCGGCACTTGTCGCACGGCACGATCTGCTCGGAGATCAGACGGTCGCCGACCTTGTATTGGCCCTCGCGCAGGATGTTCTCGCCCACCTCGACCGCGTGGCCCACGAACTCGTGGCCGGGGATCATCGGCGGCTTGGTGTATTGCGGCTGCTCCGCATCGCCCCAGAACGACGGCGCGCCGCCGAACGTCTTGATGTCGGACGCGCAGATGCCGCAGCCCTCGACCTCGATGATGATGTCGTCGGGGCCCGCACGCGGAACGTCCACCTCCTCGTAGCGGTAGTCCCCCGGCGCGTAGCAGACCACCGCGTTCATCCGGTCGGGAAGCTGGTTCGGACGCGGCGCGGAGAGGCTCGACTGGCTCATCGGAGCACTCCCCGGGATCTCGATGTGTTCACCATGACGGCGCCTACTGCTTGAGGGTGAACGGAGAAATGAAGTCACCCGCATTGTCCTTCGTGATGAGGACGCAGTCGAACAATTGCTTCTCGCTCGCCGCACCGGTCTTGCCGGTCTTGAGGAACTGGTCGGCCTCATCGACCGCCTTGGCCGAGAAGGTCGCCACCGGCTGGAGCACGGTGTATTGCAGCTCGCCCGCCTTGACCGCCGACACCGCGTCGGGAGAACCGTCGAAGCCGCCGGCCTTGATGCTGGCAAGCTTGCCGGCCTCCTTCAGCGCCGCGATCGCCCCGAGCGCCATCTCGTCATTGCCGCTGATCACGCCGATGATGTTCGGATGCGCCTGGAGCAGGCTCTGCATCTTGTCGTGTCCCTGGGTACGGTCCCAGTTGGCGACCTGCGAGCCGACCTTGTGGAGATCGTCGAACTGGGACAGCACGGTCTCGTAGCCGTTGGAGCGGGTGGCGGCATTGTTGTCGGATGGCGAGCCCAGCAGTTCGACATAGTTGCCTTTCTGGCCGATGTCCTTGACCCATTGCTGCGCGCCGAGAGCGGCACCTTGCGCATTGTTCGACACGAGCTGGGCCTTGGCGAGGCCCGCGGTGTTGATCTCGGCGTTGACCAGGAAGACGGGGATGTTGGCGGCCAGCGCCTTCTTGACCGCGCCCACCGAGCCGCTGGCGTTGGCGGGATCGAGGATGATCGCGACCGAGCGGTTGGTGATCGCGGTGTCGATCAGGTTGCTCTCGGTGTTGGTGTCGCCTTTCGACGCACCGACATTGGCGGTGTAGCCGAGCTTCTGCGCCTCGGCGGCGGCCACCTTGCCTTCGGTGAGCCAGTACGGGTTCGACGGATCGTTCACGACGATCGTCATCAGGCCGGCGGCCGAGGCGCTGGCCGGAACAGCCAGGGCCAGGGCTGCGAACATCAGGGCTGTGTGACGGGACATGGTTGGTTTCCTTTGTTGTGTTCGTCAGTAAGGTCAGGCAGCCGTCTTGGCCGGAGACGTGGGCTGGCCGCCGGTCGAGGCCGGAGCCTTGACGCGGCGTCGGTACTGGACGGCGTTGAGCAGCACCGCGAGCACGATCACCGCGCCGGTGAACACCGTCTGCCAGTAGGACGAGATGCCGATGATCACGAGCCCGTCGGACAGGAAGCCGATGACGAAGGCACCGAGCATGGTGCCGCGGATGTTGCCGCGGCCGCCGGTCAGGGCGGCGCCGCCGATGACGACGGCGGCAATGGCCGTCAATTCGTAGGAGATGCCCGCGGTCGGCCCGGCGGAGGTGAGCTGCGACGACAGGATCAGGCCGGCAACGGCGGCACAGACGCCCGACAGCATGTAAACCGACACCTTGACCGTCCTGACCGGCACGCCCGACAATTCGGCCGCGCGTTCGTTGCCCCCCGAGGCGTACAGCCAGCGGCCGAACGCGGTGCGCGCGAGGACGAGGTTGGCGACAAGGGCCACGACCACCAGGACGACGACGCCGATCGGCACGCCGAACAGGTGATTGAAGCCGAGCCAGTCAAACCCGGTGTTGCCGAGCTTCGGGTTGCCGCCGAGATTGTTGTAGGTCAGACCGTTGGTCATCAGCAGGGCCACGCCGCGCGCGACATACATCACGCCCAGGGTGGCGACGAACGCAGGCACCTTGAAGCGCGCGACCAGCACGCCGTTGACGAAGCCCACGAGGGCGCCGAGCGCGCATGTCAGAATGGCGACCACCCAGACCGCCGGAAACAGCGTGACGCCGAGCGAGGGGAAGGTCACGCCCTGCATCAGGAAACCCGCGAACACGCCGGACAGCCCGAGTGTGGATCCGACCGAAAGGTCGATGCCGCCGTTGAGGATGACCAGCAGCATGCCGACGGCGAGAATGCCGAAGATCGCGACGTGCGAGGACATCGTGAGCACGTTGCTCACGGTGAGGTAGTAAGGCGAGAGGACCCCGAAGACGACGATGATGACGATCAGCGCGAAGAAGGCGCGACCTTCGAGCAGCACGCGGAGGATGTCGATGCGGCCGGCGGCCTGGCCTGGCGCGGAACGGGTGGCTGTGTCGGTGCTGGTCATTCTCGTCGCTCCGCTCTGCTCGGTCAGACCACGGCTTCGCCGGAGGCTGCCATGATCTCCTCCTTGCTGACGTCGGATCCGAATTGGGCGGAGATCCGGCCGCGGCGCATCACGATGATCCGGTGGGCGATGCTGAGGCACTCGCCGACCTCGGAGGTCGAGAACAGCACGGCAAGACCTCGCGTGGCGCGCTCGGCGAGGATGCGGAACACCTCGGCCTTGGCGCCGATGTCGATGCCGCGGCTGGGCTCGTCGAGCATGATGACCTTGGGATCGGTCATCAGCATCTTGCCGATCACGACCTTCTGCTGGTTGCCGCCGGAGAGGGATCCGATCGGGGCGTGCCCGCCCGAGGTCTTGATCCGGACATCGCGTATCTGCTCGCCCACCATCGCGCGCTCGCGCGGCGGCGACACGAGCAGGTTGCGCACGAAGCGGCCGATGCTGCCGAGCGACAGGTTCTCTCCGACCGACATCGTCTGGACCAGGCCGTCGCGCTGCCGGTCCTCCGGCACCAGGACGAGGCCCTTGAGGATCCGTTCGGCGATGCCGAGCCGCGAGACGTCCTCGTTCTCGAGCAGCACCCGGCCGCCGGTCATCGGCACGCGTCCGGCGACGCACTCGAGCATCTCGGTGCGTCCGGCGCCCATCAGCCCGTAGATGCAGACGATCTCGCCCGCGCGGACGTCGATCGACATGTGGTCGACGACCGAGCCGTCACCGGACTTGTCGGCGACGCTGACGTCGTTGATCGAAAGTGCGACGTCGCCGAAGGCGTAGCCGGTGGGCGGAGAGCCGAGATTGTAGTTCTCGCCCACCATGTTGCGCACGATCCATTCGAGGTCGATGTCGCGGCGCTCGGCGTTGGCGGTCATCGCGCCGTCACGCAGCACGACAGCGTAGTCGGTGATCAGCAGCGCCTCTTCGAGGTGGTGCGAGATGTAGACGATGGCGACACCGCGACCGGTCAGGTCCCTGATCACCTTGAACAGCACTTCGACCTCGGTCGCACTCAACGCCGAGGTCGGCTCGTCCATGATCAGGATCCGGCTGTCGACCGAGAGCGCGCGCGCGATCTCGACGATCTGCTGCTGGCCGAGGCGCAGATCCTCGACCAGGGTCAGCGGATCGATGTCTTCCTCGAGTTCGGCCATCAGCGCGCGCGCCTGGCGTGCCTCCTCGGCGAAGTCGACACCGGCGCCCGATCGCAGCTCGCGTCCCATGAAGATGTTGTCGCGCACGCTCAGGTTGGGCGCGAGGCTCAGCTCCTGATGGATGATGGAGATGCCGCGATCGCGCGCGTCCGACGAGGAGGCGAACGTCACCTCCGTCCCGTCGAGCTCGATCGTTCCCGATGTGGGCGTGACCACGCCGGACAGGACTTTCATCAACGTCGACTTGCCGGCGCCGTTCTCGCCGAACAGCGTGGTGACCTTGCCGCGACGGATGTCGAAATTCACGCCCTTGAGCGCGTGGGTGCTGCCGTAGATCTTGGCGACGTTGCGCGCCGTCAGCACGATGTCGGTGGCGCTCATTTCACGTCCAGTTTGACCGGCGTGACCAGCCAATTGTTCGGGTTGGTCAACTGGAAGACGCCGACGACGGACATGGTCTTGCCGGTGAGCTTGCTCGCATCGATCCTGGCAAGCACCTGCCTCTTCATCTGCTTGTTCAGGGCGGAGGCGGCGTTCTGGTAGTCGATCTGGTTGGTGAACTGGCCGAAGCTGATCGTTCCGGTGGCGTCGCGCAGGTCGGTGCCGTAGATCGCCGGACCCGTCTGAACGCGAACGGTGAGATTGTCCGGCAGGCCGCCGATCTTGACCGGATAGACGCCGAAATCATCCTTGCCGGCGACCCCGGTGAACTTCACCGAGATTTCGGCACCACTGCCGGCGTTGACGCCGTACTGCTTGGCCGCCGCTGCCTGGTCCTTGACGATCGCCGCCTCGAGGGTGGCTGCGTCGACCGCGCGGCCGACGATCGCCGACTGGACCGGCGGGAACTTGGACTTGCCGTAATCGGCGGCGTCGAAGGCGCCCGGCGGAAGCGCCGCCCCAGAGCCGATCTTGACGATCCTGGTGTCGAACGCCATCGCCGCGATCAGGACCAGGATCGCGGCCGAGGCGAGGCCCAGACGGGCACGAGACTTGGCGTGGCTGGTCATCCGATCTGCAGCCGCTGCGTCAGCCCGTCGGCGATCGTCGTCAGCAGCAGATTGCATGACGCGGCGCCCGCATCGAGCGAGCCTCGCGATCGTTCTCCAAGACGCGCTGCCCGCCCGATCCTGGCCACCAGGTGCCGCGTTGACTGGAAACCTTGTTCGGAAGCCCGCTTCATGTTCTCGAGGCAATCGAGAAAATCCTGCTCGCCGGCGGCCGCTTCGGCAAACGCCGAGAGCGCCGGGAGCAGTACGTCGACAAGGCTCTTGTCGCCGAGCTTGGCGCCGCCGATGTCGACGACGGATGCGACGCCCGCCTCCAGCATCGCCTCGAAACTGCTCCGGTCGATCGTCTGCGCGGTCGCCAGCGCGTCGGCCATTTCGGTGAAGAAGGTGCCGTAGAGCGGACCCATGGACCCACCGATGTCGCCAAGCAGCGTGTCGCCGACAATCCGCAATCCCTCATCGAAATCGAAGCCGTCGGCCGGCAGACGTTCCGAGGCGAGACGAAATCCCTTCGCCATGTTGATCCCGTGGTCGCCGTCTCCGGTGGCACCGTCGATTTCGCCGAGCATCGCCTGTTCCCGCACGATGGCCGCGATCATGTCCCTCACGATGGGCCCGGCGTCCCGGAGGCTTACGTTCTGCATGTCAATTCGCCTGGACCGTCAGACCGATCGATCGGGCGGGACGCGAGAGCAGCCGGTCGAGTTCTGCGTCGAGACGGGTCAGGGTCAGCGACACGCCCATCATCTCGAGCGAGGTGAAGTAGTCGCCGATGAAGCGGTGGCGCGGGATGATCCCACGCGCGCGCAACAAGCGGTCGACCTCCCCGTACAGCAGGTAGAGTTCCATCGAGGGCGTGGCCCCGAGGCCCGAGACGAGCACGGCGACGTCGTCGCCCGCCGCGAACGGCAGATCCTCGACGATCCGCTCGACCATCATCGCGGCCATGTCGGCCGCCGGTTTGACGGGCATGACCGCGATGCCGGGTTCACCGTGATGCCCGATGCCGACTTCCATGTCGCCATCCTTGATCGTGAAGTTCGGTTTGCCGGCGGCCGGAATCGTGCAGGCCGACAACCCGACGCCGATGCTGCGCGTCGCATCGATCGTCCTCTGCGCGGCCGCGATGACATCATCGAGGCTGCCGCCTTCGTCGGCACGAGCGCCGCCAGCCTTCCACATCATGATCTCACCGGCCACGCCGCGGCGGTTGGCTTGGTCCTCGATGGCTGCCGAGGCGACATCGTCGTTGGCGACGACCGTGCGGACCTCGATCCCGTCCTTGGCGGCCAACTTGATCGCCATCTTCACATTCATGTTGTCGCCAGCGTAGTTGCCATAGAGGCATGCGACACCCGCACCGCCGTCGGCGGCACGGAACGCCTCGTGGAAGCTCTTGGCGGGCGGCGAGGCGAACACCTCGCCGACTGACACCGCGTCGAGCAGGCCGGGCCCGACATAGCCGAGGAAGGCTGGCTCGTGGCCGGATCCGCCACCGGTCACGACGCCGACCTTTCCGCGCGCCATCCCGCCGGTGCGCGCCAGCACGCGCGGATGCGACGTGGCGGCCAGCAGGTCCGGATGGGCGGCGAGATAGCCTCGCAGGCTATCCTCGACGATCTGGTCGGGATCATTGACGACGCGCCTCATCGGCGAGGCCCTGGACGAGGGGCCGACCTGGGACAGTCCCGCGACGGCAAGATCTGACACCGGTCCGGCAATCGACGCTCCCCTCAAACCGCGCTGTTCCGCGCCTTGCGGGAGGATCATGTCCAGTTTCTGGATTTTTTGTCAAGCTTTTGCTCATTTGTGCATCGTCTGGACGTTGGATTGACAGACAACTTTCCGATCTTGACTTGCACGTCTCGTATTAGGCTTGCAGAATCAAGTCCACCGAGGGGCAATCTGATTGAGCATTTGTGCAATGCAACGTAGAGTGTGCAGGAAGGACAGGCGGTCATGATCCGGTGCGTCAGACGTCCTCGACCGGCGGCAGCGGCGGCATGAGCGGAGGGTCATCCGATCGGCGTGTCGTCGAATGGGGCGATGTCTCCCCGGACACGGTGATCGAGATCGCCAGCCTCTACTACTATGACGACGTGACGCAGGAGGAACTGTCGCGGCGCTTCGGCATTTCCCGTGTCAAGATCAGCCGGCTCTTGAAGCGTGCCAGGAACGAGGGGGTCGTGCAGATACGCGTCCTGCAGCACTCGAACACGAGACAGGAACTGGAACGCGAGTTTATCGGGCGCTTCGGGATCGATCGGTTACTGGTCTCGATCGATGGCAAGGACGCGGATGCCCAGCGATCGGCCGTGGCCGGCCTGGTGGCGGACCACGTCATCAAGACGGTGGGCGACGGGATGATCGTTGCCGTCGGCATGGGGCGCAACGTCGCATCGGTGGCCGATCACCTGCCGGCTGTTCCGCGACGCGCCGTCACCTTCGTGGCCGCGATCGGCGGCTCTGTCCGCGCCGGCGAGATCATGAACGCCGACCACATCTGCCGCCGGCTGGCGATGCAGTTCGGCGGCGAAAGCGAGTCGCTCTACGCGCCGGCGCTGGTTGCCGACGTGGCACTGCGAGAATCACTGCAGGGCAATCAGACCGTCCGGCTGACGCTCGATCGGGCACGCCGGGCGGATACGGCGCTGATCGGGATCGGTGATCTGAGCGAGGAAAGCAATCTCGTCCGCATGGGCTGGTTCACGCCGAAGGAGATCGCCGACGCGCGGCGCGGCGGCACCATCGGCGACATCATGGGCTACGACTTCATCGACATCCACGGACGCCCGTCGAGCAGCGACCTGCGCGGCCGTGTCATCGGCCTGACGACGCGCGACCTCATCCGCATTCCGGACGTGATCGCGGTCGCGAGCGAAAACACCAAGGCCGCGGCGATTCTCGGCGCTTTGCGTACGGGCGTCGTCAACACGCTGGCGACCAGCTCCACCAACGCGCACACGGTGCTGCGTCTCGACGAGGCAACGCGATCGAGCCAGCGACACTCACCGATCAATCTCGTCCCGCGGGAAGTGTAAGGCGGCCGGGCGGGAACCTCGGTATCGAGTTACTCAGCGCCGCGGCATCACGGGTTCGGTTGAGAATCGAGCCTCAGGAGGCGAGAGTTCGTGGCCCTGTCGTTCGGACAGGCTCCCATACAGCTCGGGACGCCGACCGCGGATCCATCGACGTCCGGTAGACATCGGCAACAGCTCCAGGTCGAGGTCGGCGACGACCAGATCATCGTCAATGGATGTGCTTTCGACAAGCACGCGTCCGTAAGGATCCAGGATCATCGCGTTTCCGGTGCGGACTTCGCCGTCGTCTTCTCCCACGCCGTTCGCGAAGAGGAGGAACAGCCCATTGTCGTGGGCCCTCGCAGGAAGCCAGCGCATGAGCCAGCCTCTGCCCTTCTCTCCTTGAAACTCAGCCTTCAGCCGCTCCGGGTCTTGGGCGCGCTGCCGCCACAGGACAGGATCGATAGGTTTCATGCCATGAGGACTGCGAGAGTCGGTGCCACCCGTCTGATGAGGTGCGATCAGGATGTCGGCGCCGAGCAAGGCCGTCGCCCTGACGTTTTCGATCAGGTTGTTGTCCCAACAGACCAACACACCGAGCTTCACCCCCCATGGCGTGTCGAAAACCGTAAAGCTGTCTTCCGTCGAAACGTGGGGACTTTCGAAAGCATGGATCTTTCGATGGCGATGCAGGCGCCCGTCGTCTCTTTGCCCGATCAGACCCACGCCGATTGCCATATCAAATCGCCGGGCTGTCGCGATGAGCCTCTGGAGCCCCCAATAGGACGTTTGGGTTATTGGCGATCCAAACGCCCTGCGTTTGGCGGGGTGCGGGGGTATGAACCGGGCACATAGTTGACAGATTAGACTGGTCACATGGTTGACGGTTTCAGTCGCTGGTGGGGAGGACCTGCCAGTGCCTTGGAAAGTCACGTGTGTGATGGACGAGCGTGTTCGCTTTGTCGTTGAGGCGGATCGCCAAGAGCTGTCGATGACGGGTCTTTGCGCCTTGTATGGGATCAGCCGGGAGACCGGTTACACGTGGCTGGCGCGGTATCGGCGTGGTGGCTTCAGCGCGTTGTCGGACCTGTCGCGTGCCCGCAACACGCAGTCGGAGGCGACGCCTGATTGGATGTCGACGATGATCCGCACGCTGCGCGAGGAGCACCCTCACTGGGGTCCCAAGAAGCTGCGGGCGGTGCTGGCGCGCACGTGGCCGGCCCTGAGCTGGCCGGCGGCCTCGACGATCGGCGATCTGCTTGGGCGTCACGGGCTGATCAAGGCCCGGCAGGTCTGGTCGGCGGGTTTGCCGCAAATCCGGTCGCCGACGTCGGCAACGGCGCCGAACGACCTGTGGTGCATCGACTTCAAAGGCTGGTTTCGCACCGGCGACGGCCACCGGTGCGATCCGCTGACGGTCAGTGATGCGTGCAGTCGCTATCTCCTGCTGTGCAAGATCGTGTCGCCAACCACGGAGGGCGTCTGGCCCGCATGCCAGCGTCTGTTTCTCGAGCACGGGCAACCGCGTGCCTTGCGGATGGACAACGGAACGCCGTTCGGCAGCCAGGGTGCGGCTGGTCTGACGAAGCTGTCGGTGCTTTGGGTCAAGCTCGGGATTGCGCTGGAACTCATCACGCCTGGCTGTCCCGGCGAGAACGGCCGCCACGAGCGGATGCATCGGACGCTCAAGCAGGAGACGTCGCGACCGCCCTCGGGATCGCTTGCGGCGCAGCAAGCCCGTTTTGACGCGTTCCAGCGCGAGTTCAACGACGTGCGTCCGCACGAGGCACTGGGTCAGCGGACGCCGGCGTCGGCGCACCGTCCAAACGAACGTCGCTACACCGGTCGGCTGGATGATCCCTGGTATGATGCCGAGCACACGGTTCATCGGGTCTTGAGCAAAGGTGAGATCCGGTATCGGGACGAGCCGATGTATATCAGCGAGGCGTTGACGGGGGAGCTGATCGGGATTGCACCGATGGCATCCGGCGACAGCGTTGCGCGTTTCGCCGATATCGATCTCGGCGTGATCACGCGTGGATCGAATGATTTTCGCCGGTTCAGCGCGCCCCGGCCGGCGCGCGCTGAACCGGCACAACCGGACCTGTCAGGTATGTGACCGGTCTGAAGTGTCAGGCATGTGACCGGTCAAACAGGGCGGAGCCCCGCTGCTTACTCCGGGATCAGCACGACCTTGATCGACTTGTCGCCTTTCTTCATCAGGTCGAAGCCGTGGTGCCATTCCGACAGGGGCAGCGAGTGGGTCACCACGTTCTCGGTCGGCAGACGTCCGTCGGCGATCGCCGCGATCGTGAACGGGTAGCAATAGGGACCGAGATGGGAGCCATACAGGTCGAGCTGCTTGCGGTCGCTGATGATGCTCCAGTCCGCCGTCACCTGCTCGCCGAACACGCTGAACTCCACGAACCGCCCGAGCTTGCGGATCATCTGCAGGCCCTGACGCACCGCCGACGGGTGCCCCGTCGCCTCGATATAGACGTCGCAGCCATAGCCGTCGGTCATCGCCTTGACGATCTTGACCACGTCGTCCTCGAGCGGGTTGAGCGTCAGGTCGGCGCCGAACCGCTTGGCCAGCTCGAGCCGGTCCGGCTTGGTGTCGAGCACGATCAGCCTGGTCGGGTTCTTCAGCCGCGCCGCGCCCACCATGCCCAGCCCCAGCGGGCCGGCGCCCGCCAGCACGACGATGTCGTCGAGCTGGATCCGGCCGCGGTTGACCGCGTGCACCGAGCAGGCATACGGCTCGGTCAGGATCACCTTCTCGAACGGCACGTCGTGCGGCACGTGATGCGTGCGCGACGTGCGGGGGAAGCGCATGTAGCGCGCCATCGCGCCGTGCACGTTCTTCTGGAAGCCATACAGGTCGTGCACCTCGCACATCCAGTATTCGCCGCGCAGACAGTAGCGGCACTTGTCGCACGGCACGATCTGCTCGGAGATCAGACGGTCGCCGACCTTGTATTGGCCCTCGCGCAGGATGTTCTCGCCCACCTCGACCGCGTGGCCCACGAACTCGTGGCC
The DNA here is from genome assembly GCA_965276715.1 of Acetobacteraceae bacterium. Classification (GTDB taxonomy): domain Bacteria; phylum Pseudomonadota; class Alphaproteobacteria; order Acetobacterales; family Acetobacteraceae; genus CAXTPV01. The sequence goes on along the minus strand of OZ255622.1, from coordinate 2,069,585 downwards.
GGGGATCATCGGCGGCTTGGTGTATTGCGGCTGCTCCGCATCGCCCCAGAACGACGGCGCGCCGCCGAACGTCTTGATGTCGGACGCGCAGATGCCGCAGCCCTCGACCTCGATGATGATGTCGTCGGGGCCCGCACGCGGAACGTCCACCTCCTCGTAGCGGTAGTCCCCCGGCGCGTAGCAGACCACCGCGTTCATCCGGTCGGGAAGCTGGTTCGGACGCGGCGCGGAGAGGCTCGACTGGCTCATGACTTGTTCCTCCACCACTCAAGGTTTGACGCGCGACTATCCGCCTAAAACGGCGCGACGGGAACCACTCAGACGGTTGCCGGCACCCGTTCGGCCTCGCGCGTCACGTCGCGGCCCAGATAGGCGGAGACGACCTCGTGCGGGATGCCGTCGGCGCGGACGCGGCCGCCCTCGAGCCAGATCACGCGCGTGCACCATTCGAGGATGACGCTGGCGTTATGCGACGTGATCACCAGGATCTCGGCGCCGCGGACGATGCTTTCCAGGCGCGCGTGGGCCTTGTCCTGGAAGGCGTTGTCGCCGGCGAGGAACCATTCGTCCATCAACAGGACCTGGGGCCTGATTGCGGTGGCGAGCCCGAAGCCGAGCCGCACGACCATGCCCGACGAGTAGAAGCGCACCGGCAGGTCGAGGAACTCGCCGAGCGCCGCGAATTCCTGCACGTCGTTCTCGAGTACGGTGATCTGCGCCCGCGAGAGCCCGTCATAGAGGCCACGCAGCATGATGTTCTCGCGGCCGGTGAGGTCGCCGTTCATGCCGAGGTTGGTGTCGAGCAGCGCGTTCATCGCGCCGCGGATGCGCACCTGGCCGAGCACGGGCTCGTAGATGCCGGCGACCGCGCGCAACAGGGTGGATTTGCCGGCCCCGTTGCCGCCGACCAGCCCGAGACGGTCGCCCGCCACGAGGGAGAACGAGACGTCGCGCAGCGCCTGCACGACGGTGCGGCTCTGCTTGTCCTGGCCGAGCCTGCCGGAGGCCGCGGCGATGACGGTTTTTTTCAGGCTGCGCGCGCTGCCATGGTAGAGCGGGAAGTCGATGCACAGGCCGCTCACTTGGACGGCGGACTGGCTCATACCCAGAAGGCCAGTCGCGACCGGGCGCGCACGAAGGCGAACCAGCCGGCCACGCACAGGCACAGGCTGAAGAAGATCGCGAACTCCCAGCCGCGCGCCGTCGGCGGATGGCCGAGCAGCGGGCCGCGCACGATCTCGAGCAGGCTGTCGAACGGGTTGAACACCATGTAGTGCATGATGGCGCGGTGGTTCACCTGTTCGGGCTTCCAGACGATCGGCGTGATGTAGAAGGCGATCTGCATGATGCTGCCGATGATCGGCGGGATGTCGCGGAAGCGCGCGCTGATCGCGCCGAGCAGCATGCAGACGGCAACGCCGTCGACGAGCCAGACCAGCACGCCGGGCAAGGACCAGAGTGCGATCCAGCCCGGCCAGGTGTCGTAGATCGCGAAGACCGCCACCGGCACGACGACGTTGTGGGCGAGCGCGATCACGTTGCGCGCGACGGTGCGGACGATCTGGACCGAGAACGGCATCCGGACCGACCGTATCGTCGAGTCGGCCTGGGTGAAGGTGCTGCAGGCATCGACGGCGAGACCGTTCAGGCCGCTTCCCCAGAGCACGAGCGACAGGCCGAGAAAGGGGAGGTAGTCGTGCATCTGCATGTTGAACAGGGCGCCCCAGACGATGCCCAGGGCCGCCACCATGACCGCGGTCGACAGCGTCAGCCAGAACGGCCCGAGCACCGACCCGCGATAGCGGAGCTTGATGTCGAGCCAGCCGAGCGTGAGTGCCAGTCGCCAAAGGCGGGCGCCATCGGTCAGGTCCCGAAACGCCGCTCGCTGTCGCGCCCAGCCATGTGATGGCTGCAGCAGAAGGCCGGCGTCGGACGAGATGAGCCCCGATCCCGACCGAGAAGCGAGGTCGAGTTGGGCCGGGACGACGTTCATGCGCGTTCGCCTAGCCGATCACCCGGAAACCTGCAAATCCGAACCTGCCAACTTCACCTTTTGGCAACCGGGCGCCGGTATGGTTCGCGAAATGAGATCGTGTTTCGGTTGCGGACATGCGCAGCCTCCTGTAGGCACTTAGTGGAAGTTCCTCAGCGGGCCTCTCAGCATGCATCGCCTCGTCAGACGGGGTCCTGCGGAGAAGCAAGCGGGACCGCGCCATGCCTGGGGGGGCCCATGACGCAGCACTCGAAACGAACCGGCGCGCGCGCGCGTCGTACCGCCCGGATGCTGATGGCGGTATCTGGGCTTGGGGGCCTCGCGGCCTGCGCCGGCCAGCAGCCGACGATCCCGGCGACGGAGGAAGCGGCGCAATACCGGTCGCATGCGCAGAACTACTATCATCCGCCGGGGCCATCGTGGGACCCGTGGGGGCCGTATATCAAGGAGGCCTCGCAGCGGTTCGACGTTCCGGAGACATGGATCCGGGCGGTCATGCATCAGGAGTCGGGCGGGCAGGAATTCGTCGTGTCGGTGCCGGGCGCAATGGGCCTGATGCAGGTGATGCCGTTCACCTACGACCTGATGCGCGAACAATATAATCTCGACGAGGACCCGTACGATCCGCGCAACAACGTCCTCGCCGGCACCGCCTACATTCGCCAGATGTACGACATCTATGGCTCGCCCGGCTTTCTCGCCGCCTACAACGCCGGCCCTGGCCGTCTGGACGATTACCTGACGCGCAATCGGCCACTGCCGGCCGAGACGCGTCATTATGTCGCCAATATCGGGCCGCAGATCGCCTTCGAGAGCCCGCGCAACCGCAGCCAGGCCGACCTGATGGCGATGAACCACGAGAGCGGCGACTATGCCGTCGCCTCGCGCGGCCCCTCGCCTGTCGATCCGGCGCTGACGCACACGGTGCAACTGGCGTGGGCGCGCCGCTCGGGCGACGATGAAGGCGCCGGAGTCGCGTCCAGCGAGATCGCCGACCAGCGCCCGGTCGCGGCCGGGAGTGCGGTCAGCGTGCGCGACGCGTGGGCGCGCCGGGCGGAAGGCGCGCCGGTCGCGGTCGCGTCGCTGCAGGCCCAGCCGCGGGTGACCTTCGAGCCGGCGCCGACCCCGCGCCAGGTGGCGGTGCTGCCGCCGGCCGGCGATGCGGTCCAGCTCGCCTCGTCGCGGATCGTCTCGCCGCCGAGCTCGGAGCTCGCCGACAGCGTCGCCGAGGCGCCGGACCCACCGGTCGCGCGGCCGCGTCATGTCCGGTTCCGGTTCGTCGAACAGGCGGTGGCCGAGACCGTTCCCTATCGCTCGCCGGGCGCGCGAGGTGCCGCAAGCGAGCACTGGTCGATCCAGGTCGGCGCTTTCGGCTCGTCCAATGCCGCCAACCAGGCCGCGGGCTCGGCACGCCAGCACCAGGCGGCCCTGCTCGGCCACGCGCACGCCGAGGTCGCCAGCGTCCGCGACCGCCACGGCAAGGTCTATCGCGCGAGGCTGACCGGCCTGTCGCGCGAGGCCGCCGTGCGCGCCTGCCAGCATCTGGGGCACGGCGACTGCATCGTGGTGTGCCCCGACGGCGCGACCTGAGTGGTCGGAGGTCCTCCTGGCCTCAGCTCGTCACCTGCACTCTTAGTCCGCCGACACGCTTGAGGACCGTCACCGCGACCTCGGTATCGAGGCGCTTGAGCTGCACGGTCGCGCGCGCCTCGCCGATGGCGAGGTTGTGCAGCGTCATCTCGTCGATGAACGGCGGCAGGCGCGGCCGGTCGAAATGCACCGTGCAGGTGGCCGGCTCGAAGCGTATCCCGAGCGTCGACTGCACCAGCGCCGGCAGCGTGGTCGCGGCCCAAGCTTGCGGCGAGCAGGCAACGGGATACCGGACCGGTCCTAGGCCGCGCTCACGTGAGAAGCCGCAGAACAGCTCGGGCAGGCGCCGCTGGTCGATGTGGAAGGCGGCGTCGAACAGGCCGGCGAACAGGCGCTCGGCCTCGTCCTTGAGCGAAAGGTCGGCGAAGCCGAGCGCGATCAGCGCGTTGTCGTGCGGCCAGATCGAGCCGTTGTGATAGGCCATCGGGTTGTAGCGTGCCTCGCCGGCGGCGATCGTCCGGATCCCCCAGCCGGAGAAGAAGCTGCGGCCCATCAGGCCGTGCGCGACGCGATGGCAGCGGTCCTCGCGCGCGATGCCGGTCATCAGCAGATGGCCGGCGTTCGAGCTGCGCACACGGCAGGGACGCTTCTGCCCGTCGAGTGCGAGCGCGTAGGTGTCGATCTCCTCGCACCAGAACGCGTCCTCGAAGGCCGACCGCAAGGTCGCGGCCTCCTGCCGCAACTGGTCCGAGCGCTCCGGATGGCCAAGGGCGCGCGCCATGCCGGCGGCCAGCATCTTGGCCGCGAAGACGTAACCCTGGACCTCGACGAGGGCGATCGGGCCGTCGGCGAGCGCGCCGTCGGCGTGGAAGATGCTGTCGAAGCTGTCCTTCCAGCCTTGGTTGAGCAGGCCGTCGGCGTTGCGGCGCCCGTATTCGATGAAGCCGTCGCCGTCGCGATCACCATACTGGTCGATCCAGGCAAGGGCCGCTTCGACATGCGGCCACAGGAAACGTGCACTCTCGAGATCGCCGGTGCGCTGGTAGTACAGGCCGGCGAGCCAGACGAACAGCGGCGTGCTGTCGACCGAGCCGTAATAATGCCGGAACGGAACCTCGCCCAGCTCGGCCATCTCCCCGTTGCGGACTTCGTGCAGGATCTTGCCGGGTTCGGCGTCCGCGATATCGTCGATCACGCGCGCCTGGTGGCGTGCGAGATAGAACAGGACGCCGCGCGCGATCGCGGGGTCGATCCAGAGCGTGTGCATGGCGCTGATCAAGGCGTCGCGGCCGAACGCGGTGCTGTACCAGGGCACGCCGGCATAGGGGTAGGGTCCGGTCTCCTTGTCGGTGATCAGCATGTAGAGGTCGCAGATCGAGCGCCGGATCGCCTCGTTGAAGATCTCGTTGGAGGTGTCGATCGCGGTGGCGCGCGCCGAGGAGAGGCGCAGCGCGCGCCTTGCCTCGACGAGCGAGAACAGGAAGGCCTGCGACGCCGATTGCTGCGCCGGCGCCGGATCGCAGGCGATCTCGAAATTGAGGATCGCGCGCTTCTGCGGCGCGAGCGAGACGCGGAAGGTGGCGTGATCGGGTGTGATCGCCTGCGGCGTGGGCGAGAACCGGACCCTGGTGGCACGCTGCCGCTGGTCGAGCCCTTGATAGCCGAGGCTGACGGTGTCGTGGGTGATGTCGGGGGCGAGCCGGTTGCCGTGCCGGGCACGGCGCATGCCGCGCGCTTCGAACAGGTCGGAGAAATCGGCGCCGAACCCGATGACGATCTCGAGTTCCTCGACGCGGTCCGAGAAGTTGCGAACCAGGATCCGTTCGTGGAGCGCGTTGTTGTAGATGAAGCGCGAGCGGCGCAGATGGATCGTGTCGTGCGCGAGTGCCAGCGCGCCGGCGGCGTCGAAAAAGTCAGGATTGGTCAGGTCGCAGGTCAGCGTCGCGTTGTTATCGCGTATGGTCGAGCTGAGCAGGATCGGCGTGGCACCGTTCAGCTTGAGGTCGAGAGCCGACAGATAGCGCGTATCGCGGTGGTAGAGGCCGTCGGCGATGCCGGGGCCCGCGAGGATGTTGCCGTTCTGGTCGAAGACGCCGAAGGTATCGCCGCTCTTGAGCGAATGCATCCGGCGCTCGCCGAGCGACGCGCCGGCGCCGATGGCATAGGCGTGCTGGGTGGCGCTGTCGTCCATCGGCACGCTCCGGGGGTTCAGGCGCCGCAGACGTGTCCCATGCGCTTGCGGGAAGCAAGCCCCATGCACACGCCCGCGAACCATCGGCGGTCCACCCGCGTTGGAGGCGGATCGGGGAATTCGATGTCATGGCAGAACGGCCGGTTTGGCGCGGGCAGTTGCGGTTGGCGCTGGTGAGCTGTCCGATCGCCCTGCACACGGTGCACAAGGCATCGAGCGGGCTGCATTTCCATTTCATCAACCCGGCGACAGGCCATCGCGTGCGCATGGTGACGCTCGACGCCGAGACCGACGAGGAGCTGGAACGCGGCGAGCTCAAGCGCGGCTTCGAGTTCGAGCGCGGTCGCTACGTCATTCTCGAGGAGAACGACTTCGAGGCGGCGCGGGTCGACAGCTCGTCGCTGCTGGTGATCGACAAGTTCGTCCCCGCCGCCGAGATCGACCCGATCTATTACGACAACAGCTACTACGTGGCGCCCGACGGCGATGCCACGCAGGGGAACGATGTCTATGCGGTGCTGCGCGACGCGATCGCGCGCACCGGACGCGTGGCGCTGTCGCGGCTGGTGATCGCGCGGCGGGAGCGGCCGGTGGCGATGCATCCGCTCGGACACGGCCTGGTGCTGCACACGCTCTACGAGGCACGCGACATCGCGGACGCGTCCGGCCTGTTCGGTGCCATCCCGGGCGGCAAGCCGGAAGCGGACATGGTCGCGCTCGCGAGCCAGCTGATCGAGCGGCAGGCGGGCCATTTCGTGCCGGACGATGCCGAGGACCGCTACGAGACCCGCCTGCGGGAGGTGATCGACGCCAAGGTCGACGGACATGATCCGGAGCCGCCGCCCGAACGGGCCGACGACGGCGGCAAGGTGGTCGACCTGATGGCGGCGCTGCGTCGCAGCCTCGGCCAGGAAGCGCCGGACAAGCGTCAGACGGTCGCGAAGAAGAGCGTCGCGAAGACGAGCGTGGCAAACGCGCCGGGGAAGACGCCGGCTAGGAAAACGCCGGCACGCGCCAAAAAACGCGCCTGACCTGTTCGCGATCGGGATCAGCGGCTAGGTAAGCCCCACATTCTCGAGGGTTCGGTCATGGCGGTGCGCGACGATTTCAGGGTGGCCGATCTCGGCCTGGCGAGCTGGGGCCGGAAAGAGATCTCGATGGCCGAGGACGAGATGCCCGGCCTGATGGCGCTCCGCTCCGAATACGGCGCGTCCAGGCCGCTCGCGGGTGCGAGGATCGCCGGCTGTCTGCACATGACCATCCAGACCGCGGTCCTGATCGAGACCCTGACGGCGCTGGGTGCGACCGTCCGCTGGTCGTCGTGCAACATCTTCTCGACGCAGGACCATGCGGCGGCGGCGGTGGCCGCGGCCGGCACGCCGGTGTTCGCCTGGAAGGGATTGGGCGAGGACGAGTTCTGGTGGTGCATCGAGCAGACCGTGCGCGGACCGGACGGCTGGACGCCGAACATGATCCTCGATGACGGCGGCGACCTCACCAAGCTGGTGCACGACAAATATCCCGAACTGCTCGCCGAGGTGCGCGGGATCTCGGAGGAGACGACGACAGGCGTGCACCGGCTGTGGGACATGGCGCGCGCCGGCACGCTCCTGGTGCCGGCGATCAACGTCAACGACAGCGTCACGAAATCGAAGTTCGACAATCTGTACGGCTGCCGCGAGAGCCTGGTGGACGGCATCCGCCGCGGCACCGACGTGATGATGGCGGGCAAGGTCGCGGTCGTCGCCGGCTTCGGCGACGTGGGCAAGGGGTCGGCGGCCAGCCTGCGCAATGCCGGCTGCCGGGTGGTCGTGACCGAGGCCGACCCGATCTGCGCGCTGCAGGCGGCGATGGAAGGCTACGAGGTCGTGACGATGGAGAACGCCGCCCCGCGAGGCGACATTTTCGTCACCGCCACCGGCAACATCGACGTGATCACGATCGAGCACATGCGGGCGATGAAGCACCGCGCGGTGGTGTGCAATATCGGCCATTTCGACAGCGAGATCCAGATCGAGGCGCTGCGCAACTACACCTGGGTCAACGTCAAGCCGCAGGTCGACGAGGTGGTGTTCCCGGACGGCAAGCGGCTGATCGTGCTGTCGGAGGGCAGGCTGGTCAATCTCGGCAACGCGACCGGGCATCCGAGCTTCGTGATGTCGGCCTCCTTCACCAACCAGACGCTGGCGCAGATCGAGCTCTGGACGGCGCCGGCGGGAAAATACGAGCGCCAGGTCTACGTGCTGCCCAAGCAGCTCGACGAGAAGGTGGCGGCGCTGCACCTGGCGAAGGTCGGCGCGGAGCTCACGACATTGAGCAGCCGGCAGGCCGAGTATATCGGCGTCGGCGCGAACGGGCCGTTCAAGCACGATCTTTACCGATACTAAACGGCGCCCCCGGACAAGGTCGGGACGCCGACGTAACTTCGATATTACGACGGCGCAATTTAATTCCCCGATCTCGACATGATTTTGCTGCGCTGCGCAACGGTTTACTCCAAGATAATTTGCTCGTTTGCTGCGAACACGCGTAGATCATCCCCGGACTGACGTGCCAATCAGGTCGGGGGGAGCGCGTGAAGACCAGTATCGAGCCGAGGACGGACGCCTTGCGCCGCGCTCTCGCCGAATGCGGCGATGCGTGCGCGGCCGATCTCGCCTTTCTCGAGGCATGGGAGGCCGACCCGCTGCCGGGTCCGGGTGCCGCGTTGCGGATCGCCCAGATCCGGCGCGCGAACCCTGCCCTCGCGGCCGCGATCAGGGCCGAGCTCGCAGCCCGTCCGGTGAGTCCGATGCCCATCGACGCGATGCGGACCGTCGGCCACGCGTAGACTGGCAGCCGGGTCTAAATTTCGCGTGTTCGTCTTTGTTCTGCCATGATCGACGCCAATGTTGCTTCGTGCGGCCACTGGCGTGGCCAACAGGAGGATGTGACATGCGTCGTTCGATGATCGCGCTCGCTGCCGTCACGGCGATGACAGCTTCGGCTCCGGCCTTCGCCTGGGGACATTACGGCGGAGGCTACGGTTTCCATGGCGGCTATGGCGGATATCACGGCGGCTACGGCGGCTACCGCGGTGGCTATGGCGGCTACCGCGGGGGCTATGGCGGATACGGCTATCGCGGCTACGGCTTCGGTGGCTTCGGCCTCGGTCTGGCGACTGGAGCCCTGGTCGGCGGTCTCGCTGCGAGCAGCTACGGCAATGGATACGGCTATCCATATTCGTATGGCTATGCCGCCCCCGTCTACGCGCCGCCGGTCTACGCGGCACCGCCGCCCGTGGTCTATGCGCCGGCCCCCGGCGGTTACTACGGCTACTGATCACGTCCCGCGCGCCTTGCCGCGTGGGTGAAGGCCAGGATGGCCTGATGGTCTTTCGTCCCCGGGCTGCTTTCGACGCCGGATGAGACGTCGACCGATCGGGCGCCACTGGTCCTGATTGCGATGGCGACGTTGTCGGGGGTCAGACCGCCGGCCAGCATCCAGGGCGCCGGCGCGTGCCACCCGGAGATGATCGACCAATCGAGCGCCGTCCCGTGGCCGCCCGGACGGCCGTCTGGCGAGGCGGACCGCGCCTCGATGAGCAGCCGGTCCGCTTCGGTCACGCGCGGCAGGTCATCGTTGGCGACCACGGGACAGGCGTGCCAGACCGGCACCCCGAAGCGGGACCGCAGACCAGCCACGCGCGCCGGCCGGTCGTAGATCTGGAGCGCCGAGAGCCGCACCCCACGCAGGGTCGCGCCGATCTCGTCATCGGTCGCCGAGACGAAGAGGCCGACCGGGGCGATGGAAGGCGGCAGACGGGCGATCAGGCCGGCCGCACGCGTCGGGGTGACGTGGCGTGGCGATCCGGCGAAGAACACGAACCCGACCCAGTCCACCGCCGCCTCGATGCAGGCCTCGATCGCGGCCTCGGTCGAGACGCCGCAGATCTTGACGCCGATCGTCATGCGCGCGCGATCTCGGCCGAGATCGCGCGCGCCGTGGCGCCGGGGTCGGCACTCGCCGTGATCGGGCGGCCGACGACGATCCAGTCCGCTCCGGCCCGGATCGCCTCGGAAGGTGTCGTGATGCGCGCCTGGTCGTCGGCGATCGCGCCCGCTGGCCGGATGCCCGGCACGACCAGGCACATGTCCGGGCCGAGCGACGAGCGCAGCAGCGGCGCTTCGTGGGCACTGCAGACCAGCCCGTCGGCCCCCGCTGCCATCGCGAGCCTGCCGAGCCGAAGCACCTGCTGGCGTGGACCACCGGCGACGCCGACCGTGCTCAGCGCGGCCGCGTCGAGGCTGGTCAGGACGGTCACCGCGAGCAGGATCGTCCGCCTCGCCCCCGCCGCCGACTCCAGCGCCTCGCGCGCGGCTTCGATCATCGCCGCACCGCCCGAGGCATGCACGGTGAGCATCGCCGGCCCGAGCCGGCCGGCGGCGCGGGCCGCGCGGCCGACGGTCGCGGGAATGTCGTGCAGCTTGAGATCGAGAAAGACGCGTGATGGATCGAGTGCCGTGACCGCGTCCGGGCCGTTGGCCGTGAAGAATTCGAGGCCGACCTTGAGCAGGCCGGCCGCGCGGCCGAGTGACGTGGCCCACGCGGCGGCCTGCGCGCGATCGGCGGTGTCGAGCGCCACGATCAGGCGCGATGGCTCTATGACGCGGGGACCAGGGCGGCGGTCCCGACGGTCTCGCGCGGGCGCGCCTTGCCGAGCGTCGCGAGCTGGTCCTCCAGTTCCCGTACGCGCCGCTCGGCACGGCGGGCGCGGCGACGCTGCCCGAGCGCGCCGAACCAGACGATCAGGGCGCCGAGCAGGAAGAAGACCGCGGCACCGACCAGGATCGCGACCGACAGGGGGGTGAGCACCGTATAGCCGAGGAAGCCCACCGCGACGGCGGCGCGGTTGGAGAGCGCGAAGATCACCAGCAGGACGATCAGCGGGAGGGCCAGGATCAACCGGAGCATCAGCGTGCCACCTGCAGCCTGGCCGGGCGGCGGTTGATGCGTTCGCGCAGCTCCTTCCCGGCCTTGAAGAAGGGAACAATCTTCTCGTCGACCAGGACCGCCTCGCCGGTGCGCGGGTTGCGGCCGGTGCGGGCGTCGCGGCGCTTGACGGTGAAGGCGCCGAAGCCGCGCAGCTCGACGCGCGCGCCGCGTGCGAGTGCAGCACTGATCTCGTCGAAGATGGTCGACACGATCAGCTCGACGTCGCGTCCCTGGAGATGGGCGTTCGCCTCGGCGAGCTCCGCGATCAGCTCGGATCTGGTCATCGCCCCCACCGCGTCACGAGCGCGGTAGTTGCCAGAGCGCAAGCGGCCCGTCAAGCGTAAGTCCTTGCGGCATAAAGGTTTTCAACAAGCCTGTGATCAGGTGGAAGCCTTTCGGCGGTTCGCGCCAGGCGAGGTCGCGGACCGGCATCGCGCGCGGCAGGCCGGCATTGGCGGCGAGCCACGCGCGCGCGTCCGTTTCGGTGCCGATCTGGTCGATCAGGCCGAGCGGAAGCGCCTGATGGCCGGTGTAGACCCGGCCGTCGGCGAGTGCCCGCACGCGGGCCGGGTCCATGTGCCGGCCGTCCGCCACCATGGCCACGAATTGGCCGTAGAGATCCATCACGACGCCCTGGAGCACGTCGCGGCCGGCGGCCGACAGCGGGCTGCTGATGCTCGGCTGGCCCTTGAGCGGACCGGACACGATCTCGTCGACGCCCACGCCGAGCCTCGAGAGCAGACTCGAGACGTCGGGGCTTTCGAGGATGACCCCGATCGAGCCGGTCAGGGTGGCGTTGGAGGCGAAGATCCGGCGTGCGGGGACCGAGATCATGTAGGCGGCCGAGGCCGCCTCGCCGCCCATGACGGCCACGACGGGCTTGGCCTTGGCGAAGCGGGCGATGGCGTCGTGCAGGTTCTCGCCGCCCGCGACCGACCCGCCCGGGCTGTCGATGCGCAGGATCAGGCCGCGCACCGAAGGATCCTTGGACGCGGCCTCGATCGCGTCGAGCCGCTTCTGCTCGTCGGTGATCACGCCGTCGACCGCCAGCGCGTCGAGATGCGGGCCGAAGACCATCGCGATGTGGCGACCGCGCGCCAGTGCTGCGACGAGCAGCACGAAGACGACGAGGAAGGCGAGCCGCCAGACGGTGAGCCGGCGGCGCAGCCGCCTGCGGTCGATCATGTCGTCGGCGTACTGGCTCATGCTGCCATCCTAGCCGTCCGCGCGAGGCTCAGCCACCGAGTTCGGGACCCTGGCTGGAGCGCGACAGCATCGCGAGCAGGGCGGGGATGAAGACCAGCGAGGCGAACAGCGTCCCTCCGAGGCTGATCAGCAGCAGCGCGCCCATGCTGGCCGTGCCCGGGTGCTGCGAGAGGGCCAGGGAGCCGAACGCGGTGCCGGTGGTCAGCGCCGAGAAGATCACCGCGCGCGCCGTGGGCGAGGCCAGGCGCGAACTTTCGCCGGCGCGCCAGTTCATCACGAAATAGATGTTGAACGACACGCCCACCCCGAGCAGCAGCGGCAGGGCGATGATGTTGGCGAAATTGAGCGGCAGCGGGAGCAGGACCGAGACCAGCACGGTGGTCGCGGCCGACAGCAGCAGCGAGGCCAGGATCGCCGCCGCGTCGACCAGCCGGCGCATCGAAACGACCAGGATCAGGCCGATCGCCACCACGGCGTAGGTGGCAGCGTGGCGGAACGAACTCAGGATCGTCTGCGTGGTCGAGAGGATCGAGACGACCGAGCCGCCGACGTCGGGGTCGACCGCGCGGACCTGATCGACGAACAGGCGGATCAGGCGCCCCGAGCTGTCGGGGTTGTGGGTGTCCTTGATCCGCAGCGTCGCCTGCACCCGGTATTGCCCATCGGGCGCGATCCAGTCGCGCGACACGTCCGCGGGGATCGAGGCGAGGGTGACGGGAGCCGCCTGCAGCACGTCGCGCAGACGACCGAGCTGCAGCGGCAGGAAGCGGGTGAGCGACGCGTTCATCGCCATCAGGGCGGCGTCGGTTTCGGACTGCAGACGGGCCAGGTCCTGGCCGATCCGAGCCAGCGGGTCGTCCGGATGGAGCTTGGCGGCGACCTGCGCGATCTGGGCGCGGGTGCTGCGGATCGCCATCCTGATGTCGGACGCGGTCGGCGCCCCGGACGTGCGCGGCGCATCGAGCGTCGGGCCGAGAATGCTGCTCGCGTCCGCGATCAGCGCGAGCTTGGCGGGCTGGTCGGTGGGCACGAAGCTGTTGACGCTCATCGCGTCGGCGACCAGCGGCAGCCTGGACAGGCGGCCCGACAGGGTGGCCGCCTCGGCGGCGCTGCCGACGAGCGTGTCGGTCGTGTAGGGGGTGGTGAGCGGGTTGCGCATCAGGTCGTCGAGGGTCTGGATCGATTCCTGGTGCGGGTTCTTGGTGTGCAGCGGATCGGCGTCGAACCTCAGCCGCAGCGTGCCGATCACGCCCGCGACCAGCGTCAGCGCGCACAGGCCGACGATCGGCAGCCGGAAATGGCCCACGAAGATGTCGACCCGCTTGAGCTGGCGAAAGCCCACCTCCTTGCGGGTCGCGCGCGGCCGGCACAGCACGAGGGCGGCGGGGAGGAAGGTGATGGTGCTGGCGAAGGCGATCAGCATGCCGAAGCCCGCGATCAGGCCCAGGGTCGCGACACCGACGAAGGCGGTGGGGGTGAAGGCGAGGAAGCCCGACGCGGTCGCGATCGAGGCGATCAGGATCTGCACGCCGACGCGTCGCGCGGTCCGGTCGAGGGCCTCGCGGATGTTCTTCGCTCCGATCGAGAGCTCGCGGAATCGCACCGTGAACTGGATCGCGAAATCGACCGCGATGCCCACGAACAGGATCGCGAAGGCGACCGAGATCAGGTTCAGCGTGCCGACCGTGATCGAGGCGAAGGTGGCGGTCAGCACCAGCCCCAGGACCAGCGTGGCCGCCACCGGCACGATCAGGCGCCAGCTCTGCAGGGCCAGGAACAGCCAGAGCACGACGAGGACGAAGCTGCCGACGAGGCCGGCGAGCGCGCCCTTGGCGACGGTCGCGAACTCCTCGTCGGCGATCGCGACGCTGCCGGTGATGCGCACGCGCGCGTCGCCGGCCGCGACGAAGGGAAGCCGTGCCGCGATGGCGCGCACCGTCCGGGTCGCGTCGCCCGCCGGTTCGACGGCGCCGAAGTTGAGCTTGACCTTGGCGAGCACGAATTTGTAGCGGCCGCCCTGGTCGGCGAGCGAACCACCGAGCAGACGTTCCCATGACAGCGGCGCGCTGTTACCGTCGGCGGCCGAGGCCAGGGCATGCTCGAAGCCGTTCAGCGCCGGGGCGAATTGTCCAAGCTCGGTCTGGCCGTGCGCGACGCCGAGTGCCACCAGCGACAGGGCCGAGAACAGGCCTCGCGACGACGGGTCGGCGACGAGCTGGCCGATGAAGGGCTGCGCGTCGATGGTCTGGTTGAGGAACGTGGTCAGCTCGGGCTGTCCGAGGAACAGCAGGCCGTTGCGTTGCAGGAAGGGCGACGCGTCGGGACGGCTGACTGACGTGAAGCCGGCGCGGTCGGCGGACAGGAGTCCGGCGAGTGCGGCGGCGGTCGCCTCGGCCTCCTCCGGGATCTTCGCGTCGATGACGACCACGAGCAGATCGTTGAATTGCGGGAACAGCTTCTGCATCGCCATCTCGTGCTGCCGCCAGGGCAGCTTGGCCGAGAACAGCGCGTTGGTGTCGGTCGTGACACCGAGATGGTGGCTCGCATAGACGCCGCCGGCGACCGCGAGAGCCACGCACGCCAGCACGACGAACAGGGCGCGTCGCGCACAGCGCGCGACGAGTGCTGCGAGGAACGGGGCAACCGGCATGCGCCTCCGTGTCGAGGAAATCGAACGGAGCCGCAAGCCCGCCGCCGCAACTTGGGCGAGGCTCGATCTCGGTGCCGGCCTTTCCTATGGTCGGCCGATGCAGGATGGCGAGACGGATGGGCTCGAGGGCGCTGCGCGCGCCCGGGCAATGGCGGCGGTCGCGCTCTCGGTGCTGCTGTCGGTGCTCGACTACGCGGTCGCCAACGTGGCGCTGCCGACGATCGCGCGCGACATCCACACGACGCCGAGCGCGTCGATCTGGGTGGTCAACGCCTACCAGCTCGCGAGCCTGATCGCGTTGCTGCCGGTGGCGTCCCTCGGCGAGATCCTCGGGGCCGCCAGGCTGTGCCGGATCGGGCTGGTGGTGTTCGTGGTTGCGTCGGCGCTGTGCGCGCTGTCGCATTCGCTGGCGGAGCTCGCCAGTGCGCGGGTGCTGCAAGGCCTGGGCGGCGCGTGCATCATGGGCGTCAACCTCGCCCTCGTCCGCTACATCTATCCGGCGGCCCAGCTCGGGCGGGGGATCGCGCTCAACGGGCTGGTGATCGCGACCGGCGTGGCACTCGGACCCACGGTCGCGTCCGCCGTGCTGTCGGTCGCGACATGGCCCTCCCTGTTCTGGATCAACCTGCCGTTGGGTGCGGCGGCACTCTGGCTGGCGATCACCGGCCTGCCGGACACGCCGCGCCTCCACCGGCGGTTCGATGCGGCGAGTGCCGCGCTGCTCGCCTTCGCGCTCGGTCCGCTGGTGGTGGGGCTGGACAGCCTCGCGCATCGGGGACGGCCCGGCCTCGCCGTCGCCTTCGTGTCGCTGGGCGTGGTGTGCGGGGTCCTGCTGGTCCGGCGGGAGCTCGCGCGGGCGACGCCGCTGTTCCCGGTTGACCTGCTGCGGCTCGGTGGCTTCCGGGTCGCGTTCTCGGTGGGTTTTCTCGGCTTCATCGCGTCGAACTTCTTCATCATCGCGATGCCGTTCTTCCTGGAGGCCGGCTTGGGACGGGACGCGGTGCAGACCGGGCTGCTGATGACGCCCTGGGCGACGGCGGTCGCGATCGGCTCGTTCGGGATCGGCCGGGTGGCCGATCGGGCGCGGCCGGCGGTGATCTCGAGCGCCGGCCTGGTGCTGACCGCGACGGGATTCCTGCTGCTGCGGACGATGGGCACGCATCCTTCGGACGCCGGGATCTGCGCGCGGATCGCGCTGGCGGGGCTCGGCTTCGGCGTGTTCCAGCCGCCCAACAATCGCGCGATCCTGCTGACGGCGCCGCTGGCGCGCTCGGGGGCGGCGAGCGGGATGGTCTCGGCGGCGCGCCTGTTCGGGCAGACCATCGGTGCGATGCTGGTCGCTTGCGTGTTCGTGCTGCTGCCGGCCGGCATCGCGCCGCGGTCCTGCATGGGGTTCGGCGCCGCGGTGGCGCTGATCGGGGCCGGCCTGAGTGCGAGCCGGTTCCTGTCGCGCGCGCCCGCGTGAGCCCGGCCTGGCTGCGGGATCTGCCGGTCGCGCACCGGGGCCTGCACGGCCCCGGCATCCCGGAGAACTCGCTGGCCGCCTTCGAGGCGGCGGTCGCGGCCGGGTTCGCGATCGAGCTCGATGCGCGCGTGTCCGCCGACGGGGAGCCGATGGTGTTCCACGACGAGACGCTCGACCGGATGACGGGCGTGACCGGCCGGGTGGACCGCCATGACGCGGCCACGCTGCGGCTGTTCGGCCTCGGCGGCGGCGAGCGGATCCCGACGCTCGCCGACGCGCTCGCGCTCGTCGCCGGCCGCACGCCGGTGCTGGTCGAGGTCAAGCCGGGCCGCATGATCGAGCGTTGCTGCGCGCGGGTCATGTCGGACTATCGGGGCGCGCTCGCCGTGCAGTCGTTCGATCCGTTGTCGGTGCGCCGTCTCGCGCGGCTTGTGCCTGCCCCGGCCGGGCTGCTCGCGGCGTCGAGTGACCGGCTGCTGCTCGCGCATGCCCTCCGGCCCGATTTCCTGGCCCATGACGTTCGCTCGCCGTCGGTCGGTCGGGCCGGACGCGCGGCCGCCGCACTCGGCGTGCCGCTTCTGCTGTGGACGGTGCGCAGCGCGCGCGAGCACGCGATCGCGGACCGGCTGGGCGCGAACCGGATCTTCGAGCGCGCGGCGGCCTGAGGCGATGTCGCCGGCCGCGCATCTCGCCGCGATCAACCTGTTCACCGGCGACATCCAGGGCGGCCTCGGGCCGTTCCTCGCCTCCTGGCTCGCGCAGGGCAGCCATTGGAGCCCGTCGCGCGTGGGCGCGGTGACGGCCGTGGCCGGCCTTGCCTCGCTGGCGCTGAATGCGCCCGCCGGTGCGCTGGTGGACCGGACCGGGCGGCCGCGTCTGCAGCTCGGCCTCGCGTGCGCGGCGATCCTGGCCGGCACATTGCTGGTCCTGCCGGCGCGCGGCTTCGCGGCCGTCATGGGCGCCGAGTTCCTGGCCGCCGCCGGCGGCACGCTGGTGATTCCGGCGCTCACCTCGCTCACGCTCGGCATCGTCGGCAAGGGCCGGTTTCCGCGCCAGCAGGGACGCAACCAGGCGTTCAACCATGCCGGGATCCTGATCGCGGCGCTGCTGATCGAGACGGGCGCGCGGGTCGTGGGTCCGGATGCATCGTTCTGGGTGTTCGGCGCCATGGCGACCGCGGCGATCGCCGCGGTCATGACCACCCCGGCAAGCGCCTGGAACGGGAGGCGCGCGCATGGCTGGAAGGAGGACGAACCCGACGAACACCGGCCGCGCCATCCGCTTCTCGCCGTGCTCGCCAACCGGCGGCTGATGCTGGTGACGGCGGCACTGGCGCTGTTCAGCCTGGGCAACGGCGGCATGCTGGCGCTGGTCGGGCAGCGGCTGGCGGCGGCCGGCGTCGAGGCGACGCGCTGGACCGCGAACTACGTCGTGGTGGCGCAACTGGTGATGATTCCGGTCGCGCTCTGGGCGGGTTCGATCGCCGACCGGAGCGGCCGGCGCCGGTTGCTGCTGGTGGCATTCGCGGCGCTGCCGGTGCGCGCGGCGTTGTCGGCGCTGGTGACCGATCCGGTGTGGCTGATCGGGGCGGAGATGCTGGACGGGCTCGCCTCGGGGCTGATCGGCGTGGCGGTGCCGATCGTGGTCGCGGATCTGAGCTGGGGCAGCGGGCGGACGCAGACCGCGCTCGGCACGGTCAGCACGCTGCAGGGCATCGGCGGCGCGCTGTCGGGCCTGTTCGGCGGCGCGATGGTGCACCTGTTCGGCTGGAGCGGCGCGTTCGCGGCGTTGGCGGTGCCGGCGGTCGCGGCGTTGGTGCTGGCCGTGTGGCTGGAAGAGACGGCGGGTTGAAGTGTGGTCCGGGATTGCCGAGCAAGGATGGGAGTTCATGCCGGCGGGTTCGCGGATAGAGAGTCCTGCTTTCGGGTGACACAGCCATGCCAGTTCCTGCATCGAGCAAAAATCCGGCGATCAGCGCGAACTTCGACCAGGACGAGGCGCGCCACGAGGCCGTCCGCAGGCGGGACCCGGCGGCCGACGGTCAGTTCGTCTATTCGGTCGCGAGCACGGGGGTCTATTGCCGCCCCTCGTGCCGGTCGCGTCCGGCGCGACGCGGGAACGTCGCCTTTCACGCGGACGCCGCCGATGCCGAGGCAGCCGGCTTTCGCGCGTGCCGGCGCTGCACGCCGGATGGGCCGTCGCCGGCCCAGGCGCGGGTCGCCGCGATCGCCTCGGCCTGCCGCCTGATCGACAACGCCGAGGAACCGCCCGGTCTCGATGAGCTGGCCGCGGCGGCGGGCATGAGCCGGTTTCATTTCCACCGCGTGTTCAAGGCGGTGACAGGCGTCACGCCGAAGGCGTATGCCAGCGCCGGGCGGGCACGACGGGTGCGCGACGCGCTGGGCCGCGAGACGACGGTGACGCGCGCGATCTACTCATCGGGCTACAACGCGACAAGCCGCTTCTACGAGAACGCGAACCGCGACCTCGGCATGCGCCCGCGCGACTACCGTGATGGCGGCTTGGGGGCCGCGGTGCGGTTCGCCGTCGGTCGATGCAGCCTCGGATCGGTTCTGGTGGCGTCGACGGCCAAGGGGGTGTGTGCGATCACCCTCGGTGACGATCCGGACCGGTTGGTCGGGGACCTGCGGCGACAGTTTCCGAAAGCCGCCGTGACCGCCGCCGATGCCGGCTTCGAGGAGACGGTCGCGCGGGTGATCGGATTGATCGACGGGGCCGATCGTGCGCTCGGATTGCCGCTCGACATCCGCGGCACCGCGTTCCAGTGCCGGGTCTGGGAGGCGCTCGGCCGGATCCCGGCCGGCAGCACGCTCAGCTACGGCGAGCTTGCCGCCGCCGTCGGTCGTCCGCGCTCGGCACGAGCCGTGGCGCAAGCGTGTGCCTCGAACCGGATCGCGGTCGCGATCCCGTGCCACCGGGTGGTGCGCGCGGACGGCGAACCCTCGGGCTATCGATGGGGGGTTGAACGCAAGCGCGCACTGCTCGCACGCGAGAAGGCGTGATGACGTCGCTGGCTTGGCGCGCAAGCATCGGAGTGCAGCCGACGCGGGCGGCACGTAGGGGATGGCGGTCCATTGCAGGAACCGATCATGTCCTTTCGCATCACCGGTCTGAGCGCCTCGATTTTTCGCCATCTCTACGGCCTGTCCGATCAGGACCTCGCGGCGCGGGGCGCCAGGCGATACGTGGTCGATGCGAGTCCGGGATGTCCGGATCGCATCGAGATGCGCGATCTCGAGGCCGGCGAGACAGCGCTTCTCGTCAACTACACGCACCAGCCGGCGCGGACGCCCTTCCAGGCGAGCCACGCGATCTTCGTCCGCGAGGGTGCCGAGACGACCTACGACATGGTCGACGAAATTCCCGACGTCCTGCGACGGCGCGTGCTGTCGCTGCGGGCCTTCGATGCGGCGCACATGATGGTCGATGCCGACTTGGTGGACGGCCATGAGGCGCGCGCGCTGATCGAGCGATTCCTCGCGACGCGGGAGGTCGCCACCATCCACGCGCACTACGCCAGACGCGGATGCTACGCCGGACGGATCGAGCGGGCCTAGGATGGTTGCTGTCGGTTGGAGATCAGCGGACGGACATCGAAACGATCTGTCGGAACCGGCGGATTTCAGCAAGGGGCAGGCCGTTGTGCTCAACATGACCATTAGAGGAGGCGAGTGCCCGGTTCTCCTCCAGCCACGGGTGCGGCCATGCTGCGCTCCTCGATGAAGGACCGAAAGGCCTTACGGTTTGCGGAGGTCGAGCGGATCAAGATGCGAATTGCATGTGCATACGGGGGGATCGTTGGGATTTGACAGGAATGCGCCAAAGCGTCCGATCAATGTCAGCCTGAACGACGATCTCGTCCGACAGGCCCGGCTTTTCCCGCGCAATCTCAGCCATACCCTGGAGGATCTTCTGCGGGACTTCGTCGAGCGGGAGCGGGTCCGCCATCGGGCGGAGGATACGGCGCTAGCAGCCTGTCGGCATAAGCACGCCTATCGCCAACGACATCGCGGTTCTCAGGCCATCCATGACTGCTTCACGCGCGAGCGCACGGGCTTCCAAATCTGGACGCGGATGGCGTCGAACGTGGATTGGCCGAGGCCAACAAAGAGTGCAAAGGGAATAGATCGCCAAACGATAGACGGCACGACCGATCCTCGCCGTCGAATAGCTCAACCGGGGAGCCAATGATGCCGAACGAGCAAGAGACGATCCGGACGCGCGATGGGGATTGCCCTTGCCATGTCATGATCCCGGCGAGCGGCGGACCTTGGCCTGCGGTGATCTTCTACATGGACGCGGGCGGGATACGGCCGGCAGTGCTCGACATGGCGCAGCGGCTCGCCGACGACGGCTACGTCGTGCTGCTGCCAGACCTGTTCTACCGCTACGGTCCCTATGGCCCGTTCGTGCCCAAGGAAGTCTTCGCCGGCGACTATCGCGCCATCCTGGGTCCGCTGATGGCTACGACCGGCAACGACAAGGCCGCCGAAGACACCGAGGCCTTGCTCGCCTACCTCGACACGAGAAGCGACGTGGCGGCCCGCAAGGTCGGCGCGGTCGGCTTCTGCATGGGCGGCGGCATGGCGCTCGCCGCGGCGGGCGCCTACCCTGACCGTTTCGCGGCGGTCGCCAGCTTCCATGGCGGCAATCTCGCGACCGACGCGCCGACAAGCCCGCATCTGTCCGCGCCAAAGCTCAAGGCCGAGGTCTATATCGCCGCTGCCGAGAACGACGGCAGCTATCCCCCCGAGATGGCTGACCGGCTCGAGAAGGCGCTGGCTCAAGCGGGTGTGCGCTACAACACGGAGACCTACCCCGCCGCGCACGGCTGGATGAAGCCGGATTTCCCTGTCTACGACCATCAAGCCGCCGAGCGCGGCTGGATC
Source organism: Acetobacteraceae bacterium (assembly GCA_965276715.1). Lineage (GTDB taxonomy): Bacteria > Pseudomonadota > Alphaproteobacteria > Acetobacterales > Acetobacteraceae > CAXTPV01. The sequence goes on along the minus strand of OZ255622.1, from coordinate 2,048,606 downwards.
GCGATGCTCGCGCTCTTCGATCGGAACTTGCATCACGACAAGTGACTGCCGATGGAACCGATCGACCGCGGTCGGGCCGTGCTCCGTGTCCGTTCCCGGTGCCTCGGCCGAGTCGGTTAGATCGCATGATGCGCCGGCACCCGAACCCATGTTCGGAAGCAGACATCCAGGCGAGGTCTGGGGCGAAGCCCCAGGCTTGTTCAGTGCGCGCGCCGGCGAAGAATGAAACGCACCGGCCGGTCCGGCTGCGTCGTCACGATCGCCCGCGGCAGCACGTGTTCGCTGCCGGCGGCGAGTTCGACGCGGTAGCGGGCGAGTAGCCGCGCCAGCACCACCACCGCCTCGGTCAGCGCGAAACGGGCGCCGACACAGATCCGGGGACCGGCGCCGAACGGCATGTAGGCGTAGCGCGACGGAGGTGTGGCGCCCGGCAGGAAACGGCTCGGATCGAACCGGTCCGGATCGCGCCAGAACTTCGTGTGACGGTGCAGCACGAACGGAACCACGCTGATGATCGCGCCGGCGGCGACATCGTGGCCGCCGACCGTGTCGGGACCCTTGGCCTCGCGGGTGATGAGGAAGGCCGGCGGATAGAGGCGCAGGGTTTCGTCTATGTGGGCGCGCAGCTTGGGCAGATGGTCGATCGCGTTGGCCGCGCCATCGGGCGAGAGGTCGGCGCCGAGCGCCTCCTCGGCCAGCTCGGACTGCCATTCGGGACGACGCGCGGCGATGAACAGCGACCAGAACAGGGCGACGCCGGTGGTCTCGTGGCCGGCGAGGATCATCGTCGCCACCTCGTCACGCAGCATGGCGCGGTCGAACCCCTGCCCGGTCTCGGGATCGCGGGCGCCGGCGAGCATGTCGAACAGGTCGCGCGGGGCGCCCGGCTCGGGCGGGTTCGCCTCGCGCGCGTCGATGATGCGGTCGATCAGCGCCAGCCATTCGACGCGGAACTGCTCGCGGAGGCGATCGGTGGGCGAGCGCCGGTTCCCGGGCAGCATCAGGTCGAGGATGCCGGGCTGGGCGTATTTGGTGCCGTAGCGGTACAGCAGGCCGCGGAGCTCGGCGCCGTGGGCGGCGACCTCGAGCGAGAACATCGAGCGCGCGGCGATCGACAAGGCGAGGCGCTGCAGCACCGGCAGCAACTCGACGACGCGGCCGAGCTTGTCGTCGAGGTTCGCTTCGGTCTCCGAGGATGCGATCGCGACATGGCGCGCGAGCAGGTCGAGCGTTCGTGGCGCCATCGACGGCGCGATGGTGCGGCGCTGGTGCTTCCACGCGTCGCCCTCGGCGAGGAACAGGCCGTCCCCGAGCACCGGCTGCAGGATGCGGCGGGTCGCGGCGTTGCGGCGGTAATTGGCGTGGTTGTCGACCAGCACGTGCTTGATCGCGTCGGGGTCATTGATCAGCAGTTGGTCGCGGCCGAGGAAGCGACCGGCGAGCACGCTCTCCTCGTAGGCCGGCCTCCCCCACAGTTCGAGCGGGTTGCGGCGCAACACGAAGAAGGCCTCGACCTGACCGCGGACGCGGGTCGGGAAGGGTGGGCGCGGCAGGACCGCTTCGTCGATGGGGATCACCCGACCCATGTGGTCCTCACGGTGCGCGCCGTCAGGCCTCGAACTTCTCGACCTGGGCGGCGATATCCTCCGGGTTCGCACTGCCGTCGATGATGCCGGCGAACTTTCCGTCCGGGTCCATCACGTAGATGATGTTGCTGTGGTCCATCGCATAGCCGCCGCCCGCGATCGGGTGGCGCGCCGCGTAGACCTTGTATTCCCGCTCGGCCTGCTTGATCGCGCCGGCGGTGCCTGTGAGCCCGATGATCTGCGGCGAGAACTGGTGGGTGTAGGCCGCGATCACCGGCGGCGTGTCGCGCTCCGGATCGACCGTGATGAACAACGGCGCCACCGTGGCGCGGGCCTGCTTCATCATGTCGAGGGCGACGCCGATGTCGTTCAGCGCCGTCGGGCAGGCGTCGGGGCAGTGGGTATAGCCGAAATAGATCAGCATCCATTTGCCGCGGAACGAGGCGCTGGCGACGCTCTTGCCGTCCGGGCCGGTCAGCGTGAACGGGCCGCCGATCGGCGCTGGTCCGCCGGCACTCCTGTAGGGCGCGCCGAACGGGTTGGTCCACTCGCCCATGCGGGAGGCCGCGAACACCGCGAGCACCACGGCGACCGCCAGCAGCAGCGTCGCGGCGCCACCTGCGAAAATCCGCTTCACATCCGCATCCCGGGCATCGACGGCGCGCGCGCGCCCGGGCCGGCCACCGGCACATCCAACGCGACCGCCCCGGCATGCGCCAGATGCAGCGTCAGGTGAATTGTTTCGCCTCGCTGCAGAGGATGGCGCAGCCCCTCCAGCATCAGATGCATGCCACCGGGCGCGAACGAGACCGGCTTGCCGGCGGGCAACGGCACGGTCGCCATCTGTCGCATCTGCATCACGCTGCCCGACATCGTCATCCGGTGCAGCGAGACAACCCTGGCCACATCGGTCGTCGCCCCGGTGAGCGTGTCGGCGTCGGGACTGGTGATGGTCAGGAACACGCCGCCGGTGTCCTGCCCGGGCGCGGTGGCGCGTGCGAACGCGCCGGTGACGCTTGCTTGTGGTGCCGCCGCCAGAAGCGAGAGAACCAGGGGCGCTGCCCCTGCACCCCGCCAAAGGCCAGCCTTTGGAAACCGGGGATGGGGTGGAACCCCTGACCTTCGGCCGACCATCAGTGCGCCCCACGCTGAACGTTGATCGCGACGAGACGCTCTGGGAGTGGAACCCCTGACCTTCGGCCGACCATCAGTGCGCCTCCGCCCAGCTGCGGCCGATCCCGGTCTCGACCACCAGCGGGACCGACAGGTCGGCAGCACCTTCCATCACCTCGCGGGCGACGCGGGCGAGGTCTTCAGCCTCGGGCAGCGGGGCTTCGAACAGGAGTTCGTCGTGGACCTGCAGCAGCATTCTCGATTCGAGGCCCGCGGCGGCGAGCGCCCTCGGCAGGCGGACCATGGCGCGCTTGATGATGTCGGCGGCACCGCCCTGCAGCGGGGCGTTGATCGCCTGGCGCTCGGCGTAGCCGCGGCGGTTGGGGTTCTTGTCGGCGATGCCGGGGATCCAGCAGCGGCGGCCGAAGGGGGTGAGCACGTAGCCGGCGATGCGGGCCTCCTCGCGGGTGCGCTCCATGTAGGCGCGGATCTCGGGATAACGGGCGAAATAGGCGTCGATGTAGAGGCGGGCGGTGCCGCCGTCGATACCGAGATTGCGGGCGAGGCCGAAGGCGGAGATGCCGTAGATGATGCCGAAATTGATCGCCTTGGCGCGTCGCCTGGTGAGCGCGTCCATGCCCTCCATCGGCACGTTGAAGACTTCGCTCGCGGTGCGGGCGTGGATGTCCTCGCCGCGGGAGAAGCTCTCCTTGAGTGCCGGGATGTCGGCGACATGGGCGAGCAGGCGCAGCTCGATCTGAGAGTAGTCGGCGCTGACCAGGACGTGGTCCGGAGCGGCCACGAAGGCGCGACGGAGACGGCCGCCTTCCTCGGTGCGGATCGGGATGTTCTGCAGGTTGGGATCGTTGGAACTGAGGCGGCCGGTGCTGGTGACCGCCATCTGGTAGTTGGTGTGGACGCGTTTCGTGGTTGCATTGATGTCGTTGACCAGGCTGTCGGCGTAGGTGCTTTTCAGCTTGTCGAGCTGGCGCCAGTCGAGGATGCGCGCGGGCAGGTCGTGGCCCTGCTCGGCGAGGCCCTGCAGGATGGTGCTGTCGGTGCCCCAGGCGCCGGTCTTCATCCGGCGGCCGCCGGGCAGGCCCATCTCGTCGAACAGCACCTCGCCCAGTTGCTTGGGGCTGCCGAGATTGAAGGCGCGGCCGGCTAGGCCGTGGATCGCGGCCTCCAGCACGGCCATGCGGGCGCCGAAATCCTCGCTCAGGCGGCGGAGCTCGATGGCGTCGACCGTGATGCCGGCCCGCTCCATGCCGGCCAGGAGCGGGACCAGCCTGCGCTCCATCTGCTCGTAGATGGCGAGCGAGCGGTTCGGGCGCAGGTCGGGACGCATCGCGTGCCACAGGCGGAGCGTGACGTCGGCCGCCTCGCCGGCATGGGCGGTGACGCGGTCGAGCGGGACACGGTCGAAGGTGAGGCGGTTGCGGCCGGTGCCGGTCACCTGCTCCTTCGACGCCGGCGTGTGGGCGAGGTGGCGCGCAGAGAGCTCCGCGCGGCCGTGGCCGTGCGCACCCGCCTCCTGGGCGTAGGAGATCAGCATGGTGTCGTCGATCGGGGCGATCGTGGGACAGCCGGCGCGGGCGAGCAGCAGGAGCTCGAACTTGGCGTTGTGGAACAGTTTCAACACGCCCGGGTCGGCGAGCAGGGGGGCGAGGAGGGCGGCGAGCCTGGCGGGATCGATCTGGGCGGGGACGGGCGCCTCGAGCGTGCCCTCGTGGCGGACGGCGATGTAGCAGGCGCGCCCGGGCGCGACGGCGAGCGAGAGCCCGACGAGCTTGGCGCGCATCGGATCGAGACCGTCGGTGGTGGTGTCGATCGCGACCAGGCCGGCCTTCTGGGCGTCGGCGATCCAGGCGGCAAGAGTCGCCTCGTCGGTGACGCAGGCGTAGCCCTCGAAGGGGATGGCAGCGGGCGCCTCGGGGGCTGGTTCGGCGGGCGCGGCGTCATGTGCGCCGTCGAGGCCAAGGCGCTGGCGGATCGAGCGGAAGCCCATCGCCTCGAGCCAGGCGCCGAGACGGGCGGCCTCCGGCGGGCTTGCCGCCAGGGCGTCGATCGGGAGCGGCAGCGGGACGTCGCGGCTGAGCTCGACGAGGCGGCGGGAGATGCGGGCGGCGTCCGCGTGGGCGACCAGCGCGTCGCGCTGCTTGGAGGGCCTCATCGTGCCGGCGGCGGCGGCGTCGAGCACGGCGCCCACGGTGCGGTATTCGAGGATCAGGGCGGCCGCCTTCTTGGGCCCGATCCCCGGCACGCCGGGGACGTTGTCGACGGGATCGCCCATCAGCGCCTGGATCTCGACCATCAGCGACGGCGGGACGCCGAACTTCTCCTCGATCTCGGCCGGGCCGATCGGCTTCTGCTTGATCGGGTCGAGCATTTCGGTGCCGCCGCCCACGACCTGCATCAGGTCCTTGTCGGACGAGACGATGGTGCAGCGGCCTCCGGTGCGTTCGATCTCGGCGGCGTAGGAGGCGATCAGGTCGTCGGCTTCGTAGTCGGCGAGCTCGATCGCCGGGACGCCGAAGGCCGCGGTCGCATCGCGGATGAGCGCGAATTGCGGGATCAGCTCGTCGGGTGGCTCGGGGCGGTGCGCCTTGTAGTCGGCATACATGGTGTTGCGGAACGTGATGCGTCCGGCGTCGAAGACGACGGCGAGATGGGTGCCGACATGGTCACGGAGCAGGCGGGCGAGCATGTTGCAGAAGCCGAACACCGCATTGACGGGCGTGCCGTCGGCGCGGGTCATCGGTGGCAGGGCGTGGAAGGCGCGGAAGATGAAGCCCGACCCGTCGATCAGGACCAGATGGCGCCCCGGCTGGTCATCCGGCGCTTCGGCCGCCTCGATGCGAGCGCTCACTGGTCGTCGTCGCTGGGCGCGCCAGGGTCGTCGTCGGCGACGGGAGCACCCGCAGCGAGCTTGAAGACGCGCGAGCACCAGGGGCAGAAGGTCTGCTCGCCCACGATGCGCAGCCACACGCGCGGATGACCGAGCGGTCCGGCGCCTCCGTCGCAGGCAACCACGCGGCTGTGCACCTCGAGCGTCTCCACCAGGCCGAGCTTCGGATTGGGGGTTGATGCGCCGTATGGCATCTGCTGGCTTCTCCTGTGCCAAGTCGGCGGGTGGAGCATAGTGGCCATGGGCGTCAGGGTAAATTCGCGCGCGGTCCTGCTGGTGTCGCTGTCGCTGTCGGGATGCCTCTCCACCCGGCTGCCGATCAAGCAGGACGCGCGGGTGGTGCCACCCGACCTCGCCTTCACGATGAGCGACGGGGCGGTGCTGCCGGGACGGGTCTGGCATGCGGTGCCGCCCGAGCAGGCGGTGATCGTGGCGCTGCACGGGTTCGGCGACAGCCGCGACGCCTGGGAACATTCGGGGCCGCGTCTGGCCGCTTATGGGCTGACGGTCTACGGCTACGACCAGCGCGGGTTCGGCGCGGCACCCGGGCGCGGTCGCTGGCCGGGCACGGCGCGCCTGGTCGATGACGCGGCTTCGGTCGCGGCCGATGTGGCGCGGATGGAGCCGGGCGTTCCGCTTTACGTGATGGGCCACAGCATGGGCGGCGCGGTCGCGATGGTGCTGGCGGCGGGCGACGCGGCGGCGCGGCACGGGGTGCGGCCCGCCGGCACGATCCTGCTGGCTCCCGCGGTGTGGGGGCGGGGGCAGATGAACCCGCTGGTGGTGGCAGCGCTTGACGTTGCCGCCGCGGTGGCGCCGGGACATCGCCTGACCGGGCGCGAGCTGCCGCTGCACATCACCGCGAGCGACGACCGCGGCGAGCTGCTGAAGCTGTCGAGGGACCCGCTTACGCTCGACGGGTCCTCGCTCGCGGTGGTGTCGGGCCTGGTCGGGCTGATGACGGAGGCGCAGGCGGCGGCGCCGCGGATGCAGGGCCCGGTGCTGTTCGCCTATGGCGCGAAGGACCAGCTGATCCCGCCCGAGGCGACGGCGGCGGCCTGGGCGCGGCTGCCGCCCGATGACCGTCGCGCCTACTATGCCAACGGGTATCATCTGATGCTGCGCGACCGCGACCATCGCGCGGCGGAGGCGGACATCGCGTCATGGACGCTTCATCCGGAGCGGCCGCTGCCGTCGGGGGCGGACCTGCTGGCGGCCGGCTGGACCGCGAGCCGATCCTGGCAGGACGGGGCGCCGTTCCCGCTGCCGGCCGCGTTCGACGACACCGGCGCGTATCAGACGGGCGATGACCCATGAGCGCCGCAGGCTGGCGCGGGCGGGCGGGATCGGCTAGTGGTTGGGTGTCGGACCCGTAGCTCAGCTGGATAGAGTGTCGCCCTCCGAAGGCGAAGGTCGCGCGTTCGAATCGCGCCGGGTCCGCCAATCCGTTCGATCCGCGCGGAGCCGTCGATGAGCGTCTCGCCGCCGGAGCCTTCCCGTCGCCATCGGTTCAGCCTGGTGACATGCGCGCGCTGGGAAGCGGCGCACATCGTCGAATGGCTGTGCTACCACCGGTCGATCGGGTTCGATCATCTCTTTCTCTACTGCAACGACGACGATCCGGCGGAGCTCTACCAGACGATCCTGCCGTTCGGGGACGGGATGGTCACGTTCGTGCATTTCCCGATGGTCGGCCAGCAAATCTACATGTACCGGCATTTCCTCCAACATCATCTGCACGAGACCGAATGGTTCCAGTTCCTCGATGTCGACGAGTTCGTGTTTCTCGGCGGCCATGACAGTGTCGGCGCGTTCGTCGCCTCGGTTCCGGCGGATTGGGACAGCATCTATCTCAACTGGCTGATTTTCGGGCCGAACGGTCACAAGACCAGGCCGGAGGGCAGCGTGCTGCTGAACTACACCGCGCGGATGCCAGGACCCGACCCGCACACCAAGACCTTGACCCGATCGAGTGCCGTCTCCACTCGCCGCGATCCCGATCCGCATGTGCGTGATTCGATCCATCACCATTGGGGCAATGAGCATTACGGCGTCGGGGAGAAGAGAAACATCCTGGGATTGGCCATGGATGCCTACTGGAAGGAGTTTCCGCATCACGCGGCCCTCATTCTGCAGCAGCCGGGCATTGGTGCCACGATCGTCGACGGGCCCTGCATCTTCCACTATTTCCTCAAGTCGGAAGCCGATCTGGAACGCCGACGGCAGCGAGGCGTGGCCGGCGATTTCATCCATCAGGATCGTTGGAGCCAGTCGTTGCAGGGAGACAAGGCGGGGCTGTTCTTCGGCACTCTGAACCAGGTCGCGGATTTTCGTCTTCATCGCTACTGGACCAGGTATCTGTCGCGATGGAAGCCGCATGCCGCACCACCGGTGCCAGCCTGGCCGAACGTGGCCAAGGGCAAGCGAGCCGACCAGAGTTCGATCTGCGCGTATTCCCGTGGGGCGACGACTTCGGAGGATGCGGCGGGCGCACTCACCGGCACGCCTGACGGAGGCTGTGGTTTCCATACCGAGGACGAGGATCGGCCGTGGTGGTCGGTCGACCTGGCGGCGGATCACCTGATCCATGAGGTCCGGATCTACAACCGGTTCGATGCGGCGGCGATCGCGGCGCGCTTGCGGAATTTCGACGTGTCGTTGTCGCGGGATGGCGACCGTTGGGAGATCCTGCATCGTGAGCGCGGCGATTTTGTCTGGGGCGGGGTGGATGGGCATCCGTTCTCGCTCAGCCTGCCGGATGGCGTGCTGTGCCGGTTCGTCAGGATCGGGCTTGCGGGACGGGGCATCCTGCATCTGGATCATGTCGAGATCTTCGGCGAGCCCGTCTCGTAAGATCCGGCGGTCGGATGGGTGATCAGCGGAGCGGCGAGACTTTGCCGGCACTGATTGCCGCGGGCATTGATGGACGGCAGCTTGTCGCCTAGCCTGATGATGCCGCAACCAATTCCTGCGGCGGTCTCTTGAACGGGCCGCACGCTTCCATGAGCCTGGGATCGAAGGTTTTCGTGGCCGGAACCGCCGATACGAAGGCGGCGGAGCTGCACTACGTCAAGCGGCTGATCGAGGCCGAGGGTCTTGCCGCACCGCTTGTCGATCTCTCCACGGGAGCGGACCACGAAGGGGGCGACATCACCGCGTTCGATGTGGCCGGCCACCATCCCGAGGGGGCGGGAGCGGTCTTCACCGGCGACCGCGGGCGGTCGATCGCCGCGATGGCCATCGCCTTCGAGCGGTTCCTTGTCCAGCGCGACGACGTCGCCGGGATCATCGGCCTCGGCGGGTCGGGTGGGACCGCGCTGATCACGCCGGCGATGCGGGCGCTGCCGGTGGGCGTGCCGAAACTGATGGTCTCGACGGTCGCGTCGGGCAACGTCGCGCCGTTCGTGGGCGGCAGCGATCTGGCGATGATGTATTCGGTCACCGATCTCGCCGGGCTGAACCGGATCTCGCGGGTCGTGCTCGGCAATGCTGCGCGCGCGATCGCGGCGATGGCGCGCGGCCGGACGGAGGTGCAGGACGGCAAACCTGCCTTGGGGCTGACGATGTTCGGCGTGACCACGCCGTGCGTGACGAAGGTCGTCGCGGCACTCGAGGCGGATTTCGACTGCCTCGTGTTCCACGCGACCGGCACCGGCGGACAGTCGATGGAGAAGCTCGTCGCGTCGGATCTGCTCGCGGGCGTGCTCGACGTGACGACCACGGAGGTCTGCGACTTCCTGGTGGGCGGCGTGTTTCCGTGCACCGAACAGCGGTTCGGCGCGTTCGCCGGCGACGGGATCCCCTATGTCGGGTCGTGCGGCGCGCTCGACATGGTCAATTTCGGCGCGATCGAGACCGTGCCCGACAAGTTCCGTGATCGGAACCTTTACGTCCACAATCCGCAGGTGACGCTGATGCGTGTCGATGCCGACGAGAGTGCCCGCATCGGGCGCTGGATCGGCGAACGGTTGAACGCCATGGAGGGCCAGGTGCGGTTCCTGCTGCCGCGGGGCGGCGTCTCGGCGCTCGACGCGCCCGGCCTTGCCTTCCATGATCCAGGCGCGGATGCGGCGTTGTTCGAGGCCCTGGCCACGAGCCTGCGCCAGACCGAACGGCGCCGGCTGATCGATCTGCCGCACCACATCAACGATCCGGCGTTCGCGGCTTCACTTGCGGCGTCGCTGCGCGATATCGTGGCGCATCCAGGGAGCTAGAACGATGTCGCAGGCAGAAGCGAGCACGATCATCAACGCGCCGGTGGAAGCGGTCTGGGACATGGTGCGCGACTTCAATGCGCTGCCAAGCTGGGTGCCGGGCCTCGGCCCGAGCACGATCGAGGATGGGCGGCCGTCCGATTCGGTCGGATGCGTGCGCGCGTTCCATCTCGGCGACGGCACGCCTGTCCGCGAACGCCTGACGATGCTCGACGACACGCGCACCTGCTTTTCCTACAATTTCGAGATGCCGGCGTTCCCGGTCGAGAACTACCACGCGATGTTCAAGCTCACGCCGGTCACGAATGGCGACCGCACCTTCGCGCATTGGAGTGCGACCTTCGACGAGGCGCCGGAGGATCGGGGCAAGTACGAGCGGATCGTCTCGCGCGACGTCTTCGCGAGCGGACTCGCGTCCCTGGCCGGACTGGCCAAGGGACGCAAGGCACCGGAGGGCTCGGAGCGCTGGCTCGGGCTGCGCCCCGCGAAAGTGTTCTGTTCGTCGGTCATCGCGGCACCGATCGAGACGGTGTGGGCGACGGTGCGCGACTTCACGAGCATGGAGCGCTGGCATCCCGAACTGTCGGACATGCACATGCTCGACGGCGTGCGGTCGGACACGGTCGGGGGTGTTCGCGGCTTCCGGCTGGGCGACGGCGAACTGCACGAGCAGCTCACCAGGCTCTGCGACCGGACCCGCGCGCTGCACTACCGGATCACCAGGAGCCCGATGCCCTGGCTGAACTACCACGCCGCCGTGCAGCTCCATCCCGTCACCGACAACGGCACGACGCTCGGGGTGTGGACGGCCGACTGGACCGCGTCGCCCAACGACGATGTACGGCTGATCCCGATGGTCCACGCGGATGTGTTCCAGCTCGGGTTCGATACGCTGGCCCTGCGGCTCGGGCGCGGCTGATGCCACGCTTCGAGCGCGCCGCTCTCGTCGAGCGGTTCCAGGCGATGGTTCGCAACCGGATCCCGATCGTGGGCGCCGGCGCCGGGACGGGCATTTCGGCCAAATGCGAGGAGGCGGCCGGCGTCGACCTGATCGTGGTCTACAATTCGGGCCGCTACCGGATGGCCGGACGCGCGTCGGCGGCGGGGCTGCTCGCCTACGGCAACGCCAACGACATCGTCAAGGAAATGGCGGGCGAGATCCTGCCGGTGGTTCACGCGACGCCGGTGATCGCGGGCGTGAACGGAACCGATCCGTTCGCGATCATGCCCGTGCTGCTGCGCGACCTGCGCGATCTCGGCTATTCGGGGGTGCAGAACTTCCCGACCATCGGCCTGATCGACGGCACCTTCCGGGTGGCGCTCGAGGAGAGCGGGATCAGGTTCGCGACCGAGATCGACATGATCCGTGCGGCACATGCGCTCGACATGCTGACGACGCCCTACGTGTTCTCGCCCGAGGAGGCGACGGCGATGACGGAGGCGGGCGCCGACATCGTGGTGCCGCACATGGGTGTCACGGTGGGCGGCACGATCGGCGTCTCGACGTCCAAGACGCTGGAAGAGTCGGTGGCCTTGATCGACGCCTGCGGCGAAGCCGCACGGGGCGTGCGGCCGGATGTCATTGTCCTCGCCCATGGCGGCCCGATCGCGACGCCCGACGATGTTGCGTTCGTGCTCGCGCACAGCGTGCACTGCAACGGCTTCTATGGTGCGAGCAGCATGGAGCGCCTGCCGGTCGAGACCGCGATGACGGCCCACATCAGGAAGTTCAAGGAACGCTTGTGAAAGCCGGGGGGTCCGGGGGGACCGGCATCGGTCCCCCCGGTCTTTCGTTGGCCGCGCGGACTGTCTCGTGGAGACGGACTCCATCGGCGAAGAACACCGCATGCTCGATCGGACATCGGACGAACACCGTCTCCCCGTCGGCTCGCGGCGCGTCGGGCGACGTTTTCGCCTTCACGCGGATCGCACCGATCGCGAGGGTCAGCAGATGCTGGCCGCCGATGGTGATCGAGGAGCGGACCACGCGCGCCACGACGGTATCGTCGCCCGGTTGCGAATTGACTTCGAGATATTCAGGCCTGATGCCGAGCGTCAGATTGTCGGAAGCGACCGGAGGGCGTTCGACCGGATAAGGCAGCAGATCGACCTCGAGTGTGCCGTCGGGGCGTCGGCGCGGCTCGAGGAAGTTCATGCCGGGATTGCCGAGGAACCAGCCGCCGAAACTGCTTTCGGGCATTTCGTACATCGACCGCGGGGCGGCGCATTGCGAGATGCGGCCCGCTTGCATCAACGCGATCTCGTCGGCGAGCGTCATCGCCTCGGTCTGGTCGTGGGTGACGTAGATCACGGTCTGCCTGAGGCGTGAGCGGAACTCCTTGAAGGCGCGGATGAGTGCGAGCTTGGCGTGGACTTCGACGTTCGTCGTCGGCTCGTCGAACAGGATGACGTCGCAGCGCCGCGCGATCGCGCGGCCGACGGCGACCTTCTGGCGGGTGCCGATGTCGAGATCGCCGATATGCCGGTCACGCAGAGCGGACAGTTGCAGCACTTCGAGGACTTCCTCGACGCGGCGGCGGCGTTCGTCGGGCGAGAGGCTGCGGTCGCGGTCGAGCGGGAGTGCGATGTTCTCGATCACGCTACGGGTCCGGTACATGACCGGATACTGGAACACCATGGCCACGTCTCGTCGCCCGGCAGGGAGACGGGTGACGTCGCGGTCACTGAACTTGATGGTGCCGGCGGTGGGGGTCTCGAGTCCGGCGATCATGCGCATCAGGGTCGTCTTGCCGCAGCCGGAGGGGCCGAGCAGGCAGGTGACGGTTCCCTCGGCGAAGGTCGCGGTGATGTCGTCGACCGCCTTGAACGCGCCAAACGCGCGGGTGACGCCGCGCAGCACGATGTCAGGCATCCGAGCCCTGTCCGAGCAATGCGCCGGAGGCCGGTTCGAAGACCAGCAGGCCGCCCGTCCTGACGGCGAAGGCGAACGGCGCGCCGATGTCGAGATGGGCGACGCTGGGCGAGGCGACCGACGTCACCAGCGTCTCGTCGCCCGCATCGACATAGATGACGCATTCGGCACCGAGGTTCTCCATCAGACGGATCGTTCCGGGCGTTCCGTTGCCGCCGGGCCGGTGCTCGATATGTTCGGGACGGGCCATCACGGCGACCTCTCCCGCGTGGTGGCTCGGGGCACGCAGCGCGAAGGAGGCGAGGTTGGTTCGGCACTGTCCGGTCCCCTCGAGCGAGCCCGCCATGACATTGCAGCGCGGGAAGCCCACGAGTTCGGCCGCACGCAGGTGGCGCGGGCGGCGATAGAGTTCGTGGACGGGATTGGCGTCGACCACCTGGCCGGCATCGAGGACGATGATGTGCTCGGCCATGGTGAGGGCTTCGAGACTGTCCGACGTCGCGTAGAGGAAGGTCGCGCCGAGCTCGGCGCGCATGTCCTTGAGATCCTCCATCAGGCTTTCGCGCAACTTGAAGTCGAGGCCGACGAGCGGATCGTCGAGGATGAACAGGTCGGCGTTCTTGAGGATGCCGCGCGCGATCGCGGCGCGCTGCTTCTCGCCGCCGCTGAGCTGGCTCGGACGCTTGGCCAGCAGGGGACCAATGCGGAGGATGGCGGCGATGTCGCGCATGCGCCGCTCGATCTCGGCGTGGCCGACGCCCTGGAGTGCGAGCGGATAGGCGATGTTGTCGAACACGCTGAGATGCGGGAACAGCGCGAAGGATTGGGGGACATAGCCGATGCGGCGGCGTGATGCCGGGACCGCGGTGATGTCGCGTTCGCCGATCAGGATGCGTCCCTCGTCGGGCTGCTCGAGGCCCACGAGCAGGCGCAGCAGCACCGACTTGCCGGCCGAAGGTGGTCCGCACAGGACGGTGAGACTGTCCGGCGGCACGTCGAAGGAGACGCGGTCGAGGGCGCGCGCGCCACGGTAGGACTTGCTTACGGAGTCAAAGCGGACGCGGCTCATCCGCCGAGCCGGGCGAGCGACGGGACGAGCAGAATGCCGGCGATGAAGACGCCGGCCACGATCGACAGCAGCAGGAGGGTGAGCCTGAGCGCGCGCCAGGGAGCGGCGGCGCGGGGCAGGTTGCCCACCGCGATGTTGAGGATCGTTGCCGCCATCACCGTCAGGAGTCCGAGTTGATAGAGACCGAAGCTCCATTGCTGGACGATCAGCAGGAAACCGGCACCCATGACCAGGATCAGCGCCAGCTCGGCGCGAGGCACGATGCGGTTCATCAGACCTCGCCGCGGACCGTGCCGAACGTCATCCCGACCAGCAGGTAGCGCTGGAAGACGTAGACCACGAGGATCGGCGGCACGATATAGACGCTGGTCAGGGCCGAGATGAAGGTCCAGTCGACGCCGCCGTTGGAATAGAGACCGCTGGCCAGCGCCACGGGAATGTTGGACGTCCTGATGCCGCCGATGATGTAGTTGAAGAGGAATTCGTTCCAGACGAAGATAAAGTTGAAGATCGAGGCGGCGATGATGCCGGGCATGATCTGCGGCAGGATGGTGCGCGTGATGATCCGCAGCCACGACGCGCCGTTGACGATGCCGGTCTCGTCGAAGCGCGGCGAGACGCCGTCGATGAAGCCCTTGAGGATCCAGACCGAGAACGGGATCGAGAACATCGCGTAGAACAGGATCATCCCGAAATAGGTGTCCTTCCAGCCGAAGCCCACATACATCAGGTAGACCGGAAGGATGGCGGCAGATCCTGGCAGCATCCGGATCGAGAGCAGCAGGAACATCAGGAAGTTGGTGCCCGCGGGCTTGAAGCGGGAGAACGAAAACGCGGCCAGGAAGGAGACCGCCACCGCGATCAGCACGGCGGTGACCGACAACAGCGCGCTGTCGAGGAGTTGGCGCGGAAAGCCGGCGCTCGAGAAGAGTTTCGCGTAGTTGGCGAGCGTGGGGGTGAAGAACAGGCGGGGCGGGACCGCCAGGATCTGGTCGGCGGTCTTGAACGACGAGAGCAGGATCCATGCGATCGGGGCGAAGAAGACCAACGCCACCAGCCACAGCGCGGCGTGGTAGAGGTGGGTTTTCACGCGTCGGCCTCGCGGCGTTCGCGCCAGTGCAGGACGAAGATGAAGGTGGCGGTGAACGCGATGGAGATCAGCAGCAGGATCACCGCGAGTGCGGACGACCAGCCCATGTTGAAGGCCTCGAACGCGCGCCGGTAGAGCGTCATCGCGACGAGCTGCGTGGTCGAGCCAGGACCGCCGTAGGTCATGTCGTAGATCAGGTCCATCGTCTTGAAGGCGTCGATGGTGCGCAGCAGGATGCCGAGCATCAGGATGAACTTGCCGTGGTGGAAGACGACGAGACGCAATCGCTGATGCCAGGCGAGATGGTCGATTTCGGCTGCCTCGAGCTCGGCTTTCGGAACCGAGGCGAGGGCGGCGAGGGTCATGAGCACCATGAACGGCGTCCACATCCAGACGTCGACGGCGAGCACCGCGCCGAAGGCCACGCTGCTGTCGCCGAGGAAGTTCACGCCCGCGAAGCCGAGACTTCGGAGGATGCTGTCGAGCACGCCGAAGGTCGGATCGTAGATCAGGCGCCAGAAGGTGCCGGCCGCGACCGGTGTGAGCACCATCGGGGAGAACAGCATGGTGAGCGCGATCCGCCGTCCGGGCAGGCGGTGGCTGTTCCAGAACAGCAGGCCGAGGGCGACGCCGAGCAGGGTTTCCAATGCGACGGCACAGAAGACGAAGACGAAGGTGCGGCTGAGGTCGGACCATACGCCGGCGTCGTTCAGGATCGAGCGGTAGTTGTAGAGGCCGGCGAAGCGTGGCGGATGACCGCTGGTCAGCGAGAAGCGGTAGAAGCCGAGACCGAGCAGCCAGAGCGTCGGGATCAGGTTCCAGACGATGAAGAAGATCAGGACCGGCAGCAGCAGGAGGATCGGCAGGATCTCGCGGCGGCCGAGGAAGCGGGTGAAGGCGTCCCAGCCGCCGGCCGGGACGGAGGGCTCACGCAGGATTTTTGCGCGCGCCTCCGACGGCATGGCTAGAGGCGTATCCCGCTGCAGGCGCCGGTCGGCTCGGTCTGCGCCGTGCCGCCGTCGAACAGGATGCCCTGCTGCTTGCAGGCGATGTATTGCAGCGCGTGCATCGGGTCCTTGATCTGGCCCGTCATGTAGCCGGTCCAGCCTTCCTGCTGGGTCGACAGCATTTCGGCGTATTTGGGATCGTGCCAGAAGTCGGTGCTGCGTTCGAGCATGTATTTGTAGGTGCGGTTCCACGGATAGACGTCGTCGAAGCCGGCGCTGGTGAGGGTGGCCTTGTCGCACGGCAGGCCGCCGCGCTTGAGATAGTCGGACGCGGTCTGGGGCAGATACCACCAGCGCATGAAGTCCAGCGCGACACGCATGTGGGCCGCGTCGTTGAAGGCGTTGATGACCCAGGGCTGGCCGCCGATGATGTAGTTGCGGTTGAGATGGCCGCTCGCATCCTTGAAGCCGGGCGGCGGGACGACCATCACCTTTCCTCTCAGGGCGGCGGGCACCATCGTGCCGCCGGTCGCGACCCATTGCCAGGCGGCGAAGACCTTGCCCTGGGTGAAGGCGTCGATCACCTCGGCGATGAAGTAGTTCAGCGCGCCGGGCGGCTGCCATTGCAGCATGGATTTGTAGAGCTCCATCGCCTTCGCGTTCTGGGGCGTGTCCATGATGCCCTGGACCTGGCCGGTCTTGGGGTCCCAGATGTCGCCGCCCATGCTGCGGATGAAGGAGATCAGCGGGCAACTGCACGCATCGTATTCGCGTGAATACTGCATGGCGATCCCGTAATGGCCCTTGTCGGGACGGTTGAAGAAGGCGACGAGCTTCTTCCAGTCGTCCAGATCCATCCGCTCGAAATCTTCCCACGTGCGCGGCATCGGACTGCCGTACTTCGCCTGGTAGGCTTCCGCCTCGCCGGGCGCCTCGAGCCAGTCCTTGCGGACGAAGATGCCCTCGACGTCGCCCACCTGTGGGAAGCCGTAGAGGTTCCTGGTCCCGTCCGGGTAGACCTGGTAGGCGGCCTGCACGACGGGCGCATACCACTCGATGTCGAGCGCGCGGTCGGCGGCAATGATGTCGTTGAGCTTGATGATCCACTTGGGCGTCGCCAGCGCGCCGAGCCATTGGCTGTCGCTGATGATGATGTTGTATTCCTGGCTTCGGGTGGCGAGCGACGTCGCGGCCTTCTGGAACAGGGCGCCGAACGGGGCGCCGGCGAAGGAGAACGTCACGTCGTAATTGTAGCGGTCCTTCACGTAGCGGGCGAAGTCGGGCGACATGTCGACGCCGAGGCTGCTCGGCAGCCAGCCCGCGACGCCGAGGATCGACATGTGGATCCGTTGGCCGGCGAGCGGGTGCGGCTCGCGGCCCTGGGCGCGCAGGATCGACGGGGCTGACAGGGCCGCGCCGAACGCGGCGGCGCCCCCCAGCATGGTGCGGCGCGGCAATGGCCTCGCGCCGATCCCGGTCCCTGCAGGCCCACCGTCACGCATGACCGTTTCCTTGTGTTTATTGTTGCTCTTTCTATGATCCGGCCCTGCGCCAATTGCAACGAAACCTCATGCGCCCGGCGCTTGCCAGCCGGCCTGCCGACGCGTTCACTCGCGTCCCGCACGCGGAGGATGGCATGATCACGTTCTACTACTCGCTGGCGCCCAACCCGATGAAGGTGGCGCTGTGCCTGGAGGAAATGGGGCTGGACTACGAGACGGTGCCGGTCGACACGCGCAAGGGCGAGCAGCACGCGGCCGCCTTCCTGGCGCTGAACCCGAACGGCAGGGTGCCGGTCATCGTCGACGACGGGATGCCGGTCTTCGACAGCAACGCGATCCTGCTCCATCTCGCCGAGAAGACGGGACGGTTCCTCGCGCGGCCGGGCGATCCCGAACGCGGCGCGTTCCTGTCGTGGCTGATGTTCGTCGCCACCGGCATCGGGCCCTATTCCGGGCAATACGTGCATTTCAACCATTACGCGCCGGAGCCGAAGGACTATGCGGTCAAGCGCTACGCGTTCGAGGCGAGGCGCCACTGGGCGATCATCGACAAGCGGCTCGGCGACCACCGCTACATGCTCGGGGAGGACTACACGATCGTCGACATGGCGGTCTGGGGCTGGACACGCGCGTTGCCGTTCGTGTTCGGCGCCGAGGCGGCCGAGTTCGCCAACGTCGCCCGTCTGGCCGCGGAGATCGGCGCGCGCCCGGCTGCCGCGCGCGCGGTGGCGCTGAAGGACAGGCACACGTTCAAGACCGAGATGGACGACGATTCGCGGCGCAACATGTTCCGCCATACGGTCGCCGCGTGATGCGGCTCGAAGGCTCTTGCCATTGCGCCGCGGTCCGCTTCTCGGTCGAGAGCCCGCATCCCTATCCGTACCAGCTCTGCTACTGCGGCATCTGCCGCAAGACGCAGGGCGGATCGGGGGCCGCGATCAATCTGAGCGCGCTCGCCGGGACGCTCGAGATCGCGGGACGGGAGCACACGCGCATCTACCATGCGGTGCTTCGGTCGGACGAGGCGACCGAACCGAGCGAGGCCGAGCGGGTGTTCTGCGGCCTGTGCGGCAGCGGGCTGTGGCTGTTCAGTCCCGGCTGGCCGGAGCTGCTGCACCCGTTCGCGTCGGCGATCGACACCGAACTGCCGGCAGCGCCCGAGCGGACGCACATGATGCTCGGCTCGCGGCCCGGCTGGGTCGAGGCGGACATCGCGCCTGCGGACCAGGCGTTCGACGCGTATCCCGACGAATCGATCGCCGCCTGGCATGAGCGGGTGGTGCCGGGAGGGCGCTGACGCAGACAGGGTCACGGCTCGGGCTCGTCGCCGGTGTCGGTCTTCGGCATCGTGGTCCGGAGCACGAGCAGCACCACGCAGCCGATCCCGAGCGGGATCAGCGCATACCAGGCGTGGGGGATGCGCAGGCCGAGCCCGAAGACGAACACGACGGCGGATGCGCAGACGATCCCGGCGGTGATCGCGAAGACCACGACCCGGCTCAGCAATCCACCCATCAGCCTGCTCCCTGGACCATGATCCGTCAGACCCCTAGAAACATTTCCTTACCATGTCCGGATAGGCCGCCATGTCACCCGAGGCCATTCCGGCGGACGCGTCCGCCCGGTCTCCCTCGATGGAGGAGGTGCTGCTCGAGAGCGCGCGGCTGCATGCCATGCGCGCCTCGATCCTGCGCTTCGAGGCTGAGCGGGCGCGACCGCGTACGCCGTTCCTCCGCCGCCTGTCCGCGGCAAGGGTCGGCCATCGGGTGCGATTCGCGGCCCTGGTCGCGCGGCGGACGGTGCGCTCGCTGATCGAGGACGGGCCGTCCGCGACGATCGATCGCCTCCGGGTCCATCTGCTCGGAGGTCCGGCTCGGCGCCCGGTCGGGCCGGTCACGCGGGTCGCGCGCGCCACGCAGCAGGCGGTCGCGGCCGATATCGCGGCGGCCAAACGCAGGGTGCCCGTCGCTCGCCTTCCGTCACGCGAGACGCGCGATCCGGCGCACGACATCTACCGGTTGCCGATCGGCGATCCGGCGGCCCGGATGCTGCGCCACAGGGTGCTGATCGTGGCCGAGCTCAGCATCCCGCAATGCGCGAAATACCGCGTGTGGCAGAAGCAGGAGCAGTTCGAGAGGATCGGCATCCCATGCACCGTCGTCGCCTGGCGGCGGGTGCCGGAAGTGCTCTCGCTGCTGCAGACGCATACGCTGGCGATCCTGTATCGCGTTCCGGGCTTCACGGGTCCGCTCGACGTGATCGAGGAGGCGAGACGCGTCGGGGTCGAAACGATCTGGGAGATCGACGACCTGATCTTCGATGTCGACCTGTATGGGGCGAACGCCAACCTCGCGGACCTGACGCCGGCGTTGCGACGCGAGGTGCTGAACAATGCGGCGGATTACCGGCGCGCGATGCTGGCCTGCGACCGCACGATCGGCTCGACTTCGGTGCTGTCCGCGTTGATGGCCGAGGCGAGCGGCAAGCCGAGCCATGTCGTCAGCAATGCGCTGGATGCGGAGACCCTCGCGTTCGCGCGCCTGGCGGCGGCCGCGCGCGTGCGCGGCGACGGCCGCGTGGTGATCGCCTACGGATCGGGCACGCTGACGCACGACACCGATTTTCTCGCGGCGGGTGCGGCACTGCTCCGGCTGATGCGGGAGGATGCGCGCGTGCATCTGCGGATCATCGGCACGCTGAACCTTTCGAGTGGATTCGACGCGTTCGCGGACCGGATCGAGCGGTTCGAGACCACCAACTTCAAGGCGTATCTCACCGCCCTCGCCGCGTGCGACATCTCGCTCGCCCCGCTCGAGGCGTCGACCTTCAACGACGCCAAGAGCAACATCAAGCTGCTCGAGGCGAGCATTGTGGGCCTGCCCTCGGTCTGCTCGCCACGCGCCGAATTCCGGGCGGCGATCGAGAATGGCGTCGACGGGTTTCTCGCCGAGACCGAGGTGGAGTGGCACGAGGCGCTGCGGCTTCTGTCGGCCGACACGGAGCGGCGGCACGCCGTCGCCGCGCGCGCCCGCGAGCGGGCGATGACGCAGTACGGGCCGGACGCGATCGCGTCCACCCTCCGTCCACTCGCGTCGTTGATGGCGCCGCGCGAGCGGCGCCGGTTGCGGATCCTGGTGGTCAACATCTTCTTCTCGCCCAGGAGTTTCGGCGGCGCCACGGTGGTGGCCGAGGAGATGGCGATCCGCCTGGCCGCGCGCGACGACACCGAAATTTTCGTCGTCAGCTCGCATGGCTTTCCGGCGCATCAGTACACGATCAGGCGCTACCGCACGCGGGGCCTGGACGTATTCGGCGTCGCGATGCCGAACACGCGAGACGAGATCCTCAACTTCGACGATCCCGAAATGGGGCGACGGTTTGCCGACATCCTCGAGGCGGTCGAGCCGGATGTGGTACATCTCCACGCCGTCCAGCATTTCGGCGCCGGCATCGCGCGCGCCTGCCAGATCGCGCGCGTGCCGTACGTCGTGACGGTCCACGATGCCTGGTGGCTATGCCAGCGCCAGTTCATGGTGCGTGCCGACAACACCTATTGCTACCAGACCACGATCGATCTGAAGGTCTGCGAGCGCTGCCTCCCCGATACCCATCATCTGCAGAGCCGGATGGACATCCTGATGCAGGCGCTGAAGGGTGCGGCGCGCATCCTGTCGCCGAGCGCGTCGCACGGGGCGCTGTATCGGGCGAACGGCATCCCGGCGGAGCAGCTCGTGGTCAATCGCAACGGGATCAAATTGCCCGGACGGCCACGTCCGGCGCGCGCACCCGGTCCGCTGCGGTTCGGCTATGTGGGAGGCAACGACCCGCTCAAGGGAATGACGTTGATCCGCGAGGCCTTCGCCGGTCTCGATCGCTCGGACTGGGTGCTGGTGATCGTCGACAACACGCTCAACCTGGGCTTCAGCAACTTCAAGCACGTGCGCTGGAGCGTCAAGGGCGACGTCCGGATCGTGCCGGCCTACAGGCAGGACACGATGGACGCGTTCTTCGAGGGGATCGACGTGCTGCTGTTCCCGTCGCAATGGAAGGAGAGCTTCGGCCTGACGGTGCGCGAGGCGCTGGCGCGCGACGTGTGGGTGCTGGCGACCGAGAGCGGGGGAGCGGCCGAGGACATCGTTGTGGGGGAGAACGGCAGTCTGATCCCGATGGGCAACGATCCGGCGCCGCTGGCTGCTGCCGTCACGTCGATACTGGACCGGGCCTCGATGTTCGACGGCTTCGTCAATCCCTACAAGCGAAGGCTTGCGACCCTGGAAGACCAGGCGGGCGAACTTCATGACATCCTGCTTGAGACGGCGCTGCCTGACGGAGGGGATGCCGCGCGGCACGAGCATCAGCTGGCTTGACGGGCATGAGCATGGCGACCGCGGTGCTGCCCCCCGATTCGGCTGTGGCTTCATTCACGCTCGACACGCAAGACGGCCGCGACCAGATCGCGGTGATAATGGATCGTTCCGGTTGGGAGTCCGTCGAGCGGCCGTTGCCACACTATCTCTATCGCACGGCGCACCGATCGCCAGGCCTGGCGATCGACGTTGGCGCCAACACGGGCTTCTATACCCTGCTCGCGGCCTCGGCGTCGTCGGCCAACCGGGTGCTGGCTTTCGAGCCGGTCCCGAGCATTCTCGACATCCTGCACCGCAACGTCCAGGCGAACGGGCTCGGCGACCGCGTGCGACTGATCCGGTGCGCGATCAGCGATCGGAACGGCCATGCCGATCTCCATCTTCCATCGGACGAACACGGACTGATCGAGACGAGCGCTTCGTTGAGCACGGATTTCAAGGACGCTCATGCCGGGCGCCTCGACGTCCTGTTGCGGACGGTGGATCGGGTCATGTTCCGCCCGTCGCTCGTCACGCAGCCGGTCCGGCTGATCAAGATCGATGTCGAGGGGCACGATGCCGCGGTCATCGCGGGCGCGCGGTGGACCATCCGGCGGCATCGGCCGGTCATTTTCATCGAAGTATTGCAGGGCGCGAACATGGGCGCGTTGACGCGCTTCATCCGGGCGAACCGCTACGAGGATGTGCGGCTGGCGCCGGATCGGCCGCCGGTCGTGCATGATCATGTCGCGTTCGATCCCGACGGGTGGAATCATGCCCTGGTGCCCGCCGAACAGGTGCGGGAGTTTCTGGACTGACCGTGAGGGGCTACGGCGCCTTTCGGAGCGTCATCGGGTGACCGAGGAAGGGCTGGACCGGGAATGTCATGACCGTCCCGGGAGAGGCCAGCGCGAACGCGCGGGCCTTCTGGACGAAGTCGGTCGGCTCGCGCAGCGGGAAGGTTTGCGGCAGGCGCCAGTCGCCGGGGAGCATGACGACCAGGACGAGAAGCAGCAGCCGGCCGATCCAGCGGAAGCGGCGGTCCCGGTCCCTGGCGAGAGCGAAGAGCACGGCTGCCCAGGCGAGCGCCGGCAGAAAAAAATAGCGTGTGTCGGTGTCGGGAATCGCCAGGATCTCCCAGGCGGTGTCGGACGCGCTGCCGGTCGGCCGGAGGAGTGCCGATGCCAGCACCAGGCCGCCGAACAGGCAGGCGAGGCGCACGACCGGCGGCCCGGTCCACACGGCGCGCAGCGTCAGGAGGAGTGCCGAGCCGGCGACGCAGAGCGGCAGGACGCCGTCTTGCCAGGACCGCCATTCCATGTAGAGCGGCATCGCGTGCCGGCCGAACAGCAGGGCCAGCACGATCTGCAGCGAGACGATCCTCGCCAGCCGGACTGGGCCCGCGCCGAGATGCGGCGTGCCGCGTCCGGCGTCCGGCCCGAACAGGCACCAGAGCTGCGCGGCCGCACCCGCGCACATGATCGCCGCGCGTGCGACGCTCGCCCGGTCGCGCGAGAGGAGCGCACGCAGGGCGGCGATGGGGGCGATGAAGATGCAGAGCGGACCGCTCAGACCCGAAACGACCAGGACGGCGATGTCGAACGCCCATCCGGATGGGCGTGCCGGCGGGGCACCGATGACGACCAGGAAGGCGAGCAGTCCGAGGTGCCACTGCAGGTTGGTGAGATTGGCGTAGGTCTCGTAGGCGTTCGGCTGCAGCACGTAGAGCAGCGCGAAGAGGCACCGGATCCAGCGCGCGGGGCAGAGGGCCGCCATCCGGCCGCTGACCATGAAGGCGGCGACGCCGGCCTGGGCCAGGATCGCGGCGGCGGCGAAGAGCCGCGGTACATAGGCGAGCGGGAACGGCAGGGTTGCCAGCGCGACCATTCGCGACGCGCTCTGCAGATAGCCGCTCCAGGGCGACAGCAGACAGCGCCAGCCACGATTGTAGGCGTCGGGATACCAGACCCAGCCATCCTCGCCCCAGAGGTTGGCGTGGTGCACGATACCGGGCCACCGCGAAACCACGGCGAGAGCGAAAACCGTGACGACGCCAGACCAGATCGTCAGGTCCCACAGGCGGCGGTCCAGGGGGCCGCCCCCTGGCGGGGTTCGGGGCAGAGCCCCGTCCCAGGTCCTTGTCTCGCCTGGAGCTACGCGGGGCCCGGGCCGGAATGGCCGAACAGCAGCAGCAGCAGCACCACGATCAGCAGGAACACGCCGAGGCCACCACCGCCCCAGCCGCCGGCGATCGGCGCGCCGGTCCGATTGTAGCCGCCATACCAGCCGCGCCGGTAGCCGGTGTGGCCGAAGCCACCGAAGGCCGCGATCAGCAATACGATCAGAAGGATGGTGATCAAGTCGGCCTCCGTGGCTGGTGAAGCGCAAAGCGCAACAACCTGCCGAAAGTTTCGATCCCCCCGGCGGCCGTCAGAGGAAGCAGGCCGATCGTCTCGGGCAGAGGTTTGATTCTTTCGCCCGAGACGCTAGAGGAGGCGCGCCAGGCCCTCGGGCCGGTTTGGCTTCGTGGGCTGACGGGATGATCGGAAACAAGCGGGTGGCGGTCGTCCTGCCCGCATACAACGCCGCCCGCACGCTCGAGCGGACCTGCGCGGAGATTCCGCGCGACATCGTCGATGACGTGATCCTGACCGATGACGCGAGCCGGGACGAGACGGTGGCGGTCGCCGAACGTCTCGGGCTGTTCACGATCAGGCACGACCGCAACAAGGGCTACGGCGGCAACCAGAAGACCTGCTACGCGGCCGCACTCGATCGCGGCGCGGACATCGTCGTGATGCTGCACCCCGACTACCAGTATTCACCCAGGCTGGTGCCGGCGATGGCGTCCATGCTGCTGTCGGGTCACTACGACGCCGTCCTCGCGTCGCGCATCCTCGGGCGCGGCGCGATCGAGGGCGGCATGCCGCTCTACAAATACGTGGCGAACCGCGCGCTGACGTTGGCCCAGAACGTCCTGATGAACTGCAAGCTGTCCGAATATCACAGCGGCTATCGCGCCTGGACCAGGACCGTGCTGGAGCGCCTTCCCCTGTCGCGCTGCATGGACGACTTCGTGTTCGACAACCAGATGCTGGCGCTGGCGATCCATCACGGCTTCCGGATCGGGGAGATTTCGTGCCCGACCAAATACTTCGCCGAAGCCTCGTCGATCAATTTCGGGCGCAGCATCGTCTACGGGGTGGGAGTCCTGCGCACGGCCGCGCAATACCGCCTGCACCATATGGGCCTCAGAACCGAACATCTGTTCGATGCCGAGTAGGAGCCCGGCGATGCCGGCCGGCCCGTCCGCCCTTTCCGGCTCGCGCGTCGCGGCGGCGTCCACCCTCGCCCTGCTGGTGTTGGGCAGTGTGGCCGTCGTCCGGATCTGGCCGCACGAGGTCAGCGACCTGATCGGCCGGATCGCGCGTCTCGAGCACGCGCTCGGTCCGACCGGCTTCCTTCTTGCGGCCGGCGTCCAGACGCTGATCGCGCTGTGCGGCGTGCTGCCGGCGTCCGTGGGCGCGATCGCGGCCGGGATGACGTTCGGTGTGTTCCGCGGCTTCGTGGTGTCGGGCAGCGCCACCATCCTGGGTGCGGTCCTGGCGTTCCTGCTCGCGCGCAGCCTGTTCCGTCCGATCGTCGCCCGCACGCTCGCGCGGCGCCCGCGGATCGGCCGGCTCGACGAGGCCGTCGCCCGCGACGGCTGGCGGCTCGTGGCACTGATGCGGGTCTCGCCGATCATGCCCTTCGCGGTCACCAGCTACGCGATGGGCCTGACCTCGATCAGGCTGCGCCAATACCTGCTCGGGACGCTGGCGTCGCTTCCGGCGCTGCTCGGCTACGTGGTCATGGGGCGCATGGCCGGCGCCGGCCTGTCGTCCCTCTCGGCCAACGAGGCGCATCCGGTGCGGTGGGCGTTGCTCGCCCTGACCGCGGCCGCGACCGTGCTCCTGACGCTGCGACTTGCCCGTATCGTGCGGCTGGTCCTGCGGCTCGAGGAGACCGCGATCGCGCCCTTGCCGCGCGCGTGACTCCACGGGCCATGACGCTACCGGTATGATCGGCGCGGCTTCTCCCGGCACGACGGCGATCGCGCGAGGCACTCTGGTGGTGGCGTTCGCTGCCATCCTCTGCGCGCGGATGCCCGGCGTTGTTCTGCACGGGCGGTTATGGGCGGAAGAGGGGCGGGTCTTCTACGTCCACGCCGCGACCGTGCCCTGGTTCCGCGCCCTGGCTTTTTCCTATGGCGGCTACCTCAACCTGGTTGCCAACGCCGCACCGATGATCGCGCGCGCGCTGCTGCCGCTGCGCGACGTGCCATGGTTCACCATCGGTGTCGGTCTGCTGTTCCAGTGCTGCCCGGCGATCCTGCTCGTCTGCAGCCGGGATGAGTGGCTGCGGTCGACATGGTCCCTGATCGCAGCGCTGCTGCTGATTGCGAGCCCGCCCCTGACCGAGGAGGTCTGGCTCCAGACTCTGCACAGCCAGTTCCATTTGACGCTGTGCGGCGCGTTGATCCTGGCGCTCGACGTGCCGGGGCGGCGCCTGTATCGGTTCGGCCTGGTACTTCTGCTTCTGGCTCCCTTGTGCGGACCGTCCGCTTGGCTGCTTGCGCCGTTGTTTGCGTTGCGAGCGGTTGTGGACCGCTCGGGGGCACGGGCGATCCAGCTCTCCGTCCTCGCCACCGGCATCGTGCTGCAGCTCACCTTCTTCTACATTCACGCGCGAGGGCGAAGTTATGGTATCGGAGCAGCCACGCTGATGTACGTGGTCTACATCAAGCAGATCGTGGTGCCGTTCCTGGGACGTGGCATCGGAGACGTGGTCTCATCGGCGTTGCAGGCCAAGCTGGCGGCAGGCCGCGAGCCCCTGCGGCCGCTCCTGATCGTCGCGGGACTTTCGGCTATGCTTGTCTACGCCATCGTCCGGCGGTGGCATCGCGCATCGACCTGGTTGAGCCTTGCCGCCTTGCCGCTCGGCGGCATCGGCTATTTCGGCGCGATCGACGGTGGCGCCCGCCTGCTGATCATCGGCAACGAAGGCCGGTATTCCTTCCTGCCGGAGGTTCTGGCGGCGTTGGTTGTCCTGGTCATCGCGACCGGATCGAAGCGCCCGGATCGGTGGGGCGCCCGGCTTGCGGTGGGATGGCTCCTGGTCGTGGGCCTGATCGACGTCGAGACGCCATGGCCTGTCATCAAGACCGGCCCGAACTGGTCGGCCGAGATCACGCAATGGCGTCACGACCACAACCATCCGATCGCGATATGGCCGCCAGGATGGACGATGACGCTGCAAAAAGAATAGAATGTAACGCCGCCGATCCAAAAGCATCATGCGGTCGGACCGACCGCTACACGTTCAGCAGCAAATTCTCGCGCTCCCAGCTCGAGATGACGCGCTGGTAGGCGTCGTATTCTGCCTGCTTGACCGCGTTGACCACGGCCACGAAGCGGGCGCCGAGGATGTCGCGCAGGGGCTCGGATGCGTTGAGGCGGTCGAGCGCCTCGCTCTGGTCGCGCGGCAACGCCAGACGCGGCAGGATGTGCGCGCTGCCGCTCACCGGCGCGTTCGGCGCCCTGCCCTCCACCATGCCGAGCCAGCCGCAGGCGAGCGACGCGGCGATCGCGAGATACGGGTTCGCGTCCACGCCGGGCACCCGGTTCTCGACCCGGCGCGCGTCGGGCGCGGCATACGGGACGCGCAGGCCCACCGTGCGGTTGTCGTGGCCCCAATGCACGTTGATCGGCGCGTCGCCGCGTCCGGCGAGCCGCCGATACGAGTTCACATTGGGGGCGAGCAGCGGCATCACCGACGGCAGATAGGCCTGCATGCCGGCGATGTGGGCGAGGAACAGATCGGTGTCGCGGCCGTCCTCGGTCGCGAACAGGGTGCGGCCGGTCGCGGCGTCCGACACGCTCTGGTGGATGTGCATCGCACTCCCGGGCTCGCCCTGCATGGGCTTGGCCATGAATGTCGCGCACACCTGGTGGCGGATCGCGGTCTCGCGCACCGTGCGCTTGAACAGGAACACCTGGTCGGCGAGTGCGAGCGGGTCGCCGTGGTTGAAGTTGATTTCTATCTGTGCCGCGCCGGCTTCGTGGGTCAGGGTGTCGATGTCGATGCCCTGCGCCTCGCAATGGTCGTAGACGTCCTCGAAGAGCGGGTCGAACTCGTTGACCGCGTCGATGCCGTAGGCTTGGCGGCCACTCTCGGTGCGGCCGGTGCGGCCGACGGGCGGCACCAGCGGATAGTCGGGATCCTTGTTGACCTGGACGAGGAAGAACTCGAGCTCGGGGGCCACGATGGCGCGCCAGCCGCGCTCCTCGTAGAGGGCGAGCACGCGGCGCAGCACGTGGCGCGGGGAGATGTCGACCGGGGTTCCGTCGAGGTAGACGCAGTCGCTGATCACCAGCGCGGTCGGCTCGGCATACCATGGCACCACGCGCACCGTGGTCGCGTCGGGCACCATGTAGATGTCGGAATTGGCGGGACTGGTGATGTCCTCCTCGGGCGTGTCGCCGGTGACGGTCTGGACGAAGATGCTTTCGGGCATCCGCAGGCCGCGGTCGCGCAGGATGCGCAGGAACTTCTCGGCCGGCAGGATCTTGCCGCGGGCGATCCCGGAGAGGTCGGGCACGAGACACTCCACCTCGGTGATCCGCCGCTCCCGGATGAAGGCCTCGAGCTCGTGCATGGGGTTCCTGCTGGACGACAGACGCCAGTATGACGCAATCGCCGCGGGCCAGCGAGGCGGTGTCGCGTGCATGGACTCTGTCGGGAAACCTTACACTTCGCGTGGCACGCGCACGCTAACCCGTTGCCGAACAACGCGGACATTGTTTGGCCCGACGTTTGCTTGTTAGGCCCTGACCAGCACGGGGTAGAGTGACCATGAAGAGCAAGATCGCGACGATGGCAGGGTTCGCGTTCGCGACCGCCATGGCCGTCAGCGGCGCGGCCCAGGCCGGGCCCTACAATGTCCGGGTGGAAACCATCCTGACCAACGGCTCTCCTTTCGACGCGACCAGGCTGCCGACCGTGAACGGACACACGGTCAATTTCACCAACATCGATGGCGTGGCCGACACCGCCAACTTCACCTACAGCGGTCCGCTCTCGTTGAGCGACTCGACGTCGTCGGACCTGAACAGCGATTTCGGCTTCAACGCCGGCAACATCTCGAACTACCAGGCTTCGGGCACGACCAAGCTGGCCTATGGCGGCAACACCATCGCCGATTTCAGCACGCTGGGCGGCTTCCTCGGCTCGAGCGGCAGCACGGGCGGCTTTGGCTATGGGTCGCTCTACCAGATCGTGCTCGGTCGGCTCGCGGCGGGCACGATCCTGACGGTGACGCATGATGACGGATTCAGCCTGTATGACAACCAGACCGCCTACAACACGCTCTATGCGGCGCCGACGGTCGCCACGACCAGCACGATCGACGTGACCAGCGGCATCAATGGCGTGCTCTACTACGCGCGCGAGAACGGCGCGCCGTCGGTGCTCAGCGTGTCGGTGCCGGAGCCGATGTCGCTCAGCCTGATGGGCGTCGGACTGCTCGGGCTGGGGGTTGCCATCGGGCGCCGCCGTCGTAACGTCTAACGGCCTCGATCCTTCGGCGGATCGTGGAACAGAGGAGCATTCCACGATCCCTCGACCAGCAACGATGAGCGGCCGTGTCGGCGTCGTCGGCAGCATCAACACCGATCTCGTCACCACCATCGACCGGATGCCCGCCGCCGGGGAAACCCGCGCGGCCTCGGGGTTCACCACCGGCCGCGGCGGCAAGGGGGCGAACCAGGCCATCGCGGCCGCGCGCGCCGGCGCCACCATCGTCTTCGTCGGCGCGACCGGGGACGACGACCATGGCAGGGACGCGCTCGAGGCGCTGCGCGCCGACGGGGTCGACACGACCCACATCCTGCGCACCGCGGACGCGCCGACCGGCACGGCCACGATCATCGTCGAGGAGACGGGGCAGAACCGTATCCTCATCAACGCCGGCGCCAACGCCCTGCTGCGTCCGGACGACGTCGATCGCGCCGCCGAGGCGCTCGGCGCCTGCGACCTGATCCTGCTGCAGCTCGAGATCCCGCTCGACACCGTCCTGCGCACCGTCGAGTTCGCGGCGGGCGCGGGTGTTCCGGTGCTGCTCAACCCGGCGCCGGCGACCGGAGAGCTGCCGCTCGACCGGCTCGGAACCGTCCGGTTCCTGGTGCCGAACGAGACCGAGCTGTCGCTGCTCGCCGGCGTGCTGGCCGACACCGAGCAGCATGTCGTCGATTCCGGCACCGGCCTGCTCAAGCACGGGTTCGGCGCGGTGATCGTGACACGCGGCGAGCGCGGGGCGCTGCTGATCGAGAGCGCCGGCACGCGCGCCTTTCCGCCCGAGACGGTCGTGCCGATCGACACGACCGGGGCGGGCGACGCCTTCGTCGGCAGCTTCGCCGCGCACTGGACGCTGCATGGCGATACCGAGGCCGCGATCGCGCACGCGACGCGCTACGCGGCGGTCACCGTCACCCGTGCCGGCGCGCAGGCCTCGTTCCCGAGAACGCTCGGCGCCTGATCCCGGGCGTCATGGTTCCTTTCCATGCGGCGAAAAGCCGGCGGGCGCCATCTCGAAGCCGGAGAACTCGAAGGCGGGTGCGACGATGCAGCCCACCAGGCTCCAGGCGCCGAGGCTGCGCGCTGCCTGCCAGGCATGCGCCGGAACGACGGCCTGAAGCACGGCCCCGCGGGCGAGATCGGGACCGAGCGTGATGTGCGCCGTGTCACCGCCGATCTCGAGCCGGAGCGGCGCGCCCGCCTGCCAGAGCCAGATCTCGGCCGCGTCGACACGATGCCAGTGCGACCGCTCGCCGTCGGCCAGCAGGAACAGGATGCTGGTGGCGCAGCCCCGGCCGCCCCCGGCCGGCCGGTCGCGCCAGAGCTCGCGGTAGTGGCCGCCCTCGGGATGCTGCGACAGGCCGAGTGCTTCGCACACCGCGTGCGCCGGAAGGGTCGGATCGCGCAGGTCCGGCATTATGTTTTCGACACCAGCACGGCGAGCGTCCGGCGCACGAGCCCCAAGCCCGCGATCGTGACCAGCGTGGCGCCCCAGATCGTCAGCGTCAGGAATTCGCTGAAGCCGAGCAGGTTGAAGGCGGTCGAGATCAGCTGGAGGATCGCGAGCGCGATGATCAGGCCGCCGACGCGGCCGAAGCCGCCCATCGGGTCGACGCCGCCGAGCACCGCGGCCAGCACCGTCACCAGCAGGTAGCTCTGCCCGTAGGAGGCGTTGGCGGAATTGAAGCGCGCCATCATCAGCACGCCGGCGAGGGCCGCCAGCAGGCCAGAAAGCACGTAGACACGCAGCAGGACGCGCCTGGTGTCGACGCCCGAGTAGCGCACGGCGGCCTCGTTGGAGCCGATCATCGCGGTCAGCCGGCCGAACGGCGAGCGGTTGAGGAGCAACGCCACCGGGGCCGCGACCAGGCCGAGCCCGATCAAGGGCGCGGGGATGCCGAGCACGCTGCCGTTGCCGAGGAACAGCACCAGCGGCGGAAAACCCGAGATCACGCCGCCATGGGTGAGGCCGATGCTGAGCCCGTTGACCATCGTCATCGTGCCCAGCGTGGTCAGGATCGGCGAGACGTCGAGGAAGGCGATGACGGCGCCGTTCAGCACGCCGATCAGCGTGGCAACCAGGATGCCGCCGGCGAGCGAGGCGAGCACGGCCGGGATCGCGAGCGGGCCCGGGTGAACGAGATGCTGCAGCAGGAAGGCCGAACTCAGCGCGCTGAAGTCGGCGATCGCGATGATCGACAGGTCGAGACCGCCCGACAGCAGCGAGACCATCATCGCGAGCGACAGCAGGCCGAGCGCCGGCGCCTGCAGCGCCATCGACCGCAGGGTTCCGATCGCGAACAGGTTGGGGCCGATCAGGATGCCGAACACCGCCGCCAGCGCTGCGAGCAGCACCAGCAGGCGCGCGTTCACGCCGCCGATCCGGATGACCGGCCGGTGCGTCCGTGACGCCGGGATCGACGCGTCGCTCACGCGGTCCCCGCGATTATTCGGCGGGTCGAGGCGCGCTGGCGGCGCCGCTCGAGCGAGATCGTGGACACCGCGAGCAGGATCACCGCGCCCACGAAGAACTGCGTCCAGTAGGACGACACGCCCATCAGGATCAGCCCGTTCTCCATGATCGCGAGCAGCACCACGCCCAGGATCATGCCGGGCACCGAGCCCTGGCCGCCGGTCAGACTCGCACCTCCCAGGACCACGGCCGCGAGCACGCCGAGTTCGCGCCCGACGAGCACGTTGGGCGCCACCGACTGCGCGAGCTGCGCCTGCGCGAGCGAGGCGAGGCCGGCGATGAAGCCCATGTAGCCGTAGGCCACGAGATTGAGCCGCAACGCGCTGAAGCCCACGCGGGCGGCCGCCTCGGCGCTGCCGCCAAGCGCGTAGATCTGGCGGCCGATGCTGGTCCGGTCGAGCAGCAGCCAGCTCAGCGCGAAACACACGAACAGGCCGATGATCTGCGCGTTGATCACATAGGGATTGCCCTGCGCATCGGTCCAGACGACGTAGGAGAACGCGTCCTGGAACCAGTCGGGCAGGTTGAAGAGCTGGTTTCCGCCCGTCAGGAACATCAACAATCCGAAATAGACATTCAGCATCGAGATCGAGACGATCACCGGCGAGATGCGCAGCGTGCTGACCAGCACCGCGTTGACCAGGCCGAGCAGGGTGCCCACGCCCAGCCCGACCACGAACAACGTGGCCCAGCCGCCGCCGACATGAAGCACCGCCTCCATCGCCAGATATTGCGCGACGGAGGCCACGGCGGTGAACGAGATGTCGATCCCGCCCGACACCAGCACCACCAGGAGGCCCGCAGCGAGCATGCCGGTGAAGGAGGCGTTGGTGAGCAGGTCGAGCCCGTTCTGCACCGTCAGGAACCGGGGTGCCGCGATCGAGAGGGCACAAGCGAGTGCGACGGTCGCCACCAGCAGCCGCCATTCGTGCGTGCGGCGGAAGCGGCTAAGCATCGACCGCCGCGCGCAGCGCCGCCTCCGAGCTCTCGCGCGGCCGCAACTCGCCCGTCTGGCGGCCCTCCCTCATCACGATCACGCGGTCGGAATGGTAGAAGACCTCCGGGATCTCGTCGGAAATCATGATCACCGCGAGCCCGTCGGCGGCGAGCCGGTCCATGATCGCGTAGATCCCGTCCTTGGCGCCGATGTCGACGCCGACGGTCGGGCTGTCGAGGATCAGCAATCTCGGACCGGTGGCCAGCCACTTGGCCAGCACCACGCGCTGCTGGTTGCCGCCGGAGAGCGTGCCGACCGCGTTCTCCGGGTGGGACACCTTGATGCCGAGGGCGCCGATCCAGCGCTGGACCGTCTCGGCGAGACGCGTGCGCGACAGCAGGCCCGCGCGCCCGCGGCTGCGGTCGAGCACGGCGAGCGTGATGTTGGCCGCGATCGGCTGCTTCATCACCAGGCCGAGCGAGAGCCGGTCCTCCGACAGATAGGCGATCCCGCGCCTGATTGCCTCGCCGGTGCCGTGCCGGCGGAGCCGCGCGCCGCCGATCCGGATCTCGCCGGCGTCGGGCGGGTTCATCCCGAACAGCGACAGGGCGAGCTCGGTCCGGCCTGAACCGAGGCGGCCGGTGATCCCGAGGATCTCGCCCGCCCTGACCTCGAAGCTCACGTCGCGGTAGTCGCCGGCACGCGTCAGTCCCTCGACCGACAGCACGATCTCGCCGGGCGGTCGTGGCGCGCGGACCTTGTAGGAGAAGACCTTGCCGGTCATCAGCTCGCCGAGCCGGTCCCCGGTCATGTCCGACGCTTCGTAGGTGCCGACGCGCTCGCCGTTGCGCAGCACGGTGACGCGGTCGGCGACCTCGAGCACCTCGTCGAGCCGGTGGCTGACGAAGACGACCGCGATCCCGCGCCGCTTGAGCTCGCCGGCGAGCGCGAGCAGCGTGTCGACCTCGCGCCGGGTCAGCGACGCGGTCGGCTCGTCCATGATCACCAGCTTCGCGTCCGCCGCCAGCGCCCGGCAGATCGCGACCAGCTGCCGCTGGGCGACGGCGAGGTCGGCGACATAGGCGTCGGGGTCGAGATCGACCTCGATCCGCTCGATCGCCGCCGCCGCGGTGCGCCGGATGCGCCGCCAGTCGACCGCGTGCAGGCCGCGGTGCGCGGCGACCGCGATATTCTCCGCGACCGTGAGGTTCGTGAACAGCGACAGGTCCTGGTAGATCACCTGGATGCCGCGCCGGATGCTCTCGGCCGGCGTCAGGCCGCGCACTTCGTGGCCGGCGATCGCGAGCACGCCGCCGGGATCGGGCGGCTGCACGCCGGAGACGATCTTGATCAGCGTCGACTTGCCCGACCCATTCTCGCCGGCCAGGCAATGGATCTCGCCTGCCTCCACGGCGAAATCCACCCCACTCAGCGCCTGCACGCCGCCGAAGCGCTTGCCGATCCCGCGCAGTTCTAGGAAGGGAGGCAAGCGATCTAGCCGGGGCAGTGGCAAGGGCTCTGCCCTTGACCCGTCGTGCGCAGCACGCCTCGGCGTGCCGGGGGCAGGCGCCCCCGGACCCGCAAGACATTGAAATCATTGGCGGTCCAGGGGCCCGTCCCCTGGTGGGGTTTGGGGCGAAGCCCCATGACTACAGGCCGGTCGCGATCAGGCCGTCCACCGTCTGCTTGTTGACGGTCAGGATCTTGTCGACGCTGATCGTCCGGTTGGCGGCATCGACATGGGCGCGGCCGAGGCCGGGGATGTCCATGCCGTCCTCGAAATTGACCTTCTTGAGCGCCAGGCTGGCCACCGACACCATCGCGAAGCCGGCGTCCTTGGGGCTCCAGATGAAGCACTCGCGCACGTTGCCGCTCATCAGCAGCGGCTTGACCTGCGACGGGATCGAGGTGCCGATGATGGCGATCTTGTGCCCGAGATGGCGCTGGCGGAGCACGTTGCCGCAGCCGATCGGGCCGTTCGAGCCGAAGCAGACCGCGCCGCGCAGGTCGGGATAGGCCTGCAGCGCATTGCGCATCACGGTCTCGGCGGTGTCGACCTCGTCGGCGCCGGGAAAGCGGGCGGTGGCCAGCGTCATGTTCGGATAATGCTGCTTCTGATAGGCGATCGCGGCGTCGGCCCACTTGTTGTGCAGCGGCGTGGTCAGCGTGCCGACCAGCACGATGTACTCGCCCTTCTCGCCCATCTCGCGGGCGAGTGCGGCCATCTGCACCTCGCCGAACTTGACGCTGTCGATCATCTCGACGTCCCAGGTGCGGTTCTCCTGGTTCGGGCCCTCCTGGGTGATGACGATGATGCCGGCGTCCTGGGCGCGCTTGAGCACCGGCCCGAGCACCTTCACGTCGAGCGGCACGAGGCCGATCACGTCGACCTTCTTGGCGATGAGGTCGTCGACCATCGAGACTTGCTGCGCCGGATCGACATGCGCCGGACCGATCGTGGAGGTCTGCAGGCCGAACTTGGTGCCGCCCTCGGTCACGCCCTGGCCGACGAGGTTGAACCATGGAATGCCGATGATCTTGACCACGGTGACCATCTGACCGGCGGCGGCGAAGGCGGCCGGGATGCCCGCGACCCCCGCGATCGAGGCCGCCGTCATCAGTTTCAGCGCACTACGCCGCTCCATCGCCATCACTCCCTGATCCGGCGCCTGCGCGCCTGTCGTTGAGGGACGATCATCGCGCATCGGCCGCGGCGCGACCAGTCTCATGGCGCCGGACGCACGATCCCGCCCGGTCCGGACATCGCGCGCGCGATCCATCGGGCCAGCCTCGGCCCGATCAGCAGCACCAGGAGAAACCGTCCCATCTGCATCGCCATCACGAACGGCACGTCGACCGGGGACGACGCCGCGATGATGGCGACCGAGTCGGCGCCGCCGGGGCTGGTGGCGAGATAAGCGGTCAGCGGGCTCACGCCGGCGACCTGGTGGAGCACGAGGGCGGACAGCCCGCAGAGCGCGATCAGCGCCATGACGGAGGCGAGCACGCGCGGCAGGGCATGCGCCGCGTGGCGCAGCACCGCGAGGTTGAAGCGTTCGCCGACAGTCCAGCCGATCACCACGTAGCTCGCGCCGAGCAGCCACGGCGGGAGTGCGATCGACATCGTCCCGGTTCCCTGCAGGATCAGGGCGGCCGCCATCGGCAGCAGCAGCGGACCGCCGGGAATGCGCAGTCTGGCTCCGAGCCACGCGCCCGCGGCGGCAAGGACCAACGTCTCGGCAAGCGGAGCCGAGGGCACCGGCGCGAACCAGTGCACCGGGGCCTGAGCCCCGCCGGCGCTCCAAAGACGCGACACGGCCGATGCCACGACGGCGACGCAGACGACGCGCAGGTACTGCATGAAGGCGACCAGGCGCATGTCGGCGCCGAACGAGTTTGACATCAGGACCATCACGGTCGCGGCACCCGGCATCGCGCCCCACACCGCGGTGGTGCCGGGCAGGACGCCCCCACGCGCCAGCAGGGCACCGAGCCCGGCCGCGGCGGCGATCGTCGAGACGACGCCGCCCAGGAAGACCGGCCAATGATGTCCCGCCTCGAAGAGAAGCGAGGGCGGCAGCCTGGTCGCGATCATGCAGCCCACCACCGACTGCGCGCCGAGGAACAGGGGTGGTGCGATATGGGACGGCCTGCCGGACGCGGCGCGCACGATCGAGGCGGCCATCGGTCCGAGCAGCAGCGCCGCCGGCAGGTGCAGCGCCTCGAGGGCCGCCGCCAGCAGGCCGGACAGGCCGAGGAGGAGGGCGCCGTCGCGCCAGCGAGGACCGGTCAGATGCCGAGGCCGGCCGCCTGCGTCACGCGCGCGATCCGCGGGAAGACATGCGTGATGCTCGACTGGTGCATCGCGGCCGAGGGATCCGCGCACGCATCCTCGACGACCAGCACATGGTAGCCGAGCTCCCAGGCATGGCGCACTGTCGACTCCACGCCGCGGGTGGTGGCGATCCCGGCCACCACGAGCGTGCGCACGCCGCGGCGGCGGAGCAGCGTGTCGAGTTCCGTCCCGGTGAAGGCGCCCCACTGCCGCTTGGTGACGACGATGTCGCCCGGGTGGGCAAGGCCGTCGGCGAGCGTGCTGAACCCGGCCGGGAAGCCGCCGTCGGGTTGCGGCATCGGCCGGTCGGCGAGACCGGGCGGCCAGTCCGAGAAATCCGGCGCGAGAGCGACCCGGACCAGCACCACCGCGGCCCCGGCCTCGCGGAAGCGCGTCGCGAGCGCCTGGCAGGCGGCCAGGGTTTCGGGGCCGGTACGCGGCACGACCGGCATGCCGACGATGCCGTTCTGCAGGTCGATCAGGACCAGGGCGGTCGTCGCGGGATCGAGGAGGTGCATGACTGTCTCCCTCGGCACCGGATGGGCGCCGTGATATGCGAGGATGGTCTCAAGCAGGAAAGTCGAGGGTGTCCTCGCATAAGTCAATACCGAAGGTCGTGCTGGCGCCCTCGCGGCTGCGCGGGCGCGAGCGCGTCGCCTCGATCATGGATGCCGCCGCGTCGGTGTTCGCGGAGAAGGGCTACGAGGCGGCGACCATGACCGAGATCGCGCAGCGGGCCAGCACGGCGATCGGCTCGCTCTACCGGTTCTTCCCGACCAAGGCGCTGCTCGCGAACGCGCTGTTCGCCCGCTATAGCGACGCGATCCTGGCTCGCCTCGACCATGTGGCGTCGATGGCCGGGGCGCTGGATCCGTTCGAACTCGCGGACGCCCTGCTGGCCCTGATGCTGGCGCAGAGGCTGGACCGGGACGCCGCCGTCGAGCTCGCCGACATGCGCGACGACGACGACGCGTGGCGATCCGATCTGCGCCGCGCGGTGCGCGAACGGCTCGGCGTCATCCTGGTCGGCGCCGGGCTCCCGCGCGAGCGCGCGGCGCGCATGGCGCCTGTCGTGCTGCAGGCGATGAAGGCGCTGCACGCGCTGACACGCGAGGGAATGGACGAGAACGACGCCATGCGCGAGTTGCGGATCATGATCGGCGTCTACCTCGACGCGGGGCGCTCGCATCGCCGTCGATAACGCTTCGCCCTGCTCGAGAGACTTGCAAAGTTCCGCTTCCCTGGCTCGGGTCTTG
Organism: Acetobacteraceae bacterium; assembly: GCA_965276715.1. Taxonomy (GTDB): domain Bacteria; phylum Pseudomonadota; class Alphaproteobacteria; order Acetobacterales; family Acetobacteraceae; genus CAXTPV01. The sequence goes on along the minus strand of OZ255622.1, from coordinate 2,010,844 downwards.
ACAATCAGGACGCTTCCCGCGCACCTGACACAAAAATCGGGAGGGATCGGGCAGTGAAGGCATGGCTTCCATATGCCGGCTGGCTTACCGCGATCGTGGTTGCGGCCGCTCCCGCTCTCGCCGTCGATCCTCCCTTGCCGTATCCCGGGACGGCGCCTGGCGGAACCAATTTCCTGGACAAATCAGCCCTGCTTGGCCAGGCGAACGATCCGGCCTGGTTTCTGGCCAACATTCCGTTTCTCGACGTGCCGGATCAGCAGATCCAGCAGGTCTATTATTATCGTTGGCAGACCTACAAGGAACATCTGGTCTACACCGGATCGATCTATGGCTGGCTGTCGACGGAGTTCCTGCAGCCGGTCTTCTATGGCGCGCCGTATGGCGGCGTGGTCGCCGCGGCCGGGCACCAGACGATCGAGGGGCGCTGGCTGCGCGACCAGCAATACGTCAAGGACAACATCAATTACTGGTTGAACGGGCCGGGCCAGTTCGCCAAGCCGCAGAACTACAACGACAATCCGGACACCTCGGATTGGGCGCACGAATACAGCTTCTGGGCGGCCAGTGCCGTATGGCAGGTGTATCTCGCCACCGGCGATTCGGGTTTCGCCTTCGACCAGTTGCCGCAACTGGTCCGCCAGTATCGCGGCTGGGACAATCACTTCAACCAGGCGCTGGGTCTCTACTGGCAGGTCCCGGTATGGGACGCGACCGAATTCACCCCCGCCTCGCTCGAATCGAGCGATCCGTATCATGGCGGCGCCGGCTACCGGCCGACGATCAACGCCTACCAGTACGGCGACGCGACCGCGATCGCACGGATGGCGATCATGTCGGGCAACGGCGCCGTCGCGGCCGAATACGCGGCGCGGGCCATCGCGCTGAAGATCGCGCTGCAGACACGGTTGTGGGATCCGGGCCGCCATTTCTTCTACGATCTGCCGCGCGACAACAATCCCACCGAGGCGCTGCTCGACACGCGCGAGGAGGAAGGGTTCGTGCCCTGGATGTTCGAGGCGCCCTTCGCGTTCGACGCGAGCGGCATGGCGGCCCTGCTCGACCCGCAAGGCTTCGCGGCCAGTTTCGGCCCCACCACGACGGAGCGGCGCAGCCGCTGGTTCGAATACCAGGCCGCCACATGCTGCCATTGGGACGGGCCGTCCTGGCCATACGAGACGTCGCAGACACTGACCGGGCTCGCGAACCTGCTGATCGACTATCCGGCGCAGTCGGTGATCACCCGGACCGATTACATCAATCTGTTGCACGGCTACGCCGCGACCCAGTTCCGCAACGGCACGCCCTATGTCGCGGAGGCGCATGATCCGGACAGCCCGACCTGGGTCTACGACTCCCTCGATCACAGCGAGGACTACAACCACTCGACGTTCAACGACAACGTCATCTCCGGGCTGATCGGATTGCGCGGCCAGCCGGGCGACAACCTGGTGATCAGCCCGCTGGCGCCCGCGACCTGGGACTATTTCGCGCTCGAGAACACGCCCTATCACGGCCACAACGTGACCGTGCTGTGGGACCGGACCGGGGCGCGCTACGGACAGGGCGTGGGCCTGCGGGTCTTTGTCGACGGGGCGCTGGCCGCGGCCCGGCCGACCCTGTCGCCGGTGACGATCGACGTCGGCCGCGCGATCACGCAGAGCAACGCCTGCGGCATCGTCGACGTCGCGGCCAACAGCCAGCGGGTCACCTACGGGACGCAGCCGTTCGCGAGCTACACGTCGCCCTACGACAATGTCTGGAACGGCATCGACGGCGTGGTCTACCGGACCGGCATTCCGGAGAACAGCCGCTGGACGTCGTACGCGTCCTCCAATCCGACCGACAATTACGGCGTGAACTTCCAGCGCAACGTCACGCTGGGCGAAGTCCGCCTCACCTTCTACGACGACGGCGGCGGCGTGCGCACGCCCACCAGCTATGATCTGCAATATTGGACCGGCAGCGCCTGGGCGAGCGTCCCGGGCCAGGTCCGCGACGACGCGGCACCGGCGGCCAACGCGATGAACCGGATCACCTTCCCTGCCCTGACCACCAGCCAGATCCGGGTCGTCGCTCCGAACGCGGGCGGCGGCACGGGTTGGGGACTGGACGAGCTGCAGGCGTTCAGCAGGCCGGTCTTCCAGATCGCGAACGTCAACAGCGGGCTGCTGATCGGCGTGCAGGACGCCTCGACCGCTTCCGGTGCGCAGGTGCAGCAATACCAGGACAACGGCACCAATGACCATCTGTGGGAATTCGTCGAGGCGCGTGACGGCACCTTCAAGATGCGCAACATCAACAGCGGCCTGGTGATGGGTGTCGCCGGCATGCAGACCGCCGACAGCGCGCTGATCCAGCAACAGCCCGACAGCAACAACTCCAACCATCAGTGGCAGTTCGTCGACACCGGAGGCGGACAATTCCTGATCCGCAACCAGCACAGCGGGCTCGTGCTCGGCGTCGACCAGGAGTCGCGCGCCAACAGCGCCAACGTGGTCCAGTTCCACGACAACGGGACGCCCGATCATCTGTGGCTGCTGAAATCGGCGAACGACCCTCTCGCCGCCGTCCCGGACAAGCACTGCGGGTAGCGCGCCGCCTCAGACCTCGGCGACCACCGAGACGACGCCGTCGATCAGCCGGGCGAGCGCATCCGGCTCGATCGTGAAGGAGGGCGTCAGGTAGACGATGTTGCCGAACGGGCGGACGAACAGGCCGCGCTCGACGAAGGCGCGCTTGAGGCGGTCGAGCGGCGGCATCCGGTCGAGTTCGACGGCGCCGATGGCGCCGAGCACGCGGACGTCGCGTACGTTCGGGACCGTCCGGCACCGTTCGAGACCGTCGCGAAGCATGGCCGCGATCGCGGCCACCTGACCCAGCCGGTCCTCGGTCTCGAACAGGTCGAGCGAGGCATTCGCCGCGGCACAGGCGAGCGGATTGGCCATGAAGGTCGGTCCGTGCATCAGGGCGGCTCGCGGATCGTCCGACAGGAAGGCCTCGAAGACATGCGGCCGCGCGACGGTCGCGGCGAGCCCCATCGTCCCGCCGGTCAGCGCCTTCGACAGGCACATGATGTCGGGCACGGTGCCGGCCTGTTCGCAGGCGAACATCGTCCCGGTGCGGCCGAAGCCGGTGAACACCTCGTCGGCGATCAGCAGCACGCCGTGCCGGTCGCACGCCTCGCGGATCGCCGTCAGCGTCCCGGGCGGATGCATCCGCATGCCGCCCGCGCCCTGCACCAGGGGCTCGACGACCACGGCCGCGACTTCGTGCGCGTGGGCTTCGAGCCTGGTCTCGAAACCGCCCGGCGGCAGCGGCGCGATCACCTGCTCGGGCAGCACCCCGCGGAACAGCGTGTGCATGCCTTCGTCCGGATCGCAGATCGACATCGTCGCCAGCGTGTCGCCATGATAGCCGCCGGTAAACGACAGCAGCCGGGTGCGGCCGTGCACGCCACGGTTGATCCAGTACTGCACAGCGATCTTGATCGCGACCTCGACCGAGACGGAGCCGGAATCGCTGAAGAAGACGTGGCGCAGATCGCCGGGCAGCATGCGCGCGAGCCGCTCGGCGAGCAGCTCGGCCGGCGCGTGGGTGAGGCCGCCGAACATGATGTGCGGCATGGTTTCGAGCTGTGCAGTGACCGCTCGCCTGATGCGCGGATGGTTGTAGCCGTGGCAGGCGGTCCACCACGACGCGATGCCGTCGATCAGCGTGCGTCCGTCGTCCAGCGTGATCGTGGTGTTGTCGGTTCGCGCCGCCCGCAGGGCGGGTGCCGCGGTCCGCATCTGGGTGTAGGGGCGCCAGACATGGTTCAATGGGCCGCCTCGCCCGCCCTCATCCCGAGTTTGCGCAGGAGCGTCCGGTCCTTGTCGGCGGCCGGGTTCGCGGTGGTGAGCAGGCGGGCCCCGTAGAAGATCGAATTGGCGCCGGCGAGCAGGCAGAGCGCCTGCGTCTCGTCGGACATGCCTTCACGTCCCGCGGCGAGGCGCACGCGCGACGCCGGCATCGTGATCCGCGCCGCCGCGATCACGCGCACGAAGTCGATCGGGTCGACGGCGTCGGAATGGGCGAGGGGCGTTCCCTCGATCCGCATCAGCATGTTGATCGGCACGCTCTCGGGATGGCGCGGCAGGTTGGCGAGCTCGCGGATCAGCCCGGCCTGGTCGTCGCGGGTTTCGCCCATGCCGAGGATGCCGCCGCAGCACACATTGATGCCGGCGTCGCGCACATGGGCCAGCGTCTCGAGGCGGTCGGCATAGGTGCGGGTGGTGATGATGTCGCCGTAATACTCGGGCGAGGTGTCGAGGTTGTGGTTGTAGTAGTCGAGTCCGGCGTCCGCGAGCCTGCGCGCCTGCGGCCCTGTCAGCATGCCCAGCGTGACGCAGCTCTCGAGCCCGAGCGCCCGCACGCCCTCGACCATGGCGCACACCGTGTCGAGGTCGCGGTCGTTCGGGCCGCGCCACGCGGCACCCATGCAGAAGCGCTCGGCACCCGCCTCGCGCGCCGCGCGCGCCTGCGCCAGCACCGCCTCGACCTGCATCAGCTTGCCGGCGGCGAGCCCGCTGTCGTGATGCAGGCTCTGCGAGCAATAGCCGCAATCCTCGGGACAGCCGCCGGTCTTGATCGACAGCAGGGTCGAGATCTGCACCTCGGTGGGATCGAAGGCGGCGCGATGGACGGTCTGCGCGCGGTAGAGGAGTTCGGGAAACGGCAGCGCCATGAGCGCCTTGACCTCGTCGCGTGTCCAATCGTGGCGCATCGTTTTCCCCCAGCAAGCCTCGGGGCCCTGCCCAGAACCCCAGCCAAAGGCTTAGCCTTTGGAAACCACTACTTGAAGTCCCGGGGCGCCGGGCCGTCCGGCGCCTTGATGAAATCGACGAACGCCCGCAGCGGGGCGGGCATCAGGCGGCGTCCGGGATAGTAGAGGAACGGGCCCGGGAAACGCTGCCACCAGGGTTCGAGCACGGGTTCCAGCGCGCCGCGCTCGAAGTGCGGGCGCAACCACTCCTCGAACAGGTTGACGATGCCGGTGCCCGCGATCGCGGCGTCGACCGCGAGATCGATCCCGCCGTCGACCCGCACGATCAGCGGCCCGGTCGGCTCGACCCGGACCACCTCGCCCTGGCGCTCGTATTCCCACGACGTCATCGCGCCGCTGGGGAAACGGCCGCACAGGCAGGCATGGTCGAGCAGTTCGCTCGGATGAAGCGGGCGGCCGCGGCGGTCGAGATACGACGGCGACGCGGCGGTGGCGAAGCGTTCGACGCGCGGCCCGATCGGCACCGCGATCATGTCCTGCGCCAGCCGGTCGTCGTAGCGGATGCCAGCGTCGCATTCGGCCGCGAGCACGTCGACGAAGTTGCTTTCGGCGATCACCTCCAGCCGGATGTCGGGATAGGCCGCGAGGAACGGCGGCACGATGGCGGGCAGCACCAGCCGCGCCGCGCTGATCGGCACGTTGAGGCGCAGGGTGCCCGCCGGCCGATCGCGGAAGAAGTTCACCACGTCGAGGGCCTCCTCGACCTCGGTCAGCGCCGGGCCGAGGCGCTCGAGCAGGCGGGCGCCCGCTTCGGTGGGAGCCACGCTGCGGGTCGTGCGGTTGAGCAGCCTGACGCCGAGCTGCGTCTCCAGGCGGCGGACCGCCTCGCTGAGCGCGGAGGCGCTGCCGCCGCGTGCGCGCGCGCCATCGCGAAACCCCTTGGCGCGGGCCACCACGACGAACGCGTTGAGGTCACCGAGATCGATGGTCAGTGTTCGCCGCTCCGCACGACCTGTTCGCATTGTGCCTGGTTATCGCGCAGGCCGGAAATGTCCAGATGTGCGTGGTCCTCAAGGAGATCGACCATGTCCATCGACCCATCCGGCACCTTCCCGCTCGGCGACCACCGGGTGAAGCGGCTTGGCTACGGCGCCATGCAGCTCGCGGGACCCGGCGTGTTCGGGCCGCCGAAGGACCACGACGCGGCAGTGGCCGTGCTGCGGGAAGCGGTCGCGAGCGGCGTCGACCATATCGACACCGCCGACTTCTACGGCCCGCACGTGACCAACCAGGTGATCCGCGAGGCGCTGGCGCCCTATCCGGACAACCTGGTCATCGTCACCAAGATCGGCGCCCGCCGCGGCACCGATGGATCATGGAATCCGGCCTTCTCGACCGACGAGCTGAGGAGCGCCGTCGATGACAACCTCCGCAACCTGGGGCTCGACGCGCTCGACGTGGTCAATCTTCGCGTCATGTTCGATCCGCATCATCCGGCCGAAGGCTCGATCGAAGCGCCGCTCACGGCGCTGGCCGACCTGCAGCGTCAGGGCCTGGTGCGTCACATCGGGCTGAGCCACGTCACAAGGGCGCAGATCGCGCAAGGGCGCGGGATCTGCGAGATCGTCTGCGTGCAGAACCAGTACAACCTGGCGCACCGGGACGACGACACGCTGATCGACGAGCTCGCCGGCGACGGCATCGCCTACGTGCCGTTCTTCCCGCTCGGCGGTTTCAACCCGCTGCAGTCGTCCACCCTGTCCGGCGTCGCCGCCCGTCTCGATGCGACGCCGATGCGGATCGCGCTGGCCTGGCTGCTCCGCCGCGCGCCGAACATCCTCCTGATCCCGGGCACCTCGTCGGTCGGGCATTTGCGGGAAAATCTTGCCGCGGCCGGGTTGACGCTGCCGGACGATGCCATGCGCGCACTGGACGGCGTGGCGGGCGTCCGCGCCGCCTGACGGGGCGCCCGACCGTGCTGCGGAGTTTGCCGGACCCGAAGCTCGCTCACTCCGGTTTGTCGATGCTTTCGCCCGGGTCCCGGCTCCATGCGATGTCGTCGAGGAATTTGGCGATCGGACCGTCGACCCCGGCGAGTGCCGCGGGATAACGGAAGCGGAACTCGTAGTTCCATTTCTGGTCGGCGCAGCAGAAGGTCTCGATCCGCAGCAGGATCGGCTGGCGCACGCCGTTCATGCTGTCGACATAGGACAGGAGCGCCGATCGCCCGTTCTGCATCGCGCCGAAACGGACGAGGAAGGCGCTTGTCGTGCTCACGATCTCGGCGTCCGGATAGAAGCGGCGCACCTGCTTGATGGACGCGTCGAGGGACGCCTGGGACTTGCTTGTGGTGGCGGCGGGCGGGGTCGCCGCGAGCAGGTCGAGCGAGCTCGCCTCGCCGGCCTTGTGGACCCGAATGGTGGCGATGATCGGCGCCGGATCCGAAGTGCGCGCGTAGCCCGCGACGATGTCGGTCCCGTGCGGACGATCCTCGGTTCCGGTCCTGGTGAAGCCATCGATCGTCTTGGGCAGGTTGAGGCCGTAGCCATTGCCGAGCGAGACGGTCTCGGTCGAAATCGCGCTGCCGGAGACGGTGACGGGGTTCGGTTTCGGGCCGCCGCCGAACATCCCGCAGCCAGAGAGTGCGACGAGGATGAAAACGGAGATTTTCCAGGGGCCTGTGGCCGGCTTGTTCATCACGCGGCCTTACCGGAGGCGTCCGACAGGGGCAAGATGGTATGTCATCGCCGGTCGAGCGTCGTCAGGAGCGGATCGTCCCGGTCGTTGGTGCGGCTTATCCGGATGGTGGTTTCGCGCACGAAGCGGGCGCCGTCCGGTCCGTGTGCGCGCGCGGTCAGGAGCAGGACGGACGAGGTTTCGGGGATCACGAGACCGGCCGGGATGACGTTGCCGCCGTCGCGCGCAAGGGCCTCGCGTACGATGTCGTCGGCGAACGTCCGATCGACATCGCCTTCGGTGAAGATCGTCACGTGCGGCGCGAGCCGGGCCAGGATGGCGGGTGTCATGCCGAGCACCAGGCCCAGCTCGTCGAGGCTCCGGAAGGGTGCGTCGGGTGGACCGTAGTCGCGGCCGACGGCGCGATAGGCTGGCAGCTTGGCGCCGCCTGGTTGGGCGAGCGTGGTCGGCGTGCGCCAGTCGGCGATGGCCGCCCCCAGCGTCGAGGCCTGGTCGGCCGGGCAGCCGACGGCGAGCAGGAGAGCGGCGAGCAGGCCCGTGGGTGCCGTGTTGACGTTGATGCGGCCGGCCTCGTTCTCGACTTCCAGCTCCACCGGGCCCGCGGCCACGGGATGTTCGCCGCGCAACAGGCGGAATTCCGCGTCGGCCAGGGCGGCGTCGGCGTCGGCCTCGAGCGTGGCGCGGGCGGCGACCGCCTCGGCCTCGACGGCGCCGGTGTGGGCTGCCGACGTGATGCGGGTGCCGAGCAGGCCAAGCAGCGCCATCGACCACAGCACGATCAGCAGCGCGAAGCCGCGCGCGCGGGCATGCTTCATGACGGCGGCGTGCGGGCGGGAGACGCAATGATATCGGGGAGTGCCGGGCCCGCCCCCGGCTCACGTGCGATCCGGATGCGGACCAGTTCCGGGATGCCGTTACCGTCCCAACGGTTGGACCAGGCGCCGCCGCGCCAATAGGCCAGATCGAGCGAGGAGACGCCCGGTGCGAGGATGTCGGTGTGTCGGGCGGGCGGCCTCAGGGGGCTCGGCAGGCGGGGCGTCCAGCGAAGCTGGAGGGCTCGCCCCTCCAGGCCGATCTCGACGATCGCCTCGCGGGTGAGCTGGCCGGGCGGAACGACGGGCATATCGGTCGCGAAGACCAGCGTGTGGGCGGTGCCGACGACCGCGAGCGGTGCCGAGGGATCGCCCGGGTCCATCGCTTCGATCAGGCCACGCAGCACGCGCGCGGTGCTTGCGACCTCGGCCTCGCCGCTCCATCGCCGTTCGGCCGACCACGTGGCGAGGCCCGCACGCGTGCCTTCGGCGAGACCGGTCACCAGCAAGCCCACCACGACCAGCATGACGACGGTCTCGAGCAGGGTGAAGCCGGCCTCGCGTCTCATGCGGGAGCAGGAGGTGCCACGAACAGAAGCTCGCTGCGCAGCCGGAAGGTGCGGGCATGGCCGCGCTCGGACCAGGTCTCGTCGACCTCGATGCGGTAGAGGCGGATCGGGTTGGCGAGGCCCGGGTCGGTGCCGCCGGCGCGCCTGGCGGACGCGGCCAGCGCGGGCGCGATGCGGACCCGCCAGTGGTAGAGGGTGTCGTCTCCTTCCTCAACGCGCTCGCCAGCGGAGCCGAGCAGGATCGCCGCCTCGGCGAGCTGGGAACGGGCGCGTTCGACCGCGCCCGCGAGGCGCTCCGCCTCGTGAACGGTTCGCAACGCGGCGCCGGCGCCCTGGAACAGGACGCCAAGCGCCAAGGCCGCGATGGCGAACGCGATGAGGGCCTCGAGAAGGGTGAAGCCGGCCTCCGGCCGTCGTGTCATGAAGCGATCGAGATCCGGCCCGACAGCCAGTCGATGTCGATCCGGCGCAGGCTGCGTCCCTCGGAGGTTTCGATGCGGCCGCCGGTGCCGGCACCATCGGGCTGGAACGTGATGGTGCCGTGAAACGAGATCGACACACGCGGCGGCAGGCGCAGGGCCGGTCCGCGGGCAGGGCGGACAAGGTGGCCTGGCGGGTCGACCCGGCAATCCGCCGGTCGGCCGGTGCGGAAGGCGGCCGCGCGCGTGGCACGGAGCGCGTCCGCGATCGTGTCGGCGGCCGCGCGGACCTCGACGCTGTCGCTATGCCAGGCGCCACGCAGGGCAACGAGCCCGAGTGCCGCACCGAGGATGGCGAGCACGACGAGCATTTCGAGCAGCGTCAAGCCGGTCGTGCGGCGAACCGCCGACTGTCCTCGTGCGAGGCGGCGCGTTCGATCCAAAGGCTCGAGAAATCCAGCAGAACGAATTGGCAGGGAACGCACCGTCACCCTGTCCGATACCACCGATCGCCGATCTTCCGCAGTTTTTATGGCATGAAAAGGGCGACGAGGACCCTCGCCGCCCTCGGCACGGATCGACGAACGTCAGGCGACGCGGGCGACCCGAATTGCGGCGGCGTCGGCGCGAGCGGCGAGGATCGCGCGCGCACGCTCGACTTCGGGGCCCTCGAGCACGAGGCGGGCATAGCCGTTGGCCTCCCACGCGAAATAGTTCTGGTCGGGCGCCGAGGCGAAGTCCGGATGGGCGACGGTCACACCCTGGCCGGCGAACGAGGTCCGGTTGCCGGTGTCGAGATAGGTCTCTGCCTCGAGCCCGTTGGCGTAGACCACGTCGTGCCCGGCGAGCTCGATGTGATGGTAGTCGACGGTCTCGACGTCGTGGTTGACGACGCTGCGGCCGTTGACGAGGCACTTGGCCGGGATCAGCACGCCGTCGACGAAGATGTTGTGGTCAGGCGAGACGATCAGGTCGCGCGACGGCACGTTGGGCGAGAAGGCACTGCGCCGGATGCAGACCGGCCGAACGGTGTCGGGACGCGGGTGGCGCGCGACGCTGACCGAGCGCGAACCGGTCCAGACCAGCGGCTTGGCCTCGCCCGAGACGGTGAGCACCAGGTCGCCGGCGCGGAGGTCCTCGACCGCGGCGTCGCCATCGAGGGTCGCGATGATGGTGCCGCGGCCGAAGCAGGGGGCGCTGCCGATGGTGACGCCAGCCGGCGTCGTGTAGGACGCGCCGGTGGAGGCCAGGGTGATCGGGAACGTGATCCCTTCCGCCACCGTCGGGCCGCCGTCGGTCAACAGGTATTTGTCCGCGAACGCCAGGCCGCCGCTGGCGCTGTAGCCCTGGAGCAGCACCTGGTGCTGCGTGAAGGCCACGACCTTGACGTAGAACGGCTGAACGCCGCCGAAGACATATTGCAGGCCCTGGCTTCCGTCCGGGAACGTGTAGGCGGCGAACGTCAGGTCGGCCGCACCGGTGCCGTCCGCCGAGGAGATCCGCGGAACCGTGTAGGTGCCATCGCCATTGTTCTTGTAGATCCCGGCCACTTCGTAGCCGGGGCTGCTCTGGCCGCCGGCGGGGACCATCGTCCCGACCAAGGCGTTCGTCACATCCGTCGTGGTAAGCGCCATTGTCGTATGCCTTTCAAAAGCGACGGCGGCCGAGCCGCCGTCGCCGATAGGATGGGTTCGGATCAGGCGGCCAGCGTCTCGGCGGCGGTCGCGGTGGCAAGAAGGTGCGCACGCGACGCGATCGTCTCGCGGGCCTGGTCGAGTTCAGGGCCGGACAGAACCAGGCGCGCGCACCCTTTCGACTCCCAGGCGAAGAAGTTCAGGTCCGGTGCGGTCGCGAAATCCGGATGCGCGTCGAGCACGGCCGCGTTCGCGAACGAGCCACGATTGCCGGTGTCGAGATAGGTCTCGGCCGGCGTTCCCTCGGCGAGGACGAGGTCGTGGGCGGCGAGCTCGATGTGATGATAGGTCACGCTCGACACGTCGAGCTGCACCACCGTCGAGCCGTTGACCAGGCATTTCGCCGGGATCAGCACGCCCTCGAGGAACAGATTATGGTCGGGCGACACCGTCAGGTCGCGAGCCGGCACGTTCTCGGCGAGCGCGCCGGCCGAGAGCCGAACCGGACGCACCTCGTCGGGCCGCGGATGCCGGCCGATGTCGACGCGACGATGGCCCGCCCAGACGAGCGGAGCGGTCCCGCCGGAGACGGTCAGGACGAGATCTCCGGCCACCAGGGCCTCGACCGCGATCTCGCCCGACGGGGTCGCGATCAGGGTCCCGCGCACGAAGCACGGCGCGTTGTAGTCGTTCGCGTTGAACTCGAATTTGAGCGGGAACGTCGGATGATCGATGTTGCCGTTGGAGACGAGGAAATAGCCGGTGTTGTAGAACGTGCCGAACTGCTGGGTCGGATCGTACGGCGGGATGGCAAGGATCACCTGGCCGGCGGTGTTGTCTCCAATGATGTCGACCGCGAACGGCGCGCCGATGTTGCCGCCGCCGGGAACGAGGTTCTGCACCATCGCGGTGCCGAGCCGGTAGCTGGTGGCGGCCGTCGTGTCGACGCTGAGGATCAGGTAGCCGTCCGGCTGCCCATCGTCGGCGTTGGAGAATGCGCCTCCCGGGTCCGGGATGGTCACCACACCGCCCGCGGCGACGGTGCCGTTCGGCTGGGTGAAGTCGGGCGTGAAGGTCGCGACGGGCACGTAATTGTGGGGACCGAACAACTGGCCGGCGAGGGAGGCGATGCTCATGCGGTTGGCTCCTGTCGAGATTGGGGCGTTCGCTCAGCGTCCGGCGATGCCGGCGCAGCCGGCGACGCCGGTGCCATTGATCGTCGACGCCCCGGCCGCGGCCGTGAGGTAGGTGTTGGAGACCGTCGAGACGAGGTTGGTCGGAAGCGGCGTGAAGCCCGACTGCTGCTCGAGCGACCGGGTCGGGGCATTGCGGTAGAGCGCCTGGATGAAGCCCTTGATGGCGGTCGCGACGTTCGGGTCGGCATAGCATTGCGCCGCCCACAGCGTCGTGTAGCCGACGATCGGGTAGCCGGCGCTCGGGTTCGCCGCGACCGGAATGAAGCTGTTCGGATCGGCGACGTTGAACGCGCTGCGGCCGGGATTGACCACCGGGTCAGTCGCCGGCGTGCCGGTGGCGAGCGCCGTCTGGGTGGCGCCCGGCGTCGGCTGGACGCCCTTGACCTCGGCGACGTACGGCGCGCTCGCACCGCCGGTCGGCTTGGCGATGATCTTGGTGTAGTCGGGGCTCAGATAGCCGACCGAACTGGCGTTGGCGGCGATGACGCCCTGCACGCCGGGGCTGCCGGTGCCCGGCTTGAAGTTGGACGGCGGGTTGCCGCCCGGGAACAGGCCCGCGAAGGTGGTGGTCGCGGCGAAGGTGATGTTCGAGTTGGACGCATTGCAGACGGCGGCCAGATGCTGGGTGGTCAGGAAGCTGGTGCCGCTGCCGTCGAACCGATACGCGACGGTGATCGCGCCCTCGTTGGGCGGGATGCCGGCGTCGGTGATCTGGCTCCACTGGGTGAGCTTGCCCGAAAAGATCCCGCACAGATCGTTGTCGCTGAAGTTGATCGCCGTGTTGGATGCGACGCCGGCCAGGTGGACGGGGATGGTGATCGGCGTGCCGATGGACGGCACGATCACGAGCAGGCCGGCCGCGCGCTTGCCGGTCGCCGAGTTGTTCCAGCCCGCCGCACCGTAAAGCTGCGTGGCCTGCGTCGCGGTGGCGTCGCTGGCGCCCAACTCGAACGGTGTCGCGGCGCCCGGCGTGGTCGCCGAGCCGTTGGTCACGTTGTTCAGGATCGCGGTCTGGGCCGCGCCGCTGCCGGACGGAAAGTAGTAGTCGCCGTAGTCGGCCGTCCCGTTGACGACGCTGTAGAGCTGAAAAGCCGACTGGTAGGTCGGCGAGGCGAGGGTCGAGCCGCCGCTGTTGACGGCGGTCTGCGCGCAAGCGGCGCCGGCGACGGTCAACGCAGCGGCGGTGGTGCCGAGAAGGACGTGATGGCGAGAAAGAGTTGTCATCGAGATCTCCCGTAACTTCGCGCGATAGGGGCTCGAACACCGCCGCGACCAGGAAGGTCGACCGATGACGCCCAGAATTGGCGGCCGGAAGATCGCAGAAATTTCGCGGTTCAATGTGACAATCGTCTTAAAAGATTTGTCGCTGCTTTTTGTCGCCTGTCCAAACAGTCGCTCCATTCCTGTCATCCAATGGTCATCTTACGGTCGTTGCGCTGCGCGCCCGGTTCGGGAATGGATCGTCTCCGGCGTCCGGCGGTCGGGGCCCTGGAGAATTTGGGGGCCATGACGAACGGGGTTGTCGCCATCGCAGCCGGCCGGCTGTCGCTTCGCCGTGCGTTGCTCATGGGCGTCAGCACAGCGGCGCTGTCGACGCCGGTGCACGCGGCCGGGCCGGCGCCGTTCTCGGCCGGATGGTATGCGCTGAAAGGCGCCGGCGGCCCCGCGGCGTCGGCCGCGATCGCCAACGCGGTCGCGGGCGCCGGCATGAACAGCAAGTCGTATGCACAGGTGCGCCAATCGCTCGCCAACCTGCAGCATTCGGCGCAGGCGATCGCGGCGATGCACGCGCTGCAATCCCAGGCGCACGCGATCGTTGCCGCCGGCCAGCTGCCGGACGGGCTGCGGGCCGGCGGCCTGGTGCCCGATACGGGGCTGGCCGCGCCGGGCGTGGCGGCACCCGTGGCGAGCTGGACCGGTGCGGCGGCGCCGTTGCAGACCGGGCCCGCGGCGATGCCGACGGTGACGGTGCGGCAGACCGCGCCGAGCGCACTGCTGAACTGGCGGACCCTCAATGTCGGCGCTCGCACGACCCTCGCCTTCGACCAAAGTGCCGGCGGCGCGGCAGCGCCGACCTGGGTGGCGCTCAATCGGGTCCGTGACCCGAACCTCGCGCCGACCCAGATCCTCGGCCACGTGACCGCGCAAGGGCACGTGATCGTCGTCAACGGCAGCGGGATCATCTTCAGCCCGACCGCCCAGGTCACGGTCGGTTCACTGATCGCGTCCACCGCGTCGATCAGCGACGGCCAATTCAGGGCCAACGGGATCTACAGCGCGGATGGAACGCCGACCTTCACGGGCGCCACCGCGCCGGTCCTGGTCGCGCCTGGCGCGCGGATCGCGACCACCGCGCCACTCACCGCGACCAGCGCCGGCGGCGGCGTCATCCTGCTCGGCAGCGACGTCACCAACGGCGGCGACATCGAAACGCCGGACGGCCAGGCGGTGCTCGGCGCCGGGCGCGACTTCGTGCTGCAACAGGGCTACGGCGTCGCCAAGAGCGGCCAGCAATACGGGTCGGTGACGAACGCGCTCGCCGGGAATCTTTCGTCGCAGGCCGGTTTCGGCCCGGGCGGCACCATCGTCGAGACCGTTCAGGGCACCGCGATCGCGGTCGCGGCCGGTGGCGGCAAGGCGACCAACCAGGGCCTGGTGGAAGCCGACCGCGGCGACGTGACGCTGGTCGGACAGACCGTCACCCAGGCCGGCGTGGCCGTCTCGACCACCACGGTCTCGACCCGCGGCACGATCCACCTGCTGACCGATCAGACCGATCCGAAATCGAGCGTGACGCTGGCGCCCGGATCGGTCACCAGCATCCTGCCCGACCCGGCCAGCAACACCGCGCTGGACGCCCAGCGCGCGGCCGACATCGCCAACTCGACCAACGCCGACATCGTCCGCTTCGACAATCCGCCGCCGCTCAACGACCAGCCCGCCTTGCCGGACAACCAGTATCAATCGCTGATCCAGATCGTGTCGGGCAACATCGTCGACGCCGGGGGCGGCTCGCTCGCGATGTCGCAGGGCGGGCAGATCCAGATCGCGGCACCGGGCCGGGTGCTGGTGGAGACCGGCGCGCAGCTCGATGTGTCCGGCACCGTCGGCGTGCCGCTGCCGATGTCGGCCAACAACGTCGCGGTGAGCGTCCAGGGCTTCAATCTGCGCGACAACCCGCTCAATCGCGACACGACGCTGCTGAACAACGCGACGGTGTATGTCGACACCCGTTCGCTGGTCAGCGCGCCGGCGAGTCCCGCCTACGCGAACAGTCCCTACACCACCGCCGGCGCCGGCCGGCTCTACACGCCTGGCGGCCTGTTCGAGGTGAGCGGCGAGGTGTCGAACCTGCCGCACACGATCGGCGAATGGACCTCGGCCGGCGGGACCATCCTGATCTCCGGCGGCGCGTCCGGTCAGGTGGTGGCGCAGCCGGGCTCGGTGTTCAACCTCGCCGGCGGCTCGATCGACTACCAGGCCGGAGCGCTCAAGCTGACCTGGCTGATCGGCCCGCAAGGCCGGCTCTACAATGCCTCGACCGCGCCTTCGACCCTTGTCTACACGGGCGTCTACGGCGGCGAGACGTTCACCCATCGCCGCTGGGCGATCTCGCAGACCTACAACGACCCGCTGATCACGCCGGGCTCGGTCCAATCGCCCGGCTATGTCGAGGGGCGCGACGGCGGCACGCTGGAGATCAGCGCGCCGACCGCGGTGCTGGAGGGCACGATCGACGCCGGCGTCATCACCGGCCCGCTGCAGACGCAGCCGCGCGCGTCGTCGATCACGGATCCCTACCTGCAGCCGCCGAGCGCGGTGCCGCTGCCCGGCCAGCTGCTGATCGGCGATTACGGTGCGCTGGGCTACGGCAGCGCGGGCCTGGCCGGCGGCTACGACACGACGGTCACCTTCCAGGCCGGCGGCGCGCCGATCGCGGCGTCGCTCGGCCTGACCACGCCGGTTCCGGCCGCGCGGACCGACACCGCGATCCTGGATGCCAACGCGCTCGATGTCGCGGGCCTCGGCGCGATCGGCGTGACCACGCAGGGAGCCGTGACGGTCGCCTCGCCGCTGACGCTGGCGAACGCCGGGCAGCTCACGCTGAATGCCGCCGGCGTGGATGTCGACGCGAACGTGACCGCGCGATCGGGGTCGGTCACTCTGGGCGACGTCATCTCGGTGCCCGGGAACGTGCTGAAGGTCTCGCTGGTGCCGACATTCACGGTCGCGAGCGGTGCCACGGTGCCGCGTGAGAACGCGCTCGTCGAGCTGGCGCCGGGCGTGGCGATCGATCTGCGCGGGCAATGGACCAACACGCTGATCGACCCGGTGCATCTCGCCGGCGAGGCGGCGGTCGCGGGCGGCTCGCTCACGGTCGACACCACCGGCGGAATCACGCTCGCGCCGGGCAGCCTGGTCGACGCGTCGGCGGGCGGCGTCGTCTCGAGGACCGGCGCCTTCACCGGTGGCGCCGGCGGCGGCGTGTCGCTGATCGGCGACGACCCCGGCGGCAACCCGCTGTTCGCCGTCGGGACCGCGACCTCGGTGCTGCCGGTGGCGCTGGCGGGGACGATCCGGAGCTTCGGTGCCGCGGCCGGCGGCAGCTTCATTTTGCGCGCGCCAAGCGTGCTGATCGCGGGCGCGCCGGCATCGACCGGGCTCGACGCCGAGGGCCGAACGGTGCTGACGCCCGCCTTGTTCCAGCAGGGCTTCGCGTCGTACAGCATCGACGGCTATGGCGACCTGCCCACGGTCAACACCGGGGCGATCGAGGTGCCGTTCGCGCCTCCTGCCACCCCGGCGGCCCCAGGCACGAACCCTTTCCTTCCGGGCGTCGAACTGGCCGCCGGCGTCGCGATCGATCCGGTGGTTCCGGTCACCTTGGCCAATGCGGGCAGCCTGCTGGCGCCGACCGGCAGCAACCCGGAGACGGCGGCGAGCCTCTATCTGCCGCCCGCCTATCTTCAGAACCAGACCAGTGCGACGCTGACGCCGCGCCCGGGTGCCAGCCTGTCGCTGCTGTCGCGGACGTTCAGTCCGGTGCAAGCGCAGAACCTTGGATCGCTTGATGGCGGCGGCGCCATCACGATCGATCAGGGGTCGTCGATAGCGGTCGATGCTGGGCAAGCCGTCTCGATCGAGGCCGTCGGCCAAATCACGATCGATGGGGCTATTGCCGCGCCCGGCGGAACGGTTGTCGGCAGCGCGGGCGTCGAAGGGATCTCGATCCTGAACGACACCTTCGAACCAGGGACCGGGGCAGGGATTGCAAACTACGTTCCCGGTCTGTCGATCTGGATCGGCCCCAATGCGACGTTGAACACAAGTTCGGTCGCCGATACGGCGAGCGATCTGTTTGGACGAGCTTACGGTGTCGCGCCAAACGCCGGCCCGATCACGGTCGGCGGTGCGCAGATCGTTCAGCCGCCCGGGACAAACAAGAGCACGTCGGCCTATCCGGTCTCGACAGACGCGACCGTCGTCATCCGGCCCGGCGCTCTGCTCGATGCCACCGGCAGTGCGGCAGAGATAGACCTGTCCGCTGGAAGTGGAGCGGCCACCACTGCGAACCGCGTGTCGCTCGCCGGTAACGGTGGTGCCATCAGCCTGAATTCGACGAGCGGTATCGTCATCGATGGGACGTTGCGTGCTGCCCAGGGTGGCCCGACGGCGGCCGGTGGCAGTCTGGAAGTAGACCTTGTCACCCCGGTTTACGGCGAGACGGTTCAAAGTGTCACGTTGGTCGGGGTTCCCGACGCGCTGCGCGTGGGCCGCCAAATCGTCATCAGTCAAAAACCGCTGCCCAGCGTTCTTCCCGCCACTCTCCTGCCGACGCAGAGCCTCTCTTCGGTTTTCGGAGTTGTTCAACTTGCGGCCGACAGCCTGATGGCCGAAGGGTTTGGCAGTCTGACCGTCGCCGGCAACGCGTTCACCAGCGGATCATTTCCTTTCGGACCGACCGACGTCATGTTCGATGGTCCCGTCTCGTTAAAACTAGCCGCTCGTATCGACATTCCAGCGCAACTAACGACGACAGATGGGAGCAATGTCGTCAGGTTGAGCGCTCCCTACGTGGTGCTAAACAGCAATGCCGCTGTCAATTACTTTCACGCTCCTCCGACCGCCTCGAACCTTACGACGCAAAATGTCGGACAATATAACAGCGTCCTCTCCGGGGGTGTCTCCCCTGTGACCGCGGCAGGATCGAACCTGTCAATCGAAACCAACCAGCTTAGTATCGGGAGCGGCACGATTGGCGGTCTCAACTTCACCAATCTGCTCAACGCCCCTGCTGACGCGACAGCGAACCCGACCCTCCTGATCCACTCACTCGGCTTCGCCAGCGCGTCGTTCTCCAGCAAGGGCGACACCCAGCTCGACGGCACCTTCCTCGCCGGCGGGAACCTGTCGCTGACCGCGGCACAGATCTATCCGATCGCCCCGTCGACGATCGCGCTCAGCATCGACCAGAACCTCTCGACGAACCCATCCGGGCCGGTGCCCACCGTGCCGCCGCCGCGCCCCGGCATCCTGGCTCTCACGCGGACGCCCGGGACCGACCCGGCGCCGCCGCTGATCGTCGGCCAGTCCCTGGCGCTGATCGCCGGCACGATCGAGCAGGGCGGCGTGGTCCGGGCGCCGCTGGGGCAAATCACGCTCGGCTACGAGAACCAGAGCGGGCTCCTGCTTCCCGCCAGCGGCTTCACCGACCGGGTGGCGTTCCTGCCGGGCAGCGTGACGTCGGTCAGCGCGGCGGGCCAGACGGTGCTGTATGGGGGCACCCAGGACGGCGTGAACTATGACGTGAACTACACCGGCAGCGGGCCGCTTTCCGCCACGCCTCCCTCGTTCGCCCCGGCTATCACGATCGCGGCCCAATCGACGGCGCTCGATGCCGGCGGCACGCTCGACCTGCGCGGCGGCGGCACGTTGGCGGGCGCCGGATTCAACAGCGGGCGCGGCGGATCGACCGACGTACTGACGGCGCCGTTCCTGCAAATCTCCGGCGGCATCGCGTCTCCCGCCGCGAGCAACATGGTGTACGCGATCGTTCCGGGTTTTACCGGCACAACGCCTCCGGCGCCGACAACCGCGTTCGCCTACTCCAGCAACGTGGCACCGGCAACCGGCAGCCAGATCACCACCGTGGCCGGCATCCCGGGCCTGCCGGCCGCCACCTACACGCTGCTGCCGGCCTACGACGCCCTCCTGCCCGGCGCGTTCCGGGTCGAACTGCAGCCCGGCATCCATCCGCTCGGGCCGGCCGTGGCACAGGTCGGGAACCTGTCGACGCAGGTCGGCGCGACGCGGTCCGTCGCTGGCACCTCCGCGCGGGACACGCAACCGATCGGCGTGCTGGTCACGCCGGGTTCCGCCGTGCGCCGGCTGTCGTCCTACGACGAGGAGACCGTCTCGGCGTTCGCGCTGGCGCAAGCCGCGCTGGCCGGCTACCCGCGTGGTGCCATCGCCGCCGACGCCGGCCTGCTGCGGCTCAACTACGACATCACGGTGCCGCCTCTGTTCCTCCGGCAGGGACCGGCGCTGTCGGTCGCGGGCAACGCCCTGTTCCAGCCGGGCGACGGCGGTCGCGGCGGCACCGTCGAGGTCGACACGGATCCCACCGAAGGTTCGCACATCGCGAACATCGATATCGTGGGCGACACGGGCGCCGGCGTGCAACTCGGCGGCAGCCAGTACCCGGTCGATACGGTCGTGCTTCGTGCCGCCGACCTCGACCGGCTTGCACCGGAGAACCTGTCGATCGGCGGCGCCGTCACCGTCCCGGCCGGCGCGGCGGCGATCGACTACGGCTTGCCGAACGCCCCGAGCGCGTCCATCGAGGTCGAGCGCGGTGCCACGCTCTCCGCGCCCCAGGTGTTCCTGCTGGCCAGCAGCAGCGTGACGCTGAAGAGCGGCGCCTCGATCGACATCCTGGCCAGTGGCGCCACGACGAGCGGCGCCTCGATCAACCTGCCCTACCTGAACGGGCAGGGAGCCACGCCCGCCGACGCCGCGCTCATCGCGTCGAACGCCACCCTGTCGTTCCTGGCGCCGGGAATAACCGGATCCCGGTCGGACGCGGTCACGATCGAGAACGGGGCGTCCGTGTTCAGCCAGGGCACGTTCGCGATCGACACGCCCGGCTCGGTGTCGATCGGAAATCAGGCCGCGTTCGCGGCGCGGAACCTGTTCTTCGCCGTCTCCAACGTCAACCTGCTTCCGGCGGCGAACCTGGCGCCGGGAACGGTCAAGCCGAACGGGCTCGATCTGACCCAGACACAGCTCGACCAGCTCGTCGCCGGCGGCATCGTTGCGGGCGCGCCCGCTCTGCAACAGGTCAGGTTCCTGGCCACCAACGCGATCAACTTCTTCGGCAATTCCGGTCTCGACCTCTCGGGCGGTTCAGGCAATCGGACGCTCGAGTTCGACACGCCCTCGATCTACGGCGTCGGCGCTCCCGGCGATGTCGCGACGGTCCGGGCCGGCACCTTCATCTGGAACGGCGTTGCGGTGCCGAACACCGCCCCGAACGGCGGACTTCTGCCGGCCGTCGCGGGCGGCCAGAACACGCCGCAGACCTACGCGTCGGCGCCGGCGGCTCCGGTCCTGCTGGACGGGCCGGGAACCGGTCAGGGCAGCCTGGTCGTCGATGCCTCGAACATCGTCCTCGGCTACGCCCCCGGACAGGTTGCCTCCACGCCGGCGCTGACCGGAGGGCCGCCGAGCCTGTCGCGGACCACCTACGGGTTCTCGACCGTCAGCCTGATCGCGACGCGCCAAGTGAGCGCCAACAGCGCTGGAACACTGTCGGTCTACGCCGCACAGGGACCCTATGCCGGCGGAAGCTACCGCAACAGCGGCGGCACGCTCGATATCGTCACGCCGCTGCTCACCAATTCGGCCGGCGCCACGCTGGCGGTCGACGCGGGCGGCGCGGTCGCCATCACGTCGACGGGCGGCCTCACCGGACCAGCCGCCGGCCTCGGCGGCGAGATCGATCTGTCCGGCGCCTCCATCGACCTTGCGACCGCCGTCGCCCTGCCCGAGGGCAAGCTGGTGCTGACCGCCGCCGGCGACATCACGCTCGGCGCGGGTGCCGCGATCGATCTCGCGGGCGTCGGCACGGTGTTTTTCGACCAGACGCGCGCCGGACCCGGCGGCATCCTGATCGCCGAGAGCACGAGCGGCGGCATCGCGGCCGACCCGGCGAGCCGGATCGACGTCTCCTCGCCCGGTGCGGCGGCCGGGAGGATCGATGCGAGCGCGCCGGCCGGCAACGTGTCGCTGGGCGGCTCCTTCCTCGGCGGCGGCGGCACGGCGGCGAGGATCGCCGTGCGTGCCGGCACGCTGAGCGACTTCGCCGGCCTCGATCAGCGTCTCACCGACGGCGATGTCACCGGGTCACGCGGTTTCGAGATCGGCAGCGGCGATCTGACCGTCACGAGCGCCGACCGGGTCCGCGCCTCGTCGGTCAACATCTCGCTCGACTCGGGCAGCCTGACGATCGACGGTCTGATCGACGCCAGCGGCGCGGCGCCCGGCAGCATCTCGCTGTCCGCCGGTCGGAACCTCACGCTCACGCCAAACGCCGTCCTCGACGCGCACGGCACGGTTGCGCAGACCGACAGCGCGGGACGCACGATCGATTCCGAGAACACCGCCTCCGTCACGCTGCGCGTGGCCGACGGTCCGAACGGGACCAACCTCGCTTCCACCGGCGCCAACGGCGTGCTGACGATCGCGCCGAATGCGCGGATCGACGTCAGCGCGCCGGCCGGCGTGACCTGTGCGCTCGGCGCGTGCGGGCGGGTCGAGCTCGACGTGCCCCGGATCGGCGCCATGGACGGCACCAGTGGCGACCTCGCGATCTCGGCCGGCGGGCCGATCGACGTGCGGGGGGCCGGCAGCATCGCCGTGGCCGGCTTCTGGAGCTATGCGCCGCCTGACGGGCTGATCACGCAGACCAACACGGGAGCCAACGCCGATCCGAACGGCATCGGTCTCGACCAGATCGACCGCGCGAACGCGGCCTTCATCGCCAGCGCCGAGCCCGGCGGTGGGCTCGCGCCCGTTCTCGCGGCGAAGCTGGCCGGCCTGACCGCCTACGCCGGCGCGTTGCATCTTCGCCCCGGAGTCGAGATCGACAGCTCGACCGCATCGGGCGGCAACCTGACCGTGAACGGTGACCTCGACCTGTCGGGCCTGCGTTATGCCAGTCTCGACCAGTCCAACCGGCTCGACCCATCGACCTACGGCTCGGGCGAGCCAGGCGTGCTGGTCCTCCGGGCCGCCAACAACCTGACTGTCTATGGGAGCATCACCGACGGGTTCGCCCAGCCGGTCGACACCGCCGCCAACCAGAATCCGGACGATCAGGGATGGATCCTGCAAGGTTTCCAGACGATCGATCAGAACATCATCGTGCCCTTGGGCGCCGACCCGGTGGATGTCTCGGGCTCCACCTTCCCCAACGTGGCGATCCCGCTGAATTACGATCTCAACGTCGCCGGTGGTCCGAGCATCCTCCCGGGGACCGTCCTGCCGACCTCGATCACGTTGTCGAACCCGATCACCGTGCCGACCGCCGGCATCGTCGCGCAAGCGGACGTGACCGCGCCCGACGGCCAGACGATCCTGTTCGCCAAGGGTGTCGCGATTGCGGGAGGCACGACCCTGCCGGCCGGCGCCTCTCTCGGTGCGGGTTTCCTGCTGTTCGCACCGACCGGGGGGGTGCAAGTCAATTTCGATGCCATCAACGTCTTGACCGGGCAGCCGCAGACCTGGCCCGCCGGCGCGAGCCTGGCCGCGTTCTCGAACCCGATCAGCTTGACGTCCAGCCAGCCCTTGACCGCCGGCGACTTGATCCCGGTCGGCACCCAGCTCAATTTCGCCAACTCCTCACAGGTCAACCTGCGCCAGCCGGGCACGCTGCCGAACGGCTTGCCGGGGCAGGGCGAGATCTACGGCGCCTCGAACCTGCTGCCGCCCGGCTCGCTCTCCTGGTCGATCGTCCTTGCCGGGGGCGCCAACACGGCGGCGGCCGATCCGGCGGGACTGACGCCGGCGAGCGTGCTGGCCGCTCGCGGGAATACCGGCAACCTGACGCTGTCGGATCTGCACTTTGCGCAAATCGTCCCGCCCGGGTTCGTGCCCGGGCCATTCTCCACCCCGTTGGCCTACGCGCCCGCCTTCAGCGTCGTGCGCACCGGCACCGGCTCGCTCAGTCTTCTCGCCGGCGGCACGTTGAACGAAGCATCCACCTACGGGATCTACACCGCCGGCACCCAGTCGCCCGGCGTCAACGGCACCCCATTCGACCAGCGCGGCACGGCCTACTCGTTCGCCGATCCGACCGTCGCGTCCGGGCCGGAGGCGGCGGTCTATGCCGCGATCAACGCCAGCTATCCGCAAGGCGGCGGCAATCTGACGCTGGCCGCGCAGGCCGACTTGCTGACCACCTCGCTTCCGCAGATCGACATCAGCAACTCGAGAACAACCCTGACGACGTCGCAGACCGGCGCCTGGATCAACCGGCAAGGCGACGGCTCGGCGGCAAACCCGGGCGCGTGGTGGGTCAATTTCGGCACGTACGAGCCGATCACGACGATGAGTAACGAGAACCCGCCGACGACCGACGTCTTGCCGCTGCTCCTCGGCTTTACCGGCATCGGCACCCTCGGCGGCGGGGATTTGAGCGTCTCGGCCGGCGGCAATGCAGGCGTGACGAGCCAGCAGGTCATCGCGAATTTCCAATCGGGGATCCCGATCTCCGACACCAACGGCGACACCCTGAACACCATCCACAACTCGAGCCTGTCGCTCGCGATCGGTAGCACCGGACGGGAAACGTCCAGCGGGCTCGTGCTCACCGGCGGCGGCCGCCTCTCCCTCGATGTCGGCAACGTGCTGGACCCGATGTCGAACGCGCTCGGCATCGAGACCTCGACGGCCCAGAGCACGATCCTGTCGCTGCGCGGCGACGTCGCGATCACGGCCGGGCGGGTGGCCTCGGTCAATGGGAGCGTCGGCCTCGGTTCGGTCACGAACAACCCATACACGGCGAGCGTGCTGGCGGGACCGGAGTTGATCCTGGGCGACGCGACGGCGACGATCGCCACGCGCGGCGACCTCTCGCTCGGGTCCACCGGAGACGCCACGCGCGAGCAGACGCTCTACGTGTCACCGAACGGCGCGACGAGCTGGTTCTCGCTGTGGCAGCCCACCACGGCCGTCAATCTGTTCTCCGCCGGCGGTGACATCAGTCCCGCTGTCGTGAGCCAGCCAGGCAGCATCTATTATCCGCCGACCCTGAGCGTCGTCGCGGCGAGCGGCAGCGTGTATTCGCTGGTGGCTGGGTCGACCGCCGGCGGGGTGCTTGAAACCGCTCCGTCACCGACTGGTCAGTTCGAGTTCCTCGCCGGCAACTCCCTCGTCGGCGGAACCGGCTCGATCATCGGTCAGAACGCCGGTCCAGGCGAGGTCCTCGCCGCCTCCGGAGCCGACCCGTCGCTGCTTGCGAGCGTCGCGAACCCCGCCTTCACCGGCGAGACCGGCACCGCCGTCGCCCAGAACACGATCGCCGCGACCGGCAGCCTGTTCGCCTTCTCGACGGACACGCCGACCGGCTTCCTGCACGCGGCCGACACGCAGCCGGCGCGCTTCTATGCCGCGAGCGGCGACATCGAGAATTTCTCCACCGGCCTCGTCAACGGCGGCACGCAATACCTGGCGGCCAAGCCGGTGCGCGTGCTGGCCGGCAACGACATCGTCGGCCTCGATCAGGTCGCCGGCAGCGGCATCCTGTGGAACAACACGGCCAACGACATCTCGGAGATCTCGGCCGGCAACGACATCTTCTACGCCAACGCCCAGGTGACCGGCCCCGGCCTGCTCGAAGTCGCCGCCGGCCACAATCTCGACCAGGGCAATTTCGGCAATCTCACCTCGCTGGGTTACGTCGTCGGCAAGACGGTCGCGACCCAGGACCTCGGCGCCGGCATCACCGTCACCGCCGGCGTGACGCCCGGGAACATCGACCTCGCCGGCTTCGCCGCCCTCTATTTCGATCCGACCCATCTCGCCAATCCGGCGGTGCCGCTGCAGAACCAGCCAGGCCGCGTCGAGCGGACCTATCAGGCCCAGTTGCTCGCGTTCCTCCAGCAGCGGACCGGCTACACCGGCGGTCCGTCGGGCGCGCTGGCGGCGTTCCAGGCGCTGCCGGCCGACGTGCGGCAGATCCTGACGCTGCAGGTCTACTACGCCGAACTGAACCAGTCGGGCCTCGACTTCAGCGATCCGGCCAGCCGGTTCTACAGGAGCTATTCCGAGGGGACGGAAGCAATCCACGCGCTGTTCCCGGCGACCGACCTGACCGGGCAGTCGCCGGCGTCGGGCGGCAGTCTCACGTTGACCGGCGGTTCCGGCATCAGCACGCAATTCGGCGGGGCGATCCAGATCGTCGATCCTTTCGGCGCCACCGCCATCGGCGTGCCTGGTCCGGTGCCGCCGCCGACCTCGGGCGTTGTCACGCAGGGCACCGGCAGTGTCGACATCTACTCCTACGGCTCCGTCCTGCTCGGCCAGAGCCGCATCTTCACCACCTTCGGCGGCGACCTGCTGATCTGGCTGGAAGGCAACGGCGAGATCAACGGCGGCCAGGGCTCGAAGAGCACGATCGTCTTCACCCCGCCCACGATCCAGTACGACACGGTGGGCGACATCTCGCTGTCGCCGACCGTGCCCTCGACCGGGGCGGGCCTCGCGGTGCTGGCCCCCGTCGCCGGCGTGCCGCCAGGCAACATCAACCTGGTCAGCCCGTTCGGGACGATCGACGCCGGCGAGGCCGGCATCCGATCGTCGGGCAACATCAACCTCGTCGCACTCACCATCCTCAACGCGGCCAACGTGCAGGCGGGCGGCAAGGTGAGCGGCGTGCCGGTGGCCGCCGTGCCGAACGTCGCCGCGATCACCGCGGCGTCCGCCGCGTCGGGGGCGGCACAGAACGCCGGGCAGAACAATCTCAAGCCGGCCGCGAGCCAGAAGACGCCGTCGATCATCACCGTCGACATCGTCGGCAGCGACCAGTGCGGAGCCCAGAACGAAAAGCCTTGCCCCGACGAGAAGAAGCGCAAGCACAAGACCTGAGTTGTTGATTGGGCTAGAACGTTGGTCCGATGAATTCCCTGAGCCCGCTCGACGCGGACATTGCCTTCGACCCGGGCTGGTATCTTCAGGCCTATCCCGACGTCGCCGGCGCGGGGCTTGATCCGCTTGCGCACTATCTCGAGCATGGCCGGGCCGAGGAGCGGCTGCCGTGCGCGGAGGCGACGATCATCCGGGCCTCGCGCCTGCTCGACCTGAACTACTACATCATGAACGGCGACGACGTGCGCCGCGCCGGGCTCGACCCGTTCGAGCATTTCTGTCGGCATGGTTCGGCGGAGGCGCGCCGGCCGAACCCGTATTTCGATCCGGTCTGGTATCTCGGCCAGTATGGCAAGCCGGCCTTCATGGGGGCGGTCGCGCACTACACGCTCTCGGGCGAGACGCGCGGGATGCGGCCGAGCCTGCTGTTCGATCCGGTGTGGTATCGCCAGGCCTACGAGCTGGCTGCCGGGGTGAACGCGCTCGCGCATTATCTCGCCCATCGCGGCACCGGCGAGTTCAGTCCGCTGCCGTCGTTCGACGTGGGCTTCTATGTCGAGCGCTACCGCGACCAGATCAGGCCGGGGCGCGACCCGTTCGGCCATTACCTCGCCGTCGGCGGCCCGCGCGACTACGCGCCGTCGCCGTGGTTCGACGCGGCCGCCTACCGGGCGGCGCGGATGGATGGCGCGCACGCGGCGGACACGCCGCTGCTGCACTTCATCCGCTCCAGCCTGGGCGGGGCGCGGGCGCCGCGGCCGTCCGATCTGGCGCAGGCGGGGGCGCAGGCGGGGGCGCCGGTCTCGCTGCGCGCGGCCGAGCCTGCGCTGGCCAAGCCGGTCACCCGGGTGCGCCGTCCGGTCGATCCGATGGAACGGCGTGCGATGGTGCGCACGCTCGCCTCCGCCTTCATCGACGAGGAGGCGTATATCGCGGCCCTGGGCGGCCCGCGCGAGGACCCGGCGACGATCGAGATCTATCTCGCCCATCCGGCGCTCGAGCGGCCGTCGCTGACGCCGTTCTTCGATCCGGTGTTCTATCTCGGCCGCCATCCGGAGCTGCGTGCGCAGGAGCGCGATCCGCTGCTGCATTTCCTGCGCGCGGGCCTGGCCAAATCGTTCGATCCGCACCCGCTGATCGAGCTCGCCTTCATCCGCGAGCGCGGAGCCGAGATCGCCAACGGGCCGCATGCCGACGTGGCCCTGGCCGAGCTGCTGCAGCGTGGCCTGCTCGATCCTGGTCCCTATTTCTCGGTCCGCCACTATCTTCAGCAGGCTGGGCTCGATCAGGCGGGTCTCGATCGGGGCGAGGAGATCGCGGTGATCGGCTCGCCGCTGCGCCATTACCTGACCGTGGGGATCGAGCGCGGGCTGACGCCCAACCCGTTCCTCGACCTCACGTGGTATCGGCAGCAGGACGAGGGACGGCCGCGGACACCGCTCGCCGTCCTGCGCCATTTCGTCCTGCTCGGCGATCCGCGCGGGGAGAGCCCCGGCCCCGAATTCGACAGCGACTGGTATCTCGAGCGCTACCCGGACATCCGCGACGCCAAGCTGTCGCCGCTGCGCCACTTCCTCGCCTACGGACACGCCGAGAACCGGCAGCGCGCCCCGCTGCAGCGGCGCCCGCGGCCGAGCCAGGCGCGCCACGGCAGCGATCCCGAGGGCGACGTCGCCCGCTACCGGGCGATCGAGGCACGCTTCGACGCACGCGCGGCGCGCCAGCGGGCGGAGTTTGATCCGGTCGAGCCGGTCGCGTTCGCGGGCGAGCCGCCGACGCTGGCCTACGTGGCAGCCCCGGTGGTGTCGGTCCTGCTGCACGGCGAGGACGGCCAGGATGTCGGGCCCTGCCTGCATGCGCTCGGGTCGTCGGAGCTGCCGCTCGAAGTGCTTGGGTCCGGCCCCGTCGCCGACGCGCTCGCCCATTGCCGCGGCGAGCTGGTGCTGCTGCTGTCGGCCTCGCTGCTGCTCGCGCCGGGCACGCTGGCACGGCTCGCGGCGTGCCTGCGGGACGATCGCATCGCGGCGGCCGGGCCGAAACTGGTCGATGCCGAGGGCCGGCTCGAGGAAGCGGGCCGCGCGATCGCCAACGACGGCGCGATCGACCGGGTGGGCGCCGGCCTGCCGCCGAGCCGGCCGGATTTCTGCCGCGGACGCGACGTGCACGCGCTGTCGCACGAGGCGCTGCTGATCCGCCGCGGCGTGCTCGCCGACCTGCTCGCCACCTCCGACGCGCCGGCCCTCGACGAGCAGGGCGTCATGATCCTGTGCCTGCGCCTCCATGAGCGCGGCCACCGCATCCATTGCGCGGCCGACGCGTCCGCCCTCCGCGCGCCCGGCGCGCGGGCGCGGATCGAGGACGCGGGCGCGCGCGCCGTGTCCGCCCAGCACCTGATGGAGCAGTTCCCGCACGTGCTGCAGCGGCTGAACCGGACCCGGGTGATCGCCTTCTACCTGCCGCAGTTCCATCCGACGCCGGAGAACGATCGCTGGTGGGGCCGCGGCTTCACCGAATGGACCAACGTCACCACCGCCGAGCCGAGCTATGTCGGCCACTACCAGCCGCACGTGCCGGCCGATCTCGGCCATTACGACCTGCGGGTGACCGACATCTTTCGTCAGCAGGCGGCACTCGCGACGCGCTACGGCGTCGACGGGTTCTGCGTCTACGCCTACTATCTCGACGGCAAGCGCCTGCTGCACGAGCCGTTCGAGGCGATGCTGCGCGACCCGCGGGTGCCGTTCCCGTTCTGCATGTGCTGGGCCAACGAGAACTGGACCCGCAGCTGGGACGGCGGCGACGGCGAGGTGCTCGCCCGCCAGCGCTACGACGCCGAGACGCTGTCGGCGGTGCTGCGCGACGCGATCCGGATGGCACGCGATCCGCGCTACATCACGGTGGACGGCAAGCCGGTGCTGGTGATCTACCGGCCGCTGAAGCTGCCGGACGTGACCAACTTCGTCGCGCGCGCGCGCAACGCCTTTCGCCGGGCGGGCTTGCCCGGCGTGCACATGGTCTGCGTCGAGAGCGTCGAGCGGTCGGCCGACGGGATCGTGCCCGAGCATCTCGGCTTCGACGCGGCGGTCGAATTCCCGCCGCAGGGCCGCAACATGCTCGCCGCCGACCGCCCCCGGGTGATCAAGGAGGGCTGGAGCGGCCTGCGCTTCGACTACGCCGAGACGGTGCTCGCCTTTACCGAGCGGACCATCCCGCCCTACCGGCGCCACCCGGCGGTGTTCCCGAGCTGGGACAACACGCCGCGGCAGCCGTCGGGCGGCATCAATTTCGACGGCGCCGACCCGGCGATCTTCCAGTTCTACGTCGAGCGCAAGCTCGACGAGATGCATCGCAGCGCCGTCGGCGACGGACGCCTGCTGTTCGTCAACGCCTGGAACGAATGGGCCGAAGGCGCCCACCTCGAGCCCGACCGCGCCTTCGGCCACCGATGGCTCGAAGCACTGCGCGCCGCACGGGTCGCGCGAGGGTTGTTGTGAGACAGGGACGAAGGCCAGGGGTTCCACCGCATCGGTCCGCGGGCCTTCATCGGCGAGTGCCTCTCCCGTCTCGCACCGCTGACGGGGACGCTCCGGAGGGGCAGGCTCCGCGCACCTCAGCCACGGCGCCAAGCCCGCGTGCACGAACGCAGAAACGTCATCGTTCTGTAACCGTTCTGTAGTCCAACGCGCTTCGGGGGCCTGTATACGGGCCTCCGATGGCACTGCCCCGGACATCGTTTCAGCGCGCGCGATACGGATCGATGCCGGTCCCGCTGGCGTTCCTGGCTTTCGTGGCGGGCAGCCGGGCGCTGGCCGCACCCGACCCGCCGCATTTCTCGGTCAGCGAATACCGCGTCGAGGGCAACACGGTGCTGACCGAGACCGAGATCGACCGCGCGGTTTATGATTTCCTCGGACCGGACCGGACCGCGTCCGACATCGAGCATGCGCGCGGCGCACTGGCGTCGCTCTACCAGGCCAAGGGGTTCGAGCTGGCATCCGTCGAGCTGCCGCGGCAACGCGTGGCGGACGGCGTCGTCGTACTGCATGTGTCCGAGCGGCCGATCGGGCGGCTTCGGGTCGTGGGCTCGCGCTATTTCGATCTCGATCGGATCAAGAAGGGTGCGCGTTCACTGGCGCCCGGGCGGGTGTACAACACGGCGTCCGTCAATCGCGACGTGCTGGCGCTCAACCAGTGGCCGGATCGGACGGTGACGCCGCAGCTCAAGCCGGGCGCCTATTCGGGGACGGTCGACATCGATCTCGACGTGCAGGACCATCTGCCGCTGCATGCGAGCCTGGAGCTCAACAACCAGCACAGCATCGATACCACGCCGCTGCGTGTCGCGGGCAACGTCACCTACGACAATCTCTGGCAGCGCGGCGACAGTGCCACGTTCAACTTCCAGCTCGCACCCGAGCGCCCGAACGACGCGACGGTGATCTCGACATCGTATCTGTTCCGGATCCCGGATTCCGACCTGTCGCTCCTGGGATCATACCTGCACTCGAACAGCAACGTCGCCACCGTCGGCAGCACCAATGTGCTGGGCCGCGGCGACATTGCCGGCGTCCGCGTGCTGGTGCCGCTGCCGCCCGGCGACGGGTTTGTCCAGTCGCTGTCGGCTGGCGTGGACTACAAGCATTTCCTCGAGACGATCTCGCTGACCGGCGTGCAGACCGGCGCGCCGGTGACCTACTACCCGGCGGTCGTGTCGTACCAGGCGCAGTGGGTCGGCGTACGGTCGGAGACCGACCTGACGTCAAGCGTACTGTGGACGTTCGCCGGTCTCGGCAGCGACGATCCGCAATTCGACACCCGCCGGTTCGCGGCGCTCTCGCGTTTCGTCGTCGCGCGCGCCGACATGGAGCACACGCAGACGCTGCCCTACGGCATTCAGCTCTACAACCATCTGACCGGCGAGGTGTCGCCCGAGCCGATCGTCGACAACGAGCAGTTCTCGCTCGGTGGCCTGTATACGGTGCGGGGCTATCTTGAAAGCGAGGAGCTCGGCGACGAGGGGGCCGCGATCCAGACCGAGATCCGCAGTCCGGCGCTGCCGCAATCGAGGCTGCCGCGCTGGCTCGACGACCTTCGCTTTCTCGCCTTCTTCGACGTGGGCGGTGCGGCGATCCACAATCCGCAGGTCACGCAGGTCCAGTCCTACACGGCGGCGTCCACCGGTGGCGGGGTGCGGGTGCATCTGTTCAATCACCTCAACGGCGAGTTCATCGCGGCCGTCGCCCTCGACCGCGGCCTGCAGACCCGCGCCGGCGAGGCACGCGGCCTGTTTCGCGTCTACGGAGATTTCTGAATGGCGCGCGGACTTCTCCTGATCCTCGCGATCGTGCTGACGCAGTTGCTGCCGATGCATGCGGCGCAGGCGTGGTGGAACAGCGACTGGAACTATCGGATGCGGGTGGTCGCCGACACCTCGACGAAGGGCGCCGGCATCGCGATACCGATCGGCCGCACGCGGATCCTGGTGCGGCTGCATTCCGGCAATTTCGATTTCTCGAAGGTCAAGGACGACGGAAGCGATCTTCGTATCGTGGCCGCCGACGACCGCACGCCGCTGCATTTCGACATCGAGAAGTTCGACGGGCTGATCGACCAGGTGGCGCTGATCTGGGTTGACGTGCCGGTGCTCGCGCAGGACGCGCAGACGCCGTTCTTTGTCTACTGGGGCAACAAGAACGCAACCGCGGGCGCCGATCCGAAAAGCACCTACGATCCGAACGAGGTCCTGGTCTATCATTTTGCCGGCGATACCGGCGCGCCGCGCGATGCAACCGCGAACGGCAACAACGCCGCACAACCCGTGCTGCGCGACCGTTCTGCGCTGATCGGCAATGGTGCGAAGTTCGACGGGAGCCACCCGGTCCTGCTCCCGAGGAACGCGACGCTCGCGATGGCGGCCAACCAGGCGGCGACCTGGTCGAT
This sequence comes from Acetobacteraceae bacterium, assembly GCA_965276715.1. GTDB lineage: Bacteria > Pseudomonadota > Alphaproteobacteria > Acetobacterales > Acetobacteraceae > CAXTPV01. The sequence goes on along the minus strand of OZ255622.1, from coordinate 1,978,667 downwards.
GTGGGTCGACATGGCGGGCGCCGCGCGCACCGCCGTGCTCTACAGCGAGGCCGACGGAGCCAACAGCTTCACGATCGGGCTCGACGGCGGCATCGCCTACGCGTCGCTTGCGGCGTCCGACGGGATGCATCGCACGACACCGGGCGCCGCTTTGCCGTCGACCGGCTGGCACCTGATCTCGGTGGTTTCGGGCGATCATCTGCGCGTGTTCGTCGACGGCCAGCATCAGGGCGAGGTCGCGGTGTCGTTGCCGGCGATGGCGGGGCAGGGAGTGCTTGGCGGTCTTGCGCCCCCACCGGCGCCAGCCCCGGCGACGCCGCTGCCCGCGTCCGCGACGCCTCCCGTGCCCGTCGCGCCGCCGATCCCGAACTTGACTGGCAGTATCGACGAATTCTCGATCACCAAGGACGCCGTGGCGCAGGGCGTCCTCCAAGCCGAGGTGGCCGCCGACGGGCAGAGCGCGAACCTGCTGACGTTCGACGTGGCCGAGCAGGAATCGTTCTTCGGCGGTGGCGTCTTCGGCGTCATCCTCCGCTCGGTCGGGCCCGACAGTTGGGCGGTGATCGGAATCCTGGCAGTGATGGCGCTGTTGAGCTGGTGGGTGATGGGCGGCAAGGCCGTCTATCTGTCGCGGCTCGACAAGGCGAACGTGCGGTTCCGCACCGAATATCGGGCGATGCTGGCGCGCGCGGGTGACGACAACGAGGCGGCACTTACCGGAGTGCCGGAAAAGTTCGAGCCGAAGTTCCGCGGCTCGTCGCTCTACCGGCTCTATCACATCGGTTCGGAAGAATTGTTCGTCCGGCTCGACGGCGGCATGGTCGAAACGGGCGGCATGCTCAGGCCGCAATCGATTGCCGCCATACGCGCGGCAATCGACGCGGGCCTGGTGCGCGAGACGATCCGGATGAACCGTTTGATGGTTCTGCTGACGATCTCGATCGCAGGGGGACCGTTCCTGGGCTTGCTTGGGACCGTTGTGGGCGTCATGGTCACTTTCGCCGCGATCGCGCAAGCCGGCGACGTGAACGTCAACGCGATCGCGCCCGGGATATCGGCGGCCCTGCTGGCCACGGTCGCGGGCCTCTTCGTCGCGATCCCCGCACTGTTCGGCTATAACTATCTCCTCACCCGCATACGCGATGCGTCGGCCGAGATGAACGCGTTCGTCGACGAACTCGTCACGCGCATGGGCGAGGGCCTGCATCCGGCGCAGCGGCGGCCGGCCACCAAACCAGCGGCGGAATGAACCATGCAAATCCAGGCCAACGACAAGCCGTACGACGACATCAACATCACCCCGATGCTCGATCTCGCCTACGTGCTGCTGATCATTTTCATCATCATGACGACCGCCTCGGTGCAGGGTGCGAAGGTCGACCTCCCCAAGGCGAGTGCGACCGTCAACCTGGCACAGCCGAAAACCGCGGTCATCGCGGTCGCCACCGACGGCGGCCTGTTCCTCAACGCGGTGCCGGTCTCGATGGCGGAGCTGGAGGCGAAGATGCGCGATATGAAGGCGGCGACACCCGACCTTCCGGTTGTCATCAAAGGGGACCAATCCGTCCAGTATCAGCGCGTGATGAGCGTGCTCGACATGTGCTCGCAGATCGGGATCGGCTCGGTGGGCCTCGCCGCGCAGCACGCCGGCTCCTGACGATTTGCGACCGGCCGATGACAGCAGAACCCCGTGAACGAGGACGAACAGACCAACAGGCTGCGCTGGGCCGGCTGGATCGTGCTCGGCGTGCTGCTGCTCGCCGGCGCCTGCGTGCTGGCCTGGCGGCTGCTCGAGGGCGGGACCACGCCTGTGAGGCGCGCGCCGCAGACCGTGCTGAAGGTGGTGCTGCCGCCGCCACCTCCTCCTCCGCCCCCGCCGCCACCCAAGCCGCCGCCGCCCAAGCCGCCCGAGCCGCAGAAGGAAGCCCCGCCCAAGGAGGCGCCCAAGCCGCTCAATGCACCGCCCAAGCCCGCGCAGCATGCGATCGCCAAGCCGCCCGGCAATCCGCTCACGGCGCCGCTCGGCGCCGGCCCGAGCCAATACGGTCTGCAAGCAGGCAACGGTTCGGGCGACGTGATCGGCGGTGGTGGGGGCGGTGGCGGCGGCGGCGGCGGTCTCTACGACGAGGAATTGAAATCGTGCATCCGCACCGAGCTCCAGCAGGACCGGACGACGCGCTACGGCCACTATGCCGGCGACTACCGCCTGACCATCGGTCCATCGGGCGTCGTGGTGTCGGTCGTCAGGGTCAGCTTCACGGGCGAGGAAGACATGGAGACAGCCGTGCGTGGCGTGATCGCGGCGCTGCACTGCGGCGCGCCACCCGACGGCCACGCCTACACGCAGACGGTCAGGGTTGACGGGCGATGACGCGACGATTCCAAATCTCTGCCGCGGCGGCCCCATGCTTCCTGATCGCGTGCGCTTCGATGGCGTGCATCGTGCCGGCGCGGGCGAGTGACCAGACCACCGTCAAGCTCATCGAGCTGCTGGTCAAGAACGGCGTGCTCTCGCGGGGCCAGGCGACCGCGCTGCTGCACGAGGCGCAGTCCGAAGCCGGCGCCCCCGCGCGTCATCGGCGCGCGCGCACGACCGAGGTGTCGACAACGCCGCCCGCGCAACCGCCGGGCGACGACAACGCGCCTCCCGTGCACGTCACCTATGTGCCGCCGCTGGTGCGCGACCAGATCGCCGCCGAGGTCAAACAGCAGGTGATGCAGGAGGCGCAGGACGAAGGCTGGGCCGATCAGTACGGCGCTGCCGACTGGACGAGGCGCGTGCGCGTGAGCGGCGATCTGAGGTTGCGCAGCGAGAGCGTTTATTTCCCGCGCGGCAACTACAACCAGTTCCTCAACTTCAACGCGATCAATGCGACGGCCAACGGCTACGACCAGAACGCGCAGAGCCGGACCGCACTGCCGCCCTTCCTCAACACGACCGAGAACCGCTACCTGCCGCGCATCAGGGCGCGCATCAACGTCGAAGGACAGGTCGCCGACTGGATCGATGCGGACGTCCGTCTCGCGACGGGCAACGACAACAGCCCTGTGTCGACCAACCAGACGCTCGGCCAGTTCGGAACCTTCTCGAAATACAGTCTGTGGATCGACCTGGCCTATCTGCGCGCGCGGCCGGCCGACTGGCTGACGCTGCTGGCGGGACGCTCCACCAATCCGTTCTGGACCACCAACCTGCTCTTCTATGACGATCTGAGCTTTGACGGGATTTCGGCGCAGGTGAGCCACGCGGTCACGAGCGGGACGACCGGCTTCCTGACCACCGGCATCTACCCGACATTCAACAACGCGTTCAATTTCGGAACGCTGAACGACACGGCGACGCAGTTGCCCAACACCAACGCCTATCTCGCCGCGGTCCAGGCAGGGATCGACTGGCATGTGTCGAAGGATTTCCAGGCGAAGATCGCCGCAGGATACTTCGATTTTCTCAATGTGCAGGGGGCCGAGTCGGCACCCTGTGTCGACCCGCTTCAGGCTGGCGCCTGCAACACCGACGGCACCAAGCAGCCGGGCTTCGAGCAGTTCGGCAACACGCTGTTCCCGATCCGCGACATCCTCACGACCGCCGCCGACAACCAGACCTACGGTGTCGGCAAGACGCCGCAGCCGGAGTTCTATGGCCTCGCGTCCCGCTTCGAGATCCTCGACGTGCACGGCCAGTTCAAGGTCGTGACCTACCATCCGGTCGACGTCACGCTGTCGGCCGACTTCGTGCACAATTTCGGCTTCAACCGTTCCGCGATCGTCAACCGGACCTCGAGCGGCAACACCGGGCCCGCCAACAACCTGGCCTCCAGCCAGCCGGGCGCCCCGGAAGTGTTCGCCGGCGGCAACGAAGCCTACGACGTCTCGCTCTCGGTCGGGCATGACGAGCTGGACCGTTTATGGGACTGGAACGCGTCGATCGCCTACAAATACATCCAGACCGATGCCCTGCTCGACAGCGTCGCCGATCCCAATTTCCATCTCGGTGGCACCAACGCCAAGGGCTACATCGTCAACGGCAACCTTGGCCTGGCACGCAACACCTACATCTCGACCACCTGGTACAGCGCGAGCCAGGTGTCGGGCGCCCCCTATTCGGCCGACGTGCTGTTCGTCGACCTCAACGCCAGGTTCTGACGATGCGCGCGCTCTTGATGCTCGCTCTGCTGCTGCCTGCCGCCGCCCTCGCCGACGACGAGAGCGACCGCCTGCGCGACGCGCTGCGCCACGTGACGATCGACCTGCGCGCGGCACAGGACGCGCAGACGACGCTGCAGGCGTCCCTCGACGAGGCCAACAAGCAGAAGGCCCTGCTCCAGCAGCAGGTCGACGCGCTGAACGCGAAGGCCGCGGCCACCCCGGCAGCAGCCGCGGCACCCGCCGTGCCGCCCGCGCAACTCCAGGCGCTCGCCGCCCAGCTTGCCGCCGCGCGCAACCAGAACGCCGCATTGCGTGGCGGCCTGTCGAAATGGCAGGGCGCCTACCAGCAGGCGGCCTCAATGGCGCAACAGAAGGATCTCGAAAGCCGGACGCTCGGCGGGACGTCCGCTGCCGAAGGCAAGCAGCTCGCCACCTGCAAGGCGATGAACACGAGGTTGACAGGTGTGGCCAACGACATCCTGCATCTGTACCGGACGCAGGGGTTCCGTTCGGTGCTGCTCGGCAGCTACGAACCGCTGATCGGGTTCGACCAGGTCAAGCTCGAGAACATCGTCCAGGACTACGAAGACAAGATCAGCGCCGAGGCGTATGTGCCTGGGCGCTAGGAAGTCGGGACCTCCGCCCCGTACCCGCATTTGATGGTTTCCAAAGGTTGCGATGTCCATGCGCAAAACGCTCTGCCTGATCGCGATCCTCGCCTGCGCCGGCGCACGCGGCGCACCCGCGGACGTGGTGGCGCGTGCGGGCACCCTCTCGATGACCGAGGCCGACGTTTCTGCCCTCATCAACGGCCTTGATCTCGCGACGAGAGGACGTGTGCTCGCAAACCCGGACGGGGTCGCCCAACTCGTGCGCGCGCGGCTGACCACGGAGGCGCTGCTCGCGGAGGCCAATGCCAGGAACTGGCCCGCCAGTCCCGAGGTCGCGCGGCAGATCCAGCAGGCGCGCGACGGCGTGATCATGCAGACCTATCTCGCTTCCGTCAGCAAGCCCGATCCCGCCTACCCGAGCGACGCCGACGTGCAGACCACCTATGACGCCAACAAGTCCCAGTTCGTGATCCCGCGTCAGGATCGCCTGGCGCAGCTCGTCGTCCCGATCCAGAGCAGCCAGAGGGATGGCGGCGCCAAGATGGCGACCGACCTGCGCCGGCGGGTCGGGTCGGATCGCGCGTTCGCCAACGCCGGCAAGCAGCCGGGCGTGACCGAGGCGGAGCTCGGCTGGATCGCCGAGAACCGGCTGCAGCCTCCGATCCGTGACGCGGTCGGCGGCTTGCAGGTCGGTAGCCTGTCGGACCCTCTGAGGTTGCAGGACGGGTTCCATATCTTCAAGCTGGAGGCAACCAGGCCGGCCGGGACCGCGGCGCTGGCGGACGTGAAGCCGCAAATCGTCCAGGCGCTTCGGCGGCAGAAGGCCGATGCCAACGCCCGCGCCTATCTCGCGGCCTTGCAGGGGAGGCAGCATGTCGAGATCAACGAGATCGCCCTGTCGGCCGTCGTGCCGAAATAGGGTTCTGCTCGCCGGGATCCTCTGCCTCGCGCCGCTCGCGACGCGGGCACAGGCACCGCAGAAATCCTGTCTCGACGTCCAGGTCGGCTCCGCGCGCTCGTTCGACTGCATCAACCAGGGGCTGCGCGAGAAGGTTGGCACCGCCCGTCCGCCGGGAAACGATACGGTCGTGACGGCGACCTCCCCCTCCAACCGGACCGGCACCTTCAACCAGTCGGCGACGCGCGAATATCTCGGCAGCAGCTTCGGCCACTCTGCCGTCCCGCAGCCGCATCTGCACACCACCGGGCCGCAGGTCGCGCCGCCGATCCATCCTTGAGCCGGGCCGCCGATCATCAAGCTGGTGGCCAGAGCTGTCCCCCGCGCATGACCAGGAGACGGTGGACATATCCCGTGCCGTCGCCGAATACCTCCATCGTCACGAACTCCAGCAGGCGCGTCCTGCCGAGCAGGCGCGACCTCTCGTCGCTCAGGTCCGCAAGCGAGAGAGCGGCGACAGTCGCGGCCTGCCCGCCGAGACGCAGACGTGCCGCTCGCGTGACGACGACATCCTTCGGCAACCATCAGCGCCAGCGCGCATGCCGGCCGGCCTATGCGGACGGGAGTGGCGAGCCTCGCCGTCACGCGTCCGCTACTGGGACGACGTGGTGCCGGGGATGGCCGGCATGTTGCCCATCGACGGCATGCCGGGCATCGAGGGCATCCTGGGTATCGAAGGCATGCCCGGCATCGACGGCAGCCTGGGCATCGACGCCATTCCGTTTCCGATCTCGTTCTGCCTGTAGGCGGCGGCGCTCTGGAGACTGGAGCTGCCCAGACGCTGGCAGAGCGCCGAGACAGTGGTGTTGTGCGTGTTCGCCATGCTCGACAGTGTCATCGTCGAGCCGTTGGGCGCGGCGATCGTGCCCTCCCTCCCGAGCGCCTCGGCGGCGTCTGTCGGGGCCGAGGACGCCGGCAGGCGTGCGATGACACTCTTTTGAGCGGAGATGGCGTCGTCGCCGACATCACCCTGCGACCGGCAGTATTCGAGGATGCCGAGCTGGTTTGCCGACGCGGTGTGCGCCACGGCGGCCGGGTCGGCCTGTGCGAGCGCGGACGTGGCAGCGGAGCTGGCGATCAGCATGACGATCGTTCCGATGCGTCGCCGCATGGTTTTCCCTCTCATGATGTCAGTCACGACCCAACGATCGCCCCTCGTCACGAGTTCCGTTAGCCGAAATCGTGTTAATTGTTAGGCAAGCGCGGCCGCGGTGGGCGCATGGGGCCAAGGGCAATCGGACCGGCGTCATGGAATGGAACCGGAAAGATCCGAACGGCAGTGGGTGGGTGAACCGCCGCTTGTTGCGCGACGGCTCGTACGGCGGAGGGACCGGTTGTTCCTGGTGTTAGGGAGGGAAGCATGATCGTCTGGTCGGGGTTTGGCGGCTTTCAGCGGCGTGCGGCTGAATGGGCGGCCGGGGCGCGAATTGATCGACCCGAAGACCAGCGACCGGGTCGTCCTGCGCAAGCGTCATACTTTGTTCTGGGTGCCGATGCAGTCCATGTCCGGCGTGTTGCTGTTCGTCGCCGTCTTCGTGTTCTTCGCTCCCGCTTGAGGCATGGAGTTCTTGTGTTGGCGGACCGTCGCCGCCAGCATGGTCGCGCATGGCCGAGATCACGCGATTCTTCTCCTACCGTCATCTTCGCAGCGAGGCATCCAGCCACGTCCTCACCTTCCGTCGCGGCAAGCGGGTGCGATCCGGCCGCGGACTCGCGTTCTGGTTCCGGCCCGATCGCACCAGCATCATGGAGATCCCAGCCGACGATCGGGACACCGACTTTGTCTTCCAGGCTCGCTCGCGCGACTACCAGATCGTGACCGTGCAGGGCACGATCACCTGGCGGCCGGCGGAGCCGGAAGCGCTCGCCGCCCGGGTCGACTTCACCATCGACCTCAAGACGGGCCGGCTGCGCACCGATCCACTGGACCGCATCGCCAGCCTGCTGATCGGGCTCGCGCAGTATCAGGCGGCCCGCTATGTCGAGCACCGCGACGTCCACGATCTGCTGGGCGAGGGTGCCGCACCGGTCCAGGACGGGATCGCCGCGGCGCTCGCCGCCGACGGGCAGTTGCGGGAGATGGGGCTTGCGGTGGTCACCGTGCGGGTGGCCGGCCTCAGTCCCAGCGCGGAACTGGCCCGCGCGCTGGAAGCGCCGACCTTCGAACGCGCCCAGGGCACCGCCGACGAGGCGTCGTTCACGCGCCGGGCGATGGCGGTGGAGAAGGAGCGGGCGATCGCCGAGAACGAGCTGTCGACCAAGGTCGAGCTGTCGCGACGGCAGGCGGCCCTGATCGCCCAGGAAGACGAGAATGCCCGCAAGGTGGCCGAAGCCAAGGCGCAGGCCGGGCGGATCGCCGCGGACGCCGAGGCCGCCCGCATCCGTGTCGTCGAGAACGCGCGCAACCAGGCGGAAGGCGAGCGGCTCGCTCTGCTGCAAGGCGTCGAGCCGGCGGTGCTGCAGGTCCTGACGCTGCGCGCTTTCGCCGAGAAGCTGACGCGCATCGATACGCTCAACGTCACCCCCGACCTGACCGCGGCACTCGGCGGGATGCTGCGGCCGCGTGACGCGGCGCCGGCGCCGAAAGGCGACGCCGCCCGATCGTGAGCGGCTCGCTCGCGCCCCGGCTGGTCCTGGTCACGCGCGAAACCGATTACGACCAGCTACTGGCGCGGCACGCGACGCGCGGGCAGGCCGACGTCTTTCTGCGCCGGCGCGCCCAGACGCTGGAGGGGCTGGATGCCCAGCGCGAACGCGTGCGGGGGATGCTCGCCGAGATCCGCGCCGCCGTGCCCAAGGGCTGGCGCATCGCCGCGGTCCGGCGCGCGGAACTCGACCGGTTCCTGTTCGGTCCGGAGGACGTGATCGTCGCGGTCGGGCAGGACGGCCTGGTCGCCAATGTCGCCAAATACCTGTCCGGCCAGCCGGTGATCGGCGTCAACGCCGATCCGGAACGCAACCCGGGCATCCTGGTGCCGCACACCCCGGCGGCGGCGGCTTCGATGCTGCCGCTCGCGGCCGCCGGGCGGCTCCCGACCGAGGGACGCACGATGATCCGCGCCGAGCTCGACGACGGGCAGGCGCTGCTGGCGCTGAACGAGATTTTCGTGGGCCATGCGAGCCATCAATCCGCCCGCTACAGCATCGCTTTCGCCGGACGGGAGGAGGCGCAGTCCTCGTCCGGATTGATCGTCGCCAGCGGGACCGGCGCCACCGGATGGGCGCTGTCGATCAGCCGCGCGACGAGGGTCTCGGTCGATGTGCGGCCCGACGAGGCGGCGGCGGTCTTCCTCGTGCGCGAGCCGTGGCCGAGCCGGGCGACCGGCGCCAGCATCGCCTCCGGCCGCCTGGGGAAGGCCGACATGCTGCTGATCGTCTCGCGGATGAACGAGGGCGGCGTGGTGTTCGCGGACGGCATGGAGGGCGACCGGATGGAGTTCGCCTGGGGCCGCTCCTTGCGCATCGCGGTGGCCGAGCTGCAGCTCCGGTTCGTTCCGGGTGTTCCGCGCGCCGTCCCGGCAGCCACGCGGCGTGGCACGCCGGCGGTCCGCTCGTCGTCACGTCCTCCGGCTGTGCCGGCCGTCGCCCCCCGTCCGGCGCGGATTCCCGCACCTGTCGCGAAAGCGCCCGATCGGACATTGCGGACCGTGCAGTTCGGGTGGCGTGCCATTGCTGTTTCGATCGTCGCCATCGTCCTGGCCGCGCGCGCCTGCGCGATGCTGCAAGCACCGCAGCGTGAGGCCGCGCCGATCAAGGAACCGGACCCCTCGGGGCATGCAGGCACCCCGGGTCCTGGCGACTAGAGCGGGGTCGAAGCGAGGCTTGGTCCACGCCGGCGCATCAGCCACGTGCCGAGCAGGCCGGACGCGATGAACAGGGCCGCGGCGAGCACGACCTGGGCGAGATGCCCGAGGCCGATGCCGCTGCCGAGCAGCGCGAAGACGAGGGTCTGCGGCAGGGCGCCGATCGCGGTCGCGAGCGCAAAGGCTCCGATGGGCGCCCCCGAGAGGCCCGAGACCAGGCTGACCATCAGGCTGCTGCCGACCGGAAGCAACCGCAGGGTCAGGATGGCGGTGAACGGGTTCTCGCCCAGGAAGCGGTCGGCGGAGGCGAGGCGCGGGAAGCGGGCAAGCAGGCGCAGGCGCGCCCACTCGCGCGCGGCGAGCCTGACCCAGAGGAAATCGGCCAGGCAGCCGATCAACGTCGCCGCCAGTGCCAGCGCGGTGCCTCCGGCGGCGCCGAAGGCGAGGCCGCCGGCGAAGCAGACCACTTGGCGCGGCAGGCCGATCGCGCACGCGATCGCACCCAGGCCCAGGAATTCGGCAATGCCGGCGACGCCGTTCGTGGCGACCGATCGGCCGAAGCCGCCATCCACGATGCCGGGCGCCAGCCAGCGCAGTGCGAGGCCAGCCATGGCCAAGCCGACGGCGAGCAGCAGCGATCGTGAAAGCTGTGTCATGGTTCTGGCGCTACACCGCGACTATGGCGTCGGCAAGGCGGATGCCCAACTTCAGTGGGCAACGTCACGCTCCGTCACATGCCGTCGTGCGACGCAAAGGAGAAACTGTCCGCGCCATGCCCTTCGATCCGGTTTCCCCCTACGACAGACATGATCGCCGGCTCGCGCGGGACCGCGCGCAGGTGTCGGCGTGGCTGTTCACCATATGCTTCATGTTCCTGGTGATGATCGCGCTCGGTGGTGCCACGCGGCTGACGGGGTCGGGCCTCTCGATCATGGAGTGGGCGCCGCTGTCGGGCGCGTTGCCGCCGGTGACGCACGCCGCGTGGGCGCATCTCTACGCGCTCTATCAGCACACCCCGCAATACCGGCTCGAGCATGCGGGGTTCGGGATCGAGGGCTTCCGGCACATCTTCTGGCTCGAATGGATCCACCGGTTGTGGGGCCGGCTGATCGGGGTGGTGTTCATCATCCCGCTGGTGGTGTTCGCGGTGCGGCGGCAGATCGCCCGCCCGCTGATCCCCCGCCTGTTGCTGCTGTTCGTGCTCGGTGGGCTGCAGGGGGCGGTCGGCTGGTTCATGGTCGCATCGGGGTTCTTTCCCGACAGCACCGCGGTCGAGCCGGCGCGGCTGGTGATCCATCTGAGCCTGGCGCTGGCGCTCTATGCGGCGATCCTCTGGACCGGGCTCTCGGTCAGGATGCCCTATCCGGCGCGCGTTGCGGGCGGGCGGAACGTGCTCGGGTTCGCGCAACTCGCGACCGGACTGACGGCGGTCACGATCGTGGCCGGCGGGTTCGTCGCGGGCACGCATGCGGGCCTGGTCTACAACACGTTCCCGCTGATGGGCGGGCATCTGGTGCCGCTCGCCTATGCCTCGCTCGACCCGTTCTGGCGCAACCTGTTCGAGAACACCGCCGCGGTGCAGTTCGACCATCGCGTGCTGGCGACCCTGACCGCGATCGCTGTCGCGGCGACGGTGATCGTGGGTTTGCGGGCGCGCCTGCCCGATCTGCCGCGGCGTGCGGTGACGGTGCTCCTTGGCGCGGTCGCGATCCAGTATGCGCTCGGCGTGACGACCCTGGTGACGCATGTACCGGTGGCACTCGGCACGTTGCACCAGGGGATGGCGGTGTTGCTTCTGAGCGCATTGATCGTCACGATCCACTCGCTGCGCGGAGCGCGATAGATCACGGGTCCGGCGTGACAGGCGCAGCGCCCAGACCCGCTTGATTCAGACCAGGATAACTTCGATGAACGCGCTTTCGACGACGGACCGGCTGTTCTTCGAGCGCGCTGCGCTCGGGCGCGACGACGCCGAACGAATCCTCGACGAGTCCCTGCGCGGCGTCGACGATGGCGAGCTGTTCCTCGAATATCGCGAGAGCGAGGTGATCGCGCTGGACGACGGCGTGATCCGGAGTGCCAATTTCGATACCGCCTCGGGGTTCGGCCTGCGTGCCGTGCTCGGCGAGGAGCAGGGCTACGCGCATTCGGGTGAGCTCTCTTGCGCGGCGCTGCGGCGGGCGGCGGATGCGGTGGCGGGGGTCAGGCGCGAACGGTCGGGCACCTGGGCGGACGCGCCGCGCGCCACCAACCGGCACCTCTACGCGGACTCCAATCCGCTGGCGGAGGGAGATTTTGCCGCGCGGGCGGCTCTCCTCGGCGAGCTTGACGCCTATGCACGCGGGCATGCGGCGGTGATCCAGGTCTCGGCCTCGCTCGCGGCGGAGTGGCAGGCGGTGCAGATCATGCGCGCGGACGGGACGCGGGTCGCCGATCTGCGGCCGCTGGTGCGGCTGAACGTGTCGGTGGTGGTCGAGCGGGACGGCAAGCGTGAAAGCGGCAGCCACGGCACCGGCGGACGCACCGACTATGGACGCGTGCTGGCGCGCGATGTGTGGACGCACGCGGTCGATGAGGCGCTGCGCCAGGCGGCAATCAAGCTCGACGCGGTGGCGGCGCCGGCGGGCGAGATGGAGGTCGTGCTCGGCAACGGATGGCCGGGGATCCTGCTGCACGAGGCGATCGGGCATGGGCTGGAAGGGGACTTCAATCGCAAGGGGACGTCGGCGTTCGCGGGCCTGCGCGGCACGCGGATCGCGTCGCCCGGCGTGACGGTGGTCGATGACGGGACCATTGCCGACCGGCGCGGCAGCCTGAGCGTGGACGACGAGGGGACGCCGACGCAGCGCAACGTGCTGATCGAGGACGGGATCCTGGTGGGCTATATGCAGGACCGGCTGAACGCGCGGCTGATGGGCGAGCAAGCGACCGGCAACGGACGACGGCAGAGCTATGCGCATGCGCCGATGCCGCGGATGACCAATACAATCATGCTCGACGGAACGAGCACGCGCGAGGAGATGATCCGCTCGGTCAAGCGTGGGCTATACGCGGTCAATTTCGGCGGCGGACAGGTGGATATCACGTCCGGCAAGTTCGTCTTCTCCGCCAGCGAGGCCTACCTGATCGAGGACGGACGGGTGACCGCGCCGGTCAAGGGCGCCACGCTGATCGGCAATGGACCCGACGCGCTGACGAAAATCAGCATGGTGGGTAACGATTTGGCGCTCGATCCGGGCATCGGCACCTGCGGCAAGCAGGGACAGGGCGTGCCGGTCGGGGTCGGCCAGCCGACGCTGAAGATGACCGGGCTGACGGTGGGCGGTACCGCCGGCTGAGCCCGGGCTGCTAGACTAGGCGATGGCGGCCGCAACCGCGAGGGCACCATGCGCGGCGAGGTCGGCACGCAGGCGGGTGAAAAGCGCCGAGAAGGCCGCGTCGTCGGCCAGTTGCCAATCGTGGAAGACCGAAAGGCGGAGCCCGTCCGCGAGGTCGGGCGACAGCGCGAGCGCACGATCGGCGTCGCTCAGGTTCGGCTCGGCGGGTGTGAAGGCATGGCCGGAATCGTCGCGGCCGCGTAGATGCTCGACATAGCAGGCGAGCAGAAAGGCGAGGCGTCTCGTGTCGGCACCCGTCGCGAGCGCCGCGCGCAGCGTCGGCAGCACGAACACCGGCAGCTTGGCCGCGCCGTCCGAACAGAGGCGCGGGATCTGGTCGGCGATCGCCGGATTGGTGAAGCGCCGCATCACCGTGTCGCGATAGTCGGCGAGCGCCATTCCCGGTGGCGCCGCGAGGTGAGGCATCGCATCGTCCGTCATGAAGGCGCGCAGCAGGCGGCGCAGGCGCTCGTCTCTTATCGCCTCGTGTACCAGCCGGTAGCCGGCGAGCGCCGCCGGATAGGCCAGCATCGAATGCGACGCGTTGAGCAGGCGCAGCTTGACCTGCTCGTAGGGTGCGACGTCACTTGTGAACTGCACGCCGACATCCTCTAGCGCGGGCCGGCCGTGACGGAACCGGTCCTCGACGACCCACTGGATGAAATCCTCGCTGAACAGAGGCCAGGCATCGTCGATGCCCGACCCGCCGTTCAAGCGTTGCGCGTCGTCCGGCGTGACCGCGGGGGTGATGCGGTCGACCATGCAACTCGGAAAATCGACCTCGTTCTCGATCCAGTCCGCAAGATCGGGGTCGAGGCCGCGCGCGAAGTGGGTCAAGGCATGCCGGGCGACGGCGCCGTTGTGCTGGAGGTTGTCGCACGAGAGGATGGTGAACGGCGGCACGCCGTCTCGCCTGCGTTTGGCGAGCGACGCGGCGACGAGGCCGAACACGCTCGTGGGCGCTTCCGGGTTGGCAAGGTCGTGCGAGGTTCGTGAGATCGTCCCGCTGCTGCGCGAAATCCCTCGTGGGCGCTTCCGGGTTGGCAAGGTCGTGCGAGACCGACGGCGTGTCGAGGCGGTAGCCGCCCTCGGTGATGGTCATCGACACGATCCGGATGCGCGGATCGGCGAGGCGGCCGATGGCCGCCGGCGGATCGTCCGGCGCGTGGCGGTAATCGACGATCGAGCCCACGACAAGCCGGTCGGGCTCGCCTTCGGGCGCGCACTGGGCCAGCGTGTAGAGGCCGTCCTGGCGCGGGAACAGGGCGGCCTTGGCCCGCTCGCGGGCGTCGTCGACGATCCCGATGCCGAGGATGCCCCACTCGGACTGGCCGCGATGCAGGCAGCGATCGAGGTAGAGCGCCATGTGGGCGCGGTGGAAATTGCCGATACCGAGATGGGCGATGCCCGGTGTGACGGCGCGCCGATCGTAAGCCGGCACGGCGACGCCTCGTGGCAGATTGGTCAGGGTGGCGTCGGACAGCGTGCGCATCGATGGTTTCGGGGAAGGCCTGGTTATCGGTGCGTGCATGATGGCATCCTGCCTGCACGCTCTCAATGGCGGCTGTTCGAGCTCCGCGTTCGCGCACTTTCACGACAGGGCCACGTTGTGGCGCACGGCGTGCTGGACGAATTGGACCGGATGTCTCGTGTGGACGTTACCGCCCTGGCCCGCCCGTTCGAGCGCTTGCCTTGTCCTATTAGCTCCGTGCGGCCTCCAACCGCAGCATTGCATCAGGCATCGCAACCAGCCTGTTCGGAGACCGGCGCGCGGCGAAGCTCTGCATCCATGTCCGGAGCTGTACCGGCGAACACGGACGGCTGATGTGGTATCCCTGGAGTTCCAGACAGCCGCATGCTCGCAGCGCCTCGACCTGCGTGTTCGTCTCCACGCCCTCTGCCGTCACCGCGGCTCCGAGACTCTCGCACATCCCGGCGATCGCGCGGACGATCACCGCCGCCTCCGGCTTGATGCCGAGGTCCTGGACGAAAGAGCGATCGATCTTGATGCGATCGAACGGAAGCGTCCTGAGAAAGCTCAGTGACGAATAGCCGGTCCCGAAGTCATCGAGCGCGACCTTGATCCCAAGCGAACGCAGACGGTCGAGCATCGCACTGGCTACCGCCGCCTCGGTAATCATCGCCGTCTCAGTCACCTCCAATTCCAGCCGCTCAGGATGCAAGCCGCTCCGCGCAAGCGCCGCCTCTACCTTGGCGACCAGATCGGGCATGCGGAACTGCACGGCCGACAGGTTGACCGAAATCCCGATACGCTCCTGCCAGCAGGCCGCTTCCTGGCATGCGGTCCGCAATACCCAGTCGCTGATTTCCGGCATCAGTCCGACCTGCTCCGCGAAGGGGATGAACTCGGCGGGCGCAACCCTGCCGCGCTTGGGCGAGTGCCAGCGCAGAAGTGCCTCACAGGACGTCACCACCCCCCGGCGCACGTCGACAACAGGTTGATAATCGAGCGTGAACTGGCTTTCGGCGAGGGCCGCCCGCAGGTCGCGCTCCAGCTCCACGCGCTGGGAGGACGGGGACTTTCGGGAGCCATCGGCTACATGGTCTGTCTCCCCGGCATCGCTACACTCATATTCGATACGGTTACGGCCCTCGTTCTTTGCCCTGTAGAGGGCGGCGTCGGCACGTGCGAGCAGCGACAGCGCGTTGTCGCCGTCGCGCAGAAACGCAAGGCCGCCACTCGATGTGACCGTGTGGTTCGCATTGCCAAACGCGTAAGGTGCGTCCGAGGCGGCCGAACGGATCGCGCCGACCCGTTCGGCCACGACTTCCGGCGCGCCCGGCAGCAAGATGCAGAACTCCTCTCCGCCGTAACGGCCCGCCTGCTCTTCCTCCCGCAGCGCCGACCGCAGTCGCTCGCCGAACTCGCCCAGCACAGCGTCTCCCGCGAGATGACCGAAGCCGTCATTGATTTTTTTGAAATGGTCGATATCGCACAGGAGTGCTGCAAGCGGCTTTCGCGTGGCGAGCGCCGCAGCGATTCTATCCTCGAGGGTGATCATGATCGCTCGCCGGTTCGGCAAGCCGGTCAGCCCGTCCGACATCGCCAAGCGTTGGAGCTCGGTTCTGGCCTGTTCGATCTCGGCTGTGCGTTCCGTGACCAGAAGCTCCAGCCGGCGTCTCTGCCTGACGAGCAGGCGCACGCGCGCTTGCCATGTGCCTGCGGTGGTGACGGCGATCAGAACGACGCACAGGCCGTAGAACCACCAGCGCCGCCACCAGGGAGCCCGCACTCGAAGCGTGAACCCGACAGGCGCCGACACCGCGTCGTGCGCCGCGTCGATCGCCACGAGCTCGAAGCGCAGCTTTCCGGCCGGCAGGCTCGCATAGCGAACCTCATGCGCCGCGGTATCGTTCCATCCGGTGTCGACACCGTCGAGTCGATAGCGGAACGCGATATTGCGGCCGCGGGTGAAGTCGAGATCGACGAATTGGATCACCAGCGGCGCCGACGTCCAGTCGACGTGCATCGACGGCGACTGCGTCAGGCGCCGGCCACCCATCGAGATCCGCGTCACCAACGGATGCGGCGGTCCCATCGCGGGCAGATGCACGGGATCGACCAGATGGCTCAGGCCGCGGCTCGTGCCGAACCACATCGAGCCGTCCAGGTCCTCGTAGACGGCCCATTGGTCCAGATCATTGCTGATCAGTCCGTCGGAGATGCCGAAATGCCGCAAGTTCCGCCCATCGAACAGATCGACACCATGATCCGTGCCGATCCACATCCAGCCGCGCCGGTCGCGATAGACAAACAGGATGTTGTTTGACCCGATCTCCGGCCTGGAGACTGGCGCGAGCGGCTCGGCTCGGCTCCCGGTCAGTCGGAAGCGGCTGATCCCGGCGCTGTCGGTCACCACCCATAGGTCGCCGTCGGACGCGAAAGCCAGACCCTCCGCCTGCTGTCCGGCCGGCAACGGGATATTCATTCGCTCGAATCGCCCGTCATCGCGGCGCCGATACAGGCCGTCCGTGCGTACCGCCCAGATCCGGCCCGAGACATCCGTCGTCGCCTGCAAAGTCGGTCCGGCGAGTGCCACCGTTGCCTTCAGCCGCTCCGCCGCAGCGTCAGCGTCGGCGATCAGCAGCAGCCCCTTGTCCGTTGCCAGCCAGAACCGATTGGCGGGATCGAGGAACGTCGAGGCGACCAGGCCGGTGATCGGAACCCGGTCGACCCGGCCGGTCATCCGGTCGAGGCGCGCGAGCGGGGCCCGCAGTGGAGCGAACCACAAACGTCCGGCCCGGGTCGCGGAGACGTTCTCACTTCCGCCCGGAATCCCATCAATCCGGCCGTCGAGCGGAACGGCGTCGCCCCAGGTCGCAACCCACAACGGTCCGTTAGCAGGCCGGGTCATCGACCAGACGATGTCGCTGGGCAGTCCGTCCTCGGCCGTCCAGTGTTCCCAGGTCCCCCAGCCGAGGCTGCGGAAGGCACCGTGGCCTATGCTGCCGACCCAGAGCGAGCCCTCCCGGTCGAACATCAAGGATTGGACCGGGCTGGCCGAGAGGCCGCCCTCGTGGTGGCGGAAAGCGCGCCAGCCCTTGCCGTCGAAGTCGAGCAGGCCTTCCTCGCCCTGGGTCAGCACGCCGCCATGACGATCGGCAACCAGATCGAGACGAGCGGGGACGGCGGCGTTGAAGTGCCCCCGCCCGCCAGGCACGGCCACGACGTGGAACGCCAGGTCGCCGCGGGCACGCCAGGCAAGCCGGTCGAGACTCCGCGCCCACAGCGTGCCATCCGGCGCGCACAGCGCCACCTGCCAGGTGTCGGCAGGCAGACCTTCTTTCGTGCCGAGCACGACGGGCGGCCCGCCTCCCAGGCGGCACAAACCGGAGCCGCAGCCGATCAGCAGAGCGTCCGGCCCACCCGCGACCACGAAACGTGCCGGCCAGAGAACGGGTGCAGCGTTCAGCGTCCGCGCGTCAAGCAGTGGCGAGAAGCGGCCCACGCCGTTCTCATCGACCGCCGCGCGGATGAGACTGCCGCCATTGTCGATGATCAAGCTTCCGTCCAGGCGGGCGAGGAGGTGCGGCGAAAGCAGTCTGAGATTTGCTCCGGTCAAGACCGGGCTGAAGCGATCCGTCCTGCGCAGGTAGACAGTGTCCGTCGTCACGATCCAGACCCAGCCCCGTCCATCGACCACGATCGTTCTGATCCAGGCGTCGGGGGGCAGACCGGCGGACGCGTCGACCGGCGCAATATTCGATCCGTCGTACCGATAGAGCCCCGCTTCCGTTCCGAGCAGAACATAACCGCTGCGGTCCTGGGCGAGCGCGGAGACCGAGGCGTTGCCGAGGCCCTGTTCGTCGGTGAAATTCTCGAACCTGGTGAACTGCGCGCGTGCCGCGTGCCAACAGAACAGCAAAAGAACGCAGCCGGGCAGAGCCGCCTTCAGCAGGCGCCGCACGAGGTGGTCAAGTCGCCTGGGTTTGGTCGGTTCGATGTAAAGCATGGCGCGCGCCTCTCATGGAGGCAGTCTTGCGCGCCACAGTTACTGATTGCTGAACGCCCCTGGTGGTTCCGACCCGGATCACGGATGCTTCATCTTGCTGCACATCCGATCGGCGGGGAGGCGGCACCGCCATTGGACGGTGCCGCCTTCGAGCGCCAGCCCGCTATGGGTTCGAGCCGCTCTGCGGAGCGCCTGCCCGAGGTCCGTTCTGGAGGCCGATCAGCGTTGCCACGTCGGGGGTTCCGACCCCCGTCGTGTAATTGTAACCGGACGTGTTCGCCAGGATGCCGTCCCAGCCGCCGATGCGGGTGTGGAAATAGCCTGCTCCTCCCATCGCCTGGCGTTGCGCAAGCGAATAGAGAAGCGGGTTAAGGTTGCCCTGTCGTCCCTGAGTTTCGACGAGCAGGCTCACGGCACTCGCAAACTCGGGCGCGGCAAGGCTGGTCCCCACCACATTGTCGAGTTGCCCGTTGAAGACCACGTTCAGGCTTGACCGGTCGGTATTGCCGAGCCCGTCGAGGAACAGCAGGCCGCCGTTGCATGGCGTCTGTGCGATGTCGGGACAGCCGCCCATCTCCATCGCGACGTCGGGCAGGGTCCGCCACATGGCTGAACCGGTAACGACGAGGGACTGGTAGGGTGGCTTTGGATAGATCGTCGATACGCCTCCGCCCGATCCCCAGACGCCGCCGGTGGCATTGACGCCAAGACCGTACGGATCGAAGGGGCGTTCGGGATCGGCCCAGGCGTTCTCGCCGACATAGCGGGAATCAGGGCCCCCTAGGTCGGCCGATGTGATCAGGTTGGTGCCACCGACCGCCGTGACATTCGGATCCGCCGCCGGTATGGAGACGCCGGCGATGAAGCGGCCGTTTCCGCCGGCGAAATACTCGGTATCGAGACATCCCTGGCCGCCCGCATCACCCGATGCGGCGACGAAAGTGATCCCTTGAGCATTACCCTGCTTGAAGAGCTCCGAATAGATCTTGAGCGTCGCAGTCTGGTCGAGACCGCCGTTGTAGGCGGCTGTGTAGTCGAGCTCGCATTGACCGAATGACATCGTTACGACGTCGGCGGCGTTGTCGTTGACGATCGCCGTGAAGGCTGAGATCAGCGACTGGTCGCTCAGGTCGGGCGTGTCGTACAACACGACGTTGGCGCCGGGCGCGCCGCCAAGAACCTGCTCCACGTCCGCCGTCGCTTCCTCGGACGAGGAACTGGCGGCGGAGAACGGCGCACCGCCGTTGACCGGCCTGCGCGCGAAGAGCGCCGGATTGGCCTTCTGGCCGGAGTTCCGGATGAAGCTCATGTTATCGAACAGGGACGAAATATCGGCGTCCTGAACGTCGCTTGACATTACGACCGCGACTGTCGCACCGGTCCCGTCCAAGCGCGTCCCATGTCCTTTTCCGGCCACCGTCTGGTAGGAAGGATAGCCGTACGCCTGCTTGAGGTCGTTGTAGAAGTAACCCGACGGCACAGCCGAACCACTGGCGTATCCCCAGGCGCTCGAATGGAAGTAGCCCCAGGCACTGGAATGAAAATATCCGCCCGACATGCGGTGGATGAAGGGCGAGGCCTGGAAACCGCTCGGGCTGAAGGCCGACACGATCGCGCCGACTGTCGATAACGCCGGCGGCAAGCTGAGCTGCTTGTCCGCCACCATCGTCTGTTGCCCGATAGGTGTGGCCGCCAGGGCAAGGCTGACGTTGAAGGCAGTGTTCACCTGAGCCGCGGTTCCACTCACATGGAGCGATCGACTTTCTTGCGTTACTTGCAGCCCGAGCGCCTTGAGCGCGTTGGTGACAACGGCAACCGTCTGCGGGCTGGCGCCGAAACGGGCGCCGAAGTCGTTCGGCTTGAGCCATTTGTGATACTGCGACGAGGTCGGATCCTGTTGCTGCACGAGCAAGGCATCGAGGCCGGACGGATTGCCGAGCGGCAGGATGACATCGAACTGGACCATTTGCGACGGCGGCACCGGCCCGACCGGCTTGAGCTTGGGTGCGTGCGCCGCGATGGCGGAACTTGAACCGAGCAAGGTGGCGGCAAAGACTATCGATCGAGTGGGACGCAAAGCAACCTCCTGAGGCGACGGCCCAGCCGCGTGGCGCGCCGTTGACCGTGTGGTTGCCGTTTAGAACCGGATGATTAACGAGATGTTGACGGGCGATTCACTTCCGAGGACGTGAGCAGGTCCCCTCGAACACGTCGAGCACGCCGACGAGATCGTCGATCGCGATCGCGCGCATCCTCGGCCGGTCACCGGCAGCGGATCGCGTGGCCGTCGGCGCGCGGTGCCTTCGTCAGATGGCCGCCGACAACGCCCGAGCACCGACGATCAGGATCGTTCTCATGGTTGCCCGGCTCGCCGGGGGATGGCGGGGCCGATCCAGGCTGATCTGGTCAAAGCTGGTGGGGTGATTCTATACCAGCTTGAAGATCACGATCATCACGAGCGTGTAGACCATCAGCGCGCCGATCAGGATCGGGATCTGGGCCATCGGGCTCCGCAGGGTCTCGGCCGCCTTTTCCTTGACCGAGCCGAGGAGCTGCGGCCAAGTGTATGAGACGAAGTCGCCCTGGCTGAGGACGTTGATCAGGCGCCCTTCCGGATCGACGACCGGAAGATGGCGGAAGCGCTCGTTGGACATCAGGCGCAGCCAGTCGACGATGTCGTCGTCGGGTTTCGCGGTCCGTACTTCCGGCGTCATGATGCTGGAGAGCGGCGTGGTCTGCTGGTCGAGCCGCTCGGCGAGCAGGCGGCGCAGGAGGTCGCGTTCGGTGACGATCCCGGCGACCCGGCGGTCGTCGTCGACAATGATGACGGAGCCGATATTCTTCTTCGACATGACCTGGATCGCGGTCGCGGCGAGCTCGCCCGCGTGCATCACGAATGGCGCCGGCTTGTTCTTGAACTCGGGCCGGTCCTTGATCTTCATGACGTTCCCCTGCTTCGCGCGCCGTGTCGGCCCTGCTCGTCCTGGCAGGAGAGTATCGGGGCCCAAGCCAACGTTTCCGTCAAGCATCGCCCGAAAGGCAACCCGTCCGCCGGTTCCGGCCTTTTCGTGACGGGACATGAGGAGCGTCTAATGCCGGCGAAGTCGAAGGCTCAACAGATGGCGGCGGGTGCGGCACTCGCCGCCAAGCGAGGCGATCGAAGCAAGGAGGCGCTCAAAGGCGCGTCCAAGTCGATGGTCAAGACGATGGACGAGGCCCAGTTGCAGGCGCTGGCATCCACCAGGCGGAAGGGCAAACCCAAGCGCGTGCAGGAGTGACGAGTCCGGATCAATTCGGAACCGGAGCGGCCAGCAGAAGGCGGTTCGCGGCCTGAAGCGCATTGAAGGTTTCCGGCCAGACCCGATCGAAAAGGCGCGCCGAGACGCCCAAGGCGACAGCCTGCGCGGCGATGGCGGCAACGCTGCGTGTTCCGTCGATCAGCCGCAGGATCGACGCCGCCTGATGCGGAAGCGGCATCGGGACCGTCAGCGGGCCGAAGCGCATCGGGAGCACCCCGGCGACGACGCGGTCGGCCAGTGCCGAGGCAGACTCGCGGCCGATCGGAACCGCATGGTCAAGCATCGGATCGATGTCGAGCGCTGGCGTGCCGTCCCGCACCACGTAGGCGATGTGGGTCGCCATGTTGCCGGCGAGCCGCTCGGCAAGGGAGGCCCGGTCGAGCATCGATAGTTCGGCAGTTCTCGCACGCAGGCGCGGATCAGGCAGCAACAGGTCGGGATCGTAGCGGGCGGGCTCGATGAGCGCGTTGATGCGAAGGCCGGCGGCCTCGATCAGGCCGGCGAAAGACGCGACATCGAAGGCATGATCGCGCGGATTGAGCAGCAGGTCGTAGAGGCCGGCGTCGCCACCGGTGACGTGGTCGTCGAAGTTCCGGTTCTGGCGGAGCCAGGCGGTTGCGGGCAAATGCCGCATGACGCGGCGCGCGATGTCGAGGCGCAGTCGAGGGGTCGCGTCGAGCGGGGCCAGCGCGCGCAGTGCGTCCTGCAGCTCGTAGATCCCCGTGCGTCCGTGCGGCGCGTAGACCATCAGACCCATGCCGCCACCCGGCGCGAGGATGCGGGCAAGGATGGCGAGAGCCTCGGCAGGGTCGGGCAGGTGATGCAGCACGCCGCAGCAATCGATGTAGTCGAACGGCCCGGGTGCCAGGATCGGCAGGTCATGGATGGAACCGTGGATGAACTCGATGTTGCGCAGGCCGCGCGCTTCGGCACGCGCGGCCGCGATGCGCGACGCGGCGCGCGAGCGGTCGAGATGGGTGATCCGGCCCGGGCGTCCGGCAGCCTGCATCTGCGCCGCCAGCATGATCGCCCCGTCGCCGGTGCCCCCGCCCGCGAACAGCGCGTCGATCGGGATGTCCGCCGCGCGGCGCGCCCCGAACACCCAATGGTCGATCTCGCGCACATGGCTCGGGCTGCCGACGACGAGGCGCTGCCTCTCGTCGCGCGGATCGCGCGGCGGATAAGGGTAGGCCTCGTACTGCGCGGCCAGCGCGGCGTCGGCGTCCATTCAGGCGTGCAGTGCGGCCGCGTGGTGCGC
Source organism: Acetobacteraceae bacterium (assembly GCA_965276715.1). Lineage (GTDB taxonomy): Bacteria > Pseudomonadota > Alphaproteobacteria > Acetobacterales > Acetobacteraceae > CAXTPV01. The sequence goes on along the minus strand of OZ255622.1, from coordinate 1,955,741 downwards.
GATGTGGTCGGCGATGAAGCTCTGGACGAACCAGTAGCTGTGGTCGTAACCGAGCTGGGTGCGCAGCGCGAGAGCCTGACCCGAGCGATCGGCCGCTTCGCGCAGGATACGCGGGCGGAGCTGGTCGAGATAGGGATCGGCGCTGCCCTGGTCGATCAGGATCTGGCCAGGAAATCGTTCGCGTGCCATCAGCACGCTCGCGTCCCATTCCTGCCAGCGCGCCTCGTCGTCGCCGAGATAGCGGGCGAAGGCATTGCGGCCCCAGGGCGAGACGGTCGGATTGGAGATCGGGGCGAAGGCCGACACAGACCGATAGGCGCCGGGGTTGCGCAGCGCCGTGATCAGAGCGCCATGGCCGCCCATCGAGAAGCCGGTGATGCCGCGGCGCGCGGGATCGGCCGGGAAATTGGACTCGACCAATGACGGCAGCTCGGCCGCCACGTAGCGCGCCATGTCGTAGTGTGCCGACCAGGGCTCGGCCGTCGCGGTGACGTAGAAGCCCGCGCCGGTGCCGACATCCATCACCTCGTCGTCGCCCGCGATACCGGCGCCGCGCGGGCTGGTGTCAGGGAAGACCAGGATCAGGCCGTGCTCGGCCGCGTGACGCTGCGCGCCTGCCTTCTGTGGGAAGTTCTCGTGGGTCGACGTGAGGCCAGCGAGGCAGGTCAGCGTCGGGCAATCACCGCTCGTGGCCTGGGGCGGGACGAAGATGCCGAAGCGCATCAGACCATCGGTCGCGGTCGAACGGTGCGACCAGAACTCCATGGTGCCGCCGTGGCAGGCGGACTGGCTGAGGCGCTCGAGCTGCATGGGCGTTCTCCGGTTCGGCCGCGGTCCGGGTTGCCCATACCGTCATCCCGCCGGTTTCCAAAGATCGCGTCGATGACAGCGCTACCATTTTCGGATGACAGGCCCGGCGTTTGGTGCTCAGTTGGCCGGCAACGCGTCGAGATGCACGCGACGGGGACGTTCATGGCGAAATTTCCTTGAGCGAGAGTGACGTGGCGCGTGGCGTCGGTCGAGCGCGGCCGCCGCGGAAGATGGTCGGGGCGCTGCTGCGGATCCGCGAGCTGAACGTGCTGACCGCGCTGCTCGTCGTCGTGGCGCTGATCAGCTTTGCCACGCCCTACTTCCTGACCACCGACAATCTGATGGGCGTGTTCCGCTCGTTCTCGCTGATCGCGATCATGTCGATCGGCATGGTGATGGTGATCATCACCGGCGGCATTGATCTGTCGGTCGGATCGGTGCTGGGCTTGTCGTCGCTGACGACCGCGCTCGGTTTCGCGAACGGTCTGCCGAGTGCCGTCTGCATCGCGGGCGGCCTGTCGATCGGGCTGGTGTTCGGCCTGTTCAACGGCATGCTGGTGACCGCGATCCGGCTGCCGCCCTTTATCGCCACTCTCGGCTCGCTCAGCATCGGCCGCGGGCTGATGTATATCATCACCCACGGGGTGCCGCTGACGCCCGACACGCCGGACGCCTTTTCAGTGATCGGCCAGGGCTATGTCGGGCCGGTCCCGGTCCCGGTGGTCATCATGGCGGTGATGACGGTGGTGTTTTCGGTAGTGATGCGCCGGACGCGCTTCGGACGGCACGTGTATGCGACCGGCGGCAATGAGCAGGCGGCACGGTTGAGCGGCGTCAAGACGGGCCGCGTCAAGCTGCTGGTCTACATGATGTCGGGCGTGATCGCGGCGATCGCCGGCGTGATCAGCTTCTCGCGCTATCTGTCGGCCGAACCCGCCTCGGGTTTCGGTTCCGAACTCGACGTGATCGCGGCGGCGGCGATCGGGGGCGCCAGCCTGTCGGGCGGCGTCGGCAGCGTCGAGGGTGCCATCATCGGCGCGGCGCTGGCCGGCATCATCGCCAACGGCGTCGTGCTGATGAACATCAACACCTACGCGCAGCAGGCGATTACCGGTGCGGTGATCCTGATCGCGGTCAGCCTCGATGTCTGGCGCGGACGGACAAGAGGGGGTTGAGCGCGGACAGCGGTCCGTCCGGCAATTGATGGCCTTGACCAAATCAACAAGCAACAGGAACGTTCATCATGAAAGTCGTCAACGCGTCGCTCAAGGCTGCCCTGATCGCACTGCCGCTAGTCGCGAGCGCCAGCGCGCGTGCGGTCGATCCCAAGGATATCACCATCGCCGTGATCCCGAAGGTCGCGGTGCCGTTCTTCGATGATTGCAACAAGGGTGCAGCCGCCGCCGCGACCGCCGCCGGGGTGCATTATCAGTGGGTGGTGCCGCAGAACACGCAGGGCTCGACCCAGGTGCAGATCATCGAGGACCTGATCTCCAAGCACGTCAACGGCATCGCGATCTCCGTCAATGAGCCGAAATCCGTGGTTCCCATCATCAGGCGCGCGGTCGCGAAAGGTATCCACGTGCTGACCTACGATTCCGATTCGGCAAAGAGCGCACGGAGCATGTATATCGGAACCAGCAACATGGCGGCCGGCGCCATGATGGGCAGTGCCATGGCCAAGGCGATCGGCGGCAAGGGCGAGGTCGCGATCGTGACCGGCCAGCTCGGCGCTTCGAACCTCAACGAGCGCATCGCCGGGATCAAGCAGTCGCTGGCCGCCGATCCCGGCATCAAGATCGTGGCGACCGAGGGTACCGAGGACGATCTGGCGCGCGCGGTCTCGGTCGACGAGGCGATCTTTCGCGGCCATCCGCACCTGGCCGGTATCTTCGGCGTGAGCCAGGTCGGCGGACCGTCGGTGGCCAAGGTGATGAACACGCGCGAATTCGCCGACAAGAAAGGCACCGTCAAGGTGTTCGCCTTCGACGACCTGCCCGACACCATTCGTGGCGTGAAGGACGGCTTCATCCAGGGCATCATCGTCCAGCGGCCGGTGACGATGGGCAAGCTTGCCGTGGAGCACCTGATTCTACAGATCGATGGCAAGGAGACGCATCCCGCGAACATCGACACCGGGGTGACCGTGGTCGGCGCCGGCAACCTCACTTCCTACACGAAGTGAGCGATCCGCACGGAGCAGGAGAGGGGGGCCGGCGCGCGCGATGACGCCGTTCCTCGAGATGCACCAGGTCACCAAGACGTTTCCCGGCGTGCGCGCGCTCGACCGGGTCGATCTGGTCGTGTCGCGCGGCGAGGTGCATGCGCTGGCCGGCGAGAACGGCGCCGGCAAGAGCACGCTGATGAAGATCATGACCGGCGTGGTCAAGGCCGATCCCGGCGGACGCATCCTGATCGACGGCGAGCCGGTCGAGATCCGTGATCCCGTGCATGCGCGCGCCCTCGGTATCAGCATTATCTACCAGGAGCTGTCCACCGTCGAGAACCTGACGGTGGCGGAGAACATCTTCCTCGCGCGCGAGCCGGTCGGCCGAACCGGCCTGCTCGACACGAAGCGGATGAACGACGATGCGCGGCGCGTGCTGGCGTTGCTGCACATCGATCTCGATCCTGGCACGCGCGTGGCCGATCTGAGCATCGGCCAGAAACAGATGATCGAGATCGCCAAGGCGCTGTCGTACTCGTCCCGGATCATCGTGATGGACGAGCCCACCGCGTCGCTGAGCCACCACGAGACGATCACCCTGATCGGATTGATCCGCAAGCTGCGGCGACAGGATCTCGGCATCGTCTACATTACCCACCGGCTCGACGAGATCTTCGAGATTGCCGACCGCGTCACTGTGCTCCGCGACGGCCGCACCGTGGCCTCGCTGCCGATCGCCGACGTCACGCGCGAGATCCTGGTGCGCAAGATGGTCGATCGCGACTTGAGCCAGTTCTATGGAGAGCATCGATCCCATGCGACCGGCACCGCGGTGCTGTCGGTGAACGGCCTCGGGCTGAAGCACCCGACCCCGCACCAGGCGCGCGTGCGCGACGCGAGCTTCACGCTGCATCGCGGCGAGATCCTCGGCTTCTTCGGCCTGATCGGCGCCGGACGCACCGAGATGATGGAAATGATCTTCGGCATGCGCCCCTATGACGGCACGATCGTGGTCGACGGCACGCCGGTCAACATCCGAGCGCCATCGGACGCCATTGCGTGCGGCATCGGGTTTGTCACCGAGGACCGCAAGACACAGGGTCTGGTCCTGGGCATGACGGTGCGGGAGAATTTCAGCCTGACGCATCTCCGCCGCTACTCGCCGCTGCAATTCATCAGCCGTGCGCGTGAAGCCGCCGCCTGCGACGCCTTCGTGCGCAGCCTCGACATACGCACACCCGGCATCGAGCAACGCGTGATCAACCTGAGCGGCGGCAACCAGCAGAAGGTGGTGATCGCGAAATGGGTGGCGCGAAACCCGAAGATCCTGATCGTGGATGAGCCTACACGCGGCATCGATATCGGCGCGAAGGCCGAGGTGCACGCACTTCTCGCGCGGCTCGCGGAACAGGGCATGGGCGTCATCGTGATCTCGTCCGACCTGCCCGAGGTGCTTGCGGTGAGCGACCGGATGGTCGTGGTCAAGGAGGGCCGTATCAGCCGCGTCTTCGAGCGAAACGCCGCGTCGCAGGAGCGGATCATGGCGGCGGCGACCGGGTAGTCACGTCGACTGATAGGCCGGGTTATGCGTCCAGGATCGCGGGCTCGGCTTCGATGAACACCTGGTTCCTGCCGCCGTGCTTGGCCCGATACAGAGCCGTATCGGCGCGCTCCAGCAATGTCGCGCAATTGTCGCTTTGGCGGAACTGCGCAACCCCGATCGAGACCGTCACGTGCCCCACGTCCTGTCCGGACGATTTGTTGACCAGTCGCCGTCCGCTCAGGGCCTTGGTGATCTGCCGAGCGACCGATGCCGCCGCCACACATTCGGCGCCGATCAGCAGAACAGCGAACTCCTCGCCGCCGTAGCGCGCCACCGTGTCCCTGCCCTTCACACTGTCGGTCAGGAGGCGCGCGAGCAGGCGAAGCACGAGGTCGCCCGCCTTATGGCCGTACGTGTCGTTGAAGAACTTGAAATGGTCGACATCCAGCAGAAGCAGGGAGAACGGCACGCCCTGATCCGAACGCGCCTGGCCGATGGCACGCTTGAGCCTCATCGAGAAGGCGCGCCGGTTCGCGATCCCGGTCAGCGCGTCGGTCGCGGCTTCCTGCCTGACCTCGAGCAGCGTTTGTCTGAGCCGCGCGATGCGGGTGGCCGACGCCGACAATTGCTGTTCGAGCGTCCGGTTGCGCTCGCTTGCCCGGGCGGTTTCGGCCGTCAGGACGGCGACGGCTTCGATCAGGCTCCTCGTGTCCGGCGCATCATGCAGGCGCTGTGCCGTGTGCGTGAGCATGGTGCCGTAATGCTTGAGCGCGGCCCGCTCCTCCCCGACATGGTCGGTCAGTGTCTGCGCGACCTCGTGCAGCGCGTCGGCGCCGGCGTGGATGATGGCACGGTCGGCGTCCGGATGAGCAATGAACTCCAGTCGGATCACCTCGAGATCGGCGGCCGCGATCGTCCTGCTCGACAGGAGGCCGTTCATGGCCTCCGTCAAGGCCGGATGTTTCTCGACCCGATAGGCGAACCAGAGAGCATAGTTCGGCGGCGTGGGCGCCACCCCGTGTCGCTGCATCTCGGCAATGATCGCGGTGGCAACGGCGAACGTGGGCCTCTCGTCGTTCATCGGCTCCGGGGCAAGGACAGCGTTCATCTCAGACATCACATGAGGGTGACAACATCTCGACTTTACGCAGGATGAGTTTCCGGAGGCTTAACAGGCAAAGCGCCAACAATGAGCGCTGCCGCGCCGCAACCGGTTCTTAATCTTTTCGTCGTGAACTCGGTGCATGGCGTCATTCCTCCAAGTCCTGCCGAAGAAGACGCAAGCTCGCCATGTCGGGGCGGCAAGCCTTTGCCTCTCGACATTGCCGTTGATCGCCATCCTCGGCTTCCTGATCTGGCTGGGCCTGACCGGCGCGTCGCTGCGGGAGGAGATGCGGCAGGAGACCCAGCGCGCTGTGCGCCTGGCCGAGCTGCGTGGGACGATTTCCTACCTGAAGGAATGGCTGACGACCTCGGCGCGCATGGCCGCGATGTCCGGCGACCCCCAATGGATCGATCGCTACAACGAGGTCGGGCCGCAACTCGACGTGGCGATCGCCGAAGCGGTCCATCTGGCGACGCCGGAACTAAGCGCGGCACTGAAGAGCACGACCGACGAGGCCAACCAGGATTTGGTCGAGATGGAACGCGCGTCGCTCGCGTTGAGCGCCGCGGGCGATCGCAAGGCAGCGCTCGCTCTCCTCGATGGTCCGGAGTTCAGCTATCTCGAAGCCACCTATGACACCGGCATGGATGCGTTCGGGCAGGGCCTGATGACGCTTGCCGCCGAGCGCACCACGCGACTGAACGACCACACCTGGATCGAGACGCTCGGCCTGGCAGTGATCGCGGTCGGCGTGGTTGCCGCTTCGCTGGTGTTGGTCGGCAGGTCGAGGCTCCGGAGCGCACTGGCTCGCACCAAGGCGGCAACGCGGACCGACTCGCTCACGGGCCTGTCCAACCGGCGGCATTTCCGCGAGGAGGTGACAGAGCTCCTCGGAACGACAGCGTGCGAGGGACGCGAGATCGCGCTCGTCCTGGTCGATCTCCAGCGTTTCAAGGCCATCAACGACATGCACGGCCATCCCGCCGGTGACTTCGTGCTGCAGCTCGTGGCGGCGAGGTTGCGGTCGGTCGCGCGTGCCGGCGACCTGCTGGCACGTGTCGGCGGGGACGAGTTCGCACTGATGATCCTGGTCGAGCCCGCGCAGTCCCTATCTCCGGCACGCGATGTCCCGGCGTCCATCGCACGGCGGATCATTGATGTTCTGGAAGAGAAGTTCACGCTCGACGGCAAGTCGGGCGTGCAGGTCGGCATCAGGATCGGGCTCGCGCTCCGCGAGGCTGCCGACGACGCCGATAGCCTCATCAGTCATGCGGACATCGCGCTCCATGAGGCCAAGGCGGAGAGCGGATGCCAGTTCCGTTTCTTCGATCCGCAGATGGATGTCCGGGTCAAGGTACGGGCCGCGCTGGAACACGATGTGCGCGAGGCGATCGCTCACGAAGAGATCATGCCGTTCTTCCAGCCACAGGTGAGGTCTGGGAGCCGCGAGCTCATCGGATTCGAGGTGCTCGCCCGGTGGCCGCATGCAGCGCGTGGCATGGTCTCGCCGGTCGATTTCATCCCGATCGTGGAGGATATCGGCCTGATCAAGCCGATGAGCGCGAGTCTACTGCGTCGTGCATGTCGCGTGGCCGCGAAATGGCCGCCTGGCATCATTGTGGCTTTCAACGTCTCGCCCGTCCAGCTTCGCGACGACGATCTGCTGGTCCCCGTCCGTTCGGCGATCGAGGACACCGGTCTGCCGGCCCACCGGCTCGAGATCGAGATCACGGAGAGCGCGCTGGTCGCGGATTTCGATCTCGCGCGCCGAATTCTTCTCGATCTCAAGACGCTCGGCGTGCGCCTGGCCCTCGATGACTTCGGAACCGGCTATTCCAGCCTGCGGCATCTTCAGTTGCTGCCTTTCAACACGCTGAAGATCGACGCAAGCTTCGTCAATGCGATGGCGCACGACGAGGAGAGTCGAAAGATCGTCGCCGCCGTCATCGGGCTCGGCCAGAGCCTGGGCCTCACGATCGTGGCGGAGGGCGTGGAGGAACCGGAGACGGCAGCCTTGCTCGAAAGCATGAACTGCGATGTCGGCCAAGGCTGGCTCTACGGACGTCCCGGACCGTCCGATGACGCGGATGCGCGCTGCGCATCGGCGTTCGCCAAGACGAGCTCCGAACAATGCCTGACCGCCGCATAGTCAGTGCCTTTGTTCACGACGTGGCCAAGTAAGCAAGAAGTCTGGGGGATCGGAGCCGATCCCCCAGACCCCCTGCACGAATGGGCCGGATCAGGGACGTTTTGTTGGCCAGGATGAGGGGAAGCCCGAGAGTCAAGCTTGTTGCGCCTTCGGCGCAGGAACACGAGCATCGCGCATCGCGCGGGTCTGGGGCCGCCTGGCCCCAGCGGGTCCAGGGCAGAGCCCTGGTCTTGCTAGCGCTTCAAAGCCTCCACCACATAGGGCGCGATCTTGTCGGCCATCACCCGGACGCCTCGCGCGTTGGGATGGAGACCGTCCGGTTGATGAAGCGCGGGGTCGTTCTGCACGCCGGCGAGGAAGTCCGGCTCGAGCGTGACGTTCTCGGTCGTGGCGAGGTCGGGGAAGATCGCGTCGAAGTCGCTGGCGTAGTGGCCGCTGCTTCGGGGCGGCACGTTGCCGCCGAGCAGCAGGACGCGGATATGGCGGGCCTTCAGCGCGCGGATGATGCCGTCGAGGCTGCGCCTGGTCTCGTCGGGCGGGACCGACTGCAGGTAGTCGTTCGCGCCGAGCTCGACGATGCAGAGTTCGGTGTCGGGCTGCACGCTGAAGCCGACGCGTGCGAGGCCGCCTTCGGCGGTGTCGCCCGAAACGCCGGCGGCCCGGATCAGGACGGTCAGGCCGAGACGGGCGACGGAGGCCTGGAGCCGAGCCGGGAGCGCATCGGCGGCGGCGAGACCGTAGCCGGCGGTGATCGAGTCGCCGAGCATGGTCACCACCGGCGATGCGGCTTGTGTCGTGGCGGGCCCCGCGACGATGCCGGCGAGAATGCCCGCGCCGATGAATGAACTGCCAAACCGCATCGCCGCCCCATCTGTGTTCGGCCTCGAACGCCCAGGATGCCGCCTCGGATGCCTCAACCGCACGTGCTGGACATGGTCGACGTGAGCCTCAGCTTCCGGTCGGCGGCGGGACTGGTGGAGATCCTGCGGAGTGCGGACCTGTCGGTGGCCGCCGGTGAGCGGGTCGCGGTCGTCGGGCCGTCCGGCTCGGGCAAATCGTCATTGATCGCGCTCGCGGCGGGGCTGGAGCGCCCGACCGGCGGGCGGATCCATCTGCTCGGGACCGATCTCGGGCGCGCGGACGAGGACGGACGCGCGGCACTTCGCCGCGGGCGTGTCGGGCTGGTGTTCCAGAATTTTCATCTCCTGCCGAACATGACGGCGCTCGAGAATGTCGCGGCGCCGCTCGAGATCGACCGGCGCGCCAACGCCGAGCAGACCGCGCGCGATTGGCTCGGCCGGGTCGGTCTCGCTGCGCGCGGCACCCACTATCCGCACCAGCTGTCGGGCGGGGAGCAGCAGCGGGTGGCGATCGCGCGTGCGCTGGCGATCGAGCCGCGATTGCTGTTCGCTGATGAGCCCACCGGCAATCTCGACCTCGCGACCGCCGACCGCGTGGCCGGCCTGATGCTGGACCTGGTGGCCGAGAGCGGTGCTGCCCTGGTGCTGGTCACGCATGACCCGACGCTCGCTTCGCGGCTGGACCGGCGGGTTGTCATGGTGGGTGGTCGGCTGGTCATGGAATGATGCTGGCGGCTCGCTTCGCCGTCCGCGAGCTGCGCTCCGGGATCAGCGGCTTTCGGATCTTTCTCGCGTGCCTCGCCCTCGGCGTGGCCGCGCTGGCGGCGTCCGGATCGACGGCGGAGGCGTTCCGGCAGGGTCTGGCGTCGCAATCGCGCGCGATCCTGGGCGGGGATATTTCCGCGTCGGTCGTCTCGCGCCGGTTCAACGCCGCCGAACGCGCGGTCTTCGTGTCGCTGGGCCGCACGACCGACGCGCTGCATGTCCGCGCGATGGCCGAGGGCGTGGGCGGCGCGCCGCGGTTGGCCGAGGTGCGCGGGGTCGACGCGTCTTTTCCCCTCGCGGGCGCGGTCAAGCTCCAGGGTGCGGCCGACCTTGCGCAGGCGCTCGCGCCGCCAGGGGGGATGCCGGGTGCCGCGGTCGATCCGACGCTGCTCGAGCGGCTGCATCTGCGGGTGGGCCAGGGTTTCATGATCGGCGACATGCGCTTCGTGGTGGGTGCCGTCCTGATCTCCGAACCCGACGTGCTCAGCCGCGGCTTCGCGCTCGGGGGCGCCGTGCTGATCGCGCGCGGGGTGCTGGACCATTCGGGCCTGATCGAGACCGGTGACCTGTTCGGCGAGACGACGCGGATCGCGCTCAAGCCGGGCATGACCTTGGCGGCCGCGCTGGATCGTCTCAAGGCGGTCGCGGCGGACGGCGTTCGTCTGCGTGATCGCACGGACGCGGCCGGCGGCCTGCGGCAGATGATCGGCCAGGTGCAGTTCTTCCTGGGCTTCATCGGACTGGCCGCCCTGCTGGCGGGCGGTCTGGGCGTCTCGACCGCGGTGACCGCCTATCTGCGGACGCGCCGGAACTCGATCGCGATCCTCAAGGCGCTTGGCGCGCCGGGAACCATGGTGCGCGACATCTATCTTCTGCAGGTGGGCGTGCTCGCACTGCTCGGGGTGTCGATCGGCCTCGCCGTCGGTGCCGCGAGCCCCTTCGTGCTGGGCGCGATCGCCGGCCGCAGGCTGCCGATCCCGATCCTGTTCGCGGTCTATCCGGCGCCGCTGCTGGAGGCCGGCGCCTGCGGCGTCATGGCGGCGGCGGCCTTCGGACTGGGCGCACTCGCACGGGCACGGGCAACACCGCCGTCCGCCCTCTTCCGCCAGGACATGGCTGGCCGCGCTGTGTGGAGCGTCGAGCGCGCCGGACAGGCGGTGGCCAGCCTCGGTCTCCTCGGGCTGACGCTGGTGATCGCACCCACGCAGGCGGTCGCCGCCTCGATGATCGGTGCCGTCGTGCTGGCCTTCGGGCTGCTGGCCGGCGTCGGGCGGCTTGCGGTGGCGGCCGCCACCCGTGCGAGGGCCCTTGCCCGCGGCGCCGCACGGATCGGGCTGGGAAACCTGAGCGGGCCCGCCTCCGCGGCGCGCGTGGCGACGCCCGCGATCGGGCTCGGCGTCGGTCTGCTTGCGGCCCTGCTGCTGGTACAGGCGAGCTTGATCGCGGCGGTGCGCGATGCGGCGCCGCGGGCGGCGCCGTCGCTGGTCCTGACCGGGATCGCGGCCGAGGACGCGCCCGCCTTGGACGCGCTGATGCAAGCCGCCCTCGGCGGCCTGACACCGGCCAACTATCGGCGCACGCCGTTCGCGACCGGGCGGATCGTCCGGCTGCGCGGCGCGGCGGTCGACGTCGCGCGAATCGCGCACGGCGAGCGCTGGGCGTTCGACCAGGATATCGGGATGACGGCGCTCGCCGCCGCACCGCCGGACGCGGACCTGGTCGCCGGACGCTGGTGGCGCACGGACTACACGGGCGACCCGGAAATCGTGCTCGACCGCAACATCGCGCACGCGGCCGGCCTCGCGGTCGGCGACGCGGTGACGGTCTCGATTCTGGGCCGCGACATCGATGTCCGGATCGCGGCTTTGCGGAAGGTCGAGTTCGGCCGGTTCGGGACGAGTTTTCCACTGGTGCTCGACCCGGCGGCGCTGGCGGGGGCCAATCTGCGCGAGGTGGCGCTGGCCCGTACGACGCCACGGGAGGACGAGACGATCCTGCGCCACCTCGGACGTGCCCTGCCGGACATCACCGTGATCAGCGTGCGCGAGCAACTCGGCGCGATCGCCAAGGTGTTCGCCCAGCTCGCCTGGGCAACGCGCGGAGCGGCCGGCGTGACGGCGCTGGCGGGCCTGCTGGTGCTGATCGGCGCCATCTCGTCCACCAGCCAGGCGCGCGCGCGGGAAGCGGCGATCCTCAAGGTGCTTGGCGCGAGCCGCGCGCAGATCCTCGTCGCCAGTCTGGTCGAATACGGCGCGGTCGGACTGATCGCCGCCTCGTCCGGCATCGCTGTCGGCGCCACCTGCGCCTGGCCATTGATTACGCGCGTTCTGCACACGCCGTGGCGGCCGGAACCGTGGGCGCTCGGCCTGTTGCTCGCCGGTTGCGCCGGTCTGTGCGCCGTGGCCGGGCTTGTGGGCGGGCTCTCGGCGATCGCGCGCCGGCCGGCGCCGGTCCTGCGGGGGGAGTAGGCCTCGGAGGTTGTGAATTCATCCCGAGTGGACCCGTCGTACGCAGCACGCCCCGGCGTGACGAGGGCAGGCGCCCCCGGACTCCTCTCAGAGCTCGATCTGGACCTTCACGACGTCCGGCCTGCCTTCGGCGGCGAACTCGAAGGCCTCGACGGACTGGTCGAACCGGTAGGTGCGCGAGACCAGCGGCTTGAGATCGATCTTGCCCGATGCGAGCAGGGCCACCGCGCGCGGGAAGACGTTGGCGTAACGGAACACGTGCTCGACGCGGAGTTCCTTGACCAGGGCCGCCATGACGTCGACCGTGATCGGCCCGGGGACGTTGCCGATCAGGACGACCGCGCCGCCGGGACAGGCGAGGTCGTACATGCCGTCATAGGCGCGCGGGCTGCCGCTGGCCTCGAAGACGATGTCCGCACCCCATCCGTCCGTCATGGCCATGATGCGGTCGGACGGCTTCTCCTTGCTCACGTTGACAGTCTGGATACCGTCGTAGCGGGCGGCCGCCGCGAGTTTCTCGTCCTGGACGTCGGTGATGAGGACTTGCGAGCAGCCGCCGGCGAGTGCGGCGAGCGCGGTCATGATGCCGATGGTGCCGGCACCGAGCACGACGGCGACCTGGCCGGGCTGGATCCGCGCCTTGGTCGCGGCCTGCATGCCGACGGCGAGGGGTTCGACGAAGGCACCCTCGGCGTAGGAGACGTTGTCGGGAAGCTTGAAGGTCAGGCTGGCCGGATGGACGACCTCCGGGGTGAGACAGCCATGGTCGGGCGGGGTCGCCCAGAAGGTCAGCGACGGATCGAGGTTGTAGAGGCCCAGGCGGGATGCCTTGGACGACCAGTCGGGGACCCCCGGCTCGACGCAGACGCGATCGCCGACGGCGAGGCCATCGACGTGGGCGCCGATCTCGATGATCTCGCCGGAGCCTTCGTGGCCGAGCACCATCGGCGCGCGGACGACGAACGGGCCGATCTTGCCATGCAGATAATAGTGCAGGTCGCTGCCGCAGATGCCGACGGTGCGCATCCGGATGCGCACGTCTTCCGGGCCGATCGCGGCGGGCAGGTCGATGTCGCGCAGCGCGAGTTCCTTGGTGCGTTCCAGGACGAGGGCTTTCATGGCGTTGCTCCTTCGGGATCGATAGTCGTGTAGCCGACGGCGATCGGCGTCACCAGGACGCGTCCGGCCACGCCTAACGACCAAGCGGATGGTGTTAGCCATCCGTGGTGTGTCCGATCGGCTGCCGGAGCGCCGAGTCGCATTTGAAATAACAAAAATGCTTGCAATTTTCCGAGAGGCTGGTCATTTTCGAGACAGGGATCATGACGATGCGCGCAGGTTCGGAGAAACTCGGCGCGTGCTGGATGATTTTTCTGTATCAAAAATTGAACGGCCGCCGGGCGCGGCAAGGAATGATCATGACTGGTCAAACGGTTGGTCTCGACCATCTGCTGGAGCGGATTGGTCCTTTGCGTCGCGAACTGGCCGGGCATTCGATCTACGAGAGCCTGACCACGCTCGACGACATCCGCCTCTTCACGGAGCGCCATGTCTACGCCGTGTGGGATTTCATGTGCCTTCTGAAGGGGCTGCAGCGTCTCATTACTTGTGTGGAACTTCCCTGGGTTCCGGTCGGCCGCGCAAGCACGCGCCGCCTGATCAACGAGATCGTGCTCGAGGAAGAGAGCGACGTCGTCGACGGGGTGGCGACGGGGCATTTCGAGCTCTATGTGCGCGCGATGGACGAGATCGGCGCCGACACGGCATCGATCGGTCGTTTCCTCGCTTCCCTCCGCTGCCGCGTCGAGCTCGACGCGGCGCTGGTCGCGGCCGGCGCGCCTTCCGGGGCGATCGAGTTCGTCCGGTCGACCTTCCGGTCGCTCGACAGCGGCCGCCCGCACATCGTCGCGGCCGCGTTCACGTTCGGGCGCGAGGACTCGATCCCGCTGATGTTCCGCAGCATCCTGCCGATCGTCGACCGGCACCGTGCGCGCTCGGGTCTCTTCTCCGCCTATCTCGAACGTCATCTGCTGCTCGACGAAGAGGATCACGGGCCGAAAGCGGTCGAGATGGTCTGTGAATTGTGCGGCGACGATCCCGTGGCGTGGCAGGAGGCGACCCGGTCCGCGGAGGATGCGCTGCGCGCGAGGTTGCGGTTCTGGGATGCGATCCTGGCCGACGTGCGGCAGGCAGTCCGTGTCGGCGCGGCCGCGCCGGCCGACACGGACGCGCTGGCGGCGTAGGGGCAGGGCCGCGGCGGAGGCCGACGGTGACCGCCCATCCCTCGGATCTGCGACCGCGCGAGCCCGCCGCCGGTCCGGGCCGGCATTGGGGCACGCGCGCCGAAAGCATCGCCATCCACGGCGGCTATGACGGCGACTCGACGCGTGCCTGCGCGGTTCCGATCCACCAGACGGTCGCCTTCGAGTTCGACAGCGCGGCTCACGGGGCGGCGCTGTTCGACCTGGAGGTTCCCGGCAACATCTACACGCGCATCGGCAATCCGACCAACAGCGTCCTCGAACGGCGGGTCGCGGCACTCGAGGGAGGTCTCGAGGCGCTGAGCGTCAGCGCCGGGTCGGCCGCCATCCACTACGCGATCGCCAACATTGTCGAGGCGGGAACCAACTTCGTCTCGATGAGCCAGCTCTACGGTGCCACCTACACCTTGTTCGCGCATGTCTTCCGCGGCCAAGGCGTCGAGGCGCGGTTCGCCGCGAGCGACAAGCCGGGCGACGTCGAGCGGCTGATCGATTCGAATACTCGCGCGATCTATTGCGAGAGCGTCGGCAATCCCGCCGGCAACATCGCCGATCTCGAGAGCCTGGCCAGCGTCGCGCACCGCAACGGCATCCCGTTGATCGTCGACAACACGGTGGCGAGCCCGATCCTGTGCCGGCCGATCGAGCATGGTGCCGACATCGTCGTGCATTCGCTGACGAAGTTCATCGGCGGCCACGGCACATCGATGGGCGGCATCATCGTCGATGGCGGGCGTTTCCCCTGGCGCGCGCACGCCGAGCGGTTCCCGATGCTGACCCGTCCAGAGCCGTCCTACCACGACGTGGTCTATGTCGATCAGTTCGGACCGGCCGCCTATGTCGCGCGCTGCCGAACGGTCTGCCAGCGCAACACCGGGGCGACGCTGGCACCGCTCAACGCCTTCCTGTTGCTGCAGGGTGTGGAGACGCTGCCGCTGCGGATCGACCGCCATGTCGAGAATGCGCGCCGGGTCGCCGAATTCCTGCGCGGCCATGACCGCGTCGAGTGGGTCAACTACACGGGTTTCCCCGAGCACCCTGACCACGAACGGGCGGCCAAGTATCTGGGTGGACGCTCGCCGTCCCTGCTGACCTTCGGCGTGACGGGCGGTTTCGAGGCCGGACGCGCGTTCCTCGATGGGCTGCTGATGTTCAAGCGTCTCGTCAACATGGGGGATGCGAAGTCGCTCGCGACGCACCCAGCCTCGACGACTCACCGGCAACTGACAGGGGACGAACTGCGTCGCGCGGGCGTCACGCCGGAGACCGTGCGGCTGAGCATCGGGCTCGAGCATATCGACGACATCATCGCCGATCTCGATCAGGCGCTCTCGGCCTCAAGGCGGACCGGACGATGAGCGCGTCGTTCGCGCTGCCACCGCTCGACATCGCGCTGGTCAACAACGCGTCGCGCCAGGCGTTCGACAGGGTGGTCGACCGGTTCCGCGCGTTCCTGGCCGGCGGCGCCGGCGATCGCCTGATCCGACTTCATGTCGCGCGCCTGCCGCATTCGTGCCAGGACGCATTCGACGCGGTGGAGACGATCGACAGTCTGATGGCGCGCCAGCCTCTGGACGCTGCGATCGTGACCGGCGCCGAACCCACCTGCCAATCGCTCGAGGACGAGCCCTTCTGGGCCGGACTGACCGCCTTCCTCGATCACGCCCGCATCCACCGCTTGCCGCTGGTCCTGTCGTGCCTCGCCGCCCATGCGGCCGTCCAGCATGCGACGGGCCTGCGCAGGCGCAGGCTTGCGACGAAGTGCTTCGGGGTGTTCAGCCATCATCACATCGCCGGTCATGACCTGCTGCGCGGCGTCCCGGCCCGCTTCGACATGCCGCATTCCCGCTGGAACGAACTGCGCGCCGACGATCTCCTGGCCGCCGGCTACGACGTGTTGACCTGCTCGGAGCGTGCTGGCGCCGACATGTTTGTCGATCCCGATCGGCCGGCGTGGCTGTTTCTCCAGGGCCATCCGGAATACACGCCGCGGACGCTGATCGCCGAATTCAGACGCGACGTGGCGCGATTCCGCAGTCGCGAGACGTTGTATGATCCGGTGGTCGATTTGAAACCGCTGCGGGCGAGCCGGCCCGCATGGACTGCAACGGCAGGGACGATCGCCCGCAACTGGCTCGCGATGATCGAGCAGAGTCGGCCGCCGGCGGATCCGTATATCGGGCATTCAAGGTCGTTGGTCGACCGCGGCCTGGAGCTGAGCGATGCAGGATAGCGACCTCGTGAGCCGCATCTTCGAGGACGTTCTCGAACGCCCGGTCGGTCCGGACGAGCACTTCTTCGAGACCGGCGGTTCGTCGATGCTCGCGATCTCTCTCATCCTCGAGATCGAGAAAGCCACGGGCCGTGAGCTGTCGATCTCGGCGATCTACAACGCGCCCTCGATCCGTGCCATGGAGGCGTTTCTCGCCGAGGACGACGCAGGCGGCGAGGAACCCATCATCCTGCTGCGGCGGGGTCCGAGCCGTCCCTGTCTGTTTCTCGTGCACGGTATGGGCGGAACCGCGATCGAGCTGCTCGAGCTGGCCCGCGGAATCGATGGAGACATCACCATCTACGGCATCCAGGCGGTCGGACTCGACGGTGCGGTCCCGAACGACACGATCGACGCCATGGCCCGCTCCTACGTCGACATGATGATCCGGATGGAACCCGACGGCCCCTACCTTCTCGTCGGTTTTTCCCTCGGCGGCCTTGTCGCGTTCGAAATGGCCAAGCGGCTGCGGGAGCTGGGGCGAGAGGTGGGTTTCCTCGGCCTGATCGATGCGTTCCCGATCGATGCTTTATCGTTTCGAAACTTTCCTGCACGTCTTGCCACGACAATCAGGGAACGGCCGCTGATGCTGACGGTGCGCAAGTCGTGGTGGAGGATCAATGCGTGGGCCCGCAGAACATTCCGCCCGTCGCGTGTCGCACCCGAGAACGACGAGTCGATGTTTCCGCCCGCGTTGCGGCGTGTCAGGGCCATGGGCCGGCTGGCGTGGCAACGCTATCGCACCTCGCCCGGCCGCTGTGACCTGCATTTTTTCCAGGCGATGGATCGGCCGGAGGCATTTCCCCCGAATCCGAAAAAGACGTGGGGCAGGCTCGTCGACCGGCTGACCATCGACCAGGTGCCTGGCGACCACGTCACGATCGTGCGCGCCGATGTGGTGACGCTCGCCATGTCCATCGAGCGGCAGCTTCGTGCGACGCGCCTGCTGTCGTGACCGTCGAGGCGACGCCCCCTCGGCTGTTCACGACGACGACGGGGCAGCGAACCTGGTTGATCCACGGACCCGATCGCGTTCTGGATCATGCCGATGTGTGGGAGGCCGTCAAAGCCGCTCTGTCGATGGACCCGCGCGCGCCGCGGATCCGGTCGTCCGGCTGCACGCTGACCGGCGGCGACCTGCTGTCCGGTGTCGCATCGTTCGAGATGTTGCCGCGAGCGAGCTGGATCGGAGTCCATGTCGCGCGATCGGCCGCCATGGTGCAGGCCGTGCTCGCGGTCTGGAGCCGAGGATCGACCTACCTGCCGTTGCCGACCGATCTTCCCGCGACCCGGCTTGCCGCCATGATCGGCGGCTGCAGGCCTGACGCGATCATCACGGACACACCGACCTTCACGCCCGAAGGCTACGCGCATGTCCAATCGATGGTCGTTGCCGGCCGGGAGCTTTCGGTTCTGAGGCTAATTTCCGAAGGAGAAGCCGAGTCGGTCAGGGCGATCGATCGGTCCTGCTGCTATGTCACGCATACGTCCGGCAGCACCGGGGCTCCGAAAGCGGTGCGGGTGTCGCATCGTGCCCTGGTCAACCGGCTGACGGCAATGCGGCGCATCGTGCAGCCGGCGTCAAGCGACAAGGTCCTGTTCAAGACCTCGCTGTCCTTTGACGTCCACGTCTGGGAATTCGTCTTTCCTCTCGCCGCGGGCTGCCTTCTCGTCATCTACGATCAGGGGCCCTTTTTTGATCTGCGAGCCATCGGCAGGCTGATCCACGACGAGGGCATCACGATCGCGGGCTTCGTGCCGAGCTTGCTCGGCGCACTGCTTGACCGGCCCGAGTTCGGCAAGAATTCCAGGCTGCGCGTCATGTTCTGCGGCGGCGAGACCTGGACGGGCGGCTTGGCGCGCAGGTTCCACGAACGGCTCCCGGCATGCGCGCTTCGCAACTCCTACGGACCCGCGGAGACCACGCTTGCGGTCGCGAACTGGCTGGTGCCGCGCGATCCGATGACACGCATCCAGATCGGGCCCCCGATCGACAATACGATCTTCATGATCGACGAGACGAGCGTGGAGCAAGGCGTCGTCGTGGGCATGCTCAGCGTCGGCGGCGCGCCTGTCGCGGACGGCTATGTCTCGAGGATCGCCGCTGATCCTTTCATCGACCATGTGATCGACGGACGCCAGGTCCGATTCTACCGGACCGGCGATCTTGTCGAACTGCATGTCGACAGCGGCGTGCTCCTGTTCAGGGGACGGGCCGACCGTCAGGTGAAGCTCAATGGTGTGAGGATCGAGCTGGGGGAAGTCGAAGCGGCGATCGAGTCGCTCGATGCGGTCGAGGCCTGCGCCGTCGTTCTGCTGACAAGTTCGAGCCATCCGTGCCTGCTGGCCACCTACAAGACGACGAGCAGCCAGTTCCTTGATCCGGCAAACGTCCGCAAGCGCTGTGTCGAGCTGCTCCCCTCGACGCATGTTCCCAGCTATTTTCGGGAAGTCGATTCCTATGCACTGACCCCGAACGGAAAGATCGATCGGTCGAGGATCGAGGACATCCTGGCGCGACAAGCCTGACGGACAGGCGACCCGGTCGATAACGCCCGGTCCTGCCAGAGGTCCGTGCTGCGCACGCAGTCGGGTGGCAGCCCACTCGTAGGTCGGCAGGTGCGCCGAGCGCTGCCTGCACGAGCCGAGCAGCCGATTTCGGTGCCTCTCCAGCCTTCAGGTCGCCAGGTGCCGATCCGGCCCAGCTCGTCGCGGCATTGGATGTAACAGGTGATTGGTCCGTTGTTACAAGAGAACCTGCGCTTGCCTCGTGCGCCCAGCCGGGCACTCTCTGTCGAACGGGTGGGAGACTCTGATGGATACACGTGCCGCGATCGCCTTCGAGGCGGGGCAAGACCTGGTGGTGGACATGGTGCAGCTGGAAGGCCCGCGCGCCGGCGAGGTTCTCGTCGAGCTGAAGGCCACCGGTATCTGCCACACCGACAAATACACGCTGTCCGGCGCCGATCCCGAGGGCCTGTTCCCGGCGATCCTCGGCCACGAAGGCGCGGGCGTGGTGCTCGAGGTCGGACCGGATGTCACGTCGCTCAGGCCGGGCGACCACGTCATCGCGCTCTACACGCCCGAATGCCGCGAGTGTGCCTACTGCCTCAACCCCAAGACCAATCTCTGCGTCAAGATCAGGAGCACGCAGGGCAAGGGCGTGATGCCTGACGGCACCTCGCGATTCTCGCACAGGGGCAAGACGCTGCTGCACTACATGGGCTGCTCGACGTTCGCGAACCACACCGTGCTGCCCGAGATCGCGCTGGCCAAGATCAGGCCGGACGCGCCGTTCGACACCGTCTGTTATATTGGCTGCGGCGTGACGACGGGCGTCGGCGCGGTGCTGTTCACCGCCAAGGTGGAGGCGGACGGCACCGTCGTGGTGTTCGGGCTCGGCGGCATCGGGCTGAACGTCATCCAGGGCGCGCGCATGGTGGGAGCGCGACAGATCGTGGGCGTCGACCGCAACCCGGCGCGCGAGGCGATCGGGCGGCAATTCGGCATGACCGATTTTGTCAATCCCGATTTGACCGGGGGCGATCTCGTGGGGCATCTCGTCGAGCTCACCGGCGGGGGCGCCGACTACACGTTCGAATGCGTGGGCAGCACGACGCTGATGCGACAGGCCCTCGAATGCGCGCATCGAGGCTGGGGAATCGCTACCATCATCGGTGTTGCCGCGTCGGGTCAGGAGATCGCGACGCGGCCGTTCCAGCTCGTGACCGGGCGGAGATGGATCGGAACCGCGTTTGGCGGTGCCCGAGGACGCACCGACGTCCCCAGGATCGTCGACATGTACATGGATGGCCGGATCAGGATCGATCCGTTGATCACGCACCGGCTGCCGCTCGATCGGATCAACGAGGGATTCGGTCTGATGAGCAGGGGCGAAAGCATCCGGACGGTGATCCTCTATTGACGGTCCGGGTCGGCGCGCTGATCCGCGGGTTGCGGGCAGGCGACACTCGGCTGGCGGTCAACCGGATCGCTCTTGCGCCGACGCTAAGCCTCAGGAGCGTGTTCGCCGACGGCGCGCCGATACCAGTACGATGCACCGAGGACGGCGAAGGCGTGGCCCCCGGCCTCGCATGGGACGGCTTGCCCGCCGGCACGGCCGAACTCGCCCTGGTCGTCCAGGATCCCGACGCACCGCTGCCGCGGCCGATCGTCCATGCGGTGCTGGTCGGGATCGCACCGGAGGCGCGCGGGCTCGAGGAAGGGGCGTGGAAGCGCACGGGCACGTTCGGGACCAACACGTTCCGCAAGCGCTCGTTCCTGCCGCCGGCGCCGATCCCGGCGCACGGGCCGCACCGCTACGTGTTCCAGCTCGTCGCACTCGACCGGCGGATCGGGCTGGCGGCACCGAGCCTGTCGGCCCTGATGCGCGCGATCGACGGCCATGTTCTTGCCTGCGGGACGCTCACCGGGACCTACGAGCGGCCATAGAGCGTGCTGGTCACGCCATCGCGGCCTCGGCGATCCTGACGTTCGGCTCGCCCCGCTCCAGGATCTCGACCGGATCGCCCACGCGCAGCGCCCCGGTGGTTTCCGGCACCAGGTTCTGGCCGAAGATGACGCCGCCGCCTTCGTCCTTGCGGTAGCGGCCGAGGGTGCGCAGCGGTTCGGTCTTGTCCGGCCGCTCGCCCGTTTCGGGATCGATCGTGGTCACGATGCAGCGGTCGCACGCCTTGGCAACGATGAAGACGGTCTCGCCGATCCGCATCCGTCGCCACCGGTCTTCGTCCCAGGCGGACGCACCCTCGACGACCAGGTTCGGTCGAAAGCGTCCCATCGTCACCGGTGACGGCAGCCACGCGTTCAGCGCGTCGAGCGACGCGGTGGTGCCGAGCAGCAGCGGGAAGCCGTCGGCGAAATTGACCGTGCTGCCGGCCGGCGCATGAACCGGATCGGTCGGTCGCGCCCCGGTGTCGTGCATCCAGACCAGACGGCACGGCGCGCCGATCGCCTCGCCAAGCAGGCGGTCCGCCTCCATCGAGGCGAGCCGGGCCGGCAGCGTGTCGCGCCACACCGTGACCTCGATCGTCTCGGCATTGTCGGCCGGGAACGGGATGTCGAGCGGCCTCTGTCCCGGCGCGGTCAGTCGCAGGCCGCCGGCGGTGGCGGCCGCCTCGATCAGTGCCATGCGCGCATGGGTGCGCTGGGTGATGAACCGGGCCGTGTCGTCGACGACCATCCATCGGCGGTCACCGGCGAGGCCCCAGGGCTCGACCATGGCATCGGTCAGGGATGCGCCCTTCAGTGCCTTGACGGGATAGATCCTGATATCCGCCAGATGCACCAGGTCAGCCTTCGCCCAGGGCTGGTCCCCCGCGGGCGACGTCGCTCGCCTGGCTGGGACCCGATCGCCTGCCGCGCATCGTAACCAGGATCGCGCCCACAGCAAGATAGGCGAGGAAGAGATACGGGAAGTAGCGCGCCGGCGCCGGCGGCACCGGATAGACGCTGCCCGCGGCTGGAATGACCAGCAGCGCGAGCGAGGCCGCGCAGAGCCAGACATGCCGGCCTTCCATGCGCCCGATCGCGCGCAGATGCACCGGTGCGGCAACGCTGATCAGCACGTAGGGCACGATGAAGCCGAAAGCGGCCAGCGTGCCCACGTCGTTGAACGCGTCGAGCAGCGCCACGTGGCCGACCGCCATGCCGACCGCGACGCACAGCGCCACGACGGCCATGGCGGTCACCGCCACATGCGGCGTTTCGTTGCGCGAATGGGCGCCGCCGACCGCGCCGTGAAGCAATCCGTCCCTGCCCATCGCATACATCACCCGTGCGCCGGCGTTGATGCACGACAGGCAGAGCGCGAAGAAGCTCAGCATCGCGCCGGCCGACAGCGGCGCCTGCAGAGCAGGCAAGTGAGCCAGGGTCGCCATGACGTTGAGCGGCGCATCGATCGCGTCCAGCGTGGGTTTGGTGCCGTGCGTCGCCTGGACCATCACGGTGGTGACGAAGACGAAGAAGATGCCGGAGATCGCCAGGCTCAGGATCACCGCGCGCGGGATGTTCCTGAGCGGATTTCGCGCCTCCTCGCCGAACGCGGTCGCGCATTCGAAACCGACCAGGCTGAAGATCGCCACCACCACACCGAGCCCCAGCGACGAGAGATGCAGGCTCGGGACCGCGTATTGCTTCGGATCGATCGCGAACGGTGCCGGGACAATGTCACCAAGCAGAGGAATGTGATGAGCGCCATCGAGGCTGCTTCGAGCAGCAGCAGCATCAGGATCGCCGAGAGCTGGACGTTTTTCCAGGCGCAGAACCAGGCGATGCCGACCCAGGCCACGAAAAGGATCGGCCCGGGCACGGCCAGGCCCGCCATGCCGAGATCAGCGCCACCGCCTTGGGCGAGCAGCCCGAAGAAGCCGAGGCAGTTCCGCCTCAGTGCGATGTCAGTCATGGCGCGATTCCCTCGTCCGGGGACCGCCGCTGGCTGGGCTCGGATTTTCTCCGATCATTTCCTCGAACCCCGATCTAGTGTCCCGATTCGCAATTGCCGACCAGGAAGTCATGCAGCCGTGGTTTCGGTAAGCGCGACGCGTGCTCGTTTGATTTTTGCGAGGATTTCGGCGCCGGTGGCTTTCCAGACGTATGGCTTTGGATCGGCATTGCGCACGGCGAGATAGGCTTTGATGTCACGGACCAGTTCGTTGACCGACGTGAAGCTGCCGACACGGATCACGTCGCCGGTTAGGTCGGCGAAGAAGCGCTCGACCAGATTGAGCCACGAGGACGAGGTCGGCGTGAAGAGCATGTGGAAACGAGGGTGTCTGCCCAGCCACGCCCGCACATTGGGATGTTTATGGGTGGCGTAGTTGTCCGCGATCAGATGCAGATCGACGTCGGACGGCGTCTCGCGATCAATCTGCTTGAGGAAACGCAGCCATTCGACATGCGTGTGGCTCGCCTCGGTGCGGCTGATCAGCTTTCCGGTCAACTGGCTGAGGGCTGCGAACAGTGTGATCGTGCCATGCCTGACGTAGTCGTGCGTCATCGTGGGCGGGCGCTTCGGCGCCAGCGGGAGGCCCAGTTGCGTGCGTTCGAGCGCCTGGCATTGGCTTTTCTCGTCGCAGCACAGCACCAGCGCCTTCGCGGGCGGATTGAGATACAGCCCGATGACGTCCCAGAACTTCTCCTCGAATTTCGGATCGTTCGACAGCTTGAAGGTCCTCAGACGATGTGGCTTGAGGTCGTTCCTCGACCACAGGCGCTGGACCGAACTCGCGGAGACCCCGGCGTGACGGCTCATCGACCGCAGGCTCCAGCGGCGTCTACCCTTCGGCGGACGGGTCGCTTCGGTCAGCACGCGTGCCACTTTCACCTCCGGGATCGAAGCCTTGCGGCCACGACCCGGTCGATCATCCAGCCCCGCAAGACCGAACCTCTCGAACCGCCTCGACCACGTCGAGACGCGCTTGGGCGTCGTATTCAGCCGCTCGGCGACGGCTTCAACCCCGACGCCGTCGAGCCGAAGCAGGATGATGTCGGCACGCTCGCGCTCCCGCACGTCGACGATGGCCGACCGCGACCGGCGTCGAAGCTCCGTGACAGCGCCAGGTTCAGCACGCAGTCGCTTGATCGGTCGTCCCATCAAGGCATTTCTCCCGAAACTCTCACGATCAGGAGATATTAGTCGGCAATTGCGGAGCAGGACACTAGCCTTCGCCGTGGCGCCGTCGGAACATCCAGTTCCGCAAAATCGAGGAGTCCAGCCGGGATCGATGCTCAGGAATTGGGAACTCAAACTGGTTCTCGACCGGACCAGCCACGCCTCTCTCGGCGCGCAGATCGTCCGCATGCTGATCGACGAGATCGGCGCCGGCCGCATCGCGCCGGGCACGGTGCTGCCCGGCTCGCGGGTGCTGGCCGAGCGTCTCGGCGTCAGCCGCAAGACGGTGGTGCGGGCCTTGGACGAACTGGCGTCGCAGGGCTGGATCGTGTCCGAACCGCAGCGCGGCACGTTCGTGGCCTTCGCCCTACCGCCACGCACCGACGCGGGCGCCGCGACAGTGCCGCCGATCGCGGCCGGCACGGCGATCGGCTTCCGCGGCACGCCGCCCGGCCTCACGCACCGCGCGCCCGCGCCCGGCACGATCATGCTCGATGACGGCCTGCCCGACGGACGGCTGTTGCCGACGCCGCTGCTCGCGCGCGCCTACGCCAAGGCGCTCGAGCGCAGTGCGGCGGCCAATGCGCTCGGCTACGGCGATCCGCGTGGCGACGCCGGCCTGCGCGCCTCCATCGCGTCGATGCTGATGCTCGAGCGCGGGATCGGCTGCAGCGTCGAGCAGATCTGCCTGACCCGCGGCAGCCAGATGCCGATCCACCTGATCCTGCGCCTGTTCGCGGGACCCGGCGACACGGTCGCCCTCGAAGGGTTGAGCTATGGCCCGGCGGCCGAGATCGCGCGCGCGATCGGCGCGGACGCGGTCGCGATCGGCTTCGACGACGAGGGCCTCGATCCCGACGCACTCGAGGCGCTCTGCCGCCGCCGGCGCGTGCGCGTGGTCTATGACACGCCGCATCACCATTATCCGACGACCGTGCCGATGCGGCCCGAGCGGCGAATGCGGCTGCTCGTGCTCGCGGCACAATTCGGCTTCGTCGTGCTGGAGGACGACTACGACCACGAATTCCATTTCGAGGGCAGGCCGCTGCTGCCGCTGATCGGCGCCGACCGGGATGGCCGACGGCGCGGTGCGAAGCCACGCGCGCCGGACGCTGCGCGTCTATACGAGGCGACGCGCGAGCGCCGCCCGCGCCCTGCTGCACCATTGCGGCGATGCGCTCGATGTCGACCTGCAGGCGGGCGGGCTCGCCATCTGGGGCCGCCTGAAGCCGCCGCTCCGCTACGATCGCTTGAGAGACCACGCAATGGTCAACGACGTCCTGCTCCTGCCGGGACGGCAATTCGCCGCGGCGGCATCGAGGCCCCCGGCGTGCGCATCGGCCTCGCGAGTCTCACCGAACCCGAATTCGAGGAAGCCGCCCGCCGCCTCGGCCGCGCCGCGCGTGCCGCGTTGGCGCGGCAAAAGTAGAAGGTTGGGGACCGAGGCCGGTCCCCAAACCCCTGGCACGAATTCCATCGGTTTCCAAAGGCGTCATGTCGACGACGTGCTTGGCACTTGGGCCTTTGGTGGAGTTTCGGTCAAAGCCCCGATTCTGGACCGTCTGGTCTTTGCTGGCGCCGTGCTCAGGTTGCGCGCGAACTTGCGCTGGCGGCGCTGCATCAGCAGCCAGGACACCGAGGTCGCCACGGACGCGATGCGCGTGTGCGGCTTGAAGCCGATCGCCTTGAAGGTCATGCCGACCGCGCGCGCGATGTGGGCGCGCCGATACGAGCCCATCGCGCCCGCCATGTAGCCGGCGATGCTGCGCGCGTGATCATATGGCGTGCCTTCGGGATCGTTGGTCACGTGGAAGGCGAAGGCGAGCTCGTCGTCCTCGGTCTCCGTCACCCGGCCGAGCGCGATCCGCGTGCGGCGCAACACGCCGATGCGCTCGCGCGTCAGGTAGCGGTGCATGTGATCGTAGAACAGCTTGAAGTGCCGGTACTCGTCCGCCGCGATCTGGCGGCAGACCTGCTGCAGCACCGGCTCCGCCGTGCGCTCGGCGAGCGCGGTGTAGAAGCTCGACGTGCCGGTCTCGACCATGCAGCGGGCGATCAGCTCGCCGGTGCGCGAGCCGCGGACGGAGCGGTCGATGTCGATCGGAACCTTGTAGCCGCTCTTGTAGCGTTCGAAGGCGCCCGGATAGTCCCATTCGGGATCGGCGAGCGTTGCCCATCGGCCGAGCGCGTCGCCGTGCTGACACTCCTCGACCGCCCAGTTGACTGCGGCCTGCGCGAAGTCCGGATCGTCATGGAAGACGTTGCCGAGATAGGTCGCATAGTCGGTGCCGTTTCGTTCGACCACCGAGGCGGCCTTGACCAACGGGATGAGTGCCGGATCGACCTTCGAGGGGTCGAAGCGTCCCCAATCCATGTCGGAGATCTGCCAGTGCTTCGCCATGCGGGTGCTCTAGCCTCCGCCCAGGGACGCGGCAAGCGAGGCGAGGTCGGACGCGGCACCAGGGCCGCGGCGCACGAGGGCGATGAAGGTGCCGGGCAGATGGCGGGAGAGCACGGCGCGCGTCTCGGCGGGCGGAACCGGGTTGACCGCGCTTTCGCTCAGGACCAGGGCGGCGATCGGGACGCCGCGCGATCGCAGCGCGAGTGACGCGGTCAGGGCGTGGCTGATCGCGCCAAGATGAGTGCCCGACACGAGGATTGCCGGATAGGCGAGGGATGCCGTCCAGTCCAGCACGGTCAGACGCGGCCCGATCGGGGCCATCACGCCGCCGACCCCCTCGATCAGCAGCACATCGGGCGCCGCTCGATGCGCATCTCGGCAGAACTGCAACAGTGCGGCAAAATCGATGTCGGCGCCCGTCCGGGCGGCCGCCATGTCGGGCGAGATCGGCGCCTGGAAGCGCCACGGCGCGATGGCCGCCACCGATTCGGGCGTCATGCTCGTGCCGGCGGCGTCCAGCAGAAGGGCGGCGTCGCTGGCGCCAAGGTCGGCCGGATCGGCGCCGCTCATGATCGGCTTGAGGACGCCGACCCCACGGCCCGCTTCCCGGAAGGCGCGCGCGAGCCCGCACGTCACGAAGGTCTTGCCGATCTCGGTCCCGGACCCGGTGACGAACCAGGTCAGCATAGGAGCAGGTCGGCCAGGCGGTCGATGTCCGCGTGGGCCAGGGACGCGGGAAAGCTGAGACGCAGGCGCGCCGTGCCGTCGGGCACCGTCGGCGGCCGGATCGCGGTCGCGAGGAAGCCGTGCGCCTCGAGCAAGGCTTGCGCCTCCAGCGCGGCGCCGGCGGTGCCGAGCACGATCGGCACGATGTGGCTTTGCGCCTCGGGCCGGCCGGCGCGCGCGGTGAAGCGGCGCGCGTGTTCGAGCGGGCGTGCGCGGAGCGCCGGGTCGGACGCGATGATGGCGAGCGCCGCTCGCGAAGCGGCCGCGACCGAAGGCGGCAGGCCGGTCGAGTAGACGAACGGCCGGGCGCGCGAATGCATCAGGTCGACGACCGCGCGCGAGGCGCAGAGGAAGCCGCCATAGCTGCCGGCCGCCTTCGACAGCGTGCCGACCAGCAGCGGGACGGTTTCGACGTCGAGCGGGAGGCCGATCCCGTGCGCGTCGTCGGCCAGCAGCCACGCATCGTAGGTCGACGCCAGGGCCGCGATGGAAGCGAGCGGCGCGCGATCGCCGTCCATTGAGAACACGGTCTCGGTCAGGATCAGGCAGCGCGGATGGGCGGCGCGTGTCTCCGACAGGATCGCGGCGAGGGCGTCCGCGTCGTTGTGCGGGAAGAGCCGCGTGCGGGCCCCCGACAGCCTGGCCCCCGCGATCAGGCAGGCATGCGAGAGCGCGTCGGCGAGGATGAGGTCGTCCGGACCGGCCAGCGACGGAATGACCCCGAGATTGGCGAGGTAGCCCGAGCCGAACACGCAGGCGGCCTCGGTGCCTTTTGCACGGGCGAGCGCGTCCTCGAGAGCCACCAGCTCCGGATGATTGCCGGTGACGAGCCGCGAGGCACCGGCGCCGGTGCCCCAGCGATGCGTGGCCTCGACCGCGGCCTCGATCACGGCGGGGTGGCGCGACAGGCCGAGCGTATCGTTGCAGGACAGCGACAGCAGGCGACGCCCGTCGCGCTCGACCCAGGGCGAGTTCTCGCGCGCGCTCACCGCGAGACGGCGCCGCAGCCGCGCCGCGTCGAGCTGATCGAGTTTGGCGGTCGCGTAGGCATCCAGGCTGTGCATGGCGCATCCTTACAGGACGCGCCCGACCTGCCGGAAGCGAGGACACCATGGCGGCCCAGCCACCGGTCATCATCACCTGCGCCATCCACACC
This sequence comes from Acetobacteraceae bacterium, assembly GCA_965276715.1. Lineage (GTDB taxonomy): Bacteria > Pseudomonadota > Alphaproteobacteria > Acetobacterales > Acetobacteraceae > CAXTPV01. The sequence continues at coordinate 1,927,428 of OZ255622.1, read as the reverse complement.
CCGTCGAGGCGTGCCAGGGCAACGGCATCCGGTTCGAGTTCGAGTGCTATGATGTCGGCCACGAGCAACGCCGAGCAGGCCGTCCGCGCGCGGCGGCTGGTCGAGGCGCTCGGGCGTTCGGTCGCGACGCCCGGCGAGGCGCGCGCGATGCTTGGACTGAAGGGGAAGGATCAGGTGGCGTTCTAGGCCCGATCCCTGAACGCCGCCCAGTGCGGCTCGCTGGCGAAGACAAAGTCGTAGTAGGCGCGCCCCGCCAGGCGCGATCCCGCCGCCTCGTCCGCCACCACCAGGCAGCGCGGATGGAGCTGCAGCGCCGATGCGCTGACCATCGACGTGAGCGGCCCCTCGAGCGCGCGGGCCAGGATCTCGGCCTTGGACGCTCCGGTCGCGACCAGCAGGATCTCGCGCGCATCCAGGATCGTGCCGACCCCCATCGTGATCGCGCGTGCCGGCACCGCTTCCGGATCGCCGCCGAACATCGCCGCGTTCTGCGCCCGCGTCCTTGGTGTCAGCGTCTTGTCGCGCGTGCGCGAGAGCAGCGCCGACATCGGCTCGTTGAAGCCGATATGGCCGGTCTCGCCGATGCCCAGCAATTGCAGCCCGATCCCGCCCGCGCCCACGATCGCCGCCTCGTAGCGGCGCGCCTCGGCGACGAGATCGGTCGCGCGGCCGTCGGGGACATGCGTCCTGGCGGGATCGATGTCGATCCGACCGAACAGCAGCCGGTCCATGGCCGCGCGGTAGCTGTTCGGATCATCCGGGGCGAGACCGACATACTCGTCGAGGTTGAACGTCGTGCAGCCTGCGAACGAGAGCCCGTCGCGATGCATCGCCGCGAGCCGGTCATAGACGCGCTCCATCGTGCGGCCGGTCGCCAGGCCCAGCGTGATCGTGGGATCGTCGCGGACCCGGGCGCCCACGATCCGCGCCGCGAGGTCGGCCGTCGCCTCCGCATCGGGCCGGACGACGATCTCCACGTCCGGCGGCGCTTCAGACCGGACGCAGCACGTAATGCCCCGGCGCCCAGACGTATCGGAAACCGTTCCAGCGCCAGTGCCCTGGACGCCACACATAGGCTGCGGCGGGCGGCGGCGGGACACGCTCGACGATCGGCGCGGGTGGCGGCCCGTAAGCCACCGCCGGTGCCGGAGGCGGCGGTGGCGGCTCATAGACGCAGCCGCCCAGCACCATCACGGCCGCGCACGACGCCGCCCACATGCTCCATCGCCCGTCTTTCATCTCGATCTCCCTCTGCTCGCCGTCCCATACGCCGCGGAATGGACGCAACGATGTCGCGCTCTTGTCCGATCGTAACACTTGCCGCTTTCGATCACGCAGACCCCTCTTTCGATCCTAAGCTCGCCCGAGAGCAAGGAGTGCGCCCATGGATCTAGGCCTGTCAGGACGGAAGGCGCTCGTCAGCGGCGCGACGAAGGGTATTGGGCGCGCCATCGCCAAGTGCCTCGCCGCCGAGGGCGCGCGGGTCTCGATCTGCGCCCGTGACGCGGCCGCGGTCGATGCGGCGGTCTCGTCGTTGAATGGCGGGTTCGGGCGCGCGCTCGACGTGGCCGACGGCGCGGCCCTGGCCGCCTGGGTCGAGGCCTCCGCCGAAGCGCTCGGCGGCATCGACATCGTCATTCCCAATGTCAGCGCGCTCGCGATCGGCGGCGACGATGCCTGGCGGCGGGGCTACGAGACCGACCTGATGGGGACCGTCCGCATGGTCGACGCCGCCCTGCCGTTCCTCCGCCGGTCGGATGCCGCCAGCATCGTGATCATCTCCAGCGTGTCGGGCCGCGAGGTCGATTTCGCCGCCGGTCCCTACGGCGCGTTCAAGGCCGCCCTGATCCACTACGCGCAAGGCCTCGCCTACCAACTCGCCGGCGTCGGCGTGCGCGCCAACACCGTCTCGCCCGGCAACACCTACTTCGCGGGCGGCGTGTGGGAGAACATCGAGCGAGACAATCCCGATCTGTTCAAGGTGGCCATGGCGCTGAACCCGACCGGCCGGATGGGCCGCCCCGAGGAGATCGCGCGCGCGGTCGCCTTTCTCGCGAGCCCGGCCGCGAGCTTCGTCACCGGCACCAACCTCGTCGTCGACGGCGCGCTCACCCGCGGCGTCCAGTTCTGAGGTCGCGCATGACCCACCACGACATGCCCGCAACCGTCGCCAACACCGTCCAGGGCTATCTCGACGCCACCACGCCGCCGGTGCTCGAGATCGATTCCGGGGACACCGTCACGATCATGTCCGTCCCCGCCGGCGGCCGGGCCTGCCTGCCGGATGACCCGTCGCGCGTGCCCGCCGAGTTCCGCGCCATTCTCGAGCGCTTCCCGGAGCCGGGGGGTCATTTCCTGACCGGCCCGGTCCATGTCCGCGGCGCGTCGCCGGGCGACACGCTCCAGATCGACATCCTGTCCGTCGAGCTCACGATGGACTGGGGGTTCGTGGCGATCGCGCCAATCAAGGGCACGCTGCCGGACGATTTCCCCGACCACGAGATCATCCATCCGGCAATCGATCGCGCCCGCGGCGTCTGCACCCTGCCCTGGGGCACCGAGCTGCCGCTCGACCCGTTCTTCGGCATCATGGGGGTGGCGCCGCCAAAGGCCTGGGGCCGCTGCGGCTCGCCCGTGCCACGCGCCTTCGGCGGCAACATGGACAACAAGGAGCTCAAACCCGGCGCCACGCTCTACCTGCCGGTCTTCAACGAGGGCGCGCTGTTCCTCGCCGGCGACGGCCACGCCGTCCAAGGCGACGGCGAGGTCTGCATCACGGCACTCGAGACCGGGCTCTCCGGCACCTTCCGCCTCACCGTCCGGCGCGACTTCCCGGTCGCGTTCCCGTTCGCCGAGACGCCGACTGACCTGATCTCGATCGGGCTCGACGAGGATCTCGACGACGCCGCCAAGCAGGCGGTGCGCGAAATGATCGCCCATCTCTGCCGCCGGTCGAACCTCTCGCCGAGCGAGGCCTACATGCTCTGCTCGCTCGCCGGCAACCTGCGCGTCACCCAGACCGTCGACGGCAACAAGGGCGTGCACATGATGCTGTCGAAATCGTTTCTCTGACGGCAACCTGACCGCGCACGACTGTCACAGGAGGGTCACGAGCGAGCCGCGCCGATGCCGTTATACCGGCGCCAACTCGCAGGAAGAACGTTCGATGCAACGTCGTGTCACCGCCATAGCCCTCCTGCTCGCGGGGACATCGCTCGCCGCCCATGGTCAGACAAAGTTGGCCCAGGGCCAGTCGATCACGCCGACCGCGGCACCCGGCTCGATGTTCCAGCCGCTCAACCCCGGACTTGCCGACTTCCCGGATTTCGACGCCGGCTACGCCACCGACGCCAAGCTGTCGCCGGACGGGCGCACGCTTCTCGTCATGACCGGCGGCTACAACAAGCTGCTCGACAAGTCGGACAACTACATCCAAGCCGACAGCAACGACTACGTCTTCGTCTACGACGTCACGAGCGGCACCCCGCGCCAGATCCAGGCCGTGCAGGTTCCCAACACCTTCAACGGCATCGCCTTCGCTCCCGACGGCCAGCATTTCTATGTCACCGGCGGCGTCGATGACGACATCCACAGCTACGCGCGCACAGCCGGCACCTGGACCGAGACCCGCACTCCGATCGCCCTCGGCCACGTCGCCGGCAACGGCCTGCTTGGCAATGGCACCGCGCCGCTCATCCCGCCCGCGTTCGCCGCCGCCACCAACCCGCGCGAAGCCGCCGGCCTCGCCATCACCGGCGATGGCGCCCGCGCCGTCGTCGCCAATTTCGAGAACGATTCCGTGAGCGTCGTCACGCTTGCGACCGGCGCGAAGGCCGAGCTCGATCTCCGCCCGGGTCAGATCAGCGCCGCCCAGGCCGGTGTCGCCGGCGGCGAGTTCCCGTTCGGCGTCGCCATCCACGGCAACACCGCCTACATCTCCAGCGTCCGCGACAGCGAGATCGATGTGGTCGACATCTCCGGCGCTCCGGTCCTGAAGGCCCGCATCACGGTGTCGGGCGCGCCCAACAAGATGATCCTCAACCGCGCCGGCACCCGCCTCTACGTCGCCGCCGACAACAGCGACACCGTGTACGTCATCGACACCGCCAACAACGCCATCCTGCACCAGATCCGCGTCGCCGGCCCGCTGCTGCCGTTCCTCGGCAAGAACTACCGCGGCAGCAACCCGAACAATCTCGCCCTGTCGCCCGACGAGCAGACCCTCTACGTGACCGAGGCCGGCATCAACGCGTTGGCTGTCGTCTCGCTGCCGCTCGACCTCGTCGTCAGCCTGGTCCCGACCGGCCACTATCCGAACGCGGTCGCGGTCAGTGCCGACGGCCATCGCCTGTTCGTCGCCAACGGCAAGAGCCCGACCGGTTCCGATATCACCTACTGCACCAGCGTCGGTTCCGATCCCAACCTCGCCCCAGGCTGCGCCGGCGTTGCCAAGCGCGCCAGCAACGAATACGTCCTGCAGCAGACCCGGGCCGGCCTGCTCACCCTGCCGATCCCTGCGCTCACCTCCTATATCCCGCTCACAGTGCAGACCGGCGTCAACGCCAACCTGCTCGACGGTCCGACGGCGGCGGACGAGACGCTGATGGCCAAGCTGCGAACCCACATCAAGCACGTCATCTACATCGTCCGCGAGAACCGCACCTACGACGAGGTCCTCGGCGACCTGCCGGTCGGCAACGGCGACCCCTCGATCGCCGAGTTCCCCAATTCCGTCACCCCCAACCAGCACGCCATCGCCAGAGGGTTCGTCGATCTCGACAACACCTATTGCGCCGGCGATGTCAGCGCCTCGGGCTGGCCCTGGACCGTGCAGGCGCGCACCACCGACATGGACGAGAAGATCGTCCCCGAGAACTACGCCGGCCGCGGCTTCACCGACGACAGCAACGGTCTCGAGCGCGACATCAACATCGCCTTCCCCAGCACGGCCACCCGCCAGCCGACCCAGCCGCTGCTGCGCATCAACAGCAACCCGAACATCCTTCCCGGCAGCCGCAACATTTTCAACGGCGAGGCGGCCGACGGGACTGACGGCGCCGACTTCATCTGGAACGCCGTCGAGAATGCCGGCCTCAGCTTGCGCAACTACGGCTTCTTCATCGACATCTCGCTGTATCAGGACTCCGCCGCCCAATTCGGTGCCCAGACGCCCCTGCTCGCCGACCCCGCCGCGACCAACACCACGGTCGCCGTCGCCACCGACCGCGCCCTGCTCGGCGTCACTGATCCCTATTTCCGCGGCTTCGACAACAAGCTCCCCGACTTCTACCGCTATCGGGAGTGGGCGCGCGAGTTCGACGGCTACGTTGCCGGCAAGAACCTGCCGGCCTTCGAGATGGTCCGCTTCATGAACGACCATATCGGCGACACCGGACCGGCGGCCCCCGGCTTCGAGCCCGCGCTCAGCAACGTCAACACCCCGGAGCTCGACGTCGCCGACAACGACTACGCCATCGGCCTGCTGCTCCAGCACCTCTCGCAGAGCCCGTACGCCGACAGCACCGTGGTGTTCGTCATCGAGGATGACAGCCAGGACGGCCCCGACCATGTCGACGCCCACCGCACGGTCGCCTTCGTCGCCGGCGCCTACGTCAAGCACAACCGGGTCGTCTCCACCCGCTACAACACCGTCAACATGCTGCGCACCATCGAGGACCTGCTCGGCGTCGGCCAGCTCAACCTGCACGACGCCACCGCGCGGCCGATGTCGGACGTGTTCGACCTTCGGCAGGCCATCTGGACCTACACCGCCACGCCCTCGGTGCTGCTCACCACCGAGACTACGCTGCCGATCAGCGCCATGTTCGGCGCTGTCCAGCACGCCGCCCTCGAACAGCGCGTCGGTCCGGGCGCCCTGGTTCGCCCGGCCAGCTACTGGGCCCGGCACATGAAGGGCTTCACCTTCACCGATGCCGACCAGAACGACGAGAACGCGTTCAATCGCGTGGTCTGGCAGGGCCTGATGCCGAACCGCCCCTATCCGAGCGTCCGCTCCGGCGCCGACCTCCGCCGCGACCGAGCCGCGATCCTTGCGAAATGGACACGTGAACAAAACACCCGGCCGGTCGTTACGCCCCTATCAACCAGGGAGTAGTCGACCATGACCCGAGCCCTCTCAGCCGCGATCCTTCTCGCGGCCCTCGGCCTCGCCGCGTGCAACACCATCGAAGGCGCCGGCCAGGACGTGAAGTCGGCGGGACAGGGCGTCGCCAACGGCGCCAACGCGGTCAAGAACGGCAACTGATCGCCCGCCGATCGCCTCTGGAGGCCCGGCGACCGCTGGGCTATAGGCGCTCAGCGACAAGACGGGACGGCCCATGGACCTCAAAGACCACATCCGGGCCGTCCCGGATTTCCCCAAGCCGGGGATCCTGTTCTACGACATCTCGACCCTGCTCAGGAACGCCGAGGCTTGGCAGATCGCCATCTCCCGCCTCACCCTCGTGCTCCGACAGTGGCACCCCGATCTCATCGCCGGCGTCGAGAGCCGCGGCTTTCTGCTCGCAGCCCCGCTCGCCCTGCAGCTCGCCTGCGGCTTCACCATGATCCGCAAGCGCGGCAAGCTGCCCGGCCCCACGATCGGCCTCGACTACGCGCTCGAATACGGCGCCGATCGAGTCGAGGTCCAGGCCGACGCCGTCCGCCCGGGCCAGCGCATCGTCGTCGTCGACGACCTGCTCGCCACCGGCGGCACCATGGCCGCCGGCATCACACTCCTCCGCCAAGCCGGTGCCGAGATCGTCGGCGCCGCCGCCATCATGGAGCTCACCTTCCTCGGTGGGCGCGACCGCCTCGACGTCCCGTTCGAGGCCCTCGTCGCCTACGATCCCTGAGGGCCCGCTACGCCTGAGGGAACGGCTTCCGACCTTCCTCCGACCCGGCCTCGATCGACGCCACGATCACCCGCTCCGCCGCGTCCCGATCCGCCCAGCCCGTCACCTTTACCCATTTCTCGGGCTCCAGGTCCTTGTAGCGGGTGAAGAAATGCTCGATCGACTGCCGCAGGATGTCCGGCAGCTCCTCGATCCGCTCGATCGTCTTGTAGGTCGGATGGATCTTGTCGTGCGGCACGCAGACGATCTTCTCGTCCTGGCCGCTCTCGTCCTCCATCCGCAGCATCCCGATCGGACGGCAGCGGATCACCGAACCTGGCACCACCGGCGCCGGCGTGAGCACCAGCGCGTCGGCCGGATCGCCGTCGGCGGCCAGCGTGCCGGGAATGAAGCCGTAGGCCGCCGGATAGGCCATCGAGGTGAACAGGAAGCGGTCGACCATGATCGCCCCGCTGTCCTTGTCGATCTCGTACTTGACCGACGAACCCTGCGGGATCTCGATCACCACGTTGATGTCCGACGGCGGCTCCTTGCCGGTGCTGATCTTGCTGACGTCCATGACCGATTCCCAAACAAACCAGGGGTTCTGCCCCTGCATCATGCCGTGCGATAGCACGCCTTCGGCGTGACGGGGCAGGCGCCCCGGACCCGCCTTACCAGAGTTCCGACAGTGGAAGCGACACCCGGATCTCCGGCATCTCCAGCGTGTCGTTGCGCGAAAGCGCGCGCTCGACGAACCGCCCGTCCGCGCCGCACGCCAGATCCGTCACACCGCCGTCGAGACCGAAGATCACGTATCGCCGGATCGTCGCCACCGCTTCGTATTCACGGCGCTTGATCACCCGGTCCGTCCGCTCCGAACTCGGGTTCACGATCTCGAAGACGACGAGCGGGTCAGCCACCCAGAAGGCGTCTCCGTCCGTCCGGGAGCGCGTCACCACCGCGTCCGGATAACGGATGGCCTGCCCTATGGTCCGCAGCCCGGCGTCGGGCCCCAGCGCCTCGTGACCCGTCCCTTTCAGGCGCGATCGCAACGCAACCAACAGCTCGATCATCAATTGGCTGTTGCCGATCCGGCCGCCCGTCACCTCGACCGGCTCCGACCCGTCGAACTCATAGCGCGCGTCCTGCGCTTCCGCCCATGGGAAGAAGTCGGCAAGCGTCATGCCTCGCTGAACCGCTGTGTCCATCGCCTCACCCTAGCACTTGCGCCGCCCGGGCGCATGCGCGATGAACCGCCAGCCCCTTGCGCCTGTAGCTCAACGGTTAGAGCGGGCCGCTCATAACGGCTTGGTTGCGGGTTCGATTCCTGCCGGGCGCAGGCGGCGCCTCTTACTCCGGGACACCTCGATGGCCGCATACCAATACGTCTACGTCATGAAGGACGTCACCAAGGCCTTCCCCGGCGGCCGAGAGGTGTTCAAGGGCATCACGCTGTCCTTCCTCCCCGGCGTGAAGATCGGCGTGCTCGGCGTCAACGGCGCCGGCAAGTCCACGCTGCTCAAGATCATGGCCGGCATCGAGACCGAATTCGGCGGCGAGGCCTGGGCCGCCGACGGCGTCAAGGTAGGCTACCTTGCCCAGGAGCCCAAGCTCGACGCCGGCGACACGGTCGGCGAGAACGTCGCCGCTGCCTTCGGACCGCTCAAGACCGCCATCGACCGTTTCAACAAGATCTCCGAGCTCTTCGCCGAACCGATGACCGATGACGAGATGACCGCGCTTCTCGCCGAGCAGGCCGACCTGCAGGAAAAGATCGATGCCGAGGACGGCTGGGAGCTCGACCGCCGCATCGACATCGCGCTCGACGCGCTGCGCTGCCCTCCCGCCGAAGCCCGCATCGAGAAGCTCTCCGGTGGCGAGCGGCGCCGCGTGGCGCTGTGCCGGCTTCTGCTCGAGCGTCCCGACATGCTGCTGCTCGACGAGCCCACCAACCATCTCGACGCCGAGTCGGTGGCGTGGCTGGAACGCACCCTCAAGCAGTATACCGGCACGGTGATGATCATCACCCACGACCGCTACTTCCTCGACAACGTCACCAACTGGATCCTTGAGATCGAGCGCGGCCGCGGCTACCCGTTCGAAGGCAACTACAGCTCCTGGCTCGAGCAGAAGCGAAAGCGCCTCCAGCAGGAGGAGAAGGAGGAATCCTCCCGCCAGCGCGCTCTCGCCGCCGAGCAGGAATGGATCGGCAGCAGCCCGCGCGCGCGTCAGGCCAAGAACCAGGCCCGCATCCGCCGCTACGAGGAGATGCTCGCCGAGGGTGCGGACCGCGCCGGCGGCACAGCGGACATCGCGATCCAGCCCGGCCCCCGCCTCGGCGGCACCGTCATCACCGCCGACAAGCTGCGCAAGGGCTACGGCAACCGCCTGCTGATCGAGGACCTCGACTTCAAGCTCCCGCCCGGCGGCATCGTGGGCGTCATCGGCCCCAATGGTGCCGGCAAATCCACCCTGTTCCGGATGATCGTGGGCCAGGAGCATCCCGACGCCGGCGAGCTCAAGATCGGTGAGACCGTGCAACTCGGCTATGTCGACCAGTCCCGCGACAGCCTCGACGACAACAAGAACGTCTGGGAAGAGATCACCGGCGGCACCGACATCATCCACATGGGCAAGCGCGCCGTTCCGAGCCGCGCCTATGTCGGCGCCTTCAACTTCAAGGGCGCGGACCAGCAGAAGAAGGTCGGCATCCTCTCGGGCGGCGAGCGCAACCGCGTGCATCTGGCGAAGATGCTGCGCAAGGAAAGCAACGTCATCCTGCTCGACGAGCCGACCAACGACCTCGACGTCGACACGCTGCGCGCGCTCGAGGACGCCCTGATGCAGTTCGCCGGCTGCGCGGTGATCATCAGCCACGATCGCTGGTTTCTCGACCGGCTGGCGACCCACATCCTCAGCTTCGAGGGGGACAGCCACGTCGAGTGGTTCGAGGGCAACTTCGAGGCCTACGAGGCCGACAAGCGACGCCGCCTCGGCGACGCCGCGGTCGAGCCGCACCGGATCAAATACCGGCCGCTCGCCCGGTGACCCGCGCGCGAGGCCTGGCGCGATGACGCGTCATGCCGCACTCCCCCCGCATCATCCGGACCGCGCGCCTGACGCTGCGCCCGGTCAACTGGTCTGATCTCGCCGACGTCACGAAGCTCAAGAGCGATCCCGCCGCCTTCGCGCTGATGCTGGGTGGCGTTCGCAGCCCGGGCCAGTCCGCCGCCGAAATGGCCGACGACGTCGCCGCCTGGGGCCGCGAGGGCGTGGGCATCTTCACCGTGCGCGAACAGGGCCAATTCCGCGGCATCACTGGTGTGCACGAGCGCCCCGACGGCCGCGGCATCGGCCTGCGGTTCGCGCTGCAGCCGAGTGCGCGAGGCCGCGGCCTCGCCCGCGAAGCCGCCGCGGCGGCGCTCCGGTTCGCCCACGACGAGGGCGTGCCCAAAATCATCGCCGTCGCCCGAGCCGACAACCGAAGCTCGCGCCTGGTGCTGGGCAGCATCGGCATGACCGTCCAAGGCGAGTTCGACCGCGACGGCGACACCATGCTCATCTATCAGAGCACCCGCCGGGCGGCGGAGTAGCCGGGGCCAACCCCGGACCCCGCTGGGCGAAGCGCGCCCAGACCCGCCCGGTTATGGTGAACGTGCGGGCGAGTGCAGATAGGCCGGGTCAAAGTCCCTCGCCGACCAAGCCCTGACGCTGACGTCGCCACCCGAGAACACTTCGATCAGCCGGTTGATTGTGTCCGGCAACGACGCCGCGGCATCGAGGGCCAGTTCGAAGAGTCTGACCTGCTCATCACGCTCGACCATCGGCACCACAATGACGAGCCCGTCATGAAGAGCATGCTTGGAATACTCTTTCAGAAAATCGCGCCGATTATTGGTCACCAGCGCATAGTTCCGCTCGATGGCGAAGGACACGAGTGACCAGTCCTGGATGCCGCTCTTGCCGAGCCAAACAACGTGGTCGGCGTGCAGGCCGCGTGCCTTTGCGACGGCGAGCAGCCTCTGGCTGAGGCACTCGTCGATCAGGATCCTGTCCAAACGCGGTCAGCGTCCGGCGAGACCCTCGATCTGCCACCGCCGCACCGCCTCGATCCCATCCACCGGCAGAGTGGGATAATCCTCGAAAATCTCGCGATCGCCTCGGCCAGCAGCCAGATAGGCCGCAATTGTCGTGGCCGGAATCCGCGTCCCATCGACGACCGGTATTCCTCCCATAACCGATGGATCAGACACGACCGAGGCTCTCGTCCGCGCAACCAGATCGACCATCGCAAGACCTCCAGACGAGCCAGTTATACGCCCGAACGGCGCTGATAGACATGGACGTCCGCCGAATACCTCCGCGCGACCACAAGCGCCGTCGCCTCGGCGACGCCGGGGTCGAGCCGCACCGGATCAGATACTGGCCGATCGCCCCGTGATGCGCGCCTGACTCGACACCTGGTCGGCTGATCTGAACTCGCCGAGGTCACCGAGCCCAAGGGCGACCCCGCCGATCTCGCCCTGTTATCGCCGTCGCCCACGCCAACAAGCGCAGCTCGCGCCTGGTGCTGGGCAGCATCGCATAACCGTCCAAGGCGAGTTCGACCTCGAGGGCGACACCATGCTCATCTACCAAAGCACCCACTGTCCTCCGAAATAGCCGTCCCGGGACCCCGCTGGGCGCAGCGCGCCCAGACCCCGACACCGGTCTCAGTCAAGGAATAACAGAATTTAAGGGCACCTCGAACAAACCGCAGTTTTGTTGGACATGATCATCTCACTTGAACTGGGCGCGCGTCCGGGCCGCGTTTGACGGCGTTGCGACCTGGTTTCAGCGGCTTTGGCGGGTTTTTCCGGGCTGATTGGCGTGCGGCGGACAGAGTCCGCCTGCACGAGCTCTCTCAAGGTGGGCTCGCCGCCACGTTCTGCAGGTAAGCGAACCGGCTCATATTATAGGCGAGGTTCTGCATCCCGATCTTCACCCGTGCGCGCACCAGTCCGACCGTGCGCACCAGCTTGCCCCCCATCGCCGTCGCCTGATGGCCGAACACATGCTCGACCCTGGAGCGCACCCGCGAGCGCGTGGTGTTGCCTTGCTGCTCGCGCGCCGATAGCGGCCGGTTGCGGACGCCGCGGCGATGAATGCAGCTCGTGTAACCGCGCTCGGCAAGACTGGCCTCGATCTCGGCCGAGCGATAGGCACTGTCGGCCCAGACACGCGAGCTTGTGTTGTGGGGATCGAGCACGGCGTCGAGTTCGCCGCTGCGGCGGGCCGCATTGGTCACCGTGTAGCGCCGCACCAGCTTGTGCCGGTTGTCCATGCTGATGTGGTTCTTGTAGCCGTAGTGCGATTTGCCGTGCTTCTTGGTCCAGCGCGCATCGATGTCCTTCTGCCGCCGCTTAGCCGGTTGGCCGTCCCAGCCCTGCGGTGTTTCGCCCTGCTTGATCGCCTCGTTGTCGCCGCGGCTGTTGCGCTGCTTCGGCGCTGCCACAATGGTCGCGTCGATGATCTGTCCGCCCATCGCCAGGAAACCCCGGTCACGAAGATACCGATCGAACTCGGCAAACAGCACCTCGATCACGCCCGCACGGGCCAACGCCTCGCGATACAGCCACAGTGTGGTCGCGTCCGGCACAGCATCTTCAACGCCCAGACCGAGAAAGCGCATGAACGACAGCCGGTCGCGCATCTGGTACTCCGCCTGCTCGTCGGACAGGCTGTAAAGCGCCTGCACCACCAGCGCCTTGAAGATGATCAACTCGTCCCAGGGCTTCCGACCGGCGGCGCTTTTGCGCTCCGCCGCGGGGGTGCGCAGGTCCAGCGCTGTCAGCGCGGCCAGCAGCTTGGGGCGAAACAGCTCCCATGGAACCGTCGCCGCCAGAACAACCAACGGGTCTCTCTTCCGGTCCAGGCCCTCGTAACGACGGCTCAGATCAAAAAACCCCAACTGGCCCATCAAACAACCCCGCTACGACCCGATCCGATCGGGTCTCAAATCAACCGAGTCGGGGAAGTGAATTCTTCGAGGTGCCCTTAAGCTGCCGCACTCTGGCGATAGCAATCCATAATACTTTTCCTTACGGTTAAAATACATTGTCTAGTGTCCTGAACCGGAAGTTCGTATTGTTATTCAGCGAGGGTGGTGGGAGAGTTTCTGACGCAGAATCGCTCGATGCTGGCGAGGATGTCGTCGGCTGATTTGGTCCAGCGGAACGGTTTAGGGTTGGTGTTGTGCTGGTCGATGAAAGCATTGATGGCGCATTGCAGGGCAGCGACGCTTTGATGGGCACCACGCCTGATCTGACGCTCGGTGAGGAGTGCGAAGAAGCGCTCCACTTGGTTGAGCCATGACGAGCTGGTCGGTGTCAGGTGGATATGCCAGCGCGGTCGCTTGATCAGCCAGTTCCGGACGATCGGCGCCTTGTGTGTAGCGTAGTTGTCGATGACGAGGTGGACGTCGAGATCGTCTGGCACGTTGGCCTCGATCTGGTCGAGAAAGCGGCGGAACTCGGTGGCACGGTGACGTGGGTAGCAGCGTCCAATGACATGGCCGGTGGCGATGTCGAGGGCTGCGAACAAGGACGTCGTGCCGTGGCGCTTGTAGTCGTGGGTCCGGCGTGCAGTCTGCCCAGGCCGCAGCGGCAGCATCGGCTGGCTGCGATCCAGCGCCTGGATTTGCGACTTCTCGTCGACGCATAGCACGATGGCATGCGCTGGCGGCGAGACGTAGAGGCCGACGACGTCACGCACTTTGGCCACGAAGTCTGGATCAGTCGACAGCTTGAAGGTCTCCAGTCGGTGCGGCTGCAGGCCGAAAGCGCGCCAGATCCGCTGCACCGTCGAGACAGACACGCCAGAGGCACGCGACATACCGCGCGAACTCCAGTGGGTTGCGTTCGCAGGCAGGCTTTCAAGCGTGCGCACGATCACTGCTTCGACACGGGCGTCGTCGACAGTACGCGGCGCACCCGAGCGTGGCTCGTCACGGAGCCCATCTATCCGGTGCTCGGCAAAACGCAGTCGCCACTTCGCCACCGTGGCGTCATCAATCCCAAGGGTGGTGGCCACGTCCTTGTTCTGCGTGCCGTCCGTGCACTCCAGCACGATGCGCGCCCGCAACGCCAACGCCTGCGCCGTTTTGCGGCGTGTCGATAGCGAGGTCAGCTCAGCGCGCTCTGCCTCGCTCAACATGATCTGAACCGCACGGCGACCAGCCATCCGATGATCCTCCCAGAGCCCCAGGAAGATCATCACACCGCCAATGCAAAAGTACAATCAGAAAATTACGAACTTCCGGTTCGGAACACTAGCTGGTCTCAGCTTTATGATTGCCGTCGGCGATCGGAACTTTATCCGCTCATGCTTGAGAACGATCTCCTCTCGGGCATTCAAAAAGAACCTCGGTACCTGCATCGTCCTTCGCTCTGACCAGCCAAGGAAACCGAGATGGAGAGATTATCAGAAAAGCTCCAATTCGCAGGGAGCAGAGTTATGGTCGCTTGCAGGAGGCCACACGACCAAAGTCCTTAGCCTTCTTGCCGGCCAGAGAACGACAGTCATCAACCGGTCTGTCCCGTTGCTACCATACGTTGTGGCGAGTCCATACCTCACCGGACTTCGAAAAATGTCACGCAAGTAACACTTCCAGTTTCATCGGGCTTCTCGATCAAGACTTTGAATTTCCTTTGATCATAAGAGCATGCCAATTTTCGCGTCCAAGCATCGGCCATTAGACGAGCTAATACCTGATCTACATCGTGACTTATCCACTTTTCCGCCGGAAACATGTACGGAACTGACGTGAGCCCCAACTTGCCTCCAGTCAAAAGTAGAGTCCGCCGGTGTTGCCGCTCCGACCCTGCCGGTGTTTCTCTGTTCGGTCGAGCGCCGTTTCTCCGTCCCGGCCATCCTCATCGTCGCCGTCGCGCGCAGCCCGGGTCAAGGCTGGCCGAGGGCCATCGGCGAAGCCGGCGCGCAGCGGCCTTGATGCGGGTGAGCACGGCGGCAGGCTCGTTGAGCCGGGCGATCGGCCGCCCAGCGCCGAGTGCGGCCGGGCTTGGTTGTAGTCCAAGCGCCCAGCTCGCCAGCGTTGCACGAGCATGTCGGAGCGACATGAAGATTGTCTCGTTCAGGCATTCGTCACGCAGACGGCCAATGAAGCTTTCAGCAAAAGCGTTCTGTTGCGGCTTGCCAGGTGCGATGTAATGCCAACCGACGCCGCGCTGCTGGCTCCAGCGCAGGATCGCGACGCTGGTGAACTCCGTTCCGTTGTCGCTGACGATCGTCGTTGGCCTGTCGCGAGCGGCCACGACCGCGTCGAGCTCTCGTGCGACGCGCGCGCCAGAAAGCGACGTGTCCGCCACCAGTGCGACGCACTCGCGTGTGAAGTCGTCGACGACGCACAGGATCCGGAACCGGCGACCATCCGACAGGGTGTCCGACGCAAAATCGATCGACCAACGCTCGTTCTTTGCATTCGGCACGACCAGCGGGCGACGCGTCCCAAGCGCGCGTTTGCGTCCACCGCGACGGCGCACCTGCAAACGCTCCTCACAATAAAGGCGACGCAGCTTCTTATGGTTCATGCGGACGCCCTCGCGCTCGAGCAGAAAACCAAGCCGCCGATAGCCGAAGCGGCGCCGCTCGGCCGCGAGCGCCCGCAGCCGCTCCCGCGCCGCGATGTCGCTCGGTCGGATCGACCAATAGCGCACTGTGGCGCGATCAGCCTGGACTGGAGGTGTTTTTGGGGCTCACGTCAGTCACGTCAGCAGCTATAAGATCAACGTGTTCTCCGCGGGCCAATACACCTCTCCCTGACGATACAAACTGATCTTCTGCCCGACGACGCAAATCCTGTTTTCACGATCATGCCCATCGCGCAGCGGGCTGCGCCGCTAATGAAGGGAGGACTCGAAGGCCACCGAGCCGGTCAAGGAGCATCCGAGCATCCGAGCATCCGAGCGAATGAACGCAGTTTTGAGAGTGTCGCTGTCCCTGTTGCACTCGATCCATGCTACTCAGTAAGGCATATCAGCACGCCGCTCCGACATAATCCGGTGTGGGCTAGCTGTCGGCGCCATTGAAGATGTAACACAGCCCGCCATTCTATTAGCACGCATCCAAAAGACGTCATGGTTTTCGTTGTCATTTCAACAGCGCACTGCTTCGGGAGCTCGTGTTCCCGGTCCAGAAGTGGGACACCGACCACATTCAGTTCAAACGACCACAATCCGAAGTCGGTTTGGCGTGGGGCGGCTGTCCAGACGAACTCACTGTGCAAAAGATCCACATTTTTTCTCGCCGCAAGACAAAACCAAAACCTGCAAGGCCGGCACTCATGGCCGTAATCGCATACCCCTCGTCCAGAAGCTGCGCCATCGACGTCGTGATCGGCTCGATTTTGGTTGGACGTGCGTTCGGCGAAGTAGGTAAGTCCTGCGCCCATCCGCGTTTATCAATCATGAGCGCACACCCGATCATACCCGCAATGCCGAGGCGGACCCCGAACGCCGCCCAGGACGTCGTCCTCATTGAGCCACTCTCCATCCCATCAAGAGGCTCGCCCCGACGAGCCCGAGGGCCGCGAGGCCCAACGTCAGCGGCAATACGACCGGCAGCCACAGGGTGGAGAACGACCGGACGTTTGCGCTGCCCTCCGGGTCGGACGGATCATAGATCACGTCGACATGCGTACGCCCCCGCGTAGCCGAATAACCGTTTTGCCTGTAGCGAACGACGACCCCCGCACTCGTTGTGAATGTCACAGACGGATGGCTGAGTGTCGCGGTCGGATCGCTCGCCGCCGGAACAATACCGACTGTCGTCACACCGTTCCGCAGCAACGAGGCAGTCATTGCCATCTGCCTGACACCGACCGCGACCGCCACGACCCCAATCAAAAGAAAAAGAAGCCGGACGATATTTCCGGCACCGGGCTGCATCGCCGCTGTCACCATACATAGCCGTTCGAAATGCTGATGCCAGCATTCGCCTGCGGCCCAAGATTCCAACCGCGACTCAACAGCAGCGCGTGCGGATCGGCCTTGGTTTCGAACAACATGGGTCCGATAACCGGCTCCGAGAGACTCGTGATCGCTTCCTCACTGATGTTTCATGAGAAGACCGAACCCAGCGTAACCAGCAACGAGCCCCGCACCGACGTCAACGAAACAGCACGGTCCTTTGAAATCGGTGAGTTCCAGATCGTCGCCGGAGCATCCATTCATGACGTAGACGATCCCGTGGTTCCAGAACGAGGCCGGCGCCAGGTTGCCACTGCCCTTCTCCGACAAGCCCCTGGTATCGATGGCGGGTCCGACTTTGGGAATCTTACGCAAGCCCACGGAGGCGCCAACGCCCGCGCCCGCATAGTGCAGCCAAGTCGGATGATCCTCACCCTTGCTTTTCGGATCGATCAATGCGATCCCGCCGCCAGAGGCGACAAAGAAGCCTACGCCAAGGCCTCCCGTTGCGCTGGTCTGGAATTTCCATGCGCTCGTTTTTCGGATCCGAAGCAACGACACCTGCTGAGCCTCCCCGGTCTTGTGATCAGCTTATCGTCAAGACGCTCCGAAAATCCATCGCCGTGCAATTCTTCGAGCATCTCGAATTCGAGCAATCCTGATCGCCTAACAAACCACAACCGTCGGGTGGTGGTGTTGGACAGGTCGGATCGGGCGGCGTTCTGGTGCGAACACGTTGACGCAGTCATTCAGCGTGGCTGTCGGTCCGCTGACTGCCATCGGAACGGGGCGATTTCGCTAGGAGGGACGTCGTGGCATCTGGCCAGGCCTGCAACGGTCAATCCAGCCGCACCGGAGTAAGGCTGTAGAGCGCAATCTCCTCCTTGCTCAGCGGACGCCCGACGTAATCCGGCGTGGGCTCGAGGATGCCGGCGCTGTCGAGGATGTAGCGATCGATCTCGTCGTTCAACGCGCCCTGCAGACGGATCACCGTTTGCGGCCGGCCGGCGATCTCCTCGGTCACGCGCACCCAGCGTCCCGACCACGGCTCGTAGCGCGAGCCATGCGAGCCCGACGAGTGGGTCAGGGTGGTGATGTCGTAGTGGCCTGATCCGCCCCGCAGCGATCCGCGTAGGGTCAACTGCGTGATGACGGGACCGTCCTGCTCACCCTGCCAGCGTCCGATCAGCGCACCGCTCGGCTGCCCGGCGCTGGCCGCGTCCAACGGACCCACCGGCTGCGCGGCGCGGGCGCCCAATCCAAGTACGACCATCAGCGCGGCTATCGCCCGAGGCAACCGCGACGTTCGAACCGCCTGGCGGCCGGCGCTGATCATTGCTGGTGAAGATGTCATGGTGGGCCTCGATCTTTCGAAACCGACCGGCCGTGCACGTCCACGCGGATCCGCCGAGCACACGACCGGACGTCAGTCCGCGACGCCGTTCGCGTCGGACCAAATTATCTGGCAGCGACTGGGTGGAGCTCAGACGAGGCGCCCGACACCGGATTGCGTTCTCCCGAACGCTAATCGGTGCTGGTCAATCAGATGGTGCGCCGCACAATAAATTCCGCCTGCCTCAAGCGTGTGTGAACGGCCCTGATGCAAATGCGAGGTCGGGCCGCCCAAACCGCCTGATCATCCGCAACCCGTTGGCGATCGGGCGATTGAGCTTTCGACGCGATCGACGCTCAACCAGGAGCCCGCCATGCGTGACAATCTCGCCGGCCACACCGCCCTCGTCACCGGCGCGTCCAGCGGCATTGGCGCTGCGATCGCCCGCACCCTCGCCCGCCGCGGCGCCGCCCTCGTGCTCGTCGCCCGTCGCGCCGAGGCGCTCGAGCGCCTCGCGGAGGAGCTCCGTCAGGCTGCCGGTGCGACCGTCACCGTTCGTCCCGCCGACCTCGCCGACGAGGCCGCGCGTCATTCCCTCGCCGCCGAACTCTCCGGCGTCGATATCCTGGTCAACAACGCGGGCCTCGGCGTCTATGGGCCCTTCGCCGACGCCTCCTGGGACCAGACCCGGCTGATGCTGGAGGTCAACGTCATGGCTCTCACGCACCTGACCCATCTCGTCCTGCCCGCCATGCGCCGCGCGGGATGGGGCCGCATCCTGCTCGTCGCATCCACGGCCGCCTTCCAGCCGGTGCCCTCGTACGCCGCCTACGGCGCCACGAAGGCACACATCCTGTCGTTCGGCATCGCACTCAACCACGAGCTGCGCGGCAGCGGGGTGACGTGCACCACCCTCTGCCCCGGCGTCACCGACACCGAGTTCTTCGGCGTCGCCGGCCAGACGATGAACAGCTTCCAACGCGCCAGCATCATGGACAGCGATACAGTGGCAAAGGTCGGGGTCGACGCGATGCTCCGGCGCCGGCCCTTCGTCGTCGCCGGCCGCGTCAACGCGCTCAGCGCGCTCGGCGGCCGCATCACCCCACCCGACCTCGCCGCCCGCGTCGCCGCTCGCATGATGCGCTGACACCCTGCCGCCGCGACCGCCCCGTCTCGGCACATACGGCCGCGCTTGCTTCTGTTCGCCTAGCGAAGCTCCTCGAGACTGAGCAGGGATCGTCCGGGTCGCGGCAGGGATGGTGCGAATGTCGGCATGGGCTTGATGTTGGCGCGCTGCTCGAAGGCGTAGCCGAGCTGCAGCAGAAGCCGTTCCGACCAGGCCGGACCGATGAACGACAGGCCGACCGGCAGACCGCCGACGTCGCCCATGGGCACGGTCAGATGCGGATAGCCGGCGACCGCCGGCAGGGTCGAGGCGCCCGGCAGGTCATGATCGCCGTCGATGAGGTCGATCGTCCATGCCGGCGCCCCCGTCGGCGCGACAAGCGCCACGATCCGATGGCTGGCGAGCATCCGATCGACACCCTCCGATCCCGCGAGACGCTTGGCCGTCGACAGGGCCGCCTGATAGGCAGGATCATCCAATCCCTTCGTGGCCTCGGCGCTCACCATCCGGTCCTGGCCGAACAGGGCGAGTTCACGATCGCCATGCGCCTCGTTGAAGGCGATCACGTCGGCTAGCGTACGGCTGGCGACCGCGGCTGGCGTCGTCTCGAGATATCGGTCGAGCGATGACTTGAATTCGGTCAGCAGGATCGTGTTCTCGGCGTTGCCGATCGCATCGAGATCCGGCCCGTCCGGTATCTCGACCAGCACGGCCCCGGCTGCGCGCAGCACGTCGAGCGCATGCGCAAACACGCGATCGGTGCCCTCGTGCCGCCCGCCGAGGAAGCGCGCGACGCCGATGCGCTGTCCTTCGAGGACGTTCCTGTCGAGCGGGCCATCGGGCCGGTGGATGTCCGCGTCGCGGGTCGCCGCGTCGGCCGGATCGGTGCCGGTCATGATCGAGAGCAGGAGCGCCGCATCGGCGACGGTGCGTGTCATCGGCCCCGCGGTATCCTGGGTCGTCGAGATCGGCACGACATGGGTGCGCGACACGAGGCCGACCGTCGGCTTGAACCCGACCAGGCCGCTCATCGAGGCCGGGCAGGTGATCGAGCCGTCGGTCTCGGTCCCGATGGCCGCCGGCGCGAGCGATGCCGCGACGGAAGCGGCACTGCCCGAGGACGATCCGCACGCGGTCCGGTCGAGCGAGAACGGATTGCGGGTCAAGCCACCGATCCCGCTCCAGCCGCTGATCGAGAACGAGGAGCGGAAATTCGCCCATTCCGAGAGATTGGTCTTGCCCAGGATCACCGCGCCCGCCGCTCGCAGCCTGGCAACCAGTGGGGCATCGCGCCCCGTCACGTTCGCAGCCAGCGCCAGTGATCCGGCTGTCGTCGGCATCGGACCCGCGACCTCGATATTGTCCTTGATCAGCAGCGGCACACCGTCGAGCGGCCCGAGCGGCGCCCCCCGACGGCGTCGCTCGTCGCTTGCCGCGGCCTGTGCCGCCGCGTCCGGATTGATCGCGATGATCGCACGCAGACCCGGACCGGCGCGATCGATCGCCGCGATGCGGGCCTCGTAGGCATGCACCAGGTCCACCGAGGTCAGTCGGCCGGCAGCCAGATCGCGGCCGACGGCTTCGATGCCGAGGCCATCGAGGGAGATGTCATCCATCCGTTTCGCTCCTGCCGTGTCGGCGCAAGCCAGGACGAAGATCGCGCCCGCGAGTTTTGACAACCGAGATCCCACTGCTTCGTCCTCAGCGCACCACGATCCCGATCTCGCCCAGGCCGTCGATGCCGCCGGTGACGTGTTGACCCCGCCCGATCGCGCCCACGCCGGACGGCGTGCCGGTCATGATGAGGTCGCCGGGGCGAAGCTGCATCGATCGCGAGGCGATCGCGATGATGTCGCTCACGCTCCAGATCATGTCCGACAGATCCGCGTCTTGTCTGATCTCGCCGTCGACCGCGAGCCAGATTCGTCCGGACGCCGGATGCTCGGTGCTGGAGACTGGGCGTATCGGCGCGACGGGTGCCGAATGATCGAACCCCTTCGCCCAGTCCCAGGGGCGCCCGAGCTCCTTGGCCGCGTCCTGGAGATCTCGTCTCGTCAGATCGAGTCCCACGGCGTAGCCATAGACGTGATCGAGCGCACGGTCGGCGTCGATGTCGGCGCCGCCGCGTCCGATCGCCACGACCAGCTCGATCTCGTGATGCAACGCGTTGGTGAGCGGCGGATAGGGGATCTCGGACCGGTCGTCGATTGCCGCGTCGGCCGGCTTGAGGAAGAAGAATGGCGGCTCGCAATCGGGGTCGCGGCCCATTTCGCGCGCGTGCGCGGCATAATTCCGGCCGACGCAGAAGATCCTGCGCACTGGAAAGCGGGCTTCGGTTCCGTGGACCGCCAGCGTGCTCGTGGGCGGTGCGGCTATGACGAGGTCGGCCATCCGGCAATCCCAACAGATCGTCCGATGGCCATATCCGTCTTCGGCCTCCGGGCCAACCTCGCTCCCGGGCGGGTCTTTACGCTCCGACAACCTTCATGCGCTCTACTGCTCCTGCCTCGGGCGGCGAGAGGAGCGGACATTGACCGGTATCGACCCGCAGGACGACCTCGGCTGGGATGCACCGGACGCGCAGTTCGGCGATACGCCGGTGCGCGCCATGACCCAGAACGAGATCGACGACCTGTTCGGCGGCTCTGCTCGCGATGCGGACCAGAGCGCGATGCAGCGTATCCTCGGCGCCGGCCTCGTGCTGTATGAGCGCCTGCCGATGCTCGACGTCGTGCTTGACCGCCTGACGCGGCTCGGCTCGGGCACGCTGCGCAATCTGCTCGGCGTCAATGTCGAGCTGTTCATCGAAAGCGTCAGCACGGTCCGCTTCGGCAGCTATCTCGATTCCGTGCCGCTTCCCGCATTGCTCGGTGTCTTTCGCGCCCACGAATGGGACAATCAGGGACTTCTCGTCGTCGAACCAGGGCTCGTCTACTCGATCGTCGATATCTCCCTCGGTGGCCGGCGTGCGGGACCCGTCCGTATCGAGGGACGCGCGTTCACGTCGATCGAGCGGAACCTGGTCGAGAAACTTCTCGACCGGTTGCTGGACGACCTGGCGACAAGCTTCCTGCCCCTGTGCAGCGTGACGTTCAAATGCGAACGCCTCGAGACCAATCCGCGTGCCGCCTCGATCTCGAGCGTCAGCAGTGCCGCCGTCAATGTCCGCCTCCGCGTCGAGGCAGGCGATCGCGCCGGCTCCATCGAACTCCTGCTGCCGTATGCGACCCTGGAGCCGATCCGCGAGATCCTCATCCAGCAATTCATGGGCGAGAAGTTCGGACGCGACTCGATCTGGGAAAGTCACCTTCGCGAAGAGCTGTGGGCCACGGAAGTGGAGCTTGACGCGATCCTGGACGAGCGGAGCCTGAGGCTGTCGGAGGTCATGTCGCTCAAGGTCGGCGACAGATTGGAACTGAATGTCAACGTCAATGAACCGATCAGCTTGCGATGCGCGAACGCGCGCATCTTCACGGGGCGGCTCGGACGCAAGGGCAGCAAGATGGCGGTCAGACTGGATGCACGTGCGAATTGAGCGGGCATCGTGTCCCGGTAACTTTTTGACAATCCAGGACGGGTATCGTTCCCGTGGATGTCCAGGAAGGAAGGACGACCGTGCCTGACCAAATGATCCATGAAGCCGACAAGCTCGCCAGATCCATCGCACAGAACCTCGATGGAGAGGTCGACACCCTGCTGGAGCTCATCCGGTCGACGATGAAAACCATGGATTGCGAGATCGACAATCTGCGCGTCTCGTTCCTGCAGGAAATTCGCGCCCTGGCAGAGACGGTCTCGGTTGCGCGGGCGGAGATCTCCAATCTCAAGGGCGAGAACGAATTCGGCAACCCCATTCCCGAAGCGACCGATGAACTCGATGCGATCGTGGAACACACCGCCGCCGCGACGGAAACGATCCTCGACGCTTGCGAGCATCTCGACCAGCTCGCGTCGACCCTGGCTGACGAGGGAGCACGCTCGATCCAAAACGAAACGATCCGGATCTATGAGGCATGCAGCTTTCAGGACATCACCGGTCAGCGGATCAGCAAGGTCGTCGCGGCGCTGAAATTGATCGAAACCCGGATCGAGGCGATCACCGGCCGCTATGGCGTCGCCAACGTCGCCCGGGGCGTCGAGGATCCCAATTCACTCCTGAATGGGCCGCAATCTCCCGACGTTGCGATCAGCCAGGACGAAATCGACAAATTGCTGACGTTCTAGAAGCGGTCAATCAGCCCGACGGAGAAGATGGCGATGCTCACTGACAAGTCGATCAAGATCCTCATCGTCGATGACTACAAGACGATGCTTCGTATCATTCGCAATGTGCTACGCCAGATCGGTCTCCTCAATGTCGAGGAAGCCAACGACGGCGCCGAGGCGTTCGCCATGCTCAAGCAGGGTGACTATGGTCTTGTGATCAGCGACTGGAACATGCAGCCGATCACGGGGCTCGACTTGCTGCAGCAGGTCAGGGCCGACGACAAGCTGTCACGGTTGCCCTTCATCATGGTCACCGCGGAGAGCAAGGTGGAAAACATCATCGCGGCCAAGCAGGCCGGGGTCTCGAACTATGTCGTCAAACCCTTCAGCGCGGAAACGCTTCGCAACAAGATCGACACTGTCTTCGCGGCAGCGTGAGAAGGATCTCATCGCTCAGGATTGCGCAGATAGGACTCGATCAGGGCAAGGTTTCTCAGGTTCGCCTTGAAGATCATGTCAAATGCGTCTCCAGCGATCGGAATGGCGCCGCCGACGGCCTCGATCCCGATGTTGGCGATCATGCGTGCCAGGACCGCCCTGGACACGCCGAGCTTATGTGCCTGCCAGACGATCACGAGCGACAGGCCAGCCAGGACGAGGTCGCCGCCACCCGGAACCAGTCCGATCGCGCTATTGAGGCCGAACCGGAAACGAGTGCCTGGCAGGCGGGCCGATCCATCGAGCAGCCACGCCATCCGCCGGATCATGGCGAGACGCCTGGCGGCGCCGGCAGAAGTCTCAAGATCCTGAATTGCCTAATCCTCCGGATTGGTCGATCACCCGACATCGCATCGGTCGAGCGTTTCGATCGATGGATCGACTGGGAGATCACGCGTGATCGGTTTGGCGGCCCTGGTTGGGCGTGGGCTCGTGACCGTTCTGGCCGTGCTGACCCTTTCCGGCTGTGCGGACGACGCGAGCCCGTCCGCGGTTGCACCTTCCTCCGCGCCGGCAGCGCGGCCGGCCTTCAAGGTCCAGAGCTTTCTTCCGGAGGAGCCCGCTCCTCCGCAGTCGGCTCAAGGCGCCGCATCGAACGTTGGCCCGGCGCGAGCCAACGATCCTTCCGCGCCAATCGACACGCCCTTGTGCGGCCAGGCGGAACGGGAGGCGAGCAATTTCGGGGCGATGATCTCTCCCGCGGTGACGAGCAGTGGCAATGCTTGCCTCGGCACCGCCTGCTTCGATCCGGCAACCGGAACGTTCGTCGGAGCCGACGGATACCGGCATGTCTGTCAATGAGCGAGCGTCCGCTTCCCGGCCACGAGCCGCCCGGATGACACGTGATCCGATCAGCTCAGCGACCGGATTGCGCGCACCCGTCGCAGCAAGGCCCGCCGCGCCTTGAAGGCATCGCCCGCGAGCGCGATCAGCGCCCCGAGCTGAGTCGGCCGGCGCGCGAGCGAACGCGCAAGGCGGCCGATTTCGATCCCGCCTCCAGGCGTGAGCACCACCAGGGCTGCCGGCGGCAGCGAACGGGACGCCGGATCACAGACGGCCCTCAGCACCGCGAATGGACGCGCCTCCGCGAGGGCCGCGCGCGCGACGGCGCCGCTCTCCATGTCGAGCGCCGAGCAGCGAGTCGCCTCGAACAGGCCATGCTTGTCATGCACTGTGGCAACGATCCGCTCACTATGGAGAAGGTCGTGCGGGGTGATGCCGCCGAGCGACCGCGAGAGAGTGCGGTCGGTCGGAAACGCGATACCGTCGATGATGACGCGACGGGGAACCACGAGCATTCCGGGGTGAAGGTCGGGCGAGAGGCCGGCCGCGAGACCGAAGCTGACAAGACCGCGTGCACCCTTCGCCAGCAGCCCCTCGGCCGCGCGGCGCGCGCCGTCCGGTGTTCCGCCGCCGACCGCGACCTCCGCGCCCGGAAGGCGGCGCGCGAGTCTCGCTTCCGCCTCGAGACCGACGACGATACCGATCATCGGGCGGTCTGGACGATCAGAAGCCGAATGCGACCTTGCGGCTGTTCGACCGGACCAGGTTGCGATAGCGCGAGAGCGCCAGCAACGGGAAGAACAGCCGGTATCCGTGGTAGCGGAGGTAGAAGACCTTCGGGAAACCGACTGCGTTGTAGGGCTGCTCCTGCCACTCGCCGTCGGTCTGCTGGGTGCGTGTGAGATAGGCGACCCCGCGCCGGACGGCCTCGTGGTCGCAGGCACCGGCCGCCATCAGTCCGAGCAGCGCCCAGGCGGTTTGTGACGGGAGACTCTCGGTGTGCTCGCCGGGCGGCGCGTCCTCGTAGCTCTCGCAACTCTCGCCCCAGCCGCCGTCGGGACGCTGCCTGGCCAGCAGCCACTCGACGCCACGGCGCATGACCGGATCATCGTGCGCCACGCCGACCGCGTTCAGGGCGCTGAGACACGACCAGGTGCCGTAGATGTAGTTGGTGCCCCAGCGTCCGAACCAGGATCCGTCCTCCTCCTGCTCGCGGCGAAGATACGCGACACCGCGCGCGATCACCTCGGCGTCTTCCGTGTGGCCCATCTGGGCGAGGAATGAGAGGCAGCGCGCGCTCACGTCGGCGGTGGGCGGGTCGAGCAGGGCGCCGTGATCGGCGAACGGGATGTGGTTGAGGAACTCGCGGTCGTTGTCGATATCGAACGCGCCCCAGCCGCCGTCCCGGCTCTGCATGCCGATGACCCACGCACGCGCCCGCTCGACCGCGTCGGCGTGTTCGGGATCGCCCTGACGATGCAGGAGCATGCCGACCACTGCTGTGTCGTCGACGTCGGGGTAATGGTCGTTGTTGTATTGGAAGGCCCAGCCGCCGGGCGCGAGATCGGGCGCATTGATCGCCCAATCCCCTTTGACCTCGGTGATCTGGCGGTCACGCAGCCAGTCGCATGCCTGACCGACGTCGGATTTGGCCTGGCCGGCGGTCCGCAAGTCGTCATGGACGCAATCATGATGCTCGGCCATCGCATAGCCGGCGAGGCCCGTGTCCCAGATCGGCGACACGCATGGCTGGCAGTAGGCCTCGTCCTCGCCGTCGACCAGAAGGCGCTGGATCGCGGCCCATGCGATGGCCGCGTTCGGCTCGGCCGGATCGACGCCGAGCGCATGGTAGAGCATGACCGTGTTGGCCATGGCCGGGTAGATCGCCCCAAGCCCGCTGTCGCCGTTCAGCCGCTCTTCGATGAAGGCGAGCGTGCGCCGGATCGCGAGCCTGCGGATCGGACCGGGCACGAGGCGTTCGGCCGGACGCAACCCGACGTCGAGCGCCTTGAAGAGATAGCCCCACCAGGACCGGTAGGGTCCGCGGATCCAGTCGCGGATCCGGGCGGGAGGGATGCGGAACAGCTCGCCGATCCGGACGCCGCGCGGATTGGCGGCGGTCGGACGGAGTGCCGCGAGAATGATCATCGGCGCGAGCACCGTCCGCGACCAGTACGAGATGCGCCACATGTTGAAGAAGAAGCGGCGTGGCAGGAGAACGATCTCAACCGGCATCACCGGGACCGCGCGCCAGGGAACGTAGCCGAACAGCGCCAACTGGAACCGCGTGAAGACGTTCGATCGCTCGGCACCTCCGTGGGCGAGGATCGCCGCGCGGGCGCGGCGCATATGCACCGCATCGACGTCATCGCCGATCATCTTGAGCGCGAGATACGCCTTTACGCTCGCCGACAGGTCGAACTTGCCGCCGTGATAGAGCGGCCAGCCACCATGCGCGCCCTGGATGCGCCGCAGGTAGCGTCCGATCCGTGCCTGCAGGACGGGATCGATCCGATCGAGGAAATGCTCGAGGACCACGTATTCGGCCGGGATCGTCGCGTCCGCCTCGAGCTCGAACACCCAGTGGCCGTCCGGCTTCTGGCGCCGCGCCAGGGCGGAGCTCGCCGCGTGGATGGCCGCCTCGATGCCGTCGCTAGTGTCCGCTCGCGCGTCGCGTTCCGCATCGTCGATGTCAGCCGTCACGCCCTGAACCACTCAGCCGCTCCCTCATCATCCCGCGCGACCCGATGGGCCGAGCCGAAGGTGCGCGCTGATCAGGCCCGACCGAGGATCAGGTGGGCCGCCGTCCGCCCGGACCTGATCGCACCTTCGATCGTGGCCGGCAACCCGGTAGCCGTCCAGTCGCCGGCGAGTGTGACATTTGCGACGCTCGTCCTCGCGGGAGCACGACGCCGCTCCTGCGCGGGAGTTGCTTCGAAGGTGGCACGTTTCTCACGAACCAGCCGCGCCGGCGGCATGGACGAGCCGGGTGGAAAGCCGAGAGCCGCGACCACGTCGCGCCAGATCGAGGCGGTGAGCTGTTCGGGATCGAGCTGATCGAAGCGATTGGCGGCGCTGATCGTGACGGACACGACGCCGTCCTTGAGGAAAACCCATTCCGCCAACGAGCCGACAAGCCCGACGAACCGGGCAGTTTCGATCTCAGTAACGTTCGAGATCCTGTCGGTCCGGTAATGCAGGTTGATGATCGACTCGAACATGTCGGGTGCCACCAGGCCCGGCATCAAGCTGGCGGCGACCGGTGCCGGAACCGCAAGCACCACGTCGTCGGCCTTCCCGATCGCGACGCCGCCGTCCGGTCCGGCGAGAGAGACCACCCGCGCGTCCTCGACCTCCAATGCGGCGACGCGCGAGTGTCGCCGGATCTCGACATGCGTCGCCGACAATGCGACGACCGCAGGATCGACGAAGCTCTCGGACAGGCCCACGCGCGGAAAGGCGGGAATGCAGGCGCCGCCGCCGCGCATCAGGCTGTCGCGAAAGACCGTGGCCAGCACCGCGGCGCTGCCCCGGTCCGGCATCGTGTTGAGGATGGCGATCGCGAGCGGCGTGAGCAGCCGGTCGGCGAGACGGCCGGGCACGAGGCAATCGGCGACCGTCTTGCCGGGGCCGGCCGCGAGCAGGCGCAGGAGAGCGGCATGCTCGCGCAGCGAGGTTCCCGGGACGCGGCGGCCCGGCGCGAGCACCCACCACGGGACCCGGCCATGCCCGAGACGAAGTGCCCAGCGCTCGCTCGTCGTGAGGTCGATGAACGGGAACAGCGCATGATCCGGGCCGCCGAGGGTCCGCTCGGTTCCGAGCCTCTTGAGGAACGCGAAGGCGTCGCGATTGCCGGACAGCAGCAGGTGATTGCCGTTGTCGAGGCGCGTCCCGAGGACCTTGTCGTCGTAGGATCGGCAACGGCCGCCAAGGGCGGGACCCGCCTCGTGGAGCGTGACCGGCCGTCCGGCGTCGGCCAGCGTCAAGGCCGCAGACAGCCCGGCGAGGCCGCCGCCGACCACATGAACACGCATCGCCGGGCGCTAATTCATGCCGAGCGCGTGCGCGAGCGCTTCCTTCGACATGCGCGACCGGCCCCGGATGCCGCGCGCGCGTGCCCGCTCCATCAGGGCTGCCTTCGTCTCGCCCTGATCGCCGGTCCGCCGATGCGCCGCCGTCTTGCGGGCGATATCGTCGGGCTGGGCGCTGAACTGCCTCCCCTTGCGCGTATCGGCCCGCTTCTTAGCGGTGGTTCGCTTGTAGTCGTCGTCGCTGAGCGCGGTCCTTGCGGCCTTGGGCAGGTAGCGCTCGCCGGTCTCCTCGCTCTTGCTGCCCGACTTGGTGCCCCAATCCTCCCTGGTCCATTGCGAGAGGTGGTTGTCCCCGGTCTTGCCACCCTCGTAGCCGCCGCCCCTGGCCTTGTATGACGCGGTGGCGAGCTGCGCCTTGCGCGCCGACCATTGGCCGGGCTTGCCGCCCTTGTCGCCTTCGGTGATCTCACGCTTGACCCGGTCCCAGAGCGCCGGATCGGTCTTTTTCGCCGTCCCAGCCATCGCCTTTCAGCCCGTCATCATGACGCGAGCGGCGAGTGCCATTTTCTGCCAGGCCGGCAGGCGCACGCGCGCCTCGGGGCCACGCCAGGCGGCACCCTGCCAGCCGCGCCGGACCAGTCGGCGCAGGATGGCGGCGTAGGTGGCACCCATCAGGCGCGCCGGCCGCATCGCGCGGCGGTCGCATCGCGCCATCGCGTCATGCGCGGCGGCGAAATGGCGCTGAGCTTCGGCCGCCATCCGGGCCGCGACGAGTGGCAGCGACGGGTGCGACAGCGCGGCCTCGGGTTCGAGCGGCATGGCGGCCTCCTCGAGCCATTCGCGTGGCAGATACAGACGCCCACGCGCCGCGTCCTCGTCGAAATCGCGCAGGATGTTGGTCAATTGCAGCGCGCGTCCGAGATGGAAGGCGACGCGGTCGGCCTCGGCCGAGCTGTCGCCGAAGGCGCGCACCGACAGGCGCCCGACGGCGGATGCCACCCGGTCGCAATAGAGGTCGAGGTCGGCGAGCGTTGGCGCGACGATGCGTTGCGCGGCGTCGGTCCGCATGCCGTCGATCACAGCCTGAAAGTCGGCCTGCCGCAGATCGTAGCGCCGGATGGCGGCCAGCAGGACCCGGGTCAGCGCGTCCTCGGCCTGTCCGGCATAGAGGTGCGCGATGCGGGTCTGCCATTGATCCAGACCCTGCAGGCGATCGACCAGCGCGCCGTCGTCATCGGCGATGTCGTCGACCCGGCGGCAGAACGCATAGATCGCGTGCATCGCTGTCCGCCGGTCGAGCGGCAGGATGCGCATGCCGCGCGTGAAGGACGTGCCCGCGTCGCGCACGATCCGGTCGACGGCTTGGACGTCGGTGGCGGGGCAGCCGAGCGCGCCGCCAGCCGGTTCGGGCGACGCGGGGAGCCGGTCGAGGCCGGCCGCCGGACTGGCACTCACGCGCGCGGTCCGTTGCCGAGGTGGCGGAAGGCGGCGATTAGGCTCACGGCGATATCCTGTCGTCGAAGCTTCACCCGGGCTGCGAGCGGGTCCTCCCGCCGGAGCCTGCGGGCAAGGCGATGCGCGAGACCGATGATGAGCGCGGCCTCGAGCCGCATCCGCCGGTCCCTGATCAGGCCCGGCAGGCGGCTCGCCTCGCGGTTCAGCGCATCGACGCCATCGAGCACCCGTCCGAAGACGCGTGCAAGCGCCGGTGTTGCGGCCGGTGCAAGAAGTGCCGCTTGCGTGAGGCCCGCCTCGGCCAGGAAGTCGTCCGGAATGTAGCAACGGTCGAGCGAACGCAGGTCGACGGCGCAGTCCTGCAGGTGGTTGAGGATCTGCAGGCTGGTGCAAAGCGCATCCGACGGTCCGGCGGTGTCCGGCCCTTCGCCGTGCAAGGCCATCAGGAAACGCCCGACCGGATTGGCGGAGAAGCGGCAATAGTCGAGCAGGGCATTCCAGTCCGGTGTTCGCAGCACGTTCGCATCGCGACGGAAGGCGATCAGCAGGTCGGTGGCGAGTTCTGGCGGCAGTCCGGTCGCGGCGAGGCTCGCGCGAAGCGGTCCGGCGCTCGAAGAGTGCGCGTCACCGATCCCGCGGAGAGCCCGCTCCATGGCGTCGAGGCGGGCGATCTTGTCCGCGGGCGCGAGGTCGGGACTGTCGCTGACGTCGTCGGCCGCGCGGACGAACGCGTAGTAGGCGTGGACATGAGGGCGATGGCGGGCCGCGATCAGCCGGGAGCCCACCGGAAAGTTCTCGTCCTGCCTGTCCTTGCCGGACCGGAGGTCGGCGTCCGCACTCACGGCCACGTCCATCATGCGGTGCTTCCATAGGCGCGGCGCTTCCAGACCACGCCCCGGCCGCGATGATGATCGATCGCCGATCCGATCGTGGCCGCGACGTAGAACAGGGAGACTGCCGGCAGCAGCAGCGCCCAGGCGGGGGGAAGGCGAAAGCGGCGGAGGGTCGGCACGAACGACCCGAGCGACATCACCAATGCGGCGAGGCCCGCCGCGCGCGTGGCCCCATGGCCGAACAGGCTGGCCGCCAACGGGACGAACCAGACGATCGTCATCCCGGTCACCGTCAGACCGAGCATCGCGGGCGAGAATCGCAACTGCACATAGGCGGTGCGTGCGACCATCCGCCACACGTCGATTGCCTTCGGATAGGGCCGGACGCTGCGGGCCAGCGTCGCATGACCGAGCCAGATCCGGCCGCCCCCGCGCTTGACCGCGGTGGCCAATGCCACGTCGTCGATCAGCGCGCCACGGACGGCCTCGATCCCGCCGATGCGGGCCAGTGCCGACCGCCGGATCAGAATGACGCCACCGGCGGCCGCCGCGGTACGGCTCGCACTCTCGGCGACCCGGCGGAACGGATAGAGCATCTGGAAGAAGAACACGAAGGCGGGCACCAAGGCGCGCTCGGCCAGGCTTTCGCAATGAAGCTCGACCATCTCGGAGATCTGGTCGCGATCTCCATCCGCGGCGCCGCGGACGAGAGTGCCGACATGGCGCGGGTCGTGGACGATGTCGGCGTCGGTCAGGAGCAGGTAGCCGGCCGCCTGCCAGGCTCGCGCGGCCTCGATGCCCTGGGCGAGGGCCCACAACTTGCCGCTCCAGCCGTGCGGCCGGGGCTTTCCATCGACCACCGTCAGGCGCGGATCGCCGATCGCGCGTGCGATGTCGCCGGTGCCGTCGCTGCTGCCGTCGTCGACGAGCCAGACCGCGAGCGAGCCGCCATAGTCCTGGCCGAGCAACGAACGCAGGCACGCCTCAACACCGGCGGCCTCGTCGCGCGCCGGAACGATGATAGCGACCGGTGGTCCGGAGGCCGCGGCCACGGCCGGCAACGACGGTCCCGACTGCCAGAAGCGGCCGTGGCCGAATACAAGGTAGAGCCAGATCGCAAGCGATGCGGCGGCGAGGGCAAGCGCGATCATGCGGCCCTCCGCTCGGGCGGGATCATGCCAGCCGCACGGAACCAGGCGACCGCGTCGGCCACCGCCTCTGCCGCCGGCCGCGGATCATAGCCGAGTACCGCGCGCGCCTTGTCCGACGAGAAGAACATCTTCTTGCGCGACATCGCGAGCATCTCGCGAGTCACGCGTGGCTCGATCTTGAAGTTCCTGGCGAGGAGTTCGGACGCGACCGCGACCGGCCACAGGATCTGGCGCGGCAGCCTGGTGTAGGGGCCGCGGACGCCGGCAACCCTGGCAGTCAGGGCAAACAGGTCGGCGAGCGTCATGTCCTCGCCGCCGAGAATGTATTTCTCGCCGGGCTCGCCGCGCTCCATCGCCCGTATGTGCCCGTCCGCGACATCGTCGACATGGACGATATTCAGGCCCGAATCGACATAGGCAGGCATCCGCCCAGCCGCCGCGTCGCGGATCATCACGCCCGTGGGCGTCGGCTTGATGTCGCGCGGGCCGACCGGGGTCGACGGATTGACCGTCACGATCGGCAACCGCAGCTCGCGTCCGAGCGCCAGCACGGCCTGCTCGGCACGGTATTTGGACAGCTTGTACACGCCGACGATCTTGTGGGGATCGACCGGCGTCGTCTCGGTCGACACCGTGCCGTCCCCCACCAGCCCGAGAGCGGCCACCGAACTGCAATAGACCGCGCGCTCGACGCCCGCCCGATGCGCCGCGCGCATCAGGGCGACACTGCCCTCGACGTTGGCTCGCATCATCGCGTCGGGATCGGGCACCCAGAGCCGGTAGTCGGCTGCGACGTGATAGAGCTGCCCGCACCCTTCGACCGCACGATCGAGGCTGCCGGGCCGCGAAAGATCGCCCTCGACGAGCTCCGCGGCCACGCCCGCGAGATTGCGCCTGTCGCTCGCCTGGCGGACCAGGAGCCGCAGCTCGTGTCCCCGCCGGGCGAGGGCGAGGGCCACGGCGGAGCCGACGAAGCCGGTCGCGCCGGTCACGAGAACAGGTCGGGGCATTCGCGCTCTATACCCCTGGGTGCACGGCTTGGTGTAGGGGCAACCCGCGCAGCGGATCGGGGCGCCGATCCCGGGCGCCTTCGCAAGCGGCGGGCGATCGAGTAGGACCGCGCGATGCCGCCCATGATGCGTCGCGACCTGCTCGACCTGGCGCCCTATGTCGGCGGCGCTTCGTCCATCGAGGGCGCCAACCGTGTGGTCAAGCTGTCGTCCAACGAGGGTGCCTTCGGGCCGCCGCCTGCCGCCATCCGGGCGCATGCCGAGGCGGCGGCCGAGCTGCATCGCTATCCTGATGGCGGCAGCGCGGGCCTGCGGGCGGCACTCGGCCGGATCCACGCGATCGATCCGGCCCGCATCGTCTGCGACACCGGCTCCGACCCGATCTTCAGCCTGCTGGCGCTGGCCTATGGGGGTCCCGGCACCGAACTGCTGATGAGCGCGCACGGGTTCTCGATCTACGAGACGGCAGGACGCAAGGCGGCCAGCATCGTTGTCAAGGCGCCGGAACGGGACCTGACCGCGGACGTCGACGCCTTGCTGGCGCGCGTCTCGCCGGCCACCCGGATCGTGATGATCGCCAACCCGAACAATCCGACGGGATCGTTGCTGCCGGCGCGCGAGGTCGAGCGGTTGCGGCGGTCGCTGCCGCCCGACATCCTGCTCGTGCTCGACGCCGCGTATGCCGAATACGTCGACGACGCAGCTTATGAGCCGGGAATACGTCTCGCCTCCGAGACCGACAACACGGTGATGACGCGCACCTTCAGCAAGGCATACGGATTGGGGGGAGCACGTCTTGGCTGGGCGTTCGGGCCTGCGCCGGTGATCGAGACGCTGAACCGGATCCGCGAACCGTTCGGAGTCAACATCGCCGTCCAGGCGGCGGGGATCGCGGCTCTGGGCGAGATCGGATGGATCGAGCGGGCGCGTACGCACAATTCGCGCGAGCGGACGCGCTTGTCCGGCGCGCTCGAAGGCCTTGGCCTGCAGGTGTGGCCGAGTGCCGCGAATTTCGTGCTCGTCGATTTCGGCAGCCTCGCACGTGCGCAGGCAGCGGACGCGCATCTGCGCACCCGTGGCCTGATCGTGCGCGCGGTCGGCAGCTATGGATTGCCCTCCTGCCTGCGGATCACGATCGGCACCACCGAGGAGGTCGGGCTGGTGATCGAGGCGTTCGAGAGCTGGCCTGGCCTGGCCGATGCCTGAGCTGCTCGCCCGCCGCCTTGCGATCATCGGCGCCGGCTTGATCGGCGGCTCGCTCGCGCGGCGCGCGCGCGGTTCGTTCGCGGGCGAGGTTGTGGTGACCGACCACGATCCGGACGTCCGAGCCAGGGCGCGAGCGCTCGAGATCGGCGATCGCGTGGCGGACACCGTCGCCGACGCCGTCGACGGGGCCGACATCGTCGTACTCGCCGTTCCGGTGGGCGCCTTCGGGACCGTCGCTCGCGAAATGGCCCCCTTTCTCGCGGCCGGCACGATCGCCAGCGATGTCGGCTCGACCAAGCAGTCGGTGGTCGCCGACATCGCGCCCCACCTGCCCTGTGGTGTGCATCTGGTGCCGGCGCACCCGATGGCCGGCACCGAATTCTCCGGGCCCGATGCCGGCTTTGCCGCCCTTTTCGAGAGGCGCTGGTGTCTGATCGTGCCGCCCGAGGGCACTCCGGAAGCACCGGTTGCGCGCATCGAGGCGATGTGGCGCGCCTGCGGCTCAACGACCGAGCGGATGACGCCGGCGCATCACGACCGGGTGGTCGCCGCCATCAGCCATCTGCCGCATCTGATCGCGTTCACCATCTGCGGGACCGCCGAGGGTCTGGCCGCGGAGACGGGAGAAGGCGTCTTGAAATTCGCCGCCTCCGGGTTCCGGGACTTCACCCGGATCGCCGCATCCGATCCGGTGATGTGGCGCGACGTCTTCCTCAATAACCGGGAGGCGCTGCTCGAGATGCTGGGCCGCTTCGAGCGGGATGCGGCCGCGATGGCGCGCGCCATCCGCGACGGCGACGGCGCCTTCATCGCCGAGCGAGTCGAGCACGGCCGCGCGATCCGGCGGACGCTGATCGAGCTGGATCAGGCGTAGGGCAGGCCGGGGACCGGAGCCGGTCCGCCAGCTTCACTCATTTCGCAGAGGCCCTCGGCCGTGCGCCCAGGATACGCGCCACCGCGTAGGTGAGGTCCGGGCGATTCATTGTGTAGAAATGGAACTCGTCGATGCCGTTGGCCTGCAGGATGCGCACCTGCTCGGCGGCAACGACAGCGCCCACCATGCGGCGGGTTTCCTCCTCGTCGTCGAGGCCGTCGAACAGTGCGAGCAGCCAGGCCGGCACGCTGGCGCCGCAGCTTTCGCAGAAGCGGCGCGATTTCGCGAGATTGGCGACAGGCATGATGCCCGGAACGACCGGCGCGGCGATCCCGGCGGCGAGACACCGGTCGAGGAAGCGCAGGAAAAGGTCGGTGTCGAAGAAGAGCTGGGTGATGGCGCGGGTGGCGCCGGCGTCGAGCTTGCGCTTGAGGTTGTCGAGGTCGGCCTCGGCGCTGGCGGCATCGGGATGCACTTCGGGGTAGGCGGCGACCGAGATCTCGAAATCAGCCACCCGACGGAGGCCGGCCACGAGTGCGGCGGCATTGCGGTAGCCGTCCGGATGGGGCTCGAAGGCGCCGGTTCGGCCTGGCGGATCGCCGCGCAGAGCGACGATATGCCGTGCACCCGTGTCCCAGTACTGGCGGGCGACGTCATCGACCTCGCCGCGGCTCGCGCCGACACAGGTGAGGTGGACCGCCGGCCGAAGCTGCGTCTCGGCGAGGATGCGCTTGACGGTGGCGAAGGTGCGCGCCTGCGTCGAACCACCGGCACCGTATGTGACCGAGACGAAGATGGGCCGGAGGACCTCGAGACGGCGGACGGCGACCCAGAGCTGGGCCTCGAGCGGCTCCGATTTGGGTGGAAAAAATTCGAACGAAAGTTTCGGTCCTGGACCGCTGTCGAGATCCGGCAGCACGGCGACGCGCGGGCCGGTCAGCCAACGCTGGAGAGTCGCTTCGCTCGACGGTGACAGGTTCTGGTCCAGTGTGTCGTCTCCGATCGGATTGTCCCGATGCTGATGAGGTGTATCAAGCCGGCCAC
Source organism: Acetobacteraceae bacterium (assembly GCA_965276715.1). Taxonomy (GTDB): domain Bacteria; phylum Pseudomonadota; class Alphaproteobacteria; order Acetobacterales; family Acetobacteraceae; genus CAXTPV01. The sequence goes on along the minus strand of OZ255622.1, from coordinate 1,891,077 downwards.
GCGCAAGCCACCATCGCAGCGCGCGCCGCTCCAGTTCGGGTCCGAGCCGTTGCGCCTTTGCTGTCCAATGATAGACCTTCACCGTGGCGTCCCAGTGCAGGGCCGCACCGTTGTGGGGTCACGATGCGCGCCGATCAGCCGATGCCGACAAGCCGAAACCGGGCAGCTCTTGCCCTGTTGCTGCTGACCACCACGGCGTTGGTGGAGGGATGTGCCACACCGCCGCCGGCCTCCGACCCCGAGGCCCTGGCTGACTACAGGGCGAACAATGACCCGCTGGAGCCCACCAACCGCTTCTTCTACGGGGTGTTCCTCAGCGTCGACGCCTACACGCTCAAGCCTGTGGCCCAGGCCTACGTCTATGTCGTGCCGCGGCCGGTTCGGACCGGCCTGCACCACGTGCTGACCAATATCGCCGAGCCGGTGGCATTCCTGAATTCGGTCCTGGAGGCGAAGTCGCGCCGGGCCGGCGACAGCCTGGTACGGTTCGCGGTCAACTCGACGGTCGGGATCGGCGGCATTTTCGACGTGGCAACCGGGCTGGGCTATCCTGAGCCGGACTCCGCCGGCGCGCTCACGCTCGCCTACTGGGGCCTGCCGTCGGGTCCCTACCTGTTCCTGCCCGTGCTCGGCCCGGGGACCGCGCGCAGCTTCACGGGCTTCGCGCTCGATATCGGGTTGTCGCCCTTCACCTACGTGCCGCGCGGCTACGGGCTGTTGACGTTCAATTACGCGGCGTATGGGCTGAGCATTCTCGATGCGCGGTCGCGGCATCTGCACGACCTGGAAGACGTGCAAAAGACGTCGCTCGATCCCTATGCGACGATCAGGAGCGCCTATCAGCAGAATGCCGAGGGCGATCTGCAGAAACTACGCGACGACGATCGCTCGACGCCACCCGATTGGTATGCGCGTTGATCGCATGACCGCGACGCGGTAAGTCCGGCGTCATGCTGATGACCATTGCCCGCCGACGCTGCCTAGGCCTTGCCGCGGTAGCGACCCTGTCCCTGCCTCTCACAGGCGCCTACGCCCAGGGAGGCGGCGCGTCGCAGTTCGTCCACAGGCTGGGAAGTCAGCTGGTGGACGTCGTGAACGCGCCTGGGCCCGCGTCGTCGAAGCGGACGCAACTGCAGCCGATCCTCGACGAGAACATCGCGACGGACCAGATCGCGATCTTCTGTCTTGGCCGTTACGTGCAGCAGGCGACCCCGTCGCAGCGCGAGGAATACGTGACGCTGTTCCACAGCGTCCTGCTGAACAGCATCCTCGGCCATCTCGGCGGCTATCGAGGGGTGCGGTTCACGGTGGGCGGAACGTCGCGTCTTCCGGACGGCGAACACGTGCAGACGACGATCTATCGGCCCAACGAGGAGCCCGCATCCGTCGATTGGGTCATCGGCGAGCTCGGCGGCGGTCCGAAAGTGACCGATGTCGTGGCCGAGGGGACGAGCTTGAAGACGACGCAACGCGGCGACTATCTCGGCTATCTCGACCGCCACGGGGGCAACGTCGCGGCATTGATCGCGGCATTGCACCGGCAGATCGCACGCGCGAACGGAGCCTCCTAGCTCACCGACGCTCCAGGCGCTCAGGGGAACGCCTGAGCGACCAGGATCAGGCCGCGCAGCCGTTCGACCGTGATCCAGTCCGGATTGGCGGTGCCTGGCGCGGTCACCGAGGCGGCTCCGGCGGCGATGCCCCAGGCGAACGAGTCCTCGGCTGTGCGGCCCACCGAAAGCGCCATCACCATGCCGGCGAGAAAGCTGTCGCCGGCGCCCACCGTGCCGTTGACGATCACGTCGAGTGCCGGAAGACGAAGCCCGCCCGCCTCCGAGACGAGGAGGGCCCCGTTCTCGCCGAGCGTCAGGGCCACAAGGCGGGCACGCCCGCTGCGAACGATCTCTCCCGCGGCCGCCTCCTGGGCGGCGTGATCGGGCAGCCTGCGGCCGGCGACGCTCTCGAGCTCGGTCAGGCTCGATTTGACGAGCTCTACATGGCCCCCCGACAGGCAGGCGCGTAGCGGCGGCCCCGACGTATCGAGCACGAAGCGGGTGCCGCGCCGGTGCGAAATCTCGGCGAGACGGGCATAAAAATCCTCCGGGACGCCCGGCGGAAGGCTGCCGCTCGCGATCAGCCAGCCGGCTTCGATCCCCGACGCGGCCTCCAGCATCGCGGTCCATTCGGCTTCGCCGACCGTGGGACCCTGCGCGATGAAGCGGTATTCGTTGCCGTTGGAGGCGTCCGTCACGGTGTGACTGGTCCGTGTGCGGCCCTCGATCGGGACGGTCCGGTGGCCGAGTCCGGTCTCCGTGAGAAGTTCCTCGAGAAGCCGGCCGGTGGAACCGCCAGCGAGGACAAGAGCCTGCGCGCGACCGCCGAGCGCATGAATGACGGTCGCGACATTGATCCCGCCGCCTCCCGGATCCTGACGTTCCGCGAAGGTGCGCAGCTTGTGCGTCGGCCGGACGCTCTGGGCCTGGGCCGCGATGTCGATGGTCGGGTTCATGGTGACCGTCGCGATCAAGGGCGGCGGATCGGTCGAATGGTGCGGAGGAAGCATGGCCCATCATGGCCTGTCGTGCGTTGACAGCGCCAGGGCCGCTCCTTGGGGTTGGCTTTCAGCCTCGGGCGTGATGGGCTTCCTCTCCGGCCCTGGCGGGGCGGACGGTCTGCATTCCACAGCCTGCGAAAGGTGAGCGGCTTGCCCCTGGTCAAGTATCGGACGATCGATCCCAACCTGCAGCCGAGGCGCACCAGGATCGAAATCCCCGGCTGGGCCGGCAAGCCGGAACCGAGAGTGGACGGCTCGCACGAATATCCATGGCACTGCATCCCGTTCTCGGAGGCGGCGAGGGGCGGAATCGAATTGCCCTATCCGTACGACTCGGAGCTCCGGGTCAGCGTCCGCGACGGCATGATGCAATTCGAGGGAGATCTCGGCGACACCGACGCGACGGACATTCCCACGCCGCCATTCCGGACGTTCGGCCCGGACTACTACACCTACCAGCTCCTGCTCGACCTGAAGGTCGAGCCTGAATACGCACTGAAGATCGAGACGCACCCGCGCTTCTATACCGATCCGACCGGCACCGTTCCGATCGCGGTGCCGGCCGTGATCAGGCACTGGTGGCCGATGATCTACTTCGTGGTGTTCAAGGCACCGGCCGAAGGCCAGACGCAGATCTTCCGGCCCGGCGAGCCGATGCTCCTGGTCACGATCGTCGGCGCGGACGACAAGCTCGAACTGGTCGAAATGCCACCGGAGGAAGCGGCCGAACGTGAGCTGCAGTCGCAACGGATCTATGCGAGCAGGAGCACTTTGTCGGCCGACACTCAATGGACATCGCGAACCAATACCGTCTTCGACGGGACCTATCGACGCATCCACACCGCGGCCAAGGCGGCAAAATCCGACTGAGCTGGTCGCTTCACGCCGCGGGTTGGCGCTGATCAGTAATGATCATGGTGGTGGTGGTGGTGGTGGTGATGATGATAGCGCCGCCGCCGGTGGTAGTGGCGGTGGTGATGATGGTGGTGTTGGATGACCACCAGCTGGGCGTCCTCGACATTGGCGTCGCCGGCCCTTGCCGTCGGCAGCAAATCCGCATGGGCCTCGCTGGTCTTGATCAGGGCAAGCGCGTTCGGGATCGGCTTGAGGAGATCCGCGTAGGAGCCGGCCTGCAGGGCGGCATCGATCGACTGCGGCGCCGGGGCAGCCGCTTGCGATGGGGTTGCGGCCGAGAGAGCGGCGACCGCTCCGATCAGGCCGGCTACAGTTCTGTCCATCCTTGTTCCACATCCTCTGCTGTGTGACCTGGGCTCTCGGATCGGACACCGACCCGATGACGTCCGCAAGCAACATCATACCCCTGTTAATTGTTCCACGCGGCCGTTGCGGCCGGTCGTCACGCGGCGGATCCGGGTTGTCGGACGTCGTCCTCGTTCCTGGCCGGATGGAGACCCGGGCCGATCGGTTCGGGCGCGCCGAACATCTCCGCAATCACGCGCGACAGGGTGGCCAGGCGGAACGGTTTGGCCAGAAAGCGAGACCTGGTCGCACCGCCGCAAGATGGGTCGAGCAGATCGATCCGTCCGCTGACGAAGAGCACGGGAATGCCCGGATGGTCCAGTCGCGCTCGCCGCGCAACTTCGAAGCCGTCCGCACCCGGCATGTTGATGTCGGTCACCAGCATGTCGAGCGGCTCGTGGTCGGCGATCAACCGGATGGCCTCATCACCGGAGGAGGCGGCGACGACGCTGAAGCCGCTATCCTTGAGCCAGTCGGCGATCGAGGTCCGGATGGCAGGCTCGTCCTCGGCCAACAATACATGCATTCCCGATCCGCCCTCGCCCCGACGCAAGCGGCGCTGAACGTCGCCGGTCGTCTTGAGACTGTAATAAGCGCGGAACAGGCTTCCGGTGCGACTGGAAAAGTCTGTCAACACGTGCACGTGAATGTTTGATCACCCGAAACGGCACGCCGCCGAGTGTCATGATCCGCGCGCTGCCGCATGTCATGATCCGCGCGCTGCCGCGCGACCCGCCTGACGCCCCGAGAACAGGCAGCCGCCGAGGAACGTCCCTTCGAGCGACCTGTAGCCATGCATGCCGCCGCGCCCGAAGCCGGACGCCTCGCAGGCGGCGAACAGGCCGGGCACGATCTCGCCGTCCCGGCCGAAGACGCGCCCGTCCAGATCGGTCTCGAAACCACCGAGCGTCTTGCGGGTCAGAATGTTGAGCCGCACCGCGATCAGCGGACCGAAGCGAGGATCGAGCAGGGCGTGCGGCTTGGCGGTGCGCACCAGCCTGTCACCGAGATATCTTCTGGCACTGCGGATACCCATGATCTGGCTATCCTTGGTAGAGGAATTGGCGAGCGCACGGTCGCGCGTATCGATCTCACGACGGATCGCGACCGGATCGAGCAGGTTCTCGCCGGTGATCGCGTTCATCCCGGCGACAAGGCTCTCGAGGTCGTCGCGGACGACGAAAAACCGGCGTTGCTCGGGACTGTCGACGATGAACAGGGCGCCGAGCGACCAGAAGGCCTGGCCGCCGAGGTTCTCGCGCGGCTCCTGGTCGACCACGAGGATGCGCTTGCCGGCGTCGGCGAGCTCGGTCGCGGCGACGAGGCCCGCAAGGCCCGCGCCGACCACGATCGCATCCGCATCCGCCATGACAGTGGCCCCCCGGGCGCGCCATAACCCGTTTCCAGGGCGGAGTCTGCTGCCGACAGCGCGTGTTACTCGATCTCGATTGCGATCTTTCCGAAATGCCGTCCGCCGGAGGCGATTTGGGCGTAGGCCTCGGCTGCGTCGCTCATCGCGAAGATCTGGTCGACCACCGGGACAATGCGGTGCGCGCCGATGGCGGCGGCGGCGCTGGCGAGTGACGCGATCGGGCCGGTGTTGTTGCCCAGGATGGACAGCTCCTTCTCCATGACCGGGAGCACGTCGATGGTGGGCGTGGTGCCCGTCAGGAAGCCGATCACGAAGATCGTGCCTGCCATCGCGGCGGCGTTGGCCGATCGGGAAAAGGTTTCGGAACCGCCGGTCTCGAGCACGAGGTCGGCGCCGTGCCCGTCGGTCAGACGGAGCAGCTCGGTGTCCCATTCCGGCATGCTGCGGTAGTTGATCGTGAGATCGGCGCCGAGCGCGCGTGCGCGCTCCAGCTTCTCGTCCGATGACGAGGTGACGACGACGCGCGCGCCGTGCGCCTTGGCGAATTGCAGCGCGAAGATCGAGACACCGCCGGTGCCCAGCACAAGTGCTGTCGAGTGCGGCCCGAGGCGTGCCGCGCGGACCGCGCGCCAGGCAGTGGTGGCGGCGACCGGCAGGGCCGCGGCCTGCGCGAAGGTCAGATGCTCCGGCATGGCAACGAGAGAGACCGCGGGCACGGCCACGTATTGCGCGAGGCTGCCGGGGCGGGTCACGCCGCGGCGGGCGGTGAACATGGCGGGCGTCATCGTGCCATCGGGCCAGTCCGGCATGAAATGCGGCACGACGCGATCGCCTTCGGTCCATCCGGTGACGCCCTCGCCGAGCTCGGCAATCTCGCCGGCGCCATCGGCGACCGGAATGATGGGAAAGCTGGGTCCGGGATATCGGCCGGTGGCCACTGCGACATCGAGAAAGTTCAGCGAGGCGGCGCGCAGGCGGAGCAGCACGTGCCCCGGGCCGGGTCGCGGCCGCTCATAGGAAACCTCGCGCAGCGCATCGAGGCGCGGTGCGGTCAGTTCGATGACTTTCATCATGGGTGGTCTCCAATCCTGTGGGGCGTGGAGCGGCGGGCTCCGGTCCCATGCAGATCGGTGCTTGCGCCGGCGGAGAACATCGTTGTTGGTGTCAACGCAACGATGAGGATGGGCTCACCGATGTCTCTCCCCGGACTGCCCGCGCTGGAGGCTTTCCTCGCCGTCGCGCGCCATGGGAGCTTTCGGCGGGCGGCGGCGGAGCGCGGCGTCAGTCCGTCGGCGCTGAGCCATGTGATCCGCGGGCTCGAGGCGCAGCTCGATGTGCGGCTGTTCAACCGGACCAGCCGCAGCCTGCGCATCACGGAAGCGGGCGCGCATCTGCGGGCGGGGGTGGGGCCCGCGCTCGGCGACATCGCCGATGCGGTCGCACGTGTGCGCGCGGTGCGCGGACGGCCCGGGGGGCTGCTGCGGCTGAACGTGCCGCGGATCGCGGCGGAACTCGTGCTCAAGCCGATGCTGGGCCGGTTCCTGGCCGCCTATCCGGACATCGTCGTGGAGGTCGCGAGCGACGACGGACTGGTCGACATCGTGGCCGAGGGGTTCGACGCGGGGATCCGTCCCGGCCGGCGGCTGGCGCAGGACATGATCGCGGTGCCAGTGGGTGAGAGGCGCCGTTTCGCGGTGGTCGGTTCACCCGCCTATTTCGCGGACCGCGACAGGCCGGCGACGCCGCGGGATCTGCACCAGCATCGATGCATCGGGCGGCGCTATCCGAGCGGTGCGCACTACGCGTGGGAGTTTGGGCGCGACGAGGAGACGCTGGAGATCGACGTCACCGGGCCGCTCATCGTGGACGACAGCAGCCTGATGGTGGCCGCCGCTCTCGACGGTGTGGGACTCGCGCATGTGTTCGAGGGCCTGGTCGCGGAACACGTGGCGCGCGGCGCCCTGGTGCGCGTGCTCGAGGATTGGTGCCCGGTGCTGCCGCACTTCTTCCTGTATCATCCGGGTCGGCGGCAGATGCCCGCGACACTGCGTGCGTTCATCGACATGGTCCGGGCCGAAGCGGGATAGCCCGGACCATGCCGTGGATTGTTCAGATGTCGACCATGCCGCCGTCGACGAACAGTTCGGCGCCGGTGGTGAAGGTCGAGTCGTCGGAGGCGAAGAACAGGGCGGCGGCCGCGACCTCGTTGGGCTGGCCCACCCGGCCAAGCGGGATCCTGGCGGTCATGTTCTTGACCATGCCTTCCATCTGTTCGGCGGGCATGCCGACCTTGCCGAAGATCGGCGTCTCGATCGGCCCGGGGCTGACGGTGTTGACGCGGATCCGCCGTGGCGCGAGTTCGGCGGCAAAGGTGCGGCCGAAGGAGCGCAATGCGGCCTTGGTCGCGGCATAGACGGTCTGGCCGCTGCCGCCTTGCACGCCGGAGATCGACGCGGTCAGCACGATCGAGCCGCCGTCCGACATGACCGTGGCCGCATGCTTGATGAGGAAGTAGGCGCCGCGAACGTTGATGTCGAAGGAGAGGTCGAAGAACGCTTCGTCGATTTCGGTGCTGGGCGCGAACTTCGCGATGCCGGCGTTGACGAAGAGCACGTCGAGGCGGCCATGCCTGGCATGGACATCGGCGACCAGCGTCTTGATGCCGTCGACATCGGCGGCGTCGGACGCGATCACCTCGATGCCGGGCATGTCGCGACGGGCAGCCTCGATCGTCTTCGGGTTCGAGCCAGTGACGATCACGGTCGCACCTTCTTTCTTGAAGAGCGCGGCCGTGGCGGCGCCGATGCCGGTGGTGCCGCCACTGATGAGGGCGACCTTGTTGGCGAGCTTGTTCATGATTGTTCCTTGCGTTTGATGGAAGGTTCGGGCTGGTCGGGCCAGAGGCGCAGGGTCGTGTCGACCACGCGCTGCAGGCCTTCGCGCGGCACGCCGGAATCGGCCTGGACGGCCAGGCCCTGGAGGATGGCGGTGAGGTAACGGACGAGGTCGGCCGGTTCGAGCCCGGCCGGGAGATCGCCGTCGGATCTGGCCCGCTCGAAGCGGGCGAGCATGGCCGCCTCGCCGGCCGCGCGGCGGATGGCCACTTCCGCGCGTGCGTATTCGGAGTCGGGTCCGCAGGCGACAGAGTGGATGACATAGAGGCAGCCGCGCGGGTGCTCAGTGCTGGTGTGGGTGTCGATCGCACCGGTGAGGAGAAGCTCGGCGACCGCGCGCGCGCTTGGCGCCTGCAAGGCCTCGTTGAAGAAGCGGGCGTTCTCGCGGTCGTAGAGATCGAGCGCCTTGCGGAACAAGGCCGCCTTGTTGCCGAAGGCGGCGTAGAGACTCGGGCGGGTGATGCCCATCGCGCGGGTGAGCGTGGTCAGGGACGCGCCTTCGAACCCCTTGCTCCTGAACACGTCGAGCGCGGCCGAAAGTGCTGCCTCGACGCAGAACTCCCGTGGACGGCCGATGGTGCATGGCTGGCTGACGACTTCCATACCTTTCGATATGGAAGTCGGCGTGGCAATGTCCAGGGCGTTAGGGGATCTTACGCTGGAGGGCCTGCACGATGGATCCGATGAGGTCGTCAGGGGTCAGGAAGCCCTGGGCGGCGACCTTGAGCGCGTCGGTGGCGAACGGGCCGACATACTGACCCTGGGTCGGGTAGAGCGCCCGCAGCTTGGCGGTGTCGAACGGCACGACGTGACCGGACAGGCTGCAGTTGAGGCTCGCCGCTCCGGTGCTCTCGGTATAGGTCGCGACGGGAACGTCGAGCTCGGGCGCGCGGACGCCGCCGAGGCCGTTGCCGTTGGCGTCGAGCCGCGTGGTGAGCGCGGGGGGCGTGCCGGTGGTCTCGAGCAGCGGGGCGTGCGGCGGGATGGCGCCGAAGCGGACCCAGGCCTCGAGCTGGGCGAAGGCGGCGTCGAGCAGAGAGTGACCGGGGAAGGTGCTGAGCGTCGTGCCGGGCTGGCAGGTGGCGAAGTCCTCGGTCAGCGTGGTGCCGCCGGCGGCGTGGGTGTCGGTGGCGTCGGGCGCCGCGACGACCTGGTCGACCACGACGTGGGCGGGGCCGGCGGCTTCGTAGTAACGGTAGCGGTCATTGGTCGCGTCGCTGTCGGAGCGGTAGGCCTGACGGGCGCTGCGGTAGTCGGTCTGCGATTGGGTGGCGACGATGGCGGCATTCGAGGAATGCAGAACGGTGCGCGGATCGCCGGCGGCGGGCGCCGGGCTGCACTGGTCGAGTGGCGCCTGGATGCCGAAACCGGAGCCGACGAGATAGCCGTCGAAGATCGGACGGCCGTCGATGCCTGGCGTGATCGCGTCGATGTAGGGAACGAGGTCGATGGCACTCTGCGAGTAGCCGGCGGCGAACACGGCGCGCACCTTCATGCCGGCGAGCGGATTGCCAGGCGCGTGGCTGCGGACGAGGGACGCGGTCTGGCTCAGCACATCCCAGAGCAGCCCGTCCTCTGTTGCGTGGGTGGCGCCGCCGACGACGCTGTAGAGGACGGGACAGGTGGCGTCGGTCTCGTCCGGGTTCGGGTTGGCCCAGGACAGGCTCGCGTAGCGTACGGGATTGAAGCGCTTGAGGCCGGCGATGGCGACGGGCTTGCTGGTGATGCCGATCCAGATGTCGCCGCGGCGGGTGAAGTAGTCGTGGTCGTACGACCAGAAGATCGGCAGATCGTAGTTGTTGGTGGCGTTGAGGAGCTCGATGATCACGTTGCCGCTGAAGCGTCGCGGATCGGCCGGCCGGCGGACGAGGATGCGGTTGGTGTAGCGGCCGTGCCGGAGGATGCGGACCGATCGGTCGTCGGGATCGGCGACGCTCGCGTACTGGTAGACGTTGGCGGTGCCGCTCAGGAAGTATTCGCTCTCGACATAACCGACCGCGCCGAGATCGATCGGGACCGCCTGGTATCGGGCGGCGTTGAAGGGGTGGTCGACGTCCGTGCTGCCGGCGACCGGCCCGACCACGGAAGGAACCTGCCGGGCGCCTCGTGCCTGCGCGAGCATTGCCGGGGCGATGGCAAGCGAGGCGGCCGCGAGCGTTCGCAACGCGATGACGCGCGCGGTGCGGCACCGATCCGGTGTGTCGTTCATCCTGGTAGTCTCCCTCGAGCGCCGGTCCGGCCGGTTCGCTTTTGCATCCCGAGTTCGTTTCGACGCTCGGTTGACGACAGATTGGCGCGTTCTGGTGTTCGCGTAAATGTTCGCTTTGGCTCCTACGCAGCGGCCGCTGCAATATCGGCGCGCTGAACCGGGCGCCCACCGCGCTGTTCGGCGTCAGCGGCCCGGAGACCGACGCGCGATGGTCCGATGCCGGCGGACCGCCTGGATCCCTCCGACATCGCTTACGGTCGCCGGAAGGACGATCCGCCCGGAAGATTTCACTGACGAACGGAACCAGTCATCTTCTCGCTCGACAAGAGCAGGCCGAAGATCGTCACAAAACTGGAGTTCGACAACTTGAAGACGGTCCCGGAGCCGCCTGATCCGCCGCTGGATGTCGTGCCGTAGAGATTGCCAGCCAGATCCGCCACCAGCCCGGCGACGGGAATATCCCCATCCTGGCCACCCATGAACCGGTACAGCCTGGTCAGCGTTCGGTGATCGGCAGAAAGCTTGAAGATCGAGCCAAGGTTGGCCGGCGCAAAATCGACTCCGCCTCCGGTGGTCGTTCCGAACAAGTTACCCGCGGCGTCGATCAGGAGGCCGCCTTCGGGAGCGGCGCCGTTGAGATCGTAGAGGCCGAACGTCGCCAGCGTCGTAAACGTCCGATGGCTGGGACCGGACAGTTCGAAGATCGTGCCGCCGCCCGCCGGACCGCCGCTTGTGGTTGTCCCGTAAAGGTTGCCGGCGGTATCCGCGACCAGCCTCGTATCGGGCCTGCTGCCATTGGCGCCGGTGGAAGAGAGCAGGCTGGTCAATGTCTCATGGTTTGAGCAGACAGCTCGTAGACCGTGCCGTTTCCGCTCGCGTCGCCGGCATCGGTGGTTCCGAAAAGATCGCCCAGATAGTTGGGAAGACCCGCAAAGTATGGCGTTCCGGCTGCGTGCCGAGAAGCAAAGCTGCGCGCGATTGTGCTGTCATGATATCGAGCCCGTGAAGTTGCAGTCTTGCCAAACGCGAGTGTCGACCCGATTCGACATGTACTTTGGCCTCGTCTTCTAATCGGTTGAATGATTCCCACACGGACTGCCTTTTGCCCGTCAGGGAGGTGCGCGGCATCTGATGCTCGGAAAAGAACGATTGACGCGATCTTCTCGGGTTTCCCCGGGCGTCGCATCGAGCCAGGGCTGGCGTGAGGCCGGCGTCTCCTTGCCGATCGTGAACGTAGTTTTACTACCAACCGCCTGCCAGGCAGCACTAGTTCGACGCTCAAAAGTGTTACCTTGGTGCCGAAAACGTAGTCAGACTACTCGAAAGACGGCAAGCGTATTGGCCTTTGCAGGCCGCCGACATCGCCATGTCAGGCAACGATAGTCGACAGGCCGTCAACGCTGCGGCCTCGGTGTGTTCACCTTCACCGAGGTCGGCGCGCCGGCCCACGTTCTCGATGGGAGCGCGCTTTCTCGCGCGGGACTTTTTCACGCTGTGGATTACCATGCGGGGGACACACTGCGGCATGGCGCACTCGATCGACCCTGGCGCAGCCGAAAGCCCGCGACGTGACGCGTTCCGCCGCTTGCCCGGCTTGCATGGCAGGAGGCGGGATCCGAAACGGCCGCAGGACCGCCGTTGACGAGTTGAGTGCGATGAGAACCTGGAGCGGGCGAAGGGATTCGAACCCTCGACCCCAACCTTGGCAAGGTTGTGCTCTACCCCTGAGCTACGCCCGCATCCGAGGAGGCGGTGCTTACGCGCGGGCACCGCTTCTGACAAGAGGCATCCAGCTTCATCGATCCGGGTCGTCGTCCTTGCCAGCCAAACGCGAGGTCCCAACTTTATCCCAATTAGCAAGAGCCGACGCGCGGTGGCACCTTACGATTCCACGTTCCAGGATGACGAGCCATGGACATGATACTCGGCCAGAAGAAGACGGTCCGTCCGGCTGGTTCGGTCGATGCCGGAGCCGGCGGTTCCGCTCACTCGGGACGAGGCGCCCTCATCATCGACGGCGATCAGTCCACGTTCATGCAGGATGTCATCGAGGCATCCCGGGACGTGCCGGTTCTGGTCGATTTCTGGGCGACCTGGTGCGGCCCCTGCAAGCAACTGACCCCGGCGCTCGAGCGGGTCGTGCAGGCGGCCGACGGGCGGCTTCGATTGGTGAAGATCGACGTCGACGCCAACCGAGCGCTCGTCAGCCAGCTCGGTCAGCTCGGGCTTCCCATGCAGTCGATCCCGACCGTCGCCGCGTTCTGGCAGGGTCAGATCGCCGACATGTTCCAGGGCGCCCTGCCGGAAAGCGAAATCAAGCGCTTCGCGGAGACGTTGCTCAAGCTGGCCGGGGGGGCAATGCCTGCGGCCGAGATGGCCAGTCAAGCCCGGTCCTGCCTTGAGGAAGGGCAGGCGGAAGAGGCCGCTTCGCTGTATGCGCAGGTGCTGGAGCAGGAGCCGGAGAACCCCGACGCTTGGGGCGGCCTGGCGCGTGCGCTTCTGGCACTCGACGAGGAGGATGAGGCATCCGCGACGCTGGATCGCGCGCCGGCGAAGATACGCGATCATGCGGAGGTCTCCGGTGCGCGATCGGCGATCGCGCTTGCCGCCGAGGGCCGTCGCGCCGCGGCGGGTCTGTCGGCGCTGAGGGCGCGCCTGTCCGCCGACCCGCTGGACTTCGCCGCCCGTCTCGATCTCGCGACGGCCCTGAACGCGACCGGTGATCGCGAGGCGGCCGCCGACGAGCTTCTGGAGATCCTCAAACGCGATCGCTCATGGAACGATGGCGCAGCGCGCCTGCAGTTGATACGGCTGTTCGAGGCCTGGGGCAGCGACGACGCCGTCACGCTCAAGGCGCGGCGCCGGATGTCCGCCCTGTTGTTCAGTTGAACGAGCTCGAACCCGGCTACCCGATGAACAATCCGGTATTCCGTGCGGTATGGCCCGAAGACCGGCGGGACGATGCGCCGCGATCGACGATGGTGGGATCGCTTCCGCATATCTTTCCGATCTTTCCATTGTCTCGGGCGCTTCTCCTGCCGCGCGGTCGGCTGCCGCTGAATATCTTTGAGCCGAGATATCTCAATCTCGTCGATGAGGCGCTGGCCGCTGGACGCATGTTCGGCATGATCCAGCCGCTTGCTCGCCAATCGAGCCAGGCTGCCAATGACGGGACCGGACTGCACAAGGTCGGATGTCTTGGCCGGATCACCTCGTTCGCCGAGACCGATGATGGGTGCTACCTGATCACGCTCATCGGCCTGGCCCGCTTCAGCCTCGTCGAGGAACGACCCCTCTACCGGGGTTTTCGATCGGTGACGGCCGATTTCGGCGGCTTCGAGCTCGATCTGGGACCGGCGCTCGCGCCGTCGATCGATCGGGAGGCGTTGATCGGCTCGCTCCGGCGGTATTTCGGCCGACGGGGACTGGATGCGAACTGGGATGCGGTGACCCAGATGGACGACGATAGTCTGGTCACGACACTCTGCATGGTCTGCCCGTTCACGGACATGGAGAAGCAGATGCTTCTCGAAGCGCCGGACGAAGTGCAACGCGCCCAGGATCTTCACGCCCTGCTGGAGATCGGAAGCCACGAGGGCGACGAAGAGGCACCGGGCCGTGCCACCTGATCCGGAGCCGATTCTCGACCCTCGATTGCTGTCGATGCTGGTCTGTCCCGTGACCCGTGAGGGACTCGTCTATGATCGACAGGCCAACGAATTGATCAGCGAGAAGGCCGGTCTCGCCTTCCCGATACGGGGCGGCATTCCGGTCATGCTGGTCGAGGAGGCGCGGTCGCTCAGCCCAGCAGACCGCTGATGATGCGCGCGGTGTAGTCCACGACGGGGATGATCCGGCCATAATTGAGGCGTGTCGGTCCGATTACGCCGATGGCGCCCACGATCCGGTTCGTGGCCTGACTCCGGGTCGGCGCGACCACCATCGACATGCCCGCCAGACCGAACAGCCCGCTTTCGGCGCCGATGAAGATGCGCACCCCGTCGGACTGCTCGGCGAGGTCGAGAAGCCGCAGCATCGTCTCCTGGGTTTCCAGCCGATCGAACAGCATCCGGATGGTCGAGAGACGTTCGACCTCGGTGACGTCGGCCAGGAGCCGGCCCTGGCCCCGGACGATCAACGAGCCGCCACGGCCGGTGTCGGTCCAGGTGGCCAAGCCGCTCTCGACGACGGAGCTGGCGAGCGCGTCGAGTGCGGTGCGATTGGCGGCCATGTCGTCGGCGACCAGCTTGCGCAGATCGGCGAGCGGGCGGCTCTTGACGTGCGAATTGAGGTAGTTGGCGGCCTCGACGAGCGCGGAGGGCGGCAGACCGGGGGGCGTCTCGATGACCCGGTTCTCGACCAGCCCGTCGGCACCGACAAGGATGACGAGGGCACGTCCGGAGCCGAGGGCCACGAACTCGATATGCTTGATGACGCCTTCGGATTTGGGCGCGAGCACCAGGCCGGCGGCGGCCGAGAGGCCGGACAACATCAAGGACGCGTCCGACAGCGTGTCCTCCATCGAGCGGCCACGGGCTTCGAGCGAGCCGGAGATGGAGGCCTGCTCTTCCTCGGTGAGCTGCCCGAATTGAAGCAGGCCGTCGACGAACAGACGCAGCCCCTTCTCGGTGGGCAGCCGGCCCGCCGAGGTATGCGGGGAGAACAGCAGGCCTGCCTCGGTCAGGTCGGCCATGACGTTGCGGATCGTGGCGGGAGACAGCGGCTGTGGCAGCCGGCGCGAAAGCGTGCGGCTGCCGACGGGATCACCGGTTTCGACGTACTGCTCGACGATCTCGCGGAGAATGGCTGCCGACCGCTCGTCGAGGCCGGAGACCGATGCCGGCCGCGGATTTGGTGGTTGCTGATCCATGACTGGATAGACGTATCACGATGTGGTTTGAACGTCCGACGCTCAATCGCACCCGATTGCCCGCCGGTCTCAGAGGATCCTCGCCATGCGCCACGATGCCCGGGCCGCCGACGCCCTGCGGCCGGTCTCGTTCGAGCCCGGCTTCGCGCGCCACGCCGAAGGGTCGTGCCTGGTGCGAATGGGCCATACGGAGGTGCTGTGCGCGGCCAGCATCGAGGCGCGGGTCCCGGGTTTTCTGCGCAACTCCGGCCAGGGCTGGGTCACCGCCGAATACGGGATGCTGCCTCGTGCGACGCACACGCGAGGCGACCGCGAGGCCGCCCGCGGCAAGCAGTCCGGCCGCACCCAGGAAATCCAGCGTCTGATCGGACGGTCGCTGCGCTCGGTGACGGACCGCGCCGCCCTGGGTGAGATCACGATCACGATCGACTGCGACGTCCTCAATGCCGACGGGGGCACGCGTTGCGCGTCGATCACCGGCGGCTACGTGGCGCTCGGCCTGGCTCTGCGCCGGCGCATGGCGGCAGGGCTCCTGGCGACGCTGCCCTTGCGCTGCCAGGTCGCGGCGGTCTCGTGCGGTCTCCGCCAGGGCGAGGCTCTCCTGGACCTCGACTACGAGGAGGACAGCAGCGCGGACGCGGACGCCAATTTCGTGCTGACCGACGCCGGCGGCATCGTCGAAATCCAGGGCACCGCGGAAGGCGCCCCGTTCTCGGAGCATTCGTTCACGGCGATGCTTCTGCTCGCGCGCCGCGGCACGGACGAGCTGTTCGCACGGCAGCGTGAGGCGATGGAGGGAACGGGCTGACGTCGTGAGGCGCTTCGTCGGAGGCGACCGCATCGTTCTCGCCACGCACAATCCAGGCAAGATCACCGAGCTTCGTGGCGCACTGGAGCGGTATGGCCTGACGGTGCTGGAGGCACGGGCACTCGGCCTGGAGGCGCCAGAGGAGACGGCGGATGATTTCGCCCTCAATGCGATCATCAAGGCGCGCGAGGCCGCCGAGCTGTCAGGCTGGCCGGCGCTCGCCGACGATAGCGGCTTCGCCGTCGCGTCACTCGGCGGGGCGCCTGGCGTCCTCTCCGCGCGGTGGGCCGCGAACGGTGATCATGCGTCGGCCATGACACGGGTTTTCGATGCCGCGGCCGAACTTCCGGATCGTCGCGCCTCGTTCATCTGCGTGCTGGCGGTCGCGTGGCCCGGCGGCGAAGCCGCACCGTTCGAGGGGCGCATCGACGGCCGGTGGGTCTGGCCGCCTCGCGGCGAGTTCGGTTTCGGATACGATCCGATGTTCGTTCCGGACGGAAGCGTGTCGACATTCGCCGAGATGACGAGCGAGGCAAAAGCCGCGATCAGCCACCGGGCACGGGCATTCGAGGCATTCTCGCGGATGTGCCTCCCTTAACCGTTCCTTCGTGATGGTCTGTCAGGTTGTCCTCCCTGCTTGGGAGCCTCGACCTTGGACGACCTGCTGACAGACTTCCTGACCGAGGTGAACGAGGGCCTGCCCGAGCTCGACAACGCGGTCGTGGAACTCGAACGGCAACCGGGCGACAAGCAAACGCTCTCGCTGATTTTCCGACATGTCCACACCATCAAGGGGACATGCGGCTTCCTTGGCCTGCCTCGCCTCGAACGGGTCGCCCACGCGGCGGAGGATGTCCTGGGCCGTCTTCGGGACGGCAAGATGCAGGCGTCATCGGTGATCATCGATCACGTCCTCGCGGCCCTGGACCGGATCAAGATGATCGTCGGCGAGCTCGGCCGATCCGGCCACGAGCCGGCCGGCGATGATCTGCCCCTGATCACGGCGCTCGAGCTGATCGCCGAAGGGCATGTTCCACAGATCGCGCCGGCCGAGAAGGCGCGCTGCGCTCCGTCCTCGGACACGATGAGCCGAACGCTGCCACCGGGGCCCTGTCCGGAGCCGGTCCCGCCCGCGATGGAGCGGCACGCTCCGGTCGCGAACGAGGAGCCGGCGCTCGATCCGATCATGCAATCATCGGCAGCACCTGGCGAGCAGTGCTTCGCCGCGCAGACCATTCGTGTCGGTGTCGAGACGCTCGAAACGCTCATGACGCTGGTGGGTGAGCTGGTGCTGACACGCAACCAGCTTCTCCAACTCTCGCGGACGCAGAACGACAACCCGTTCGTCGTGGCACTCCAGCGTCTGTCACGGCTGACGTCGGAGCTGCAGGACAGCGTGATGAAGACGCGCATGCAGCCGATCGGCCATGCATGGAACAAGCTGCCGCGGCTCATACGCGACTTGACGCACGAGCTGGGCAAGCAGATCGAACTCGATCTGCAAGGTGCCGACACCGAACTCGACCGTCAGGTCCTCGAGCAGATACGCGATCCGCTGACGCATATCGTGCGCAATGCGGCGGACCACGGCTTGGAGACAAGCGATCTGCGCGTCAAGGCGGGCAAGAGTCCTGTCGGGCGGATCGCGCTCAAGGCGTTCCACGAGGGCGGACACGTCATCATCGAGATCTCCGATGATGGGCGCGGCCTCGATCTCGCCCGCATCAAGGCGAAGGCGGTCGCGCAGAACCTCGCCACTGAACAGGAAGTCGCGGGGATGACCGACGCGCAGATACAGCGCTTCGTCTTCATGCCGGGGTTCTCGACAGCCGCCGCGGTCACCTCGGTCTCGGGGCGGGGTGTCGGGATGGACGTGGTCAAGACCAATATCGAGCGTATCAGCGGCGCCGTGGAGCTGAGAAGCGTTGCCGGACAGGGCACCGTGCTGACAATCCGCATTCCGCTGACACTTGCCATTGTTCCGGGCCTGATCGTGGCGGCCGGCGGTCAACGCTTCGTGGTGCCGCAGCTCGGTGTCGTCGAACTCGTGCGCGTCGGCCGCGAAAGCAAAGGCACCGCCATCGAGATCGGACATATCGGGGGCTCCGAGGTGCTTCGATTGCGCGACCGACTTCTGCCGCTGGCGGATCTCGCCTCGCTGCTCGACCTCGACGTCGAACGGCCTTCCGATGCGGATCACATCGTCGCGGTCATGCAGGCCGGCGGTGCCATGTTCGGTCTCGTTGTCGATGAAGTCTTCGATACCGAGGAGATCGTCGTCAAACCCGTCGCACCGGTTCTCCGTCATCTGACGATCTTCGGCGGCAACACGATCCTCGGCGATGGGTCGGTCACCATGATCCTCGATCCGAGCGGGATCGCACAAGCGATCGGTTTCAGCGGCAGCTCTCATGTCGCCGACATTCCGGCGCCCACCAGTGCCGGAGATCCGAGCACGCCTGTGCTGCTCTTCCGGGCCGATGATGAAGTCAAGGCGGTCGCGCTCGACGCGGTTGCGAGAATGGAGCTTTTCCCGAGCAGCAAGATCGAGCGCTCCGGTGGCATCCCGGTGATCCAGTACAGGGAACAACTGATGCCTCTCGTCTCCATCACGACCGGCTCGAGCGGCAGCGAGCAGCCGGTTCTTGTCTTCGAGGATGGAGAACGACGGGTCGGCCTGATGGTCAGTGGCATCGTCGACATCGTCGAGAGCGCGCTGAGGATCGAACTCGGCAGCGCGCACGAGGGCGTCATCGGAACGGCGATCATCGCGGGCCGCGCGACGGAGGTGATCGATCATGCGTGGTGGCTGGCCAAGGCGAGCCATGCGGCGGGTTCGGCAGCGCCTGGCCGTCGCGGCGGTTCGAGTGCTCTCAAGGCAGCCTGAAGGGAGTGACACCGATGAACCTCAACGGTGAGGCCGGCGCCATCCAGCAAGGGACGGAGCCGTGGAGTGCGGCGAATTCATCCGCTTCATGCGAGAAGACCGTTCTGTTCCTTCTCGACAAGCAACTCTGCGGGTTGCCGGTCACCAGCGTGCGCGACATCCTCGACCGTTTCGAGCTCAGCCTCGTTCCGCTTGCGCCAGGCGAGGTGGCGGGCAACCTCAACCTGCGTGGGCGGATCGTCACCGCGATCGATCTTCGCCGGCGTCTCTCTTCAGGGGGACAGATCGATCGCCTCGACCGGCACCATGGCCGGACGGCGATCGTCGTGGAACATGGGTCGACGCTGTACGCCCTGCTGGTCGACCAGGTCAACGAGGTCGTCTCGCTCCCGAGATCGAGACGCTGTCCGAAGCCAATCGGACTTCCTCAGGCGTGGGCGCATTATGCGACATGCGTCTATAAGCTCGACGAGGGTCTTCTGGCGCTGCTCGATCTTGAACCGCTTCTGGCACTCAGCAGCGCGTCGCACTGACCCGATGACGCAGAACGCGCAGGTGCTGCACTGCCTGGTTGTCGATGACAGCAGGACGATACGGCGTATCACTCGATCGACACTCGAGAAGGTCGGCGTGCTTGTCTCGGAGGCAACGAACGGGCTGGAGGCATTGCATTCCTGCCGCGATCGGATGCCAGACTGCATCGTGCTGGATTGGAACATGCCGGTCATGAACGGAATCCAGTTCCTGGACGCATTGCGATCGGAATTCGGACCGGGCAGGCCGACCGTGATCCTCTGCACCACAGAAAACGACATCGACTTCATCGTTCGTGCGCTTGAGAGCGGTGCCCAGGAGTACGTGATGAAGCCGTTCAACGACGACATACTCCTCGGCAAATTCTCGCAGCTTGGTCTTCTATGAGCCGCTCATCCTTGACGCCCGCCGATCCGGACGTGCCGCTCGATCAGGGCAGGATCAGGGTGCTGGTCTGTGACGATTCGCTGGTCATTCGCGGTGCCATTGGAAGGATGTTGCGCGCGGAGGCGGATCTCGAAGTGGTGGCGAGCGTGCGTGACGGGCAGGCCGCCATCGATGCGATCAGATCATGGCATCGCGCCATCGACGTCGTGGTTCTGGACATCGAGATGCCGATCATGGACGGGATGACGGCGTTGCCGGTGCTTCTGGGCATCGATCCGACGCTTCGTGTGATCATGGCATCGACCTTGACGCTGCGTGGGGCGAGCGTCACGGTCGAGGCGCTTGGTCTCGGTGCGGCCGATTATGTTCCAAAGCCGAGCACGACGGGAACCTTCGGAGACGAGGATTTCAGGGCCGAGATCGTCGCCAAGGTCCGCGGCCTCGGCCGCCTTCGGCGCAACGAGCAGCGGCCACCGATGGAACGGATGCCTTCCGTTCCTCACCGCGCGATCACCGGCGCAGTGACCGCGCGGGTGCGGTCGCAACGCCCCGTGCTCCTTGCCATCGGCAGTTCGACAGGAGGCCCGCAAGCCCTGTTCACCTTCTTTCGAGAACTTGGCTCCGGTCTCGGCATCCCCGTCATCCTGACCCAGCATATGCCGGCGAGCTTCATTCCGCTTCTCGCCGATCAGATCACGAAGCTGGGCGTCATGAAATGCCGCGAGGGACGCGAAGGTGAGATCCTGCAGGCCGACGAGATCGCCATCGCGCCCGGCGGGCGGCACATGACCATCCGCGCGGTTCCGAAAGGGCTCGCGATCGCCCTCTCGGATGCACCACCCGAGAATTTCTGCCGTCCGTCGGTCGACGTCATGCTTCGGAGCGCCGCCTCCGCTTGCGGTCCCAGAACCCTCGTCGTCATGTTGACCGGCATGGGGCGCGATGGGCTTGTCGGAACCCAGGCCATCGTCGGGCTCGGCGGCAGCGCTCTTGCCCAGGACGAAGACAGCAGCGTCGTCTGGGGCATGCCCGGCGCCATCGCCAATGCCGGCCTCTGCCGCTCCGTCCTGCCGCTCAAGCAGCTTCCCGCGGCAGTCCGTGAACTGGTTCGCGGATGACCGTTCCGTCAGCGTCGATCAGTCGCGTCACGTTCGAGGTCATCGCGCGCTTCCTGCGCGGCCGAGCCGGGATCGTCCTGACCGACAACAAGCTCTACCTGATCGAGAGCCGGTTGCGGCCCGTGATCCAGCGGCACGGGCTCGCCAGTCTCTCCGATCTGGCCTCTCACATCGAAGGGCGAAGTGCGAAGTCGCAAGCCGTCGCCGCGGACGTGATCGAGGCCATGACCACCAACGAGACATTCTTCTTTCGCGACGACAAGCCGTTCACGCATCTCAGGACGGTGGCACTGCCCGCGCTGCATGCAGCCAGGGCGCCAGGTCAGCCGATCCGGATCTGGTCGGCGGCGAGTTCCAGTGGCCAGGAAGCCTATTCGATCGCCATGGTGCTGTCGGACATGAAGGGAGTGCTCGGTGGACGCCGGTGCGAAGTGATGGGAACCGACCTTTCTCGCGAGCAGGTCGATCGCGCCAATCGCGGCCTCTATTCCCATTTCGAAGTCCAGCGCGGTCTGCCGGTCCAGCTTCTGGTCAAGCATTTCGAGCGCGACGGCCAGTCGTGGCGGGTCAAGCCGCACCTGCGCGAGCAGGTCTCGTTCCGGGAATGGAACCTGCTCGACGATCCCGCGCGACTTGGAACGTTCGATGTCGTCTTCTGCCGGAACGTGCTGATCTATTTCGACCACGTCACGAAATGCGGCGTCCTCGACAGGATCGGGGCCCGCATGCCGCAGGACGGGTTTCTCTATCTCGGAGGCGCGGAGACCGTGGTCGGGATGACGACGCCGTTCATCTCGCGGCCCGGAGAGGCGGCCTTCCGTCTCGGCAGGGCGGCAAGTACGGGATCGCGCTATCGGCCGGAAATGATCCTGTCGACAAGTTGACGGACGGTGGGGATGAAATTGTTCGAGTAGAACGGGTCGGTCGCAAATCGATTGGCGATCTTGCCCGCGAACATCAGGTTCCGATCGGGCGCTTGCGGATCATCGAGGTCGTGGGCGACGTCCTGGAGGGTCTTCTGAATGCAGAAGCTGCGCGGATCGGCCTTGCGGCCGCTGTTGTGTCCGGCACCGCGCTCGCTCCAATTGGAGAAGCGGCATTCCGACAGGCATCCCATGCAGGCGATCTGATCGGCCCTGATCTCCGCCGCCTTCTCCGGCGTGACGAACACCAGGGTCGTGTCCGGCGTTCTCAGGGCTTCCGTGAAACCCTCCGCCCGCCAGCCGCGAACACGATCGAGGTCGGCCGGTGCGAGGAAGACCTGGCGTCCCCGCGGCCCGATCGTGAACTCGGCCATGTGCTCGCCAACCGCCTCGGAGACATAGGCGACCTGCCGCTCCGACCGGTGGACAAGATCCGATAGGAAATCATTCCTCACTGCGCTGGAGTAGAAGCCGGTCGGGCTGAAGCGCTGCAGCAGCACGTCCTCGGGTGCTAACTTCATCAACCGCTGCTTCCACGAAGCCGATATCGGGCTCTCGCGTGTCAGCAGGGGGCGGGTGCCGAACTGGAAGGCGATCGGACCAAGATCGGGATTGTCGATCCAGTCCTCCCACTCCTCGAGCCACCACACGCCGCCGGCCATGATGATCGGCGTATCGCCAAGCCCGAATTCCCGCATCAGCTTGCGAAGTTCGAGCACGCGCGGATAGGGCGCCTCGGGCCGGCGCGGATCGTCGGTGTTGGAGATGCCGTTATGGCCGCCGGCGAGCCACGGATCCTCGTAGACGACGCCGCCGAGCAGCCCGGCCGCCTTGTGGTAGGCGCGGCGCCAGAGCGCGTTGAAGGCGCGCGCCGACGAGATGATCGGGTAGTAGTGGATGCCGAAACGCGACGCGATGTCGGACAGGCGGTAGGGCATCCCGGCGCCGCAGGTCAGGCCGTGCACCAGACCTTTCGCGCCCTCGAGGACACCGGTGATCACACGTTCGGCCGCGCCCATTTCCCACAGGATGTTGGCGTGGATGCGGCCGCTGCCGCCGTTGAGCTCGTGCGAGCGGCGGGCCTGGGCGATGCCGCCGGCGATGGCGAACTGGACCATCTCCTCGTGGCGATCCTGCCGCGTCCGGCCGCGATAGACTTGCGGGATCACATGGCCGGCTTCGTCGTAGCTGTCGGCATTGACCGCGCTGAAGGTGCCGACGCCGCCGGATGCCGCCCAATGGCCCGAAGAGATGCCGTCCGAGACCGAGACCCCTTTTCCGCCCTCGATGATCGGCAGCACGTCGACGCCGCCCATGCGAACCGTGTTGATCGCCCTCATTGGAGCCGTTTCCGCCCTTGCTGGTAGTTCTCAGATAGGCGGCGCGGTTCTACGGGAAAGAGCGCCGCCTCTCTCGTCATTCGACCGTTTCGTCGACACGCGAGCGTGTGCTGCCGCCCTTCGGGCCGACCTGGTCCGAGATGTCCGCGCCCGTCGCCTGATCGACGACGCGCATCGACAGCTTGACCTTGCCGCGATCGTCGAAGCCGAGGACCTTGACCCGGACCTGGTCGCCGGCGGCGACCACGTCGGTGGTCTTGGCAACGCGGCCCTGGGCGAGTTCGCTGATGTGCACCAGGCCGTCGCGGGCGCCGAGGAAGTTCACGAAGGCGCCGAAATCGGCGGTCTTGACGACCTTCCCGACATAGATCACACCCAATTCGGGCTCGGCGGTAATGCCGCGAATGCGATCGATCGCGCGCTGCGCCTGTTCCTCGGACGTCGCCGCGATCTTGATCGTCCCATCGTCCTCGATGTCGATCTTGCAGCCCGTGGTCTCGACGATCTCGCGGATTACCTTGCCGCCGGTGCCGATG
Organism: Acetobacteraceae bacterium; assembly: GCA_965276715.1. Classification (GTDB taxonomy): domain Bacteria; phylum Pseudomonadota; class Alphaproteobacteria; order Acetobacterales; family Acetobacteraceae; genus CAXTPV01. Next base: position 1,867,385 of record OZ255622.1, on the reverse strand, counting down.
ACCTCGCGGATCTTCTCCTTCGGCACGGTGATGGTGATGATCTTGGGGGCATTGGTCGAGACGCCGCTGCGCGCGCCGGTCAGCGCGCGGGCCATCTCGCCCAGGATGTGCAGGCGGCCGTCACGCGCCTGGTCGAGGGCGACCTTCATGATCTCGGGCGTGATCGAGGTGATCTTGATGTCCATCTGCAGCGAGGTGACGCCGGCCTCGGTGCCGGCGACCTTGAAGTCCATGTCGCCGAGATAGTCCTCGTCGCCGAGGATGTCCGACAGCACCGCGTAGCCGCGGTCCTCCTTGATCAGGCCCATGGCGATGCCCGCGACCGGACGCGCGAGCGGGACGCCGGCGTCCATCAGCGACAAGGAGGTGCCGCAGACGGTCGCCATCGACGACGAGCCGTTGCTCTCGAGGATCTCGCTCACCACACGCATCGTGTAGGGGAAAGCCTCCTTGGTCGGCAGCAGCGGGTGCAGCGCACGCCAGGCGAGCTTGCCGTGGCCGATCTCCCGCCTGCCGGGCGAGCCCATGCGGCCGGCCTCGCCGACCGAGAAGGGCGGGAAATTATAGTGCAGCATGAAATGCTGGCGGTATTCGCCCTCCAGCGCGTCGATCATCTGCTCGTCCTGGCCGGTGCCGAGGGTGGCGACGCACAGCGCCTGGGTCTCGCCGCGGGTGAACAGCGCGGAGCCGTGCGCGAGGGGCAGGACGCCGACTTCCGCCACGATCGGGCGGACGGTGCGCGTGTCGCGGCCATCGATGCGGATGCCGTCGTCGAGAATGGCATTGCGGACGATATCGGCCTCGAGCTCCTTGAACAGGCCCTTGGCGGCGTCGGCGTCGAGGCCCTCGTCGGCAAGCTGGGCGGCGGCCTGCTTCTTGGCGGCGGACACCTTCTCGACGCGGGCCTGCTTGACGCGCTCGTTGTAGGCCTCGGCCAGCGGGGCGCGGGCGATCGCGTCGACACGGGACTTGAGGGTGCGAGCGGCATCGGACACGTCCGCGAGCGGCCAGGGCTCCTTCGCGGCGTGCTCGGCCAGTTCGATGATCGCCTGGATCACCGGCTGGAAACCCTGGTGGCCGAAGGTGACGGCGCCGAGCATCTCGTCCTCGGACAGCTCCTTCGCCTCGCTCTCGACCATCAGCACGCCCTGGGCGGTTCCGGCGAGCACGAGGTCGAGCGCGCTTTCCTTGATCTGGGCGTTGGTCGGGTTCAGCACGTACTGGCCGCCGACATGGCCGACGCGGCAGCCGGCGACCGGCCCGAAGAACGGAATGCCCGACAGGGTCAGGGCGGCTGAGCAGCCGATGAGTGCGACGATGGCCGGATCGTTCTCGAGGTCATGGCTCAGCACGGTTGCGACGACCTGGACCTCGTTGCGGAAGCCGTTGGGAAAGAGTGGCCGAAGCGGGCGGTCGATCAGGCGCGAATTGAGGATCTCGGCCTCTGACGGCCGGCCCTCGCGCTTGAAGAAGCCGCCGGGGATCTTGCCGGCGGCGAACGCCTTTTCCTGGTAGTTGACGGTCAGCGGGAAGAAATCCTGTCCCGGCTTGACGTTGCGGGCGCCGACCGCGGTGCAGAGCACGATGGTGTCGCCGTAGCGGGCCAACACGGCACCATTGGCCTGTCGGGCCATCTTGCCGGTCTCGAGGACCAGCTTGCGGCCGCCCCACTCCAGTTCCTTGCGATAATAGTCGAACATATGTCGTTCCTTGGCTGTTCGCCTGGGGACGATCGGCGTTGGCGGCGTCTCGGACGGCAGGGAGCTGAGCTCCGTGTCACCTGAAACGCCGAACCGCGTCCCCTGCGCGTGATGCTTCCGCCTAGCGGCGGAGGCCTAGACGGGAGATCAGCCCCTCGTAGCGGGACTGGTCGCGGCCCTTGAGGTAGTCGAGCAGGCGGCGGCGGCGGCCGACGAGCATCAACAGGCCGCGTCGCGAGTGGAAGTCCTTGGCGTGCGTCTTGAGATGCTCGGTCAGATTGCTGATCCGCTCGCTCAGGATCGCGACCTGGACCTCCGGGCTGCCGGTGTCGTTGTCGGCCCTGGCATAGTCTCCGACGAGCGCCGTGCGGCGCTCCGCGGTGATCGACATCGTCATTCTCCACTGGACACGGGTTGCAGGAGACGTTGCGGCGACAGCCATGCCTCGTCGAGGCGGCAGAGACCGACAACGCGCTCTCCCGCCATGGCGCGGACGAGACCCGTGAGGTTCGCGAGCGTGCCAGGAAGCCGTTCCTCGACGGTCGTCCGCGCCAAGGCGCGTCCGTGCGAGAGACGGTCTGCCTCCTCACCGGTCAGGGCCAGCGCCGGGATGTCGGCCAGCACGGTCGAGACGGGAAGGAGCAGGTCCGGAGAAGCTCGCGCGTTCTCCGCCTGACTGCCGAGAAAGTCCAGGGAAATCGTATCGGCCTCCTGGAACGGGCCGACGCGAAGGCGCCGCAGTTCGGCGACGTGACCCACCGAGCCCGCGGCCCGCGCGACGTCGCGCGCGAGGCTGCGCATGTAGACCCCCTTTCCCGACTGGACTTCGAAGATCGCATGATCGGCGTCGGGCCGGCCGATCAGCTCGAAGCGATCGACGCGCGCCGCGCGTGGCGGCAGAGCGGGTGCGCGACCTTCGCGCGCCATGTCGTAGGCCCGCTCGCCCGCGACCTTGAGCGCGGAAAACACGGGGGGGACCTGCAAGATGTCTCCCGTCAGCGCCGGCAGCGCCGCCTCGAGCGCGTCATCGCTCGGCCGGACGCTGCTCGTCTCCACGATGTCGCCTTCGCGGTCGTCCGTCGTGCGGCTCTCGCCGAGGCGGAGCGTGAAGCGATAGATCTTGGTGCCGTCCATGATGAACGGAACCGTCCTGGTCGCCGCACCGAAGGCGACCGGCAGGACCCCGGTCGCGATCGGATCGAGCGTGCCGGCATGGCCGACCTTGCGCGCGTCGAAGCCGCGCTTGAGACGGGCGACGACGCGGGCGCTGGTCAGGCCGGAGGGCTTGTCGATGATGAGCCAGCCATCGATCGGCCGGCCCTTCGGGCGCCGCATGGCTCACATGTCCGGATATTGCGTGGTCACCAGGCACTGGGCGCCGAGGCCGTCGCCGCGTCCATACAGACCGTTCTGGAACGAGGTCGCCTGCTTGACGCTGATCCGGGTCACATCGATCGACAGGAGCGATGCGAGCCGCCTGGACATGCTGTCCACGTGGGGCGCGATATCGGGCGCGGGTGCGAGGACCGTGAGGTCGACATGGATGATCCGGCCACCGCGCATGGCGACGAGCGACACGGTCTGGCGCAGGAAGAAGTCCGACGTGGCGCCACGCAGGCCGGGCCGCGCCGGCTGGAAGTGCGAAGCGCCCGGAACGCCGCCGATGGTGCCGAGCAGCGCGTCCGTCACCGCGTTGAGCGGGATGTCGGCGTTGTACTGGCGCGCGACGCCGCACGGATTGGGGACCGGAATGCCGCAGATGGCGAGATGGTCGCCGGCCGCGAAGGCCTCGAAATCGAAGCCCCAGCCGACATGGTTTTCGAGGCGGCCGCGCTGGATGATCAGTTCGGCCCGGCTCAGGTCGCGCTCGGTGGTGATCTTGAAGTTGTCGTCGGTGCCCTCGATCAGGGCGACCTTCATGCCGGCGCTTTCGATGACGAGCGAGTCGTCGGTCAGCTCGGCATGGGTGGGATCGCGGAAATGAACCTCCTCGTGGGCACGGAGGATCTTGTCGTAGTGGAAGCCCTGCGGCGTCTGCGCGCGCCAGACATCCGCGCGGTCGACGGTCTGGTCGACGACGCCGCCGCGGCAACGCTTGAGCGTGTCGGGAACCGGAAGGCCGGTGATCACCGCGGGGACGGTGTCGAGGGCGGCAATCACGTTGCTGATGGTTTCCTGCTCCACGAACGGCCGGACGGCGTCATGGATGATGACCTTGTCCGGCTTGCGGGACACCAGGCTTTCGAGGCCGAAGCGGACCGATTCCTGCCGTGTGCTGCCGCCGATGACGGGGTCGGGCATCGAGAGGCCCGAGGTGGCCTCGGTGTAGAGGGCGAGATCGGACGGGTGGATGACGGCCTGCACGTGCTCGATCCCGGGATGGCGCAGGAAGGCGAGCAGCGTGTGCCGGATGACCGGGATGCCGTCGAGGTGGCGATACTGCTTGGGGATCGGGCCGCCCATGCGCTGGCCGCGGCCGGCGCCGACCACGATGGCAGCCGTCATGTGCGCGAACTCCGGTTTGACAGGGCGGCGGACTTGGTATGAGGAACCCGGGGCCTGCGTCAATGCGGCCCTCGGAGAGGCGTTCGGACCGTCGATGGCGGAGGCAGGGCAAGACACCGATCTGAAGACCCGCGTGTCCTGGCTCTATTACATGGAAGGGATGACCCAGGACGCGATCGCGGAACGGCTCGGGCTGAGCCGGCTGCGGGTGCTCAAGGTCTTGGCCGCGTGCCGACAGGACGGCACGGTGCAGATCCGGGTGATGACCAGCCTGTCGGGATGCATCGCCAAGGAGCGGGCGCTCGAAGCGGCGTTCGGCATCGAGCGGGTGATCGTGATCCCGACACCGGAGGATGCCGAGAAGCTGCCTGCCCTGCTCGGCGCGGCGGCGGGAGGTTTTCTCGGCGACACCCTGCAGAACGGGATGCGGGTGGGGCTCGGCTGGGGCAACACGCTGCGCCACAGCCTGGTCAGCGTCGCGCGGCGGAACGTGCAGGATCTCACCGTCGTCTCGCTGCTGGGCGCGCTGACGCGGGCCGCCGGGGTGAACCCGTCCGAATTTGCCTGGCGGTTCGCCAACCTGTTCGACGCGGCCTGCTACATGATGGCCGCTCCCGTCTTCGTCGACGACGATGCGACCTATACGGGTCTGCTCGGGCATTCGGGCATCGTCGAGGTGTTCGAGATGGCGCGACGCGTCGACCTGGCGCTGATCAGCGTCGGCGATGTCTCGCCGGGCTCGACGATCTCGCGGCTGAAGATGGTCTCCGAGGCCGAGATGGAAGAGCTGCGGCGGGCGGGGGCGGTCGGCGACGTGCTGTGCCGGTTCATCGACCGGGACGGGACGGTGATCGACCATCCCCTGAACCGGAGGGTGGTCGCACTCGATCCGCACGAGCTGCGCCGGGTGCCGCAGGTCGTGCTCGCGTCGGGCGGATGGAGCAAGGTCACGGCACTCCTCGCCGCGATCCGGCTGCTGCAACCTCGCGTGCTGATCACCGACGAGGCGGCGGCCGGAGGGTTGCTCGCGGAGAGGCTTTAGCGAGGCGTCGGCAAGAGAAGGTCAGGGGCGTCGCCCCTGAAACCCCACTGGGCGTCGTGCGTCAGCACGCCTCCGGCGTGACGCGCCCAGACCCGCAATACATTCGAAACATTGGCGATCCAAACGCCCCGCGTTTGGCGGGGTGCGGGGCAGAGCCCCGGTTGCCTTACTTGATTTCTGTGATTGCGCGCTTGGCGCGGGCGATCAGCGGCGCGCTCATGCTCAGCTCGGTCACGCCCCAGGACAGGAAAGTCGGGATCAGGGCCGGATCGGCCGCCGCCTCGCCGCAGATCCCGACCCAGATCCCGCCGTCGCGCGCGCCCTGGCAGGCGAGCTCGATCATGCGCAGCACCGCCGGATGGTCGGTCCGGCCGAGCCGGGCGAGGCGGGCGTTGGTGCGGTCGGCCGCCATCGTGTACTGCGTCAGGTCGTTGGTGCCGATCGAGAAGAAGTCGACATGGCGCGCGAGTTCACGCGCGCACAGCGCGGCGGCCGGCGTCTCGATCATGATGCCGACCTCGATCGGGCCGGTCTCGGTGCCGGCGGCCGTGAGGGATTGGCGGCAACGGTCGAGGCAGGCGCGTGCGGCGATCACCTCGGAGACATCGCTGATCATCGGGAACATCACCCGCAGGCGCCCCTTGGTCGCGGCGCGAAGCAGGGCGCGGAGCTGGGGCTCGAACAGTTCGGGGCTGTCGAGGCACATGCGGATGCCGCGCCAGCCCAGGAACGGATTGGCTTCCGGCTCCAGGGCAAGGCCGGGCACCTGCTTGTCGCCGCCGATGTCGAGCGTGCGGACGAGGACCGGACGGGGGGCGAAGGCCTCCAGGACCCGGACATAGATTCGATGCTGTTCGTCTTCCGAGGGTGGCGCGCTGCCGCGCATGAACAGGAATTCGGTGCGGAAAAGGCCGATGCCCATCGCGCCCTGGGCGAGGGCGGAATCGACTTCGTCGGGAGTCCCGATATTGGCGGCGACTTCGATCGCGATGCCGTCGACGGTGCGGGGTTCGAGATGGGTGAAGCGCTCGGTCTCGCGACGGCTCGCCTCGGCGGCGGCGCGCCGCACTTGAAATTCGGTGGCTTCGTTTTCGGTGGGGTCGAGGATCGCCTCGCCGGTCGAGCCGTCGAGCGCCACGGTGCGGGCACGGCGGAGATCGGGTTCGGCGAGGCGGGCGCCGACGATTGCGGGGATGCCGAGCGAGCGGGCGATGATGGCGATGTGCGACGTGGGGCCGCCCTGCGTGGTCAGCAGGCCGGAGAGCAGACGGATGGGCAGGCGGGCGATGTCCATCGCCGAGAGGTCGGCGGCGATGAGAACGGAGGGGGTCCGGAGCGAGGCGAGATCGTCGTCGGGGAGGCCGAGCAGGATGGCGGCGATGCGGCGGGCGATGCCGGTCACGTCCTCGGCGCGGGTCCGGAAGTAGGCGTCGTCGATGCGGGCGAAGCGATCGGCGAGAGCGCGGCCGGCGGCGAGCACGGCGGAGGCGGCGTCCTGACCGGTGCCGATCAGGCGCTCGACCGGCTCGATCAGTTCGAGATCGCTGGCGAGCTCGCGGAGGGCCGCAAAGATCTGGGCCTGGGTCTGGTCGGCGGACGCGGCGGCGCCGTCGAGGAAGACGGACAATTCGGCGACGGCCTGGCGGAAGCGGTCGATCTCGGCCGGGATGGCGGCGGGATCGATCCGTCGCTCGGGCGGGTCGAGGGGCTGGGGCAGGTAGACGAAGGCGGGGCCGACGACGACGCCCTCGCTGGCCGGGATGAAAGCGGCGGCCCGGGGCCGGGTTGGTTGGGTCGGCGGGGCCTCGTGCTCGTTGGCGTGCGAGACGAGGGCGACGAGCTCGGCGACGGCCGCTTCGGCGTCGGCGCCGTCGGCCCGTATGCGGATGCGCTCGCCCTCCTTGACCGCCAGCAGCATCAGCTTGACCGTGCTCTTGGCGTTGGCGGCGGTGCCGTCCTTGAGGATCTCGATATCGGCGCGGAAGCTCTTGGCCAGCCCTGCCAGGCGGGCGGCGGGGCGGGCATGCAGGCCTTCGTGCTGGCGGACGACCGCGTCGCACTCGACGCGCATCTAGACGGTGATCTCGATGGCGGCGCCGGGTCGGAGCAGGGGACGGAGTTGTTCGGACGGGGTCCGCTCGACGCAGATCTCGCCGGGACGCTCGGCCGCGGACGCACCGTTGAAGGAGAAGACGACGTGGCCGATGTCGGTCGCCTTTTGCCAGGCGGTGTCGCCGACGGCGGTGATGCGCAACGGCGCACCGTCGATGCGCAGCGTGCTGCCCGCGACCGGCGAGGTGGACGGTGGGGTGGTAACGCGGTGGGTGATCGACACCTCGGCGAGCTCGGGCGGGGCGCCGGCGGCGAACAGGATCAGCACGCCGCCGTCGAGCAGGTCGAGGGCTTCGGCGCCGACTTCGTCGATCGTGGTGGCGAACAGGGTGGTCATGGGGTCCCTCAGTAGAGGCCGAAGCTCATCAGCCAGCCGATCACGACCGCGATCGGGCCGGTCATCTGGCGGCTGATCAGGACGGCGGGCACGCCGACCTGGACGGTGGCGGGCTTGGCCTCGCCGAGTGCGAGGCCGACGGGGACGAAGTCGCAGCCGACCTGGGTGTCGAAGGCGAACAGGGCGGGAAGCGCGAATTGCGGGGCGATGGTGCCGTTGCCGATCTGCTGGCCGATCAGCACGCCGATCACCTGGGCGATGACGGCGCCCGGACCGAGGACAGGCGACAGGAACGGCAGGCCGCAGATGGCCGAGAGCACGAGGAGGCCGGGCAGGCTGCCGCCGAGCGGGGTCAGCACTGTCGCGATCAGGCCGCCGAGGCCGGTCGCGTTGATCACGCCGATCAGCATGCAGACGAAGGCCATGAACGGCAGGATGGTGCGGATCACCATGTCGATCGAGCGGCGGCCGCTCTGGTAGAGAACGCCGATCACGCCGCCCATGACGCGGCCGATGTTGGCGATGAAGCCGGTGAAGCCGCCGCCCATGTCGACGGGCGCCGGCCGGCGCTCGAACGGGTGGGTTTGTGTGGCCGGAGCGGCGGGCGCCGGCGCCGAGACCGGGACGTCGCCGTCGAGCGGATGCAGGTTCTCCACCTTCACGCCCGACACGTAGACGTCCTCGGTGATGAACTGCGCGAGCGGACCCGACTGGCCGACCGAGGTCAAGTTGATCGTCATCAGGCGCTTGCGCGGATAGACGCCGCAGCGTGCGGTGCCGCCGCAATCGATCACCACGGCGGCGATCTCGCTCTCGATGGGTGGCGAGCGGAAGCCGTCGACGGCGGTGGCACCGGTCAGCTCGGCGAGGCGCCGGGCGACGGGCGGGATGCCGCCGCCGGTGACGGCCACGATCTTGTCGCGCTGCGCGGTGGGCAGGATGGTCAGCGGCCCGCCCCAGCCCTGGCCGCCGCGATCGACCCTGACCGCCCGGAACTGGCCCGCCTGAAGCGTGCCGGTCGTCTGGTCCATGGCCGATCCTCCTAGAGTGCCACGCCCTGGCGGGCGGCGAGGAAGGCGGTGACCCGCTCGGTGACGATGCCGCGGAGCAGGATGACGATCAGGCCGGCGATGAAGTAGCGAACCGCGAGCGGACCGAGCGGCAGGTGCAAGCGCAGCAGCCCGTTGGCGACGCCGAGCCAGACGAACAACTCGGCCGAGTTGCCGTGCGGGAACAGGCCGGTGATCGGATGACAGAAGGAGACCGCAGAGTCGTAGAAGGCGGGCTTGTGCTTCTCGTCGATGAAGACGCCGAATGTGTAGGCCATCGGGTTGGTCAGGAAGAACATCGCGAGCAGCGGCAGAACCGTGTAGCGGGTCAGGGCGTAGCGGCCGGCGAAGGCGGCGGCACGATGGACGCGATGCTCGCCGATCAGCTCGATCAGCGCATAGACCGCGGTGAGCAGGACGATCAGCGTGGGCACGATGCCGGTGACGAAGGCCACGAACGTCTTGCCGCCCTCGTTGAAGATGCCGATGAAGCCCTGGGCGAGATGCGATAGCGCGAGCATTGGCTGCTCCCTGGGTCAGTGTGCGTGGCTGGCGGTCACGTCGATCTGCTCGACGGCGCGGCGGAACGCGTCCGACAGGCGGCGGTCGCGTTCGTCGAAGGCGCGGCCGGAGCGGATGTCGGCGATGTCACGGCCGACGAGTGCCGTCATCGGCTTGAACTTCGCCCAAACCGTGCGGCCCTGCATGGCGAACGCCTGGCGCACGAGGCCGGCGGGCGAGACTACCAGGATGGCGATGACGCCGCGGCCGAGGCGGGCGCGCGCGTTGCCCGAGCCGATCGCGCCGTCCGACCAGCGCGCGACCAGATCAGCGATGAAGCGGCGGTAGTGCCGCATCTGCAGCGCGGTTCCGGCGACCTGGACCGCCCACAAGATGCCGAAGGCGATCAGGAGAGTTCGCCAATCCATGGTTTCGTTTCCCGTCTTCGCCTCTGTGGACGACGGCGTAATCCTGAACATTTATCCTAGCTGACGTCAACATGTTCTCGGTACGGGTCCGAGCATTTTCTGAACCCGGGCATTATTTTGCGCTGCAACAGTTCCTGTCTTCGATCAGGGTCGAACAAACCTGTTGACTGAGTAACAGATGTTCCACACATTCAAGGGGGGTTCGACAGGACGTGCCATGAGCTTGCTGATTGATCTCGCGCGCCGTGCCGTCGACGGACGTCCCGTCCGCATCGGACTGATCGGCGCCGGCGAAATGGGAACCGACATCGTCACGCAGGTGCAATTGATGCCGGGCCTCGCGATCGCCGTGATCGCGGAAAGCCGGATCGACCAGGCATGGGCGTCGCTCGATGTGGCGGGCATCGCCCGCGAACGCGCGCGCCTGTGTCCCGACGCGCGTGCGGTCGAGGAGGCGATCATGTCGGGCCGGATCGCGCTGACCGAGGACGCGACCTGCGCCTGCGTGGCGGGCCCGGTCGATGTGGTGATCGATGCGACCGGCAACCCGGGCGTCGGCGCCGAGCTGTCGCTGACGGCGATCAGGCACGGCAAGCACGTCGTGATGATGAATGTCGAGGCCGACGTCACCGTGGGTCCCATGCTGGCGCGGGAAGCGGCGAGTGCCGGCGTCTGCTATTCGCTCGGCGCGGGCGACGAGCCGAGTGCGGCGATGGAGCTGATCGAGTTCGTGCGCGGCCTCGGCTATCCGATCGTGGCGGCCGGCAAGGGGAAGAACAATCCGCTCCGCTTCGATGCCAAGCCCGCGGAGTACGAGGAGGAGGCCCGCCGGCGGCACATGAACCCGCGCATGCTGGTCGAGTTCGTCGACGGCTCGAAGACGATGATCGAGATGTGCGCGATCGCGAATGCGACCGGGCTGCTGCCGGATCGGCCGGGCATGCACGGACCGGACGCAACGATCGAGCAGCTCGCGCGGGTGCTGGTGCCGCACGCGGACGGCGGCGTGCTGTCGCGGTCCGGCGTGGTCGACTACAGCGTCGGCAAGGGTGTGGCACCCGGCGTGTTCGTCGTCATCAAGGCGCCGCATCCGCGTATCCACGAGCGCCTCCGCGATCTGAAGATGGGTGACGGGCCCTACTTTACCTTTGTCCGCCCGTATCACCTCACGTCGCTCGAAGTGCCGCTGACGGCGGCGTCGCTGGTGCTGCATGGGCGTGCGCACATGGTGCCGCTGCCGACACCGGTGGCGGAATGCGGCTGCGTCGCCAAGGAGGCGCTCGCACCCGGCGTGACGCTGGGCAAGATCGGCGAGGATCATTATCGCGGGTGGATCGCGACCGTCGAACAGGCGCGGGCGGCAGGCATGCTGCCGATGGGGCTCGCCGAGCGCGCGGTGGTGACGCGGCCGATCGGGGTGGGCGAATCCCTGACCTACGAGAATTGCCGGGTCGACGAGACGATGCGGATCGTCAAGCTGCGCCGGGCGCAGGATGCGTGGCTGGCGGCCGATCGGGCCGCGTGATGGACGGGGCGGAGGTTCGCAACCGGCCTTCGGTCTACGACCGGCTGACGCGCGAGCAGGTCCGGGAATCGTTGCGCCGCATGATGCTGATCCGGCTGTTCGAGGAGGGCGCGGAGCAGGCCTACATGCGCGGGCAGATCCACGGGACGATGCATCTGTCGATCGGGCAGGAGGCGAGTGCGGTCGGGATCTGCGTCGGGCTCACGGCGCGCGACCAGATCACGTCGACGCATCGCGGGCACGGGCACTGCATCGCCAAGGGTGCCGAACCCGCGCGCATGTTCGCCGAGTTCTTCGGGCGCGAGAGCGGCTACTGCCATGGACGTGGCGGCTCGATGCATATCGCGGACGTGAGCCAGGGCAATCTGGGCGCCAACGGCATCGTCGGCGGCGGGTTGCCGATCGCGGTGGGTGCGGCGCTCGCGATCCGTCAGGAGAAGCGCGCGGACATCGTGGTGTGTTTCTTCGGCGATGGCGCCTCGAACCAGGGGGCGTTCCACGAGTCGCTGAACATGGCGGCACTCTGGCGGCTGCCGGTGGTGTTCGTCTGCGAGAACAACCGTTACGGGATGTCGACCTCGACGGAGCGGTCGATGTCGGTCGCCCACGTCGCCGACCGGGCGCCGGCCTACGGCATGCCGGCGCGGATCGTCGACGGCAACCGGTTCGCCGATGTGGCCGACGCCGCCTTCGAGGCGATCGATCTGGCGCGCGCGGACGGCGGCCCGTCGTTGATCGAGAGCAAGACCTACCGGATCCGCGGACACTCGCGGAGCGATCGGAACCGTTACCGTTCCCGCGACGAGATCGAGGAGTGGCAGCGCCGCGATCCGATCGTGCAGTTCGAGACCGAGCTGGTGTCGCTGGGGATGCTCGAGCGGGCCGATGTGGACGCGATCCGGCGGGAAGCGGAGGCGGAGATCGCCTCGGGGCTCGCCTTTGCGCAGGGCTCGCCCGAGCCCGATCCGGCGGCGCTGCTGCGCGACGTGCTGGCCTGATCGTGAGCGAGGTCGTCGAGGAGGCCCGCGCGCTGTCGTTCGCGGCGGCCCTGCAGGAGGCGATGGCGCAGGCGATGGAAGCCGACGAGCGCGTGTTCCTGATGGGCGAGGACATCGGCGTCTATGGCGGGGCGTTCCAGGTGACGGGCGACCTGGTGCATCGTTTCGGCGAGGAGCGGGTGATCGACACGCCGATCGCCGAACTCGGCGCCGCCGGCGTCGCGGTGGGTGCTGCGATCGCGGGGCGGCGGCCGGTGTTCGAGTTCCAGTTCTCGGACTTCGCGACGCTGGCGATGGAGCAGATCGTCAACCAGGCGGCGAAGATCCGTTTCATGCTGGGGGGTGCGGCGTCGGTGCCCCTGGTGATGCGGTTTCCCAACGGATCGGGGACGGGGGCTGCGGCGCAGCACAGCCAGAGCCTGGAGGCGTGGTTCGCGCACGTGCCGGGACTGAAGGTGGTGCAGCCGTCGACGCCCTACGACGCCAAGGGATTGTTGCTGGCGGCGATCGACGATCCGGACCCGGTGATGATCTTCGAGCACAAGCTGCTCTACAAGACGAAGGGTCCGGTTCCGATCGAACCGTATCGGGTGCCGATCGGGACGGCCGCGATCCGACGCCGGGGGACCGACCTGACGATCGTGGCGAGCGGGATCATGGTGGGGCGCTCGCTCGAGGCGGCGTCGATGCTGGCCGGCGACGGGATCGAGGCGGAAATGGTGGATCTGAGGTGCCTGCGGCCGCTGGACCGCGAGACGCTGATCGAGAGCGTGTCGCGCACGACCCGGCTGCTGTGCGTCTACGAGGGGGTCAAGACGCTCGGGATCGGCGCGGAGATCAGCGCGCTGATCGCCGAGTCCGAGGCGTTCGACCGGCTCGACGCGCCGATCCTGCGGCTCGGGGGCGCGGAGTGCCCGATCCCGTACAGTCCGGCGCTGGAGCGCGCGTCGGTGCCGCAGGTGGCCGACATCGTGGACGCCGGGCGCCGGCTGGTGCGCGGACGGGTGTGACGTGGCGACCGAGATCATCTTTCCACGCGTCGACATGGACATGGTGGCGGGGCGGATCGGACGCTGGCTCGTGGACGAGGGGGCGCCGGTCAAGGCGGGCGAGCCACTGTTCGAGATCGAGACCGACAAGGCGGCGATGGAGATCGAGGCGCCGGCCTCGGGTGTGGTTCGGGGGGTGAAGGCGGCGGACGGCGCGGAGGTGAAGGTCGGGGCGGCCATCGGGTGGATCGTGGCGGACGGGGAAGCATGGGAAGGCCAGGGGCTCTGCCCCTGGACCCCGCTGGGGGCAGCGCCCCCAGACCCGCGTGACTCCAGTGATGGTTTCCAAAGGCGACCGCCTTTGGCGGGGCTTGGGGCAGAGCCCCAACCTTTGCGTGCCACCCCCCTTGCCCGCCGCGAGGCGAGGCGGCGCGGGCTCGACCTGGCGTCGGTGCGGGGTTCGGGACCGAACGGCAGGATCGTGAGCGGCGACCTGGCCGTGGTGCCGGCATCGCCTGGCGTGCATCGGCAATGGTTCGGAGTCCGGAGCGGCACGCCGGTGGTGCTGCTGCACGGGTTCGGCGCCGAGCTGTCGACCTGGTGCCGCGTCTGGCCGTTGCTGGAAGCGCAGCATCGGATGCTGGCGATCGATCTGCCGGGGCATGGACGATCCGAGGTGCCGGCGCAGGCGCGCCTGGAGGCGCTGGTCGATGCGGTGCAGTCGGTGCTGGACGAGGAAGGGGTGTCGCGGCTGCACCTGGTGGGGCATTCCCTTGGCGGGGCGGTGGCGCTGGCGCTTGCGGAGGCGGGCACGGTCGAGTTGCGCTCGCTCGTCCTGCTGGCGCCGGCCGGGCTCGGCCCCGAGATCAACGGCGATTTTCTGCGCGGCTATGCGCGCGCCGGGCAGGAAGGGAGCCTGGCGCCCTGGCTACGCCAATTGTTCGCCGATCAGAGCCACGTGACGCCGTCGTTTGTTCGCGCCGTGCTGCGGATGCGTGCGGATCCGGCGCTGCGCGAATACCAGCGTGCGCTGGTCGACGCGCTCTTCCCGGACGGGACCCAGGCGCATTCGTTACGTGGCGCGCTGGACCATGTCTCGGTGCCGACGAAGGTGGTCTGGGGCACGGGGGATCGGGTCATTCCGGCGCGCCATGGTCGTGGATTGCCGGGACGGGCCGGGTTGCACGTGATCGCGTGCGGCCATCAGCCGCATGTCGAGGCGCCGGCGCTGGTCGCGTCCCTCATCGTGGAGGCGGTGACGGCGGGGAGCCAGGTGTAGCGGTGGGCAGGAGAGCTCGGCGTTCGTCATCGGACCCGGCGTTGCTGCTGGACCTCGGCATGCTCATGATCAGCGGCGGGTCGGGTTGCTTCTCGAAATAGCCGGCTTGCTGCAGGAAGCCGCCGTGGTTGAGGGCGACGATGGAAATCCGGCCGGTGTCGGGATAGGTGCAAACCTCGTTCGGGCTGTTGCCGCCGATCGCAAGGTAGGTCAGGTCTTCGTCGAACGGATTGGCGATCTGGTGACCGATCCCGGTTCCCGCCGGGCAGGTGAGACAATCGCCGGGGCCGATCTCGACGACCTCGTCGCCGTAGCGGAACAGGCCACGTCCGGAGAGGACGAAGAATACCTCGTCCTCGATCTGGTGGGTGTGGCACGGGCACCCGCTCGTCCCGGGCGGAACACGACAGTGGTTGACGCCGAGTCGGTCCTTCGGCATCGCCGGCGTCAGCGGCTTGTCGAAGCTGCGCCAGCTGATGCCCTCGGCGAACGCGATCTCCTCGACCTGCGTGACGTTGACGACGTTGTTCACCTTCATCTGCTCCGATCGAGAATCCAGGGTTCAGCCGGTCGAGCCTACGCCGTCCCTTGAAGGTTCGTGCGTCTGTCTTAATTTTGCGATTTTCACTCGTTTGGGCTGTGGTTTGCGGCAGAGGGCGCGTGCGCGAAGGGCTCGCCGGCCGGGGGGCCGCGAGGGGTCGTTCGGTTCCGGCAAGCTGGCAGGCGTTGGGGGTGGACGGGACGGGCTCGGTCGGGGCTCAAGGCCCCGCCGTCACGTGAAGGGGGCGGATGTTTCCAGCTTGCGGTGGAACTCGGCGGGGGTGAGGGAGAGCTGGCCGGCGCAAAACTCGAAGAGCTGGGCGGTCGACATCGCCTGCATGACGGCGCGCGGCAGCGGCGTGGGTGCCGCGGACGTGGGAGGTTCGGGCGGCGGCTTGACCGACGCGGTCGGCGCGATTGGCGCGGCCTTGGCGGGCGCCGCGGGCTCGATGTTGCCGGTCAGAGGCTGGCGCCTGACGCGTTCGCGCTCGCGCTCGCGCTCCTGGTCGCGCTCCATGCGGTCGAGGCGCGCGATGGCGCGGGAGGCCTTGTCCCACTGATGGTTCTCCATCAGGTTGTGGATGCAGATCAGCAGCAGCCGGGCGCGGGAGAGGCTGCCGAAGGCGAGGCGGTGATAGGGGTCGGCGACGACGCCGTAGAGATTGGCGGCGCGGTCGGTGTCGGCGAGCGGTGGGGCGCCGTCGACGGCGCCATCGGCCCAATCGAGATGCATCAGGCGTCGGAGCTCGTCGAGCTCGGTGGGGCTGATCGGCTGGGTCATGCGGCGACCGTCGGGGTGTCTTCAGCGCACCGCAAGCATCTTTTCGCGCGTTACGGGACGGCGGCGCGCAACTTACCGGCCGTGGTCCGACCCTCGCCGCTCGCGGCTCGGTTCCGCAGTCCAGCCCTGATCGCGTCGAGTCGCTCGCCCGCGAACACCATCTCGGCGCAAGGTTCCTGAACCGCGGACACCGGGTCGTAGGACAGCGCGCAATTGCCGAACTGGCGGCGGTTGCCAGTGTCGAGATAGCTTTCGGCCGGGGCGCCCTCGGCAAGCAGGATCCCGTGACGCTCCAATTCGACGTGCCAGAACACCACTGTGTCGTGGCGCTCGCGACGTATGGCTTGACCGTCGACGAGCAATCCCGCGGGGACCAGCACGCCATCAAGGAACAGGCCGTGATCCTCCGAGACGATCAGGTCCCGGCGGGGCAACCTCGATCCCAGAGCGCCATGCCGGACCCGGATCACGTCTCCGCCATGCTGACGACGATGACCGATCCAGACGACACAGGTGGTTCCCCCGTTCGAGAGAGTAACGATATCGCCCCGGGCGAGCTGCTCGACCGCACGCGGACCGGATGGGCCGTCGATAGGCGTGCCCGAAGCAAAACAAGGATTGACGCCGGTCAGAACGCCTTGGAAGGGCGGCGAAGCGGTCCTGAAATTCAGATACACGACCGTGTCGCGATCAGCCCCGTAGTTGTAAGAGACGCTGTCCTGCTCGAGAGGAAGATTGTAGGTCTGCCCGGTTGTCTGGTCCGATAAGGTGAGGGCAGGGAAGTCCGAGTGCGGGGACTTGTTTTGATCAGCAAACAACGTCAGGGATTGCTCGAAATAGGCGTCTTCCATTCCCTGGAACGGTCCAGTAAACGGGTTGTTGATGATGATCGAGACCTGATCGCCGATGACGGCGATGCTCTGCGCTTTGTAGCTGTCGAACGTGCCAGGGAGCTGAGGGAAACCACCCACCGTGAGAAGGTCGGCCATCGCTCTCACCTGTCATGTCTGAATACCCCTCCGCTATAGAGGGTAAAGCCCGGGATGTCAGATCAACAACGCGTCGCGGGAGCTTTTCCATGAACGAGCGTCATGTGTCGGACCGGTACCGTCGCGGCTCGATCGATCGGCGACATCCCATGCATGAGCAGCACATCGGTGGCCGGTTTGCAGCTGTCCGGCAGATGCGTCAGGGCGTCGAGAGCTCGCGTTCATGCCGGGACAGGATCGGAGCGGTGCCGGCGGGCGCGACGCGGTCGACGATCTCGTGGCCGGTCATGCAGGGATGGACGGCATCGCGGTGGACCGCCGTCGACGGCGCCATCGGCCCAATCGAGATGCATCAGGCGTCGGAGCTCGTCGAGATCGGTGGGGCTGATGGGCTGGGTCATGCGGCGACCGTCGGGGTGTCTTCAGCGGGCCGCAAGCCCTTGTTCGTCCGCAATGATCTGGATGTCGGACGCGATGCCGTGTGTCGGCGCACAATCAGATCGAAGCCGGTCCGGCGAGAGGTTCTTATACAGCCAGCCGGAGCCGATCGAAGGCATTGACGTCGGTTAAGGCGGAACACCGGCGGACGTGGGCTCCGCGTGCAAAGTTCAGCCTGTCCGGGCAAGTTCGATGGTATTCAATGGCAGGAGACCGTCGCCTTTGCTCCGCGACCGAAGAGGCATTGGTGTGCCGTGCGAGGGACGAGCAGGACGATTGTCTTTACGTCGTCCTGATAGCGGCAGACGAGATAGCGATCGGGGTCCCGAGGTCCCTGTCCGAAGTGCCAACCCTCGTCGTCGGGCTCCATGTCCGCAAGCAGTGAAGGCGTCCCATAGAACAGGCTCGCATCCGACCATGGGTGGTTTCCGAGCCGACGCGGGCAAGTGATTTCATTACCCTGTGCACAACTCGCATTCATCACAACCGCTACCAGACAGAGAGTACTATTCAACGACAAAGTAGTGATCTCCGTTGTTGACGACATGATCATGAATGTTGTTGAAGGGAAGGGTTCGTTTGTGAGCCGGCTGAGGCAGATCCCGTTTACCGTTCCTGTGATTGATCCACTGGTCCATCACCATGATGCCGAAGGCATCCTGACCCAGATATATGGCGGCGTGACTCGTGTGGTCGGTGTGGTTGCCATAGGTGCCCCCGGGATCGAAGGTCGCGATAACCGTCCCGATGGGCAGGCTCGGATTGCCTTTCACAAGTTCGCCGCGATGCCAGAACCTGTCTGCTGGCGCGTGCGCGGCCTGTTCCACAAGGGCCACGCATTCGCCGCTTCCGATCGAATGACCGAGAAAGGAGTCAGGATCTCTCGCGACGTAAGGCAAGAAACGGCTTCCCGCAGATGGCCAGATGCCTTCTACCGTTGTCTGCAGGAAAGAGGTTCGGCCTCGCTGTGGTCGCCGTCATGCCGAGCACCTTGCGCCTTGAATTAGAACCATCGTGCCGCCAGCGTCTCCGCCTGTCGGATAACGAGATCCACCGCAGCTCGCTGAAGGTCTGGCGGATATCCATACTTGGCCAAGAGCTTGCGGACTTCTATGCGCATCTTTGCTCGGACGCTCTCCTTTCGCGTCCAATCGATCGTGGCTGAGCCTCGGATGCTGGTCAGGAGCGCCTGTGCCAGGACCCGCAGTTGCTCGTGAGCCATCAAGGATTTGGCCGAGCCATTGTCGGCAAGGGCGTCGTAGAAAGCCAATTCCTCGGGGGTGAGGCCGAGTTCTGTCCCTCGAGCACTCGCCTCGGTAATGTCCTTTGCGAGAGCGACCAGCTCCTCGATCACCTGTACGCTGTCGACTGCCCTGTTGTGGTAACGTCGAAGTGTTTCGTCCAACCGATCAGTCAGTTTGCGCGCTTGAACAACGTTGTCTGCCGCCCGAGCCTTGATTTCGCCAGACAGCAACCTGCGCAGCGTCTCGATCGCGAGGTTCTTCTCTTTCGTTTTGCCGATCTCAGTCAGGAAGTCATCTGACAGGACCGCGAGGTCGGGCCGGTCGAGGCCGGCAGCGCCGAACACGTCGAGGATCCCGTCCGCCATGACGGCACGAGAGAGAAGCTGGCGGATATTGCGCTCAACGGCATCTCGCCCGCGACCCGCGCCAGCCGTGTACTTCACCAGATTGGCCCGCAAAGCGGCTATCAGCGCGATCGTATCTCGTTGAGCGGCGACCCGTTCGTCGCCGGCGCACAGTGCGAAGGCGGTCTCCATCTCGGTCGCGACCTCGATAAAAGGGTCGCGGTGCCCTTGCGCAAGAATATGCTCCAGACATTGCTTGAGCACCGTAAGCCGCCCGCCAGGATCGGCGTCGAAGAACCGCCGCCATGCCGTGCCCTCGAGCAAGGCGAGTGCGCCCTCTAGCCTTGACAACGTCAGTCGGACGGCCTCGCCAACATCAAGCCGGATCTGCTCGCGGTCGCGGGCGCTGTATTGCGCCAAGGCCGCGCGCAGTTCTGCTCCGAGCCCGAGATAGTCAACGACCAGGCCGCCAGGCTTGTCGCCCCAGACGCGGTTCACGCGCGCGATCGCCTGCATCAATCCGTGTCCGCGCATCGGCTTGTCGAGGTAGAGGGTGTGCAGCGATGGCGCGTCGAAGCCGGTCAGCCACATGTCCCGGACGATCACGAGGTCGAACCCGGAGGATGGATCCTTGAAGCGATCCGCAAGCTTCTCCAGTCGTGTCTTCGTGCGCAGATGCGGCTGAAATTCGGGCGGGTCTGCGTTGCCGTTTCCGGTCATCACCACCTTGAGCAAGCCAGCGTCATCGGACCTCGGGTCGGTCGCGATCCAGTCGGGGCGGAGCGCCGCGAGCTGATCGTAGAAGGCCACGGCCACGCGGCGGCTGATGGCCACGATCATCGCCTTGCCGCCGGCCATGGCTTCTCGGCGGCGCTCAAAGTGCGTGACTATATCGGCAGCGACTGTGGCGATGCGGTCAGGCGCGCCAACCACCGCCTCGAATCGTGTCAGCTTACCTTTGCCGCGCTCGATCGCGGCGTCGTTGCCCTCGGTCAATTCCTCGGCCATGGCGTCGAGCTCGGCGCGTTCGTCGTCCGACAAATCCAGACGCAGCCTGGCAAGACGAGCGGTGTAGTGAATCGGCACGGTCGCACCGTCCGCGACCGACTGGCTCATATCATAGGTGTCTATGACATCGCCAAACACCGCCTCCGTGTTCCGGTCGCGCAGGGCGATGGGAGTTCCGGTGAAGCCAATGAACGTGGCGTTGGGAAGCGCCTGGCGCAGCATTTCCGCGAAGCCGACTTGCTCCTGCACCCCGCGGCGCCCGATCGTGTACTGCTTGCGAAACCCATACTGGCTACGGTGCGCCTCGTCCGCGATGACGATGACGTTGTCGCGCGGCGTCAGCAGCGGGTGCCCGCCGTCTTCGCCACGAAACTTCTGAACCGAGGTGAACACCACCCCGCCGATGTCGACAGCCAGAAGGCGCCGCATGACCTCAGCGCTATCCGCCTGCTGGGGCGCAAGCCGAAGCACGTCGCCATGGGCCGAGAATGTGCCAAAGAGCTGATCGTCGAGGTCGTTGCGGTCGGTCAGCAGCACGATCGTCGGATTGCGCAGCGCGCGCGAGAGCTGGAGCTGACGGACGAAGAACAGCATCGTCAGCGACTTGCCCGACCCCTGCGTGTGCCAGACAACGCCGCCCTTGCGGTCACCTCCTGTGGCCGCACGCACCGTGGATGCGAGCGCCTTGCGAACAGCATGGAACTGGTGGTAGCCGGCGAGCTTCTTGGAATGAACGATGCCGTCCTTCGACTCGAACGCGATGTAGTCGACGATCAGATCGAGGAAGCGCTCGGGCGCGAACACGCCACGGATCAGCACCTCCAGCTCCGGTCTGCCCGCATCATCGAGCGTGACACCGTCGATCGTGCGCCAGGGCGCGAAGCGGTCCAGCCCGGCGGTGAGCGTGCCGATGCGCGCCTCGGTTCCGTCGCTGATCACCAGCACCTGGTTGGTGCGGAGCAGTTCCGGCGCACGTGCTCGATAGTTGCGAAGCTGCGTGTGGGCACGATCCAGGGTGGCCGCTGTGTCGGTCGGGCTCTTCAGCTCCAATACCGCGAGGGGAAGCCCATTGACGAAGACGACGACGTCGGCGCGCACCGTGCCATCGTCTCCCTGAACAATGAACTGGTTGGCGACCAACAGTCGGTTCGCTCTCGGTGCATCTCGATCGAGCAGGCGCAAGCCGATCGTTCGGGTCTCGCCGTTCTCGCTGACCTGCACCGGGACGCCGGATGCCAGCAGCTTGTGGAACGCATAGTTGTTGTCGATGACATCCTGGCTCGGCGTCGCGAGCGTGTCTCGGGCGGCCGCGTCAATCATCGTGGGTGTCGCGGTCGGGTTCAGGGTTGCGAGGGCACTCCGAAGCTCCGGTTCCAATATCGCATGTCGATAGCTGTTGCGTGCGCCCATTGCCCCGTCGGGGGCCAACTGTTCACCTGCGACGGTGCGCCAGCCGATCAGCTCGAACCACGACAGCGCGGCAAGCTCGACCGCGGCCTCGCGAAGCGCACTGGCGGGCGGCGCAGGCTCTGTCCCGGGCATGGGCATCATGCCGCGGCTGGCAGCCACCCCTTCGTCCGCAGTGTCTCGAAGGCGATGCCGATCTGTTGTCTCGAGAAGCGGCGCTTGCGGTCGTTCCAGGCGTAGGCCTTCGCTGCCGCGGTCTCGGCGTCGGGCGCATGCTCGCGCGTGACGACCCAGTGGACGGTCGCCAGCAGTTCGAGCCCGAACGGCGTCTCGAAGCCTTCGACGAGCCGGCCCACTCGATCGAAACGGCTACTGGTCGCGGTATCTTGCTCCAGAAAGGTCTCGGCGTCCTGGACGGCGCTCGGGACAAGCTCAAGCTGCTTGTCGGGTGCGTCGCCGCCGTCGTGATATCCGGACACGAGATGGCCCTCGATCGCGGTGAGCACGTGACGCAGATTGTCGGCATAGGGGCCGTAATGGTGCTTGATGTAGGCCAACTGGAGCGGCGCCCCTGCTTCCTGCATGAAGTACATCAGCTTCTGCAGTTCGATCAGCGTCACGAACGGGTCCATCAGCCCGCCGAGATAGCGGTTCATCAGCACGACCAGCGCGGCGCGGCCCGGCGTCATGGCGGGCACATCACGCGACCTGGTCGCGACGGGAGCGGCGTTCGGCTCGAAGACGATGACCCGGAGATCGCCGATGTCGCGCAACGCCGCCTCGATCCTGGGGCGCACGTCTGCCCAGTTCAGGCCGCCAAGGCCGCTGCCGAGGGGGGGAATGGCGACGGATCGAATCCCGCGGCTTCTTATCTCGGCGGTGAGCGCCACCAGACCTGACTCGATGTCCCCGATCCGGCTCTTGCCCTTCCAATGCCGCTTGGTCGGGAAGTTGATGATGAATTTGGGGCCCAGCTCGCGCGTCTCGAAGACGAACATCCTGCCCGGCTGCACCTCCTTGCGGGCGCATGCCGCCTCATAGGCCTTGAAGTTCTCCGGATATGCGTTCTTGAATTGCAGCGCGATGCCGCGGCCCATAATGCCGACGCAATTGACAGTGTTGACGAGAGCCTCGGCCTCCGCGCGGAGGATGTCGCCGGTGGTGAACTCGATCATCGCCCTCCTCCTCAGTAATACCAGCTACGCTGGACTTCCACTCTTGGCCGGTGTGCGGCGCCTGCCATGGCGGCCGCGACTCGCGAGGCGATCCGTTGAGAGTGAATGCCGATGCGCTCGACCAGATGCCAGGGAAAGGATCGTTCGACGAGAAATTCGGCCTGCTTGGCTTCCTTGACGTCGGCAGGGCGGAAGTCTGTCGCCGCGATCCCATCCCAATTGATCTCATCCAACTGGTCCAGCCGCGTCCGGAACTGGGTGTAGTAGGCTCCCGCGTTCGAGAGCGCGAACGCCCAGCGCCGCCCGTTGTCCTCCGCCCATCGGATGACCCGGCGTAGGTCGGCCTCAAGATGGACGATTGGTTGCTGGCCACCTCGGTAAGCAAGCTCAGGATCGTTCGCCTTGTGAATCTTGAACAACATAATCGATCTAGAACAAAAGTAGAACGGCACGCAATCTCCAACCATCAGCCTCTCATGGCAAGAGATGGGGAGGCCGAGCCGCCGTCGCTTGATGCTGCCCATGCCAATCACGGTGCCCCCCGGACGTTCGGTCATGACGGAATCAGACAACAGGCCGCTGTCCGCGACAATCGAGGCCAGATTGTCCACATGGACGATGTGGTAGATCTTGGGTCGTGCGGGAACGGGCATGTCACGCCGCGACGCTCGGCTGGCCGGTCTCGGCGGCCTGCTCGGCTTCCCAGTCCTGCCGCGCGACGTCGTATTGAGTGGGATCCAGCGTGAACAGAATGCGACTCGGCTCGAACGACGAGCCTGCGATTTCGACATCGCCATGCTCGTCGTCGAGAGCGGCGTCGAAGGCGGCAAAATCGCCGTAGCGCGTTGGATCTGGGCGGACGGGCTGGCTCGCGGCCCGGCGCCACGTAACCTCGAACAGGAAGCTGACCAGCGCGTCGCAGAGGCCGCCCAGCATGGCGGCATGTTGGCGTTCCAGAGTGCCCCAATCGAGCGAGCCGCCGTGCCGCATATTCCGGATATTGCTGAGGCGCGCGAGCGCCACGGTGGTGTCGTCGATGCCCTTCAGCAGCTCAGCAAGGTGCTGGTTGATCTTATCCGCTTCGGGGTGGGCGGTGATGGAAAAGTCGAGCGCCTGGATCATGCCGCGCATGCGGTCCGGGAAGCCGCCGTTGCGGCCGAAGCTCACGCCGAGCAGCGGCGCCACGGTCTCGTGCGCCGCCTCGAACAGTGTTCGCACGTTCCGCAGGCAGAAGGCGGGCTGGCTCTCGATGCTGAGTTCCAGCGCCTCGACATGCCGGCGCAGCGGCGCGGCACGGTCCGGGTGCTCGTTGATCAGGGTGCGGAGCATCTGGAGTTTGTCGGGCACGGTTAGGCCGCGGCGACGCGATGTTCGGCGTGAGCAATCCGCAGTTCGCCGGAGATCAGTTTGGGGAGCAGGGCGTCGCGCAGCTGACAGAGGGTAGATATCTGGCCCAGAGCCATCTCAATACGCTTGTCGAAGGTCTCAGCCCAGAGATTGAAGGCGGAGATTAGTTCACGATCCGGCTCGACCAGGATTAAAGACTCGAGCTGCTTCCGATTGATTGACCCAAAGACGGTCCCGGTGTCGTCAAATGCGGCTATAGACGGCTGTAAGCCTAAGGCCGAATAATAAGTGTAAGTACTATAGCCGCTCTTGTGCCGAAGGGCTGCCACACCACGACCTAAGCAACATTCTTCTTTCGCCATACTGATAGAACCTACGGGAGCTCTAACGCTAACGAGGGTATCTCCTGGTTCCGCGAGTCGCGACGGAGAAGAGCAGAACACTCGATTGATTGGGTAACGTGAGTCAAAATCTGTTCGACCCTGGAAGAAGGGTGGCCCGTGTCCTTCCTTGTTGTAAGTAGAGCCTGGTGGCGATTGGCCCATCGTGAGAGTGAAGGCTTCGGAGAGAGGTTTTCTACTCCAACCTTTCGGCAAATGACTCTCGCCGAAGCTGTCCGGGAACAGGGCAGCGAGGTCATCGGGGAGGCCGGTGGGGCGGCCTTCGGCTCGGGCGTGGACGGGATCGAAATCGACGAACCAGCTCTTAAACAGCGCGTGAGCCATCGCCTCCAGCGTCTCCGCCATGCGGCGGTTCAGTTCGATTTTGTCTTCGAGAGAGTTAAGAAGCTCGGCAATATTGAGTTGCTCCGGCAATGTCGGCCTACAAAAACGGAAGGCCTGAATACGAGATGGAGACGTGTGTCTTACCGTGCTTCCTGTCGCACTTGCGAGCACCTCGGCTCGATAGTCCGGCGAACGGAGAAGCCAGTAAGCGAAGTCAAGAGACAGCAAATCGGTCGATAACTCCGCAATCTTACCAACTCGTTGATTGTAAAGATATCGCAAACCATCATTGGGAATGCGGGCGGAATAACCTAAAGTATCTCCCGCCTTGCTCAGATCTGTCATGGTGACAACTAGATCACCCGGCAATAATTCATATCCTCGAGGAACGTCGCCCTTGAAGTACCTAACAGCTTGTGGATTGAAGCCGCCGCCGATACGGAAATTCCCTGGTGTTAGAAGAATGGGACCGGGCGCTTCGTCTGAAAAGTATCGGCCCTCGAACGCGTAGCCGTGCTTAACTGTTAGGAAATCGCGAAGAGTAGCTTGGCGCCAGTCACCACCCATGACCAACTCCAGCCAACGACTTCCGAATGCGCTCGTCCAACGCGATCCCTTCGTTCATCTGCTCGCATAATGTAGCGGTCAGCCGGGCCATCCGCGCCTCGAACGATTCGTCCTCCTCTTTGGCTGCCGCAGTTCCTACATAGCGTCCGGGCGTCAACACATAGTCTTGCGCCACGATCTCCGCCGTTGTTGCTGCCTTCGCAAAGCCCGGCGCGTCAGCATACCGGTCGCCCTTCTCGCGCCACGCATGATAGGTGTCCGACACACGCGCGATATCTGCGTCGCCGAGCACCTTGAGCGTCCGGTTCTGCATTGATCCGAGGCCGCGCGCATCAATGAACAGTGTCTCCCGTCGTCGGTCTCGCAGCTTCATTTCGCGTACGAGCCCGTTCGACTTGTCGCGGGTGACGAACCACAAGCAGACCGGGATCTGGGTGGTGAAGAACAGTTGCCCGGGCAGGCTGACGATACAGTCCACTAGATCCGCCTCAACGATCGCGCGGCGAATGTCTCCCTCTCCGGACTGCTGGCTGGACAGCGCCCCGTTGGCGAGCACGAAGCCCGCGTAGCCGTGCGGTGCCAGATGGTGGATGAAGTGCTGCACCCACGCAAAATTGGCGTTGCCCGCCGGGGGCACGCCGAACTGCCAGCGCTCCCCTGTGCGCAACCGCTCGCCGCCCCAGTCGCTGTCGTTGACCGGCGGGTTGGCGAGCACGAAGTCGGCCTTCAGCCCCGGGTGCAGGTCCTCGTGGAAGCTGTCGGCCCACTTGGGGCCGAGATTGGCCTCGATGCCTCGGATCGCCAGGTTCATCTTCGCAAGCCGCCAAGTGGTCGCGTTGCTCTCCTGCCCGAAGACTGAGACGTCGTCGCGGCCGCCGCCATGGACTTCCACGAACCGCTCGGATTGGACGAACATGCCGCCCGAGCCGCAGCAGGGGTCGTACACGCGCCCTCGGAATGGCTGCAGCATCTCGACCAGGAGGCGGACGACGCAGCCGGCGGTGTAGAACTGGCCGCCGCGCTTGCCCTCGGCGATGGCGAACTGGCCGAGGAAGTATTCGTAGACGCGGCCGAGCACGTCCTGGCCGTGATGCGCGTCACGGAAGGCGAGGTCGGAGAACAGCTTGATCACCTCGCCCAGCCGGGTCTGGTCGAGCTCCAGTCGCGCATAGTTCTTGGTCAGCACGCCGCGCAGGGACGGGTTCTCCGCCTCGAGTGCAATCATCGCGGTGTCGATCAGGGCGCCGATCGTCGGCTCGACGCTGGTGGCGCGCTCCTTCAGCCAGGTCCAGCGGGCGTGTTCGGGCACCCAGAACACGCGTTCGGCGGTGTAGGCGTCGCGTTCCTCGGCGAGCTCCTGCGCGAGGTCGTCCGGCGTCTCGGGATCGGCCAGGATCTCGGCCCGGCGTTCCTCGAAACGATCGGAGATGTACTTCAGGAAGATCAGGCCGAGGGCGACATGCTTGTATTCGGCCGCGTCCATGTTGCCGCGCAGCTTGTCGGCCGCCGCCCAGAGGGTCGTCTCGAAGCCGTTCGCCTTGGCCGCTCGGGCGCTGTCAGTCTTCGGCTTGCGCCCCACGTTGGCTTCCCCCACCCCTTGGGAGACGGAATCACCGGCAAGCGTGGGGGTCAAGGGAAGATGCGTCAGGGCCGGGAGACGGCGTGAATAGAGGGGAGGTTCGCCGCCAGCGCGATGGCCAAACCCGTGTAAGGCGGGTCTGGGCGCGCTGCGCCCAGCGGGGTCCAGGGGCAGCGCCCCTGGTCACTCACAGATCGCGGGCGACGTCTGGAGAGCGGAGCAGGTCGTCGACGTGGGTGGCGTATTCGATCGCGACGTCGGGCTGGAACGACAGGTCGGGGACCTGGCGCAGGCGCAGGGATTTTGCCATCTGGCCGCGCAGGTAGGGGACCGCTCGTTTCAGATTGGGCAGCAGGTCGGTGACGTCGGCGCGGCCGAGGCGGGAGACGAAGGCGGTGGCGCGCTTGAGATCGGGACCGATGCGCACTTCGGCGATCGTGAGATGAGCGCTCGCGAGATCGGGATCGCGGAACTCCGCGCGCGCGAAGATGTCCGCGAGCACGTGGCGGACCTCCTCGGCGACGCGGAGCTGGCGCTGGGTCGGGGCCTTGGCGGCGGATCGTGCCGTCATCAGGCCGGGACGAGTTCCATCTCGTAGCACTCGACCTGGTCGCCCTCGCGCAGGTCGTTGAAGCCCGCGAAGGACAGGCCGCACTCGTAGCCGCGGGCGACCTCGCGGACATCGTCCTTGAAGCGCTTGAGCTGGCTCAGTTCGCCCTGGTGGACAACGACGCCCTCGCGCAGCAGGCGGACGCCGCAACCGCGCTTGACGAGACCCTCGGTGATCATGCAACCGGCGACCTTGCCGGTTTTCGTGATGTCGAAGACCTTGCGGATTTCGGCGTAGCCGAGGAAGCGCTCGCGATGCTTGGGGGCGATCTTGCCGCGGACGAGTTGCTCGATGTCGTCGGCGACCTGGTAGATGATCGAGTAGTAGCGGATGTCGATGCCGTCGCGCTGTGCCATTTCGCGCGCCTGGCTGGTGGCGCGGACGTTGAAGGCGACGATGACGGCGTCGGACGCGCGGGCGAGCTGGACGTCGCTTTCGGTGATCTGGCCGACGGTGGCGGTAAGCACGCGGACCTTGACCTCCTCGTGCTCGAGCTTGAGCACGGTCGACTGGATCGCCTGGGCGCTGCCCTGGACGTCGGACTTGATCAGGAGTGCGACTTCCTTCTGGGCGCCGGCCTGGATGCGCGCGAGCATCTGGTCGAGCGTGCCGCGCGCGGCGGTGACACCGGCCGCGTTCTTGTCGCGGGCCTTGCGCTGGCGGAACTCGCTGATCTCGCGAGCGCGGCCCTCGTTCTCGACGACGACGAACGGCTCGCCGGCATCGGGGACGCCGGACAATCCGAGCAGTTCGACGGGCGTGGACGGACCCGCTTCCTTGAGCGGCTGGCCGCGGTCGTCGAGCATGGCGCGCACGCGACCCCACTCGGCACCGGCGACGACGATCTCGCCGGCGTGCAGCGTGCCACGCTGCACCAGCACGGTGGCGACCGGACCGCGGCCGCGATCGAGGCGGGACTCGATCACCGAGCCTTCGGCGGCGCGATCGGGATTGGCGCGCAAATCGAGGATCTCGGACTGGAGCAGGATCGCCTCGGCGAGCTTGTCGAGGCCGGTGCGCTTGGTGGCCGAGATCTCGACGTCCTGGGTCTCGCCGCCCAGTTCCTCGACGACGACCTCGTGCTGCAGCAGTTCCTGGCGGACCCGGTTGGGGTTGGCGCCGGGGAGATCGCACTTGTTGATGGCGACCACGATCGGCGCGTTGGCGGCCCGCGCGTGGCGGATCGCCTCGATGGTCTGAGGCATCACGCCGTCGTTGGCGGCGACGACGAGGACGACGAGGTCGGTGACCTGGGCGCCGCGCGAACGCATGGCGGTGAAGGCCTCGTGGCCCGGCGTGTCGATGAAGGTGATCCGCTCACCAGTGCTCATCGTGACCTGGTAGGCGCCGATATGCTGGGTGATGCCGCCGGCCTCGCCGGAGGCGACGTCGGCCGAGCGGAGGGCGTCGAGCAGGCTGGTCTTGCCGTGATCGACATGGCCCATGACGGTGACCACGGGCGCGCGCTGGGCGAGGTCGGTGTCGATGTCGGCCACGCCCTCGATGCCGAGTTCGACGTCGCTTTCGGAGACGCGCCGGGCGCGGTGGCCGAATTCCTGGACGACGAGCTCGGCGGTGTCGGCGTCGAGCGTCTGGGTGACGGTCGCCATGACGCCCATGCGCATCAGCGACTTGACCACGTCGGCGGTGCGGGTCGCCATCCGGTTGGCGAGTTCCTGGACGGTGATGATGTCGGGCAGGATGACGTCGCGCACGTGGCGCACCCCGTCGGCGCGGAGCCGCTCGAGTTCGGCCTGGCGCCGCTCGCGCTCACGCTGGCGGCGGACGGAGGCGAGCGACCGTGTCTTCTCGTCCTCGCCCTCGATGGCGGCCTGGACGTCGATGCGTCCGCCGCGGCGCGGATCGAGGCCGATGCCCTTCTTGGGCAGCGTCACCTGCGGGCGCTTGGCCGGCAGGGCGGCGCCAGGACGGCGCAGGGCGGCACCGGGCCGGCGGACGCCGTCGTCGTCGTCGGTGCGCGCACGCAACCGAAGAGTCTCGGCGGTGGGTGGGGTCGTGGGCCGCGGCGCCGGTCGTCGGGGCTCCTCGATCGTGGCGGGTGCCACGGCTTCGGCGGGCGAGGCCGCCTCGGCGGCGACACGGCGCTCCTCGAGGACCGCGACGCGTGCCTGTTCCTCGGCAGCGCGGCGCGCCTCGTCGTCCCGGCGGCGCGCTTCCTCGGCGGCCGACAGGATCGATATCTTTTCCTGTTCGCGGCGCTCGGACTCGCGTTTCGCGGCCTCGATCCGCTCCGCTTCGAGCACACGCTGGCGGGTCGCAAGCTCGCTCGCGGTCAGCGCGCGGCTGGCGCCCTGCGGCCGTCCGCCGGTGGTGCCGGCCGGACGCTGCGCCCCGCCGGACGGCGGGGCCGCGGGCGCGCCGGGGGCCGGACCGCGCTTCTTGCGGACCTCGACCTCGACGACCTTCGACCGTCCGTGGCTGAAGCTCTGGCGCACGGAACCCGCGTTGACGGTGCGTCCGAGCTCCAACCTGCCCGGCCGCAGCGACAACCGCCCCTTGCCCGTGTCCTGATCCTTGGTATCGCTCATGCACCCGCCCGCTTGAAAGTCCTGCCGGTCGCGGCGGGCTCGACGAACCCCGCCAGTCGCTCCGACTCGATCGCGATCGTCCCGGCAAGCCTGCCCGGAGCGATCGCCACATGCACAATATGGTCGTGGCCGAAGGCCGCGCCCAGCGTCACCGCGTCGAGTGGTGACACAAACTTCAATCCAGCCGCTCCCGACAGCAGCCTTGCCCGTTCGTCGGCGCTGCCGTCGCGTGCGCCGACCACCAGGGCGCAACGGCCGGCCGCGATCATCGCCCGCGCCTTGGTGAAGCCGCAGGCCGCTTGCCCGGCGCGGCGCGCGAACCCCAGCAGCTCGACCACCCGACGCGCCAGCGCGGTCTCGATCATCGCCGCAAGGTCGGGGGGAACGACGACCTTGCCGCGTGCGGCACGCGCGAAGGCGCCCTTCGTTCGAGCGGTTTCTAGCACATCGGCCCGCGCGCTCAACCATAATCCCCGCCCCGGCAGCTTGCGCGCGACGTCGGGGACGAGGATGAGGCCGGGACCGACCACGAAGCGCAGCATGGTGAGCGGGTCGGCGCGCTCGCGGGTGACGATGCAGCGTCGCAGCGGGCCGATTTCCTCGGGCTCGTCCTGGGGCTCGTCGGCCGCCCCGGCATCGGGGGGATCAGACGTTCGGGGCCTCCTCGGCGGCGGCGACCGGTGTCTCCTCGCCGAACCAGTGCGCGCGTGCCGCCATGATGACCTCGTTGGCAAGCTGCTCGTCGATGGTGTCGGCGGCGAAGATCTCGACGAGCTCGTCGCCGGCGAGATCGGCGAGATCGTCGAGCGACTTCACCCCCTTCTCGCCCAGCGTGACCAGCATCTGCGGCGAGAAGGCCTCGAAGGCCGCGACCTCGTCGGTCACGCCGAGCTCGCGTCGCTTCTCGTCGAGCTCCTCGTAGCGCCGGACCAGGGCGGCCTCGGCGCGGCGGATGAGCTCCTCGGCGACGCCGTCGTCGAAGCCCTCGATCTCGGCGAGTTCCTCGGCCGGCACGTCGGCGAGTTCCTCGACGGTGTTGAAGCCCTCGGTCACCAGCAGGCCGGCGATGACGTCGTCGACGTCGAGCGCATCGACGAAGAGGCCGGTGCGTCGGCGGAACTCCTCCTGGCGGCGCTCGCTCTCCTCGGCCTCGGTGAGGATGTCGATGTCCCAGCGGGTGAGCTGCGACGCGAGGCGGACGTTCTGGCCCCGCCTGCCGATGGCGAGGCTGAGCTGCTCGTCGGGGACGACGACTTCGACGCGGCCGGCCTCCTCGTCCATCACCACCTTGGTGACCTCGGCGGGGGCGAGGGCGTTGACGACGAAGGTGGCTTCCTGGCTGGACCAGGGGATGATGTCGATCTTCTCGCCTTGCAGTTCCTGGACGACGGCCTGGACGCGCGAGCCGCGCATGCCGACGCAGGCGCCGACCGGGTCGATCGAGCTGTCGCGGCTGATGACGGCCATCTTGGCGCGGCTGCCGGGGTCGCGGGCGACGGCCTTGATCTCGATGATGCCGTCGTAGATCTCGGGGACCTCCTGGGCGAACAGCTTGGCGAGGAATGCCGGGTGGGTGCGGCTGAGGAAGATCTGCGGGCCGCGCGGTTCCTCGCGCACGTCGTAGATGTAGGCGCGGACGCGGTCGCCGTTGCGGAAGGCCTCGCGCGGGATCAGTTCGTCTCTTCGAAGGAGAGCTTCTGCGCGGCCGAGCTCGACCATCATGTTGCCGTACTCGGTGCGCTTGACGGTGCCGTTGATGATCTCGCCGACGCGGTCCTTGAACTCGTCGTATTGCTTCTTGCGCTCGTATTCGCGCACCCGCTGGACGATGACCTGCTTGGCGGTCTGGGCGGCGATGCGATCGAAGTCGATCGGCGGCAGCGGGTCGATCAGATGCTGGCCCAACTGGATGTCGGGCTTGAACTTGCGCGCGATGTTGAGCGGGATCTGGGTGTCCTCGTTCTCGACGGTCTCGACGGCCTCGGTCCAGCGCGACAGGCGGACGTCGCCGGAGCGGCGGTCGATGACGGCGCGGATGTCCTTCTCGTGGCCGTACTTCGCGCGGCCGGCTTTCTGGATCGCCTGCTCCATCGCCTCGAGGACCTCCTCGCGGTCGATCGATTTCTCGCGCGCGACGGCGTCGGCGACGAGAAGCAGTTCGGGACGGGAAACGGCGGTGTCCATGGTGTCCTCTTGAGGGGCGCCGGCGCTGGTCGATGCGCCAGCTAGTTGGGGACGGCGTGCGGCTTTGTCGCCTCGATCAGCGCGTCGGTGAGCAGTAGCTTGGCCCGGCGCATCTGCGCGAACGGCAACGAGACGTCCGAGCCGTCGTCGAGCCGGAGCCGGGCGGCATCGTCGTCGGCGCCGAGCGCGACACCGGTATAGCGCTTCCGGCCCGCGACGGGCACCAGCATCTCGACGCGGGCCGCATGTCCGGCGAAGCGGTTCCAGTCCTTGACCCGGGTGAGCGGCCGGTCGATCCCGGCGGAGCTGACCTCGAGCTGCCAGGCTCCCTGCATCGGGTCGTCGACATCGATGACGGCGCCGATCGCGCGGCTGATCATCTCGCAGTCCTCGACGCCGATCAGGCTGCCGTCGGCGCGGTCGGCCATGAGCTGGACCGTCGGCCGGTCGCGGCCGAGCACGCTGACGCGCACGAGCTCATAGCCGAGATCGGTCAGGGTCGGCGCGCAGAGCCTGGCCAGCCGTCCTTCGAGCGTTCCTTCCTCGCGGACGTGTCCTTCGGCGGACAGATCGTCCACCTCGTCGAGCTCGGACATGGTCGCTCCCGCGCTTCTTGATTGGAGGCCCCAAAACGAAAAAAGGCGGCCCGAAGGCCACCTCCCTAAGTTTTCGGAAGTTTATTTTCGATGATGGATACATCAACCTGCCGGGCTTTTCAATGGGTCGCTCGTCCGTGCATGGTGACCGCCCGAAC
The DNA here is from genome assembly GCA_965276715.1 of Acetobacteraceae bacterium. GTDB lineage: Bacteria > Pseudomonadota > Alphaproteobacteria > Acetobacterales > Acetobacteraceae > CAXTPV01. The sequence goes on along the minus strand of OZ255622.1, from coordinate 1,834,679 downwards.
GAGGATCGATCCCACGTCCAGCTCCGTCTCTCTCGACGTCACCGATTGGCTGCAGGCTCCGATCCATCTGCCTCCCGGCTTGCACGAGTTCGCCATCGGGGACGTGCACGGCCACATGCCGCAGTTCCAACGCCTGATCGATGCGATGGCGGCCCGCTCCGGCGGCGACGGGCATCTGACGCTGCTGGGCGACCTGATCGATCGTGGACCCGCGAGCCTCGAGTGCGTCCGCCTCGCGACGCGGACGGCCGACGAGCTCGGCTTCGCGGGCCGGACGCTCCTGCTGGGCAACCATGAGATGCTCATGCTGATGGCCTTGTCGGGCCGGCCGGACGCGGCCGACGCGCAGGACATCTGGATGGCCAATGGCGGCGACATGACGCTTGGCGAAGCGGGTCCGGCGCCCAGCGCGCTGGCGCTGCGGACCGAGGCGTCCCGGGCGGCGATCGAGCGGGCGATCGGCAAGTCGGCGCTCGACGAGATCTCGGAGGCCGCCCTGTCGCGGCAGGCGGGCAACCTGCTGTTCGTGCATGCGGGGATCGATCCGGACGTCCCGCTCGAGGAGGCGCTGGACAAGCCGCCCCTGTCGCTCACCGACGGGCGTCATCCGGCCTGGATACGCGGGCCGTTCCTGGACCATTCGGGCGGGTTCGAGGGCGGCCGGATCGTGGTGCACGGTCATACGCCCGAACCGCGGGTGCTGGCCGGCAAGGGACGCGCCCCGCGTGTGGGATGGCACCGGCTCGACGGGTCGCGGCTCGGCCTGGATGGCGGCAGCTACGGGACCGGCGTGGTCGCCGGGGCGGAGTTCCGCCGCGACGCCTACCGGGTGTTCACCGCGAACGGGCGCTGACGCCACTTGTCCACGTCCGACGCGCGGCGGTCGGCGGTCGGCATTCTCGTGCTGCTCCTGCTGCCGCCGCTTGCCCACTGTCTCGACTTCGCCGGATGGTTTTCCGAGGATCCGCGTTTCCTCGTCTCGGGGCTCGCGGTTGCTCCGCCGACGCGGGCTGGTCTCCTGGCCGGCTATCCGGGATGGGTCGACGGCAACGCCGGGGTGACGACACAGGCGCTGGGTGCCCTTTCCGCCAGGGACTGGCTGCGGGGACAGGTTCCCTGGTGGAACCCGTATTCCGGCGTGGGGATGCCGTTGGGAGGAGAGGTGCAGGCGTCCACCTTCTTCCTGCCTTTCGTCCTGCTGCTGCGTCTGCCGCATGGCGTGACGCTGCTCAAGGTCGCGGTCCAGGTGCTGACGGGCTTGGGGACGCTGGCGCTGCTGCGCGAGATGGGGCTCGGGAGGCTGGCAGCCCTGACCGGTGGCCTGCTCGCCGAGTTCAACGGCTGCCTTGCCTGGTACGCCGATGGGCCGATCATGCCGGTCCCGTTCCTGCCCTGGCTTCTGTTCGGCCTCGAACGCAGCGCGCGGGGCGGCAAGGGCGGGGTGGCGGTCATCGCCATTTCGCTCGCCTACTCGATCGTGGCTGGCTTTCCGGAGACCGCGTATCTGGATGGCCTGCTCGCGCTGGTCTGGGCGGGCGTGCTGCTCTCGCAGGCACGGGCGGCGCGGGTGTTTGCCGGCCGCGTACTGCTCGGCGGGACGATCGGCCTGCTGTTGGCCGCGCCGGTGGCGCTCGCGTTCCTGCAGTCGCTGCCGATCTCCTTCATCGGCGGCCATGCGACATCCATGGCGACCCGGCACATGGTGGCCGGTGACGCACCGATGCTGCTGTTCCCCTATGTCGACGGGCCGCTGCTGGCGCATCTGACCAAGCGGGTGGACGAGGACCCGTGGTTCCAGATCGGCGGCTATTTCGGCACGGTGACCTTGTTCCTCTCGATCCTGTCGCTGATGCGAGGCGGATCGCGGCTGCGCTGGGCCCTGGCTGGTTGGATCGCGCTGGCATCGGCGCGCGCGCTGGGCGTTCCGGCCGCGATCTGGTTGGTCAACCTGGTTCCGGCGCTGTCGTGGACGTTGTTCGACGTCTATATGGCGCCGTCATGCGCGATCGCGGCGATCGTGCTGGCGGCGAGCGCCCTGGACGATCGGGCGCTTGGTCTCCGATCGGTGCTTGCGGCCGGTGTCGTGACGGCTCTCGTCGCCGGCGCCTCGGTCGTGGCCGGGTGGGACACGATCCGGACGGTGGCACAGACCGATGACCGTCCGCTGGTGCTGGCCTCGCTCGCCTGGGGCGTGGTGGCGCTCGCGGCGATCGCGCTCGCGCGCGCCACAGGAATGCGCCGAGGCGCGGCCTGGATCGCCGTGATCGATGCGGTCGTGCTGTTCTCGGTGCCGCTGCTGTCGGGGGTTCGCACGCCGAGGCTCGACCCGGCGCCGATCGAGCTGCTGCGCCGGACGATCGGTCTGGGCCGGTTCGCGTCCGTGGGCGGGATCGTGCCGAACTATGGCGCGCTGTATGGGCTGCCGGGCATCAACGACAATGCGCTGCCACAGCCGGCCGCCTGGGTCGACTACGTCAAGGCCGCGCTGATGCCAGGCAGCGACGGGCTCAGCTTCTTTCCCCAGGTCAGCGACGGGCTCGACTTCGTCGCCCACCAGGCAGGCTACGAGGCGGCCGGCGTGACGGCCGTCGTGACGGCCGTCGTGACGCCCGCCGGCAGCGTGCCGTTCGAGCGCGCGTCAGGGACGGCCGATGAGGGTGCGCGCGAGCCGCGGGCGCTGCAGCCCGGAGCGTCGCTCGACGTCGACGTGCCCGCGGCGCTGACGCATGCGGGCAGCATCGATGCGATCGGGATCGTGATCGGCACCTATGTGGGGGTATCGGACGGCACCGTCGCGGCCCGGCTCTGCACGCCTGGCGCCTGTGCCGACGGCGGGACCTCGCTCGCGGGCGCGATCGATAACGCACGATTGGTGATCCGGCTCGATCGGGCGTTGCCGGCGGCCGCGGGCGCGCGGCTGTCGCTCCGGCTGTCCCACCCTGCCGGGACACGCGGGGTCGCGATCTGGCAGTGGCACAAGCCCGATGGCGCGTCGGTTCCGGGACTGACGCTGTTCTACGTCGCGGCGGCCGAGCATCCGGTCTTCCTGGCGCGGGCCGGACAGATGGATTTGTATCGCCTGCCGGGAGCGGCGTCGTATTTCTCGAGCAGGGGCGGCCCCTGCCGGCTGGCGGCGCGATCCCGCACGGCGGTTGTGGCCGATTGCGGAGCGGCCGCGACCCTCACGCGGCTGGAACTGGCTTATCCGGGCTGGCGCGCGGCGATCAACGGACATGCCGTCACACTCGGCACCACGGGCAGGATCTTCCAGTCGTTGCCGCTGCCGCCGGGACGATCGGTCGTGCGTTTCACGTACGCGCCGCCATCGATCGAGGCGGGCTACGCCTGCGGCCTGGCCGGGATCATGGCCCTCCTGCTGGTGCTTTTGCGTCTCGCCTTGGGCCCGGGGGTCGGCCTCGGCCCCCGGTCTTCCTGGTTCACCCGTCGTCAGTAGGCGCCGACGAGGTTGGCGACGTTGACGCTGCCGAGGCCGCTGGTCAGGTCGTAGCCGATGGCGGCGCTGTAGGCGTCGGACTGTCCGGTGATCGACGTCGACAGCACGCCGTACGAATTGCCGGCGGAATAGCAACCGGCCGATCCGCTGGAGCAGGCCTGGTCGATGCCGCCGGTGGTGATGTCGTGGAAGACGCAGCCCGCCGGCTGGCCGGTTCCGTAGGACGACGTGCAGCGACTGCCGAACTGGTTGCCCTGCCCGACCGAGAGCGCGTAGAGGCGCGGGTCGGGATTGCCCTGCGCCGCCCCCTTGTGCTGGTCGATCAGCGCCTGGATGCCGGCGAAGGCGGGTGCGGCGAACGAGGTGCCGCCGGCGCTGCTGGCCGTCACCGCGGCACCGTTGCCGTAGGTGCAGGCGGAGCCGCCCTGGGCGGTGTCGGACATGCAGTAGACCAGGGCATGGCCGAACAGGCCGTTGGAGGCGAACAGCACGACGTCCGGCAGGTCGCGCGCGTGGTCGTTGGGGATGCCGTAGACGCCGGACTGGAACGACGGCTTGGCGAACAGCGTGCTGGCGCCGCCACCCGCGCCGCCGGGAGCGAGGAAGTTGCTGCCGGTGCTGGTGTTGAAGAAGCCGAGCGTGCCGGCGCTGCCCTCGTAGGTGGCGAGCACGGGGTTGGCGCAGGTGTCGTTCCAGGGGATTTCGGGGATGGTGGACTTGGCCGAACCGTAGGCGCCGGTGTTGGTGGCGTTCCAGTAGGTCGAGACGGTGTTGGTCGCGAAGTCGCTGAAATCGGTGCCGCCGACCGCGACGTCGTATTGGCTGGACGCGAGGCCGTTGACGGCGATGCCGTTGCTCGCGATGGCGGCGCCCTGGTCGCAGCCGGCCGAACCGGAATCGCCGGTCGAGACGAAGATCGAGACGCCCTCGGCCGCCCCCTGCTGGAGAAGAGCCGCCCAGGATTGGGCGGCGGCCGATCCGAGCTGGGCTTCGCATTCGCCGAACGAGACGCTGATCACGCGTGGCGGGGCGGCGGCATCGACGAGACCCTGGAGCGAGGCCTGGATGCCGCCGGTGGCGTTGGAGCAGCTGGCGAGCGTGATGGCGGCGGCCGGGGCGATCGCGGTCGCCCACTCGGCGTCCAGCGCCGCCTCGCCCTCGTCGCCGTTCGACCCGGGGTCGCCGCAGCCGGGATGGGTCACGGAGAGGGTGGCGGCGTAACCGGACAAGCCGAAGGACGCGCGGAAGCTGTTCCAGTCGGCGGTCTGTATGTCGGAATCCTCAACCACCGCGATGGTCTGGCCGCTGCCCAGGGTCGGCGCGGCGCCGGTCCGCAGCGGGTTCACGTTGTAGATGGTCGCGAAGTCGGCCGGGGCGACGTCCTCCTGCTGGGCGCCGTTGTAGGTCGTGGTCAGGCCCGGGGCGGCAGACGCGCCGCGCCAACTGCCGTCCACGGCGCGGGCGACGGGACCGACGGGGCGGACGAGCGGCTCCGGACGCGTGCCGCTCAAGCCGGTCATGCCGCCGACGATGCCGGCGAGGTCGGACGGAATCTGCGGATCGTTCGACAGGGCCGCGAGCGGGCTGCCGTGGACCTGGTAGCCATGCACGGCGGCGTGGAAGGCGGCGCCGACGGCGCCGGCGGTGCCGCTGAACGCGATCGACATCCGGGTGGGCGGCACCGCGCCGACGGTCAGACCCTGGGCGCGCAGCCAGCCGGCGACCTTGGAGACCGAGGCAGCCGGGGGACCGAACTCGGCGCCGATCTCGCCGGCGGTGAGCCAGCGATGATACAGCGGCGACGCCGGATCCTGCTGTGCCTTTGCGAGCTGATCGAAGGTGGCTTGCTGGGCAGCGGTGCGCTTGAGCAGGATGCGGGTGCCGGCGATCGGCGCGTCGTCCGCCAGTGCGCCGAGATCGGCACCCTGGATTGCCGATCGGGTGCCCGGGAGAGTGACGGGTGCTGCGACCGCAGCCACCGGGGACGCAGCGAGCGCGCCGAACAGCGCGAGACGGATCGAGGAGCGAACGCCGTGCCGTGTCATGGTCCACCCTTCATGGTTCGCGAGGACCGTGGCACGGACGAACCGGCGCGTTAAAGCCTTCCGTTAATCATCAAAACGTTATCTCAGGCAGCGTGGACCGATGGGCGGCGCGCCTCTCTATGCGGCGCGGGCCATGCCGCGCAGGACGTAGGGGAGGATGCCGCCGTGGCGGTAGTAGTCGACCTCGTCGAGCGTATCGACGCGGCAGATGACGGGGACCCGATCGACAACGCCGTCGGCGCGGCGGATGTGCAGATGCAGCGTCATGCGCGGCGTGAGCGCGTCGAGGCCGGGGATGTCGATCGTCTCGTCGCCGGTCAGCGCGAGCGTGTGGCGATCGGTGCCCGCCTCGAACAGCAGCGGCAGGACGCCCATGCCGACGAGGTTGGAGCGGTGGATGCGCTCGAAGCTCTCGGCGACGACAGCGCGGATGCCGAGCAGTCTGGTGCCCTTGGCGGCCCAGTCGCGCGACGAGCCCATGCCGTATTCCTTGCCGCCGAAGACGATCAGCGGCACGCCGTCGGCGCGATAGCGCTCGGCGGCGTCGTAGATCGGCATCTGGTCGCCCGACGGCATGTGGCGGGTGATGCCGCCCTCGATGCCGGGTGTCATCTCGTTCTTGATCCGGATGTTGGCGAAGGTGCCGCGGACCATGACCTGGTCGTTGCCGCGGCGCGAGCCGTAGGAGTTGAAGTCGGACTGGCGGACCTGATGCTCGAGCAGGTATTCGCCGGCGGGCGATGATTTCTTGATCGAGCCGGCGGGCGAGATGTGGTCGGTGGTGATGTTGTCGCCCAGCAGGGCCAGCACGCGGGCGCCCACGATGTCGGCGGGCGGGATCGGTTCCATCGTGATGCCCTCGAAATAGGGCGGGTTCTGGACATAGGTCGAACCGTCGTCCCAGCGATAGGTCTCGCTGCCGGTCTCGACCTTGAGCGTCTGCCACTCGATGGTGCCCTTGGTGACCTGGCCGTAGCGCTCGATGAACTGGTCGCGCGAGATGGCGCTCGCCATGATCGCGGCGATCTCGGCGTTGCTGGGCCACAGATCGCGCAGGAACACGTCGCCGTCACCGTCCCGGCCGAGCGGGACGGTGGTGATGTCCTCGCGGATGTTGCCGAGCAACGCGTAGGCCACCACCAGCGGCGGGCTCGCAAGATAGTTGGCGCGGACGTTGGGGCTGATCCGGCCCTCGAAGTTGCGGTTGCCCGACAGGACCGAGACGGCGACGAGCTGGTTGTCCTCGATCGCGTCGACGATCGCGTCCGGCAGCGGTCCCGAATTGCCGATGCAGGTGGTGCAGCCGTAGCCGACGGTGTTGAAGCCGAGCGCGTCGAGGTCGGCGGAAAGCTCCGCGCGGTCGAGATATTCGGTGACGACCTGGCTGCCGGGGGCGAGCGAGGTCTTGACCCAGGGCTTCGGGTGCAGGCCGCGGGCGCGCGCCTTGCGGGCGACGAGACCGGCGGCGATCAGCACGGCCGGGTTGGAGGTGTTGGTGCAGGACGTGATGGCGGCGATGACGACGTCGCCGTGGCCGATCGAATAGTTCGAGCCGGCGACGTGGGCCCGCCTGCCGGCATCGTTGGCAGGGACGCCGAGCGACGTGGTCAGTGCGTCGTTGAAGGCGTTCGCGGCATCACGCAGCGCCACGCGGTCCTGCGGACGCTTGGGCCCGGCAAGGCTGGGCTCGACCGCGCCGAGATCGAGTTCGAGCATGTCGGTGAAGACCGGCTCGGGCGAAGCGGCGTCGCGGAACATGTTCTGGGCGCGGAGATACGCCTCGACGAGGGCCACGCGGTGCTCGTCGCGACCGGTCTGGCGCAGATAGTCGAGCGTGAGCGCGTCGACCGGGAAGAAGCCGCAGGTCGCACCGTATTCGGGCGCCATGTTGCCGATGGTGGCGCGGTCGGCGACCGGGAGATGATCCAGCGCCGGACCGAAGAACTCGACGAACTTGCCGACGACGCCGCGCCTGCGGAGCATCTCGGTGACGGTCAGCACGAGATCGGTGGCGGTGGCACCCTCGGGCATGCGGCCGGTGAGGCGAAAGCCGATCACGTCGGGGATGAGCATGGCGATCGGCTGGCCGAGCATGGCGGCCTCGGCCTCGATGCCGCCGACGCCCCAGCCGAGTACGCCCATGCCGTTGACCATCGTGGTGTGGCTGTCGGTGCCGTAGAGCGTGTCGGGGTAGGCGAAGGTCTCGCCCGCGATGTCGGCGGTCCAGACCGCCTGGGCGATGTATTCGAGGTTGACTTGGTGGCAGATGCCCGCTCCCGGGGGGACGACGCGGAAATTCTCGAACGCTTCCTGGCCCCAGCGGAGGAAGGCGTAGCGCTCGCCGTTGCGCTCGAACTCGACGGTGACGTTCTGCTGGAGGCTTTCGGGCGTTCCCGAGTGGTCGACCATGACGGAGTGGTCGATGACCAGGTCGACCGGGACGAGGGGGTTGACCTTCTGGGGGTCGCCGTTCAGCGCGGTGATCCCATCACGCATGGCAGCCAGGTCCACCACCGCGGGGACGCCCGTGAAATCCTGCATCAGGATGCGGGCGGGCTTGAAGGGGACCTCGTGGTCGGAGGTGGCGCGGCCGAGCCACGCCGCGATGCTCTCCGCATCGGCGACCTTGTAGGAGCGGCCGTCCTCGAACCGGAGGATGTTCTCGAGCAGGATCTTGAGGCTGACCGGGAGACGGGAGACGTCGCCGAGATGGGCCTCGGACCTGGGGATGGAGAAGTAGTGGTAGGTGCGGCCGTCGACGGAGAGGGTGGCGCGCGTCCCGATTGTATCGTTGCCGACTGATTTCATGGACGCGGGTCCCTCTTGCCTGAATTCGTAAGGTGGGCCTTACATACGTCTCCCCCCAGGACGCGCCAAGCTTACGACCGGATCACGCCATGCAGCTCGAGGCGAACGATCTGGTGGTTGTCCGTGGGGAGCGGCTCGTGCTGGACGGAGTGTCGCTGGCGGTCGGCGCGGGCGGCGCGCTGCTGCTGCGCGGACCGAACGGTTCCGGAAAATCGACGCTGCTGCGCGTGCTGGCGGGGCTGCTGCGGCCGGCCGGCGGGCGTCTCGCCTGGGACGGGATCGACGTGTTCGGCGACGTTGCGATGCACGCGCGGCGGCTGGCGTTCCTCGGCCATCTCGATGCGGTCAAGCCGGGCCTGACCTGCCGCGAGAACCTGCATTTCCAGCGGCGCTTGTCGGGCGGCGATGTCGGGCGCGCGCTGGAGCGGGTGGCACTCGATGGCCTGGCGGCGTTGCCGGCACGGCTGCTGTCGTCGGGGCAGAAGCGGCGGCTGGCGATCGCGCGGCTGCTGGTGGCGGGCGTCCCGCTCTGGCTGCTCGACGAGCCGACGACGGGACTGGACGACGCCTCGGTGGGGTTGCTGGCGGGGCTGATCGGGGCGCACCGCGCGGCCGGCGGCGCGGTAATCGCTTCGACGCATCTCGAGCTGCCGATCGCGGATGCCGCCGTGCTGGGTCTCGGACGGTTGTGACGTTCCTCGCGGTCGTCGGGCGCGATCTGGCGCTGTCGATCCGCCATGGGGCGGATACGCTGGCCGCGGTGCTGTTCTTCCTGCTGGCGGGGGCGCTGTTTCCGCTGGCCCTCGGACCGTCGCCGGAGCTGCTGCGCCGGATGGCGCCGGGCGTGGTGTGGGTGTGCGCGCTGCTGGCGGCGCTGCTGCCGCTCGACCGGATGTTCGGGGCCGAGCTCGACGACGGCTCGCTCGACCAGTTGATGCTGTGCGGGCTGCCGGCGCCGGGCGTGGCGCTGGCCAAGGCGCTCGCGCACTGGCTCACCACCGGCCTGCCGCTGATGGCGGCGTCGCTGCCGCTCGCGGTGACGTATGGGCTGGCCGGACGCGCGATGCCGGCGATGCTGGCGTCGCTCGCACTGGGGACGGCGACGCTGTCGTTGCTCGGGACGATGGGGGCGGCGATCGTGCTCGGCGCGCGGCGCGGCGGCGTGCTGCTGCCGCTGCTGGTGCTGCCGCTGGCGACACCGGTGCTGATCTTCGGGGCGGCGGCGACGGACGCCGGCGCGGCACGGCTCGCGGCGGGGCCGGAACTGCTGCTGCTCGCGGCGCTGCTCGCGCTGGCGTTGCCGCTGTGCCCGATCGCGGGCGGGGCGGCGCTGCGCGTCGCGGTCGAGTGACGGGTGCTCGCCGTCTCGCTGCTCGTCTGGCCGTGGTCCTGGCGGGGGCGACGCCGCTACTGGTGACGCGGCCGTGTCCGCTGCAGGACTGGCCGAACCATGTAGCGCGCGGCCACATCCTGCTCGGGCTGCTGCACGGCGATCCGTTCTGGATGCGGTTCTACCATCTGACCGGTTTCCTGATTCCGAACGCGGTGCTGGATCTCGGGCTGCTCGGGTTGTCCTGGGTCGGCATGGGCGCCCAGGCCTTCCTGGTCGTGACCTATGTCACGTTCGTCGGTGGCTTCCTGGGGTTGGCGCATGCCCTGCGGGCGGACGGGGCGGGCAAGGCGGCCCTTGCCGTGCTGCTGTTCTACGGCAACGCGCTGTTCTGGGGTCTGGTCAGCTACATCCTCGCCGTCGGGCTGATGCTCGGCCTGCTGGCGTTGTGGATCGCTGCCCGGCATGTCGGACGCCGGCTGTTGATCGCGGGCGCGGGCGCCGCGATGCTGCTGTTCACGCATGCCGTGGTGGCGATGGTCTGGCCGCTGGTGCTCGGCTGCTTCGAGCTATGTCATCTGCGCGCGCGCCGGGGCGCGGCGCCCGGGTTGCGGGAATGCTGCTCTGGCGTGCTGGCGCTGGTGGTGGCGGCCGTGCTGCTGCTGATCTTGCCGGGCGGCGGGCACCAGTTCTCGATCGGTTATGCGGGTCGGGGATTGGGCGGATGGGCAGGGCACAAGCTCGCGGCATTCGACCATGTTCTCCTTGGCGGCAGCCTGGCGCAGGATGCGGCCAGCCTCGCGGCGCTGCTGGTCTCGATTGCGGTGGCCCGGCGGCCGCGGCTCGACGCCGCGCCGGCACTGGCGGTCGCAGGACTGACGTTGCTGACGCTGGCCGCGCCCGAACGATTGGGGACCGGCTCGCAGCTCGACACGCGTCTCGCGCTGCTGCCGCTGCTGATGCTCGCGGCGGCGATCCGATGCGAGACCGGACGGCCGGCATTGCGGTTGCTGACGGCGGTGGTGATCGCGCGCACGCTCATCATTGCCGCCAGTTGGCATTCGGCGGGCCTGGTGTTCCGCGACTTTCGCCGGCAGTCGGCGTCACTGCCGCCGGGGAGCCTGATGGTGATGGCGTATGGCACGCGGCTGCCTTCGCTGAGCTGGCGGCGGATCTGGTCGCCGCCCATCACCTCGATCGCGACCCAGCTCGTGTTCCGCGACCTGTTCGTGCCCTCGATCTTTTCCAATCCGGCGGAGCAGCCGATCGCGCTGCGGGCACGCTACCGGTGGCTCGCGCAACCTCTGAACCTGAGCGATGCTGCGCATCTGCGGGCGGTGATCGGGTCGGTGGCGCCGCTGTGCGTGCACGGGGATTATCCGGGGGTGTATCTGACGGTGCTGTATCCGGGGACGTTCGCCGCCGCCCAGGCGGGGGTAGCCGTGCTGTCCGCGCGGACGGACTTCCTGATCGTTGATTTGTGCAGGTTGTCTCCAGCGATAGCGGGTCCGTGAGATGCATCGGCTTGCCGACGCGAGCCGATCCCCCGTACCGCCGCTAACATTACGTTCAGGATGTGGGTTCATGATGGGGAGAATGGGCGTGGGTTCAGGCGGGAGGACATACCTTGAGCGTTCCGATGGAAACGGTGTCCACAGCGCCTGATGCCGGTCCGGGCATGACTGGTCGAGGCCGGGTGGACGAGCGGAGCTGGCCAGAGCGTGTCGAGCGTGCAAGTCCGAACCCGATCGCGATCCCGCGCGGCTTGACCCCGGATGTAACGGACGACGGATCCGCACCACGAGCGGTTGCCTGCGCCGCTTGCCGGGAATCCACGCCGATTTTCCCATTCACCATGGCGTTCCAACCGATCGTGGACATCCAGAAGAGACGCATCGACGCCTATGAAGCTCTCGTTCGCGGCCCGAATGGGCAAGGGGCCGCGTACGTCCTTGATCAGGTGAGGCCTGAAAATACCTACGCCTTCGACCAGGCCTGTCGCGTCAAAGCGATAGAGTTGGCGGCGCGGCTGGGGATGGAAAGACAGCTCAGCATCAACTTCCTTCCCAATGCCGTCTACGAACCTCGCGCTTGCATACGAACCACCTTGAACGCCGCGTTGAGCACGGGCTTCCGTCTTGATCGCCTGACCTTCGAGATCCTGGAATCCGAAAGCATCGCCGACACTCAGCACCTCAAAAATATCATCCGCGAGTATCGCAGGCGAGGCTTCAAGATCGCGTTGGATGATTTCGGGACGGGTTACTCCGGATTGGCGCGGTTGGCCGAGCTGAAGCCCGATGTCGTGAAGATCGACCGCGAGCTGGCAAAGGATTGCGACCAGGACGTCCATCGACTGGCGATCCTGGCTGGAATGATCCGCATTGGATCAGAGATCGGCGTCAAGGTGATCGTCGAGGGCGTGGAGCGTGCCGGAGAGGTCGAGGCTCTTCGCTCGGCGGGCGCTCGCTTTCTTCAAGGCTTCTACTTCGCCAAGCCTCTCTTCGAGAGAATCGCTGTCGACGCGGACATCGACTGGCCCGATTGATCGCCCGTCGGAACCATCATGCGCTCTCGAGCACGATGGAGATCGGTCGCGGTCGAGCAGACCATCTACGCTCTGGCGTCGAGCCGAGCTAGTCGCATGTCAAACGAGCCACGTTCCCGTAATGGTGGTTGTAGAGGGTGACGAAGGGAGTGTCGGAGAGCGAGATGCGGTGCGGGAGCACGGTCAGGTCGACATCCCACCAGGCATTGCCTTCGAGCAGCACCGGACCGTGTGCGAGGATCGGGATGTCCCAGCCGATGAAGTGCAGGCTTGGGAACGCGCGGTGCGCCCGACGTCCGAGTGCGAGGACTTCCGGCCAGAACGGTAGCTGGAATCCATCGAAGGCGACGCCCGTATCGGGGTGAGCGTGCAGCGTCCACACGGCCGAGGATTTGTCGCGCCGAACGGCCGGACCGCAGATCCGGCCGGAGACGATGTCGACGGGTGCGGCGAGGCCTCCTTGGATGAAGTTGTCGGCAATGCTGTCGCCGACCGGCATCCGGATCACCGGCGGCAACATGCAGACGTCGCCCGACGGCGTGGTGCTCGTGACCAACCGGACGGTCGCGAGGCCGCCCTGGGTCAGTCTGCCGAGAATGGCCGCGTGATTGGATCGTCTGGGCTGGAGCAGGATGGCGCCCGAGCCGCCCAACTCGGGGATGGTCCGCGACTGAGCGGCAAGGCGCGCGCAAAGCTCGGCCGCGGTGAGGATTTCTCCATCTCCGCTCAGGTAGCCGCCGTGCGAATGCCGCCACAGGGCCCCGCCGACACCGAGCATCAGATCGGACGGCTTGGAGAACAGGTCGGCATCAGGCATCAGCGGTTCCGGCGGGAGGACCGCACCCGAAACGAACTCGGCGAGCACGGGGACCGTGGGCAGATCGAGCTCGACGCACCGGGCGGCAAAGAGCGACTTCGAGCGCAGCAAGTCGTAGTCGCCGGCACGTGCCGCCTCGATCAGATATTGCTGCATCGGCAGGACTTGCTTGAAGTCGAAATGACGAGCAGCCAGATGACGGCGGCTGTCGAGATGCAGCTGGTGCAGGTAGAAATCATCGGCACGTACGCGATGACCGAAGTCCGACGTCAACCGCGCGAACTGCACGATGCGGGACACGCCGTCACGCTCGCGTACCGCCCGACCGTATTGCCGGATCCCCTCGAAGGCATGATTCAGGGCCAGCGGCACGACCAGAAGGCGTGCGACGGTTTCGTGCAGCAGGCCTCCGTCGCGGACACGAATTTGCCAGGCGTTGCTTCTGAATGTGCGGATGTCGGCGTTCGATGCCGGGCCGTAGGCGACAGTGCTCGACACCCAAACCCCCACCACGCCTTGTCCGCAACGAACTCAACCTCCTAACAAAACGAACGGGGGAAAGAAAGCCTAATTTGCTTCGACGATTTTGCCGTCGTCGGCGGGGACGATGGGGAGCTGGAGGTAGCTCGCGGCTTGCGGGGTGTGGAAGACGCGGTCGGTCGCCTTGGTGAAGTCGCCGGCCTGGGCGAAGAAGATGTTGGGCACGTAGGTCTGCGGGTTGCGGTCGTAGAGCGGGAACCAGCTCGACTGGATCTGCACCATGATGCGGTGGCCGGGCAAGAAGACGTGGTTCACGTTCGGGAGCGTCAGGCTGTAGGCGATGGTGCGGTTGGCCGGGATTGGGCTGGGATGGGCCGGATCGTCGCGGTAGCGGCCGCGCATGATGTCCATGCTGACGCCGAGCTCGTAGCCGCCGAGCGCGGGCGTGTCCGGCACGCTGTCGGGATAGACGTCGATCAGCTTGACCACCCAGTCGGCATCGGTGCCGGTGGTCGACGCGAACAGGTGCGCGACCGGCGCGCCCGACAGCGCGACCGGCGCCGTGAGCGGGTCGGTGCTGTAGCTCAGCACGTCGGGGCGGCCGTCGGCGAAGCGCTGGTCGTCCACCAGCCAGGTGCGCCAGGTGCTGTCGCCGGCATAGGTCGGACGGATCGGCCGCAGGCGGTAGGGCACCGGCTTGGCCGGATCGGCGACGTACTCGTCGGCGCCGCCGTTCGCGGGCGGCGGGTCGAAGGCGAGCTTGTTGCCCGGCTGCAGATAGAGCGCGCGCCCCTTGTCGGCGCAGTCGGGGCAGGATTGCGGCCAGGACTGGTAGGTGCGCCAGGTGTCGGTGCCGGTCTGGAAGGCGGTGACCGGCGCGATCGGGGCCGGCGGCGCGCCCTCTTTCAGGCGCTGATCGAGGAAGGGCAGCATGACGTGGTGGCGGAACCAGGCGCCGGTGTCGCCGTCCCAGTCGAACGGTCCGAGGGACGCCGCGCGGATATTGGCCTGGCCGTGGTGCCAGGGGCCGATGACGAGGAAGCGGTTGCCGCCCGCGTCCTGCGGCTGGGTCGCCTCGTAGGCCGCCATCGCGCCGTAGATGTCCTCCTGGTCCCATTGGCCCTGGACGAACAGGGTGGGCACGGTCAGCGGCGCCCGGGCGAGCAGCTTGTCGACCGCCTGTCCTTGCCAGAACGCGTCGTCGCTCGGATGGCCGGTCAGCCGATGCCAGAACGGCAACTGCTCGAGGCCCATGGTCTTGCCGAACGCACCGGCCGAGACGTGATCGAGGTAGAGCGGGAAGTCGTCATGGGCGTTCGACCACCAGTCGAGGCTCGAATCCTTCGTCGCGGTCTGGAAGTAGACATAGTCCATCATCTCCTCGCGGAACGCGCCGTGATGGAACCAGTCGTCCCCGATCCAAGTGTCGACCATCGGGTTGATCGGGACCGCGGCCTTCAGCGCCGGGTGCGGATGGATCAGGCTCATCAGGACGGTGAAGCCGTCATAGCTGGTTCCGATCGTGCCGACGCGGCCGTTCGATTCGGGGACATGCTTGATCAGCCAGTCGATCGTGTCGTAGGCGTCGGTGCTGTGGTCGACCTTCGTCGCGTTCAGCGGGCCGACGACGGGACGGTTCATCACGTAGTCGCCGCCCGATCCGTATTTGCCGCGGACATCCTCGAAAGCCACGATGTAGCCGTGCGTCAGCAGGTCACGGAAGGTACCGCGCATCAGCTCCGCGACGCGCGGCGTGGTGACCTTGCTGGTGTTGTCCTTGGCGCCGTAGGGCGTGCGGTCGAGCATGATCGGGCCGTGCTTGACGTCGTGCGGCACGATGATGACGGCGTGCAGCGTGACACCATCCCGCATCGGGATCATCACGTCGCGCTTGTCGTAGTCGAAGGTGCCGTGCTCGACGGTGAAGTGCGGCGGAATGTCGCCGCCCGTGGCGGGCGGGGCCGGCGCCGGTGCCTGGGCGACCAGGAGCGGCGCGGCGCCGAGGACAGCCGCCAGCGCCAGCAGGTATCGTGAGTTCAAGATCGAGCCACTCCAATTCGTGAGGCGTCAGGACGAATGCCGCGACAGCAGCGCGCTTGCGATGTCGGTCCACTCGTCCGGGATGGAGACGGTCGGCATGGGCCGGCCGGCCGCGCGATACCAGTGGCGGGCGTTGCCGAGATCGCCCTCCCGCCGATGCAGATATGCGTGCACGAGGTCGCAATCCGCATCGCCTTCGTGCTGCTGGACGGATTCGTGCGCCCGGTCCCAATTGTTCCTGCCGGCCCACCAGAGCGCCTGCAGGGCGGGCGTCAGGCCGGCCGGCGGCGCCGGCTCGGCGGTGAGGTCGCGGAACATGTCGATGGTCATCATGGGTCTCTCCTTGTCGGGGCAGGATGTGCCCCCGCGATCGCCTGCGCCCGGGAGGCCTGCCGGGCGGTCGCGTGGCGTGCCGCCTCGAGCACCGCGCGGGCAACGTCGACCGCGCGGTCGAGATGCGCGTTGACCACCACATGGTCGAACTCCGGCCAGTGCGCGCACTCGTCGCGGGCGGCTGCCATCCGGCGCGCGATCTCCGCCTCGTCGTCCTGGCCGCGGCCGCGCAGCCTCGCCTCGAGCACGTCGAGGGACGGGGGCAGCACGAACAGGCCGACCACGTCGCCTGGGAGTGCCGCCTTGAGCTGGCGATGCCCCTGCCAGTCGATGTCGAAGACCATGTCGCGCCCTTCGGCCAGCGCGCGCTCGACCGGCGCACGGGGCGTGCCGTAGGAGCGGCCGAAGACATGGGCCCATTCGACGAGCTCGCCTGCCTCGGCCATGGCGGCGAAGGCCGCTTCGCTGCGGAAATGGTAGTGCAGTCCCTCGACCTCGGCCGGCCGGATGCGGCGGGTGGTCACGCTGACCGAATGCGCCAGGTTCTTGTCGGACGCACGCAGCGCGTTGGCGATCGTGCTCTTGCCGGCGCCGGACGGTGCCGCGATCACCAGGCACACGCCACGTGGCCGCCTGACAGGATCGGTCGAAGTCGGGTCCACGCTCTCTCATCCGCCCGCCGCGGCCGGCATCGGCCGTCGGCTGGCTCCTTCTATCAGCCTGTGCCAGTCTCGCGCGACATGAAGCAGGACAGAATTCTGATCACCGGTGCCTCGAGCGGCATCGGCGAGGCACTCGCGCGCGCCCTCGCACGACCCGGCGCCACGCTCGTCCTGACCGGCCGCGACACGATCCGCCTCGCGGCGTCCGCCGCCGCCTGCCGCGACCGCGGCGCGCGGGCCGAAACCCACGCGCTCGACGTTGCCGACCGGTCCGGGATGCAGGCCCTGGTGGAGGCGAGCGCGCCGCTCGACCTGGTGTTCGCCAACGCGGGCGTCGCCTACGGGATCGACCCCGACGGACGCGAGCCGGACGCGCAGATCCGCGCGACCTTCTCGGTCAATGTCGACGGGGTGATGAACACCGTCCTGCCGGCGCTCGACCTGATGCTGGCCCAGGCGCCGGACGGCGCCGGCGTGCGCGGCCGCATCGCGGTCATCGCCTCCGTCGCCGCCCTCATCGCCTATCCGCACACGCCGAGCTACTGCGCCTCGAAGGCGGCGATCGACGTCTGGACGGTGGCGACGGCCGCCAACATGGCGCGCCGCGGCGTGAAGCTGACCAGCATCTGTCCGGGCTTCGTGCGCACGCCGATGACGGCGGACAACGACTTCCCGATGCCCGGCCTGCTGGGCGTGGACGAAGCGGCGGCGCTGATCATCGGCGGCGTCAGGCGCGGCCGCCGCCGCCTCGTCTTTCCCGCGCATATCGGCGGCGGGGCGCGCCTGGTCTCGATGCTGCCCGCCCGCGCGCGCGAGGAGATCCTGCGCCGCCAGCCGTCGCGGGCACCACCGCCGATGCCGACCGTCCGGGGTGCATAGGGACCGGCTTCGTGGCATCGTTGCCGTCTGGAACCGAAGCTCCCCGATCGAAGGAGCGGTGTCCGAGGAGAGATCGTTCATGAAGTCCTACGCCAACCCGGCCCCGCTGGGGCTGACCGGCTTCGGCCTGACGACCTGGCTGCTCAGCATGGTCAACGCAGGCTGGTATCCGCCGACGGCGGTGCCGATGGTGCTCGCGATGGCGCTCGCCTTCGGCGGCACCGCCCAGTTCGTCGCCGGGATCTGCGAACTGCCGCGCGGCAACACGTTCGGCTTCGTCGCCTTCTGCAGCTATGGCGCGTTCTGGTGGTCGTTCGCGCTGTTCGTCGAATTCTTCCACGCCACCGTGCCCGCGAGTTTCGTCGGCTGGTATCTCGCGCTCTGGGGCGTGTTCACCCTGTTCATGTGGTTCGCCACTTTCTATGCCAATCGCGCCGTCGGCACGGTGTTCCTCCTGCTCTGGATCACCTTCTTCCTGCTGGCGGCGGGGGAGTGGACCGGGAGTGCGATGATCCACATGGCGGGCGGCTATACCGGACTGCTGACCGCGATCGCCGCGATCTATCTCGCGGCGGCCGAGGTGCTGTCCGAGACGGCGGGCCGGGAGGTGCTGCCGATCGGCCGTCTCGGGCCGGCGCCGGGCGCGTCGCGGGTCGCCGACCTCGCGGTCGCGTCTCGCTGAGAACGGCGCCCGGCGAGGCTCTCCTCGCCTGGACCGTCGCGCTGCTCGCGGCCGGCTATGCGCTCAAATGGGCCGACGGGCAGGTGATTGCCGTCGTCCTGCCGCAGGTGCGCGCCGAGTTCCGGCTGTCGGACACGGCGCTCGGCCTGCTGGCGGGGCTGCCGTTCGCGATCTTCTACACCGCGGTCGGCGTGCCGATCGCGCGCCTGGCCGATCGCGGCTCGCGCCGCTCGATCATCGCCGCCTCGCTCGCGATCTTCTCCGGCTTCACGGCGCTCGCCACCGTCAGCACCTCGTTCGGGACGCTGTTCGGGACTCGGATCGGCGTCGGCGTCGGCGAGGCCGGCGCGACGCCGGCCGCGCAATCGCTGATCGCCGATCTCGCCGGGCCGCGCCGGCGCGGCCTGGCACTCGGGGTCTATGGCGCGGGCCTCAATCTCGGCGTGCTGGCGGGATTCGCCGTCGGCGGCTGGGTCGGCGAGCGGCATGGCTGGCGCGCGGCCTGCCTGGTCTGCGGCCTGCCGGGCCTGCTGGTCGCGGTCCTGACCCGGCTGACGATCGCCGATCCGCGGCCGACCCCGGCGCTCCGGGTCCGGACGATGTCGGTCCTCGCCAGGCTTGGCCGGCTGCCCGCCTTCCGTCACCTGCTCGCCGCCAACAGCCTGGCCGGGCTCGCCGGCTTCTCGGCACTCGCCTGGCTGCCGTCGTTCCTGCAGCGCGAACACGGGATGGGCGCGCGCGATGCCGGCCTGTTCCTGGGCCTGATGAGCGGTGTGGTGGGTCTGGCGGGCGTCCTGCTCACCGGATGGCTTGCCGACCGTGCCGGACATCGGCGGCCGCTGTTCCTGGCCGCGATCTGCCTGGTGACATGTCCGTCGCTCGCCGCCTTCTATCTCGATCCGGGCCGCGCGGTGCCGGTCTGGCTGTTCGTCCTGCCGGCGCTGTTCGGCGCCGCCTATGCCGCGCCCTCGGCGGCGATCGTGCAGGAACTCGCGCCCGCGGGGATGCGGGCGACCGCGCTGTCGGTGATGCTGTTCGTGGTCAACCTGGCGGGAACGGTGCTGGGTCCGATCCTGACCGGTGTGCTCAGCGATGCCGTCGGGCTGCGCGCGGCGCTGGCACTCACGGCACTGGCGCTGCCCTGGGCCGCCTGGCATTTCAGCCGGATCAGCGCGAGCCCGCCTCGCGATACCTGACGACGTTGTGCTGGTGTTCGGGGAGGCTGGCCGCGAACACGTGGCCGCCGGCGCCGCTGGCGACGAAGTAGAGCGCGTCGGTACGGGCCGGGTGAGCGGCGGCCTGGAGCGAGGCGAGCCCGGGCGCGCAGATCGGTGCCGCCGGCAGCCCCGCGATGACGTAGGTATTGGTGGGGCCGGGCGCCTCGAGGTCCGCGCGCGTGAGCGGCCGAGCCAGCGATCCGAGACCGCCCGCCGCCTGGTAGGCGGCCGTCGGATCGGACTGCAGCTTCATTCCCAGCCGCAGCCGATGGAGGAAGACGGCCGCCACCGTGGCGCGCTCGGACGCGACACCCGTCTCGCGCTCGACGAGGCTTGCCAGCACCAGCAGCGAGGCCGGCGAGGCGACGCCGGCGGCCGGATCGCGGTCGTGCCAGACCTCGTCGAGCGTCCGCCGCATCGCCGCCTGCATGCGACGAAGCAGTGACTCGCGGGTGGCGCCGCGTTCGAACTCGTAGGTCTGCGGCAGGATCGATCCCTCCGGCGGCACGCTGACGGGCCCGGCGAGCGCGTCGGCGCGAGAGACGAGGCCGGCGATCTCGGCGGCGGTCAGCCCCTCGGGGATGGTGAGCGCGTGCTCGACCGGGTGGCCGGTGCGCAGCACGGTCAGCACCGTGCGCAGGCTGGCGTGGGCCGGGAACGCGAGCTCGGCCGCATGAACCGGCCCCTCGCCGCGGGTCGCCAGGGCGGCGAGACGGAAGCCGAGCGCGCTGCCGACGACGCCGTCATTGCGCAGGGTGATGCCGACCGCGGCCAGCGAACCGCGCGGTACCACGATGTCGGCCGCGTCGCGCATCGGGCCCGGTCGGGTGAAGACGAGCCAGCCGCCGGAGACCGCGAGACCGCCGAGCAAGGACGTCGCCAGAAGCCATGCGGCGCGCCGGATCGTCCGACGGTTCAGTGCAGGGCCCTGAACAGGATGCTCGCGTTGGTGCCGCCGAAGCCGAAGCTGTTGGAGAGCACGGTGTCGATCGGGCGCTCCTGGGCGGTGAGGGCGACGCGGTCGATCACGCTGTCGCGGCTCGGGTTCTCGAGATTGAGCGTGGGCGGTGCGACGCCGTCACGGATGGCGAGCAGCGAGAAGATCGCCTCGATCGCGCCGGCGGCCCCGAGCAGGTGGCCGGTCGCGGACTTGGTCGAGGACATCGCCAGGCCGCGTGCCGCGTCGCCGAAGAAGCGCTCGACCGAATCGAGCTCGAGATCGTCGCCGGCCGGCGTCGAGGTGCCGTGCGCGTTGACGTACTGGATGTCGGACGGGGACAGGCCGCCGCTGCGCAATGCGGCGCGCATCGCCCTGAAGGCGCCGTTGTTGCCGGGTGCTGTGATGTGGAAGGCGTCGCCGGACATGCCGTAGCCGGCGATCTCGCCATAGATCGTGGCACCACGGGCGCGCGCGTGCTCGAGTTCCTCGAGCACCACGATCCCGGCCCCCTCTCCCATCACGAAGCCGTCGCGTCCGGCATCCCACGGCCGCGACGCGCGCGCGGGCTCGTCGTTGAAGTCGGTCGAGAGCGCGCGCGCGGCGCAAAATCCCTGCATGCCGAGCGCGCAGACCGCGCCCTCGGCGCCGCCGGCGATCATCACGTCGGCGTCGCCGAGCATGATCAGGCGCGACGCGTCGCCGATCGCGTGCACGCCGGTGGCGCAGGCGGTCACGACCGCGTGGTTCGGCCCCTGGAAGCCGTAGCGGATCGAGAGCTGGCCGGAGGCGAGGTTGATCAGGGCTGACGGGATGAAGAAGGGCGACAGGCGCCTGCCCTTGCCTTCATGGAGCAGGATCGACGCCTCCTGGATCGTCTCGAGGCCGCCGATCCCGGAGCCGATCATCACGCCGGTCCGCTCGCGGCTTTCGTCGTCCTGCGGCATCCAGCCGGAGCTCTCGATCGCCTCGATGGCGGCGACCATGCCGAGATGGATGAAACGGTCCATCTTCTTCTGGTCCTTGACCGGGACCCATTCCGACAGGGTCAGGCCGCCGTCGGCACGTGTTCCAGCCGGCACGGTGCCCGCGATCTTGGAGGTCAGCTCGGAGGTGTCGAAGGACTGGATCGCGCCGATGCCGGAATGGCCCTCGACGAGGCGGTCCCAGACATGTTCGATGCCGATGCCGAGGGGGCTCGCGATGCCGAGCCCGGTGACCACCACCCGCCGGCCGATGCCGTCGGGTCCGAATTGCGTCCGTCCGAGATCAGACATGCAACCGATCGCGTCCCCGCCTCAGGCCGCCTTCTGTTTCTCGATGTAGTCGATGGCGTCCTTGACGGTGCTGATCTTCTCGGCGGCGTCCTCGGGAATCTCGACGCCGAACGCCTCCTCGAACGCCATCACCAACTCGACCGTGTCGAGACTGTCCGCGCCAAGGTCATCGATGAAGGACGCCTCGGGCGTGACCTTGCTCTCTTCGACGCCCAGATGTTCCACAACGATCTTCTTGACCTTGTCGGCAATGTCGCTCATCGGCCTCGTTCCTGCTCGCGGTTGAAACGATATTCGTCCTGTGTTGTTCCGCCCCCGGGCAATCTCCCGATCGACGGCCTGCATCCCCGCTCCGGACGAAGCAGCGGGGCGATTAGCATGCTTCCGTTCGGGCCGCCAAGCTGATGGCCGGGCGCGGGCATGCGCCGGATGTCGGAGTCATGGCAATCGCGTGTCCCTGTGATGAC
Source organism: Acetobacteraceae bacterium (assembly GCA_965276715.1). Lineage (GTDB taxonomy): Bacteria > Pseudomonadota > Alphaproteobacteria > Acetobacterales > Acetobacteraceae > CAXTPV01. The sequence goes on along the minus strand of OZ255622.1, from coordinate 1,812,703 downwards.
AATATCGTTCACCTGGCCGGGCTTAGCCGAAAGCGCGGCAGGCCGCCATGCCGCGACGGTCGATCAGCACATCGCCATCCCGCCATTGACGTGCATGGTGGTCCCGGTGACCCAGGCGGCCTCGTCGGAGGCGAGGTAGAGGACGGCGTGGGCGACGTCCGCGCTCGTGCCGAGACGGCCGAGCGGGATGCCCGCGGTCAGCGTCGCGCGCTGGGTCTCGTTGAGCGCCGCCGTCATCGGCGTGTCGATGAAGCCCGGCGCGACCGCGTTGACGGTGATGCCGCGCGAGGCGACCTCGCGCGCGAGCGACCGTGTCATGCCGATCATGCCGGCCTTGGCGGCGGAATAGTTTGCCTGGCCCGCGTTGCCGAGCACGCCGGAGATGCTGGCGATGTTGACGATCCGGCCGGTCCGTCGCCGGACCATGCCGGCGAGCGCCGCTCGGCAGAGCCGGAACGGCGCCGTCAGGTCGACCTCCAGCACCCGGTCCCAATCCGCGTCCTTCATCCGCAGCGCGAGCCCGTCCCTGGTGAGCCCGGCATTGTTGACCAGGATGTCGAGCCGGCCGTGGGCGGCATCGATCGCGCCGACCAGGCCCTGCGGCGCGCTGGGATCGCCGAGGTCCGCCGCATGGACGTGGGCGCGCGCGCCGAGCGATCCGGCGAGTGCCTCGAGTGCCTCGGTCCGCGTGCCGGACAAGACGACCGTGGCGCCGGCCGCGTGCAGCGTGCGCGCGATCGCCTCGCCGATGCCGCCCGAGGCGCCCGTCACCAGGGCGATCCGTCCCGTCAGCGCGAACATCAGAAACTCCTGACCATCGCCTCGAGCTCGTCGGGCGTCCCCGCCGACATCGCCTCGGCGTCGGGCGCGATGCGCCGGACGAGGCCGGCGAGGACCTTGCCCGCGCCGAGCTCGATGAAGCGGTCGACGCCGATCGCGGTTGCCGCGAGCACGCTTTCGCGCCAGCGCACCGTTCCCGTCACCTGGCGGACCAGGAGGGCGCGGATCTCGTCGGGTTCGACCATCTTGGCGGCCGTCACGTTGGCGATGATCGGCACCAGAGGCGCCATGATCGGCGCCTCGGCCAGTGCCGCTTCCATCGCGCGCGCCGCCGGCGCCATCAGCGAACAGTGGAACGGTGCCGAGACCGGCAGCAGCAGGGCCCGCTTGACCCCGCGCGCCCTGGCGAGATCCGCCGCGCGTTCGACCGCCTCGCGGTCGCCGGAGATGACCACCTGGCCGCCGCCATTGTCGTTGGCGACCTCGACGACCTGCTCGACGCCGGCGAGGCCGCGCTCGGCATCTTCCGGCCGCCATCGCGAGGCGGCGCAGATGTCGGCCGCGTCGTCGATGTCGACCCCGATCAGGGCGGCCATCGCGCCGGCGCCGGGCGGGACGGCGGCCTGCATCGCAAGCCCGCGCCGGCGCAGCAGCCGGGCGGTCTCGGACAGGCCGAGCGAGCGGGCGGCGGCCAGCGCGGTGTATTCGCCCAGCGAATGGCCGGCGACGAGGGCGGCGTGCGAGGCGATGCCGATGCCCGCCTCCGCCTCGAGCACGCGCAATGCCGCAATGGAGGCCGCCATGAGCGCGGGCTGCGCGTTCTCGGTCAGCGTGAGCTGCTCGCCCGGGCCGGTGAACATCAGCTTGGACAGCCGCTGGCCGAGCGCATCGTCGATCTCGTCGAAGACGTCACGGGCAACGGCGAAGGCGGCGGCGAGATCACGTCCCATCCCGACGGCCTGGCTGCCCTGGCCGGGGAAGATGAAGGCGTGGACAGGCATCGGAAAGAACCTTGTTCCGGCGGAGTGCCGGCGGTTGTGCGGGCACCGCTTGCCGGGTGTCAATTGTGGCCCGGCGGGGCGCCGGATCAGCCGGGCTTCTGCAGCACGACCAGCGCCTGCGGCAGGCGCACCGCGTTGTCGACGAAGTCGATCAGCCGGAACATCGAGCCCCAGCTTCTGGTCACGAAGCCGCGCGGGATGATGGCCTCGCCGTAATGCGCGGCCTCGTTCGGCGCCTGATCGGTCGACGAGTGCAGGAACAGCCCCGCCTCGTAGCGCGAATTGGCCTGGCTCTCGTCGGGGAAGCTGTCGGCGCAGACCTCGTACCAGGGATGCTCGAGGCGGATGCCCGACGCCCGGCGGACGCGCATCTCGGCGCAGAACTGGATGAAGCGGCGGCTCTGGGTGGTCAGCATCACCAGGCCGCCGGGCTTGAGCAGGCGGGCGAACTCCTCGATCCAGCGCGTTGCGTAGAACTCGTCGAGATGGCTGAAGACCGACCACGAGATCACGTAGTCGAGGCTCTCGGGGGCCAGGATGGTCGGCGGCACCTTGTCGCACGGCAGGAAGGCGAGTGCGGGATTGCAGCGCCTGGCGTCCATCAGGAAGCGCGGCGTGCTGTCGGCGCCGAACAGGTTTTCCGGATGGATATCCTTCATGAACAACCGCAGCACGCGGCCCCAGCCGCAGCCGAAATCCAGCATCCGCCGGTGCGGGGCGACCGGGCGCCCGGCATAGGCGGCGTAGGCCTTCACCTCGCGGAAGAAGGTGTGCGCCTCGTGCAGCGAGACCTCGCCGGCGTGGCCGTGGATCTCGCGCTGGAGCTGCTCGTCGGGGAAGCTCGGCATCTGCACGCCGTCGATCTCCGGCACCCGGAGCGAGGCGAGCAGGATGTCGAGCCATGCCTGATCGGAGCGATCATGGAAGATGGCGTGGAGCGCGTCGGGTCCTGTCAGCGGCGGCTGCAGGGCCGTGTGTCCGGCTGGTGGAGCGCGCTCATCGCGATAACGTAATGAAAAGGACGGTGTTCGTCAACCTGTCGGTTATCCGCGCGGGTCAGGGGATCTTGGTCGAGCCCCGGCGCCGCTTCGGCACCGTGCGCACGCGTGCCGAGCGCTCGCGATCGGCCAGTTCCGCGAACACGGCGTCCGGCGAGATCCCGGCGCCCACCAGCAGCACGACGAGGTGGTAGAGCAGGTCGGCACTCTCGCGGACCAGGCCGTCGGACCGTCCCGCGACCGCCTCGATGGCGCACTCGGACGCCTCCTCGGCCAGTTTCTGCGCCGGCTTGACCGGGTGGCGCGCCAGCAACGAGGCCGTATAGCTCGTGGCCGGGTCGGCGCCGCGGCGCGCGGCGATCGTCGCCCACAGGCTCGCCAGGATGTCGGCGGACTCGACCGGCCGGCGCTTTTGCAACTCGCTCATCCGGGGAGCATTAACGGCATCGGCGAGGTTCGCGTCAAAGCCCGGTATTCCGGCGCGGACGCGCGCGTCACACCCCACGCATTCGCAAAACAGGAGACACCATGCTCGACTGCATCGGCTTTTCCGCGCAGGACGCGGCCGACCCGCTCAAGCCCTTCTCCTTCACGCGCCGCGATCCCGGTCCGCGTGATGTCGAGATCGACATTCTCTATTGCGGCGTCTGCCACTCCGATCTGCACCAGGTCCGCAACGAGTGGAAGAACACCGTCTTTCCCTGCTGTCCCGGCCACGAGATCGTGGGACGCATCACCCGCGTCGGCAACGAGGTCACCGGCTTCAAGGAAGGCGGCCTCGCCGGCGTCGGCTGCATGGTCGACAGCTGCCGGCAGTGCGCCAATTGCCGCGAGGGCTTCGAGCAATATTGCGAAGTAGGCTTCGTCGGCACCTACAACGGCCGCGACGACCGCCACGGCGGCGGCATCACCATGGGCGGCTATTCGAACCGCATCGTGGTCGACGAAGCGTTCGTCCTGCGGATTCCGGAGAACCTGCCGCTCGAGGGCGTTGCACCCTTGCTGTGCGCGGGCATCACCACCTATTCGCCGCTCCGTCACTGGCGCGTCTCGGCCGGCCAGAAGGTCGGCGTCGTCGGGCTCGGCGGGCTCGGCCACATGGGCGTCAAGCTAGCGGCCGCGATGGGCGCGCACGTGGTGCTGTTCACCACCTCGCCCGGCAAGACCGAGGACGCCAAGCGCCTCGGCGCCAAGGAGGTCGTGATCTCCAAGGACCAGGCGCAGATGAAGGCGCATGCGGCCAGCTTCGACTTCATCCTCGATTGCGTGTCCGCGCAGCATCCGGTCGACGCCTATCTCGCGCTGCTCAAGCGCGACGGGACGCTCTGCCTGGTGGGCGCGCCGGAGGACCCGCTGCCGGTGGCACCGTTCAGCGTCATCTTCAAGCGGCGGCAGTTCGCGGGCTCCCTGATCGGCGGCATCGCCGAGACGCAGGAGATGCTGGATTTCTGCAGTGAGCACGGCATCACGTCGGACGTCGAGGTGATCGCGATCCAGGACATCAACGCGGCCTACGAGCGCATGCTGAAGAGCGACGTCAAATACCGCTTCTCGATCGACATGAGCTCGCTCAAGCAGGAGTGAGTGCGGGGCAAGCAGCCGGGGGCCGAGGCCGGCCCCCGGACCCCGGGCTCTCATCAGCACGGCAAGCGTATGTTAGTGCGCTGCACAATAGTCGATCGGCATCGCTGCTTCACTGGCATAGGATTTCCTTGACTCGTCGAGCGCCGTGTTGCATCAGTCTAACACGGTTATCAGGCGTCTAACGCTGCGCTCCGGCCGGATTACCGACCCGACAAACGAAACAAAGCAAGAGGGTCATCCTGTGGCGACAACATTGATTACGTTGGGCGGGGTCGGCAGTCCGTCCCAGCAGACGGTGACGACCGGCGGCGACTACGGCGTCGACATCTCGGTCCTGGCAATAAATCCGCAGATCACGTTCTCGGGTCCGAACCTGTTCAACCTGGACAGCGTCGCAGGATTGCTGTCGGGATACACGGTGGAAGCGACGAACGGCGCGATCGTCACCATCAACGGCTTGGCGACGGCGGCCAGCACCGCCGCCCTGGTCATCGACGGCGCCTCCACCATCGTCGTGAACAATACGGTCAGCGCCCTGAGCGCGATCGGCGCGACGTTCACCGGCGCCGGCGGCGGGACGCTCTCGTTCGAGCCCGGTCTGCTGAACCTGCTGAGCACCACGCCGACGGTCACCGGATTCATGGCGACCGACAACATCAATTTCGGATCGCCCTTCGCCGCGGGCGACAAGGTTGCCTACGATGGAACGACCGGTCTCCTCAGCCTCGAGGACGCAACCGGTACTGCGATCGGCACCGTCAAGCTGGTCGGCACCTTCGCCCAGTCGAACTTCGCGGTCGGTGAGAACGCGGCCGGCCAGGCGATCATCGATTTCGCCTGCTTCCTTCGCGGCACCTCCATCCTGACCGTCGACGGCCCTGTGCTGGTCGAGGATGTCCGGGCGGGGGACCAGGTCATGACCTTGACCGGTCCGATGCCGGTCAAGGCGGTTCGCGTCAGGTCGTTCGATCTCGACCCGGCCGGCGACCGGCATGCGCAACCGATCCGGATCGCCGCCGGCGCGATCGCCGATCGCAAGCCGGCGCGCGACCTGTTCGTCTCGCCCGACCACGCGATGCATCTCGACGGGGTCCTGGTCCCGGCCAGCCTCCTGCAGAACGGCCGGACCATCACCCAGGCGCGGATGACCGGCCGGATCGACTATTTCCACGTCGAGATCGAGCCGCACGGCATCCTGTTCGCCGAGGATGCCGAGACGGAATCCTATCTCGACATCGGCAACAGGAACCATTTCTCCGGGTCCGGCGCGGTGACGCTCTACCCCGAGATGGATCCGCAAAGCTGGGAAGATGCCTGCGCGCCGCTTGTCCTGTCGGGACCCGTGCTCGAGCGGATCCGCGGACGGCTTGCCTCGCGGGCCGCGTCGCTGGAGGGACCGGCGCTGTCGCGGGTCGCCTGATCGAACCAGCTTTCGGGTCGACGGTGACCCGGCCGCGAGCCGCTCGTGCGCCAGACCGCGGAAGATGTCGCGCATGCCGTCCTCGGACTGGCACGATCGGGATTGTTCGATCCCGACTGGTATCGGACGCGCTACGGTGAGGTCGCCGGTCCGGACGGCGACCTCCTGGTCCATTTCTGCAACACCGGCTGGACGGAAGGACGCTGGCCGAACTTCCATTTCCGTACCGACGACTACCTGACCGCCAACCAGGACGTGGCGCAAGCGGGGATCAACCCGCTGCTCCACTACCACCGCATCGGCGAGCGGGAGGATCGATGCCCGGCGCCGCATTTCGACGTCGCCTGGTATCGCGCCCATTACGGGATCGAAGCGGTCGGGTCCTGCCTGTCGCACTTCCTCGCCCGTCGAAGGTCGCGGCCGACGTCACCGAACGACTGGTTCGATGCCGGCTGGTATGCGGCGGCCCACCCGGAGGTCGCGGCCTCGGGATGGGATCCGTTCGAGCACTATGTCGAGGTCGGGTCGGCACGACGCCACGCTCGCTCGCGTGACGAGCACCTGATCGCCAGTTCGGGACTGTTCGACGGCACCTACTACCGGCTGGCGACGGGCCTGGACGTGGACGACGATCGCGACCTGATCCGCCACTACTGCAAGACCGGCTGGCGCGAGGGCCGGAACCCGAACCCGGTCTTCGAGACGACGACCTACCTGCGCCGCAACGACGACGTCCGCGAGGCCGACATCAACCCGCTGCTGCATTTCATCGAGCACGGCGAGCGGGAGAACAGGGTGGTGTCCGATGGGTTCGACGCCGTGCAGTATCGCGAGGCGTACGAGCCGGCCGCGCGGTCGGCGCTCCGCATGCATCTCGAGCGGATGGCGGCCAAGCGACGCCTGGCCAGGCATCTCGACGCGGTGGGACACCAGGCAACGCAAGCGAGCGGCGACCGGCTCGGCGAGGAGATCGCCGCGGTGATCGCGGAGTCGCACCTGTTCGACGAGAACCATTACCTGATCGGATATCCCGATGTGCGGCTGAGCGGTCTCGATCCGCTGGTGCATTTCTGCCGCTACGGCTCCGACGAGGGGCGCCGCCCCAATCCCTATTTCGACACCGAATGGTACCGTTCGACCTGGATGGCCGACGGGAAGTCGGCCGGCAACCCGCTTTTGCACTACATCCTTCACGGCGAGGCGGCGGGACTGCGTCCGATCGTCTATTTCGAAACTGACTGGTATCGCAAGCGATACGGCGTCAATGCATCGATCTCGCCCCTGCTGCATTATCTGCGTTATCGCAGGCGCCAGGCATTCAGCCCGCATCCGCTGTTCGATGTCGCCTTCCACGCGCGCGGCGCGGGCGCCGCCGCCGGTCCGAACCGCGATCTGTTCGCGCACTATCTCAGGGTCGGCATCGCCCGGCCGATCGATCCCGGACCCGAATTCGATGCGCGCGCCTATCGTGATCGCTGCATGGGGACGGCGCGCACGCCGTTCCGTGCGCCGCCCGGGGCGGAGGTCCACGAGCGCATCAGGCGCGAGCGATTGAACCCGCTGGTGCATTACCTGCTCGGACAGTGCGGCGAAAAGCGGTCGCGCCCGGCTCTTGTTCACCATGGCGAGACGGTCGGTTGATGGAAGGCCTCGTCACATGACGTGGGCTGATGATCGCCGAGGCGGCACGCCAGGCCGGGCTCAGCCCCGGCGCGCCGTAACGCCATCTCCGCGACGCGGCGTCTTTCATCGCCTCCTTTAAGCTCGCTTTAACGTGATCGGTGGCATCTTCCGCGACAACCCCTTGGACAGGTTGTTCGAAGCTTGCCACACCTGCACCCACACCACTGCGTCTCTCGCATCCTGGCCGGCGTGATCCTGTTGATTGCCCTGGCAGGGGCGTCGGCAAACGCGAGCCCAGACTCGATCGAGGCTCGCAAGCAACAGTTCAGGCGGCCAGACTTCATCCCGTTCCCCTCGGACAATCCATACAGCGACGCGAAGGCGGCACTCGGAGCCATGCTCTTCTTCGACCCGCGGCTTTCGGGCCGCGGTACGATGTCGTGCGCCACCTGCCACAATCCGGCAATGGCGTGGCAGGACGGCCAGAAAGTCGCCTTCGGTCACGCCGAGAACCGCTTGCCCCGGGCAACGCCGACCCTTCTCGATCTCGCTTGGGGCGACCTCATGATGTGGGATGGCCGCAAGGACGGGCTGGAGGATCAGGTCAGTGGGCCCGTGTCCAACGCGGCCGAGATGGGCGGCTCCCTCGACCAGGCGGCTGCCCGGCTCGGCGAGCTGCCGTTCTATGCCGGCGCTTTCCACAAGGTCTTCGGCCCCGGACCGGTCACCTTCCAACGCATCGCCCAGGCCATCGCGACCTTCGAACGCACGCTGATCAGCAACAAGTCCCCGTTCGACCGATGGATCGACGGCGACGACCGGGCAATCGATGCTGGTGCGAAACATGGTTTTGTCCTATTCACCGGCAAGGCGAATTGCGCCGCCTGCCACACGGGCTGGCGCTTCACCGACGATGCATTCCACGACATCGGTCTCGACACCAACGATCTCGGCCGGTCCGAGGAAGTTCCCGATGAGCCTCTTCTCATGCACGCGTTCAAGACGCCGACGCTTCGCAACGTGGCATGACGGGCCCCCTACATGCACGACGGCTCGCTTTCCACCTTGCACGACGTCGTCGTCGAGTACGACACCGGCTTCATCGACAGGCCGAGCCTGTCTCCCGAGATGCACAGGCTCGGCCTGTCGGACGGCGAGGTGAACGATCTCATTGCCTTTCTGCGAACGCTCACCAGCGTTGACGACCCGATCGCTACCCCCGTGCTTCCGGTCAAGGATCAACAATGATGCGATATGCCCTGACGTTCGCGGCCATGCTGATCATGGCCGCCCCGCTCACCGCGCAAGCCGATCAGTCCGTCGATCAGAAGGACAGGCAGTTCTCCCAGCCGGCAGTCTCGGTGAAGGTCGGAGAAGCCGTCAAATTCTCCAACAGCGACGACGTCTCTCACGACATATCCATCCGTAATCCCGACGGCTCGAAAATGATGAGCAAGCTCGAGAAGCCTGGCGATCAGACGACAATCACCTTCGACAAGCCCGGCGACTACAAGGTCCAGTGCCTCATTCACCCGAAGATGAAGATGACTGTGACGGCTCAATGAGAAATTTCGCAGGGGGTTCGACATGCCGGTTGCCCTGAAAATCCTTCTGGCCACCCTCGCAATGACGCTCGTCACGGTGATGCTGGGCGTATACGCGCTCGACGGGGAGCGTAAGCTGGGCGACACGGCGCTGCAGATGTACGACAACGCCTTCATGTCGATCAACTTCGCACGAACCGCACAGAATGAGTTCGAGCGTGTCAAGACCATCTATGCCTTGGCTGCCGCCAGGGACGCCGCGCCCAAGTCCGCCGAGAGTGAGCGGCAACGTCTTCTCGAAGTGGCCGGCGGCAGGCCCGCTCTGGCCTCGGCGCCGACCGGCGCGAACCCTAAGGCGGCGAGGGAGGCGATCGGCTCGGTTCTCGATGACCTCGACGTCGCCATCGACAGGTCGATGACCAGCGACACGCGTGCAGTGGCCAAGCGCCTGCGCGCCCAGCTTGCGACGCTTCCTCGCGACGCCGATGCAAAAGTCCTGGCCCGGGTGTCGAGTTCCTTCGAGGATGTGACGGAGCACTTCGCCGACGATGGCTACGCGTTTCGGAGCAGCGCCGAAGCCGCCGTCGCTTCGCACCGGCATTGGACAAAGGTCGCGATCGGCATGTCGATCGGCTTCGGCATGCTCTCGACGGCCATTCTCGTTCGGTCCGTCGTTCCGGCCTTGCGACGCGCAGCCGCGATCGCGCGTGCGGTCTCGAGCGGCCGTCTCGACAACGAGATCAGGCTGCCCAAGCGCGGTCGGCGAAGCGAAACCGCCGCGTTGCTGCACGCTTTGGCTCGCATGCAGGCGAGCCTCCTGCAGAACTCGCACAACCTGCGAGCGCGCGCCGACGAACGAGCCGCCGAGCAAGCGGAAAAGGACCGGCGCGCGGTTCAGGTCGAGCATCTGGTCGGCGGCTTCCGGGACGGCTTCCGGTCATCGACCGAAATCATGTTCTCGGCGTCCCAGGAACTCGAAACCACTGCTCGGAGCATGGCGACCGCGGCCGATCAATCGAAACAGCGGGCGATCACGGTCGCGTCCGCCATGGACCAGGCAAGCACGGCGACCCAGATCGTGGCGGCCGCCTGTGAGCAGCTCTCGGCCTCGGTGCATGACATCAAGGGCCAGGTCGCGGGTGCCGCCGAGATCGCCGGGCAAGCGGTCGAGGATGTCCGCCGGACCGATTGCGTCGTGACGGCGATGTCCGAAGGGGCGCAACGGATCGGCCAGGTCGTCGAGCTGATCTCGCGCATCGCAAGCCAGACCAGTCTGCTGGCACTCAATGCGACCATAGAAGCCGCGAGAGCAGGCGAAACCGGCAAGGGCTTCGCGGTGGTTGCCTCCGAGGTCAAGGGCCTGGCGCGCGAGACCGCGAGAGCCACGGACGAGATATCATACGCCCGGCTTCATTGACTGACACACGCCCACTCTCTGCTACCAATTGAGGCTATGCGTTCTGGTTGTGCGATGAGCCAGTTCCATGCGGCGCAGCAGGCGTCGACGATGGCCTCGTAGTTGTTGAAGACACGGTTGCTGAGCTTGTTGCCGCGCAGAAAAGCCCAGACGTTCTCGACCGGATTCAGCTCTGGGCTGTAAGGCGGCAGGTGCAGGAGCGTAATATTGTCGGGCACGCGTAGCTTGTCGCCGGTCTGGTGCCAGCCGGCGCCGTCGATCGTCAGCACGGCGTGTGCACCGGCGGTCACGCTGGCGCTGATCTCGGCCAGGTGCAGGTTCATCATCTCGGCGTTGGCGAACGGCAGCACGAGCGCCGCACCGGTGCCGCGGGCCGGGCAGATGGCGCCGAACAGATAGGCCCAGGCGTAGCGTTGATCCCGCGGCGCCGGCGGCCGAGAGCCGCGCTCGGCCCACACGCGCGTCAGCGTGCCCTGCTGGCCGATGCGCGCTTCATCCTGCCACCAGAGTTCCAGCGGCTTGCCGCGGGCGTGCTCGGGCAGGGCGGCGTCTACAAGGGCGGCGAAGTCGCTCTGAAAGACGCTTGCGCCGCGGCGTCGTGGCCGGGATGGCGCGGACGCGCGACCAGGCGGCGGAAGCCGAGCCGGCGCAGCACGGTGCTGATGCTGCGCTCGGCCAGCACGACCCCGAACTTGGCCGCAATCGCCCGCGCCAGGTCGGCCCGGCGCCAGCGCACCACGCCGTGCGTGGCCAGGTCCGGTCCCTGCCGGACCCAGTCTGCGATCTCCGCCTCCTGCGTGGGCGAGAGCAGCCGCTTGGGGCCGAAATCACCATGCCGGTCCGTCAGCCCAGCCAGCCCCTCCTGGTTGTAGCGATGCACCCAATCGCGCAACGTCTGTCGGTCCATGCCGGCCGCCTGCGCCGCCTCGGTCCTCGATGCACCTTCCAGGACCAGCGCCAATGCCAGCATCCGTTGCGCGGCTGCGACACTGGCCGCTCGCCGCGCTGCCCGGCGTAGCCCGGCCGGATCGAGGTCGTTCCGCGTGATCTTGATCGGCGCTGCCATGATGAACTCCGCGAATCGGGTGCAGAGCACAGCGAATCACGTCAGCGCCGATCAGGGAATCCTTCGAGAGTCAGCCGATCATGCCGGGCGTATCAGGCCAGATCAGTCACATCCAGGCGACCACGCGCGAGGCCGTCGAGGCGATCCAGGGCATCAGCGGCAAGATCGAGCGCATGAGCGGGATTGCGAGCAGCATATCGGCCGCCGTCGAACAGCAGGGATCGGCGACCGCGGAAATCGCACGCAGCGTCTCCGACACTGCGCAGGCAACGCACGCGGTCGCCGGCAACATCGACGACGTCAGCCGCGCGGCAGTCAGCACCGGAGCGACGGCAGCTCAGGTTCTCGACGCCGCCGCCGCCCTGGCGCGTCAGGCCAAGCAACTGACCGGCGATGTCAGCAGCTTTGTCACCGGACTGCAGGCCGCCGCCTGACCTGGCGCGCTGTCGGTTGCGGGTCCGGGGCCGCGAGCCCGGCGGTCGTGGCGCCGCAGCCGCCCGCAACGCGCCCGACCCCGACACCACCCGACCCTGCACGGATCCACTCGCCTCATGGCAAGGTCGCGCGTTTGATGTAAATCCTCTTCACATGACGTGGTCCAACGATCGCGACCGCGCGGAGCGGCGCGGATACCATCATGGCAACCTGCGCGAGGCGCTCATCGAGGCCACGCTCGCGCTCATCGCCAGCAAGGGTGCCGCCGGCTTCACCATCGCGGAGGCGGCACGCCAGGCGGGGGTCAGCCCCGGCGCGCCGTACCGTCATTTCCGTGACGCGGACGCCCTGCTCGACGAGGTCGCGATCCGCGGTTTCGACCGGCTGGCCGGGTCGCTGTCGGCCGCCTGGAACGACGGCAGACCGGACCCGACGGCCGCGTTCGAGGCGATGGGCATCGCCTATCTGGGCTTTGCCCGGCACGAGCCCGCCTTCTACGCCGCCATGTTCGAGGCGCGCACCGACGCGGCACCTGGCGTCGCCGCCGCGTCGGACCGCATGTTCGGCCTGCTGCGGCAGGGTGCCGAGCGCCTGACTGCCCAACTGCCCAAGGCCGACCAGCCGCCACCGCTGATGATGGCGCTGCATCTGTGGGCGCTCTCGCACGGCATCGCGGCGCTGTTCTGCCGTCCCGACCGGGCGCGCCGGCCACTGCCGATGGCTTCCGAGGAGCTGCTCGAAGCCGGCATCCTGATCTATCTGCAGAGCCTCGGGCTCGCCGGCCGCGCATGAGCGCCGATTTGGCTTGACGAAACGCGACCTCGGATCACAATGTGAATGTGTCTTACATTCACATGTCGGGGCGACGCATGACGAGTTTCACCGCAAGTGCCAGCCAGGCTTCGCCCTGGAATGTCCCGTCGGGATGGCGCCCGATGTTCGGCAACAGATGGGCCGGCATCGCGATCACCATCCTCGGCTTTGCCGCCTGGTGGCCGCTCGGGCTGGCCATGCTTGTTCTGATGATCGGGAGTGGACGCATGAGCTGCAGGACTGGCCGCAGGGGGCGCAACGGCGCGCGCTGGGCGTCGAATATCTGGTCGACGGTGTGCTCGGAGACGGCGCCGTCGAGCGGCAACCGCGCCTTCGACGAGTACCGCGTCGAGACGCTGCGGCGGCTCGAGGAGGAGCAGCGCGAATTCACCTCGTTCCTGGAGCGCCTGCGTTTCGCCAAGGACAAGTCGGAGTTCGATGCGTTCATGACCGAGCGCCGCCAGCGCCCCGAGTCGCCGCCCGAGCCTGCGTGATGCCGGGGGTCCGGGGGCCGGCCTCGGCCCCCGGTTCTTCAGACCATGAAATACTTGGCTCGAGGATGCAGCACCACGAGCGCGCTGGTCGATTGCTCCGGATGGAGTTGCCACTCGTCGGACAGCGACACGCCGATCCGTCCGGCATCGAGCAGGGTGAGGATCGGCGCCTGATCCTCGAGGCGCGGACAGGCCGGGTAGCCGAACGAATAGCGTGAGCCGCGATAGTGCTGGCTCAGCAGCCGGTCCATGTCGCGATCGTCCTCGCGCGCGTAGCCGAGTTCGGCCCGGATCCGCTTGTGGGTGTATTCGGCCATCGCCTCGGCCATCTCCACCGACAGCCCGTGCAGGTAGAGATAGTCCTGGTAGCGGTCGGCCTCGAACCATTCGCGCGCCTTGTCGGACGCGGCCTCGCCCACGGTGACGACCTGCAGCCCGATGACGTCGCGTTCGCCGGCGCCGATGTCGCGGACGAAGTCGGCGATGCATTCGCCGTCCTCGCGCGGCTGGCGCGGGAGGGTGAACCGGGCGACCTCGCGGTCGCGATCGCCGGGGTCGAACAGCACGAGGTCGTCGGCGTCGCCGGCGGCGGGCCAGTAGCCGTAGATCGCCTGCGGGCGGAGGATCCCCTCGGTCTCGCAGAGCGACAGCATCCGGCGCATCACCGGCCGCAGCTCGGCCTTCGCCCATTCGAGGAAATCCTCGATGCGGCGGCCCTGTTTGCGGAAGCCCCACTGCAATTGATAGAGGCTGCGCTCGTTGAGGAAGGGCAGGATCGCGCGCGGCTCGGCCTCGATCCGGCGCGGCCCCAGGAAGGGCGGGACGGGAACCGGCCGATCCGCCGAGAGCCGCGCGCGACGGGCGCGGGCGCGGTCGGGGTCGAGCCCGGCCGGCTTGGCCTCGTCGGCCATCCGCTTGCCACGCTTGGGCGCGCCGGCGCGCTTGGCCTTGTTGGCGGCGACGTATTCCTCGAGACCATTCCTGGCGACCCGGTCCATCAGGTGCAGGCCGTCGAAGGCGTCGCGCGCGTAGGCGACCTGGCCTGTCGGGTAGGCGGCCGCGCACTCCTCCTCGACATAGGAGCGCGTGAGTGCCGCGCCGCCCAGCAGCACCGGCACGCCGATGTTCTCGCGCGCCATCTGCTCGAGGTTCTCGCGCATGATCACGGTCGACTTCACCAGCAGGCCGGACATCCCGATCGCCTGCGCCTTGTGCTCGCGGACGGCGGCCAGCATGTCGGCGAGCGGCACCTTGATGCCGAGATTGACGACGCGGTAGCCGTTGTTGGTCAGGATGATGTCGACCAGGTTCTTGCCGATGTCGTGCACGTCGCCCTTGACGGTCGCGAGCACGATGGTGCCGCGGGTCTGGCCGTCCACGCGCTCCATGTGCGGTTCGAGGTAGGCGACGGCAGCCTTCATCGTCTCGGCCGATTGCAGCACGAAGGGGAGCTGCATCTTGCCCGCGCCGAACAATTCGCCGACCGTCTTCATGCCGTCGAGCAGGATGGTGTTGATGATGTCGAGCGGCGGGTGCGTCCGCATCGCGAGGGCGAGCTCGTCGTCGAGGCCCTTGCGGTTGCCGTCGACGATCCGGTCGCGCAGGCGCTCCTCGACCGTCTCGGCCCTGGTTTTCTTGACCGCGTCGGCGGCCTTGCGGTCGGCGAACAGCTCCAGCAGCCGGTGCAGCGGGTCGTAGCCGTCGCGGCGTGCGTCGAGCAGCAGGTCGGTCGCGACCTCGACCTCCTCGGGGGCGATCGCGTGCAGCGGCCTGATCTTGCTCGCGTGCACGATCGCCGCCGTCATGCCTTCGCGGACCGCGAGGTCGAGGAAGACCGAGTTGAGCACGGCGCGCGCGGCCTGGTTCAGTCCGAACGAGACGTTGGACAGGCCGAGCACGATCTGCACGTCGGGAAAGCGGTCATGGATCGCGCGGATGCCCTCAAGCGTCCAGAGCGCGAGCTTGCGGTCGTCCTCGTTGCCGGTGGCGACGGTCAGCACCAGCGGGTCGATCATCAGGTCCGACTGCGGCAGGCCGTGGGAGCCGCAGCAGAACTCGACCAGGCGGGTCGCGATGGCGAGCTTGCGCTCGGGGGTCTTGGCCATCCCTTCCTCGTCGATGGTGCCCGCCACCACCGCGGCGCCGAACTGGCGTGCGAGCCGGATCCGCTCGGCCGCGTGCTCCTCCCCGTTCTCGAAATTGAGCGAGTTGATGATCGGCTTGCCGCCATGCAGCTTCAGCGCCTGCTCGAGCACGCCGATCTCGGTGCTGTCGATCATCAGCGGCGCGTTCACCGATCCGGTGAAGCGGCGCACGACCTCGTTCATCTCGGCGGTTTCGTCACGGCCGACGAAGGCGGTGCAGACATCGATCGCGTTGCTGCCCTCGGCCGCCTGCTCGCGCCCCAGCGCCACGCAGCCGTCCCAGTCGTGGGTCTCCTGCAGCTCGCGCCATCTGCGCGATCCGTTGGCGTTGCAGCGCTCGCCGATCGCGAAGAACGCGTTCTCCTGGCGCAGCGGGACCTGCCCGTAGAGCGAGGCGACCGACGGGATCCAGGCCGGCGAGCGGCGCGCGGGGGAGGGCCGGCGCGCGTTGCCGGCGCGATGGCGGAGCATCGCGTCGAGCGCCTCGATGTGCGAGGGATTGGTGCCGCAGCAGCCGCCGATCAGGTTGATGCCGTCCTCGTCGACGAAGCGGCCGAGCCAGTCGGCCATCTCGCGCGCGCCGAGCGGGTAGTGCGTCTGGCCGTCGACCAGTTCGGGCAGGCCGGCGTTGGGCAGGCACGAGATCAGGCCCGGCCAGGCACGCGACAGGAACGCCACGTGCTCGGCCATCTCCTGCGGGCCGGTGGCGCAGTTCAGGCCGATCAGCGGCACGTCGAGCGCGTGGACGACGGTGGCGGCGGCGGCGATGTCGGGCCCGACCAGGAGGGTGCCGGTGGTCTCGACGGTCACCTGGACGAAGATCGGCGTGTCGGCGCCCCGCGCGGCGCGCGCGATCTTGGCCCCGTTCACGGCGGCCTTGATCTGCAGCGTGTCCTGGCAGGTCTCGATCAGGATCGCGTCGACACCGCCGTCGATCAGGCCGCCGCATTGGACGGCAAGAGCGGCCTCGAGAGGGTCGTAGGCGATGTTGCCGAGGCTGGGCAGCTTGGTGCCGGGGCCGACGCTGCCCAGCACCCAGCGGTGCCGCCCGTCGGCGAAGCCGTCCGCCGCCTCGCGCGCGAGCTCGGCCGCGACCTTGTTGATCTCGTGGGCGCGGTCCTGCAGCCCGAACTCGGCGAGCGTGACCGGCGAGCCGCCGAAGCTGTTGGTCTCGACCATGTCGGCGCCGGCGGCGAAGTAGCCGGCATGGATCTCGCGCACCAGGTCCGGGCGCGACAGGTTCAGCACCTCGGTGCAGTTCTCCTGCCCCCAGTAGTCGCGCTCGAGATCGAGGGTGAGCGCCTGCACGCGGCTCCCCATGCCGCCGTCGCAAAGCAGGACGGTGTCGGCGAGCGCGTCGAGGAGATGCGGGCGTGTCATGGTCGGCCCCATGTAAGGGTCGGCCGGGTCCGCGGCCAGGGCGACCGGATGCTTCTCTGTGCGGTGACGTGATGAAAACACCCGATGACGACGACCGCGTTCCGGTCCGCCTGGTGACGTCGGCGATCGTGGTGACGGACGGGCTGGTCATCGCCGACGAGGCCGTCCGTCTCGCGCCACCGGCGGGGGCGCGCCTTGTGGCGTTCCAGGCACCCTCCCACGGGGCCGGTTGCGCCTGTTGCGCGGGCCGGGCGCCGCTCGCATCCCTGCTCGCGCGCCTGTTCGCCGAGCGGGCGCGAGGCGACATCCCGTTCTTCAGGATCGTCGTCGCGGTGTCCGATGCGCCCGGGCTGCGGGCGGCGCGCGAGACGATGCGCGCCGATCCGTTCCTGGCCGGCCGCTATCGCGAGGAGGCCAGCTTGGCATGACGGCCTACGCGGCGCTCTCCGCGCCGAGACGCCGCTGCATGATGACGACGTCGAGGACGCGGCCGAACTTTTCCCCCGAGGCGCGGAGCACGCCCGATCGGGTGAAGCCGAGGCTGGCATGCATCCCGATGGAGGCGACGTTGTCGGAGTCGCCGATGAGGGCCAGCATCTGCCGGAAGCCGGCCTCGCTCGCGCGCGCGATCAGCTCGACGCCGAGCTCCTTGCCGACGCCCTGGCCGCGCAGATCCTCGCGCACGTAGATGCTGTCCTCGACAGTGCGGCGATAGGCGGCCCGCTCGCGGAACGGGCCATAATAGGCGAAACCGAGCACGCCGGTCTCGTCGGCGGCCACGAGCCAGCAGTAGCCGTCGCGCAAGCCCTTGGCGAGACGGCCGCCCATCTCCTCGACCGAAGGCGGACGTTCCTCGAAAGTACCGGTCCCATGCAGGACGTGATGAGCATAGATCGCCTGGATTTCGCTCAGATCGCTCGGTCGGGCGGCTCGGATTTCCATGCGCTGGCCCTTTGCGTCAGGCATCGTTCGGCGACCGGGATCGCCGTCCTGTCGACCGATCCGATGGTATAGAAGGTCACGATCCGAGGGAAACGGGCCTGATCCGAAAGGTTTGATTACCGGTTCGCGTGGTTTGTGTGGCATGAGGACGTATCTGGTGCCAGAAGGCGGCCAGCCACCTCCATGCGATGGAGGCGAGGCGTGCCAAACAGTCGCTGCCAAACAGCGCAGACGCCGACCACGAACGTTTTCAGTCCGCCACGGCGGACACGCAAGGGGTAGCGACGGTGGATCGACCGAACGAGCCGAACCAGGACCAGTCGGGCCATGACCAGGCGCACGGGCTGCACGAGACCGGGATCTCCGGTCCGATGCTGGCGCGGCTGAAGTCAGTCATCGCCGCGGCACGTTATCACGGCGTCGAGATGGACGCGCGGGATTTCCGCGGCACGGTCGGCGAGGAGACGCCTTCGCCGGCAACGCTGGTCGCCTGGCTGCGGGACCAGGGGATGGTCGCCAAGGCGATGCGCCTGAAATGGCGCCACATCGTCCACATGGTCGAACAGCCGCCGATGGTGCTGATGTTCCGCGACGGCTCGTCGGGCATCATGGTCGGGGCGGACGCCAATCGCAACATCGTCTGGCTGAAGGATCCGACCCGGAACGAGGCGGAGCCGGCGGTCGCGGTCGACGAGCTCCGGCTCGCGCAGGTGTGGACCGGCGACGTCATCCTGGTCAGGCGGTCGCGCACGGCGTCGGAGGACGAGCAGCCGTTCAACATCCGCTGGCTGTTCAGGCTCTGCCTGCGGGAGAAGAGAGGTCTGCGCGACATCTCGATCGCGTCGATGACCATCAGCGTGCTGACAATCCTGCCGGCGCTCATCGTGATGCAGGTCATCAACCAGGTCCTGCAGTTCCGCTCGATGTCGACGCTCATCACCATGAGCGCGATCATCGTCGTCCTGATCGCCTTCGAGACCATGCTCGGCTGGGCGAGGCGCGAGATCACCGCCGTCGTGGCGACGCGGATCGACGTCAAGCTGCAGCTCCATATCTTCGCGCGGCTGGTCTCGCTGCCGCTCGAGTTCTTCGAACGCAACCAGGCCGGCATGACCATCATGCGCGTGTCGTCGGTCTACCGGCTGCGCTCGTTCATGACGGGCCGGCTGCTGAGCGTCTTCCTCGACAGCTTCACCCTTGTCGTCCTGCTGCCGTTCCTGTTCTGGCTCGAGCCGACGCTCGCGTGGCTGATCCTCGGCTGCGGCGGTCTGGTGGGCCTGGTCATTGTCTGCTTCATCGGGCCGCTGTCGCGCATGGCGGGCATGACCGCGTTCCGCAACAACCAGAAGGGCAGCGTGCTCTACGAGACGGTCGCCGGCATCCGCACCGTCAAGACGCTTGCCCTCGAGCCGGTGCGCAAGTCCGAGTGGGATCAGCTGGTCGCCGCCGCGGCGGATGCCGGGCTGAAGGAATCGCGGCTGTCCAACACCGTCAATACGCTGGTGACGCCGCTCGAGCGCTTCATGAACCTCGGCATCATCCTGGTCGGCGCCTATCTGGTGCTCGAGAACGTCTCGGGCGTCGAGGTCGGCGGGCTGGTCGCGTTCATGATGCTTGGCGGCCGCGTGGCCCAGCCGATCGTGAGCTTCGCCCGGCTGCTGGAGGACCTCAACGAGGTCAAGGCGGCGCTGGGCGAGGCGGGCTCGGTGCTCAACCAGCCGACCGAGACGAAGGCGCTCACCACGGGTATGCGGCCGGCGATCAAGGGCGCGGTGTCGTTCGTCGATCTGAACTTCGCCTATCCCGGCAGCGACACGCTGGCGCTGGACCGGGTCAATTTCGAGATCCCGGCCGGCACGATGCTGGGCGTGGTCGGGCGGTCGGGCTCCGGCAAGTCGACCCTGACCCGGCTGCTGCAGGGCGTCAGCCGCGGCTATACCGGCTATCTGCGGCTCGACGGCGCCGATCTGCGCGAGATCAACCTGACCCATCTGCGCCGCAGCCTCGGCGTCGTGCTGCAGGACAACTTCCTGTTCCGCGGCACCGTGCGCGACAACATCACCGCCGGCCGTGCCGGCCTCTCGATCGAGGACGTCGTGCGCGCCGCCCGCCTCGCGGGCGCCGAGGAGTTCATCGAGCGCATGCCGTCGGGCTACGAGACGTGGATCGAGGAAGGGTCGACGAACATCTCCGGCGGCCAGAAGCAGCGGCTCGCGATCGCGCGCGCCCTGATCTCCGATCCGAAGCTGATGATCCTCGATGAGGCGACCAGTGCGCTGGATCCGGAATCCGAAGCGCTCGTGAATGCGAACCTGCAGCGGATCGCAACGGGCCGGACCATGGTGATCGTCTCGCACCGCCTCTCGTCGCTGATCGATTGCGACCAGATCCTGGTCATGGAGAAGGGCCGCGTCGCCGACATCGGGCCGCACAGCGTGCTCGTCGAGCGTTGCGCCACCTATCGTCAACTCTGGCTGCAGCAGAACCGCCATCTCGATCCGCAGCGGAGCAGCGCCGGTCCGGCGCCCGTGCTCGCGCAGGGAGACGACTGACCCATGGCCAACGAGATCACCGCCAGCCCCGGCCGCCGCGTCAAGAAGACCGCCGACGAGGACATGCCGCGCGCGCTGCTCGAGTTCTACTCGCCCAGCGCTGGCATGGCCGCGACGCCGATCCGGCCGGCGGCGCGCTCGACGACCCTGATCGTGACCGGGCTGCTCGCGAGCCTGATCGTGATCGCCTGTCTCGCGCCCCTCGATCGCGTGGTGACCGGACAGGGTACGCTGGCGGCGATCGACAGCACGATCGTGGTGCAGCCGTTCGACCAGTCGATCGTGCATTCGATCAATATCCGCGAAGGCGACATCGTCAAACCCGGACAGGTCCTCGCCCGTCTCGATCCGACATTGTCGGAGGCCGACGTCGTCAATCTTCGCCAGCAGGTCGAAAGCCTGTCGGCGGAAGTGTCCCGGCGCATGGCCGAGGCGCAGGGTGTCGACTACAAGCCCGACATGTCCAACCCGGCTTCCACCGGGCAGGAGGCCGCGTTCCTCGAACGGCAGGCGGAATATCGCGCGCGGATGGACAGCTACGACCAGCAGATCGCCGGGTCACGGGCGGACGTGGCGGGCTTCGAGGCCAGCATCGCGGCCTATGGCCAGAGGCTGCACTACGCGACCGACGTGCAGACCATGCGTCAGCGGCTCGAGGCCGACCAGGTCGGCAGCCGCCTCAGCACGCTCGGCGCGATGGACAGCACCGCCGAGATCCAGCGTTCGGAAGCCGACGCCGTCGAAAGCGCCAACAGCGCGAAAGCCAAGATCGCCGCCACCGAGGCCGAGCGCAGCGCCTACAGCAAGAACTGGAAGGCGCAGGTCTACGCCGATCTGACCGAGGCGCAGCGCAAGCTCTACCAGTCGCGCGATGACCTCTCGCGGGCCGATCTCCGCCACAAGCTGGTGATCTTCAAGGCCTCCAAGCCCGCCATCGTGCTGAACATCGCCAAGGTCTCCGTGGGCTCAGTACTGCAGCCGGGCGCGGAGTTCATCACCCTGATCCCGGCCGACAGTCCGCTCGAGGTTGGCGCGCAGATCCCGGCGTCCGAGTCGGGCTATGTCCGGGTGGGCGATCCGGTCACTCTGAAGTTCAAGACGCTGCCCTACCTGACCTATGGCGGGGCGACGGGAACGGTGACCAACATCAGCGCCGACAGCTTCAATTCCGACGATCATGGGGTGGCGAACAGTTCCGGGTTGTCGTCCGCGGCGGGCGGGAAGCTCTATTACCGGGCGCGGATCGCGATCGAGAAATACGATCTTCGTAACACGCCGCGAGGCTTCCAGCTCACGCCGGGCATGCCGGTCTCGGCGGACATCAAGGTCGGCAAGCGGACCATCATGCAGTTCATGCTCAGCTCGGTCGTGCCGACGCTGCGGAATGGCATGCGCGAGCCCTGATCCGCCGAGGACCGTTCTGCGCGATGCAAAGGGCGGTTCGTCGTCGGCATCCTTCCTCCGCTTGATCTAGTCTGGCGGCACTCTCGATGACGGTTCGCGTCACATGACCATGCTTGATCGCCTCTCCTTCGTGATGTCGCCGCAAAGGCGACTGCGGCGCGCCGCCCTGCTGATCGACGAGGGCAAGTCCGAGGAGGCGTTCCCGCACCTCGTCGCGGCCGCCAAGGCAGGCATACCGGAGGCCTGCTACCGGATCGGCCGGGCCTATCTGCAGGGGGCCGGCGTGCCGGTCAGCCGTGCCGAAGGGGCGCGCTGGATCGAGCGCGCCGCGTCCTCGGGCTGGGTCGAGGCACAGTCGAACCTGGCGACGCTGCACCTGTACGGCATGGCCGGCGCCCCCGAGGGAAGCAAGCAGGACAACGTCTTCGCCAGCCGCAAGAGCGAGGAGCAGCTCGAACCCAATTTCGATGCGGCGCTGGAATGGTCGCTCAAGGCGGCCGAGAACGGGTCGCCGGACGGCCAGGCGTTGGTCGGCTACGTGCTGACCTCGGGGCCGGACCATCTGCGCGACCTCGAGGCCGGGGACGAATGGTATCGGCGTGCCGCCTCGTCGGGCAGCCCGCAGGGCCATCTGGGCGTGGCGCTCGCGGTCATGCGGACGGCCAAGACGCCGGAAGAGAACGAGAGCGGTGCCGCGTCCCTGCAGCGGGCGGCCGACGCCGGCCTGCCGACGGCGCTCTATCTGCTCGGTGTGATGAAGGAGCGTGGCTCGGGGATCGCGCGTGACCGGCAGGAGGCGATCGAGCTCTATCGCCGTGCCGCCGATGCCGGCGTGCGCTCGGCCCAGGCGCGCCTGGGCCTTGCCCTGATCGAGGGCACGGGCGCCGCGCGCAACGCGGTGGAGGGAGAAAGCTGGCTGCGGCGCGCGGCACTCGCCGGGGACATCGAGGCCGCCGCCCTGGTGGGCGACCTGTATTCGCGTGGCGGGGATCTGCCGCCGAACTACGCCGAGGCCTCGATCTGGTACTCGCGTGCCGCCGAGGCCGGCCACGCCGCCGCGGCCCGCGCGCTCGGCCTGCTGTTCCTGACCGGCGCCGGCGTCCAGCGTGATCCGGAGGAAGCGGCGCGCTGGTTCCGCCGCTCGGCCGAAGGCGGCGACAGCGCGGCCACCGTCGACCTCGCCAACCTGGTCATGGCCGGAAACGGATCCGAGGAGGACCGGATCGCCACCCGCGCCGGTTTCCAGCAGGCCGCCGCGTCCGGCGATCTCGTGGCCGCCTTCAATTTCGGCGTCTGTCTGGCCGAGGGCGTCGGCATCGATCGCGACGAGCGCAAGGCCGTGCTCTGGCTCCGGCGCGCCGCGGACGGCGTCGTCAATGCCCAGTACTGGTATGGCCGCATGCTGGTCGAAGGTCGCGGTCTCGAGGCCGATCATCGCGAGGGCGCGCAATGGGTGGCGCGCGCCGCCGAACGCGGCCTGACCGACGCGCAGGTGTTCTATGCCGAGATGCTGATCTCCGGCCGCGGCGGCCGCAAGGACCACGGGCTCGCCCTGCAGATGTTCGACCGGGCCGCACGGCAGGGCCATGTGGGCGCGATCTTCTCGGTCGCGGCGATGAATGGCGGCGGCCACGAAGTGCCGGAGAATCGTCCGGCGGCGCGCGAAGGCTTTCGCCGTGCCGCGGAGCGCGGCCATGGTCTGGCTCAGCTCATGCTAGGCCGTTACCTGGCACGCGGGATCGGCGGTCCGGCCGACGAGGCGGAAGCCTGCGTCTGGTTCGAGCGCGCCGAGAAGCAGGGTGTGGCCGAAGCGACGCATGAACTCCACCGGATGCCGCAGGCGGTGCGCGCCCGGGCCGAACGCGAGCATTCTTCACCCGCCCTCCTGCCCGACAACGCTGTACCCAGGGCACAGGCCGAGCTGCTGCCCCACTGAGCCGTGCAAGGCCCTCCGTCCGATCGAGAGCGGGGGTCGGCGATCCTGGCGCCTCGGCGATGACGGACGAACGGGAGGCGGCGCGCGAAGCGACGCGACGACGCGCCCGCGAGGCCTATGCACTTGGCCAGGACGCCCTGGAGACGGGCGCGCTCGAGCAGGCGGCGCGCTGGTACGAGCGCGCCCATCGGCTCGCGCGCGGGGACCAGACGATCGCGTTCGCGCTGGCCCTGCTTCGGCTTCGCCTGAAGGATGCGCGTGGCGCCGCGTCGCTGCTGCTGCCGCTGACACGCACGACCGACAGTCGCGAAGCCTGGATGTCGCTCGCGATCGCGCGGCGGATGCAGGGATTGCCGGCGGAGGCGGCCCATGTGCTGGGCGAGGCGCTGCGGCGCCACGCGGTCGATCCCGCCGACGAGGCGGCAGGCCGGATCGCGTCATCGATCGCCGCCGAGTCCGGCGAAGCGGGCTGGTGCGGGGTGACCGCTCAGGGACGCGTGATCGTGCGCACGGTCGAACGCGGCCTCGATCTCGCGGTGACGCTCGACGGCGTCCACTGCCAGGGAGGCGTCCGGACGGCCGACGGGCTGGCGAGCGACATCGACCTGCCGGCGGCATGGACGGCGGGCGCGCTGCTCGAGGTCCAGGCGCGTGGCCGTGGCGGCGCCCGGGTGCTGATCGGCGCGCCGATCGATCTCCGGGCGGTGCTCAGGATCGACGGGGTGGTCGAGGCGGATGGCGGTGGCCTCGCGGGCTGGGCGCGCACGCCGCATGCGCCCGGACGCCGGCCGCGCCTGTCGGTGCGGACCCTGGCCGGACGCATGCTGCATGCGCTGGAGCCTTCCGACGGTGCGTTCGCCGTGCCTGGAGACAGCCTGCCCGCCGGGATGGTGCGTGTCGTCGACGAGCGTGGACGCGACCTGCTCGGCAGTCCGCTCGATCCCGGACTGGAGCGGCGGGCCACCGCCGCCCTCGTCGCGATCGAAGCGGGCAGTTCCAGCCGGTCGCAATGGGCGGCCGCGGCGCGGTTCGTGCCGGTGCCGGCGGACCATCGGGGCGATCCCGGCCCGGCGGTGCGGGGCCGGCGGCGCGGCATCGCCATCGTGGTCCCGGCATATCGCGGTCTCGCGCGGACGCTCGCGTGCCTCGACAGCCTCGAGCGGACGATCCCGCGCGGCACGCGCATCCATGTCATCGACGACGCCTCGCCCGAGCCTGACCTCGTGAGCGGGCTCGACGCGCGGGCGGCGGCGGCCCGCATCGTGCTGCACCGGCATCCGGGCGGCCATAACCGCGGCTTCCCCGCCAGCGCCAATCTCGGCTTCCTCGCGACCGAGGGCCGCGACGTGGTGCTGCTCAACAGCGACACGCTCGTCGCCGGCGACTGGCTCGCGCGGCTGCGCGCCGCCGCCTACGCCGCTCCCGACATCGGCACCGCGACGCCGCTCACCAACGAGGGCAGCATCGTGGGCTATCCGAAGCCCCGCCATCCGAACGACATGCCGGACGAGGCGGGAACGGAACGCCTGCATGCACTGGCGAAGGCGAACAACGGCATGACGGCCGACCTGCCGACCGCCAACGGCTTCTGCATGTTCATCCGGCGGGACTGCCTCGATGCGGTCGGGCTGCTGCGCGAGGATCTGTTCGCCCAGGGCTATGGCGAGGAGAACGATTTCTGCCTGCGCGCGCGGCATCACGGCTGGCGCCATGTCGCCGCCCTCGATGTCTATGTGGCGCACGCCGGGGGCACCTCGTTCCGGGCCGGCCGCGAGCAACTGACGCGGCGCAACCTCGGCCTGCTCAACCGCCTGCATCCCGGCTACGACGCGCTGATCGCCCGGCACATCGCGGCCGATCCGCTGGCGGACGCACGCCGGCGCCTCGATCTCGCCCGCCTCGACGAGGCGCTGTCGACCGACGGCGAGACGGTCCTGATCGTGACCCATCAGGCCGGCGGCGGCGTCGAGCGGCTGATCCGCGCGCGACGTCGTGCGATCGCGGCGGAGGGACGCCGGGCGGTCGTGTTGCGCGGCGACAGCGAGGGCGAGCGGACCGATCTCTGCCTGGTCGAGCCGGGAGCCGCCGGCGATTTCCCGAACCTGCGGTTCGTCCTGCCGGCCGAGTGCCGCGCCCTGCTCGCCCTGCTGGCACGGCTCCGGCCGGATCGTGTCGAGATCCACCACCTTCTCGGCCATCACGCCTCGATCGGCGAGATCTGCCGCGACCTCGACGTGCCGATCGACATCTGGGTGCACGACTATGCGTGGTTCTGCCCGCGCATCGCCCTGCTCGGCCCGGCAAGGACCTATTGCGGGGAGCCGCCGATCGACGGTTGCCAACGCTGTGTCGCGGAAGCCGGCAGCCATCTCGGCGACGACAGGCCGGTGGACGCGCTCGTCGCGTCCTCCGGCCGCCTGCTCGGAGAGGCGCGCCGGATCGTCGCCGCTTCCCGCGACTCCGCGCGTCGCATGGAGCGCCATTTTCCAGGCATCGCCATCGAGATCGCCGAATGGGAACCGCCGGTCGAGCGGCCGCTTCGCGCGGCGCGGCGGCCACTGAGCCTCGCGCAGCCGCTTGTCGCCTGCGTCGTCGGAGGCATCGGTCCCGAAAAGGGGATCGACGTTCTCGTCGCCTGCGTCCGGGACGCTGCCGCACGCGAGCTGCCGATCCGGTTCGTCGTCGTCGGACACACGTCGGAGGACGATCGCCTGCTCGCGGCGGGGCCGGCTTTCGTCATCGGGCCCTACGAGGAGGATGAGACGACCGCGTTGATCCGCGCGCAGCGCGCCGATCTGGCGTTCCTGCCGTCGATCTGGCCCGAGACCTGGTGCTTCGCGCTGTCGGAATGCTGGCGGGCCGGTCTCGAAGTGGCAGCCTTCGACATCGGCGCGCCCGCCGAGCGCATCAGCCAGGGCGGCGGCCTGCTGTTGCCGCCCGGCTGCGCGCCCGGCGTGATCAACGATCAACTAGTTGCATATGTGCAACAGTTAGAGCAACAGTCGGACCAGACGCCCGCGCCCGTTCGCGCTCCGCGCGCGTCGAGGCCACCGTCTCCGGTCGAAGGGCTTGTCACGCCCCCCCATTCCGCGCGATCCATGCCGCGTTCGACAACCGCCGCGAGGCGGACACGCGACACGGCGTTATGACAAGGGGCGGATAGTCCGGATGGCTCAAGCACAGGCGGCGCGCGGACAGGCGGGCTCACAGGCCAAGGCCCAGCCCGGGCAGGCACAAAAGCTCGTCCAGGAGCTGAAGGTCTCGGCCCATCTGATGACGCTCGAGCCGGGTGTATTCTGCATCTTCAATGCGCCCGGCGACCAGCGCATCGACGAGGGCACCGGCTTCCCGGGCGTTCGGGTCTCGATCCCGCCCGGCCGGACGGACTCAGGGATCGACATCCTGAGCTTCGGCGAGGAAGGCTGGCTCGGCGGCAGGGACAGCGCCGTCCTGGTCCGCATCGCGGATGCGCCGGCCGAGGTCGTCATTACCATCTATCAGCGCGAGGGCGCGGCGGAGCCGGCGCCGAAGATCCAGATCCAGCAGCTCAGCGACGGCGCCGCTCCCGTCTCCGGTCCGGCGCGCGCCGTGGCGACCCAGGTCGACGTCGCCAACGCGGAAGTGGCGGCCCACATCCAGCGGCGGGGCGACGTGGTGGCCTCGCTCGGCGAGTGGATGGGAGAGAAGGGCAGCCAGCGCTGGATCGAAGGCTTCTCGCTCGCTCCGCGCGGCGAGATCGGCCGCGAGAACATCGAATACCAGGCGGTGCTCGGTCGCGGATGGTTGTCGCCCTGGTCGGAAGGTGGCCAGTATTGCGGCAGCCGCGGCATGGCGCTTCCGATCCTCGGCCTGCGCGCGCGCCTGAAGGGCGACGCGGCGCAGCGTCATACGCTGCGCGTCAGCGCGACCTTCACCGACGGCGCCACCGCCGGTCCCGTCGACGGCAGCCGAACCTGCGAGGCCGAGAGCCTCGCGCCGCTCGAGGCCTTCATGATCGAGATCGTGCCGATCGACGCCGCGCGCAGGGTCGAATCTTCCGAGGTGGGGAGGCCGCGGACCGCGGCGCCTCGCGGCC
This sequence comes from Acetobacteraceae bacterium, assembly GCA_965276715.1. GTDB lineage: Bacteria > Pseudomonadota > Alphaproteobacteria > Acetobacterales > Acetobacteraceae > CAXTPV01. Next base: position 1,785,095 of record OZ255622.1, on the reverse strand, counting down.
CCACCAGGACGGCGGTAGCCAAGCCGCCTACATGGTCACCGGCCAAGGGGCCTGCCAAGGCCCCGTCGCGCGGCAAGACGGACGCTCCGGGCCGGCGCAAGTAGCGATACCGGCGAGAGCCGGCAGGCGTCCTTGCGCTACCTGTTCGTCCATCAGAACTTTCCCGGGCAGTTCGTCCATCTTCTGCGCCACCTGATCGCGCAGAAGCGGCACGACATCGTCTTCATCAGCGAGGACAATCCCAACCGAATGGACGGTGTGCGGCGCCTGATCTACGGCAAGCCGCCCGATCTCGGAAAATCGACCTTTCCGACCGCCGCGGAATTCGAGCTCGCGACGCTGCGCGCGCACGCCGTGACGCTGGTGGCGCGCCAGGTCGACCGTCTCGGGTTCAAGCCCGACATCGTCATCGGCCACCATGGCTGGGGCGAGCTGCTCGACATACGCGACGTCTGGCCCGGGGTGCCGTTGCTCGGCTACCAGGAGTTCTTCTATCGGCTCGAGGGGCTGGATGTCGGCTTCGACCCTGAGTTCCCGACCCCGGTCGAGAGCCTGCCGCGGATACGCGCCAAGAACGCGGTCAATTTCCTGACGCTGACCAATGGCGGCCGAGGCCAGACGCCGACCGCGTTCCAGCGCGACAGCTATCCCGACTGGGCGCGATCGTCGATCAGCATCCTGCCCGAGGGCGTCGATCTGGAAGGCTGCAGGCCGTCGCCGGAGATCAAGCGGCGGACGTTCAAGTTGGGCGATGTCGGGATTCCGCCCAGGACGCGCCTGGTGACGTACGTCTCGCGCGACCTCGAACCCTATCGCGGCTTCCACACCATGATGCGGTCGTTGCCGCGGCTGTTCGCCGGGCGCGCCGACGTCCATGTGATCATGGTGGGCGGTGACGGGGTCAGCTACGGCGCCAAGCTCGCCGAGGGGAGCTGGCGCGAGCGGATGCTGGCCGAGGTCGGCGACCGGATCGACCGGGAGCGGCTGCATTTCGTGGGCAAGCTCGACTATGCTGACTACAAGCGGCTGCTCAAGCGTTCGGACGCGCATGTCTATCTGACCTATCCGTTCGTTCTGTCATGGTCGCTGCGCGAGGCGCTCGCCTGCGGCTGCGCGGTGGTGGCGAGCGACACGGCGCCGGTGCGCGAGTTCATCACCCACGGCGGCAACGGCCTGCTGACGCCGTTCCTCGAACCCGACCGCCTGGCCGAGACCATTCTCGAGGTGCTCGAGAACCGCGCCCTGGCCGGACGCCTGTCGAGCGAGGCGCGCGCCTATGCCGAGAGGACGCTGCGGATGGACACGTATCTCGACGGCTACGATCAGCTGATCGACGACGTGATCAACGCCCCGGTGTAGAGCGCGTCCAGGCCGACCGTAACGGTCAGCGCGGTCAAGCTTCGTGTTTTTGCGCGCAGTCTTGTCAGCTGACCGGAGACGCTGAGGCTGATATTTCTCAAGAACTCCATCACGGGCGCCCAGCCGCGACCGGATCACGCCGATGGCCGCGATGTCATTTTTGACTCGTCCAGAAAGTGGTACGTCGGTTAGCATAGGCGCCGCAACGGTTTGACCGCCGTCAGATCTCGGTCCTGACCGAACGAACGGAATCTGCTGACGACATGGATCGACGGCCGCGCGGCGAACGGGACGATGAACTCACCGAAGTCCTGAGACGTTTCGAAGTCACTGCCGGACAGCTAGGGATGGCGCTTCAGCGAAGTGCTCAGCAATCCGAAGCGGTCTTCAATCTCGTGTCAACGCTCCAGAAAATCCTCGGCGACCTGTTGACCGGTTTCATCGACATTCGAGAAACTCTGAAGGACATCAAGGCTGCTCTGGATGACGCTCAGTTTCGGCACGCCGCAGGTATTCGGCTAACCGACGGAGGCCCCCCGCTCGAGCATCGCGCATGCGAAATCGTGGTCCGCCCGCTCGGAGCTCTCGGCAACCGAATGATACAGCACATGGTGGCGATGGCCATTGCGGCTCAGGTGCCTGGTGCGGTGATCCCGCGCGTTGAGCTTCCCGAATGGGGAATGCTGAGGTCGGACACTGCGGACGCACCCTCCCCGAACATCGAGATCGGTGGGATGCGCGTCGACGTTCGCGATGTGTCGTCTCGACTCCGGCGCGGCGCTGCAAGCTCCGTCGCGATCTCCGGCTACGTGCAGCACATACGCAACTTCCTGGATCCAGATGTCTATCGGTCAACATTCGTATCGAACGAGGACATGATCGGTTTCGGCCCCGAAATCTTGTTGATCAGCTTGCGTATGGCCGAGATCCTGGCGGGCGTTCATCCTCCCTACGTTCTCCTTCCCATCGAATTCTACCGCGACGTCATTCGAGATACCGGCCTTAAGCCTGTGTTTTTTGGTCAGCTCACTCCATCGCCATATTTGGATTCCCTCAGGCAGGCCTTTCCACGCGCGCGCTTCATTTCCGGCAAAGGTGCCATCCATGACTTCGAGACGATCCGCCGGTCAAGAAACATTCTAATCAGCGTAAGCACATTTGCATGGCTGGCTGCCTGGTTGTCGGAGGCGGATCAGGTCATCATGCCGCTGGCCGGGCTGTTCAACCCGGTCTTTGGCGATCTGTATGGAGACGGCCACAACCTGATACCGCTGGCCGATCCACGCTACGTGTTCTATCTTTTTCCCTTGAACGTCGCGGCCGGGCTAGAGAAGCTTACGGATTATCATCGGCGTATAGATCAAACGTGGCGTAAGTGCACGTATGCCGAGATCGACGACCTGTTGGCCTGCCGTCAGGTAGCTGAGCGCTCCTTCGAGCGTCATCTCGATATGTTTGACGAGGAGTATTACCTGAAAAGGTATCCTGAACTCAGTGAAGCTATCAAGGACGGCCACATCGACTCCGGTTCCCATCACTACCGGTTACACGGGTTTCGCGAACGACGAATCCCTTTCAGAGTGGATCTGGATTATCTGCTTCGGTATCCCGACGCGGGGCTGGCTATCAGTCGCGGCGAATACTTCGACCTTCAACATTTCCACGCGGAGAAAGGGGCCGATCTCGGCTACACACCTTTCGAGCACGCACCCAAAGAACACGCCAGGACGCCGCGTGACGGCGTGAAGCGGCCTGGAGCAAAACGTCCTGCAACGACACGCCAGAAGAAGGGCAGAGATTCAGGTAGGGTTACCAAGACACGGTGAGTCGATGCCTGTTGCTCAGGACGCATTCGCGCGAAATGGTTGCGTGGCATGTTCGACCGGGCGTCCTTCTCGGTACCCAAACGAGAGGTAATGATCGAGGGGTGGCATTCCTGACGAACGGATGTCCTCATTCAGAGATAGGTATACAGCCCCATCAAAATTCCTCATCTGTCGGATGCCGAAGCGCTGATCTTGTGGATAAATCATATGCAGCGCTGAATTTTCCATGGCGTCGCTGCTCGTGTCGTCTCTTCCAATCAGCTCGTTCGAGATCCCCAGACCCTTCATCAAGTAAGAAAACTGCTTGAATTTGAGCACCAGTCGTTCATTGCTCTCGGACATGTAGTCCGTCTCGGTCATCAGGAAGTAACGGGTGAGATGACGACCAGGACCCTTGAAAGCCCTGAGGGCGTCGATGTCGGTCACGTCGACAAAATGTGCCAGCTTATGGCGGGCCGCTTCAAGCAGATGAGCAAAGGGCTTGTTGTGGAAATGCAGATAGGCGATGCGCGTTCCTCGTCTGCCGCCCGCTATCCTCGAACTGGTTCATGGAACCCGTGGTCGAGCGTTCCGATGGTTCCTGCCGAGAAAAAACCTTTGGGATAAGGACTCGCGCAGTAATACCCTCGCTTTCCGGGGACATTGTAGAGCGAGTGTTCGACGCCGAGAGCCCTGCGTTCCCCTTTAAGGCTATCGAGATATGAGTGGATTTGATCCTTCTGGCAAGACAGACCTGAATCGGTAAATACTGCGAGAAATTCGTCGCAATCAATTGGTATTGCGAAGTCGTAGTTTTCCGACGCTTCCCAATTTTGAATAATATTGGTAAAATGAAAGCCCTTCGCGTGGAAATCCTCAAGACGTCCATATTGCCAGTAGACCCGTGCTCCAGTCCGCTCGTACGTTTTCAGTGTCTCGATCACACCTTCATCGGTAGAGCCGTTGTCAAAGACATCGAGGTTCTCGAAACCGAATAAATAGCCGTAATAACGAAACCAGGCGTCGAGTAACAGATGATCGTTTCGCTGCATCATCACACATCTTACCCGTGCCATGATATCCCCTCCCGAACATCGGCGATCCATATCGCTTCCAGGGCAACCGGATCAACATCAAGTGGTGTCGAAGCCATGGACTCTCGCTCGTTGCGGGTATTGACTGCACAAGTCAGGAAAACCATGGCGCCTAGCGCACGGTTGGATCGTTCCGATCGGCTGGACGTTCGGCCGACTGGCTCCGTTCTGTCGGACGAGGAGACGATTTCATGGGCCAAAGCCAGCCCGCTTCATTCGATCCGCTCAGCCGCCTCGCAGTCAAGCACGGGTCGGACAAGCTTGGCTCCCATGTCTACACGCCGCACTATCACTCTGCCCTCCAGCATCTACGGGACAGTCCGATCCGTTTGCTCGAGATCGGCATCGGTGGCTACGACATGAAGCATGCCGGCGGTTCGAGTCTTCGGATGTGGGCCGACTACTTTCCATATGCGAGAATCGTCGGTCTGGATTTCCATCCCAAATCCTTCGATCGCCCTTCGCGAGTGAGGATCGAGCAAGGTTCCCAGGACGATCCCGCGGTTCTCGATCGACTGATGCGCGAGCACGGCCCGTTCGACGTCGTGATCGACGATGGCAGCCATCAGCCCCAGCACATCACGACGTCTTTCTTGAGCCTCTATCCAGGCCTGACTGACAACGGAATTTACATCGTAGAGGATACGCAACTTGCATTCCGCCCGGAAGTTGGCGGGAGCAACGACGCGCGCAGCACGATTTTTGAACTGGGCCACAGAGTGGCATTGGCGATGCACACTCTCGAAGGCCATCAGGCGGGCGACGAAACAATCAGTCAGCTCGGCCGGATCACGGCGTCGATCACGACCCTTCGCAATGCGATGATTTTCAATAGAGGACCCAACACCTACCCTTCAAACTTGGCGTTCGACATGACCTCGATCGAAGTCTCCGAGATCTATGACAGGATCAGTGACGAGGCGAGTGCCAACCCGGGTTCTCGTGCCACTCTGTCGCGGATCGATATGAACATCTGGGGCGGCCGAATGGCCGAAGCCGAGAGGCTCGCGCTTCGTGATGCGGAGGCCCACCCGAACGATCAGGAACTACTTACGGAACTCGAACGCCTGATGATCTGGGCCGATCGCCGTTCGACAGCCGAGATCATGCGAAAACTTCGCGACAAGATATCTGCCGGCGAGGCAGCACCCCCTGCACCAAGGTGCCCCCGTTGATTGCAGCGAGGTGCTCGGATTGACCAGGAAGCAAGCGCGACGTCCTTGCCGATGAATGAAGTCATGCGGGTTTGGGGCCGCTGGCCCCAACGGGTCAAGGGCAGAGCCCTGATCCTGTTCTCGATAGATCCACAACCTCAGGAGGCCGGCGTCCCTATCCGCCGGCCTGTCCCGACACGAACTGCTCGAGCCAGTGGATCGTGTAGTCGCCGCGCCGGAACGCGGGGTCGGCCAGGATCCGCTGGTGCAGCGGTGCGACGGTCTTGATGCCCACGATGGCGAGCTCGGCGAGCGCGCGCTCCATGCGCCTGATCGCGCCGAGCCGCGTGTCGGCATGGACGATCAACTTGGCGATCATGCTGTCGTAGTGCGGCGGCACCACGTAGCCGGCGAAGATCCCCGCATCCACGCGCACGCCGAGGCCGCCGGGCGCGTGATACGCCTCGATCCGGCCCGGCGAGGGCACGAAACTGTCCGGGTCCTCGGCGGTGATCCGGCACTCGATCGCGTGCCCGCTGAACTTGATGTCGGCCTGCGTGTAGCCCAGCCTCTCGCCCGAGGCGATCCGGATCTGCTCGGCCACGAGGTCGATGCCCGTCACCATCTCGGTGACAGGATGCTCGACCTGCAGGCGCGTGTTCATCTCGATGAAGGCGAACTGGCCGTCCTGGTAGAGGAACTCCAGCGTGCCCGCGTTGCGGTAGCCGAGCGTCCGCAGGGCGGCCGTCGCGATCGCGCCGATCCGGTCGCGCTCGGCCGCTGTCAGGGCCGGCGATCCCGCTTCCTCGAGCAGCTTCTGGTGGCGGCGCTGCAGCGAGCAGTCGCGCTCGCCCAGATGCACGACCTGGCCGTACTGGTCGGCCAGCACCTGCAGCTCGATATGGCGCGGCTGGTCGAGATAGCGCTCGATATAGACCTCGTCGTTGCCGAACGCGGCCTTGGCCTCGGCGCGCGCGACGCGCCAGGCCTCGGACAGCTCGCCGGCGTCGCGGGCGACCTTCATGCCGCGGCCGCCGCCGCCCGCCGAGGCCTTGACCAGGAGCGGATAGCCGATCGCCTCGCCGACGCGGCGCGCCTCGTCGAGGTCGGTCACCGCCCCGTCCGAGCCGGGCACCAGCGGCACGCCGAGCCGCGCCATGGCGGCCTTGGCCTGGATCTTGTCGCCCATCATCCGGATGTGCTCGGCGGTGGGCCCGATGAACACCAGCCCCTGCGCCTCGCACATCTCGGCGAAGCCCGCGTTCTCGGCGAGGAAGCCGTAGCCCGGATGGATCGCGTCCGCCCCGGTGATCGCGGCGGCGGTCAGGATCGCGGCCTTGTTGAGATAGGAGTCGCGCGCGGCCGCCGGTCCGATGCAGACCGCCTCGTCGGCGAGCCGGACATGCATCGCGTCCTCGTCGACGGTCGAGTGCACCGCGACCGTGCCGATCCCCAGTTCCTTGCAGGCGCGCAGCACGCGCAGCGCGATCTCGCCGCGATTGGCGATCAGGATCTTGTGGAAGACCCGCGCGCCCGGGTCGCGCGTGCCCGTTGCGCTCAATCGATCACCGCGAGCACTTCGCCGAATTCGACCGGCGCGCCGGACGTGACCAGGATCGCCTGCAGCGTTCCCCCCTTGTGCGCCTTGATCTGGTTGAAGGTCTTCATCGCCTCGATCAGCAGCAGGGTCTGCCCGGCGGCGACCATCTGGCCGGTGATGACGAACGGCGGCGCGCCCGGCTCGGGCGTGAGGAAGGCGATGCCCACCATCGGGCTCGTCACCGCGCCCGGATGCTGCGACAGGTCGAGCTCCGGCTCGGCGGCACGGGGCGCCGGCGCCGGACTGCCCACGGCCGGGCCGGGTGCCATGGCGGAGGCCTGGGCGGTCGCGGGGGCGCGCACGACCCGGATGCGGCTGTCCTTCTCGGCGACCTCGATCTCGGTCAGCCCGGTCTCGGTCAGGATGTCGGCAAGTGCGCGGATCGCGTCCGCGTCCACCGGCAGTCGGCTCATCGATCGTCCTCGTCCATCAGGATGTCCGCCATCGCGGTCAACGCCAAGGCGTAGCCTCGGATACCTAGGCCGCATATCACCCCCTGGGCCGCCTTGCTGACGAAGGAGTGGTGCCGGAACTCCTCACGACGGTGGATATTGGTCAGGTGCACCTCGATCACCGGCCGCTCGACGGCCAGCACGGCGTCGAGCAGCGCCACCGAGGTATGGGCGTAGGCGCCGGGATTGAGCACGATCCCGCGGGCCCGGCCACGGCATTCCTGGATCCACGAGACCAGCTCGCCCTCGCCGTTGGTCTGGCGGAAGTCGATCGCGATCCCGATCTGTTCGGCGGCCGCGGCGCAGACCTGCTCGACGTCGTCGAGCGTCGCCGCGCCATAGACGGCAGGCTGACGGACGCCGAGCATGTTCAGGTTGGGGCCGTTGAGGACGGCGACGAGCGGTGGGGCCATCCGCAGGGCCCCTACCATTTTCGTGTCGACCCTCCAAGCCTCGGGCCTCCCGTGCCATATCCCCCTCATCAACGAGGGAGGACCCGCGCCGGATGCCGGGAGATTTCGTGGTCGCGGTGAACGGCGAGGATCGATTGGCGGCCCGGGGCACGAACCTGGCGTCGTTCCTGGCGGGGCTCGGCCTGGATCCGCGCAAGATCGCCGTCGAACGCAACGAAGCCGTGGTGTCCCGTTCGCTGCATGCGACGACGGCGCTCGAGCCGGGCGACCGGCTGGAGATCGTGCATTTCATCGGCGGAGGCTGACCATGAACATGATCACCGGCGACACCATCACCGGCCCGACGACGGACAGCGGGATCGACATCTGGGAGGTCGCGGGCCGGCGCTTCGGCTCGCGGCTGATCGTGGGCACCGGCAAGTATCGCGACCTCGAGCAGACCGCGGCCGCCATCGAGGCGTCGGGCGCCGAAATCGTCACGGTCGCGGTCCGCCGGGTGAACCTGTCCGATCCCGGGCAGCCGATGCTGCAGGACCATGTCGACCCGAAGCGCTACACCTACCTGCCCAATACGGCCGGCTGCCACACCGCGAGCGAGGCGGTCCGCACCCTTCGTCTCGCCCGCGAGGCGGGCGGCTGGAATCTCGTCAAGCTCGAGGTGCTCGGGCCGCCGCCGCATCTGTATCCCGACATGCAGGCGACGCTGGAGGCGGCGCGTGCGCTCATCGAGGACGGGTTCGAGGTGATGGTCTATTGCGCCGACGATCCCGTCGCCGCCAAGCGGCTGGAGGAACTCGGCTGCGTCGCGATCATGCCGCTCGGCGCGCCGATCGGCTCGGGGCTGGGTTTGCAGAACCCGGCGATGCTGTCGCTGCTGATCGAGCAGTCGCGCGTGCCGGTGCTGGTCGATGCCGGCGTCGGAACGGCGTCGGACGCGGCGATCGCGATGGAACTCGGCTGCGACGCGGTGCTGCTCAATTCCGCGATCGCGCACGCGGGGGATCCGGTGCTGATGGCCGGCGCGATGCGCGCCGCGGTCGCGGCGGGGCGCCTGGCATACCGGGCAGGCCGCATGCCGCGCCGCATGGGGGCCGATCCGTCCAGTCCGCTGGCCGGGCTCATCCGATAACCAGGGCTCTGCCCTGGACCCGCAAGCGATTGTCATCATTGGGGATCCAAACGCGTCGTGCGAAGCACGCTTGCGCGTGACGCCTTTGGCGGGGTGCGGGGTGGAACCCCGCATCTTGCCGCCGCTCAGCCCAGATAGGCCTCGGTCAGGAGCGGGTCGCGCGCGAGCAGCGCCGTCGGTCCCTCCGCCCCGATGGCACCGCGCGCGAGCAGGTAGGCGCGCGCGGTCAACGCCGATGCGAGTGCGACATTCTGCTCGACCAGCAGCAGCGCGGTCCCGGTCTCGCGTGCCACCTCCAGCACGCCCCTGATCTCGGCGATCGCGACCGGCGACAGACCGCTCGATGGCTCGTCGAGCAGCAGCAGGCGCGGGGACGCCATCAGCGAGCGTCCGATCGCCACCATCTGCTGCTGTCCGCCGCTCAGCGCGCCGGCGATCCCGCGGCGGCGCTGTCCGAGCCACGGCAGGCGTTCGTACAGCCGCGACAACCGCGCGCGGGCCTCGCGCGGCGGAACCCGGTGCGCGCCGAGCAGCAGATTGTCCTCGACCGACATCCCCGCGAACAGCATCCGGCCTTCCGGGCACAGCGAGAGGCCGCGGTCGATCAGCCGGCCCGTCGGCGCGCCCGCGATGCTCTCGCCCTCGAACCGCATCGCGCCCGACGCCAACGTCACGCGCCCGATGATCGCGCGCAGCAGGGTCGTCTTGCCGGCGCCGTTCACCCCGAGCACGCCGACCGCTTCGCCCTGCCCGACATGGAGCGAGACCGAGCGCAAGGCGGTCACGCCGCCGAACCGCACGCCGATCGCGTCGACCTCCAGCAATTCAGGACCCCAGATAGCAGGCGACGACCGCGGGATCGGCCCTGATCTCGGCGGGCGTTCCCTCGGCGAGCCGGCGTCCGGCGTTCATCACCACGATCCGGTCGGCGAGCCCCATCATCAGATGCATGTTGTGCTCGACGATCAGCACGGTGACGCCGGCGTCGCGGAGCCGGCGTATGATCCGTGCCAGCCCCTCGGTCTCTGCGGCCGACATCCCGACCGCCGGCTCGTCGAGCAGGAGCAGCTTCGGCCGGGTCGCCATGGCGACCGCGATCATCGCCAGCCGCTGCCGCGAGCCCGAGAGCGACCCGCAGCGAAGCGGCCCGCATCCATCGAGTCCGATCAGGGCGAGCGCGTCGTTGGTCCGCCCTCCCGACGCGACCGCCAGGTTCTCGTCGAGCGTCCACTCGCCGAACAGCCGCGTCGTCTGGAACGTGCGCGCCACACCCGCACGCACCGTCCGGTGCGCCGGCAGTCCGTCGAGGCGGACGCCGTCGAGCGTCACCCGGCCGCGGTCCGGACGATAGGTCCCGCTGAGCAGGCCGAGGAAGGTGGTCTTGCCGGACCCGTTCGGCCCGATCACGCCCATGATCGTCCCGCGCGGCACCGACAGCCGCATCGCGTCGACCGCACGCACGCCGCCGAACGACTTGCTCACGCTCTCGACCTCGAGCAGCGCGCTCACGCGACGTGGGCCCGAAACAAGCGTGCCAGGACGTCGGCGCCACTCATCAGGCCGCCCGGCACCAGGACCACGATCGCGATGAAGATCGCGCCGACCAGCAGCAACCCGATCCCGGACGGCAGGTTGAGCAGGTCCGGAATGCCGACGATGCAGGCGCTGCCCAGCAGCGGCCCCAGCACCCGTCCGCTGCCACCGATGCCGACGGCCACGAACATCACGAAGCCGACGCTCGAGCCGAAGAGGTCGGGTGAGATCGACCCGTTGCTTTGCGCGATCAGCATGCCGGCGAGCCCCGCGGTCGCGGCCGACAGCACGAAACCCGCCAGCTTGGTGCGCGCGGTCGGCACGCCGACATGCTCGGCCAGATCCTCGTCCGCCTTGATCGTGCGCAGGCGCCGCCCGAGCCGCGAGCGCGCGACCGCGAGCGTCAGCGCGAGGCTCCCGGCGGCGCAGAGCGCGATCATGACGTTCAGGGCCCCGTTGCCCGGCAACGCGAACGGCACGCTCAGCCCGAGCGGGCCCTTGGTCAGCGATGCCCAGTTGTTCAGCACCACCGCGGTGAGTGCGCCGAAGAACAATGTCCCGATCGCGAAATACTGGCCGCGGGTGCGGGTGAACACCGCGCCAACCACGAGGCCTGCCAGGCAGGCGGCGGCGATGGCGAGCAGCGTCGCCTGCCAGAGCGGCCGCCCGGCCGCGAGCGCCAGGGTCGAGGCGTAGGCGCCGATGCCGTAGAACGCGCCCTGCACCAGGCTCGGGTAGCCTCCCAGCCCCGCGATCACGTTCAGCCCGCTTGTGGCCACCGTCCAGATCAGGATGTTGGCCAGCACGCCGCCGTAGAAGGCGTTGGCGTTCGCGAGGCCGGACCAGAACGCCACGCCGAGCAGGCCGATCGCGGCATACGGTCCCCAGCGCGTCACGCGATCCGGCGCCCGGCGGTCGCGAACAGGCCGGACGGACGCAGGGCGATCACCAGCAGCAACACCGCGAAGCCGAGCGCTGTCTGATACGACGCCGAGACGTAGACGGCGCCGAGGCTCTCGACGATGCCGAGCAGCAGGCCGCCGCAGACGGCGCCCCAGACATTGCCCAGGCCGCCCAGGATGACGACCACGAAGGCGTCCAGGATCACGCCGTCGGCCATGTAGGGGCTGACCGCGAAGGTCGGCGCGTAGGCGAACGCGGCGAGCCCGGCCAGCACGCCGGAGACCGCGAACGCGATCGCGTATTGCCGCTCCAGCCCGATGCCGAGCAGACGGGCCGCCTCGGGATTCTGCGAGACCGCCCTGATCGCGCGTCCGATCGAGGTCCGGGCGAGCAGCAACTGCACCGACGCGACCGCGACCGCGGTCGTCGCCACCATCGCGACCGCGACGCCGGGCACCACCACCGGCCCGAGCCTGAGCAGCCAGCCCGCATAGGGCGGGGTCAGCGAGCGGTGGTCGCCGCCCCAGATCTCGAGCGCGCCGTTGTCGAGCACCAGCAGCAGGCCGAGGGCGACCACGGGGGCTGCGAGCGGGCGGGAGCGCACGAACCGATAGGCGAGCCGCTCGGTCAGCACGGAAAGGACGCAGGCGGCGGCGATGCCTGCCGCCACCGCGCCGGCGAACGGCCAGCCCTCGGGCCCGGCGAGCCACACCATCACGTAGGCGCTGACCGTGATCACGCCGGCCTGCGCGAAGTTGGGCACGTCCATCACGCCGTAGACCAGCGTCAGTCCCATTCCGAGCAGCGCGAAGAGCGCGCCCAGCACGACGCCGTTGGCGAGCGCTTGCGCCAGCACCGGCTAATGCCTGCAAGCGTCCGCGATCACCTGCGGCTGGGTCACGTTCATCCCCTGCATGAAATAGAGGAACGCGGGCGCGATCGTCTTGCGTCCGACGCACCAGCGCACCCCCTCCGACAGCGTCTGCGCGTCGCGGTCGTGGAACAGCTTGCCGCCGGCCGTGGGCACCCAGCCGCTCACCGTGCCGTTCGGGACCGGCTGGTCCAGCATCGCCTTGAGGATCGCGTCGCGATCGGTCACGCTGCCGGCGCGCTGCATCGCGGCCGCGATGACGGCGGGCGCATCGAACGCCCACATCGTCAGATCGTCGGGATATTCGTGATAGCGCGCGAGGAACGCCTTGTAGAAGGCGATCGTCGCCGGATCGTGCGACGTCTCGGGCAGCGAGCCCGCGAAATCGTAGCTGTTCGCCATCACCGCGTCCTCGAGCGGCGCGCCGATGATCTGCTCGGCCTGCGTCGGCGTCGCGCCCGAATTATGGATCACCGGCAGGTCGCGGATGCCGAGCTGGTAGATCTGCTTGGCGACCGGCAGCACTTCCTGGGTGACGCCGCCGAGATAGAGAATGTCCGGTTTTGCCGCCATCGCGCCCTGGATGAACGGTGCGAAGTTCGTCGTGCCGGGCGGATAGTTCACATCCGCGACGAGGCTCATGCCGTAGGCGTCGGCCGATTTGCGGACCCACGTTTCGATCCCCGCCGAATAGGGATCGGCGGCCGAGCCGATGAACCCGATCCGGCTGCGGTGCAGCACGTTCCGCGCGTACCAGACCCCGCCCGGCACGTAGGCGGGCGTGTCGGACCGCAACAGGAACACGTGCGGGTTGACGTCCAGGATCGACGGATAGGTGCTGTCGAGGATGTTGAGCACCGGCAGCGGAAAGCGGCTGAACATCGAGGCGTAGAGCCGCGTGTTGTCGGCCAGCAGCAGCAGCGGCACCTGGTCCACCTGCACGAGCTGGCGGTAGTCGGCGATGCCGACGGTCGCCGCACTCGATTCGTCGTCGAGCACCTTGACCGCCATCGTGTAGGTCGTGCCGCCGACGCGCAACCCGCCGGCCTGGTTGATCCGCTCGACGCCCATCGCGATCGCGTCGCGCTCCGGTGGTCCGAGCGTCGAGAACAGGCCGGACAACGGCAGGATGGCGCCGACGGTCACGGTCGCGGCCAAGGCTTGCGGTGCCGCCAGCGAACCGATCGCGGCAAGCGTCGAGAGGCGCATGGTCGGCATTCCCGCTCAACCGGCCGAGCGGACGAAGCGGACGGAGGCGCCCTCGATCAGCCCGCGGTCATGGTCCAGCGTCGCCACGTGGTAGGAATTGTCGAGCCAGAGCCGGTCGATCCGCCTCGATGCGATCCGCCCGGCGATGATCGATCCGTTCGCCGGCGGCACCACGTGGTCCTCGCGCGATGTGATGATCAGCGCGGGGCACGTCACGCGGGGCAGCAGCGCCCTGGTGACGCCGACCAGCGCGAAGAGCTCGGCCAGCGATGGCACCGGGACCGCGGGATAGGCGAGCTCGGTCGCCGCCGGGTCCTTGATGTCCGATCCGATGCCTGGAACCGTCGGTGGCGCCGACGGATCGAACGCCAGCGCCGCCTGCGCGGCCGCGTCGAGGTCCACCACCGCATTGATCGCGATCACGCCGGCGACCGCGTCCGCGTGCCGGCCCGCCAGATGCAGCGCCAGCGCGCCGCCCATCGAAAGCCCCGCGACGAACACGCGGCTGCAACGCGCGCGCAGGTCGGCGAACGACCGCTCGACCGCCCCGGTCCATTCGCGGGCCGTGCTGCGGGCCATCGCCTCGACGGATACGCCATGTCCCGGGAGCAGCGGTCCGCGCACCGTGCATCCGGCCCGGTGCAGGGCCTCGCCGAGCGGGCGCATGCTTTGCGGCGTGCCGGTGAAGCCATGAATGACCAGGACCCCGATCTCGTCACCCTCGAAGACGAACGGCTCGGCGCCGTGCATGACCGGCACATCGGACATCGCTTCCCTCGAATTCTTGTTTTGCGGGGATGCTGGCCACGATCGCCCCACGCGTCAATCGCGTGCGTCGCCGCCCTCGAGAACGTTTTTTGATCGCATCAAAGTGATGAAACCGGTTGATCTTCGCGTTTGCGTGATGGCCTACTGGGCTCAGGGATCGGGGGAGCGTCAGCATCGTGCCAGAACGGGCAGTCGAACCGTCCCATTATCGGCGCCCATTTTTCCTCGGCGCCGCGGCGTTGCTCGCACTGCCCTTCGCATCACCAAGCCATGCCCGCGACGTGCGTTCCGACTGGTCCGAGGATGGACAGGCCAGCTATTACGGCAATCACTGGGTCGGTCATCGGACCACCAGCGGTGCGCGCTTCGACCAGAACAAGCTTACCTGCGCCCATGCCAGCCTGCCGCTCGGCACCAGGCTCCTCGTCACCGCGGACGACACCGGTGCCAGCGTCATCGTGACCGTCAACGACCGCCAGCCGTATCACGGCGACCGCATCATCGACCTGTCGCGCGCCGCCGCCCGGCGCCTTCACATGCTCGGCAGCGGCGTGGCCGACGTCACCATCGCCCCCGCGACCCAGACCGACATCCGGACCCACGACGCCGAACAGGACCAGGAGGTCGCGGAAGCGCCCGACGACGCCAGCGACCAGGACGTCGCCGAGCCCGCGCCGTCAGCCCGCGTCAGTCATGCGCGACATGGTCCGCGACATAGGCGCCACGCTCGCCGATAGGCTGCGACCCGCCGGACGTGCTGTCCTCGGCGGTCTGCAGTTCGAGCTCCGCGTTCAGCTCCGCCCCCACCAGCACCACGAACGCGGTAACGTAGAACCACATCATCATGCCGACGATCGCGCCGAGCGGCCCGTAGGTCGCGTCATAGCTCGCGATGTGCCCGACATAGTACGAGAACAGCAGCGACGCGAGCAGCCACAGCAGCGTCGCCAGCAGTGAACCCGGCGAGACCCAGCCCCAGGTCGCCGACCGCCGGGATGGCCCGAACCGGTAGAGCAGCGACAGCGCGCCCACGACGAACGCCAGCATGACCGCGAAGCTGCCGAGCCTGATCCAGCCGGTGATCTCGGTCACCACCGCCGACAGCCCGAGCTGCTGCGGCACGTAGGTCAGGATCGGCGGCAAGGCGACCAGCAGGGCGACCGCGAGCCCGGTCCCCAGGATGCCGCTCAGCGTCATCGCGAGCGCGGTGCCCTGATAGCGCAGGAAGCTCCGCTGCTCCTTCTCCTCATAGGCGATGTTGAGCGCCGACAGCAGCGACTTCGTCCCGGCCGACGCCGACCAGAGCGTGATCATCAAGCTGATCAGGAACGAGAAGGTCAGCGTGCCCGGCGGCTTGGTCACGAGCTGGTGCACGCGTCCCGAGATCAGCTCCAGCGCGCTCGCCGGCAGGATGTCGCGCAGCATCGACATCTGCTGCTCGACCGTATGCGGGTCGAACAGCAATCCATACAGCGCCACCAGCATCGAGATCGCGGGGAACATCGCCAGCACCGCGTAGAACGCACAGCCGGCGGAGGCGAGCGACACCCGGTCCGAGATCACCTCCGCGCCCGTCCGCTGCAGCACGCGCTTCCAGCCGGCCCAGGGGATCTGCACCGGATGGCGTGCCCGCCTGCCGAGGCCGCGCGCGTGCGCGCTTTCGAGATCGACCTGTGCCGTGGCGCCACCGCGGCCGGGCAGCGGCGCGGTGCCCGGACGGCGCGGACCCGGAACGGGCAACGCGCCGGATCGTTCCGGATCGGCAAGTTTCATCGCGCGACTCTCCCGGGGGATGCTCCAGCCACGAAATCGAACGGCGGCCGCGTTTTCCGGTTGCATTGGGGGGCGGGGGGTCATAGATGCACCCTCCACGCAGCAACGCACGTGCCTCTGGCCCCTGGGTTACGCAACGACGTCAAGCGTTCTGGCAATCGGGTTTCGTCCGGGCTTCCCGGGCGGGCCTTCTGAGGTCGCTGGTTCGTTCGACCGTTTCGCAACAATTGTCCGCAGACTGAACAGGCGGACGATCACTGGGAAAGGACGGGTGCGATGACCCCGAATATCGCCCGTTTTCTCGCGTCCGGCGTGCCCCCCACGCCGTTCCTGGTCGTCGACGTCGATCGCGTCGAGGAGAATTTTCGCGCCCTCAGCGCCGCCATACCGGCCGCCCGCATCTACTACGCGGTCAAGGCCAACCCGGCCGCACCCGTCCTCGACCGCCTGGCGGGCCTCGGGTCCTCGTTCGACGCCGCCGGCATCGAGGAAGTCGAGATGTGCCTCGCCGCCGGCGCCGAGCCCGCCCGGATCAGCTTCGGCAACACGATCAAGAAGGCGTCCGCGATCGCGCGCGCGCATGCGCTCGGGGTCGGCATGTTCGCGTTCGACAGCGACGAGGAGCTGGCCAAGATCGCGCGCAACGCCCCCGGCGCGCGCGTCTATTGCCGGCTGCTGGTCGAGAACACCGGGGCCGACTGGCCGCTGTCGCGCAAGTTCGGCACCACGCTCGACCATGCCCGTGACCTGATGATCCGCGCGGGCGAACTGGGCCTCGACGCCTACGGCCTCTCGTTCCATGTCGGCAGCCAGCAGACCGAGACGGAGTCCTACGAGATCGCGATCGCGCGCGTCGCCATGCTGTTCACCGATCTCGTCCATTCGGGCGTCGACCTGCGCATGGTCAATTGCGGCGGCGGCTTTCCCGCGCGCTATCGCGACGAAGTGCCCGAGATCGAGCGCTTCACCGACGCCATCATGCGCGCCATGACCCGTCATTTCGGCAACAACCTGCCGGAGATCATCGTCGAGCCGGGCCGCTTCATCGTGGGCGATGCCGGCATCGTCCGGTCGGAGGTCGTGCTCGTCACGCGCAAGGGCGACGACCCGGTGCGCTGGGTCTATCTCGACATCGGCCGCTTCGGCGGCCTGGCCGAAACCGAGGGCGAGGCGATCCGATACAGCATCGCGACCCCGCACGACGGCGAGCGCACCGGCCCCGTCACCATCGCGGGCCCCACCTGCGACGGGGCGGACATCCTGTACGAGCGCAGCAACTACCGGCTGCCGCTGAGCCTGGCCACCGGCGACCTGGTCACGCTGGAGACCGCCGGCGCCTATGTCAGCACCTACGCGAGCCAGCGCTTCAACGGGTTCGCGCCGCTGACCGAGCATTACGTGTAGAAAGCGACACGCCGGAAAAGATGAGCCGGGGGACCGGGGCCGGTCCCCCGGACCCCCTGCACTCGTCATTCACCCGGATGATCTGTCCGACGGGGCCACACGAGGACTGATCGCGCTCCATCTGGCGCAGGCGCACGCCAACTCGCCGCCTGGCAGCGTGTTCGCGCTCGACCTGGCCGGTCTGCAAGGCCCGGACATCAGCGTCTGGTCGGCCTGGCGCGGCACCGCCATCGCCGGCGTCGCGGCCCTGAAGCGGGTCTCCGACAGCGTCGGCGAGCTGAAATCGATGCGGACCCATCCGGATCATCTCCGGACCGGCGTCGCCGCCTGCCTGCTCGAGTTCATCATCGAGCAGGCACGATGCCGGGGCTTCGCCCGGCTGAGCCTCGAGACGGGAAGCGGACCGGCGTTCGAGCCCGCGCTCGCGCTCTACCGCAAGCGCGGGTTCGTCGAAGGCAAGGCCTTCTCCGACTACACGAAGAGCGCGTTCAACCGGTTCTTCCACCTGACGCTGTGAGCGTTTCCCCGGCCAGACCTGTCGGCATCCCGTCCATGCTCGATGCATTCTTCTCGCGCCGGTAGGCGGCCATGCCGGCTTCGCCTTTCGTCATCGCCCAACGGGCAAGCGTGTCCCGCTCGCCCTCGTAGCTGAACAGCGGGACGCCGAAGCCGCACGAGGTCTGCACCAGATCGACATCCAGCACCACGATCTGCCGTGCGCCCGGCGGATCGATCCCGTCGAACGCGTCCGACAGCGCCGCATATCCGGCGCCCCCGCGCACCAGTGAATGTCCGACGCCGTAGAGGCGCAGGATGAGCGGCGCCCCCTCGAACCCGCAGAACATGACCGTCAGCCGACCGTCGGCCAGCAGATGCGCCGCCGTCTCCGACCCGCTTCCGGTCAGATCGATCCACGTGACCGTGACCTCGTCCAGAACCCGGAACAGATCCGTCCCGCGCGGCGAGACATTGACCCGTCCGGTCCCCGCTGCCGTCGCCGCAAAGAAGATCCGCTGCTGCGCGATGAACGCGCGATGCCCGGGCTCGATCGACGGGAATTGCTTGGCCATTGCCTACGATACCGCGGCGAACCCGGCCGTCCACGTCCCGTTCCTTCGCGACAATCGAAGGACCACGACATGTCCCGCATGCGTTTCGCCGTCGTCGGCGGCGGCTGGATTTCGCAGGCCGCCTTCATCCCCGGCCTCGCCCAGACCAGCAACGCCGTCTTTGCCGCCCTCGTGACCGGCGATCCGGAGAAGGCCGCCTCGCTCGGCAAGACGTACGGCGTCCGCACCGCGACCTACGACACCTACGAGGCGCTGCTCGACAGCGGCGACATCGACGCGGTCTATGTCGCGACCCCGAACTGGCGCCATCGCGAGCACGCCGTCCCGGCTCTCGAGCGCGGCATCCCGGTCCTGCTGGAAAAGCCGATGGCGACGTCGGTGGCCGACGCCGAAGCCATCGCCGAGGCGGCCCGCGCGTCGGGTGCCGCGCTGATGATCGCCTACCGGCTGCATTGCGAACCCGGCACGCTCGACGCGATCGAGCGCGTGCGGACGGGTGAACTCGGCGATGTACGCCTGTTCTCGTCGGTCTTCACCCAGCACGTCTCGTCGGCCAATCACCGTGCCAGGTCCGGCTTCTGGGCCGGTCCGATCCCGGACATGGGCGCCTATCCGATCAACGCCGTCCGCAACCTGTTCGCGGCCGAGCCGGTCGAGGTGAGCGCGGCCGGTGTCCGCACGCCTGGTCGAGGTCTCGAGATCGACGACATCGTCTCGGTCACGCTGCGCTTTCCGGGAGACCGGCTGGCGCAGTTCGTCGTCAGCTTCACCGGCGCCAGCCTCGACCAGTATCGGCTTGTCGGCACGCGGGGCACGCTGGAAGTCGATCCGGCGTTCGGCTTCGGCCCCGAGACGGCGATCGCCCATCGCACGATGATCGAGGGCCGCGCGGGGACGCGGTCGTTTCCCGTCACCGACCAGTTCGGCGGCCAGACCGCGTATTTCGTCGACTGCGTCCGCAGCGGCGAGGCGCCCGAACCGGACGGCGAGGAGGGTGTCCTCGACATGATCGTCATCGCGGCGATCGAGCGGGCGCTGACCACCGGCCGGACCCAGATTTTGCCGGAACGGACCCGCGCGCGCCGGACCACGCGGGATCAGGGCAGGACCCTGCCGCTCGCCGACACGCCCGACCTGGTCAATGCGGCGGAACCGGGAGGGTAGCGGGGTCCCGGGCGGCAGGCGGGCAAGCCGAGCAGGAGATCGGGGTCGATCGGCCGGCCGGCCGCGAACACCGCGAAGAACAGATGCGTGCCGTAGGTGACGCCGGTCCGTCCGATGCGTCCGATCGGCGCCCCCGCATCGAGCGCGGTCGCACCCTCCTCGATGCGGGGCACTACCGATCCGAGATGCGAGTACAGCGTCACCAGGCCGCCGGGGTGGGTGACGAACACCTGCAGGCCGCCGATGCCCTTGCGCTCGATGCGGCTGATCCGTCCGGCCGCCGCGGCGCGCACCTGCGCGCCGGCCGGTGCCGGCAGGTCGATCCCGTTATGGAAGCCCGCCGGCGCCATCGGGCCAACGCGATGGCGCCAGCCGAACGGCGAGCTCACGCATCGCGCATCGACGGGCACCTGCAGCACGGACGCCTGGGCAGACGAACATGCCAGCCATCCCGCGACCTGGAGCGCCCGCCACGGGATGCCGCGTCCGGTCACTCGCCCGCGAGTTTGCGGGCAGGCTCCGGACGGCGGCCGCGCGGCGCGAAGGGAGCCGAGGCGTCGGACGCCGACGAGCCGTCACGCCTGAAGGTCACGAACAGGGCGGCCGACGTGAAGAGCGCGGCGCCGACCAGGTTGCCGATCGTGACGGGTATCTGGTTCCAGACCAGCCAGTCATACATCGTCACCTTGGCGCCGAGCATCATGCCGATGGGAATGGCGAACATGTTCACCACGCAGTGCTCGAAGCCCTGGCTGACGAAGATGAAGATCGGCGGCCACGCGCCGAGGATCTTGCCGACGGTCGACGTCGACGCGAGCCCCATCACCGTGCCGAGGCTCACCATCCAGTTGCAGAGGATCGCCTTGACGAAGACGGTCAGCATGCCGGCGACGCCGAAGCCTTCGTAGAGGGTGGTCTTCGAGACCGCGAGGGCCCGCAGCTTGTCGCCGATCAGCGTCCCGGTGGTGTGGCCGGCCTCGGTCGCCGTGATCCAGAACAGCACAGCGTAGATCAGGCTTCCGATCAGGTTGCCGATAAACACGACCACCCAGTTCCGAAGCATCGCGCCGGCGCCGATCCGGCCGGCGAACAGCGACACCGGCATCACGCCGAAATTGCCTGTCAGCAGCTCGAGGCCGAGGACGATGATCAGGGCGAAGCCCGCCGGGAACAGCAGGGCGCCCACGATGAACTGGCCGGTCTGGGCCGCCACCAGGAACGCCATCGACGTGACGAAGCCGAGATAGGCGCCCGCGAGCGCGCCGCGCACCAGCAGGTCCGGGATCGAAAGCCTCGCCTTGACCGCGCCTGCTTCCACCATGGCGGAGACCATGTCCGCCGGTTTGATATAGTCAGCCAATCGTCCAGCCTCCCGCGGATCGCCCGCTTCCGGACGCGATGGATGCGGTGATAACCCGTTCCGGCTCGATGTCCACATCCTCACAAAGCGTCACTTGCCAGTTCGGCCGGCATCGCCCCTGCTGTCGTCGTGAGATCGTCTGTTCCACTCGAGGAAGGGCTGCCGGACAGCGCGCCCGCGTCGGTGACCCGGCGCGCGCTTGCCTGGAGCGCGCTCGGCGTCGTGCTCGCGGGCGGCGCCGCGACCCGCCTGGCCGGAATGGCGCCCGCCGGCGGGTCCTCGCCGCTGGCGGTCAACCTCGTCTCGCTCACCGCCGATCAGGCGGTCGCCGCGCTGCGCGGCGCGCCCTTCGGCGCCGACGCCGTTCCCGGGATGATCGCGGCGATCCGGCAGCGGCGCCTCCAGTTCGTCCAGGCACCGTTCTTCGGCGTCGGCGGCGCGATCGGCACGCCGGTCACCATCACCTGCGGCGCCGTCGTGCGGACCATCGTGCTGACCGGCACGCCGATCCCGGTCCTGCTGCCGATCGAGCGCCTGGGCCGGATCGTGGTCGAGGCGGCGCCGATGAGCACCGACGGGCGGATCGGCCTGGTCACCGCGATCGCCTCGCTCGACCTGCCGCCGATCGGGCCCGGCCGGTCGCTCATCCTCGACGTCATCGTGCAGTAGACGCCGATGCTGCCCGCGCTCGCCCGGCTGATGCCGCTGATGATGCTGGTGTTCCTGACGCTCGCGTCGGTGCAGCTCGCGATGCAGATGCATCTCTCGTTCGGCTGGCTGGCGCGCGCGCTGGCCTGGTGCGCGCCGTCCTTTCCGGTGCTCGCCGGCGTCTGTGCGCTGCTGGTGCTATCCGGGCTAGGCTACGAGACACGGGCGCGCCGCCTCGAGATCCGGGGCCGTCGGCGACCGCGGGGATGGATGATGGATGTCCTGGGCCGCCTGACCAACCGCCGCGCGCTCGAGGACATGCTCGAGGCGCAGCAGCGCGAGACGTTCATCGACGCGGCGCAGCTCGCGGCCGACCTGCGCGCGCGCGTGATCGGGCAGGATCAGGTCTGCGAGGATGTCGCGGTCCAGCTCCGACGGCGCCTCGCACTCGCGAGCCGGCGCAAGCCGGTCGGCATCTTCCTGCTTGCGGGACCCCCCGGCACCGGCAAGACCTACCTCGCGCAGGTGCTGGCGCGTGCGCTCGCCCGGCCGCTGCTGCATTTCGACATGACGCAGATGTCCTCGCCGCATGCGGCGACGCAGTTGTTCGGCTCGCCCAAGGGTTATGTCGGCTCGGACACCTACGGCAAGCTCACCGGCGGCCTGAAGGAGAAGCCCGACGCCGTCGTGCTGCTCGACGAGATCGAGAAGGCGCATCCGGACGTGTTCAAGAAGTTCCTCACCGCGTGGAACGACGGCCACGTCACCGAGGCCTCGAACGGACAGCTCGTCTCGACGATGCGGGCGATCTTCGTGCTCACGTCGAACATCGCGACCGACGCGCTGACCGCGATCGCCGACGATCACGAGGGCGATCCCGACCGGATGCGCGCCGAATCGGTCGAGGCGCTGCGCCAGGCCGGCTTCGCGCCGGAGGTGCTGAACCGGCTCGACCGGATCTTCGTCTTCCGCGCGCTGCGGGGCCTCGACATCGCGCGCGTCGCCGCGCTGGAGATCGAGCAGATGATCGCGGGCTACGGCCTCGGCGTGGAAGTGGGCGGCATCGATCCCGCCCTGCTGTTCGCGGTCATGCAGCGCCAGGACCGGCTCGGCGTCGCCGCCAGCGCGCGCGACCTGACCCGCTCGATCGAGGACATGATCAGCGACAGCCTCATCGAGGCCAAGCAGGCCGGCGGCAAGCGCATCCGCATCGTCAGCGGACCGGAGGGCGCGCGCGCCGAAGTCGCCGCCTGATGCCCGGCTTGGCGTGAGCGCCGCCGGGAGGCTGTGGCGCCGCGCTCCGCTCTGGCGCCTGTGCATCGGCGCCACCCTGACCTTCGGCGCCCTGACCGCGCTCTATCCCACGCCTGGGATCGAGCGCGTGTTCGCCCTGATCCAGGGCGCCCCCGCCACCACCTCCAGGGTCGTGGGACCGACGATGATCCCGTCGCTGCGCACGCTGACGCCGCTCGCCGGCCGCTCGCTGCCGCTGCCGGCCGGTGACTGGCACGAGGTGCTGGCGGGGCGGTTCGAGCCGGACGGCGAGGTGACGGAGATCGTTCTGGCCCGGCTGCAGCACGGCCGCGTCAGCGGCCTCCTCGACGCCATCGCCACCACCGGTCCTTCGGCGGCATCACCGGGGCTGCCGGTGCAGTGCGCCGATCCGACCAATTTCGCGTCCCATGTGCTGCCGGTCCGACCGGACGGCACGCGGTCGTGCTGGTTTGTCCGTGCCGCACCCGCCGCCATGCCGGTCGCGGACGGCCAGCCGCGCAGCATCCTCGATGCGGCGCGCGAGCGTCTGCGCGAGGTCGGCACCGAGCCGCCGGTTGCGATGACGCGGTCGGTCTGGTTCCGGACCGGCGACCGGGAGTTCATGAGCGTCCAGATCGATCTGCCCGCGCCACGGAAGGATCGCGTCGAGGCCTGGATGAAGGGCTGGACCGTCCTGCTCGACCAGGGCTTCGACGGGACGCTCAAGCCGTCCGGTGTTCTGCCCAGACTCGCCCGCGATCCCGCTTCGTAGCCGGACCGGGGTTCATGCCCGTGATCCACAGCCATCCACAGGGACGGTGGGCGGACAACGCTCTAGGCTCGGTCGGGTGAACAACATCGAACGAGGCTCGGAGCCCCTCTTCGGCCAGCAGCGCCTGCCGCCGTCGAACCTGGCCGCCGAACAGGCCCTGCTGGGCGCGCTGCTCGCCAACAACAAGGCATTCGAGCGGGTGTCGGACTTCCTGGGCGCGGAGCATTTCGCCGACCCGGTGCATGGGCGGATCTTCGCCTCGATCGCGCGGCGGATCGAGGCCGGGCAGCTCGCGGATGCGGTCACGCTCAAGGCCGAGCTCGAACATTCGGGGGCGCTCGACGAGGTGGGCGGGACGGCCTACCTCGCGCAGCTCGTCTCGGCGATGGTCGGCATCATCAACGCCGGCGAGTACGGCCGCGCGGTGCATGACAGCTGGCTGCGGCGCGAGCTGATCGATGTCGGCGAGACGATGGTCAACCAGGCCTTCGTCGCGGGCGAGGACGGGCTCGACGGGCGGGCGCAGATCGAGGTCGCCGAGCAGTCGCTGTTCCAGCTCGCCACGCGTGGCGGCGCCGAGGGCGGCCCGGAGCCGTTCGAGGGCGCGCTCGCCAAGGCGATCGCGCTGGCCGAGCAGGCGTTCCACCGCGAGGGCGGCGTGTCCGGGCTGACGACGGGCCTGCGCGACCTCGACAAGAAGACGGGCGGGCTGCATCCGTCCGACCTGCTGATCCTGGCCGGACGGCCGGGAATGGGGAAGACCGCACTCGCGACCAAGATCGCGTTCGGCGCCGCACAGGGACTGCTGCGCGACGCGCGGGCGCGTGGCGACGGCACGCTGCCCAAGGGGTCGGTCGCGATCTTCTCGCTCGAGATGAGCTCCGAGCAATTGGCGACGCGCCTGCTGTCCGAGGAGTCGCGCGTGGGCAGCGAGCGGATCCGGCGGGGCGAGATCAACCAGCGTGATTTCGACCGCTTCGTGCAGGTGTCGCGCGAGCTGGCGCTGTTGCCGCTGCTGATCGACGACACGCCGGCGCTGTCGCTGTCGGCGCTGCGGACGCGCTGCCGGCGGCTCGCGCGCACGCGGGGGCTTGCGCTGGTGGTGGTGGATTACCTGCAACTGATGCGGCCGGCGCTCGGCACCCGGCCGGAGAACCGGGTGCTCGAGATCAGCATGATCACGCAGGGACTGAAGGCGATCGCCAAGGAGCTCGAGGTGCCGGTGTTGGCACTCAGCCAGTTGTCGCGCGCGGTGGAGAGCCGGGAGGACAAGCGGCCGCAATTGTCGGACCTGCGCGAGTCGGGCTCGATCGAGCAGGACGCGGACGCGGTGATGTTCGTCTACCGCGACGAGTACTACCTGCAGCAGCGGCAGCCCAAACAGATGGCGTTCGACAACGACGACAAGTTCCAGACCGCAACCGACAAGTGGCAACGCGACATGGATTTCGTCCACAACAAGGCGGAGCTGCTGCTGGAGAAGCAGCGCCATGGTCCGACGGGCCGAATAGAATTATTCTTCGAGGGCGAGTTCACCCGGTTCGCCGATCTCGATACGTTGCACGACGACCGCCGCTGACGCTTGACGCTCGGCGTGCGCGGAGGGAGCGTTCGGCGGCGCAGAAAGGCGAAGCCGGCATGAAGGTGGCGTTGTTCTCCAAGGAATACCCGCCCTACGTCTATGGCGGCGCCGGCGTGCATGTGGAGTATCTGAGCCGGGCGCTCGCCGCGCATGTCGGCGTCGAGGTGCGCTGCTTCGGCGACCAGGTGTCGTCGGACGGCCAGCTCGCTGTGCGCGGCTATCCGCAGTGGGACGAGACCGCGAGGAACACCGATCCGCGCTTCGTGGGCGCGGTCGACGCGTTCGCGCGCTCGCTGATGATGGCCAAGGATACGCTCGCAGCCGACATCGTGCATTGCCACACCTGGTATGCGGACATGGGCGGCCTGCTCGCGGCCAAGCTCTGGGGCGTTCCCTATGTGCTGACGATCCATTCCCTCGAGCCGCTGCGGCCGTGGAAGGTGGAGCAGCTCGGGAACGCCTATCACCTGAGCGCGTGGATGGAGCGGACCGCGATCGAGAGCGCCGACGCGATCATCGCGGTGTCGCGCGAGACGCGCGAGGACGTGCGGCGATTGTTCGACGTGGCGCCCGAGCGCGTCCATGTGATCCATAACGGGATCGATCCGGACGAGTATCGGCCCGGCGGGTCGTCCGAGGCCGTCAGCCGGCACGGGATCGATGCCGCGCGTCCGTTCGTGCTGTTCGTGGGCAGGATCACGCGGCAGAAGGGCATCATCCATCTGGTCCGCGCGATCCGCCATCTCGATCCCGGCCTGCAGGTGGTGCTGTGCGCGGGCGCGCCCGACACGCCCGAGATCGGCCGGGAGATGGCGGCCGGCGTGGACGCGGTCGCGTCCGTCCGGCCCGGCGTGATCTGGATCCGAGAGATGCTGCCACGCGCGGACATCATCGCGCTGCATGGGGCGGCGAGCGTGTTCTGCTGCCCGTCGGTCTACGAGCCGTTCGGCATCATCAATCTCGAGGCGATGGCGTGCGAGACGGCGGTGGTGGCGACCGCGGTGGGCGGCATCCCCGACGTGGTGGTGCCGGAGGAGACCGGACTGCTGGTCGATCCGGTGCTCGTGCCGGGCAGTTTCGATCCGGCCGATCCCGAGGAATTCTCCCGGCGGCTCGCGGACGCGATCAACCGGCTGGCGCGCGATCCGGCCCTGTGCGAGCGGTTCGGCAAGGCCGGCAGGCGGCGTGCCGTGACGCATTTCTCGTGGAACGCGATCGCGTCCACGACGCTCGACCTCTACGCGTCGTTGCTGGACGGAACGCGACAATGCTGATGCGAGGAGATTGACCGATGCCTTCGACATCCACGGCCGGTCCGCTGTCGCGCCAGGCGATGGCCTATGTGCTGGCGGGCGGACGCGGCAGCCGGCTGATGGAACTCACCGACCGGCGCGCCAAGCCCGCGGTCTATTTCGGCGGCAAGTCGCGCATCATCGATTTCGCGCTGTCGAACGCGCTCAATTCCGGCATCCGGCGGATCGGGGTCGCTACGCAATACAAGGCGCACAGCCTGATCCGGCACCTGCAGAGCGGCTGGAACTTCTTCCGGCCGGAGCGCAACGAGAGTTTCGACATCCTGCCGGCGAGCCAGCGCGTCTCGGAGACGCAATGGTATGCGGGCACGGCGGACGCGGTGTTCCAGAACATCGACATCATCGAGGGCTACGCGCCGCACTACATCGTGCTTCTGGCGGGCGATCATATCTACAAGATGGATTACGAGCACATGCTGCAGCAGCATGTGCGGCAGGGCGCGGACGTCACGGTGGGCGTCGTCGAGGTGCCGCGGTCGGAGGCGAGCGGCTTCGGCGTGCTGCATGTCGACGAGGGCAACCGCATCGTGTCGTTCCTGGAGAAACCGAAGGATCCGCCGCCGATGCCGGGCAAGCCCGCGGTGGCGCTCGCGAGCATGGGGATCTACGTCTTCGAGACGAAGTTCCTGATCGAGCAGTTGCGGCGTGATGCGGCCGATCCGGCATCGTCGCGCGATTTCGGCAAGGACATCATTCCGTACATCGTGGCGCATGGCTCGGCGGTCGCGCACCAGTTCAGCGAGTCGTGCGTCCGCTCGGCGGCCGAACCCGATTCCTACTGGCGCGACGTGGGCACGGTGGATGCATATTGGCAGGCGAACATCGACCTGACCGATTTCGTTCCGGGCTTCGATCTCTATGATCGGGACTGGCCGATCTGGACCTTCAGTCCGATCACGCCGCCGGCGAAGTTCA
The DNA here is from genome assembly GCA_965276715.1 of Acetobacteraceae bacterium. GTDB lineage: Bacteria > Pseudomonadota > Alphaproteobacteria > Acetobacterales > Acetobacteraceae > CAXTPV01. Next base: position 1,757,550 of record OZ255622.1, on the reverse strand, counting down.
TCCACGACGAGGACGACCGACGCGGTTCGGCCGTCTCGTCGCTGGTGTCGGGCGGCTGCATCGTGTCGGGTGCGAACGTGCAGCGTTCGTTATTGTTCAGCAATGTGCGGGTGAACTCCTATGCCCGGATCGACGGCGCGGTGCTGCTGCCGTACGTCGATATCGGACGTTCGGCGCGGGTCTCGAACGTGGTGATCGACAGCGGTGTGAGGATCCCGTCCGGGATGGTGATCGGCGAGGACCCGGAGCAGGACGCCAAGCGCTTCCGGCGGACCGACCGGGGCGTGTGCCTGGTCACACAGCCGATGCTGGATCGGCTGGCGGTGTAGTCGAGACCTGGCATGTCCTGTCAGTAGGGCAGCAGGCGCTGATCCCATGTCACATCGCGTCTCACCACTTTCGCCGGGATGCCGACGGCCACGCATTGCGGCTCGATCATCCCGGTGACCACGGATCCGGCGCCGATCACGGAGCCATGTCCGATCTCCGCCCCCGGAAGAACCATGGCGCGAAATCCGATCCAGACACGATCTCCGATCACGATCGATCGTGGGGGATTGAGCCGCCTTCCGTCATGGACATCGATGATCGAGTGCATGTCGGATGCCATGAAATGCGTCTCGTCGGCGATCAGGCAGCCATGACCGAGCGTGATGTCAGCCGGCTCATGCATCGTGAAGCTCGCTCGGCCGGAAAGACTCAAATGCTTGCCGATGGTCAGGCAGGCTCCGTGTGAGACATAGGCCCAAAGCCTGCCAAGGACGCACGCCTCGCCGATGACGACCTTGGAACCACCTGCCAGCCGGAGGTAGGGGGTGCCCCAGGCAAGGGGCTGCCCGATGACGACGAGACTGTCGTTTCCGTCGAACTCGATGACCCCATCTCCGAGTTCCAGCGCGCCGTCCGGGACCACCACCTTGTTGTCGTGCCCTCTGTCGATGATCGTCATGGCCATGCTCGGAACGTCCCCATCCACCCGACACCGCCCGGACGCAAGATCCGGGGGCCGGAGCGTGTCTCCTCGAGGGAGGCGATCCGTTCCCGTTCGGCGTCCTGTCGCGTTGCTTTCCTGTCGCGTCTCGCCAACAATAGTGTTAGTTACCGGCATTCGGATGGAGCGTCGATGCCATTTTTCGCCCTGTCACAACAGAGACGCTGGTCGGGTCCCGCTGGCAGTTCAGTCACAAGGATGGACCGGTCGAGACGCCGGCAATGCAGTTTGCCGCGGACGGGACAATTCGTAACTACGACCACCCGAACGAGAGATATTGGCTCATCGAGGACGGCGTTGTCTGTCTTCTCAACGAGGAGCGAACTGTCACAGCACGGTTCGAGAGTGTCGAGACGCGCGACAAGCGGCTTGTCCTGACAGGTCACCACATCCCGATTCCAGCGATCATCCTCTGTCTGGCCGAACAACCGCCCGGATCGATCCGTCGACCCGGAACGAAGATCGATCTGGCCGAACAAATACGGGATTTCGGCTGGAGCGTCGGCGACCACACCTACGGTCATCCTCGTTTCTTCGAGGCGGGTCGCGCCAGCTTCTCTGTCGGCAAATACACGTCGATGGCAAGCGGTCTCGTCATTGCTTTGGGCAATCATCGCATCGACATGGTCAGTTCCTACCCGTTCGCGGCGCTCCGAGGCTACTGGCCATCCGTGCCGGATGGAGCTTCCGATCACGACACGAAAGGTGACGTCGTGATCGGCAACGATGTCTGGATTGGAGCGGACGCATTCATCTGTTCGGGGGTGACCATCGGAGACGGCGCCGTCATCGGCGCGAAGTCCGTCGTCACTCGCGACGTGCCGCCATATGGCATCGTGGTGGGAAATCCGGGCCGTCTGACACGGCTGCGGTTTCCCGAGCAGCAGGTCAAGACGCTTCTTGAAATCCGGTGGTGGGATTGGCCGGATGATGTCGTTGATCAGTTCCTGCCTTCGATGATGTCGCCGGACATCGAGAATTTCTTACGGGCCGCAAGACGTTACGCGCAAGGCACCGTGTCCGCGGACGGTTCGCGCGAGGCTATGGCCGTTCGGGAAGGTTCGCCATGGCTTGTCGGTAGGTTTCACGCCAGGTGCGATTGATCTCCCGTGTCTGCGGCTGCAGGACGACTTTGTCCAAGTCATAGATCGCGGGAAGTTTCAAATCGCGAAAGACGTCGTTGAGGACATGGCCAGGTTCCTTGACGAGGCGCTCGTACGTCACGTGGGTCACGTTCAAGGCATTATGAGAAAAAAAGCGTATCCACAAGGCGTTCTGGAAAGCAATGTCATCGATCGTCATCGCGATGTCGTCAGTCGAGTATTCGAGCGAGATGTCTTCATCGCGAACGGCGGATAAACTCGTCCATTGCCTAGTCTTGAAGGCGATCTGGGTCGAGATGGCTTGAGCCAGAATGTCGTTGCGCTTTATGAACACGTAATTCACTCGATCTCCAAGTGATTGCAGAAATCCATACTTGTACAGAAGCGCCAGTTGGGTGATCGCGATCTTGCTGACGAGGATGTTGTTCTTGGACTCTTGTATGCGGAGAAAGTCCAGATACGCCGAAAGCGATGGCAGATGGTGCCGAACCACGATCTCCCGGATCGTGTCCCCATTGAAATACTCGCCGCTCAGATTGACGATGCCGCCGGATCCCAAAGCGTCCGCAAGGTAGTTCGACCCGGACCTGTTGGTGAAGCAGATGAACACGTGCCGGAGTCCGGAGCCGGGGTCGAATCCGTCGTGCCGGCTGAACACCCGTGCCGCGGCCTCGATATGCGGGTTCTCGATCCTGTAGACATCTGGCGGGATATACACCTTGAAGCCTCTTGGACGTGCCGTGCGTCACTGGTGCGTGAAAACGTCATTGAGATCGTCGGAACCAAGGAGCATGTCGGTGTCCCAACCAGCGACGCCTCGGATCGGACCGTCTTGCTGGCAGCGGACCTCTCGATAGTCGAGACCGCGGATCCCGCAGACGAACCAGAAGAAGGTGTCGGGCATCGATGCCGGCGCGAGGCTGGTGACGCGCGCTCCACGTGGAGCGAACGCGATATTCGTCAGCCCCGCGCCCATGACGCCCACGATGTCGGTTGCGTCCTTGAACGCGGCGACCTGTTCCGGGAACGACAGGGTCGACGGATCGATCGGCTGGTAGCCACACTGGACCGCGCGGGCTCTGATCTCTTCCTCGTTGCGGAAGCGTCGTGACAGAAGGCCGTCGCGAGTGACATAGATCTTCCTGATGCCGGAGGCCCTGACCTGGGACGCAATGAGCTCCGTGCTTTGAAAGACCAGAGGTGACATGAACACGCCGTGGTTCGTCAGCCCTTCGACTAGAAGAAGCTCCCTGGCTCGAAAGACCTCCCGGCCCACGGGAGCAAGCTGCCGATCCTCGACACCCAGGAGCCGGGTGCTCTCACGAATGACCTGGCCAAGTTGACCCTCGGCCGACGGCACGATGAAGCGTGGAGTCCGTCCTCGACAGAGGCGAGAGAAATATGCGTTCGGCATCATCTCGAGCAACCAGTGCCCGTAATTCTGCACCCCACGCTTCTTGCACAGCACGAAGAATTCTTCCGCCGGATGAAGTCCTCCAGCGATGGCCGACAGGACCTCGTCATGCGCTCGCGCCATCTCGATGTCGGAATGCTGGGTGATGCTTCCGATGTAGAGCTGACCGCGGGAGTTGAACACCAAGCCTTCGGCCGCGACGAATACATCAGTCAGAAGATGTCCCGTGACGACTTGTTCCTTGTAATCGGACCTGTTCCACGACACCGTCATCGCTCGAAGAGCATCCTCGGGAATGAGATCGATATTCCCGACCTTGGGTGGCCTCATCTTGAAGGGCGGGGAATATAGCCGCAGTGCCTCTTCATCCCCGGCGGGAACAATCCGTTCGATCAATCTGTTCGACCTCCCAGGTCACATCGGTGGTGGCGCCGGTCGGCGGTGATCGTCCACCGACGTCTCTGGTCACCAGGCTTGAAGGGCTGCGCGCTTCCACGAGTTCGTGCCGACGCAAACGTAGACGTAATGGCTATCCCACGCCACGTGACCGGTGCTGCAGGGAGCCGAAGAGGTGGACGGGGTGGTCGGCACGCCGATCGTGAGCGACGCGGTCTGCACGCCCCCTTCGTCGTTCGACCGCAGGCAGTCATCATCGCCGCGAAGGCAGATCTCTTGTCCATCCGCGAGCTTGATGGCGGGGGCGTGATCGATCGGGGCCGCGTTGCTGAGGTCGATTGCCGCATTGCTGAACGGGATCTGGATCTTGATCGGTGTCGTCATCGTGGCCGTCGCATCGTTCCGGCCGATCAACACACCCTCTCCCACCTGGACCGGGGCGCCATGTGGATCGACTGCTGCCACCATCATCTGGAGCAGGATGCGATTGCTGTGCGGGTCGGCGCCATTGGCATAGATGTCATTCTCGATGCCGACCATCGAGCCGGACAGGTTGGAAGGCGCACCCGTCGAGTCGTGGTTCTCGAAATACGCCGACCAGGTTTCGGAGCGAATGCCGCGCCGGTCCGCGAGCGCGTCCGCTGGTCGCACCGCCGTCCCCGAGAGTGCGACGATGTTCGAGGGTCCGGTCGCGTAGCTGACAACGATGTTCTGGCCGCACCAGATATTGCTTGCAAGCGGGGCCGGCGCCTCGTGGATCATGCAGTTGGTCTGGAGCGCGGGCTGGACGCCCCGGCCGCCGGAATGGGTCACGTTGTCGTCGAGGCGGAGCATCGGGGGCGATGTCGACGTCGTCCCGGCACGGGTCAGCCAACGGCCGCCATCGAGCACGTTCTCGACGAGGTCGTCGCCAAGGCCGATCAGGGGCGCATGCCCGTTCGCGGTGGTGCCGTCGAGCGTCCAGAGGACGGGCTTGGCATCGCCGGAGGGTGATGGAGTGAAACGCAGGTCGCCGGGAGGGATCTCGATCACGCCGTTTGCCGGTGCTGCGTTGCGCGCGGCAGCGAGAGCTTTGGTGTCATCGTGAAGACCGTCGATGTGGGCGCCGAAATCCGTCACGTCGATCGGATGGCTTTGCCGTCCGCGAGAATTCGCCGGTGATGCTCCGATCAGTCCCGAACAGATGGTGAAACAGACGATCGAGAGGCATCGTGCGGATGCGCGTTTCTCCGCCACTACGTGATCGCCTCCTTTCGCCGTTTCGATGGCGACGTCGGCGCCGAGAGGGGCCGATCCGAACTGCCAGTGCGACCGAGTATCGCCTCGCGCACCTGGGCGCTTGTGTCAGAGAGCGCCGCGAACTGGATCGGGCCCGCGCCCGACCACGCGTCGCGTGTGCCGTCGGCGAGATTGCCGAGCAGGCGGACGATGTCGGCCGACCGGATCGGGAACGGGAAGACATGGCCGAAGCCGGTCGCGCGCACCCGGTCGGCCGGTGCGCCGATGTCGGGCACGATCGGGATGAGCCCGAGGCAGATCGCCTCGCTCAGCGTGTAGGAGTAGGTCTCCGGCCAGGCTTGCAGGAAGAGCGCGAACCGGCCGTTCGCGGCGGCGACGAGATGCGGCAGCTCGTCCTGCTGGTAGGGTCCGGTGATGCGGACATTGCCGACCGCCAGAAGCTGGTCGTCGATGTCGGTGTAGCCGACCACATGGAAGACGATGCCTGGGTTGGTGATGCGGGCGTGGCGCGCGAGATCGAGCAGTTGCTGCGATCCCTTGTGCGGTCCGATCGCGCCGATGATGACGATATCGGTGCTCGTGCCGTCGCGCGGCGCCGCCGGAATGGACGAGAGATCCTCCGGATGGGGGATGGACGCGAGCTGGATGCCGGGAAAAGCCCGCCTGTAATAGGAACCGGCGCTCTCCGACGGGACGATCACCAGGCGGAAGGATTGAAGGAAGGTCTCGTAGCGGGCACGGTGGCCGAGGGTCGTGGCGGGATCGAGCGCGGAGGCCTCGTGCGCACCCCCCATCGCCACGCAGCGCACGCAGGTCGCCGGTGCCGCCACGTCGCAGAACCCGCCGACGGCGTCGATCATGGTGACGCGGGGACAAAGCGGATAGTAGTCGTGGCCGTAATAGACGGCGTTGCGGCCGGACGCGAACTGCGCGAGGCGATCGAGGAACGGCGCGGCGAAGCCGAGCGTCTGATGGACCAGCAGAACCTCGACCGGCAGATCGGCCAGCATCGAGAACAGCGGCCCGATCTCGTCGCGCGCGAAGACGGCGCGAACCAGCGGCGCGGCGCAGGAGAGCTCGATGACGCCGTCGATCCTGACCTTGACCGTGATCGCGCCGAACTTGTCGAGGCCGGCCGCCGCGTGCGTCTCCTCCATCGCCTTGATCGTGCCGCCGGTCACCCAGTTGATGACGGTCACCGCGTAACCGGGGCCGGCGCCGCGGGCACGATGGAGCCGTTCGGCATCGAGCGCCCAGCGCGCGCCGCGAAGCCCGTCCTGGCGTTCGAAGCCGATGATGGTCGGCGAGTATTCGGGATAGCGCTCCTCGAGCGTCTTGAGGTTGCGCCTGAGCAGATCGCTCTTGTCGCCGGTGAAGGAGACGCTTTCGCGATGCTCCACCAGCACGCCGCCGGCGGCGACGTGGCGGAAGCCGAGATCGGCCGCGCGCGCGCAGAAATCGTTCTCCTCGCCGTAGCCGCGGCCGAATCCCTCGTCGAGCAGGCCCACCTCGCGCAACGCCTCCTCCTTGATGAAGAGGCAGAAGCCGTGCCCGGTCGGGACGTCGATCGCGAGGCCGCGATTCGCCCGCAAGGCGATCCCGGCGAGATCCTCGAGCGGGATGTCGCTCCAATCATCGCCACGCAGATCGGGGTGGGGATAGGAGAAGATCGTGGCGTTGTTCGAGAGTGCGGTGACGGTTCCGATCAGCGGCGAGGACCGCGCGACCTGGATCAGCTCGTCGAGCCAGCCCGTGAAGACGCGGGTGTCGGAGTTCAGCAGGACGACGTCGCCCTGGCAGGCGGCATCGGACAGGCCGCGATTGACGCTCCGGATGAAGCCCCCGTTCGTGGCGTTGGAGCGCACGACGACGTTCGGGACCCGGGCGAACGTGTCCAGCGCGGCCGCCATCGCGGCATCGGGCGAATTGTCGTTGACGATGAGGAGGCGGTGCCTGGTCTCGTCGCGATGGCGGAGGATGCTGTCGAGGCACGCGGTGGTGACGGCGACGTCGCGATAGACCGGGACGACGATGGTGACGGCGGGGCCGCTGGCCTTGGGACGCAGGATCCGCTGCTTGACATGCAGACCGGCCTTCGCGGTGCGCTGCTGTGCCACGACGGACGACAGCAGCGACTGGAGCATGGCGGCGGCATCCGGGCCGAGCTCGCCCGCGTGACGCCGCACGAGGCCGGCCGCGCGGCGCGCGACCGACACCAGGGCCGGCAATGTTCCCGCGACGTAGGGGCTGTCGAACAGATGATGATCGGAGCCCGCGAGCCTGATCGAGATCCCGGCGAGAGCCGACATGTCGTGGTTCGCCGGCAGATTGACGTCGAAGCCCACCCGGGCGTCGCTCAGTTCGGGGAACGCCTCGAGCACGTCGTGCCGCTCGACGTCGCAGGCCGCCACGACCGGTTCCTGCTCGCCGGTCGCGACCGCGATGCGGAAGCGGCGGCGCGGCGCATCGGGCGACATCAGCCAGCCGGCGCAGCGCCGCGGCGAGAGGATCTCGAGCACGCCCTCGACCCTGAGCTCGGCCATGAGGCGCGCGAAGACGGTCTCGCCGATGGCGCATGCGAGAGCGACCTCGCTGGCGCCGAAGCAGGACTGGTCGAGCGGCGCACGGAACTTCCAGGGCGTGAACAGCGGGTCCTCGCCCGGCGTTGCCACCGAACGCGCGGTCGCGACGATGCGGCCGTCGGCCGCCCTGACGGTGACGACGGGCGGCGTGACCTCGGGTGCCCTCGCGATGATCCAGCCATCGACGTATCCGTCGACGACCCGGACGTCGCAGTCGACATGAGAGGGGCCCATGTCGAGCGGCGAGCCTGCCAGTTCCACGCCGTCGGCCATGACATGCAGCCGCTTGACGCCGAGCGGCTTGAGGATCGCGATCCGGAACGCGAAGTCCGCCGAGCTCAGGCCGAGTGCGACGAGGTCGGCGCGGAAGCGTGCGGCACGCGCGGATGCGAGGCGCCGTCCGTTCTCGTCGCAGATCGTGACCGTCCGGTTGACGCCGTTCTCGTCGGGCGCGCTCCAGCCGACGACATAGGCGCCCTCGAGCCCGTCGACGCATCCGCGGACATCGCTCAACGGGCGCGCGCCGTCACAGCCGCCAACCCTCCGACGGCAGGCGTCCCTCGCGGAAGCCGTCCTTCTCGAAATGCTGCTGTCCGGACGTGAAGTGGCGCTCGTTCAGCGCCTTCTCGACGTCGGCGTAGGTCCAGCGATACCAGGCCTCGTCGACGGAGATGCGGCGCGGCATCCGATCCTCGAAATATCCCGCCTGCCGGTAATGGTCGCAGCCGGAGGTGAACTGTCCGTCGCGGACCGCCTGTGCCACGTCCGAATAGGTCGACAAGTACCATTCCTCGTCGACCTCGATCGCCTTGATCAGCGAGCGGAGCAGATCGTGGAATTGCGATTTGACGACTTCGACAAAGGCATGTCCACGGGCGTTCACGCCAACGAGACTGCCGTATGGTGTCAATGCGGCCACGAACCCTCCTCTAGGCGGCTTGAATGCGGGCGGAGACTCAGATCGGATGATGTTGCAGAGCAACAAACTAACTAACAAGAAGACGACACGTCATCAAGCGCCGGCGTGGCGACGGAGGCCGTGATCGGGGTGACAAGATCGCGATAGAAACGGTTGTAGGAGATCGCCATGCCCAGCGTCGTCTCGACCGGCGGCAGGGACGCCGCCAGCCTGTGCCAGAGATCCGGCTCCTGCACGGCCCGCTTGATTGAAGCGGCGAGCGCCTCGGCATCGTTGGTGGTGAAGAGCAGTCCATTCCTGTCATGGACGACACGCTCGGCCATCGCGCCGACATCGGAACAGATGACGGGCTTGCCGAACGACCAGGCCTCGGAGATCACGAGGGCAAACGTCTCCCACCAGATCGATGGGCAGAGGCACCAGTCGAGCCGTGCCATGCGATGTTCGATCTGGTCGATTTCGTAGGGGCCGTTCTCGAAGACGATCTGCGCGCCGCGCGGACGCGCGCTCTCGTCGCTCATGAAGGTCTCGTATTCCCGGCGCAGCGCCGCCGACGCGGCCGCGAGATTGTCGCCGTTGATCTCGACCGTGAAATCCGTGAATCCTTGCGCGCGAAGCAGCCCGACCGCGCGCAGGATGAGGTGCACGCCTTTCATGTCGATCAGTTGTCCGAAGAAGCCGAAGCGGTTGCGAACCCGCTCGGCCGATGCGGCGATCGGCTTGGGCGCGGCCACACCGTTCGCGACGACGACCATCTTCTCGCGGGCGATGCCCCATTCGACATGACGTTCGAGCAGGAAGCGCGAGGGACTGACGAACAGGTCCACATTGGCGAGGTGGCGCTGGAGCCAGAGACGCCGCGTCTCGAAATGGTTCGGTTGCCGCCCGGGGATGCATTGATGGCATCGGACGGATGTGGCGGAGTCGCACAGCGAACCGTCGACGGTGCGGACCATGCACCCGTTGACCGGGCAGATCGCGGCGAAATCGTGCAGCGTGAGCACGATCTTGGCGTCGGGAAGTATCCCGCGGACGAGAGACAGGATGTCGATGCCGAAGAAGACGTAGTGGTGGAAATGGACGATGTCGGGCTGGTGGAAGGAGAAGAACTCCCACAGCGCTTCGATCGCGGCCGATGAGCAGAGTTTCTGCCACACCGGGTCGTAGGCTTCCGACCGGAAGATGAACTCGCGGGCGCGGCCCTCGAAGGCCGTGATCGGAACCGCGCTCGGAAAGATCCGGGATTGCTGGTCGTCGACAGCCGCGAGGAAGACGGGATCGCCGTGCGGCGAACGTTGCAGCTCACGGAAGAGATCGTAGGCGACACGTTGCGATCCGCCATGACGAAGCTCCGGATGGAAGGCGCTGACGATCATCACAAGCGGCCTCGTCTCGCGCGACATCGGCGACTATCCGGCAACGACCGCCGGCGCGACATGGGGCACGGGCGATCGTCTCCGTTCCTGATGACCGAGCAGCGACGGACGAAGCGCGGGCGGACGGGGCAGGACTTGCCTGCGCTGGTTCGATCCGCCGACGCGGTCCCGAATGACCTCGAGCCAACGCCTGGTGAGGATCTCGCGATCGAGCAGACCGACCGACTCCTCCTCGATCGTTGCCAGCTTCTGGTGGAGCGGCAGATGGACGAAGGGGAGTTCGTGCTCCCACGCGGTCAGCCCGGCGCGCTGGTAACGTTGGCAGAGATCGACGATCGACGCGGATCGCGACGAGAAATCATGGCCGAAGCGGCCAAGCCGCTCGAATGTCCGCCGTTCGAGCGACAGGAACTGGCCCGACAATGCCATCGCCGGCCTCGACGCGCCGATGCTCGTCGTCCAGCGCTCGCGCTGGACGATATTCAGCAGGCCGACATGCCAGGTTCGCGACGGGCTGGTCGCCACGCCGTCCTCGACGACGATCTCCATCGAGACGCGGCTCGACCGGTCCGCACGGCCCGTTGCCGCGCCGAAGATCAGTGTCTCCTCCGGCGGCCGGCACGCGACGATCCGGTCATGCCCGTCGAGCCAGTCGGGTTGTCCCGGGAAGACCTGGGGATCGACGATCAACAGGCGCTCGCCTTCGGCGCAATCGATCGCCGCGTCGAGCGACGTGCCGAAGCCGGCGCGCGAGGGCAGCGAGACGATCTTGATCGCGGCGCCATAGATGTCCGCCGAGGCGGCGGCTTCGCGCAGGACATGCTCGAGGAGATCCGGATCGTCGAGAACGAAGATCAGCTCGTAGGCGCGCGGACGTCTCGCGCGGCTCAGCAGCGCAGCCTGCAAGAAGACCGCCTCCGGGCCGTGCCGCAGCCGGATGACGATCGACGTCGCGACACGACCGGACTCACCGAAGACGCTGCAGCATGCGCCGGACGCGACCTGCGCGCCGAGTTCGAGCCCGAGGTCGCATAAATGATCGCCCTGGGTCCCGCCGAGCTGGAAGGCGAGCTCCGGCGCGGACATGCCGCCACGCCGGGCGGTTCCGATCAGACCCAGGACGCGCTTGCGCAGCGCCTCGAGGGAGGCAAAGCGCGGTTCGATCGGAACCGACCTGCGGTAGGAACCGGCGCCAAGCGAGACCGTCATGCGTCCGTCGTGGTCACGCATGGTCTTGCAGTGGACGATCGCCCAGAAGCCGACCCGTTGTCCCGGCTCGATCTCCTCCCTCGCTTCGACGTCCGGACGCCGCATGCGGCATATCTTGAACGCGACGGCCAGCAACCGGTCGCCGTCGAGCAGGCGCACGGCGTCGAGCGATGACGCCTTGTCGTCGATCCACCCCTCGACGAGAACGTAGCCCGAAGCGGTGACCAGCACCTGATCGATGTGGCTGGTCGGAAAGAACAAGGTGGGCGACAGGCTCAGGGCGCGCTGATAGGCGTTCTTGACGAGCCGGCGCTCCTTCACGCCGTGTTCGAGATAGTGCGCCATGGCGGACTCGCAGTGACCGGCGTCGACCGCGATGGAGACGTCGGGAAATGCGGCGAGATAGGCGCGCTCGTCGAATCGCGTCTCGTATTCGAGCGCGTCGGCGACGGGGATCTCGACCGCCGCGTCGTCTTGCGCGGCCGAAGGAAGCGCCATGAACGGGATGACGGAATCTGTGTCCTCGGACATCGCATTCCCCGATCCGGACGCCGTGTTACAACGAGAGTCGCGATCCTTCTAACAATATTGGGCTGAACTAACGAACACGCAAGTCCGCGCGACGCAGCGCGTCGCCGAGCGATCGCGCGGCGGCGGCGACCGCCTCGCGGCTCACGTCCGAGACGCCGCCCATCGTGGCGAAGCCGTGGATCAGGCCCTCGTAATCGCGCAGCGTGACGACGTTGCCCGCCCGCTCGAGCGCCGCCGCGTAGGCGCGGCCATCGTCGCGCAGCGGATCATGGCCGGCCGTCAGGATCAGCGCGGGCGGCAGGTTCGCGAGGTCCGCGCGCAGCGGCGCGGCACGCGCATCGTCGGGATCGGGCGCGTAACGCGCGAGGAACCACATCATGCCCGCCCGCTCGAGCGCGTAGCCGCGCGCGTTCTCGACATAGGACGGCGTGTCGGTGCGGGTGTCGGTGACCGGGTAGATCAGCAGCTGGAAGCCGAGAGCAGGGCCGTGGGCGCGCGCGTGCTGCGCCACGACCGCGGCGAGATTGCCGCCGGCCGAGTCGCCCGCGACCGCGAGACGGGAGGGATCGATGCCGAGATCGGCCGAATGGGCGGCGACCCATTGCGCGGCGGCGATCGCGTCGAGCACGGCGGCCGGAAAGCGATGCTCGGGTGCGAGGCGGTAATCGACCGCGACGAGCCGCGCGCCGCTTCCGGCGCACAGCGCGCGGCACAGCAGGTCATGACTGTCGAGGCTGCCGGCGACCCAGCCGCCGCCGTGGAAGAAGACGATCCCCGGAAGCACCGCGCCGCCGCCGGGCGGCGTGTAGACCCGGACCCGCAGCGAGGATGCGGGGCCCGCGATCGTGCGGTCCTCGACCGCGTCCATCGGTTCGGGCCGGCCCGCGAAGGCGCGCGCGGTCTTGACGAGGCGATCCCTGACCTCGGCCGGCGTGAGGGTCTCGATCGGCCGGGTGGCCGGGTCGGCGGCGAAGAGCGCGAGGAGGGCCGAGACCTGCGGGTCGAGCGTCATGAACGCCTTCTTGCTGTGAACGGATGGCCAGGGTAGGGCACGCGCATGCCAGAAGACAGGTCGGTGTCTGACGACGGATCCGGACTCCGATTGCATCCGCTCGATGTGGTCGCATCCGTCGGGCGCGGCACGCTCGATGCGCTGCGGCTGGTGGGCCGGATCGCGCTGTTCGGGCTGGACGCGCTTTCGCACACGGTGCGGCCGCCCTTCTATCCGCGCGCGTTCGGAACGGCGTTCGCCGAGTTCGCCTTCTTCAGCCTGCCCGTCGTGGCGCTGACCGCGATCTTCTCGGGGGCGGTGATCGCGCTGCAATCCTACACCGGCTTCGCCCGCTTCAACGCCCAGTCGGCGACGGCCGGTGTGGTGGTGCTGTCGGTGGTGCGCGAACTGGGCCCGGTGCTGGCGGGGCTGATGGTCGCGGGGCGCGTGGGTGCGGCGATGGCGGCCGAGCTCGGCACGATGCGGGTGACCGACCAGATCGACGCCTTGAGCACGCTGTCGACCGATCCGATGAAGTTCCTGGTGACACCGCGGCTGATCGCCGGCCTGCTGGCCTTGCCGCTGCTGGTCGTGGTCGCCGACATCCTCGGCGTGATGGGCGGCTTCATCGTGTCGGTGGGGCTGCTCGGTTTCGAGCCGCGCGGCTACCTGGTGGCCACGATGTCCTTCATGACCACCGAGGACGTCACCGTGGGGCTCGCCAAGGCCTGCGTGTTCGGCTTCATCGTGGCGCTGATGGGCTGCTACTACGGCTACAGGAGCCGGGGCGGCGCCGAGGGCGTGGGGAGTGCGACGACGTCGGCCGTGGTGTCGGCCTCGATCCTGGTGCTTGCCTTCGACTATCTGCTGACGGAGATGTTCTTCAGCAAATGACGGTGATGCCGAAGATACGGATCAGGGGCCTGCGCAAGGCCTTCGGTCCGAAGATCGTGCTGGACGGGATCGACCTCGACATCGCGCGACAGACCTCGATGGTGGTGATCGGCGGTTCGGGCACCGGCAAGTCGGTGCTGATCAAATGCATCCTGGGGCTGATCGAGCCCGATGCCGGGACGATCGAGATCGACGGGCGCGACCTGCTGACGATGCCGGCGCGCGAGCGCCGCGCCGCGCGGGCGCGGATGGGGATGCTGTTCCAGGCGGCGGCCCTGTTCGACAGCCTGCCGGTCTGGGAGAACGTCGCCTTCGGCCTGCTGGCCGGACAGGGAGGCCAGGCCAGGCCGAGCCGACGCGAGGCGCGGCGCGAGGCGGACCGGCTGCTGGGCCTGGTCGGACTGGCGCCGTCGGTGGGCGACCTCTCGCCCTCGGAGCTGTCGGGCGGCATGCAGAAGCGTGTCGGCCTCGCGCGCGCGGTGGCGGCCAATCCGGACATCGTGCTGTTCGACGAGCCGACGACCGGGCTCGACCCGATCATGGGCGCGGTGATCGACGGGCTGATCGTCGACACGGTCCGGCACCTGGGCTCGACCGCGATCGCGATCACGCACGACATGGCGAGTGCGACGCGGATCGGGGATCGGGCGGCGATGCTGTATCGGGGGCGGATCGTCTGGGAGGGCCCGGCCTCCTCCCTGCTCGACAGCGGGGTCGACGTGGTCGACCAGTTCACGCACGGACGGCGGGACGGTCCGATCACGATGGAGTTGCGGCGCTGAACCGGTGGCTGGCCGCCTGCATGGTCGCGACGCTGGCAGCGGGCGCCCGGGCCTTGGACCGGACGCACGAGGCCGCCCGCCTGGTCGATCTGTTCGACCGCACCTGCCTGATCCATGTGGGCGACGCCCCGGGATTACGTCGGGCCGCCGCCGGATGGCCCGCGATGACGGGGGACGCGGCGTCGCGTCTGCTGGCGCGGCCAGGGGTTGTCTACGACGCCAGCACGGAAGGCGGCCACATGGCGTTGCTGTCGTTCGACGACGGGATGTGCGGCACGGTGGCGGACGACGTGGATGCGGCAACGTTGCTCGCCGATCTCGCCGACGGGATGAAGCGACGGGCGATCACGGTCTCGCCGGTCGGTTCGGCGCCGGCGGGCGAGGCGCAGCTTTATCATCTCGAGGGCGGGTCGGTGCATGTCTCGCTGATGGTCGACATGCGCGCGGCCCGCGCACGCACGCAGGTCTCGATGCTGGCGACACCCGATCCGAGGCCGGGCGATGGCCGCTAAACCGTCGGCGCGGTTCGTCTGCCAGCAATGCGGCGCCGTGACGGCGAAATGGGCCGGGCATTGCGAAAGCTGCGATGCGTGGAACAGCATCGTCGAGGAGGCGGTGTCGGGCCCCGCGTTCCTGGGCAAGGCGAGGCGGTCGCGGGTGAGTTTCGTGCCGCTGGAGGGCGAGAGCGAGCCGCCGCCGCGCCTGCCGACCGGGATCGGCGAGCTCGACCGGGTGCTGGGCGGAGGCCTGGTGCCCGCGTCCGCGGTGCTGGTGGGCGGCGATCCGGGGATCGGCAAGTCGACGCTGCTGCTGCAGGCCGCCGCCGGCCTCGCCCGCGACGGCCGGCGGGTGCTGTACGTGTCGGGCGAGGAGGCGATCGACCAGTTGCGGATGCGCGCGACCCGGCTGGGGCTCGCCGCGCCCTCGCTGTCGCTCGCGGCCGCGATCGACGTGCGTGACATCGCGGCCGCCATCGAGGCCGAGCGGCGGACCAGCCTGGTGGTGATCGATTCCATCCAGACGATGTGGCTCGACGGGCTCGACAGCGCGCCGGGGTCGGTGGCGCAGGTGCGGGCGTCGGGTTTCGAGCTGATCCGGCTCGCCAAGGCGCAGGGTTTCGCGATGATCCTGGTGGGGCACGTGACCAAGGAGGGATCGCTCGCGGGTCCGCGCGTGCTGGAGCACATGGTCGACGCGGTGCTGCATTTCGAAGGCGAGCGCGGGCACCAGTTCCGCATCCTGCGGGCGGCCAAGAACCGGTTCGGCGCGACCGACGAGATCGGCGTCTTCGAGATGACCGGCGAGGGGCTGGCCGAGGTCGCCAACCCGTCGGCGCTGTTCCTCGCCGAGCGGCGCGGGCATGTCTCGGGGAGTGCCGTGTTCGCCGGCATCGAGGGGACGCGGCCGGTGCTGCTGGAGGTGCAGGCGCTGCTGAGCCCCGCGGGCGGCGGCTCGCCGCGGCGCGCGCTGGTGGGCGCCGATCCGGCGCGGCTCGCGATGCTGATCGCGGTGCTGGAGGCACGCTGCGGGCTGAAGCTCGGGCAGTTCGATATCCATCTGAACATCGCGGGCGGCCTGCGGGTGACGGAGCCGGCGGCCGACCTCGCGATCGCGGCGGCGCTCGCGTCGGCGAGTGCCGACCGCCCCACCGACGCGGACGCGGTGTTCTTCGGCGAGGTCGGGCTGTCGGGCGAGGTGCGGCAGGTCGCGCAGGCCGACGCGCGGCTGAAGGAGGCCCAGAAACTCGGGTTCGGGCGTGCGGTGCTGCCGCGGCGCGTCGCGCGCGGCGGCCGCCAGGCGGCGGCACCCGACGGGCTCGCCCTGCAGGAGGTCGGTCATCTGTTCGATCTCGTCTCGCCGTTCCTCCGCGCGGAGAAGTGATGCCCTTTCGTCGGACGGAAGGTGTCGCGATATAGTGGCTCGCCACCAACCAGGATTCTTCCCGGCGATGAACCCGGTCGACATCGCGGCCCTCGTGATCTTGACGCTGTCCGCGCTGTTCGGGCTGTCGCGCGGCTTCACGCGCGAGGCGTTCGGGCTCGCGGCCTGGGTGGGCGCCCTGTTCGGCGCGATCCACCTGTTCGGACTGATCGATCCGACCATGCGGGGCGTGATCCAGAACACGCAGATCGCGGATGCCGCGTCCTACGGGTTGGGGTTCATCGTGCTGCTGATCGTCTGTTCGGTCTTGGCCGACCTGATCGGACGCGCGGTCCGGACGACGCCGTTCGGCGGGGTCGACCGGGCGCTGGGGCTGGCGTTCGGCGTGCTGCGGGGGGCCGCGATCGTGATCGTGGCCTATGTCCTGGCGGGCCTGGCGGCGCCGCCGCCCGATTGGCCGACCGTGGTCAGGCAGGCGCGCGCGACGCCGCTCGCCTACGAGGGCGCGGCCTGGGCGGCGAGCCTGGTGCCGGCGTCCGCGCGTCCACACGTGCAGGCGCCCGACGCGCCGTCGGCCACGCCGGCCGGCAAGACGACGATCTGATCGAGGATGGTTCAATGGCAGTCATGAACGCGCTCGACGACGACCATCCGCATGAGGAATGCGGCGTGTTCGGGATCTGGCGGGGATCGGACGCCGCCGCGATCACGGCACTGGGCCTGCACGCGCTGCAGCATCGTGGCCAGGAGGCGACCGGCATCGTCTCGTTCGACGGCCAGCGCTTCCACCAGCACAAGGGGCTCGGGCTGGTGGGTGACAATTACGGCGACGCGCGGGTGATCGCGTCGCTGCCCGGCCATGCCGCGATCGGCCACAACCGGTATGCGACGACCGGCGATACGGTGATCCGCAACGTGCAGCCGCTATATGCCGATTTCGAGTTCGGCGGCTTCGCGGTCGCGCACAACGGCAACCTCACCAACGCGCTGACGCTCAGGCGGGCACTGGTCAGGCGGGGCTGCCTGTTCCAGTCGAGCACCGACAGCGAGGTCTTCGTCCATCTGATCGCGATCAGTCTCTATTCGACGGTGACCGACCGGCTGATCGACGCGCTCAAGCAGGTGGTGGGCGCCTATTCGCTGGTGGCGCTGTCGTCGGACGCGCTGATCGGCGTGCGCGACCCGCTGGGCGTGCGGCCGCTCATTCTCGGCCGGATCCGCAGCCCGGGCGAGCCGGCGGGCAGCGCGGGGGCCTGGGTGCTGGCGAGCGAGACCTGCGCGCTCGACATCGTGGACGCGGAGTTCGTGCGCGACGTCGACCCGGGCGAGATCGTGATCATCGACGATCAGGGCGTTCGCAGCATCAAGCCGTTCAGCGCGCAGGCAGGGCGGTTCTGCGTGTTCGAGTATATCTATTTCGCGCGCCCCGACAGCGTGCTCGATGGACGCGGCGTGTATGATGCGCGCAAGCGGATCGGCGTCGAGCTCGCGCGCGAGAGCGCGGTCGACGCCGACGTCGTGGTGCCGGTGCCGGATTCGGGGGTGCCGTCGGCGATGGGGTTCGCCGCCGAAAGCGGGGTGCCGTTCGAACTCGGCATCATCCGCAATCACTACGTGGGTCGTACGTTCATCGAGCCCACCGACCAGATCAGGCATCTTGGCGTCAAGCTCAAGCACTCGGCCAACCGGAGCGCGCTGCAGGGCAAGCGTGTGGTGCTGGTCGACGACAGCATCGTGCGCGGCACGACGAGCCGCAAGATCGTCGAGATGGTGCGCGCGGCGGGGGCGGCGGAGGTGCACATGCGGATCTCGTCGCCGCCGACGACGCATTCGTGCTTCTACGGGATCGACACGCCGGAGCGCGGCAAGCTGCTGGCGGCGCGCCATAGCGTGGGCGAGATGGGCAAGCTGATCGACGCCGACAGCCTCGCGTTCATTTCGCTCGACGGGCTGTATCGCGCGCTGGGACGGCCGGGACGGGACGCCGCCAAGCCCGGTTTCTGCGACGCGTGCTTTACCGGCGAGTATCCGATCGAGCTGCTCGACACCGCCGACAGCACGCCGCGCCGGACGCAGCAGATGGAAACGGTCCGGTAGAACCGCCCCGCGCGGAACGGTCAGGGCCGGCGGACGCCGGCCCTGTGTCGCGTTACTCGAAGGCGAGCCGGGGCACGTAGGGCACGCCCAGGCCGGTCACGTCGTTGTAGCCGGGTGTGACCACGTTGAAGACGTCGTCGAGACCTTCGCAGATCGTGCTGGCGCAGACCTCGAGCGGGAACGGGGCGGCGGTGACGACGAGCGGGACCGAGTTGATGGTCACCACCCTGACCTCGTTCGGGTTGTTGACGTAGCCGCGCAGCACCGCGGTCGGAGCCGTGGGCGCCAGGATCTGGTTGATGCCGGCGCTGTTGGTCTTCGTGCCGGTTTTCAAACCATACAGCCACGGGTTGGCGAAGCCGACCAGCGAACGGCCGGTCAGCCCGCGCACCTGGTCGACGGTCGCGATCATGCCCGCGGTGAGCGGCGAGGCGAGGCTGGTGCCGCCCTCGGCGATCTCGCAATACTCGGTCGTCGCCGACTGTTTCGCGCAGCCGATGTCGCTGTGGCCGTCGCCGGCGATGGTGTAGGTCTCGCCGTAGAGATAGCCGGTGTAGGGATCCGCGTCGGCGGCGATATCGGGACTGACCCGTCGCGGCGTCAGCGTGACCTGGTAGCCCGCGGCCTCGTTGAGCGTGGTCGCCAGCGCGGCGGAGACTACGGAGGCTTGGTAGTCGGGCTCCGGCTCGACGAGGCTGATGCCGCCGCCGCTGCCGGAGTAGAACGCGAAATCGGCGTAGGTGAGGCCGAAGCCGGTCGTGGTGGTCAGGCCGGTGGTGGTGATCGAGGTGCCGCTGTTGACGGTGGCGTTGTCGAGGAAGTCGCGGTAGGTGCCCCAGCCGAATTCGGTCTTGGCACCGGAGGCGTTCGTCAGCAGCAGCGAGGTGCCGCCGACGCCGGTGACGTAGGGGCTGGTCGCCTCGAACGAGCCGCTGGCGACGCCGTTGATCTGCGACAGGTCGCCGTCGTCGCCGGAGCTGAACAGGACGGTGATGCCTTCGGCGGCGGCGGCCATGAACCCCTGGTCCTCCGTCGCGATGTCGGCGGCGGGAACGGCCTCGCCGTTGTTGCCGTAGCTGTTGGTAATGATGTCCGCGCGATGCTGGTAGATCGTGTCGAGCAGCGCGGTCGTGAGCGACGTGTTGTTGTCGGTCGAGCCGACATAGACGATCGAGGCACCCGGCGCGGAGCCGTGCACGGAGGCGACGTCGAGCGACTCCTCGGTCCACCAGCCATAGGCGTTGGTCACTTGCGCGGCGGGCACATTGTAGATGCCGGCCGGAATGATCTGCTTGAAGTTGGCGCTGGTCAGCGCCGGCAGGTGATGCCTGGCGGCGTAGAGGTTGCCGTCGGTCATCAACGTGGGCGAGGCGTAGGCGTCGACGATGGCGACCTTGATGCCGGCGCCGTCGAGCCCGACGTTGAACGGGTCGAGTCCATAGGCGGCCTGGATCTGCTGCGGGGTGTAGCCGCAGTTCAGCCAGGGCAGGCTCTTGGCGTAGGGCGCGGGTTGTGTGCTGAGCGTCGCCTTGAGGTCGCCGATATAGTGGTCGCAGTAGGGGGACGGGACGTAGTTGGCGACCGGCGGCGGCGTGACCGCGGCGGTCGTGGCGGCGAGGCGGCCGGCGGGCGCCACGAGCGGGCCCGCGGTCACCGAGACGTGCTGCGGCTGCCTGAGCGAGCCGGTGTCGTCCAACCCCTCGATGAACAGGACCTTGCCGGCGAGCGAGGCGGGAATGGTGGGCGCCTCCCTGTTGGCGCGCATCGTGCCGCTGCCGAAGCGATACATTCCCTGGCTGATGGCAAAGGTCTGGCGCAGCTGGGCGACGCTGGCGGTCGCGGACACGTAGGCGCCGAGCGGACCCACGGTGACGTTGGACATCCCCGCCTTGGTCAGCATCGAGCGCACGGCGGCGACGTCCGCCTCCGCCGGCGCGAACCGAGCCGCAAATTGCGCCGGGGTGAGATAGCGCCCGTATTGGGCACTGCCCGGCTTGGCAACCGCGGCGACCAGGCTGGTCAGCCCGTCGACATCCTTGAGTGCGAGGTGAACCGCGATGGTCACCGACTGGCTGTCGGGCGCGGTGCCGACCTTGGCCGCGGTCGCAACCCAACTGGCGACGTTGCCGGTGATCGTCGCCGCGTGGCCGGCCGCGGGGATGGCGAACCCCGCGAGTGCACCGACGCAGGCATGCCTGAGCCGCTTTGTGGACGTTTTGACCAAGATCTGTCTCCGCTGGCGTCTTGAGGCTGCATCCGTGGCTGGCGAGGCCCTACCCCGCGCTGTTCTTGTCAAGGCGGGAGGGCAGCCTTGTCTCGCCGTCCACCCGCAGCGTCGTTGCGCTATGACAAACGTTAGACCGCGGGTTCATGTTGTCGCAACTCCCGCCGGATCGATTTGCGGCCATGCGCCGCAACCTTTTTGCGCCGGCCGCCTCTGTAGGCAGGGATCAGGAGGACGCAATGAACCAGGACCAGGCCACCAAGCTGTGGGAGCTGATCAAGGCGACGAAGTTCGCGATGCTGACGACCGACGACGAGGGCGAGCTCCGCAGCCGTCCGATGGTGGCGAACCAGAGCTCGTTCGACGGGACGCTGTGGTTCTTCACCCGCGCGAGCGCGCACAAGGTCGACGAGGTGCGGTCGGACCAACGGGTCGGCGTCAGCTATGCCGATCCGGACCGGCAGAACTACGTGTCGATGTCGGGGCAGGCGACGCTGGTGCGCGACAAGGCGGCGATCGATGCCCACTGGGCCGAGAGCCTGCGGACCTGGTTTCCCAAGGGAAAGGACGATCCGGACGTGGCGCTGCTGAAGGTCGAGGTGACGCAGGCGGAATACTGGGACGCGCCCAACTCGACGATGCTGCACGCCTACGGCTATGTGAAGGCGCGGCTGACCGGGCAGTCGCCGGCGGGCGGGGAGAACGAGAAGATCTCGGTGTAGCGGGAAGCCGGGGGCCGAGGCCGGCCCCCGGACCCCCGGCAGTCATAAGAGGGCGAGCTGCCGGTCGGCCACACCGGAGGGCATGGGGCGTGAGAACAACTTCGTCTCCAGACGGTCGCGGTCGGTCCGCAGGCCGGATTTGCGGACGGCGGCGGCGAAACGCTGTGCGAGGAGATCCGCGTAGGCTCCGGTGCCGCGCTGCCTGACGCCGAAGCGGCTGTCGTAGAGGCTGCCCGAACGGGTGTCGCGGATGAGGTTGAGCACGTGCCTCGCACGTTGCGGGGTGTGCTGGTGCAGCCAGGTCTCGAAGATCTGCTGCAGCTCCAGCGGCAGACGGAGAAGCACGTAGCCGGCGTGGCTCGCGCCGGCGCATGACGCGGCGTCCAGGATGCGCTCGAGCTCGGCATCGTTCAGGCCGAGGATCATCGGGGCGGCGAGTACGCCCGCCGGGATGCCGGCTTGGCGCAATCCTGCGAGGGCCGCGAGGCGGCGCTGCGGGGAGGCGGCGCGCGGCTCCATGCTGCGTGCGAGCGCATTGTCGAGCGTGGTGACGGACAGCCAGACCCGGACGAGGTTGCGTTCGGCCATGCGCGACAGCAGCTTGATGTCGCGCAGCACGCCCGCCGACTTGGTCACGATGCTGACCGGATGGCTGGTGTGGTCGAGCACCTCGAGCACGGCGCGGGTCAGTCCGAGCGTGCGCTCGATCGGCTGGTACGGATCGGTGTTGGAGCCCAGCGTGATCGGGCGCGGGACGTAGCCGGGCTTGGACAGTTCGCGCTCGAGCTGATCGGCAACGTCCGGCTTGAAGGTGAGCCGGGTCTCGAAATCGAGGCCGGGCGACAGGCCGAGCCAGGCGTGGCTGGGCCGCGCGTAGCAATAGACGCAGCCGTGCTCGCAGCCGCGATAAGGATTGACGGCGCGGTCGAAGCCGAGATCGGGCGACTTGTTCCAGGCGATCGCGGTGCGGCTCGCATCGCGGGTCAGGGTGGTCGCGATCGGCGGCGGGGCGAGCGTCTCGTCGGTGATGCTGTCCCAGCCATCGTCGAACGGCTGGGTTGCCGTGCGCTCGTAGCGGTTGGCGACGTTGACGGAGGCGCCGCGACCCTTCCGGGCGCGGGGGATCTCGCCTGTGGAGTCGAGCACTGCGTCCTCCCGTCATCAGGATGGCGGGATGATGCAACGAAGGCCGCGCGAGATCAAGAACAAAAAGAGAACACGTGCGGCGGCGTCATCACGATCGGGCCATTGCGACATCGTGGCGGCCGACAGGACCTCGATGACGGCCAACCGTATCAGGTGCGGCGGTCGTGCCGCCGGGCGGTGCCTGGCAGGAGACGCCGGCGTCGGTCACGGCGCGTTTCGGTCGTGGGCGAGGCGACATCCATCGGACGCCTCCAGCGCTCAGTCGGCCTGCTCGAAATCCACGCTCTCGTAGAGCTCGGCCACCGGGATCTCGATCCCGATTTCCGGCAACGGAAGGATGTCGCCCTCGATGAGCGCGGTGGCGCTCCAGGGCTCGTCCGCCTCGCGCGAGAAGACGGCCACGCCGATGCTGGTCTGCTCGGCGATGATGGTGCGCTTGATCGATGGGACGGCGTGATACTCGCGCAGCTTGGACACACGATCGTCGCCTTTGGTGGGGTCGCTGACGACTTCGAAGACGATGATCGGATCGGGCACGAGGAGGCCGCGTCCGTCCGGCCTGCTGCAGGTGACGGTGGCATCCGGATAGCGGATCCTGTTGCCGGTCGTGGCCACCCCGCCGCCCTCCGGTCCCATGGGCATGCACGGACCGCCGCGCAGACGCAGTCGGAGCTGGACGTGGATGTTGCCTGCGATGATGCCGTGGTCATTGGTGCCGCCGGTCATGGCGACGGGCCGGACACCGTCGAACTCGTGGCGTGCGTCCTGCGTCTCCGCCCATGCGAAGAACTGCTCGTGCGTCATCGGTTTTCGCAGCGCGACGTTCATGGGCTTAGCATTGACTTGCATGGCGGTGACGTCCTTTTGCGCGGGACTGTGGCCGACGGCTTCGGCCCTGCCCGACCCATCGGCGGCCAGCGGCCGGAGAGCAACGCCGCCTGGCGGTCGACCATTACGGGCCGATCATTCCGCGAAAGCTCCAACCGGAGGACGTTATCGAGAGGGCCAGGTCCAGGATGAATGGGGATGGCCGATCGCGACCGTTTCGCCGAGCTCCTTGGCCAGCACGACCACTTCGGCTTCCGCCTCGATCAGCGTGGTGACGAGGCCTTCCGCGTGCGACACGACGACGATCTGCGATCGTCGTGCGGCTCGGGCAAGCAGACGGCCGAGGGGTGCGAGGAGCTCGGGATGAAGGCTCGTCTCGGGTTCGTTAAAGATCATCAACGGTGGTGGCCGCGGGGTCAGCAGGGCGGCAATCAGCAGCAGGTAGCGGAGTGTTCCATCCGATAGTTCGTGCGTCTTCAACGGACGCAGCAACCCGCGCTGATGCATCTCGATCTCGAACAATCCGTCGCTGTCGCGCACGGCAATCGAGGCGCCCGGGAAGGCGTCGTCGATCGCGGCGGCGAGATCGTCGCCGGCCCCGACTTCGAGGATGGTCTCGACCGAAGCGGCGAAATCGGCGCCGTCGCCGGCGAGGGCCGCCGTGCGGGTGCCGACCTGGCGGCGGCGAGCGGGTGCATCCGCATCGGTGCGGAAGTGATCGTAGAAGCGCCAGCTGCCCAGTGCTTCGCGGAGCTGGAGGAGTTCCGACGCGTCGCCGCCGTTTGCACAATGCGTCAGCATGCTGTCGTAGGCGGCAAGATGGTCAGCCGCCTGCCTCCAGGCACCTTTCCCGTCACGGATGCGACAGGATGGGCCGTGTCGTTCGGCGAAGACGCTTCCGCGCCGCCAGGTGCCACCGGTCCACAAATTCTCCGTCTTGATCTCGGGATCCCGTCCGAATCGCGATCTCGGGACGGGCGAAGGAAGACCGAGGTCAATTGCGTAGCCGTAATCGGCGGACGAGAACCCGAGCTTCAGACTGACCGGATTGCGGCGCACGAGGCTCTGGACCGGCTGCGTGCCCTCCTTCATGGCGCGGCTGAAAGCCTCGGGGCCGGCCCACAGGACCGAGGAGAGACCGCCCTCGAATGCGAGGGACTGGATCGCGCGGCCCTGCGCGACGTCCGCGAGAAGCCGGAGCGCGCGATAGAGGCTCGATTTGCCGCTGCCGTTGGCGCCGGTGACGACGGTGAGCGCGCCGAGCTCGAGGCGCACGTCCCGGAGGGAGCGGTAGCCCGCGACGCAGAGAGATCTGACAGGATACATGCTGACGTTGAACACCACCCGGTTGCCGTCGGCCAAGTGGGCAGCAGGGGCTGCCTCGGGAATTCGAACCCCGGGCCGGTGACAGCGGCCTTCGAGCCGGGTCGCGCGAACAGGACGTTCGTTCGGGCGGTTACCCTCCGTCCCTTGCGCCGACGGTTTCGTTTCAGCTGAAATCCCTCCCATCGCCCGACATGACAGACCCAGCCTTGAACCTTCTGCCCTCGCACCCCGCTCCGGTGTCCAACGCTCCCTCCACGACAGGGGAGCCCAGCGATGCCGACCAACCAGGCCCGCAACCGCGCGCAGGCGACACCCGCGCCCACCATCCCCATCATCCCGCTCACCACCGTCGTCGAGCACCCCCGCCGCGGTTGCTCCGGCGACCCGTTCCCGATCCCCCTGCTCCCCCTCACCACTCCGCCCTCGTTCCAGCTCTTCTCCGGCACCACCAAGGCGATCCTCATCTGCCCCTCTCTCCTGGGTCGCCGACACGCTGCTCGTCGGCTCCTTAACCAGTTCGAGAAAGCCAACTACGACGGCAAGCACGTCCTCGACGGCAAAACGCTCTACCTCGTCTACAGCCGCCACCTCTGCAAAAGTCCGGTCCACGACGGCACCGTCGCCCATTGCATGGCCTCGCCCACCAGGCTCGACTCGTCTGACCCGGTGACGCTGCTCGAGCCCGCCAGGGACGCCGGCGTGAACTCCGAACTCTTCTTCATCGATGACAAGACCAGTCAGTTCAAATTGATCGAGACCGGCAACATCATCAAGATCGACGGCAAATACGCGATGGCCTATCCGACCGGCGACTTCCAGGAGAACGACGACAAGACCGGTGTCGCCTGGTCCGACACGTTCCTCCCAGCGCCCGGCAAGACCTATCGCAAGATCTTCCGGCCCGACCCCACCGGCGTCTGGGGCAAGCCCGGTCTCGAGGTCCAATACCTGCTCCAGTCGGAAAAGCCGGCGTGGCCCGATGACGTCGCCAGTGAGGTCGTCGCCCCCGGCGTCCCCCGTTCGTTCAGGCGTCGCCCAGTAGCGGCCTCCTCTTTACCGCCAAACCCGGGGAACCACAAACCGCATCATCGAGATCGACCGGCGGCGCCCTCCTGCCAGCCGTCCTCTTGCGTCCAGGCTGGTTTCCGGATATATTACTGGAAGTAGCGGGAGATCGCCATGGGCTCTTCGCAGAAGCGCGCCATTCAGAATTATCGCTCCCGCCTCAGCGAGCGCGGCCTCTCGCGCTTCGAGGTGTTGGGCCGCGACGCCGATCGCGACCTTATCCGCTCACTTGCGCGAAGACTGGCTGAGGACAGTCCGGATGCCTCGCGCCTGCGCGCCGCCGTCAATCAGGCAATCGCAGGCGAACCGCCCAAGAAGGGCGGCATCGTGGCGGCACTACGCCGCTCCCCGCTCGTCGGCGCCGACCTCGACGTGACTCGTCCCCGCGAAGCAGGACGGATCGTCGAGATCTGATGCGCCATCTGCTCGACACCAATATCATCAGCAACGTCACGAAGACGACGCCTTCCGAAATGTTGCTGGCGTGGATGGCCGAGCGGGACGACGATAGTCTTTACATCAGTTCGCTGACGATCGCGGAAATCCGCCGCGGCGTGCTGGAGAAGCCTCCCGGCAAACGGCGCGACCAGCTCGAAGCGTGGTTCAGCGGGCCGGAAGGACCACAAGCCCTGTTCGCTGGCCGCGTACTTCCCTTCGATGAAGCAGCTGCCCTGATATGGGCGCGCTTGATGGCCGATGGCAGAACTCGAGGTCAACCACGCAGCGCACTCGATATGATCATAGCCGCGGTCGCTCAGGCGAACGGCTGTATTGTCGTCACGGACAACGAGAAGGACTTTGCCGAGATCGAGACGATCAACCCTCTTCGCACGGTCCCACGATGACAAACATCCGCTCGATCGACATGTTGTTTCTCGACGATGTCTTCGACATGGGCGGCGGCTATGTCCTGAATTTCTCGGATCGAACCTTTTCGGAGTTCTTCGCCGAAGAGCTTAACATCGACATCGAAGATCCGCTCTATGCGCGGAACGGAAGCTCCAAGGGCAAACGCCTACGCTGCTTCCTCCAGACTGTCGACAAGTCTGCGGTCGTGCGATTGCTGAACGCGCTATGGGAATATCGCGAGGCGTTGCGACAGCGCTCCGGTCAAGCGGACAAGATCGAAAACGCCCACGGTCGACTGCTGACGCTGATCAACCGCATCGAAGGGCGGCCCGACAACGCTCTCGCTCACACCAAACCTCCGGCTCCCGCGTTCGATCGTCCCGGCCTTGCCCAGATCAAGAAGGATCTCGTCGCCGTGTCAGCGCTCGCCCCGCAGGCACGCGGTTACGCGTTCGAGAAGCTCTTGACGGACCTTTTCGACGCCTATGGCCTCGCGGCACAGGAGCCCTTTCGGTTACGGGGTGAGCAGATCGACGGCAGCTTCCAGTTTGGCAGCGAGACATCCCTCGTGGAGGCGAAGTGGCTCGCTCGGCCGATCGGGGTCGCCGAGCTTCACATTTTCCACGGCAAGATCGAGCAGAAGGCCGCCTGGACGCGCGGCCTTTTCGTGAGCAACAGCGGGTTCACCGACGAGGGACTCCACGCCTTTGGCCGCGGCAAGCGGGTCATCTGCATGGACGGCTTGGATCTTTACGAGACGCTGGACCGCAAAATTCCCCTAAACCACGTCCTGGAGCGGAAGCTGCGCCGAGCAGCTGAGACCGGCTTTCCATTCATTCGCGTCCGCGATCTGTTTTCTCATTGAGACGAGGAGCCGGATCGAAGTGGTGCAGTGCAACGACTGGTGCGATGCGGCTGACGGCACCGTAGGCGCCCACGAACTTGTTGTGGAGCAGGTGATCGCGGCCGTCCACGAGCTCAGCGTGTGAGGCAGACATCCGGGCAGCGGAAAGCAAGATGAACGAGAGGGTATTCGAACTTTACCAACTCATCGGGGGGGAGCGAGCCCTCATCGAAAGCTCATAACGATGCGACGGTTCGAGCTTCCGCCCGCTGTCGCCGTTTCTTCCGAATGCGTCTTCCCCCGTCGATGCCTCTCGTAGATGACACACTCGTTGAAGTCGCCAATGAGGAGGACAAAACGACCAGAAGCCGGAACCAACCGCATGTGGTGAGCCCAAACCGCCAGATCGACCATCTATGTCCGCTCGCGCTCACGCGTGGGTTGAAGCGGGTTGATCCGGAGGCCGTTTCGTCTTGAACCGCAAACCTCGGATTGTTCGAGCGAGCGGCCTGACTGCTGGCATCTTGACGCTTGTGACAGCGAACATGATGAACCGAGCATCACATCACTTCGAACGGCGGTCAAATCTGCTGATAGTGCTCCGCCGCCCAAAGCGCCGCCGCGCCCATCGATAGAATTGCTATACCGAGCACCACGGACAACACCCGGTAGACGCTGCCCTGCCTCGGGATCGCCGCTGATGCGATGATCGGGCCGGACGCCAGAAGTGCGATCGAGCAGCCAAGCATGCTTCGGTTCATGAGGACCATACCCACCGCAAAGACGGCGGATCCAGCGGCGAAAACGAATCGGGCTTCACGCGGCCAGGGGCTGCTGGAGTTCGATCTCACGGTATCGAGCTTCACGGGCGTAGACCTCCTTGAGTCCTGGTAGTGCTGCCTTGAATGCGGCCGTCTCCATAATGTCGCCGATCTTCTCGGTAAGCGCATCAACTCCTGACACGGCGGCGAAGACAGTGCCGGCGGCCGCGAGAGGCGGCGCGACCATTTTCGCGACCATGCCGGCAGGCGACGCGACACCCGAAATCGGCGCGATCCACGCACATATTGTCGATACTCGGATGCGGTCGTCCGACAAATTCGTCGGTGCCTCTCCATTGTCGATCTTAGCCTTCGCTTCGGCGAATTCGGTGTTGGTCAGGCACCATGGATGCCGATAGGCGACGATCGGATCAATGGATGTCGATGTCCCGGCGCCGAACATGCTGAACTTCTTCGCCGCCAGCTGGCGCCAAAAATCGCCGTCGTTCGAGAACGGGTATGTTCGGGCTGCCTTCGCGTTGATGCGGATCGACCACATGTTCCGCGGGCTAAGTGCCAGAGCGCGCCAAATAACAAGGGCGCCGATCGCCTGCGGTTTCAGCGGATCCTCGTCGATGAGACTTTGGTTCAATCCGACCCTTGACGCCCATTCCGTCGCTAGAAGCACATTTGTTCTCCCTGCAGAAACATCCCAAGATAGTCAGCCTCCCCGCCAACGAAATCAACGCGGGTCCGGGGCGGCTCGCCCCGGCGGGGTTCAGGGGCGGCGCCCCTGACCTTCACGCTAACGCTCGCGCAGCCTTGGCATCAGTTCGACGAGGTTGCAGGGGCGGAAGCGGCTGTCGAGCTGGTGGACGAGGATGTCGTCCCACGCGTCCGTCACCGCGCCCTTCGAGCCGGGGAGCGCGAAGAGGAACGTGCCGGCGGCGACGCCGGCGAGCGCGCGGGACTGGATCGTCGACGTGCCGATCTTGGCGTAGCTCAGGGTGCGGAACAGCTCGCCGAAACCGTCGATCCGCTTGTCGATGACACGCTCGAACGCCTCCGGCGTCACGTCGCGGCCGGTGATGCCGGTGCCGCCGGTGCTGATCAGGGCGTCGATGTCGGGGGCGTCGATGCCATCGCGCAGATGGCGCTCGATCGCGTCGGCATCGTCGGCCACCAGGGCGCGGCCGGCGAGGACGTGGCCGGCCGCCTCGATGCGGGCAGCGAGGATCGCGCCCGACATGTCGGTCTCGAGCGTGCGGGTGTCCGAGACGGTCAGCACCGCGATGCGGACGGGCAGGAACGGCCGGCCGGGATCGAGGGGCACGCTCAGCCCTGCAGGCCGAGAACGCCCGCCCGGTAGCCAGGCGTGGGCGAGGTGGCACCGATGGCGGCCGCCAGGAATGCGGGCCCATAGGTCGGGTTGGCGATCGTCATGAACGGCTTGTTGTCGCGCAGCACCTGAACGCCGGCGTCGGTGATGATGTAGGTCGAGGTCTCGCCCTTGGTGACCGGGCTGAGGCTCGCGACCATCTGGTGGTAGCTCACCTCGTTGGCGGGCAGGCAGGCGACCTTGGCGCAGTAATGATCGTGGACGTTGGCGAATTCCTGCCGCAACTGACCGAGGCCGGCCGCGTGCAGATATTCGGTGAACAGTACCTTGGGTCCCGGCTGGCCGATCACCGCGTCGGCCGCGTGGCCGGGCGACCTGACATACAGCGCGCTGGCATAGCCGTTGACGATGCCGAAGAAGACACGCACGCCGACGCCATTGACATGCAACGTTTCGCCAGCGGCGGGATACGTGTCCGGGAAAGTGGCACCCCCCGCCGTGACCGCGCTGGCGGCGATCGGCGCGAGTGCGAAGGCGATGGCGAACGTGATCGCGGGACGTATGGACATGCCCTGTCTCCCCATCCGGCGATGATTGCCGGTTAGGGAGACGGCAACGCATCTTGACGTATGGGTCAAGCCTTTCGCGCGAGATCCGGCAGAAGCAGGGTCAGGATTCCGATCGCGGGAAGCACCGAGCAGACCTGGTAGACGAACTCGATGCCGTAACGGTCCGCGAGCAGGCCGAGGGCGGCGGCACCGAGGCCGCCCATGCCGAAGGCAAGGCCGAAGAACAGGCCGGCGATCGCGCCCACGCGTCCGGGCGAGAGCTCCTGGGCGAAGACGATGATCGTCGAGAACGCGGAGCTCAGGATCAGGCCGATGCAGACCGACAGGATCGCGGTCCCGGCGAGGCCCGCATAGGGGAGCGCCAGGGTGAAGGGCAGCACGCCGAGGATGGAGACCCAGATGACGCGCTTGCGGCCGATCCGGTCGCCGATCGGACCGCCGGCAAAGGTGCCGACCGCGACCGCGCCGAGCAGCAGGAACAGGTGGAGCTGGGCGTCGCGGACGGGGATGCCGAAGCGCTGGATCAGGTAGAAGGTGAAGTAGTTGGTCAGGCTGGCCAGGTAGACGAATTTCGAGAACACCAGCATCCCCAGGATCGCGAGCGCGAACGCCACGCGCCGCGGCGCGAGCCCGTGCGGCGCGGCGGGACGACTGGCGGGCGGGAGCTGCACGTGGGTCCGATACCAGCCGCCGACGCGCGCGAGGATGGCGACGCCAAGGAGGGCCGCGGCCGCGAACCAGGCGATGCTCGACTGGCCGAACGGCAGCACGATGGTCGCGGCCAGCAGCGGGCCGATCGCGGCTCCCGCGTTGCCGCCGACCTGGAACAGCGACTGCGCCATGCCGTGTCGGCCGCCGGAGGCGAGCCGTGCCACGCGCGAGCTCTCGGGGTGGAAGACCGCCGAGCCGAGACCGACGAGGGCGGCGCCGGCCAGGATGATGTCGAAGCTCGGGGCGCGCGAGAGCACGACGAGGCCGGCGAGCGTGCTGCCCATGCCGATCGCGAGCGAGAACGGCTTGGGATGGCGGTCGGTGTAGAGGCCGATCGCCGGCTGCAGCAGCGAGCCGACCGCCTGGAAGGTGAGCGTGATCAGGCCGATCTGGCCGTAGCTCAGGCTGAACCTGGTCTTCAGGATCGGGTAGACCGCCGGCAGCAGCGATTGCAGCATGTCGTTGATCAGGTGGCAGAAACTGATCGCGAACAGGATGCCGAAGACGGTGCGGGAGGTGTCGGGCTTGCGGGGACGGGTCGCGAGATCGGGGGCGGTCGTGGCGCTCATGGCGCGTTAACGCCCGGAACCCGCTCGGTGGCAATACCGGCCCGGCGAAGTGCCTGTTCCTCGCCGGCGTCGGGCGACAGGCGGACGATGCGGCGTCCGGCGCGGGCGAGGTCGAGGAGCTGGTCCGAGGCGTCGCCGTTGACGGCGAGGCGGGCGGCGTCGCGGCGGGCGACCTCGAGGATGGCGGGGCTCTCGTCCGGCCGATGGACGATGATGTCGGCTTCGCCGAGCAGGCGGAGCGCGCGCAGGACGAGCAGGTCGGCGTCGCCTGGGCCGGGGTCGACGAAGTGGACGATGCCGGGGACGGACGCGGCGCCGTCGAGCGCGTCGAGATAGGCGCGCTCGGCGCCCGCCTCGTCGCCGGCGAGCATGAGCTCGGCGGCGCGGCCGCCGAGTGCGCGCTCGAGCATGCGGCGGCGCTCGACGACATCGGGCAGGCGCGCGCGGGTCAGCGCCTGGAGGCGCTCGGCGAGTGCGGCGAGGCGCCCGTAGGCCGGGTCGATCAGGGTCTCGATGCGGGCGCGCAGCAGGCGGGCGAGGACGGGGGCGGCGCCCGCCGAGCAGATCGCGATCTGCAGTGGCAGACGCTCGACGGTGGCGGGGGTAATGAAGGTCGCGAGCGCTGGACGGTCGACGACGTTGACCGGGATGCCGCGGGCGCGTGCCTCGTCGTGCATGGCGTGGAGATCGGCGTCAGGAGCTTCGGCGCCGATGGCGAGGCAGGCGCCGTCGAGAAGGTCGGGGGTGAAGCGGGTCGCGCGGCGGACTTGCGCGCCGGCCCGGGTGAGGGTCGCGAGACGGCGGCCGGCGGCCTCGCCCTCGCCGAGGAGGAGGACCGGACGGTTCCGGAGATCAAGGAAGACGGGGAACAGCATGGGGTGGATGTGTGGCCACAGGCGCCGCGGAGACAAGGTGCGGGCAGCTCGTGACGGCGCGGGAAGACCCTGGTATAGGTCGATACCGTAACGTCCAGGGACGGCGATGTTCACGCCGCTCGAAATCGAGCGACGGGAACAGGCTTTCCTGAAGGTCATCACGTATGCCGAGTTCGGCAAGAACGTTCCGGACAGCCCCTACAACGTCCGGCTTGGTGGCCCCGACGACCTTATCTTGTTTCGTGGTGTTAGCGGGAGATGCCGGAGCGCCTTCGGCAATCCACGACGACCTGACGTGGGGTGGAAGTCCATTCAGCATCCGAACCGCGTCCCTAGAGCGTGATCGGTTTAGGTTGACATGAAATGCGAGAGCCGATCACGCTCTAGCCTTTGTTTCGACGAGCAATTTTATCGCTGTGCTGACGCAACTTGAAGCGATATTGCTCTAGACATCTATCCGCAGACGCCGACGCTTTCCGTCAGGCTCTCGAATGGCCAACGCCATCGGGTTGATCTTCGAGAGGAACGTTTCCGACTTCAGCGCCCTTACTTTATATTCGGACTGGGAGTGAAGAATGGGTAAGGTGTGGGCTGCGGTCGGGGCGGTCGCGACGGTGGCAATCCTGGGCGGCGGCTACGAGCTGGTGCTGGCGCGAGGTCAGGCCGAAATACGCGCCGCGGCGGCTCATTTACGATCCGCAATCGGGCCGCGCGGGTCCTTTACCTATGACCGGGTTAGAGTTCACCCGTTCTCCCGCTCAGCAGGCCTGGAAGGCGTGACCTTGCGCTTTGCGTCCGGCGATCGCTACACCGCCGCTCGAGTCTCCGTAACGAGCGGGCACGCGAATGGCACGATCGCCCTGCATGCCGCAACTCTGAACGCGAGCGAAAACGGTGACACGATCGTCAGCACCGCATCCTCGCTCGACGCCGACGGCGTCGCGTTCTCGAGTTCAGGGGTAGAGCAGGCCACCGGACTTGTCGATACGGTCATCGGGCACGCCGTGCTTCGCTCGTTCAAGTTCCGCGACCAGTATACTGACGAGGCTATAGGATCGATTGAACTGAACCGCTTCGCTGCAACTCGAACAGGCGAAGTAACGTTAAGCGGACTGCGGGTGGTGTCAAGCGATCCCGCCAACAGCTTTCGCATGGAGATTGCCTCTATCGGCATTTCCGGCGTCGACCTCACCTCGATGCTGAAGGAGCTTGACGGTCATCTGCTGCCTTCCACGCCGACGACAGCGGCGCGCGCCGGGATCAACGGTCTCCCAAGCAGAAACGCTGGCTATCGGCTCATCGCTGCCGATCGGACGCAACTGCGGTCGATCCTAGGCGCGGGTCGCCTGTCCACTGTCCATCTCGATCTCAACGGGCTTTCGATGCGCTCCGACGATCCCGATTTCACCGAGACATTTCACGCATTCGGCCTGGACGCCCTTCGCGCCTCGATGCACCTTGCAACGCGATACACGGAAGCGAATGGAGTCCTTGAAAGTCGAGGCGATCTCGTCATCGAGGGCCTCGGAACTTTTCGCGCGGAAGTCGATCTCGATCATGTCGACATCGCGGCGCTTGCAGGGTTTAGAAGACAGCCGTCTTCGTTGGAGACTTTCCTCCGGAGTCCCGAGCTGCTCTCCGCTTCCGCGACTCTTGTTGATGGCGGGTTACGTGACCGCGTTTTCGCGTATCGCTCCGCGCAAACAGGCGATGGTTTGGCGGTCGCGCCCGCTGACGTGGTTGAGAGCATCTCGCTGGACTCCGGGGTGATGATGCTCCCTGATGATGCACATGCTTCGCTCCGAAATTTCATCCTCTACGGCGGGACGCTGAGCCTTGTGCTCCGACCGACACATCCCGTCGTGATCGCCCCGCTCGTCCTCGCGGCGGGGACGCCGCCATCCGGCGGTGCCGCGCAGCTGGGGCTATCGTTCCGCGCCGCGCCTGAAGCTTCCTCAGCAACCAGACAAGTCTGGACACCAAGAAACTCGCACACTTTCGATCAAGAACCCTGGACGTTAGATGTCTTGCGATGACAGGGTCGTGTGTCCGCTCCGGATCAACGCGTCAGCGGCTCGGTTGCGATGTCACTACTCGAACGCGATCACCACCTTGCCCACCTGCTGGTTGCTCTCGAGATACCGGTAGGCATCGGCCACCTGCGGGAACGGGAACACCTTGGCGATCTCCGGCTTGAAGCGTCCATCGGCGAGGCGGTCGTGGATGTATGTCTTCATGGCCTCCACTCGGCCGGGGACCTTCATCTGCAGCAGCGAGTAGCCGATCAAGGCGATGCCCTTGCCGAACACCGTCATCGGGTATTCCGTCGGCTCTCCGGAGAGCATGCCGTACATGAAGATCGTGCCGTCGACGGCCACCGCCTGCGCCAACGTCGCCACGTATGATCCGCCGACCGGATCGAAGACGATCCGTGCACCCTTGCCGCCGGTGATCTCGCTGACACGCGCAGGCAAATCCTCTTCCTGCGTCGCGATGACGTGGTCGGCGCCGAGGTCGAGCAGCCGCTGCTTCTTGCCCGATGTGCGCGTGGTCGCAATCGAGGTGGCGCCCTGGGCGCGGACGATCTGGATCGCAGCCAGGCCCACCGACGAGCTCGCCGCCGTGAGGATGACGAAGTCACCCGGCCCCACCTTGCCGAGCTCGACCAGTGCGCCGTAGGCGGTCGCGTACTGCATCCACACCGCCGCGCCCTCGACCGGCGACAACGACGCGGGCACCGCGGCCAGTTCCTCCGCCGGGACAACGGCCTGCTCCGCCAGCGCGGGGAACCGGTTCATCGAGAAGCCGGGAATGGTCGCGAACTGCTTGCCGACAAGCGTCGCGTCCACGCCGGGTCCGACCTTCAGGACGGTGCCGAAGACCTCATAGCCCAGCCCCGAGGGCAATTGCGGCTGCTCGAGATACTGGCCGTGGAAATACATGCTCTCCGCCCGATTCAGGCCGGCGGCGGCGACCTCGAGGGTGACCTCGCCCGGTCCTGGCTCGCGAAGCGTCACCTCTTCGATCCTGAGCACCTCGGGGCCGCCGAGTTCATGGAAACGAACTGCCTTCATGCGAGACTTCTCCTGTGGTGGACTGGATGCCGATCGCAGATGATGGCGTCCCGTGGCGGATTCGAGGGCGCTCTCGAGGCGGGTCGAGGGGTGCCGACGCACGACGCGCCTGGGACACCGGAAAGAGCATCGATCGGAACTGACCGCTGATCACACTGCGCTGAACCTGTAGCTTGATGCCGTGATGGCTCCCATGACAGCAGGAAGCGGTCCGCCTCCCAATGTCCGGAGATCATCAGCACAGCGCGA
Organism: Acetobacteraceae bacterium; assembly: GCA_965276715.1. Taxonomy (GTDB): domain Bacteria; phylum Pseudomonadota; class Alphaproteobacteria; order Acetobacterales; family Acetobacteraceae; genus CAXTPV01. The sequence continues at coordinate 1,721,994 of OZ255622.1, read as the reverse complement.
GGCATGTCACCCAGCTCCTCGCGGACATCGTGCCGCGACTTCTCAAGGCGATCGTAGGCACCCGGCCGGATTTCCTTCATCCACGGCCACGGACCGCCCCCGTGAGAGAGGAAGTATGTCGGCAAGCGGGGGTTTTTCATGATCGTGCGGCTCGACCGGGATGATGCGCCCGCCGGTTCGCTCTGGCTCATGCGGCGAGCTGGGTGACCGCGTCGCGCGCGGAGGCGATCGCCTGCTCCCGCCCGTCCGCCACGTTGAGGCCCTCGGCAATGACGACTTCGAGGTTCTTCACGCCGATGAAGCCCAGTGCCAGCCGGAGGAACGACTCCGCATGTTCCGCAGACGCGAACCCGGAGTCGGCTCCATAGACGCCCCCTCGGGCGATCGCGAGAATGACACGCTTGTCGCCAACCAGGCCTTCGGGACCAGTCGCGCCGTAGCGGAAGGTCGTGCCCGGCACGATGAGACGGTCGATCCACGCCTTCAGTTCGGATGGGAGGGTGAAGTTGTACATCGGCACGCCGATGACGACGGTGTCGGCTTCGACGAACTCTTTCAGGATCGCGTCACTGGTATCGCGCTTCGCCTGCTGGGTCTCGTCCAGCGTCGGCATGGCTTTCGCCAGTGGATGAGCCGACGGTGCGGTCACGGCTGTGAAGTGCGGCAAGTCCTCCGCCACGATGTCGCGATAGGTCACCTCGTGCTCGCTGCCGCCGAGTTTCCCGACGATGAGCGCCGAGAGTTCGCGCGAGACGGATCGAGGGCCGGTGATGCTGCTGTCGATGTGGAGGATCTTCATGTGCCACAGGCTCCTCTTGTTACCTGGGTCATGGTATGTGCCTACCCAGATCGACGCACAAGAACGCACAGGTTTGTCACCAGGGGCACACGGATGTGACCGACACAGCTTTGCAAGACCCTCCGATTCGGCAAAATACCAGCGCCTGCCTCAAGGTCACGCACGTGCTCAGTCGCATCGGCGACAAGTGGACGGTTCTGATCATCATCCTGCTGAGCGAGCGCGGATATCGGTTCAACGACCTCAAGCGTGGGATCGACGGCATTTCGCAACGAATGCTCACCCTGACGTTGCGGAACATGGAGCGAGACGGTCTGGTGACACGAACCGTCACTCCTTCCATCCCGCCGCGCGTCGACTACGAATTGACGGGCATCGGGCGGTCGCTGGCGGGGCCGGTGAAGATCCTGGCTGACTGGGCTTTCGACAACCTCAGGAGCATCGCTGTTGCGCAGGCGCTGTACGACGCCAGGAAAGACAGCGCTTGATGGACGTTTGCTGGCCGTCCGCTTTCAGCGCTCGCGCTCGCGGACGGCAGAGAAGGGTCGTTTGCCATCCTGCCGGTTCAAATCTCAATGAGTTCCAATTCGGGTTCGAAGGTAGGCGACGAACCGCGCTGGCTCCCGCCGGATCATGGGAGTGTCTTTGCAACCGAAATGTCGGAGCGGCTACTCATCCCACGGGTTGACGATTGCCACACCCACGCCCTCGAAGTCGGCCACGTTGCGGGTGACCACGCTCGCCCCGCGCACGCGCGCAATTGCGGCCAACATGAGATCGATGGCCCCGCTCGGCCGCCCGACCTCCCGGCGCGCTGCGAATATTTCGGCATAGGCAGCCGTGGCTTCGGTGTCGAATGGCAGGATGCGACCGTCAAAATCGTCGGCGAACATGGCGCGCGCGGCCTTCTCCAGGTCGGTGCGGCGACGGCCGCTCGGCATGATGGCCAAGCCAGACAGGATTTCAGCTTGGCACATTGCTGCCGTGAACAAATCATCCGATGGCTGGCGGACAATCCAGTCCGCGACTTTGCGCTCAGGCTCGGGACGCATGATCTCGGAAAGCATGTTGGTATCGAGCATCAACATCAGTCGAACCGAGGCGGCTCGCGGACCGGCTCGCGCGGAGGCAGTTCGAGATCGACTCCGCCCAACGGTGCAAAGCGGGCGCGAATTCGGTCGTATAGGTGGCGCATGGGCGGTGCGCCGTGCGGCGTTAGCGCAGTTTGCAGGATGCGGCGCGCCTCCGCCTCCATCGACTGACCGTGCTGGGCAGCGCGGACGCGCAGCCGCTCCTTGAGGGCCGGGTCGAGGTTACGGATGGTGATCGAAGCTGGGGCCGGGTGTCTGCTAGCAGGCATTCCCGAAGTTGTAATCAATGATTGCGGTGATGTCAAACCGCTCTTGACTGTCCGGTGGACTAGAGCCTGATAGCTTTAGGTTGCCGCATATCCTGAGTTCCTCAGATAGTTTGTGCACTCCATTGGACTGAAGGCGTCGAGCACGCGGCCGATGCTTTTCCAGGTGTCTTCGACGGTCCGTGCGTTGTCCTTGCGCAACAGCGTCTTGAGTTTGGCGAAGGCCTGCTCGATCGGGTTGAGGTCCGGGCTGTAGGGCGGCAGGAAGATCAACTTCGCTCCCGCAGCTCGGATGGCACGACGGACCGCGGCACCCTTGTGGCTGCCGAGGTTGTCGGCGACCACGACGTCGCCGGGCCGGAGCGTCGGCACCAGGCACTGTTCGACCCAGGCGAGGAAGCTCGCGGCGTTGATCGGGCCGTCGAGCACGAACGGCGCGCAGATCCCGTCAGATCGCAATCCGGCGACGAACGTGAGTGTCTTCCAGTGCCCATGCGGCACCTTGGCCACCAGGCGTTCGCCGCGGGCGAACCACCCGCGGATCGGCGTCATGTTGGTCTTGGCCCAGGTCTCGTCGACAAAGACCAGGCGGTCTGCATCAACCCGGCCCTGGTATCGCCTCCATAGCGCGCGGCGGCGGGCGACGTCCGGACGATCCTGCTCGCTGGCGTGAACGCTTTTTTTTAAAGCTCAGGCCTGAACGCCGCACGATGTGCCAGACACCGAAATAGCTGACCTTGACGCCACGATCGCGCAGCTCTGCCAGCAACTCACGCAAGGTGATGTCGGGCTTCTCAGCCACACGTGCCGCGATCCAGGGCAGGTCGGCCGCCAATGTGAATGGTCGCTTGCCTCCCATCGGCAACGCGGCCGGGCTACCTGTCTCGCGCTCTCGCCGCGTCCATCGGATCGCAGAAGAGTGGCTGATCTCGAAACGCTCAGCTGCCTCGCCACAGCTCATCCCAGAGCGGACAGCACACACAACCCGCTCGCGCAGGTCCAACGAATACGGACGACCCATCGATGCTGGCCTCCGCCCAGCCAGCATCTTGAATCAGATTTCACGCCGAAACGGAATCCCACACCGAGTCAGGCTGAAGATATCAGGCTCTAGGGCGACCACTCACCGGACGCCGCCTGGACTGCGAGTATTGGGCCGGTTCACTACATCTCGGGCACGGGTTTGGCGCTGGGTGCCGGCTCCACGATCCGGTATCCGACGCCCGGCTCGGTCACGATGCAGGCGGCGGCTCCGGCGCCGAGCTTCTGCCGCAGGTGGCCCACATAGACGCGGAGATATTGCACGTCCTCGGCGTGGGCCGGTCCCCAGACCGCGGTCAGCAACTGACGATGCGTGATGACGCGGCCGGCGTTCTGCAGCAGCATCGCCAGCAGCGCATGCTCGCGCGGGCTGAGAACGATGCGCTCGCCGTCGACGCGGACCTCGTGGGCGAGCGTGTCGAGGGTGATCGGCCCGATCGACTGGATGTCGGCGGTGCCCTCCTGGGCGCGGCGGCGGCGTAGGCTCGCGCGGATGCGGGCGAGGAGCTCGCCGACGGCGAACGGCTTTTCGACGTAGTCGTCGGCGCCCTCGTCGAGCGAGGCGATCTTGTCGGTCTCCTGGTCGCGGGCCGACAGGATGATGACGGGCGTGTCGCTGAACGCGCGCAGCCTGGCGAGCGCCTCGCGTCCGTCGAGGTCGGGCAGGCCGAGATCGAGCAGCACCAGGTCGGGAGAGCGGGCGGCGGCGAGGCGGAGGCCCTCGCGGGCGTCGGCGGCGGACAGGACGGCAAAGCCGTCGGCCTCCAGCGCCGGCTTGAGGAAGCGGTGGATCTGCTTCTCGTCGTCGATGACGAGGATGGTGGTCATGGGGGCTGGTCCCCAAGCTGACCAAGAATCCAGCCCTCCCAGACGTGGTCGACGCCGGGCGGGCAGTCGGCGCGGCGGCCGTCGACGACCTCGATCATGCCGAGCAGGCCCAGCAGGGCGTCGAACTGGTCGTCGCCGCCGGGAGCGGGGGTGAAGCCGTCATCGATGGCGGCCGCGAGGGCGGGGGTGAAGGATACACGGTGCTCGGCGGCCCACTGGTGCAGGTGCCGCGCGAAGCTCGCGCGGGCGACTTGGCTCCTCTTGCTCATCGGCCCGAAGCGCAGGCCGATATGGCCATAGGCCTCGGCCGGGTAGGTCTCGGCCAGGACCGGCCCCTGGCGCGACAGGGCCGCGAGATCGCCGTCGAACGGCCAGAGGCGGCAGCCGCGTAAGCGGGCCGGGCGAAGCACGTCGCGCCAGCCGACGATCGCCGCCTTCCCGACCTGCTTGGCGCCCATGGTCCAGAACAGCGGCGAGGCGGCGGCGCGGACGTTGCTCGCGCGCTCGCAGGCGCGAACGAGCTGGTCGATGGACGACACGCCGAGACCGCCCAGGAGCTGGAGGTGGCTGCGGCCGCCGGGGGCGTTCGGATAGAAGGGACGGCGCGGGGAGATCTCGTCGGGGCTGTCGGCGACGCGGAAGAAGTCCGACCAATCGCCGGTGCCGAGAATTGCAAGCGCCTCGGGAAAGCCGGACAGGCCGGTCCGGGCGCCGAAGGCCGCCGGCAAGCCGATTGGGAAATCGAAGCCGGCCAACGTCCGTGGCGCGGCGATGTCGCGCACGAAGGCGTCGAGGGCGCCGGTCGGTCGCGGCACGTCGATCCGCCAGCCATCGGCACGGTCCGCCCGGGCGGTGGCGCGTCCGCGCGCATCCTTGCTCCAGTCGGAGTGGATCAGACGGTCGAACATCAGGCGGCCGGGAGCCGGAGCGTGATCTCGGTGCCCGGCTGGCCGTTGCCGGTCCGGGCGCGGGGGCTGCGGGCGGTGATGGTGCCGCCCATCGCCTCGGTCAGGCCGCGGGCGATCGCGAGGCCGAGCCCGGTGCCGGGTGCGGCGCGGTCGCCGCGGCGGGCGCGGTAGAAGCTGTCGAAGACCGCCTCGATCTCGTCGGGGGCGATGCCGGCGCCCTCGTCGGCGATGGCGAGGGCGACCGGGTCGCCGCCGGTCGCGCGGATCGTGACGGGTGCGCTGTCGGGAGCATAGCGGGCGGCGTTGTCGAGCACGTTGACGAGGACCTGCTCGAGCAGGGTCTGGTCGGCCCGGACGGCGAGATCGTCCGGCACGTCGCGCTCGCCGACCCTCGCCGCGGGCACCCGGGCGAGGGCGGCGTCGAGGGCGAGGGCGAGCTCGACGCGCTCGGCCCTGGGTGCGATCTGGCCGCTCTCCAGGCGGGTCATGTCCATGATGTTGCCGAGGAAGCGCGCCATGCGCTGGGTGTCCTCCTCGATCGAGGCGAGCAGGTCGGTCCGTGTTTCGTCGGAGAGCGCCGACCAGGCGCCGCGCAGCGTGCCGGCCGCGCCCTGGATCCCGGCGAGCGGCGTGCGCAGGTCGTGCGACAGCGAGTTGAGCAGGGCGGTGCGCAGGCGCTGGGTCTCGGCACCCGCCTCGGCGCGGGCGGCCTCGGCGGCCAGCGCGATGCGTTCCAGTGCTGCGGCAGCCTGATCGGCGAGCGAGGCGAGGGTCTGCAGGGTGGGGGCGTCGAAGCCGTCGCCCTCGGGCTGGACGCCGAGCACGCCGCGCAGGCCGCGGGCGGTGCGCATCGGCAGGAAGCGCCAGGCGGCGGACGGCAGCGTCGCGGTGCCGCGGCCGGTCTCCTCGGCGCGGGTGAAGGCCCAGCGGGCGGCGGCCCAGCTGCCGTCGTCCATCGTGTCGGCGGGCGGGGCGCTGGCGGCGATGTCGAGATCGTCGTGCCGAGCGACGAGCACCAGCGCGCGCCGGGCCGCGGTCGCGGCCTGGGTGGCGATCTCGTGGTTCAGCCCCGCCTCGGTGGTGGGCGTGCCGAGCGCGCGCGAGAAGCCGCCGACCCGGCGCAGCCCGTCGATCCGGCTCTGGGCGGCGCGTTGGGCCCGGCGGAGCCGCTCGGCGAGCAGGCCGGAGGCGACGGCGACGCCGGCGAAGACCACGATCGCCACGACGTCGCGCGGCTCGTCGATGGTGAGCTGGTAGATCGGCGGGATGAAGAAGAAGTTCCAGGCCAGGAATGACAGCAGCGCGGTCGCGAGGCCGACGGCGAGGCCGCGGAAGGTGGCGGCGAGGACGACGCCGCCCAGGAAGATCATGCCGAGCGCCTCGTGCTGGAGCAGGCCGCGCACGGCCTCGCCGAACAGGGTGACGGCGGCGGCGATGGCGGGCGGGACGATCCAGTCGAGGATTCCGGCATCGGCGAGGCGGACGGCGGCGCGGACCGGCATCGGCCCGCGCCTCTGGCCGGGCGACGCGGCGGCGACGACGAGGGTGACGTCGGGCAGCGCACGGACCAGGCGGGTGCGCAGCGAGGTGTTGCCCAATCCGCCGAGGCGGGCGCCGGGGGCGCGGCCGATGATGACCTGGGTGACGTTGCGGGCGCGGACCACGGCCTGGATTTCGGTGGCGATGGCGCCGGCGCGGATCTCGACCTCGGCGTCGAGCTCGCGGGCCAGCGCCACGACGCGGGCGAGACGGGTCGCATCGTCCGGCCGCGCCTCGACGAGGAGGGCGCTCATCGGCGCGTGCAGGCCGTCGGCCAGCATCTTGGCGTGGCGGATCGCGGCTTCGGCCGCGGCCGGATGGCCGGTGATCAGCGCGAGGATGCGCTCGCCGGACGGCCAGGGCCCGGCGATGGCGTTGGCGCGCATGTAGTCGCGCACGTCGGCGTCGACATGCTGGGCGGCGCGGCGCAGCGCGATCTCGCGCAGCGCACCGAGGTTGCCCTCGCGGAAGAAGCCGTCCATCGCGCGCCTGGCGATGTCGGGGCGATAGACGCGGCCGTCGGCGAGACGGGTGCGCAGCTCGGTCGAGGTGATGTCGACGAGCTCGATCTCGGAGGCCTTTTCGAGGACGCGGTCGGGCAGGGTCTCGGTGACGCGCACGCCGGTGATGCGGGCGACGGTGTCGTTGAGGCTTTCGATGTGCTGGACGTTGAGCGTGGCCCAGACGTCGATGCCGGCCTGGAGGATCTCGGCCACGTCCTCCCAGCGCTTGGCGTGGCGGCTGCCGGGGACGTTGGAGTGGGCGAGCTCGTCGACGAGCAGCAGTCCGGGGCGCCGGGCGAGGGCGGCGTCGACGTCGAATTCGGGCAGCGTGCGGCCGTTATAGTCGATCTGGCGGCGCGGCAGGATCGGCAGGTCGCCGATCGCGGCCTCGGTCTCGGCGCGGCCGTGCGTCTCGATGATGCCCGCGAGCACGTCGCAGCTGGCCTCGAGGCGGCGGCGGGCGGCATTCAGCATCTCCCAGGTTTTGCCGACGCCCGGCGCGGCGCCGAGATAGATGCGGAGCTTGCCGCGGCCCTCGCGGTCGGAGCGGGCGAGCAGCGTGTCGGGGTCGGGCCGCGCCCGCTCCGCGAGGCTCATGCGGCGCGGGCGACGTCGCGCGACATGGCCAGCGCCTCGGCGGTGCGGATGCCGTCGATCGCGGCCGACAGGATGCCGCCCGCGTAGCCGGCGCCCTCGCCGGCGGGGAACAGGCCGCGGATGGACGACTGGAACGTGTCGTCGCGCGCGATGCGCAGCGGCGAGGAGGTGCGGGTCTCGACGCCGGTCATCACCGCGTCCGGGTGGTCGAAGCCCGGGATGCGGGCGGCGAAGGCGGGGATCGCCTCGCGCAGCGCCTCGACGACGAAGGCGGGAAGGCAGGCGGCGAGGTCGGCGGGGGTGACGCCGGGCTGGTAGGAGGGGAGCACTTCGCCCAGTTCGCTCGAGGGGCGCCCGGCGAGGAAGTCGCCGACGCGTTGGGCAGGGGCGCGGTAGTCGCCGCCGCCGGCCCGGAAGGCGAGCGCCTCCCAGTGGCGCTGGAATGCGATGCCGGCGAGCGGTCCACCGGGATAGTCGGTGGGATCGATGCCGACGACGAGGCCCGCGTTGGCGTTCCGCTCGGCGCGGGAATACTGGCTCATGCCGTTGGTGGCGACCCGGCCGGGCTCGGAGGTGGCGGCGACGACCTGGCCGCCGGGGCACATGCAGAAGCTGTAGACCGAGCGGCCGGACCGGCAGTGGTGGACGAGCTTGTAGTCGGCGGCACCGAGGGCGGGATGGCCGGCGTGGATGCCGAACCGGGCGCGGTCGATGGCGGCTTGGGGGTGCTCGATGCGGACGCCGATGGAGAAGGGCTTGGCGTCCATCGCCACGCCCGCCGCGTGCAGCATCGCGAAGGTGTCGCGCGCGGAATGGCCGGGGGCGAGGATCACGTGCCGGGCCGGGAGCACGGTGCCGTCGGAGAGATGCAGCGCGCGGAGGATGCCGTCCGGGGCATCGAGGCCTTCGACGCGGGTGCCGAAACGGTATTCGCCGCCGAGCGCCTCGATCGTTTCGCGCAGGTTGGTCACCACGGTGACCAGGCGGAAGGTGCCGATATGCGGCTTGGCGTCGATGAGGATGTCGTCGGGCGCGCCGGCGCGGACCATCTCGTCGAGGACCTTGCGGCCGAGGCGGAGCGGGTCGCGGACGCCGGACCAGAGCTTGCCGTCGGAGAAGGTGCCGGCGCCGCCCTCGCCGAACTGGACGTTGCTTTCGGGATCGAGCGTGCCGCCGCGCCAGAGGCGCCAGGTGTCGATGGTGCGGGTGCGCACCGCCTGGCCGCGCTCGATGATGATCGGGCGGTAGCCCCACTGCGCGAGGACGAGGGCCGCGAACAGGCCGCAGGGGCCGGCGCCGATGACGACCGGGCGAGGCTGTCCGGGCGCGAGGGGTGCGCGGAAGCGGTAGGCGAGATCGGGCGCGCGGGTGAGGCGGGGATCGTTCGGCGCGCGGGCGAGGATGCGGCACTCGAGTGCCGGGTCGAGGGTGACGTCGACGGTGTAGACGAGCTTGACGCCGCGCTTGCTGCGGGCGTCGGCGCCGCGACGGACGATGTGCGCCTGGACATTGGCCGCGGCGGAGAGGCCGAGCCGCTGCCGCACCGCGTCCTCGATCGCCTCGGGCGGATGGTCGAGCGGCAGGGTCAAATCGGTCGCGCGGAGCATGACGGGGGAGTATGGGCGCGGGTGGGCGGGTTACAAAGATCGGCGGCCCGGAGGCACTACGCGACTGCCTCCACGATGCGGATGTCGCGCTCCGCCGTGCCGCCCAGATGGGCCAGGGCGGCACGGTAGCCCTCGGTCTCGTAGACGGAAATTGCCTGCTCCAGGCTTTTCCATTCGATGACGATGACACGTTGGTCGAGGCCCGCCTCTCGCGTGGCGAGCGGCATGCCTCGCGCGATCACGCGGCCTCCTGCGGCCGCGATCGCAGGACCGGCAGCGGCGGCGTAGGCCTGCAACGCCGCATCGTCGGAGATCGATCGGTAGACAACGACGGTCAGAACCTTGCTCAAGGCAGCGCTCCATGGTTGCGGCACCGGACATGGGTGAGGCGCTGACCTCGCGCTGCGGCCGGGCGCTGTTTCAGTCGGCGGCCGAGCAGGTCCTGGATTTCCGGGCATCCTGTCAGGAGGCGCGTGTCAGGCCGGCTTGATGAGCCGCGGATCGTAGAGCCATTTGCGGATCTTGGCGGCAGTGATCTCGCTGCTTTCGTGGTGCCGTGGATTGATCAGGACGTTGAATTCGTCGGTGACGATCACCGAGGGGATCCTGAGGAGTGCGGAGGCTCGAGACTGCAGCCAGTCCGTGCCGAAGACGATGCTTGCGCGTCCGGCGGGTTCTGCGTCCCAACCGACGGGCAAGGAGGCGGGAAGATTCGTCTGCGTCTCGACCCAGATGGCGTCAGGAATCGTCACGGCAACGAGGTAGCGATTGAACGGCAGGCCGCCTGCGTTCAAGTGGACCACCGTCTCCAGACATGCTAGGGCCTGGGTTTCCGAGGCGTAGACGACCGGGACATCCACCGCGTTCCAGCGACCGCCGGTGATCCTCGCGCCTGCTCCGGAAAGGTCGTGGGCCTCGTAGTCCTTGGTGTCGGTTGCGATCCGCCAGACGATGCGACTCAAGCATAGGTCCCGGTCTGCAGCTTCGCGAGGGCGGCGGACACCAGGTTCTGGCCCTCCATGGTGTCCATCAGATCAGCGGGCCGCGTGCCGCCGAACGCCGGCAGCGGCTCCGTGAGCCACCGGGCCAACCAAGCGGCGGCGTCGAAGTCCGTCGGGTCGCCGGACTCCTCGATCATCGCCTCGAGCTGGCCCACCAGCTTCGCGCATCCGAGGACACGCTCGCTTTCGTCGATCGGGAGGATTTCGCCGAGCTTCGCCCTCTTGTTGACGGTGGCCGTGGACAGGTTGAGCGCCTTGAAGGCTGCGCCCTGACCGATCGCCAGATCCGCGAAGAGGCGCTTGGCCTCCGTTGCCGCCACGCCATTCTTGATCATGGCGATCCGCTCGAGCGGCGAGGCGCGGTATACCGTCAGGTAGGACAGCTTCGCGACAGTGCGCTTGGCAGCCGCTCCGGGGCTGGCTTCGGTCGAGCTTTGCGGATAGGTCATGGATTTGCTCCTTTGAGTAACTAGTATGCTCAATAAAGCAGGGATGCAAGGATGCGCTCGTTCCCGACGGCACGTGGTCCGGTTTTGTCGTTGCTTCAGTCGGCGGCCGCGGCGCTCGAGCGCCGGGACGCGACGGCGGGGAGGGCTCGCTACAGCGGCAGGCCGATGCGCTGATCGGGCATGCCGCTCGCCGACGGCTTCCCATAGCGGCCTGTCGCTCGACGCCATGGAGTCGACTTGCGCCGGGCTTGGATTGACACTTCTTCTCACGCATCCTCAGCCCTTCTCGGCGGTCGCGGAGATCGGTCCGCTGTCGCGGCGCCGTTGCGGAGCGTCGTCCGGGACCGGAATGTCGGTCACGGCGCGATCCCGGTGGATGCGAGCCTCACCGGCGGGACGGCGCCGCTGGCCGGGCTGGTGGATCCGCCGGCGCTGGCGGCGGACGTCCGGCTCGATGTCGTGGCGCCTATACGCACGGCTTCACGCTTCTCGATGTGAGCGCGGGCACATCGGAGGCCTCCTGCTGGGCGATCACCGGTCCGGATGGTCCGATCTATCGGGAGACGATCGGTCCCGTCGCTGGGGAGGCGTGAGCGCCTTTGGACGGGGAGCCTCGAACACGAGATGGTCTTCCCTGGTCCCGACCTCGACCCACCCCGCCTCTCGATAGAATTGCACGGCACGCGTTCCCGGCCACGTCGTGAGCCACTGCCGCTCGCACCGGGCGCCTTCCAGCACGAGACAGGCGCGCCTGAAGAGCGCCTGCCCGATCCCGCGACCCTCGTAGGCCTGGTCGACGAACAAGGCGAAGATGCTTCCATCCCGAGGGTCCGCCGCGGAGAAGCCGGCGATCACGCCATTCTCTTTCCAGACGAACATCCCGGGATTGTCGATGAACCAGCGAAGGTCCGACGAAGTCACTCGGGAAGGGTCGCGCAGCTTGTTCTCGCGGACCGACGCCCTGATCGCCGTGATGCGCGGGATATCGGCTTCGGTCGCGTTTCTGATCACGAGGATCCGCAGGGCTCCAGGTTCGGGATCAGCGACGCGCCCTTGATGACCTGCATGGAGGTGGCCTGGGCCTCTTCGGTGGTGATCGGCTCGGCCCGGCCGCCGAGGCAGCGCGCCAGGAAGCTTTCGGCGACGGCGGTGAAGGCGAGGTTGTTCTCGGGCCGGACGAAGCCATGCCCCTCGTCGGGGAACAGCAGGTAGGTGACCGGCACGCCGTTGGCCTCCATCGCGGCCACCATCTGGTCGGCCTCGGCCTGCTTGACGCGAGGGTCGTTGGCACCCTGCGCGATGCAGGGGCGAGCTCTCCCGCAGCACGGCCCGGCCCTCGTCGGTCTCGGGGTCGCCGAGCGCCTTGATCAGCGTTGCGCGAAACGAGGCCCAGTAGGGCGGAACGGTCGCGAGCAGTGTCTCGAGGTTCGACGGGCCGACGACGTCGACGCCGCACGCGTAGAGCGTCGGATTTCGCGTCATGCCCGCGAGCACCGCGTAGCCGCCGTAACTGCCGCCCATGATGGCGACGCGGCGCGGGTCGGCGAAACCTTCGCCGACCGCCCAGGCGACGGCGTCCTGCAGGTCGTCGTCCATCCGCCTGCCCCACTCGCGGTCGCCGGCATTGACGAAGCGCTTGCCGAAGCCGGTGGACGACCGGAAGTTGACGCTCAGGACGGCGTAGCCGCGGTTGGCGAGCCACTGGTGGTAGGCGTTGTAGCCGAACGTGTCGCGCGCCCAGGGGCCGCCATGGACCAGGAGGACCAGCGGCAGGGTCGCCGGCGGCGAGGCGGCGCCGGCCGGCAGGGTCAGATAGGAGACCAGCGGGAGGCCGTCGCGCGCTTCGATGGTCACCGGCCGCATCGGCGCCAGCTTGGCACCCGTCAGCGCCGGCCGCGTCTCGTACAGCACACGCAAGCTGCGCGGCTCGCGGTCGTGGAGGTAGGCGATGCCGGGCCGCGTGTCGGACCCTGAACTCACGATCCAGCGTTTGTCGTCCTCGGTGCGGCTCAGCAAGTGCCAGTCGCCGATGTCCGCTGCGGCCAGGAAGTCGAGGTCCGGCCGCAGGCGCGGGTCGAGAGCCATGTAGCTGACACGCTCGACGGTCACGGCGCAGGCGAGCGGCGCATGGGTGTCCTGGTCCGTCAGGACCGCGCCGATGTCGGTCCGCGGATGCTCGGCCAGCGTTTCGGTCTCGCCGGTGACGAGATCGATCCGCGTGAGGGCCCCCGTGTTCCGCGACCGGCTGTCGCGCATGGTGAGCATCGTGCCGTCCGAACTCAGATGGCTCGGGACGGTGACGAGCGCGTCCTCCGCCGGGATCCGGAACCAGTCTTCCCAGCCGCCGTCCGCGGCCGGACGCAGCACGTCCTGGCCGCCATCTTGGGTCGGCCGGAACGCCAGGCGCGGCACGAAATCGTCGTCGGCGAGGAAGCCCGTGTAGCCCGGGTTCTCGGCGACCAGGATTGTGGCGCCGGTCGCGATGTCGATTCGGAACAGGTCGGGATAGCTCGGATCGCGCTGGTTGAGGGTGACGAGCACCTCGCCGCGGCGGCGGCGGCTGACGCCAACAGGCTCCGCACGCACGCCCTCCGGTGTCAGCGCCCTGATGCCGCCGGTTCGGAGGTCCACGGCGTGAAGACGCCAGTTCTCGTCGCCGTCGTCGTCCTGGAGGAACAGGAGATGACGCGTCTCGTAGGCCCACAAATAGATCCGCACGCCTCGCCCGGTGTCGCGCGTGACGGGCCGTGCGTCATCGGGCTCGGCGAGCGGTGCACCCACACGTTCAGGACACCGTCGAGCGGTGCGACCCAGGCCAGCGTCGAACCGTCCGGGCTGATGGTGCCGGCGAACCGGCTGGGGTTCCCGAAGAGATCGGCGCGAGGGATCAAAGGGTCGGGCATGAGCGTCCCGCGAAGTGGTCAAGCGGAACGCGAGATCAGAGAATGCGGCTGCTCAGGGAAACCGCGACCAGCATCGCCGCCAGGACCAGGAAGGCCGCCGGGAGGTTCGTCAGGTGGGCGATGACGCCGATGCCGGCGGGGCCGGCGAGGATGCCGGCGTAGCCGAGCGTGGTGATCGCCGGGACGGCGACGTTCTCGGCCATGACGTCCTGCCGGCCGACGGCGCTGAACAGGACCGGGACGATGTTGGCGCAGCCGACGCCGACAAGCGCGTAGCCCAGCAGCGCGACCGGCCAGGACGGGATCGCGGTCGCAATGACGAAGCCGGCGGCGGCGCACAGACCACCGAGCAGGACCACACGCCTCCGGCCGAGCCGTTCCACGATGCGATCGCCGGCGAGACGGCCGATCGTCATGGTGGTGGCGAACGCCGCGTAGCCGAGGCCGGCCAGGGAGGTCGCCATGTGCCTGATGGTGGTCAGGAAGACCGCGCTCCAGTCGAGCACGGCGCCCTCGGCCAGGAACATCACGAAGCACAGCATGCCGATGACCAGCACGATCCCGCGCGGGATCGCGAAGGCCGGCCCGTCGTTCGCGGCGCCATGGGGCAGCAGATGCGCGACGGCGGCGGCGAACGCGAGGAGGATGCCGAGCGAGACGCATGAGGCCGCCGACAGCGGCGAGGCGCCGGCGCTGAGCAGCGCCACCATCCCGCCGGCGCCGGCGATGCCGCCGAGACTGAACAGGCCGTGGAAGCCGGACATCATCGCGCGTCCGCTGGCACGCTCGACGATGATCGCCTGGATGTTCATCGCGACGTCCATGGCGCCGATGCCGGCGCCGAAGATCATCAATGCCGGCACCAGCGACGGAAGCGACGACAGGATGGCGAGGCAGGGCAGGCTGGCCGCGACCAGGAGGGCGGCGACGATCATGACCCGTCGGCAGCCGAACCTGGCGGCCAGCGCGCCGGAGACCGGCATGGTGACGATCGAGCCGATGCCGAGGCACAGCAGGAGCAGGCCGAGGGCGCCGTCGCTGACGCCGGCACGCGCCTTGGCGAACGGCACCAGGGCGGCCCACACGGAGTTGCCGACGCCGGTGATGAAGAAGACGGCACGGGTGGCGTGCTGTTCGGCGACGCCGAGCCGTGCTCCGGTGGCGGGCGTGGGTGCGATGGGTCTGGTGTGGGCCTCGACGGGATGGGTCAGGGGGCGAAGTTCCCGGGCGCGCCGACATAGGAGCTGCCGCTGCGCTGGTAGAACGTGGCCGGCGGTCCCGGTTTGCAGGCCGAGACGATCAGGGCGCACGCCAGGCTCAGGATCACGATCAGTCTGCTCACGTCTTCTTTCCGCTGCCCTGCCGGGTCCGGTTACAGATGGCGTGATGAACCAGTTGGTCCAGATCGCGATCGCGGACGAACCCGCCGCGTGAAGCGCGTCGGGCGCGAGGATCAGAACCCCAGGATGACGTCGCCGCCGAAGGTGAAGGAGCCGGTCTGCAGGCGGTCGGTGAAGAGCGAGGTGCCGCTCAACGTCTTGTCCCAGCGGATCTCGGGGCGGAAGGCGAGCAGCGTGACGTGCGGCAGCGTCGGCTTGTAGGTCAGTCCGACCGTGTATTCGCTGTAGGTGGCGCGGCCCTGGCTGAACGAGGTGTTCGGCCGGCCGGCGAGCGCGTTGACCGCATCGAGCGTGCCGGGATAGGCGAAGACGAAGAAGCCGGCATTGTCGCGGTAGATCTCGGCGCGGCCGTTCAGGGTGACGGACGGTGTCAGGGTATACGAGACGTATTGCGCGCCGCCGTAGGAGTCCGCGCCGACGCTGTCGTCGTGCTGGTAGTTCAGCTCGGTGACGAGGGTGAGCTTCGGACTGGCCTTGTAGGTGGCGATGAAGTCGCTCTCGTAGCGCATCTGGCTGTTGGCCTGCGGGTCGGTCCGCAGCGTGTTCTCGGGACCGAGATGGGTCAGGCTGGTCAGCGTCAGCTTGCCGCCGGCGAGATTGTTCAGGCCGAGGCCGAACAGGCCGGCGGGCTCGCCGTTGTTGTCGCCGCTGCCGGTTCCGAACGTGGTGCTCTCGCCGGTGTCGACCTGGCCGTAGATGTCGACGGTCGGGTTGACGTGCCAGACGGCCTCGAGGCCGGTGTGCTGGAACGGCCCGAAATTGAAGATGTAGGAGTGGGAATAGAACGGGTTGGTGCTGGGATCGATCGTCTCGTAGCCGATCGGGGTGACGAACTGGCCGAGCTTGAAGTCGATGCCGCCGGCGGTGAGCCACGGCGTGTGCAGGAGCACGTTTGCCTGCAGCAGGGTCAACTGGTAGCGGCTGCTGGTGACGTGGTCGAGCTCGCCGAGATAGTGGATGTAGCGGGCGTCGGTGCCCCCGGTCGCCTGCAGCGTGAAGCCGACATCGTAGCCGGTGGCGCTCGCGTTGATCGGCCGGGTCGCGGTCGCCTGGACCTGGTTGAGCAGCGGCGTGTTCGCCTTGTCGTCGAACAGGCGGCCGTAGTTCAGGCCGTCGCTGGGTCGGTCGGGGTTGGCGATGATGCCGCCGTCGAACTGCAGGCCGAGCGAGATGGTGCTCGCCCAGGAGGCAAGCGGCGTCGCGGCGGGCGCGGGCGAGGCGGTCTGGCCGTAGGCCGCGCCGATGGCCATGGGTGCGGCCAAGGCCGACCCGAGGATCATGCGAGGAAGGCGGCCGCGTGCGTGCAAACGGGAAGGCATGTCGAGCACCTGGTCGGAGGTTGGAGTATCAGCGATTGACCGCCTGCTCGTATTCGGGACTGAAGCGAAAGCGCCCGAAGGTGCGAAGCGAGTTCGGTGGGCTGGACGGTGTAGACCGACCCGCAGAGCAGCCAGCCCGCGATGACGGCGGCGACGGCCGGGGGGATCGGCCAGCTGACGTTGCCGCCGTTGCAGGACCGGTATCTGCCGCACCTGGTCGATCCAGGGCGAAGGCGTGTCACGGGGAACCACGGACTTGCTTTCTAGTCATGGGATCCAAGGGGCGACTGCCCCTTGGCCTTCACTTGGCGGCGAACCGCCGATCCATCGCGAGGTTGAGCTGCAGAACATTGACGCGCGGCTCACCGAAGATGCCGAGCAGGCGGCTGGTGGTGTTGGCGGTGACGAGGTTGTCGACGGCGGCGGCCGGCACATGGCGGGCGGCGGCGACACCGGCGACCTGACGGGCAGCGTTCTCGGGCGAAATGTCCGGATCGAGCCCGGAGCCTGAGCTGGTGACGGCGTCGCCGGGGATGTCGGTGCCGCCATAGGTTGCGGCGTCGCCCTTGACCCGGTCGTGCAACGACGCGCTGGTCGGACCGAGGTTTGAGGCCCCCGACTCGCTGGCGTCGTAAGGCGTCGGGATGGTCTTGCCCTTGGCGTCGGTGCCGGTGAGCGTCGAGACGCGGCCGTGGAAATAGATCGGCTTGATAAAATTCTGGCCAATCAGTGCCGAGCCGACGGGCTTGCCGCCCGCCATGATCATGCTGCCGTTGGCCTGGAACGGGAATGCGACCTGGCCGATGCCGACGAAGAGCAGCGGGAACGCGACGCCGAGGAGGAGGGTGAAGCCGATGAGCAGCGTGAGGGTCGGGCGGAGGAAGGTGATCATTGGCGTGGCCTCAGACGAAGATGTGAAGGGCGGTGAGCACGAGGTCGATTGCCTTGATGCCGATGAAGGGCGCGATCAGGCCGCCGACGCCGTAGATCAGCAGGTTGCGGCGCAGCAGGGCGGCCGCGCCGATGGCGCGGAAATTCACGCCGCGCAGCGCCAGCGGCACGAGGGCCACGATGATCAGCGCGTTGAAGATGACGGCCGACATGATCGCACTCTCGGGCGTACTCAGGCGCATGATGTTGAGCGCCTGCAACTGCGGATAGCTGGTCACGAAGATCGCGGGCAGGATGGCGAAGTATTTCGAGACGTCATTGGCGATCGAAAACGTGGTCAGTGAGCCGCGGGTGATCAGCAGCTGTTTGCCGATCTGCACGATCTCGATGAGCTTGGTGGGGTCGCTGTCGAGATCGACCATGTTGCCGGCTTCGCGCGCGGCCTGGGTGCCGGTCTGCATCGCGACGCCGACATCGGCCTGCGCGAGTGCCGGCGCGTCGTTGGTGCCGTCGCCGCACATCGCGACCAGGCGGCCTTCGGCCTGCGCCTTTCGGATATAGCTGAGCTTGTCCTGCGGCGTCGCCTCGGCGATGAAATCGTCGACGCCGGCCTCGGTCGCGATCGCGGCGGCCGTCACCCGGTTGTCGCCGGTCACCATGACGGTGCGGATGCCCATGGTGCGCAATTCGGTGAAACGCTCGCGGATGCCGGGCTTGACGACGTCCTTGAGTTCGATCGCGCCGAGCAGGCGTCCGTCGGAGGCGACCGCGAGCGGCGTGGAGCCGGCGCGCGCGATCCGGTCGACCGTCTGGGTGAAGCTCGGTTGGGCCGCGACATTGCCGGTCAGTGCCAGGACCTGGTCGACCGCGCCCTTGCGAATCACGTGCCCGTCATGGTCGACGCCCGACAATCGGGTGCTGGCACTGAATGGAACCACCGAAGCACCGGCGGGACGATCGATGATGATGCTGTATTTCTCCCGCGCGAGGGCGAGGATCGAGCGGCCCTCGGGGGTTTCGTCGCCGATCGACGCGAGGGCGGCGGCTTGCGCGAGTTCCTGCTCACCCACGCCAGGCACCGGCGTGAAGCTCGACGCCATCCGGTTGCCGAAGGTGATGGTGCCTGTCTTGTCGAGCAGCAGCGCGTCGACGTCGCCCGCGGCCTCCACGGCGCGGCCGGAGGTGGCCACGACGTTGAAGCGGATCAGGCGGTCCATGCCGGCGATGCCGATCGCCGACAGCAGGCCGCCGATCGTGGTCGGGATCAGGGTGACGAACAGGGCCGCGAGCACCGGGATCGCGAGATAAGTCGAGGAATAGGACGCGAACAGCGGCAACGTGACGACCGCCATCAGGAAGATCAGCGTCAGGCCGGCGAGCAGGATGTCGAGCGCGATCTCGTTGGGCGTCTTGCGGCGCTCGGCGCCCTCGACGAGCTTGATCATGCGATCGATGAAGGTGCTGCCGGGATCGGCGGTGATGCGCACGACGATCCAGTCGGACACCACGAGCGTGCCGCCGGTCACGGCGCTGCGGTCGCCGCCGGCCTCGCGGATCACGGGTGCCGACTCGCCGGTGATCGCACTCTCGTTGACGCTCGCGATGCCCTCGACGATCTCGCCGTCGGACGGGACGAGATCGTTGATCTCGACCAGCACGATTTCCCCGGCGCGCAGCTCCTGGGCGGGCTTGGGCTGATAGAGCGCGCGATCGACAGGGTTTGGCAGCAGTTTCGCCATCGTGTCGGACCGCGCGCGGCGCAGGCTTTCGGCGCGTGCTCGGCCACGGCCCTCGGCCACCGCTTCGGCGAATGTCGCGAACAGGACCGTCAGCCACAGCCAGAACGCGATCGCGAACGCGAACGCGACATGCTTGCCGCCGGCCAGGTCGAGGATGCCGATCACGGTGGTGAGTGCCGCGACGATCTCGGTGACGAAGATCACCGGGTTGCGGGCCAGGCTGACGGGGTTGAGCTTGGCGAACGCGTCGCGCGTCGCGCGCGCCAGGATGGCGCGGTCGAACAGCGACATCGCGGCCTGGGACTCGTTCCTGCCCTTCTGCGTCGGTGGCGTCTGGATCGGCGCGATCGCGTCCATCAGTAGGTCTTTCCTGCGTTCATCACGTAGTGCTCGGCCAGCGGGCCGAGGGCGTCAGCGGGCATGAACTGCAGACCGCCGAGGATGATGATCACGCCCACCAGCAGCCCGACGAAGAGCGGCTTATGGGTCGGGAACGTTCCGGCACTCGATGGAAGCTTGGGCTTGAGCGCAAGCGAGCCCGCGATGGCGAGCACGGGGACCGCGAAGGCGAAGCGGCCGAGCAGCATGGCGATCGCCTGGCCGTAGGCCATGAACGGACCGCTCGCGGTGATGCCGGCCATGGCGGAGCCGTTGTTCTCGGTCGCCGACGTCCAGGCATAGAGCATCTCCGAGAGACCGTGCGGCCCGGCGTTGGACATCGCCGCCCGGCCGGCGGATAGGAAACTGCCCAGTCCGCCGCCGCCCAGGATGCAGACAGTCAGGATCAGCACCGCCATCATCGCGAGCTTGATCTCCTTCGCCTCCACCTTCTTGCCGAGATATTCGGGCGTGCGGCCGACCATCAGTCCGGCGACGAAGACGGAGAGGATCGCGAAGACGATGATCGTGTAGAATCCGGAACCGACGCCGCCCGGCGTTACTTCACCAAGCTGCATCAGGAACATCGGGACCAGGCCGCCGAGCGGCATGTAGCTGTCGGTGAACGAGTCGACCGCGCCGCAGGATGTTCCGGTCGCGGACACGTTGAACATCGAGGACAGGGCGCTTCCGAAGCGGACCTCCTTGCCTTCCATGTTGCCCAGGACGGAGGAAATGCCGAGATGGGTCAGCATCGGGTTGCCGGCGCTCTCGGCGATGGCGACGCCGATCACGCCGAGCGTCATCAGTCCCGCCATCGCGGCAAACAGCGCCACGCCTTGACGACGGTCACCCAGCATATGGCCGAACATGATCGGCAGGCCGAACGGGATGATCAGCATCAGCCAGTTCTCGAACACGTCCGTCAGCACGGTCGGGTTCTCGAACGGGTGGGCGGAATTGGCGTTGAAGAAGCCGCCGCCGTTGGTGCCGAGCATCTTGATCGCCTCCTGGAAGGCGACCGGGCCGAAGGCAACGGTCTGTTGCGCACCCTCGATGGTGTTGACCGTTGGATAGGCCTGCAGGGTTTCGGGGACGCCGGACGCGAGCAGCACGAGGCCGGCGACGACGCCGATCGGCAGCAGGATGCCGAAGGTGCAGCGAACGATATCGACAAAGAAGTTGCCGAGATCGCTCAATCGGCTGCCGCAGAAGGCGCGCGCGATGGCGACCGCGGCGGCGATCCCGGTCGCGGCCGACAGGTAGTTGTGCACGGTCAGACCGAACATCTGCGCGCCGTAGGAGATCTGGCTCTCGGGCGTGTAGGCCTGCCAATTGGTGTTGGTCACGAAGCTCGCGGCCGTGTTGAAGGCGAGCTGGGTCGGCATGCCCACGATGTGCTGCGGATTGAACGGAAGGTAGAATTGCAACCGCAGGATCGCGTAGAGGATCAGGAAGTGCAGGGCGTTCAACAGCAGGAGCGCGAGCGCGTAACTTTTCCATCCCATGCCGCGTGTCGGATCGATGCCCGAGATGCGATAGGTGGCGCGCTCGATCGGACCGATGATGGGGGTAAGAAAGGTGCGGCCACCGCTGAAGAGTGCGGCCATGTAACGACCAAGCGGGAAGGCGGTCGCGAAGATGATGGCGAGCACGAGTGCGATCTGCACCCAACCGTTGAAGGTCATGCGACGTCTCCGGTGAGGTCAGAAATCTTCGGGACGGACGAGCGCCCAGACGAGATAGACGAACATGCAGGCGGCGACCGCGCCGCCGAGAACGAGCTCGAGCATCAGATGCGCTCGCACAGTTCGGCGTACGCGCCCATCAGCAGGATCAGGCCGGTGCCTGCTGCCGCGAGAAAGAAGTCGAGCATCGTGTTCACCCTACGAAACAGGCGTGCCTGGAACATGGTTCGCGGACGATAGGCCGCCCGGGCGTAAAGGCGCGATGTGCAGGGCGAGCGGTGGGCGTAAACGGCGCGTAAAAATGCGCCTGCTCGCACTGACGCCGGGCTTCGGCCGAGCCTGCGCGGCGGCGGCTTGTAGGTGGCGCGGTCGGAGCGCCTGAAACGTCACTGACTTGCAGCGGTCAGGTTGCTATCACCAATCCGTGGACGCGCCGAGCGTCATCCGGGAGACCCGTCATGCCGAAGCGCCTGCTCAGCCTGCACTTCCTCGCGCGAGATCGGTCAAACGACGGGAAGCTGACGAGTCTTCCGGACGGACGCTGCCACACCGGAAACTGGCGTGTTGCCAAACACATTGCAGATGCCGGGATCGGTGCGGAAATCCATCTCCATGAACGACAGGCCGCCGCGTCCTGGATTGCCGGGCGGATCGACGGATGGAGTCGCCATCCGGTCGAGCACGGGCGCATCGTCTTTCAGTTTCAGCGCGATGACGCTCTTCGCGACAGGCCGCATGCCGTAGGCCTGGATGGTCTGCTGGCCAGTCACGTTGAAGCTGGCCCCCTGCCGTATGCGGCGCCGACGAGCGCTAGCAACGGGGCCTTTCCAAACAGGATGGCGCGTTCGACGCGAGCCATGCACCGCTCACTGTCAATGAACTGGAGTCGACCGAGCTTGCGCCGTTTTCGCCCCGGATGACGGGCTGGGACCTGCCGCGCTCGCCAAGCCGGTCTGGCCGAAATAGACCCTCAGAGAGGGTGCAGCCTGCAAATAAGATTGCATTAACAGACCAAGCTTGCGTTGCATGAGAGGGTATTGACGCACCAAGGTTGCGAACTCAAGGCCGTGTCCGAAAGCCTGCTCCGCATAGCTCTCGAAATCGCCGATCGTGCCGGTGAGCCCGTATCTGCTCACAAAACCTGCTTGGTTCAGCCGGCGAACGACGGCGCGAGCATCAGGATCACTCAGCTCCGCCTTGTAATCCTCGAAATTTCCGTAGCGGAACCCTGGCTTGTTGCCCGCCTCCCAGACCCTCCAGTCCGGAGGCGCCACGTCCCGCACGCGGCCGGCAATCGCCTGGTGAACAGTGTCTTCGATGAAACCGATATTGTTGCTCGCTGAACTGCAGTTGACCGCGATCATTCCGGGCACCTGCAGTCCGCCGTTTTGTCTGCCCCAGACATAGAGATCGCCTGCCAAAACGATCCGCTGCAGCAGCGCGTGGATGAAAGCGGGCGGATAACTGCCCAGGGCCTTCTCGACAGCGTCGAGACAAACTCTCTCGTCTCCAGCCTGAACGTCCCACATCTTCACGTCGCGATCTGGACGGCGCAGCTCCGGCGCAATCGTTGCTTGCAGGTCGTGGTCAATGATCCGCACGCCGTCGATGTCGCGCGCGATCGAGGGTTGCACCATCAAGAAGGTCGCCACGAGCAAGACGAGGGAAGCGGTGCGTCTCAACGCCCCGCGGCCTTAGCGATCAAGCCGGCCGCGAACCCCAGTGCCGCAGGGTCGGTTTCCGCATCCGCTCCCCAGGTCAGACCGTTCGTCGCGAGCACGGCGCCGGTGATGATGGCCGCCGTCGCGTAGAGAGCAGTCGGGCTCTGCCACCAGCCGTAGGAGTGGCCGCCGCCTCCTCCTGCAGTCGGGGTGCCACCGCCTCGCATCCCCGCTGCTGACAAGCCGATCTCGTCGTTGCCGGACTGAGCAGGAAGTCCGATCTCCCGGTCGGCCAATCCAGCCGGCCCCTGCGGCACGGTCGGGCGGACGTCGAGCGTGATGGTGAGGTTCTCCGCGACCCAGAGCATGGTGGGGGCGAAGTGGCCGGCGACGTGGAAGCTGCCATCGAGCTTGGGCGACGTGCACTTGAACCGGAATGCGGGGCGCGGGTCGCTGCTGTCGGCGACGATGCCCATGCTCAGCGGGTTGAGCAGGCCGCCCGAACGGGTGGTGAGCAGGCTCTCGTAGGTCAGCTTCCTGGAAACCTGGTCGAAGGTCACCTTTTCGCTGGTCAGGAGCTGCGACAGGCCATCGCCGGCGATCCGCTTGTCGGCCAGCTCGATGCCCTTGTCGGTGAAGGTCAGCAGGTCGACCTGCTCGTCGAGCCAGAGAATGATCTGCCCCTCGAACTTCATCGTGTAGTCGAAGGCGGGCGTGCTGCGCTCCACCGGCGGGCACAAAGCGAGGTTGAACTTGAAAGCCGGACTGTTGACGCGGGTTCCGGACGCATCGCGGGTCACGACGATGGGCGCCGAGCCGGGCTGCGTCGCCGGCGCGGTGCGCGCGGCGACGCGCGGATGGGTCCGCTGGCTCGGATGCCGGTAGGCCAGGAGCCGCGGGAGATTGGGGTTGTGCGAGGCGACACGCGGCGGGATTGCGATCTGCTGGCCGATGAGGATGTGGTCCGGATCGGTCAGCGGCCTGGCGATGCGGGCGGCGATGCCGGTGTTGAACGCAAAGAGCTGCGGCCAATAGCGGGCGTGACCGAGTTGGTGCTGGGCGATGCTCGACAGACTCTCGCCCGCACGCACGCGGTGCCGCCGCATCGACATCGCGACCTCCGATCGTTGCGGATCGATCTGACATCTCTTTCTGTCATCGGGTCCTCGTCGTCAAGCTTTCGCGCGGATCTCCGACGGCTTGGGACCTGACCGGCTGCTATCGCTGAAGTCCCACAGCGACATTCGTGCTTTAACAGCCGTCTGCTGGCCGCCCGGCGGTTCCGACAGCCCTCATCGCGTTCGCGGCGAACGAGCATATAGCATCGGCGGCATCCCGACGTGGCGAGCAAAGGCGGTGCTGAACGTGCTCGCCGAGCTGTAGCCCACTTGGTCGGCGACCCGGGCCACACCGGCTCTCTCTCGGCGCAGCAGGTCCTTCGCCAGCGCCATGCGCCAGCCCAGCAGGTAGTCCATCGGCGTGACACCCAGTTCGCGCCTGAAGCGCTCGAAGAACGTCGACCGCGAGAGGGCCGCCTCCCTCGCCAGCTCGATCACTGTCCAGGCCCGGGTCGGACAATCGTGCATGCGCCGCAGCGCGACCGCGATTCGGTCATCCGCGAGCCCTCGCAGCAGTCCCGGGGGCGGCGCAGGGTCCGTGGTGGAGCGGAGCGCCTCGATCAGCAATATCTCGAGCAGGCGCCCCAGGACCATTTCGCGACCGGGCCGGTCGCCGCGCGTTTCCTGGTTCACGAGTTCGACCAGCGTGGTCAGTCGCCCCTGTCCCCGGACATGCACGAGCCGCGGGAGAAGCGACACCAACAGGTTCGAGTCCTCCGAGCCGAACGCGCAGTGACCCACGAGCATCCGCACGTTGACCGGCTCATCCTCGCTGCCGAGCCTGAACACGCCGGGGCTCATCTCGACCGGCTGCGGCTCGACGCCATTCGGCGGCGGTTCGAGGCTCGCGGTGGTGAAATCGTAAGCCGCGGGCACCAGGACGAAGTCGCCTGTCACGAGCGTGATCGGCGCCTGTCCGGCGACCGACAGGCGGCACGAACCGTCGAGCAACACGCAGTAGAAAGGGCGTCCCTCATCCGATCGCCGCACGGCCCAGGCACCGGCGGCAATGACGAGCTTCGAAAACGAGGCCTGCGGCTGGAGCAGGCTGACGACTTGGGTGAGCGGATCGGGCAATTCCGGACTTACGCCAACGATGTTCGGACTTCAGCTGGTAGCAGGTCCGACCGGCCCCGCCTATCGTCGCGTTGCGCATCAACAGGAACTCCCATGAACACCATCCTCATCACCGGCTGCTCGTCCGGTTTCGGCCTCGAGACGGCGCGCTATTTCCTCGACCGCGACTGGACGGTGATCGCCACGATGCGCACGCCCCGCGAGGACGTCCTGCCCGATTCCGACCGGCTCCGGATCCTGCCGCTCGACGTGACCGATGCGGACAGCATCGCGCGTGCCGTCGACGCGGCCGGGCCGATCGACGTTCTGGTGAACAACGCGGGCGTCGGCCTGCTCAACGCGTTGGAAGGCGTGTCGATGAACATGGCCCGCGAGGTGTTCGAGACGAACACGCTCGGCACCATCGCCATGACCAAGGCCGTGCTGCCGCAGTTCACCGAGCGGCGCTCGGGCGTTGTCGTCAACGTAACGTCGAGCGTGACGCTGCGGCCGCTGCATCTGCTCTCGGTCTACACGGCCAGCAAGGCAGCGGTGAACGCGTTGACCGAGTCGCTGGCGCTGGAGCTGGAGCAGTTCGGCGTGCGCGTGCGGCTGGTCCTTCCGGGCCGGGCACCGGAGACCGCGTTCGGCGCCAACGCCCGCGCCCGCATGGGAATGGATATCCCCTCGACCTACGCCGATCTGGCAGCGGGGGTCTTCGCCCGCTTGCAGCAATCCACTGGGGAGATCACACGAGCCCGGGACGTGGCGGAAGCGGTGTGGCGCGCGGCGACCGATCCGTCCTGCCCGATGCGGCTGCCCGCCGGCGCGGACGCAGTGGAGTGGGCCGAAGCGGCCAGGCACGCATGACGCCTGGACTGGGCAGGTCCGATCCTCGCGATCATGGTTCGACGCTGGTCGCGAGGACGACGCACTTGCGCATAATCGTCGGCAAGGCCTCGGCGCCGAGATTGGGAACCGGGCGCACGAAGCCGTCGGCGTCGATCCGGCGCACGCCCGCCGCGTAGATTTCGAGCCTGATCTCCAGGTGGGTGAGCGTGTGCACGACCGTGCCGAGACGCCGCCACTCCGCTCGCATCGGCGCGGCCGTCAGCGCTTCCGGCTCCAACCAGGACTCGGGCCGCCATTCGGTGCCGGGCAATTCGGTCATGCCCGCGAAGAGGCCGATCGGCGGTCTGCGCCGAAGCAGCACCTGGCCGCCCTCGTCCTCGAGCCAGAAATGCACGCCGAAGCGGATCGGTCGGGCGAGTTTCGCCTCACGTCGCGGCAGCGTCTCGGCGAGGCCCGCGCGCCTGGCCGCACATCCCGCCGTCCAGGGGCAGAGCGCGCAGGCCGGTCGCCGCGGCGTGCAGAGGGTGGCGCCGAGGTCGAACAGGCCTTGCGCGAACTCCGACGGGTGCGCGCGCGCGTCCGCGTCCTCGCCGAGCTTGGCCGCGAGCCGCGCCAGGATCGGGCGCGATCGGGGCAGCGTCGTCTCGATCGCGAACAGACGCGACGTCACGCGCTCGACATTGCCGTCGACCGGAACCGTCGGGATGCCGAAGGCGATGGCGGCGATCGCGCTCGCGGTGTAGGCGCCGATGCCGGGCAGCGCGCGCAGGCCGGCGATGTCGGCGGGGAAGCCGCCGTTCGCGGCGACCGCCCGGGCGCAGGCATGCAGGTTGCGGCCGCGGGCGTAGTAGCCGAGCCCGGCCCACAGCGCGAGCACCTCGTGCTGCTCGGCGCGCGCGAGGCTCTCGACATCGGGGAAGCGTGCCAGGAACCGCTCGAAATAGGGTATGACAGCGGCGACCGTGGTCTGCTGCAGCATGATCTCGCTGAGCCAGACACGATAGGGATCGGGATGCGCCGAACGCCAAGGCAGGGTGCGTTGGTGGCGGCCATACCAGGCCAGAAGATCGCGGGCGGGATGCATCGTGGAGGATCGATGGCGGGTTCGGCGGGCGGCGGCAACTCGGGGCCCAGGAGCCTGGCGGCCCTGCTCTCGCCGGTGACGAGGCCGGCGTTCCGCAAGCGTTCGCCGGCGGCCGCGCGCATCATGTCGGACTGGGTGGCGATCGTCGGGCCCGACCTCGCGTCGCGAACCGCGCCGAGGAAGTTCGCGGCCGGGGTCCTGACCCTGGGCTGCGACGGTCCGACGGCGCTCGAGCTGCAGCATGTCGCGACCAAGCTCGCCGAGCGGATCAACGTGCAGCTCGGCGAGGCGCAGGTCAGGCAGGTCAGGTTCGTCAACGAGACCGTGGCCGGCCCGGCGCCCAGGCGCCGCACCGCGCCTGTGGTTCCGGACGGCCTGCCCGAAGGCGAACTCGGCACCTCGCTCGCACGCCTGGCCGCGGCAATTGCAGCCCGGGACCGACCCCTTTAGTGAGGTGGTTTCCAAAGGGCGACTGCCCTTTGGCGGGGTGCGGGGCAGGGCCCCGCCTGTGCTTCGGAGTTCCCGATGATCGTCACGCGTCGCCTGTTCCTCGCCGCCCCCCTGCTCCTGCCCGCCCCCCTGCTCCTGCCCGCCCCCCTGCTCCTGCCCGCCGTCGCCCGTGCCGCCGAGGATCCCAGGCTGACCCTGCGCGCGGCCGGCAATCCGCAGGCGCCGGTGCATGTGCAGGAGTGGTTCTCGATGACCTGCACCCATTGCGCGCGCTTCGATCAGACGGTGTTCCCGGAGGTCAAGGCCAAGCTGATCGACACCGGGAAAGTCTACTACGTCTTCAAGGACTTCCCGCTCGACCGGGTGGCGCTGATGGCGGCGATGGTGGCGCGCGCGCTGCCGGCCGACCGCTACGAGCCGTTCATCGACTCGCTGTTCGCGAGCCAGGATCGGTGGGCTTTCGCGCCGGGCGTCGACAGCAAGGCGGCGCTGCTGCCGATGGCCGAACTGGCCGGGATGTCGGCCTCGGTGTTCGAGGCGACGGTGTCCGACACGGCCTATCAGCAGGCGCTGATCGCCGAGCAGGATGCCGGTCAGAAGCGCTATCACATCGACAGCACGCCCACCTTCATCTTCGGCCAGACGGCGCATCCGGGCGAGATGACCTACGAGATGTTCGCAGGCCTGGTCTCGCACGTCTCCGGCTAGACGTGCCGTGCCGGCGATCGTCACGAGACTGCGCATCGCCGGCTTCAAGAGCTTCGCCGAACCGACGACGATCGACATCCTGCCCGGCCTGACCGGGATCGTCGGACCGAACGGCTGCGGCAAGTCCAACGTGGTCGAGGCGCTGCGCTGGGCGATGGGCGAGACCAGCCCGCGGAGTTTGCGCGGCGGCGAGATGGACGAGGTGATCTTCGCGGGATCGGCCGCGCGTCCGTCGCGCAACATCGCCGAGGTCGTGGTCACGCTCGACGACGCCGCGGGCCTTGCGCCCGCCCCGCTGCATGGCGAGATCGAGCTCCAGGTCAGCCGCCAGATCGAACGCGGCGCCGGCAGCACCTACCGGGTCAACGGGCGCGAGATGCGGGCGCGCGACGTGCAGACGATGTTCGCCGACATCGCGAGCGGCGCGCGTTCCTCGGCGATGGTCAGCCAGGGACGGGTGGCGTTCCTGGTCGATGCACGGCCGGAGGACCGGCGTTCGGTGCTCGAGGAAGCGGCCGGCATCACCGGGCTGCACGCCCGCCGCCATGAGGCCGAGATCAGGCTGCGCGCGGCGGAGGCCAATCTCGGACGTGTCGGCGACCTGCGGTCCGGCCTGGAGAGCCAGCACGCGACGTTGGCGCGCCAGGCGGAGGCCGCGCGAGCCTACCGCCGCGCGGTTGACGCGCTCGCGCACGCCGAACACGCGCTGCTCGGCATCATGCTCGGACGTGCGCGGCGTGCGGTGGTCGAGAGCGGCCGGGCGGTGGCGCACGCGCGCGCCGGGCTCGCGGCGGCCGAGCAGGCGGCCTCCGGCGCGGAGCGCGACGAACGGGCGGCGGAGGCGGCGCTCGGCGACAGCGGGCGCGCGCTGTCGCTGGCCGCGACGCTGGTCGAGCGCGCGAGGGCCGCGCTCGAGACGGTCGAGGCGGAGGCCGCGCGCGCGGCGGAGTCGCTGGCCGCGATCGAGACGCGGCTCGCGGAGGCGACGCGCGACCAGGCGCTCGCGGCCCGGCAGGCCGAGGACAGCGAGGCCGCGCTCGCCGCTCTGACGCAAGAGGCCGAGACCCTCCGCGGCGTGCTCGACGGGTTCGCGGAACGGCACCGGACGGAAGTGGCCGCGCGCGACGCCGCCAGCCTCGTCGTGGCGCGCGAGGCGGACCGGCATGGCGCGCGGCTTCGCGCCGACCAGGACATCTCGGCGCTCGAGACGGCGCATCGGACCACGACGAGCCGCCGCGAGGCGGTCGAGGCGGCGCTCGCCGAACTCGAGGCGCTGACCGTCAAGCGAGGTGTCCTGGAGGATGCGGCCGCGACCGTCGCGACGGCGGAGCGCGCGCTCGCCGAGGCGCGCGCCGCGACGCGGGCGGCGGAGGCCGAACGGCGGGCGGCGGACGATGCGATGGCCGAGACCGCGCGCGAGCAGGCCGCGGTGCGGGACCGCGCGGAACGCGCGGCGGCCGGCCGGGATGCGGCGCGCGCCCGGCACGACAGGATCGCCGGCGAGCGGGACGCCGTCATCGCACGGCGGGAGGCCGCCAGGGCCGGGATGATCGCGCCGGGCGCGGTCGAGCGCGCGCTCGCCGCGGCCGCTTCCGCCCTTGAGGACGTGGAGATGGCGACGGGCGCGCTCGCATCGGCCGAGGTCGCGCGCGCGCGCGCCGAGGCGGCGAGCCTCGCGGCACGCGAGACGGCACGGGAGGCGCGCGCCCGTGCACGCGACATCGCGTCCGATCTGGAGCGTCTGGAACGCGAGCAGGCGCGGCTGCGGACGCAGCACGCGGACCTGGGCGCCGCCCACGACAAGGCCAGGGACGAGCTCGTCGGGCACGATGCCTTGATCGGGGCACGCGAGACCGCCGCCGCCGGCCTCGCATCGATCGCCCACGCACGCGCCCGGGCCGGAGACGCCGAACGCGGGTGTCACGAGGCGACCGCGTCGGCGGCCGCGATCCGCGGCGCGCTGCTGTCGTGCGACGCCGGCGTCGCGGCCGCCAGAGTCGAGATCGCGGCGCTGGGCGCCATCGACGGAGCCGAGTGGCCGCTGCTGTCGGCGATCCGGGTGCCGGAGGCGCTCGAGCGCGCCGTCGCGGCGGGGTTGGGCGATGCGCTGGCCGCGTCCCTCGATCCGGCGGATCCGCGCCATTGGCTGGCGCTGGGCCCGCTCGATGACCAGGCGCTGCCGGCGCCGGCGGTCGCACTCGCCGACCTGATCGATGCACCCGAGGCACTGAGGCGGGCGTTGTCCCGGATCGGACTGATCGACGAGGCGGAGGCGCGCACGCTGCAGGCGACGCTGGCGGCTGGACAGGCGCTGGTCAGCCGGGAGGGTTCGCTGTTCCGATGGGACGGCCTCGTTCTCGCTGACCAGCCGTCTCCTGTCGCCGAACGGCTGCGTGCCCGGCGGCGGCTCGATCAGTGCGAGACGAGCCTGGCCGAGGCCCTGGCCGCGCGTCCCGCGCTCGAGGCCTCGTTGGCCGAAGCCGCGTCGCGCCTCGCTTCGTGCGAGCGCTGCCTCGTCGAGGCGCGCGAGGCGATCGAGGATGGCGAGCGGGCGGCGGCCGCTGCATCGGCGTCGGAGGCGGCGCTGGCGGCGCGCGCGGTGACGGCGCGCGCGCGGGCGGACAGCGCCGGCGCGGAGCTTGCCCGCGTGGCGGCGGCGCTCGCCGAGGTGTGCGAGCAGGCGACGGCCCGGCGCGCGGCGGATGGGCAGGCCGAAGGCGAGCGCCTCTCGAGCCTGGAGCGCGCCGCCGCGTCGGAGTTCGATCGCGCGGTCGCGGCCGAACGGCACGCGCGCGACAAGCGGCGGACCGCGGAGACGATGCAGGCCGGGATGGACGCCGAGGCAAGGCGGCTCGCCGCAAGGGACGAGGCGTCGGCCGCGATCCTGGCCACGCTCGAGCGCATGCTCGGCGAGCTCGACGAGGCGCTGACGGCGTCACGGGCCGAGCTCGCCGACGCGTCTGGACATGCCGACGCGCATGCGCTCGATGCGATGGCGGGACGCGTCGCCTCGGCGGCCGGGCACGCCGAGGCATGCCGGCTTGCCGACACGGCATGCCGCGACGACCGCGCGCGCGCGGAGGCGGCGATCGAGCAGGCGAGGCTCGACCACGCGGCGCTGCTCGACCAGGCGCGGGACGTCGAAGCCAGGCGCGCGCTGCTGGCGCCGGAGTGCCAGGCGATCGCGGCGTCGTGCGCGCAGTCGTTGGACCGGTTGTCGCAGGCGCGGCAGGCACGGGCGGCACTCGGTCCCGAGGAAGGGGCACTCGCGCGGGCACGGCACGCGGAGGGCGAGCGTCAGCGTCGCGCGGCCTCGCTCGAGGCGGAGGCCGCCCAGTCGCGGACCCGCCTGGATGCCATCGCGTCGCTGGCACCGGCCGCGGCCCGGCGTCGCGACGAGGCCGGCGCCCGGGTGGCGGAACTCGGCCTCCGGCTCGACGAGATCCGCCGGATGCACGCGGCGACGCGGGATGCGCCGGAGCTCCTGTGGGCGCGTCGCGAGGCGGCCTCGCGCGCATTCGACGATGCCGAGCAACGGCGGGAGGCGGCGTCCCGGCGGGCGATGGCCGAACAGGACGAGGCGGCGACACGGCGCGAGGCGCGCCGCCATGCGGACACGGCGGCCGCCTCCGCACGCGAGGCGTTGCTGCGTGCGGAGACGGCCGAGACCCAGGCGGCCGGAACCCTCGCCGACATCGATGCCCGGGTGCTTGAAGCGGGTGCCCCGATCGAGCCCGTCGCGGAGGCGACCGGTGCGGCGGAGACGGAGGCGCGGCGGCGCCTGGCGCGTGCGCTCGCGGCGCGTGACGCCGTCGGACCGGTCAATCTGCTCGCGGAAGCGGAGGCCGACGAGGTCGGGCAACGGCTGACGGCGCTGGTCGCGGAAGCGGCCGACCTCGAGGAAGCGGTGGCCAGGCTGCGCGGTTCGATCGGGCATATCAACCGCGAGGGCCGCGAACGCTTGACGGCCAGCTTCGTGCGGATCGACGCCCAGTTCCGCGCCCTGTTCGGCCGCATGTTCGATGGCGGCCGCGCGCACCTCGCCCTGGTCGGATCGGACGATCCGCTCGAGGCCGGCCTGGAGATCTACGCGCAGCCGCCGGGCAAGAAGCTCGCGACGCTGTCGCTGCTGTCGGGCGGCGAACAGGCGCTGACCGCCCTGTCGCTGATCTTCGCGGCCTTTCGCTGCAACCCGGCACCGGTGTGCGTGCTCGACGAGGTCGACGCGCCGCTCGATGACGCGAACGTCGAACGTTTCTGCCGCCTCGTGTCGGACATGGCCAGCGAGAGCGGGACACGGTTCCTGGTGGTCACGCACCACCAGCTCACGATGGCGAGCATGGATCGCCTGTTCGGCGTCACGATGCAGGAACGTGGCGTGTCGCGGCTGCTGTCGGTCGATCTCGGACGCGCGGTCGAGATGACGGCGCAGTAGCGAGGATCCGGGGCTCTGCCCCGTGCCCCGCCAGGGGCAGGGCCCCTGGACCACCAGTCATTTTGCGCCTTCGGCGCTGGCCAAAGACCGGTGTGGCGGGCATGGTCCGAGGGTTCCCCCGTGGAGGCTGCCCGATGATCCGACGCGTTCTTGCCGTTGCCGGAGCGATGGTGCTGGGAGCCTCGGGTGCGCAGGCGCAGATCAAGATCGCCGTCGCCGGTCCGATGACCGGCCAATACGCCGCCTTCGGCGTGCAGTTGCGCAACGGGGCGCAGCAGGCGGTGGCCGACATCAACAAGGCAGGCGGCGTGCTGGGCCAGCAACTGTCGCTGAGCATCGGCGACGATGCGTGCGACCCGCGCCAGGCGGTGTCGGTGGCGAACCAGTTCGCCGACCAGGGGGTGAAGTTCGTGGCCGGGCATTACTGCTCGGGCTCCTCGATCCCGGCCAGCAAGGTCTATGGCGAGGAGGGGATCCTGGAGATCACGCCGGCCTCGACCAATCCGGATTACACCGACCAGGGCGGCTGGCAGACGTTCCGGCTGTGCGGACGCGACGACCAGCAGGGCAAGGTCGCGGGCGACTACGTGGCCGCGCACTTCAAGGGCGAGCGCGTCGCGGTGCTGAACGACAACACCGCCTACGGCAAGGGTCTCGCCGACCAGACCGAGAAGAATCTGGAGGCGGACGGCGTGCGGCCGGCGCTGGTGCAGACCTACACGCCCGGCGAGAAGGATTATTCGGCGGTGGTCAGCCGGATGAAGGATGCCGGCATCCAGGTGATCTATCTGGGCGGCTATCACACCGAGGCCGGTCTGATCATCAGGCAGGCGAAGGAGCAGGGGATGAACGCGACGCTGATCGGCGGCGACGCGTTGATGACCAAGGAGTTCTGGCAGATCGCGGGACCGGCCGGCCAGGGAACGATGATGACGTTCGCGCCCGACGTAACCAGGCGCGCGACGGCGGCGGACGTGGTGCGCGAGTTCGCGGCGGCACGCATCGATCCGGAGGGATACACGCTCTACACGTACGCGGCGGTGCAGATCTGGGCGGAGGCGGCGAAGAAGGCGGGCACGGCCGATCCGCAGAAGGTGGCGGCGACGCTCAAGAGCGGCGGCCCCTGGGCGTCCATCCTGGGATCGATCGGTTTCGATCGGAAGGGCGACGTCGAGGGGCCGAGCTACGTGTTCTATGTCTGGAAGGACGGCGCCTACAGCGAGTTGTGAGACGCCGCCGGTGGCGTATGCCGTCCAGCAACTCATCAACGGCGTCACGCTCGGAATGATCTACGGCCTGATCGCGGTCGGCTACACGATGGTCTACGGCATCATCGGCATGATCAATTTCGCGCATGGCGACGTGTTCATGGTGGGATCGTTCCTGTCGCTGATCGCCTTGCTGGGCCTGTCCGTGCTCGGGATCACGTCCGTGCCGCTGGCACTGGCGATGACGCTGGTGCTGGCGGCAGGGCTCGCGGGCTTGTATGGCTGGACGATCGAGCGGGTGGCGTATCGGCCGCTGCGCGGATCGTTCCGGCTCGCACCGCTGATCAGCGCGATCGGGATGTCGATCGCGCTGCAGAACTTCGCCCAGGTCAGCCAGGGGGCGAACATCAAGGCGATGGCGCCACTGGTGCCGGGCGGGTTCGCGCTGATGCGGCAGGGCGATTTCACCGCACAGCTCACCACCATGCAGATCGCGGTCGTGCTGACGACGCTTGTCGTGCTCGGGTTGTTCACGTTCCTGGTGACCCGCACGCCGCTCGGGCGGGCGATGCGGGCGTGCGAGCAGGACATCCGGATGGCGTCGCTGCTGGGGATCGACACCGACCGGACGATCAGCCTGACGTTCGTGATCGGCGCGGCGCTGGCGGCGGTGGCCGGGCTGCTCTACCTGCTTCGTTATGGGGTGATCGATTTCTATATCGGGTTCCTCGCCGGGGTGAAGGCGTTCACCGCGGCGGTGCTGGGCGGGATCGGGTCGCTCCCGGGCGCGGTGCTGGGCGGATTGCTGATCGGGCTGATCGAGACGTTCTGGTCGGCGTACGGGCCGGCGCAATACAAGGACGTGGCCGCGTTCTCGATCCTGATCCTGGTGCTGATCGTGATGCCGACCGGGTTGCTGGGGCACGCGGACGTGGAGAAGGTGTGAGCGCGCCGCGGCGCGCGTTGCTCGCGGGGCTGGTCGCGGCAGGGTTGTTCGTGCCGATGGTCGGGCTGCGGATGGAGCCGGGGCCCGCGTCCCTGGTGCTGGCATGGCGGCCGTGGGCGGCGGCGGCCCTGGTGCTGGCGGTGGTGGCCTGGGTGCTCGTGGGGGGGCTGTGGCCGTGGCGTGCACCGCGGATCGCACCGGCAAGGCTGTCGGGCGCGGGGCGCCTGGTGGCGCCGGCGCTGCTGGTGTTCGCCGCACTGCTGCCGATCCTGGCGGGGCGCTACACGATCGATCTCGGCATCGTGGTGCTGACCTACGTGATGCTCGGTTGGGGACTGAACATCGTCGTCGGCTTGGCCGGGCTGCTGGACCTCGGCTACGTCGCGTTCTACGCGGTCGGCGCTTATTCCTACGCGCTGTTCTCGACCACATACGGCTTGGGGTTCTGGACCTGCCTGCCGCTGGCAGGGCTGTTCGCCGCGCTGTTCGGCACGCTGCTCGGGTTTCCGGTGCTGCGGCTGCGCGGCGACTACCTGGCGATCGTGACGCTCGCGTTCGGCGAGATCATTCGGGTGGTGATCAACAACTGGTCGAGTTTGACCAACGGACCGAACGGGGTGTCGGGAATCCCGCGGCCGACGCTGTTCGGGCTGCGCTTCTCGGCGTCGGGCGGGAGCGACACGTTCGCGGGGTTTTTCGGAGTGCCGTTCAGCCCGACGCAGCGGGTCGCCTACCTCTACTACATCATCCTTGCGCTGGCGCTGCTGACGAACTGGGTGACGTTGCGGCTGCGGCGGCTGCCGCTCGGCCGCGCGTGGGAGGCGCTGCGGGAGGACGAGATCGCGTGCCGGTCGCTCGGCATCAACGTGACGGTGACGAAGCTGACGGCGTTCGCGATCGGGGCCGGGTTCGGCGGCTTCGCCGGCGCGTTCTTCGCGACACGGCAGGCGTTCGTCAGCCCGGAGAGCTTCACGTTCATCGAGTCGGCGACGGTGCTCGCGATCGTGGTGCTGGGCGGGCTAGGCAGCCAGCTCGGGGTGGCCTTGGCGGCGCTGGTGATGATCGGCGGCCTCGAGCTTCTGCGCGGTCTGCTCGGCAACCTCGACAACCGGCCGGGTTTCGAGTGGATCGGTGCGGTGATCGGCGATTTCGGCCAGTACCGGATGCTGATCTTCGGGCTGGCGCTGGTGGCGATGATGATCCTGCGTCCGCGCGGGCTGGTGTCGAGAAGGACCGCGTCGGTGGCGCTGGGTCGTGGCTGAGAGGCTGGAGGTCGAGGGGCTGACGATGCGGTTCGGCGGCCTGACCGCGGTCGCGTCGCTGAGCTTCGCGGCGCGGTCGGGACGGATCACGTCGGTGATCGGGCCGAACGGCGCCGGCAAGACGACGGTGTTCAACTGCATCACCGGTTTCTATCGGCCGAGCGAAGGCGCGTTGCGGCTGACGCATGAGGGTGGGGCGATGTTCGGGCTGGAGGGCATGGCCGGACATCGGATCGCGCGACGGGCGCGCGTCGCGCGGACGTTCCAGAACATCAGGCTGTTCGGTGGCATGACAGTACTGGAGAATCTGCTGGTGGCCCAGCACAACGCGCTGATGCCGTCGGTGGCGGCGGGATTGCTCGCGGTGGTGGGATTAGGCGGGCACGCGCGGGCGGAGCAGGCGGCGGTTGAGCGGGCGCGGGTCTGGCTGGAGGCGACCGGGCTGCTCGGCCGGGCGGACGATCCGGCGGCCGCATTGCCCTATGGCGCGCAGCGGCGGCTCGAGATCGCGCGCGCGATGTGCACGCGGCCGGTGCTGCTGTGCCTCGACGAGCCGGCGGCTGGGCTCAATCCGCGCGAGACCGACGAGCTCGCGGACCTGGTGGTGCGCATTCGGGACGGGTCGGTTTCGGACGCATGCTCGGTGCTGCTGATCGAGCACGACATGGGACTGGTGATGCGGATCTCGGACCATGTCGTGGTGCTGGACCACGGCAGGAAGATCGCGGAGGGTGCGCCCGGGTCCGTCGCCGCCGACCCGGCCGTGATCGCGGCATATCTCGGCGAAGGGGACGAGGACGAGGCGGCCTGATGCTGCACCTGCGCGGTGTGACGGCGTTCTATGGTGCCGTGCAGGCGCTGCGCCACGTCGATCTGCGTGTCGAGGCGGGCGAGATCGTGGCGCTGATCGGCGCCAACGGCGCGGGCAAGTCGACGCTGATGATGACGATCTGCGGCAGTCCGCGCGCGCGCGACGGGTCGATCGTGCATGACGGGACGGACATCACGCGGCTGCCCACGCACCTGATCATGCGGCGCGGGATCGCGCAGTCGCCGGAAGGGCGACGCATCTTCGGGCGGATGACGGTCGACGAGAATCTGATGATGGGCGCTCAGGTTTCCGGGATGGCGGGCTTCGCGCGGGGACGCGACGAGGTCTTCGCGCTGTTTCCCCGGCTGGCCGAGCGGGCCGTGCAACGGGCCGGAACGATGTCGGGCGGCGAGCAGCAGATGCTGGCGATCGGTCGCGCGCTGATGACGCGGCCGCGGCTGCTGCTGCTCGACGAGCCGTCGCTGGGCCTGGCGCCGCTGGTGGCGCGGCAGATCTTCGGGGCGATCCGGACGCTGAACCAGTCGACAGGGCTGACGGTGCTGCTGGTCGAGCAGAACGCGTTCCAGGCGCTGCGGCTGGCGCATCGCGGCTATGTGCTGGTGAACGGCGCGATCACGATGGAGGGCACGGGACGCGAGCTGCTGGCACGGCCGGAGATCCGGGCGGCATACTTGGAGGGTGGCGGTGGTTGATTGTGCATCGCCTTGCACCCGATGGCTGGAGAACTGCTATCCTACCGCTCATGAACGTCGCCCGTCGCGCTCCGATGACGCTTGCGCAGTTCCTCTCATGGGAGGAGCGCCAGGAACAGCGTTATGAGTTCGACGGCCAGCGCCCGATCGCGCAGGCCGGCGGCACCGCCGCCCACTCCGCAATCCAGCGCAATCTTCTTTTCTCCCTCACCGGCCGCCTGCGCGGCCAGTCCTGTCAGGCGCACGGCAGCGACCTCAAGATCGAGGTCGCCGACGGCCATATCCGCTACCCTGAAGCGTTCGTCGTCTGCACCCCGGTCTCACCGCGTGCGACCGTGGTGACCGATCCGATCATTGTTTTCGAAGTCCTCGGCGACGGCACGGCCAACGATGATCTCGTGATCAAGAACGCGGAGTATCGCGCCACGCCTTCGATCCGCTGTTACGTGATCCTTCAGCAGACCCATCCTGGCGCCATCGTCTTCGCCCGCAAGGATGCCGACTGGATCACCGACCTCGTTTCCGGCCAGGAGGCCGTCCTCGATCTTCCCGAGATCGGCATCTCCATTCCGTTGTCCGAACTCTACGTCGACCTGGACCTCGACGAATAGTCGAGCCGGGATCGGTCACATTCGCTCCCGACACGAAGACGCATTTGGCGTCTTGCGCGATCAAGGCCGGCCGCCGGCGGCCGCGATGATGATCAGGCTGGTGAGCAGGGTGCGGCCACCGGCGCCGAGGCAAGGCGCTCAGCGTGCTGCCCTGAAGCGCTGCCGGTATGTTCCAGGGCTCAATCCAACGATCCGCTGAAAACGCGCACGAAATGTCACCGACGACTCAAAGCCCGACCTTGCGGCGACCTCGTCGATTTTCATGGAGGTGCCTTCCAGCAGTTCCTGTGCGCGCCGAACCCGCGCTGCGAGCAGCCATTGCAGCGGCGTCGTTCCAGTCTGTTCGGAAAAGCGACGGGCAAACGTACGTTCGCTCGTTGCCGCCCGAACCGCCATCGCGGCCACGTCCATCGGCTGCTCCAGACACGCCAGCATCCAGTCCAGGGTCGAGGCCAGGCTGCACTGGCTGTCCGGCGGCGCGTGACGGATGAACTGTGCCTGTCCGCCGTCCCGGTTGAGCGGTGCCACCGCCAGGCGGGCTGCGTTTGCGGCAACCTCCTGCCCGTGGTCGCGACGGACAAGGTGCAGGCACATGTCGAGGCCGGCCAAAGCGCCCGCCGAGGTCACCAGACGGCCCTCGTCGACATACAGCACGTCAGGTTCGACGATCACTCGAGGAAAGCGGCGCGCGAGATCGCTGGCCGCGACCCAGTGGGTGGTGGCACGCCTGCCGTCGAGCAGCCCGGCCGCCGCCAACACGAACGCGCCGGTGCAGATGGACACGACCCGCGCGCCCCTGTCCCAAGCCGCCTGCAGGCTGGCGATCACCAGGGGCGCGATCGGCGCGTCCACATCCTCGATGCCCGGCACGATCACGGTGTCCGCCGCCGCGACCTCCTCCAACCTGCCAGCCACACGCAGACCGAACGCGTTTGCACGCACGCTCAGACGCTCGCCGCAGACGCGGACGCTGTAGGCATGCGTGTCGTCCGGCAGCTGCACCCGGGCGAACACCTCGCAGGCGATGCCGAGATCGAACGCGATGACGCCGTCGAGCGCCAGGACCGCAATGCCGTGCATGGATGCTTTCGAATTCGTTGCACACGCCGATTGGCGGAATCCAATCGCTTATTGTCGTTCCTGCCACTCACTTCAGCGGATTGCAAGCCTTACACGAACCGGTGTCGAAGGAGGTTCACCATGTCCGCCCAGCTCGCACCATCGGTCCCGCCGCTCTCGCTCGGGATCGTGCTCTATCCCGGATTCACCCTGCTCGACCTCGCCGGCCCGCAATCGGCCTAGGGTGTGGACGGCCAAACCCATCTGTTCTCGCACTCCCTGGATCCGGTGATGTCGGGATACCGGCGTCGCACTGAATGACATGAGCAGCAACATGAGCATCCACCGCGTCAATGGCGTCAGTCTGAATGTTCTCGATACGGGTGAGGGACACCCCGCGCTGATCTTTCTCCATTACTGGGGCGGATCGGTCCGGAGTTGGGAGCCCGTCATCGAGCGCCTTTCGAAGGATCATCGCTGCATAGCGATCGACTTCCGTGGTTGGGGACAGTCAAGCCGGGACGCTCAAGGCTATGATCTTGAAACGCTCGCCAACGACGTCGTCGCCATCATCGACGATCTCGGCCTCACGCAGTTTGCCATCCTCGGTCATTCGATGGGCGGCAAGGTGGCTCAGCTTGTCGCCGCTCGGCGGCCGGAAGGTCTTCGACAGCTCATTCTGATGGCGCCCGCGCCGCCTATGCCGCTCGAGGTTCCCGAAGAGCAGCGCCAAGCCATGGCTGCCTCTTACGAGACGCGTGAGGGCGTGATGGGAATCATCGCGAAGCTGCCGCTCTCGGAATCGTCTCGCGAGCAGATTGTCGAGGACGCTCTGAGCGGCGCGCCGGCGGCGAAACGGGCTTGGCCCGAGCAGGGCATGGCCACCGACATCCGCGACCGGGCGGCCCGGATCGACGTCCCGGTGCACGTCATCGTCGGCAGCGCCGACGTCGTCGAGACCGAAGCGTCGCTGCGCAAGGATTTCGGAAAGGTCCTTCCGTCGACGACGTTCACCGTGCTCCCCGGCGTCAGCCACATGGCGCCGCTCGAAGCGACATCGCAGGTCGCTGACGCGATCCGTTCCGCATTGACGACCAAG
The DNA here is from genome assembly GCA_965276715.1 of Acetobacteraceae bacterium. Lineage (GTDB taxonomy): Bacteria > Pseudomonadota > Alphaproteobacteria > Acetobacterales > Acetobacteraceae > CAXTPV01. The sequence goes on along the minus strand of OZ255622.1, from coordinate 1,681,974 downwards.
CCCCACCGCTGAGCGAGCTGGAGAGACATGCCGATGATCGCAGACATCAAGATGCCAGACAGCAGCATCGTCCGACAGGCGGAGGATCTTGCACGATCGGCGTCCAGCGAGTGGCTCTTCAACCATGTCATGCGGTGCTACTGGTTTGGCGAGTTGTTCGCGCGCGCCGAGGGCGCCAAGGTGGACAGCGAGTTGATGTTCCTGTCGTCCGTGCTGCACGACATCGGCCTGACCGATCGCGGTCGCGGCATCCATCGCTTCGAGATAGACGGAGCGATCGCGGCGCGCACCTTCCTGGTCGACAAGGGTGTTTCGCGTGAGCGGGCGCAGGGCGTGTTCGACAACATCGCCTTGCACACCTGGGACATCAATCTGTTTCGCGACGAGACCAGCCGGCTCACCGAGTGTGGCATCGTCTACGATGTCGGCGGCCTGCAGGGCGCGACGCTCGATCCCGCCGACGTGGCCGAAATCGTCGGCCGTTACCCGCGGCTCGACTTCAAGCGCCAATTCAACGCGGCGCTGGAACGCGACATCGACAGCAAGCAGCCCTACCCGCACTGGTTTCATCCCTGCACCCGCATCGAGCACAACCGCGAGCCGATCCAGATGGAAGACATGGTCGCCCTGATGGCGAACGCGCCGTTCGATGAATGACGCGACGAAGCTGTCCCCGCGCGGCGTGCCCTCGGAGTTACTGATGTCACATAACGTCAAGCCCGTGGCGATCGACGACTATCAAGCCGTCGTCGCGGTTTCCCAAACCTTCATCGATGCGTTGCGCGACGGCGATCCCGACGCGCTGATGACCGTGTTCCACCCGGAAGCTGTCGCGTTCGGGTTGGGTGACGGTGCATGGATAGCTGGCCCGGCGCACAACCTGCACGGCTTGATTGCCCAGGTTGGGGCTGCGCCGAATATCAAGTCACGCATCGACGTGCTGGCAATCACGCCCACGACGGCGATGGTCCGCGCCGACATCGAAGCGGATGCGCTGGGTGCGGACTACACGGATTTCTACACGCTGATAAAACAGGATGGCGTCTGGAAGATCGTCACCAATGCGCTGCACCAGTATGACTATTGAGGTCTGGAGTCGGGCCTGGTCAGGCTGTCGCCGATCAAGGGTATCGCGACATCGCGCCCAAGCATTGCAATGACTGGCTTAGGCGGTCTGGAATCCCTCCGTCGGCGTGGGCCATGGTTCCTGCGGTTTCAGTGATCGTCCGCGGTGAGCCGAAGGTCCATGCGTCCTCCGAAAGCGGACGCCCTCCTTCTGCGGCCTCCGCGGACATCTGATCCTGGCGTGTCGTTTTTGTGTTTTGCTGACAACGAACACGTTCGGCAACAGGGTGGGAGACGAAGCATGGCAGAGGCGGTGGTGGCGACGCTGGCGGCGGTGCGCGCGGGCGCGCCGCTGGTGCACAGCATCACCAACCTGGTGGTGACCAACCTGACGGCGAACGCGCTGCTGGCGATCGGCGCATCGCCGGCGATGGTCGAGGGCACCGACGAGGTCGAGGAGTTCGCCCGCCTCGCGTCAGCGCTGGTGATCAACACCGGCACGATGAGCAGCGGGCGGGCGGCCGCGATGCGGCTGGCGGCCGAGGCGGCGCGTGGTGCCGGCACGCCCTGGGTGCTCGATCCGGTGGCGGCCGGGGCGATCTCCTACCGGACGGCGGTGGCGCGCGACCTCGCGCATCGGGGGCCGGCGGTGATCAGGGGCAATGCGTCGGAGATCATGGCGCTCGCGGGCGAGGCGGCTTCAGGACGCGGCGTGGACAGCGCGCACGGATCGGAGGCGGCGCTCGACTCGGCGCGGCGGCTCGCGATCGACACCGGGGCGGCGGTCGCGGTCACCGGCGCGGTCGATGTCGTCACCGACGGCACCAGGGTCGCGCGGGTCTCGAACGGCGTGGCGCTGATGACGCGGGTGACCGGGCTCGGCTGCACCGCGACCGCGCTGATCGGCGCGTGCCTGGGGGCGGGCGTGCCGCCGCTGGAGGCGGCGGCGCATGCGCTGGTGCTGCTGGGGCTGGCCGCGGAACATGCGGCGGCGCGCGCGCGCGGCCCGGCGTCGCTACAGGTGGAGCTGCTCGACGCTCTCCATCTTTTGAATGAGGACAGCGTCCGCGCCGGCGCCCGCCTCAGTTCCGGAACAGGCTGAGGATCAGCAGGAAGATCCCGATGGCCGCGGCCTGGAGCAGGATGCGCCAGCGCATCAGGGCGTTCTGACGGCGCGGATCGGCTCCCTTGCCGCGCACCAAGCCCACGATGCCGAAGGCCAGGATGACCAGCACGCCGAGCATGGCGAGGACCATCAGCAGGGTCAGGAATGCGCGCATCGGCTCTCAGATGGGCGATCATACGAGTTGTTCACCCATCTCCCCCTTCTCATCCGGACGCGATGGGGTGACACAACGCGCCCGATGACGCCATTGACCCTGCCCGCGCGGTTCTCCCGCGTCCTGTTCCTGCTGTGCGGCCTGCTGATCGGTGCGGTCGCGCCCGCCTCGGCGTCGCCCGCGCAGACCGCCGCGAACGCCGCACCCGGTCTGACGCAGGCCGATGCGCGGCAATTGCTGGGCGTGCTCAACGACCCGCAGCGGCGGGCGGCCTTCATCACGACGCTGACCAACATGGCCAAGGCGGTCAGGCCGCCGACGCCGGCGGCGAAGGCGGCGGCGGCCGCCGGCCTGGCGCCCGACAGCCTTGGCGCGGAGGTGCTGACCAGCGCGGGCGCGCTCGGCGGCGCGCTGAGCCGGCAGGCAACCGACCTGCAGCGCGCGATGCGCGACTTCCGTGACCTCGGGCCGTGGCTGCGCTCGATCGTGGGTGATCCGGTGCGTCGCGGCGAGGTGGTCTCGGCGCTGGCGCGGCTGGTGGTGGTGCTGGGCGCGTCGCTGCTGACGGTGGTCGCGATCAACCGGCTGCTGAACCGGCCGATCGGCGTGATCGCGCGATGGTCGGCCGGGATGGCGCCGGCCGACGAGGCCGCGCACGACGAGGCCGTTCACGACGAGGCCGTCCTCCGGACGCACGATGAAGCCGTCCTCCAGACGCACGACAAGGACGGCCTCCGGCCGGGCGAGCCCGACGAGAGCGCGGACCTGCCGGCGACCGAGGAGGTCGCGCGGACGCGCCACAACGTGAGCTTCCGGCGGCTGGTCCGCGCGCTGGCGCGCCTGCCGTTCGCGCTCGCCCACCTGCTGCTCGAGCTGCTGCCGGTGGTGGGTTTCGCGGCGGTGGCCTTCCTGCTCGAACTGGCAGGCTTCGTGGGCAACGCGGAAAGCAGGCTGGTGGTCGAGACCGCGCTGCGCTGCTTCATCGTGGCAGGGGCCCTGATCGCGATCGTCAACACGCTTTTCGCGCCGGGTTCGCCCTCGCTGCGTCTGCTGCTGGTCAGCGACAGGATGGCCGCCCTGGTGACGTTCTGGCTGCGGACCGGGCTGCTCGTCGGCGCCTGGGGATTTTCCTCGATCTTCGTGATGCAGACGCTGGGGCTGTCGGCTTTCGCCTCGCTCGCGCTGGCCAAGGCGCTGATGCTGCTCGAGCACACGCTGCTCGCCGGCCTGATCGTGCGGTCGCGCCGTGACGTGGCACACCGGCTGCAGCCGCCGCGGCGGGTCCGGGGGGTGCCGCGGCGGATCCTGGCGACGCTCGCCGCGCGCTGGTGGATCTACGCGATCGTGCTCGACTATGCGTTCTGGATCATCTGGGCGCTCGACATCAAGAACGGCTACGCCACGCTGTGGAAGATCAGCCTCGAGACGCTGCTGGTCGCCGTGGGGGCCCGGCTGGTGTGGATCGCGCTGCTCGGCGGGCTCGCGCGCGGCATGCGGTTCGACGATCCGGCGGCCGGCCGCTACCCGTGGATGCGCACCCGGGCCGAGCGCTACTACCCGATCATGCGCCGGCTGGTGACGATCGCGACCGTCGCGGCCACGCTGATCGTGCTGCTCGAAGTGTGGGGCATCGATGCGCTCGCGTGGTTCAACCGCGGCGCCCTCGGCGACCGGCTGTTCTCGGCGCTGATCGGGATCATGGCGTCGCTGGCGATCGGGGTGCTGATCTGGGAGGCGGTGAACATCGCGCTCGACCGGCATATCGACCGGCTGGGGCGCGATCCGATCGCCGGCACGGCGCGCGTCGCGCGCGTGCGCACGCTGCTGCCGATCCTGCGGATCATGCTCTCGATCGCGCTGGTGACGATCATCGCGCTGACGGTGCTGTCGGAGATCGGCGTCAACATCGCGCCGCTGCTGGGCGGGGCGGGGATCATCGGCGTGGCGATCGGCTTCGGTTCGCAGAAGCTGGTGCAGGACTTCATCACCGGCATCTTCCTGCTGCTCGAGAACGCGATGCAGGTCGGCGACGGCGTGACGGTCAGCGGCCTGTCGGGGGCGGTCGAGCACCTGTCGATCCGGACCATCCGGCTGCGCGCCGGCGACGGGTCGGTCCACATCATCCCGTTCTCGTCGGTCACCACGGTAACCAACAGCAACCGGGGCGTGGGCAACGCGCCGGTCAGCGTGGACATCGCGCCGGACGAGGACACCGATCACGCGGGCATGGTGCTCAGGCAGGTCGCGCTGACGCTCCGCTCTGATCCGGACTACAAGGACGGCATGTTGAGCGAGCTGCAGCTCTGGGGCGTCGACAAGGTGACCAGCCAGGCGGTGACGCTGGTCGGCCAGATCGCCTGCACCGACCGCGCGCGCTACGGCGTGCAGCGCGAGTTCAACCGCCGGATGCGGATCGCCTTCGCCGACGAGGGGATCAGGCTGGCGATGCCGGCGCAGTCGGTGATGATGCTCCCCGACGCACCGAAGCGGCCTTCCCATGGTCATGATGCGATCGGACACGACGCCGAGGGGCCGGAGAACGTGACGGACAGTCCGCCGACAAGCGCGCTCGGACATGGGGCATGACATCGCTGGAGCGAGCGTCCGGGCAATTGCGGGAGGCCGGGTTCGCGTTCGCGCGGGCGGACGCGATCCGGGCGGCGCTCGGCGAGACCGTGCTCGCCGACTGGAACGGATTCGCCGGCAGCTGGAACGATCTCGGGCCCGACCTCTACATGGCCGACGGCGGCCGCTATCGGAGGCGGCGGCACGCGACGTTCGCGGCCGATAGCGGCGGCTTCACGCGCAAGCCCAACCAGCCGCATTACCAGAGCCGGGACTTCAACCCGCTCAACGGCGGCGTGGCGCGCTGGTTCGCGCCGATCGACGAGGCGACCGCCGCGCACCCGGTGCTGCACGCGATCCTGCGGACCTGCCGCGACCTGTTCGAGGGGCTGACGGCGCCCGATGCGATGCCGGCGGTGTGGCATGTCGAGCTGCACCAGTTCCGGATCGAGGCGAAGGAGGACGCGCCGGGCCAGCCCACGCCGGAGGGGATGCATCGCGACGGGGTGGACTGGGTGCTGGTGCTGCTGGTCGCGCGACGCAACGTGGCGTCGGGCGAGACGACGATCGCGGGCAACGACCGCGCGCCGCTCGGATCGTTCACGCTGACCGAGCCGCTGGACGCGGCCTTCGTCGATGACGGACGGGTCTATCATGGCGTCACCGGGATCAGGCCGGTCGATCCCGCGCTGCCGGCGTGGCGCGACGTTCTGGTCGTGACGTTCCGCCACCAGTAGCCGCGTGCTGTTCAATTCGCAGCTCTTCCTGCTGGTGTTCCTGCCGCCGGTGCTGGGCGCCTATTACGCGTGCGGACGCGTGCGGCCAGCGCGCCAGCTCGTCCTGATCTGCGCGTCGTTCGGCTTCTATGCCGTCTGGGACTGGCGTTTCGTGCCGCTGCTGTTCGGGCTCACGCTCGCCAACTGGCTGGTGGCGCACGCCTTCGCGCGCAGCGGACGGCGCATCCTGCTGTCGCTGGGTGTCGCGCTCAATCTCGGCGTGCTCGGTGTGTTCAAATACGCGAACTTCCTGGCCGCCAACCTCGACGTGGTGCTGGGCCGGACCCATGCCGCGTGGCCGATCGTGCTGCCGCTCGGCATCAGCTTCTTCGTCTTCCAGAAGATCTCCTATCTGATCGACCTCAAGCGCGGCGACCGCCGGCAATACGGACTGCTCGATTTCTTCGAGTTCGTGACGTTCTTTCCGCAACTGATCGCGGGGCCGCTGGTGCGGCACAACGAGATCATCCCGCAATTCGCGCGGCCGGTGCCCGCGCCCGACACGGCCGAGAACCTGTCGCGCGGCGCGGTGCTGTTCATCATCGGGCTGGCCAAGAAGGCCGCACTCGCCGACAGCATCTCGCCCAACGCGGACGCGCTGTTCGCGCTCGCCGCGTCCGGGCATGCGATCGGGGCCGCGGGCGGATGGGCGGCGGCGTCCTGCTACACGCTGCAGATCTATTTCGACTTCTCCGGCTATTCCGACATGGCGATCGGGCTCGCGCTGATGTTCGGATTGCGGCTGCCGTTCAATTTCGACGCGCCGTATCGGGCGGTGTCGGTGCGCGATTTCTGGCGGCGTTGGCATCTGACGCTGTCGCGGTTCCTGCGCGACTACGTCTACATCCCGCTCGGCGGCAACCGGTGTCCGGAGTGGCGCATGGTGGGAAACCTGCTCGCCACCATGCTGATCGGCGGCCTGTGGCATGGCGCCGCGTGGAATTTCGTCGCCTGGGGCGGATGGCACGGCGCCGGACTGGCGTGGAACCATCTGTGGGCGCGGACCGGCCTGATGGTGCCGCGTGCGTTGGGCTGGGTGCTGACGCTGCTGTTCGTGATGTGCGGATGGGTGCTGTTCAGGGCGCCGGATTTCGGCACGGCGTGGCATGTGCTGGGCGCGATGGCGGGCGCGCAGGGGATCGGACGCGTGCATGTGCGCAACGCGGTCGTGGTCCTGATCGCGGCGATCGTCGCGGTCGCCGGACCGACCAGCCAGGAGTTTGCGCTCAAGCGCCTGGGCACGGCGCGCTGGGCCGCGATCCCCGCCGGCGCTCTACTGGTGTTCCTGCTGCTGCTGGTCGGCGGCCGTGTGCAGAACGAGTTCATCTATTTCCAGTTCTGAGCACGCATGGCGCCGTTTCGCGGAGGCCTTGCTGTGGGCGGCGTGCGTGCCCGCACTCGTGGTCTACCTGTTCATCGTGCTGGTCGATCCCTGGGGGATGCTGCCGATCCATCTGCCCATCGCGCGCGCGCCGATCTCGACGAACGCGCGCTTCTCGTTTCCGGCGCTGGCGATCGACCGGAGGTTCGACGCGGTGATCGTCGGCACCTCGACGAGCCGGCTGCTGCGCCCGGCGGTACTCGATCGCGCCGCGGGCTCGCATTTCGCCAATCTGGCGATGAACTCGGCGACACCCTGGGAGCAGGGCAAGATGCTGTCGCTGTTCGCGCGCGCCCATCCGGACGCGCGTGCGGTGATCGTCGGGCTCGACGCCGCCTGGTGCCTCGCCGGCCCCGGCAGCCCGCGCCTGACCGGCCGCGCGTTCCCCGCCTGGATGTATGACGGGTCGCGGGCGTGGGGCTTCCTGCACGTGATGAACCTGTATGCCGTGCAGGAAGCGGCGAACCAGTTCGCGGCCGCGACAGGGATCAAGCGATCACATTACGGGCGCGACGGCTACACCGATTTCCTGCCGCCCGACGACGCCTACGACCGCGGCAAGGTCGACGCGCTGTTCAGGCGCTGGGGCGCGGTGAGCCGGGCGCCGGCGGGGCGTGCTCCGATCGTGCTGCCCTCCGTCGAGGGCCTGCCCGCGTTGCTCGACAGGCTGCCGGCGACGGCCCGGAAGATCCTGTTCTTTCCGCCGATCACCGTCGAGACGATGGGCGAGCCCGGCAGCGCGATCAGGGCGTCGTGGGACCAGTGCAAGCGGGACGCCGCGGTGGTGGCATCGGCGGTTCCGAACACGGTGGTGGCCGATTTCGCGCTCGATGACGAGACCGACCGGTCGCGCGACAATTTCTGGGACCCGATCCATTACCGCGTCGCGGTCGCCGACCGGGTGATGGCAGCGCTCGGACGGCAGCTGGCTACGGGGACATCGCGGGCGCCATGACGTGGACATAGAGCTCGCGGAACATCCAGGACGTCAGGCCGACGGAAAGGATCAGCAGCGGAACGTTGAGCATCAGCGTGAGCGAATTCCAACGCTGCGTCTCGGAGAAATCGAGATGGAACAGGAAGATCAACTGCGCCGTCACCGTCAGCAGCGCGAGCACCGAGATGATGGAAATGGTGATCACCGGCGAGAGCGCGTGCGTGCTGACGAGCAGCAGCGACGCGCCCAGCAGGGCGATGGAGACGACGTAGCCCACGACGTATTGGCGCTCGTTGGCCAGCTTGACCTCGGGATGTTCCCAGGGCTCGAGATGGTCGACCGGCATCAGACGGACCCCCGCAGATAGACGAAGGTGTAGACGAACGTCCAGACCAGCGCCTGGTAGAGCCAGAAGATCTTGAGATTGATCAGGCGGTAGACGACCGGCAGCCTGAGGCCCTTGCGCGCCACCTGTGCGATCATGACGAGCATCCAGAGCAGGCCGAACGCAATGTGCAGTCCGTGCACGACGATCAGCGTGAAGAAGATCGAGAGATAGCCGCTGCGTTGCGGCATGGCGCCGGTGCCGACAAGGGTCGCGAGCTCGCGCCACTCCAAGGTGACGAAGCCGAGGCCGATGACGAAGGCGACGCCGATCCACGCCATCAGGCGCCGAGGCCGGTCGCGCTTGAGCTCGACCATGGCCATGCCGTAGGCGAGCACGCTGGTCAGCAGCACGATCGTCGCCGCGTAGGCGTGGATCGGTGACGCGACGTCGCGTGGTCCGGGGCCGCCGGCAAGGGCCGTCTTGTAGGTGAGCACCTCGTAGGCCGCGAAAAGCGCGGCAAAGATCAGCGAATCGCTCAGCATGTAGAGCCAGAAGCCGAGCTGCCGGGTGCTCATCATGTCGTGTTCGTGACCGCCGGTGGCCCATAGCGTGACTTGGCGCGGATCAGGAGCGCTGGCTGTCATCGGGACACTCCGGGCAGGCTGTCGTCGCCTTCGAAGGCGACGGCACCGCCGGGCACGAGGCCGGGCCGCGGCGAGAGGCGCGTGCGGCGGCTCGCCGCCTGTTCGGTCCGTCGCACCTCGTCGGCGGACATTGTGATCATGGTGGTGTCGTCGAACGAGCGGACGATGACGATGAGGACGATCGCGATCAGCGCCACGATGGCCAGCCACCAGATGCGCCAGACCATGGCGAAGCCGAACGCGGCTGCGCCGAGACCGAGCAGCATCGGGACCATGGTATTGCGCGGGATTTCGATGTCCTCGTAACGGTCGGGCGCGGACCGCAGGCCGTTCTCGCGGCGCCAGGCCCATTCGTCGCGCGTGTTCACGTTGGGGATGACCGCGAAGTTGTAGACCGGCACCGGCGAGTGCGTCATCCATTCCAGGCTGCGCGTCGTGCCCCAGGCGTCGATGTCGACGCGGTTCTCGGCGCGGTCGCGTATGCTGACGGTGATCTGGACGACGTAGGCGACGAGCCCAGCGATGTAGATGAAGATGCCGAACTCCTCGATGATCAGCAGCGGCTTCCAGCTTTCGAAGGGGATGTAGGCCATGCGCCTCGGCATGCCGTCCAGGCCGAGACCGAACATCGCGGTGAAGACGGTGAAGGTGCCGGCGACGAACAGCCAGAAGACGAGCTGCCCGAGCCGTTCGTCGAGCTTGAAGCCGAACACTTTCGGAAACCAGAAGGTGGCGCCGGCGATGGATGCGAACAGCGTCACCATGACGATGCAGTGGAAGTGCGCGACCACGAAGACGCTGTTGTGCGTCATGTAGTTGATCGCGGGGATGGCGAGCATCATGCCGGTCAGGCCGCCGATGAGCTGCATGAAGATCGCGCTCACCGCCCACAGCATTGGCGTGGTGAAGCTCAGGCGCCCGCGGAACATGGTGAAGGCCCAGTTGAACACCTTCACGCCCGTGGGGATCGAGACCAGCATCGTGGTGATGCTGTAGAAGACGTTGACGATCGGCCCGGCACCCATCGTGAAGAAATGGTGCAGCCAGACGCCCCACGAGATGCAGCCGATGCTGAGCGTGGCCACGACCATCACCGGATAGCCGAACAGCGGTTTCTCGGAGAAGGTCGGAATGATCTCCGACATCATCCCCCAGGCCGGCAGGATGATGAAATAGACCTCCGGATGGCCCCAGATCCAGAACAGGTCGGAGAACAGCATGAAGTTGCCGCCGACTCCGGTGGTGTAGAAATGGGTTCCGAGATAGCGGTCGAGCGTCAGCAGGGCGACGGCGACACCCAGCACCGGAAAGGCGGTCAGGCCGATGACGTTGGTGGTCAGCGCGGTCCAGGCGAACATCGGCATGCGCATCCAGGTCATGCCGGGCGCGCGCATCTTGATGATGGTGGCGATGATGTTGACCGCCCCCAGCGTGGTCCCGATGCTGCCGATCTGCAGCGCCCAGCTCCAGTAGTCGACGCCGACATCGGGACTGTACGGCATCTCGGTGAGCGGCGTGAGGCCGACCCAGCCCGCTTGGCTGAAGTCGCCCACGAACAGCGACAGCATCACCAGGCCCGCGCCCACCACCGTCATCCACAGCGCGACCGCGTTCAAATAGGGGAACGCCATGTCGCGAGCGCCGATCTGCAACGGCAGCAGATAGTTCATGAAGCCGGCGAGGATCGGGGTGGCGGCGAAGATCAGCATGATGGTCCCGTGCGACCCGTAGACCTGATCGTAATGATAGGGCGGCAGGTAGCCGTGTTCGGCGCCGAGATAGCCCGCCGAATGGGGGCCGGCCGCCATCACCTGCTGGGTGCGCATCATGATGGCGTCGACGAAGCCGCGGAACAGCATCACGACTCCCACGATGACGTACATGATGCCGATCTTCTTGTGATCGACAGTGGTGAACCATTCGCGCCAGAGGTAGCGCCATTGTCCGAGATAGGTGATGGTCGCCAGAAGTCCGATCGCGATGATGACCGCGAAGACGAAGGCCGCGAAGACGACCACGCTGTCGAAGGGAATCTCGGACAGCGTCAGACGCCCGAGCAGGACGCTCCAGGGACCGGGACCGTGAATCATTCCGACTTCCCCGTCTGATTTTCCTGCGCGGGCGTCGCCTGCTTCTGCTGGCGACGGTCGTTGTTGTAGGAGGCTTTCTTGTCGGTCATGTTCGCCGGCGTGGGATAGGTCTTGCCCATCATGACCTCGTCCATGGCATGCCCGAACAGGCCGCCGTCCACGTCCGAGAATTGCCGCACCGTCCCCTTGCTGTTGATCGTGGGGACGGCGAATCGCTCGAAGGCGGCGTCATCGAGATGGGCGGCCGACGTGCCGGCGTCCCTCGCCCAGTGCTCGAAATCGGCCGGGGAGACGACCCGCGCCTGGAACTGCATCCAGGAGAAGCCGGGGCCGCTGAAATCGGTAGCCAGTCCCTGGTAGGTGCCGATCCGGTTCGCGACGAAGGCCTGCCGGGTCAGCATCCCGGGCATCACGTCGATCTGTCCCGCCAGTTGCGGGATGAAGAAATCATTCGGAACCGTGACGGATGTCATGCGAAGCCGGACCGGCGTGCGGACCGGGACGACGAGCTCGTTGGCGGATGCGATGTGGCGGTCCGGATAGATGAACAGCCACTGCCAATCGGTGGTGATGACGTCGACATCGATGGGAGGCTTGTCGTTGTCGCCACCATGGTGGGCCATTACCCCGGGATCGAACGGATTGATCGCGAATGTCGAACGCAACGAATAGACGCTCAGGAACGCCACGATCAGCAGGGGCAGCCCCCATGACAGGATTTCGATCGCGAGCGAATGGGTCCAGGCCGGATGATAGGCGCCTTTGCCGGTCGCGCGGCGATAGCGCCAGATGCACCAGACCAGCAGGAGCGTGGTCGGACCAATGATCAGCATCATCGCGCCGACATCGACGAGCAGCGCATCCAGGCTTGCCCGTGCGTTCGGTCCGCGCGGCTTGAGCACCCAGAACTGGTCGGACCCACATCCGGCGAGCAGCAGGGCGAGCGCGGATGTCAGCGCCCGAGGTCCGGCACTCATGCGGTGTCTCCGACGCTGCTTGCATTGCGGCGTCGTTCAACTGACCCCGGCCCGGACGGCGTCAAGTTTGCCGCGCGAGATTATCCGTCAGTTGCCGACCGGATCCTCGAGCAGCGCATCCACCGCGTGGCGAGCGGCGAAGACCGCCTCCTTGAAGGAGCCTCGCCTCGAACCGTCCGCGCGTGCCACGCCGGAGACCGGCGGCGCGCCGTCCGGATGGATGATCCATGGCCGCGCGCCACAGCGCTCGCCGCCGATGACGGTCCTGACGCCGCGATAGTGGAGTTCCTGCTCGATCATCCGTTCGACTTCGCGGTGATCTTGTAGAGGTAGGTGGTGCCGGTGACGCCGAGATGGCCGGCGAGCGGACCGCCGCCCGGGCCGGACAGGCTGAGCGTTTCGCTGTGCGAGCTGGTGGCGACGCCGGACGTGGTGGCGGCATCCACCCGGCAATGATGCTCGAGGCAGCGGAAGGTGCCGGTCACGCCCGCGTCGGGCAGGCGCGAGATGCCGATCCAGCTGTCGACGAGCTCGCCGTCGGCGCCGGCGAGCAGGGCGAGCTTGCCGTCGAGCGTGTCGGTTCCGAACACCAGGCTGACGTCGTAGGTGGCGGCCCTGACCGGCAGCACGTTGGGGACGTTGAGGTCCGATCCCATGCCGGCGGGGACGGCCGCCATGCTGCGCAGCGCCGCGTTCCAGAACGCGCGGGTCCGATCCGGCACGTCCTCGCCGCCGGTGATGTCGACGGCGAGGCCGTAATCGTAGATCACGCCGTGGCGGAGGAAGGTGCCCAGGCGCTCGCCGATGTTCGGAAACGGCTGCGGCAGCGGGGCGAACACGTTGCCGAGATCGCTGTGCTCGGCGAGATCGGAATAGACGATCGCGCGGATGGTCTGGGTCGCGTCCGAGAAGCGGCCGCCGTCGGAGGCGAGCGCACGGATGATGTCCTTCTGCGGCGGATTGGCGCTGTCGACGCGCTGCTCGTCCGGCGGGCGCTTGGCGGCGAGATAGATCCGGGTCAGCGCGCCGCCGAAGTCGCGCGCGAAGAAACGCTGCTGCTCGGCGATCCGTGTCGCCGGGTTCGCCTGCAGCAGGTAGATGCCCTTCGCGGCCTTGGCACGCTCGTCGTCCGACAGGCTCGGCCAGCAGCCATGCCACATCTCGGCGCTGCGGCCGTTGGCGGGCGAGAGCCGGACCACGGTGACGCCCTCGCCCGGCGTGAGCGTCGCGCGCAATTTGTCCATCAGGTGCGCGGCCCAGGCGGTGTCGCCGTCGACCATCATCATGTCGTCGACATAGACGACCGTCTGACGGACGGTCGGCTGCTTGCACCAGGCGGGATCGAGGCCCTCGGAGCCGAACAGCTGGGCGTGGGCGGCGGATGGGACCAGGCCGAGCAGCAGCGCGCAGAGCGCGGCACGGATCACGCGAGCGTCTCGATATAGGCCGGATCGATCCGGTGCGGGGTGACGCGCAGCGCACGCGCGTCGAGCATCGACGGCGGCTCGGCGGCATCGTCGCCGTCGATGCTGATCACGGCACCCGACCGCGCCGCGCCATCCGCGAGGGCGGCGCGGTAGGTCCCGAGATTGCGCAGGACGGCCGACTGGACGGCGCGCATCACGGCGAGCTCGTGCGCCTTGACCTGGGCGAGCATTTCCGACTGCGGGCGGACGCGGGCGCGCTTGGCCTCGGCGACCGTGCGGCGTTCGCCGAGCTCGCGCTCGGCGCGCGCGGACGAGACCTCGCGATCGTCCCGATAGGGCCGATCGATGCGCAGAAACCTCTTCTGCCATTGGCCAAACTGGGCAGTCGCCGCCATGTGCGCCGGGTCCTCGTCATGGCAGAAGAACGACAGGAAACAGCCCACGAGCCAGGCGAGCAGGTTGGCGAGCATGCTGATCAGCACGTCGCGCGACGGGTCGAAGGCGACGGAGGCCTGCGCGCCGAGGATGTTCTGCGCGGGCTGGGCGGACGCCTGGTGCATGACGACCGAAAAACGCGCGAAACCGGCGAACAGCAGGACGAAGACGAGCGACATCGTGCCGATGCCGATCAGGCGGCGCGAGCTGGCCTGCTGCATGGCGTCGCGATGGCGGCCGAAGCGGTGGCTCCACTGCTTGAAGACGATGCCGTGCGCGTGGCTCGCGAAGGCCATGGCGATGGCGATGATGGCGGTCGCCCCGATCGCCATCGCCGGGATGCCGAAGAACATCACCAGCGTGTCGTAGTTGATCAGCCACTCGGCGGCGCCCACGCACACCAGGGCGAGCCAGTAGAACGGGTTGTGCGCGCGCATGTTGGCGTCGCGGTTGCCGTGCGCGAGACGGCTCGCCTCGAAGCGCGAGCGCGCCTCGGCGTAGCGGTCGCTGGTCTCGCGCCAGGCATGGTCGGTCTCGGCCCGGCGGGTGATCGCGTCGAGCTCCTCGCGGGCGCGCGCCTCGAGGGACGCGGTTTCCACCTCCAGCGCGGTGGCGGCCTCGAGGTCGGGCATGGAGGGTTCGATCGCGATGTCGAAGGCGGCCCTGGTCGCGCGCCAGTCGGCAACGAACTGGCGCGCGGGCTGCAGGACCGACAGGCGCTCTCCGGCGGACAGGCCGCGGGCGTCGAGGCTGATATGGCCGGAGCGGGCTTCGTCCTCGGCGGCGGCGGCGAGCACGGCGGGGTCGGCGAGCAGCATGCCGGCGCGGCCGGGGGGAAAGGCCGCGACCTGGCCGAGCGCGTCGATCAGCGGCTGCGACCTCGCACTCCTCGATTTGGCGGTGGTGGCTCCGGCGCTCACACGCCCACTATGCCGGTTGGCGGTGGGCGCGCAAAGAGCGCGACGCCGCGAGACTAGAAGGCGAGGAAGGCGCGGATCGCCTCGCCGATTTCGGCACCGTGCGTTTCCTGGGCGAAGTGGCCGGTATCGTAGAACCGTATGTCGGCGTCCGGCAGGTCGCGCCTGAAGGCTTCGGCGCCGGCGGGGAGGAAGAACGGATCGTTCCGGCCCCAGACCGCAAGCAACGGCGGCCGGTGCTGGCGCAGATAGGCCTGGAATTGCGGATACAGCGCGACGTTGGATTTGTAGTCGCCGAACAGGTCGAGCTGGATCTCGTCGATCCCGGGTCGCGCGAGCAGGGCGCTGTCGAGGGTGTAGGTTTCGGGCGCGATCAGGGTCTCGCTGGCGCCGTGCGTGTACTGCCACTTGATCGAGGCGGGCTCGAGGAAGGCTCGCAGCGCGGCGCGGTTGGCCTCGGTGGGCTCGCGCCAGTAGGCCTGGATCGGGTTCCAGCCCTCGCTCAGGCCCTCCTCGTAGGCGTTGCCGTTCTGCGACACGATGGCGGTGATGCGGTCGGGATGCTCGAGCGCGAGCCGCCATCCGACCGGCGCGCCGTAATCGAACACGACGATGGCGAAGCGGTCGAGCCCGACGGTCTCGGTGAAGCGGTCGATGACCTGGGCGAGATGCTCGAAGCTGTAGGTGAAGCCGGCCCGTTCGGGAGCGTCGCTGAAGCCGAAGCCGGGCAGGTCGGGGGCGACGACCCGGTGGCCGGTCGCGAGCAGCGGAATGAGATGCCGATACATGTGGCTCGACGTCGGAAAGCCGTGCAGCAGCAGCACGGCAGGCGCGTCTTCCGGGCCGGCCTCCCGATAGAAGATGTTCAGCCCGTCGACATCGACGGTCTTGTGGGTGATGCGGGTCATGGCTGGCTCCTGGCGCGCACGGGTCTGGAAGTAACTTCTCTGCGACTTCAATAGAGGTTATACCGGGGGAAGTAACTTCTCAACGTGGCTTACCATGGTTACGTCCCGTTCTCTCGCGAGCGTGAAAGGAGTGATTGCCGATGGGAGGTGCCCGGGCGGCGCCGATTTTTGTCGCCGACGACATGGCGCTGGATTTCCTGAACACGCGGGCGACACCCACGCGAACGGAGGTCGAGTGGATCGAGGATGGGCGCGATCTGGTCGACTGGCTGCGGCGGATCGGCGCGGTGCCGGCGGAGGCGGAGGCGTTGGCCGCGACCGCCGTCCTCGGCGAGCTCGATCATGTCGCCGCTCGGGCGCGGGCGCTGCGGGAGTGGTTCCGCGGCTTCGTGCTGGCGCACGCCGGACGCGCGCTCGACCGCGCGGACCTGACCCAGTTGGATGAGCTGAACCGGCACCTCGCCCGTGACGAGATGCACGGGTCCGTCGGTGCGGACGATGCGGGCTTCGCGTGGCGGTGGCATCGGCGCTGGACGACGCCGGAGAGCCTGCTGCAGCCGATCGCGCAGGCCATGGCGACGCTGGTCTGCGACGTGGATTTCACCGATGTGCGGCGGTGCGAGGGGCACGCCTGCACGCTGCTGTTCCGCGACGTGACCAAGGCGCGTGCCCGGCGCTGGTGCAGCATGGGAGTCTGCGGCAACCGCGCCAAGCAGGCCGCGCATCGCGAACGGGCGCGGGGCGCGCTGTCCGGATGAGGGCGGGATCTCAGGCTCTGGCCAGCCGGATCAGCCGGCGGTGATGGCCAATCAGGCGGCCGAGAACGGGCAGGCGGTCGCGCATGGCAGCGGTGACCCGGATCCGGTCCGGCAGCGGGAGGGCGCCGATCACGTCGGCATCCGTCGCCCCGATGGTGGCGATCTTGGCCGGGCGCACCACCGAGGCCGCGGGAAGACCCGCCTTGGCCAAATCCGAGACCGGGACGTCGGCTGGCCAGCCTCGGTTCGCAGCGCTCGTGACCATCAGCACCCAGAGCAGGTGGGCGCGGGCGCATCCGGGACGGCGACAACGAGCGCGGGACGGCGCCGCTGGACGGGCCGGTCGGTGCAGGGGAATGGACTTTCACCGGATCCCGGACCTCAAAGACCGCCATAGGCTTCCGCGTCGGCCGCGCTGTCCCATTCGGAGAAGCACCGGAACGGGTCGTCCGCCGCGTACGGCGCCCGTGTCAGCACGGCGCGGCCGGCCTCGATGGCATAGGCGATCTCGTCGCTCTCGCGCAGACGCGAGGCGACGAGCACCGGCCGTGGGATCGTCGTCTGCGTCTCGGTGGTCAGCCTGCTGGTGATCATGCGGCGCTGTAAGGATGTTCCTCACAGGGTGACAAGCGCTCTGTTGCAGCTGCCCACCGGACGATCATGACGCAACAACCAGGAGGATGCAGCGCTGAAGCTGCCGAGCCGCACGCCCGCAACCCGAGGTGCACGCCAATGGAACGAGCGTCGCCTGTCGACGTCACCATGCTGCTCGGATGGTTCACCGGCGTGTCGCTGACACTGGCGGCATTCGACGTCCCGTCAGATGCCATCGGCATCGAGCAATAGGGACCGGCGCGATGGAAACGACGCATTTGGGTGGGCGCTTGGCGCTTCTCGATCCTGCCGGCCTCACCGGCGAGCAGAGGGCGGTCCATGATCGCCTGACCCGCACAAGGGTCAAATCGGCGGACGCATCGGGCTTCCAGGGCACCGAGGGCGACCGGCTGATCGGACCGTTCAACCCGGTCCTGTTCAGCCCCGGCATCACGCAGGCCTTCCTGGACCTGCAGGACGCCGAGCAGGCGAACAGCGCGCTCGACGATCGGGTCCGGCAAGTCGTCATTCTCGCGGTGGGCGCGGTGTGGCGATCGGACTACGAACTCCATGCGCACGCAGCCGTCGCCCGGACGGCGGGGTTGCCGGAGGACACGATCAAGGCCCTCGTGTCAGGCGCCGTGCCGGACGCGCTGAGCGGGCCGGAACATCTCGCGGCACGCGTCGCGCGCGCGCTGTCCGCCGGCCACCGCATCGAGGCGGCGCTCTACCGGGACGCCGAGGCTGCGTTCGGGGCGCGCGGCCTGGTCGACATCGTCTATCTCGCCGGCTGCACCCACATCGTCTGCGGCCTGCTGAACGCGTTCGAGATTCCCGCTCCCGTGGAGCGGACGCGGGCGGGGCCGGGCCGGGCGACGCCGGCGCTGACCACGATCGCGCTTTTCCCGGTCAAGTCCTTCCTCGAGAACCTCGCGGTGCGCAGCGACAACTCCGTCCTCGTCACGTCGATGAACGCGAGGGAATTGTTCTACGTCCCGCCGTCATCCGGCGACGCTCCCGTCGAGCCGGTCCTGCTGCATCGTTTCGACCAGCCGGCGACCGGCCTGGTGGAGATCGAGCCGGACCTGTTCCTCGTCTCCAGCTCCAACATCTACACGACGCACGAGTCGTTCTTGCACCGGATTGACCTGCGAGGGTTCCAGCCGGGGTCCCGGGTCCGGCCGGAGCTGGTGTTCCGCTTCCCAGAGACCGCGCGCGGGCTGAACGGAAGCTGCCTGCTCGCTCCCGGTGTCGTGCTGATCGCCGACTGCTTCGCCGGGCTGATCTGGCGCGTCGACGTGCAGCCCGGCGGGCGGGACATCGAGGCCAGGGTCTGGCTCGCCCACGAGACGATGGGCTACTTCCCGGGCAAGCTGAAGCCCGAGCAGCCCGGCGTGAACGGCGTGCGTTACGCCGCCCGGACCAACCATCTCTACTACACGGCGACCGCCAAGAAGCTGCTCATGCGCGTGCCCGTCGATCCGGCGACGCTCGAGCCGGCAGGCGCGCCCGAACTGGTGGTCGCCGGCCGCATGGGCGACGATTTCTGCATCGACGAGGATGCCGGCATCATCTACCTGGCCACCCACCGGCAGAACAGCATCGACCGCATTTCGATGGACCCCGGCGACAACAGCGGCTTTCCGGAGAGCGTCGTGGGCGACCCCTTCACCGAAGCGTTGATCGGGCCGTGCAGCGTCGCCTGGGGCCGCGCGCCCGGCGAGTACGGCCGCGTGGCCTATGTCATCAGCGACGGCGGCACCGCGTCTCCGTCCCCGGGCGGCCCGCTCCCGGCCAGGTTGCAGCGGGTGGAGTTCCGGCGTGGCCCGGGCCAGCGAGAGGGTGCGACGCGCCGGCGTCGAGAGCGAGACCCATGTCGACCGGAACGGCCCCGCTGGTGATCCTTGCGACGACATCGCCCGATCCTTGGGCCCGATGGCGGGTGTCACCCTGCATGACCTCGCGCATGACGCCGCCGCGATCCGAAGCCTGGGCGGAGGCCGCGCCATGCTGCTCGGGCACGCCTTCGGGCACGCCCTGTCGCGAATGGTGGCGACCGACCGTCCGGACCTCCTGGAAGCGGTCATTCTCGCGTCGTCCCATGCGTCGAAGGTGCCTCCCGGCATCGCGGAGACTCCACTGATCAGCCTGACCTGCAACGGAGACCTCACATGATCGTCGTCACGACACCTACCGGCAATATCGGCCACCACGCCCTCCAACTTCTGCTCGACGGCAACGAAGCGGTGCGCGTCATCGTGCGCGATGCGGGCAAGCTGCAGACGGTCCGCGATCGAGTGGCGATCGTCGAGGGGTCGCACGGTGACGCCACGGTGGTCGATCGCGCCTTCGACGGCGCGGAGGCGGTGTTCTGGGTAGCGCCGCCCACCCCGTCGGAAACGCTCGACGACACGTACATCGACTTCACCCGCCCCGCGGCTGACGCGATCCGCCGCCACCGCGTCGCGCGTGTCGTCGTGGTCACCGCGCTGGGCCGCGACACCGAATGGCAGGATCGCGCCGGTCTGGTCACCGCGTCGTTCCGCATGGTCGATCTCTTGAACGAGACCGGCGCTGCGGTCCGAGGTCTCGCGATGCCGGGCTTCATGGAGAACGCGCTGCAGCAAGCCGACGCGATCAGGCAGGGCCGGATGTTCGGGCCGCTCGACCCGGACAAGAAGATGCCTCACACCGCCACGCGCGACATGGGCGCGGCCGCGGCTCGCCTGCTGATGGATCGATCCTGGACCGGCCAGGAGGACTATCCGCTGCTCGGGCCGGAGGATCTGTCGTTCAACGACATCGCCGCCATCGTCTCCGAGGTGCTCGGTCGCGAGGTGCGCTACAGCCAAGTCCCGTTCGACGGCTTCAAGGCCCAGTTGAAGGAGCGCGGTATGAGCGAGAACTTCGCCCAAGGCTATATCGACATGATGCGCGCCAAGAACGAGGGCATGGACAATTCGGTGGCGCGCAGCCTCGAGCATACCGGACCGACCACCTACCGGCAGTGGGCGGAGGAGGTGCTTATGCCCGCAATGGGCAGGTAGAAACGACACGGCGGCGGCCGCCGCGTCGAATCGGCGGTGATCGAGGACCCATCCCACGCGCTGTGTCCCGAGCAGCCCGACCGCGTCGCCGCAGCAATGCTGCCCTGGCTCGACCTGCACCACGAAGCGGCGAGGGTGCTCGCGACGGGAGCGTCGTGAGAAAGGGAGGAGTGAGCCGACGCTCGATTGGCCCGCCGGACCGGGATCAGGATCTCACCAGGGCGCGGATGAGGAGTTCGAGCCTCTCCGAACGTGCCTCCGGCCTGATGCGGCCCGTGCGATCGAGTTCGGCCAGCCCGTGCAGGGCGCTCCAGACGAACTCGGTCGCGGCTCCGATCTCGGAATGGAATGGCGCCACGATGGCGGCCAGCGCCGCGAAGGCCTCGCCGAGCGGAGCGATCGTGTCCTTGCCGAAGCGAAGGCCGGTGGGGAGGACGAACATCGCCTCGTACAGCGCAGGATGTTCCGCGGCGAACGTGAGATACGCGTCGGCGCCCCTGGTGGCCGCCTCGACCGGTTCCCGTGCTCCCTGGACGGCGTCGCGGAGGACCTTTGTGATCTCGACGAAGCCGCGGATCGCCACCGCGGCGACGATCGCCTCCCTGTTCGCATAGTGGGTATACAGGACGGGCTGGCTGTACTCGATCTCGTCCGCGAGCCGGCGGATCGTGACCGCACCCCAGCCCTCGCGCTCGGCGACGTGCCGGGCCGCGTCGACGATGCGGCGCTCGCGCTCGTCGCGTAGCCGCTGCTTTCGCTCACTCGCTCCCATCACCCCGTCCAATCGTCTCGAGCGTCCGGCCTTGCACGATGAGCCGGAACATATCATAGATAGGTTATCTATCAACGGTAGATAATCCATGAAGCATCAGGAATTACCGGAATGCATGACGCTACATATGGGCTCGCCGGACTACTGGCCGCCGCGATCATCTTCCTGGGCACGCAGTACGTCGTGACGCCGTGGGCGACGGCGAGGAGCTTCGGTCTGCCCCGTCCGGCCGACGATGCCGTCACCGCTTCGTGGCTTCGCCTGAAGGGTGTCCGGGACATCGTCTCGGGTCTGACCGTCTTCGCGCTCATGGTCTGGGGCGGCCCGAGGATGGTGGGCATCCTCCTCATCGTCGCAGCGTTCATTCCTCTCGGCGACATGTCGGTGATTCTGGCGGCACACGGCTCGACGAGGAGCGCACTCGGCATCCATGGGTCCACGGCGTTGCTCATGCTGCTCGCCGGCGTCCCGCTGGCGTCGGGCGCGGCATGACGAACCGATGGCCCACGTCTTGCTGACCTGTCGGCCAGATTTGCTCGGATCAGCCTTCAATGGGTGTCGGACGCCGTGCCTTCCTCGCCTCCCTGCCTCTAGCCGCCGCGGGAGGCGCGCGCGCCGGCACCCCGTCCGCCTACCAGCCCCCCGGCGATCCTCGTTTCGACCGTCCCGACGTGCACGCGGGCGATCGTCCCGCCGGCGCCAGCTTCGCCTCCCGTTCCGCCGCCATGGGCCTGTCGGGCGCCGCGGCCGGTTCGCATCCGATCGCGGTCCTGACCGCGATCGAGACCCTCAAGCGCGGCGGCTCGGCGGTCGACGCGGCGGTCGCGATGAACGCGTGCCTCGGCTTCCTCGAGCCGACCAGTGCCGGTTTGGGTGGCGATTGCTACGCCATGCTCTGGGATCCGGCGCTTGCGCGGGTCATGGGCCTCGCGGGATCGGGCGAATCGCCGCGCGGCCTGTCGCTGGAGACGGTGCGGGCGCGGGCGAGGAATGGAGTGATCCCGAAGCTGGGCGCCGTCAGCATCTCGGTGCCCGGTGCGCTCGACGCCTGGTGGACACTGCACCGGCGCTACGGAAAGCTGCCGTGGGCGGAGGTGCTGGCACCGGCGATCGCGCTCTGCGAGAACGGCGCGCCGGTGCCGCAGATCATCGGCGCCTACATCGCCCGCAATCTGCGCGCCTTCCTGCGGCCCGGCGCCGGCGTCGAGGAGACCGCGAACGCCCAGGCGACCTACGCGCCCGGTGGCCATGCGCCGCTGGAAGGCGACGTGTTCCGCAACCCGGACCTGGCGCGGACCTACCGGATGATCGCCGCCGGCGGCCGCGACGCCTTCTATGACGGGCCGATCGCCGACACGATCGAGCGCTACTTCCGGCGCATCGGCGGCTGGATGACGCGCGACGATCTCCGGCGCCACCATTCGGTCTGGACCGACCCGCTGGTCACCACCTATCGCGGCGTCGAAATCTACGGCATGGGCGAGAACACCCAGGGGCTCGCCACCCTGCAGATGCTCAACATGATCGAGCATTTCGACCTGCGGGGCATGGGATACCAGTCGCCCGCATCGTTGCAGGTCCAGATCGAGGCCAAGCGCCTCGCCTACGAGGACCGCGCCCGCTACTACGCCGACCCGAAGTTCGCCCAGGTGCCGGTGGGCTGGCTCAACTCGAAGGACTACGCGGCGAACCGCGCGTCGCTGATCGATCCGGGCCGGATCAACCGGACCATCGGCCCGGGCAACGCGCCCAGCCACGGCGACACCACCTATTTCACGGTGGCGGATGCGTCAGGGATGATGGTCTCGATGATCCAGTCCAACTTCCGCGGCATGGGCTCCGGCCTGGTCGCCGACGGGCTGGGCTTCATGTTCCAGGACCGTGGCGAGCTGTTCTCGCTGCGCGACGGCCATCCCAACATCTATGCGCCGGGCAAGCGGCCGTTCCAGACCATCATTCCCGGCTTCGCGGCCAGGGACGGCCAGCCCTGGATGTCGTTCGGCGTCATGGGCGGCGACATGCAGCCGATGGGTCAGGTGCAGATCATCGTCGACCGGATCGATTACGGGCTCGACAACCAGGCCGCCGGTGACAGTCCCCGCTGGCACCACGAGGGCTCGTCGCAGACGATGGGAGAGGACCTGCCGGGCCTCGGTCCGATCGGGCTGCTCAGGCTCGAAGCCGGCGTTCCCGTGGTGACGAGGCAGGCGCTGCAGGCGCTCGGCTGGACGCTTGGCGCGTCGGACGGCGGTTTCGGCCGCTATTCCTGCATCGAGCACCGCATGAGCGGCGCCGATCGTGTGTATGCGGCCGCGAGCGAGATGCGGGCCGACGGGCTGGGCTTGGCGTTCTGACCTGCCGGGTCCGATCGCGGTGGTATGTCGTTTCGGCAGCGCCGGGCGCAGGCTCAGTTGCTGTGCTCGCCCTCGGCGATCCGCTGCTCGGCCAGCATGCGCCAGGGCGCGTCCGGCGCCGAGCCGTCCACGGCGCGGCGGAACTGCGCCAATGTCGTCCCGCTCACGTGACCCTGCGCGCGTGTCTCGGCCTCGGCCGCCTCGAAGGCGACCGTCGGGTCGTCCTTGATCGCGAGCGCGCTGTTCCACGCGTCCGCCGCCTCCTGCCAGTTGCCGCGCTGGGCCTCGGCCTGCCCCACCAGCAGATAGCCCTGTCGAGTCCGTTCCGAGCGCGGATCGAGGGTCCTGAGGCTGGCGCGAAGCTGGTCGAGCAGCTGCGCGTCGTGATCGAGCGTCTGCCGCGAGGCAGCCACTCGCGCGGCCAGCGGCTGGGCGGACAGCCCGGGATGGCCACCCAGCAGGTAGAGTGCCACCGATCCGATCGGGATCAGCACCAGGGCGGCCAGCAGCGGTCCGCTCCTTGTGGCCGCCTCAGGCGCCTCGGCGATGCCGGCTTCCGCCAGCAGCCGCCGCTGGATCTCGAGCCGCGCCGTCTCGTGATCCTCGGCGCGGACCAGGCCGTCGGCGAGGTCCCGGTCGAGCTCCTTGAGCTGCGTCCGGTGCAGCGCGAGGGCGGCGTCCCGTCGGCCGCGCGAGGCCGGGGCCCGCGCCAAGCGAAGCGCCAGCGGCGTGAGCGCCAGCAGCGAGACGACGGCCAATGAAAGCCACATCATCGATGGTGCGTGAGCTCGGCCAGGCGGCCGCGTTCGGCCTCGGTCAAGGGAGCCGGCGCCACCGGGCGGGCACGCCGCCTGAGTGCCGCGACGGCGACGATGCCGAAGCCGATCACGAGCGCGATCACCGGCATCGACCACAGCAGCAGGGTGGCCGGGATCAGCGGTGGCGCCAGGCGGACGAAATTGCCGTAGCGCGCCGTCATCCAGGCCATGATCTCGCGCGTGCTGCGTCCTTCCGCCACCTGCACCCGCACGATGCGCCGCAGGTCGCGCGCGAGGTCCGCGCCCGAATCCTCGATATCCTCGTTCTGGCAGACCAGGCAGCGCAACTGCCGGCCGATCCGCTCCGCCCGGTGCTCGAGCGCCGGATCGGCGAGCATCTCGTGCGGATCGCTGACCGCGCGCGCCGCCTCCAGGCTCGCGCACGACATGACCGCCAGGAACGCCAGGACAAGGCGCATCATGCCAATCTGGGCAACAGGTCCCGATCCACGATCGCTTGCGTCAGCGGTCCCGAATAGTGCCACGCGATCCGGCCGCGCGCGTCGATCAGGAAGCTCTCCGGCACGCCGGTCACGCCCCAGTCGATGGCGGTGTCGCCGCTGCGGTCCGCACCGATGCGGGCATACGGGTCGCCGGTGCGGCCGACGAAGCCGGCCGCGTTGTCCGCCTCGTCCTTGTAGGCGATGCCCCAGATCGGCAACGCGTTGCGCAGATCGGCCAGCACCGGCGCCTCCTCGACGCACGGAATGCACCAGGAGGCGAAGAAGTTGATCAGCACCGGCGTGCGGAGTGCCGCGATGTCGCCCGGCCCGAAGGCGCGGCCCGGCTTCTGGTCGGCGAGCGCGAACGCCGGCACCGGCCGCCCGAGCAGCGGGTTGCCGACATCGTGCGGATCGAACCGGCCGGCGCTCATGCCCGACAGCATCTCGTAGAAGGCGGCGCCGCCGGCCAGCGCCAGGCCGGCCGGGGCCAGGTAGAGCAGCCGGCGGCGGAGAACTGCGCTCATTCGGCCGGGAGAGCGGGCAGCGCCCGCGTCCGGCGCAGCGGCGCGCCCACGCGCGCGCGCCGGTCGGCGAGCGACAGGCCGCCGCCGAGCGCCATGATCAGCGCGCCCACCCACATCCAGGGCGCGAGCGGGTTCAGGTGCAGGCGCAGCACGGCGCGGTTGGTGCCGTCCGTCACGTGCTCGTCGCCCAGCACCGTGTAGAGGTCGGCGAACCCGTTGGTGTGGATCGCGACCTCGGTCGTCGTCTGCTGCTGGGTGGTGAAGTTCCGCCGCGACGGATGCAGCAACGCAATGGTGCGGCCGCCATGCGAGATCCGGATCGTGGCGATGCGCGCCGTGTAGTTCGGCCCCTGCGCGCTGGTCAGCGACTGCAGCGTCCAGTCGTCGCCCGCCAGATGGAAGGTCTGGCCGGGAACGGCTTCGACGATCCGGTTCTGCGCCTGCGACATCCCGGCGAGGCCCGCGAGCGTCACCCCCATGCCGGCATGGGCAACCGCGGCCCCGAGGGCCGCGCGCGGCAGGTGGCGCAGGCGGGCGAGGCTCTGGGCCGCCGGGATGCGGAACAACTGCACGCGCTCGGCGATCGCATGCACCGCACCCGCGATGATCCACGCCGCCAGCGCGAAGGCCGCGATCGGGACCGTGCCCCTGACGCCGAACACCGCGACCAGGCCGGCGGCGAGTGCGATCAGCGCCACCCACCACAGCCGTGCGAGCACCGGCATCAGCCGCGCCCGCTTCCACGACAGCATCGGCCCCACCGCCATCACCGCGAACACCGGGATCGCCATCGGGATCACGGTCGCATCGAAGAACGGCTTGCCCACCGAGATCTTGGCGCCGAACAGCAGCTCCATGAACGGGGGATACATCGTCCCGGTCAGCACCACCGCCGCGATCGAGCACAGCAGCACGTTGTTGAGCACCAGCGCCCCCTCGCGCGACACGGGCGCGAAGATCCCGCCCGCGGCGAGCGTCGGCGCCCGGAACGCGAACAGCAGCAGCGCGCCGCCGATGTTCACGCCGAGCAGGCCGAGGATGAAGACGCCGCGGGTCGGATCGTTGGCGAAAGCATGCACCGAGTTGAGGATGCCCGAGCGGACCAGGAACGTGCCCGACAGCGAGAGCGAGAACGCGCCGATCGCGAGCAGCACGGTCCAGATCTTGAGCGCCTCGCGCTTCTCCACCACGATCGCGGAGTGGATCAGCGCGGTGCCGGCGAGCCATGGCAGCAGCGACGCGTTCTCCACCGGATCCCAGAACCAGTAGCCGCCCCAGCCCAGATCGTAATAGGCCCACCACGATCCGAGCGCGATGCCGCAGGTCAGGAAGCACCAGGCGGCGACCGCCCAGGGGCGCACCCAGCGTCCCCAGGACGCGTCGATCCGGCCCTCGATCAGCGCCGCGACCGCGAACGCGAACGGCACCGCGAACCCGACATAGCCGGTGTAGAGAATGGGCGGGTGGAAGGCGAGGCCGGGGTCCTGCAGCAGCGGGTTCATTCCCTGCCCGTCGGCGGCCGGCGGGAACACCCGGTCGAACGGGTCGGACGTCAGCAGGCAGAACAGCAGGAAGCCGGCCGAGGTGAAGCCTAATACGCCGATCACCCGCGCCCGCAGCGCCGACGGCAGGTTGCGGCCGAAGCACGCGACGGCGCCGCCGCAGATCGCCAGGATCAGGCCCCACAGGATGATCGAGCCCTCGTGGTTCCCCCATGTCCCGGTGATCTTGTAGAGCAGCGGCTTGGCCACCGCCGAGTTCTCGACGATGTTGGCCACCGAGAAATCGTCGTCCACGGCCGCCGCCACCAGGCAGAGCGCCGAGATCGCCAGCGCCGCGAGCTGCCCGAACGCGAGCGCCGGCGCCGTCCCCATCATCCGCGAATCGTGCCGGGCCGCGCCCCAGATCGGGATGATCGCCTGGGCCGCCGCCAGGCAACAGGCGAGTGCCAGCGCAAACCTCCCGAGTTCGGGCGTCAGCAGTGCGTCCATATCAGCTTCCCTCGGCCACCCTTTTTTCCGGGCGGCCGGTCTGCTTGGAGACCGTCATCGAATTCCATGACGCGGCCGACGGCGGCGGCCCGAACCGCGGGTCCCATTTGCCGGCCTTGCGGAGCGCGTCGGCGACATCCTTCGGCATGTACGTCTCGTCGTGCTTGGCGAGCACCTCGGAGGCGTGGAACATGTGGTCGGTGCCCATCTCGCCAAGAGCGACCACGCTCTGGCCCTCGCGGAACAGGTCCGGCAGGATGCCCGTGTACGAGACAGGCAGCGCGGCCTGGCCGTCGGTCACGGAGAAGCGGGCGACCGGTGTCCCGTCGACATGGGCCAGATGCACCGAACCCGCCAGCACCACGCCGCCGAGGCGCACCGTGCGGTCCGACGCCGGCGGGTGCGCCACGATCTGCGACGGCGCCATGAAGAACACGATGTCGGAGCGGAACGCGGCCAGGCTCAGCCCGACGGCCGCCGAGAAGCCGGCGGTGCAGGCCGCCACCAGCGCCAATCGTCGTGATTTCCGCGTCATGGGCGCGCGCGGGGCCGGGCGTGCTCGGCGGTCGCGAGGATCCGTCGGGCGCGTCCGAGGCGCAGCATCGACGACAGCCCGAAGAACACGATCGCGGCGATCGTCAGGCCGTACGACGCGGCGATGAACGGCAGATGGGTCATGCGGCGGGCGCGGACCGCACCAGGAGCAGCGACCGCGCACGCTTCTCCATCACCGCCGCCCGCAGGCGCGCGTTCACGATCGCGGCGAAGCCGAGCGTGAACCCGATCGTCGCCACGAACAGCGGCCAAAGCATCGAGAGCGACATGGTGGGCGCGCCGGTCAGGGTGATGCTGTCGGGCTGGTGGAGCGTGTTCCACCATTGCACCGAGTATTT
Source organism: Acetobacteraceae bacterium (assembly GCA_965276715.1). Classification (GTDB taxonomy): domain Bacteria; phylum Pseudomonadota; class Alphaproteobacteria; order Acetobacterales; family Acetobacteraceae; genus CAXTPV01. The sequence continues at coordinate 1,654,050 of OZ255622.1, read as the reverse complement.
GATGATGGGCAGGTCGACCGCGCCGGCAAGTGCGAGGATCGCGGCGGCGCGGTAGCCGCGCTGCGGATCGTCGAAGGCGCGGATCAGCGCCACGTGTCCGAGATAGAGGAAGAACAGCACCAGCATCGACGTCAGGCGCGCATCCCACACCCACCAGGCGCCCCACATCGGCTTGCCCCACAGCGATCCCGTCGCGAGACAGAGGGCCGTGATGGTGGCGCCCACCGGGCCGATCTCGGCGGCCGCGAGGTCGGCGAGCGGATGGCGCCACACGAGCGCCACCAGCGAGCACGCCGCCAGCCCCGCATAGCCCGACATCGCGAGCCACGCCGTCGGCACATGCACATACATGATGCGGACCGCATCGCCCTGCTGCCAATCGGCCGGCGAAAAGAACAGGCCCCAGATCAGTCCGGCCGCGGTCAGCGCGATCGCGGGCCACGTCAGGAACGGCTGGATGCGCGCGCCCAGGCGCAGATACTGGCCGGGGTTGGCGAACCTGTGCAGGTTCCAACCGCCACGACCCGGCGCCTCACCCACGCCTGTTTGCGTCGCCACATCCACGAAAGCTCCATACTGCGTTGGCATGTGACCGTCCACGACGTTGACGTCGTCCAGTTCCACGACGTTGACACCTCGAGGGTGTACAGTTGGCGTTGAAGAGGCAGCCGTGAAGCGCGATGATCGCGCGTCGTCGGAGGGTCGCATGCCGTTCGCCATCCTGTGCAGGGACAAGCCGGGCAGCCTGGACGTCCGGCTGGCGACCCGCCCGCAGCACATCGCCTACCTGCAGACCTATATCGGCAAGCTGATCCAGGCCGGCCCCATGCTCGACGACGACGGCCGCCCGTGCGGCTCGATCCTGATCGTCGACGTCGCCGACCGGGCCGAAGCCGAGGGCTTCGCCGAGAGCGACCCCTACCACAAGGCCGGGTTGTTCGAGAGCGTCGTCATCCGCGGCTACCGGACCGTCTTCCAGGATGGCGCCGTCGTCGAATGACCGCCGGCCGCTGGCTGCTGAAATCCGAGCCCGACGCCTTCTCCTGGGACCAGCAGGTCGCCAACGGCGTCGAGCCCTGGACCGGCGTGCGCAGCCACCAAGCCAGGCGCAACCTCGCCGCGATGCAGGCGGGCGACCTCGCCTTCTTCTACCACTCCAACATCGGCCGCGAGATCGTGGGTGTGGTCGAGATCGTCCGCACGGCCTATCCCGACCCGTCGGCGCCAGGCGAGGATTGGCTCGCCGTCGACACCAGGGCGGCCAGGCCGGTCGAGCGGACGGTGACGCTGTCGCAGATGAAGGCCGACCGCGCGCTCGCCGACTTCCTGCTCGTCAAGCAGCCGCGGCTCTCGGTCGTTCCGGTCCGGCCAGCCGAATGGTCGCATGTCTGCCGGCTCGCGGGGCTCGACGCGCTGGCGTGGCGCCCGCGATCCGAAGGGACTGGACCCGGCGCCAGGCGCGGCGGCATCCTCGGCACGACAGGGCGCGTCAAGCGCCGGGCAAAGGAAGCGCCATGGTCCATCTGGAAAGCGTCCCCAACGACACGGACAACCAGGACGTGTTTCACGTGAAACCTTCGGTTGCAATGAACGCGCTGGTCAATGCCAAGACGCAGCAGTTGATGACCAACCATGCGGCCCACAGCCCGGCCGACTTCTGGGCGCTGCAGGCCGAGCGGATCGCCTGGATGCGCAAGCCCACCATGGCGGGCAACTGGACGTTCGATGACGACGTCTCGATCCGCTGGTTCGAGGACGGCACGCTCAATGCCTCCGTCAGTTGCCTCGACCGGCACCTGCCCGCTCATGCCGGCCAGCCGGCGCTGATCTGGGAAGCCGACGAGGAGGGCGTGAGCGCCACCATCACCTACGGCGCGCTGCACGAGCAGGTCTGCCGGCTCGCCAACGCGATGAAGGCGCTCGGCGTCGGGCGTGGCGACAAGGTCGGCATCTATCTGCCCATGGTGCCCGAGGCGGTCGCGTCGATGCTGGCCTGTGCCCGCATCGGCGCCGTCCATTCGGTGATGTTCGCCGGCTTCTCACCCACCGGCATCGCGCAACGGCTGGTCGATTGCGGCGCCAAGCTGCTGATCACCGGCGACGAACAGCGCCGCGGCGGCAAGAAGCTCCCGCTCAAGCGCAACGCCGACGAGGCGATGGCCAATGCGCCCTGCGTCCGGAACGCGCTGGTCGTCCGCATCACCGGCGCCGACGTGCCGATGACCGACGGCCGCGACGTCGATTTCGGCCGCGCGCTGGCGGATGCCTCGCCCGACTGTCCGCCGGAGGAGATGCACGCCGAGGATCCGCTCTTCATCCTCTACACCTCCGGCAGCACCGGCGCGCCGAAAGGCCTCGTCCACACCACCGGCGGCTACCTCGTCTGGGCGGCCTACACCCACGAGATCGTCTTCGACATCCGCCCCGAGGAGATCTTCTGGTGCACCGCCGACGTCGGCTGGGTGACCGGCCACAGCTACGGCGTCTACGGACCGCTCGCCAACCGCGCGACCTCCGTCATCTTCGAGGGCGTGCCGACCTTTCCCGACGCGGGCCGCCTCTGGCGTGTCGTCGACCGGCACCATGTCGGGATTTTCTACACCGCGCCGACCGCGATCCGTGCCCTGATGCGGTTCGGCGACGAGCCGGTGCGCCATACCAGCCGCGCGTCGCTCCGCCTGATCGGAAGCGTCGGCGAGCCGATCAATCCGGAAGCCTGGCTCTGGTACTACCGCGTCGTCGGCGACGAGCGCTGTCCGATCGTCGACACCTGGTGGCAGACCGAGACCGGCGGGATCATGATCTCGCCGCTCCCCGGCGCGGTCGCTCTCAAGCCTGGCTCGGCCACGCTGCCTTTGCCAGGCGTGATGCCCGTGCTGGCGGATGCGAACGGCAAGCCGCTCGAGGGCGAGGGCGAAGGCCAGTTGCTCATCGCCCAGAGCTGGCCCGGCCAGGCCCGCACCATCCACGGCGACCACGCCCGGTTCCGGAAGACCTATTTCGAGATGCATCCCGGCTACTACACCACCGGCGACGGCGCGCGACGCGATGCCGAAGGCTACTACTGGATCACCGGCCGGGTCGACGACGTCATCAACGTCTCCGGCCACAGGATCGGAACCGCCGAGGTCGAAGCAGCCCTCGACCACCACGGATCGGTCGTCGAAGCCGCCGTCGTGGGCGTGCCGCACGACGTCAAGGGGCAGGGGATCTACGCCTACGTCGTGCTGCGCGGCGACAAGACGTCCGACGATGCGATGAAGGACGAGCTCGCCAGCACCGTCCGCAAGATCCTCGGCGCCTACGCCGTGCCCGACACCATCCACGTCGCCCCCGACCTGCCGAAAACCCGCTCGGGCAAGATCATGCGCCGCATCCTGCGCAAGATCGCCGTCGGCGACGTCGGCGAACTCGGCGACACCTCCACGCTCGCCGATCCGGGGATCGTCGACATCCTCATCGCCGGCCGCGCGTGATCGCGATCAAAGCCTTGGCAAGAAACGCGGCTCCGCCCCGGACCCCGCCAGGGGCCGGGCCCCTGGACCGCCAACGGATTCGGCCACCGCGCGGCCGCAGCTGACCGTGTCGGCGGGGCCGGCCAGGTCGCGCGTGCGCAGCTTCGGCTCGGACAATACCGCCTCGATCGCATCCACGATCGCGCCGGCCGCGTCGGCCTCGCCCAGATGGTCGAGCATCATCGACGCGGCCCAGATCTGGCCGATCGGATTGGCGACACCCTGGCCCGCGATGTCCGGCGCCGATCCGTGCACCGGCTCGAACAGGGATGGGAACCGTCGCTCCGGATTGATGTTGGCCGCCGGCGCGATCCCGATCGTTCCGGTGCAGGCCGGACCGAGATCCGATAGGATGTCGCCGAACAGGTTGGACGCGACGATGACGTCGAACCAGTCCGGATGGCGCACGACATGCGCGGTCAGGATGTCGATATGGTAGCTGTCGACACGCACCGACGGATAGTCCGGCGCGATCGCCGCCACCCGCTCGTCCCAATAGGGCATCGTGATCGAGATGCCGTTCGACTTGGTGGCCGACGTCAGGTGCCGCTTGTCCCGGCGGCCGGCCAGTTCGAACGCGTAACGCAGGATGCGATCGACGCCGATCCGCGTCATTACCGTCTCCTGCACAACGAACTCGCGCTCGGTGCCGCCGAACATCCGTCCGCCGACCGACGAGTATTCGCCCTCCGTGTTCTCGCGCACGACGACGAAGTCGATGTCGCCGGCCTTGCGACCCGCCAGCGGCGAGGCGATGCCGGGCATCAGCCGCACCGGACGGACGTTCGCATACTGGTCGAATTCGCGCCGGATCGGCACCAGGGAACCCCAGAGCGAGACATGGTCGGGGACCCTGGCCGGCCAGCCGACGGCACCGAAGAAGATCGCGTCGTGCCCGCCGATCCGCGCCTTCCAGTCCTCCGGCATCATGCGACCGTGCCTGGCGTAGTAGTCGCAGCTCGAGAAGTCGAAATGGTCCGTCTCGACGCGGAAACCGAAGCGTGACGCGGCCGCCTCCAGGACGCGCAAGCCTTCCGGCACGGTCTCCCTGCCGATCCCGTCCCCGGGGATGACCGCCAAGCGATAGACCCGGTTGCTCCGGGCGTCGTCCGTCGTCACGCCGCTCGGATGTCGACGAAGCCTACGGCGTGCCGGCGTTGCTGGCGGCCAGGAGCGCGTTCGGGCCCTGGCCGGGCTGGCCCTCGTAGGTCGTGAACGCGTCGGCCGAGCTGTAGGGCGCGTCAACCGGCGCCTGGATCACGACCGGGATGCCCAGCACATGAAAGGCCGGCGTCTGGTTGTGGTTGCGCACCGTCTGCGTGGTCGACAGCGACTGCGACGCGGTCGATGCCGTGCCGGGATTGCCCGGCGACAGCCCGCCGCTCGCAGCCACAGTCTGGGCCAGCGCCGGACCGGCGCCGAGCGACAGAACCACCGCGAGATGCCGAATTCCGAGCCTGGTCATGACCGATCCCTCTGTGTTCGCATCATCAACGTCCGGTCCCGAGCGGACGTTACACGCCCGCGATCACCGTTGCGCGATCAATCCGGCGCGTCATCCGCTCAGCGGCCGCGGCCGGTCGGGCAGCGGCAGCACGATCCTGGCGGCGAGCCCCGGGGCGGCATCATCCAGCCGCAACTCGCCGCCATGGAGCTGAACCACCGCCAGCACCAGCGCGAGCCCGAGGCCCGAGCCCGGCGTGCTGCGCGCGGTCTCGCCGCGGAAGAACCGCTCCGTCGCGCGCGCCAGGTCCTCGGGCGGCATGCCGGGCCCGTCATCGACCACCGAGACCACCGCGCGGCCGCCGACGACCGCCGCACCCAGCCTGACGACCCCGCCCCGCCGGGAGAACTTGACCGCGTTGTCGAGCAGGTTCGCGATCGCCTGCTGCAGCAGCGCGCGGTCGCCGCGCACCTCCAGGCTGCCCGGGGCCTCGACCTCGACGGTCGCACCTCCCTCCTCGGCGAGCGCCGCGTAGAACTCGCCCAGCGTCGTGAGCAGCGGTGCCAGATCGAACAGCCCGAATGCCGACCGCCGGCTGCCCGCCTCGATCTCCGAGATGCGCAGCAGCGCCTCGAACACCTTGGTGATGTCGTCGAGATTGTCGACCGCGTGCTCGATCGCCGCGCGCAGCTCGTCGGGGTGCCGCTCATGCGCCAGCGCGTCCTCGAGCAGGCCCCGCGCCCGCGTGATCGGCGTGCGCAGATCGTGCGCGATCGAGTTCGACACCTGCCGCACGCCGTCCATCAGCCGCGCGATCCGGTCCAGCATGTCGTTGATCGTCTCCGCCACCTGGTCGAACTCGTCGCCGGTGCCGATCAGCTTGACCCGCTCGCCCAGTTCGCCCGCCGCGATCCGCGACGTCGTGTCGGCGACGTTGCTGACCATGCGGTGGAACAGGTTGCGCACCACGATGACGCCGACCATCGACAGCACGAACACCAGCAGCAGCGCATACAGCAGCGTCTGGCCGAGCAGCCGGCGCAGCATGTCCCGGCCCCTGATGTCGCGGCCGATCAGCAGCCGGTCGCCGCCCGGCAGCTCGAAAGCGCGCATCTCGGCCAGTCCTCGCGTGCCGCCGCGCGAGACCGGCAGCTCGTACCACAGCGAGGTCGACGTGATCGCCGGCGGCCAGCGCTCGATGTTGCCGGCTAGGTGGTTGCCCGCCGCATCCTCGAGCAGATAGAGCGCCGCGTTGTCGACATCCTGGTCGAGCCGCTCGTGGATGTTGACCACCAGGCTCGCGAGCCCGCCCTCAAGCCAGTGCTCGGACAGGATCTGCGCATCCGCCCGGATCGCGCTCTCGACCTGGCGCTCCAGCAGTCCCGCCGTGGCCCACCAGATGAACAGCATGAAAATGGCGGCCGACAGGCTGAACAGCGCGGCGTAGACCGACGCCATCCTGAAGCTGGCCGAGCGCAGCATCTCAGGCCAGCGCGACCGGCGCTTCGCCCTCGCTACACGGCCGCGCGCACCGCCCCGAAGCTCTCCTGCGACGGCGCCCTCAGTCCGCACGCAGCATGTAGCCGGCGTTGCGCACCGTGTGGATCATCGCCGTCGGATACGGCTTGTCGATCTTGTGCCGCAGCCGCGAGACATGCACGTCGATCACGTTGGTCTGCGGATCGAAATGGTAGTCCCACACCCCTTCGAGCAGCATCGTCCGCGTCACCACCTGGCCCGCGTGCCGCATCAGGTACTCCAGCAGCCGGAACTCGCGCGGCTGCAGGTCGATCTTCTGCGCGCCGCGCTTCACGCCGCGCGACAGCAAATCCATCTCGAGATCGCCCACCAGCAGCTTGGTCTGCGGCGCGTCGCTCCGGCCACGCCGGCTCAGCGCCTCGATCCGCGCCAGCAGCTCGGAGAACGCGAACGGCTTGGTCAGGTAATCGTCGCCGCCCGCCTTCAGGCCCGCGACCCGCTCCTCGACCTCCGACAGCGCCGACAGCAGCAGCACCGGCGTCGAGTTGTTCTGCGAGCGCAGCATCTCCAGGATGCGCAGCCCGTCGATGCCGCCGGGCAGCATCCGGTCGAGCACGATCGCGTCGAACGCCTCGCTCACCGCGAGGAACAGCCCGTCCTTGCCGTTGTCGGCGCGCTCGACGACATGGCCGGCCTCGCGCAGCCCCTTCGAGATGAAGCCTCCGACGGTGGGATCATCCTCGACCAGCAGGATTCGCATCGGCCTTCCTCAATGGATACGTGCGGCGTGTAATCCATAAACCAGCCAGAACAATGGCGGGCGCCTGTTGACCGGGTGAACTCGCGGTTAGCTGCCTATTCGCCATGCTCGGCCGGTCGCCGCCCGACCGTCACCGGCAGGTCGGTGGGCTTGCCGCGCCGGAGCACGGCCAGGCTGATCGAGCTCCCCGGCGCCGCGCGCGCGACCGCCCTGATCAACCCCCGCGCGCTGTCGACATGGTCGCCGTCCACCGCCGTCACCTCGTCGCCCGGCTTCAGCCCCGCGTGCGCCGCCGGGCCCGCGCGATCGACCGACGCGATCACCACGCCCTGGTCGCTGCTGCCGTCGCGCACCGAGACGCCGAGCCAGCCGCGGTCGATATGTCCCTTGTCGCGGAGCTGGTCGACGATCGGCGCCACGATCTCGCTCGGGATCCCGAAGCCGATGCCCACCGAGCCGCCGGTCGGCGACACGATCGCGGTGTTCAGCGCCACCACCTGGCCCGCCATGTTGAACGACGGACCGCCCGAGTTGCCCGGGTTGATCGGCGCATCGAGCTGCAGGAAATCGTCGAACGGCCCGGCGCCGATGTCGCGCCCGCGCGCCGACACGATCCCCGCCGTGATCGACGACCCCAATCCGAACGGGTTGCCCGCCGCCAGCACCCAGTCGCCCACCTCGACCACGTGGCTGTCGCCCCAGGTCACGAACGGCAGTGCGACCTTGCTGTCGACCTTGATCACCGCGATGTCGGTCAGCTCGTCGGCGCCGAGCACATGCGCGTCGAGCTGTCGCCCATCGGCGAGCGAGACCACGATCTTGTCGGCCGCACCCACCACGTGGTTGTTGGTCACGATGATCCCGGTCGGATCGATGATGAATCCCGACCCGGCGCCGAGCACCTGCTCGCGCCTGGCGCGCATCCGGTCGCGGAACTGCTTCTCGAACGGCGTCCCGCGCAGCGCGGGCGGAACCTCGACATTGTCCTGGTCGGACGCGATGCTCTCGGTCACCGCGATGTTGACCACCGCGGGCACCACCCGCTTGGCGAGCGGCGCGAACGACAGCGGCCCGGTCGCCACCAGCGCCGAGGGCGTCGAGGCCCGCGCGGGCGCCGCGAACGCCAGCAGCGAGACGGCAAGAACGGCGGACCGGAACAGGCGCGTATCCCCCTATGGATTCGGATACGAGTACAGCACGATCGCGCGCCGCCGGGAAACCCAGGGCCGAGGCAAGGCCAGGGCGCCGCCCTGGACCCGCTGGGGCCAGGCGGCCCCAGACCCGCAATACAAAATGGAGAAGCAAGATTTCGCGTGGCCGCTCTGACGTGTGTAACGATAGAAGGAGCGGATGGACGATACCGACTCGAGCAAGATGACCCCTGCCGAACTCCGGCCCTTATTTGAGGAACCGAACGACGCGTTCCAACGGGAGAATCCTTGGTCAGGCCCGCTGGCGTTCGTCCTCGGCGGCATGGCCCTGCCTACTTTTGCGGAGCTGGCCGACGAGTACTTTAGAGCAGCGAGATTGCTGGTGGATGCCATCCTTCGTGGGGACTGCGAGGATTATCTCCTGCCGAATCCCGTTCTCTTCCTCTACCGGCACGCGATCGAGTTAAGGCTGAAATGGTTGATGGGCGAGTCGAAGAAGACGCACGACCTCGACCGCCTTCTTCGTGACATCGCCTCCGCTCCGCCCGCGGGTTTCGGGGCGGCGCTGCCGGGCTGGCTGAAATTCCGGCTTGCCGAGCTCGCCGCCGTCGACCCGTGTTCGACCTCTTTCCGTTATGCACAAACCCGCGATCGGATTACGCGGCCCGAAGCCCCCGTGGATGGAGAAATTTTCGTAGACCTTCGGCACCTGATGAAAATCATGGAGTTGATGGATGTCACCCTTCGGCAGCTGGCAGTGTCCACCCCATCATAGTGCCGCGCCCAGACCCGGTTGTAAGGGGTTAACGCGATGCCGTCCTCAGTGCGCCAGCTCTGCAAGAGCGATCGCCATTGCGCGCAGGAACTGGCCACGATGCCGCGAAACGACCGGATGCGATCCCGTGCAGGCGACCCGCGATTTCCACGAGCAGGTACTGCGCATAACAATCGAGGTCAGCATGGAAACTCAAGTAACGGTACGGCTCGAGGTGCGAGGTGCGAGGTAAAGCGGGTGTCCGTGTGGGGCTCGGCTTGGTGAAACGCCGATCCGCGCAAATGATGGTGTCTCGGAAGCTAATGTGGCTTTCCTGATCTGAACGGCACCGAAGGGGGTTCAAATCCCCCCCGCACCCTGCCTTCCCAACTCCGAATCCGCATTGTCTGGCCATTAGCAATGGCCGCTTTCCAGCAAAAACCACCTTTGATGAACAGCGGACCGATTTCGCTACCAGAACCGCGGACAAGTCGTCAGAGTTCCCAATTAGCATGCCGAACCGGAAGCCGATTGAGTTGGTCCCTGCGATGCGGCCAACCGGGAAGAAACTGATCCATCAGAGCCACAAACCGCGCATTGTGTGTTGGCTCCAGCAGATGAACCAACTCGTGCACGATGACGTACTCCAGGCACTCCCGCGGCTTCTTTGCCAAGTCCGTGTTCAGGCGCACTGACCGGCTTGGACCGTTACAACTCCCCCATCGCGTCTTCATACGCTGCACAAGTATCCGGTGGACGTGAACGCCCAATCGCTTTTCCCACTCAGCCATCATAGGCTTTGCCTGCTCGCGGAGCTGGTCTCGGTACCAAGCTTCCAGCACTTCTCCGCGCCGAACCGCATCGGTTCCGGGACGGACCATGAGTATCAACCGGTTGCGGTTCCAGGAAACGGCGGGAGTGGCGTCTTGTTCAACGACGTTGAGGAGGCATCGACGGCCCCAGACATAGTGGCTCTCGCGGTGCAGATACTCCCGCGGGGTTTCTCGTTCCTGCTCGCGTAGCTTTGCCTGCTCCTGTCGAATCCAGGCTAGCTTTCCGATGGCAAAGGCTCGAATCGCGCTGACGCTCAGATGCCGAGGAGCCGCGATGCTTATTCGGCCCAGCGGCGGATGAACGCTCAAATGGAGGTTTTTGATGTCCTTCTGCGTCACCTCGACGATGAGCTCGCCGATCTGGATCGTCGTCGCCATCAGTATTCCGGCTGAGCTTTGATGATTGCAAAAATGCGCTCCACCTCCGTAACGTCATTTCCCAGAAGCGTCAGCAGGGTGCGCTTGATGATGTTCTCCTTTGCCTGATTTCCTCTGAAGCCATTAGGCCGAACGCGCTTCACTTCCGCGTCAATCTTCAGCGCAAGCGTCTCGTCCTTGCCAAGGTTGTTAAACAACGCGCGCTTGCCGGGCGTATCCAGAGCCACGGGCGTCCCGTCGGCCTTGCCCGATTCGACCCGCATCGCCAGATCACCGATCTTCTGCAGAAACTCCTCGTAGGTGATCCTGTTGGCTCGCAGGTCCGCCAGAACGTCATTCAGCAGCGCCGCCATCGAATCATAAAATGCGGGATCGTTGATTTTTTCCCTGATGATCTTGCTGCGGACGTTGTTCGCGATGGTCTCCGCGACTGCACCCTTGTCCCGCTTGATTCCGGGAGGCAAGCCATTGATTGCCGCCGCGATGCCGCTCTTCACGATCAGATCGAGCAGCCCGACCCCCTCAAAGTTTGATATCACCCGGGCCTCATCGGCCTTGATGTAGGTGTCGATGAGATGCCGCATGTCGGCTTCGTAGGCCTTCAGGTCGAGCGTCTCCCCGCTTGCCTGGCGGATCGTCTCGCGCAGTTGGACGGCCTGCTCCACCTCCTGCTCGATCTGCTTGACCTCGGCGGCCGAATAGCCTGCTTCGGCCAAGTCCGCCGAGATTGAAGCAAAGGCACGAAGCAGGTTGGCGACGCATTTATAAAGCGTCACACGTTGCGGCTCGCGTTCTTCGAGATCGCTTGGGATTTCGGTGTTGCCGCAGAAATAGTGGATGTACTGGAGTTCGCCCTTGGGGGGCTCCACGTCCTCGCAGAGCAGTGCCAGGGCCTCACGTGCCTCGTCCAGGCGCTCCTTGCCCTTGGTCAGGCGCTCCTGCAGCAGCACCTCCGAACTGGTGCCGCCCTCGCTGGTGTCCAATTCCGACGTGTAAACCGCGATCGCCCCCTGCACCTTTTTGAACAGATCTTTGTAGTCAACGATGTAGCCGAAAGACTTGTCATCGCCATCCAGGCGGTTGGTTCGGCAAATGGCCTGGAACAGGCCGTGATCCTGCATGGATTTGTCGATATACAGGTAGCTACAACTCGGAGCATCGAAGCCAGTCAGAAGCTTATCCACCACAATCAGCAGCCGCATGTTGGCGGGCTGCTTGATGAACCTTTCTTTTGCCGCGTCCTCGTAGGTTTCCGTTTTGGTTTTACCCGGGCGCGCCGACATGTCTTTCAGCAGGGCCGTGTACAGGTTGTAGATGAACTGTTTTTCGGTCTCGGTATTTGCTCCGGTATCTTCCTTCGTCACATCCTGAGCGTTGGGATTGTAGGACGTGATGACCGCGGAGCGGCCCTTGAACATGGTCTTTTCAAATAGCTCGAAGTAGCGGCAAGCCTCATAGATGCTGGACGCTACCAGCATGGCATTGCCACGATGGCTGACCAGGCGCGGCTTGACGCCGAAATCGAAAACGATGTCCTCGACCACCCGCTCCATCCTCGACCTTGAACTGAGCACTTTCTGCATGGTGCCCCATTGGTCGCGCAGAGCGGCTTTTTGCCAATCGTTCAGCCCCTTGGTTTTGGCGTCGAACCATTGATCGATCTTTGTCGTCGATCCTAATTCCTGCGGGATGTCCCTTGCCTCATACAGCAGGTCCAGAACCACGCCGTCCTCAACCGCCTCGCCGAATTTGTAGGTGTGAATATAGCCTCCAAAGATTTCGTTGCTGGTGGCTTTGTCCTCCTTCAGCAGCGGCGTGCCGGTAAAGCCGATGAAGACGGCGCCTGGCAGCAATGCCTTCATAGTCTTGTGCAGCTTGCCACTTTGGGTGCGGTGACACTCATCGACGAAGATGAACAGCTCGCCGACCGCGGGGCTCGGCTGGGCGCGGAGTTGCTCGATCATGGCGTCGAAATCATCGACGCCCTTGCGCCCGAATTTATGCACCAGGGAGCACAGCAGCCGCGGCGTGGCCTGGCCGAGCTGGGCCATCAGGTCGGCGCCGCTCTGGCTCCGTGCGATCGGCTCCCCGCTGTCCCGGAACACGCGCTCGATCTGCTTGTCCAGCTCGTCGCGGTCGGTCACGATCAACACCCGCGCCTTGGGCTTGTGCTCCAGGATCCACCTGGCGAGCAGCACCATGACGATGCTCTTGCCGCTGCCTTGGGTGTGCCAGATGATGCCGCCGCGGTAAGCAAGGGCATGGTCCTGCGCTGCCTTGATACCGAAATACTGATGCACCCGGGGAAGCTTCTTCACCCCGCCGTCGAACAGCACGAAGTCGCGGATCAATTCCAGCAGGCGCCGCTTGGCGCAAAGCTTGGTCAGGTACTTGTCCAGCTTGTAGCCGGCGTTGTCGGTCTCGTCCTCCTTCCAGACGAGGTACATCTTCTCCGGCGTGCCGATAGTGCCGTAGCGCAGGCCCTCGGTGTCGTTTCCGGCCAGCAGAAGCTGCGCTGTGCTGAAGAACCAGGCGTTGAATTCGGGTCGCTGGTTGGAGTTGAGCTGGCCGATCCCGTCGCCAATGCTGACGGTGCTGCGCTTGAACTCCACCACGCCAAGGGCGAGGCCATTGACGTACAGCACGAGGTCGGGCCGGCGTTCGAGCGGTCCCTTGAGGGTGACTTCCTCGGCAATGGCGAAGTCATTGGCTTCGGGGTTGGCCCAGTCGATCAGTGCGACAGTTTCGGTATTCTGGCCGGCCTCGGTCTTCACCGGCACGCCATAGCGCAGCAGGCCGTAAACCGCCTGGTTGTTCTCGTAGAGGCTGCGGATGGGGTTGTTCGCCTCCCGCCCCAGCAGATCGAGCGCGCGGCTGATCTGGGCTGTGCTGTGGCCCCGGCTGGTGAGCCAAGGGGTGAGAAGGGACTCCTCGATGGGACGGTTGTTCGCCCGGTCCGACCAGTCGCCAAGATAGCGATAGCCGAGCGTGTTTCGGAACAGGGCGATGACGCGATTTTGGGTGGCGCGTTCGGGCTTGCCGATGGCGTTCATACGAGGCGCGTCCGGCCGGTTAGGAGTTCCTGCATCATTCCCTGCTTGACTGCAGCGGTCTTGGCGCGGTGCGCCCTGATAACTCCTAGCTCCGTGTCCATATCTGACACGATATCCGCTATCGCAGCCTGCTCAGTAATTGATGGTAGGAGCAGCGGTCGAGAAAATGTCTGTTTGAAGAGTACAAAAGGCTGCCCAGTGCCACTCTTCAGCCAGAAGTTCTCATCATTGATAAAGAGCTCTAAGTATCGGATGTCGATCTTCGTGCGATCTGGCCAAACCACGTGAGTATTTGCAATTGCAGACCATTTACCGGCAGCTTTGAAGGCTTTCCCACATCGGGAACCTACGGCCGAAACAACGACAGCTTCTCCTTCATGCTCGAAATGTTCGCACCAGACGTCCTGCCCAGATGCACTGAAGGCCGGGTAAAGCGACGATGCGCTCGAGGACGAAAGCTTACCTTTGATCAGCGCTGAGTTGCCGGCGTGGTGTCGAACAACTTGGCTAAATGTCGTTACCTCCGGCTCCCCGCTAAATCCGGCCAGGCGGGTTTGGCCGGTAAGGAGCTGCTGCATGGCGGCCTGTTTGAGGTCACGCTTCTTGGCGATCAGCCGGTCCAGCGCGCCCAGCAGCGCATCCACATCGCTCAGCGCCTCGGCGACAATGCGCTGCTCTGACAGACTCGGCGAGGCTACGGAGTATTTGCCCAACTGAGGAGCGGTAAGCTGTGGTACCCCCGTACTCTCGAAAGCAAACTTAACTCGATCGTTGATCGAGTAGGTTGTGAACCTTGGATCGAGATCGCCGATCGGCTCCAGAACGAGAAGTCGAACGATTGGAAAGAATGGCTTGTCTCGGTACTCTGCATGGCCCAAATAACCCCGACCTGTTACAGTCAGACAACCTGCAGGCGAGCGGCTTACGCTAGTATATCCATAGAGACCAGCCCTCTGCAGAGAGTTTGCAAAAATAGCGTATGGGTGAGACTTGGATTGAATTTGCGAGAGTGATGACTTTGGAACATCACCACCTGGATATATCTTAAAATGCTCGGACAATCGTCTAACTGCCCAGTCCGATGGAATTGTTCCAAAATCAGGCTGCTTGTCGCCGATTTTCGGTTTCACGACGCACTCATTTTGCGTAGATGCTCAGCAACCCGCGCCGCGACTTTTTCGATCTCTTTGCTCAACGCCGAAAGCGGCGTCGCATAGCGCTCAGCCAATTGCTGCACCCGCCCGGTCAGCCCCTGCGACGCCCGATCCAACTCGCCTTGCACGGCCGCGCCGATCGTCGCCAGCCATTTGTCATCCACGACCAGTGCCTTGATCTCGTCTTCAGTCAGCTTGGCGTATTTCGCTAGGACCTTCTCCATTAGCGCATCCTCCGTCGCCTTCAGCTTTGCGGCGGTCTCCGCCTCCTGCTCGATTAGCGCGAGATAGGCCTGCACGGCCTGCCGCTCATCGGCCGCGTCGCGGTCGGTTCGTATTTCCCTCAGTCGCGCAGTGACGGAGGCCTTGTTGAGCTTGTCCTTTTCGGTCTTCGCCTCCTCCAGCAGCCCGCCCTCGCCACCTTGCTCCTCCGCCATCTCCTCCATCTGCTGCTCCAGCGCGGCGCGCGACATCTCCAGCGCCTCGATCGCCGCCTGTTCCTTGGCGAAGTAGCGGGCGATGAGCAGGGCGGGCGGGATCAACTCGGCCTGGAATTTGCGGCGGCCAATGGCGAAGTCCGGCCGCGCCTTGGTCTTCCTGGCCTTATCTTCGACGATCAACTGCGGTTTCGCGGCTTCGACCCAGCCCACTTCGGCAATGCGATAGGCATCGTCCTCCATCGTCTCGGCCGCGTAATCCATCAGGTGCTGATAGACGTCATAGGCATCGAGCAGAGGCACTTTGCGAAAGGCCTCCAGAAGGCTCTCGGACAAGGCTTCAATGAGAACCTTGGGCCGGCCATCCTTGCCGAAAGCCTTGAGTTGCACCGAAGCTGTCGTTTGCCATGCCGCGAAACGCGCGGTGACCGTCGCCTTGAAGCTGGCAAATTCAGGATGGTCGAGAATGGCGGCGTTGATGGCTTGCGGCGCCACCCGCAGGCGCAGATAGCCCGGTGGTGCCGCCACCTTTGGCGGCAAGGTGCCTTGGTCCGGCGTCATGCGTCGTGCCCTTCGAACAGCGCCTGCCGCACGGAGGGCAGAACCTGCCAGTAACGCGCCAGGGCATTGATGTCGCGGGCGGGTATGCCGCCCTGGAGGTGAGCCCGGATATCCTGAATGTCCTCGGGCTCGGTGGTGTCGATGTAGCGCGGCAGGTTGAGGTTGTAGTCGTTCTGCGCGTCGGCAATCTCGGTCACCGGCACCAGGCGGGAATAGCCGGGCAACTCCACCTGGCGGGTGAAGATGTCCACGATCTTGTGAATGTCCTGCGCGCGCAGGCGGTTCTTGGGGCCGTCTTTCCGGAAACCCTTGCTGGCATCGATTATAAAAATGCCCTTCCGCGCCGCGGCGTCTGGCTTATCGAGCACCAGCAGGCAGGCCGGGATGCCGGTGCCGAAAAACAGGTTCGGCGGCAGGCCGATGAGGCCCTTCAGGTATCCGCGCTGGATCAATTTGCGGCGGATGGCGCCTTCGGCATTGCCACGGAACAATACGCCGTGCGGCAGGACGCAGACGCCTTGGCCGGACGGTTTTAAGGACCGAAGGATATGCAGCAGATAAGCGAAATCGCCCTGCTTGGCCGGCGGCACGCCATAGGCTGAAAACCGGCCATGAACGTCGTGCTCCGGGTCAAGCCCGGTGGACCAGCGCTTGTCGGAAAAGGGCGGATTAGCGACGACGTAGTCGAAAGTTTTTAGCGCCGCACCTTCGGTAAATTTCGGATCGGACAGGGTGTTGCCCTGCTCGATTTCGGCAGTGGCGTAATCGTGCAGGATCATGTTCATGCGGGCGAGGTTGGCGGTAGAGCTGTCTTTCTCCTGCCCGTAGAGCGTCACCCGCAAATCGGTGCCCTGCGCCGCCTCATCCGCCACCTTCAACAGCAGCGATCCGGACCCACAGGTTGGGTCATACACCGTGGTGTTGGCGGTCGCCTTGGCGTGGCGAATGCCGAGTATCTGGGCGATGACGCGGCTAACCTCGGCGGGGGTGTAGAACTGGCCCTTGCTCTTGCCGCTTTCGGTGGCGAAGTGCCGCATGAGATACTCGTAGGCGTCGCCGAGCAGGTCGTCGCCATCGGCCCGATTGCGAGAGAAATCGAGCGAGGGATTTTCGAAGATACCAATGAGATTGGTGAGGCGTTCCACCATCTCCTTGCCGGTGCCGAGCTTCGTGGGGTCGTTGAAGTCCGGCATGTCGGCCAGGTTGTTCGCCAGGGCGAGCGGACCGAGGATCTTCTTGTTGATCTGGTCGCCAATATCCGATTTGCCCTTCAGCGCGACCATGTCGGCGAAGCTGGCGCCTTCCGGAACGGTGATGGCGGCAAAGGGCTGCCCGGCGAAACGGTCGCTGACATATTTCACGAAGAGCAGCACCAAGACGTAGTCCTTGTACTGGCTGGCATCCATGCCACCACGAAGCTCGTCGCAGCTTTGCCAAAGAGACGAGTAGAGTTCAGATTTCTTCAGAGCCACGCTTATTTAGCCTCTTATTGTACTGATTATAGCAAAGTTCGGATTGTTAGTCAGCCCGGGTGAACAGATTGACCACGTCTATTGCGCATCCCCCGAAATCAGGCACGTTGCGCATCGTAAGAGCCGCACCGCGCGACCGTGCGATGGCGGCAATTTGCGCATCGGCCTGGCTGCCCAACGCCATGGTCTTCAGCGTCCGTCACATGCTGGCTTAGACGCGGTTGATCTCGGTCTGATCGCGCGAGCATGCGCCTTGAACTAGGCCACCACGTCCGCATCCAGACGCAGGATCACCGGTTGCTTGGTCGGTCGATACAACCGCGCCTCGCGCGATCCCAGCTTTCGGCGGGAGCTTCGGGGATGTCCGTCACATGGATCTGATCGTCGGGAAGGCCAGCCAGCTGAGCGAGCTCGGCTGGCTGCTCCGGACTACAAAACCTTCCCGCTCATAGCGTTTCCTCTCGTAAGCGGTGGCTTTTGGGCGCCGATGATACGTCCCTGGCTCTCATCATCCGGGTCCGGATAAGCGTGGACCGCGGCGAGAACCACGACAACACCGACCAACCCGATCGCTCGACCGTCCAGACAGCGCCATCATCCCGTGCCCCGCAACCTCGCGGCCCTCGAGCCGGAACCGCATCCTCCGACCAAACTTGATTGCAAAAAAACATTCAAGTTCAACCCGCGCAAAACCCTGTAGGCCGCGCTGAAGACAACGCCATGGTCCGCGGATGCAGCCCGAGTCCCTCGACCCCGCCCTGCAGGAGGAACGCCGCGAGCTCGCCCGCGGCCGCTGGGGCGGCAAGCGCGCCGGTGCCGGCGCCAAGCGGAGCAAGCAGGTCCTCCGCGACATCGACCGTGCCGCCGCCCTGCTCGACGTCGCCGAAAGCCCCTACCTCCAGCTCGCGCTGGCCGGCCGTTCGCCGATCGAACTGATGCGCATCTGCGCGATGCATCTGATGGAGGCCAAGGACTTCAAGGCGGCCGGCAGACTCCTCGACCAGGCCGTCCGCCACGAACGGGCGATGGCCGACAAGCCGCCCGCGCCTCCCGCTCCCAAGCCGGACTACGAGCTGGCCGACGATGCCCCAGACATGATGCCAATCGCCGCAGGGGGTCCAGGAGACCGGCCTCGGTCCCCCGGCCTTCCCCCTCAGGGCTCCGCCACTCGTCCGCACTCTCCCGCCATCATCCCCAAGGCTGCTCCGGCCAGTCGTGCTTCGGATAGCGGCCGCGCACGTCGCGCCGCGCGTCGAGCCAGCCGCCCCGCCAGAAGCGGGCGATGCCGTCCGTCACCGCGATCAACCGCACGCACCCGCACGTGCGAGCAGAAAGGCTGCTTCCCGTGCGTTGCGGGTGAGCTTGGCGGCGGCTTCGAACTCCGAGCGGGCCTCGGCCAGCCGGCCGCATCGAAACAGGAAGTCGCCCCGCGCCGCCGGCAACGGCGCGTAGTTCCGAAGGGCGGCAGCGCCGGAGATCTCGTCCAGCACCCGCAGGCCCGCTTCGGGTCCGAAGGCCATGCTGTGGGCAACCGCTCGATTGAGGCCGACCACCGGCGAGGGCATCACCGCGAGCAGCCGGTCGTAGAGTGCGGCGATGCGAGGCCAGTCGGTCTCGGCCGCGCTGCGCGCCCGCGCGTGGCAGGCCGCAAGTGCCGCCTGCAACGCATACGGGCCGTCGCCCCCGAACGCTTCGGCGCGCGCCAGCGCGTCGAGGCCTCGGCGGATCAACAACTGGTCCCAGCGTGCGCGATCCTGCTCGGTCAGCGGGATGAGGGCGCCGTCCGGCCCGGTGCGTGCCGGCAGGCGCGACGCCTGGATCTCCATCAGGGCGAGCAGCCCGAACACCTCCGCTTTCTCGGGGGCATCCCCGGACATCAGCCCCGCCAGCGTGCGGCCCAGTCGTTGCGCCTCCAGGCATAGGCCCGGCCGGACAAGCTCGTCGCCCGCGGTCGCCGCATAGCCTTCGTTGAAAATCAGATAGATGACCTCCAGCACCGAGGCGAGCCGCGCCGCACGCTCGCGGCCGCGCGGCACCTCGAAGCCGAGCTTGGCCCTCGCGATCGTCCGTTTCGCGCGGACGATGCGCTGGGCGATCGCGGCCTCGCTCGACAGGAAGGCGCGGGCGATCTCGTCGGTGGTCAGGCCGCCGATGACGCGCAGCGTGAGCGCCGTGCGGGCGTCGGCCGACAGCACGGGATGGCAGGCCGTGAAGATCAGGCCCAGCAGCTCGTCGCCGAGATCGTCGCTCGAACCCGCCTCGATCACCTCGTCCGAGCCGTCGAACGCGCCGTCCAGCGCGCGCGCGATCTCGTCATGCTTGCGCGCGCGCATGTTTTCGCGACGGATCGCGTCGATGGCGCGGCGCTTGGCGGCTGTCATCAGCCAGGCGCCGGGATTGGCCGGAACTCCGGTCCTGGGCCATTCGCAAAGCGCGATGACCAGCGCGTCCTGCGCCAGTTCCTCCGCACGGTCGATCGTGCGCACCAGCCGAGCCAGGCCCGCGATGAGCCTCGCCCGTTCGATGCGAAAAACGGCTTCGATCGCCTGGCGGGTCTCGCCTGCACCCATGCCGCCTTGCTCAGGTTCCGAGACCGCCGAAAGCGCCAGCCGGCCCAAGAGTGCCACCGAGCTTCTCGCGCAGTCGGCCACGGCGTTCCTTGAATTCCGGCGTCAGGCTCTCCGCGAAGTCGGCCATGTCGAACAGCGGCCGGATTTCGATCTCGCCTGGTCCCTGCATCGGATTGGGGCAGCGCTTCACCCACGCGACCGCCTCGTCCATGTCCTTGACCTCCCAGAGCCAGAAACCGGCGACCAGTTCGCGGGTCTCGGCGAATGGCCCGTCGATGACGGTGCGGCCGGCGCCATCGAACGCGACGCGCTTGCCCTTCGACGAGGGCGTCAGGCCGTCGGCGGCGAGCACGACGCCGGCGCTGACCAGCTCCTCATTGAACCTGCCCATCGCCTCGAACATCTCGGGCGGAGGCATAACGCCCTTTTCGCTGTCTTCGGTCGCCTTGACGAACACCATCACACGCATCGTCTGTCTCCTTGGTTGAGCCTGCCTCGCTGGCTTGGCATCAGGACGACGAACGGGCTTTTCGGAAATCGACATCGTCCCGAGAATTCTTTGTCATACGTTGACGCTCAGGTCGCGAACGGCCGCTTCCAGGTCAGCGATCGCGACGGCGCGACGACCGAGACCGGCAATAGCGGGACCCAGCACGATCAGCCTTGGCTGCCTGACCGCCCCCTCATCCCAACGCTCCCGCCATCATCCCGAGGGCTGCCCCGGCCCGTCGCACTTCGGATCCCCGATCCCCGAGCCGGACGCCGACAGATCGCGCACCTTGCGGAAGGCTCGCACGAGATGGTCGCCCAGATCGCTCGAACCGTCGTCGAACCAGCACACGACCGCATGGCCAAGGGCTGCCATCCCGATCTGGGCCGCGAGCACCGCTGCGTGATCGGGAACGCCTCGCTCGCGGAGCGCCGCCGCCAATCCCGCAACCAGCAGCCTGGTTTTCGCAAGCGCGCGTTCCTGAAGCGCGGGGGTGCTGTCGATGACGCGGTGCCGTGGCTCGGCAAACGGGCGGTTCTCGACGAACAGGTGCTCCGCCGACCGGAAGGCGCGCAACATCGCATCCCAGGCGCCAAGCTCCGCCGGTGCGTCCCGCACGGCGCTGTGCAGAAGGTCTCCGAGCAACGTCTCGCCGTCGAAGAGCACCTCGCGCTTGTCGGCGAAGTGCCGAAAGAAGGTGCGTTCCGTGACCCCTGCTTTCGCCGCGATCTCGGCGGCCGTGGTCAGCTCGTACCCACGGTCGCCGTACAGTTCCAACGCCGCCTGCTGAAGACGGCGACGCACTTTCTCGCCGCTTCGAGGCATTGATCGAACCATCCGAATTTTGTTGTCATGGACTGACGATACATATTATGTCAGTCACTGTCGTATCCTAGCCGGCTGGCTCGGATCGCACAACCGCCAACGGGCATCGCCTCCTCGAGGCGACCAGCCGGGAGAACCGCCATGGCCGATCATGCCGCCACGATGAGAACCCTTCGCCTCCACAGCTACGGCGAACCGGCGGACGTGCTGCGTGTGGAGGAAGTCGCCGTTCCCAGCCCGAGGGCGGACCGCATCCGCGTGAGGGTGCATGCGTGCGCGCTCAATCCGGCGGATTGGGCGGTATGCCAAGGCTTCTTGCCCGTGCCCCCGCCGCGCGGGATCGGGTTCGACGTGTCAGGGACCGTCGATGCCGTCGGTGAGGGCGTCACCGGCGTCGATGTCGGCGACCTCGTCTTCGGCGTCCCGGACTACATGGGCTATCCGACCGCCGGGGCGTCGGATTTTGCGATCCTCGCCGTCTGGGTGCCGGTTCCAACAAATCTCGATCTGGTCGGCGCCGCCGCGTTGCCGATGGCCGTCGAAACGGCCACGCGCAGTCTCGATCTTCTCGGACTGGCCTCGGGCCAGACGATTCTGGTCAACGGTGGCGGGACGATGACGGGGTTCGCGGCCGTTCAGATCGCACTGCAGCGCGGCGCGCATGTGATCGCCACCGCAGGCGAAACGTTTGCCGGCCGCTTGCGTGATCTCGGCGCCAGGGTGACGCCCTACGGCGATGGCATGGTCGAACGAGTTCGCGAGATCGCGGGTGGAGAGCCCGATTTTGCTCTGCACACCGCGCAGGTCACGGGCGTGCTGCCCGATCTCATCAAGATCGTCGGCGGCGATCCTCGACGCGTGATGAGCTTTGCCGATTTCGACCAGGATGGCCTCGGCGTCCGCACCACGGGGCGGGAGAAGAACGGCGTTTTGCGCTATGACGTGCTCGGCCACTACGCCCAGCTTGCCGCCGAAGGCCGGTTCACGATACCGATCGCCCGCACGTTCGCCCTGCAGGATTGGCGCCAGGCGCTCGACCTCAGCCTGAACAAGCGGGCTCACGGCAAGCTCGTGCTTCTGCTGGACCGCGCCGCCTGACCCCTCCCTGGCTCCGCCACTCGTCCGCCCCCTCCCGCCATCATCCCCAAGGCTGCTCCGGCCAGTCGTGCTTCGGGTAGCGCCCGCGCATGTCGCGCCGGGCGTCGAGCCAGCCGCCCCGCCAGAAGCGGGCGATGTCGGCCGTCACCGCGATCGGCCGCCCCGCCGGCGACAGCAGCGCGAACGACAGCGCGATGCGGCCCGCGGCGATCGTGGGCGTCCGGTCCAGCCCATAGAAAGCCTGCGCCCGTGCGCTCGCGACCGGCACCTCCGCGGTGTAGTCGACCGCGGCACGGCCGCGCGCGAGCTCCACCGACATCGGCAGGTCGCGATCGAGCAGGCTCCGTTGCGCGCGGCTCAGCCGTGCCGACAGCATCGCCTCGACATCGATCCGGGACAGATCCGCAAGCCGCATGATCCCGGACGTCGCGATCGTGTCTCTCAGGAACGCCGCATCCGCGGCGAGCGCCGCGTCCGACAGATCCGGCATCGCGGGATCGAGATGCGATCGCGCGAGCCGCACGCGTGCCTGCAGGTTGCGCGCCGTCTTCGTCCAGTCGAGCAGATCGGGCAGCCTCGATCCCGCCTCCGCCGCGAGACGGGCCGCCGCGTCCGCGGGCTCGGCCGCGAGCAGCCGGTCCTGCAGGATCAGCGCTCCCAGCCGGCGGCGATGCCGGTTGAACACCGCACCGGTCCGCGGATCGACCCCACTCTCGACCTGCGCGGTGGTGCGTGCGAGCAGGCTATCCGGCAGGCACGCCGCATCGAGCCGGGCCGCCAGCGTGATCCGCGCACTCTTCCCCAGATGCAGGCCAGCCGCGACCAGCAGCCCGTCGCGCGCCATCGGATCGGTGGGTGGCAACGACGCGCTGCCGCCGCCGGACAGGCGGAAGCTGCCCGGCTCGCCGCGCCCTTGCGCCACCCGGTCCGGAAACGCCGCCGCCAGCAGCGCGGCCGCGTCCCCGCTGGGCGCGACGTCCTGCCCCACCTGCAGCCGCCGGCGAAAGCCGCGCGCGCCGTCGCGGATGCGCGACAGCGCGCCGCGATCGGCCTCGCCGTTGCCCGCGATCGCGTCGAGCCGCAAGCCGACGTCGGCCGTGACCGAGGCTCGGTCGCGGCCGAGAGGGTCGCGCTCCTCCAGCAGGGCCGCGATGTCGGCCGCGAGCGCCATCTCGCCCGGCGTGCGCGCCGTCAGCATCATCGCCGCCAGCCGCGGATGCGTCCCCAGCCTTGCCATGCGCCGGCCGAACGCGGTGATCGCGCCATCGCCGTCCAGCGCGCCGAGGCCTGCCAGCAGCGCGCCGGCCTGCTCCATCGCACCCTTCGGCGGCGCGTCGGCGAACCGCAGCGCCGCGGCCTCCGTCCCCCAGGCGTCCCGCCAGCACGCGGTCGCCAACGCCAGCCCCGCCAGCTCGCTCTCCAGGATCTCGGGCCGGTCGAAGGGCGCCATCGCGCGGTGCGACGCCGCCGTCCACAGCCGCAGGCACCGGCCCGGCGCCTCGCGCCCGGCGCGCCCGGCGCGCTGATCCGCCGCCGCCCGGCTGATCCGCAATGTCGCCAGCCGCGCGAGCCCGCTGCCCGCGTCGAGCCGTGGCGCGCGCCGGTAACCGCCATCCACCACCGTCCGAACCCCGGTCACCGTCAGCGAGGTTTCCGCGATCGACGTCGCCAGCACCACCCGCCGCTCACCCGCGGGCAGCAGCACGCGCGCCTGCTCGTCCGCGCGCATCTCCCCGTGCAGCGGCAGCACGGCGGCCCCGCAATCGTGCAAGGCCCCCGCCGCCCGGCCGATCTCCGCCTTGCCCGGCAGGAACGCCAGCACGTCACCATCGGCGAGTGCCAGCCGGACCGCGCGCGCGACCGCGTCCGGCAGCTCGCGCGGATGGCCGAGGTCGCGCGTCGCATGACGGACATCGACCGCGAACGACCGGCCCTCGCTGACATGCACGGCGCCGTCCATCAGGCCGGCGAGCACGGAAGCGTCCGCCGTCGCCGACATCGCGACCAGGCGCAGCTCCGGCCGGCTCCGCTGCAGATCGAGGCACAGCGCGAGTGCCAGATCGCCGTCCAGCGTGCGCTCGTGGATCTCGTCGAACACCACCGCCGCCACCCCGTCGAGCGTCGGATCGCCGAGCAGGCGCGCGACCAGCAGCCCCTCCGTCACCACCTCGATCCGCGTCCGCGCCGAGACCGCGCTCTCCACCCGCGTCCGGTAGCCGACGCGCTCGCCGACAGGCTCGCCGAGCAGGAACGCCATCCGCATCGCCGCCGCCCGTGCCGCGATCCGGCGCGGCTCCAGGACCACGATCCGGCCCCCGCCGAGCCACGCGGCCTCGAGCAACGCGAGCGGCACCAGCGTCGTCTTGCCCGCGCCGGGCGGTGCGACCAGCACCGCGTTCGGCCGCTCGGCCAGGCCGTCCAGCAGGGCGGCCAGGATCGCCCGCACCGGCAGCCCGGCCCCGATCACCTCATTGTCCATCCGCCACAGCATGGCGCGCCTTCCACCGGTTTGCACCGGCAGCCCCATCGTCCTACCGAAGCGCCATGCGCCTGATCCTGCTCGCCGGATGCCTGATCGCGATGCTCACCGGCGCGCGCGCCGAACCGACCGCCTCGGCCACCACCGGCCACGCGCGCGCCTCCCTGCTCGCCGAGACCACCGGCTGGACCCAGGGCCAGCCGCTCCGGCTCGGATTGCGCCTCTCGCTGGCACCCGACTGGCACACCTACTGGTCCAATCCCGGCGACGCCGGCCTCGCCCCCGACGTCACCGTTGCCCTGAACGGCGGCAAGCCCCAGCCAGCGGCGCTCCGGTTCCCCGCCCCCCATCGCCTGCCGACCGGTCCGCTGATGGGCTACGGCTACGAGGGTGAGGTGCTGCTGCCGTTCACCATCGCACCGGACGCCTCCGGGCCGCTGCACGTCGCGGTCCACGCCGACTGGCTGGTCTGCGCCGCGGTCTGCGTCCCCGAAACTGCCGATCTCGCGCTGACCCTGCCGCAGACCCCCCAGGCGGTTCCCTCCGCCGACACCGCGTTCCGGCACGCCGACCTCGCGATGCCGCGCCCGTCGCCCTTCACCGCGTCACTGTCCGCGGACGGGGCGCTGCGGATCTCCGGCGACGGCCTCGACCGCCGCACCGTGGCCGCCGCCTGGTTCATTCCCGCGTCGCCGGGCCTGATCGACCAGGACGCCGACCAGGGCCTGTCGGTCACCGGCGGCGCGCTGACGCTCCATCTGCATCCGCAATCCGGCCTGTCCCCGCACGGCACACTGTCCGGTGTGCTGGCGATCCGCGACCAGGGCGGCCAGGAAACCGACCTCGCCGTCACCGCGCCTCGCGGCGATGTCCCGGCCCCCGGATCACCGTCCGTATCGCCCGCGGGCCTGCCTCGGCTGCTGCTGCTGGCACTCGCCGGCGGCCTCGTGCTGAACCTGATGCCCTGCGTCTTCCCGGTTCTGGCGATGAAGGCGATCGCGCTCGGCCGCCACGGTCCCGGCAAGCGCGGCCGGCTCAGGGCCAGCGCGCTCCTCTACACCGGCGGCATCCTCGCCACCTTCCTGCTGATCGGCATCCTGACGCTCGTGCTGCGGTCGGCCGGCAGCGAAGCCGGGTGGGGGTTCCAGTTCCAATCGCCTGCCTTCGTGACCGCCATCGCCTGGCTGCTGTTCGCGGTCGGGCTGAACCTGATGGGCCTCTTCGAGGTGGGCGCCGGCGTCGCGGGCGCCGGGCAGGGGCTCGCCTCACGCGGGGGCGCCTTCGGCGACGCCATGACCGGCGTGCTCGCGGTCCTGGTCGCCACCCCGTGCACGGCCCCGTTCATGGGCGCGGCCGTCGCCGCCGCCCTGGCCGGGCCGCCGCTTGCCGGCGTCGCCATCTTCCTCGCCCTCGGGCTCGGCCTCGCCGCGCCCTCGCTCGTCCTCGGCTTCGTCCCCGGCGTGTCGCGTCTGATGCCGCGTCCGGGCGCCTGGATGCTCGTCGTCCGCCAGATCCTCGCCTTCCCGATGTTCGGCGCCGCCGTCTGGCTGCTCTGGGTGCTCAGCGAGGAGGCCGGCCCGTCCGGCGTGCTCGCCGGCCTCTCCGGCCTCCTGCTGATCGGCTTCGGCGGCTGGCTCCATGGACTGCTCCAGCGCAGTCCGCCAGCCGGACCCAGGCGCCGCGCGCTCGATCTCGTCGCCTTCGCCGCCGTGCTCGCCGCCCTCTCGATGCTGCCGGGCCTGACTCCGGCGAGAAGCGGCCACGCCGCCGAGGCCGCCGACAGCTTCAGCCCGGCCCGTCTCGCCGCGCTCCGCCACGACGGCCGGCCCGTCTTCGTCGACATGAGCGCCGCCTGGTGCGTCACCTGCCTCGTCAACGAACGCCTGGCCCTCGCACCCGCCGCCGTCCGGAGCGCCTTCGCCTCGAGCGGCATCACCCTGCTGCGCGGCGACTGGACCCGGCGCGACGCCGGCATCACCGACTTCCTGCGGCGGTTCGGCCGCGACGGCGTCCCGCTCTACGTCTTCTTCCCCGCCCATGACGGCGCGCCGCGGATCCTGCCGCAGATCCTCACGCCCGGCCTGGTGCTCGCATCGATCACCACCCGCGCATGAGCGGGCCCCGCATCTTCGTCGACGGCGACGCCTGCCCGGTCCGCGAGGAGATCTACCGCGTCGCCGGACGCCTCCATCTCGGCGTGTTCGTCGTCTCCAACGGCTCCCGCCCGATCCGCCCGCCCGGCCTGCCCAATGTCGAGATGGTGCTCGTCCCGGAGGGTGCGGACGCGGCGGACGACTGGATCGCCGAGCGGATCGCCGCCGCCGATGTCTGCGTGACCGCCGACATCCCGCTCGCCGCCCGCTGCCTCGAGCGCGGCGCGCGCGCCGTTTCGCCCAAGGGGCACCATTGGACGACCGACAATATCGGCACCGCGCTCGCCGGCCGCGAATTGTCGCGCCACCTGCGCGAGCTCGGCGTCGCCGGCGGCGGCCCGCCGCCGCTGACCGCCCGCGACCGGTCGGCGTTTCTGGGTGCGCTCGACCTCGCGGTCACGAAGCGAAGGTAAGTACCAGGGCTCTGCCCTGGACCCGCCGGGGGCAGGCGCCCCCGGACCCGCGTCGAATTATACGCCCGGCATGATCGGCTGACTCTCGAAGGATTCCCTGATCGGCGCTGACGTGATTCGCTGTGCTCTGCACCCGATTCGCGGAGTTCATCATGGCAGCGCCGATCAAGATCACGCGGAACGACCTCGATCCGGCCGGGCTACGCCGGGCAGCGCGGCGAGCGGCCAGTGTCGCAGCCGCGCAACGGATGCTGGCATTGGCGCTGGTCCTGGAAGGTGAATCGAGGACCGAGGCGGCGCAGGCGGCCGGCATGGACCGACAGACGTTGCGCGATTGGGTGCATCGCTACAACCAGGAGGGGCTGGCTGGGCTGACGGACCGGCATGGTGATTTCGGCCCCAAGCGGCTGCTCTCGCCCACGCAGGAGGCGGAGATCGCAGACTGGGTCCGGCAGGGACCGGACCTGGCCACGCACGGCGTGGTGCGCTGGCGCCGGGCCGACCTGGCGCGGGCGATTGCGGCCAAGTTCGGGGTCGTGCTGGCCGAGCGCAGCATCAGCACCGTGCTGCGCCGGCTCGGCTTCCGCCGCCTGGTCGCGCGTCCGCGCCATCCCGGCCACGACGCCGCGGCGCAAGCGTCTTTCAGAGCGACTTCGCCGCCCTTGTAGACGCCGCCCTGCCCGAGCACGCCCGCGGCAAGCCGCTGGAACTCTGGTGGCAGGATGAAGCGCGCATCGGCCAGCAGGGCACGCTGACGCGCGTGTGGGCCGAGCGCGGCTCTCGGCCGCCGGCGCCGCGGGATCAACGCTACGCCTGGGCCTATCTGTTCGGCGCCATCTGCCCGGCCCGCGGCACCGGTGCGGCGCTCGTGCTGCCGTTCGCCAACGCCGAGATGATGAACCTGCACCTGGCCGAGATCAGCGCCAGCGTGACCGCCGGTGCACACGCCGTGCTGACGATCGACGGCGCCGGCTGGCACCAGACCGGCGACAAGCTACGCGTGCCCGACAATATTACGCTCCTGCACCTGCCGCCTTACAGCCCAGAGCTGAATCCGGTCGAGAACGTCTGGGCTTTTCTGCGCGGCAACAAGCTCAGCAACCGTGTCTTCAACAACTACGAGGCCATCGTCGACGCCTGCTGCGCCGCATGGAACTGGCTCATCGCACAACCAGAACGCATAGCCTCAATTGGTAGCAGAGAGTGGGCGTGTGTCAGTCAATGAAGCCGGGCGTATTAGACCTCGCTGGTGTGGTGGTCCACCGGGATGCGTTCGGGCTGGCCTGCGAGGAAGCGCGCGATCTCGGCCAGCGACACCGGACGGTAGCCGCACATCGGATTGTCCACGCCGACGTCGCAGCTTTGGTTGTCGCCGGGGAGCGAATTGTGGCTATGGCCGTACAGGTGCACCGCGCCATGGTGGCTCCGGTTCCATACCCGCATCGCGTAGTGGAACAGCACCAGCCGCGTGTCCTCGACGGTGATCTCGGCATACGCCTGGCTCGACGCCCACCCCGCCAGCGTCCGCACGTCGGGCCGGTCGTGATTGCCCCAGATCAGGTGCTTGGCACCGTTCAGCCTCGCCAGATACCGCTCGGCGGGCGTGCTGTTGCGGAAGACGAAATCACCCAGGTGCCAGACCGTGTCTCCGGGCGCCACGACCGCGTTCCACCGCTCGACCAGCGCATCGTCCATCTCCCGAACGTTGGCGAACGGACGCTCCGAATAGCCGATGATGTTGGCATGGCCGAAATGCGTATCGGACGTGAACCAGACCGTCATGGTGTGATCGATGGATTGTCTGAAATGGTCAGCATCATCGGAGAACAACGTGACCGATTGGCGAAAAGATGGCGTCAAGGTGATCCCCCGCGGACAACTCGACGGCAACACTCCGCAGACTCCCGGCATGGACCGCGCCGCCGCGATCGACTTCGCGCGCGCCGGCGCCCGCCAGCTCTGGGCAGGCACCGTCAGCATCCATCCCGACGCCAGGACCGGGGCGCACCACCACGGCGCGCTGGAGAGCGTGATCTATGTTCTGCGCGGGCAGGCCCGGATGCGCTGGGGCGAACGCCTCGAATTCACCGCCGTCGCCGGCCCGGGCGACTTCATCTTCGTGCCGCCCTTCGTCCCGCACCAGGAAATCAACGCCTCAGGCGAGACGCTCGAATGCGTGCTGGTCCGGTCGGGCGGCGAGGCGGTCGTGGTCAATCTCGACATCGAGACCGCCGAACCGCCGAGCGCGGTCGACTGGATCGACCCGATCCACCTGGAGCCCTCTCAGTAGCCGCCGCCCGCCGGCGGTGGCAGCGCCTGCGAGGAATGCGGCGGGTAGTCGCTGTCGGGCACCCCCGGCGGCGGTGCCAGGAAACCCGGCGGCGGCGACATCGCGGACGGCGGCTGGCCCGGCGGCGCCAACTGCACCGGACCGTTCGCCGGCGCTCCCCCGGAGCCGGGGAGCGACGGCGGTGCAAGCGGGATCGGTCCGGACGAGCCGAGCGGCATCTGCTCGACCGGCGACTCGACCGCGCTCGTCGACACGATCCAGTCGTGCAGCGAATGGCGCACCTGGTATTCGAACTCGACGTTCATGTCCGCCATCGCCTGCCGCGTCAGCGTGTAGAGCGCGTTCGGCCCCGATGCGTCGTCGCCCTTCGCCGTCCGCGTCACGTGCGCCTCGGCGAATGCCGCGCGCGCGCCGTCAGCGCTCGCGATATCGAGATGCGCCGACAGCCGCTCCGTCAGCGCCCCACCCTCGCCGTGCACGATCGAGGCCTCGGTGATGGTGAACGTCGCCGTGCCCGACGGACCGGCCGCCACCAGGCGGTCGTGCGCCATGCGCTCCAGCGCCTGCTCGGGCGTGACCGGGCTCTGGCTGGCGAGGTCGCCGTCCGGGACCTCCGCCTGGTTGTCGACGTCGACGGTCGCGATGTTGAGCCTGATCGGCGTCAGGTACTCATAGTGCAGCGGCGCGAAATCCTGGGGCGGCTGCTCCTCGCCGCAGGAGGCGAGCGCCAGTGCCATGAGGCCCGTGACGCCCAGGGCGAAGGGCCTGTACTGACGCATGAGCGATCCTGTCCGTCGGGTCCGCGGAAAACTGCCGCCCGTTGCCGTCCGGGTCAATCGCCTCTCGCCTCGACCTCGCTGCCGCGGATGCTCTCGCGCGGGAACCGGAAGTCGTGATTGCAGAACTCGCACGTCATGATGATGTCGCCCTCGACCGCCATGTGGTCGAGATCATCGGTCCCGAACCCCTCCAGGATCGACGACAGCCGCGCCCGCGTGCAGCGGCACCCGTAGGCCAGCGCCCGCGGCCGGTCCGCCGCCACGCCCTCGACGTGGAACAGCCGGAACAGCAGGTCCTCCGGCGGCAGCCGGTCGTCGAGCAGTTCGTCGTCGCTCAGCGTCGCCGCCAAAGTCGTCGCCGTCCGCCAGGCCTCGGTCGGATCGTCGGCATCGAGCACGTCGACCCCGCCGTCGGACGCCACCCGCTCCAGCACCAGGGCCGCCGCGCGCCAGCCGGCCTCGGTCCGGCGGCAGGCCAGGCGCAGCCGGCAATCGAGCTGCTCGCTGGTCCGGAAATAGTGCAGCGCCATCTCCGACAGGCTGTCGCCCTCGATCGACACGATGCCCTGGTGACGCTCGGTCTCGGCACCCTGGTCGACGGTGAAGGCGAGATACCCGTCCCCGAGCAAGGCGCGCGCGGTGGGCTCGCCGGCCTCGAGCACTGGCGCGAGCCGCGCCGGATCGGCGCGCGCATAGCCGCGCAGCGCGCCCGCCTCGGTGCAGTCGGCGAGCAGCATCCTGACCGGCCCGTCGCCCTTCGCCTGCAGGCTGAACGAGCCGCGGAACTTCAGCGCCGCCGACAGGCCGGCCGCGAGTGCGAGCGCCTCGCCGGCCAGCCGCGTCACCGCCGGATGGTTGTCGTGGCGCGACAGCAGCGCATCCGCCAGCGGTCCGAGCCGGACCAGCCGGCCGCGGACCGGCCGCCCAGGCAAGCGGAACGGCGTGACACCGCGGGCGACCACGATATCGGGCACGTCGGGACGGTTCAGATCGAGAAAGTCGGGCGTTTCGGGCATCGCGCCAAGATGGGGGCGCCGGCGCGGACGATCAATTCAGAGGGGCGGCCGCCTCGACAGCAGCCTGCCCGCGAACACCCGGTTGCACAGCACCACCAACCCCACCGCCGTGCCGTGCACCGCGATGTCGAGTGCCACCGCGTCGAACGGATGGAACAGGTTCAGCAGGGTCGCCACCAGCGCAGCGCTCGCCAGGCCGGCGAGCAGCGCCGTCAGGTCGGGCCTGACCGAATGGCCGCGCCGCAGCATCACGATCAGCAGCGCCGACAACGGCAGCGACAGCCCGAGGATGAACACGATGCAGCCGCGCGGGCCCAGCAGCCAGGGCTGCGGCGCGGCCGGTTCCGCCCAGCTTCGCAGGCAGCCGAGGCCACTCGCGCCGAGCCACAACGCGAGGCCCGGCAGCGGCAGCCACGCCCAGCCGGGCGCGCGGTCCGGCAGGCCGGTCTCGAACGCCGCGATCAGGGCCAGCACCCCGGTCGCGAGCGCGCCGATCGCGGCGAGCCACATGTCGGGCACGGTCGCGAAGCGGTGACGCATCATGTCGAGATCCGAGTAGCGCGAGATCACCACCCCGATCAGGAGCACGACGGCAAGATAGGCGCCCGCCCGGACCAGCGGCGGCCGCAGCCGGCGCGTGGGTGCCAGTTCCGCCGTCAGCGACCCGATCAGCGCCTCGTGGCGCCCATCCTCGTGCGAGACGCCATCACTCATCCGGAGGCCCCCCAAAACGGGCCCGCATCGACAGGATCGCGCGGTGCAGATTGACCTTCAGCGCCACCTTGGTCCGGCCCGTCGCGGCGGCGGTGTCCTCGAGCGACCGCTCGCCGAGCGCCAGGTGCTCCACCGCCTGGCGCTGCCCCGGCGGCAGCCGCTCGACCATCGCGCGCACCCGCTCGGCGTCCTCGCGCGCGGCGAGGCTCGCGTCCGCCGATGCCGATTGCTCCTGCGCAGCCTCGACCGCGAGCGGCGCATGCACCTCCCACGAAGCGGTGCGCCCGCGGCGGCGCTGCGCATCGATCGCCCGATGCCGCGCCAGCGCGCGCAGCCACGGCAGGAACGGCCGGCCCGGATCATAGGTGTGCCGGGCCTGGTGGATGGTGATCAGCGTGTCCTGCACGGCGTCCTCGATCGAAGCGCCCGTCAGCCCCTGTCGCGCGGCGATCCGCCCGACCAGGGGCGTGCAGGCGCGCAGCAGTTCCGCATAGGCGCGTTTGTCGCCCGCCTGCGCCGCCTGCATCCAGGCGGCCAGACGCCTGTCGAGCTCGTCGTCCCCCGCCGCCAACCCGTCACCCTCACGCCAGGATCGCGCCTACCCTGACCGAGAAGCGCCGATCGCGCGATAGTCCTTCAGTGCCCGTCGCCGACGGCCGCCGCCAGCACATGTCCGTCCGGAGATTCCACCACCAGCGCAAAGCGCTGGCCGGCCGGCACCGGCACCCGCCGCTCGACCGGCGCGCCGGTCCAGGCCCCGAGATCGGTCGTCGAGCGGACCACCGCGAACTCCGTCAGCACCGCCCCCGAATTCTCGCCGCCGCCGATCGACCGCCGCACCCGGTCGTCGGTCCCGTACAGACGAAGCACGCCCTGGCCCGCTCCGGCGCCGACATGGGCCACCAGCGTGCCGCCGTCGCGCGTGAGCGTCGCCTCGGCCGCCGCCGGCACGCCGGCCTCTGCCCTGATCGCGGCGATCGCCGCGTCGCGGTCCGATCCCACGAACCCCGTCCCGCCGCCCACGACCATCTCGGGGGTGTAGACCTCGCCCGTGTTCTCCCGCTCGGCATGGCGGCGCTGCCGCTCGGTGGCGGCCGCCGAGGCGAACGGATCGCGCCACGACGGCCCGTTCCAGTAATCGACATGGAAGGCGAGCGCGATGATGTTCTGGTCGCGCGCCAATTGGCCCAGCAACGCCTCGGCCGGCGGGCACGACGAGCACGCCTCGGACGTGTAGAGCTCGACCACCGTCGGCTTCGCCACGGCCGGCCCGGTCGCCGCGAGGCCCAGCGCGATCAGGACGGCATGTCGGGCGGCTGGCATGATCGAAACCTCGCTTGTGTCGATCCCGCAATGCGCGCCTGGCGCAGCCCGGTTACGTCCGCGCGGTGATCTCGGCCTCCAGCGCCGCGAGCCGCTCGTCGATCCGGCGGATCGCGCCCTCCTCGACTTGCTCCGCCCGCAGGCCGCGCAGCAGCGCCGCCCGGCAGCGATCGTGCGCCCCGTCGAGGTCGGCGTGTCCGCCGATGCCGGCCAGGCAGTCGAGATAGCGCGCGCGAAGATCGGCGAGCGCCGGCATGGCCGGCAGCGCCGACAGGATCGCGTCGACCTCGCTTTCCGCCCATCCCGGCGCTTCCGGCACGTCCTCCGTCGTCGAGGGGCGCTCGGCGTCGGCATCGGTCATGCGCGCGTCACCTCGCGGTCGAGCAGCCAGGCGAGGATCGCCTGGTGCGCATAGAGCCGGTTTTCCGCCTCGTCGAACACCACCGAGCGCGGACCGTCGATCGCCTCGTCGGTCACCTCCTCGCCGCGATGCGCCGGCAGGCAGTGCATCAGCAGCGCGTCCGCGGCCGCATGGTCGAGCAGTGCCACGTCCACCTGGAACGGCTCCAGCGCCGCGCGCCGCTTGTCGTCGTTCGGGTCGTGCGACATCGAATACCAGGCGTCGGTGACCACGCACCGCGCGCCGGTGACGGCGGCCACCGGATCGTCGGTCAGCACCAGATCGGCCCCCTGGGCGCGCGCCCAGGCGACCCGATCGGCCGACGGCTGCAGATGACGCGGCGTCGCGATGCGCAGCGGGAAACCGAACCGTGCGGCGGCCTCGATCCAGCTCGCGCAGACATTGTTGCCGTCCCCGCACCAGGCGATCGGCTGGCCCGCGATGGCGCCGCGGTGTTCCTCGAACGTCAGCACGTCGGCCAGCACCTGGCACGGATGGCTGCGCGGCGTGAGTCCGTTGATCACCGGCACCCCGGCGTGACGGGCGAGTTCGGTGAGCTTGGGGGCGGCGTCGGTGCGCAGCACGATCGCGTCCAGGAACCGCCCCAGCACGCGCGCGGTGTCGGCGAGGCTCTCGCCTCGCCCG
This sequence comes from Acetobacteraceae bacterium, assembly GCA_965276715.1. Lineage (GTDB taxonomy): Bacteria > Pseudomonadota > Alphaproteobacteria > Acetobacterales > Acetobacteraceae > CAXTPV01. The sequence goes on along the minus strand of OZ255622.1, from coordinate 1,619,864 downwards.
AGCTGCATGTCGCGCGGCGACAGCACCACGACGTCCCCGCCGAGCCGGCGCATCGCGACCTCGAAGGCCACCCGCGTGCGCGTGCTCGGCTTCTCCAGGATCAGGCCGAGCGTCATCCCGGCGAGCGTCCGGTCGCCGCCGCGCAGGCGCCGCTCGCGCTTGAATCGCGCGGCGTCGTCGAGCAGCCGGCGCAGCGTCGTCGCCGTATGATCCGACAGCTCCAGGAAATGGGTGGGCTCCGGGTCGGGCAGGGGGGCGATCGCGGCGCTCATGACGCCCGCCGGATTGCGCCGTCCTCGGCCGCCGCGGCGATGATCCGGACCGCCTCGTCGCAATCGTCGTCTGTCACCACCAGCGGCGGCACCAGGCGCAGCACGTTGTCGCCGGCGGCCACCGTGAGCAGCCCGTGCTCCAGCGCGCGCGCCTGCATCGCCGTGTTCGGCACCACGCAATGCAGGCCCAGCATCAGCCCGCGCCCGCGCACCGCGTCGAAGCTGCCCGGATGGGCCGCCACCATCGCCTCGAGCGAGACGCGCAGCCGCGCGCCCGCCGCGGTCACCCGATCGAGAAAGCCGGGGGCAAGCACCACGTCGAGCACCGCGTTGCCCGCAGCGGACGCGAGCGGGCTGCCGCCAAAGGTCGTCCCGTGCGTGCCCGCGGTCAGGTGCCGCGCGAGGCTCTCGCGCGCCAGGATCGCGCCCAGCGGGAAGCCGCCGCCGATGCCCTTGGCCGCACTCGCCACGTCCGGGACGATCCCGGCCCACTCGTGCGCGAACAGGCGGCCGGTGCGTCCGAGCCCGCATTGCACCTCGTCGAGGCCCAGATACAGGCCGAACTCGTCGGCCGTCGCGCGCAGCTCGCGCAGGTATCGCTCGGACGCCGGCCGGATGCCGCCCTCGCCCTGGATCGGCTCGATCATGATGCCGGCCGTCCGCGGCGTGATCGCCGCCCGCAGCGCGTTCATGTTGTCGAACGGCACGTGATCGAAGCCGTCGACCGGCTCGCCGTAGCCCTCGAGATACTTCGCACTGCCGGTCGCCGACAGCATCGCCAGCGTCCGTCCGTGGAAGGCCCCCTCGAAGCAGATCATGCGCGTCCGCTCCGGCCGGCCCTCCATCGCGTGCGCCCGCCTGATCAGCTTGACCATGCCCTCGTTGGCTTCGGCGCCCGAGTTGCAGAAGAACACGCTGTCGGCGAAGCTCGCCTCCACCAGCCGCGCGGCCAGGTGCTCGGCCTGCGGGATCCGGTACAGGTTCGACACGTGGATCACCCGCGCGGCCTGCTCGGCGATCGCCCGCGTCAGCCCCTGATGGCCGTGGCCGAGCGAGGAGGTCGCGATGCCGGCGCCGAAATCGAGATATCGTCGCCCGCTCGTGTCCCACAGCCAGGCGCCTTCGCCACGCTCGAAGGCGAGGTCGGCGCGGTTGTAGGTCGGCATCAGGGAGGCGATCATGGGCTGGTCTTCGTCTGGGTTGCGGAAACCGCACGATGCGGGTGCCCCGCCTGCTAAGTCAAAGCCCGCCAAGTCGAAGGCCGCCGGACCGGCGCCGACCGAGGCCACGCTGCGCGAAGCCGCGATCAGCCATCTCGCCCGCTACGAGGCCACGCGCGACGGGCTGATCCGTGTGCTCGACCGGCGCGTCGCGCGCTGGTCGATGCGCGCCGCCGATGGCGCCGAGGAGTCCGACGCGATCCAGGCCGAAGCCGCCGCCGCGCGCGACGCGGGCCGCCGCGTGGCCGACGCGCTCGTCGCCTCCGGCGCCGTCGACGACACCCGCTTCGCCGAGCGCCGCGCCGCGCTGCACGCGCGGTCGGGCCGCTCGGCGCGCGCGAGCCGGGCGCTGCTGGGCGTGCTCGGCGTGGCGCCGAAGCTGGCAGGCGCTGCCGCCGCGCGCGACGCCGACCTCGAGCTCGAAGCGGCCGCCGCGCACGCCCGCCGGCGCCGGCTCGGGCCGTTCGGCCCGCCCGGCGGCGATCAGCGCCAGCGCCAGCGTGCGCTCGCCTCGTTCGCACGCGCCGGCTTCGCCTCCGGGATCGCCCGCGAGGTGCTGTCGCTCGATCTCGACGCGGCCGAGCGCCTGATCGCCAGGCTCCGCGCCCGCGACTGACCGGTCTTCACGCTTGCACCCCACGACGCCGCGCGCCATGTGTGGCGGCACGCATCTCCACGATCGAGCATGCGAGGGAGGTTTCCATGGGTGGCTTGAGCATCTGGCACTGGCTCATCGTCCTCGCCGTCGTGCTCCTGCTGTTCGGCGGCAGCAGCAAGATTTCCGGCCTGATGGGCGACTTCGCCAAGGGCATCAAGTCGTTCAAGAAGAACATGGCCGACGACGAGTCGATGGAAGCGCACGAGACGCGTCCGGCCGGTTCAATCGCCGCGCCCAACGTGACCAGCAGCAGCGCCCCGGCACGCGAAAGCGTTCCGCACAACAGTTGAGGCGGTCCATCGATGAGCAGGCTGACGATCTATGACGAGGCCTCGCCCGACGATCTCGTGCTCACGACCGACGAGCCGGCGCGGATCGCGTCGGAATTGTCCGCGATCGGGGTCGCCTTCGAGCGTTGGCAGAGCCCGGTCGCCATCGGCCGCGACGACGCGCCCGAGGCGGTGCTGGCTGCCTACCGGCCCTATCTCGACACACTGATGGGTCGGTCCGGCGCGGGCTCCGCGGACGTGATCAGCCTGCGGCCGGACGCGCCGGACTATGGTCCGCTGCGGGCGAAATTCCTCGCCGAGCATACCCACACCGAGGACGAGATACGCTTCTTCGTCGATGGCGAGGGGAGCTTTGTGCTGCATGTGGATGGCCGCGTCTACGACGCCCGCTGCACCGCGGGCGACCTGATCGCGGTGCCCGCCAACATCCGCCACTGGTTCGATGCCGGCGAGCGCCCCCATTTCACCGCGCTCCGCGTCTTCACCGACATGTCGGGCTGGGTGCCGCACTACACCGGGGATGCCATCAGCGAACGCTTTCCCGTCGCCTGACACCCTCATGCGCGACCTCGGCGCGGTCCTGACCGACATCGAGGGCACGACCACGCCGATCAGCTTCGTCCACGACGTGTTGTTCCCGTATGCGCGCCGGATCCTCCCGGCCCTGATCGGCGCGCACGATCCCGACATATCATCCGCCCTGGCGCGCCTCCGCCAGGCCGAACCCGGCCGTCCGCCGCTCGAGACGCTCCACGACTGGATGGATCGCGACGTCAAGGCCGAGCCGCTCAAGACGCTGCAGGGGATCGCCTGGCGCGCCGGCTACGCGTCGGGGGAAATCCAGGCGGTTCTCTACCCGGACGTGGCACCGGCGCTTGCGCGCTGGCGCCAGGCGGGCCTTCGCCTCGCGGTCTATTCGTCCGGCTCGGTCGAGGCGCAGCGGCTGATCTTCGGTCACGCCCCGTCGGGTGACCTGACCGGCCTGTTCGACGCCTTCTTCGACACCACGGTCGGGCCGAAGCGGGCGCAGGCCAGCTACGCGGCGATTGCGGCGGGCCTGGCCCTACCGCCCGATCGCATCCTCTTCCTCTCCGATGTCGGGGCCGAACTCGACGCGGCCGCGTCCGCCGGCTTGACCACCTGCCAGCTCCTTCGTCCGGGCGACGAGGCCGTGCCGTCCGCGCATCCCCGCGCCGCCGACTTCGACGCCGTCGAGCTGCTGTTCGCGTGACCGCGTCCCTGATCCGCGGCTGGCGCGGGGTCGAGGCGTCATCCCGCGGTTCGGTGCTGGCACTCGGCAATTTCGACGGCGTTCATCTCGGCCATGCGCACCTCATCCAGGCGGCGCATGCCGCGCGGCCGGATCTGCCTCTCGGCGTGCTCACCTTCGAGCCGCATCCGCGCGAGCTGTTCCGGCCCGACGACGCCCCGTTCCGTCTGTCGCTCGAAGCGGAACGGGCCGACGCGCTGTCCGCGCTCGGCGTGCGCCGCATCCACCAGATCGATTTCGACCGGGCCTTCTCCGAGCTGACGGCTTCCGCCTTCGTGCGCGACGTCCTCGACGCCGCACTCGGCGCCCGCCATGTCGCCTGCGGGCCGGATTTCGCCTTCGGCCATCGCCGCGGCGGTGATGTCGCCTTCCTCGCCGCCCACGCCGAACGGCTCGGGATCGGCCTGACCATCGTCCCGCCGCTCGCCGACAGCAGCGGGCCGCTCTCCTCGACGCGGATCAGGCGCCTCCTGCTCGACGGCTATCCCGAGCGGGCCACGCGCGATCTCGGCCGCCCCTGGTCGGTGCGCGGCATCGTGGAACACGGCGACGCGCGCGGCCGCACCATCGGCTTCCCCACCGCCAACATCCCGATCGGCCGTCATCTCGAGCCCGCGCGCGGCGTCTACGCCGTCATCGTCCGCCTCCCCGACGGGCGCGCGAAGGAAGGGGTCGCCAATCTCGGAAGACGTCCGACCGTGGGCGAAGGGCTGCAGAGCCGCCTGGAGGCGCATCTGTTCGACTTCGACGAGGAGATCTACGGCGCCGAATTGGCGGTCAGCCTGTGCCACTTCATCCGCGAGGAACGCCGCTTCGACGGCTTCGACCAGCTCACCGCGCAGATCGCCCGCGACGTCACCGCGGCGCGCGCCGCGCTGGCCAACGATCAGGCCGCGCGTCGGAACAGGCCGGTGCAGCCATAGATGCCCCAGAAGCTGAACAGCGCCGGGTCCAACCCGTCCGACACGCCCTGGAAGACGCCGTAGTCCGGCGCGTCCGCGGCGGCGTTCCTCGGGTCGTTGTAGTCGTGGAACAGGCAGAACGCGCCCGGCTCGACGACGCCGGGCAGCAGGCGGCAGGCGTTCAGCACGTGCTCGTACTGGTGCGAATGATCGATGAAGCAGAACCGGAAACGTCGTTGGGCGTCGATGAAGGTCCGCAGCGCCGCATCCGCGCTGGTCGCGAAGAAATGCACGCGCTCGGCACCGGGGCGCCCTCGCACGGTCGCGGCACCCGCCTCGGTCGCCACCGGATCGAGATCGATCGACACGATCACGTTGGCAAGCGACGCCGCGACCGACGCCTCCAGCGCCACCACCGTGGACAGGCCCCGGTAGGTGCCGAGCTCCAGCACGTCGCCGCCCGAGAAATGCACCAGCTCGTAGAGCTTCAGCGCGTCGGCGGGCAGCAGCCAGCCCGGGACCGCGATGTCGATCATGCCGTCGCGCCTGGGCGCCTCGGCCAGCCGGCGATGCCCGTCATCGATGAAATCGCCCTTGAACGGGTAGGTCTTGCTGTAGGGCGCCAGGAAGCGCCGGTCGATCGCCGTCTGCGCGAGCGACAGACGGGTCTCCGGGTGCGGGCGCGGCAACGACGGCCGCACACGCTCCATCATCGTCCTGAACATCGCACCACGACCCGCTTCCTTGACCCGTTGGCGTCCGGCTTCGCATATGAGCCGCGACAGCGAGTGAACCTCCTCATGGCTGATATCACAACCGCGCCCCCCGACGCCGGCGCGCGCGACTACCGCGACACCGTCTTCCTGCCGCGGACCTCGTTCCCGATGCGCGGCGACCTGCCGAAACGCGAGCCGGCGATCCTGGCCCGGTGGGCGGAGACCGGGCTGTCCGCGCGGCTGGTCGCCGAGGCCGAGGGCCGGCCGCCGTTCGTGTTGCATGACGGGCCGCCCTACGCCAACGGCCACCTGCATATCGGCCACGCGCTCAACAAGATCCACAAGGACGTCATCAACCGCGCCCAGCGCATGGCCGGCCGCGGCGTCCGCTACGTGCCCGGCTGGGACTGCCACGGCCTGCCGATCGAGTGGAAGATCGAGGAGGAATACCGCGCCGCCGGCCGCGACAAGGACGAGGTCCCGGTGCTGCAATTGCGCGCCGAATGCCGCGCCTACGCCGAGACATGGCTCGCGGTCCAGGACGCCGAGTTCAAGCGGCTCGGCATCGAGGGCGAGTGGGACGCACGCTACGCCACGATGGATTTCGCCTCCGAGGCCGCGATCGCCGCCGAGATCGGCCGCTTCCTGCTCAACGGCCTGCTCTATCGCGGCCTGCGCCCGGTGATGTGGAGCACGGTCGAGAAGACCGCGCTCGCCGAGGCCGAGATCGAATATCACGATCATCTGAGCACCACGATCTGGGTGCGCTTCCCGCTCGTCGCCGGTCCGCTCGCCGCCACCGGCGCGTCCGTCGTGATCTGGACCACCACGCCGTGGACCATCCCCGGCAACCGCGCCGTCGCCTACGGACCCGCGATCGACTACGCGCTGATCCGAGTCGACGCGGTCCATGACGGCTCGGCCGCGCGCGTGGGCGAGCGCCTGCTGGTGGCACGCGTGCTGGCCGAGCGCGTCGCCGCCGACGCCGGCATCGCCTCCTACGCCGTCGAGCGCGTGCTGCCCGGCAGCGCGCTCGACGGCAGCGTCAGCGCCCATCCACTGCGTGGGCGCGGCTTCGAGCACGACGCACCGCTGCTCGCCGGCGACTTCGTCACTGCCGACCAGGGCACCGGGTTCGTCCACATCGCGCCCAGCCACGGCGAGGAGGATTTCGCGCTCGGCATCGCCAACGGCCTCGAGGTTCCCGAGACCGTGGGCCCGGACGGGCGCTACGCCGACTGGGTGCCGCGCTGGGCCGGCCTGCACGTCTTCAAGGCGGCCGAGCCGATCTGCGCGGCGCTGACCGAGGCCGCCACCCTGCTCGCGCGCGGCACCATCACCCACTCCTACCCGCATTCCTGGCGGTCGCGCGCGCCGCTGATCTACCGCGCCACGCCACAATGGTTCATCCGCCTCGACGGCCCGGGCGCCCTGCGCCGGCGCACCCTGGACGCGCTGCGGCAGACCCGTTTCGTCCCCGCCCAGAGCCGCCACCGGCTGGAGAGCATGCTCGCGGGCAGGCCCGACTGGTGCATCTCGCGCCAGCGCTCTTGGGGCGTGCCGATCGCGGTCTTCGTCGAGAAACGCACCGGCGAAGTCCTGCGCGACGCCGCCGTGATGGCACGCATCGTCGACATCTTCCGCGAGGAGGGGGCGGATGCCTGGTACGCCTCGCCGGCGCGCCGCTTCCTCGGGCCCGACCGCGATCCGGACGACTACGAGCAGGTCCGCGACATCGTCGATGTCTGGTTCGAGAGCGGCTGCACCCACGCCTTCGTGCTCGAGGCGCGCGGCCTGCCCTGGCCCGCCGACATCTATCTCGAAGGCTCCGATCAGCATCGCGGCTGGTTCCAGTCGAGCCTGCTCGAGGCCGTCGGCACGCGCGGTGCGGCGCCGTTCCGCACCATCGTCAGCGACGGCTTCGTGCTCGACGAGCAGGGCCGCAAGATGAGCAAGTCGCTCGGCAACGGCGTCGCCCCCGCTTCCGTCAGCGACCAGTACGGCGCCGACATCCTGCGCCTGTGGGCGATGGGCGGCGATCTGCGGGAGGATCTGCGGATCGGACCCGAGATCCTGCGCCAGCAGGCCGAGCTCTATCGCCGCCTGCGCAACACGCTGCGCTGGCTGCTCGGCGCGCTCGACGGTTTGCAGGACTCCGAGCGGGTCGAACGCGACCAGATGCCGGAACTCGAGCGTTTCGTGCTGCACCGGCTCTCCGAACTGGGCGAGATGGTCGCGCGCGCGGTCGAGACGCACGATTGGGTGGGCGTCGTGCCCGCGATCCACGCCTTCTGCGCCGCCGACCTCTCCGCGTTCTATTTCGACATCCGCAAGGACGCGCTCTATTGCGACGCGCCCTCGAGCCCGACCCGGCGCGCCGCCCGCACCGTGCTCGACCATCTGCATCGCTGCCTGACCACCTGGCTCGCGCCGATCCTGTGCTTCACCGCCGAGGATGCCTGGACCGCGCGGTTCGGGGAGACCGAGAGCGTCCATCGCGCGTCCTTTCCCATGCTGCCCGACGATTGGCGCGACGCGCCGCTCGCCGAGCGCTGGGGCCGGCTGCGCGCGGTGCGCCGTGTCATCACCACCGCACTCGAGGCCGCGCGCCAGTCCGGCCGGTTCGGCTCGTCGCTCGCGGCCAGCGTCGCGCTGCCGCTGTCGGCCGCCGAGGCGGCCGAGTTCGGCGGCGTCGACTGGGCCGAGCTCGCGATCGTGTCCCACGCCGAGATCGTGCTCGAGCCCAATATCGGCTCCCTGTTCGCCGCCGACGCGAACCACGAACCGGCCGAGACGCTCGGCCATCCCGGCCCGTCGGTCGCACTCGCATCCGGCGCCAGATGCGCCCGCTGCTGGCGCGTGCTCGACGAGGTGGGCAGCGACCATCGCCATACATCGCTCTGCCTGCGCTGCGCCGGCGTGGTCGAGAATGTCTGACGCGGTCGCCTTGCGCGCTCGCTCGCTCGCTCCCTTCGGTCTCGCGGTCGCCGTCCTGGTCCTGGTCGCCGACCAGTTCTCGAAATGGTGGGTCCTGGTCCGTCTCGACCTGCCGGAGCGCGGCGACATCGCGGTCCTGCCCGGCCTCGATTTCACCATGGTCTGGAACCACGGGGTCACCTTCGGGCTGCTGCAGGCCGGCTCCGGCCAGGGCCATCTCATCCTCGGCCTGATGGCGCTCGCGATCACCCTGCTGCTGGTGGCCTGGATGCACCGGACCGACCGCCGCCTGATCGCAGCCCCGCTCGGCCTGATCGTCGGCGGCGCGATCGGCAACGTGGTCGACCGGCTGCGCTATGGCGCCGTCGTCGATTTCATCCGCGCGCACGCCTTCGACTATTCATGGTATGTCTTCAACGTCGCCGACAGCTGCATCGTCTGCGGGATCGGCATCCTGCTGCTCGACGGCATGTTCGCCCGGCGCCAGGCCTGATTTTTCGTTGCGCCTTTCGTTGAGGGTTTCGTCGATGCGTCCCTGCCACCACGCCGTCCGTTGCGTGCTTTTGCTGGGCGCCCTGCCGCTCGCCGGCTGCGGCGACGATCTCGCCAAGGCCTTCGGCTTCACCCGCAACACGCCCAACGAGTTCACCGTCACCACCCGCGCCCCGCTGACGATGCCGCCGAGCGACGCGCTGCCCTCGCCCGAACCGGGGGCCGCCCGTCCGCAGGAGCAGGGCGCGCGCCAGGAGGCGCTCGAGACGATCGCGCCCGATGTCGCGATCAAGGGCGAGGGGGGCACGCCCACGCCTGGAACCGATGCCCTGCTCGCGGCGGCAGCACAGGCCGCTGCGGCGCCGCGTCCGCGTGGCGGCGAGCTGCGCGACCGGAGCGGCGGGATCGTGGGTGGCCTGCTGTTCTGGCACGGCAAGCCTGCGGCGATGGTGGTCGACGCCGAGGCCGAGAGCCATCGTCTCGGCGAGGCCGCCGCCGGCGGCGAGCCGCCCACCGAAGGTGCCACGCCGATCGTCGATCCGCGCTGACGCTCCCGGGATGGCCGTCGTGCTGCCATCCGGATCGCGGGCGCAAGCGGGCATCACCCGCCTGCCGGCCCTGCTCGTCGACCAGATCGCGGCCGGCGAGGTGATCGAGCGGCCGGCGGCCGCGGTCAAGGAACTGGTCGAGAACGCGATCGACGCCGGCGCCGGCCGGATCGAGATCCGCCTCGCCGCCGGCGGCATCGACCGCATCGAGGTCGCCGATGACGGGCACGGCATGGCGCCCGACGATCTGCGCCTGGCCGTCGAGCGCCACTGCACCTCCAAGCTGCCCGACCGCGACCTTGGCCGGATCGCGACGCTCGGCTTTCGCGGCGAGGCGCTGCCGAGCATCGGCGCCTGCGCCCGCCTCCTGGTCGTGTCGCGCGCCGCCGGATCGGACCAGGCCTGGCGGCTCGGCGTCGAGGGCGGCCTCACCGACGGGCCGATCCCCTGCGCCGGTCCGCCCGGCACCAAGGTGCTGGTCGAGGATTTGTTCTTCGCGACCCCGGCGCGCCGGAAGTTCCTCAAGAGCCCGCGCGTCGAGGCCGATCATGCCGAGGCGGCCCTCCGCCGTCTCGCGATGGCGCATCCCTCCACCGCCTTCCTGCTCGCGATCGACGAGCGGATCGTCCTGCAGCGTCCCGCCGAGCCGCGCGAGTCCCGCATCCGCGCCCTCCTCGGCCCGGACGCCGAAGGCGGCATGCTCGCCGTCGCGCACGCGCGCGGCGACCTCTCGCTCGAAGGCTGCGCGCTCGGGCCGGCCGCGAGCCGCCCGACCACGGCCGGCCAGTTCCTCGTCGTCAACGGCCGGCCGGTGACCGATCCCGTGCTCCGCACCGCGGTCCGGGTCGCCTATCGCGGCGTCATCGCGCACGGGCGCCATCCCGCGGTCGCACTCTTCCTCGACATCCCGCCCGACCAGCTCGACGTGAACGTCCATCCCGCCAAGACCGAGCTGCGCTTCCGCGATCCCGACGCGGTCCGTGCGCTCGTCATCGGCGGCCTCGGCCGCGCGCTCGGCACCGGGGCCGGCGCCGGCGGCCAGCTCCTCTCCTTCCCGCGCCGTCCCGCTCTCGCCCTGCAGCCGACGCGTGCCCACTCGGGCGCGACCGGCTTCGCCGAGGCGCCGCTCCCCCTCGGCGCGCCCTCGGCCCGGACCCCGCCCGTGGCGGCCGAGGACACCTTCCCGCTCGGCGCCCCGGTCGCCCAGATCCTCGACACCTACATCCTCGCGGTCGCGGCCGACGGCATCGTCCTCGTCGACCAGCACGCGGCCCACGAGCGCCTCACCCATGAGGCGCTGCGTTCCCAGGCAGCCGCCGGCGGCGTGCGCACCCAGACGCTGCTGATCCCCGACGTGGTCGAGCTCGCCCCGCCGCTCGTGCGCCTGCTGCTCGAGCAGGCGGGGCGCCTCGCTTGCCTCGGCATCGAACTGGAACCGTTCGGTCCCGGCGCCGTCCTCGTGCGTGCGCTGCCCGCCGCCCTCGGCCAGACCCAGGCGGGTCCGCTGCTGCGCGACATGGCCGACGAGCTCGGGGCAACCGGCGAGACCACCACGTTCGACGACCGGCTCGACGCGGCGCTTGCCCGGCTCGCCTGCCACGGCAGCATCCGTGCGGGGCGCCGGCTCGACGCGGCCGAGATGTCCGCCCTGCTGCGCGCGATGGAGGCGACCCCGCGCGCCTCCACCTGCAGCCACGGCCGCCCGACCTATCTCCGTCTTGCGCGCACCGACCTCGAGAAGCTGTTCGGCCGGACCTGAGGTGCGATCCCGATCTACCGACGCTGCGGCGTGCCGTCGTCATGGCCGGGCGGGACCGGCTGGTCGAGGCCGCTGATCGGCGTGATCCCTTGGGTGGCGACGCCCGCTTCGAGCGGCACCAGCCGCGTCGGGTCGGGCAGGGCCGTCAGCAGCGGCCCGGTGCCGGTGTCGATCCGCCGGCCGAGCTGCGCCACGTTCTCGAGACGGCCCGCATACTCGACGCCGCCGATCGACAGCACGGTCTCCAGTGTCGCCGGGTTCTGCAGCACGAACGCCAGCGGGTCGTGCAGGTAGGTGAAGCTGTCGGACTGGCACAGGAAATCGGAACCGCCCACGAAACGGATCGGGCGGCGCACGCCGCAGCCGTGGAAATCGCCGTCGACCGACAGGATCCGGCGCACCAGGAACCCATCGGCGACAAGCTGGCCGGGCGTCCGGCACGACGCCGGAACGATCGCGGCCAGCAACGCGGCGAGACACGCGGACACGACCATGCGCGGCATGGCTGATCTCCTCTCGACGCGGCCATTCTGATCCGGTATCGAAACGTGTCAAGCGCGCGGTGCCTCCATGATCAGGCTGTTCGGTCTTTCCTTGCAGAATCTGTCGATGAAGCAGGCGGTCGACACGCTGGCGGCCATTCTCGCGTCCCAAGCGCCGCGTCCCGCCGCCGGCTACTTCGTCAACGCGCACGCGGCCCGTCTCGCCGCCGGCAGGCCGGGCTACCGCCGCGTCCTGCGCCGGGCCGACCTGCTGTTCGTCGACGGGATCGGCATCCGCATCGCGGCGGCACTGCGCGGCCGGACGGTGCGCGCCAATCTGGTCGGCACCGACCTCGTCCCGTCGCTGCTCGGGCGTCCCGGGGGCGGACGCTGCTTCCTGCTCGGCGGCAGCGAAACGATCAACCGGGCCGCCGCGTCGCATCTTGCGCGCGCCTATCCGCATTGGCAGGTGGTCGGGCGCCAGCACGGCTATCTCGACGAGGACGGCCACGCAAGCGCGGTCGACGCGATCAACGCGAGCGGGGCCGAGCTGCTGCTCGTCGGCATGGGCAATCCCCTGCAGGAGGAGTGGATCGACCGCCACGCGCCGGCACTGCGCTGCCGGCTGTGCCTCGGCGTCGGCGGCCTGTTCCACCACTGGGCCGGCGACCTCAAGCGCGCGCCGGCGTGGGTGAGGCGGGCCGGTCTCGAATGGGTGCAGCTCTGCCTCCAGAAGCCGGAGCGCCTCGGTCGTTACGCGATCGACATCCCGTTGTTCCTCGCCCACGCGCTGCGAACGCTGCCCGCCGACCGGCGCGCGGCGCTGGACAAACCGGTATCGTAACGGTACGACGTAGTAACGACACCGGTTTCCACGACACGGGCGGACGCTCATGGATCAACGCACACCGATCGCGCGCACCCTCGCGGCTGCCGTCATCGCCGGCCTCGTGGCGAGTCTCGCCGCCTGCGGCCCCGTCCTGACCGATCCGACGCCGCCTGCCCTCGTCCGGAGCGACGAGGCGCTCGCCCGCAGCGCGGCCTATCGCCTGCAGCCGGGCGACCAGATCGAGATCCACCATCTCATCGACACCGACTACACCGCCCTCGTCACCGTCCGCCCCGACGGACGCATCGCCGTGCCCGGCCTCGCCGACGACGTGCGTGCCGCCGGCCTGAGTGCAACGGAACTCGCGTCCGTACTGGCCCCGCTCTATCGCAGCCAGGCCCGAATCGCGTCGCCCGATTTCAGCGTCCTGCTGCGCAGCTCGGCCTCGCAGCAGGTCTTCGTCGGCGGCGAGGTCGCGCGTCCCGGCTTCCTCGAACTGCCCGGCGGGCCGCGACGGATCATGCAGGTGCTGATGGCCGCCGGCTGGCTGCTGCCCACCGCGCGGCGCCACGAGATCATCGTCGTGCGCGACGGCATCGACGGCGGCCAGATCATCTTCTCGGTCGATCTCGCCCGCGTGGAATCGGGCCAGGATCTCGCCCAGAACGTCATCGTCCGCCCGCAGGACGCGGTCCTCGTGCCCCGCTCCGACGTCGCCTCGTTCGACAAGTTCATCGACCAGTACGTCCGCCAGGCGCTGCCGACCAGCACCAGCGCCGGCGTGTTCTACCAGTTCAACAATCCCGCCTCGGCCGCGCAGAGCGTGGTCAAGTAAGCGTCGGGCTCCGCCCGAACCCGCTGGGGCGAGCCGCCCCAGACCCGCCGACCTATCGCCCCTCGACCGATCGGCCCGACAACCTTCCCGCGTGAGTCAGGGGCCGTCCCCGGGTTGCGCGTGCAACCATTGTCCGCACGCGCGCGCGCGCATCCAGCACGTCGGTCGCGATCAACATAACGAGGTAGACGAGCCCACCACCGGCGACGCGCAGCGCGAGCGCCGCCGCTCCGTGGCCCTGGACCGGCAGCACGGCCACCGCGAGCCCGACGCAGCCGCACGCCACGCCCCACGCCCCATGCCCCGGCCATGGCAACGCGAAGGCCCGCCGCCCCAGCAGGCAGGCATGCACGCAAGACACCGCCATCGCCGCCGTGGTCGCGATCGCCGCCCCCGCGACACCCAGCCGCGGCACCAGCAGCACGGTCCCGCCGACGCCGAGGCAGGCCGCGACGGCGGCAATGCGGATCTGCAGCGCCGGCCGGCGGCTGAGCTGGAACGCATGGTCGAGATAGCAGGCGCGCAGGCCGCCCAGGAACGATGTCGCCGCCATCCACGGGACCAGGGCGGCAACGGTCGGCGCGTAGGCGCGCCCCGCCAGCAGGCGTGCCAAGTCCGGTGCCACCAGCGCCATCCCGAGCGAGCAAGGCGCCAACAGCGCCAGCAGCACGGTCGCATTGGTCCGCAACTGGCGCCGGATCGCCACCGGATCGCCCGCCTCGACCGCGCGGACCGCCGCCGGATAGGTCGCCGAGCCGATCCCGGCCGCGATCAGCACCAGCACGTTCTGCGACAGCGCGAAGGCGGCGGTGTAGAGCCCGAGCGCGCCGTCGCCCGCGAGTGCGCCCACCACCGCGCGGGTGCCGGTCGTCGTCAGGCCGAGCAGCGTCATGCTCGCGGCATAGGGCAGGCCGAACAGCACTGCCTCGCGCGCCAGTGCCCGGTCGAACCGGCCGGGCCGCGGCAGCAAGGGCCGCCTGCGCCCCAGCAGGCAGCCGCCGAGCAGCGCGAGCAACGTGCCGGCCGCGACCCATGCCGGACCGCCGCCCGCGAACGCCGCGCCGGCGGTCGCCGCCAGCATCAGCACCGCGCGGCCGACATTCATCGCCAGGTAGCGGACCGGCCTGAAATCGGCGATCTCGAAGCGTGCCAGCAGCTCGAACAGCGAGAACGCCCACGCCATCCCGATCCCCGCGAGCCACAGGCCCGCATGAGCCGCCGGCAGCACGCCGGCCGCGAACGCCAATCCGGCCAGGGCCGCGGTCCCCGCCAGCACCAGTCCGAACAGCGCGATGAAGGTCGGGATCGTCGCCGGCCCGTGCCGCCGCGCCTCGTAGAGGCGCATGAAGGCGAGCCCGATCCAGTCGAACAGCATCGACGAGCCGAACGTCATCACGATCAGCGCGATTCCGTAGAGCCCGTACTGCGCCGGTGCGAACACCCGCGTCAGCAGCGCTGTGGTCGCCACGCCCAGCGCCCCCGGCACGATCTTCGCCACCACATAGACCAGGCTGTCCCTGATCATCGCCGGGGGGTCCGGGGGGACCGGCTCCGGTCCCCCCGCCTTCCATCTGGATTCACGCCGCGTGGACCTCCGGCATGGAAGCCAGCACCGTCATCCCGAACGCCCGCTCCAGCCCGTCGGCGGTGAGCACACGATCGTTGAGAAGCAGCAGCAGGATCAGCATCCCGCTCGCCGACAGCGCGCCGAGCACGATGCCGCCGGCCCCGAACATCAACGGGTTCGGAAACACCGGCAGTCCGCCGGCGATCGGCGGCTGGATCACGCTCACGCTCAGCGCCTTGAGTGCGTCCATCCCGTCGAGCGCCCGCGCCTTTTCGTATTGCGCGCGTTCCTCCTTGAGGTTCTCATCGAGGCTGTCGATCCGGCTCATCATCGTTCGCAGATCGGTGTCGGCGGTCTCGATGCGGCGCAGCTCGGCCACGAAGCCGGCGATCGCAGCCGTCGTGCGCGCGACCTGGCCGTCGAGCGGGGCGAGTTCCGCGCGGTCCATCACCAGTTCCTGCGTCACCTGCTGCTCGACCGGCGACCGGTCGTTCTTGACGTGCACGAACGGCCGCGACATCGCCGCACTCGCCCGGTCCACCGAGGCGATCTGCGCCTCGATCGAACGCACCAGCGGATGGTCCGGCGCGTAGCGCGCGAGCAGGTCGCTGCGCGTCCGCAACAGGTCGACCAGCGCCGCACCGGGAGCCGCCGCGGTGTCGCTCTTGTCGGTCTCGGTGCTGATCTCGCTGCGCGGGATGCGGCCGAGTGCGCCCTGCAGGAACGCGATCCGCTCGATCAGCGTCTGCCGCCGGTCGGTCGATTGCCGGAGCTGATCCTGGGCGTCCGCGCGCTGCGAGATCAGCGACAGGCGCTGCTCGTCGGCGTCGAAGATGCCGTTGTCGAGCTTGATGCGCGCGCGCTGGTGCTCGAGCCGGTCGAGCTCGGCGATGTCGGCCGCGACGTCGCCGGCATAGACCCGGCTCGATTCGCCGCCGTCATAGACCGCGAGATGGCGCTCGTTGTACACGCGCAGGAACTCGTCCAGCACGCGCGCGGCGAGCGCCTGGTCGCGATCGCTGAAGCTGACATCGATCACGTTGCTGATCTTGACAGCCTCGACCTTGAGCCGGCGGCTGAATCGCAGCACCGCCGCATCCATCGGCGTGCCCTGTGACGGCGGCGACCGCAGCAGCGCCGGATAGAGGCGCCCGATGCCGATCCGCGCGATCACCTGCTCGATGCTGCCGCGGCTGGTCATGATCTCGATCTCGGAATTCACCGCCTCCTGCTTGGTCGTCTGCGGCGCCGACTGTCCGGTGACCTGGCCCTCCTCGCGGACGAGATATTCGCGGCCGGTCTTGACCATCACGCTGGCGGTCGCGGCATAGCGCGGCGTCAGCAGCAGCATCGCCGCGACCGCGAGCAGGACCGGCGCGGCGCCGGCCGCGATGATCGCCCAGCGGTGGCGGAACCCGACGACCGCGATGTCGCGCACCGTCAGGCGCGCGACCGGATGGTGGCCTTGGCGCTCGAGCATCGATCTCTCCCCGGTGTCATCACACCAATCAAACCCATGTCGCACAAGTAACAAAAATCGGCAATCCTCAAATCGTATTGACATCGTATCGAGCGCCCAGCACCATCCGCTTGACGGTGATCCAGCCCTCCCCGCTTCGACGATACCGATCGGAGATACGCATTTGTCAGCGACCGAGGCCTTCGACCCGGCCACGCGACCGGGGCCCGTGCTTGCGATCGCGCCGTCGTCCCGGGTGCCGCGCAAGCGTGTCCTGATCCTGGTCGAGAACCTTCCCGTCCCGCCCGACCGCCGGGTCTGGCAGGAGGCGACCGCGCTCCGCGACGCCGGCTTCTCGGTCACCATCATCTGCCCGAAGGGCAAGGGCTGGAACAAATCCCGCGAAACCATCGACGGGATCGACATCTTCCGTCACTGGCTGCCCGAGGCGCACGGCCCGGCCGGCTATGTCCTCGAATACGTGACCGCGATCCTGAGCCAGACCTGGCTCGCCTGGCGCGTCTTCCTCGCAAGCGGCTTCGACGTCGTGCAGGCCTGCAATCCGCCCGACCTGCTGTTCCTGGTGGCGCTGCAGTTCCGTCCCTTCGGCGTGCGCTTCGTCTTCGACCATCACGATCCGGCAGTCGAGCTGTTCAAGGTCAAGTTCCCCCGCTTCCGGCGGCTCGCGCGCACGCTCGCACTGCTGGAGCGGACCACGCTCCGTCTCGCCGACCTCGTCATCGCGCCCAACGAGATGTTCCAGACGCTGGACATGGCGATCGGGCGAAAGACGCGCGACCGGACCGCGATCGTGCTCAGCGCGCCCGATCTCGGCCCGCAACTGTCGCTGCCGCCGGATCCTTCGCTGCGTCGCGGCCGCCCGTTCATGGCGCTCTATGTGGGCGTCATGGGCAGCCAGGACGGGGTCGACATCCTGCTCGACGCGGCCGCCCACCTCGTGCGCGCCGGCGGGCGCGACGATATCCAGTTCGTGCTCGCGGGCGACGGTCCCGAATGCCCGGCGCTGCGCGAGCGCGCGGCGTCGCTCGGTCTTCTCGACCACGTCACCTTCCTCGGCTTCGTTACCGGCGAGACGCTCTGGCGCGCGTTGCGGACCGCCGATGTCGGGCTTTGCCCTGATCCGCGCAACGACTTCAACGACCGGCTGACGATGAACAAGCTGCTCGAATACATGGCCTTCGGGGTGCCCAGCGTGAGTTTCGATCTCGCGATGTCGCGCCGCCTGGTGGGCCACGCCGGCATCATCGTCGAGAGCGACGAGGCGTCCGCCTTCGGCGACGCGGTCGGACGGCTGCTCGACGACGAGGAACGCCGCCGCCGCCTCGGCGCCGCGGCGAGGAGCCGCTTCGCGTCCGACTTCGCTTGGCAGCGCCAGGCCGATTCCCTCGTCGTCGCCTACGAGCGGCTCCTGTCGCCCGCGCCGGCGCCCGCCGCGATGCTCGCCGCCCCATGCGCGTGAGCGGGTTCAGGCGCGACCGGCCGGTGCTCGTCGTCTGTCCCGGCGGCGCGGACGGCTGCGGCGGCATCGGGCGACATGTCCGCTACGTCACTCAGGCCTGGGAGCGCATGGCGCCGGGCACGCCGCTCGTCGTCCTCGACAGCCATGGCGGCCGGCTGCCGATGCCGCTCGCCTTCACGCTCTGCGCGCTGCGCCTGGCGGCGCGCGCGGCGACCGGCCGCGCCGGGCTGGTCCACCTGCACATGGCGGCCGACGGCAGCGTGCTGCGCAAGCTGCTGCTGGCGCGGCTCGCGGCACTGTTCCGCCTGCCGGTGATCGTCCATGTGCACGGCTCGCGCTTCGAGGATTTCGTGCGCGCGCTCCGGCCGGTCCTGCGCGCGGCGCTCGGGCGCGCGCTGGCGCGCGCCGACCGCGTGATCGCGCTCGGACCGTCCGGCCGCGCCATCCTGACGCATGAGCTGTCGCTCGACCCGTCCCGGATCGTCGTGATGCCCAACGCGATCCCGCTCGGTCCGGAGCCCGACGGGAACAATCCCGGCGCGAGGGGAGGGGAGTGCCGGATCGCCTTCCTCGGCCGTGTCGGCGCGCGCAAGGGCGTGCCCGAGCTGCTGGCAGCCCTGGCCGCCCTCGATCGGCCCGGCCTCGCCTGGCACGCCACGATCGCGGGCGACGGCGAGGTCGGCGCGTTCCGCGCCAGGGCCGCATCGCTCAAACTCGACCGCCGCGTCACCTTCACCGGCTGGCTCGAGCAGGACGCGGCGGCGGCACTGCTCGCGCGGTCCGACCTGCTCGTGCTGCCGTCGCGCCACGAGGGTCAGCCGATCGCCATCCTCGAGGCGATGGCGGCCGGCCTTCCGGTGATCGCGAGCGCGGTCGGTGCGATCCCCGATCTCGTCCGCGACGGTGTCAACGGCCTGCTCGTCGCCCCGGGCGAGGCGGCCGGCCTCGCGCGTGCGCTCGAACGCCTGGTCGCCGACCCGCCCCTGCGTTGCCGGCTCGGCCGCGCCGCACGGGCGACGGTCGTGGCCGGCCACGACATCGACGCCGCCTGCCGGTCGCTGCAGGCACTCTACGCGGCCTTGATCCGGCGGGGCCGCGCGCTCGACCCGGCGCTCGCCGTCGCGGTGGCGCGATGAGCGCGGCCGTGGCTGCCTCGATGCTGCTGCTCGCTTGCATCCTCGCGTGGCGTGCCGCGGAACGCCACGGCCTCGGCCGCCAGCGGATCGCGATCGTCGGCGAGGAATGGCTGGTCGAACGGCTCGCGCGCCGCTTCGAGCGGCCCGGCCGGCGGGTCTCGGTCGCTGGCCGCTTCGGCGACGACCGCGATGGACTGGCATCGGTGCTTCGCCTGGCACGCGCCGGATCGATCGACCGCATCGTGCTCGCGTTCTCGGGCGACGAGGCCCGGATCCGCTCGTGCGTTCGCGCTCTCGGCACGCTCGACGTTCCCGTCGCGCGCTATGCGTCCTTCGCCCAGTCCGACTGGTCGCAGGCGGAGCTCGAGCGTCTCGACGGCGTGCCGATGGCGACCCTACGCGGCGCGCCGATCCCGTGCTGGGGACGCGCGCTGAAGACCGTGCAGGACAAGCTGCTCAGCCTCGTGCTGATCGTGATCGTGCTGCCGGTCCTGCTCGCGATCATCCTCGCGATCCGGCTCGACAGTCGGGGACCGATCCTGTTCCGGCAGAGGCGCGAGGGCCGCAACGGCGTCGAGTTCGAGATTCTCAAGTTCCGCACGATGATCTGGCATGAGACCTGTCAGGCGTGGCCGGGCCGTGTCAGCCAGACCGCACGCGGCGACAGCCGTGTGACCAGGGTCGGGCGCATTCTGCGCGCGACGAGCCTCGACGAGCTGCCGCAGCTGCTCAACGTGCTTGCCGGCGACATGTCGCTGATCGGCCCGCGACCGCATCCGGGCGCGATGACGACGGAGAACCGGCTCAGCGTCGAGATCGCCGAGGACTACCAGCAACGTCACCGCGTCAAGCCGGGCATGACGGGCTGGGCCCAGGTCAACGGCTCGCGCGGCGGGCTCGCGACCGCCGAGGATCTATGCCGCCGGCTGCGTTACGACCTCGACTATATCGAGAACTGGTCCCCGCTGCTCGACCTCAAGATCACCCTGCTCACGCCACTCAAGCTGATCTTCCACGGCGGGTCGGCATTCTGAGCGCGTCGGCGTGGATTTCGGCAATCCGTTCGGCGACCGTGCCGATATCGAGCCGATCGCGAAAAGTCGCGCGTCCGGCATCCCCCAGGCGCCGCCGCAGCGCCGGGTCGTCGATCAGCCGCCCGAGCGCGTCCGCCAGCGCCGCGTCGTCGCCCGGCGGCACCAGCAGCGCGTTCTCGCCATGGACCAGGAAGTCCATGTTCGAGCCCACCGGCGTCGCGATCGCCGGCACGCCGCGCGCGAGCGCCTCGAGTAGGGCGAGCGGCATGCCCTCGTGGTGCGACGGCAGCACGAACAGGTCGCAATCGTCGAGCAGTGCCGCCGCGGCCGGCCGGTCGACCCAGCCGGGGATCGTCACTCGTCCGTCCAGGCCGAGGGCAGCCGCCTCGGTGCGGAAGCGTTCGAGCTCGCCGTCGCCCGCCAGCGTCGCCTGCCAGCGCCGTGCGCGCAGATCGGGCCGCGCGAGAGCCGCCAGCAGTTCGGGCACCCCTTTGCGGTCGCCGAGCCGGCCGAGCAGCACGATCCGCACGCCGTCGCGCGCCTCCGTCCGCGCCCGCGCCGGCGCCGGCGCCGGAACCCCGTTCGGCACCACCGCCACGCGTTCGGCGGGCACGCCCACCTCGTCGACCATGAAATCGCGCCAGACCGTGCCGAGGACGATCACGCACGACGACCGGCGGAGCGACGCGCGCATGAACGCCCGGAACGGACGTGCCTGACGGCGGTAGAATTCGTGCAGGTCGGCGCCATGCATGTGCATCACCGTGGGCGTGCCCATGAGCTGCGCCGCGCGGCACAGCAGGCATTTCCGCAATGCGCTGCCGCGCGTCGACATGTTCGCGTGCAGCAGGTCGAGCCGCCCCGACAGCGACAGCGTCGCGAGCTGTGCCGCCGCACGCGCGAACGATACGATACCGGACAGGGATCCGCCATCGCCGCGCGTGTCGACCACCGTCCGGCCCCAGTCATGCCAGCGCGAGGCCGCCCACGCGTCGAGCAGGTAGGCGCTGAGCTGGCCGATGCCGCCCGCCGCATGCGTCAAGCCCCCGCCGCACAGGATCGCGATCTCCGGCCGATGACGCACGCGCTCCTCCCCGCATTTCGTTGCAGACCCGCAATAGCATCGGTGCTACTGAAAGCGCCAGTATCGACCACGAGAAAAGGAACGGCCTCGATGGGCATGAGCACCACGACCGGATTGGACGGCGTCGGCTTCGCATGGCGGGCGCCGGGACGGATCTGGCGCCGCCGTGCCGCGGTCCCCGCGCAAGCCGACGACGTCGCGGCCGGGCTGCTGGTGGCGTCGTTGCAGCCGGACATCGAGCGCCAGGGTGCACTGGTCGTGCATCTCGTCGGCGCCGACGACGGATGCGGCACCACGCTGATCGCGGCCGCCGTGGCGCGCGCCGCGTCCCGGCACGATTGGTGCCGCGTGCTCCGCGTCGACGCGGGCCCTGCCGGCGCGCCCGGCCGCTCCGGTCCGGGCCTGCTCGAACTGCACCGCGCGACCGGATCGATCCCGTCATCGCATGAGGGCGACGCACGATCGGCCGTGCCGCTCGTCGGATCCGGTGGCCTGCCGCGGCCGGGCGAACTGCGCGCTCTGTACGCTGCACTCCGCGACCGCTTCAATCTTGTCCTGGTCGACTGTCCCCCGGTCGCCCGCATGCCCGACGGGGCGATCCTGTCGGCGGTCGCCGACCGGACCATCCTCGTCGTTCGCGCCGAGCACACCCGCACGGCCTCGGTGTCGCGAGCCGCCCGCCTGCTCGCCCAGGCGGGCGTCGGCCGCCTCGACGCCGTGCTGACCGGCGAGCGTCGGCTACCATCCGTCCTCGACCGGCTCCTGTGATCCCGCGCCGCGCGCTGCTGGCCTCGGCCTGCGCGCTGGCAGCACCTGGTTCGTTGGCCGCAACGCCGTCGCTGGCCGCGTCCGCCAGGCGTCGCGGCATCCTGTTCGGCACCGCCGTCACCGAGGCTGCGTTCGCCCGCGATCCGGCCTATGGCGCGCTCGTCAAGCGCGAGGCGGAAGCGGTGACGCCGGAGATGGCGCTCAAATGGAGCACGCTGCGCCCGTCCGCCGACCGGTTCGACTTCGCGCAGGCGGACGCCCTGCTGGTCGCGTGCACGAGCGCGGGCCTGCGGATGCGCGGCCACAACCTCGTCTGGCATCTCAGCCTGCCCGGCTGGCTGGAGCAGGACCCGGGCGATCTCACGTCCGTCCTCGCTCACCACATCCGCACCGTCTGCGGCCGCTATGCCGACCGTCTCTACGCCTGGGACGTGGTCAACGAACCGCTGCGCGTCGAGGACGGCATGCGCGACGGGATGCGCGACACGATCTTCCTGCGCCGCATGGGCCCCGACTACGTCCAGACCGCGTTGCGGATGGCCGCCGCCGCCGATCCGCAGGCGACGCTGGTGATCAACGAGATGGACGTCGAATTCGAGGGACGCTATTTCGAGGCGCGCCGCCGCGCCTTGCTCGCGCTGCTGCGACGGATCCGCGCCAGCGGCGCGCCGCTGCACGCGGTCGGCATCGAGAGCCACCTCAAATGGGGCCAGGGCCGGTTCGATCCCGGCCGTTTCGGCGCCTTTCTCAAGGCGATCGCCGATCTGGGCCTCGCGATCCACCTGACTGAGCTCGACGTCGCCGATTTCCGATTGGGCTCCGCGGCTTCCATCCGCGACGAGGCGGTCGCCGACCTGATGCGCCGCTATCTCGAGACCGCGCTCGCCGAGCCCGCCGTGCGTGTGCTCACGGTCTGGGAGTTGGCCGATCGCTTCAGTTGGCTGTCGAACTCGCCCTGGACCAGGCGCGGCGACGGACTCGAGGCGCGCGGCTGCCTCTACGACGACGCGCTCCAGCCCAAGCCGGCGCGCGACGCGGTCGCCGCCGCCCTGTCCCGCGCGTAGGCCTTCTGCTGCATGCCGAGTGCGACCGTGCTGAACGAGATCAGCGCGGTCGACATGTCGAGCTGCAGATACACCGGCTCGGCGTGCGCCTTGAACACCACCAGGATCATCCACGACACCGTCCACCAGGCCAGCGGCGCGTCGCGCGCGAGCCCGCGCGCGACGAGCACCACCAGGTTCCCCAGCAGCAGGCCGTACAGCGCCAATCCGGCATAGCCGACCTCGATCAGCAGCTCGTAGAGCCCGTTATGCGCGTGCGGCGCCGGCCACAGAACCACCGCCCAGATCTCCTGCACCGCCCGCTCGGTCGGTAGCCAGAACCCCTGGAATCCATGGCCGAGCACCGGCCGTGCCGCGATCGCGCGCGCCGCCATCTCCCAGATCGGTCCCCGTCCGGTCAGACCCGGATCCTTGCCCATCAGCCGGTAGGCGTCGTCGCCCAGGCCCCAGAGCGTGAACGCGACGATCGCCAGCATGCTCGCCGCTACCCACAGCGGCAGCAGCTTCAGCCGCGCCGCCCGGAACCAGGCCGACCAGATCCAGAACCCGATCAGCACGAAGCAGGCGAGCAGTTCCGTCGTCGAGCGCGTCAGCACGATCGCGCCGATGATGACCGGAACGCCGAGCACGAATCCCGGGCCCACCCGCCGGTCGGCATAGATCCGGTAGCCGAGATAGGCCAGCGCCAACTGGAACGTCCACGCGGTCACGTTCTTCTGCGAGAAGATGCCGCGCAACGCCCCCTCGTAGCTGCCGATGTCCTGCCCGATCGACGGGACCAGCACGAAGAAGGCGAGCGAGGACATCAGCATCAGCCAGCTCGCGACATTGAGCAGGCGGATCGTGCCGCGCGTCCCCGCCGTCACGTACGCGTAATGGCCGAACAGGAAATACGCGAGCAGCAGGATCGAACGCCGCATTGTCGTCCCCGGGCTTTCCGACCAGGCCGCCGAGACGACGCAATAGGTCCAGATCGGCCACTGGACGGCGCCCGCGCGCCATGTCGGCAGCACCTCGCGAACCCGTGCGGCCACACCGAGCAGCATCACCACGAGAACGAAGCCCTGCAGCAGGTTCGCCCAGGGATCGGCTTGCCCCGCGTCCATCGACGCCTCGGCGCCGGTGAAGCGGCCGAGCGGCAGGAAACCCTGCGAGAGCACGCAGATCGAAACGATCAGCGGCATCGAACGCATCGCCATCCTCGTTCTCGCCCCGGTCATCGCGACCTCCCGCACTCCTCCGTTCGTCTACGCGATTTCGTTGCGAAATGCTATCAAACGCGATACATCATCGCAGCCAACATCGGCCGCGAGGGCGTCCTGGATGAATGTCGTCTCGATCAGGACCCGTCGTGCGCTCGACGAGCCCGCGCGCCCGCGCGTGCTGCTCGTCACCAAGCACCCGTTCGCGCCGGTGCATGACGGCACCTCGGCGATCATCTCGCTCTGGTACGACTGCCTGCGCGGCCTCGGCGTCGATGTCGACGTGCTGTCGTTCGATTACGTGTCCGCGCGTTGGAGCGACGAGGGGCGCGCGCGGCTCGCCCGCGACGGCGTGCGCCTCCATCTCGTCGGCGCCTATGGCGGACGCGGCGCGACGTGGCGGCGCCTCGCGACCGCTTGCCTCGCCGCCCTTCGCGGCCATCGTTTCGCGCCCGAAGCGTTACGCACCGACCGCGCCGCGCGCGACCGTCTCGATTCCGTGCTTGCCGCTCCCTACGCGCTGATCGTCCTGCACGGTGTCGACGCCGCCTACCTCACTGGCGTGTCGCGACTGCGCGCGCATCCGGCCCCCAAGCTGCTCGACATCCACGATCACATTCCGTTCCGGATCGTGGCGTTGCAGCGCGCCCTGCTGCGGATGCTGCGCTGGCGCGGGCCGCGCGCGGCCCGCCACGTCTCGCGCTCGGACGTGCTGCAGGCGATCGGCTGGCCGGCGTCCTCGTTCCTGACCGGGCATGAGAGCCGGGTGCTGTCGGCGTGCGACCGGGTCCTGTGCAGCGCCGAGTCCGAGCTCAAGGCACTGCGCGAGGGTGGTGTGGCACCCGACCGGCTGCTGCCGATACGCTGGCCGGTCGTCGGCGCCCCCGCGGGCGACAGGCAGGAAGCCGGCGACAACCGCCACGCGTTCGGCTTCATCGGCTCCGGCGCCCTCTTCAATGTCGAAGGTCTGCTGTTCTTCTGCCGTGCGATCTGGCCGCTGATCCTGGCCGCCCGGCCCGACGCCTGCCTGCTCGTCGCCGGCAAGGCGGGTGCCGCGTGCGCGCGGTTGCCGGCGCGCCAGCGGCGCGGCATCACCATCGCCGGCTGGATGGACGATGTCGGCGCGTTCTACGGCCGCGTCGACGTGGTCGTCGTGCCGCTCCTGTCGGGCACCGGCGTGAGCGTCAAGACGATGGAGGCCGCCGCGCGCGGCGCCGCCATCGTCAGCACCGAAGCCGGCCTGCGCGGACTGCAGTTGCGCGACGGGATCGAGGTCCGGCGCGCCGACACGCCGCGCGCCTTCGCCGATGCGGCACTCGCCCTGCTCGAGGACCGCACGCTTGCCGGCCGCCTCGGGTCGGCGGCGGCCGAGGCGATGGCGGCGATGCACGATCCCGTCACCTTCCGCCGCTCGCTGGAGGAGCTTTTGGCACCCTTGCTCGAGGGAGCCCAACGGGTGCGCCTGCCGGGCCGGACCGCCTGAAGGCCAAATGCGGCGCGCCGATCTCCGCTGGTTCGCCAAGAAGGGCGCGCGCCGTGCGATGGCGGCCGTGGCTAGGCCTCTCGTCGCCAGGCGGCGCGGTCCGCTGGTCCGCGTCCTGACCTATCACCGCTTCGCGGACCGGCCGCGCGACCCCTTCGCCCTCGCGCCGGAGTGTTTCGAACGCCAGATCGCTTTCCTCGCCGAGAGCGGCCGCGCGATCGGTCTCGACCGCCTCATGGCCTTCGTCGGCGGCGATGCCGGCCTGCCACGCCACGCGGTGCTGGTCACGATCGACGACGGCGCCGCGAGCACGCTCGAGATCGCGGCCCCGATCCTGCGGCGTCACGCGGTGCCCGCGGTCGCCTTCATCACCGCCGGCCGGATCGGCGAGCCCGTGCGCGACCAGCCCGAGCGCTTCCTCGACCGCGACGAGATCGCGTCGCTGCCCGCCTTCGGGATCGACGTCGGCTCGCACGCGAGCGATCATCGCTCGCTTGGCCGCGCCGGCGCCCACGAGCTCGCGCATCAATTATTGGGCTCGAAACAGACGCTCGAAGCCCTGCTCGGCCGCGAGGTGACCGCCTTCGCTTATCCGTTCGGCACCCGCGCCGACTTCTCGTCGCTGTCACGCCGGCACGCAGCGCAGGCCGGCTATCGCGCCTGCTTCACCTCGCAACATGGCTCCATCGCCATCGGCGCCGACGCGCTGATGCTGCCCAGGATCAAGATCGAGGGCGGAGACCCGATGTCCGTCTTCGAGAGCGCCTCCGCCGGCGGCCTCGATCCCTGGATTGTCGTCGACCGCACGCTGAGCCGCCTGCAGGCAGCGTCCGATCAGCCGATCAAGGCATAGAGCAGAAGCATCCAGACCGGCATCGACATGCCGCACGCGATGAACAGGCCGCGCCTCAAGCCCCGATCTGTCGTCGTCACGGCACCGGCGGCCGGCCGCCGGTGGACCGTCGGACGGATCACTGTCTCGCGCACTTGCCTCACAGCCATCGGTCTGTCCTGTCCTTCGATCTTGATCAAGAAACGTTCCGGCATCGTCGCTGCGTCACTACACGCGCGAACGACCGGCCCCGTCACATCATTTGTCGGTGAGCAGGGCGTCCCACCCGACTGTCATTCCGCTCCTCGATCGATCGACGTCACCAATCCCGCCGCCGCCGGAACGGCGCTGTTGCGCAGCGTGGCCGGCTCGCCCGACTTGAAGGCCGGCGAGGCCGGCAGCAGCGCGAAGTTCCCGCTCGCCGGCTTGACGAAGAGCGGATCGGCCAGGATGTCATGCGATCCCGTGACCGAAGGACGCAGCAGCGGGCCGGCCAGGTTCCACAGGATGTTGTAGTCCTCCGTCACCGTCGCCGTGTTGTTGTTGCGGCTGGTGATCGCCTTTCCGGCGGGCGAAGACAGGATGTTGTCGATGATCTTCACGTCCGAACCGGTGTCGGAGAAGATCTGCCCCTCGTCGAGCGTCGGCGTCAGCTCGTTGTCGTAGGCGGTGTTGTTGAGAATATCGATGTGCTGGCTCGAGTAGGCGTGGATGCCCGAGCCCCCGTTGCCGAAGCTGATATTGTAGGCGACCAGCGTTCGCCCATGGTAGGGCGTGCGCGTTCCCGACGCCTGGGTGTCCATGTTGTCGTCGATGATGATCCCGTTGCCGTCCGACACCGCCTTGTAGTTGCGGCACACGCAGGGGACGAGCTCGCTGTTGTTGAATGTGGCGTTGTGCAGGATCGAGATCTTGTAGCCGATGGCGGCATCGATGTCGTGCGGCTCGTAGACGCTGATCGCGCTGTCGCCGTAGGGCGACCAGTTCGAGGTGTTGTAGACGAGATTGTTCTGCACCGTGACGTAGTCGGCATCGTCGACCGCGATGCCCCCGCCCGGCACGTCATGGATGATCATGTTCTGGATCGTCACATGGTGCGGCGTGACGCCCGCCGATGGCGGATCGATGTCGATCCCGTCGCCGTTGGTCAGCGGGTTGAGCAGGTTGCGCGCCTGGGCGAGCGCATAGCTGGGCTGGACCGTCGCGGCATTGCCGACGATCTGCAACCCGTCGAGCACGATGTAGCTGGCCGACACGCGGATCGCGGCCCAGGACCTGGTGAAGCGGAGCACCGGCTGCTGCCCCGGATAGGCCCTGTAGGTGATCGGCGCGGCCGCCGTCCCCGACCGGTTGACGAACAGGATGTTGCCGCCCGTGCCCTGGTCGACATAGGTGCCGTTCATCACCAGCACCGTATCGCCCGGGCTGGTCAGGCCCTCCGCGTACTGGATCGTCGCGAGCGGCGCCGCACTGCTGGTGCCCGTGTGGCTGTTCGATCCGAGCGACGCGCTGACATAGAGCGTCCTCGCGCTCGAAGCCTGCGCATACGCAACGATCGCGCCCGACGCAAGCAGGGTGCCAACGGCAATTCGGGTCCGATCCATCGTCTATCGTCTCCATCGCGAGAACCGCTCTCGGAGACAGAATGGATCGCCACCCTTGATTTTGGGTTAATCTTGAGACGAACCCGAGGCGGCCAGGCCGTCAGTCGACCGACGCGAACGCGCGCGCCAAGCCGTCGCGCGCATCCTGCTGGATCAGCGCCAGGTGCGCCTCGTCGACGAAGCTCTCGGCGTAGATCTTGTACACGTTCTCCGTCCCCGACGGCCGCGCCGCATACCAGCCGTTCTCGCTCGCGACCTTGATGCCGCCGATCTTCTCGCCGTTCCCGGGTGCCGCGTTCAGCGTCGCCACCACCGGATCGCCCGCGAGCGTCACCGCGCCAAGCTGCTCGGCGGTGATGTTCTTCAGCACCGCCTTCTGCTTCGGGTTCGCCGGCGCGTCGATCCGCGCATAGCAGGGCGCGCCCAGCGTCTCGGTCAGCCCGCGATAGAGCTCGCCCGGATCGAGGCCGCTCCGCGCCGTCATCTCGGCCGCCAGCAGGCCCATCACGATCCCGTCCTTGTCGGTCGTCCACACCGAACCGTCGCGCCTGAGGAACGTGGCCCCGGCGCTCTCCTCTCCCACGAACCCGAGCGAGCCGTCGATCAGCCCGTCGACGAACCATTTGAACCCGACCGGCACCTCGTACAGCCGGCGTCGCGCC
The DNA here is from genome assembly GCA_965276715.1 of Acetobacteraceae bacterium. Lineage (GTDB taxonomy): Bacteria > Pseudomonadota > Alphaproteobacteria > Acetobacterales > Acetobacteraceae > CAXTPV01. Next base: position 1,591,279 of record OZ255622.1, on the reverse strand, counting down.
CGCGCCGCCACCCGGTCGATCATGCTGCTGCTGACGATGGTCTTGCCGATCCCGATCCCGGCCGCCCAGCCGGGACGGTTGTCGAACAGATACGCGATTGATGCGGCGAGGAAATGGTTGGGCGGCAGCAATCCCGCCGACCGGCACACGATCCCGTGCCGGTCGGCGTCGGTGTCGTTGGCGAAGGCGATGTCGAAACGATCCCGCATCCCGATCAGGTTCGCCATCGCGGGCGCCGACGAGCAGTCCATCCTGATCTTGCCGTCCCAGTCGACGGGCATGAAACGGAACGTCGCGTCGACGCCCTCGTTGACCACCGTCAGATCGAGACCGAGCCGTTCGGCCACCACCGGCCAGTAATCGACCGCGGCACCTCCGAGCGGATCGATCCCGATCCTGATCCCCGACCGCCGGATCACGTCGATGTCGACGATCCCGGGCAGGTCGTCGACATAGGGCCCCGCATAGTCGTGTGGATGCACCAGCGACGACGACCGCGCCCGCTCGAACGTCACCCGCTTGACGCCTTGCATGTCCTCGTCGAGGAAACCGTTCGCGCTCCGCTCGATCGCTCCCGTGATCTCCGCCGATGCCGGGCCGCCATTGGGCGGATTGTATTTGAAGCCGCCATCCTCGGGCGGATTGTGCGACGGCGTGATCACCACACCGTCCGCGAGCCCCGACGTCCGGCCGCGGTTGTAGGCCAGGATCGCGTGCGAGACCGCGGGCGTCGGCGTGTAGCCGTGATCGGCATCGATCATCACCGTGACGTCGTTGGCGGCGAACACCTCGAGCGCGCTCACCAGCGCGGGCTCCGACAGCGCATGCGTGTCGATGCCCAGGAACAGCGGGCCGGTCACCCCCTCACGCTTGCGGTGCTGGCTGATCGCCTGGCTGATCGCCAGGACATGATGCTCGTTGAACGCGTTGTTCAGCGACGAGCCCCGATGTCCCGATGTCCCGAACGCCACCCGCTGCGACGGGTCGGACGGGTCCGGGCGATCCGCAAAATAGGCGGTCACCAGCCGCGGCAGGTTGACGAGGTCGGTGCCCGTGCCTGTCGACGCATCCATCACCGCGACTTCCTTTCCGGCTGCGGACAGGACCATAGGGAGGTTGCCGGTGGCCGCGCAATCAGGTGCCCCGGCGCGCGGCGAGCTCGCACGCGATCATGAACTCGAGCGCCTCGAGCTTGTTCATCGCATCGTCCATGTCGCGTCCCCACGCATACGCGCCGTGGCCGCGCAGCAAATAGCCGATCCAGTCCCGGTCGAGCCGCTCTCCCAGCACCCCGTGCAGCCGCCGCATGTCCTGGTCGTTCTCCAGCACCGACAGACGCACCGTCACCTCGTGCGTGTCGTGCCCGTCGAACGCCTTGATCATCTCGTAGCCGGATACCGCCACGCTGTCGCCGACCAGGCGCGACAGCACGGTGGCCGCGACCGAATGGCCGTGCAGCACGGCGCCCGTTTCGGCAAACTTCGCGTAGAGCTGGCAATGCAGCAGCGTCTCCGCACTCGGCACGTCGCCCGCCGACAAGGGGCGGCCTTCGAGATCGACCTCGATCACGTCCGCCCGCGTAAGCTGGCCCTTGCGCCTGCCGCTCCTGGTGATCGCGATCGTGTCCGCGTCGAGCCTGACGCTCAGATTGCCGCTCACCGAGGGCACCCAGCCCCGGCGGTCCATATGCCTGCCGGCTTCGATGATCTGGTCGGTCGCGTCCAAGACCTGGTCCTCCGAAAAGGCCAGGGCTCTGCCCTGGACCCGCCGGGGCCGGGCGGCCCCGGACCCGCACAAATCAGGTATTCTCGCCCACACATCAGGAGCCCGCGCATTGAACCTCGATACCGGCCTCGTCACCGGCTTCGCATCGATCGGGCTGCTCGCGCCGGTCCTGGTCTCGCGGTCGTCATCATGGGTCCGTCTGCTCGTCAAGGTCGCACTGTTCGCCGGCCTCTCGGCGACCCTGCCGCTCGTGGTCGGCTCGCCGCTGCATCCGCATTTCGACGCCTCGCCCGGCGAGCGCTTCCTGCAGCAGGCGCTCGAGGCGGCCTGGTGGCTGATGGCCGCCCGCGCCCTCGTGGGCCTCGGCCGGATGATGGTCGTCATCGAGCACAAGCCCCGCGAGACCCGCCTGGTCTCCGACCTCGGCGCCGGCGTGATCTATGTCGGCGCCGTCCTCGCCATCATCAATTTCGCCTTCGACGTTCCGGTCCGCGGCCTGCTCGCGACCTCGGGCGTCATCGCCATCGTGCTCGGGCTCGCCCTGCAGAGCACCATGGCCGACCTGTTCTCCGGCATCGCGCTCGGCGTCGAGAGCCCCTACCAGAGGGGCGACCTGGTGTGGTTCGAGGGCGGCATCGAGGGCACCGTCATCGAGGTCAACTGGCGCTCGACACACGTGCAGACCGGCGACGACGACATCGCCGTCCTCCCCAACAGCCTCGTCGCCAAGTCGCGCCTGATCAACCGCAGCCACCCGACCCCCGTCCGCAGCGACAGCGTCACCGTCACCCTCAATCCGCTGGCCGACCCCGATCGCTGCATCGCCATCCTCGGCAACGCCGCCCTCGCCTGCACCAGGCTGCTCGGCCGGCCGGCCCCGAGCGTGTCGATGACCGCCCTGCAGGGCGACGGCGCGCGCTACAGCGTCAATTTCGCCGTCGCCTCGACCGCACTCCTCCCCGCGGCCAGGACCGAATTGCTGCGCCAGATCCACCGCCACATCCGCTTCACCGGCATCGCGGTCGCGACCCCGGGCCAGATCCCGTCCGGCGTCGAACCGTCCGGCGGCGTCAAGCGGATCCTCGACGCCTCCGATCATTTCCGCGTCCTCGGTGAGGCCGCCCGGGATGGTGTCGCGGCCCGCATGGTCGAGCGGTCGTTCCAGCCCGGCGAAATGCTGATCCGGCAGGGCGCCAGCGCCGGCTCGGTGCTGATGATCGGCACCGGGACGGCGAGCATCACCTCGACGATCGACGGGCTGACGCGGCGGCTCGGATCGCTCAGCCCGGGCAACTTCATCGGTCTCGTGGGCCTCCTCGTCGGCGAGCCCTACGGCGTGTCGGCGACCGCGCTCACCCCATGCACCGTCTATGAACTGAGCGGTGCGGATCTCAAGGCGATCATGTCGGAATACCCGCTTGTGGCCGACGCGCTGATCGCCACCGCGCGGCAGATCCATGCCTCGATCGCATCCGACCGCACGATGCCGCCGCAGCCGCCGATGGCCCACAACGAGCAGCTCGTCGAGCGCCTGCGCGCCTTCTTCGGGCTGGCCAGAAGCAGCGAACCCGCCTGATCGGACCCGATCGGGAACGACCGGCGTCCGCCCGGGTTGCTGCCGAACAGGGCGCAATGCCCGGGGACAACGCGATGCCGGCCAAGCTCGACAACTATCGATCGAAGCGCAATTTCCAGCAGACCGCCGAGCCGGCCGGCGACGACGCGGTCTCGCCGTCCGAACGCCTTCGTTTCGTCATCCAGAAGCACGACGCGACCCGGCTGCATTTCGATCTGCGCCTCGAGTGGCAAGGCGTCTTCAAGTCGTGGGCGGTCACCCGCGGCCCCTCGCTCGACCCGGCCGACAAGCGCCTCGCCGTCGAGGTCGAGGACCATCCGCTCGGCTACGGCGACTTCGAGGGCACGATCCCCAAGGGCCAGTATGGCGGCGGCACCGTCCAGGTCTGGGACCGCGGGTTCTGGACGCCCGAGGGCGACGCCGATCCCGCCCGGGCGCTCGCCGCCGGCGACCTGAAATTCACCCTGCACGGGCAGCGCCTGCGCGGAAGCTGGGTGCTCGTCCGGATCAAGCACGACAAGACCGGCGGCAAGCGGACCAACTGGCTGCTGATCAAGCATCGCGATGCCGAAACCGGCGACACCGATGCGCTGATGGCGGACGATCGTTCGGTCGCCTCTGGCCGCCCCATGGCCGCGATTGCCGCCGGCAAGGGCCGGCGTCCGAAGCCGTTCATGCTCGAACGCGCGTCACCCGAACCCGACGCGATCTGGGACAGCAGCGAGGGCCTCGCCGCGAGCAGACGCGCGGAGGGTGCCGCGATGCCCGGTTTCGTCGCGCCGCAACTGTGCCGGACCGTCGAGCGGCCGCCGTCCGCCACCGGCTGGGTGCACGAGATCAAGTTCGACGGCTACCGGATGCAGTTGCGGGTCGCCGGCGGCAAGGCCACGCTCAAGACCAGGAACGGCCACGACTGGACCGCGCGCTTCGCCGCCATCGCCAAGCGCGCCGCCTCGTTGCCGGACGCGATCATCGACGGCGAGATCGTGGCCCACGACCGCGATGGCGCGCCCGACTTCGCCGCCCTGCAGGTCGCACTCTCCGAGGAGCGCACCGACGAACTGGTGTTCTACGCCTTCGATCTCCTGTTCGATGGTGCCGCCGACCTCCGCGACCGCCCGCTCTCGCAGCGAAAGGATCGTCTCGCCGCCCTTGGATTGAAAGGCGTGCTGCGTCTCGTCGAGCATTTCGAGACCGGCGGCGACGCCGTGCTGCGCTCCGCCTGCCGGCTGTCGCTCGAGGGCATCGTCTCCAAGCGGCTCGACGCGCCCTACCGGTCCGGCCGGAGCGAGACCTGGACCAAGGCCAAATGCCGCGCCGGGCACGAGGTCGTCATCGGCGGCTGGTCGACCACCGAGGGCCGCTTCCGCTCGCTGCTCGTGGGCGTCCACCGCGACGACCATCTCGTCTATCTCGGCCGCGTCGGCACCGGCTACGGCGCGGTCAAGGTCGAGCGTATCCTGCCACGCCTGCGCGCGGTCGCGACCGCCTCGTCCCCATTCACCGGAGCGGGTGCGCCCAGGCACGAGGCGGGTGTCACCTGGACACGGCCGGAACTGGTGGCCGAGATCGAGTTCGCCGGCTGGACCGCGACCGGCATGGTCCGCCAGGCGGCCTTCAAGGCGCTGCGCGAGGACAAACCGGCCGCTTCGGTCCAGGCCGAGCTGCCGGCGCCGGCATCGGTGCCCGCGTCCGTGCCGGCGCCGGCCCGCACAGCGCGCTCCAAGCCCAGGCCGGCCGAGGCAGGCGCCACCGAGATCATGGGCGTGCCGATCAGCCATCCGGACAAGGTGTTCTGGCCCGACGCGGGCGACGGCACGCCGGTCACCAAGCGCGATCTCGCCCTCTATCTCGCATCGGTCGGCGCCTGGATGATGCCGCACATCGAGGGCCGTCCGTGCTCGATCGTGCGCGCGCCGGACGGGCTCTCGGGCGAGCAGTTCTTCCAGCGCCACGCGATGCGCGGCACGTCGAGCCTGCTCGAGCTCGTCACCGTCGCGGGCGACCACAAGCCCTATCTCGAGATCGACCGCATCGAGGGTCTCGCCGCCGTCGCCCAGAGCGGCGCGGTCGAGCTGCATCCCTGGAACTGTCGCCCCAAACAGCCCGAGCAGCCCGGACGCCTGATCTTCGATCTCGATCCCGGTCCCGAAGTCGCCTTCGCCTCCGTGGTCGATGCCGCGCACGAAATGCGCGAGCGGCTCGAGCGGCTCGGCCTTGTCGCCTTCTGCAAGACGACGGGCGGGAAGGGGCTCCATGTCGTGGCCCCGCTCGCGCCGCCCGGCAAGAGCGGTCCCGATTGGAAGGCGGCGAAGTCCTTCGCCCACGAGATCTGCCGCCGGATGGCCGCCGACAACTCCAAGCTCTATCTCGTCAACATGTCGAAAAAGCTCCGGATCGGACGGATCTATCTCGACTATCTCCGCAACGACCGGTTGTCGACCGCGGTCGCGCCGTTGTCGCCGCGCAATCGCCCCGGTGCGACCGTGTCGATGCCGGTGACGTGGCGCGACGTAAGCAAATCCCTCGATCCCGCGCGCTTCACGATACGCTCCGTCCCCGGACTGCTCGCCAGGAGCAAGGCTTGGCTCGACTATTCCGACGGGGAACGACCGCTCGCCAAGGCGATCGACCGCCTCGGCTGAAGCGGCGAAGGTCAAGATCGCGTATCGCGCAGATGGCCATACTCCTCCACCCGCGGCGTCACCCCATACATCGCGAGCAGCATCTGCTCCTCGCGCGCATTCGCGGCCGGATCGTAGGCTGTCGTCTGCGGGCGCGTGTGCACGACGCCCACCGCGTCGACGATCGCCATCCGGTCGCGCGCGGCACCCAGCAGCCAGGACCAGACATAGTCGATGCCGTAGCCATGCCGCTGGTCCTGGAACACCGGCACGCACAGGCGCAGCGCCTCGCGGGTGAAGAGCGGCGCCATCGACTCGACGAACGACGTGTAGCGCAGCTTCATCCCCGGCTGCCGGCGCGTGATGCCGTGCGCGACATGGCTGCCCTCGGCGAGTGCCGGCTGCGCCAACAGCAGATCGTGCTCGCCCGCGATCGCGAACAGGCGATTGATGTCGCGCCATCCCGTCATCAGGTCGTCGTCGGCGAACCAGATCCGGTCATACGCCCAGAGCAGACTGTGGGCGGCGAACGCCGCGTGCGCGGAGCGGCCCTTGAACACGCCGGTCTGCAGGCTCGAGAATTCCGCCACGCCGATATGCGCATAGTGGTCGGCCGGCCCGTAGAAGCTCACGCACAAATCCCACGACCGCTCCGCATCGGGGATGTCGCGGATCCAATCCAGGTGCAGCGATTTGTGATTGGCGAACACCATCACGAGGTTGCGCCGGCGCTCGCCCGGAACATGGCCGCTTGCATGACGATCGATCGGAAACCGCGACATGTCGGCCGCCAGCGTCTGCGCGGGCCGCGTCTCCGCCAGGATCACGGTCTGCGACGGATCTGGCAGGTGCGGGCCCCACAGAACCACTCCGTGCTCGTCGTCGCGGCGGTGCGCGAAGCGCGCCGTCGGCACGCCGTTCCGTCCAAGAAACGTCAGCAGCCCGTCTTCCATCCGCCACGCCGTTTCGTTGTCGTGGATGTAGCCGGAAATGCGCCCGTCCGGCAGCAACCTGACCTGTCGCGCGAAGGTCCGGTCCCTGACACCGAACGTCCAGACCCTCGAGGCAATGTCGATCGCCGCGATCGGCGGCAAGGCGCTTCGGCTCATCCGCAAGGCGCCTTCTCTCGGCACGCCGGACACGATGTTCATGCGGCGACGGCTTCCGGCCGAGCGGGCAGGCCCTGCATGCCGGGATGCGGGGTCCGAAGCCGCGAGACCGCGTCGCAGCAGAAATCGACCTCCGTCTCGCCCATCTCGTCCCACAGCGGCAGCGCGATGATCCGCGACGAGATCCGTTCGGTCACCGGCAGCCGGGCCGCCTCGGCGCAGGCGCGGAACAGCGGCTGCTGGGCGAGATGCGGACTGAAATAGCGGCCGCACTCGACACCGTCCGCCGCGAGCGCGGCCAATGCTTCGTCGCGCGACAGCGCCAGATCGTCGGGCATCATCGCGGCCATGAACGAATAGGCCTGCCGCCGCCCGTGCACGACCTGGCATCGCCAGTCCAGCAGACGCTGCCGGTACATCGAGGCCAGCATGTCGCGATGCGCCGTCAGCGTCTCGAAGTCGCGGAACCGGGCGAGCCCGATCAACGCCATCACCTCGCTCAGCTTGGCGTTCAGTCCAAGCGTGACGGCCGAACGATGGCCCTCGAAGCCGTAATTCGCCATCGAGCGCAGGCGGCGGATCACCGACGCGTCCGCGCAATGGATCAGGCCGGCTTCGCCGACCGCGAACGTCTTGGTGGCATGCATCGAGAACACCACCGGGAACGACGCGCCCGCGCCGAACGCGGCACCTTTCGCGTCGATGGCGCCGAGCGAGGCGGCGGCATCGATCACGACCGGGATGCCACGCCGCTCGATCGCCTCGTAGCGGGCGAGATCGAGGCCGTTGCCGAACGTCGCGTACGGCACGATCAGCGCGAGCTTGTCGGCGAGCGACGTGATCAGCCGCTCCTCGTCGCGCGCACAGGGCAGCCATGTGTCCGGATCGATGTCGCAGAACACCGGCGTCAGCCCGGCCCACATCGCGGCCTCCCCCGTCGCCGCGAACGTGAAGGACGGCATCAGCGCCAGCGTCGCACCCGGTCGACGCGATGCGGCCAGCCGCATCGCCAGCATCAGTCCGATCGTGGCGTTGCAGACGGTCAGGCAGGCACCGCTGGTGCCGAAATGCGTGTCGAACCGGGCCTCGAGCTCGGTGTTGACCGGACCGAAATTGGTGAATTGGCGCCGCGTCTCGATGTCGCGCAGTTCGAGAGCCAATTCGCTCAGGCGCGGCGGGCTCGGCCGGAGAAACGGCAGGCGCGCTGGCATCGTCGTCTCCATCTTCATCGCTCGAACCACCCCGTCCACGCCACACAATGCCGTCAACGCGATGAGCAAACCGTTAACGCTCCTTTGCCTCGACGGCCGGCTCTCCTGGCGGCCGGGCGCCGGTTTGGGCACAGTGCGGCGCGTGAGACGGACCGCGTGACATCCCGATCGTTGGATTTGCCCACCGAGCGTGCCGCCCTCGACCTCGGCCACGCGATCGGCCTCCGGTTGCGCCCCGGTGACGCGGTCCTGCTCGACGGTCCGCTCGGCGCCGGCAAGACCACGATCGCACGCGCCATCCTGCGTGCGGCTTGCAACGAACCGGCGCTTGAGGTGCCCTCGCCCACCTACACGCTGGTGCAGGACTACGAGTCGCCGATGGGCCCGATCACGCATCTCGACCTCTGGCGGCTCGACGGTCCCGCTTCCCTCGAGGAGCTCGGCTGGCGCGACGCCCGCGCCGGCGCCGTCATCGTCGAATGGCCCGACCGGCTCGCCGACGCCCGGCCGGATGGCGCGCTGACCGTGACCCTCTCCCACGACGACAGCGCGACCGCCCGGTCATGCGTCATCGCCGGCTGGCCGGACGAACGGCTGGCATCCCTCACCGCATCCGTGGCCGGGAGCCGCCCATGACCGGACCGGCCACCGCCGTGCTGCTCCCGCCGCGGGCGCGCCCCATCTCGCGCGCGCTGCCGTCTCTCGCCGGCCGCACGCTGCTCGATCGCACGCTCGATCGGCTCGCCGACGCGTCCGTGACCACGGTCCTGATCGGCGCCGGCCCGGACCGGGCGCTGCTCGAACGACATCTCCTCCAGCGCGGCGATCCCGGCCTCATCCTGATCGACGCCGCGAACGCGTCGCAGGCGGTCGGCCGCGCGATCGCGGACGGGCATCTGCGCCCGGCCGACACCTTCTTCCTGATCGACGACGACGTCGCCTGGTTCGACGGTCCGGATCCGGCGCTCTCCCGGCTCGGTGCCGGCCCTGGGGAGAGCGGCGAGTTCGACGCCATGCTGCTGCTCGCCCGCGCGGCCGAGAACGGATCGAGCGACTCGCGCGCGGCCCTCGCAATGGATTCCCTCGGCATCGTCCGCCGCCCCGGCGAGCGCGAGATCGCGCCCTTCGTGTTCGCCGGCATCCAGCTCCTGTCCGCGTCCCTCTTCGACGGCCCCGAGCCCGCGGCCTCGCTCTGGGACCGCCTGATCGCGGCCGGCCGGCTCGGGGGCCTCGTGCATGACGGCGTCTGGTTCCATCTCCCGACCGAGGCCGACATCGCGGAGGCCGAGCATGTGCTCGATGACCGGCTGTCCGGCGTCCGCCTGTGATCGCCTCTCGCCGATGAGCGGCCTGTTCACCATCGATCCCGGCGCGGGCTTCCTCGACAGCGTCGCCGCCGCATGGCTCGACGCATGCGGCCACGATCCGATCCGCTGCGGCGACGGCCTGATCCTGCTGCCGACGCGGCGCGGCGTGCGCGCGCTGACCGACGCCTTCCTCCGCGTCTCCGGCCGCCCCGCCCTGCTGCTGCCGCGGATCGACGCGATCGGCGCCCCCGACGAGGCGCCGCTCGCCATCGCGGGTGCTGCCGACCAGCCCGACGCGATCGGCCGCATCGCGCGCCAGGCGGCACTCGCGCGCCTCGTCCTCGCCCACGCCGAAGCGGCGACGCCGGCCGCCGTGCCCACGCTGGGCAACGCCCTGGCGCTCGCCTCCTCGCTCGCTGACCTGATCGACGAGGCCGCGCGTTGGGACATCGACCTCGCTCGCGCGCTGCCTTCCCTCGCCCCGGACGCGCTCGCGCTGCACTGGCAGATCACGCTCGACTTCCTCGCCATCGTCACCGACCGCTGGCCGCGTGCGCTGGCCGCGACCGGCCTGGCCGATCCGGCCGCGCGGCAGTCTTCCCTTCTCCTGTCCCAGGCCGCCGCCTGGTCGGACCAGGCCCCCGTGCACCCGGTCTGGCTCGCCGGCATCGTCGCCGCCACGCCGGCCGAACTCGCACTCGCCCGCGCGGTCGGGTGCCTGCCGGCCGGCCGCCTGATCCTGCCCGGTCTCGATCTCGGCCTCGACGAGGCAAGCTGGGACGCGCTGGGCGACTTCCATCCGCAGGCCGGCCTGCGCCGCATGCTCGCCGGCCTCGGCGCCACGCGCGGCGACGTCTCGACACTCAGTGGCAGCATCCCGGGCCGCGTCGCCCTGCTCCGGCGCGCGATGCTGCCGGCCCAGGCCGTCGCCGCCACCTGGCGCCAACCCGCCCCTCTCGACGCCCCGGAGCCTGGCCTCACCCTGATCGCCGCCGCCGACGAGCAGGCCGAAGCGCTCGCGATCGCGCTCGCCTTGCGCGACGCCATCGAGATCCCGGGCCGCACCGCCGCCCTCGTCACCCCCGACCGCGCGCTCGCGCAGCGCGTCGCGGCCGAGCTCGGACGCTTCGGCATCCTCGCCGACGACAGCGCCGGCGAACGCCTCGCCGACACGCCGCACGCGGTCTTCCTCCGCCTGATCGCGACCACGCTCGCCGACGGCCTGCCGCCCGCGCACCTGCTGGCCCTGCTCAAGCATCCCTTCGCCACCATCGGCCTGACCCAGGCCGCCTGCCGCCGCGAGGCCAGGCGACTGGAGCGCCTCTGCCTGCGCGGCCCGCGTCCGCTGCCCGGCATCGCCGGCCTCCGCCGTGCCGCCGGCGCGCGGCGCATCAACGAGACCGACCGGCGCGCGCTCGACGCCTTCCTCGACCGCCTCGCCGTCGCCACGGCACCGCTCGACGACGCGGTTTCGCGCGACCGCGTCCGCCCGGCCGATCTCGTGGGCGCCCTGCTCGCGACCGCCGAGCGCATGGCCGAGGCCGACCGCCTGTGGTCGGACGAGGAAGGCGAGGCGCTGTCCGTCCACATGGCCGATCTGCTCGAATCGCTCGTGCCGCTCCCGCCGCAACCGCCATCCTGCCTGCCGGGCCTGCTCGACGCCTCGCTCGCCGGCGTCGGCGTCCACGGGCGGCGCGCGCTGCGCGGCCGCGACGCCGCCGAGATCCATCCCCGCCTCTCGATCTGGGGCCTGCTCGAGGCGCGCGGCCAGACCGCCGACCTCATCGTCCTCGGCGGTCTCGTCGACGGCGTCTGGCCCGCGCCGGCCGATCCCGGTCCCTGGATGGGCCGCCAGATGCGCGCCGCCGTCGGGCTGCCCGCGCCCGAGACCGCGATCGGCGCGTCGGCGCACGATTTCACCATGCTCGCCTGCGCCGCCCCGCGCGTCATCCTCTCCCACGCCAGCCGCCGCGACCGCGCGCCCGCCGTGCCCTCGCGCTGGCTTGCCCGCCTCGAAGCCTGCCTCGCCGGCGCCGGGCAATCCCTCCCGCCCGACCCGGCGGTCGCCTGGGCCGCGGCACTCGACCAGCCCGACGTCCCGTGCCCCGCGCGCCCTCCCACGCCGCGACCGCCGGTCTCGCACCGTCCCCGCCAGCTCAGCGTCACCGAGATCGAGACGTGGTTGCGCGACCCGTATGCGATCTACGCCCGCCACATCCTCCGCCTGCCGCCGCTCGCGCCGATCGAGGAGGAGGCGGACCGCGCCCTGTTCGGCAACCTCGTCCACGACGCGCTCGCCCACGCCTATCGCCACGGCATGATCGACGCCGACGGCCTGCAATCCTGCTTCGAGGCCGCGATCGGGCGCTTCGCCGTCCGCGGCGGCGTCGCCGCCTGGTGGCGGCCGCGCCTGCGCCGCATCGCCGAATGGATCGCGGCGACCGAGGCCGCGCGCCGCGCCACGGGCGCGCCCCACCATCTCGCGACCGAGATCGCCGGACGCTGGACCCTCGACGGCCCCGCCGGCCCCTTCACCCTGACCGGCCGCGCCGACCGGATCGAGTGCCACGCGGGCCTCGCCATCCTCGACTACAAGACCGGCACCATGCCGAGCCGCCGTTCGATGCAGGCCGGCTGGTCCCCCCAGCTTCCGCTCGAGGCGACGATGGCGACCCTCGGCGGCTTCGGCGACGCCTTCCGCAACCGGCCCGTCGCCGAACTCGCCCACTGGAAACTCTCGGGCGGTCCCACCCCCGGCGAGACCCAGAGCCTGCAGGCCGGCCAGAAGCTCGACGATCTGCTCGCCGCCGCCTGGCACGGTCTCGAGACCCGGATCGAGGCGTTCGACGATCCGGCAACCGCCTATCTCGCGCAGCCGTTCCCCGCCCAGGCCCCCGCCTTCCCCCAGTACGGTGTGCTCGCCCGCGTCGCCGAGTGGCGCATCGCCGAGGACGAGGAATGAACGCGCTGGATCCGATCGCGCACGCCACCCGACAGCAACGCCTCGCCTCCGACCCCGCGATCTCCGCCTTCGTCTCCGCCTCGGCCGGATCGGGCAAGACCAAGCTGCTGATCGACCGGCTGCTGCGCCTGATGCTGCCCGGTCCCGATCGCGCGCCGACGCCGCCGGAGCGCATCCTGTGCCTGACCTTCACCAAGGCGGGCGCGGCCGAGATGGCGATCCGCCTGCGCCACCGGCTCGGCGCCTGGGTAATCGCGTCCGACGCGAAGCTCGACGGCGACCTGCGCGCGCTCGACCTGCCCGCCACCGCCGCCATGCGCGACCACGCCCGCGCACTGTTCGCGCGCATCCTCGACATCCCGGGCGGCCTGCGCATCGGCACCATCCATGCCTTCTGCGAGCAGTTGCTGCGGCGGTTTCCCCTCGAGGCCGCCGTCAGCCCCTATTTCCGTCTCGTCGACGAAGCCGACACGAAGGGCGCGCTGGATCGCGCCCGCGAAGCCACCGTCGGCCTGGCCGGCGCCGCGTCCACCGTCGCCGCCCTCGCCGCCCGCCTCGACGCGCTCGGCCATGGCAGGATCACCCGCGCCCTGCTCGCCCGCGCCGACCGCCTGGCGCACGCGCACACGCTCGACCCGGCGGCACTCGCAGCCCTCCTCGGCCGCGCCCTCGATGTCGCCCATACCGACGCGGCCGCCCTGATCGCGCAAGCCGCCGACGGCCACGCGCCGTCGCTGGCCGCGTCGCTGCGCACGCTCGCCGCCGAGGGCACCGCCACGATGGCCGAGCGCGCGCACGCCCTGCTCGACTGGCTCGGCGCCCCGTTGCCGGAACGGTGCGCGCGCTGGAATGCGTGGCGGGACCTGCTGCTCAAGGACGACGGCGAGCCACGCTCCGTCGCCGCCAGCACCACCAGGTTCGCGAAAACCCATCCCGGGATCCTCGCGGCGATCGAGGCCGAGGCCAGGCGCGTGGCCGGCATCGAGGGTCACCGCAACGCGCTCGCGCTGGTGGACGCGACCGCATCCCTGCTCGCCATCTCCGGACCCTCGCTCGCCGCCTACGAGAGCGAGAAGCGCGCCCTCGGCCTGCTCGATTTCGACGACCTCATCGCCCGCAGCCGCGACCTGCTCGCCGAACCGGGCGTCGCCTGGGTCCTCTTCAAGCTCGATGGCGGCCTCGACCATCTCCTGCTCGACGAGGTCCAGGACACGTCCGCCGCCCAGTGGGCGATCGCGGGCAAGCTCACCGAGGAGTTCTTCGCCGGCGACAGCGCCGCACCGTCCAAACGCACCATCTTCGCCGTCGGCGACTTCAAGCAGTCGATCTACTCGTTCCAGGGCGCCGACCCGCTTGGCTTCCACGCCTGGCGCGAGACGTTCCGCGCCCGCGCGGCCGCCTCCGGCCGCCCGTTCCGCGAACCCAGCCTGAACGTCTCCTTCCGGTCCTCCCCCGCCATCCTCCGCTTCGTCGATGCCGTCTTCGCCGGCAACGGCGACGGCGTCGCCGAGACTGGCGCTCCGGTGCCGCCGCACGCCAGCGCCCAGCCCGATCTCGCCGGCCAGGTCGAGCTCTGGCCGCTCGCCGCCGGCGACGAGGACGAGCAGCCCGTCTCGCCCTGGCTCGCGCCCGACCGCAACCGCGGCCTCGCGTCGGGCGAGCAACGCCTCGCCGAGGCGCTGGCCGCCCATCTCGCCCGCCTCGTCGGGAGCGGCGAGTTGCGCGCGGGCGAGATCCTGGTGCTGGTCAGGCGCCGCACCCGTTTCGCCGGCAGCCTGATGCGCGCGCTCAAGGCGCTCGACGTTCCCGTCGCCGGCCTCGACCGGATCGTGCTCACCGCCCAGCCCGCCGTGCAGGACCTGCTCGCACTCTGCGACGCCCTGCTGCTGCCCGACGACGACCTCGCGTTCGCCACCATGCTGACCAGCCCGCTCGGCGATCTCGACGACCCGTCGCTGATGGCGCTCGCGCTGGACCGTCCGGGCGCGCTCTGGGCCGCCGTGCAGGCACGCAGCGACGAGCGCCCCGACTGGCGCGCCGCGCACGATTTCTTCGCGGGCCTGCTGGCGCGCGCCGACTACGTCTCGCCGCACGCCCTGCTCGCCGAGGCGCTCGGCGCGCGCGGCGGCCGCGCCCGCTTCCTCCGCCGCCTCGGCCCGGAAGCCGCCGAGGCGATCGACGAGCTGCTCGCGGCGTCACTCGCCCACGCGCGTGATCACGTGCCGTCCCTGCAGGGCTTCGCGCAGTGGGTCAGGCAGTCGGGTGCCGAGATCAAGCGCGAGGCGGCCGAGGCCGCCGGCGAGATCCGCCTGATGACGGTCCATGGCAGCAAGGGCCTGGAAGCGCGCCTCGTGGTGCTCGCCGACACCACCGCGCTGCCGCGGATCGACGAGAACCTGCTCTGGTCCGAGCAGGACGGCCATCATGTGCCGATCTGGGTGCCCGGCCGCGACCTGCGCTGCCCGCCGGTCGAGCGCCTGCGCGAGGCCGAACGCAGGCGCGCGCTCGACGAGGCCAACCGCCTGCTCTACGTGGCCCTGACCCGTGCCAGGCAGCGCCTGATCGTCTGCGGCTGGCAGCCGCGCGGCGAACTCGACGGGACCTGGTATGCGCATTGCAGCCGCGCGATGGACGCAATGGACGCGATCGACGGTGTCGACACCATCCGCTTCGATCCGCCCATCGAGGGCGGCACCTGGCACGGCGAGCATCGTATCTTCCGCCATCCCGGCCGCGAGCCCACGACCCACCCGCGCGACACCCCCATCCACGCCGCCATGCCCGGCTGGGCCGGCCGCGCGCCGGACTGGCACGCGCGGCCGCCGCCGGCCGAGCCGATGCCGCGACGCAGCCTCACCCCGTCGCGGCCCGACGGCGTCGCCTTCGGCCCGGTCCCGCCCGCCGTCTCGCCGCGCGCCGACGCCGGCCGTGCCGCGCGTCGGCGCCGCGGCGACGTGCTGCACGCGCTGCTGCAGCACCTGCCGTCGCTCCCCGCGCACGAGCGCGCGGCCGCTGCCCGCCGCTTCGGCCGCCGCCTCGACGGCGACGTCGAGGCGCTGGTCGCCGAGGCGCTCGCCATCATCGGCCATCCGGCGCTCGCCACCGTCTTCGGGCCGCTCGGCCGCGCCGAGCAGCGCCTCGCCGGCCTCGTCGGCGACGTCGCCGTCAGCGGCGTCGTCGACCGGATCGCGATCGGATCCGACTTCGTCGATCTCGTCGACTTCAAAAGCGGGCGCGCCGCACCCGCCGATCCCGCGCGCACCCCCGTCCGCTATCTCCGCCAGATGTCGGCCTATCGCGGCGTGCTGCAGTCGCTCCGCCCCGCCAGCGCCGTCCGGTGCGCGCTGGTCTGGACCGCGGACGCGATCGTCATGCCGCTGCCCGGCGCGCTGCTCGACGCCCACGCCCCGGCGCTCGCAACGGAGCTCGCTTGATCCCCGACCCGTCCTGAACCATCTCACCGTCCGTCACCAGGAGAGGTCCCCATGAGCGAGAACACGGTCGCCGTCACCGACGCCAGCTTCGAGAACGCAGTGCTCCAGTCGAGCGAGCCGGTGCTGGTCGATTTCTGGGCGGAATGGTGCGGACCCTGCAAGATGATCGCGCCCGCGCTCGAGGAGATCGGCGCCGAGTTCAAGGGCAAGCTGACGGTTGCCAAGGTCAACATCGACGAGAACCCGACCACGCCGAACAATTACGGCGTGCGCGGCATTCCCACGATGATCCTGTTCAAGGACGGCAAGCCCGCCGCCACCCAGGTCGGCGCGATGCCCAAGGGCCAGCTCAAGGCCTGGGTCGCCTCCAGCCTAGGGGTCGGCGACGCGGCGGCCAATATCTGAAGCTGAAGACTGGGGGCCGGAGCCGGCCCTGTTTGACCGGTCACATACCTGACACTTCAGACCGGTCACATACCTGACAGTTCCGGTTGTGCCGGTTCAGCGCGCGCCGGCCGGGGCGCGCTGAACCGGCGAAAATCATTCGATCCACGCGTGATCACGCCGAGATCGATATCGGCGAAACGCGCAACGCTGTCGCCGGATGCCATCGGTGCAATCCCGATCAGCTCCCCCGTCAACGCCTCGCTGATATACATCGGCTCGTCCCGATACCGGATCTCACCTTTGCTCAAGACCCGATGAACCGTGTGCTCGGCATCATACCAGGGATCATCCAGCCGACCGGTGTAGCGACGTTCGTTTGGACGGTGCGCCGACGCCGGCGTCCGCTGACCCAGTGCCTCGTGCGGACGCACGTCGTTGAACTCGCGCTGGAACGCGTCAAAACGGGCTTGCTGCGCCGCAAGCGATCCCGAGGGCGGTCGCGACGTCTCCTGCTTGAGCGTCCGATGCATCCGCTCGTGGCGGCCGTTCTCGCCGGGACAGCCAGGCGTGATGAGTTCCAGCGCAATCCCGAGCTTGACCCAAAGCACCGACAGCTTCGTCAGACCAGCCGCACCCTGGCTGCCGAACGGCGTTCCGTTGTCCATCCGCAAGGCACGCGGTTGCCCGTGCTCGAGAAACAGACGCTGGCATGCGGGCCAGACGCCCTCCGTGGTTGGCGACACGATCTTGCACAGCAGGAGATAGCGACTGCACGCATCACTGACCGTCAGCGGATCGCACCGGTGGCCGTCGCCGGTGCGAAACCAGCCTTTGAAGTCGATGCACCACAGGTCGTTCGGCGCCGTTGCCGACGTCGGCGACCGGATTTGCGGCAAACCCGCCGACCAGACCTGCCGGGCCTTGATCAGCCCGTGACGCCCAAGCAGATCGCCGATCGTCGAGGCCGCCGGCCAGCTCAGGGCCGGCCACGTGCGCGCCAGCACCGCCCGCAGCTTCTTGGGACCCCAGTGAGGGTGCTCCTCGCGCAGCGTGCGGATCATCGTCGACATCCAATCAGGCGTCGCCTCCGACTGCGTGTTGCGGGCACGCGACAGGTCCGACAACGCGCTGAAGCCACCACGCCGATACCGCGCCAGCCACGTGTAACCGGTCTCCCGGCTGATCCCATACAAGGCGCAAAGACCCGTCATCGACAGCTCTTGGCGATCCGCCTCAACGACAAACCGAACACGCTCGTCCATCACACACGTGACTTTCCAAGGCACTGGCAGGTCCTCCCCACCAGCGACTGAAACCGTCAACCATGTGACCAGTCTAATCTGTCAACTATGTGCCCGGTTCATACCCCCCAGACCCCCGGCCGCTACTCGAAGGCAAGCGGTAAGGGACCCGTCCAGGAGAGAAGGGTACTCTGCTCCCTGCTAGTCGTCTTGCTCTATCCGGGAACGCGAAGCGAGATGCGCAGAAGGTCAGGACGCATTCCAGTTGGGCAGAGGCCAGAGAGGCGCATGAACTTGCGTGGGTGAGAAAATCAAAGAAATCGAAGTGCATAACGCTCAGTTTGTTTTCGCCAACCACTGTCTTCCCGACAACTGATGACACGCTGTCAGCTTTAATCAAATCTCACTTCGTCGCTGTCGAGCGAGCAGGACCACGATAGCAACGGCGCATCCACATAAGATGATGTTCAAGGTCGTGACGTAGAGAGAGCTTCCAAAAAAGTGGACGGTTCGATGATCGAACCACACGGAGAGAAACAACGCGACCGCGAGTGCTAATCCAGTCGCCAAGGATCGTCTGGTGAACTTCGCTGGACGCTCGGCTGTCCTAATCATCACGGCAATCGTACCGAACATTAGCACGTCCTGATACGATTGCAGTCGTCCTCCCTGGTATAGGTGCCAAGCAATGACGGCAACGAGAAAAATCGCCGCCGTTGTATGCGTGTCGCGGTTTGAAATCTGCATGGCCACCTCACCCGTGGGAGAATGAGCCGTATAGCGCGTGTTGATGCGCGGCCCATGCCTGAAGGTGTGCATCAGGCGTCCAGCCGGGTGTGGTCTGACCCGGCTTGAGGTTCGCGATCATGCTCGCCAAGGAGTTCGGGCCTGATTTCGCAGGCCCAACGCCTCTGTTACCAGGGTTGTTCTGACTGGTGGTGGATATGGTGTCGAAAATACTGTTCTCGATGTCGCGTATGGCATTTTGTGCAGCGGGATCGCTAAGGGCGTCCGTCGCCTTGTTGACCTCGTCTATCGCTGCGCCCATCGCTACGATGGCTCCAACAACTCCGACTGGGCCTGTTGCCGCAGCAGCAGCAGCCAACACTGCGTCTCCGACGGCCAAAGTGTCATGGTAACCGGCCGACGCCAGATCTCCAAAGCCTTGGCCGAGATCGGCATAAGCAGAACCTCCCGGTGTGTTGTCAACTATATAAGTATTGGTGTCGTAACCGATAGTCAGAGCAGCGTTGTATTGACCCGCGTTAGCATCCGCGTAGATCTGATTGAACTGGTTGATTGGTGCATCACTCTTCACAGCGGCGATGCTCGAGCTGTAACTGTAGCCGTTTCCAATGCCATTGAAGCCGCCGGTGTCTCCTCGTTGATTAGAGTATGGATCGCCGCCAAGATAACTGGCGTTGTAGTACGCGACGTGGTCATAGTTGCTCGCTAACGCATTTATGTCGAACGGGGGCCGCCACCGGGATTGGGTAGCGTCAATGGGGATGCGTCTAGTGTTGTTTCGCTCGTGCTGGCGGTCGTGCCCGAAGCAGGCGCAAGTTTTATCGGCCTGTGTGGATCGATAAAACCCATTTTGGAAGCCCCTCGCATAAGCGCCGATATCATGGTGTCATCGTAGTTCATGAACGGTCCTCGCTCCGATATTCACAATCAAACGACCTCAGAATGATCCGATCTGACAACACGTAGTTCGTTGCGTCAGAAGCCAAGCTTTATTAGGCCATCAACGTAACGTTGCGTCCTACCGGAGCGCTTCCTGGATGGTCACACTGCAACCGACTGCACCACCAGCGTCGACGCGAACAACGAACGTGCTGATGGTATAACGAACAGAGGGACTCTTTCCAAACTGACCTAGCATAGGCACCTCCGCCGCATGTCACGCGATCCTATTTAGCCTTCGATTCGTCACGCAACCGAGAAGTTTGTTGTATCGACCTCACGGGATCGTCATTACGAGGTCGTTTCTAAGGGACATGCGATAGATAAGGGTAGATTGCTCAGAGCCGGTCCACTATGTCAGGAGCTTCAAGAGGTTGCTTGGCGGCCGATGGTTGAAGCGCCATTCGCACTCCTTGAGAAAAAGACGGAAATGGACTTTCGGGATGCCGTTGTAGCGACGTAGGCTGCGATTACGTGTACCTGGTCAGGTAAAGAGCGGCTGCGTCTTATGTCTCGGATGGCAAGCTGGATTTGGCGTTCATGGCGCTCAACGGCACTTGGTCCTCGCTTCCCGGCGGAGCGCAGCAGGAGATCAGCGCCGAGGAGGCCAAAAGCTATTTCTGGACCCGACTTGGAGAGGCGCCGAGGTGAGGTGGCCATTCTGCCTCTTGCTGATCATCTTGCTTTATCCGGCGACCCGATGTGAAGCAGAAGTGAATCCAGACAATTACATTGCAAGGGCGTCACTGGCGTGCGGGAAAGCACTGTTCGCAGTGACAACGCACTACGTTCATTCAGCCGCTGTGAGCCAGAGGTTGATCGTGCATTAAGCAACCCGCGAGACTGCTCCGGTCGACCTGCGCGCGGTCCGGATCATCCAGCGCATAGGTGACAGATTCGGGAGCGCCCTCAATGCATGGGTCGAGCTATGGAGATGTCGAACAACATCAAAGCACACATTTCTTGAGCTCCTATATACGTGCAATACGTCCATGACCAATTCCGATACAGTAAGATACTGTACTGTCACAAGAGAATGGACGCGCTACGTCGGTCTCAACGGATTACTGCTCGACGAAGGGTTTTCGCTTGAGGACAAGCGGTATCGATTGCTCGACCGACAATTGGGACTGCCCGACTATTTCAACGGAGCCACTCACGAGGAGGTCATGATCCCGGTCGATTAGTCCGTCGCCCAGCCTTGCACCTCGGCAAGCTGCTCCGGGGCGAAGTTCATGACCGCGCGCTGGGCCACGTCCACTCATCCACGTGGTAGGCAGCCTGTCAGGCCACGGAGCCGGCCAACATCTGAGGCAGAGCACCGCGCTTATCCTCACCTTCCTGTCGTTCCCGCCGTTGACTGGACCCGAAACCCCACTTTGTTTGGAGGGGCGGTCGGCGCGTCACGTGCCGGCCGCCATCAGGGGGGTCGAGATCTCGGGCATGCCGGACGAACAAGAACAACGAGCCGGCGGACCGCGCCCTGACGCGAGCCCGATAGGCGACGGCTCGGACGCAGGCGGGGCCGATCGATTGCCCGCCGACGGATCGCCCGCCGCCCTCGACGGCGACGACGAGCCGGCGGCGCGGACCGGGATCATCGGGCCGCCCGTCGTCGCTCTCGGCGCGTCGGCCGGCGGCATCGAGGCGCTCGCCGCGTTCTTCGACGCCACGGCCACCGACCTCGGCGTGGCCTTCATCGTCGTCCTGCATCTGGATCCGACCAGGGACAGCCAGCTTTCCTCCATCATCGCACTCCACACGACGATGCCCGTCGCCGAGATCGAGGACGGTCTGACCATCGTTGCGAACCACGTCTACGTGATCGCGCCCAACCGCGACCTCACGCTCGATGGCGACGTCCTTCGCCTGACCGAGCCAAACCAGCCGCGCGGCCATCGCCATCCCGTCGACGTCCTGTTCAACTCGCTCGCCGAGCAGCGGCAGGAGCGTGCGGCGGCGATCATCCTGTCCGGAACCGGAACGAACGGCACCCAGGGCCTCAAGGAAATCAAGGCGGCGGGCGGCCTGATCCTGGTCCAGGATCCGGCCGCCGCGCGGTTCGACGGAATGCCGCGCAGCGCGATCGCCGCCGGCCTCGCCGATCATGTGCTGGCACCCGCGGACATGCCGGCGATGCTGTCGCGCTACTTCCAGCACGGTTACGTCGCCGCACCGGACAACCTGGAGGGTTCGTCCGCCGGCGAGCAGCCGGAGCTCACCCGGCTCTTCGGGCTCCTGCGCACCCGATCCGGCCAGGAGTTCCGCAGCTACAAACAGGCCACCCTGCTGCGCCGGATCAACCGGCGGATGAGCCTGAAAGGCCTGGTCGACCTCGGCTCGTACGTCGATCTGCTTCGCGCCGAACCCAGCGAGTTGCAGGCGCTGGTCCGGGACCTGCTGATCAACGTCACCAGCTTCTTCCGCGACGCCGAGGCCTGGGCCATCCTCGACGAGACCGTGATCACCCAGCTGCTGGCCGACCGGGAGGACGGCGCCTCCATCCGCGTCTGGGTGCCGGCCTGCTCCACCGGGGAGGAAGCCTACACGATCGCGATGCTGCTCACCGAACGCGCCGAGGCGATCCACAAGCGGCTCGATCTCAAGGTCTTCGCCTCCGACGTCCTCGACGACAACCTCAACATCGCGCGTGCCGGCGTCTATCCGGGCTCCAGCGTCGAGATGTTGCCGCCCGAGCGCATCCGCCGGTTTTTCGAGAAGCTGGACGGTTCCTATCAGGTCAGGAGAACGTTGCGCGACGTTCTCGTCTTCGCCCGCCAGGACCTGCTACGCGAGCCGCCGTTCTCGCGGATGGACCTGATCACCTGCCGGAACATGCTGATCTACATCGAGCCCGAGGCTCAGCTCCGGGCGCTGGCGCTGTTCCATTTCGCGCTGCGCGAGGGCGGCCGCCTTTTCCTCGGCAGCGCCGAGACGATCGGCCGGGCCGACGAACTGTTCGAGACGGTCTCCAAGAAGGGGCGCATCTTTCGCCGTGTCGGCCCGACCCGGCACGACATCGTGAATTTCCCGCTGGTCGGCGGTCATCCGGCGCAAGCAGACCGCCATGAGGCATCTCCCGCAAACGAGCCACCATCGGTGCGCGTCATCGAGACGGCGCGGCGAGCGTTGCTGGACCGTTACGCCCCGGCCTCCGTGATGATCGATCAGACCGGCCGCATCAGCCACTTCCACGGCGAGACCGCCGATTACCTCAAGCAGCCCGGAGGCGAACCCACCCGCGACCTGTTGGCGATGGCGCGCGACGGCCTGCTCGGGCCGCTGCGCGGCGCGCTGCACAAGGTGGCGGCCGAGCACCAGGACATCGCCTTCAGCGCGCGGATCCGCATCGGCGACGCCGTCCGGCCGGTCCGGGTGACGGTCTCGCGGTTGCCCGCGTCCCCGCCGGCGTCGGGCATGCGGCTGGTGACGTTCGAGCCGGCATCCAGGGATGACGCGCCCCCGGCTCCGGCCCCGCGCGAGATCGAGCGCGATCACGGCAGGCCGTCATCCCTTCTCGAGGACGAGTTGAACTCGACCCGCGCGGAGCTGCAGGGAACGATCGAGCAGTTGGAAAGTGTCAACGAGGAGATGAAGGCGTCCAACGAGGAAGCCACCTCGATGAACGAGGAGCTTCAGTCCACCAACGAGGAGCTGGAAACCTCCAAGGAGGAGCTCCAGTCGTTCAACGAGGAACTCCATTCGGTCAACAGCCAGCTTCAGCACAAGATCGCCGAGCTCGATCAGATCAGCAACGATCTCGCCAATCTCCTGTCGGGAACCGGCATCGCGACCTTGTTCCTCGACACCGAGCTCCGGATCAAATGGTTCTCGCCCGCGACCAGGCAGCTCCTGGACCTGGTATCGTCCGACATCGGCCGGCCGATCGGCCATTTCGCCCGCAAGTTCGCCGACGATGCACTGCTAAGCGATGCCGAAGCGGTGCTGGAGAGGCTCGCGCCGATCGAGGCCGAAATCCGCGGCGAAGACGACAGATGGTTCCTGCGCCGCGTGCTGCCCTATCGGACGCGAGACAACCGGATTGCCGGGCTCGTGATGACCTTCATCGACATCACCGATCGGCGGCGCTCGTCCGAGGCGGTCAACGAGGCGCGTCTCTACGCCGAGGCGATCGTCGAGACGGTCCGCCAGCCGCTGATGGTGCTCGATGCCGTTCTGCGGGTGCGGTCGGCCAACCAGGCGTTCTACCGGCTGTTCGGAATGGACCCGGACCAGACCGTCGGGCGTCCTCTGTACGACCTGGGCCGCGGCGAATGGAACATCCCCGATCTGCGCAGGCTCATCGACGAGATCCTTCCCAAGGACCGGCAATTCCAGGATGTCGAGGTGGCGTTCGGGCCGGCGGGCGCCGGTCAGCGTTGCCTGCTGCTCAATGCCCGCAGGCTCGTTCGCGATGGCGGGCGCGAGGATCTGATCCTGCTCGCCATCGAGGACATCACCGAGCGCAAGCATCTGGCCGCGCACCAGGAGATGCTGATCGGCGAGCTGAACCACCGGGTCAAGAACGTGCTGGCGACCGCCCAGGCGATCATGACCCAGACATTGCGGCAGAGCACGTCGCTCGACGATTTCAGCCGCGCATATGTCGGACGGCTGCACGCCCTGGCACGGGCGCACAACCTGCTCGTCGAGAAGGAGTGGGTGGGCGCCGACATCGGCCAGATCGTCGGCGAGATCCTCGCTCCCTATCGTGCGCAGGATGGCCGTCGCATCCTGTCCGAGGGTCCCGCAATATCGGTCCGCCCGCAGGTCGGTGTCGCCCTGATGATGATCCTGCATGAACTCGCCACCAACGCGATGAAATACGGGGCGCTGTCGGTGCCGGCCGGCGCGCTCTCGGTGACCTGGCACAAGTCGGGGGAGGGGCCGGCCGAGCGATGCCACGTCCGCTGGCGTGAATCGGGCGGCCCGAAGGTCGGGGCGCCGTCGCGGCAGGGCTTCGGGACCAAGCTCATCGAGCGCAGCACGGCCCACGAACTCGGCGGCGAGGCACGGATGGAGTATCGCGAGGAAGGCCTGCGCTGCGAGTTGATCTTTCCGTGGGCCGGGAGACCTCAGGCGCCGGCCAGCGTTGCATGAGGTCATGGCGAACCCGACCGAAGCGCTTGCCGGCCTGCGCATCCTCATCGTCGAGGACGAGATCATTGTCGCCATGATGCTGGAGGACATGCTGCACGACTTCGGATGCAGCGTCGTCCTCGCTCCCAGCATCCAGGAGGCCCTGGACCTGGTTCGACAGGGTCAGCTGGACGGCGTGCTGCTCGACATGAACATCCACGGCCAGAGCACGATCACCGTCGCCGAAGAGCTCGCCGGCCGGTCGGTGCCGTTCCTGCTCGTCACCGGCTACGGCAGCGGCCACGCCGATCCGCCGATCATCAAGGCGGCGCCGCGGCTGCAGAAGCCGTTCGATGTCGGCAACCTGGCCCGAAGGATGGCGGAGGTCTTCGTATGGGCAGGCACCGGCCGAGCTTAGTCGGACGCAGGCCGCTCTATTGCCGCACGACCGTCTTCGCGGCCAGAATGATTGGCCGGAGACCGTCAATCGGCTGCATGCCTCGAGACCGACCACGAGATCGGCGACGGACGGGCAAGCATCCGTACGCTGGCCATCACCACGCTTGCCATACAGCGACCCGTTCGACGACGACGACAACGACGGTGGCGGTTTCGGTTCGGGCTTCAGTCCCTGGGGCTTCTGATCGAGCCGGACATTCGGAGGAACCGGACCTCGATCCAGGGCTTCAGCCTGCAGCCCGTCAAGCCATGGAGGCACATATGCCCAGCGATACCCTGGTCGCGATGTTCGACACCGCGTCCCACGCCGAAGCGGCCGTCGCGGATCTCCTCAAGGCCGGCGTGCCGTCAGGCTCGATCGAGACCCACTCCGAGGACTACGAACAGGCCGACCAGCTCCCCTCGACCCAGCCCAGCGTCACCTCGCGCGGCGGCTTCTGGTCCTGGCTCGGCTCGGACCAGGGCGCGGACCAGCATCTGACCCACAGCGGCATCTACGACCGCACGATCGCGAGCGGCCGCACCGCGGTCGCGGTCGCGGGAGACGACATCCAGCTCGAGAAGGCGCTGCTGATCCTGGAGGAACATTCGCCCATCGACATCGAGGAGCGCCTGTCGCCGCCGGCGGCGGACATCTGAGCGGCGTCGTGTCAGGCGCCGCCGGATGCGACACCGGGAAGGCATGAGCATGTTCCGGCGCCGCAACAGCCATGACTTGAAAAGCCTCCCGATCGGGATCGACGCGCGGGGCGAACGCACCGAGACCGATTCGATGGGCGGCATCGCCGTGCCCGCCGACCGCTACTGGGGTGCGCAGACGCAGCGAAGCCTGCTGCACTTCTCGATCGGCCGCGACCGAATGCCGCCCGAAATCTGCCACGCCTACGGCGTGGTCAAGAAGGCGGCCGCCCTGGTCAACCAGGCCGACGGCCGCCTCGACGATTGGAAGGCGCGGGCGATCATCCACGCGGCCGACGAGGTCATCACGGGCCAGCTCGACGCGCATTTCCCGCTCTTCGTCTGGCAGACCGGATCCGGTACCCACAGCAACATGAACGTCAACGAGGTGATCTCCAACCGCGCCATCCAGTTGCTCGGCGGCGCCCTCGGCAGCAAGTCGCCGGTGCATCCGAACGACGACGTCAACATGGGGCAGTCGAGCAACGACAGTTTCCCGACCGCGATGCATGTCGCCGCCGTCCGCGAACTCGACGACCATCTGCTGCCGCGGCTTGACGCCCTCGCCGAGGCGATCGAGGTCAAGGCCGCCGGCTGGCGGGACGTGGTCAAGATCGGCCGCACCCATCTCGAGGACGCCGTTCCGCTCACGGTCGGACAGGAATGGTCCGGCTACGCCCACCAGTTGCGCGACGTCATCGCCGACATCCGTCGCGGCCGCGAGGGACTGATGGAGCTTGCCATCGGCGGCACCGCGGTCGGCACCGGGCTGAACGCGCCGCCCGGCTTCAGCGCCAAGGTCGCCGCCAGCATCGCCGAGTTGACCGGCCAGCCGTTCATCACCGCGCCGAACAAGTTCGCGGCGCAGGGCTCGCTCGACATGATGGTGCGCGCCAGCGCCACCCTGCGCGGCGCGGCGGTGGCGCTGATGAAGATCGCCAACGACATGCGCTGGCTCGCGTCCGGGCCCCGCTGCGGCCTCGGCGAGCTGCTGCTGCCGGAAAACGAGCCCGGCTCGTCCATCATGCCCGGCAAGGTCAACCCGACGCAGTGCGAGGCGATGGTGATGATCTGCATCCAGGTCATCGGTGACGACACCGCGGTCGCGTTCGCCGGCAGCCAGGGCAACTTCGAGCTGAACGCGATGCGGCCGATCATCATCAACAATATCCTGCACTCGGCGCGCATCCTCGCCGACGGCTGCGAGAAGTTCCGCCTGTACTCGGTCGAGGGCACCAGGCTGAACGAGAAACGGATCGGCAAGTATGTCGACGAATCGGTCATGCTGGTGACCGCGCTCAGCCCGGTCATCGGCTATGACCGCGCCTCCGCGATCGCGCACAGGGCGATGGACGACGACCTCACGCTCAAGCAGGCCGCCATCCAGTCGGGCAATGTCGACGAGGCCCGCTTCGATGAGATGGTCGACGCGCGCCAGATGGTGGGCAGCGGCCCCGCGGGCGCCTGACGAGGAGCAACGCCATGCGCGTCGGACTGTTCGTTCCCTGCTACGTCGATGCCTTTCATCCCGAAGTCGGCATCGCCACGCTGGAG
The DNA here is from genome assembly GCA_965276715.1 of Acetobacteraceae bacterium. Classification (GTDB taxonomy): domain Bacteria; phylum Pseudomonadota; class Alphaproteobacteria; order Acetobacterales; family Acetobacteraceae; genus CAXTPV01. Next base: position 1,564,247 of record OZ255622.1, on the reverse strand, counting down.
CTCCTCGAACGGCTCGGCTGCGATGTCGACTATCCGCTCGACCAGACCTGCTGCGGCCAGCCGATGACCAACACCGGCTGCCACGCGGAGTCGGCCGCGACCGAGGCGCTGTTCGTCAGGAACTTCGCCCACTTCGACTACATCGTCGGCTCGTCGGGAAGCTGCACCCACCAGGTCCGGTTCGCTTTCGATGCGATCGAGCAGACCGACGAGGTCCGGCACGTGCGGTCGCGGACCTTCGAGCTCGTCGAGTTCCTGCACGACATCCTCGAGGTCGAGGCGTTCCCCTGGGCCGAGTTCCCGCACAAGGTCGCCCTGCACAACAACTGCCAGACGCTCCGCGGCCTCGGCATCGCCAGCATGTCCGAGCGCCGCGCACCGCCCTTCTCCAAGCCGCTCGATCTGCTGCGCAAGGTTCGCGGCATCGAGTTCGTCGACCTCGCACGGCCCGACGAATGCTGCGGCTTCGGCGGCACGTTCTCCGTCTTCGAGGAAGGCGTCTCGGCGAAGATGGGCCACGACAAGGTGCGCGACCAGCACCAGGCCGGCGCCCGTTACGTCACCTCGTCCGACAGCTCCTGCATGCTGCACCAGCAGGGCAGCGCCGAACGGCTCGGCCTGTCGCTCAAATACATCCACATCGCGCAGATCCTGAATGGAGCACGAGCGTGAGCGATGACATCCTCCACCGCGACCTGCGCGCGCCGCACCCGGGCGAGGGCGCGCGGCATGACGGCAAGCGGCTCGATCACGCGGAAGGCACCTCCAGGCCGCTGCGCGCACGGCAGCCCGAGCCCCAGCCGCGCGGCGCCGTCATTCGCGGCAACCGGCCGGTTGACCAGTCCGAGGCCGCGAACCGCTTCATCGCCGCGACCGAACACCAGAAGATGCACGACGAGCGTCTGTGGGACCTGCGGCGGAAGCGCGACCGCGAGATGCACGGGCTTGCCGAATGGGAGGAGCTGCGCGATCTCGCGTCCGCGATCAAGGAGCACGCGCTGGTCCATCTTGACCGCTACCTCGAGCAGTTCGAGGCCAACGCGCGTGCGCAAGGGATCCACGTGCACTGGGCGCGCGACGCCGGCGAGCACAACCGCATCGTGCTCGACATCCTGCGCGCGCGCGGCGCGAAACGGCTGATCAAGAGCAAGTCGATGCTGACGGAGGAATGCGGCTTTCGCGAGTTCATGGCCGAGCACGAGATCGAGGTGACCGAGACCGACCTCGGCGAACGCATCCAGCAGCTCGACGGCGAAGCGCCGAGCCACGTCGTCGTCCCCGCCGTCCACAAGCTGCGCACCGACGTCGCCCGCGTGTTCGCCGACCATCTCGGTTCCGATCCCGAAACCGAGGACGTGCACTATCTCGCCCGCCAGCAGCGCGACGCGACGCGCCCGATCATCCTGTCGGCGGACGCCGGCATGACCGGCTGCAACTTCGCCGTCGCCGAGACCGGCGCCGTCGTGGTCTGCACCAACGAGGGCAACGCCGACCTGTCCGCCAACACGCCGGGGCTGCACATCGTCTCGGCCGGCATCGAGAAGATCGTGCCCACGCTCGACCATCTGGCCGTCATGGTGCGCATGCTGTCGCGTTCGGCGCTGGGATCGCCGATGACGCAATACACGTCGCATTTCCGCGGTCCGCGGCAGGGCGGCGAGATGCATGTCGTCCTCGTCGACAACGGCCGCTCCGAACGGCTCGGGATGGAGAAGTTCTGGACCTCGCTCAAATGCATCCGCTGCGGCGCCTGCATGAACACCTGCCCGGTGTTCCGCCGCAGCGGCGGCCTCAGCTATGGTGCCACCTACGCCGGCCCGATCGGCCTGATCATCGATCCCACCTTCAACAAGCACAAATACAGCGCGCTGCCATTCGCCTCCACGTTGAACGGCTCCTGCACCAACGTGTGCCCGGTCAGGATCAACATCCACGAGCAGATCGCGGCCTGGCGCCAGGTGATGTCCGAGACGCACGAGCTGCCGCTGCTGAAGAAGGCGATGATGAAGGCGGCGGGCGCGCTGCTCGCCAGTCCGGCGCTCTACCGGGCGGCGCTGCCGTTGGCCGACAGCGCGCTGCGCCACCTGCCGCGTTTCATTCTCTACAACCGGCTCAACACCTGGGGACGCGGCCGCGAGGTGCCGCACGCGCCGAGGCAGACCTTCCACCAATGGTACCGGGAGAACCGGGGTGCGGGACGTTGAGCGCGCGCGACGACATCCTCGCCGCCGTCAGGGCGCACGCCCCGAAACTGGACCGCCCGGACCCGGCGGTCCCGCTCTTCGACGAGGATACTCCGTCCGACCTGCTCGCCGCATTCGGGACCGCGCTCGAGCGCATGGGCGGCACCCTGCTGCGGCCAGGCGAGGCGGACGCGCTGGCACCTGTCCGGTCGATGATCGCCGGAATCATCTGCTCGAACGTGCCCGAGTTGCAAGGCAACCGGGTCATCGGTCCCGAAACCGATCCCGCGGATCTCGCCGACATCGACTGGGGCATCGTGCGCGCGGCGTTCGGGGTCGCCGAGACCGGATCGGTGTGCCTGACCGACGAACAGCTCGGCATCAACACGCTCGGCTACCTGCCGCAGCATCTCGTCGTGCTGCTCGACCCGGCCGACATCGTGCCGAACATCCATCACGCCTACCGACGTCCGGAGTGGCGCCACGCAAACTACGCGGTGTTCCAGACCGGACCGTCGGCCACCGCCGACATCGAAGGCGTGCTGATCCACGGCGCCCAGGGCGTGCGCTCCCTGTCGGTGCTGCCGCTCCGCCGATGAGCGGGCCCGCGACAACCGAAGACGCGCGGTCAGGTCAATCCGACATCCGGATCGTCGTCCCTGTTGCCGCGCTCTCGTAGGCCGCCTCGACCAGCGCCAGCGTCCGCAGATTGTCCCGCCCATGCGTCGCCGGCGTCCGTCCGCCACGCAGGCACGCGACCCAGTGGCGCTGGATCGCGAGCACGCTCTCCTGCACGCCGTGCCAGGGCCGTTCCGCCCAGGGCAGCAGGGCAGGGGACACGTCACGCTCCTCGACCCCGGCCTGATCGGTGACGACCAGCCTGTAATGCTGCCCGAGCCGCACCGAGCCGTGCGCGCCTTCCACCTCCACGATCGTCTCCGGGAACGGATCGTCGGCGAACCGGCTCGCGTAGCTCGCCTCCACGACCGATGTCGCACCGCCCGCGTGGCCCAGCAGCATCGTCGCCACGTCCTCGCCCTTCACCCGCGGATCGACGCGATTGGTCCGCGCCGTCAGCGTCGAGACCTCGCCCAGCAGATACCGCGCGACGTCGAGCACGTGCACGCCGAGATCCTCGATCACGAAGCGCTGCCCTTGCGCGAGATAGGGCTGTCCCGCGATGATGTCGTGGCCCGACCGGAACGAGATCCGCGCCCAGAACGGCGTGCCGATCCGCCCCGATGCGACGACCGCCTCGACCGCCTGGATCGGCGACTGCCACCGGAAGTTCTCGTGCACCATCAACGGCACGCCGGCCGATGCCATCGCCGCCACCATCGATGCCGCGTCCGCCTGCGTCGCCGCGAACGGCTTCTGGCAGATCGCCGGCACGTCATGCGACGCCGCGAGCTCGACCAGCGCCCGGTGCGTGGCGACCGTCGTCACGATGTCGACGAAATCGAGCGCCTCGGTCTCGAACATCAGCGCCGCGTCCGCGTACAGCGCGCTCACCCCGAACCGCTCTCCCGCCGCCGCCAGCCGCTCCTCATCGCGATCGCACAGCGCCACCAGCCGCACCCCCTCGATCGCCTTCCAGGCGTTCAGATGATTGGCCGCGAAGAACCCGCACCCGATCACCGCCCCACGCAGATCCGCCATCCTTTCCCTCCATGAAGAAGGCCAGGGGTTCCACCCCTTGACCCCACCAAAGGCACGCCTTTGGAAACCAATGGTTTTTAATGTCTCGCGGGTCTGGGGCCGCTGGCCCCAGCGGGTCCAGGGCAGAGCCCTGACCTTCCTCTGACACCTTCAAGCCCGTGTCGCCCGATCGATCAGCATCGCCGCGATGATGATCAGGCCCGTCGCCAGCAGCTGGTAGAACGCCTGCACGTCGAGCAGCGTCAGACCGTCGCTCACCGTGCCCAGGATGATCGCGCCGAGCACGGTGCCGACGATGCTGCCCTTGCCGCCCATCAGCGACGCGCCGCCGATCGCCGCCGCCGCGATCGCCTGCAGTTCCCACAGATTGCCCAGCGTCGGATCGGCCGCCCCCAGCCACGCCATCAGGATCATCGCCGCCACCGCCGAGACCAGCCCGTTGATCGCGTAGGCCGCGATCTTGGTCGCCCTGATCGGCACGCCCGACACGCGCGCCGCCTCCTCGTTGCCGCCGACCGCCAGCAGATACTCGCCGAGCGGCATCTTGCGCAGCACGATCCAGGCGGCGCCCGCGATGGCGCCCACCACCAGCACCGGCACCGGCACCGGCACGAAGCCCACTTGCGAGGTGAACAGGGTTCGGAACCTGCTCGGCAGCCCGAGGATCGGATCACCGCCGGTCAGGATCAGCGCCATCGCCCGGAACAGGCTCAGCGTGCCCAGCGTCACGATGAACGGCTGCAGTCCGAACCCGCTGATCATCGCGCCGTTCGCGCAGCCGGCGACGGCTCCCGTGCCCAGCATCGCCGCCATCGCCAGTGGCGCTGCGAGCCCGAGCTTGAGCAGCGTTGCGCCCACCACCGCCGCGAGGGCGGCGATCGATCCCACCGACAGATCGATGCCGCCGGCGATGATTACCAGCGTCATGCCGACCGCGATGCACGCATTGATGCTCGACTGCTTGAGCACGTTGACCAGGTTGCGCTCGGTCAGGAAATACGGCGACAGCATCGTGAAGATCACGATGATGACGATCATCCCGATCAGCGTTCCCGCGTCCCGCAGCCGCGCCTTGGGCAGGGAAGGGAGCGTCGCGCGGACGGTGGTGGCACCCATGGCGGCCTCCTCAATTCACGGCGGCGCCCGGCACCGCGTGCCGGAGGATCGCCTGCTCGGTCAGTTCGTCCTGCGCCAGCTCGGCCACGAGCCGTCCCTCGCGCATCACCAGCACCCGGTCGCTGATCCGGATGATCTCCGGCAACTCTGACGACACCACGATGATCGCGCGGCCGTCGTCGGCGAGCCGCTCGATCAGCCGGTGGATCTCGTGCTTGGCGCCGATATCGATGCCGCGCGTCGGCTCGTCGAAGATCATGATCTCCGAGCCCGCCAGAAGCCAACGGCAGATGATCGCCTTCTGCTGGTTGCCGCCGCTGAACAGGCCGATCGGCCGGTCGATGTCGGGTGGCCGGAGCTGCACGTCCTGCGCGAGCGCCCGCACCGAGCGGGCCAGCCGGTCGTGCGCGATGAACCCGGCCCTCTGCGTGCGTCCCAGCACCGGCAGCGACACGTTGGCGACCACCGGGCGCAGCGGCACGATGCCCTCGCGCTTGCGGTCCTCCGGCGCCAGGCTGATCCCCGCCCTGACCGCGGCGGCGGCACTTCGGAACCGCACCGATCGGCCGCGCAGCAGGATCTCGCCGCGATCCGGCCGTTCCAGGCCCGCCAGCAGCCGGACCAGCTCGGTCCGGCCGGCGCCGATCAGGCCCGCGATGCCCAGGATCTCGCCCGGCCTCACCGCCAGGCTGACGCCGCGCACCCGGTCGCGCCACACCAGGTCGCGGCCCTCCAGCACCGGTGTCCCACCCGCTCTCGCCGTCCGCGGCGGCAGGTCGAGCGTGCGCCCGACCATCAGCGACACCACGTCCCGCTCGTGCATGCCGGCGAGCGAATACTCACCCACCAGCGTGCCGTCGCGCAAGATGGTGCCCTTGCGGCACAGCCGGAACACCTCGTCGAGCTTGTGCGACACATACACCACCGCGACGCCGGCGCGCGTGATCTCCTCGATCACGCCGACGAGGGCCTCGAACTCCTGCGGCGACAGCGCCGACGTCGGCTCGTCCATCGCGATGATCCGCGCGTTCCAGAGCAGCGCGCGTGCGATCTCGACCATCTGCCGCTGCGCGATGCTCAGTTCCTTGACCGGCCGGCGCGCATCGATCCGCGCCCCCAGCTGTGCCAGCACACGCAGCGCCTCGCGTCCCATGCGTGCCCGGTCGGTGAACACGCCCGCGCGCTTCGGCACCGAGCCCAGAAAAAGATTCTGTGCCACGTCGAGTTCGGGAACGAGCTGCAGCTCCTGGTGGATCATCGCGAGGCCGGCCGCGCGCGCGGCCTTCGGGCCGCCGATCTCGACCCGCGTGCCGTCCACCAGGATCTCGCCGCTGTCCGGACGCACCAGCCCGTTGAGGATCTTCAGCAGCGTGCTCTTGCCGGCGCCGTTCTCGCCGAGCAATGCATGCACCTCGCCGGGTGCGACACGAAGCGACACGCCGTCGAGCGCCCGCACGCCCGGATATGATTTCGAGACCGCCCTGATGTCGAGCGCCGGCGCGCCGGACATGCGCCTACTTCCCCGAGCGCGCGTCGGCGAGCAGCGCCTGGCGGACATCCACACCCTGGCCGAAATACCGGTCGTAATTCTCCTTGGTCACCAGCGCCTGCGGCGTGGTCACCACCCGCGGCAGCGCCTGGTGCGCGATCAGCCGCAACGCGACGTCGACCGCGATCTCGCCCGTGACCTCCGGAAAGCTATCGATGGTGCCGGTGAGCTCGCCCGCCTGGATCGATTTCAGCGCGTCGCTCCAGCCATCCGTGCCGATCACCGCGACATGGCCCAGCGCCTTGGCGCTCTTGACCGCCTCGAGCACGCCGAGTGCCATCCCGTCGTTGTTGCAGTAGAACCCGATCAGGTCCGGATGCTGCCCCAGGATGGTCGACGCCGCCTCGTACGACTTCTGCCGGTCCCAATTGCCGGGGACGCTCGCGACCACGGTGAACTTGCCGCCCTTGGTGATCGTGTCGACGAAGCCCGCCGTGCGATACTTCGCGGCATAGCTTCCGGCAAGTCCCTCGATCACCGCGACCTTGCCGCCGCCGGGATGGTGCGCGATGAACCAGCCGGCGGCGCGCACGCCGTTGTCGCCCTGCACGTTGCCCACGAAATGCTCCGCGTCGGGAAACACCGCGTCGTCGACATCCACGATCGGCACATGCTGGTTGCGTGCGTCCTCCAGCACCGGCTGCAGGTTGCTGTCGGTGATCGGCGACAGCATCAGGGCGGCGAACCCCTGGCTGAGCATGTTCTGCGCCAGCGAAAGCTGCCCGAGCTGGTCCTCCTCGTTCTGCGGCCCTTGCGCCTCGACCTCGACGTCGAGCGGCTTGGCCGCCGCGCGATATCCCTTGCCGAGCGAACGCCAGTATTCGTTGATCATCGTCTTGACCACGCCGCCGATCCGCGTCTGCGCCGGCGGTTTCGGAACCGGCCCATACTTGCCGTCGAGCTGCGACCAGTCGATCCGGCTCGGATCACGGTCCGGATTGAGCGGTGTCTGCGCCAACGCGGTCCCGGCGAGCAGCGCCGCCATGATCCCGTTCAGGATCGTTTTCATGATGTTTCCTCCTCGTTGTTGTTTTCGGGTCTATACGGTCGACATCGAGCCTCTCAGTCTTCCTTCCGGCCGGTCCCGCGCGTAGGCGTGGATGCAGGCGCTGGTGACCGCAAGGCAGGCCGCCAGGAACAGCAGTCCCGCCCGGTCGCCGCCCGTCCAGTCCTTGAGCAGGCCCACCGCATAGGGCGAGACGAACCCGCCCAGATTGCCGATCGAGTTCATCACCGCGAGCCCTGCCGCCGCACCCGCGCCCGCGAGCACGCCGGACGGCATCGAGAGCAGCGGCGCGATCGACGCGTAGATGCCCGATGCCGCCACGCACAGCAGCATCATCGACAGCACCGGCGAGACCGCGAGCGACATCCCGGCGCCGATGAGCCCGGCGCTCGCCGCGGCCAGGCCCACGCTCGCGTGCCAGGCGATCCGGCCCGTCCGCGCCGCGCGCCTGCTCCACAGGAACGTCGCCAACGCGGCGATCGAATACGGGATCAGCACCAGCAGTCCGGTGCCGAGCGACGTCGAGCCGGCCAGCGCGTGCACGATGGTCGGCAGCCACACGCTCAGCCCGTACACGCCGCACACCAGCCGGAAATTCAAAGCGGCGTAGACGAGAAAACGGCGATCACGCAGACCGGCCAGGAAACCTGCCGGTTCCTGATGACCATCCTTTGCGCGCGCCTCGCGCTCCAGCGTCGCCGTCAGCCAAGCGCGCTCGTCGGCCGGCAGCCAAGTCGCCGACGACGGCCGATCGGTGAGCAGCAACGGTGCGAGCAGTCCCAGCGCGATCGCCGGCAACCCCTCGATGATGAACAGCCATTGCCAGCCATGCAGTCCGAGCACGCCGTCCATCGTGAGCAGCAGTCCCGACACCGGCGCGCCGATCGCGTTCGCGATCGGCTGCGTCAGCACGAACATCCCGAGGGCCCGAGACCGCTCCCGCTCCGGGAACCAGAGCGTGAAGTAGTAGAGCACGGCAGGCGAGAACCCGGCCTCGGCCGCGCCGAGCAGGAACCGGATCAGGTCGAACGTCCACGGGCCGCGCACCAGCGCGAGTGCTGCGGCGCAGATCCCCCAGCTCACCAGGATCCGCGCCATCCAGCGCCGCGCGCCGTACCGGTGCATGCCGGCGTTGCTCGGCACCTCGAGCAGGAAGTAGCCGATGAAGAACAATCCCGCGCCGAACCCGAAGGCGGACGCCGACAGTCCGGCGTCGCGCCGCAATCCCGCCGCCGCGAAGCCGACATTGCTCCGGTCGAGATAGGCCACGAAGTAGAGCAGCATGATCACCGGGATCAGCCGCGCGCGTACCCTCGCCGTGCAGCGCCGTTCGATGTCCGACGGATTCAAGCGGCCCTGACCGAAGCCGGGCGCGTGGCACGCTCCATCTCCCGCCGCAACGCCACCACATCGAGATCTTGCTCCAGTTCGACGTCGTCGAACCGCACGATGCTGTCCTTCGCGACCGGGCGCACGAGCCGCACATTGTGCGCGAGCCCGATCGGCAATCCGCCCGCCGCCAGACTCCGCGGCGCCGGCACCGCGTTCGCCCACACCGCATAGCCGCCTTCGCCGTCCAGCATCTCGCCCGGCCGGAGGTCACGCTTGGCGGTCGCGACCGCATCGGCCCGGAACTCCCGTGGCGTGCCGGTCGGCTCGCCGCGAAGCACGGCCGACAACACGCTCACGCTGGTCTCCAATCCGATCATGTGGAACGGCCGCCACATCGAGCCGTACCAGCCGGACGGATCGGTCAACAATCCGTACTGCTTGAAGCAGTCACGCGAATACTCGTTCGGTGCCCTGAAGGTGACAAACACGCCGTAGCGGATATTGTTGGCGACCTCGCGCCCGTCCGGCTCCTGGCTCGCCGCGATGTCCACCAGTCCCGCCGTCGGCAGCCGCCCGCCATCCGCCACCGGGCGAAACACGCGCGCGAGGTCGTGCAGCCCCGCGGGCGGAAACGCGAGCCCGTCGTCGGGACAATCGAGCCCGGTCGCATTGGCGACCGCCGCCATCTCGATCGCGGCCTTCGTGCCGTCGGTGAACGAGTTGTACATCTTCGGATTGAAGTCGCCCTTCGCGACCTCCTCCTCGCTCCAGCCGAAGAAGCCCCACACCGTATCGGGCGTGGAATAGCGGTAGCGCGGCTCGAAATTCATCCCCTTGCCCGCGGAGGTGAGCTCGAACCCGCAGGACCGCACCCAGTCGACCAGCTCGCAGATGATCGCCGGCTGGTCGCCATAGGCCATGCTGTAGACCACGCCCTTGGCCCGCGCGCGCGCCGCCAGCAACGGGCCGCACAGCACGTCCGCTTCCACCGTCACCATCACCACATGCTTGTTGCCCTCGATCGCCGCGAGCGCGTGGCGGACGCCCGCGATCGGATGGCCGGTCGCCTCGATGATGCAGTCGATCTCGCCTGACGCCGCGAGCGATGCCACATCGTCGGTGACGAACGTGGTGCCGGTCCGCGCCGCCTCGCCGAGCGAACGGGCCGCGATCCGCGCCGTTGGCCAGCCCACGCGCGCGAACGAGGCCCGCGCCTTGCCCACATCGAGGTCGGCCACGCCCACCACATGCAGGCCCGCGATCCATTGCGCCTGCGCCAGGATCATCGAGCCGAACTTGCCCGCCCCGATCAGGCCGACGCGCACCGTCCGGCCCGACTCCACGCGCTGCTGCAACAAGCTGGAGAGGTTCATCTCCGTCCTCCGACGACGCCCAAAGGCGGACGCTACCCACGCGGTCATTGAAGGACAAACCAGATTTTCACAGAAATCATGTAGATCAACTACATGATCGAGCTTCGTTCTCCTGCGCCCACAGCGTGCGTTCGTCCCTGATCCAGTCGAGGAACAGCCGGATCTTGCGGTGGCGGAGCTGTCCCGTCGGACACACGATCCATTGCGTCACCAGCGAGATCGCGGGCGGCGCGCGAACCGGGCAGACCAGGAGGCCCGCGCCCAGCTCCCGCGACGTCATCAGGTCGCTTTCCAGTGCCACGCCGAGCCCGCCGGACGCGGCGTCGATCGCCATGTGGGTGCGATCGAACAGCACCCGGCGCCAGCGCTCGGTCACGTCGAGCCCGGCCGCCTCGAACCAGGCGCCCCACTGGACCTGCGACTTCACCGAATGGATCAGCCGGCAGCCCGGCAGCGCCTCCACCGCCAGGCTGCCGGACGCGTGCAGCGACGGCGCGCACACCGGCCGGAACGTCTCCTCCGCCAGCGCCTCGACGAACAGGCCGGGCCACAACCCGTCACCGTGGCGCAGATCGAGGTCGACGCTCTCCCGGCTGAAATCCGTCTGCTCGCTGGTGCCGTCGATCCGGACCTCCAGGTCCGGATGCGCCTCGATGAACCGGTGCAGCCGCGGCAGCAGCCACTTGCTCGCCAGGCTCGGGCTTGCCCGGATCGTGAGCGCGGTGACCGACCGCAGGCCGCGGATCCGCCTTGTGGCTTCCGTGATCTGTGCGACCGATCCCGCGATCATCTCGAAGTAACGTTCGCCGGCCTCGGTCAGCATCACCCCGCGTCCGGACTTCACCGTCAGCGTGCTGCCCAGCTGCAGTTCGAGCGCCTGGATCTGCTGGCTGACCGCCGACGGCGTCACCCCGAGTTCGGCCGCCGCCCGGCTGATGCTTCCGGTGACCGCGACCGTGTGGAACACGCTGATCGCCCGGAACGGCACGTGCATGGCAGCCGCGCCTTCCAGGAATCTACCTGCCGGAAGCCGCGCGCAGGATCTCGGCCACCTCGCCCGGCGTCTCGCGCACGTCCTGGTGCAGCCCCGCGCCGAGGACGAGGCGCGTCCCGGTCCGGCTCGGACCCTCGCCCGCGCCGCTGTCGGGCACCGCCGCATAGGATACGATCTGGTCGGCGTTGATCTCGACCGGCGATCCGTCGGGGCGCGTGAAACGCAGGAACATCGCCCGAGGCTGCATGAACCCACACGACCGCGCAACCATCCTGGAGCGGGCTCGCGCGCACGCCCGCGCCGGCCGCGACGACGATGCCAAGCAGGCCTATGTCGAGCGCCTGCGCGCCGACCCCACCGATCGCGACGCGCTGGTCGAATTGGGCGCGCTCGCGCGCTCGAGCCATCACCTGGCCGCCGCCCGCACCGCGTTCCAGCAGGCGGTGCGCTGCCATCCCGCCGACCCGGTCGCCAACACCGGACTGGCGACCATCCTCCTCGACGAGGGCGACCTCGACGCGGCCGTCGTCCATTTCCGCGCGTCCCTCGCCGCCGACCCCGGTCACGCGCAAGCCCACCAGGGCCTCGCCCGCGCGCTCGCCGAACGCGGCGAGCACACGGCCGCCGAACCCCACTGGCAGGGCTTCGCCGGCCACGCCATCGTCCGCCGGCGTTTCCGCGGCACCGGCACCGGCATCCCGCTCCTGATGCTCACCAGCGCGCGCGGCGGCAACATCCCGACGCGCCACCTGATCGACGAGACCCGTTTTGCCGTGACCGCGATCCATGCCGACTTCCACGACATGGCGGCCCTGCCGCCGCACGACGTGCTGTTCAACGCGATCGGCGACGCCGATTTCTGCCCGGCCGCGCTCGACGCCGCCGAAGCAATCGCCGCCGGCAGCCACGCCCCGATCATCAATCCGCCCGCCCGCGTCCGCGCGACCGGCCGCGCCGACATCGCGCGCCGCCTCGCCGGCATCGACGGCCTGGTCGTCCCCTCGGTCGAGACCGTCAGCCGCGCCGACCTCGCCGCCCGCGCCGACCTCGCAACGCCGCTGCTGATCCGCGCGCCGGGCTTCCACACCGGCCGCCACTTCGCGCGCGTCGACAGCCGCGCCAGCCTGAACGCCGCCCTCTCGGACCTCCCCGGCGACCCCGTGCTCGCCATCCAGTATCTCGACGCGCGCGGCCCCGACGGCCTCGCCCGCAAATACCGCGTGATGATCGTCGACGGCGCCGTCTACCCGCTCCACCTCGCCATCTCGCCCGGCTGGAAGGTGCACTACGTCACGTCCGCCATGGCGACCGTCCCGTCCCACCGCGCGGAGGAGGCCCGCTTCCTCGACGACATGCCGGCGGTCCTCGGCCCCCGCGCCATGACCACCCTCGCGCTCGTCGCCGGCACCCTCGGCCTCGACTACGCCGGCATCGATTTCGGCGTGGCCCGCGACGGCATCCTGCTGTTCGAGGCCAACGCGACGATGGTGGTCAACCCGCCCGAGCCCGATCCGATCTGGGACTACCGGCGCCCCGCCGCCGCCGCGATCCTGCGGGCCGTGGACGGCATGCTCTGCGCGCGGGCCCGCCGATCGATTTGACCGGCAATTCCCCGGGCGCCCGCTTCCCTTCCGCCGCGATGGGCGTAAACCCTGCCGCCTGCGACCAGCACGGAGTGCATTGACGATGGATTCCACGCAGTTCAAGCGTGACCGCCGCACCAAGATCGTGGCGACAGTCGGGCCGGGCTCCGCCCCGCCCGCCATGCTCGAGCGCCTGTTCGTGGCCGGCGTCGACATCTTCCGCCTCAATTTCTCCCACGGCGCGCATGCCGACCATGCCGACGTGATCCGCGCGCTGCGCGCGCTCGAGACCAAGGTCGGCCGCCCGATCTGCATCCTCGCCGACCTCCAGGGCCCCAAGCTGCGCGTCGGCACCTTCGCCGACGGCCACGTCGTGCTCGAGCCCGGCCAGCGCTTCCGCCTCGATCTCGACACCGCCCCCGGCGACATCGACCGCGTCCGCCTGCCCCATCCCGAGATCATCGCCGCCGCCCGTCCGGGTGCCACGCTGATGCTCGACGACGGCAAGCTCGTGCTTCGCGTCACCGAAGCCGGCGCCGACCACCTCCAGACCAGCGTCGTCGTCGGCGGACGCCTCTCCAACCGCAAGGGCGTGAACGTCCCCGACGTCCTGCTGCCGATCCCGGCACTGACCGAGAAGGACCGCACCGACCTCGCCTTCGCGCTGCATCACGGCGCCGACGTGATCGCGCTCTCCTTCGTCCAGCGTCCCGCCGACGTCCAGGAGGCGCGCGACATCGTGGGCAACCGTGCCTGGATCCTGTCCAAGATCGAGAAGCCGCAGGCGCTCGAAACCCTCGATGAGATCATCGAGCTGTCCGATGCGGTGATGGTCGCCCGCGGCGATCTCGGCGTCGAGCTCCCCGCCGAGGACGTCCCCCTGGTCCAGAAGCGCATCGTCCGCACCGCGCGCATGCTCGGCAAGCCGGTTGTGGTCGCGACCCAGATGCTCGAAAGCATGGTCTCCTCGCCGACGCCGACGCGCGCCGAAGCCTCCGACGTCGCGACCGCCGTGTTCGACGGCGGCGACGCGGTGATGCTGTCGGCCGAGACCGCCGTCGGCGCCTACCCGATCGAGGCGGTCTCGATCATGGACCGCATCATCCGCCGCACCGAGCACGATCCCGCCTGGACCACGCTGCTGCGCGCGCTGCGGCCGCGTCGCGAGAACAACGCGGTCGCCGACGCGATCGGTGCCGCCGCCCAGCAGGTCGCCGAAACCCTCGAGGCCGGCGCCATCGTCGCCTATTCGCTGTCGGGCAAGTCCGCCGCCCGGATCGCGCGCGAACGTCCGGGCACCCCCATCCTCGGCCTCGCCGGCAACATCTCCGCCGCCCGCCGCCTGGCCTTGGTCTGGGGCATCCACTCGATCGCGGTCGACCAGTCCAACCAGGCGGCCACCATGGGCGACGCCGTCCGCCGCGCCGCCGCCGCCGCCCGCCAGGAAGGCTTCGCCCATCGCGGCGGCCGCATCGTCGTCGTCGCCGGCGTCCCCTTCGGCACCGCCGGCACCACCAACACGCTCCGCGTCGTCACCATCGAGTAGAAGGCCAGGGGTTCCACCCCTGGACCCCGCCAAAGGCTCGCCTTTGGAAACCGATCATCAGCGCTGGGCAGGCGAGAGGCGCGCCGCCCGTGTCAGACCGGTGCTGTCGAAGTAGGATTGGAGAGCAGGCGCGAACCCGAGATAGGTCTGCATCAGGACGGCGAGCTTGCGCTGCATTGGCTCGTGCTCGCGAACCAAAGTGGCGAATGCCATGCCGTTACCAAAGACCTGCTCGGCATAGGACTCGAAATCGGGAATCCTGCCGGCCACCCCGTAGCGGCTGACGAAGCCTTCGATATTCAAGTGCGCCACCAGTTCGCGTGCACCGGTGTCACCGAGTTCCACTTTGTAGGCCTCGAAGTTCCCGTAGGCGAAGCCATGCGGATTGGCGGCCTGCCAAGCAGACCAGTCCGGCGGGCTCTCCAGAATCACCAGCGCAGCCATGGAATCGTGGAGGCTCGCTTCGAGGTAAGTTTTACTCGAAGCCGCATCGAAGCAACTGACCACAATCGTGCCCGGGACTTGGACCCCGCTCACATGGCGGTCCCAGGCCTTTACGTCCTCGGCCAACGCGACCCTCTTGACCAGGGCGCCGACGAACTGCGGCGGGTAGACGTTGAAGGCTTGACGGACACTGGCGAGACAGTCCGGCGCATCGGCTGGCGCCACATCCGTCAGCGTGACCGGACGATCTGCTGTCGCCACGAGAGGGGTGATCCGGGCCTTCAGGTCGTGCTCGACGACCTCCACGCCAAAACGCTCGGAAAGGTCTGCCGCGGCGGCCACGGGCGGTGACAGCAGTATCGCCAACCAGACAATCGTACGTCGCGAATGAAGGTATCGCACGTCATCGGCCCGAGCGGACAAGACTGGCCGCAGTGGCAAACGCGACCGGGTCGAGCTCGGCATCGGCGCCCCAGGTAACGACGTTGCTCGCCAACGCGGCGGCGACGATCACTCCAGCCGTCGCGTAGAGGATCCCAGGACTGTGCCAGAAACCGCCACCTCCGACAGGTGGACCGCTCGGACCGGCCGAAATCATGCCTCCCTGCGACGTCGGGCGCGCCGGCAAGACATACGCCATCTGATCGCCACTCGGCCTTGCCGGATTCGCGAACGCCTCACGCGTTGCTGGATCATTCGGCGGCGTTGGGTTCGGCCGCACATCGAGCGTGATGGTCAGGTTCTCCGCGACCCAGAGCATCGTGGGGGCGAAGTGGCCGGCGACGTGGAAGCTGCCGTCGAGTTTGGGCGACGTGCACTTGAACCGGAATGCGGGGCGCGGGTCGCTGCTGTCGGCGACGATGCCCATGCTCAGCGGATTGAGCAGGCCGCCCGAACGGATGGTGAGCAGGCTCTCGTAGGTCAGCTTCCTGGAAACCTGGTCGAAGGTCACCTTTTCGCTGGTCAGGAGCTGCGACAGGCCATCGCCGGCGATCCGCTTGTCGGCCAGCTCGATCCCTTTGTCGGTGAAGGTCAGCAGGTCGACCTGCTCGTCGAGCCAGAGAACGATCCGGCCCTCGAACTTCATCGTGTAGTCGAAGGCGGGCGTGCCGCGCTCCACCGGCGGACACAGGGCGAGGTTGAACTTGAACGCCGGACTGTTTACGCGCGTGCCGGAGGCGCCATAGTGTATAGCGACGATCGGCGCGATACCGGGCCGGACCGCGGGCAGGGTGCGTGCGGCGACGCGCGGGTGGGTGCGCTGGTCCGGATGCCGATAGGCGAGACGCCGCCTGAGATGAGGCGGGCGCGACGCGACGCGCGGCGGGATGGCGATCTGCTGGCCGATGAGGATGTGATCCGGATCGGTCAGCGGCTTGACGATGCTGGCGGCAATGCCGGTGTTGAACGCAAAGAGCTGCGGCCAATACCGGGCATGACCGAGTTCGTGCTGGGCGATGCTCGACAGGCTCTCCCCACTCCGCACGCTGTGCAAGCGGATCGACATCGCGATCTCCGATCATTCCGGGTGGAGCTAACCACCTGCCTCGCGCGACGCAAGGCCGGGTCTCCCAGCGGGAGTGGACGCAGCCGATGGACGCAAGACCGGGCGAGCGGCTGAAGTGCAAGCAAGGGTGTAGCGGAGTAATCAATCGAGAAGCTCACGCTGCCGCTCGCTTCGCCGTTTCGGCAACTTGCGCCCGACGACGTGTTGGTCTGGGCCCTGCACGCCGACGCTCAGCTCTCCTGCAGCCAGGATCGGGCCGCCGCAAATCCGTTCCAGCAACGACGCCTGCTTGGGCTCCAGCAACACCAGACGTCCGAGGACGTTCAGGACGGCGAGCAGTTCGGTCGTATACTCGGCAGGCCAGCCAGCGGGTTGAATATCGCCGAGCGGCGAAGGCTGCCGGCGGTCGCCGATGATAGGACGGGTGCGATCGCGGCCGCGATAACTGAACCACTGCTTGAGCACCTGCTTGCCGGAAACCTCATAAGCCCAGACCTCGGGCAGCACATTGTCGACATGGCCGGCACCGACATGCAGCCGTTTCGCTATAGCATTGTATGAAACAATGTCAGGCATTGCCTCCGCACTATCGGGTATCGCGCCGTCCTCGGGCACAGTCGGACGCATCTTGTCGGGCAAGCGCGGTAAGGCTGTAGGGCGACCTACCGGTATAAACCGGGCACATAGTTGACAGATTAGACTGGTCACATGGTTGACGGTTTCAGTCGCTGGTGGGGAGGACCTGCCAGTGCCTTTGGAAAGTCACGTGTGTGATGGACGAGCGTGTTCGCTTTGTCGTTGAGGCGGATCGCCAAGAGCTGTCGATGACGGGTCTTTGCGCCTTGTATGGGATCAGCCGGGAGACCGGTTACACGTGGCTGGCGCGGTATCGGCGTGGTGGCTTCAGCGCGTTGTCGGACCTGTCGCGTGCCCGCAACACGCAGTCGGAGGCGACGCCTGATTGGATGTCGACGATGATCCGCACGCTGCGCGAGGAGCACCCTCACTGGGGTCCCAAGAAGCTGCGGGCGGTGCTGGCGCGCACGTGGCCGGCCCTGAGCTGGCCGGCGGCCTCGACGATCGGCGATCTGCTTGGGCGTCACGGGCTGATCAAGGCCCGGCAGGTCTGGTCGGCGGGTTTGCCGCAAAGCCGGTCGCCGACGTCGGCAACGGCGCCGAACGACCTGTGGTGCATCGACTTCAAAGGCTGGTTTCGCACCGGCGACGGCCACCGGTGCGATCCGCTGACGGTCAGTGATGCGTGCAGTCGCTATCTCCTGCTGTGCAAGATCGTGTCGCCAACCACGGAGGGCGTCTGGCCCGCATGCCAGCGTCTGTTTCTCGAGCACGGGCAACCGCGTGCCTTGCGGATGGACAACGGAACGCCGTTCGGCAGCCAGGGTGCGGCTGGTCTGACGAAGCTGTGAGTTCAACGACGTGCGTCCGCACGAGGCACTGGGTCAGCGGACGCCGGCGTCGGCGCACCGTCCAAACGAACGTCGCTACACCGGTCGGCTGGATGATCCCTGGTATGATGCCGAGCACACGGTTCATCGGGTCTTGAGCAAAGGTGAGATCCGGTATCGGGACGAGCCGATGTATATCAGCGAGGCGTTGACGGGGGAGCTGATCGGGATTGCACCGATGGCATCCGGCGACAGCGTTGCGCGTTTCGCCGATATCGATCTCGGCGTGATCACGCGTGGATCGAATGATTTTCGCCGGTTCAGCGCGCCCCGGCCGGCGCGCGCTGAACCGGCACAACCGGAACTGTCAGGTATGTGACCGGTCTGAAGTGTCAGGTATGTGACCGGTCAAACACCCTGGACCCCGCGAAAGGCTCGCCTTTGGTAACCACGAATTCTTCTAGGGAAAAGACGCCGGCCGGGATTGAGCCGCGGTCGCGTCCGCTGACCGGCCGACGCCGGCTGCGCTCGCCAGGCCGGTCTGATCGAAATACGTCCGCAGCGAAGGAGCGAGCGCGAGGTAGGTGTCAATGAGGATGCGCAGTTTGCGCTGCATCCGCGGGTGTTCGCGAGCAACGACCGCGAAGGCGGCGCCGTCCTTGAAGGCCTGCTCGGCGTAGGATTCGAAGTCGCTGACGCGCGTGAGCAGACCGTATCGGCTGACGAAACCGTCTCCGTTAAGGTGCGAGACGAGAACGCGCGCGTCCGGATCTTCAAGTTCGGCCTTGTAGGCGTCGAGATTGCCATACTCGAAGCCCGACGGATTGTTGCGCTCCCATCGCTGCCAATCGGGCGGCGACAGGTCGGTCACCTTAGCCGCCAGTGCATCGTGAACCGCGGCCTGCTCACGCCCCTGGTTGGCCGGGGCCTGAATGCAGTTGATGGCCACGAAGCCGGGTCCCTGAACGCTCCCGACCCGCCTGCCCCAGACCGAGATGTCGCCAGCGAGGCCCACCTTCCGGACGAGGGCTTTGACGAAGACCGAAGGATAGTGGCCGAGGGCTTCCGACACGTTCTCGGAGCAGAGCGTTTCGTCGGCCGCGCTGACATCCTCGATCGTCACGCTGCGCTCCGGGCTCTGGACGAGCGGCACCAGCGTGGTGCCGAGGCCGTGATCGAGGATGGCGAGCCCCATGCTGCTGAGCCGATCACCCGAAGAGGCCGCACAGAGCAGCGCGAGGGCGAGGAGGGGGAAGCGCCTCATCTTCTGACCGCCATGGCTGCCAGCCGCGCGGCCGCTGCGCTCCGCGTCGTCACCATCGAGTAGGCCAGGGGCGCTGCCCCTGGACCCCGCCAAAGGCTCGCCTTTGGAAACCGATCATCAGCGCTGGGCAGGCGAGAGGTGGGCCGCCCGTGTCAGGCCGGTGCTGTCGAAGTAGGGCCGGAGGGTAGGCGCGACCGCGAGATAAGTGTCCAGCAGAACCGCGAGCTTGTGTTGCATCGGCAAGTACTGACTTACGAGAGCCGCGAACTGGCGACCGTTGCCAAAGACCTGTTCGGAGTAGCTCTCGAAATCGGCCAACTTTCCAGTCAAACCATATTGGCTGACAAAACCGTCTGCATTAAGATGACGAAGCACGTTTCGGGCGTCGGGGTCGCTGAGTTCCCTCTTGTAGGCCTCCAAATCGCCATAACGAAAACCTGACTTGTTTCCAGTCTCCCAGGCCGTCCAATCTGGCGGTGCGACGTCGCTCACCAGCCCAGCGATCGCGTCATGAACGCCGTCGGGAATTAGGTCCGTGTTGTTGAACGGCTGAATGCAATTTATGGCAATCAGACCTGTCACCTGCATCCCGCCCACCGGTCTGTTCCATACGTAGATATCTCCAGCCAGGACGAGACGCCTGATCAGCGCGCGGATGAGCGTCGGTGGGTAGACGTCGAGCGCCGTGGCGACCAGGTTCCTGCACTCGCGCTCTTCCTGGGGCTGGACATCCCACATCCTGACCGGACGGTCTGGGCGTTCTAACTCCGGAACGATCTTGTCTGAGAGGTCGTGATCGATAACTGTCAGGCCATATTGGCTCAGATCGTTCGCAAGGATGGGCGACGAGTAGCAGGCGATCGCCAGCGAAACCAGCCTTGCCAAGTTGTTCAACGCAACGACGCCTTCCTGACTAATGCTGCAGCAAAGGCGACGGCCGCCGGGTCCAGCTCCGCATCGGCACCCCAGGTCACCACATTGCTCGCCAGCACGGCGCCGGTGATGATGGCCGCCGTTACGTAGAGCGCGGTCGGGCTCTGCCACCATCCGTGCCCACCGTCCCCCGTCGCTGTCCCCGTCCCAGCAACGGCGCCATCTCTTCGCGTCGCTGGGAATGCAACCTCCGACCGTCGACCGCTTGGAAAGGCCGATCTGTCAGCAATCTCTTCGTTCGGCCCTTGCGGGGCATTCGGCCGCACATCGAGCGTGATGGTCAGGTTCTCCGCGACCCAGAGCATCGTGGGGGCGAAGTGGCCGGCGACGTGGAAGCTGCCGTCGAGTTTGGGCGACGTGCACTTGAACCGGAATGCGGGGCGCGGGTCGCTGCTGTCGGCGACGATGCCCATGCTCAGCGGATTGAGCAGGCCGCCCGAACGGATGGTGAGCAGGCTCTCGTAAGTCAGCTTCTTCGAGACCTGGTCGAAGGTCACCTTTTCGCTGGTCAGGAGCTGCGACAGGCCATCACCCGCGACCCGCTTGTCGGCCAGCTCGATGCCCTTGTCGGTGAAGGTCAGCACGTCGACCTGCTCGTCGAGCCAGAGAATGATCTGCCCCTCGAACTTCATCGTGTAGTCGAAGGCGGGCGTGCCGCGCTCCACCGGCGGACACAGGGCGAGGTTGAACTTGAACGCCGGACTGTTTACGCGCGTGCCGGAGGCGCCATGGTGTATAGCGACGATCGGCGCGATACCGGGCCGGACCGCGGGCAGGGTGCGTGCGGCGACGCGCGGGTGGGTGCGCTGGTCCGGATGCCGATAGGCGAGACGCCGCCTGAGATGAGGCGGGTGCGACGCGACGCGCGGCGGGATGGCGATCTGCTGGCCGATGAGGATGTGATCCGGATCGGTCAGCGGCTTGACGATGCCGGCGGCAATGCCGGTGTTGAACGCAAAGAGCTGCGGCCAATACCGGGCATGACCGAGTTCGTGCTGGGCGATGCTCGACAGGCTCTCCCCACTCCGCACGCTGTGCAAGCGGATCGACATCGCGATCTCCGATCATTCCGGGTGGAGCTAACCACCTGCCTCGCGCCATGCAAGGGCGGACGTCCGTCAGGCCGGGTTCCGATCGCGGCTGGCGCCGTGATCATCAGCCGACGGTAAGCGGGGGTCGGCGGCTGCTATATCCCGTCACGACCGCGCGATACGTCCGGGAAGGGCGGGAGAACCCGATGCAACAGGACCTGCCTGCCGCCCAGATCCTCGTCGTCGAGGATGACGGTGGCACCCGCATCTTGCTGAGCCGCTTCCTCGCCGAGAACGGTTTCCGCAGCGCCGGCGCCCGCGACGCGCGCGAGATGTGGGAGATCATCGCGCGCCTGCCGATCGATCTCGTTCTGCTCGACGTCATGCTGCCCGGCACGAGCGGGCTCGATCTCTGTCGGGCGCTGCGCGAGCGCAGCGACGTCGCCATCATCATGCTGACCGCGCGCGGATCCGAAACCGACCGCGTGCTCGGTCTCGAATTCGGCGCCGACGATTATGTCGCCAAGCCGTTCAGCCGGCCGGAGCTGCTCGCGCGCATCCGCGCGGTCCTCCGCCGCGGCGCGGCACCACGGGTCAGGACCGATCCCGGCCAACGCCTGCTGGAATTCGAGGGCTGGCGCCTGGACCTGTCGCGACGGGAACTGTCCGCACCCGGCGGCGAGGCGGTCGATTTGTCGGGCGCCGAATACGATATGCTCCTCGCCTTCCTCGAGCATCCGCAACGCGTGCTCACGCGCGACCAGATCCTGGAATTCTCCCGGCACCGCCTGGGCGACACCTTCGACCGGAGCGTCGACGTCCTGGTCAGCCGTCTGCGGCGCAAGATCGAGACCGAGAGCGACAGGCCGCTGATCAAGACCATACGTGGCGCCGGCTACATGTTCGTCCCCGACGTCAGCCGCCGATGAGGCGCCCATGGCCCGCCAGCCTGGGCGGCCGCACCGTGCTCGTGCTGCTCGCCGCCGTCGTGGTCGTCCATCTCGGCAGCATGCTCGCCTACCGGACCTCGGCACTCGATTCCGCCCACGAGGCGCATGCCGCCGAGATCGCCGGCCGATTGGCGACCGCGGTCGCGGCCGTGGCCGGGAAACCCGCCAGCGAACGCGACGCCGCCGCCCACGCGCTCTCGTCGGGCGCGCTCGCGCTGCGATGGGACACGCGCCCGGTGACCGACGGCGCCCGCGATCCCGATCCGGTCCTGCGCCGGCTGTCGGGCGTCCTGCTCGGGGACCTGCCCGGCCTCGGCCGCGCCGGCTTGCGCCTGGACTATGCCGACGTCGAACCCGCCGACGACGCTCACACCATCATCGGCGCGCTGCGGATCCAGGACGGCTCATGGCTGAACTTCAGCGTTCCGGTCATGACCGGAATGGGCACCGGCCATGGCGCACTGGTCTCGACCTCGATCATGGCGGCGGGCGTCGCCATCGTCGCCATCCTGCTCGTCCGCACCCTCGTCGCCCCGCTGCGTGCGCTGGCCCGTGCCGCCGACCGGATCGGACGCGGCCCGGCCGTCGACGTGCCGGTCGCCGGCCCCGACGAGGTGCGCCTCGTCTCGCGCGCGTTCAACGACATGCAGGCCCGGATCGACCGGCTGATCACCGACCGGACACAGGCGCTGGCGGCCGTGTCGCACGATCTGCGCACGCCGATCACCCGGCTTCGGCTGCGGGCCGCGTTCGTCGCCGACCCGGAGGCGCAATCCGCGGTCGATGCCGACCTCGACGAGATGGACGCGATGATCGACACCACGCTCGCCTATCTCCGCGGCGACGTCGAACCGGAAGAACCCAGATCCACCGACCTGGTCGCGATTCTCGCCACCCTCGTCGACGCGGCCGTCGATGCCGGGCGCCCGGCCAGCCTCGAAGGCCCGCGCCACAGCGTGCTGCCCCTGCGGGCGCTGGCCATCAAGCGCGCGTTCGCCAACCTCATCGACAACGCGCTCACCTATGGCGGCGCGACGTGCGTGCGGCTCCGCGACACCGTCGCGGGCGTTGTGGTGATCATCGACGACAGCGGTCCTGGCATTCCCGATAGCGAGCTCGACGCCGTGTTCCAGCCGTTCCGCCGCCTCGACCCATCCCGCAACAGCCGCACCGGCGGTGTCGGACTCGGTCTCGCGATTGCGCGTCAGGCGATCCTGCGCGAGGGAGGCACCGTCACGCTCGCCAATCGACCGGAGGGCGGCCTGCGCGCGGAAGTCACGATTCCTCGCCCCCTGGCCAAGGCCTGATCGGCTTCGAGGGTGGCGCGTCGCTTTCATACTTTGAAATATGACGTCCAAACCCCGGCAACGGTCCCGGACCATATGTCGATCGATGTCCGGCCAGCGGAGCGGGCGTTGCTCGGACAATCAGAGCGGGGAGAGCAGACCGATGACATCATTGCGGACCGCATTGGCGGCGATCGCGCTCGCGTCGACCATGGCAGCCCCCGGCTTCGCGCAATCCGCCCAGTCGCCGGGCACCGGCATGCAGCGCATGTCCGGCATGAGCATGAGCGGCGGCAACATGGCGGCGATGATGAAGAGCTGCGCCGCGATGCGGACGCAGATGAAGCCCGGGGCGCCGATGACGCCGGACATGCAGCGCATGATGACGCAATGCAGCCAGATGAACAGCCAGATGGGAAACGCGAAGGCGCCGGCCCCGTCGAGCACGCTCGATCGCTGACCGCCCCGGTCACCCCGATCGCGCAGCAACAGAAGGACGCACGATGCCGATCGATGATCAGGCCACCAGATCGATCCGGTCCAGGCTGAGCAGGCGGGGCTTCGTCCTCGGCGCCGGCGCCGTGTTTCCGCTCGCCGCCGCCGGCGGGACCCTGTTTCCGCGCATGGCGCTGGCGGACGCGCCCCACATGCCGCTGCTCGGCGGGTCGCAATTCGACCTCGCCATCGGGCGTACGCCCGTGAACGTCACCGGCGCCCGCGCGGTCGCGACGTCCGTCAATTCATCCGTTCCGGGCCCGATCCTGCGCTGGCGGCAGGGCGACACCGTGACACTGAACGTCCGCAACGAGCTCGACGTGCCGACCTCGATCCACTGGCACGGCATCCGCTCGCCCGCCGACATGGACGGTGTGCCCGGGCTCAGCTTTCCCGGCATCGCGCCCGGCGAGACGTTCGTCTACCGGATCCCGCTGCACCAGAGCGGAACCTACTGGTACCATAGTCATTCGGGCTTCCAGGAGCAGAAGGGCCTCTACGGCGGGATCGTCGTCGAGCCGAAAAAGGGCTATCCCGTTGCGTTCGACCGCGACTACGTCATCATGCTGTCGGACTGGACCGACGCCGATCCGGAGACGATCGTCAGCAACCTGAAGTTCCAGAACGATTACTACAACTATCATGAGCGCACGGTCGCGTCGCTCTTCTCCGACTCCAGGAAGCAGGGCCTCGGCGCCGCCATCGACGACCGGTTGAGGTGGAGCCGCATGCGCATGAGCGCCAACGACATCGCCGACGTCACCGGCGCCACCTACACCTACGTGCTGAACGGCCTGCCGCCGGCCTCGAACTGGACCGGGCTGTTCCGCCCGGGCGAACGCGTGCGGCTGCGGTTCATCAACGCCTCGTCGATGACGATCTTCGACGTGCGCGTGCCTGGCCTGAAGATGTCGGTCGTGCAGGCAGACGGCAACGACGTCGTCCCGATCGACGTCGACGAGTTCCGCGTCGGCGTCGCCGAGACCTACGACGTCATCGTGACGCCCGCCGAGGACAGGCCCTACACGATCTTCGCGCAATCCGAGGACCGCACCGGCTTCGCGCGCGGAACGCTGGCCACCCGCGCCGGCCTGGCAGCGCCGATCCCCCCGATGGACCCGCGTCCGGTGCGCACCATGGTCGACATGGGCATGGGGAACATGAACATGGGCAGCTCGATGCCGGGCATGAAGATGGACAGTTCGATGCCCGGCATGCCGGGCATGGACATGAAGCCGGCTGGCAACGCCATGCGGGGGACGCCGGGCGTCGACAACATCGCCGTGATGCCGGTCGATCGTCTCGCCGAGCCGGGCGACGGCCTCGAGAACAACGGCCGCCGCGTGCTGACCTACGCCGATCTGCGGGCGACCGAGCCCGGCGCCGATCCGAGGCCGCCGTCACGCGAGATCACGCTCCACCTGACCGGCAACATGCAGCGCTATATCTGGGGTTTCGACGGCAAGAAGTATTCGCAGGCCGAGCCGATCGCGCTCGCACTCGGGGAACGCGTCCGCTTCACCCTGATCAACGACACGATGATGGAGCATCCGATCCATCTGCATGGTCTCTGGAGCGAGCTGGAGAACGGCAACGACGCCTATCGGCCCTACAAGCACACGATCATCGTGCAACCGGGCGAGAAGCTGAGCTACCTCGTCACCGCCGACCGCGCGGGCTCGTGGGCGTTCCACTGCCACCTGCTCTACCATATGGAACTGGGCATGTTCCGAACCGTCGTCGTGTCCTGATGCGGTCCCGACTCGGTCCCGCGGCACTCGCGGCGTCTCCCCTTCTGGTCTGTCTCGCGGCGGCGGCAGACGCCCAGACGAACGCACCGTCACTCACCGCCCCGAACACCATGCAGCCGATGGCGATGATGGACGACGCCATCTTCGTCCACGGCGTCCTCGACCAGGCCGAAGGGCGCTGGAACGGCCGCAACACCGCGTTCCGCTACGACGGGCAAGCCTGGGCCGGCACCGACGAGAACAAGATCTGGGTGAAATCCGAGGGTCTCGCCTCGGCCAACGGACGCTTCATCGACGGCCAGCACGAGATCCTCTACGACCGCGCGATCTCGTCCTATTTCGACCTCCAGGCCGGCGTTCGCGTCGATCTCGACAACGACGTCACCCGGACCTGGGCGGCGTTCGGCGTCGAGGGTCTGTCGCTCTACTTCTTCGACGTCGAGGCGACGGGCTATGTCAGCGACCGCGGACGCTTCGCCGGACGGCTCCAGGCCTACTACGACGTGCCGATCACCCAGCGTCTGATCCTGCAGCCGCAGGTCGAACTGAACCTCTACAGCAAGGCCGACCCGGCACGCACCGTCGGTTCCGGCGTCTCCGACATCGATACCGGCCTGAGGCTGCGCTACGAGCTGAGCCGCAAGTTCGCGCCCTACATCGGCGTCGCCTACGGCGGCCGCTTCTTCCAGGCGGCCAGCTTCGCGAACCGGCAATACGAGAAGCCGAACGATCTCCGCTTCGTCTTCGGCGTCAACACCTGGTTCTGACGCCCGGCAGTGCCGCTACAGCGTGATGCCGAGCCGCAGCCCGAGCACCAGCGCGTCGCCCACGGCCCGGCCCGCGTGCCGTGGATCGGAGATCCCGGCGCCGACATCGAAGATGTATTGCGCATCCGGCTGCACCAGCAGCCACGGCGCCGCCTGGGCCTGGTAGGTCAGTTCCAGGACCTTCTCGCTGCCGCGTATCGGCACATTCTGCCCCGAGAACGATCGCGTCTCCTCGTCGAGCCGGCGCGCGGCGCCCCCGATCCGCGTCACCGACACGCCAAGCCCGATCGAATCCACGTCGCGGCCCGGAATCAGTCCCTTGTAGGTGATACCCGTGTCGGCGAAGAAGTCGACGAGGTTCCGATCTCCCGGCGCTCCCATCACGCGTCCGAACACCGCCGCCCCCTGGTCGGCCGTTCCCGGCTCCCGATACACCAGCTGGTCTCCCATGACATAAAGGCTGTAGTCGCCGTTCAGCTTGCGCGCCTGCCCGTCGCTCGACGGGCTCGCGAGCGACATGCCCGTGTTGTCGAGGCGCTGGCTGAAGGTTCCCTGCGAGACGAACCAGCCGCCGATCTTGTAGGTGCCGGGCAGGCCACGCGGATGGTCGCCGCCATTGACCGCATATTGCCCCTCCACGATCGCGAACACGCCGTCATCGAGCCGGAACAAGGTCCCGGACCCGTCGCGCGCCTGCGGGTCGCCCGCTCCCGGGCCGGCCGGATTGCCGTCATAGATGCCGCCCAGCAGCGTCAGCGCGCCGGTCGCGAACCAGCGTGCCCGGACTCCAGGTGTCGCCAGCGGATAGATCGGCCCGCTCGACGGCACGTCGGCGGACGGCAGCTCCGGCCAGCCGAACGATGTCGAATTGAGAAAGCCGCCGCTGTACTGGCTCAGCAGGAACTCCTGGTCGGCGCCAAGCTGCCCGATCCTGACATCGACTCCGCCCGCGAACGATTGCTGGTACCACCATTCGAACAGCTTGGTGCCGCGCGTCGCCTCGACGCTGCTGACGGCGTTCAGATTGCCGATGTCGTTGCCGCTCAGTCCGCGTCCATGGATCTGGAACGCGCTCGCGTTGATGACGCCGCCATCGAGCCCGATCAGGCGGCCCAGATCGAAACCGACGCTCGCCTCGGTCAGCCCCTCGGTGATCACGCCCTGCCGGATTCCGCCCGTGGGATTGCCCAGCACCTCGCTGGTCTCCTGCAGCCCGAACGAGATCCCGCGCGTGGCCAGATCCGATCGCGCGCCGCCGAAATCGCCCAGCAGGTTCGGCCGGTCGAACAGGCCGGCCGCCGGCGGCGTGGCCGGGCTCGGCGCGGATGTCGGGCCCGGAACGGGCGCACCGCGTTCCGCGGGCGCGGCCGAAATGGATCCGGACGTGACCTGCCCGAACGCAACCGTCTGATCGATCATGAAGACGCCGAGCCACGGAACCGCGCGCCTGCCCAGACCCATCCGAATCAGACGGAGTGCAAGGCGCGCCATGTCACAAGACATATTTCGCGAGGCGCCCCGCGATCTGACGTCCGCTCTCGTCGACCGGCAGCGGCTCGAGATAGCGACCGTCCGGTCCCACCAGCAGGAGCACGGCGGTGTGATCGATCACATTCGCGGCGCCGCTCCCGTTCCGGCTGATGGAGCTCTCGATGCGATATTCCCGTTCGACCGTATCGATCTCGCTCGGGGTTCCGGTCAGGCCGACCAGCCGGGGATCGAACTGTCGAACATAGTCGCGAACGACCGGCGCCGTGTCCCGCCTCGGATCGACGGTGATGAACACCGGCCGCAGCCGATCGGCGCGTGATCCGAGCAGCCGCATCGCGTCCGCGATCGCCTGCAGCGTGGTCGGACATACGTCGGGGCACGACGTATAGCCGAAATAGAGCAGCAGATAGCGTCCCCGGAAGTCCTTGTCGGTGACGCGCGCCCCATCGCCCCGCGTCAGCGACCACGGGCCGCCGATCGCGAAGTTGACCGGCGCCGTCTTGTCCAGCAGCCAGAGGAAGCCGCCCGCGAACAGCAAGACAACCGCCATGACAGCCATGATCGCGAGCGCACCCGTCCTGTCCGGCCGCCTGGTCTTGGCCGGAATCCTCCTGCCGGCCCGCTTCACGGGCCCTCGGCCTTCAGGTCCATGCCCGGCGGGAGCGCGCTCAACACAGTGGCGGCAAGGATGGCCGCCAGACCGAGGCCGCTTTGGACCAGGACGCTGGCTACGAGTTCCGCGCGCGCCTTGGCCGGGCGATCCTTTCTCAGCCTCGGCGCCAGGACGTTGCGGTTCAGCAACGCCATGCCGACCAGGCCGCCCAGCAACGCGATCTTCGTCAGCACGATCCATCCGTAATAGGTCGCGACAAGGGCGTCGAGGCTGCCGACCAGCCAACTGCCCTGCAGCAGCGCCGACCCGGCGAGCAGGCACACGGCCCATTTTCCGATCGGGGAGAACCACCGCGCGGCGACGGCGCCTGCGGCCGGCGGTGCGAGCCACACCACCAGAAGGAAGGGCGGCAGCCCACCGATCCAGACCGACGCGGCCAGCAGGTGCACCGCGTCGAGCCCGGACAGCGGGCCGAGAGCACCGCCCATCGCCAGCCCGTGACCATGGCCCGCCTCGCATGCAACGCAGGCGAGCGCCGGGACGAGGGGCGCGCCGCTCGCCTGTCGCCCCGCCGCGAGAAGTGTGCCGGTCGCCGCCAGCAGCACCGCTTGCAGCAGCACGACGTGCCCGAACACCGTGCCGCCGAGCACGGGCCCGAGCTCGCCGATCGCAGCGGCGATCCCATCGAGACCGGCAAATCTCGCGGTCTGCAGCATCGTCCATCCGGTCAGCCCCGCGACCGCGGCGGCAAGGATGACCCACACCCAGACGGCGAGCGCACGGCGAACGGTGGCCGCCTCGTCCGGACCCATGCGCTCGAGCGTCCTCGGTGCGACGACGGCGCCGAACACCAGTGCGCCGCCGAGCGACAGCAGGGCGGCAACGAACAGCGACCGCGCGAGCAGGAGCGTCAGGCCGCCCCCGACCGCCACTCCCGCCCCGCCCGACACGGCTCAGCCGCCCACGCTGAAGGTGAAGCTGCCTTGCGTCTTGTGCGTGTCGGTCGCCGTCGCGTGCCAGACCACCCTGTAGGTTCCGGCGGCGAGCAATTTCAACGCGACCGCGAGGCGTGTCTCGCCGCCGTCGAGGTGCGGCGGTCCGGTGTCGACACGGTGGCCCTCCGGGTCGGTGACGGTGATCGTGCTGAACAGCGGTTCGACCCCTTCGGTGAAGTCGATCACGACCTCCGACGGCGCTTGCCGCACGGTGCCGCCGACGGGCGGCGTCGCCGAGCGGAGAAAGGCGTGCGCTTCGCCCCTCTCGCTGCCCGCGACCAGGACGACGGACACGAGTGTCATTCGCGCCATGTGCGGGATCATTGGAAGATCGGCCTCCCGATCGAGTGCGGAAACAGATCGTCGAAGAAGAAATGGACGAGCCCGACGGCACCCACATTGGTGCCCGCCGTCTTGTTGAGTGGGATGAGAGCCTCCAGCCCGACCTCGCCCCATTGCGCGAGGTAGACCACGCCGGGGGCCGCGATCCATGTCGTTCCCTGGGCGCTCGGCGAGGACGCGGGCGAGGTCCAGGTGAATTCCACCAGCGGGATCAGATTGCCGAGGAAGCCGGGCAACCCGATGCTGCGGACCTGGGATTGCAGGTAGGGAATGCTGTACTGGACCGACAGGCCGCCGGACCAGGCGTTGTTGTTTCCGTTGTTGTATTGCGCTGCGAGCCCGGTACTGAAGGGCGCCGAAATGCCCGATCCGGCCGGCGCCGGCTGGCTCAGCTTCAGCTCCTTGTCGGCGACCGTGTAGCTGAGCTCGCCGGTGATCGCGAGCGGCCGCAGCAGGCCGATCGGCAGATCGCCGAGACCCTTGCCGAAATAGCCCGTCGGCGACGTCGCGCCGAAACGATCGCCGCCGGTGTGGGTGGTGCCCGAGCCGCCGAACTCGCGGATCACCCCGAGCGAGGCCACGAACTCATGGGTCGCGTTCGTGATGAACTGCCACTTCGCGGTGAGAAAGAGGTTCGGAAAACCGGTCTCGGTCTTCGACCCGTTGATCTGCTGGACATTGTAGCCGTCGTCGAGGATCAGCGCCGTGTCGGGGGTGATGGTCTTGTCGTATTCGAACCCGAAATCGACCTCGTGCGTCGGTCCGGTTCCGCCATTGGCGCCGCTGCGCGTGTAGGTGAACGACGGCAGCGAGGCCTCGTCGGCCGTGCCGGGATCGTCGATGGTGAGCGTGACGGGAAAGACGCGTGCGCCGGCGATGACGTGCGCCTCGGCGGGCAAGGCGAGGGCAAGCGAACCGGCGCAGCCGGTCGCGGCCGCAAGTCGAAGATATCGCATCGAAGTTCCTGGGCGTGAGGAGAACCAAGGCATCGGCTGCAGCCGATGCCAGCGAGGTTTCGCTTCAGGCCTGGACGGGCGGCGCTCGCGGCTTGCCGACGCGAGCGGTTGGCGGGGGCGGCCCGCGCGCGGGCGGCGGTGCCGCGATCCTCATCGTGATCGCGGGTGGAAGCCTCGGCAACACCACCGCCGGCGTCAGCACATAGGCCGGCGACGCCAGTGCGACGTCGAACGGACACAGGGCGCAGCCCGGAGCGCGCGGATGATGCCTGGTTCCCCCCGGACCACCCGCCGGCGTCCCGACGCAGAGCACGCTGACTGCGGCGAGCGTGCTCCGCGCGTTCGAGGCCTCGCCTGGTCCCATGACCGCGCCGGACGCAATCTGGCTGATCAACGCCAGGACCGCCGCGAGCAGGCCGATCGCCGCGAAAGCCCGGTGTCGGTGACAGATCAGGGGGAGCCGCATGCGCGGGGACGCTAGTGTCCCGGCCCCTGAAATGCCACCGGTTTGAAGGAGATCAGACCGCCCGCTGGACCTCGACGGTCACGTGCGAGAGCGACGCGAAACGGGCAAGCCGCGCCCGGTAGAAATCGCCGTCGCGCGATTGCCGGGTCCGGACCGCGATGATCGCGCCGAGATGCCCCGGACCGAGCCGCCAGACATGCAGGTCGGTCAGCGCGTCGCCCTCGGCCTCGACCGTACGCCTGATGCCGCGCTCCACACCGCGATCCGGGTTCATGTCGAGCAGGATGCCGCCGGTGTCGCGGATCAGCCCATACGACCAGCTCGCGATCACCGCGGCGCCGGCGATGCCCGCCAGCGGATCCATCCACAGCCAGCCGAACGCGCGCGCCAGCAGCAGGCCCACGATGACCAGGACCGACACCGCCGCATCCGCCATCACATGGATCAGCGCCGCGCGCAGGTTGTTGTCGCGATGCGCCCTGCCATGTCCGTGCGCGTGCTCCTCGAACCGGACCTCGTGATCGGAACCGCCGATGCGCACGCGGGCGATGAAGGCGTGCGGCTCGGGGATCTCCTCGACGCTCTGCAGGAAGCCTCCCCGGTCCTCCATCGTGAAGGACTGGCGCGCGCCATCCGGACGCACCGTCTCGATCTCGACCCCGGCGGCCACCCCTGCATCCACCGTCTCGAGACGGAACACCGGCGGATGGCCGTCCTCGAACACGCGCAGCATCATCGTGCCGGCGGCGGTCGCGATCCGATGCTCGTCGTCGTGCCCATGGCCGTGTCCGTGTCCGTGGCCGTGTTCGCGACCGTGATGATGACCGCCCGACAGCAGCCAGGCGGAGGCCAGGTTCACGCAGAGGCCGAGTGCCGCGATCGGGATCGCCTCCCCGAAATGGATCGGCACCGGCGAGAAGATGCGGCTCACCGCCTGCTCGCCGATCAGGATCGCGATCATCGCCAGCACGACCGCCGAGGTGAAGCCGGCCAGATCCCCCAGCTTGCCGGTCCCGAAGCTGAACCGCGGATCGCCGGCGTGCCGGCGGGCGTAGGTGTAGGCCAGCGCCGCCAGCAGCAGCGCCCCCGCATGGGTCGACATGTGCAGGCCGTCGGCCACCAGCGCGATCGATCCGAACAGCCATCCGCCCACGATCTCCAGCGCCATCATCGCGCCGCACAGCCAGATCACGATCCAGGTGCGTCGCGCGGCGCCCGAGTGGCCCTCGCCAAGGAAGACGTGGCTGTGCGCCGCGTCGGACGTCAGGTTCGTGTCCATGGAACCCTCACTTCAGGTAGGTGCGGACGACCGCGAGCAGTTGCTCGGCGGCCTCTTCGTTCAGTGCGCCGGGATGTGCCTCCGCGTCGACGAGGTGCGTAAGGACATGGTCCTCGACGATTTCAGCCATCAGTCCCGCCATCGCAGCCCGTGTGCTCGCCAGCAGGTGCATGACCGTCTCGCAGCCGGTCTCGTTCTCCAGCGCCCGCTCGACGGCCTCGACCTGGCCCCTGATCCGCCGCGTGCGCGCGAGCAGCTTCTGCTTGTCACGGACGGTGTGCGCCATCCGCGCCCGATAGCATAGGCCACGACCCTATTCAAACCATACCCGCGCGCCTCTTGACCTTCCAAATATGGGAAGCCTTATCGTCCGTCTCCGACGAGGAAGGCAGACCATGGACGCGCCCGCGACGACCGGACCCACCGAGGCATGCCCGATCGGACGCGCGGCCGCGCTCTCCGGCGTGTCCGCCAAGATGATCCGCTACTACGAGAGCATCGGACTGGTCGCACCACCGGTCCGGTCCGCCGCCAACTACCGGCACTACGACGACGCCGCCATCCGGACGCTGCGCTTCGTCGCGCGCGCTCGCGGCCTCGGCTTCTCGATCGAGGAGATCGGCCGCCTGCTCGCCCTCTGGCAGGAGCCGGCGCGCAGCAGCGCCGACGTCAAATCCCTCGCACTGCGGCACGTCGCCGATCTCGACCGCCGGATCGAGGACATGCGGCGGATGAAGACGGCGCTCGAGCGCGTGGCCGCACAATGCCACGGCGATCACCGGCCAGAATGCCCGATCCTCGACGAGCTGTCCGACGACCGTCCAGACCGGAGACCGGCCCATGGTTGAACTCCTGACCCGGATCGCCGACGCGCTGCGCATGGCGCTCGGCATGTCCTGGCAGGTCGGCTGGAGCCTCGTGCTCGGTTTCGCCATCTCGGCGCTGCTGCAGGTGCTGGTCTCGCGCGACGCGATCATCGCCGCCATCGGCCGCAACGGCGTGCGCGAAGTGGCACTCGCCACCGCGGCCGGCGCCGCGAGTTCGAGCTGCTCTTATGCAGCCGCCTCCGTCAGCCGGACCCTGTTCAAGAAGGGCGGCGCCCTGATCCCGAGCCTCGCCTTCCTGTTCGCGTCGACCAACCTCGTCGTCGAGCTCGGCATCGTGCTCACTCTGCTGATGGGCTGGCAGTTCATGGCCGGCGAATGGATCGGCGGCGTCGTGCTGATCGTCCTGCTGAGCCTCGCGGTCCGGCTCACCTATCCGAGCCGCCTCGTCGAGGCCGCCCGCGCGCACGCCGAACCCGGCGCCCACGACCACGGCGCAATGGCGAGCCAGGGCACGCTCGCTCGGAAGCTCGGCCGCCGCGAGACCTGGGTGCGCGTCGCCCAGACCTTCATGATGGACTGGTCGATGCTGTGGAAGGACCTCGTGATCGGGTTCCTGATCGCGGGCGCGCTCGCGGTCTTCGTGCCGGCCGGCGTCTGGCAGGCGCTGTTCGTCAGGGGCGCCAGCCCATGGCTGCAAGTCCCGGCCAACGCCCTGCTCGGACCGCTGGTCGCCGTGCTGTCCTTCGTCTGCTCGATCGGCAACGTGCCGATGGCGGCCGTGCTCTGGGGTTCGGGCGTCAGCTTCGGCGGCGTGCTCGCCTTCCTGTTCGCCGACCTGATCGTCCTGCCGCTGCTCGACGTCTATCGCCGCTACTATGGATGGAAGATGGCCGCCTATATCGCGGCCGTGTTCTACGCGACGATGGTCGCGGCCGCGCTGCTCATGGATGTCGCCTTCAACGCGCTCGGCTGGATCCCGCCGCACCGCCCCGATTTGCGCGCGACGATGATCCAGTTCTCGTTCGACACCACGTTCTGGCTCAACCTGCTGTTCGGCGCCCTCGCGCTCGCCCTCTTCGCAGCCTCGCGCCGCGGGCCGACGCAGCCCGCTTGTTGCGAACACCACGCCCACTTGCATGCGCCGAAAGCACAACCCTAGAGCCTGATAGCTTTAGGTTGCCGCATATCCTGAGTTCCTCAGATAGTTTGTGCACTCCATTGGACTGAAGGCGTCGAGCACGCGGCCGATGCTTTTCCAGGTGTCTTCGACGGTCCGTGCGTTGTCCTTGCGCAACAGCGTCTTGAGTTTGGCGAAGGCCTGCTCGATCGGGTTGAGGTCCGGGCTGTAGGGCGGCAGGAAGATCAACTTCGCTCCCGCAGCTCGGATGGCACGACGGACCGCGGCACCCTTGTGGCTGCCGAGGTTGTCGGCGACCACGACGTCGCCGGGCCGGAGCGTCGGCACCAGGCACTGTTCGACCCAGGCGAGGAAGCTCGCGGCGTTGATCGGGCCGTCGAGCACGAACGGCGCGCAGATCCCGTCAGATCGCAATCCGGCGACGAACGTGAGTGTCTTCCAGTGCCCATGCGGCACCTTGGCCACCAGGCGTTCGCCGCGGGCGAACCACCCGCGGATCGGCGTCATGTTGGTCTTGGCCCAGGTCTCGTCGACAAAGACCAGGCGGTCTGCATCAACCCGGCCCTGGTATCGCCTCCATAGCGCGCGGCGGCGGGCGACGTCCGGACGATCCTGCTCGCTGGCGTGAACGCTTTTTTTTAAAGCTCAGGCCTGAACGCCGCACGATGTGCCAGACACCGAAATAGCTGACCTTGACGCCACGATCGCGCAGCTCTGCCAGCAACTCACGCAAGGTGATGTCGGGCTTCTCAGCCACACGTGCCGCGATCCAGGGCAGGTCGGCCGCCAATGTGAATGGTCGCTTGCCTCCCATCGGCAACGCGGCCGGGCTACCTGTCTCGCGCTCTCGCCGCGTCCATCGGATCGCAGAAGAGTGGCTGATCTCGAAACGCTCAGCTGCCTCGCCACAGCTCATCCCAGAGCGGACAGCACACACAACCCGCTCGCGCAGGTCCAACGAATACGGACGACCCATCGATGCTGGCCTCCGCCCAGCCAGCATCTTGAATCAGATTTCACGCCGAAACGGAATCCCACACCGAGTCAGGCTGAAGATATCAGGCTCTAGGAGCGTGTCACGTGAACGGCTGCGTCAGCCTCAGCGAGGGACAGCCCGATCGCACCGGCTCAACCTCCCCGCCCCGCCTGGGGTGAAATGGTTTCATAGCGCTCAAGAAACCTTTCTATCGCCTTGTCACCGTCATCCGCGCTGTAGGGACGACCGGTAATCAGCAACCGATGAAACAACGGAGCCGTCAGCTCCTCCATCGCTTCCTCGACCCTCAAACCGGAAGGTAGGTCGCCCCGGACTCGCGCGTTCTCGAAAAGGCGGCGGTCACGCTCAAGTTGCTGCCCGATGATCTCGCTCCGGAAGCGTCTGGCAACGGCTTCGTCATGTTGCGCCTGCCCGACGAGCGCTCGGAACATGGCAATGTTTCCAGCCTTGCCGAAAAACGTCATCAGCTGCCGAAGTTGCGCCTTGAGGTCATCGCGAAAGGCACCGAGCTCGATCGGTTCGAGCTATTCCTTCGTTTCGTCGACGTAGGCATCGAACAGCAGGTCGATCTTCGACGACCACCAACGATAGATCGTCCGCTTGCCGACGCAAGCGCGTGCCGCCACCGCCTCTATCGTCAACGCAGCAAATCCGCGCTCGAGGAGCAGATCGTCCACCGCTTCCATCATCGCCGTCCTGGCTTCCTCGCTGCGTCCGAACCGATTTCCGTAGTGCCGGACCGTCTGTCTGCCGGAAGGCTCCAATAATGCGCAAAGCGGCCGGCCTCGCTCGGAACTGTCTCTGGACGAGGAATGGGATTTCATCGCCGCCGATTTGTTGTCGGCTGGTTCTGCTGTCACTCGCGGCGCGTGAGCGGACTGGCGGCGCAGTCCACAACGCTGGGAATGGCACTCTTCAACGCAGTCCTGTCGGTGCTGCCGGGCTGGGTTCCCTCACGGCCTTTCACATCCGGGGGCCGTGAGGCGAGCGCTTCGTTCCGCGACGGAGGAAAGGTTGCGATCGACAGGCCACGATCTCAACAGACCGGCGACCGCCTGTCATCAACCTCGGACGCCTCGACGGCAAACCCGACGATCACGCTTGGCCAGATTCGCGTGGACTTGGAGAACATCGGTTGACCCTCCCGAACGCCACCCACACGACGCCGATCCGGCCAGGCGTGAGAAGCGTCTCCATGCCATTGCGTCCTCATTCTCGCGAGACACGCCGTTCAAGGGCCAAGCCTGTCCTCTGGCTTTTGATGGGATTGGCTGGCATTTCTGTCGTCTTTTCCACCGAGCTCCCGATCCTTCTCGCCAAGGGTTGTGACGAGCACGCTCAGTTTCTTGAACTCGTCCGTGATCGATCCCTTTTCGTTCCGCATGCTCTCGGTGGGATCATCGCCACGTTTGTCGGCCCAATTCAGTTCTCGAACCGCTTGCGCCAAAGACATCTTCGGCTCCATCGCCATCTCGGGCGCATCTACGCCTGCTCCGTCCTGGTCGCTGCTCCATGCGCGATCGCGATCGAATGGAACCGCTCGCTCTTTCCCGGCGCCGCCGTTCAAGCGACCGCGTGGTTCTTGTGCACCCTCTTCGCCGTTCTCGCTGCCCGCAATCGCCACATCACCCGCACCGACAATGGATGATCCGATCCTACGCCGTAACATCTACCTTCATCAGCGTGCGCTTCCTTAATTTCTGGCCTGGGTACTCCAACATGTCGGACGCCACCTTCAACCTGGTCGACATCATAGTGACGTTTCTTGCGGTGAGCGGTCCGACCGTCGCCTTCGACTGGCGAGAACTGACCACCCGGCGCGGGTTGGCAGGGTCTGCCTAGAGCAATATCGCTTCAAGTTGCGTCAGCACGGCGATAAAATTGCTCGTCAAAACAAAGGCTAGAGCGTGATCGGCTCTCGCATTTCATGTCAACCTTAGCCGGTCACGCTCTAGGCTCGAAACTGGCAGTCGCGCGTCGCAGCCATTCGACGCCGTCCAGACGTTCCCCCGACGAGGATTACGCGCCGGCCAAAGGAGGGCGTTCCGCGGCCCGCGATGAAGCTGCTCTCGTCCAAGCGAGGAACCGGGCGGCGGCCTCCTCCCGAACGCGCGAACGGCTCGCCTGTGGAAGCTGGGATTACTCGATCATACCGGCCCGACCCCCTTCTTCCACCGCGCGATCGCATCGTGCAGCGTTCGAAGCAGTCGCCCCGTCTCCTCGCCATCCGGCCAAAGCTCCCGCTGCAGCGCGCTCATCATCGGCGCCGTCCGCGCCAGAACGCGCGCCCCCTCCACCGTCACCACGATCAGCCGCACCCGCGTGTCGTCCCGGCTCGCCTGCTGCGCCACCAGCCCCTTCGCCTTCAGCGCCTTGATCATCAACGACACCTGCGCGTCCTGAACCCCGCTCAGCGCGACCAGGTCCCGCTGCCTGACCGGCGGCGCCGTCAGGCTCAACCAACTGCTCAGAACCAGCATCAGGAACTGCAGGTGCGTGAGATCGTGCTCCTTCAGCGTCGCCTCCGCGCGCCGCTGATACGCCAGCGACACACGCCAGATCCAGAACCCGACCGCATGATCGGGGCCGCCCAACGCACTCGCGTCGCGGATCGCCTCGAGCGCCGGCTGGCCCGCCGCCTCCGGGATGTTTCGCGTCGTCATCGGCAACCCCCCATCACGAAATCGCCACTTGCCAACGGGATCGATCCACTCACATAGCTAACATACTTTATGTGTAAAGCATCAACGACGGGATCGATCATGAAATCACCACTCAATGCGGCCATCAGGATGTCCGTCATCTCGGCAGGCGGGCTTCTCGCGGCCTGCTCGACCATCCTCGCCGGAACCAGCCAGCAGGTCGCCATCAGCACGCCCGGCGCGCCGAGCGCCATATGCCACCTGACAGGCGGCGACGGCGTCGACGTGGCGGTCAATACGCCCGCGACCGTTCATGTCCCCAAAAGCAAGAAGAACATCGAGGTCAGTTGCCAGGCGCCCGATCGGCAATTGGCGACCGCGGTCCTGAAGTCGACCTACTCGAACCTGTCCATCGTCGAATATCCGCTCGGCTACCCGATCGATGCCATCTCGGGCGCGATGTGGATCTACCCCAGGACATTCGCGGTCCCGATTGCCGCCAAGGCCCAGGGTTGATCCCACCATAAAGACCCGGGGGCCGCGGCCGGCCCCCGGACCCCCGGCGCTACTCGGCGGCTTTCGCCGCCGCACCCATCGTCGGATAATCCACATATCCCTCTTCGCCCTGGCTGTACCAGGTCTTGATGTTGTCCTTGTTCAGCGGCGCGCCGGCCTTGATCCTCGCCGGCAGATCCGGATTGGCGAGGAACGTCCGCCCGAACGCGATCGCGTCCGCCAACCCCTCGTCGAGCGCCCGCTGGCCGCTCGCCCCGTCGTAATCCGAGTTCAACACCACCGGGCCGCCGAAGGCCGCCTTGATCGTCGGCGCGACGGGAGGCCGGGCCGCCTTGCCGAACGTCCCCTCCGGCCCCGGTTCGCGCAGCTCCAGGAAGGCCAGACGCAGCCCCGACAGGCCGCTCGCCGCGAGCCCGAACAGCGTCTCCGGATCGTCGTCGTCGACACCCTGGGTCGGCCCGTTGGGCGACAGCCGCACGCCCGTCCGGTCCGCGCCCACCACACCGACCACGGTCTCCGCGACTTCGAGCAGCAGCCGGACCCGGTTCTCGACCGGACCGCCATACCGATCGTCACGGAAATTCGCATTCGACCGCAGGAACTGGTCGAGCAGATACCCGTTCGCCGCGTGGATCTCGACCCCGTCGAAGCCCGCCGCCACCGCGTTCGACGCCGCATTGCTGTAATCCGCCAGCAGGCGAGGGATCTCGTCGAGCGGCAGCGCGCGCGCCTCCACATACGGCTTCCTGCCGTCATAGGTGTAGGCACGGTCCGGCCCGGTCGTCGCCGACGACGAGACCGGCTTGGCCCCCCCGATCAGATCCGGATGCACCAGCCGGCCCATGTGCCAGAGCTGGCACACGATCCGCCCACCCGCCTCGTGCACCGAGCGCACCACCGGCCGCCACGCCTCCACCTGCTCGTCCGACCAGATCCCCGGCGCGTACGGCCAGCCCAGGCCCTCCTGGCTGATCCCCGTCGCCTCGGTGATGATCAGGCCCGCCGACGCACGCTGCGCGTAATACGTCGCCATCGGCGCGGTCGGCACATGCCGCCGTGTGGCCCGCCCCCGCGTCAGCGGCGCCATCAGGATCCGGTTCGGCGCCTCGATGGCCCCCAGACGGATCGGATCGAACAGTGAAGCCATGCGTGTCTCGCCTTCATCAGCAGCCGACGACATCGGTGCCGCGGGCCGCCAAATCCAGTCCGCCTCACGCCCAGACCGACACGATCCATCCCACCCAGATCGCAAGGCACAGCGGCGGCCCGAACGGGATCGCCGTCCCGCTCGCCACCCGCCGCCCATGTCGCGCCAGCGCGAACCCGATCCCCGCCAGCGCCGCGCCGAGCAGCACCCACGGCAGGGCCGCGAGTCCGTCCCACGCCCCGCCCGCCGCCAGCAGCTTGACGTCGCCCAGCCCCAGCCCCTCGCGTCCGCGCCATCGACGATACAGCGCCCCCAGCACCCCCAGACCCACGCCGGCCACGACGCACGCGACCGCATGGTCGAGCAGCAGGTCGGGCGCCATCCACCACGTCCAGGTGAGCCCGATCAGCACCAGCGGCAGCGTCAGCCCGTCCGGCAGCCGCCACGCCAGCAGGTCGATCCAGGCCAGCGCCAGCAGCCCCCAGCCCAGCACCGACCCCGCGCCCACCAATGCCAGCGGCGCCCCCGGCAAGGCGGCCAGCAGCGCCGCCGGCACCAGCGTCGCCGCCAGCTCGATCTCCAGGTGCATGCGGTCGATCGCCGTCCCGCAGCCGCGGCACCGCCCGCGCAACGCGACGTAGCTCGCGATCGGCACCAGCTCGAGCGGCCGCAGCCGCCGGTGGCACGCCTCGCAACGCGATCCCGGCCACGCCACGCTCTCGTCACGTGACATTCTTCTAACCAGGACCCCGAGGAAGCTCCCGACGAAAGGTGCTATGAGCACGATGATGACCGAACCCAACGGTCGTGTCCTCCGAGGCCAGCCGCGCGACCTGCCGTCTGCTCTCTCGATTATGCAAGGCCGCGCGAGCGGCGGAGATCTCGATGCCCTATGACGAACCGCTCGCCAGCATCCGGCCCGACGACGCCGTCGAGCGCCTCGCCCAGATCCTGGCCGAGGGCGGCCACTGCGACCCGCGCACGCTGGACCGCGGCCGCCGGATGGCCGCCGAAAGCGGCCAGCGCCTCGACGCCGTGCTGGTCCAGTTGGGCCTGGTCTCCGAGCGCGACATGGCCAGCGCCTACGCGACCCTGCTCGGCCTGACCATCGTCGCCCCGTCCAATTATCCCGAGGAGCCCGTCCTCGCCGAGCGCCTCGCTCCGCGCTTCCTGCGCAGCGCCCGCGCGCTGCCGCTCCGCCACGACCAGGACGCCGGCCGCACCACGCTCGCCATGGTCGACCCGCTCGACGCCTTCACCCGCGGCGCCGTCGCCGCCGCCACCGCGTCCTTGGTCGAGATCGTGGTCGCGACCCCGATCGAGCTCGAGGCCGCCTTCGAGCGCCTCTATCCCTCCGGCCACGCGGCCACCGGCAACATCGACACCGACGGCATCGAGAGCGCCGACGCCCCGCTCGAGGAGGACACCGAGCGCCTCAAGGACCTCGCCTCCGAGGCGCCCGTCATCCGCATGGTCAACGGCATCATCGGCCGCGCCGTCGAGACCCATGCGTCGGACATCCACATCGAACCCTTCGAGGACGGCCTGCGCGTCCGCTACCGCTATGACGGCCTGCTGCACGAGGTCGAGACCCCGCCCGGCCGCCTCGCCGCCGCCATCACCTCGCGCATCAAGATCATGTCCAAGCTCGACATCGCCGAGCGCCGCCTGCCGCAGGACGGCCGCATCAAGCTCGCCGTCCGCGGCCAGGAAGTCGATTTCCGCGTCAGCACCATCCCCTCGCTCTGGGGCGAGACCGTCGTGCTGCGCATCCTCGACCGCTCCGCCGTCGCCTTCGACTACGACCGCCTCGGCATGTCCAAGCCCCTCGTCGCCAAGTTCAACAAGGCGCTGGCCCTGCCCAACGGCATCGTCCTCGTCACCGGCCCCACCGGTTCGGGCAAGACCACAACCCTCTACACCGGCCTCCTCGGCCTCAACTCGGTCGAGCGAAAAATCGTCACCATCGAGGACCCGATCGAGTTCCAGCTCCGGGGGATCAACCAGGTCCAGGTCAAGCCGCAGATCGGCCTGAACTTCGCCTCCCTCCTGCGCTCCATTCTCCGCCAGGACCCCGACGTGATCATGGTCGGCGAGATCCGCGACCTCGAGACCGCCCAGATCGCGGTCCAGGCGGCACTCACCGGCCACCTCGTGCTCTCCACCGTCCACACCAACTCGGCGTCCGCCACCATCACCCGCCTGCGCGACATGGGCCTCGAGGACTACCTGCTCACCGCCGTCCTGCGGGGCGTTCTCGCCCAGCGCCTGGTTCGCCGCCTCTGCAAGCAGTGCCGCCGCTCCGAACCGGCACCACACGACCTGGTCGAGCGCTTCAACCTCGCCCCCCGCGCCGCCCGCCTCGGCCTGCCCACGAACGTCGAGCTCTGGCATCCCGTGGGCTGTCCGCACTGCCGCCAGACCGGCTTCGCCGGCCGCCAGGCGATCGCGGAGTACCTGGCTCCCGACGAGGAGCTCGAGCGGCTGATCTTCGCCCGCGCCGACCACACCGAGATCGAGCGCGCCGCGGTCGGCAACGGCATGCGCACCATGTTCGACGCCGGCCTCGACGCCGCCCTGATCGGCGACACCACCATCGAGGAAGTCGCCCGCTCCATCCGCGCCGACGCGTCGGCCTGACCGGGGCTCCCGCCCCGAACCCCGGCTGGGGCCAGCGGCCCCAGACCCGCCCGAGTTTAGCGAACATACTGCAGCGCTGACGTCTTCCGGTAGGCGCACAGGACGATCGGCTGGCCTCAAACCTCAAAGGGACAGATGCTGAGCTTTATCGTTCGCGACGCGCACCAACTTTCGCCGCCGGCGCTTGATCCGAAGCGGCTTCCCATCGCGGTCGTATCACCGACAATCACGCTACCCCGTCGGGCACGACAAAAAAGCGCGGCGCGCGTTCGCGCGCCGACTTCCGGCACGGCCGTGCGGGTTCGATCTACAGGGGCAGGGCAAGACCCTGGACCGGACGTATCTCTACCACACCGAGCACTGGCGATCGGCGGCGAGCTACGTGGCGCTGACCCGGCAACGGGAGAGCGCGCAGGTGTTCGTGGCGCGGGAGACGGCGCGCGACGCCGGTCAGCTCGCGCGGCAGATGGGCCGGGGCGAGGCGCGCGCGGCCTCGGTCGCATAGGCGGCGGCGGACGAGCTGCCGAGGGCGGAGCTGACCAAGGTTCCGCGCG
This sequence comes from Acetobacteraceae bacterium, assembly GCA_965276715.1. Classification (GTDB taxonomy): domain Bacteria; phylum Pseudomonadota; class Alphaproteobacteria; order Acetobacterales; family Acetobacteraceae; genus CAXTPV01. Next base: position 1,521,469 of record OZ255622.1, on the reverse strand, counting down.
CGTCAGCGCGTCGAATGAGCTGGACCGGTTCATGGCGGCGACCGGGCGGCGGCTTGGCAAGGAAGGGATACGGGAGGCGTCCCGCTCGGCGCATAGCGGCCGGGGCATGACCGTGCAAGGCGCCGGCGCCGTTTAAAACTGGATGACGAGCGATCAGGGGTGGTGCTTGCCGAGGCCAACCGCTTTCCTTGGCCGGGGCCAACCTGCGCCCGTTGCAGCCAGACGACCCACAGAGCGCAACCTACGGTCTCCTGCCCTACGGTCTGTTTGAAGACATTCGCCTCAAGTTCATCGCCGCGCTGAAAGGGCAGGCGGTGAGCACCGTGCCGCGAATGCAATAGACTGTGGCGCACGCGCCGCGTCGCCCTCCGGAACCGGCTCTATTTTGCAGGCACTTGACCGGATTCAACGGACAAGCGAGCGTCGCGGTCATGGCGAGCCGCAGGAAACCAGAAGGTGAGCGTCCGGAGAACGGAACGTCCAAGCCACGCAAGGAGAACCCGGCCAAGCCTGTGCAGACGGTCGCGCCAGCCGCCCCGGCGAAGAAAGCGATGAGCCTCGCGGCGCTGGCGGCAGGGATGCCCGGTCTTACCGCCGCGTCCGGTCAAACACTAGCGGAGGCCGCCGCCGTGTGCCTGGAAAGCCGAAAGCATCAGACTGGGGTCCGGCTGCCACGGGCCGGAATGATGCGCGAAGATTTGCATGTGGAATGGCAGCCGGTCGATGAACAGAACCGGCGCTGCTACGCCGACATACAGGAAGCTACCGAGCGGGGGGCATGCGGGGTTGCCATCCTTGTGGTCAAAGAAGCAACCGGCCTGGTTGTCGTCGAGCGCTCAAAAAAAGGCACTGGTTTTGACTACTGGCTGGGTGACAAAGACCACAACGGCTTGCCCTTCGAAGGCGTGTCGCGCCTTGAGGTGTCCGGCATTCTGATTGGCACTCAAACGCAGATTGATGCACGGATGAAACAGAAAAAAGAGCAGATGAAGCCTACCGACCAAGTTGCGCCGGGCTTTGTCGCGATTGTCGAGTTTGGAACACCGATTGCCCGTGTGGAAAGCAAGTGACGGATATCAAGCTTATTCACCGTCAGGCCATGGAGCAAAGCGACCTTGCGCTTGTCGCGCGGATGCGTGGTGACGAGCAGGCGGCCGAAAACCACGTCGTCACCGCCTACGAGCTGGAAGCGAAAGCGGCGAATGCGCTTACCCATCAGTCGGGGGCCGAGCCTACCCGTTCGGTACTGTTTCGCAGCGCCGCAACGCTGGCGCGCGATTGCGGCCGATTCAATGAAGCTGAGAAGCTGATTTACAAGGCGCTTGCTGGGGAGCCTCCCGCGGATATCGCAGGCGAGCTGCGAAACCTACTGGAACAGGTGAGCTTTCACCGCCACCTGGAACTGCGCGGCGTGCAACTTGGCGACGAAGAAATCCAAATGGCAATCACCGGCAAGTCGGTCGGGTTCGGTATGGCCCCAACAGACGTGTTTCTCGGGCGCGTGCGCAGCACGGAAAATCTCCTTTATCGGACGGCCGAGCGCCAGCAGAACCGCCCTTATCGCGACCGGGGACGCCGCGACGGGCGACTTGTACAGGGTATGGAACTCTATATGTCGGTGCCGCGCGCAGCGTGCTTCGCCGTGACGTTCCGCGTTGGCGCGTCGCTACAGGCATCCCTGCCCGGGTTTTCGCCCGGAGAAACGGTGATTGACGAGCTTTTGGATTGTTTGCAGCTCTACACGTGCGGTCAGGAAACGCAGCTCAAGGAGCGCATTAGCGAAGAAGCCTATTATCGCAATTTCGTCAGCCTGGTGCGCACCCTTCAACCGGACGGAGCGAAGGTCAACATGGTGGGATTTACCACCGTGCGGTGGGGCACGACCAAGCAGGTTGCGATGACCGAGGTGCCCAGCGACGCGCCCACCCTCACCCCGCAGGACGTTATTCCGGAGCAAGCCAAGAAGGCCAAGCCTGACGAGGATATCGTGGAGTTGCGCGGCGAGCTGCTGATTGCGAACGCCGTCAAGAAGTCTGGGAAACAGTCCGGTGAGATTGAGATTGTCACATCCGACAACGTGCGGGTGAAGGTGGTGGTGCCGCCCGGCATGATGAGCGATATCGTCAAGCCGCTATGGGAGTCTGAGGTAGAAGTAACCGGTACCCGCAGAGGTAAGAAGGTTCACCTTATGCAAATTAGGCCGGTGTCCTGACCCACATACTTGCCGAGCTGCGAGCCTGGCACTTTCCGATGCAACAGTGGAGCTGTGCCCTGGCTCAACGTCACGCTGCCTTTGCAATCGCACCGCCGCGTAGAACCTGAAGCTCTTTGCGCATTAGCTTCGAGTTAGATTGCGGAATGCCCAAAGCGAGAGCAACCGCTTGATCGAGTCTAGCTTCCGCTTCCGGAACGGAATCAAACTTTGCGGAATGCAGATCACGCGCATGCTTTACGACGTCGAGATGTATGAAATTCTTTGAGTCAAACTGCGGGAACGCGACATAATCGAAGATGTGACCGGAGATAGATGTCTGCACGGCATAGCTTCTAACAAACAACCCGACAGGCGTCGAGTTAAGAAGTCCTGATAGGAAATAGGCCGGTTCGGCTTTGTCAAATGCCACCATCACTAGCTTGTGGTCGGGGATGACCGAGCGGTTAGGGTCTTCTATGACGACGGCTTCAATCTCCTGACAGATTTCCTTCCAGACTACTTTGAATGGTGCATAGGTGTAGCTGCCAACGTTATATGACGAGTAAAACGGGTCTTTAGTAGGATCAAAGAACTGAGCCAGCAACGCGCAGGCCCGAATTTCCTTCTCAAAACCATTAAAGAACGCGAAAGTCTTTGGAAACTTGACTTTCAGCTTCTCAGCGGCGATGGCGGTTGAGGGGCGATCGGGGTCCTGCGGCAGGATGATTTTCATCTCCGAATTCCAGTTCCACCGACTTACGTCTCTGCCACGCACTAGATCATGAACGAAGGTGGCCTCCACTGTCGCATTGATCTGACGTAGCTTCTTCTTTCCGGTGTCGGCTAGATTGGTGACGATCAAAGTTTTCCCCGTCCCCTTCTGCGTCTTGATGAGCCAATAGATGGCGTTCGTCGGGCAGTAGACACCCTTGCGACTGCTATAACGCCCCTGCCCACGCAGTGCAGAGAGCACTTTCAACACCGGCGCAGAGGCCGTGATCCACGGCGAGCGCAGATCCGTCTTCTCCACCGGTGTGGCGACTTGTGACAGCCGCTCAACCTTGGAAAATACCTCTTTTAGAGCAATATCGCTTCAAGTTGCGTCAGCACAGCGATAAAATTGCTCGTCGAAACAAAGGCTAGAGCGTGATCGGCTCTCGCATTTCATGTCAACCTAAACCGATCACGCTCTAGGGAGCTGTCTTGCGCGATTGTGGCGCGCTTGTGCTTGTTCCACAGGACATATGGGACGGGATAGGCGGTCGGTATGGTCGACTTACCAACCGTGAAAATGGCTGTGCGATTCGTCGCACCCTCAAAGGGCTGAAGGTTGCTGAGGTCTTCGACTTCGAGGGGGGCCATGTGCGTCTCTGCGCTGCCCGGACGGCTGTAGCGGAAACCACGGAACCCCTCCCCACCCCCTTTCGTCTTGAAAACGGATTGTGTGATGACAAAACCTAGTTTCCCGGACGGCTTCAAATACGCATCATGACAGACGTAGCTCATCAGGATTGAAATATCGTCCTTCGCGCCACCCAGCTTAGCTTTTAAGCCTTTCTGACGAAACAAGTCATAGTCCGTCCACAGTTTGGCTGTGGACTTGCGATACATGTCTGGAAGGCTCTCCCAGTTAACCCACGGGGGATTGCCTACAACGAAGTCGACCTGCGGCGTGAATAGCGGAGCAAAAGCGTTTTTAATGATTCGCGCCCACACGCCGTTGCGCTTTTCCTCGTCTAGCTTAACAAGTTGCTTGAATAGAGTGGTGTGTAGGATTCTCTCGGTAACCGAGAGTCTCTCCTCCTTGCATCGCGAGACGAATTCATCAGGCGTGTATTTGCCGCGAACACATGCTTCTAGCAACTCCGCGTAACGCGCGATATGCGCCTGAGTCTGCGCTATCTCAGTTGGAATAACAAATGTGCCTGCCGCCGTCTTTAGGTCGCGTGCCTTGTCGAGGGCGCCCGCGAAGAGGCCGCCATGCTCCGAGGGAGTCATGATGGCGTCGCACAGATAGATCGGTATCTCAATGCCATCCATATGTCCTACCAAGTCACGAATGGCGATAAGATAGTTGGTTCGTGCTGCCATCACCGCGAGTGGGTTCAGATCAAACCCAATAACGTTTTCTAAAATCTTCTTGCAAAGTCCTCCCTCGTCGAAGGCACAACTCTCACGGTTCTCCTCATACCACTTACGGATGCGAGCGATCGCCATCACCAAGAACGTGCCGGAGCCGCAGGCTGGATCAAGCAGGCGGATATCGGGGTTGCCATCATAATTAAGCTTGTCGAGTAAGTGTTCGGCAAGCCAATCGGGGGTGTAGTACTCGCCCAAATCGTGCCGCACGCTGCGCGGAAAAAGCCGGTGATAGAGTTTCTTGAGAAGATCCCGACTTTCCGACGGGTCTTCGGAGAGTGTCCCCGGATTATAGCTATCGAGTTTGGTGACTAGGGTACGTATCCAGCCGTCCATTTTGGGCGACCAAGCCGGGATGTACCAGGCGAACAAGTCGCCCTCCAAAAAATTGGTGATGTTGAAGTGGCGAAAAACCGATCCCGCTTCTAAGTCTTCCAACTCGCGCCGCATTTTGGCGGGTGTCACCGCCTGCATCATTTTGCGAAGTGGCGTACCGCCGGGTAGCTGATGAACGGATGAGACCAGCTCGGCAGCCAGTAGCTTCATAAATAGTGCGTAGTAGGTGTGCAACGAGAAGAGTAGGTTGGCAGCCTTTATACCCTTAGAGGGAAGGCCGTATGCATCCGCTAACCGGACGATCTTTTCAGAAGGCTCATCCACATCATAGCCGCAAACCTCGCTAAAGTGAATTTTCCATTCATTGAAAAGTATCAAGGCTTTTGGACTTTTGGTTTCCAAAAGTGCGTCGTAAAGCGCGCGAATGGCGGCACCGGCGACTTCGCCGTCTGCACCGAAGTCCTGAGCCAGATCAAGCGCGGTGAATGGCTTGCCTTTTGTCCCTAAATTGAACAAAGCGCGCAGAAAACGTTCAGCGGAATGTTGCGTGACTGCTACCGGGTCTTGAATCGACCATTGCCCGTTGCGGAACCGGACAAAAACGAAATACCGCCCGTCCATTCCAACACCAAATAGCGAGTTGAGGGGTTGGCCGTGCTGCGTGTTTAAGTCTTCAAACCGACTCTTGATCTGGTCGAGAACTTTCTTCGTTCCCGGCGAATCAAGGGTTGGGCCTAGGCGGCCTCCAGCACTATTGGGGTTCTTATATTCAATAATAACACGGTCATAGACACTATCGACGAAGCCGCTTGCGACGGTGAATTCATGTTTGCCTTCGAGCTTAATGCCCGCGGCGTCCTGCAGGAACGCTAGTTCATGTTCCGACGCTATGCGGATCTCTTCCTCCTTCTTGGCTTTGGAGGCAGTCGCCGCGAGACGATCGGCGTAAATCTTCGCGCGCTGTTTGATGATGTCGTCGAGAGGCAAGCTCACCGGCGGCCGCCCGCGACTCTGTGCAGCGATGCCTGACGCTTCGGCGGTTCTAAGGGCATGCGTCTCGCCATCCCGTTTTGAGGCTCCCAATCGGATATCACTCTCCTCTACCGACTCGCAGTCGCGCCAGCCTCCAGACGTAAGATCGGTTCTGCTCTCGGTGATCAGGCACACAACCGACCCAAACAACGGGCGTATCATTGTGTCAAACGTCCGTTTGGCAGATTTTGACGCTCAATTGGCGTCGAGCCGTGTCCCTTGTGAACCCGATCTCGCCGCCTCTGCAAGCAGTGCCGCCGCTCCAAGCCCGCGCCGCCCGCCTGGGTCTTCCCGCCCATGTCGAGCTCTGGCATCCCGTCGGCTGCCCGCATTGCCGCCAGACCGGCTTCGCCGGCCGCCAGGCGATCGCGGAAGACCTGGTCCCGGACGAGGAGCTGGAGCGCTTGATCTTCGCCCGCGCCGACCACAGCGAGATCGAGCGCGCCGCCGCCGGCAACGGCATGCGCACCATGTTCGACGCCGGCCTCGACGCCGCCCTCATCGGCGACACCAGCATCGAGGAAGTCGCCCGCTCCATCCGCGCCGACGCGTCGGCCTGAGATTTGGGGCGCCGCCCCAAGCCCCGCTGGGCGCCGCGCGCCCAGACCCGCTTCGACGGCACTCTCCTCGACGACCATGACCATTCTCGTTAGGGTGAGTTTCATAAAGCGAGTGCGGGACAGGGATGCGGTTTCGCTGCGGTGTCAGCAAAAGGAGCGGAGCGGGTGGGGCCACTTCGAGAACCGCATCGGTGGCCGGGACGCTCCGCTGGGGCGGCGGCCCAATCATCTGCCTACTGTTGGCGGCGGCAGGATCAGCGCGAGCCGATGATGTAGCGCGACGCTATGCTGGCCTCATCGGGCAGCTATCGTTACCAGTCCCGATCGAGATGGTGGGTGCCGAGCAACGCTTGCGCCGGTGTTCCAGCGATTCTCTTCGCGACCTCCTTCAATCGGTTCACGCCGGCGAATATGGAGGACGCGCGGGCAGCTTCGTTATGGCGGCGCAGATTGCCAGGTGCGACAGGCGCGCCGGGCAGCAACTGCTCGACGCTTACTCGGATACCGAGCCAGATGGTCCGTCGCTCGCCGTGGTCGGCCTGAGCGCAGGCGCCATCAGCGCGAACGACTATGACGGACTGGTCAAGGACTGGTTCTCGCGACTTGAGAAAAAAACCGCGAAGGTGCTCGATCCCTATACCGCGGTGCCGTTCCTGCAATGGGCCGCTGGCCGATGCATACGGGCGCTGACACTCACGTGTTTGCGCGACGCTTCGCAGCGTCTTACCCCACCTGGATGGTCACTCGATGCGGCGGCGGAGTTGTCACTCGGCGATCTATTGGCGGCACCGCTGCCCAAGTTGCCCGAAGACGCTGCACGGCAAGTGCTGCGCAGCCTCACGGCGCGCGGCCTGCCGATCCGTGCCGACATCGTCGCGGCTGTGGATGGCCCGGAGCGGCAACGGCTGCATGCGGAGCGACAGACATTTCTTCAACTGACATTCGGTTCACAAGAGGAGTTGTGACGTGGCAAGCCAGTCGACCACCACCACACCAGGACAAACCTATCTCTCGGCTACGCCGACTTAGGAAACCGACGAGTACCAGAACGCTTTCCGCAACGAACTGCCGCATCGACGATCAACAAATTTCTTTGGCGTCGTTCCGCCGAGCAAGACACAATTCCTGACCACTTTCCTGGGTGCTTCGAAAGGAAAGTCACCGCTCAAGGGCTTGTTCATTGCTGGTTCCAGGCCCGATCTGGAGATGGCGGTTCCAGCCTTCAAAAAGCCCGGTGCCTCGGTTATTGGACGTGCTGTCTCGATGGGGAAGGCTGCAAAGAACTTGCGGTCGCTCCTGGACAAGCCGATGGACCTTCCGCTCCAAATGAAGTTCGCGTATGCCGGTGGAGAGGTGAACACCATCTACACAAGTCAAACCAACTTTGGGTTTGATATGAAGGGCACGGACGATGACATCCCAATGCTCGCCAGCGTCTGGTTGTTGAATCCAAATCCACTTAACTCCGGGATATTTTTCTTTACAGTGTTCTTTCTTCCCGGGTCGATTTCGTGATTGATGAGTGTCTTGCTCCTTCCGATTGCAATCGTAATGATAGCCGTGGTCGTCGGAACCTTGTTCTCCAATCGGCGAACCCGCCAGATACTGGTGGAACTGGGTGATGCGCTTTCAACATTGCTCCGGCCCTGAAGCCATGAAGCCTCCGACCATCAAGAGATCCCGAGCTTTTCGGCAAGAATTGTGAGCGCCTGATGTTTGCTCGTGCCGACCAAGCCACGATCGATCATGCGGAGGTTGCGGCGAGACCACGACCGGGAAGATGGCCCACTCTATCCGCGCGGACGCGTCGGCCTGACAATGGGGCGCCGCCTCAAGCCCCGCGGGGCACCGCGCGCCTAGAACTGAAGGCGGAGCATGTCGCAACATCCATCGATCTGGACGACGCGCTGAAGGACCCGATCCGACACCCTGTGGGAAGCCGGCGGCGGTCAGATCACTGAATCATGCGCGAAGCGATCCAGCAATTTGTCGATCGAGAGGAGGCCCGGGAGTTCTTTCGGCAAGAAGCTTCTGCCTCCTGGGAGAAGTATCGAGCCAACAGCATGCATCTGACCGGCGGCGAAACGCGCGACTGGCTTCGCACGTGGGAAACCGAGGCCGACGCCGATGCGCCGGTGTGCCACGAGTGATAATCACCCCGAGCGCGCTGCGTTGGCCTGGAGCGCTGCCGCCGTTTCCTGGCGGGCGAGGACCGAAACGGCGCCATCCCCGCCGCTGCACGAAACAAGCGGCAATTGGCTCTCCTGGAAGCCGCGCCGGAACTCGGCCGGCCAATGAGCGAACAGCCCGAGCTTCGCGAACTCCACATCGGCGTCGGAGAGACCGGAAGGCGCGACACGACGATTGGAACCGCATCGGTGCTGGTGCGCTCGCGTGGTCCTCGCCGTCCAAGGCCAGCAGACGGTCGTGCGGGATCGACGCCTCGCGTCCGCCGATCCGGACCGGTCCGGACATGGCGGATCACTGCGCCAGGACGTGCAGCGCGTTCCGGTAGCGGCTGATGATATCCTCGGCCTTGGCCATCTTGGCCTCGAAGCCCGGATCATGAGGCACCAGACGATACCCTCCGTCGGGTGCCTCAACGAGATAGAGCGCCGCGCCGTCCTCGGTCTTCAGGCGGCCGATCACCTCTTTCGGCAGCACCACGCCAAGCGAGTTGCCGAACTTCCTCACCTTGAGCTCGACCATGGAACCCTCCTCGACCTGTGAGCACAGAAGTCATAACTGGCCCCTGAAAGGCAAGAGCGGCACGATCGTTGACTTCACGCCACCCGGAGCTGCCCGCCCACGCGCCCAGACCCGCGCAACTTCGAGCCGCGGCGGACGGTTTCAGTGCTCGCCAAGCCATGCCATACACCCAGGCCGGCCGGTCTCGCCAAGAAGGAGCCTCCAATGGCTGACACCACCCAAGCCATCAAGCCCGTCCCCAAGCCCCGTGACCAGCACCTGCGGGACCTCGCGGACTGCATCAGGTTCCTGTCCATGGACGCCGTGCAGCAGGCCAAGAGCGGCCATCCCGGCGCGCCCATGGGCATGGCCGACATCGCGACCGTCCTCTACCGGGACTTCATGCAGTTCGACGCCGCCGATCCGCACTGGTTCGACCGCGACCGGTTCCTGCTGTCGAACGGACACGGCTCGATGCTGCTCTACAGCCTGCTGTATCTCACCGGCGTCGAGGACATGACGCTGGACGAGCTCAAGCGCTTCCGCCAGGTCGACAGCAAGACCGCCGGCCACCCCGAATACAAGCACGCCGACGGCATCGAGACCACGACCGGCCCGCTCGGCCAGGGCGTCGCCAACTCCGTGGGCTTCGCGCTCGCCGAACGCATCCTCAACGCCAGGTTCGGCGACGATCTCTGCCATCACTGGACCTACGTCTTCATGGGCGACGGCTGCCTGATGGAGGGCATCAGCCAGGAGGCGATCTCGCTCGCGGGCCACTTCAAGCTCGGCCACCTCATCGCCTTCTGGGACAACAATTCGATCTCGATCGACGGTGCGACCAGCCTCTCGGTCTCCGACAACGAGGTCGAGCGCTTTCGCGCCTCCGGCTGGCACGTCCAGGAGATCGACGGCCACGACACCGACGCGATCCGCGACGCCATCACCGCCGCCCGCGCCGTCACCGACAAGCCCTCCATGATCGCCTGCAAGACCATCATCGGCTTCGGCTTCCCGACCAAGGCCGGCACCCAGAAGGCCCACAGCGACGCCCCCGGCGAAGACGAGATCGCCGGCGCGCGGGAGACCCTCGGCTGGCATTCGCCCCCGTTCGTGATCCCCGACGACCTGCTGCGCGAGTGGCGCGCGATCGGCGCCAAGGGCCGCGAGGCCCGCCTGGCCTGGGCCGACCGCGTCAAGGCGGCGCCCGAGCAGCTCCGCTCCGAGTTCGAGCGCCGCGACAGCGGCGAAATGCCCCCCGGCTGGCATCAGGCGATCGCGGCCGCCCGCGCCGAGTTCATCGCGAGCGGCAAGGAACTCGCGACCCGTTCGGCCAGCGGCGCCGTGCTCGACCATCTCGCCGCCGCCATTCCGGAACTGCTCGGAGGTTCCGCCGACCTGACGCCCTCGAACAACACCAAGGCCAAGGGCATGATCGAGATCAAGCCCGGCGAATACGACGGCACCTACATGCATTACGGCGTGCGCGAGCACGGCATGGCCGCCGCCATGAACGGCATCGCGCTGCACGGCGGCCTGATCCCCTACGGCGGCACCTTCCTGTGCTTCTCCGACTACTGCCGCCCGGCCATCCGCCTCGCGGCCCTCATGCAGGTCCGCACGATCTTCGTCATGACGCACGATTCGATCGGCCTCGGCGAGGACGGCCCGACCCACCAGCCCGTCGAGCAGCTCGCCGCGCTGCGGGCCATCCCGCACCTCGCGGTCTACCGTCCCGGCGACCCTGTCGAAACCGCCGAATGCTGGGAGCTGATCCTGGGCGCGCCGCGCCAGGCGGCCCTCATCGCCCTCTCCCGCCAGCCGATGCCGTTGCTCCGTCGGGAGCCCGGCAACGAGAACAAGTCGGCCAGGGGCGGCTATGTCCTGCTCGAGGCCGAGGGCGAGCGCCGTCTGACCATCCTGAGCACCGGCTCGGAACTGCATCTCGCGGTCGAGGCGCGCGACATGCTCCAGAAGGAGGGCGTCCCGACCGCGGTCGTCTCGATGCCGTGCCGCCTGCTGTTCGAGGAGCAGGACGCCGCCTACAAGAAGGCTGTCCTCGGCTCGACCCGTGCGCGCGTCGCGGTGGAGGCGGCCGTCGAGCTCGGCTGGGAGCGCTATATCGGTCTCGAAGGCCGCTTCGTCGGCATGCACGGCTTCGGCGCCTCCGGCAAGATCGCCGACGTCTACAAGAAGTTCGACATCAACGCCGATACCGTGGTGCGCGCCGCGCACGAGACGCTGGCGGAGGTCGCCGCTCTCTGACAGCGGGGCACGACGGCCGGCGCGGCACCCCTACCTGCAAGCCAGCGCGCACCGATGACCAGCAAGCTTGGCATCGCGCGTCAGCAACCGCATACGGCCGGTCCTTGTCGCGCGCCCGAGATATGAAATCTGTGCCACTTCAGCCTCAGTTCCCAAACCGACACGGCCGACAGCACGAGCGGCGCATCCGCCATCGCCCGCCGCCGCCCCGGCAGCTTCGGCAAAGCGAGCTTTGGCATCCCTGATCGAAAGTTCCATCATCATCCACCATTACGGTCACCAAGCGACCACAATTTCTATTTGGTGCGGTGCAGCAGCGTGCCCAGATCCATCAGTGTCTGGCCCGATGCTCTCCCGACGCGGACCCGGACGCCGCCGCCAACCGCCGGATCCTCCGATGTCCTTCCCCCTCTTCGCCCTCGCCCTGGCCGCGTTCGCCATCGGCACCAGCGAGTTCGTCATCGTGGGCCTGCTCCCCGACGTCGCCCGCGACCTGCACGTCACGATCCCGAGCGCCGGCCTGCTGGTGACCGGCTACGCGCTCGGCGTCGTCATCGGCGCGCCCATCCTCGCGATGGCCACCGCCCGCACCCCGCGCAAGGCAGCCCTGCTCGCGCTCATCGGGACCTACGCCGCCGGCAACCTGCTCTGCGCCATCGCGCCCGATTACACGCTGCTGATGGCGGCCCGCATCCTGACCGCGCTCTGCCACGGCGCCTTCTTCGGCATCGGCTCGATCGTGGCCGCCGAGCTCGTCCCGCCCGCCAGACGCGGGCAGGCGATCGCCGTCATGTTCAGCGGCCTGACGCTCGCCAACGTGCTGGGCGTGCCGGCCGGCACAGCCCTCGGCCAGGCCGCTGGATGGCGCGCCGCCTTCTGGTGCGTGGTCGCGATCGCGCTCGCCGCGACCGCGGTCATCGCCTGGGCGCTGCCGCGAGCAGCCAGGCCGCGGCCGAGCCGGCTGCTCGCCGAGTTCGCCGTCCTGCGCAAGCCGCAGGTGATCCTGGCGATGACGATGAGCGCGCTGCTCTCGGCGAGCCTCTTCAGCGTCTTCACCTACATCACGCCGATGCTCGAAGGCGTCACCCATCTTCGCCCCGGCGCGGTGACCTGGCTGCTGCTGCTGTTTGGCGTGGGCATCACGATCGGCAACCTGCTCGGCGGCCGGCTCGGCGACTGGCGCCTGATGCCGAGCATCGCCGGTGTGCAGATCGGGCTGGCCGTCGTCCTGGGCGCCTTGATGCTCACGCTGCCGCTCGTCCTGCCGGCCGCCGTCACGCTGCTGATCTGGGGCGTGCTGACCTTCGCCGCCGCGGCCCCGCTGCAGATGCGGGTCGTCGACACTGCGCCGGAAGCGCCGAACCTGGTCGCCACCCTCAACCAGGGCGCGTTCAATCTCGGCAATGCGGGCGGTGCGTGGCTCGGCGGCGCGGCCCTGGGCGCCGGCTTCACCTACCAGACCCTGCCCAGCCTCGGCGCGTTCCTCAGCATCGCCGGTCTGGGTGCGACCGCGCTGTCGATGATCCTCGGCAGGCGTGCGCCCCCAGCCTTTGCGCCCTGAACCCGCGCGCTCCTGATCCCGATGGACGGCCGCGTCAGCCAGTCCTAGCATCGACCGCGCGACGGGCGATCAACGCCCGCGCGCTGATCTTGGGAGAGTTCGAGATGTCGCGTCGGCATATCCTCCGGGTGGGTGCCCTGGCCGCTGCCCTCCTGTCGACGCCGGCGCTCGCGGCAAGCTTCGGCTTCGCCCCGGATTTCGGCCCCAACGTCACCATCTTCACGCCCACGACGCCGCTCGCCCAGATCCAGTCGACCGTGAACGCCATCGCCGCCCGACAGGTGACCAACCAGTTCGGCCCGCAACGATACGCGCTGCTCTTCATGCCAGGAACGTACGGTTCCAAGACCAACCCGCTCAACTTCCAGGTCGGTTTCTACACCACCGTCGCCGGCCTCGGCCGCTCGCCCGGCGACGTCGTCATCAACGGCTCCGTCGACGTCTACAACCAGTGCGTCGGAGGCAGCTGCACCGCGCTCGACAATTTCTGGCGTTCGCTCTCGAACCTGACCATCAACGTGACCGGTGCAGCCAACAGCGCCGACCCCGCCAACGGCTGCTACGCCTCTGAGTTCTGGGCCGTCTCGCAGGCCTCGCCGCTGCGGCGCGTCGGCGTGAACGGCAACGTCACCCTGGACGACTATTGCACCCAGCCATCGTATGCGAGCGGCGGCTTCATCGCCGACTCCGCCTTCAGCGGCCCGATCGTCAACGGCAGCCAGCAGCAATTCCTGACCCGCAACAGCACCATCAATGGCTGGTCGAACGGCGTTTGGAACCAGGTCTTCGCCGGCGTGGTCGGCGCGCCGGCACAGTGCTACCCGCAGCAAGCCTCCTGTGGACCCTACACCACCTTGGCCGTGAGCCCCGTCACCCGCGAAGCGCCCTACCTCACGACTTCCACCACCAACACGTTCGCCGTCGTCGTGCCGTCGGTTCAACGCAACAGCGCCGGAACAACCTGGAGCACCCAGGCCACGCAAGGCCAGTCGATCCCGCTCGCCCGTTTCTTCATCGCGAGCCCCTCCGATCCCGTGCAACTCATCAACCTCGCCCTCGCACTCGGCTTCGACCTCATCCTGACACCCGGGGTCTACGACCTCGACGCCAGCATCGTGCTGCCGCACCCGGACACCGTCGTCCTCGGCCTGGGCATGCCGACGCTCGTGCCCCGGAACGGCAACCCGGCCATGGTCGTGCAGTCCAACAACGGCGTCGCGATCGAGGGCGTGATCTTCCAGGCCGGCCCGAGGAACTCGACCGTCCTGCTCCGCGACGGCAAGCCGGGGCAGGGCGGCAGCAGCGTCGATCCGTCCGGCCTCTACGACGTCTTCTTCCGCGTCGGCGGTGCCGCCCCCGGCAGCGCCACCGACAGCCTCGTCGTCAACGCCGATGATGCCATCATCGACAATGTCTGGGCCTGGCGCGCCGATCACGGCGCCGGCGTCGGCTGGACCGACAACACCGCCGACACCGGCGTGATCGTCAATGGCAACGACGTCACCGCCTACGGCCTCGCCGTCGAGCACTACCAGAAGGACGAGGTGATCTGGAACGGCAACGGCGGCACCGACATCTTCTTCCAGAACGAGCTGCCTTACGATCCGCCCAGCCAGGCGGCGTGGAGCGAGGCGCCCGGCATCGACGGCTATCCCGCCTTCAAGATCGCCGATCGCGTGCGCAACTTCCGCGGCTACGGCATGGGCAGCTACAGTAATTTCGACCTCGGCGTCAGCATTTTCGCCGACCACGCCTTCGAGGTTCCCGACACGCTGCCGCCCTCCAGCCTGGACAGCCTGCTCACCGTCTTCCTCAGCACCACGTCCTCGGGCGGCATCCTGCACGTGATCGACCAGACCGGCGGCTCGGCCACCATCGCCAACCCCAGCAAGCCGGTGACGGTCACGTCCTATCCGTGATCAAGCCGAAGAAGTATTCGAGGGCTCTGCCCTCGACCCGCGAAGGGCCGGCGGCCCTTCGATCCCGATCTTTGAATTGTCGAGCACGAAACTCACGACCGACCTTCATTCACGAGGTCCCTGGTTTCGGTCTCACCGAGCGTCGCTCCGTGGTTGGCTTCGCGCAACTCCGCCGCCGCCCGCAACGCTCTCTCGCGATCGGAGAGTGCATTTGTTTAGGCAAGCTTTGCGACGGGAATCCGACTATTGTTGAAAATAGCGCGAACTTCGTCCTTGGCAATGGAAGCAAAATGCGCCGTCTCTATGTCTTTGCGGGAGTTGCCACCGTCCTCGTCGGCATCGCTGTCGTGAACATCTTCAGACCGCCATCCTGGGTCCTAGTTTGGGGCGTTCCGGATCACATCAGCCAGACAGGTTTCAGCTCGAAGACGGCCTGTCAGCGCGGTGCGTCAGATTTGGCTCATGCCATGGGTAAAGCATGGCACTCTACAGAATTCGAGCGGTTGCTTTTGGCAGAATGCTTGTCGACCCAGTGAGTTCCTTGGGGCAGCACGAGCCCGCCACCAGGACCACGAACCACCCGAGCGGTATCATCAGGAGCACGGCGGGACATGGCGTCATTGATCAGGTGGCGACCAAGCGGCCGATTCCGTTGCGATTAGAGCATTCTCACGCTGACTGGAAATATCCGGCATGACGCAGGAAGTTGGCGCATTCGGTTCGGCTGAATGTGTCGGCGAGGGTGCCGAGTACCTTCCAGAGCTGGTCGACAGTGCGCAAAGCCTTGGCGCGCAGAAGTGCCTTGAGCTTGGCGAACGCCATCTCAATCGGGTTGAGGTCGGGACTGTAGGGCGGCAGGTAGAGTAGATGGCCGCCGGCGCCCTCGATGGCTCTTCTCACACCGGCGACCTTGTGCGAGCTGAGATTGTTCATCACGACGGTATCGCCTGGCTGCAGTTCGGGAACGAGGACCTGTTCGACATAGGCGAGGAACAACTCACCATTGACCGCGCCGTCGACAACGCACGGAGCGATCATCCCGGTCTGCCGCAAACCGGAGATAAACGTCGAGGTCATCCAATGACCGTGCGGCACGGCTTGGACGAGACGCTGCCCTCGGAGGGCGCGTCCGTAGGCCCGTGTCATGTTCGTCTTGGTCCAGGTCTCGTCGATGAAGATCAGCTTGCCAGGGTTCATGCTGGTTTGTCGTATGCGCCACGCGGCTCGCGCCTCGGCGACATCTGGACGCCCCTGTTCGGCGGCGTGGACGGACTTTTTTTATGCGTCAGGCCCAGTTGGGCCAACGTCTTGAACATCAGCCCCTTGCTGGCGCTGGTCGAATGGGTCGCCAGCAGCCAAGCGCGCAGCTCTTCGATGGTCGCGTCGGGATCAGCCGCAACCTGCGCGTCGATCGCAGGGTGCAGGTCGAGTAGCTTCAGTGGCACGTGGCAGCGCTGCAACCTCGCGGCGGTCTCTCCAGTGCGCCGGCGCCGACTCAGGACCTTCGAGACATAGGACACGCTCACATGCAAGCGTTCGGAAATCTGACCGACCTTCATGCCGTCATCATCCGACGCAAACACACGGTCCCGCAGATCCTGTGAGTAAGCCTTTCCGCGAATCCAAAGCATCCAAATCTCCGGCCGAAGCTGTCCGGAGATCGACGAATCAAAGTTCAGGGCCGCGCCGAAAGCCATAAAATGCGATTCCAGTCAGCCTGAACGTGCTCTAGTGGCGCCTCCTCGACGTGTCGTCGCTTGGTTGCTCGCCGTTCGGCCGGCACGTGCTCCGACATTCGATACCCTCGATCCTCCTTCGTATCAGCCCGCAACGCGAAACGGATCGAGGACACGCAAGCCCGGAGCGAGAGCCATGCCATGCTGCATGTCCTCCGACCACAGCGTGTCGCAACCGGCATGAATCGCGGACGCACCGATCATTGCGTCATAGGTGGACATCCCATACCGCTCCGCGAGCACCAGACCCGTCTCGTGCACCTCGAGCGTGAGTGGATGAACCGTCAGCAACGCGCGCAGTGTCCCCAGGAAAGCACGCGTGTCGGCCCACGACATCCCCATCTTGCGTCGCGCGACATTGGCAAGCTCGTTGAGAACCTGGACGCTGATCGCGCCGCCGGCGGCGATCGTCGTCTCGGCTCGATCGGCCTTGGCCGCATCATCCGAGGCGAGATAGACCAGAATGTTGGTGTCGAAGAAACTAGCCTCCATTGGCCTCGTCCCGGTCGAACTTGAAGTCGGCGGGAAGCCGGCCGCGAAAGGCGCGCAGACGCGTCAACAATTCCTCACGCCCGGGTTTGCGCGCCACCCCGAGCCGCCTTGCGTCCGCGACATGAAGTTCGATCTCGTCGCCTTCCTTGAGCTCCAGCGCCTGAACCACCACGGCAGGAAGGCGGACAGCGAGGCTGTTGCCCCATTTGGCCACTTGCATCAGACCGTCCTTGGATACACGTCAAGAACGATGTATATCCAACAACCCGCCGGTCAAGAGCCGCGCGCCCTCCTGCCGCTTCAACCCCGCTTCCATCCGACGCCGCCATCCACCACCAGCGTGCCCCCGACCACGTAATCCCCCGCGCGCGACGCGAGATACACCGCACTCCCCGCCATGTCCTCGGTGGTCCCGATCCGCCGCGACGGGATCAGCTTGGCCATCGCCTCGCCGTGGTCGCGCGCGTCGCGGTTCATCTCGGTCGCGAAGGCTCCCGGCGCGATCGCGTTGACCACGATGTCGTCCTCGATCAGCCGCAGCGCCATTCGCTTGGTCAGATGGATCAGGCCCGCCTTGCTCGCCGCATACGAATAGTTCTCCTGCATGTTGACCGAGATCCCGTCGATGCTGGCGATGTTGATCACCTTGCTCGGCTTCTCGTGCGTCGCGCGCGCCTTCAGCGCCGCATGCAGCGCCTGGGTCAGGAAGAACGGCGTCTTGACGTTCAGGTTCATCACCTTGTCCCAGCCGCTCTCCGGAAAGCTCTCGAACGATTCGCCCCACGCCGCCCCCGCGTTGTTGACCAGGATGTCGAGCCCCGCCTCGTGCGCCAGGAACCGCTCGGCCATCGCCCGCGCCCCCGCCGCCCCCGAGACGTCGCCCGCGAGCGCGATGCACGTCCCGAGCGCCGACAGCCGCCTGGCCGTCTCCTCGCACGGACCGGCCTTGCGCGCGGTGATGTAGACCTTCGCCGCCCCCGCCCGCAGGAAGCCCTCGGCGATCATCGCGCCGATGCCGCGCGAGCCGCCGGTCACCAGGGCCACGCGCCCCGCCAGCGAGAAATAATCGTCCATCACGTCTCCTTGCCTCCCGTCCGTCACCAACTCTCGCACATCGCGCAGCAGGCGCCAGCAGCCCGCTGCTTCTACTCCGCACCGCCCGCGCTCTATGGTGCGGCAACCCGCGAAAGTCCGCTTCGCCCGATGCCCCGTTTCCGCACCACCGCGCTCACCCCGTCCGGCGAACTCGCCCGCACCGTCGTCGACGCCCCCGACGAGGCCGCGGTCGTCGTCCAGCTCCAGCGCCAGAACCAGATCCCGATGCGTGTCGAGCCCGAGGGCACCGGGTTCCTGTCCAACCTGATGTCGCTCGAGATCGGCGGCGGCGGCGGCATCGGCCGCGAGCAGACCACCACCATCACCCGCGAGCTCTCCACCATGCTCGGCGCCGGCCAGGATCTCGACCGTTCGATGCGCTTCCTGATCGAGATCTCCGCCTCCCCCAAGGTCAAGCGCCTGCTCGAAGCCGTCCGCGACCGGGTCCGCGACGGCAGCCCGCTCGCCGCCGCCCTCGCCCAGCACCCGAAAACCTTCTCGCGCCTCTATATCGGCCTCGTCCGCGCGGGCGAGGCCGGCGGAACCCTCGCCGCCACCCTCGAGCGTCTCGCGACGTTGATGGAAGCCCAGCGCAGCCTGCGCGCCACCGTCCGCTCGGCCCTGATCTACCCGGCGCTGCTGCTCGTCGCCGCCACCGGCTCGATCGTCCTGCTGCTCACCCAGGTCCTTCCCGAGTTCGTCCCCCTGTTCCAGCAGAACGGCGTCGCCCTCCCGGCCGCGACCCAGTTGATGATCGACATCGGCGCCTTCCTCGGCAGCTACGGCCTCTATCTCGTCATCCTCGCGGTGATCGCCGGCGTCGGGTTCCGCGAGGCGCTGCGCCGTCCCGCCTCCCGCCTCGTCGCCGACCGCCTGCTGTTGCGCGTCCCCGTCGCCGGCGGCCTCGCCCGCGAGATCATGGCGGCCCAGCTCTGCCGCACCCTCGGCACGCTGGTCCTCAACGGCGTCTCGCTGATCGCCGCCCTCGGCATCGCCAAGGAGGCCGTCACCAATCTCTGCGGCGTGGACGCGATCGACCGCGCCACCCTGTCGGCCAAGGGCGGCGGCGGCCTCTCCGCCCCCCTCGCGGTCGCCGGCATCTTCCCCCAGCGCACGATCTACCTGCTGCGTCTCGGCGAGGAGACCGCGCAGCTCGGCGCGATGGCGCTGCGTGCCGCCGAGATCCACGAGGAGCGCACGCGCATCAACATGCAGCGCCTCGTCTCGCTGCTCACACCCGCCATCACCATCGTCATGGGCGGCGTCATCGCCGGCATCGTGAGCTCGCTGCTGCTCGCCATGCTCAGCCTGAACAACCTCGCCCAATGACACGCCGATGACGCCTCCATCGGACGGCATCCGCAACGGCTTCACCCTGATCGAGATGCTCGTCGTTCTCGTCATCGCCGGCCTGATGATCGGCCTCGTCGTCGCCCGCGGTCCCTCCCGCTCGCCCGCCTTCCTCCTGCGGTCGGAATCCCGGGTGATCGCCTCCAGCCTGTCCGAGGCGCGCGGCCGCGCCATCGCCACCGACCGCGACGTCGACGTCGGCATCTCGCGCGATCCGCCCGGCCTGACCATGACCGGGCGTCCGCTCGTCCCCCTCCCGCCGTCGCTCACGCTGGCGCTGCTCACCGCCGACGGCGACGCCGACCCGCTCGACCGCCGCCTCGTCTTCCACCCGGACGGCGGCGCCGACGGCGGCGGCCTGCTGCTCGCGAGCGAGGCCGGCCGGGTCGCGATCGCGGTTGCCTGGCTCACCGGCCGCATCACCATCAAGCCACGCGCCGATGCTGAACGCTAGGCGCGGCGAGCGCGGCTTCACCCTGATCGAGGTGCTGGTCGCCTTCGTCATCGCCGCCCTGTCGCTCGCAATCCTCGCCCGCGCCGCCGTCGACGGCCTCGGCAGCGCCCATCTCTCCGCCCAGTACACCGAGGCGCTCGCCCGCGCCCGCTCGCGCATCGCGGGCCTCCCCAGCCCGCCCACCGCCGGCGACTTCCAGGGCGACGAGCGCAACGGCTTTCACTGGCACCTGCGCGTCTCGTCCGGCAGCCGCGTGACCACGCGCCAGAACGTCAATCTCGTCCTCTACGACGTCGCCGTCTCGATCTCCTGGACCGACGGCGACCGCAAGCGCGTGCTCCAGCTCGACACCAGGCGCGCCGCCGCTGTCCAGGGCACCTCATGACCCCGACCGCCCGCCGGGACGCAGGCTTCACCCTGATCGAGATCATCGCCGCCCTCGTCGTGTTCGGCTTCCTGATGGCGGCCCTGCACCAGGGCGTGCAGTTCGGACTGACCGCCTGGCGCCTGCAGAACGACACCATCGCCCGCGACGCCGATCTCGACGTCGCCGACCGCCTGCTGTCGAACCTGCTCACCGGCATCGCGCCCGTCGGCGCCGGCGATGCCCCAAGCGTCGTCGGCGGCAAGACCGAGCTCGCCTTCACCACCGCCCTTCCGGTCCGCATCGGCGATCCGCCCACCAGCCTCGCCGACGCGCGTCTCGTCCAGGACCACGAACGCCTCGTTCTCGATCTCGTCCCGCACCTGCACGCGCTGCGCCTCGGCCCGGTACCACCCCCCGTCCACACCGTGCTCGCGACCGGAATCGACACGATCGAGTTCGGCTACTGGCGCCGCGCGGACAGCAAATGGCTCACGAGCTGGAAGGGCACCCAGCCGCCGCAACTCGTCCGCCTGACCATCTCGCTCCGCAACGGCCGCCACTGGGCCCCCATCATTGCCGCCCCCAATCTCTCGCGATACGACCAATGACCGGACCACCGTGATAAGACATCGACCGAGGGCGCGGAGGAGCGCATGGCCAGCTATATCGTCGCGCGCGCCAACATCGTCGTCGTCGCCGTCCTGCTCGCGGTCATCTGCGTCGTCGGCGGCGCCACCTGGGACCGCTTCAGCGCGCTCCGCGCCGCGCGCACCTGGTCGCAGCACAGCGATGCCGTCCTGCGGACCATCGCCCATCTCGATCTCGCCGTCCGCAAGGCCGAGACCGGCCAGCGCGGCTTCCTGCTCACCGGCGACGCCGCCTACCTCCAACCCTACGAAGCAGCCCTCGGCCAGGTCAGCGATCTCGAAGGCGAGCTGCAGCGCCTGACCGCCGACGAGCCGGCCGCCCAGGCCCATCTGCACGCGCTCGCGCCGATCCTGCAGCGCAAGCTCGAGGAGCTCGCCCAGAGCATCCAGCTCCGTCGCAGCGTCGGCCTCGACGCCGCGCTGCGCATCGTCCGCACCGGCCTCGGCCGCGACCTGACCGGCCGGATCGAGACCGCGCTCGGCGCCATGACCGCCGACGAGCAGGCGCTGCTCGAACGCCGTGTCGCCGAGGACGACCGCCGCGGCGTCTGGGTCCGCGTGCTCGTCCTCGCCGGCACCCTCGTCTCGATGCTGGCCCTGGTCTGGGCCTCGCGCATGCTCAACACCGCCTGGGCCCGCTCGCACACGGCCGAGGTCGAGCAGCGGCGTCTGGCGCAGCGCCTGCGCACCTCGCTCGACAGCCTCAGCCAGGGCATCGCCGTCTTCGGCGCCGACAACCGGCTCGCCAACTGGAACGAGTGCTTCCAGGCCCTGCTCGCGGTGCCGCGCGCCATGCTGCGGCCCGGCACCCCCTACGTCACTTTCGTCGCCCACACCGCCGATGGCGACACCACCTTCCTCGAATCCGAGGACCAGCTCCGTCACGGCAAGCGCGCCGCCGGCGAAGCCGTCACCTACGAGCGCGCGCGGCCCAACGGACGCCTGCTCGAAGTCCGCCGCACCTCGATGCCCGACGGCGGCTTCGTGCTCACCATCTCCGACATGACCAGGCGCGCCCAGGCCGAGGGCGTGCTTCGCGAAGCCCAGAAGATGCAGGCGATCGGCCAGCTCACCGGCGGCATCGCGCACGACTTCAACAACCTGCTCACCGTCATCCTCGGCAATCTCGAGCTCGCCCGCGGCAAGCTCGGCGCCGACCCGGCGCTGCAGACCCGCATCGAGCGCGCCGTCTGGGCCGCCCAGCGCGGGGCCACGCTCACCAGCCAGCTCCTCTCCTTCGCCCGCAAGCAGCCGCTCGCCCCCGGACCGGTCAATCTCGCCGCCACCGTGCCCGACCTGCTGCCGCTGCTCCGCCGCACGCTCGGCGAGCATATCGAGATCCGCTTCGTCGACAGCGCCGGCCTCTGGCCCGCCATGGCGGACGCCGCCCAGTTGGAGAACGCCGTGCTGAACCTGGCGCTCAACGCCCGCGACGCGATGCCCGGCGGCGGGCGCCTGACCATCGAGCTCGCCAACAAGGTGCTCGACGACGACTACGCCCGCCGCCACGCCGAGGTCACTGCCGGCGACTACGTCATGCTCGCCGTCTCCGACACCGGCCACGGCATGACCCCGGAAATCCTCGATCGCGTCTTCGAGCCCTTCTTCACCACCAAGCCCGACGGCCGCGGCACCGGCCTCGGCCTCGCGATGGTGTTCGGCTTCGTCAAGCAGTCGGGCGGCCACGTGAAGCTCTATTCGGAACCGGGCGAGGGCACCACCGTCCGCCTCTACCTGCCGCGCGCGATCGGCGTTCCGGCCCAGAACGTCGCGCGCAGCAACCCGCCCGTCGACCTGCCGCGCGGCTCGGCCACCATCCTCGTCGTCGAGGACGAGCCGTCGGTGCGCGAGGTCGCGGTCGCGATCCTGACCGACCTCGGCTACCGCGTCCTGCAGGCCTCCGAC
Source organism: Acetobacteraceae bacterium (assembly GCA_965276715.1). GTDB lineage: Bacteria > Pseudomonadota > Alphaproteobacteria > Acetobacterales > Acetobacteraceae > CAXTPV01. The sequence continues at coordinate 1,498,729 of OZ255622.1, read as the reverse complement.
GGCGACGAGGGCCTGCTCGTCTTCGGCCACCACGCGGGCGAGATCGACTTGCTGCTGACCGACGTCGTGCTTCCCGGATCGTTGCGCGGCCGCGAGCTCGCCGAGCGCATCACCGCCGTCCGCCCACAAGTTCGTGTGCTGTTCATGTCCGGCTACACCGAGAACGCGATCGTCCACGGCGGCCGCCTCGACGACGGCGTGCAGCTCATCAGCAAGCCGTTCAAGCGCGACCAGCTCGCCCGCCGCGTCGCCGACCTGCTCGGCAACCAGGCCAACTCCGGCACCACGGTCGTCGAACTCAAGCCCCGCCGCAACACGTAAGGCCCAAGGCCAGGGGCGTTGCCCCTGGACCCCACCAAAGGCGGTCGCCTTTGGAAACCGTGACGACAACACCGTGAGCTTGGGCTCGACGAAGGAGATCGACTTGCGCCTGATTGCGGACAGCCGGTTCGAAAACTTGCCGGAGGCATGCCGCGCGGGCCTCAGACGCTTGGCGAAGGACGCGCGCGTGGTCGATCGGCTTGCTGAACTCGGTGGCGAGGGCATGGCGAGCGGCGTCGACGACACGTTCGACATCGACGATTTCGTTAAGGACGCCCGGGCGAGCAGGTGAAGCTCGCTTGGTCCAACCCCGCCAAGGCAGAACTCCAGGACTTGCGGCGCTCCTCGGTTGAACGCTGGGGCCGCGGCGTTGCCCACTGCTATCGAAGTGTAGGCCGGCATCGCGCGAAGTCGCTCAAGAAGCCTTGCCGCACCCTTCGCGTTCGATCGCTTTATCTGATCGTGCGCGTCGACGAAGCTGCCGACCGCGTCACCATCGCTCGAGTGGTGCATGGCGCGATGAACATCGACCGCCACCTTCCTTGATGACTTGATGAGGCGGCGGCTGTCCGAGAACGGATCGTCTCCTTGTGGCCGGGAGCGGCTGGTCCGCTTCTGAGTAGTCGCGACTGAAAAGCGGAAGTTTTCTGCCGCCCGTCGAAGGTTCTCTGGCGGCTCGACCACTTCAACAAGCATCTCTGATGCGCGGTTGGTTGGGCGAACGGAGCTCGGCGCCACCTTTGCCCTCGTACTCCCGTCCACGATGTAGGATGCGACGGTGGTCATGCTCGAGAGGATGGTCGCCATCTTCCAATTGTTACCTGTGTAGCGGGCCGGTCCATCAAAGCCGCCCCATTCGTCTTCCGCGCGATCGCTTTCGCGATCATGGCGGCACCTTCCGCGTCTACGATGAATGTCTGAGCGGGATGTCACTGATGCAGATACGCGATCTCGCGTCAGCCACACCCTTGTTTTCCAGAGCGAAAGCAAACGCATTGAGTAGAGCCAGGGAATGTTCCGTCGGTCCTATAATAATCCTTTTGACTCGATCAACGTTTTGGAGCGGAAGTATGTGGATGCGTTGTGGAACACCACAAATCGTCCGATCCTCTGGCTTGATTTTGTCGGACGAGTTAAAGCCAACTGGCGAGTGAATGACCCTCCATTCCCGCTCTTCGCGGAAGCCCGGATGCTTCGTGCTCACAACAGCAAATCTAAGCACCCGCACCATCGTTCTCACCAGCTCGTCTTCTTCGATGGCACGCAGAAAGTCTTTCGACCCTTCGATGTTCTGTACGACCTCCGTGAACTGCCCGTTGAACTCTTCCTGCGATGCGTATGAAACTGGGCTCGCGTAAGTATGCAGGCCCGGATCCCCCTCAAAGAGGGCGGCTTTGTCCACAACGATCGCCACACCTGTTCTGCCGCCGTATGCGCGCCACATCGACAAGCGCCCAAACCTATTCTCCGACACTAGGTGCTCGGACACGCAAGCGATGTAGGTATTCAGCAAAAGGCCCGCGTAGCCTTGATCGTAGCCGGCTGCCACTTTCTGTCCGGAACCGGGGTGCACGTCGTTCAAGGCTTCTACCAAACGATGACCCAGGCCAAGCGCCCAAGCTTCGTTCAGAAGTTTGTTCCCACAACTGATCTCGGAGTGGTCGTTCAACAGGATCGCATTGCGCATCCAAAGGCGTTGATCATTGATGATCTTTATCGCGGTCTCGGCAGTCGTGTAGTGGACAATGTCACTAGTCGATCCGTTTAATTCATCTTCGCGGCGTGTAGCCTCTGGCATTAGAATAGCCTGTAAGCGCCTTTGAACGGCATCGCTCATTGAGTTCACCATTGCGCAATGAGAAAAGTAAGGACATGGCGTCGAGCCGTCATCATGGAATCTTTCGTCTGGTCAGCGCCCGAAGGTGCCTAATCACTTTCGCCGCCTCGATGTAAAGGTCCAACGCGCGGTTGAGCACCTAGCTCACGTCGGTCTCGGGAGAACGCGTATCGTGCTGGTGCGGCCGCCGCATCTTGAGCACGTCGCCGAGCCGGTCGAGGTCGCCCTCCAACCGGGTTAGCTCGATCATTGGCCATCTGTTCAAAATGCTTCCGGCAGGTAACCGAGCGTCAGGCGGCGCATCAGCACCGCCACAGAGTGCCAGCGCTCCACCTGGCCGTCAGGCCGCTCGGCTAATTGGGAGCTTAAGCGTGACACGGCGCCTCCGGATGTCCGCTCCAGGGGGGATGCTCCAGAAACATCGTAACGTCTGCTCGGAGCGCGTAGCCGTCCGGCTCCTCGCTGGGAGCAAGCAGCCGGGGGGTTTAGATCTCGGTACTCTCCGCCAGCATAAGAGCATCCTCCACGTCGACGCCAAGATATCGCACGGTGTTCTCGATCTTGGTATGGCCGAGTAGTATCTGCACGGCGCGAAGGTTGCCGGTGGCCTTGTAGATGATCGATGCCTTTGTCCGGCGAAGCGAATGGGTGCCATACTCCTCACGTCATAATCCGACACCGCTGACCCACTCATCGACGAGTCGCGCGTATTGTCGCGTGCTGAGGTGATCAGTGCGATCGACACGGCTCGGGAAGACATAGTCGCCGACCGTGCCGCCCCGCCGTTCCAGCCAGGCAAGCAGGCTCGCTCGTGCGTCTGTCAGCAACTCGAACTGGACGGGCCGACCGGTCTTTTGCTGCACGACGATCGCACGTGCGCGAATTTGGCCGCCAATGACCAAGTCACCGATTTTGATCCTTACCACGTCGCAGCCACGCAGCTTGCTGTCGATCGCCAAGTCGAACAACGCCCGATCACGCAGCCGACGATGCTGGTCAAGCAAAAAACGGATGGCCCAAACCTGCCTCGGCTTTAGCGCCCGTTTCGCACCGACTTTCCGTCCAGCGTTCCATGCACGTCGGTCAGACGCCGCAGGGTCAAACTCCGACATACCCATGATCATTCTCCAATGGCCGGGATGGCCAGAGGAGAAACTACTCGGCCGCCGACGTCAGCAGCCGTGGCACGGCGGGTCTCGACAGGAAGTCGGTCGCCCAGTGAGCCGAAAGATATGCTTGAAAGCGGCCGTTCGTCGCCCGGCGCTTTTGCAACTACAAGCGGTCGTAGGAACATAGCTAGACCGGGACGCTCACAGGGGAGCCCGTCAGCGCTTCGATTAGATCACCACGACGAAAAGTGGCAGAAAGTTTCTGAAGCGTGCGGGGCTGTTTGGCAAATATGTCGCCGATCACAACTTTAACTTTTTCTGCCGCATCTGAGAAATAAGTGTCAGCGTTCTTTTCGATTAGACTTTCCGCCTCTGAGAAGTTTCGGTGATTCAGATCCTTAAGCGAGATCCCCATTGCCGACAGCAAGTTTTCACCCATCATCATCGCGACGAATCGAGTAGCGTAGGGAAGAAAATCTGGCGCGTCGGAAGGCGGTCGGCGCCGGCGATTCTCCGTGTAACGCCAGATCAGTGAGGCGGTAATTACCTGAGCGCCGTTCAGATCCGCAGAAAAGATGATGTCGTAAAGCTTCCCGAAATGCTCGCTGACGTTGAACCTGGCTTGGTGAGGCCGCTTCCGCCACACCGCCAGCACCGCTTCGGCAACGGCGGCACTCGTCAGCTCACGACCGACCGCGACTTGGTCGGTTCGCTGCCGCCTATATGCCCACCCTAATTCGGATAGGGCTTGAGCGAGTTCGTGCTGTTTCCCGTCATTTGAACGAAGATCACGAAGATCAACGGGGTTCTGACTATTCGTTGCATACGTAATACTTTGAACAAAGCTATGATCATCGTTTGGGAGTTCGTAGATTCGGACCAGAACCTGAGCTTCGGCAACTTCTGGACCAATGATCTTTGCCATCTGTTGGATCGTCCTTGACGTCTGTCCTCCATTTACGATTTGCAGACCGTCAAGTAATACAGCGGTATTCTCTGCAAGCAACGCGTTATGCCTAAATTGCGAGCATATTATTGTGATCCCATTATTATAGAAGTAGAAGTTAGACCGCTGATCTGCATCACGGAGTGTGTTGGCAACGGCCTCGTTGACGCGGTTGCCGTTTAGCCCAAGATAGCGTCTAATGTTGCGCTCTAATAGTAGATCTCCATGCCGATCAAGTAGTGAAGACAGTTGACTTACGGCCATTCGACCAATCAACACTCGACGGAAAGCAAAATTCTCGACTGTGAACCTTCCAGATAACTGCAAAGTGTCGGAAACCGATTGCGTAGTCCGCAGCATCGAAACTACCTCATCAGGTCCGATATGCTGCCAAGTCACTTGAGTGCCAAAATTTGTAGCGTCAATGGACTGCTGCGCTGTAGAGCTCCATCGTAGTCCATTGTTGCACAATATTACATGAACAGTCGGCAGCGCGCCGTCGGCAACGAAGGACCGAATTTCCTCAATCCTCTGTCGTAATCTATTGTTCACAGTAATTCCTCGGGCGGGATCAAACAATGCCCCGACTGCTAAGATCATGTTCTTTACATCGTTTTCTGGGAAGTTTGCGTTGCCTTCGAGGCTCTGTTTATATTTCCCCTGAATAATCGTGACGTTGAACTCGTTGTCTTGCACGGGGCTAAAGAATATAGCGTCAACGCCAAAGTCGTTCCCACCATCGACTAGGCAGTCGATGACCTCATCATCGTTCAAAGCCAGGAGAGTCTTTGTGACAAGCAGAACGAAGGCTGCAGAACTTAGCTTTGCGGGATCGTTTGCAATGCCGGCTTCAGCCTGAAGGGTCGCGCCCTGATCGGCAACGACCTTGCGTACCCGTTGGTCTACGATTTGAGCGCTGATGCTGGTCATAAAGCGAGTCTGAGACTTAGCGGGTAGGGCATCACGTCACAATAGCGCGATTGCGGTATGCCCAGCAACACACGGTGTATCGCCTGTTTGGCGGGGGCGTCGCAGGAGGGGCCGGTAAGTGTTGGCGGGATGAGGTCGGCAACCACTGTGGCAGAGTCGTGTCTGCTTGCCGCACTCTATTCTTCAAGCCGACCGGCAGCTTCCGGCTAATCAAGCAAGTCGGAGAATGTCTGCTTCTCGACCTCGGCACCCACAACCGGACGGACCGCTCTCCACCAAACCCCGCCGTCACGGCTTCGAAAGCTCACATCCGCTTCCGGGACGCTAGCCAACCCGATTGAACGTCCGAAATGAGCGCACAACAGACCCATCCGCGGACAACCCGCCGCGGTGCGATCATCGTCCCTTCGCAATGGCTCGAGCGGTGTCGACGCGCTTCTCGCCGTCAGGGTCTGGCACTTAAAAGATCCTTCTCGGCGTCGCGGCGGATGCGCCGCGTGCCGGACTGCTGGCCCACGATGGTGCGGTGGCAGCAAAACCGAGAGATCGACGCGGATCGCCCCGCTTCCGGCCATCGCCGCTCCCGCCCTCATCAGCCGGTCAGTCCTAGAGCCGCTCGGCATGCCGAGACAATGAGCCAGAAACGCGGCCATGGCATCCAGGGCGGCGCTCGCCGCGCCGAGACGGCCCACGCCGGACGCGAAGCCGTATGCCATCTCCTCCTATACTTCCACTTCCACGTCGATCCCGGCCGCTCTGGCGCGTTCTCCATACCGGCGCGAATCATCCAGCAGGACCTCGTCGGCGCCGACATGGAGGCGTGTCGGCGGCAAGCCGGTCATGCCGCCATAGACGGGAGATGCGGCAGGATCCAGCGGATCGTGACCGCCGAGATAGCCTTCAACGAGACGTCGCATCCGAGCGCCGGTCAAGTATGGATCGGCCTCGGCGGTCCTCCCAAGTCGCGCCGGTCAGCGCCAGGTCCGTCACCGGAGACAGCGCCGCCACTACCGCCGTCCGCATCTGCTCGCGACCCGCCAGGAGCAGCGCCAGGCCACCGCCGGCTGAGTCACCAGTCAAAACGACGCGCCGCGCGCCACCTTCGCCCAAGGCAAGACAGCAGGCACGCGCGTCTTCCAAGCCTCCAGCAAACGGGTGCTCGGGAGCAAGCCGACAATCGGGCACAATCCCTCGAAGCGGACCCGCAAGACGATCTGCCCGCCCAAGGAGCCTTCACCCTGCAGCTCCATGTATCCTTTGGAGGAAGCAAAACTTCGGGCGCCCGCCGCCCAGGCTTGCTTCTCAAGGATGACAACGCAAGTCTGAAAACCTCGACGTCGCTTTTCAAGGTTCCCGGTGCCCGCTGCCGATCTCTCCCCCGATCGCCGCATACGTCTTGTCCCGGTCCCGGGGCGCGAGAGCGTCAAGGCGCTGGTGCCGCCGTCATGTCCCCGCACGCTCGACGCCGCGCCAGTCATGGCCGCGCTGATCGCCGCCGAGAAGGCGATCGCGGGGTCTGCTGCGATCGCGAGGCTACTGCCCCAGCCCGACCTGGTCACCCGCAGCCTGGAGCGGCGCGAAGCGGTGCTCAGCAGCCAGATCGAAGGCACCCGTACCGACCTGACCCAACTCCTCGAATACGAGGCAACCGGCTCGGACGAAGGGCTTCCCGAGGATGCTCAGGTGACACTGGGCTATGTCCGCGCTCTGGATCATGGCTTGCGAGCCGTCCGACGCGACGGAGGCTCGCGGCACCTGACGCTCGACCTGATCCGGCAGCCGCACCGCGTGCTGATGTCCGGTGCCGATGACCGGCATCCTGAAGGGCGGGGCGAATGGCGCCGCGCGCAGAACTGGATTGGCGCGCGGCGCATTGAGGATGCGACGCGATCGGCTGTCTTGTCAGCCGATCGCTCGCAGCCCGCCCTTTCGCACCACCGCAAGAAGTCTCAAAGCTGGGCCACCTGGCCGTTTGGCCCCACGTTCCCAATCAGAAACAAGGTTCTTCGACACGTTCAGGTAGCGTGCGAACACTGGCTGCGAGACCGCCTCCTTCTCCCGGATTGCCCTGATCTCGTCCGGCGTGAGGAGGGAGGCCGGCGTCAGACAAGCGTCGTCAAACTCCCGCATCGTCTGCTTGTCGACGGCGCCGCTCTCGTGGAAGCCCTCCACCATCTCATGAACGGCCGCCATCGCCTCGCTCTTGTATGTCTTGGCCATCGAACTTCACCTCCGTTATTCGACCGCTCGCGACTTCGGCGTCGAGCTGGTCCTCGCTGAACGCCAGCATTAGCCTGGCCGCCGCTCTGTAGACCGCCTCTTCCTGGGCGGTCAGGTTCGACCGGTCGCTCTTCGCGAACCCGAACACAAACACCGCCCGCATGCCCGACCTGAAGATCACGATGGTGCGGTAACCGCCTGACCGTCCCGCTCCTGGCCGCGCGATCCTCTGCTTGAGGAGGCCACCTCCAAGGTCCGCGTCAACCAAGCCGACCTCGGCGCGACTTACCGCCTCGCGCAATGCCGCATCGGAGATGTGCTCCTTCGTGGCGAACTTCCGGAACCAGGAGTTCTTGAACACCCTCATCATTGAACCGGACCACTCCTAGGTATCACACTAAGCGTGACACGCACCAGCCCATCGGCCTGGGCCTCAGCAGACCCGGGCATCCTCACACGAAGTCCGCTCATGCCGGCGTTCGGCGGCCCAAGCCTGAAGGTCAGGCACGGCGAAGCGGAACAACTTGCCGAACTTGTGGAACGGCACCCCGCCGCCGAGCGAGCGATTGCATTCCGGCGAGTGCGGGCTGAGCGCGAGGTAGAAAGCGGCGGCTCCGGTGTCGACCAACAGGGTCAGGCCCGTGTCATCGACCTCCTTTGCCCGGCGCATGATCTCCAGCGGCGGCCATCGGCCTTCGGGATTGCGGCAAGGACATGCTCCGCCTCCTCGACCTGACTGACTCGGCGGGCGGCCTTCGGCGGCTCGGCGCGGTTCTCACCCTTTCGGTTCCGGTAGGGTCGATAGTTGCCGAGCCCGATGCTCGCCGAATGACGATCGTCTTGATCGCCCTCGGCGCGACTGCCGCGGCAGCCGTCCACGGATCGGCGGACCTGGGGATCCTCCGCGAAGCGACCGGCCGGCGCTGGGGGCGTGGTTTCCGCGCTTGTGAAGTACTGGCTCTTTTGGACGAGAGGGTAGCCGGCGCGGATGCGGCCGGAAACCGTTGACGTGCGGCCTGGAGGCGCCGCGTCGAGGGCCGTGCAAGCCAGTTAAGGTCCGAAGCGCCGGCCGCAGCCGATGCTCGAAATAGCCGGGCAAGGCATCGAAGGCGGGATCGCCCGAATCCAGGGCGCCCGCGAGGCCGCCTTGATCAGGTCCGGGCGCTGCGGAAAATGGCGATACGCGGTGCCCACGCCGACTCCGGCCCGGTCCGCGATCTCCCGCACCGGAGCGTCCACCCCCGCGGTCGCGAACACCGCGAGCGGCCCTCGCGCCCTTCGCCGTCGGCCCCCATCGCCTCGGCGCCACGTCACGCGGGCGCATCTGCGCCGCGCCCGACCGCCGAGCGCGCGGATGGATCGCGCCGGTCCGGGGCGCGGCGTTGGCCGCCGGACATCGTCCCCGTTCACCACCCGCTTACTTCTCGAGGCCTATTATCGGGCTCGTTCGTCGCGGTGTGCCATGGTCCGTCCCTCGCTCAAGTCCCGCCTGTTCCTCGGCTATGTCGTCCTGATCGCGGTCTCGGGCGCGCTCGCCGCCTTCAGCGTGCTCGAAATGACACGCATCGGCCGCGACGTCGCCCGAATGCAGGCGAGCGCCGGCGTCGCTCATGCGCTGCAATCCGCCGATCGATCCGTCGAGGCGATGCGTCGCGCCGAAACCGAATATCGCCTGGCCGGCGACGAGGCCGCCCGCAAGCAGATCGTCGCCGACGCCGCGTCCGCGACGGCACGGCTGGCCGGCCTCCTGCCAAGCTTCGATCGCAAGCTGGGCGACCATATGCGGACCGTGGCACGCGTGGCCGCGCTGACGCGGGCTGTCGCCGGCAACAAGGCCGGGCTCGCCGCCGATGGAGCCCAGCTCACGCAGGCGACCGGGGCCGCTGGACGCACCGCCCACGCCATGAACGACCCGACCCTCTCGGACGCCACCTACCGGATGGAAAATGCCATTCTTCTCGTCGGCGTCGCCAACTGGCATTTCCTCGCCACCAGCGATCCCGCCGGCCCCGCCTCGTTCCACCGCCAAGTCGGCCAGGCGCTCGCCGCCGTCGACGCTTTCGCCGCTGTCCTGCCGAGCTGGATGAGCGCCGTTCCCGCGAGGCTGCGCGCGCATCTCGCCGACTATGCGACGAGCTTCGATGCCACCGCGCACTCGCTCGATCAGCTCTCGCTGATCGACGCCGGCGCCCTGGTGCCGCAGATCCAGGACATGCAGCGCGGCCTCGCCGCCGCCACCGATGCGGCCGATGCTGCCTTCGCCGCCACCCATGCGCGCGTCTCGCGGTCCGCGGCCCGGACGATCGCTCTCGAGGCGACGCTCGCCGTCCTCGCGCTCGCCGCCGGGGGCGTTCTCGCCTTCCTCGTCGGGCGCAGCATCATCGGGCCGCTGAGCCGGATGACGAGCGTCATGAAGCGGATCGCCGACGGCGACGTCCAGGCCGACATCCCGGCCCGCGCGGACCGGGATGAGATCGGCGACATGGCCCGCGCGGTCGAGATCTTCAGGCTCAACGCGATCCGCGCCGAACGCTTGACCAGCGAGCGCGAGGCCGACTCGAGGAAGCGCGAGGAGCGCGCCGCCCGGCTCGAGACCTTGATCGCCGCCTTCCAGACCCAGACCGGCGAACTCGTCGCCAGCCTTGCCGCCGGCTCGACCGAACTGCAGGCGACGGCCGAGACCATGACCGGCACCGCCGGCCGGACCAACATCCAGGCATCCACCGTGGCCGCGGCCGCCACGCAGGCGAGCGAGGGCGTCCGCACCGTCGCCCGCGCCGCCGACCAACTGGCCCTCTCGATCGGCGAGATCGGTCAGCAGGTCGACCAGTCGGCACGCGTGACCGGCCGCGCGGTCGAGACCGCCCAGCGCACCGACGCCGTCGTCCGCGCGCTGGCCGAGGGCGCCGACAGGATCGGCCAGGTCGTCGGCCTGATCACGACCATCGCCAGCCAGACCAACCTCCTCGCGCTCAACGCGACCATCGAGGCGGCGCGCGCCGGCGACGCCGGCAAGGGTTTCGCCGTCGTCGCCTCCGAGGTGAAGGGCCTCGCCACCCAGACCGCGCATGCCACCGCCCAGATCGGCGCCCAGATCGCCCAGATCCAGGGCGCGACCAGGGAGGCGGTGGATGCGATCGGCACCATCGCCGCGATCATCGAGGAGGTGAGCGCGATCGCCACCGCCATCGCCTCCGCCGTCGAGCAGCAGGGTGCCGCGACCGCCGAGATCGCGCGCAACGTCCAGCAGACCGCGCACGCCGCCGAGGAAGTCAGCGCCAACATCGAGGGCGTGCGCGCCGCGGCCAACGAATCCGGGACGGCCGCCTCCCAGGTGCTGGACGCGGCCAGCGACCTCTCCCGCCAGGCCGAGCATCTGTCGACCGAAGTCGGTGTCTTCGTCTCCGACGTCCGCGCCGCCTGACCGCGGAGGCCGCTCATCTAGCGAAGAGGCCTCGGCGCTTTGCCCCGAACCCCACCGGGGGCGGGCGCCCCCGGAACCCGGACACGGTCGTCCGCTCGAAGCGGCCGCCGGAGGATAATCGGCGATCCAAACGCCCGGCGTTTGGCGGGGTGCGGGGCAGACCCCCGCTTCTCTGCCGCTGCGCCTGCGCTGCGGACGGTTCACGAGCGCTCCGTCCCGGCCTCGATCCTGCCCGAAACCAGAACCCAGTTGACGGCCGCCGACCCGGCCGCGACCGCCGCCGCGATCAGCAACGCGGGCGAGAACGACCCGGTCGCCTGCACGACGTAGCCGGTCACCAGCGGCGCGAGCGATCCGCCGACCGAGCCGCCGATGTTGGCGATCGCTTCCACGGTCGCGACCAGCGCCGCCGGCGCCAGCCCGGCCGCGAGCGCCCAGCCGCAGGTGGTCGCGAGGTTCGCGCTGAACAGCGCCGCCGACACCGACGCGAGCGCCAGGAACGCGTTCCCCGAGACCACCGCCAGGATGCTGCCGATCGCCGCGGCGGAGAGCCCCGCCAGCAGCGGGGTCTGGCGTGCCGCCCGCTCCCCGAACCGGGTCGCGAGCCGGTCCGACAGCCAGCCGCCGCCGACCGCGCCCAGGAAGCCGCAGAATTGCGGCAGCGCCGACCACAGCGCCGCGGCGGCGGGAGGCATCGTCCAGCGCTGCTGCAGATATCCTGGCAGCCAGGTGACGTAGAGCCACGTGACATAGACCGTGCCGCCGAAGCCGATCGCCAGTCCCCAGACCGAGCGCTGACGCAGCAGCCGCCCCCATTGCCGCGGCCCCGCGACGCGCGTCGTCGTGTCCGGCCGGCTCGCCGTGCGGTAGATCACCGCCCAGGCCACCGCCACCAGAAGTCCGGCCGCACCGAGGACCGCGAAGCTGGCCCGCCAGCCGGCCGCCAGCATCAGCGGCGTCAGCAGCAGCGGCGCGATCGCGGGCCCCAATGACGCGGACGCGTTCAGCAAGCCGAGCGGGACCGCGCGCTCGGCCGGCCCGAACCGTTCGGTGCAGACGCGCGCGCCGCCCACGAACATCGGCGATTCGCCCAGGCCGAGTGCCACCCGAGCCGCGATGAACTGGGGCAGGGTGCCCACCAGTCCGCTCAGGGCCTGCACGCACGACCAGGCGCCCAGGCCCACCGCTAGCGCCACGCGTGCGCCGAACCGGTCCACCAGGCTGCCGGCCGGCAACTGTGCCACCGCATAGCTCCAGGCGAAGGCGGAGAGGAGCAGCCCGGCCTCTCCGGCCGAAAGGCCGAGATCCGTCCGGATCGCCGGCAACGCGATCGACACCGCGGAGCGATCGATGAAGTTGATGCAGCCGGCGAGCACCAGCAATGCGACCAGCACGGAGCGCGATTGGCCCAACGCCCTCATGGGCATGCCGCAACGGCGCGAGACGCTCGGATGATGTCCACGATCCGCGAACGCCAGTATCGGCATGAAGTGCCGCGCCTGCCTTTGCCGGAACCGGCGTGGCGCCTATTGAGCAGCAACCATCACCACGAGAGACCGCCCTGCCCACCTGGCGCAACCCGCTCGACTATGTTCGCCCCCGCACCGTCCGCGTCGGCGTGACCGGCCTCGCGCGTGCCGGCAAGACCGTCCTGCTCACGTCGCTCGCCACCAACCTGCTCGCCCCCGGCGCGCTCGGCGGGCGCATCAAGCGCGCGAGGCTGGCACCGAGCCTCGCCGAGACGCTGCCCCGCTTCGATCACGCCGCTCATCTCGCCTCGCTGGCCGCCGATCCGCCGCGCTGGCCCGACCGCACCGACGCGGTCTCCCTGCTCGCCATCGATCTCGAACTCGGCGGCGACCTCCTGCCGGCGCGCGCGGTCCGTCTCGAATTGCTCGACTATCCCGGCGAGTGGCTGCTCGACCTGCCGCTGCTCGACACCCCGTTCGACCGCTGGTCGGTCGACATCATGCGGCGCCTCGATCGTCCGGCGATCGCGGACGCCACGCGCGCCTTCCTCGCCTTTGCCCGCGCGCTGCCGGCGCGCGCCAGCGCCGATGACGCGCTCGCCGCCGCCGGTCATCGCCTCTATGTCGACACGCTCGAGCACCTGCGCGACGCGCACGGCCTGTCGCTGCTCCAGCCCGGCCGCTTCCTGATGCCCGCTCCCGGCGCCGCGCCGCCCTGGTCGCTGTTCTTCCCGCTGCCCGGCGCGAGCCCGCTCGCGGACCTGCTCCGCCGGCGTTACGACGCCTATGTGGCCGCGACCCGCGACGCCCTGGTCTCCCCCCTGTTCGGCCAGGTCGACCGCCTCGTCGTGCTCGCCGACCTGCTCGGCGCGCTCCACACCGGCCCCGATGCCTTCGCCGACGCGCAGGCCGCCCTCGCCGCGGCGGCCGCCGGCCTGCGCTGGCAATCCTCCTGGCTGTCGGCCCTGTTTTCGCTGGCCACGCTGCGTCTGCCGTCCCGCGCCATCGGCCGCGTCGCCTACGTCGCCAGCAAGGCCGACCACGTCTCCGAGCGTCAGCGCGGCAACCTCGCCGCACTCATGGGCGCGCTCACCGGCCAGGCGGACACCCGCGTGCCGATCGGCGATGCCCCCCGCTCCAACGCGGCCACCGGCGCCTTCGCCATCGCCGCCGCCCGCTGCACCGAGGATTTCGTCTGGACGCTCGACGGCCATCCGGTCTCCGCCGTCCGCGGCCGCCTGCTCGGCGACCAGCGCCTCACCCGCTCCTATCCCGGCGAGGTCCCCGACACGCCGCCCGGTCCCGAATTCTGGGCTCATCCCTTCCTCGCCCTGCCCGCGTTCGAGCCCGCGCGCCTCTCCCATGGCGGCCGCCAGGGCGTTCCCAATATCGGTCTCGATCCGCTGCTCGGCTTCCTCCTCGAGGACCTGTTCTGATGCCGACCATCGCCCCCCGCATCGAGACCGAGACCGCGCTTGCCACCCGTCTCGAGATCGCGGACCCGATCCTGCTCGCCGCCGAGCCCGCCGACCCGCGCTGGAGCATGCCCGCCCTCGTCCTCGCCGGCGCCGCCATCCTCGGCCTCGGTCTCGCCGGCCTGCAGACGGGCAACTTCGTCGCCGCCGAATTCGCCCGCTCGCGCGCGCTCGGCGCGCTCACCCTCGCGGTCGCCGTCTCCGGCTTCGGCCTGATCCTGCTCGGCATCTGGCGCGAGCTGCGATCCATGGCCGCCCTGCGGTCGGTCGACCACCTCAAGCGCGACCTCGCCGGCAACGACCCGCGCGCCAAGGCCGCCGCCGCCCGCGAATGGCTCGCGCGCGTCGGCAACCCCGGCCTGCGCCCGGCGCTCGACGCGCTCAACGATCCCGACGCGATCGTCCCGCTGCTCCGTGCCGGCGTCGAGGCCGAGCTCGCCGCGCGCGCCGAGGCGCTCGCCCGCCGCGCCGCCTTCCAGGTCGTGGCCGGCATGGCGGCGGCCCCCGCCCCGGCGCTCGTGGTCCTGCTCGTCTCCTGGCGCGGCCTGCGGCTGATCCGTCAGGTCGCGTCCCTCTACGGCCTGCGTCCCGGCCTGCTCGCCACCCTGGGGCTGCTCAGGCGCACCGCGATCTCCGCCGGTGCCACCGCGGTCACCGAGGCCGCCGTCAACACCGCCACCCACGCGGTGCTGTCGACGCCGATCCTGACCCATCTCGCCGGCGAGATGGCGGGCGGCGCCGTCGCCGCCAGGCGCATGATCGTCCTCGGCCGTGCCGCCTCGGTCGCCTGCACGCCGCTGCCGCCCGGCTAGGCCCGACCGCGCTCGTCAGGCGCCCGCCCCACCCCATATGCAAGCCGAGCGGCATCGCACCGCGACCGGGACCGGCCCATGCTGATCAACATCATCGAAATGATCGTGCTGTTCGCGCTCGTGATCTCGTTCTGGATCGCGCTCCGGACCCAGGGAGGTGCCCGCGCTCATCCCGCGCGCGACGGACGATTGCCGTCGGCGACCGAGCGCCATCCCGACGCCGGACTGCATCTGTGCCGCCGCGGCATCGCGCCCTTCCTCAAGCGTCCGCGCGACCGGTTCTGACCGCTCACCTCACCAGCGCGAGCACGAAGCCGTCCCAGCCCTTCGACCCGACCGTCTGGATCGCGGTCGCCTGCAGCCTGGGCTCCGACGCGATCATGTCGAACATCGTCCGCGTCCCCACCACCGCCGGATCGACGCTGCGTGCGTCCGTCACCGCCCCGCCGCGCACGACGTTGTCGGCGACGATGACCGCCCCCGTCCGTCCGAGCCGGAGCGCCCACGCGAGATAGTGCGGATTGTTCGTCTTGTCCGCGTCGATGAACACCAGGTCGAACTGTCCGCCCTCGCTCTCGATGACCGGCAGCGTGTCGAGCGCCGGACCCTCGCGCAGATCGACCCTGTCCGACACCCCGGCGCGCGCGAGGTTGGCGCGCGCGACCGCCGCATGCGCCGCCGACGCTTCGAGGGTCACCACCACGCCGCCGGGGCCGAGCGCGCGCGCCAGCCAGATCGTCGAGGTGCCGCCGAGCGTGCCGATCTCGAGCACGCGCGCGGCCCCGATCATTCGTGCGAGCAGGTGCAGCAGCTTGCCTTGCGCCGGCGACACATCGATCGCCGGCAGCCCCGCCGCCTGGTTGGCCGCCAGCACCGCCTCCATCACCGGATTGGGCTCGAGCAGCCTGGCCTCGATGAATTCGTCGACCTCGTTCCAACGATTGTCATTCATGGTTCGGTCACCTCGTCAGCAATCCCTTTCCGGACCGGCCGCAATCGCGCCGAGAACCAGGCGAAGGCCGAGAACCAGACGAAGCAAGAGCAGCGATCGTGCCACACACGCGATCGTGGCGCTGCCTCCAGCGCACCCAAGTGCCGTGAGAACACGGGCGGCTTCGTGCGCGAGGACGCCCTGGACCGACGACACCCGCAGCAGGCCGCCTCCGACCAGCAGCGTGCTCGTGATCATGATCAGCAGCAACGACCACTCGATCGCATCGACAAGTCGCTGCTCGCGCTCCTCTCGTGTGGACGTCGCGCGAGCCATGCCGGCGTCCTGCGTTCCGGGAGCGTCATGAGCCGGCAGGACAGGGGCAAATGCGTCGACTGGTCTGAGGGAGAGCGACATCGGACGTTCCTCGGTTCGGCGCCCCGGATGGCGGCGCATCTCAACCGGAACTGAACCGCAACGGCCTTTACGTCCTGAAGCCGCCGTTTTATTACTATGAAATCCGGTGAAATTACGGCACTGGAATGGCTTGGCGCCGCTCTCGGACCGCGCCCGCATAGCGTCATCCCGTCTTCCAGAATCGGTGTGGGCATGTCGGCATCGATCTATCGCTTCGGCCGATTCGAGCTTGAGCTCGATCGACGGATTCTTCGTGCGGACGACAAGCAGGTGACTTTGGGCGCCCGTGCCCTCGACATCCTTCTCTTGCTCGTTCGCTGCCGCGACCGCGTGGTGACCAAGGACGAGATCCTCGCCGAGGTCTGGCGTGGCCTCGTCGTCGAGGAGAACAATCTCGCGGTGCAGATCTCCGCGATCCGCCGCGCGTTCGGTGAGCGTCCCGGCGGCGAGCAATTCATCGCCACCGTGCCGGGGATAGGCTACCGCTTCGTCGGCACGGAGACCGGGCGGCCGGCGGCTCCGCCTGACATTCTGCCGCCGATTTCCTCGCCCGCGATCCGGAGTCGCCGCGACGGGATCAGCGGTCGATGGCTCGCTCTCTTTGGCACTTCCCGCTTGCCTGTGGTTCGTCTCCGACAACGCAACACCTGTCACGCCAGTGGCGGAAACACCTCCGGCGCTGTCGATCGCCGTCCTGCCGTTCACCAGCCTGACCACCGGACAGGAATACCTCGCCGATGCGGTCACCGACGATCTGCGTACGGATCTCGCACACATTCCGGACTGTACTGTCATCGCAAGAGAAAGCGCCGGCGCGGTCAGCTTCTCTTCGAGGGAGCGGTTTTGGATGCCGGCAGCACGCTGCATGTCAATGCGAGCCTCCTGGACGCGTCGAGCGGACGAATACGCTGGGCCGAAACCTTTGACGTCGCCCGGACCGATCTGAGCGGCAACCTGGGCGCCATCGTGGGCCGCCTGTCCGGGGTGCTGCAAAGATCGTCGCCTTCAACGATGAAGACGACTTGGCCGACCAGCGTCGCGCAATCTCCGTCATCGGCAGCGCACTGCGCTCGGCCCCCGAGGATGCGTCCGCAATCACCGCCGACGGGATGCTGGCCTATGTCGACGAGCGATGCCGCGACGCGGTGCGGAGTTTCCGTCGCGCGCTGACGATTGATGCCAACGACCTGCAGGCGCGTCGCGGTTTGGCATCCTGCGATCGCACACTCGGTGACTTTTCGGGAATGATCACTGAATCTCGTGTCGTGTTGTCGCTTGATCCTCTCAGCCCGCAACGAGCCGCCACCGAGGAGATGGTCGGGATGGGCTACGTCCTTACAGGTCACCCCGGCGATGCGATCGAGTGGCTTGAACGCGCCGGTGCCTCGGTCACCGGCCAAGGCGACCACAGTTCGGAAGGCGCGTGGAAGTAATGGCACGACCTGTTTCTGATCGCCGCCACCCGACAAACCGGGCATTCGGATCGCGCGTCGGCGCTCTACGACAATTTCCGGCGTATCTATCCCAACCGCACGGTCTTTCAGATCGCTTCATACGAGAGCCGGGCGATGTCGTTACTCCCGGGCCCGATGGCCTTTCTCCAGACACTGGCATCGGTCGGTATGCCACTTTATCCGCGAGAGGACGAGGATTTCGGCGTCAAATCGACATCGCTGGGCTCCAGCGGCGATTTCGACCCAACGCCACTCTCCATTTCGGGCGCGCGACGGATCAGCACCGAGGAGATGAAAGCGCTCGTATCGGCAAACTCCAAATCCGTCGTGCTTGATTTCAGCCTGGGAGGGCAGGCGATCCCTGGTGCGATCTCGTTACCCTACAAGAACTCGCCGAAAGATATCCGTCTCGCTCTCGACAAGATTGGGTGGGGCAAACAGCTGCCGCCCAATACCGTGGTCGTCTGCATGAGCGAAGGTCCGTTCGGCTGGGCCAGCGTCGATGCTGCACGACGGCTTGTTGCAATGGGAATCCAGAACGTATTTTGGTATCCTGGGGGCGAGGCAGGCTGGGTCATGGGCGACGGGTTAAATCCTTCGCACGAGCAGATCGGCCGTTGATCGGCGTCGCCCGCCCACGCGACAAACAGATCGCAACGCCCACAACCGCCGTGACAAGCCCCCGCCCCCGCGCCATCCTCACCCCATGACAGACCAGGCCCGTTTCGATATCGGTGCCGTCGCGGCCGGCTTCCCGGCCACCGCCGACACCCTCCTGCTCGACCGCTACCTCGTCGACAACCCGCACGCGAGCGCCCGCGTGTTCCGCGTCTATCGCGGCACCCCGGCGCACTTCCATCGCGGCAGCGACGAATTCCTCTACGTCTTCTCCGGCCGCGGCACCTTCTGGATCGGCGACGACGCCACCAAGGCCGATTTCGGCCCCGGCCAGCTCCTCTGCTTCAAGCAGAACACCGTCCACGCCCTGCCCGACATCCACCAACACCCCGTCGTCTTCCTCGCCATCGACACCCCGCGACGCGACCCCACCGACATCGTCTTCGTCGATCCCGCCGCCGGCACCCCCGAAAGCTTCATCGCCGGCACCTGAGCCCCCAGGCGCCACGCCGATGCACTCGCTCAAGCGCCGGCTGATCGGCCTGTGGGCGCTGTCGCTGCTCGCCGGGCTCGCCGTCGGCGCCCTGCTCGTCGTGCTGCAGCGGCAGACCGTCGCCGCCCAGGCCGGCCGTGCCGACGCCGTGGCCGCCCATTCCTGCGACCTCATCCGCGACCGCGTCGCCTTCTACCTTGCCGGCGCGCCAGCGAACCTCCCGCTCGACGACCGTCTCGACCGTGACCTCGCGCAAGCCGTCGGCCTCGCCCTCGCCCACCAGAACGGCATCGAGGGCGGCATCTGGCAGGCCGGGCATGGCCCGCTCGCCTACGCCTTCCCGACCTACGAGGGCACCGGCCCCAAGACCGACCTTCCCGCCGCCGAACGCCCGGCGATCGCGGCGATCAACGCCCAGGCGCTCGCCGACGAGCAACCCGCCGGCCGCTCCGTCCGGACCCGCGCGCAATCGATCCTGCTGCATGCCTGTCCGCTCCCCGGTCCGATCCCCCGCCTGACCGCCTGGACCATGGTCCGCGTCCGCGCCACCGCCGGCCTCGCGCCGCTGCGCCTCGGCCTCTTCCTCCTCTTCGCCCTGCTCGTCCTGATGGCGGCCTGGCTCGGCCGCATCCTCGTCGTCTGGTCGCGCCATCTCGGCGGCATCGAGGCCGCCCTCGCCCGCGCCGGCCCGGACGGCATCCCGGCCCTGCCGCGCACCGGCGAACGCGAGCTCGACCGCGTCGTCGCCGCCCTCAACGACGCCACCACCAGGCTCGCGAGCGCGCGCCGCGAACAGACCGCCCTCTCGCGCCGCCTGGCCGACACCGAACGCCTGGCCAGCCTCGGCCGCGTCGCCGCCGGCGTCGCCCACGAGATCCGCAATCCGATCGCCGCCGCCCGCCTGCAGGGAGAGAACGCGATGGCGGGCGACGATCGGCGCCGGCGCACCGCGATCACCGACATGCTCGCCCAGCTCGACCGCCTCGACACGCTGGTGGCCGAGCTTCTCGCCATGACCCACCATGCCGAACCCAGGCCCGAGACCGTCATGCTCGGCCCCTTCCTCGACGCGCGCCTCGCCCTCCACCGCGCCGTCGCCGACGCCTCCCGCGTCACCGTCGAACGCGAGGGCGACGGGCAGGCGCGCTTCGATCCCGCCCTCGTCGGACGCATCCTCGACAACCTGCTCGGCAACGCCATCCGCCACACCCCGCCCGGCGGCCGCGTCACCGTCGTGGCCCAGGCAGCACCACCGCGCATCACCGTCGCCGACACCGGTCCCGGCATCGCGCCCGGGATCGGCGATCGCCTGTTCGACCCGTTCGTCACCTCGCGCGCCGACGGCACCGGCCTCGGCCTCGCCATCGCCCGCGAACTCGCCCGCGCCCACGGCGCTCACCTCACGCTCGAACGCGCGGGCGGGCCGGGGGAGGGGGCGTTGTTCGCACTCACGCTATGAGCACCATCCTCGTCGTCGACGACGACGCCCCACTCCGGCGCGCGGTCGCGACCACCATCGCCGATCTCGGCCATCGTCCCGCCGAAGCCGCCGACGGACCGTCGGCGCTCGCCTGGCTCACCACCCATCGCGCCGACGCCGTCCTGCTCGATCTGCGCATGCCGGGCATGGACGGCCTCGCCGTGCTGCGCTCCATCCGCGGCCGCCCCGGGCCGCCGCCGGTGGCGATCCTCACCGCCGTGCCCACCAGCGACAACACGATCGAAGCGATGCGCCTCGGCGCCGTCGACCACCTCGCCAAGCCCGTCGGCCGCGAGGCCATCCGCGCGCTCCTCGACCGCATGCTCGCCGATCGTCCGGGCGCACCGGCGGCGGCCGCCTCGACCGGCACGTTCGTCGGCGCCAGTGCCGCCATGCGCGAGGTCCAGAAGACCATCGGCCTCGTCGCCGACAGCGACGCCACGATCCTGCTCATTGGCGAGACCGGCACCGGCAAGGAGATCGTCGCCAACGAAATCCATCGTCATGGACGCCGCGCGACCTCCCCATTCGTCGCTGTCAACTGCGCCGCGATTCCCGCCGAGCTGCTCGAAAGCCTGCTCTTCGGCCATGTCCGCGGCGCCTTCACCGGCGCCACCGCCGACCGTCCCGGCTTCTTCCGCGAGGCGCATGGCGGCACCCTGTTCCTCGACGAGATCGGCGACATGGATCTCGCCATGCAGGCCAAGCTTCTCCGCGCGCTGCAGGAGCGTGTCGTGACCCCGGTCGGCGGCCGCCCCGTCGCGGTCGACGTCCGCATCGTCGCCGCCACCCACCGCGACCTCCCGGCCGCCATTCGCGACGGACGCTTCCGCGAGGATCTCTACTACCGGATCGGCGTCGTCCCGATCCCGCTGCCGCCGCTCCGTCACCGCCTCGCCGACATCGTCCCGCTCGCCGAGCACTTCCTCGCGTCGTCCTCCACCCCCAGGCCGCTTTCCGCCGATGCCGCCGCCCGCCTTCTCGCCCATCCCTGGCCGGGCAACGTCCGTGAACTCCGCAACGCGATGGAGCGCGCAGCCACCCTCGTCCGACACACCACCATCCTCGCCTCAGACCTCGCCTTTCTCTCGGCCGATCCACACACCGGCACCGACTGGCTCGCCGGCACCCTGCCCGAGGCCGTCGCCCGTCTCGAGACCGCGATGATCCGGCACGCGCTGGCCGACGCCGCCGGCAACCGCGCCCGGGCCGCCGAGCGCCTCGGGATCCGCCGTCAGCTCCTCTACCAGAAGCTTGCCCGCTACGGCCTCGCGTCCCCCGACCGAACCGGCGACGTCCCGGAACCGGACGACGGCGAGGACGAACCGGCCGCGGGTTCAATGCCTTAGCCCTGGCACGCGTGGTGCAGCCCCGATGACCGGGCACCGTCGCCCCTCACGGATGGAGACCACCATGCGGACACGTCATGTCCTGCTCGCGACACTCGCCGCCGGCTTCGCCGCCGCTGCCGCCGCGCAAGGCCTCGCCACCTACGATCCCGCCCAGCTTCCCGCGAGCCGGGGAATCGTTGCCGAGTACAGCCTGAGCCCGCGCGGCGATGTCGACGGGCTGATCCTGGCCGACGACACGGAGGTGCACCTGCCGCCGCATCTCGGCGGACAGCTCGCCGCCGCCGTCAAGCCCGGCGACAGCGTCACCATCCACGGCCTGCACGCCCGGTCGATCGCCATGATCCAGGCCCTGTCGGTCCGCAACGACGCGACCGGCCAGACCGTGACCGACAATGGTGGGCCGCCGCCCGGCCCGCCGACCCACCCCGATGTCCAGCCGCTCTCCGATCAGGCCCACGTCAAGAGCGCCCTGCACGGTCCGCGCGGCGACCTCAACGGCGCGCTTCTCGACGACGGCACCATCGTCCGCCTGCCGCCCCCCGAGGCCCAGCGCCTGGCCGCCGACCTCGCGCCGGGTGCCGCGATCACCGTCGACGGCCAGGGCTATGCCGGCCCGCTCGGCCGCGTCATCGCGGCCGACGCCATCGGTCCCGATCCGTCGCAACTTGCCACCGTCGAGGCGCCGCCTCCGCCGCCGCCCCGGCCACGGTAGGCATCAGCCAAGGGTCGGGGCGCTGCCCCGAACCCGCGTCAGATCAGCGCGACTTCTGGTAGAGCTTGGTCGCGACCTCGAACATCTCCTGCGGCGCGTAGTCGGGCGCGAACGCCCCGTAGGTGCCGGGAAGGTCGGGGATATGGCCGCCCTGCGGCAACCCCTCGACGATCTCGAGCTTGCCCGGCGGGTCGCCTGGCAGCGCCATCTCGCCGCCACCCCAGATACTGCCGGCCTCCGCATAGTCCGAGCTGCTGAAACGGTAGATCCGCCGGTGGCTGCCCTCGTCCAGGTATTTCTGGCATTCCGGGATCTTGCTCAGATTGATGTTCGGCGTCGGCAGCATCTTCTCGATCTCGACGCCCGTGAGGTGCTTGAGCGCCAGCGCGTAGGCATGCGCGTGCACCGAGCCGCGGACCAGCAGGTAGCCGCACACTTCGCGACCCGTCGGTTCCTTCATCGTCTCGTAGACGCGCAGCTTGTGGATCCGCGCGCCGCATTCGAGATGGAAATTGTGCAGCAGGTCGATGATCACGTTTCCGGTCGTGGTCACCATGTCGGTGTTCCACGAGGCGGCATTGCTGTTCACCGGCGTCGCACCGCCCCCGTTCGACAGGAACGCGCCCGCGAGCCGGACGTCCTGCATGTCGGCATAGGGTGCTTTCGAGATGTCGACATTCTCGGTCGGGTCGCCCTGACCGTTGTTGAGCATGGCAACACCGGTGCTCACCAGCTCCACATGCCCGAGCTCTTCGGCGAAGATCGCCGACACCAGGCTGTAGAACGGGCGCAGCTTCGCCTTGTTCCGAAAGTTGAAGCTCTGGAACATGTAGTTTCCGAGCGTCGACATCTCGCCGTATTTGCCGCCGAGCAGTTCCTGCAGGGCCGCCGCCGCGTTCGGGTTCGGCGCCTTCGGTTCCGGAAGCTCCGCCTGGAGCTTGTCGATTCGCATGAACATGGATGTGTCCTTCAAGAGACGGCCGATCTCGCGATCGGCTGCCTCCCAACGCCGCCTTTCCCGAAAGGCTCCAGACCGTGATGGACGAACCCGTCGACGACGTCCGAACTCACTCGATGGTGACCGGCTCCTGCCGCTCGACCCGGCAGACTCAGGCGGCCGGCCGCATCACCGTGTCCTTGCCGTCGTTCTCGATCCCCCACGGGTTGCCGGGCGTCGGTCCAAGCGTCCCGCCGCGCACCGTGCCCCAGCCGGATGTGAACCAGTTGTTCATCGCGTACCCCATACCGCAGCGGCGAGCGGGCTGTAGCCCGTCACGGCTTTGAAATGACGGCGAAGCGACGTGGCACTCATTCCGACGTCGGCCGCAAGACGTCCCACGCTGAGCGGCGTGTCCGCGTTCGCGCCGATCCCCTCGACCGCCGCCACGGCGCAGGTCCCGGTCGGAAAATCCTGTGTGCGACCGGCTAAGGTCATGCGCTTCACCCCCTGCATGACCACGTACAACACGGGCTCGAACAACGCCGGAATGGCAAGTATCTGGCAGCATCGGGAAAGCGGCGGCTTCGCATCTCGACATGACCGGCCCGGCGCCACCGCCGCCGGCTCCCATCAGCAAGGAAGTGACGATGACCGATCAAGCGTTCTCCACCCTGTCGCGCGAAGCCAAGGGTCCTCTTGCACCGCCGCCGGTGCCCGGCGGACAGGTTCAGGCGGTGGCCGACGCCATCGCCGCATGGCCCGAGGTCGAGGCGACCACACATTGGCGCCTCGATGACCAGACCCGCGTCGACGGGATCGACTTCTATGTCGGGCCGCACGAGCTCGGCCACATCCATCTCGACGGGTCGATCCATCTCGCCACCACGCCCGAGCTTGGGGCGACGCTGGTCGCCGAGGGTCTCGGACGTCCCTTTCCCTGGGCGAAAGGGTGGACGATGGCCGACATCAGCCATCTGGGTGTCGATGCCGCCGTGGCGTTCTTCCGCCGCAACTACGAGCGGCTGCGGCCGGCCGCCAACTGAGCAGCTGATCACTGCAGGAGGTTTCATGCCTGCATCCGCAACAATCCGACCATCGAGAGGCGCATTCGCCTCCGCGACAGCGGATCATGTCGGCCTCAGGATCCCGGACCTGGACGCTGCTCTCGCCTGGTACGGCGAGAAGCTGGAGTTCCGGCCTGTCGGGAGGACGGCATACGCGGCGATGCGATACGTGTTGATCGCGCCCGCCGAGAACGAAGACTTCCGTATCGAGCTGACTGGCGGCCCGGGTGCGGTGGATCGGCCGCCGCACTCGGACCTCATGGCGAGCCTCGGGCAGCATGGCTGGCATCACCGGAGTCGCTGCGGGTTCTTCCAAGATCCTTGGGGCAACGTCATTGAGTTGCTTCAGCCCATCCGGAGCTGACATCGCGGCCGAAGGCTCACCACAAGATCAGCCCTCCGAACCATCCTGCGTGGACGGAAGCCTCAGGGCAGCCACCGCAATGCTGGTTGAGCTTGCCCAGCGACGCCGCGCAATCATCTTCGCCGCGTAGCACAGGCGGAAAGGACGCGGCCCATCCTCACACCGTGTGGATCACCAGCACGCGCGCCGGATCGTCGTCAGCCGGACCGGGACGTCCGGCTCACGCCCGACCCGCGCGGGCGAAGCGGCCGGGCAGCATGACGAGCTTGCCGTTGGCCCGCCCGCTCAGACTGATGTCGAGCGCCTCGCGCCAATCCTCGAGACCGAACGTGCGAGCCACCGGCACCGTGAACCGGCCGGAAGCGGCCAACCGCGCGAACTCGCCGAGCACATCATGGCGCAACCTCGCGTCTTCCCCGAGGCTGCTGCGGGCGCCAAGCCGCGCGGCCGCCGCGAAGTCGGTGATCGTCAGGACACGGCGCGGATCGTTGCCGGCGATCCTGATCAGGTCAGGCAGCGCATCGCTCGGCGGAGCGGTGTCGAGAACCAGATCGGGAGCTCCGATGCCGATCACCCGGTCGACCATCCCCGCGCCATAGGACGTCACCTTCGCGCCGAAAGCCCGCAGCCGGTCGGCGAACGTCTCGCCGGCGGTGGCGATCACCCGAGCGCCGCGACCGAGCGCGATCTGGACCGCCGCAAATCCCACCGTCGTTCCAGCGCCATGGATCAGGATCATGTGCCCTGCGGCCAGACCGAGATTGTCCAGGCTGCGAAACGCCGTCTCGGTCGCCATCGGCAGCGCGGCCGCGTCGACCAGGTCGAGCCCCGTGGGCACAGGAGTCCATCGATCCATGATCGCATGCTCCGAGGCGCCGGCGCTGGCGGAGCCCGCGTAGTCGGCCGTGCCCAGGACATGCTCACCCACGCCGACATCGGTGACACCGGCGCCCACCGCCTCGACGGAACCCGACACCTCCAGCCCGACCCCGCGCGGCAGATCACGGGCGAACAAGCCCCGGCACAGCGCCCAGTCGGCGGGATTGAGCCCGCACGCGTGCACATGAACCAGGATGCGGCCGGGACCGGGGCTCGGGATCGCCGCGTCTTCCAGCCTCAGCACGTCGGCCGGTTCGCCGTACTGGTGGAAGCGAAGGGTTTTCATCGTAGCGGGATCGGTCATGGCAGGGCTCCGATTGCCACCGGAAAACGTCGTTCCCGGCGTTCCGTTCGGCGCCCCGATGGTTCACCGGGAACCGCATGACCGGGCTCCCCGGTCACGCGATGACCACGTGCTCGGTCGTGAGCACGAATTCGCACCCGTGCAGGTCGAGGAACCGCGCCTCGTCCGGCCGGATCGTCTCGAGATAGGCGGCCGACGTGAACACCGCCTCCAGCCCCGCCACATCGTCGGTCCAGATCTCGGTGATCCCGTCGAATTCCATCGGCGGCAGGCCCGGGAGCGACGCCGGCAGCGAATGGCACTGCACGTAACGCCGCACATGCGCCCGCACCTCTGGCAACGCACGGAACAGGGCGGCGTGCTGCTCGCGGTGATGGGCCACGAACGCCTCGTGGCTCAACGCCGGATTGCGCCGCAATAGGATGGTGAACTTGATCATCGAGATCTCCGATGCGCTTGGAACAGACGACGGCAATGCTTACACTGCACACATAGGAGCCTTGCTTACAGTGTCAACATCAGCCCGGCGCTATCATCACGGCGACCTCCGCGCGGCCCTCATCGGCGCGGCTCTCGACCTTCTCGCCGAGGACGGCGCCGAGGCGCTGTCGCTGCGCGCCGTCGCCCGACGCGCCGGCGTCTCCGCCATGGCGCCCTACCGCCACTATGCCGACAAGGAGGCGCTGCTCGCCGCCGCCGCCGCCCACGGTTTCGCGGGCCTTGGCGCGGCACTCCGTCTCGCCGACCAGACCGCGTCACCCGGCCGCGCGCTCGTCGCGCAGGCGATCGCCTATGTCCGCTACGCGCTCGCCAATCCCGCCCTGTTCCGCCTGATGTTCGCCCCCAAGCGCGCCGGCCACCCGGCCCTCGAGGCGGCCGGCGACGCGACCTTCGCCGTGCTCGCCGAACGGGTGGCGCGCGAGACGCCCGATGCCGACCGCGAGGCACGCGCGATCGGCTGCTGGTCGCTCGCGCACGGCATGGCCCTGCTGTTCCTCGACGGCCAGGTCCGCGACCGCGCCGCCGCCACCGACGACGAGATCACCAGCCGGGTCGCGGAGACGATGCTGGCCGCCACCGCCCGGAGAGCCGCGCCCGCATGAACTAACGAGGCTTTTCAAACACTTGCCTCGATTGCGAAGACACCGAATTTCAAGCGGGCGGCGGTGCGGACAACGCTATGCTGCGCGCCATGGACGACCCCGACACCGACGACCGCTCCGCCGATGCCCGCAATTCAAGACCATCCCCTGGCTGGGGCGGCGCGCGCGCCGGTGCCGGCGCCCCGCCCGGCCCGCGCGCGTCGCGCCTCGCGCGCGATGCACGGATCGCCGAGCAGGCCCGCGCCCTCGTCCGCCCGGACGCCCGCGTGCGCCTCGGCCAGCCGGATATCCTCCACCTCGCCGCCCTCGGCCTGATGGCCGACGGTCAGTTCGAGCTCGCCGGGGATCTCTTCTGCCGCGCCGGCCGCCTCTGGCAGCGGCGCGATCGCAACAGCCGCGCCGCGCGCGCTGCCCGGGTCGCCACGCGCGCCGCCCGAGTCGCAACCGAGCCGCCCCTGTCGTAAGCTCCCGGCGCCGGATCAGGCTCGCAACGGGAGACAGCATGGACCTGCACGTGGACGACGCGAAGCCTGTCACCCAGCCCTCGCGGGTGGCCGAGATGCGCGAACGCATCCTCTCCAAGCTCACCTACGAGGTCTGCAAGGACCCGGGCACCGCGAGCGCGCGCGACTGGTTCGTCGCCACCGCCATGGCGGTCCGCGATCCCATCGCCGACCGCTGGCTCGCCTCCACCAAGGACACGTACGCCAAGACCGGCAAGCGCGTCGCCTACATGTCGCTCGAGTTCCTGATCGGCCGCCTGCTCTCCGACGCGCTCGAGAATCTCGGCGTCCGCGACGACGTGCGCGCGGCCCTCGCCGAACTCGGCGTCGACCTCGAGGCGGTCCGCGCCCAGGAGCCCGACGCCGCCCTCGGCAATGGCGGCCTCGGCCGCCTCGCCGCCTGCTACATCGAAAGCATGGCCAGCGTCGGCGTCCCCGCCCACGGCTACGGCATCCGCTACGAGAACGGCCTCTTCCGCCAATCGATCGGGCTCGGCTTCTGGCAGCAGGAATGGCCCGAGGACTGGCTCGCACTCGGCAACCCGTGGGAGTTCCGCCGTCCGGAACTCACCTTCGAGGTCGGCTTCGGCGGCGCGGTCGCGGTCGAGACCGGGGCGGACGACCGCGTCCGTTATCGCTGGGTCCCGGCCGAGACCATCTTCGCGCTGGCCTACGACACGCCCATCGTCGGCGCCGGCGGCCGCCACGTGAACACGCTGCGCCTGTGGTCGGCACGCGCCAGCGACCCGCTCCATCTCGAGGAGTTCAACCGCGGCGACCATGTCGGCGCGCTCGCCGATCGCGTCCGCTCGGAAGCCATCTCGCGCGTCCTCTACCCGAGCGACGAGAGCCTGGCCGGTCTCGAATTGCGCCTGCGACAGGAGTTCTTCTTCGTCTCAGCCTCCCTGCAGGACATGCTCAGGCGCCACCTCGCGCACTACGCCGATCTGGCCAACTTCGCCGACAAGGTCGCCATCCAGCTCAACGACACCCATCCCGCGATCGGCATCGCCGAGATGATGCGCCTGCTCGTCGACGTGCACGGTCTCAATTGGGACCACGCCTGGCGCATCACCAGCGACAGCTTCTGCTACACCAACCATACCCTGCTGCCCGAGGCGCTCGAGATGTGGCCGGTCCCGCTGATGGAGCGGCTGCTGCCGCGCCACATGCAGATCATCTACCTGATCAACAACACCCATCTCGACGGCGCCAAGCGCGCCGGCTACGCCAACGACGCCTTCCTCGCCGGCATCTCGCTCATCGACGAGACCAACGGCCGCCGCGTCCGCATGGGCCATCTCGCCTTCGTCGGCTCCCGCCGCATCAACGGCGTCTCGGCGCTCCACACCGACCTGATGAAGCGCACCATCTTCCACGACCTCGATCAGGTTCATCCAGGCCGCATCGTCAACAAGACCAACGGCATCACCTTCCGCCGCTGGCTCTACACCGCCAATGAGGGCCTCTCCGGCCTGCTCGCCGAGACCATCGGCAGCCGCGTCCTGTCCGACCCGATGGCGCTCGCCGACCTCGTGCCCTTCGCGGACGATCCCGGCTTTCGGGACCGCTTCCGCGTCCAGCGCCGCCGCAAGAAGGAGGCGCTCGCAGGCCTCATCCGCCGCGAGCTCGCGATCGCGGTCGATCCCGACGCCATCTTCGACGTCCAGATCAAGCGAATCCACGAATACAAGCGCCAGCTCCTCAACGTGCTCGGCATCATCGCCAACTACGGCGCCATCCGTGCCTATCCCACCCAGCACCACGTCCCGCGGGTGAAGATCTTCGCCGGCAAGGCCGCCGCCAGCTACCTTCGCGCCAAGCAGGTCATCCAGCTCGCCCACGACGTCGCCCGCGTCGTCAACAACGACCCGTCCGTCCGCGGCCTGCTCAAGGTCGCCTTCCTGCCGAACTACAACGTGACGCTCGCCGAAGCCATCATCCCCGCGGCCGACCTTTCCGAGCAGATCTCCACCGCCGGCATGGAGGCGTCCGGCACCGGCAACATGAAGCTCGCCCTCAACGGTGCGCTCACCATCGGCACCCTCGACGGCGCCAACGTCGAGATCCGCGACCATGTCGGCCCCGACAACATCTTCATCTTCGGCCTCACCGTCGAGGAAGTCGCCCAGCGCAAGCGCAACGGATCAGACTCGATCGCCCGCGACGCCGTCGACGCCTCCTCCTCGCTGTCCGAGGTGCTGCACGCCGTCCGCTCCGGCGTCTTCTCCCCCGACGAGCCCGCCCGCTATCACGGCCTGATCGACGACCTGATGAGCAACGATCGCTTCCTGGTCACCGCCGATTTCGATTCCTACTGCGCCGAACAGGCACACGTCGACCGCGTCTGGACCGACAGCGACGCCTGGTGGCGCCGCGCCGTGCTCAACACCGCCAACATGGGCTGGTTCTCCTCGGACCGCGCCATCCGCGAATACGCCGAGGAGGTCTGGCAAGTCCCGCTGCCGAACTGAAGGCGAGGGGCCAGCCCCTCGACCCCGCTGGGCCTGAGGCCCAGACCCCAACACGGTGTGCGGAGAATCCTGGCGCGAGTACACGCATACGGCCGGCGTCTCCAAACAGGAGAAAGCTCCATGTTAAGGACGCAGCTAAACCTACCGAGGTGGCCAGAGCCGCTGGGCTGTTCGAGAGATACTAAGCAACGTTCTTCATGACATCCTCGGTGTATTTTGTAAATCACGTTGATTCCGTCAATAGAGGTTAGCCTGAAGTCGACGGCACCGAAATCGCGAGCAGAAATCGTCACCGAGCTATTCGAAATCCAACTACCCATCAAGTCTTGAGTAGTCTCATCGGCTGAGAAGAAAGCTCCGCTGCTTCTGCCATCCGCAAAACTTTATGAACAATTTTCGGGTGACAGAACTGCCAAAACCGTCGCACACATCGAATTGGTCTACGACAGCATCACCTTCAAGATTTCGCGACATGATGGACCGTTGTTTCCAACACTCTGTCATTGGACTTAAATACCGAAAGACCAGAAAAATGACAGCCGCACTTACGCAAATCAGGAGCAAAGTTATTCTTACTGTGTCATAAACAGCTTGTACGGCTTCAGATTGTGTGTGTACGCATGGAGATTCCGACTCGTGGAGGCGAGGTATGGGTCTCTTATCCGGTTCGCGCGGCAGCGAATCACGTCTGGCTGTCTACGTCGACAGGCTTTCGGCGGCTCTCGGTCATGCCGACCGTGTCGCACCGTTCCGATCGTATTGCGCCGGTCTTCTGTTGCCGGGAGCGCGCAAGAGCGTCGAGCCGATGGCGGCGCGCGTCGAGCCGGCGCGCGTGCAGGCCGCGCATCAGTCGCTGCACCATTTCGTCGCCAAGGCGGACTGGTCCGACGAAGCGCTGCTCAGCGCGGTCCGCGCGCAGGTGCTTCCCGTCATGCAGAGAGCAGGTCCGATCCGCGGCTGGATGATCGATGATACCGGCCTGCCCAAGAAGGGATCGCACTCGGTCGGGGTGGCGCGGCAATATTGCGGACAGCTCGGCAAGCAGGACAATTGTCAGGTCGCCGTCACGCTGTCGCTGGCCAGTGATCATGCCAGCCTGCCGGTCGCGCATCGACTTTATTTGCCGCAGCCCTGGGCTGAGGATGCTCCGCGACGCGCCAAGACTGGCGTTCCGGACGACGTGACCTTTCAGACCAAGCCTCAGATCGCGCTCGCGCAGATCCGCGCCGCTCTCGCCGCCGGCGTGCCGCCCGCCCCGGTGCTGGCCGATGCCGGCTATGGCGTCGATACCGCGTTCCGGGACGGCATCACCGAGCTCGGATTGGCCTACGCGCTCGGTGTGCAGTCGCACACCAGCGTCTGGCCGCCAGGCACGCAACCGCTGCCGCCGAAAGCCTGGAGTGGACGCGGGCGACCGCCGTCGTTGATCCGGCGCCGTGACGGGCATGCGCCGGTCTCGGCCAAGGATCTGGCGATCAGCCTGCCCAACAGCGCCTGGCGCCGTGTGACATGGCGCGAGGGCAGCAACGCGACCCTCGCCTCGCGCTTCGCCGCCGTGCGGGTTCGTCCGGCGCATCGCGACTACAACCGGCCGACACCGCGTCCCGAAGAATGGCTGCTGATCGAGTGGCCAAGCGGCGAGAAGGAGCCGAGCAAATATTGGCTCTCGACCCTGCCGCCCAACATCGCACGAAGAACACTCGTCGATCTGGTCAAGCTGCGCTGGCGCATCGAGCGCGACTATCAGGACCTGAAACAGGAACTCGGCCTCGGGCATTACGAAGGACGCGGTTGGCGCGGCTTTCACCATCATGCGGCGCTCTGCATCGCCGCCTACGGATTCCTGATCGCCGAGCGGGGCGCTTTTCCCCCCTCAGACGAATTCTGGCCGACTTCCTTGCAAACACCTGCCATACCCGAACGCTACCGACCCCGCGGCTCTCCCGATCCGGCCTGAGCGCCATGTCGCAACCTCAATCACAACACTGCGCACCACCATCGCCCGCGCCATCGCAAGAGCGCTCCCGCAATGCCCATGTTGTCAGCGCCGTGCCAAACGAGCCTTCAATTTATGACACAGTAAGATTATAGGTCTGTGGAAAAACCGAGCCACCGGATGCCCCCGGAGTGAGCTTTGGATATCGCGTCGCCCTGCATACCCGATCGGATAGGCCTGCAGGAAGCGCCCATCTTCGGTCGTAAGGGATTAGGTCCGGAGGAGGCCGAACACTTCCTCCGGCTTCGGGGACTTCTGCTCGCCTTCCTTTCAGTGTTCTTCAAAAGGAATCGAAGGAGTCCAGATCATCGATGCCGTTCATAGAAGACGCACGTCTCGTCTTGGCCGCGCGCGGGTGCATGGACTACGCGTATGCCGCCCTCCTTCATTCTGCAAGCGAGCATCACGGCGATCGAAGCGACATTCTCCACCTGAGCGCCCGCTTCAATGACGTCCAGGTCTAGCCGATCGAACCCGGCACCGAGCAAGGCGGAAAGAGCTTCACGTGCAAAACCGCGGCCTTGATATGCGGTACCCAGCCAGTAAGCAGCGCTGCCACGACGCCTGTCGTCCTCGTCTCTGGTCAGGGTCATCCAGCCGACAAGCGACCCGCCGTCCTTGGCGATGATCGCGCACGGCAGCGAGTGGCCCCGGTCTGCGAGGTTCCGCACAAGCTTGATACGGCCTTCGGCCACTTCCGATGTGAAGGGCTGCACCCATGACGCCAACCAGCGACTGATCGACGGAGTCATGAGGGTCGCCGTCGCTGCGGCGTCCTGCGGCGCAACGCAGCGCAGGACGAGGCGCATGGTCTCTATCGGCGGGAACACGCCGGGCAACATGACCCAGCCGTGGGGCTGGAACAACTCGCTTCCGAGAACTGCCCGGTTTAGCGGCGCTCACTGGTATACGTCCGGATGCGCCGTCGACGGCCCGGTTCGACGCACATTATCTGAGACAGATGCGGGCGCCCGACGCACGATCGTTGAGACAGAGCGCAGGTTAGGTGAAATGGACGCGCAATAACCGGGCGGCCGCGCACGACCGATGGATTTGATCAGCACCCGACTCCTTCCGATGCATCGCCTCGCGGTGCTAGAGCAGACTAGTCATGCTCTGGTTGGAAGAAGAACAGTGCGCCCTCCTCATACGCCCGGCTTCATTGACTGACACACGCCCACTCTCTGCTACCAATTGAGGCTATGCGTTCTGGTTGTGCGATGAGCCAGTTCCATGCGGCGCAGCAGGCGTCGACGATGGCCTCGTAGTTGTTGAAGACACGGTTGCTGAGCTTGTTGCCGCGCAGAAAAGCCCAGACGTTCTCGACCGGATTCAGCTCTGGGCTGTAAGGCGGCAGGTGCAGGAGCGTAATATTGTCGGGCACGCGTAGCTTGTCGCCGGTCTGGTGCCAGCCGGCGCCGTCGATCGTCAGCACGGCGTGTGCACCGGCGGTCACGCTGGCGCTGATCTCGGCCAGGTGCAGGTTCATCATCTCGGCGTTGGCGAACGGCAGCACGAGCGCCGCACCGGTGCCGCGGGCCGGGCAGATGGCGCCGAACAGATAGGCCCAGGCGTAGCGTTGATCCCGCGGCGCCGGCGGCCGAGAGCCGCGCTCGGCCCACACGCGCGTCAGCGTGCCCTGCTGGCCGATGCGCGCTTCATCCTGCCACCAGAGTTCCAGCGGCTTGCCGCGGGCGTGCTCGGGCAGGGCGGCGTCTACAAGGGCGGCGAAGTCGCTCTGAAAGACGCTTGCGCCGCGGCGTCGTGGCCGGGATGGCGCGGACGCGCGACCAGGCGGCGGAAGCCGAGCCGGCGCAGCACGGTGCTGATGCTGCGCTCGGCCAGCACGACCCCGAACTTGGCCGCAATCGCCCGCGCCAGGTCGGCCCGGCGCCAGCGCACCACGCCGTGCGTGGCCAGGTCCGGTCCCTGCCGGACCCAGTCTGCGATCTCCGCCTCCTGCGTGGGCGAGAGCAGCCGCTTGGGGCCGAAATCACCATGCCGGTCCGTCAGCCCAGCCAGCCCCTCCTGGTTGTAGCGATGCACCCAATCGCGCAACGTCTGTCGGTCCATGCCGGCCGCCTGCGCCGCCTCGGTCCTCGATGCACCTTCCAGGACCAGCGCCAATGCCAGCATCCGTTGCGCGGCTGCGACACTGGCCGCTCGCCGCGCTGCCCGGCGTAGCCCGGCCGGGTCGAGGTCGTTCCGCGTGATCTTGATCGGCGCTGCCATGATGAACTCCGCGAATCGGGTGCAGAGCACAGCGAATCACGTCAGCGCCGATCAGGGAATCCTTCGAGAGTCAGCCGATCATGCCGGGCGTATCAGTTCGTAAGCTTCGATGTGTTTGGGACCATTCTCGACTGGCGGACCGGCCTTGAAGCCTCGTGCCGGATGGAAAGCCGGCCGCTACTGGATGGCGAGTTTGACGACATCGTCGATGTCCAGGGCGAACTCGAACAGGGCGACTTCCTCGACTACGCGACCGTGACGCAACGCAGCCTCACCAGCGTCCTCGACCTTGACGCGACGAGGGCGGCGGTCATTGCGGCGGAAGTCGGGACTTGGCCGCTCTATCCAGATGCACCGCTTCTCCGGTCAGTCATGGAAAAGGCGCCCTGCGGGGCCATGACGAACAGCGATCGTCGCCACGGGCAAGAGATCCAGGCGCGGCTGGGCTTCTCCTTGGACGCTTGGCTCTGCGCGGAGGATACTCTGGTCTACAAGCCGAACCCCGACTTCTGGATCCAGATGAGTCGCCTCCGCGGAATTGAGCCCTCTGCGGACTGGTGGCACGTATCCGCCTATGCGGACTACGACCTCAACGTCGCCAATGAGCTGGGACTGACGACTGTGCTTGTCATGCGTCCCCACTCACGAGCAGGCACCGCATCCTATGTAGTTCCAGACCTGAACGGTCTGCTTGACCTCATTTCAACGGATGCAGGATGACACTCGAGGCCCAGACCCCCAATTCGGTGTGCGGAGAAGCCTGACGCCAAATGGCCGAACGATCCGCCGGACGTCTTGCCGATGTAGGGCAGCCTCGCTCGGAGAAAGCCGCTCGCTCGCGCCGCATCGGACATGTCCGGAGGAGACCGAAACACCTCCTTCGGCATCGCTCGCTTCGCCGCGAGACGTCTTGATGACATTCCAATTGGGTCAGCTTCCTGTCAGGCACGACGCCGGCGCCTGGACTATTGCGCTTGCGATCGCGGTCGGCTCCGACCCGCGCGAATGACAGGACATGTCGATGGCCACGAAAACGTTCCGCACTTTCCTGATGGCAGGTTCGGTCTGCGTAATACCGCCCGTCGCGTTCGCCGCCCCGTTGCCGACCTACCAGGTGGGCATCCAGCCGAACGGCTCGGTCGTGTCCGCCTACGATCAGGTGCTGACGCCGGCCGGGCGCCAGATCGGCCTCGGCTCGCCGGTCCGGGTGACCGCCGTCGCCGTCCAGCCGGGCGGACGGATCGGGGCGGCCCTCATCCAGGGCGGCAACGCGCCGATCCAGACCTTCGACCTCGCATCGGGCCAGGTGCTGTCGACGTTCGTGCCCGGAACCGACAAGAGCGGGTCGATCGCCGGCCTGCTCTTCTCGGCCGACGGCAAGCGCCTCTATCTGTCGCAGAATGACGGCGCCGTCACGGTCGCCGATGTCGCCGCCGATGGCGTCCTGTCATTGAACGTCCGGATCACGCTGCCGCTGTCGACCACCAACACCTACAGCAACGGTACGCCCAACCCATGCGGCATGGCGCTGTCGCCGGACGGCACCCGGCTCTATGTGGCACTCAACGAGAGCAATGCGTTGGGCGTCATCGACCTGACGCGGTCCACGCCCTCGGTCACCACCGTCCCGGTCGGCAGCGTGCCCGGCAGCGTCGTGCTGTCGGGCGGCTTCGCCTATGTCAGCAACGAGGGCGGCCGTCTGCCGACGCCAGCCGACTTCACCGTGCCCTCGTCGGGCGTGAACATCGTGGCCGATCCCCAGTCGGCGTCGTCCACGACCGGAACCGTGTCGGTCGTCGACCTGCGCACGCTCGCGGTGGTCAAGACCATCGTCGTCGGCCTGCACCCGACCGCCATGACCGCCGACGCCGGCCACGTCTACGTGGCCAACACCAACAGCGACACCGTATCCGTCATCGACACAACGACCCAGAGCGTCGCGCGGACCCTGCCGGTGCGTCCATTTCCGGCCGCACCCTTCGGCAGTTCGCCCAACAGCCTCGCGATCGTTGACGGGTTTCTCTTGGCGACGCTTGGCGACAACAACGCCGTCGCCGTGCTCTCGCTCGATCCGACGGACGCCGCGTCCCCGGTCCGCGGCCTGATCCCGACCGGCGCCTATCCCGACAGCGTCGCCTTCGATCCGGCCCGCAAGCAACTCGTCGTCGGCAACAATGAAGGAACCGGCACGCTCGGCCCGGTCTACAGCTTCGACGGCTATGTCGGCCACGGCCCCTACGCCGACACCGGCACCGTGTCGCTGATCCCGGTGCCCTCGATCGCCGACGTGATCCGCGACACGCTCGCGGTCTACCGCAACAACCATTGGAATCTCGCCAACATCATCAACGCGTTCGGCGACTTTCCCGATCCGAATGCAAAACCGCACGCCATACCGGCGCATCTCGGCGAGCCGTCGCTGATCAAGCACGTCTTCCTCGTCGTCAAGGAGAACCGCACCTACGACCAGATCCTGGGCGACATCGGCCGCGGCAACAGCGATCCGTCGCTCGCCGAGTTCGGCGCTTTCGTCACGCCGAACCACCATGCGCTGGCAACGACGTTCCCATTGCTCGACAATTTCTACGACAGCGGCCGGCAGTCGGGCGATGGCCACCAGTGGATCGTCCAGTCGATCGCGCCGGACTATATCGAGCGGCAGGTCGGCGCGTTCACGCGCAGCTATCCCTACAACGGCGGCGACAGCATGGCCTACAGCGCCACCGGCTTCCTGTGGCAGGACGCGCTCAAGGCCGGCAAATCGGTGCGCGTCTACGGCGAATACGCCGACCAGGAAAACTACACCTTCAGCGGCAACGTCTCGACCTCCTGGAGCGACTTCTACCGCAACACCCTGATCATCGAGGGCAAGGCCACCGGCGACCTGACGCTGCCGATCGGCTCGGTCTCCCAATCGACGCTGATCCCGTCGCTCAACGCCGTGCTCGACCATAACTATCCGGGCTTCGACCTCGGCATTCCCGATCAGTTCAGGATCGACGCGTTCAAGTCGGAGTTCGACGGCTTCGTCAAGAACGGCAACCTGCCCAACCTGATCGTGATGACCATCATGTGCGACCACAACACCGGGACCGCGGCGACGCAGCCCACGCCGGCGGCGCAGACGGCCGACAACGATCTCGCACTCGGCAGGCTTGTCGACATCGTCAGCCACAGCCCGTATTGGGGATCGTCGGCGATCTTCGTCGAGGAGGACGACGCGCAGGCCGGCGTCGATCATGTCGACGGCCATCGCTCGCCGGCGTTCGTGATCAGCCCGTATGCGA
Organism: Acetobacteraceae bacterium; assembly: GCA_965276715.1. GTDB lineage: Bacteria > Pseudomonadota > Alphaproteobacteria > Acetobacterales > Acetobacteraceae > CAXTPV01. The sequence continues at coordinate 1,461,583 of OZ255622.1, read as the reverse complement.
AACACGGCGCCTATGTCGACGATACCTACTACACGCAGGTCAACATCAACCGGACCATCGAGCAGATCCTCGGCCTGCGGCCGCTCAACCAGTTCGATCTCGCGGCGGCACCCATGAGCACCGCCTTCACCGACCAGGCCGATCTGACGCCCTACGCCGCCGTCCCCGAGCAGATCCCGCTCGACCTGCTCAACCCGGGATCGTCCGCGATGAACACCATCCAGGGCGCCTGGCAGCTCGCGTCGAACGCGATGTTCAGGGGCAAGCTGCGGACCCCCGACGCGGAAGACGAGAACGCGCTCAACCACGTCGTCTGGTATGCGACGACCGGCTACAGTCGTCCCTACCCAGGCGAGAAGACCCTCCTCTGGCCCGCCAGCTTCGCCACTCTGAACGATTAGGGACCGTCTTAAGTATTGCCGGGGGTTTGGGGGACCGGCCCGGTCCCCCATGCTTCCTCTTCGCGCTCACCGGGCGCGCCCTTGCCTTGCCTGTTCCGCAGCCCCTCGACCCCGCTGGGCCTGAGGCCCAGACCCGAGACTGGCTCGAGGCTCGAAAAGACGGGTTGGATGTGCAAGTATCAGACGGATCGTTTGCGAGGCTCAGGTGGTCAACGGGGAGGGATCTTTGGAGCCGGACGCGAACGCCAGACCTCTCGATGACGATGTCGAGCGACCGTCCTTCATCAGTGAAGACGTCTGGCGTGTCGTGGAGCTCGCGGCCAGGCAGAACAAGGTGCCGGTGAGCGAATACGTGGAGAAGGCCCTGCTCGACGAAGCGATGATCCTTGAGCAGGTCCGGTTTGGCCGCAGATGGTTGGTCAAGAATGAACGAGGTGATGTCGCCGAGGTCGATTTCGCTTGAGCCTCCCGCGCGGGCGTCAGGCCCGTGCTCGTCAAATCCTGCAGCGTCTCGAAGACAAGCAGGAGCTGACTCAGCCGAAGTTCAACAAGGATGAAGCGGAGCATCGCTACCGCGGCTTGGTACTGGTCGCGGTCTTCCTCATGCTGGTCTTCGAACTTATCGTGATTTCGCTCGCTTGGCTCCGCTACGGGATTGACGTGGAAGAAGTGAAGGATATCGCGGCGATTATCCTGTCGCCCACCTTCACTCTCTTCGGAGCCATCGTCGGCTTCTACTTCTCTCGCGGCAAATGACCTCATCGGCCCCGGCTCCAGCGGTTCTCACGATACGCGGTCATCCTCGGACGTGATGGACCTCCCCGCGCGTCCCCTGTAAGACGAGCCGCCAAGGTCGGGCGCGCCGGCATCGACGCGCGACCCGTGAAAGGTGCCCGCCATGGCCTCCGCCCTCAACACGCCGCGCATCGAGGAAGCGCTCGCTTTCGACGACGTGCTGCTCGTCCCCGGCCAATCCGCCGTCCTGCCCGGCGCGGTCGACGTCAGCGCCCGGCTGACGCCGCGCATCACCCTCAACATCCCGCTGATGTCGTCGGCCATGGACACCGTCACCGAGGACGCGATGGCGATCGCCATGGCCCAGCTCGGCGGCATCGGCGTGATCCACAAGAACCTCGGCGCCCCCGAGCAGGCCGCTCAGGTGCTGCGAGTCAAGAAGTTCGAAAGCGGCATCGTCGTCGATCCGGTCACCGTCCATCCCGACCAGACGCTCGCCGACGTGCGCGCCACGATGGCGCTCCACCGCATCTCCGGCCTGCCCGTGGTCGAGCGCGGCACCGGCCGCCTCGTCGGCATCCTCACCAACCGCGACGTCCGTTTCGCCAACGACCCCGACGAGCGCGTCGCCTCGCTGATGACCAGCGAGCGCTTGATCACAGTCCGCCATGGCGCCACCCCCGACGAGGCGCGCCGCCTGCTGCATCAGCACCGGATCGAGAAGCTGCTCGTCGTCGACGAGGACTATCGCTGCACCGGCCTGATCACCGTCAAGGACATGGACAAGGCCGAGGCGCACCCGTTCGCCAACAAGGACGCGCTCGGCCGTCTCCGCTGCGCCGCCGCCATCGGCGTCGGCGACGCCGAACTCCATCGCGCCGAGCTGCTGATCGAGGCCGGCGTCGACGTCCTCGTCGTCGACACCGCGCACGGCCACGCCGCCGGCGTGCTCGCCGCCGTCGGCCGCCTCAAGCATCTCTCCAATTCCGTCGACGTCATCGCCGGCAACGTCGCCACGCCCGACGGCGCCCGCGCGCTGATCGACAGCGGCGCCGACGCGGTCAAGATCGGCATCGGTCCCGGCAGCATCTGCACCACCCGGGTCGTCGCCGGCGTCGGCGTCCCGCAATTCACCGCCGTGCTGGAAACCGCCGCCGCCTGCCGTGCCGCCGGCGTCACCGCCATCGCCGATGGCGGCGTCCGCACCTCGGGCGACATCGTCAAGGCGATCGGCGCCGGCGCCGAAATCGTCATGATGGGCTCGCTGCTCGCCGGCACCGACGAGGCCCCCGGCGAGGTGTTCCTCTACCAGGGCCGTTCCTACAAATCCTACCGCGGCATGGGTAGCCTCGGCGCCATGGCCCGCGGCTCCGCCGACCGCTACTTCCAGCAGGACATCAAGGACAGCCTCAAGCTCGTCCCCGAGGGCATCGAGGGCCGCGTCGCCTATCGCGGGCCGGCCGCCGCGGTCATCCACCAGATGGTCGGCGGCCTTCGCGCCGGCATGGGCTACACCGGCAGCGCAACGCTCGCCGAGCTGCAGGGCAGGGCGCAGTTCCGCCGGATCACCGGCGCCGGGCTCCGCGAAAGCCACGTGCACGACGTGGCCATCACCCGCGAGGCGCCGAACTATCGCCAGGAGTAATGGGGCTCCGCCCCAGACCCCGCCGGGGGCAGCGCCCCCGGACCCGCTCGATTGACGCCCTCCGCACGCATCGCCGGCGCGATCGAGCTGCATGACGCGATCGACGCCGACCGGCGCCGACCGGCCGACGCCGTCGCCAACGAGTTCTTCCGCCAGCGGCGCTATATCGGGTCCACCGATCGGCGCGAAGTGTCCGCCCTCACGTGGGACATGCTGCGCCGCGCCCGCCGCCTCGACTGGTGGCTCGCGCGCGCCGCATCGCCGCCCACCGGTGCGCGGCTGCGGGTTGCCGCCCACCTGCTGCTGGCAGGCACGCGTCTCGACGCGATCCGGCCGCTGTTCTCCGGCGGCCGTTTCGCCGCCGGCTCGCTCGACGCCGACGAGGCCCGCGCGCTTGAGGCCATCGACGGCCACACGCTCGACCACCCGCACATGCCCGACGCCGTCCGCCTCGAAGTCCCGGACTGGCTGCTGCCGCGTCTTCAGGCCCGCTTCGGCGCCCAGCTCGAGCCGGAACTCGACGCCCTGCTCGAAGCCGCTCCGCTCGACCTCCGCGTCAACCTGCTCCGCGGCACCCGCGACGACGCCATCCGCGCGCTCGCAAGCGAGGACATCGACGTCGTCCCGACACCGCTCTCACCCTGGGGCCTGCGCACCCCGGGACGCCGCATGGTCACCACCGGCAAGGCGTTCCGCTCCGGCCTCGTCGAGATCCAGGACGAAGGCAGCCAGCTCATCGCACTCGCCGTCGGCGCACAGCCCGAGATGCGCGTCTGCGATCTCTGCGCCGGCGCCGGCGGCAAGACGCTCGCCATCGCCATGACCATGGCCAACCGCGGCCATGTCGTCGCCTGCGACGTCTCCGCCTCGCGTCTCGACGGCGCCGTCAAGCGTCTCCGACGCGCCGGCGTCCACAACGCCGAGCGTCACCTGCTGGTGGCTGGCGACAAATGGGCCAAGCGCCGCGCCGGCTCGTTCGACCGGGTGCTCGTCGACGCCCCCTGCACCGGCACCGGCACCTGGCGCCGCAATCCCGATGCCCGCCGCACCCTCACCGAGCGCGACCTCGACGAGCTGATCCCGCGCCAGGCCTCGATCCTCGACACCGCCGCCCGCCTGGTCAAACCCGGCGGCCACCTCGTCTACGCGACATGCTCGATCCTGCCGGAGGAAAACGAAGCCCAGATCACAGGCTTCCACGCCCGCCATCCCGGCTTCACGCCGGTCCCGCCCAACGAGGCAGGGTTGCCGGGCACCGGCGACTTCCTCACCCTGACGCCCAAGCGCCATGGCACCGACGGCTTCTTCGCCGCCATCCTGCGGAAGGCGCCGGCCTGACGATTATTCCGCCTGGGCACCCGGATGCGCGATCGCCTCCTCCTGCTGGTGCAGCGCCGCGAGCGCGCTGCGTGCCTGCGCCGCCTGCGCGATCTGCGAGGCCGTCAGCATGCCGCGGATCTGCAGTGCCACCGTCAGCCGCTCCTGGTCGAGCTGCGCCTTGAGCTGCTCCTGCTGCTGGATCAGCGGCGTCAGCGTCGTGGCCGTTAGGCTGCCGGACGACAGCATCGCCGACGCGATCTGCTCGTCGATCGCCCGCAATGCTTGGCGCGTCGACTTCGTGGCCTGGAAGCCGGCCTTGATGTCGGCATGAACCTGCTGCTGCTGCGTGTCGCTCAACGTTACCCCGTCGAGCAGGCCGAACAGCCTGTGGTCGCCATGTCCGCCCCACCCTTGGGCGTGCGCGCCGGCCACCGCCGACAGGCCGAGTGCGAGAGCGAAGAGCGCCGTGCGCCGATTGTTGGGTTTCATCGATCGTATCCTCGAGACGCCGGACTGCCCGGCGGACGACACTGACTATCCGCCCGCGATGTGACTGCCGTTTGTGGAACGGGCGACAGAGTGTAACGACCGGATCAAGCCTCGTCGCTGTCGTCCGGCTCGAACGTCACGCCGTGAAAGATCTCGGACAGCGCGATGCATCGACATATCCTATGGGATGTGCTCGCCTTCACCTGTGCGGCGTGTGGTTTTAGACAGCTCTGTCGTGGTGTCCGCGTTTCGTAGCGGGCACGGCGCGGCGAATGCGGTCCTGACGCTGGTCGCATCCGGAAGGATCATACCGTTGGCCACGCCGGCATTGTTCCTGGAGTACGAGGACGAACTGAAGCGGCCCGAGCAGCGCAGCATAAGCGGTTTGAGCGTGGCCGAGGTGGATACCGTTCTTGCAACCTTGGCGGCCGCTATTGAACCTGTTGACGTTCGCTTTGCCTGGCGACCACAGCTTCCTGACCCGGACGACGAGATGGTTCTGGAGGCGGCTGTAAATGGCCGCGCCGATGCCCTGGTGACCTATAATATGGCAGACTTCGCTGCCACCGCGCCAAAATTCGGCCTACTTGCAGTCACCCCCGCCGACCTGCTCAGGAGGATGCGAGAATGAGCAAGGCAACGTATCCGCTCAAGCTGCCCAACTCGATCAAAGCTGCCGCGACACGGCTAGCCAAGGAAGATGGCGTGTCGCTGAACCAATGGATCGCGTCGGCGGTCGCGCAGAAGGTTGGCGCCGTCGAGACCGCCGCTGACTTCTTTCGCCAGCGCGCGGGCAATGCCCGGCCGGAGGACCTGCACGCCTTCTTGGCACAAGCGTCAAACCGGACGCCCGATCCCGGTGACGAGCAACCTCATTCAGGGCCGGACTGAGCGGCCTGCCGCCTCGGTCCTGGGCGGCTCACCCCGGATGCGCCAATCTTCAGCCATGCCATCGATCCCGACGCTTCGTGTTGCTCGTCCGAGTGATGATCCAGACGCACTACTGCCTTTCCACGAACAGGGCCTGGGAATGCGCGTCCTCTTCCGCTTCCAAGGTCACGACGGCTTCGACGGCCTGATGCTGGGCCAGCAAGGCGCGGCCTACCACTTCGAGTTCACGCGCGCGCACGGCCACGTGGCGGGAAAGGCGCCCACGGCCGACAACCTGCTCGTGTTCTACCTGCCTGATCGTGACGAGTGGGTCGCGGCGATCGACAGAATGCGAGCTGCCGGTTTCGAACCGGTCCGGGCGTTCAATCCGTATTGGGATCGTCTCGGAGCGACCTTCGAAGATCCGGACGGCTATCGCATCGTCCTGCAGCAAGTGGCTTGGGCGTATAGAAACCGCCACATTTCACCCGCTAGAACCCGATCCCGAACCCCACGCCCACCGGCGCGTAGCCGTAGGCCGGCGGCGCGTAGGCGACCACCGGCTGCGGGATCGGCACCAGGTTGCCGTACGCCACCATGCACTGGCTGTAGGTCTGGTCGTAGCGGCGCTGCAGCTCGTAGGCCGAGGCATTCGCCGCCCCGGCGCCCGCGACGCCGCCGAAGGCGAGGCCGGTGCCCGCGCCGATCGCCGCCCCCGCGCCCGGATTGCCCGCCGCCGCTCCGATCAGCGCGCCTGCCGCGGCCCCCGCCAGCGTGCCGAGGCCGGCACTCGCCAGACCGCTGTCCGCCGCCGCCTGGCCCGGCGTCCGTCCGCCCGACGCGTAGAACGATTGCTGCCGGCAGTAGGCATCCTCCTGCTGGAACTGCGCGTAGGTCTTGCCCTTCGTCGGCAGCGCCATGAAGCTCGGGCCCGATGGCGGCTCGACCGCACACCCGCCAAGCCCCGCCAGCAGGATCAAGCCCAACGCACGCTTACGGTGTCTCATGGCACTTCTCCACCGGCCTCGTGTCAACCGACCAGGCTGCGCGTCTTCCGCTCGAGGGATGGTGACGCGCTCATCGGCGTCGTCACCTCCGCGGGCAGCTCCCGGCGCAGCAATTTGCCGACGTTCGAGCGGGGCAACGGCTTGTCCCTGAATTCGACCACGGCCGGGATCTTGTAGCCCGTCAGGTGCCGCCGGCAATGCGCAATGATGTCACCGCTTGTAAGCGAGCCGTCGCGGGGCACCACGATCAGCCGGACCCGCTCGCCGGCCGTCTCGTGCCTGATCCCCACGGCCGCCGCTTCGCGCACCCCCGGATGCAGCGCCACGACCTCCTCGATCTCGCTCGGATAGACATTGAATCCGGACACGATGATGATGTCCTTCAACCGATCCACGATCCTGACCATGCCGTTCTCGTCCATGATCCCGACATCGCCCGTCGACAGCCACCCGTCCGCGTCCAGCACGTCGTCGGTCGCGGCCTGACGGTGCCAGTAACCCGTCATCACCTGCGGACCGCGCGCGCAGATCTCGCCCGGCTCGCCGATCTCCGCCCACCCGCCATCCGGACGGCGCAAGCCGATCTCGGTCGAGGGCACCGGCAGCCCGACCGATCCCGTGAACCGCATGCGCTCGGGATGGGCGAGGTCGATCGGGTTGGACGTCAACACCGGCGAGGATTCCGTCAGGCCGTAGCCCTCCGTGATCGGCGTGCCGGTCACCGCGAACCACCGCTCCGCCAGCCCGCGCTGCATCGCCATGCCGCCCGAGATCACCAGCCTCATCGATGAGAAATCGAGCCGGCGGAACGCCTCGTTCTCGAGCAGGTTGGCGAACAGCGTGTTCGTCCCGCACAGCCCGCCGAACCTGCGTCCCTTGATCATCCCGAGCAGCCGTCCGACGTCGCGCGGATCGGGAACCAGCACGCTCTCGCCGCCGAGCACGAAGAACGTCAGCGCGCTCGCGGTCAACGAGAACACATGATACATCGGCAACAACGTCAGATTGACCATCGGCTCGCGGGCGATCTCGGGCCCGAGCCAGACGCTCGATTGCAGCACGTTGGCGACGATGTTCCGGTTGGTCAGCATCGCGCCCTTGGCGACACCGGTCGTGCCGCCGGTGTATTGCAGGAACGCGAGATCGTCCGGCCCGGCCGCGACGGGGGTGAACCCGTGCCGGCGCCCGGCCCGCAACGCCGCCCGGAACCGCATGGCGCCCGCGATCAAGCCCCGCCGCACGCGGCGCTTGCGCCGTGCCGCGGCACTGATGAGCGGCCCGGCCACGCCCGCGAGATCGCCCAGGCCGGTCATCACCACATGGCGCACCGCGGAGGCCACCAGGCAGGCGGCCAGCGTCGGCGCCACCAGGTCGATCACCACGATCACCGAGGCGCCACTGTCCGTCAGCTGGTGTGCGAGCTCGCGCGGCGTGTAGAGCGGATTGACGTTCACCACCACCCCGCCCGCCAGCAGCGTGCCGAAGATCGCGACCGGATACTGCAGGCAGTTCGGCATCATCATCGCGACCCGATCGCCGGGGCCGACGCCGATCGATTGCAGGTAGCCCGCGAATTCGCGCGCGCGCCGCATCACGTCGCCGAAGGTCAGCGAGCCGCCGATCGACGAGAACGCGATGTTAGCGGAATGTTTGGATGCGTTAGCAGAGATCAACGCCATCACCGACGGCCAGCGGTCGAGCTCGTCCTCGATCGATGCCGGAATGCCGCTCGGATACGAGCGCAGCCAGACCGGATCGGGCACGTATCCCATCTCGGACTCCTCTCGCGCGGCGGCGTGCGGCCGTCTTCTAACACCGCCGAGATTGCCCTTCCCTATAGGGAAAGGCAAGCGCCCGACGCTAGACCCGTTCGAGCTCCGCCTTCAGCTCCGGCAACGCCTTGAACAGGTCGGCGACCAGCCCGTAGTCGGCGACCTGGAAGATCGGCGCCTCCTCGTCCTTGTTGATCGCGACGATGATCTTGCTGTCCTTCATCCCGGCCAGATGCTGGATCGCACCCGAGATCCCGACCGCGAGATAGAGCTCCGGCGCGATGATCTTGCCCGTCTGCCCGACCTGGTAATCGTTCGGCACGAAGCCGCTGTCGACCGCCGCCCGCGACGCGCCTACCGCGGCCCCCAGCCGGTCCGCGATCGGCTCCAGCAGCCCGAAGTTCTCCCCCGAGCCCATCCCGCGCCCGCCCGACACCACCACCCGCGCGGCCGTGAGTTCCGGCCGCTCGCTCTTGCTCAGTTCCGACGAGACGAAGCGCGACAGTCCCGGATCGCCGGCGGCGTCGACCGCCACGATCTCGGCCGATCCGCCCTCGGCCGGCGCCGGATCGAACGCCGACGCGCGCACCGTGATCACCTTCGTCGCGTCCGCCGACCGGACGGTCGCCAGCGCGTTGCCGGCATAGATCGGCCGGACGAACACATCCGCGCTCTCGACCGACATGACGTCCGAGATCGGCTGCACGTCGAGCAGGGCCGCCACCCGCGGCAGCACGTTCTTCCCTGTCGCCGTCGCCGCCGCCAGGATGTGGCTGTAGCCGCCCGCAAGCCCCACGATCAGCGCCGCCAGCGGTTCGGCGAGCGCATTCGCATACACCGCGCTGTCCGCCACCAGCACCTTGGCCACCCCCGGGATCGCGGTCGCCGCCCTGGCCGCCGCGCCGACTTCGCTCCCCGCCACCAGCACATCGACCGGACCGAGTGCTGCCGCCGCCGCGATCGCCGACCGCGACGGCTGCTTGATGCCGCCCGCGTCGTGGTCGAGCAGAACCAGCGCGCTCATGAAATCACCTTCGCCTCGTGGCGGAGTTTGGCGACCAGTTCGGCGACCGACCCCACCTTCACGCCTGCCGACCGTTTCGGCGGCTCCACCACCTTGACCACCGTCAGCCGCGGCGCCGGATCGACACCGAGATCGGCCGGCGTGATCGTCTCGAGCGGCTTCTTGCGCGCCTTCATGATGTTCGGCAGCGAGGCGTAGCGCGGCTCGTTCAGCCGCAAATCGGTCGTCACGATCGCCGGCAGCGTGAGTGCCACCGTCTCCAGCCCGCCATCGATCTCGCGCGTCACCGTCGCCGTCTCGCCCTCGATCGAAAGCTTGGACGCGAACGTCCCCTGGCCCCAGCCGAGCAGTGCCGCCAGCATCTGCCCGGTCGCGTTCATGTCGTCGTCGATCGCCTGCTTGCCCATCACCACCAGGCGCGGCTGCTCGCGCTCCACCAGCGAGCGCAGCATCTTGGCGACCGCCAGCGGCTCCGGCTGCACATCGGTCTCCACCAGGATCGCCCGGTCCGCCCCCATCGCCAGCGCCGTGCGCAGCGTCTCCTGACATTGCGCGGTCCCGATCGACACCACGACGATCTCGCTCACCACACCGCGCTCGCGCAGCCGCACGCTCTCCTCGACCGCGATCTCGTCGAACGGGTTCATCGACATCTTCACGCCCGAAACGTCGACGCCCGAGCCGTCCGATTTCACCCGGACCTTCACGTTGTAGTCGACGACCCGCTTGACCGGGACGAGAGCCTTCATGACCGCATCTCCGTTCACATGCCGCCCGGATAGTTCGGGCCGCCCGAGCCTTCCGGCGTCACCCAGTCGATGTTCTGGGTCGGGTCCTTGATGTCGCACGTCTTGCAGTGCACGCAGTTCTGCGCGTTGATCTGCAGCCGCGGCATGCCGTTCTCCACGCCGACCGCCTCGTACACGCCCGCAGGGCAATAGCGGCTTTCAGGACTGCGGTATCTCTCCCAGTTCACCCCGAGCCACCGCTCCGGCTCGCGCAGCTTGAGATGGACCGGCTGGTTCTCCTCGTGATTGGTGTTGCTGATGAACACCGACGACAGCCGGTCGAACGTCAGCGTCCCGTCCGGCTTCGGATATTCGATCTTCGCCACCTTCGACGCATCCAGCAGCGTCTCGTAGTCGGGATGCGGATGATGCATCGTCCACGGCGCCCGCCCGCGCAGCACCATGCTGTCGAGCCCCGCATACAACGTCCCGCCATACAGCCCGAACTTCGCGAATGCCGGCCGGAAGTTACGCACCCCGTGCAGCTCGGCGCACAGCCAGCTCGACTTGAACCGATCGATATAGCCCACCGGCTCCGCCGGCTTGCCGTTGGCGAGCGCCTCGCCGATGGCCTCGGCGGCCAGCATCCCCGACTTCATCGCCGCATGCGTGCCCTTGATCTTCGGCACGTTGAGGAACCCCGCCGTATCGCCGAGCAGCGCGCCGCCCGGGAACGTCAGGCGCGGGATCGACTGCAGTCCGCCCTCGCTCAAGGCCCGCGCCCCGTAGCTGATCCGCTTGCCGCCCTCGAAATGCGGCCGCACCGCCGGATGCAGCTTCAGCCGCTGCATCTCGTCGAACGGCGACATCCACGGGTTCTGGTAGTCGAGCCCGACCACGAACCCGTACGACACCAGGTTCTCGCCGAAATGGTACAGCCATGACCCGCCATAGGTCGACCGGTCGAGCGGCCAGCCCGCGGTGTGCTGGATCAAGCCCGGCTTGTGGTTCGCCGCCGGGATCTCCCACAGCTCCTTGACCCCAAGTCCGTAGGTCTGCGGCTCGACCCCGTGGCGCAGATCGAACCGCGCCATCGCCTGCTTGGCAAGACTGCCGCGGCAGCCCTCCGCCAGCAGCGTGTAGGTCGCCCGCAGCTCCATCCCCGGCTGGAAGTTCGCGCCGTGCTCGCCTCCGCGCGTGACCCCCATGTCGCCGGTCGCGACCCCCACGATCCGCCCGTCCTCCTCGATCAGCGCGGCCGCCGAGAACCCCGGATAGATCTCCACCCCGAGCGCCTCCGCCTGGGCCCCGAGCCACCGCACCACATTGCCCAGCGAGACGATGTAGTTGCCCGCGTTGTGCATCTGCGGCAGCAGCACCGGCGACCGGAACGACCGATGCTCGGTCAGGAACAGGAACACATCCTTCCCCGCCTTCGTCTCCAGCGGCGCGCCACGCTCACGCCAGTCGGGCAGCAGCTCCTCGAGCGCCCTCGGCTCGATCACCGCCCCCGACAGGATGTGCGCGCCGACCTCGCCGCCTTTCTCCACCACGCACACCGACGCATCGGGCGAGACCTGCTTGAGGCGGATCGCGGCCGCCAATCCCGCGGGGCCGGCGCCCACGATGACCACGTCGAACGCGATCGATTCACGCTCTGACAAACGCGTCCTCGCTGATCGCCATCATCGATTCCTTGCCCGCCAGCACCGCCTGCATCAGCGCGAACGATTGCGGCAGGATCCGCTCGGAAAAGAACCGCGCGGTCGCCAACTTGTCGCGATAGAACGGCTCCGTCTCGTGCTCGGACGCGACCAACGCCGCCCGGCACCACATGAAGCCGAGCGCCACCGTGCCCAGCAGCCGCAGGTAATCGGTGGCCCCCGACACCGCATTCTCCGGATCGCCCTGCCCGGTCGCCACGATATACCCCGTCGCCTTCTGCAGCGCCCCGAATGCACGCTCCAGTCCCGCCACCATCTTGCCGATCCTCGGATCGGCCTTGTTCGCCTCGATGAACTCGCTCACCGGATGGAAGAACGTCCGCAGCAGCCGCCCGTTGCCCTCGCCGAGCTTGCGCCCGACCAGGTCCAGCGCCTGGATCCCGTTCGTCCCCTCGTAGATCTGCGCGATCCGGGCATCCCGCACATACTGCTCGATCCCGTGGTCGCGGATATAGCCGTGCCCGCCATACACCTGCACCGCGATGTTCGCCGCCTCCGACCCGAGATCGGTGAACAGCGCCTTGATCACCGGCGTCATCAGCGCGAGGAAATCCTCCGCATCGCGCCTGGCCTCCGGATCGGCCGAGTGGTGCGCCGCCTCCAGCGCGCACGCGACCCAGGTGCCCAGCGCCCGGCACCCCTCGGTCGTCGCCCGCATCGTCATCAGCATCCGCCGCACATCCGGATGCACGATGATCGGATCCGCGGCCGCCGGCGCGTGACCGCTCTTGCCGAGCGAACGCCCCTGCAGCCGGTCTCGCGCATACGCGACCGCGCTCTGATAGGCGGCTTCCGCCACACCCAGCCCCTGGTTGCCCACCGCGAGCCGCTCGTTGTTCATCATCACGAACATCGCCTGCATGCCGCGATGCGGCGCGCCGATCAGCCAGCCCCTGGCGTCGTCGAAGCTCATCTGCGCGGTCGCCGACGCGCGCAGCCCCATCTTGTGCTCGATGCTCGTGCACACCAGCCCGTTGCGCTGGCCCTTCGAGCCATCCTCGTTCGGCAGGAACTTCGGCACCAGGAACATCGAGATCCCCTTGATGCCCGCCGGCGCGTCCGGCAGCCGCGCCAGCACCAGGTGGATGATGTTCTCGGTCAGGTCGTGCTCGCCGGCGCTGATGAAGATCTTCGACCCCGTGATCCGGTAGCTGCCATCGCCCGACGGCACCGCGCGCGTGCGCAGCAACCCGAGATCGGTCCCGCAATGCGCCTCCGTCAGGCACATCGTCCCCGACCATTCGCCGCTGACCATCCTCGGCAGATAGAGGTCCTTGATCTCGTCGGACCCGAACCCGAGGATCGACTCGTAGGCACCCCGCGTCAGTCCCGGATACAGCCCGAACGACAGATTGACCGCGCTCGTCATCTCCTCGAGCATCTTGCCGATCGTCTCCGGCATGCCCTGGCCGCCATACCGCGGGTCGCACGAGCTTCCCGCCCAACCCGCCTCGCAGTAGGCCTGGTAGGCCTCGCGGAACCCTTTCGGCGTCCGCACCACGCCGTTCTCCAGCCGGCAGCCTTCCTCGTCGCCCGACGCGTTGATCGGCAGCAGCGTCGCACTGAGGAATTTCCCCGCCTCCTCCAGCACCGTGAGGGCGAGCTCCGGCGTGAACTCCCCCTGCGGCACGCCACGTCTCGCCGTCTCCTCGCCCAGCAGCTCGTGCAGAACGAACCGCATGTCGCGAATCGGGGCCTGATAGGTCTGCATGTCGGCTCCTCCCTGGGCTCTCGATGTCGGTGGGCGCGCTAGTTCCGCAACGGCTTGCCGGTCTCGAGCATGTGCTCGATCCGCGCGATCGTGGGCCTGGTCCTGGCCAGCCGGACGAACGCCTGCCGCTCGAGATCCATCACGTCAGACTCGGTCAGCACGTCGAGCATGTCGGTCTCCCCGCCGCTCAGCACGGTGGCGAGTTCGAGTCCCACCGTCACGTCGTGCGGGGTCGCTTGTCCCTGCGCCGCCATCCCCCGCAGCGCGAGCTCCATCGCGAGCCGGCCCGACGGCCCCGGCAACCGCAGCTCCGCGGGCGAGGGCGGCGCGTAACCCTCGACCATCCCCAGCGCGCGCGCCTTCGCGTCCGCCAGCAGCCGGTCCCGGTTCATCGTGATCCCGTCGTTCGCGCGCAGGATCCCCATCTCGCGCGCTTCCGCCGCCGACCCCGACACCTTCGCGGTCCCGATCAGCTCGAACGCCTTGGCCGGCGCCGGCATCGGTCCCTTCGGCGCGCCCTTCATCTCCTGCCCGCGCAGCAGCATCGCGCCGCAGCCGCCCCAGCCGGGCACCAGCCCGACCCCGCCTTCCACCAGCCCAGCATACGTCTCGGCGTGCGCCTGCACCGCGTCCGAATGCAGCACCAGCTCGCAGCCGCCGCCGAGCGCCATGCCGAACGGCGCCGCGACGACAGGGAAGGGCGCCCGCTTCAGACGCAGCATCACCGCCTGCCCCGACGCGATCATCTTGTCGAGCTCGCTCCAGGCCGCGATGTTCACGCCGTAGATCACCGCGCCCAGATTGGCGCCGACCGAGAAGTTCTTGCCCTCGCCATGCAGCACCAGCGCCTTGCATTGCGCGCCCACCAGGTCGATCGACTTGTCGAGCAGCGACAGCACCGCCTCGTCGATCGCCGACGCCTTCGCCGTGATCTCGAAGCACGCGACCCCGTCGCCGATGTCCCAGAGCGAGGCACCCGCATTGCGCAGCAGCGGCTTCGCCCCGCGCTTGACATCCTCGAGGCTCAGGACGCCGGCGGGCCGCTCGACCGGACGATAATGTCCGTCGGTTCCGAATGCCTGCTTGCGGCCGCCCTCGACCGTGTAGAACGGCTCGCCCTTCGACGCCGCCGCGTCGAGCAGGGCAGGGACGGGGATCCCCGACGAACGCAGCCGCTCCGCGAACCAGGCCGTGCCCACCTTGTCGATCAGCTCGAACGGGCCCCAGCGCCAGTTGTAGCCGAGCCGCATCGCCTCATCGACCGCCGTGATCGTCTCGGCCGCGTCCGGCACCAGCATCGCCGCATAGGCCAGCACCGGCCCATACACCGACCACGCATACCGGCCGGCGCGGCCCTCGCTCGACAGCAGCGCCCGCAGATCGCCCTTGGTCGCGGCCAGCTCCGGCAGTTCCGCCCGTCCCTCGGGCCGATACGCGCCGGTCTGCAGGTCGATCACCTCGCGCGTCCGCTTGTCCGAAGCCTTGCCGACCCTGGTGAACCCGCCCTTGCCCTTCCGTCCCGTCTGGCCCGACGCGATCATCCGCGCCATCAGCGGAATCTCGCCCGCGATCTCCTGGAACCAGTCCGACGCCGGCAGGCTCTCGCGCATGCTCGCGTTCACGTGCGGCATCAGGTCGAGACCGACCAGGTCCGACAGCCCGAACACACCCGTCTTCGGGATGCCGAACGGCGAGCCGTTCACCGCATCCGCCTCCTCGACCGTCAGATGCTGCTCGATCGCGAGGCGCACCGCGCGCGTCATCCAGTAGCAGCCAAGCCGGTTGGCGATGAAGCCGGGACTGTCGCGGCACGCCACGATCGACTTCCCGAGCGTGACGTCCGCGAACGCGGACACCGAAGCCACCAGCGCCGGATCGCTGTCGGGTCCTGCGACCACCTCGAGCAGCCGCATGTAGCGCGGCGGATTGAAGAAGTGCGTGATCATGAAGTCGCTCGCGAACGCCGGCCCGAGGCCCGAAACCAGGTCCCGCAACGGGATCGTCGACGTGTTCGACGACACCGCCGTCCCCGGCCGGCGCACCGCCTCGATCCGCCGATACAGCGCCTGCTTGAGGTCGAGCCGCTCGATGATCGCCTCGATAACCCAGTCGCATTCGGCGATCCTGCCGAGATCATCCTCGACATTGCCCGTCTCCACCAGCCGCGCCGCCGCCTTCGACATGAACGGCGCCGGCTGCGTCTTGAGCATCCTCGCCAGTGCGCCCTCGGCGACCGCGTTGCGGTTCTCGGCACCTTGCGGCACCACATCCAGCAGCAGCACGCCCACGCCCGCGTTCGCCACTTGGGCCGCGATGCCGGCGCCCATCACGCCGGCGCCCACGACGGCGACTTTCCTCATCGCCATCACACCCGCTCCAGCACGGTCGCGATCCCCTGGCCGCCGCCGATGCACTGCGTCGCCAGCGCGTAGCGGCCGCCGTCACGCGCCAGCAGGCTCGCGGCCTTGCCCACCAGGCGAGCCCCCGTGGCCCCCAGCGGATGCCCGATCGCGATCGCGCCGCCGTCGATGTTCAGCGCCTCCTCGCGCACGCCGAGTTCGCGCACCGTCGCGATCGACTGGCTCGCGAACGCCTCGTTCAGTTCGACCACATCGAGCGCGGATGCCTCGATCCCCGCCCGCGCCAGCGCCTTGCGCGAAGCCCCGATCGGCCCGATCCCCATGATCTCCGGCGCGCAGCCCGACACCGCCTGCGCCCGGATCCGCGCCATCGGCTTCAATCCGTGTTCGTGGGCGTAATCCTCCGAACACACCAGAACCGCACTCGCCCCGTCGGTCAGCGGCGAGGACGTGCCCGCCGTCACCGACCCGTCCGGCCGGAAGGCGGGCTTCAGCCCGGCCAGCCCCTCGGCCGACGTCTCCGGGCGCAGGCAGCCATCCTGCTCGACCCGTCCGCCCTTGATCGCGATCGGCACGATCTCGGCCGCCATCCGCCCGTCGGCGCGCGCGGCCGCCGCCTTGCGCTGGCTCGTGACCGCGAACGCCTCCTGCTCGGCCCGCGTCAGCTGCCATTGCCGGGCCACGTTCTCGGCCGTGTCGCCCATCGTCATGTATGCGCCCGGCACGCTCTCGTGCAGCGTCTTGTTGGGCATGAAGTTGAACCCCGACATCGGCAGCCGGCTCATGCTCTCGACGCCGGCCGCGATGAACGCGTCGCCCGACCCCGTCGCGATCGAGCCGGCCGCGATATGCACCGCACTCATCGACGAGCCGCAGAAACGGTTCAGCGTCGCCCCGCCCACGCTCTGCGGCAGTCCGGCCAGCAGCACCACCAGGCGGGCGAGATTGAAGCCCTGCTCGCCTTCCGGCATCGCGCAGCCGAGGATCAGGTCCTCGATCGTCGACGGATCGACACCGGTCCGCTCGATCAGCGCGCGCACGATCTCGGCCGCGAGATCGTCGGGCCTGGTGCGCGCCAGCGCCCCCTTGGCCGCGAACGTGAACGGGGAGCGGCAATAACCGGCGATGACTGCGTGTCGCATGGACGTTCTCCTTGACCCCCGGGCCGCGTGTGCTCAGCCCGCTTTTCGTTTCGACGCGAGTGCTTCCCCTGCGCCACTGCCACCGATCGACAGCTCGACCGTCGCCAGCAGCCGCCGGAGATCGTCGAGCGTCTCGGTCAGCACCGCCTGTTGATGCTCGAGATCCTGCATCCGTTCGCGAAGCCGCCCGGCGAGGCTGCGCATCTGCAGCACGCCGTCCGAGCTGTTGTGGTAGAGTGCCAGAAATTCCTTGATCTCCCGCAGGCTGAAGCCGAGCCGCTTGCCGCGCAGGATCAGCACCAGCCGGGCCCGGTCACGATGCGTGTAGACGCGATTGCTCCCGACCCGGCTCGGCGACAGCAAGCCCTTGCCCTCATAGAACCGGATCGCGCGCGCCGTGGTGCCGAACTCGCGCGCGAGTTCGGTCACGCTGTAGATACGGTCCCGGTCGCCCGGCATCGGATCGATGATCGTCCGCGGCACGCGTCTGAAATCCCTGTCTCGATCGATCACGTCGAAATCTGCGGCAGGAGGCTGCCCTATACGTCAACCCTTGATTAGCCGCCGTCCGGGCGTGCCGCAAGGCCGCCCGCTTCGCCCCCTCTCAAAAAAACGTCTTGAGGCCGACCGATAGCGCGTTGTTGTCGATGTTGTAGTGTCCGATCAGGGTGCCCGCCGGCAGGTCGACCGTGCCGAGCGCGGTCCGGTTGATGGTGTCGCCGATCGAGTTGTGGATGTTGTTTGCGTCGATGAAGAAATAGTGGGTGTAGGCGATCGACAACGCCACCATCCTGGTCAGCCGGTAGCTCGCACCGATGCCGAGCTCGATCCGGCTGCCGTCCGGGATCGAGGCCTGCCGCGTGCTGTCGTCGATCGGGCTCTGGTCATAGGTCAGGCCGCCCTGCAGCAGCAGCTTCTGGACCGCGGGCGGCCGGTAGTTGACGCCGGCGCCGGCGGTCACCGTGTCGTGGAAATTGTACTGGATGTTCGTCGTCACCGGCAGTGCCGGATTGTCCGGATTGATCCGGCTGTTTTGGAACAGCGACCATTGCGTCCACGTCGCGTTCGCCATCACCGCCCACGCCGGCGTCACCTGCCAGTAGAACGAGGTGTCGACCCAGCCGGGGAGGGTCTGCTTGACGTGGGCGTTGTAGATCTGCGTCCGCAGTTGCGGCACGACCAGCGCGCCCAGCGGCCCCGCCGCCACCTGCGGCGGGATGTAGATGGTCTGGAACCCTTCGAGCACGTGGTCGACGCGCGAATGGTAGTTCACGCCGACCCTGACCCGGTCGTTGAACTGGTAGAGGGCGCCGACATCGTAACCGGCCGCGTAATTGTCGCCGCGGAACTCCGCGTATGGGTCCGATCCTGCCGGCCCGAGCGGGATCGCCACCCCGTTCACCGTCGCATTGCTCAGATCGACCGCGTGCGACTGCCGATCCTTGAAGTAGCTGACATAAGGTCCGCCACCGATCGACAGATGATCATCGATCGCATAGGCGGCCGAGAACAGTCCCTGCACGTTGGTCGGGATCGAGTTCGTGTCCTCGTAACGCCCCACATAGTTCGACGGCGAGAAGCTCAGGCGCGAGGCGAACGGACTCTGCGCCGAGAAGCCCAGCTTCAGGTCTGGCGTCAGCGAGATCACGATCGCCGATCCCGCCGAGATCGCGGGATCGATCCCGTGCCGCGACTGCGGCCCGGAGACCGGCTTGTTGTCGATATAGTCGTTGCCGACGAAGTTCAGACTCGGGTCGATGAAGTTGATGGAGCTGTCGAGCTCGGTGCCGTGCAGGCGCACCATGCCCGCCGGGTTGGTCCATGCGGTGCCCGCGTCATAGGCCTTCGCGGCCTCCCCCGCGTAGGCGTTCGCCGTCCAGTCGGTCAGGCCGTCATTGAGAGCGAAACCGGCGTTCGCGCGCGCGGCGACCGGCAGGGCGATGACGCAAGCGGCGATGGCAGCCGAGCGCGTGTTGGACATCATGGACTTGGCTCCCCGGGGCGGCCGCTCGCTGCTCTAACGGCAGCGATGCGACGTATACGTCAACCTAACGAAACGTCTGCCGCTCCACAACAGCCTCCGGCGTCCCGACCCCGTCCCGCACGCATCGCGCGATGCTTCGCGCGATCTCGCGTGGCTGCCGGCTCACCTGCGGCAATCCCATCAATTCCCCATGCGCCGACCTCGCCGGCGGCCCCGCGACCCACAGACGCGGCACGGCAAGACCGTCGTCGCCGACTGCATGGTTCGACACATCGGTCTCGAGACCGAACCCGAGCGGGTCCGGTCGTACCAGCCCCCGCGCGTGCAGCGACGCCAGCACGTCCGACGACGCGACCGTGCTCGCATGGCCCGGTCCGGTGCAGTTGACGATGACATCGCTTCGCAGCCGGAGCGTTGCAGGATCGCCACGATATCGGCAGGCGAGAGCCAGACCGTCTCCGTCCGCGCTCGCGTCCAGGATCGCCGCCGCATGCACCACCAGTCCGCCCGCCGCCTGCTCGCCGGCGACCAGGGACGCCACCTGCGGCGCCGATTGGAACCGGTGCACGTCCCAGAACGCACGCAGATGGCGCAGCAATCGTCGCTGCTCGGCAAGCGGCAACGATCGCCACACCACCGGCGCCTGTTCCCGCAGGGCGGTGATCACGTCCTCCCACGGCCTGTCGAGGCGGGCTGCCTCCGCCACCGCGTCGCGCACCCGCAGCGCCAGTCCAAGCGCGGTCCGCGACGGCCCGGCCGCGAAATCGCCGAAGCTCGACACCGTCCTGGTCGTCCGCTCCCGTGGCAGCAGGCCCCGCCTGCTGACCGCCACGATCGGTCCGCGATGTCCGCGACGCCGCAGGCTCGCGACCACGTCGCACGACGTGAGCCCCGTCCCCACCAGCAGCACCCGGCAGTCGGGCGCCCGGGCGATCCGTTCGATCGCGCCGATGTCCCACGGATCGCGCACCAGGCGCGGATCGTGCGCGATCGTCCGCAGCGCCGCCGGCAGCCCCGGACGCGGATGTCCGGTCGCCAGCACCAGCATGTCCGCCGCCAGCCTGCCGCCATCGTCGAGATCCACCGCGAACCCGCCGTCCGATCGGCACGCCGCCACCGCGCGCGCCCGGCGATGCGTCACCGCATGCCGCGCGGCCTCGGAGGCGACATAGCGGCCGAACACCGCGCGCGACGGGAAGCGTCCCCCCGGGCCCACCATCGCCGGATCGGCCGCCACCGCCCCGGTCGCCGACAGCCAGTCGTCGAACGCGTCCGGCGCCTCCTCGAACGGCGACATCCGCGAAGCGGCCACGTTGGTGCGGCACGCGGGGTCCGGCGTCCCGTACGCGAGACCCGCTCCGAGCGTCGGGCGATCATCCACGACCGTCACGCGGGCGGACAGGCCAGGATGGTCGCGCTTGAGATGCACGGCGACCATCGCGCCGGAAAACCCGCCCCCGATGACGACGATCCGCGCCATCCCGCTCAATCCCGCCTGGTCTCGATCTCTGTCAGCCCCATCGCCAGCAGGCGGGCCAGATCGGCGGCCGCGAGCCCGATGCAGCCCGATGTCGCCGCACCCGAGGGCGGTGCCGCGTGCAGGAAGATCGCCGAACCGGCGCCCGGCCGCACCGGACGATCATTGTGCCCCAGCACGCCCACGACATCGTAGAGCGCGTCGTCGCGCCACAGCGCCTCGGCGCGCGCGCCATACGGCAGCCTCACCATCCGGTTGTAGAGCGGATCGTGCGCAGCATCGCACCAGCCGTCGGTGGCCGCGATCGGCTCGCGCGGAACGGCGCAGGACGGCGGCTTCACGCGATCGGCCCGGTACAGCACGCGCCGGATCGCCAGCACACCCGACGGCGTCCCGCCATCACCCTCCTCCTTGTGCGCCACGATCCCGCGCGGCCCCACGACCGCCGCGAACCGCTCCGCGCCGGCATGCAGCCACGCCTCGTGCGCGCCGCCGCCGCCGCGTGCGACGACGATGCCGCGCAAGCCCGTCATCCGATCATGTGGCCCAAGCGGCGCCGCTTCGTCGCCAGATAGGCGTCGTTGACCCCGTTCGGCGGCACCACGTGTCCGACGCGCTCGACGATGTCGATGCCGAAGCCGGTCAACGCCTCGACCTTCTCCGGATTGTTCGTCAGCAGCCGGATCCGGCCGATCCCGAGCCGTTTGAGCATGGTCGCGGCGATCAGGAAGCTGCGCTCGTCGGCGTCCCAGCCCAGCGCCCGGTTGGCGTCTATGGTGTCGAGTCCGCGGTCCTGCAGCGCATAGGCACGCAGCTTGTTGACCAGCCCGATGCCGCGTCCCTCCTGCGCCAGATACAGCAGCACGCCGGCGCCGTCCTCGCGCATCCGCCTGACCGCGCCGCGCAACTGGTCGCCGCAGTCGCAGCGCAGGCTGCCCAGGAAATCGCCCGTGAAACATTCCGAATGCAGCCGCACCAATGGCGCGTGGCGCTGCCCGGGATCGCCGACCACGAGCGCGAGATGCTCGATGCCTCCGTCCGGCGCGCGAAACGCCACCAGTCGCGCCTCGCTCGCGTCCTCGAGCGGCACCGACGCCTCCGCCACGACCTCGAGCGCCAGCCCGGTCTCCTGGGCGAAGGCGAGCACGGCTTCGCTCTCGACCATCTGCATGCCGGCGTCCGACGCGCGCCCGGCCGCGCGCGTGTCGCCGGCGGCGACGATCGCCGCCGGTGCCAGCCGCGCAAGCTTGACCGCGGCCAACGCGGCGCGCGCCTGAAGCGGCACCGGCGCGTGCGCGAACGTGCCGCCGAAATCGATCGGCGGATCCAGGCGCGTCGGATCGGCGATGTCGCGCAGCCATGAAGGCGCCCGTCCGGCCAGCTCGCGGAACGACGACGCGATCTCGAAGGCCACCAAGCCGGCGTCGTCCTGCGCCACCCGCCCCGAGGAGACCACGAGCAGGACCGGATGCGTCCCCGCGACCAGTCCCGCCTCCTCGATCGCCTCGACCGACAGCGTCTCCGCCGCGCCCACCATCAGCGGGCGATCGGACTCGAGCAGGATCGCGTCGCCGCGCCTCAGTTCGCCCACCGCGCGATAGACCGATCGCAGGCGCGTGGACGATCGTGTTCTCGATCCGGCCGGATGATCGTTCATGCTCGCCTTCGTCAACCTGGCGACGAACATGGGGCTGCCTGGGCATCAGGTCGAGAACCGGCCTCCCGCTTCCCGCGGCAAGCGACCGCCCTTGCGCTTCGGACCCAAGCTCACGACAATGTGCGTGGTGCCCTGGGCGAGTGCACGACGAGAGCGGATGCGGCGCGCGTTTGTTGCCGAGGCAATCGGAACGAACCCGGGCGGAAAGCGCTGTCTCGGGCGAGCCGATCACCGCGTTGGATGGAGCATGAAATGGCTGGCGAACGGCCGATCCTGATCGTCGATGACGACGACTCCTTGCGCGCGACGCTGATCGAACAGCTCCAGGTCGACGGCGAGTTCAACGCGGTCGAGGCGGACAGCATCGCCGAGGCCGGCGGCAAGCTCGACGGCGCCGCGTCCCGCTTCGACGCCGTCATCCTCGACGTGGGCCTTCCCGACGGCGACGGGCGCGATTTCTGCGCCGACCTTCGCAAGCGCGGCATGCGCATGCCGATCATCATGCTGACCGGGTCCGACGACGAAGCCGACGTCGTGCGCGGCCTCGACGCCGGCGCCAACGACTACGTCGCCAAGCCCTTCCGCATCGCCGAACTGCTCGCCCGCCTGCGTGCCCAGATGCGCATCTTCGAGAACAGCGAGGATGCGGTCTTCACCATCGGGCCGTACACCTTCCGCCCGTCCGCCAAGCTGCTGCAGGAAGCGGTGCGCAACCGTCGCATCAGGCTGACCGAGAAGGAGGCGGCGATCCTCAAATTCCTCTATCGCGCCGGAACCCGTCCCGTCCCGCGCCAGGTCCTGCTCAACGAGGTCTGGGGCTACAACGCGGCCGTCACCACCCACACGCTCGAGACCCACATCTACCGCCTGCGCCAGAAGATCGAGCCCGATCCGGCGAACGCCTGCCTGCTCGTCACCGAGGGCGGCGGCTACCGTCTCGATCCGCTCGGCAATGCTGTCGCCGGAGACGGCGCGGCGGCTTGAGCCGGAGACGGCGCCGCCGCGTGACTCAACCGAAATCCACCGCCACCGGCACGTGATCGGACGTCTGCGTCCAGTCCCGCGCGTCGACCAGCACATGCTGCGCCCGCAGGCTGCCGACCAGGTCCGGGCTGACCCACACATGATCCAGCCGGCGCCCACGGTTCGACGCGCGCCAGTCCCGGTTGCGATACGACCACCACGTGTAGAGCCGTTCGCTCGCCGGCACGAAATGCCGAACGGCATCGACGAACCCGACATCCCGCCAGGCATTCAGCTTGGCGACCTCCACCGGCGTATGGCTGACCACGTCGAGCAACTGCCTGTGGCTCCAGACATCGTTCTCGAGCGGCGCGATGTTGAGGTCGCCGACCAGCACCGTCCTCGCCCTCACGCCGGTCTGCGCGAAGTGCAGCGCCGCCTCGTCGACGAAGGCGAGCTTGTGCGCGAACTTCGCGTTCACGGCAGGGTCGGGCACATCGCCGCCCGCCGGCACGTAGAAATCGTGCAGCTCGAACGGACCCGACGGCGCATCCACCGTCACGTGCAGATGACGGCAGTCCCCGCGCTCGCACCAGTCGGGCGAACCCTCGTGCACCCTCAGCGGATGACGCGACAGGATCGCGACACCATTGTAGCTCTTCATGCCGCGCCGGGCGACGTGCGGGTAGCCGAGCGCCGGCCCCGTGTCGGGAAACAGGTCGTCTGGAACCTTCGTCTCCTGCAGGCAGATCACATCGGGCGTCAGCGTGTCCGCCAGGCGCTCGAGCAACCCCCACCGGAGACGCAGCGAGTTGATGTTCCAGGTCGCGACTCGCATGGGCGGGTTCCAGGAAAGACGGCGCAACTCCTCCATCGCGCGGCACTTGGCAAGCGCATGATCGACCCGCCCTCGCTGCACGCGGAACTCCTGACGCTCGACAGCCATATCGACGTGCCCTGGCCCGATACGCCCGATCCGCGCACCGATGGTCCGCGCCGGGTCGACCTGCCGAAGATGCGCCGCGGCGGCCTCTGGGCGGGCTGTTTCGCCGCCTTCATCCCGCAGGAAGCGCGCGATGCCGAAGCCTACGGCGGGGCGCGCGCCCGTGCCGACGGCATGCTCGACACCATCGATCGCATGGCCTCCGGCGCCGAGGACGAGATCGCCGTCAGCCTCGCCGACACCGCTGTCGACGTCCGCACGGCCCGCGCCGCCGGGCGCATCGCGGTCATTCGCTGCATCGAGAACGGCCAGGCGATGGGCGAGAACCTCTCCCTCCTCGCATCCTGGCGCGCGCGCGGCGTCCGCTACCTGACACTCGTGCACAACGGTCACAACGCCCTCGCCGACAGCGCCAATCCGCGCGCCGATCTCCACGATCCGGAGCGCCTCCACAACGGCCTCAGCGACCTGGGTCGCGAGGCGATCCGCGAGATGAACCGGATCGGCATGATGGTCGACGTCTCGCACCTGTCGCGCCAGGCGATGCTGCAGGCAATCCAGACCAGCCATACGCCCGTCGTCGCCACCCACTCGTGCGCGTCAGTCCTTTGCCCGCACCCGCGCAACCTCGACGACATGCAGATCGACGCGCTGCGCGACACCGGCGGCCTGGTCCAGATCACGGCGATGGCCGCGTTCCTTCGTCCGCGCGCCAGCGCCGGCCGCGCCAGCGTCGCCGACTTCGCCGACCACCTCGATCACGTCGTCAAACGCGCGGGCGTCGCCCATGTCGGCATCAGCTCGGATTTCGACGGCGGCGGCGGCATCGATGGCTGGCAGAACGCCGCCGAGAGCGGCAACGTCACCGCCGAACTCGTCCGCCGCGGCTACGGACGCGCCGAGATCGAGGCATTCTGGGGTGGCAACTTCCTGCGCATGATGGACGCGGGCACCACCATCGAACAGGGTCGCTCGAGCGGGTGAAGCAAGACCCGGGGGCCGAGGCCGGCCCCCGGACCCCCGGCGGGCTGCCCTGACCCGTGTCAGATCGGACGTGTGACCGTCGCAACCAGCCATAGCAGGGTGAGGCCGATCGCAGGCCATCGCTTCGTCCAGATGGCGAGCCCGATGCATGTGGCCTCAATGAGCAGGAACAGGCATGAGAGCGCGGTAATGCGATCGCCGGGGCCCAGTGCCTCGCGAGCGGCTATGAATATCACGAAACCCGCCCAAGCCGTCCAAGGAGCGAAGGCTCGCCTGTTCTTGCGCGCAAATGCGAGGAGGTCAGACGAAAGACCAACCGTCACGCTTCGGTTGATCATCGAGCGACGATGGCATTGGCAACGGTGCGATCATAATCCCGACGTTGCTTGTCGACACGAAAAGCCTGTTTGGTCTGCGCATTATGCGTGCGCGCCGCCCACGCCTCGACCACGACCGCCGTGAACGCCACTCCCGATGCAACCGGCATAGCCCATTCCGCCAATGCGCCTTCCGTGAGCGCCGGGATGTAGCGGGTCAGGAAGGTCTTCAGCAGCTTCTTGCCGAGACTGCCTGCCGGTGTCATCAGGCCCAGAGCTTCGCCGATCTTGACGACGTCATCCCAGGTTGTCCGGCCGTTCGTAGGTTTGACCACGATCAGCCATCACATCCGGGTAGAGCTTTTCGAAGATCTGATCCGGGAGAGCCCAAGGAAAGCTTGCGACGTCGAATTTGCTCCAGTCGACATCTTGGAACCCAAACGGACCGAAGGCTGACCGTTGGCGGTGCAACAGGGCGGTATAGAAAAAAGACTTGTTCGTGGAACTCGCTTTGAGGCCTCCAGATGTGTTGAACGCGGCGGTCTGCACGGCTTGATACCAACCCTGCCGTGCCATCGACTGCGACGGGAAACCCCAGCCAACAAGCCCGATGCATGCGCCCAACTCCTCATCTTCAAACCCGGTGCATGAGGATGGGCTGATCTCGAGGGTCTGCAGATCAGCTGTCAGTTGCATCGACATGGAGAGGTAACCTCTGGACGACGGTGCCTCGACCTTAACAGCACGCCGCCGTGCCTTCTATCATGCGAAGGACCAGGTTCACGCCTGGGTATGGTACGCCGGATTGCGGCGGGACCAGAACAAACAAGCCGCGAGCCTTCTGCGCTTATGGCGCGACTGGATTTTCCAATCTACTCCGCTGGCAGGGCTACGCGGGATCGCGCCGCGCACAACGCCCCCCAATCGCCAAAGATTTGAATATTTTGCCGGTCTGGGGCCGCTGGCCCCAGCGGGGTTTTGGGGCAGCGCCCCAAGGCTTCTTCGATCGATTGACACGCTCTCCGCGCCTCAGGTCTCCTCCTCGCGGTCGCCCTCGACCTCGATGTCGCTCGAGATCGCGTCGGCGTCGTCCTCGAGGTCGTCGGTGCTTTCCATCACGTCGTCCTCGTCTTCCGCCGCTTCCTCGGTCTCCTCGGGCTCGACCTCCGGGTCGACATCGTCCACCGGCAGCGGCTTCTTGACCCGCTTCTCGTCCGCCAGGTTGCCCGAGGCGCGGCGCACGCGTGGCTGCTCGACCGGCTGCTCGGTGCTGCATTTCGGGCAGACGGCCGGGGTCCGGGTCAGGTCGTAGAAGCGTGTGCCGCACGAAACGCACACGCGTTTCATGCCGAGTTCTGGCTTGACCATGAGATTGCCTTGCAAGTCGGGGCGCCGCGGGCCCGGGCGTCGAAGAAGCGGGCGTCAAAGGAAGCGGGCGGCCATGCCACCGTGCGCGTGCGCTGTCAAACCAGGGGGACGCCATGCTAAGCGCCCCCGTCATGACCGAGCCTCGACCGATCACCGTTCGTGCCGCGTCGCCGCTGGCCGGCGAGGTCCGCGTTCCCGGCGACAAGTCGATCAGCCACCGGGCGCTGATGGTCGCATCCCTCGCCGTCGGACGCACGCGGATCGAGGGGCTGCTGGAGGGCGAGGACGTGCACCGGACGGCGGCGGCGATGCGCGCGCTCGGCGCCATCATCGATCACGACGACGGCGTCTGGCAGGTCAGCGGGCGTGGCGTCGGCGGTCTCGCCGAGCCGGCCGACGTGCTCGACATGGGCAATTCGGGCACGGCCGCGCGCCTGCTGACCGGCCTGCTCGCGACCCACCCAGTGTTCGCCGTCATGACCGGTGACGCCAGCCTCCGTGGGCGGCCGATGCGGCGCGTCACCGTTCCCCTGGCCGAGACCGGCGCCCGCTTCACCGCGCGCGACGGAGGATTGCTGCCGCTCGCGATCGAGGGCACCGGCGAGGCGCTGCCGATCAACCACCGGCTCGAAGTGGCGTCGGCCCAGGTGAAGTCGGCCCTGCTGCTCGCCGGGCTCAATGCGCGCGGCACCACGGTCGTCGACGAGCCGGTGCCGACACGCGACCACACCGAGAACATGCTGCGTCATTTCGGCGCCTCGCTTCGCTCGGAGAAGCTGGCGGGCGGCGGCAACCGCCTCATCCTCGACGGTCAGCCGGAACTGCTCGCGCGCGATGTCGCCGTTCCCGGCGACCCGTCCTCGGCGGCCTTTCCGCTGGTCGCTGGCCTGCTGGTGCCGGGCTCGCGCATCACCGTCCGAGGCGTCGGTCTCTCGCCGCTCCGGACCGGCCTGTTCGAGTGTCTCGAGACGATGGGGGCCACGCTCGCCATCACCGACCGTCGCGAGCAGGGCGGCGAGCCCGCCGGCGATATCGGCGTCGAGTTCGCCGCGCTCCACGCCATCGACGTTCCCGCCGACCGCGCACCGCGCATGATCGACGAGTATCCGATCCTCGCGGTCGCCTGCGCCTGTGCGCGCGGCGAGAGCCGGCTGCGCGGCCTGGGCGAGCTGCGCGTCAAGGAGAGCGACCGGCTCGCGGCGACCGCGTCGATGCTCGCCGCCAACGGCGTCGGCGTGAGGATCGAGGGTGACGACCTGCTGATCGTGGGCGCCGGCGCCCCGCCGGACGGCGGCGGGGACGTCGCGACCAGCATGGACCATCGCCTGGCGATGAGCGCGATCGTGCTCGGTCTCGCCGCGCGGCGGCCCGTCGCCATCGACGACACGCGCTTCATCGAGACCAGCTTCCCCGGCTTCATCGCCCTGATGAACAGTCTCGGTGCCGGGCTCTCGTGAGACCGCCCGCTGTCTTCAAACCAATCGTCGCCGTCGACGGCCCCGCGGCCTCCGGCAAGGGCACGCTGGCCCGGCGCCTCGCCGAGGCATTGCGCATTCCCTATCTCGACACCGGCCTGCTCTATCGCGCGGTCGCGCGCCGGATGCTCGATGGCGGCGATGTCACGGCCGCGGTCGCGGCCGCAGGCAGCCTGACCCCCGACGATCTGTCGCGAACCGACCTGCGCACGCCCGACATCGACCGGATGGCGAGCCGCGTCGCGGCCTGGGGTCCCCTGCGCGCCGCCCTGCTCGATCGCCAGCGCGAAGTCGCAGCGGCCGAAGGGGCCGTGCTCGACGGCCGCGACATCGGCACCGTCGTCTTTCCCGCGGCCAGCGCCAAGCTGTTCGTGACCGCGTCGTCGGCCGAGCGCGCGCGCCGGCGCCTGCGGCAGCGTGGCCAGGACACGACCCCGGACGCGGTCGAGGCCGAGCGCCTCGCGATCGAGGCGCGTGACGACGCGGATGCCGCGCGCGCCTCCGCTCCCCTCCGGCGCGCCGAAGACGCCGATCTGCTGGACACGACGTCGCTCGATCCGGATCAATCCTTCGAGGCGGCCTTGGCGCTCGTGCGCGCCCGCCTTGCGATCGCGACCGCGGGCGACCATTTCGATCCTTGACTCGGCGGTCCATCCGCGTCTCTACCTCCGCCCGTCATCAAACCAGGCCCGGCGTCTCCCCTCGGAGGCCGGGCCAGCCGCGTCGGCGTCGCCGTCGCGCATTCCGGACCGCACTCCGCGCGTCCACACAGGATACTGACCGCCCTATGGCATCCAGCGCCGTCGCCGAAGCAATCGATCATTTCCATGGCGAGGATTTCGCATCCCTCCTCCACGAGACCCTCGGCCGCGACACCGGCTTCGACGGGTCGGTCGTCAGCGGCAAGGTCGTCCGGCTGACCGACGAATTCGCCATCGTCGATGTCGGCCTCAAGAGCGAGGGGCGCGTGGCGCTCAAGGAGTTCGCCGCCCCCGGCATGCGGCCCGAAGTCGAGCCCGGCGACGTCGTCGAGCTCTATGTCGAGCGCTACGAGGACCGCGAGGGTCTCATCGTCCTCTCACGCGAGAAGGCACGCCGCGAGGAGGCCTGGACCAATCTCGAACGCGCCTTCGAGGGCAACCAGCGCGTCAACGGCACCATCTATGGCCGCGTCAAGGGCGGCTTCACCGTCGATCTCGGCGGTGCCATGGCCTTCCTGCCCGGCAGCCAGGTCGACATCCGTCCGGTCCGCGACGTGGGTCCGCTGATGGGCACCCCGCAGCCGTTCCAGATCCTCAAGATGGACCGCGCGCGTGGCAACATCGTGGTCTCGCGGCGCGCCGTGCTCGAGGAGACCCGTGCCGAGCAGCGCTCCGAGCTGATCCAGGGCCTCAAGGAAGGCATGATCCTCGACGGCGTGGTCAAGAACATCACCGACTACGGCGCCTTCGTCGATCTCGGCGGCGTCGACGGCCTGCTGCACGTGACCGACGTCGCCTGGAAGCGGATCAACCATCCCAACGAGGCGCTGCAGATCGGTCAGCAGGTTCGCGTTCAGGTGATCCGCTTCAACTCCGAAACCCAGCGCATCAGCCTCGGCATGAAGCAGCTCGAGGCCGATCCCTGGGACGGGGTCGCGATCAAGTATCCGCCCGGCGCCAAATACACCGGGCGTGTCACCAACATCACCGACTACGGCGCCTTCGTCGAACTCGAAGCCGGCGTCGAGGGTCTGGTCCATGTCAGCGAGATGAGCTGGACCAAGAAGAACGTCCACCCCGGCAAGATCGTGTCGACCAGCCAGGAAGTCGACGTGATGGTGCTCGACGTCGACAGCTCCAAACGCCGGATCAGCCTCGGCCTCAAGCAGGTGCAGCGCAATCCGTGGGAGCAGTTCGCCGACGATCACCGTGTCGGCTCGACCGTCGAGGGCGAGATCCGCAACATCACCGAGTTCGGCCTCTTCGTCGGCCTGTCGGCCGACATCGACGGCATGGTCCATATGTCCGACCTGTCCTGGGACGAGGCCGGCGAGGTCGCGATCACAAAATACGAGAAGGGCCAGGTGGTCCAGGGCAAGGTGCTCGACGTCGATGTCGAGAAGGAGCGCATCAGCCTCGGCATCAAGCAGTTGCACGAGGATCCCGCCGCCGACACGATGAGCCGGATCAACAAGGGCGACGTCGTCACGTGTATTGTGACGCAGGTGCAGGCCAACGGCATCGAGGTGAAGGTCGACGAGGTCCTCGGCGGATTCATCCGCCGCGCCGAACTCGCGCGCGACAAGGGCGAGCAGCGGCCTGACCGCTTTGCCGTCGGCGAGAAGGTCGATGCCAAGGTCATCGGTGTCGATCGCGCGTCGCGCAAGCTCTCGCTCACCATCAAGGGCCGCGAGATGGAGGACGACAAGCAGGCGATGGCCGAGTTCGGTTCGTCCGACAGCGGCGCCTCGCTCGGCGACATCCTCGGCGCCGCGATCCGTCGCCGCAATCAGACCGGCGAAGGCTGAACCTTCCGGCCAATCAACGAGAAGGGGTCACCTTCGGGTGGCCCCTTCTTCGTGTCCGACGCTCGTCTGACAGAAAATTTTCGGTCCGCTGAAGACACGATGTAGGATGCGGCATCGAAAGGTGGCGGCCGCGGCAACTCTGCCACAGACTTCAAACTGTCATCGTCTTGTCGGAGTTTTGTAACGCGCCGTGACTAGGTGTTCCCGCCAACGCAGTGGCGGGACACGGCTTTGATCCGACATCGATCGCCTTTGCGCGGCCTGCTCGCCGCGACGACAGCCTTCACGCTCGCCCCGGCCTCGGCTCATGCCCAGGTCACGCCGGTGGGTCCTGCCGCGCAAGCGCCGGCAACCGACATCGGACGGGTCACCACGTCCAGCGGCGGCACTGTCGCCGACGTCACCCCGAGCGGGACCGGCACGCGCGCCCAGGCCAAGGCCGCCGAGCACAACGCGATCAACAAGATCGTCGTCCAGCCGCTGAGCGAAATCCAGAAGCTGCCCGATGTCAGCATCGCCCAGGCGCTCGAACGCCTTCCCGGCGTTTCGCTCGAGACCGACTCCGGGGAGGGCCGCTTCATCAACATTCGCGGCGAGGATGCCGACCTCAACAGCGTCACGTTCGACGGTGTCCGGGTGCTGCCCTCCAACCTGTCCTCGCCGACCGGCGGCGGCCGCGCCATCGCGCTCGACGTCCTGCCGGTCGGCCTCGTCGGCGGGCTCGAGGTGAAGGAGACCCTGCTGCCGTCCGACGACGCCGAAGGGATCGGCGGCCAGGTGAACCTGTTGCCCCGCCGTCCACCGACGGACGGACATCCCTTCATCGAGGGCACGCTCGGGTCGGGCGTCGAGGCCTTGCGCGGAACCTCGGTCACCGACTACTCGATCACCACCGGTTTCAGCTTCGGCTTCGGCCGCAACGATGGTCCGTTCAGCAATCCGCCGCCGCTGTCCGGCTTCATGTCCAACCCGCGCCCGATCAGCATCCTCTTCACCGACGGCCAGCATAACGACTATCGCGGCGTCGACGATTACGAGCCCAACTACTCCGACCAGCAGGCGGCCGGCGCGCCCGACAAGCTGCTCAGCAGCGTCACGCTCCGCCACTACCTCTACAATCGACGGCGTTTCGACCGCGGCGCCGAGGTCGATTTCGATCCGAACGACACCGATCACTGGTACGTCCGCTACGCCAACGCCGGCTACAACGAGCACGCCGGCAAGGACTTCCTCCAATTCGGCGCACTCGACTCCGGCTTCACTCCGGGCGGCCCGATCGGCTTTCTTGATCCCGCCGATCCGACCGGCGGCACTTTCCTCGCGCCCGCGGCCACGGTCGCGCGCACCAGCACCGACACCGAGGAAGAAACGCGCAACCAGATCCTCTCCTGGGGCGGCAGCAACGTCCTTTTCAACCGCTATAAGCTCGACTATCGGGGCGCGTACTCGGCCGGAACGGACAAGTTCACAAGCGCATACAATTCGAGCTTCAGCGACCCGAACCCGGTCGCCCTGTCCTACAACAATCAAGCGACCTATCCGCTGTCCTATCACACGGTCGACGGAACCAACCTGCTCAACCCGAACATCTACCAGCTTACCAGC
Organism: Acetobacteraceae bacterium; assembly: GCA_965276715.1. Classification (GTDB taxonomy): domain Bacteria; phylum Pseudomonadota; class Alphaproteobacteria; order Acetobacterales; family Acetobacteraceae; genus CAXTPV01. Next base: position 1,429,373 of record OZ255622.1, on the reverse strand, counting down.
GTCACCAATCAGCCGACCAGCAGCGCCGACCGCGAATACAGCGGTGCTGCCAACCTGACGGTCCCCTTCCACCTGCTCACGCCCGAAGACCAGATCGAGACCGGCGCGATCTTGCGTCTGCGCAACCGCGTCGTCCAGAATTCCCTGGGTTCGTCGCTCTCGCCGAACCTCGCCGGCCTGCCGCTCAGCCAATTCATCGGCGGCCCCAGCCTGGATTTCTACAACGGATCCTACAACATCGGTCAGTCGATCGATGAGGCCAGCGTCGCCGGTCTGCTCGGCGGCGCGCCCGCTCCCTATGATCCGAATGCCGTTCAGAACGACACCGAGAACGTCTATGGCGGTTACGCGCAATATAGCGGGTCGCACGGGAAGGTCGGTTGGCTCGCCGGCGTGCGCGTCGAGGACACGTTCGGCGTCTATCGCGGCTTCACCACCACGACCGACGCGAACAACAACACGTTCAACACGCCGAACACCACCAAGCATGCCTACGCGAGCTACTTCCCGAGCGTGCAGCTCCGATACGACATCAATCCGACGATGGACATGCGTGCGATCTATTCGACCGCGATCGGCCGGCCCGGCTTCCAGCAGATCACGCCGGGTCGGACGTTCAATCTCGCCACCCTGACACTGACCACCGGCAACGCCAACCTGGCTCCGATCTACTCGGACGACTTCGACCTGTTCTATGAATTCTACTTGCAGAAAGGCGGCAAGCTGTCGTTCGGCGGCTTCGACAAGGAGCTCAGCTCCTACATCTTTCAGGACACGACCAGAGGTACGATCAACTCCCCCTTCGTCCCGGTCAACACCCCTGTCAATCTCACGACCTACCAGAACTCGGGGCCGGCCCGCATCTACGGGATCGAAGCGGAATACACCCAGCAGTTCCTGTTCCTGCCTGCACCATGGAACGGCTTCGGCCTCGACACCAACTTCACCTACAACCAGTCCGCGGCCACCATCAGCCGCGATCGTGGCGACGGCGTGATCGCCAGCGAGACCCTGCAACTGCCGCAGACCTCGCCTTACAACTTCAACGTTGCCCTCTTCTACGAACGCTATCCGTACACTTTCCGCATCGCCGCCAACTACGTCTCCAAGGACCTCTACTCGCTCGGCAGTACCAAAGGCGCCGATGTCTACGTGCAGCAACGCTTTCGCCTCGACATCGGGACAGCCTACAACATCAACAAGAACATCCAGCTCTATATCGACGGCCACAACTTGACCGACCAGACCTTGAAATATACCGAAACCGCGTCGGCAAATCGCCCCATCCAGCGGGAGTTCTATGGTGTTGACGTCCTCGGCGGTGTCCGCTTTACGTACTAGCCTCTGCGTGTTGCTGGTGACGGCAACGCCGTCGCTTGCGCAACACCGTCCACCGATGCCGCGCTACGACCACGTCTTCCTCATCGTCGAGGAGAACCAAGGTCTTGCCGACATCGTCGGCAAACCCTATGCGCCGAACCTCACAAATCTCGCGCACCAGTACGGTGTCGCGTCGCACTACTACGGCGTCGTGCATCCGAGCGAGGGCAACTACGTCGCCATGCTCGGCGGCGACAATTTCGGCATCCACGACGACGAACCGTATTTTTGCAAGCCTGGCGCCACCCAGCCCGCCTGCAAGCATGCCTCCGATCCCACCTATCCCGACCACACCGTCGATCAGCCCGACCTCGCCGGCCAGCTCATCGCCCATGGCCTGACTTGGCGGGCCTACGAGGAAAGCCTCCCCACGCCCGGCGCCACCGACGTGATCTATCCGGTCCCGAACAATCCCGACCATCGTCCCGCCGCCCTCTACGCCTCCAAGCATGACGGCTTCATGAACTACATCTCCGTGCAGCATGACCCGAACCGGGCCGAGCACATCGTGGGGTTCGACGCGCTCCACGCCGACCTCGCATCCGGCCGCATGCCCAATTTCGCCTTCATCGTCCCCAACCAGTGCGACGACATGCACGGGTTGAAGGGCGACAACGTCCCTCCCGACTGCACCAAGGAGAACGAGCAGGGCCGCATCGCCCGCGGCGACGCTGTCGCGGGAGCGCTGGTGAGCGACATCACGAGCAGCCCGGTCTGGATCCGCCCCGGCAACGCAGCTTTGGTCATCATCACCGACGAGGGCGGTCACCACCCCATCCCGGGCGACCCCGCTGCCTGCTGCGGCGCCGAACCCGGCGGCCACGGCCTCGCGATCGTCGTCACCAATCACGGTCCGCGCGGCGTGGTCGACAGCACGCCCTACAACCACTATTCGCTCCTCCGCACTGTCGAGGACGCGTTTGGTATCGCCGACCATCTCCGCCATGCCGGCGACACCGACAAGGGCGTCGTCGGCATGGCGCCACTCTTCGTGCTCGCGCGTTGAGTCTCGGATCAGGAAACCAGATGATGAAGCTCGTTTCGGTCGGCCTGTCGGCCAGCCTGTCGACATGTCTCGCCTGCGCTGCCGTCCCGGCAGACGCCGCCGGGCTGTCCTACACGACCACGCGTGCGGTCCCGCTCGGCGCCCCCGACCGGTGGGACTATGTCGTCTATGATCCCGCCTCCAAGCGCGTCCTGGTCTCGCACGCCGACCATACCGACATCGTCGACGCCGACGACGGCCGCATTCTCGGCAGGCTCGACGGCCTGCATGGCGCGCATGGCCAGGCGGTCGCCGGCGGCGTCATCTTCGCCGACAGCGGCAAGACCGCCCAGCTCACCGCCTTCGACGCGCGGAGCTTCAAGCCCGGCAAGACGATCCCGGCCGGAACCGACGCCGATGCCGTCATCGCCGACCCGGCCGACGGGGTAATCGCCGTGATGGACGGCGATGGCCAGACCGCGACTTTGGTCGACAGCGCGACACAATCGGTCAAGGCGACCGTCGCGCTCGGCGGCGCGCCCGAGTTCGCCGCCGCCGACGGCGCCGGCCACATCTACGCAAACATCGAGAGCAGCAGCGAGATCGCGCGGATCGACGTCGCCGCCGGCCGTGTCGGCCAGCGCATCCCGGTGCCCGGCTGCCAGTCGCCGCATGGGCTGGCGATCGATCCCGCGACCCACCGCCTGTTCACCACCTGCGTCAACGCCGAGCTCATGGTCGTCGACACCGACGCGGGCAAGGTGCTCCAGACCCTGCCCATCGGACACGGCACGGACGCCGCGGCCTTCGATCCGGTCCACCATCACGTCTTCAGCTCCAACGGGGACGGAACCCTCTCCGTCTTCGACGAGGAGCCCAGCGGAATCCTCGAGCCCGATGCCACGATCAAGACCGCGATCGGCGCGCGCACCATGGCAGTAGACGCCGCCAGCGGCCGCGTCTTCCTCGTCACCGCCGACGTCGATCCAGGCAAGCCCCCGGTGCGCGGTCCGCATGGCTTGCGCGCTCCGTTCAAGCCGGGAAGCGTGAAGCTCCTCGTCCTCGACCCGAACCCCACCTGATCCGTTGCGTCATTGGCCTGCCAAGCGGCGCCGCCGCGCGCGCATCGAGATCATCCCGATGATCGACGTGATGATGTTCCTGCTGGTGTTCTTCGTGCTGATCAGCACGAACGTCCTGCCGGCGCTCGGCCTGAAGGTCGCCCTGCCCAGATCCTCCAATCCCGACCACCTGACGGAACCCAGGCGCGTCACCATCACCATCAGCAAGGACGCGCGTCTCTTCCTCGACGCCGACCCGGTCGAGCTCTCCCAATTGTCCGGCAAGCTCCACGGCATGCAGGGCAACGGCACCAAGCTCGCCGTCATCATCGCCAGCGACCAGGGAGCGCAGGTGCAGGCGCTTGTCGGCGTGATGGATGCCCTCAAATCCGCCAGCGTCCAGGCGGCATCCATCATCAGCAAGAAGCAATGAGCGAGGACCGCGCCGAAATCGCGCTGCAAGGCGCGGCGCTGGCGATCACGCTCGGCCTCATCGTCGTCTTCACTACACGCGACATCCTCCCGTCGCGGCTTGCGGTCGAGGCGCCGAAGCCGACGCAGGTCACCCTCTCCGTCGTCGAGGAGCCACCGCCCGCGCCGCCGCCGCCCCCGCCCGCGCCCGAGGTCACGCCACCGCCCGATCCACTGCCGCCACCACCACCACCGCAGGCGGCCCCTTCACCCCTGCCGCCGCCACCGCCACCGAAGCCTCCGCGGCGCCCCCTCCGGCTCCGCCATCCGCCGCGTCCGGCGATCCGGGACGCTCCACCGCCGGTCCAGCAGCCACAAGCGGTCGAGCCCAGGCCGCCATCGGCCGCGAAGGCGTCGCAGGCGCCGGAAAACCATTCCGCCGAGGCCGCCTATGTCGGGCGCCTGCATGCCCTCGTCTCGCGCAACACCCGGCCGCCCGACAGTCCCGCCTACCGCCTCTCCCATCCCCCGGGCGACGTGGAACTGGGCTTCACCCTGTCGCGAGACGGAACGGTCTCGAATGTCCACATCCTCGCCAGCTCCGGACATCCCGTCCTTGATCAGCAGGGCCTTCTGATCGTCTCCGGCCTGCGCTTCCCGCCAATGCCCGACGAAGTCTATCCCGGACAATTCTCCCACGCCTTCACCGTCCCCGTAGGCTTTCTCCCCGAAGCTGGCGGCGCCGACAACCTCTGATCCGGCCCACCCAAGGACATCTCCATTGAACTACGACCGCCTGCACGGCCTGACCTTTGATGCGCTCTATGCCTGCATCTGCCTGCTGACGTTCGTGCTCGTCGAACGGCTGCTCTACTTCGCCTACCTCACCATCCGCGCCTGGAACGTGCGAGCCAAAATCACCGCCGCCGGCCATGATCCCACGCATCATGTCGACGCCTTCAAGGGCGGCGACGTCATCAGCAAGGCGATGGACGAATATGTCGCCTTCCAGCGCCGCGACGTACCGCGCAACCGCGTCGACGATCTCTCGACGGCGCTCGTGCTTCGGATCGAATCGCGCGTCAACGCGCGGCTCTGGATCCTCGACACCATCGTCACCGCCGCACCCTTGCTCGGCCTGCTCGGGACCATTCTCGGCATCATGCAGACCTTCACCGCCCTTGCCGCCGGGGGCGTGTCCGATCCCGCCGCCGTCAGCAAGGGGATCGGGACCGCTTTGCTCGCGACCGCCATCGGCATCGGCACGGCGCTCTACGGATTGCTGGGCTACAACCTGCTCAACCGCCAGGCCGAATATCTGAGCGACCGCTTCAAGGTCTTCCTGCTGCGCACGACCCTCTAGCCGTTATTCCGCTGCCAGCGCCTCCGCCGATGCCGTCTCGGCCAGGAACCGTTCGGCCTCCAAGGCTGCCATGCACCCGGTGCCCGCCGCCGTCACCGCCTGGCGGAACACCTTGTCCTGCACGTCGCCGGCCGCGAACACACCTTGGATCGACGTGCGCGTGCTGCCCGGAATGGTGACGACATAGCCTTCGTCGTCGAGTGCGAGCTTGCCGCGGAACATCGACGTGTTCGGCGTGTGGCCGATCGCCACGAACACGCCGTCGATGGCGAGCGTCCGCGTCTCGCCCGAGACGACGTCGCGCAACGCGACGCCACCCACCACCGGCGGCGTCCCGGTGGACAGGATTTCCTCGACGGTCGCGTTCCAGATCACCTCGATCTTCGGATGCGCGAACAGCCGCTGCTGCAGGATCTTCTCCGCGCGCAACCGGTCACGCCTGTGGATCAGCGTCACACGGTCGGCATGGTGCGTCAGGTAGAGCGCCTCCTCGACCGCCGTGTTGCCGCCGCCGACCACGGCGACCATGCGCCCGCGGTAGAAGAACCCGTCGCACGTCGCGCAGGCCGACACGCCCGCCCCCTGCAGCCGCTTCTCCGAAGCCAGCCCGAGCCAGCGCGCCTGCGCGCCCGTGGCGACGACCACCGCGCCGGCGACATAGACATCGCCCGAATCGCCGGTCAGGCGGAACGGACCTCCGGGCGGCAAGTCCGCCTCCATGACGATATCGTAACGTATATCGGTCCCGACATGACGCGCCTGCGCCTCCATCTGCTCCATCAGCCACGGCCCCTGCACCGTGTCGGCGAAGCCGGGATAGTTCTCGACATCGGTCGTGATCGTGAGCTGGCCGCCCGGCTGCAGGCCGCACAGCAGGATGGGATGGAGGCCCGCGCGCGCCGCGTAGATCGCCGCGGTGTAGCCGGCTGGTCCCGCGCCGATGACCAGCAGGTCGGTGTGATGCGTGCTCATGCTCCACTCGATATCATGTGCGGCGCACGGACAGGCAAGCGCGACTTGTCGGCGCCGAAGACCGCCGTATCATCGGACCCGCACCGCCAGGAAATCGGGCGTGCAGGAGGAACATCTGCCCGACAGCGACCGCGTGCACCGGACGGTCGAGCTCGACGTGATCGATCGGCGGATCCTGCGCGAGCTCCAGTCGGATGGCCGCATCACCAATGTCGAGCTCGCACGACGCATCGGCATCTCCCCGCCCCCCTGCCTGCGCCGGGTTCGCCGCCTCGAGGAGACCGGCATCCTACGCGGCTACGCAGCCGACATCGATCCGCTGCTGGCCGGCTGGCCGATCACCTTCTTCGCCCTCGTCGGTCTCGAGAGCCAGAAGGAGAGGGTGCTCGCCGAGTTCGAGGCCGTCGTCTCGCGCTGGCCGGAGCTGCGCGAATGCCACATGATCCGAGGCGGCGGCGACTTCCTGCTCCGGCTCGTCGCGCGCGACACCCCGCACGAGAACCGCCTCACCCAGTCGCTCACCGGCCTGCCGACCGTCTCGCGCGTGCAGACGCTGCAGACCATCCGAACCGCCCGCCATCTCGCCGGCCTGCCGATCTGACGCCGGAGCCAATCGCATGAGCGACCGATCCGCCGCCCTTCGGGGCCCCGCCGCGCAGACGGACGGCGGCCCCGACCTCACGATCGTGGTCCCCTGCTTCAACGAGCGCGCGAACATCGCCCCGCTCGTGGCCGCCCTCGAGCCCGCGCTCTTCGGCATCACCTGGGAATTGCTGATCGTCGACGACGACAGCCCGGACGGGACCGCGGACGAGGCGAGAAGCCTCGGCGCGCTCGACCGGCGCATCCGCTGCATCCGCCGGATCGGCCGCCGAGGCCTGTCGAGCGCCGTCATCGAGGGAGCGTTGGCGGCCTCCGGCCAATGGGTCGCCGTCATGGACGGCGACCTGCAACATGACGAGGCCATCATCCCGTCCATGCTGGCCCTGGTCAGAAGCGGCACGTGCACGATCGCCGTCGGCAGCCGTCATGTCGACGGCGGCGAGGCGGCCGGCCTCGTCTCCTCCCGGCGGCGGCTCCTGTCGCGCACCGGCATCCGTCTCGCCCAGGCCGTGCTGCCGGCAAGGCTCGCCGATCCGATGAGCGGCTTCTTCGTCACCGAGCGGGCGACCTTCGAGCGCCTCGCCCCGCGCCTCTCCGCGAGCGGCTTCAAGATCCTGCTCGACCTCATCCTGTCCTCGCCCGTTCCGCTACGCGTCAGCGAGGTCCCGTTCCGGTTCCGGCCGCGCGCGTCCGGCTCCAGCAAGCTCGACGTCCTCGTCCTCGTCCAGTTCGCGTCCCTGCTGCTCGACAAGTTCACCGGCGGCGTCCTGCCGACCCGCTTCCTGGCCTTCATGCTGGTCGGCCTGCTCGGCATCGCGGTCAACGTGGCGGCGCTGGCGATGATCCGCGCCACCGGCCTCAGCTTCGGCTACGCCCAGACGATCGCGACCGGCATCGCCATCGCCGCAAATTTCTGGCTCAACAACGTCATCACCTACCGGGCCTACCGGCTGCGCGGCACGGCGCTCGGTCGCGGCTTCCTCCTCTTCATGCTGGTCTGCGGCCTCGGCGGGGCGGCCGACATCGGCATCGCCCACATGCTCTATCAGGCGCATTCCGGCTGGAACCTCTCGGGCGCCGCCGGTGCCGTGATCGCGGTGGTCTGGAACTACGCCGTCTCGTCGACGCTGGTCTGGCGCGTCAGGTGAAGCGGGCCGCCGCCTTCCTCGCGGCGCTGACCCTGGTCCGCTTCCTCGCCGCATCCGCCATACCGCTCTCGCCCGACGAGGCCTACTACTGGACCTGGTCGAAGGCGCTCGCCGCCGGCTACCTCGATCACCCGCCGATGGTGGCACTCTGGATCAGGACCGGCACCGCGATCGCGGGCGACGACCGCCTCGGCGTCCGTCTGCTCGCGCCCCTCTCGGCCCTGTTCGGCTCGCTGCTGCTGGCCTTCGCCGCCCGCGACCTCCTGGGGCTCGGACGCGAACGCGCGATCGCCGCCGCCGTCCTGCTCAACGCCACGCTCATGGTGGGTGCCGGCGCCATCACCATGACGCCGGACACCCCTCTGCTCTTCTTCTGGACGCTCTCGCTCTGGCTGTTCGGCCGCTCGCTTGCGACCGGCTCGGACGGCTGGCTGATCGCGGGTTTCGCATCGATCGGACTTGCCTTCGACTCGAAATACACCGGCATCCTGCTCCTGCCTGCGGTCCTGCTGTGGCTGCTGCGCAGCCGCGGCCCGCGCGTGTCGCTCGCGTGGCCGGTCTGGGCCGGAGGCCTCGCCTGCCTGTCGCTCATGGCGCCGGTCATCGTCTGGAATGCCGCGCACGACTTCGCAAGCTTTGCCAAGCAGGGCGGCCGCGCGGGCGACGTCCATCTCCAGGCCGCGCTGCGCTATCTATCCGAACTCGTGCTCGGGCAGCTCGGTCTGGCGACGCCGCTGCTCGCCATCCTGTTCTGTGCCGGCGTAACCCAGGTCTCCCGGCGCGCATGGCGCGGAGACAGCGGCGCGACCCTCGTAGCCCTCGCGACGCTGGTCCCCACGGCGGTCTTCGTCGAACACGCCCTCGGCGGCCGGGTGCAGGCCAACTGGCCTTCGGTGCTTTATCCGTCGGCGGCGATCGCGGCCGCCTCCTGCTGCCCGCCCCGCCGCGGCTGGCGCGCCGCCGGGTCCGGTCTCGCGATCACCCTGCTGGTCTATCTGCAGGCCGCTCTCCACCCGATCGCGCTGCCCGCGCGCCTCGACGTCGCCGCGGTCAAGCTCGGCGGCTGGCAGGATCTATCCCGCCGGATCGGCGCGATCGCCCGCGCGGCCGCCTGTCCGCTCGCGGCCGACAACTATGAGATCGCGTCCGAACTGGCCTGGCATGGCGCGGCGGCCAGGATCCTCGGCACCGACCTGCGCTGGTCGTTCATCGATCTGCCGCGTGCGCCGCTTGCCGGCTGCGTCCTCCTCGTGCGCAGCGACAGGCGACGAGAGCCGCCGGACCCCGCGCAATGGACGTCGCCCGTCATGGTCGCGATCCTTGGAAGGGGCCACCCCGGCCGGACGGTGGAGCGATACGACCTCTACCGGGCGCAGGCGCGCGGCATCCTCGCGACCAGCCTGCCCGTCCGATCCCCCGCTTTAAACCTGCGCTAACCCTTCCGCGCCATCCTCTTCCTCTCCACAGGAACCGATGCATGGCGAAGAAGGCGAAAAAGGGCGCACCCACCATCGTGATCCGCCGCGAGGAGATCGTCTCCGGCACTCATCACGGCGGCGCGTGGAAGGTCGCCTACGCCGACTTCGTCACCGCGATGATGGCGTTCTTCCTGCTGATGTGGCTGATCAACGCCACCACCGAAAAGCAGCGGCGCGGCCTGGCCGACTATTTCAGCCCCGTCGGTCCCGCCACGCGCAGCATGTCGGGCAGCGGCAAGCCGTTCGGCGGCCTGACCCCGAACGAAGCGGGATCGCTCGTCTCCAACCGTGGCTATGTCAGCAATATCGACCAGACCGGCAGACCGCCGCCGGACGAGCAACCCGCGCCGGAGACCCCTCCGAGCAACGGCAGGCTGGGCGGCCCGTCGACCGGCGAACCTGGAGAGAAGGGCCTCGCCGACCAGCTCGGCGCCGCCAGGTTCGCCGCACCCGAGACCGATCCCGACGCCATTCCGATCGAGGGCACTTCCAATCTGCCCGGGGCGTCTGGCCATGGCACCGATCAGGAGTCCGACAGCGACATGGACTCCCCGTCCCCCCCGCACGACCCGCTCGCGCGTGACGGCAACCTGTCTCCACCACCACCGGTAGTCGCGCGGCCGGGCGCCGACGAAGCCGCGGCGGCAAGACAGGCGCAGCGCCTCGCCAGCGCCGCGTCGGCGATCAAGCAGGCCATCGCGTCGGACCCGGCCATCGGCGATGCCGCCCGTCAGGTCGCCGTCGACCTCACGCCCGACGAGCTGCGGATCCAGATCTTCGACGCCGAGGGAAAGCCCATGTTCGACCCGGGGACGGTCGTCCCGAACGACCGGGCCCGCCGCATCCTCGCCCGCGTCGCGCCGGTGCTCGCCCGTCTCGGCGATCCAATCTCCATCGTCGGCCACACCGATGCGGCACCATGCGCGGGACGCTGCCGCTCGAACTGGGACCTGTCGGCTGCCCGCGCGGAATCCACGCGCGCGGCTCTCGTGGCAGGCGGCCTGGACGATCAGCGTATCGCGGGCGTCGCCGGCCTCGCCGACCACGAACTCCTGCTGCCGGCGCAGCCGATGGCAGCCGCCAACAGACGCGTCGTGATGATCGTCCACCGGCCGCTGCCGAGCATCGTCACCAGGCCGCCGGGACAATAGGTTCGTGCTGATCCTGGGCGGCCTGGGCTTTCTGATCGCCTGCGTGTTCGGCAGCTTCCTTGCCTCCGGCGGCGCCATCGGACCGCTGATCGCCGCGATGCCGTTCGAGATGCTCAGCATCGGCGGCTCGGCCGCCGGCGCCTTCCTCATGGCCAACTCGATGCACGACGTGAAGCACACGCTCGGCGGTTTTCTCAAGGCGATGAAGGGATCGCGCTTCCGCAAGCCCGACTACATCGAACTGCTGACCGTGCTCTTCCAGCTCGTTCGCCTCGCGAGCAGCAAGGGGCCGGTCGCGGTCGAACCGCATATCGAGGCGCCCGACGAGAGCCCCATCTTCAAGACGGCCGCCAAGGTGCTCGCCAATCATCACGCGACTAGCCTGATCTGCGACTACATGCGCATGGTCGGCATGAACGCCGACGACCCGCACCAGATCGAGGACACGATGGCGCGCGAGCTCAAGAAGGGTCTTCACGAGGAGCTGCATCCTTCGCACGCCCTGCAGACGATGTCCGACGGGCTTCCCGCCCTCGGCATCGTCGCCGCCGTTCTGGGCGTCATCAAGACGATGGGCCACATCAACGAGAGCCCGGCCGTCCTCGGTGAGATGATCGGCGGCGCCCTCGTGGGCACCTTCCTCGGTGTGCTGCTGTCCTATGGCGTCGTGGGTCCGGTCGCCTCGCGCCTCCGCGGCGTCGTCGAGGAGGAAGCCCAGTACTACGAGATGATCCGGGCCGTGCTCGTCGCGCACCTTCATGGCAATGCACCGCAAGTCAGCGTCGAGAGCGGACGCAAGGTCGTCCCGACGCAGCACATGCCGAGCTTCGCCGAGCTGGAACAGGCGTTGCAGGCTTGCAACGCGGTGTAGCGAGCCACAAAGAACCGGGGCCGGCTCCGGGCACGCACGCCCTACAGGTGCCGTCGCTTTTCTTTCGCGCCATGCAGCAGGAAATGCTTCAGCGGCGGCCAACCAGCGGCGGCGACATCGGGATTGCGCTCCAGGTAGCGACGGCCGTCGAACATCGTGCTCGACCGCGCGCGCTTCTTCCTGATCGGATGCGAGAGCATCCCTGGCAGGTCATCGGCGGCGGGTCCGAACATTGCGGTCGTTACACCGAGCGCCAAGATGAGCGAGGCGAGCGCAGGAAACCCGACCAGCATCTCTCCGCAAGCCAGTGCGCCGTCGGGGATTACGCAGGTCAGCTCGATCGGCCGGGGACCAGCGGTCGAACGCTCGTGCGACCCGAGCGTGACGATCGGTTTCGAACTTGGATGCAAGCCGTAGAAGCCGGATGACGCCGGTGTCGCCGCCAACGAGCATCCGATCTCGAAACGCTCCTGCGTCCGGCTCAACGTCTCGAGGTAGGTCTCGATGTCGTCACGCCGGCACGAGAGCCCGCCCGTGTCGAACAGGGCGACAAATTCGTTGCATTCGAGCGGGATCGCCATGTCGTAACAAAGCTCGCGCTCCCAGCCGGCCACCACCGCGCGGAAATGCTTCTCTCGTTCCGCGAAATCATCGTCCGTCTTGCAATGCCAGAGGATCGTGCAGCCGGCACTCTCATAGCGGCGGAGGGTTGCCACAACCTCCGGGTCGGTCGAGCCGTTGTCGAAGACGGTCAAGTTCTCCAAGCCGAACAGATAGCCGTGATAACCCAGCCACGCGCCCAGGAACGCCCGCTTGTCCCGCTGCATCATGAGGCATCGCACGCGCGCCACCTGCGAGCGTCTAGGCGGCAGGGTCGAGCGACGAACGCATCGCCTCGATGCGTGGTCCAGGTGGCAGTGCCCGAAAGTTTCTGAGCACGGCGCCATCGTTCGTGCCTGCGCCCTCGCGCGCGAACCGCGACAGGAAGCGCGTGCTTGCGCCACCGCATCGAGCGAACACGTAGCGCAGCAGGTCATCCTCGATCCGGTCGTCGCGCACGACCCCGGCGAGACGGTTCGCGGAGATCGCCGCGATCAGATCCTGCAGACCGGAATCATCGGCAACATTGGGAACCCCGACGATCGCCGCACTGCACGCGATTCCGTCCGGCGCCTCGGCCGGATCATTGGCGAAAAGATGCCCCCCCTCGTCCGAAGCCGAAGCCGAAGCCGAAGCCGGCTGGGCGCTCCATGTCGACGGCAACAGCGCGATTGCATCCTCCCCGGCAAGCAATTCGAGCATTGCATGCAACGGCGCCTGGCAGGTCACCCCGTTGGACAGATACAGGATCGGTCCCGAACAGCCGGCCGAGCCGCACCTGTTCCACGGCAGTAGTCCGGGTCTGCCCCCGTCGGGCGTTTGCGCCTCGAAGGCGACGCCGCGCAGTCCGGGCAGCCTTTCGACGAGCATGTCGGATGCAATCCGCGTCTCGATGAGCAGGCGCGCCGGCAATGGACGGTGCGCGAGCATGGATGCGAGCCCAAGCACGATTTCCTCGTCCGCCGTTTCGGAACCGTCATGCCTCCAGACGACGGCCGGCTCGAACCGGCGCAGCGCCTCGATGCGCCATCCGTCAGCCAGCAACGTCGCCCGTCCCGACCGCAACGCGACCTCTCCGCCGAGCGAGGGCTGCAGACGCAGATCGATCGCAAGGCCGGCCACAGCCAAGACGAAATCATGCTCCAGCCGGACCTCGCCGTTGCCGAGCGGGCGCCGGTCGCGCTCACGCATCCAGCCTCCCCCCACGATGGCCCTGATCAGCGCGAGGTCGTCGATGTCCAAGGGAAGGAATTCCTCCCATGCGCCGATCCGCTCGGAGCGGAGGATGGTGCCGCCCTCGCTGCCGGCGCACAGATGGGTTCCACGCCATTCGAGCGTGATGCTGGAGCGCCGTTCGCACGGACCGATGCCGAGCGCGTGCGGCAGGCCGTTCCTGGCCGGTGCCGAAGGGCGGATACGCACGGGCCGGCCGTCGTGTTGGCCGGAGCGAAGAGGCACTGCGTCGGCATCGCAGAGCACGAGCGCCGCGTGGTCCAGACCACCGAGAGGCAGATGCCTGAAATCCGCCTGGCCGTCGCCGAAACAGACAAGGCTTCCGTGGTGTGTGACGAAACAGACGGTCATCGCGTCGGCGGCATGGTCATCGCGTCCGGTCGCCGTAGCCATCCGGATGCGCGACCCGCCAGGCATGGGCGGTCGCCACGATCTCGTCGAGCGAGCCGAAATTCGGCCGCCACGCTGTTTCCGCCCTGATCGCGTCCGACGAGGCGACGAGGATCGCGGGATCGCCCGGCCGGCGCGCCCCGACCGTCATCGGGACGCCGCGGCCGGTGACGCGCTCGACGCTCCTGATCACCTCGATCACCGAATGGCCGCTGCCGCTTCCCAGATTGTAGACGGCACTTCGATCCGCGATCAGGTCCAGGGCCGCCAGATGCGCGCTCGCGAGGTCGGTCACGTGTACGTAGTCCCGCACGCAGGTGCCGTCCGGTGTCGCGTAATCGTTGCCATAGACCGTGATTTCGGGCCGGCGTCCCATCGCGGCATCCAGCACCAGCGGGATCAGGTGCGTCTCGGGGGCATGGTCCTCGCCCGCCCGTCCCTGCGGGTCCGCGCCGGCGGCATTGAAGTATCTGAGGCACGCGCTGCGCAGTCCATGGATGCGATCGGCCCACAGCAGCGCGCGCTCGATCATCAGCTTGCTCTCCCCATAGGGCGAGCCGGGCTCGATGCGGGCACGTTCCGAGATCGGGATCTCGTCCGGATCGCCGAACAGGGCGGCGGTCGACGACAGGATGAACCGGCCGACGCCGTGGCGGACGCAGGCGTCGAGCAACGCGATCCCGAGCCCGGCGTTCTGCGCGAAATAGAGAAACGGCATCCGCATGCTCTCGCCGACCAGCGACAAGGCGGCGAAATGCATTACCGCGTCGAACCTTCCCTCCGACAGCACGCGATCGACCAGGACCGGATCGGCGAGATCGCCCACGATCAGCCGGACCGATGCCGGCACCGCAGCCCGATGGCCCTGACGCAGATTGTCCAGAACGACCACCTCGTCGCCTCGGTCGAGCAGCGCCAGGACCGTGTGGCTTCCGACAAAGCCGGCGCCGCCGGTGACGAGGACGCGCATTGGGCTTGGCCTCCGAAAGTTCGACATCTGCGAAGCTCAGCGTTCGGCCGCCAGGAACCGGTCGGCGCCGACGAGCGATTGGTTGATGACCTGATGCATATCCAAATATTGATAGGTGCCGCAGCGGCCGATGAACGTCACGGTCGGGTCGAGATCGGCCTGTTGCTTGTACTGCTTGTAGACCACGTCGTAGCGCCCGTCCGACGTCTTGACCGGATAGTAGCGCTCCAGATCGTTGTCGCGATAGTCGCAAGGCTCTTCTCGTGTCACCGTCTTGCGGCCGGATTGCGTCAGGACACGATGCATTGGCAGCCGCGTCCAGTCCGTCTGTCGTGTGATCGGCCCGCTGTCGGTGAAATTGATCGTCGCCGCCCGACCATGTTCGGACGCGGCCGGACGGTTGCCGTGGTGGAACCGGATCGACCGGTAGGGCAGCGGTCCGAACCGCTCCTCGTAGAACTCGTCGATCGGCATGCTGTTGAAGCAGTGGCCATAGCCGTCCAGCATTGAACGATCGAACGGTGTCGACAAACGCACGGTGATCCGCTCGTGATCAAGGATACGCTCGAAGATGCGCGTGTAGCCTTCGGCCGGCAGCATCTGGAACCGGTCGTTGGGAAAATACCGGTCCTCGTCGTCGGTACGGATCGGGATCCGCTGGACGACGGCGGCTGCCATGTCCTCGAGATCCAGGTCCCACATCTTGCGCGTGTAGGGACGGAAGAACAGGTCGGTCAGATGCTCCCCGATCTGCGAATGCAGATGCTCCGCGGCGTTGCGCGGCTGCTCGATCGGAACCGCGACGCGCTTGAGGAACGCCCTCGCCGACGCTTCGTCGGGTAGGTCCTCTCCGAACACCATCTCGATCGTGCGTCGATTAACCGGCAGCGGCACGAACCGGTCACCGTCGATCAGCGCCTCGACCCTGTGAGCGTAATCGACAAACGAGCCGAATCGCTTCAGCCAGTCGACGACGATCTCGTTGTTGGTATGAAACAGATGCGGCCCGTAACGATGCACACGCACGCCGGTCTCGTCGACCTCGTCATAGGCATTGCCGGCGATGTGGCCGCGCCGGTCGATCACCTCGACGGTGAGGCCCGCCTCGGCCAGGACACGTGCGTGCACCGCACCCGCGAAACCGGCGCCGACCACGAGGATGCGTCCTTCAGCCAATTTCGGGTCCCGTCCGATGGCAGGTCAGCGCGCCGTCTTCGCCTCGATCTTGGTGGCGAAATCGCCCACGTTGACGAGCTCGTCGATCTCGGTGCTCTTGAACCGTATCCCGAACGTCTTCTGCGTCTGCAGGATGATGTTGACCATCGCGATCGAGTCCCAGCCTTCGACGTCGCGTGCGACCATGTCCGGCCGCAACACCAGATCGGGCTTGTCCAGGCAGTTCCGGATCACGTCCTGGACCCGGCTGAAGATGTCGGTCTGGCTCATGCGGCCGGCTCCTCGATGTTGATGAAATGCGGTGTCGGTCGATAGTCGGCGATCGTCAATCGGCTGCGGATCGATCCCGCCGGGTCGTCCGGGTGGGCCGGGGCGGGCACGAAACCGAGCTTGCCGTAATGGTCGCGCACCATGGCGTTCTTTTCCGACGGAATATACTGGCCCACAAGCGACGCCGCACCGAGCAGCGTCACTTCCCGGACCAGCACGTCCAGCATCGCCGCCTCGACGCCTCGGCCCAGCACCCGGCAGCTCATCAGCCAGGTGTCGATCACCGCGTCGGGTCCGTCGACTTTGGCGATCACGATCGCGATGATCCCGTTGTCGCCAAAACTGTCGAGCAGCCGGAATGTCAGTCCGACCGCCCGCGGGTTTTCCGCGACCGCCAGCACGTCCGCACTCGTGGCCCGCCTTGTCGTCAGGTTGAACTGGTTGGTCTTGTTGATCAGCTGCACCGTCCGCTCGTGGTCGACCGGCCGGAACCGGTGCCAGGGCATGCGCATCTCGAGACTGGCGAGGTAGGACGAGATGTCGCCCGCATCCTCCCGAAGACGTTGTCGTTCGGCGTTGGCCGCATACTGCGCGCGACGCGCGAGATCGTCCGCGGTGACCGCGACCGCATCGAAATAGCCCGCATCCGCCAGGCAGAACGGCACCAGCCCGGGATCGTCTGGCACTTCGGGCACCAGCACCGTCGGCAGGGCCGCGCGGACCTGGTTGCGCTCGAACGGGTTGTCATCGAGGAAGACAAGGCTGTCGATGCCGATATTGAGCATCTCGGCGATCCCCCGGATGTTCGACGCCTTGTCGTTCCAGTTCGCGACGAACGCCGAGATGTCGCCCCGCCTGAGCAGCATGTCGGGATGCTGCTCGAACGGCAGCAAGGCGTTCGCCTCGTCGTTCTTCGAGCAGACCGCGAGAATGACGCCGCGGCGCGACAGTTCGAGCGCGTGCTGCTGGACCGCGAGGAACGCCTCTCCGCCCGGGCTTCCCTGTCCGAGCACGATTCCCTCGAGACCGTCATCGCCGATCACGCCACCCCAGAGCGTGTTGTCGAGGTCGAGCACGAGACATTTGGCACTCCGCCCCTGCTGGGCCGCGAGCACGCGTCCGACGATGTCGCCATAGAGCGGGGCTGCGATCTGGCTCACCTCCTGCTTGGCCTTGAACCACATCAACGGGTCGTACCAGGTCGACGGATCGCGCCCGGCCGTGACGGAGGCCGGGTCGATCAGATCCACGCCCGCCGTCTCGGCCCGCTCGGCCAGGGCCTCGTTCATCCGGTCGATCAGCGAGGCTGGCGACAGGGCATGGCGGCGCTCGTTGCTACCCATCACCCGCGGCAGCACCGGCAGCAGGGTCTGCTGCAGGATCGATACGGTGGGGAAGCGTTCGCGGGCCCGCGTCCAGCAGGTCTCGACGTGATTGACGAAAGCCGCGACCGCCTCCTCGGCGGAGGCCGCACGTGCTCCCCGGCTCGCCGCGGTTCGCGCATCGAACGCCAACAGGATGTGCGTCGGTCCGAACGCGGCGAGCGACGATCCGGGGTCGACGATCTCCTGCAGATACTGCCCGTATTCGGAGGCATGGGTCTCGACCCACAGCCCCCGCCGCAGTCCACCGACGATGATCCCCCCTTCGAGCTGCGACAGCGTCAGCGAGCCGAGCAGGGCGAGGCGGATCGGGCTCGTGCCGGAACCCGCCGGCGCCCCATCGGCAAACAGCGTGCGGCGCAGCGCCGCGAGCCGGCCGGTCGCCATCGCATCCAGGTCGTGACGCCCTAGCGCCATCAGATCCGGCCAGGACAGACCCGTTTCGCGGGCCGCCCGCAGCCGAGCCGGAAAATCGTCACAGGCAGGGAGCCAGTACAAGCCCGTTGCAGCCATGCAGTACCAGCCACTGTTGCCGGCGGACTACATAGCATGCTCAACCGATTGGCAACATGCGGGCATCGATCAAGTGCCCGCCGGCTCGGCGCAGCGCGGACCGTCAGTTCCGATCGGAGCACACCATGTTCGTCTCGCATCTGTTATGCACAGTGGAGTTCTATGGTCTTAGACCCGCGCCCCCAGGGTCGTTCGGCGATGACATCGTCGTCGAAGGATGGTTTTTGTCCCATGACGCTGTCGCGGGCATGATGCTCGTCTTTCCAGGTCAGGCGACATTTGTGATCGAGGATCGTTGCCGCCCGAGCGAAGAGGTCTGGATCCATCATGGCGGAACTTTCGGCGAGAAAGCGCGCGCGGCAAGATTTCTCCTTGTCGAGCCCTCGGCCAACGAGCCTCTCGACCTCGTCAAGGCAAGACTTCGTATCGAACTCGTAGGTCACGCAAGCTATGAAGCGCCGATTGGACACATCCTTCAGCGTTCAGAGGATAAGAACTTCACTCAGGAAGATCATGATTTGGTGATGAGCTTCGAGAGTCTGGGCGACAATTGCGAGTTTGGGCTTCTACAACGCTTCATCGGGTCGGAGCGTCTCGGCTTGCTGCGTTATGCCGGTGTCGGAAACATCGACGATCTCGCGCGGGCGATCGCAAGCGGATTCGCGGCGCTTGGGACGCACGATGACATCACGATCACAAAGCGCGGCAGGGAGTGGATCGCCAAGGCCTCAGGTTCCTCGCTCACCTTCCACACCAGCCGAGGCGGAGAATCCATCACCCACGATAGGGTTTTGGCAGAGGAAATCAGAACGCTTATCTTCCTGGCAGGCAAGCTGATCGACGACCTCGCGATGGCCAAGAAAATTTTCGTCTACCGGTCGCTAGCCGACGACAAGGGCGGATCGGACGGCACAAGAGGCATGAGGGCATTGCATGAAGCCATGCGAAGTCATGGCGCAGCTCGCCTCCTCTGGGTCAATGAGGCCGACCAAACTCATCCGCATGGATCGATCTATCACCTGGGTGAGGGTTTATACCGAGGCTTCATTGACCACTTGGCACCTCCTTGGAACGCTTTCGACTTTCGCCCTTACTCTTGGCTGCAACTCCTGCGAGCAGCTCGGACGACAATGTCGCCTGACAGTCCGCAGCCTGAAGCGTCCGATGGTCATTCGCCTCGCCCATCAGGGACGCTGTCGTCGCAATGAATGGAAAGGACTGTGCTGCACCACTTCGTTGGACAAATCCGAAGGGAAAGTGTTGTGGGGGAATAGCTCGGCCCCGCGTGAAATCGCTACAACCGGCTAAGCGCCCTGGAGAAGGGCCTAACCTTTTGTCACAGGTATGTGATCTTGGTGCCGGAAAAATGTCAGGTAGTCTCGGTCCGGCACCAGAGTGATGACATGCTGACAAAGGCTTTCCTCCTCACGACGACAGCGGCAATATCCAGTCTAGTGTGCTCGGATGGCGCTCGCGCGCAGGCCGGCGGCGTATTCAACGGCAGCACTTACGGTATGAAATGCGACGGAAAGATCGCCGATGACGACACCCCCGGGCTGAACGCCACTTTTCTGGCTGCGCAAAATGCCGGAGGCGGAACCGTTGTCCTGCCTGCCGGCGTATGTGAGTTTAGCCAACCTCCGACCCTCAAAAACAGCCGGCAGCAGCTCGTTGGTATTAAGGTGCCTGGGTTCGTCAACTTGCAGATAGAAGGTGCGGGTCTTGAGGCCACCAAGCTCTCGTGGAACCAACCCGGGAACTTCATTGATATAGGGCTTTCGTCCTATGCTTCTGTCACTGTCCAGGACCTCTCCATCATACGTCCGCAAGGCACATTACCGGCCGGAACAGAATATTCCGGTATCGCGCTGAACATACACAGCGGAGACAACAACCACTTCTTTGCTGGTTCCGCAGGCGTTGAGCGCGTAACGATATCCGGCCAAAGTTCCAGCGATGGGTGGTCGGTTGGTCTAGAGATCGGGGACCTCGCCGGCTCTGCGATAGACACGGTTCAGGTGACCAATCCTGGCTTCAGTGGATCGATAACCGGGCTTCCTTCACCGACTCAGCCAGGGCCGACGCCCTCATCGCTTGGGACAAATGTCGCCGACGACATCTTGATAAGTGGCATTCCGAGCAATGCGACCGGCGCTCCAGCAGACTATGCCTCGGATACAACGGTCTCTAACTCAAGCACAAGCGGAGGGCTCGTCGGGCTGGATGCTCAGGATTTCCAAGGAATTTATGTCAGCAATTCTCATTTTTTGTATTCAAAATATGGCCTACGGGCCGAGAACCCGGCTGGCGATACGCAAGGTGATGAACTGGTCAACGTTGGTACATCTCACTTCAATGACGACGTTGGCGACATCTACCTGGTGAGTGTCCCGAACAGTGAAATAACGGGAACGCTCATATTTCATGCGAATCCAGTTTCCCCTTGGACTGGGATATGGCTCAATAATTCTGGCCAAAGCACGGTGACGGGTAATAGCATACTTGGTGGATCGAGTGGCCCCTACACTGACTACGGGATCTATATCTCTGGTTCTGGATCGGCCGGCGGCTACCCTCTCTCTATTTCAGGAAATTCGATCTATTCTCTGAATGGAGTTGGAATTAGCAACGATTCCGGAAGTACAAACGTCGTCGCCACAGGGAACTCCGAAGTCGGTGTTTCGACGGCAGCGTTGGACCCGACTGGCAAGAATAACTATATCGGAAATAATTTTGCGTCGTCGGGTCCATCGACAGCTCCCGTCGCCTCGTCATCGCTGGGCACGAGTGCCGGGCACGCGACGCGGCAATTTGCTCTTTGGGCCTACGCGCAGGGAACCTTTACGTTGACCACGGATGGTCGAACCGCCCAGTCCGGTAACGAGCTTGCGTCGGTTCCGGTCGGTTCATCTCCAGGAACGATCATGGTGGCAGGCGACGTGGTTTGTTCGAATCCAAACTTCTATAACACGTGGCATTTCACCGGGACTTGGTCTTATTCCCCGTCAACCCTATCACTGCTGCACTTTCTGCAGACATCATCAGACGGTCAGCCTGCCAACAATTCTGGATGGAAGCTCCAGGGCGGCGTCGACACGGGCGCTAACGTTCCACAGGTTCAATTCACCGGGTCTTCGACAAACGTCAATTGCTCAGGAACCGCCGCCGAGACTTTCGTCCAGTGAGGGATAACACCGACTTGGTTTATAATAGCACTACCGGGGGGGCTTAACCTGTTTTGAGACGACGAGTTTTTCGGTCTAAACTGATTCAGCGCATCCAATATTTCATATGCCAGTTTTCGATCGAGCTCGACAAATCGAAGCATCAGTCGAGTAAAGCTTGACCGATCAAACAGCGACCGTGCGCTCGTTTAGAAGTAGCAACAGCCGCTCCTTCGAGCCAGGATCAAAATCGGCAAACGCCTCGACGCTTCGCGCTATCTCAGCCTTCATCGTCCCTACACGTTCGACGAAGTTCTTCCGGATAATGTTTTCGGCTTCGGATAGTCCTGGATGCGAGCGTAGCCTCGTCAACTCCTGCTTGAGTGCATCAAGGTGCGGAAGGGCGCGCCTATCCTCGACAGATGATGACCGATCGAACCACTTCAGGAAGCCGACCAGCACCTCGACCTTGAACGACAATTCCCGCCGCAGATCGAAACCTCTCGACGTTTTCCAGATATATTCGTCCAGCGACTTGAAGAAATAGTGAGCGATCCAGGCGTCCTGGAAGGTCGGAACGCCATGATGCGCATTGTTCGTGCTCCCAAGCCCATGATGAACACGTCCCGCCGCATTGAGGTACACCGGAAAGCGCCGATATCCCCCTACCGGATTATGTGGCCAGCTCGCTGTGTGCAGTCGCGTAATGAAAGCGGTCTTGACCATGTGATTTTCAGGAGGCTCACGATAGGTGAAACGCTCGATCAACGGCCGTTCGTCCCATCGTGCTTCGCCGCTGGGCGTGTACATCGACCAGTTCATCGAAACAGCTTCCGCGCCTCTGCTGGCCTGCAGCCGTAGGAAGTCGGTCAATGATGCGTGACGATCCGGGTTAAGAACGATGAATTCGTCAAGGTCGATGAGAATGGTCCAGCGGAAGTCGAGGGGTTGCTCGAGATAAGTCAGGCAATGCGTGTATGCGCGTGTCTGTAGATCCACGCCCTTGCTGATCGAGTTGCTGATCCATGTAATCAGGCCCGCCTCCGCCAGGCGAGACAGGAGTTCGTCGGAGCCATCATTGTTGTCGTTCGAATAGACGAAGAAATGTTCGACGCCGAGGGCTCGGTGATGCGCGATCCACTCCAGGAAATAGATGCCCTCATTCCGCGCGGTCGTCATCACGCAGATGCCTCTGCGCGGCTCGATCGCTTCACGTGCCAGCGCATGGAGGATCTCCCCGAGCGATGTCAGCCGTTCCCAGCCGAAGTCGCGGCCGAGGTGATCCCACGACTGATCGAGCGTGATCTGCGACGGTCCGGTCCGCTCGATATTCCAGCGCCGGAACGCGGGAAAGAGTTGGGTAAGCCACTTGTCGTCGCAGCCGACGGGGAGCAGGCGGTCAAGGAAACCATCCTCATCGAGACAACGCACCGCAACGACCTTCAGGTCGTCGCGATCCAGCAAACGAAGGACGGCCTGACCGCACGATCGCACGATGTCGGCCTGCTCGTCATAGACCCACGCGAGGAAGGAGCGCGCCGTCAGCGGAGCGTCCATCAGGGTCTGGATCGACTTCAACAGCCTGAGTGCCGTCGGATGGATCGTCGGCCGCTCGATGGGCTCCAGCAGAAATCCTTCCCATTCTCCGGGCCCACCGCGGTTGCAATTGAGGTCCGCGTCAGGCGCAACCGTCGATGGCACGCCGCAGATGAAGCGCGGAGCCGTAGGGCTCCTGATCGCGACCCTGCCAGGCACGAAGGTCCGGTCGAGCACGAATGACAAGACTGGTGCGACGAGCGGGTCGCTGAGCACCCTGATCGGCCGGCTCGCCGTCTCGCCAATCATGAGAAAGCCGAACACCGTGTTGCCGCGCGGCCTGAAGACCACCACGTTCGACACTGTCTCACCAGGGCCGGCCTCGCGGGCAACGCAGCGGGCGGTATGATCGTCGACGCTGACAACGGCGCCTCCGGTGGAATTCCGCAGCCGAAAGACGTCAAACTCCCCCGTTTCGCTTCGCGAGACCGTATCGACCGGCACTATGGCATCCTCGAACGGTGGCCGTCGCCGAAACAGTCTGAGCATCGGTCGGTATTACCTAGCCTGAAACCATCACTTGGACGGCCCCTGGCGGCCGCGCCATCGATATGCCACGCCTTCCTCTCACCCGCAACCAACCCCGCTGATCCCCCGCGTGGCACGCGGACACCAAGACCGGTTTGGCGGGGTCGGGCACCCAGCCATCGTGTCGTTCGTCACTTCACCCGGTCGCTCGCTGGGACCGGACCAGACGCTCTCCGCCAACCTCGGCGCGCGGGGTCAAATCATGTCCCATTTGTCCGCATGTCCGGCGGGAAACGCTGCCAGACCCAGCCGGTCGCGCCGGCTGGGGCTTTGATGAACTCCCTTCGTCCTGCTAGTTTCCGCGAAGCAGCTTGTCATATCCTCGCCAAGCGCGGACGACCTGGAGGATCGCCTCGAACAGGCGGTGCCCCGGTAAGCCGCGACGCGCCCGACGACTTCAAACCACGTTCCCTCAGGTGTCAGCGTCATGAAGATTGCAGTCGCCGTCCGAGCGCATCGAACGACCCAGAAGCTCGAGGCGTTGCTCGCGTCCTTGGCGCATTCCGACCAGTACGATCTTTTTCTTGCAGCAAATGAAACACGTTCCACGATCGAAGCCTTTGGAGCCACCAAGCTGGTTCACACTGTGGACATCATGGCTCCCCTCGGGGCCACTTACGTCAAAGAGGCCAGTCTGGTCCATTGCAGCGATTTCCTTTTCAACTTCCTGCGTGAACGTCTGCCCCTTCATGACTTTATCATCGTCATTGAAGATGACGTGCATTTCCCCTTGGGTGGACGCCACTTCGTCGACAGCGTGATCGATGCGGTCCATGCGCAACCTGTCGACCTGCTCGGCGGCAAGTTCGAGAAAGCAGACCAGAGCTGGTTCTGGTATCCCAAATCGAAACACGCCTTCGCCGAGATCTACGGTATCTATTTCCCGTTCATTGGGATGTCGGCGCGCGCCATTGACTACCTGGCCGAGGCTCGACGACGGGAGACATTTCACCTCACGGTCGAGGGGCCGGTGTTTTGCGAGGCGTTCGTCCCGAGCGCTCTCGTGCAGTCCGGCGGCTTCGTTATTCGAGACGTCAACGAACTTGTTCCGAACTCCTATCGCAACGACATGTTTCATCCCTGGCTGCCTTACCTTCTTGAGGATCCCGGATGGATGTCCTCGACGGTCAAGATGGTCCATCCGGTCCTGGGCGCCCAGGATTATCTCCAAAGGCATTTCTCCGATGCCAAGGAGAAAGGCAATGTCGTTCGGTTTATCGCCGAGCTCGAGAGGCAGCATGCCTCGATTCCTGCGTCACTGCGGACGGAATACGCGTCCCGGGCGACGGCGGTCCTTCACGCGACGATCATTGAGAAACTCGACCGGCTGGAGAGACAGCTGGTCCCGTTAGACAAGTAGTTTCTCGAGGTATCGACGTCAGTCGCGGCGCTTAGTTGTCAACCATCTCGCGCAGGTCGGCTGTGCAGTCCAGCGTCTGCACAAAGCTGCCACCGACTATCACCTGGACGCCCGGCGGGTTGGCGATCGGCTGGGGTGTGACGGTCAGATGCGACAGGGCAAAGCTGGTATCACCATCCGTCTCCGGCGTGGCCTGGAAGACGGTCGCTGCTGCCGTCCCGTTGCTGGGTACCCAGTGGCCATGGATGCGCCAGCTGATCCGAAATCCCCCGGCGGCGCAAAATAGTTCGCCGTTCACCGCCGCCATCCCGTAGGAAAGACCCGGGAAACCTCCCGCCGGAACAGTGAGCGGCAGCACGCCGGTCCCAGTGATGAAGCCGCCGGCCGCTTCTTCATAGATGGAATGATGGTTGTTCCCCAGCACGAACAGGTTCCCGGCGAACATCGAATTGGTCTGCACGATGCCATATGCCACCAGGGAGCCGCCCATCGTCAGGTTGCCGCCCATCGTGAAGTTGCCGGCAACCGACAGGTTGCCCGAACTGTCGAGCAGGAACGTCTGGACGTTGTTGGACAGGATCTTCAACGAACCCACCGTCGCGAACGACCCGACGGTGACGGCCTGCGGAATGCTCAATCCATCACTGGTTTCCGAGATATCCGGCGTGTTGGAGATGTTGTTCACGTAGCTGTTGTCATCGGTGTAGTAGGGAATATTGGCTGCGCCATCGGACGTGTATGTGGCGCAACCGCGCAAGGAATTGCCCGTGACGCTGATCGCGGTGACATACTTGTCGTTGCCGATGCAGATGCCGTTCACCTGCGCGATCTCGTTTCCTGATACGGTATCAGGGAAACCGCCGGTCCCATCCTGCGCATCGTCAGTCAGATACACTCCGTATTCCGGAGCGATCGAGCCGCTGCCATCTCCGTTGATGTTGTTGCCGCTCAGCGAGTTGTTGGTCCCGTCCCTGACCCAGATGGCAGCCCATGCCGGCAGGCCCTGCACGCCACCATCCGCGTGAAGGAAGTAGTCGCCTGTCAGGCTGCTACCGGCGACACCATTAAGATAGATGCCGTCGACAGTGTCGTTGAATTGTGATCCGTTGACCGAGATTAGCTCCGACACGTTGTTGGGCGTGTCCGCGCGAATCCCCATCACGTCGGCGACCGACTTGAAGCTGGAGATGTAGGCGCCCTGGAAACGATAGAGGTCAAGCCCGACCAGGCCTCCGGACGTGCTCAGATCGGAGATGACGGCATCGACGCTGTAGTCTCCCGCGTTCGGATCGCTCGATGTCGGATCGGTGCCTTGCAGCAATACGCCGTCGGCGACACCGATGCCGAGATTGCTCGCCGTGCTGCCACTCCCGTTGGTGCCGGACGTGCGGGTAGCCAAACCGCGGTTCGGCGGTCCGGGCGATGCTGGCGAGGGCAGACCCGAGATTGGCGTCGCCAAACCATTCGGGTTCGGCAGCGTTCCCCAGCCCGGCATATTGACCGAGACATTGGAGATCGTCGGTCCTGCCAGATCCGTCAAGTCGACGCCGACGGCCCATGAATCGGTCTGTCCGTTTGGATTGCCAGGATAGATCGAGATGTTGGAAACCGTGATCGCGCCAACATTCTGATGCCGCGGCAGATAGGTGTTGTAGGTGGTGACTTCAGGGCCACCGGCCGCGATAGATAGAGCTTGTCCGAGAAATGTCGACCCGGACGGATTGACGCCGGGGCGTTTGCTAATGGTCATGCCATTGATTGTCAAACTGGCGTTATTGGAAACCGTGAACATCAACCCGTTGGTGGGGGCCGTCCACTCGAGGTGCGTTGCTCCCACACCGATCCCCGTCACCTCCATCGATTTGGTGACCGCGACGTTGATAGCGCCGGAGATCAGGCAGACACCGCCGGGCAGTACAACTTGGGCGCCGCTCGCCTGGGCGTTCGCGAGACTTGAGCTGGTCTGTGCTGCGGCGAGGACAGCGTTCAAGCCGGCTGTCGCGTCGTCGATGCCGTCACACTGCATCCCGTAATCGGCTCCATATAAAATTGAGCTGTACGAGGCGGCTAGTGTCTGTGCGACCGAACCCGGAACCGAGGCGGCAATGCTGGCGGCCATCGCGGCATCGACTTTCACCGATGTCGGATTGGACGCTTCAGAGACGGACGTGGCGAGGCAGACGGATGAGACAGCCACTAACAGCGCCTTGAACGTCATGGGTAAGCTTCCGCAGCAATTCAGGGGCGGATATAAATGACTTCCTAACGTTCCGCAAACCTTGTTAGAGGGTCGGACACAATCTTGGAAACAGAACTTCCAGGGAAAGATCGTCGCCTGTTCTTATTTATGAGAATATGGGGCGTGCGCGCGCGATCATCCTCCGATTCTCAAGACCGCCAATCAGTGATCGGGACTGGTCCGCGACAAGTTTCCTCTGATCAGGTGGCTTAAGGGATTGCTCGCGATAGACTGCTTCTCGAACCCGGTTCCGCTGACGAGTTTGCTCCCTCGGATCACATGGACCTGGTCGAGATGGAGCACTCCGTCTCGCGGAAGCTCAAGGCGCACGAATCTGACGGCTCGCTGCAACTGGACGATCCAGGGTGTGTCTGGCCCTTGGCCAAACACGATTTGGGGCGTGTGCGTTGCTGCCAAGTTCCATGAGCGACCGTCACGCGAGACATGAAGCTCAAGGCCGTGCGCCCGCTCGTTCTGGAAAATCCGATTGAAGACGCGGATCTCGTCGATGAACTCCACGACGAGGAGGTCGACCATCCACCAGGGACGATATTCACGCGTGGTGTGGAATTTGAACTGCCCGCTGACCGGTCCCGTCAGTGCGCCGCGCGCCTCTTCTGGACAGACAGAAAATTCCGACAGGGAGCTTTGAACGGCGGGCTTGTTCAGGCCGACATTCGCTTCGGCCAGGCCATGGCGACGATGATAGTCCGCGTCGCCCACACTGCGCATGAGTTCCGTGCAGCGCTCCGCCAGTTCGAAATGGCGCGCCGACCATAGCCGGCCATGCAGCCGTGGCAAATAGAGGGCGAGCGCATCACCAATAATGCGCTGCCTCATTGGATGGTCCGCCGAAAAGAAAGCCTCCGCGGGAGACATCCACTGGTCAAGTCCGGCTACGAACCTGCGTGCGTCCAGAACGGGATGGACGAAGACGGCTCCTTCCATGGCCGGCAGGGCATCTTCGACAAATGGAGGCGCCCAAGCAAAATATCGGATCGAGCCAAGCTGATCGAGCGTGGCCATCTTGTAGCCGGCGAGATGCATCTCGGTGGGAACCGCCGCCTCGCTGAAGGGCCAGTTTCTGAGCTCCCCATCGCGTAGGCGCTGGCCCATGCGGACCCGTCTCTCGAACAGCGTATGCGCCGCGCGATGGGACAACAGCATGATCGAGATGAGCCAATGCCTGATGTCCTCGAACGCGTAAACGCCTTCGCATGAAGGAAGCCAACCCCACGTCAGCAGCGGCTCGCGGATCGGCTGCGACGCGTAGTCGATCTGGGCTTCGGCCATTCTCCTGACCAACTCGTCCATGTTCGACATGATCAAGGCGTCGTGTTCGAGAACAATGTAATAATCGTAATCCGGATAGCGGCGGGTCATCAGATGAAGATGATAGTCGCCACTATACCAATACATGTTGTGGTTCGACTGGTGCTCAAGACCGACGGCTTTCGCCGACCCTTCCGTCACCCGAATGATCTTGCTCTCATCGTAGTCGATCCCCGGAACCGGGCCGGCCGACTCGTTGACAACCACGAAAACGTCCCCGCCCGGAGCATGGTCGATCAGTCGATCGAGCTGCCGTTTCGCAAAGCCATCCCAGAAATGGCACTTCAGCAGAACAGCGTAGGTCATCAGAGGTCGGATCCGCTCAACTCACCCGTAATTGGTCACGAACTCCTCCAATGCTCAAGCCCGGACCTCCTCTTGGCGTCAATGGCGCCTTAGCCACCCTCCCTGCTCCCCCGGATGCAGCCGATTCCGACGATCACTGTGCGATCATCTCCTTCAAATCGGCGGTGCAACTGGCGTTTGGCGTTCCATTGCCGATCACCACCTCCACCCCGGGTGATGCGCCCGGCAGAAGCTGCGGGGTCAGCGAGAAGCGCGGAGACGAGCCGCCGATCGCAAAGGTGGTATCCCCATCGCTGTCGGGCGTAAAAACACCCGCGCCCGACGGCCCACCGACTGCCGGCGTTCCTTGCAGGCTGTAATGACCCAGCACACTCCAACTGGCCATGTAGGCAGAGGCGTTGGCGCAGAGCAGCCGCCCGAAAACCTCCGCGTTGCCCTTCGTCAGTGCAGGGAACTTGCTGTTGGTCCCCGTTGCCAAGACCAGTGTTCCCGGGCCGCCGTAGCCGAAGAAGCCACCCGAGGCGTCCGCATGCGTGCTATTCATCGTCTCCGTCATCGTGCCCAGGCTGGAGTCCAGCACGAACTGATTGGCGAGCACGAAACTGGTCGGGAAGTCCTGGATCGTCAGGCGGCCGGCGTTGGCGTAGGTGCCGATCAGAACCTTGTTCGGAAACTCGGTGCCGGTCGACGGCGTCCACAGCATCGTTGGGTATTGGAAGATGTTATTGGCATAGTCGTTGTTCCCGTTGGCGTCGGTCACGTAAGTCCCGCAGCCCTCGAACGAGTTCCCGGTCGCGATGACGGCGCTATAGTGGCTGTCGGTGTAGAGACAGGTTCCGCTGAAGCTGAAACCGACGTTTCCGGAAACGGTTTCCGGAAAACCGCCGAACGGGTCCGGCCCGTCCGCGGTGAATGCGACGCCCGATGCACTAGCTTGGTTCGGCGCACTGAACTGATTGCCCGAAATCGTCCACAACCCGCCGCCGTGGTTCCAGACGGCCTGGAAGAACGGGGAGGTGAACGAGTGCAGCATGTCGTTGTTTGACAGACCGAGCCATCCAACACCGTTGAGGTCGATGTCCATCAGGAAGCCGTTGAACAGACTGTCCTCGATCTCCATCAGTTCTGGTAGACTGTCAGCGTCGTTGTGCTCCGAGCGGATCTCGTAGCCTCCATACACCGCGTCGTAATCGGTCACGTAGCCGCCCTGGAAGTCCTCGATATCGAGGCCGACATTTCCGCCGTCGGAACCATTGTGCTCGAAGGCCGTATCGATCGCGTAAGAGCTACTGTTGGCCAGTTGGTCGCCGGAGGAAACCGATCCCGCGATCCCGCTCGAGAGGATGTCGCTCGCTGCCACTGCATTCGCAATCCCGCCCGAGGGAAAGGTGACTGTGCTTCCGGAGACCGTACCAGTCCCCAACGTGTTGCCGGTTGTCACATCAACGATCGTTCCCGAGCCAAGACCGATGTTGCTGCCGTTCGGTGCGACGGAGACAGTGGTCGCTCCGGTTGGAGCCGCGGCGGTTGCAGTCGTGGCATTGAAGACGATCGAGTTGTTCAAGACCGAATAGGCAATGCCGACAATCACGTCGGCGTTGACATCTTCCACCGTGTCGCCGGCATTCACGCCAAGTCCCGCCGCATTCATTGGAACCGTCGCCGTGCCGGCAACCTCAGCGGCAGCGACACTTCCGTTATTGCTCGCGGTCCCGTGGATCCAGAAATCATCGCCATTGCCGGGCAGGATTCCGGCCGGTATCGCCGCCGCGCCATTGACCAGCGGGTTGGGGGCATTGGCGTAGGCGCCGTTCCAGCCGTCGGCGACACCACCATTTTTCACGTTGACGTATTCGATCACCGGCCTGGCAAAGCTGTTGACTTCGAGTCCGACATTCCAGCCGTGCGAGGTGTCGTCGTGATCCTGTCCTTGGATCTGGATGTGGGATGCGACGAGAATTCCGGCGTTTTGACCTACGTCATTATATGCTTCCACGCTAATGGCCTTGTTCGCAAATCGAGTTCCTTGCGTGAACGCATTGTTGGGATCGGATTTGGATATCGTGAAGTCGTCGAGCGTGATGTCGACTTTGTTGCCAGGGGCGCCGACAAGGAAATGGAACGCATCGGTGTTCGGGGCGGTCATGACGAACTGGGTCGCGCCGATACCCATCCCGCTGAAGCGGAGCGGCTTGGTGACGACCCAACTTTGCGGTTGCGAGAAGTCGCACTTGCCGATGGGCCAGGAGACCATCGCCCCCTTCGGTGCGTTCAGATAATGCTGATACACCCGCTGCATCGCGGCCGAGTTGTCGGTAGTGTAGGTCATGTAGCCGGCATCATTGGCTGCATTCACGTTGGGTGGTGTCGAAACAGTGGCCGAACTCACGCCGTTCACGACCGGGCCGTAGCCGGTGATCGTCGCTCGCCACGGCCCCCAATAGTAACCGCCCTTCAGCGGCCGGCCGACATCATCGGGGCCGAACACGTAACTTCCAGAGGTGATCGTCGTCGAGGAGGTGTTTCCCGTGAAAAACACGGCAATTCCCGCATCGCAATCGACGCCGTAGTCGGCCGCGTTGATCGTGTCATTCCAATGCTGCGCGAAGGTGCGCTGTGTGGCGTCCGCCGCCGCGGCCGAAAGAGATTGCGACAGCGATCTGGCGGGATCCAGACCAGGCACCGTCACTCCAATCTGGCTTGCGGGAATCGCGGCATTCGCGACCGACTGCGCACTGGCGGCAGCCGTGCGTGCCGTCGGGTCGACACCGGCGCCACCGAGCGCCATCAGGTTGCCGTTCGGATCGACACCGATGCTCGTGCCATCGGCAGGGATGTCCTTGCCTGTCAGTCCAGCGCACGACGTCGCCCGGCCGGTCAGGTCGAATGTAGCCTTGAGGCATGCTCCGGCGGCAATGCCGCTCTTCGGCATCACCCCGGTCGGGATCAGTCCGTTGCCGTCGAGTTGCGCGAATCCGCCCGCCTTGCCGCCCACGCTCGCGGGCACGGCCGCGGCTGCCAGCGCCTGCGCCGCGCTCGCCGCCGACTGCGCCGCACCCGCCTGTGCCCGCGCGACCGCGTCCGTCGGCGATGTCACGCTCGCCGGCAGCACCGAGATCGGCACCAGCGCGCTGCTGTCGAGCTGCGCGAACCCGCCCGCCTTGTTGGCCAGGCTCGACGGCATCGCGTTCGCCGCCAGCGCCTGCGCCGCGCTCGCCGCCGACTGCGCCGCACCCGCCTGTGCCCGCGCGATGGCGTCCGTCGGCGATGTCACACTCGCCGGCAGCACCGAGATCGGCACCAACGCGTTGCTGTCGAGCTGCGCGAACCCGCCCGCCTTGTTGGCCAGGCTCGACGGCATCGCGGTCGCCGCCAGCGCCTGCGCCGCGCTCGCTGCCGACTGTGCCGCGCTGGCCTGCGCCCGCGCCGCCGTATCCATGGGCGACGTCACGCTCGAGGGCAGCAGCGCGAGCGGCACAAGCGCGTTGCTGTCGAGCTGCGCGAAGCCGCCCGCCCTGTTCGCGGTGCTCGCCGGAACGGCGGCCGCCGCCGCCGCGGCCGCCGTGGCAGCCGTCGATCGCGCGACCGGATCGATGCCGCTCAGAACGCTGGCGGGAATGGAAGCGGCCGGCACCAGGCCGTTCCCGTCCAGCTTCAGCCAACCGTTCGGCTGCCCCGCCATCGCGAGCGGCACCGCGCTCGCTGCCTCCAGTGCCAGCGCCGCCATCGTCGTGCTCGACCCGTTCGCTTGCACCAGGGCACCGGAGACGTCGACGCCCGGCAGCGCCCCGCCGGTCGCGGTGATGTTCCTGAACGCGCCGTCGCCGCCGCGCGTGAATGCGGGCGCCGCGCGCGCGATCGTCGTTCCGAGCAGAACCGGGGCTGCGAGCATCACCACATGTCGCCACGCGAGGAGGGGCATTCTGATCCTTTCAGACGCGGAGCGGAGACGCGGGGCCATGTCTCGGCCCGCATGGTGGCCGCGGCACCGGGACACGCGCCCGGGCATGGGCGAACGATGATGCTGTCTTCGACGCATCGCAAAACCAAACCTGCCCGGGCTCCGGTGGCCGGGTTTCCCTTCAACGGCGCCGATCGTATAAGCTGACCCTGGGATCCTGGCGCCTAACGGCTTGTATCTTCCACATCGTTGTCGGGTGCCCGCCCGGCGTCCGTCAACCGGGCGGCGCACGCAACCAGGGGACCCCGTATCCGAATGACAGTCCGGCCCGGCATCGCGATCACGACGTTCAACCGCCGCGACCTCCTGCTCGCCCAGATCGCGCAGATCGAGGCCTACAGCCTGCTTGAATTCGACCTCGTGGTCTGCGACGACGGATCCACCGACGGCACCATCGAGGCGGTCCGCGAACTGGGCTACCCGCTCGTCACCGGCCGCAACAAGGGTGTCGCCTGGAACAAGAACCGCGGCATCTTCTACCTCACCCACTACAGCCGCGCCGACGCCTTCATCCTGATGGACGACGACGTCGTGCCGACGATCTATGGCTGGGACGCCGAATGGACCCATGCGGCCATGGCGCTCGGACATGTCAACTACACCCATCCCGATTTCCGCCCGCATGTCCTGTCCGGCTCCTGCACCGCGGGCGACCCTGGCATCTCGACGCTCGTCGGCGGCATGTGCATGGCGGTCGGACGCGAGGCGGTCGGCAGCGTCGGCTACATGGACGTCCGCTTCGGCCGCTACGGCCACGAACACACCGACTATTCCCGCCGCTTCGTGCGCGCCGGCTATGGCGGCTTCAACCGCGACTGGCGGGGCGAGCGGCGCACCCTTTTCTATGTGCTCGACACCGGCATCCGGCTCGAGAAGACGGTCTCGACAGGCTCGCCGGAAGAGGCCGACCGGAACGCCGACCTGCTCAATCGGCTCGCCGAGGAGCCGGTGTATCGTGCCCCCTGGCGGTCGGACGAGCAGCGTCGCGATTTCGTGGCCGAGCTGCGTGCCTCCGTCAACGCCGCTCCGATCGGCGTCGAGGAGCGGCTGCGAGACTTCGACGAGGACCTCTATCTCCAGGCCAATCCCGACCTCGCCCGCGGCAACGTCGATCCGCTCCGCCACTATCTCTGGGTCGGCTGGCGCGAGAACCGCAAGCTGCGACCCTGACCCGCGCCCAGATCCCCAGATCCGAATGACCCGCCCGCGATAACATCATCGACAGACGACAAGGACAGCCGGCCGAATGTATGGCGTAACGACCGTCCATGACACCGTGCTCTGCTTCGACCGGACCGCCCAGCGCGTCACCCATCGGCTGCCCGCGCTCGTCGATCCCGCCGATCTCGTCCTCTGCACCGGCCTCGAGCGGCCTGACCTGGAATTCGGCGTGTTCGATCGCGACAACTGGCGGCCGGTCGATATCGGCCTGACCGGCGCCTCGCGAGCAACCGCGCCGGGGCGCCTCGCGGTCTCGATGTATGGCGGCCTCGCCACACTCCGCTCCTCGCTGGGGCTGGTGCGAACGCCGCCCGACGGCACCATCCTGCTCGACGGCACCGAGGCCGCCGCCTGGGAACGGCTGGCCTTCATCGAGCACCGCGCGCTCGTTGACGTGCTCGAGCTGTGCCGCTCGGACTGGATGCGCGTCGGCACCCGCACCCTGATCGACCACAACGCGATCAAGCTCGAGAACCGGACCTCGGTGCTGGTCGGCGAGCACGTCTACCCGATCGGCGACAACTTCCCGCTCTCGTCACGCCGAGCCGGCCGGCAACGCAACCTCCTGTTCCGGGAAGGCTGGATCGTCGACGAGTTCATCGCCTTCCGCCCGCTCGTCTATTTCGTGCTGATGGGTGCGGGGGCCTACGCCGAGCAGCTCAGGCTCGCGACGAGCAGTCTCGTCGAATTCGGTCACTATGGCGGCGACGTGCTCGTCGTCACCGACCGCGACCGCTCCCTGATCGAAAGCCTCCTGCCGCCAACGCTGCTCCCGCGTCTGTCGGTCCTCAATGTCGCCAGCAGCGGCAAGATCGACGCCGTCCTCGCGCGGCTGATGATCGGCGAGCACGAGGGCGTCACCGACCACGCGCCGATCCTGTATGTCGACACCGACGTCGTCTTCGACCGGCCGCTGCAGCTCACGCTCGAGACCGCCCTCCTGTCCGGCAGGATGAGCGCCCAGTCGGAGCGCTGGAACGAGTTGCCCGGTTCGGACGCGGCTGGCGGCGACCTGTTCAAGGTCGACCCGATCCCGTTCCGCGACAGCATCGGCTTCAACGCCGGGATCTGGTCGATGCCGGGCGGCCACGACAGTGTGCAGATCCTCGAGGCGATCCGGCTCTCGGTCAGCCGCTATTTGCACAAGCACGGCCGCGAATCACTGCCCTGGCTCGACCAGGCGATGGGCAACTATGTCCTGCGCAAGCTCGACGCGTTCGATGCCCACCTGATCACGTCGACGACCAGGCTTTGCCAGTCCTACGAGACCCTCGACGCCAGCGCGCCGGCAGGTTTCGTCCATTTCTGGCCGGTCTCCGCCCACGCCGCCGAGCGCGCCGTCGCGATGGCCGACTATCTCGACCGTCTTCGTCGCGCCCAGGATCGTGACGCGACGCTGGCCGATCCCGCCTGATACCATTTCCGTCCGCGGTAGAAGCGGGGGATTACTGTCGCTGGCGCGCCCGGAAAGACTCGAACTTCCAACCCCCAGATTCGTAGTCCGAAAAATGCCGCCCAGTCCTGTCAAGGGCTTAGCGGTGTCCGCGCCCTAAGCCACTGACAGACAATGCCTCTTACCGACAGACACAGACAGACGTTGACATTCGTTGCCACGAACGCGCACTTTGTGTCCGGACATTTTGCGGACACGAAAGGCCTGCGGACATGGCGACCAAGCTCACCGACAAGCTGGTCAAGGCGATCGAGGCGCCCGCCTCAGGGAACCGGATTGTTTACGACGGGGAAACGAAAGGCTTTGGCCTTCGTGTCACGCCAGCCGGCGCGAAGGCGTGGGTGCTGAATTACCGCGCCGCTGGTCGCGAGCGGCGGCTGACCATCGGCGCGTTCCCTGACTGGTTGACCGGAGCCGCCCGCGAGCGCGCCAAAGAGCTCAAGCGACAGGTGGACATCGGCGAGGACCCGATGGGCGAGCGTCATCGCGAGCGGGCCGCGCCGACCGTCGCTGATCTCGCCGATTGCTATATCGAGGAGCACGGACCGAGGAAGCGTGCGCGCAG
This sequence comes from Acetobacteraceae bacterium, assembly GCA_965276715.1. Taxonomy (GTDB): domain Bacteria; phylum Pseudomonadota; class Alphaproteobacteria; order Acetobacterales; family Acetobacteraceae; genus CAXTPV01. Next base: position 1,393,691 of record OZ255622.1, on the reverse strand, counting down.
TCTGGCAGAGGACAAGGCGCTGCTACGCCAGATCGTCCTGCCTCGGCTGGGCAAGAAGAAGGTCGACGCCGTGTGCCGTGCCGACGTGAGCGCGATGCATCGGGAGGTCTCGGCGACGGCTCCGGTGCGCGCGAACCGCGCCCTCGCGCTGGTTAGCAAAATGATGTCGCTGTCGATAGAATGGGAGATCCGAGCCGACAATCCGGCAACCCGAGTGCGCAAGAACGACGAAGAGCGCCGCGAGCGCTACCTGTCGGCAGCCGAGCTGGTCCGCCTCACCGGCGCACTCGCCGCGCATCGTGACCAGCGATCGGCAAATGCCGTCCGTCTCCTCTTGCTGACGGGGGCCCGGCGCGGCGAGCTGATGGCGGCAACGTGGGCGCAATTCGACCTTGAGGCGGGCGTCTGGTTGAAGCCGAGCGCGTCGACGAAGCAGAAGCGCGCACATCGGGTGCCGTTAAACGGAGCAGCCGTCGGGCTGCTGACCACAATGCGGGCGAAGGCGTCTGGATCGTCCTTGTTCGAGGGCCTTGGCCCGGATGCCGCGCTGTTCAACCTAAAGCGCTCGTGGGCAGAAATTCGCGACGCGGCGGGCCTTGAGGATTTTCGCCTTCACGATCTGCGGCATTCGTTCGCGTCGATCCTCGCGAGCAGCGGGCTGAGCCTGCCCACGATCGGCGCGCTGCTCGGGCACACGCAGGCAGCTACAACGGCCCGTTACGCGCACTTAGTCGATAGCATGTTGCGGGAGGCCACCGAGCGGGTCGGAGCGATGGTGTCGGCGAGCGTTCGGCCGGCGGCGGACGTCGTGGCGATCAGGAAGGTGTGAGGCGTGTCGGACGCCGACAACCTGACGGAAGAAGAACGCCAACTTTGCAAGGTGTGGTGGAGCGAGACCGAAGGACGAACGGCCGATTCCGAAGCGTGGCGTCTCTTAGTTTGCCGACTTCGTGTAATAGAGTTTCGTCGGAAGGTGCGAGTGCGCCATGGGAGCGAGGGTGTAGACGCAGAGGCTCTGAGCGCCGTCATTGCTGTCTACGACTTCCTGTCTTCCAACGACGTTGTCCGGATCGAAAACCTTGACACGTGTTTTCGCGATGTGTTGGGCGAAATCCATCACGCGCTGAACGGTGGCAAGCCTCCTCTTTTTAACCCGCCACGCGCCAAGGGAATGTCGACGCGACGGGCTAACCTCATGGGTTTAGCATGTCGTGCCATCGACGAGCTTCATCAAGCTGGGAAATCCATAGACGAAGCCGCTAACGAAACTCTTCTGGCAATCCGAAACGGACACCGGACCCGTCATCGCAGTATCAACATCTTGCTGCTCAAAGATTGGCGCGCGCGGATCAGCATCGGCGAAGGCCCGAAAGGGGCGCCTCGTGTAGCTTTGAAGCGTTTTCGCGAGCACCTGCCTGTACAGGCCGGTCGGTCTGCTGTGTCTCGCGCCGACTTTCTTCTCAGCCAACTGCGAAGCGGCCTGGCCACCTGATTTCGGTTTGAGTGCCGTTTCATCCCGTAAGCCCGTCGGCTGATCTTCCCTGACACAGACCGTCAGGAGTCGCCCCCTTGCTGACCGACACCGCCGTCCAAGCCGCACATGGCGCCAGTCCCGTTTCGACGCATTCCGCCGCTGACACGCTGCTCGATGGGTTGCTCACCCGCGCGCAGCTCGCACAAGCGCTCGGCCTATCGGAGAGAACGATATTCCGCATTGACCCGCCGGCTGTCCGGATCGGTCGTTTCGTTCGCTGGGACTTGAAGCGCACGCGCGACTGGCTGCTGGCGCACGAACGGCCGGCTCGTATAGAGCCCCGTCGCGGCCGTCCGACCAAGCGCGCCGCGTAGATACGAATAGCCCCCACCACGCGGCAGCGAGGCAGGGGCTGATCAAAACCAAGTCGTGACGGCACCCTCGACATAGCGGTTTTGGTCGGTTCGTTCAACGCCTCGCTGCTCCTCCGGAGCAGATTTCATGCGCAGCAGCACCACCTACTACGCAGATCAATCCGACCCCGTCCGCAATCGACACTTCCGCCGCCGCTGGTCTGACCGACCGCTCTCGCCTCGCGAGTTGCAACACGCCGCCGACCGCGAACTTGCGAGGGGCAACCGCCAACGCGCCGACTTGCTGAGATGGGCTGCGCATTCAGGACGCACTGGGGCGGAGGCGGTGCGATGAGTTGGGCGGGCGACATGCGCGACGTCCACGCCCAAGCCGGCGGCGCGATGTTCCTCGACGTGATGCAGCCCGGCGACCTCGCGGATCTTGTTGGGCGCGCCTATTGCGGGTCCGACCGGGCACGTCGGCTGATCAGCTCGATCGAGCGAGCCCTTGAGGGAATCGCCAAAGCGCCGCGACGCACCCCGATGTTGTGCGCATCGTGTCCCGCACCGATCCGCGCCGGCGGCGACTTTCACTTGTGCATTGCCGCACCGGCCCGTGACACGCCACGAACTGCTTGACGCTCGCAGTCTGTTCCCGATGCGCCGTCGAGCGCGAGGACGCACGCGCGAAGGCGATGGCCGCGCTCCGCCGAATCTGGCCAAACGCGCGCACGATCCATGTCCATTGCGAAGGGGGCGGGCGTGAACGCTTCCGAAATTGCCGGTAGGCTCGGGCTTCGAAAGCTGCGCACCCAATGGCGCGGCAACTGCCCGGCCTGTTCCTACCACGACACGTTCATCGTGCGCGGGCGCCCTGACCAGATCGCGCGCGTATCATGCGTTTCTTGCAATGACCTGGATGCCATCACCGATGTCTTACAACGCGTGACACGCGGCGAATGGAAACCGGCCGCTCCTCGACCGCCGGAAGGCGACGCTGAGATCCGTGCGGAGAAGCAACGCCGCGCCCGCGCGCTCTGGGAACGGAGCCGCCCTGACAGCATCCTTGCCGCCTACCTGGCCTCCCGTGGCCTCGCCAGTCTTGAAGCCTCTACTGTGCTCCGCTTTGCGCCCAGCGTCGGCTATCCCGAGGGCGGACTCAAGCTCCCGGCAATGATCGCCCGCGTCCAGGACGTCGACGGGGAGACCGTCGCCGTGCATCGGACCTACCTCTGTCGCGACGGATCAGGGCAAGCCGGTGTCGACATCCGGAAGGCGTCGCTTGGCCCGGTCTGGGGGGCCGCTATCCGCCTCAACCCGCACGACCCGTCCCGACCGCTTGTCGTCGGCGAGGGTATAGAGACCGCCGCGTCAGCCGGGATCATGCTGCAGGCGCCCGCTTGGTCGGCGATCTCCGCCGGCAATCTCGGTGCCGCCCTGCAGCTCCCTGCGGACGTGCGGGACATCGTCATCGCAGCCGATCGGGACAGCGAAGGCCGCAGCCGCGCCGGTCAGGCGGCGCGTCGATGGCAACAGGAAGGCCGCACCGTCCGGATTGCCGTCCCGACAGGATCAGGCGACTGGAACGACGCGCTCGTGCGGGAGATCGCTCGTGGATGAGGAGCGACCCTACTTCGCGGACGATCCGGGCTTCACATTCGAGGACTTCACCGAACTCACCGAGGACGGCATCGCCCGCGTCTTCGCTCGACGGCACCAGGATACACTCCGCTATTGTCACAGCTCGGGTTGTTGGCATCAGTGGACCGGCTACGCTTGGCGACCGGAGCGAACACGTCTCGCCTTCTCGTGGTCGCGCGATATCTGCCGGGAGCTCGTCACGACCAGCAGCGACGTATCCGACAAGATCAAGGCGACGCTGGCCAAGGCTTCGACCGCCGCCGCCATCGAGCGCTTCGCGCAAGCCGATCGGGCGTTTGCCGTCACATCCGAGATCTGGGACCGGGACGACTTCCTGCTCGGAACACCAAGCGGAACGCTCGACCTCCGCACTGGCGAGATCCACAAGCCAACCCGCGAAGACTACATCACCACGCTCACCGCTGTCGCACCGTCGATCGCGCCGGACTGCCCGCGATGGTTAGCCTTCCTCGAGGAATCCACCGGCGGCGACGCCGACCTGATCCGCTTCCTTCGCGCCTGGTGCGGCTACACGCTGACCGGGATCACGCGTGAGCACGCCCTGTTGTTCATCTACGGGCCGGGTGGCAACGGAAAGAGCGTGTTCCTCAACACCGTCGCCGGCATCCTTGGCGAATACGCCAAGATCGCGTCCATGGAGACCTTCACAGCCAGTCAGAGCGATCGACACCCGACCGACCTCGCCATGCTGCGCGGAGCTCGCATGGTGTGCGCATCCGAGACCGAGGAAGGCCGCGCATGGGCCGAGACGCGCATCAAACAACTCACGGGCGGCGATCCGATCAGCGCTCGCTTCATGCGTCAGGACTTCTTCACCTTCACTCCAAGGTTCAAGCTCGCCGTCATCGGCAACCACAAGCCGGTCTTGCGCAACGTCGACGAGGCCGCCCGCCGCCGGTTCAACGTGGTGCCTTTCATCCTCAAGCCTCAGACACCAGACCGCGAGCTCGAGGCAAAGCTACGCGACGAATGGCCAGACATCTTCCGCTGGATGATCGAGGGCTGCCTAGACTGGCAACGAAACGGCCTGATCCGGCCGCAGTCCGTCATCGAAGCCACCGTTGAATACTTCACCGAGCAGGACAGCGTCCGGCAGTGGATCGAGGAACATTGCCGCACGGGTGGACGCGACATAGCCGACACAATGTCAAACCTGTTCCGAAGCTGGTCAGACTATGCCGCGGCGAATGGCGAGAAGCCGGGGACGACCAAATGGCTGTCCCAGACCCTCATCCGACACGGATGCGAACCCGTGCGGGACACGCCGGGTCATCGCAACAAGAGAGGCTTTCTCGGCATCGAAGCCCACCTCCCCGAAGCCGCCAGACCCTACCAGGACAGAGACGACAGATGACCGTATGCGGCACTTGCGGCACTTGCGGCAGCCATTCTGTATGTAGCTCTCACCCGCGCGCGCGTATGCGTATCAATGCAAACCCGTGCCGCATCTGCCGCATCCGCCGCAGGAACCACAAACGGTGGGTGACATCGTGTCACTCGACACCCCTCGAAACCCCTCGAACCCATTCTCGCCCGCCGGGGTAAATTTCGCCCGTTTATGCCCGGCTCAGGCTGACCCACCGGTCAGTCCCCTTCTAACGCCGGCCAAGTCTCACGCTCAGAACGATTGATAACCAGAATCGGACCGATTTTGGTAATGTATCGGGGACGGCTTTCGGCTCAGCATGGTGCCGGTCCGCTTTGCGGCTCCGAGCGTGATTTTGTCCGTAAACTGGCAGCGACTGACAGGCTTCGGCCCCGTGGTGGCGAGTGAGGCCGTGTCGCTTCGCCAGATGGTCCGACCGAGAGCCAGCAAGCGCACTGAAAGATGATGACACAGACTGACAAACAGTGGACAACGACTGACAAATAGAAGCCATCGCAATGCATTAGGGTGAATACGCTTGACCCGTGTCCGTCTCGTGTCCGAATATGTGCGTCCACACCGTTCGGAACCACCGATGCCCTCGCCTGGCCGACCCCGCCGCCCCGTTACGGCCGTCATCCCCGTCCGGCTCCCGCTTGAGCTGGTCGATCGGCTCGACGCGCTGGCCGACGCATTGGACGAGCCGCGCGCGCAAACCATCAGGCGCGTTCTGGGATGGTTGCCGGCGGCCGAACAGGACCGCGCGGCGTGACGAACACAGAGATCGTTGGTCCGGGAAATGCCGGCGATGCAGGGTCAGTCGGCCAGTGCCTGCGTAATCCAAACCCCGACATCGTGCGGACGGGCTAGATGACACCGTCGCGGCACGTGCGGGCGGGTAGCGTCCTGTCGCGCCCGCCCGCGTTCTCTGCGGTCGACACCGTGCCGTCTCCGGTGAGGATCTGAAACATGGCCGGCGAGTATTACCGAATTGGCGTAAGCATCGCGATGTCGAGCAACGGCTCGCAGGTATTGGGCGCGCTGAGCCGGGAACTGCTGGGTCTGAACGCCCACACGAAGACGCTCGAGGGCAGCCTCGATCGCATCAAAATCGCGGCGCTGGGGTTCGGTGCGGCGATGGGCGGCACGGCCATCCTTGGCGGCATGGCGAAGCTCGTGGAGCATGGCAAGGAGTTTGTCCATCAGCAGTCGCTTATGGCTCAGGCTGGCATGTCGCAGGTTGACATCGCGACCGCGACTGGTGCGGCTTGGAAGAATGCGAGCAAGATCCTCAACGCGGGCGCTTCGGACAACCTGAAACTTCTTGCCGACTTGCGGAACGAGTTCGGCAACATCGGCGATGCGGTCCGGGCGTCGCCGGCATTCACGAAGCTGGGCGTCGTGGCCGCGCAGGTCACCGGGCAGAACCCGGAGCAGGCCGGCTACGAGGCGAGCCGATTTCTCGACCTGCGCGGGTCTCTTGTCGACCCCAAGACGGGGCAAATCAGCGAGGCGAGGGCGGAGCAACAGGCGCGGTTGTTGGAGGCGATCACGGCGGCGACGGTTGGGCGCGTCGGGTCCAGCGAGTTGCTGAACTTCCAGAAGCAAGCGCGTGGTGCGGGTGCAAGCCTCACGGATGCGGGCCTCGTGAACATGGTCCCGGTCATTCAGGCGATGGGCGGGTATCGGACAGGCACGTCGCTGACGTCCATGCAGCAGGAGATCCTTGGCGGGAGGCTGACGCAGCAGGCTGGTCTGTTCCTCGAGAAGGCTGGGGTTCTGGATTCCTCGAAGGTCTCGGTTCGCAGGGGCGGCCAGCTCGTGGTCGGCGCAGGCGGCGTGCGGGATGCCGGCCTGCTGGCGACCGACCCCGTGAAGTATATCGACACGGTGGTGCGCGCGGGTCTGGTTGGCATGGGCGCGAAGACGCCGGAGCAGCAGACGGTTCTTCTCATGCGCGACGGCCTTCGCCAGACCGTCAACGGGCTGATCACAGAAGTTATCAGAAACGCGGTTCCGTTCTCGCGGGACGCTGGAAACATCTCGCGGGCGGCTTCGGTGGATCAGTATGAGGTCATGGCGAAGACGGACCCGTCTGTGAAGATGCAGGCTTTCACGACGTCTTGGAACAACCTGCTCACGGCGCTTGGAGCGCCCATCGTGACCGACGCGACGGGCGCGCTGACGAAGATCACGAATGCGTTGAATGGTCTGGCGCTGTGGACGTCGGCTCATCCACGCTTGGTGGGTGAGATCGAGGAGGTAGTTGCGGCTTTGGGCGGGCTTGCGGTGCTGGGCGGCAGCCTTGCGGTGACGGGCGCGGCGCTTGGTCCCTTGGTGGGCGGTTTGAAGGCGTTCACGATCTTCATGGCCGGTCCCGAAGTGCTGCTGGTGGGCACGACGCTTGGTTCCGTTGCAGCGGGCATAGCGGCGCTGGGCGCTGCCCTGATCGGTTTGCCGCCTTTGTTGAATTACCTAGCGCGCGAATTTGGCCCGACAAACGACACCAAACCTAATTCGGCAAACCGAGGGCATGCTGGAGCGGTGACGATTGCGCCGCCCGCCGTGCATACGTTTTCGGCTCGTGGGAACTACCATCCGACGTCCTACGAACCGGTGCCGGCGTCGCTTCCCATCCAGCACATCAATCTGCTGGTCGATGGCAAGAAGATGGCCGAGGTCGTGACGGGTCATCAATCGCGTTCAATGCGCCCGAACGTGCAAACAGGAACGTCCGGCCCCGATTGGCTCCAGACGCCGCTCCCGGTAGGGATGTCGCCGTCACTGATATGAGGCACACGATATGACCGCTGATCTCGAAGCCGCCGCGACCGCTGCTGGCCTGGTCGACATGGATCTGCTCCGGATCGCTCGCGAGGGGTTGTCGCCGGCCGATGCCGTCCGGGATCTGCGGTCCCGATACCCCGGCGCATTCCGCACGCCTGGCCCGGCAGCGCACGATGTTCGAGGGATGAGCCGTGCGGATGCGGACGCGGAAGTGACGCGCTACCTCGCCGAGCTTCAACGGCACGAGTGGCGGCGTCGCGAGCAAGCGTTGACGGATCGGGTGCTGGCGTACGGGAGAACGATGCCGTGAACAACTCAGTGATGACGGACGCGATCGAAGTTCCTGGCCTGACGCTCGAGCAGAAGGTCAGCGATGCGCACCAGCGCGCCCGGTCTCGCGAGTGGGCACCGGTCGGTTTTCTCGACAACGTGTTTCGTGACCTCAAGCACGAGCTGGGCCGCCTCCAGGCCGGCGACGGATATGGCCGCCCTGCGCCATCGGCGGCGGCTGACCGCGTCAAGGCGCTGGACGCCGCGCTGGCCGAGTTCACGCGTTGGGCGGACATGCCAGCGGCCGAGATGCCCGGCGCCGTCGACCGGATCATGCGTTCGCCAAATGCTCCGACGCCTCCTGACGTGCTCGCTCGGGATCACATCGTTGCGATGCGCCGACGCGGTGTTGTGCTGACGGCGGACTTGGCGGGCAACTTGTCCGCCTATCCGGTGTCGAAACTGACCGAGATGGACAAGCAGACGCTCGGGTCGCTCAAGCCCTACTTCGTCACTGAACTAAACCGCGAAGTCTACATCGTCCCGTGACCGCTAAGGGCACGATGCGCCGGACACAGTGCCGGGTTTGTTTGCATCCTGACAGGCGCGCGGTCGATCGAGCGCTGCGCGTGCCTGGTGCGACCTGCCAAGCCGTGGGCGATCAGTTTGGGCTGCACTTCGCGGCGGTTTGGCGGCACCGGAAGAACCATCTCAAGCCCGTCGCTGAGCCGGTGGCGGAGCAGGTCGAGCAGATCAAGGCACTCGTCGTTGTGGCCGAAGAGAAGGCGCACACGTTGAACGACAAGGCGAGCGCTTTGATGATGAAAATGGAACGTCTGCTCGACACGGCGCTGGCGAAGAACAGGACCGCCGATGCCGTCCGGGCGGCGCGCGAAATGCGGCAGTGCGTCGAGTTGCTGGGCCGCATGGCGGGGCAGATCGAGGCGGCGTCGGTCGTCAACGTGTTTGTGGGACCGGTGTGGATGACGGTGCAGACGCGGCTGATTGCGGCGCTGGAGCCCTATCCGGAAGCCCGTGGCGCGGTGCTGCATGCGCTGGAGGGATTGCCAGCGTGACGACGGCGGCGGAGGTTGCGGCCGAGCTGCGGCAGGCCCTTGACCCGGTTGCGTTCGCTGGTGAGCGGTTGGGGATGGGGCTTGATCCGTGGCAGGAGCGGGCGCTGCGCACGTCGAGCAACCGAGTGTTGTTGAACTGCTCGCGTCAGGTTGGAAAGTCGACGGTGACGAGCATTTTGGCACTGCACACGGCGATGTTTCGGCCTCGGTCGCTGTCGCTGATCTTCTCGAAGACGAAGCGCCAGTCTGGCGAACTGCTGCAGAAGATCTACGGCTTCATCAACACAATGGAGCGGCCGCCGAAGACGGACAAGGAAAACGATGGCGAGTTGCGGCTGAGCACCGGGAGCCGCATCCTGTCGTTGCCGGGTGACGGCGAGAACACGCGCGCGTTTTCCGCGCCGCACCTGCTGGTTGAGGACGAGGCGGCGTTCTGCTTGGACAGCTTGTATGCGGCGGTGGTGCCGATGTTGGCGACGACGAACGGCCGGCTGTGGCTGCTGAGCTCGCCGAACGGCAAGCGCGGTCACTTCTACGAGGCTTGGATGTCGGAAAGCACGCAATGGCATCGGGAGCGGATCACGGCACGTGAGTCGCCACGAATCAGCGAGGGGACGTTGCTCGAGATGTGCGAGCTGCTGGGGCCGAACAAGTTCCGGCAGGAGTTTGAGTGCGCGTTCGTCGAGGCGGATGAGCAGTATTTCAGCGATTCGGCGATCATGCGGGCGTTCTCGCGAGACGTGCCGCTGCTGGAGCTGGCGTTCTGATGGTTGGAGGGCTGGCGCGGACCACCGTCGAGCATCCGGTCGTTGATCGGCGGGTTGACCTGGTCGAGAAGGGTTCGCTCGGATTCGTGCTCGGGTTGGACATCGGCAAGTCGCAGGACCCGACGGCGCTGGCGTTGGACGAGATTGTCGAGTGCGAGAGGCAAGTGTGGGAGCGAACGGCCCACGAGGCGCAGATGGGGTTGCGAAAGGCCACGCCGGTCAAGCGGCACCGGATCGTGAACCTGTTCCGCTACCCGCTCGGCACGCCGTATCCGGATGTCTATCGGTCGGTGCAGAGCGTGCTGAACCAGCTACCGGCGCGGCGGCGTACGCCTGATTTGGTGGTGGACCGGACGGGCGTCGGTGCACCGGTGGTGGACAGCATGCGCGAGATGGGATTGCGGCCGATCGCGGTGGGGATCACGGCGGGCAACATGGTGAACGAGGAAGGTCCCTACGGCTTCACGGTGCCGAAGTCGATCCTGGCCTCGACGCTGGACATTGCCTTGGCGGACGACCGGCTGGCGATCACGGCGGCGGCGGCGGCCTCGGACGCGCTCAAGGCGGAGTTGCAGGGCTTCCACGCGAAGGTGAGCAAGGCCGGGACGACCAGCTACGAGGCGTGGCGGGAGGGCGTGCATGACGATTTGGTGCTGGCCGTGGCGCTGGCGGTGTGGCGAGGGGACAACCTTCCGATCGCGGGCCGATACGTGCCGTTCAGTTTGCATGGGCGGTGAAAGCGAAAGAGGCCTCCGATGCTACTGCAAAGGATTGCCCGACGATAAGCATGGCTTTCTGCACGAATCTTATCGCGAGAGTTTTTGTGGAGCCCAAAAACCCGGGACCAGAAACTTTTCATTAAACTAATTGACCTACTGTGTGTTCCACGCATAGTTAGGGCCATATGCATGCGGTATGTGAAACACACAGCTTCCGGGACGCCGCCAGGGACGTAGGTATGTCTACTGAAGAGGTGGACGGTCTAATTACCTATCTATCCGACAATCCCACTGCGGGGGAGGAAATCCGCGGGACGGGAGGCTGTCGGAAGCTGAGGGTGGCACGTCCTGGAAAGGGTAAAAGGAGTGGATATCGAACCATAACCTTCTTCTCAGGGCAGAACATGCCCGTGTTTCTCGTCACCGTATTTGCGAAAGGAGAGCGGTCCGATCTGACACAGGCGGAGCGAAACTCTCTGCAAAAGGCTACGAAAATGATCGTGGCCGAGTATCAAAAACGGGTTGTAAAGGTGGGCACCGGGAGATGAGCAAAAGGGCTTTCGACAAGATTGCGGAGGGTCTGGATGAGGCCGTAGCGATTGCGCGTGGCGCTAAGGAGCCGGCGCGACTTCACGTTCCAGCCGAGATGGACGTGCGTGCTATCCGCATGAAAACGGGCTTGTCTCAGGATGGCTTCGCCGGCTCATTTGGTTTCAGCATTCACCAAGTGCGGCAGTGGGAGCAGGCCCGGAACCGTCCGCTAGGCGCGATGCGCGCCTATCTGATGGTGATTGACAGCAATCATGAGGAAGTGCTGACGCTTCTGCGTCTGGCGAACAACGGCGGTGCGACAAAGGCGGCTTAATCAATGCCAGACATAACCAGTCGTGAGAGCCTGGTCTGGGCTCTTGCAAAATCTATCGCGGTAACCGAATTGGCACGGCGCCGGCCGCTCAAAATATAGGGGGAGATCGAAATTATCAGCTCGATCTCGTTTCTCAGACAGCGATAGCGCTCAACAAGGCGATGGGCTCCTCGCAACCGCGATCCTAACTTCTCCGCGCCAGCCTCACACCCGGCGCATCCCCGTTCGTGAACTCGACGCCGGCTGCCTCCAGGGCGGCGCGGATGGCGGCGATGGTTCCGTCGCGCGTTTCTCCGTCTGACGCTTCAAATCGAACGATTGTGCGTTTAGCGACGCCGCTCCGATCGGCAAGCTTATCTCGAGACCAGTCAAGCAGGCCTCGCGCAGCGCGGGACTGTTCAGGCCGGATTGCACTATTGGTGACTTTCTCGCTTGCCTCCATGCGACCATGCTGTCACCTTTAGCGCCGTTCCACAAGGAACACGGCCGGACGAGGCGCTACCAACACCCCGCCCGGCCTAACCCTGACCCTGGAGTGAACAGGCCCATGGCTGCCCAATCGGATACCACGTCCGGCGATGCCGGCGCATTGAACTCGCTTACGCATCTGACCCGCCTGGTCGCGATCGGCCGCGAGACCGACGCGCTGATCCGCGAGTGGACCCCACTACACAACAGATGGTGGCTGCTCTGCGACGCCGACCACAAGGATGACACTCGTGTCAGCGAGGAGGCTAGCGCCGTATCCGACGCGGAGGGCGTCGTCGCCAGCAAGCTCGACATCCTGTTCGACGAGGCAATCGAGATCCCGGCCGTGACGGTGGCGGAGCTGCGGGCCAAGGCGGCGCTCCTACGCCATGAGTTCTTGCTGATGCACGCCGATCGCTACGACGCGAGCACGGCGCATGAACCGGGAGTGATCATGGCGCTGGGCATCTGTGCGGATATCGAGCGGCTGGCGGAAGCGGATGCCGAACTGGTCGCGCTTGGCCGGGACTACGCGGCGAGGGAAGCCGAGCAGCGCGCGTTCGAGGCGGTGCAGCCTGCCACGACAGCATCGTGCGAGGGATCTGACCGGATCAACGAGCAGTTGCCGGCGATGCTCGAGCGGGCGCTGGCTTCCACCGCAGTCACGCCGGACGAGATCAGCGCGAAGCTCGCGATGCTGCGCTCGGCCGTTCCCTATGCTCTGCGAGGGTTGGACAAGGTGACGGAGGACCAGACCCGCCTCGCGTGGACGGTCGTGCGCGACCTGCTCGCGGTGGGCCAGGGGGCGTGACGGTCGACAGTCGGACGTCGCACGAACGCCTCGCCGCCGTTCACCGGGTCGTGTGCAACCGCGAGCAGACGTTGGGCGAGGCGAAGGCTCTCGCCTGCGTGCTGCACGACAGCATGCGCCAGCACGGGACCCCGGCGCTGGCGGGCGATCAGATCGGGACGTGGCTGTCGATCGTCGCGCTGCTGGTTGACCGGCTCGAGCCGGCCGTGGACGCGATCTACTCGGCTTGAAGGCGTCGCACATACTGCCGGGGAACGGCAGCATGAACCGGTGGAGGCTGCGAAGCGCAGGCTCGGCATACTGATGTCCGTCATCAGTATGGACGGGTGGGGGCCGGCCGGCTGCTCTTCCCAGCGCCGGGAAATCAACTTGTCGGTTCAGGAAGGCGGAAACATCGGCCTGACCACGTCGTCGACGAAGTAGGGCAGTGCGAAGATCAGCGGCAGTGCGACGACAAGCGCCAGCCCTAACACCGTAGCCCGGTTCCACCCGCGCGGCTTGCCGATCCTCTCAAAGAGAATAACCGAACTGGCGCCCATCAAGCCGCCCACGCCTCCCCAGATCGACACGGTCAGTCTCCCATGAAGTCGCGAACGCGGATGATCCGGACCTTAGCGCCGTGGCTGATTTCGTGCGCCACCCAATCCGCCGCGTCCGCTGCAATGTATCCGGACGCAAACCCGCCCGCCATCTTCGCTGCGTTCGGGTTCTTGACCAGCATCCCGACGATGACCGCGGCGGCAGCGCCGACGAAGCCCTTGAGCGCGCTTTTCAGTTCCTCGGACGGCTGCCATGCCGGAATGGCCACCGCGATTTGAGCGTCGGGAAAGGCCCGGATGTCAGCCGAGTGGAGCTGAAAGAACGTCTCCAGCGTCACCCGCTGACCGCTGGGGAGGAGCACCATTCCGGCCGGAAGGTGCGAGGCATCGGGGAGGTGTTGGGCGGTCTCGTGGTCAGCCATCTTCGTTCGATCCGGACACGATGCGGACAATTTCCGACGAGGTGTTTGAGAAGAGGGCGTAACCCGTTGAAATCACTGGCGCGCCCGGAAAGACTCGAACTTCCAACCCCCAGATTCGTAGTCTGGTGCTCTATCCAATTGAGCTACGGGCGCCGCCAGGCGTCGGCATCTAGACCAACCTACTCGCTCCGGCAAGCCCGGCCGGTCAGTGCCGCAACGGCCGGATCACCTGGACCTGGTCCAGATGCAGATATTCCTTTCCCGGCAATTCAAGCCTGACGAAGCGGGCCGACGCGCCCACGCCGACCACCAGCGGGTGCCCGTCCGCCCCGCCGAACGACGCACCTTCGTGCCGTCCCACCTCGCGCCAATCGTGCAGATCGTCCGAGATCATCACGATCAGCCCGTCTGCGCGCGCGCGCACATCCATCCGGTTGAACACGCGCACCTCCTCGATCGGAACCGTCTCTTCGAGATCGACCATCCACCACGGCCTGACATCCGCCTCCGTATGAAACGATGCGGTTCCCGTCACCACGCCCGCCACCGCCTCGTCGGTGCGTTCCGGCGGACGCCCGTTGATCCAGGAACTCTGCAGCGTCCGCTTGCCGAGAGCCAGATTGCGGCCGTCACGACCATGATGCGCCAGATAGGCATCATCGCCGAGCTCGTGCATCAACTCGATGATGCGCGCGCGGTAGCGCGTCCGCCCCTTCTGCCTCTCCTCGTCGAACAGGAACGGCAGCACCACGCGCCGCGATCCCGGGCTCTTCAGGCGTCCCCACAACACGCTCTCCTTGTCGAAGAACTCCTCGTGCACCGAGTGCCACTGCATGATCTTCGCTACGAACCGGTTCGTATCCAGCATCGGATGGACGAAAGTGCCGGCCACGTACTCGGCCAGCATCGCCTCGTCATAGGGAGGCGCCCATCGATAGAACGCCAGCGAGCCCAGCTCGTCGAGCGGCCTCATCTTGAAACCGCCGACATGCATCTCGGTCGGAATGGCGATTTCGCACATCGGCCACGAGGTGATCGCACCCTCGCCGAACCGCTCGCTCAACGCGCGCCGCCGGTCGAACAGAGCGATGGCCGCCCGCCGCGAAAACACCGCGATGCAGGTCAGCCAGTGGCGCATCTCCGCCATCTCGTAGACTCCGGTCGCGCTCGGCAACCAGTGGAACTCCTCGAGCGGCGGATCGGTGATCGGCTGACTGACGAAGTCGACGTCCTGCCGCGACAGCAGATCGATCAACGGGTCGAGATCCGTGTTCAATACCAGATCGAATTCGACCATCACGTAGTAGTCGTAGCCCGGCTGCGACCGCGTCAGCAGATGAAGCGCATAGTCGGCGCTGTACCAGAACTGGCTGAAGTCCGTGGCCCGCGCCAGACCGAGCCGCCCGATGTCGTCCTCTGTCGCCCTGATGACGAAATCCGGGTCGTGCCTGATCTCGCCCGCCGGGCCGCGCGTTTCGTCGATGAAGACGAAGATGTCCCCTGTCCCAACCCTCGCTTGCAGCCGATCGAGCTGGCGCTGGACGAAAGCGTCCCAGAAATGGCTTTTGAACAAGACGGCGTAGGTCGCCAACGCGTCATTCTTCCAAACCTTCGAGACCGCCCCGGCCGTCCCAGAGGATGTCAGAATACGGTCGCGTCACCCCCCTGACAATGCGCGCGGCCTTGCTTGCGCCGCTCGGTTCCGGGCCTCACAAGAGGACGGGACGAAGCGGGGCAGGTGAGCATGGCCAAACCCAAACTCGATCTCCGCCGCCTCCCGCTGACCGGCCACCAGTGGCAATACGGCCGGGTCGACGAAAGCACCTACGCGCTTCGCATGATGCTCCTCGACGATGGCCGCATCGGCGGCTACCACCAGCCCAACGAGCATCGCTGGGAGGTCCGCGACGGCGGCCTCGCCTTTCTCGACCGTGCCGGCTGTGCCACCTCGATCTTCGACCTTGCCGAGCGGCGCGAGGGCCGCCTCTATCTCGAAGGCTGGTTCCTCGCCCATCGCGCGCGCCACTACCTGCGCGAGGTCGAACCGGTCGGCGCGATGCCCACCTCCGGCCGCGCCCTCCAAACCCGCCATGGCCTCCGCCCGAGGCGCAATCTCGTCCTCGTGCGCGCCGGCACGGGCTCCGCCCACGGCCAATGGATCCGTGACATCGATCCCGCCGACCGCAACTGGGACCTCGGCATAAGCTGGTACGGCGCGGAGACCGACTTCACGCCCGATCCCGACGCCGCCTACCACATCGTCCAGTCGGACCGCCAGAAATGGCCGGCCATCCACGAGCTGCTGACCCCTGACAGCCCGCTCTGGCACTACGACTACATCGCCTTTCCCGACGACGACCTCGCCTGGAACTGGCGCGGCGTGAACATCGCCTTCGAGCGCATGCGCGACTTCGACCTCATGCTCGCCCAGCCGTCGCTCGACCCCGCCGGCCACGTCATCCACGCCGTCACTCGTGCCAATCCGGACACCGCGCTGCGATTCACCAACTTCGTCGAGGTGATGACGCCGATCTTCTCGCGCGCGGCGTTGCGCCTCTGCGCGCCCACCTTCGCCCTCAGCCAATCGGGCTTCGGCCTCGACCATCTTTGGCCCAAGATGATCGGCGAACCGGAGAACCGCATCGCGATCATCGACGAGACCAGCGTCGTCCACACCCGTCCGCAGGCGCAGACCTACGACATGGGGCAGGCGATCGAGGAAGGGCGGCACCTGACCGAACGCTTCCGCGCCGCCGAACGCTATGACGTCCTCGGCTCCATCAACCGGATCGCCTGACCCGCCCTCGTCAATGGCCCAGCAGACGCTGCAGCCCGGTATGCGTCGGCCGATGCAGCGATACGTCCGCCCGACAGGTCGGCGTCCCGTAGGTGCCCGTCACCGCATCGCCCTCAAGTCGCGCCTCGAGCACCATCGGCAACGGCTTGTGGTTCATGTCCGAGCCAAGCAACTGCGCATGCAGCGTGTCCGGGTCCGCTCCTCGCCGTCCCTTCAGCGCCAGCACCCCGTCGCCCGGCACGAACGTGATCTCCCTGTCCGACACCACAAGGTCCGACGGGGCCTGATCCGGGCAGGCGCCCGCGACCGTGTGCAGTGTGCCGACCCACTCCCCATCAGCGTGCGACGCCGGGCTCTCGGACGCGCACGCGCTGACAAGCGCGCAAACCGCCAGCCAGTGCTTCCGACCCCATCCGTCCGTCACGCCAGATCGCCTCCGTTCCCGCGCCGATGCTACACAGCCCCATCCTGCTCGTCCGATCCCGGCGCGCAAGAAGCCGCGGAGATGCCATTGCCCCCAGCCCTTGACCACACCCACGACGACCGCATCCTGATCCTCGATTTCGGCAGCCAGGTCACGCAACTCATCGCACGCCGCGTCCGCGAAAGTGGCGTCTACTGCGAGATCTGGCCCTTCGCCACCGATCCGGAGCGCATCCGCGGGTTCGATCCCCGCGCCATCATCCTGTCCGGCGGCCCCGCCAGCGTCCCCGACGAGGCCTCGCCGCGCGCGCCCGACATCGTCTTCGCGCTCGGCGTCCCGGTGCTCGGCATCTGCTACGGCCAGCAGGTCATGTGCGCCCAGCTCGGCGGCGAGGTCGCCATCGGCGAGCACCGCGAGTTCGGTCGCGCGACCATCGACATCACCGACGACTGCGCGCTGTTCCGTGGCGCCTGGGCGCGCGGCGGCCGCGAGCAGGTCTGGATGAGCCACGGCGACCGCGTCATCCGCCTGCCGCCAGGCTTTCGCGCCGTCGCCACCAGCGAGGGCGCCCCCTACGCCGTGATTGCCGACGAAGGGCGCCGCCTCTATGGCACGATGTTCCATCCGGAGGTGGTCCACACCCCGCACGGCGCTGCCCTCCTGCGCAACTTCACCCATCACGTCGCCGGCTGCGCCGGCATCTGGACCATGGCCGGCTTCCGCGAGGCCCAGATCGCCCGCATCCGCGCCCAGGTCGGCAACGGCCGTGTCATCTGCGGCCTTTCCGGCGGCGTCGACAGCTCGGTCGCCGCCGTGCTGATCCACGAGGCGATCGGCGAGCAGCTCACTTGCATCTTCGTCGACCACGGCCTGCTGCGCGCGGGCGAGGCCCGTGAGGTCGTCCGCACCTTTCGCGATCGTTTCAATATCCGCCTCATCCATCGTGACGCGAGCGACCTCTTTCTCACGGCGCTCGACGGCGTCACCGATCCCGAACAGAAACGAAAGACCATCGGCGGCCTCTTCATCGACGTCTTCGAGGAGGAAGCCTCACGCATCGGCGGCGCCGACTTCCTCGCCCAGGGCACGCTCTATCCCGACGTCATCGAATCCGTCAGTTTCACCGGCGGTCCCTCGGTGACCATCAAGTCGCACCACAATGTCGGCGGCCTGCCCGCGCGCATGCGCATGCAGCTCGTCGAACCGTTGCGTGAATTGTTCAAGGACGAGGTCCGCGCGCTCGGCCGTGAACTCAATATCCCCGAAACCATCGTCGGTCGTCATCCGTTCCCCGGCCCAGGCCTCGCCATCCGCATCCCGGGCCCGGTCGACCGCGACAAGGTGAAAATCCTCCAGAGCGCCGACCGCATCTTCCTCGAGGAGATCCGCGCCCACGGGCTGTACGATGCGATCTGGCAGGCCTTCGCTGTCCTCCTTCCGGTCCGGACGGTCGGCGTCATGGGCGACGGCCGCACCTATGACCAGGCCTGCGCCTTGCGCGCGGTCACCAGCACCGATGGCATGACCGCCGAGATCTACCCATTCGACATGACCTTCCTCGCCCGCGTCGCCGTCCGCATCGTCAACGAAGTGCGGGGCATCAACCGCGTCACCTACGACATCACCAGCAAGCCGCCGGGAACCATCGAGTGGGAGTAGGGCAGGGCAGGGGCCAGCCCCTGCAACCCCGCCGGGGCCGGCGGCCCCGGACCCGCGTGACATGGGCGCTAACGCCGGGCTATCACCATCCGCAATGACCGGCGACGCTTTCCACCCCGAGGATCGGGCGCGAAATCTGATCGACCGCCAGCTCGCCGCCGCCGGCTGGGTCACGCAGTCGCGCGACGAGATGAACCTCGGTGCCGGCAAGGGCGTCGCCGTGCGCGAGTTCCAGACCGCCTCCGGGCCCGTGGACTACGCCCTCTTCGTCGACCGGCGCCTCTGCGGCGTCGTCGAGGCCAAGCGCGCGGGGACCACATTGTCGGGCTTCTCCGAGCAGGCCGCCCGCTACATCACCGACATCCCCGGGCATCTCATCCGCGAGCCCGGCCAGGTCCGCTTCGAATACCTCGCCTCCGGGACCGAAATCATCTTCCGCGACCACGCCGACCCGGAGCCTTCGTCGCGCCGCCTGTTCGCCTTCCACCGCCCCGAGACCCTCGCCCGCTCGCTCCTTGAGCCCGCAACCATTCGCCGCCGCCTGCGGGCGATGCCGCCGCTGCCGGACGCCGGTCTTCGCGCCTGCCAGATCGACGCCATCACCGCGCTCGAGACCTCGATGGCCGGGAACCGTCCACGCGCCCTCGTCCAGATGGCGACCGGCGCCGGCAAGACCTTCACCGCCTGCAGCCTGAGCTACCGCCTTCTCGCCCACGCCGGCTTTCGCCGCATCCTCTTCCTCGCCGACCGCACCAACCTCGTCCGCCAGACCCGCGATGAATTCCTCGCCTACCGGCCGCCCGGCGCCGGCCGCTCCTTCTCCGAGATCTACAACGTCCAGAAGCTCGGCGCCGCCGGCCTCGACCGCGACGCGCAGGTGGTCGTCGCCACCATCCAGCGCGTCTACGCCACCCTGACCGGACGCGAGCTGTCCGAGACCGACGAAGAGGTCTCCTCCTTCGAAACGCCGAGCGCCGAGGCCGTCCGCCTCGTCTCCTACAACCCCGCCATCCCGATCGAGAGCTTCGACCTCGTCATCACCGACGAATGCCACCGCTCCATCTACGGCACCTGGCGTCAGGTCCTCGACTATTTCGACGCCTTCATCGTCGGCCTGACCGCGACACCCTCCCTGCACACCCTCGCCTTCTTCGGCCGCAACCTCGTCGCCCAGTATCCCTACGAGCGCTCGGTCGTCGACGGCGTGAACGTCCAGTTCGAGATCTTCCGCATCCGCACCGAGATCGGCGAGCGCGGATCGACCGTCGAGGCCGGATACGAGCTCCCCGTCCGCGACAAGCGCACCCGCGCCCAGCGCTACGAGACGCTGGCCGAGGATTTCGCCTACGCACCCGCCCAGATCGACCGCACCGTGCTGGTCCCCAACCAGATCCGCACCGTGCTGGAAACGTTCCGCGACTCCCTCTTCACCGAGCTGTTCCCCGGCCGCCAGGTGGTCCCGAAAACCCTGATCTTCGCCAAGGACGACCACCACGCCGAGGAGATCGTCACCCTCGTCCGCGAGGTCTTCGGCCGCGGCAACGACTTCGCGAAGAAGATCACCTACCGGACCGAAGGCGCCGATCCCGAGACCCTGATCCGCGCCTTCCGCAACGACTTCAACCCGCGCATCGCCGTCACCGTCGACATGATCGCGACGGGGACCGACATCAAACCCCTCGAAGTGCTCATCTTCCTGCGCGACGTCCGCTCCGAGCTCTATTTCGAGCAGATGAAGGGCCGCGGCGCCCGCACCGTCGCCGCCGAGAGCCTGCGCGCCGTCACCCCCGACGCCGAAGCCAAGACCCGCTTCGTCCTGATCGACGCCGTCGGCGTCACCGAGAGCCTCAAGACTGTCTCCGAACCGCTCGATACGCTGCGCGCGGCGAGCTTCGACAAGCTGGTCGAGGACGTCGCCGCCGGCCGCCGCGACGACGCCGTCTTCTCCACCCTCGCCGCCCGCCTCGCGGCCCTCGACCGGCGCATCGGCGAGCGTGACCGCGCCGCGATCACGCAGGCAGCCGGCGGCCTGACGCTCGCCGATCTCGCCGGCCGCCTGCTCGACGCGATCGACCCCGACGCGATCCCGCCCGATGCGCCGGAACCCGACCGCCGCCGCGCCCGCGACGAGCTCAAGGACCGCGCCGTGCTGGCCTTCGACAACCCGACGCTCCGCCGTCTGCTCAAGGACGCCAAGGCGTCCGCCGACATCCGCATCGACACCATCTCGATCGACGCCGTCGTCTCGTCCGGCTGGGACGAGGCGATGGCCACCGATACCGTCGAGCGTTTCCGCCGCTTCGTCGCCGAGCGCCGCGACGCGCTCGTCGCCCTGCAGATCCTCTACGAACAGCCCGTGGGCCGCCGCCTGACCTACGACGCCGTCGACGACCTCAGGCAGGCGCTGCGCCGTCCGCCCTGGCTGCTCGAACCCGTCGACCTCTGGCGCGCCTATCGTCGACTGGGCGTCGACCGCGTGCGCGGCAATCCCGCCGGAACCCTCGCCGACATCGTCATGCTCGTCCGCTTCGCCCTCGGCCGGATCGAGACGCTGGAGCCGCTGCCCGCGCTGGTCGCCGGCCGCTTCAATCTCTGGCTCGGCCGCGAGGAGAAGGCCGGCCGCCTCTACACCGACGACCAGCGCGCCTGGCTCGCCGCCATACGCGACCATCTCGCGGTCAACCTCGAGATCACGCGGGACGACCTGATGAACGCCCCCGACTTCGCCGCCCGCGGCGGCGGCCTCAGGGCCCAGACCCTGTTCGGCCCGCGCCTGCCAGCACTCCTCGACGAGTTGACCGACACTCTCGTCGCTTGATATACATCAATGGGTATCTACCGCGAGGAGGACGGCATGAACGCGACCGCGAAACTCTTCACCCACGGCCGCAGCCAGGCCGTCCGTCTTCCCAAGGAGTTTCGCTTCGAGGGCCGCGAAGTACGGATCAGCAAGGTTGGCGACCGCGTCATCCTGCAGCCGATGGAACAGACGGACATCCCCTGGGCCCTGATCGACCAGCTCATTGACGACGACTTCATGGCGGAAGGCCGTGACCAGACGACAGATATTTCCGAGCGGGCGGTGTTCAACGATTGATCCATCTCGACACGAACGCGGCCATCGCTGTTCTCAACGACCGCCCGACCACGGTGCGGGTCCGACTCATGCAGGCGCAGAAGACTGGAACCAGCGTCGCTCTGTCCATGATCGTCTATCACGAGCTTATGGTTGGGGCCGCCTGTAGCATCAGACGCCGGGAGAACGAGGAGAGCATTGCCCTGCTTCTCACAAGTGCAGGGCTGATCCTGCTGCCGTTTGATGATGCGGACGCGCGCGAGGCCGCCGACATCCGAGCATACCTTCGCCGCCAGGCGACCCCGATCGGCAACTACGACGCCCTCATCGCCGCCCAGGCCCGCCGCGCCGGCGCCGCCCTGGTCACCGCCAACCGCCGCGAGTTCGACCGGATCCCCGGCCTGATCGTCACCGACTGGGCTGCTTGATGGACGCGAGTGTCGTCGTGCGGAATGAAGCGAGCCGGGGGCCGTGGCATTTGCCGAAGGATTGGTGCTGGACCACCATCGATGAAGTCACGAAGCCGGTAAGGAGGATCGATCCTCGGCGCGAAATGGCGGCCAAGCAGTTCCGGTATATAGACGTCAGCGCGATGCAAAACGGCCAGATTGCGTCACCGCAAAACTTGATGGGCGCCGATGCTCCGTCCCGCGCTCGCCAGGTTGCGCAGCTTGGCGACACGCTACTCTCTTGCGTGCGCGTGTATCTTCGCAATAATGCGATCCTCGACGACGCGACGCCAAACACCATTGTCTCGACAGCATTTTGCGTGTTGAGGCCGGCGATTAGCGCGCACTATCTCAACTACTTCACACGATCCGACCGCTTCGTTGCGTGGCTTACAAAGGCTCAGCGTGGAAATAGCCCGCCCGCAGTGCTCGACGCAGACGTGAAAGCCCAGTCAATCCCCCTTCCGCCCCTCGCCGAACAGCGCCGCATCGTCGCCCGCATCGACGCGCTCTTCGCCGAAATCGCCGAAGGCGAGGTCGCTCTGAAGCAGGCCCGAAAGGAGCTCGAAGTCTTCCGCCGAGCGCTCCTCAAGGCCGCCGTCACCGGCGAACTCACAAAAGACTGGCGCGCCG
The DNA here is from genome assembly GCA_965276715.1 of Acetobacteraceae bacterium. Lineage (GTDB taxonomy): Bacteria > Pseudomonadota > Alphaproteobacteria > Acetobacterales > Acetobacteraceae > CAXTPV01. The sequence goes on along the minus strand of OZ255622.1, from coordinate 1,371,074 downwards.
CCAGCCCCGCCATCGAAACCGGTCACGATCACATCGCTGGCCTTCGCGCCGAGAGATTGCCAACCAGACGCATCAAAGGTCGGCGACGTAACGGAGGCGAGATCGAACCATCTCATCCAGCCCCACCTTTTGATCTCCCCGATAGGTGGGCGTGGATCGAATTATCCGATCTGTCATGGGCAAGCTCGTATGGAACCTCCATAAAGTGCGACGTGCGAGCGGCCGGGGCGCCGGTTCTGCGTATTCCGAATATCCGCGACGGAAAAGTTAGCTACGAAAACATGAAGTTTGCCGTCGATCAAATCACACTTGAACCGGCAGATTTTGTATTTCCTGGTGACCTTCTTGTAGTTAGGACTAATGGTAGCCAGAGCCTGATTGGTAGGGCTGGAGTCGCGCTCGATCTTTTCAGCAAACCGACATACTTTGCGTCGTATCTTATTCGTTTCCGTCTGCTAGGTGACGAGACGATTTGGCGGTGGCTCTCCATTTTCTTTGAGTCGCCGATCGTTCGTCAGTGGATGATGGGTCAAATTGCGAGTTCGGCCGGGCAATACAATGTAAGCCAGTCGAGCTTGGCTTCGCTGCTTTTCCAGTGCCGTCACAAGGCGAGGTGGTTGAGATCATTCGCCACGCTAATGAAGCAATGGAAGCCTTCTCTGACATTCAAGCGATGCTTGAAGATGCGTCCGCCGACGCCGCTCGCCTGAAGGAATCCGTCCTTAAAGCCGCCTTCGAGGGCCGCCTCGTCCCGCAGGACCCCAACGACGAACCAGCCTCCGTGCTCATCGACCGCCTCCGCGCCGAGCCGCGCGACGATCGTTCCAAACGCCGGAGCCGTGCGTGAGCGAAGAGCCGAGCTTCACCGACGACCGTTGGGTTCGCATCATGTGCGACGTCTTTTGCGATGGCGTCTGGCACAAGGACGGGTGCGCCGGCGACGCCGATGGACTGCCGATCCCGACCACGCTCATCGAGCGCATCCGTCGGTGGCAGGCGACCTACGACATCCTGCACGATCGGTCCTTCGACGCCGGAAAATATCGCGCAGAACCCGGCTTCATTCCCTTCGCCGCCGAGGGCCTCGAGATCGCCCGCGCCGTCAAGGCGGCACTCCCCGACTGGACGGTCATCTATTTCGACGAGAGGCTCGCACGGACTTGGGGCCAGCCCAGGCCGGATCGACCTTGCCAGTACGAGATCACCCTGCCCGGACCGAACGCCCCATGAGCTCCGCCTCCCTCGTCGCCAAGGTCTGGAACTTCGCCCACGTTCTCCGCGACCAGGGCGTCTCATACCAGGCCTACATCTCGCAGATCTCCTACCTCCTCTTCCTCAAGATGGACGACGAGCGCGTCACTCTCATGGACGAGCCCTCGCTGCTCGCCGACGGCGCCCGCTGGACCGACATCCGCCATCTCGCCGGCGAGGAGCTCGGCGTCGCCTACGCCGCCCTGCTCGAAACCCTGTCCCGTCAGGGCGGCATCATCGGCGCGATCTTCCTCAAGGCCCAGAACGAAATCCAGGATCCCGCCAGGCTCCGCCGCCTCGTCGGCCTCATCGACGAAGCGACCTGGCTCAGCCTCTCCGTCGACGTGAAGGGCGAAATCTACGAAGGCCTGCTCGCCCGCAACGCCGAGGACGTCAAGTCGGGCGCTGGCCAATACTTCACCCCGCGCCCGCTCATCGAAGCCATGGTCGAAGTCGTCGATCCTCGACCGAGCCAGACCGTCCACGATCCCGCCTGCGGCACCGCCGGTTTCCTGCTCGCCGCCTGGGCGCGCATGAAGCAGCACCCGCACGCCCGCGACCGCTCGGTCTATTCCGCGCTGCGCAGCAGGTTCTCCGGTGTCGATGTGGTCCCCGAAGTCGTCCGCCTCGCCGCCATGAACCTCTATCTGCACGGCATCACCGGGGCCGACTCCATCGTCGAGGCCAAGGATGCCCTGCTCGGCGCCGGCGGCCGGACCTACGACATCATCCTCACCAACCCGCCCTTCGGCCGAAAGCAGAGCTACCGCATCGTCCGCGACGACGGCGAGATCGACAGCGAGCGCGAGGACTACGACCGCTCGGACTTCTTCGTCACCACGTCCAACAAGCAGCTCAATTTCCTCCAGCACATCATGACCGTGCTCGCGCCCGACGGCCGTGCCGCCGTCGTCCTCCCCGACAACGTCCTCTTCGAGGGCGGCGCCGGCGAGACCATCCGGCGCCGCCTGCTCAGGAACTTCGACTTCCACACGCTGCTGCGCCTGCCCACCGGCATCTTCTACAAGCAGGGCGTGAAGGCCAACGTGCTCTTCTTCGACCGCAAGCCACCATCCGAGCAGGCCGCCACGATGGCGCTCTGGATCTACGACCTGCGCACCAACAAGCGCTTCACCTTGAAGGAACGGCCCCTCGTCCGCGCCGACCTCGACGATTTCGTCGCCTGCTATCGTCCCGGCCGACGCGCCGAGCGCGAGGAAAGCGAACGTTTCAAGCGCTACCCGCTCGACCAACTCCTTGGCCGCGACAAGGCCAACCTCGACCTGTTCTGGCTGCGCGACGACGCCTTCGACGACCCCGACCTCCTGCCGCCTCCCGAACAGGTCGTCGCCGAGATCGTCGAGAGCCTGGAGACGGCACTGTCACGCTTCCAGTCCGTTGCGAAAGCTCTTGCTGAAGCAGGGGCGAATGCAGGACCAGTGCAGTTTCCGTCCGACACTGCAGCAAATCCGAGCTAGACCGGCACGGCCAGGCGATCGAGCGCGATCAAGCGACCAAGCAGACGCGACATGTCGCGAAGCGGGATCATCGTGGCGCCATCGCTGGGCGCCTGGTCGGGTCTCGGATGCGCCTCGATGAACACCGCGGCCACGCCGACCGCCACCGCGGCGGTCGCGAGGACGGGCGCGAACTCCCTCTGGCCTCCCGATTGGGTGCCTTCGCCGCCGGGTTGCTGGACGCTGTGGGTGGCGTCGAACACCACCGGGTAGCCGGTGCGCTTCATGATCGGGATCGAGCGCATGTCGCTCACCAGCGTGTTGTAGCCGAAGCTCGTGCCGCGCTCGCAGAGCAGGATGCGCTCGTTTCCCGTATCGGAGATCTTCCTGGCGACGTTCTCCATGTCCCAGGGCGCGAGGAACTGGCCCTTCTTGACGTTGATCGCGGCCCCTGTCTCGCCGGCGGCAATCAGCAGATCGGTCTGGCGGCACAGAAACGCGGGGATCTGCAGCACGTCGACGGCCTCCGCGGTCGGGCGGCAATGCTCCCGCTCGTGAACGTCGGTCAGCACGGGGACCCTGTACCGCTCGCGGATGTCGGCCAGGACCTGCAGACCCTTGGCGAGGCCGACGCCGCGTTGTGCCGCACCGCTCGTGCGATTGGCCTTGTCGTAGCTCGACTTGAAGATGAGAGGGATGTTCAGCCCTGACGTGATCTCGACCAAGGCTGCCGCGCATTCGTCCGCGTGTTCGGCGCTTTCGATCTGGCAAGGTCCCGACACGAGAACCAGTGGCAGATCGTTCCCCACTGTGATGTCGCCAATGGTCACGTCAGGCATCGTTCGCTTTCTTGATGATGGTCTCCAAAGGCGCCTGCCTTTGGCGGGTCCAGGGCAGCGCCCTGGCCTTCCCTTCAGACGAGCCGGCTCTGCTGCACTGCAGCTTCAATGAATCCCGCGAACAAGGGATGCGGCGCGAAAGGCTTGGATTTCAACTCCGGATGGAACTGCACCCCGATGAACCATGGGTGGTCTGGATACTCGACGATCTCCGGCAACACGCCGTCCGGCGAGAGGCCGCTGATCTTGAGGCCGGCGGCTTCGAGCTGGTCGCGGTAATGGATGTTGACCTCGAAACGGTGGCGGTGGCGTTCCTCGATCTCGGCTTCATCGTCGTATGTGGCGCGGACGCGGCTGCCGTCGACCAGTGACGCCGGGTAGGCGCCGACGCGCATGGTGCCGCCGAGATTGCCGCCCTGACGGCGGCGTTCGATCTCGTTGCCGCGGGCCCATTCGGTGAGCAGGCCCACGACGGCGTGGTCGGTGGGCCCGAATTCGGTGGAGCTCGCTTCCTGGACGCCCGCCAGGTTCCGGGCGCACTCGATGACCGCCATCTGCATGCCGAAGCAGATGCCAAAGAACGGGATCCGGTTCTCGCGGGCAAAGCGGACGGCTTCGATCTTGCCTTCCGCTCCTCGCTCGCCGAACCCGCCGGGAACGAGGATGCCGTGCACATCCTCGAGACGGGCGATCGCGCGGTGGCGGTCATCGGCGCCGCGCTCGAAGATCTGCGCGTCGAGCCAATCGATGTTCACGCGGACCTTGTTGGCGATGCCGCCATGGTTCAACGCCTCGATCAGGCTTTTGTAGCTGTCGAGCAGGTTGGTGTATTTGCCGACGATCGCGATGCGCACCTCGCCTTCCGGATGGCGCGTCGTTTGAACGATCGCCCTCCAGTTCGCGAGATCGGGCGCATGGTCCAGCGGCAGGTCGAAATGGCGGAGGACTTCGCGGTCCATGCCCGCCTCGTGATAGGCGATCGGGACCGCGTAGATCGTGTCGACGTCGAGTGCCGCGATGACCGATTCGGCGCGGACGTTGCAGAAATTGGCGATCTTGCGGCGCTCGGCGTCCGGGATCGGGCGGTCGCAGCGGCAGAGCAGCATCTGCGGCTGGATGCCGACGTTCTGAAGCTCCTTGACGGAGTGCTGGGTCGGCTTGGTCTTGAGTTCGCCGGCGGACGGAATGTAGGGCACCAGGGTGAGGTGGACGAACATGGTGCGCGCCGCGCCGAGGTCGTTGCGGAGCTGGCGGATCGCCTCGAGGAACGGCAGGCTCTCGATGTCGCCGACGGTGCCGCCGATCTCGATCAGCGCGAAATCGTGGCCGTCGGTGCCGGAGATGACGGCGTCCTTGATCGCGTCGGTGATGTGCGGGATCACCTGGACGGTCGCGCCGAGATAGTCGCCGCGACGTTCCTTCGCGATCACGTAGGAATAGATGCGGCCCGTGGTGGCGTTGTCCGCCTTCGTGGCATGCACGCCGGTGAAGCGCTCGTAGTGGCCGAGGTCCAGGTCCGTCTCCGCGCCGTCGTCGGTGACGAACACCTCGCCGTGCTGATAGGGGCTCATCGTCCCCGGATCGACGTTGAGATAGGGGTCGAGCTTGCGCAGCCGCACCGAGTAGCCGCGCGCTTGCAGGAGCGAGGCCAGGGCCGCCGAGGCGATGCCCTTGCCGAGAGAGGAAACCACGCCGCCGGTGATGAAGACGAACCGCGTCATGGGCGGTTGTCGTAGCCTGTTATCGGCGTGGCGTGAACCTGGCGCCTGGCGGTTTGTCGCGGGCCTGCAGAACGATGGAGGCCGCGTGGCGTCCGGACAGGATGGCGCCGCCGACGGTGCCGGCGAGCCCGGTCGACTGGGTGGCTTCGCCCGCGAACTGGAGGCGGCCACCGTCGACGGGTTCGGCCAGGGCGGCGCGGGCAGGAAAGTCGCCGGCGCCGGCATACGCGTAGGCGCCGAGGAAGTGCGGGTCCGTGCCCCAGTCGGTGGCGTGGCATCCTGGGGCGAGGGCCCTGGCGATACGGGCCGCGCCATACAGGGACGCGAGCACGGTGCGGGCGAAGTCGTTGGCGGCGTCGTGATCCGCGGCAAGCGACCAGGCGGTGCGACCGCCATGAAAGCCGATCACATGGGGCTCCCCGCGCGGAAACGCGCCGAACAGGATGGCGGGCTCGCCGGGGCGAAGGTGGCGCTCGATGAGGCCCTCCTCGCCGCGAGCGAAGTCGAGGCGGTCGTCGGTGGCGGGATCGAGCGCCAGCACGAGGCGGCTGAGCAGACCCATCGGCAGGCGCGCGATCGCGTCCGTCGTGGCGGCGGGAAGCGGCGGGGTGTGCCTGATCGTCTCGGCGCGGAGCACGCCCGTCGAGACGGTGACGATGACGTGGCTCGCGCGCAGCGTGCCGTTCCCGGTGTGGACGAGGACGTGGCCGGCCTGCGTCCGGTCGATATGGGTCACGGCGGCCTGAAGCGTGACCGGGCCGGCGTCGGGCGGGAGCAGGGCCGCGAGCATCGCGCCCAGGCCGCCATCGCGCGGCATGAGGTCGCCGCCCGGAAGTTCGTTGGCATGCCAGTCCTCGACACCGAGCTGGTCGGCGTCGGCGGCGGCGATGATGGCCGCTTCCCAAGTCTCGACGTTGGCGATCCAAGGGTCGCCGCGGACGGCGCCGGCGGCCTCGGCAAGGGTGCGGTCGGCCTCCCCGGCACGGGTCATGATCGTGTCGTGCCAGCGCGTCCCGGCCTCTTCGTAGGCCCGCTCCTCGGCGCTCGTCGCGCGGCGGCCGTCCGTGAACAATTGGCGCGAGCGCTCGGGGAAAGCCTCCTTGAGCGGGATGCCGGCGGCCCGGGCGAGCGGCACGACCGGATTGCGGTCCGGCGCGTGCAGCCACGCGGCGCCCTCGTCGAGCCACGCGCCGCGCAGCAGCGCCGGGCGGGTGGTGCGGGCGCGGCCGCCCACGGTGCGCGCGGCCTCGACGATGATCGTCTCCAGGCCGTGCCGGCGCAGATGGGCCGCCGCCGCGAGGCCGGCGGCGCCGGCGCCCACGATGACGACCGGATCCACTGTCACCTGGTCGGAACGGCGGGCGTGCTCGGCAGCGGCGCCTTCACCGGTTGCGGGTGACTGGCCGACACATGGCTGGCGGCGCGCGGCGTGGCCAGGATGTCGTTGCCCACCCCGGCCGTGCCGCGGTTCAGCACGGCCAGTAGCAGCGACAGCGCCATGAAGGTGACGGCAAGCACGGAGGTGCCGCGGGTGAGCAGGTTGGCTGTCCCGCGGCCCGACATGAACGAGCCCATGCCTTGGGTGGCACCGATGCCCAGGCCGCCGCCTTCGCTGCGCTGGATCAGCACGATCGCGATCAGCGCCAGCGTGACGAGAAGGTGGACCACGAGAAGCGCCGGGATCATCGGGCGGCACGCCAGATGGCGAGGAAATCGTCGCCACTCAGGCTGGCTCCACCCACCAGCGCGCCCCCGACTTCCGGGACCGCGAGGATGGCGGCCGCGTTGTCGGCCTTGACCGATCCGCCATACAGGATGCGCACGGCAGCCCCCGCGTCGCCGAACTGGCGGACCAGCTCCTCGCGGATGAAGCGGTGCATCGTCTCGATGTCGGCCGCCGTCGCGGTGCGGCCGGTGCCGATCGCCCAGACCGGCTCGTAGGCGATGGCGCCGGCCTGGTCGGCGAACTTGTCGGGCAGACTGCCCTGGATCTGCCAGCCGACGGTCTCGACCTCGCTGCCGGTCGTACGCTGATCAAGCGTCTCGCCCACGCAGACGATCGGAATCAGGCCGGCCTCGCGGGCCGCGACGATCTTCTCGCGCACCGTCTCGTCGAGCTCGCCATGGTCCGCCCGCCGCTCGGAGTGGCCGAGGATGACATGGGTCGCGCCGATCTCGGCGAGCATCGCCGCGGACAGGTCGCCGGTGTGGGCGCCGTTCGCCGCCTGGTGACAGTCCTGCGCGCCAACGGCGCAGCGCGTGCCGGCCAGGATGCCGGCGACCGCCGCGAGCTGGGTCGCGGGCGGGCAGACCAGAAGGTCGGCCCCCCCGTCATGATTGGCGGCCTCACGGATGGCGGCCGCGAGCGAGGCCGCCTCGCGCGTCAGCCCATTCATCTTCCAATTGCCGGCGATCAGTTGCGCCATCGGCGGGCCTCTCAGAGAAGGGCGCCGGTAGACCACGATGGCGTGCGGGAGGCAATCATGCGGCTTCGAGCGGAGACGCTCCGCGGCGGTGGTCAAGCCTGGGCGCCGCTCCTATGGTGCGCCGCCTTCGCTCAGACGCTTTCCGGACCAATTGATGCTTGGACAGATCAGGACGATTTTCGCCAATTCGTGGGTGGCGCGCATCGCGGCGGTGCTGCTGGCGGTGGCGTTCGGGGCGTGGGGCATCCAGGGGGCTCTGACCGGCGGCGGGGGCGGGGCGGACGACGTCGCGACCGTCGCGGGACAGAGCGTGACCGCGGTCGATTTCGACAACGCCTATCAGCGCGCGCTCGACCAGGAGGCGCAGCAGATGGCGCGCGCGCAAGGCGGGACGCCGGATCCGAACGCGCTGCCGCCCGAGATGAAGAAGGAGATCGGCGCCGAGGTGATCCGCGAGCTGGTGCAGCAGCGGGCGATCGTGGCACAGGCGGCCAAGCTGGGTTTGCGGGTGCCGGACGACGTGCTGCGCCAGACGGTGTTCGCGATGCCGGTGTTCCAGAGCAGCGGCCAGTTCGACCGGCGACGGTTCGACCAGGTGCTGCAGTCGAGCCGCCTGACCGAGAAGCGGCTGCTCGGGCTGGTGCAGGACGACCTGATGTCCCGCGGGCTGATCGAACCGGTGCGCGCATCGGCCGTCGCACCTGCGGTGCTGGTCAAGACGCTGTTCGACTTCATCGCCGAGACCCGCACGATCGACCTGGTCGACGTGCCGTTCGCCGCGGTGCCGCCGCCGCCCGAGCCCGATCCGGCGGTCCTGCATCGTTTCTACGTCAACCATCCAAACGCCTTCCAGGCGCCCGAATACCGGCATATCCGCGCGGTGGTGCTGTCGCCCGAGACCATCGCGCCCGACGTCACGGTGCCGGAAGCCGAGATCAGGACGGCGTATGCCGCCCAGGAGCAGCGGCTGTTCAAGCCCGCGCGGCGATCGGTCCAGGTGGTGACGGTGCCGACCCAGCCCAAGGCGAACGGGATCGCCGCACTCTGGCGTGGCGGGGCGCAATGGGCGTCGGTGAAGGCGCTGGCCGAGAGCGACGGCGGCACCGCGGTGTCGCTCGCCGACGCCGCCGAGCGCGAACTGCCGTCGCCTGCCCTCGGGCACGCCGTCTTCACGGCCGACGAAGGGGCAATCACCGATCCGGTGCAGGACGGCGCCGGCTGGGTCGTGCTCCGGGTGATCGGCTCGAAGGCGGCATCCGGCGACTACGCCAGCGAGCGGGCCACGCTGCGCGAGCAGATCGCCGAGCGGCACGCGGCCTCCGCGATCCAGGACAAGGTGGACAAGCTGCAGGACGCGGTCGCGGGTGGCGGCCTCGACAAGATCCCGACCGACACCGGCGCGGTCGCGGCCGAAGGCACGCTCGACGCGCAGGGGATGACGCAGTCGGGCGACCCGGCACCGCTGCCCGGATCGCCGGCCTTGAGGACGGCCCTGATCGCGCACGCCTTCGCGATGGCCAAGGGCACGCCGGCAACGCTGCAGTCGGGTCCCGGCGGAAGCTATTACGCGGTCGAGGTCCAGGCCGTCACGCCGCCGCGCAAGCTCGGCTTCGACGCGGCGCTGCCCTCGGTCGTCAAGCAATGGCACGACGAGGCGGTGCGGCACGCGGCCGAGGTGCGGGCGGCCGCGATCTATGCCGACGCGCAGGCGGCGCATGCGCTTGGCCCGGCGGCGGCGAAGGCGGGGCTGGCGGTGACTTCGGCGGGGCCGTTCACACGCGCTCGGCCGCCCGCTGGCGTGCCGGCGCCGCTTGCGCGCGTGGTGTTTGGCCTCAGGACGGGGACGGCAACGATGATCCAGACGGGCGACGGCTACATGGTTGCCGTGGTGACCGGAATCGCCCATCCGCCGGCCGCCAGCGAGAGCCGGCAGTTCGACCAGCTGCAGGCGCAGGTGCGCGGCTCGGTCGCCAACGACATCGAGGCGAGCTATGCGGCCTGGGTGGTGCGCGAGACGAAGCCGAAGCTCAACGAGGGGGTGGTGACGCGCGTGCTCGGCCAGTGACACCGGCGGTGATGGCGCGGACGCTGCCGGCGGACCTGCTGACGCCCGTCGGCGCCTATCTGCGGCTGGCCGGACGTGCCAACTGCTTCCTGCTCGAGAGCATCGAAGGTGGTGCGGCGCGCGGACGCTATTCGGTGATCGGGCTCGATCCGGACCTGATGTGGCGGTGCCGCGCCGGACGGGCGGAGATCGGCCGTCCGGCGCCGGGCGGGTTCGCCTTCGCGGCGGACGGGGCGCCGCTCGAGAGTCTGCGCGCGTTGGTGGCGGCCAACCGGATGACGCTGCCGGCCGGGATGCCGCCGATGGTCGCGGGCCTCTTCGGCTATCTCGGCTACGACATGGTGCGATACATGGAGCGTCTGCCGCTGCACGGCGTGGACGATCTGGCGCTGCCGGACGCGATGCTGCTGCGGCCGTCGCTGTTCGCGGTGTTCGACAATGTGCGCGACGAGCTGACGCTGGCCGCACCCGTGCGCGAGGCGGGCGAGGACGCGGCGGTGGCACGGCTCGACTGGGCGGAGGCGCGGCTCGCCGAAAGCCTGCCGCCGGCGCCGCCGACGCGCCAGACGGAGTCCGTCGAACCGGTGTCGAACTGCACCCACGAGGCGTTCCTCGGCATGGTGGAGCGGTGCCGGGCGCTGATCGCGGCGGGCGACGCCTTCCAGGTGGTGCCGAGCCAGCGCTTTTCGCGTCCGTTCGGGCTGCCGGCGTTGTCGCTCTACCGGGCGCTGCGCCGGATCAATCCGGCGCCCTTCCTCTATCTGCTCGAGCTCGACGACGGGCATGGCGCATTCGCGGTCGTGGGGTCGAGCCCCGAGGTGCTGGTCCGGCTCCGCCACGATACGATCACGATCCGGCCGCTCGCCGGGACGCGGCGGCGCGGAGCGGATCGGGCGGAGGATCTGGCGCTGGAAGCCGAGCTGCTGGCCGATCCCAAGGAGCGGGCCGAGCACCTGATGCTCGTCGATCTCGGGCGCAACGATGTCGGGCGCGTGGCCGAGATCGGCAGCGTCCGCGTGGCGGAGAGCTTCGCGATCGAACGCTTCAGCCACGTGATGCATATCAGCTCGACCGTCGAGGGGCGGCTCCGTCAGGATCGCGACGCGATCGACGCACTGGTGGCCGGCTTCCCGGCGGGGACGCTGTCGGGAGCGCCGAAGATACGCGCGATGGAGATCATCGAGGAACTGGAGCCGACGCGCCGCGGGGTCTATGGCGGCTGCATCGGCTATTTCGCGGCCGACGGCACGATGGACACCTGCATCGGACTGCGCACCGCGGTGCTCAAGGACGGGACGATGCACGTCCAGGCCGGATGCGGCGTCGTCGCCGACAGTGTCGCCGAACGCGAATGGGAGGAGACGCGCCAGAAGGCGCGCGCGCTGTTCAGGGCGGCGGACGAGGCGCAGCGTTTCGCGTCGTCCGCGTCATGATCTCGAGATAGCAGGCGGCGGGTCCGGTGAGCGGCAGCACGCCCGCTTCCAGCGGCGTGACGAAGCGGGTCTCGACGATCTCGCGCTGGTCGAGACGCAGCACGGGCTTCGTGTCGAGGTGGAGCGCGAAGAAGGCAACCGTGTCACGTCGCCCGTCCCAGAGACCGGTCTCGACATGGACCGGCTCGAGCGCACCGGGCAGGACGTGAAGCCCGAGCTCCTCGTCGAGCTCGCGACTGGCGGCGAACGACGCGGCCTCGCCCGCCTCGAGGCCGCCGCCCGGCAGCGAATACTCGCGCCGGTACGACTGGCGGACGAGAAGGAGTTCGGAACCGACATGGATGCCGATCAGAGCACCGCAATGAGCCGGCCTGAGCACGCGCCAGACGATCCGTGCCGACACGAAAGCGGTCCGGTAGGCGGCCCTATGCACATGATCGACGATTGAAGCCATGCCTGTCAGTAACACCGTTTCGGGCCGCGCCTGCGTGCGGTGGTGCGCACGCATGGTGCTGCTTCTGGTGCTGGCGGTGCCGGCCGCCGGGCGCGCGTCCCTCGATGGCGTGTGGCCTGATCCGCACGCGGTGACGAATATCCGGCCGGCAGAAGTGGCGCTCTCCAGCAGCGACCCCTTCACGCCCGCCGATGCGGGGCTCGCGCGACGCAGGACGGTCGGCGCGCGGCTGTTCCTGCCGCCCGGCGCCACCGCGTCGCACAAGGTGCCGGCGATCGTGCTGCTGCACGGCTCGATCGGCAATACCGAGGAGCGCGGCTTCCGCTACGGCTTGCCGCTCGCGGCACTCGGTGTGGCGGTGCTGGTGGTCGAGACCTACAACGCGCGCGAGGATCTGGCGCGCGGCTTCATCGGCCGCGCGCTGCACATCACCGAGACGATGTTCGATGCCGACGCCTACGCGGGGCTCGACCTGCTGGCGCACCGGCCGGAGATCGACGCGTCGCACGTCGCCCTGATCGGGTTCTCGTATGGCGGGATGGCGGCGACCTACGCGATGCAGTCGATGCTGGCGGACCGGCTGGCACGGCGGGGCGAGCGGTTCGCGGCCTTCGCGTCCTACTACGCGCCGTGCATCGCGCGCTTCGACGATGTGCGGACGACCGGCGCGCCGTTGCTGATGATGTATGGCGGGCGCGACCAGTTGATCGACAAGGACCGGTGCGCCGCGGTGGCGACCGATCTGCGGCGCGGAGGCAGTGCCGTGACGATCCTCGACTTCGCCCGCGCCGTGCACCAGTGGGACGGTGAAATGGCGCCGCGGCTGATCGGACGGCATCTGGCCGATTGCGACTTCCGCGTCGACGAGCACGGGATCGTCCACGACCGCAACACCGGCCTGGTGATGACGGGTCCGCTGACGCGCGGCTTGATCCTGGCACTGTGCACCGGCAGCCGGCCTTGGCCGATCGGACGGGACGATGCGGTCAACGCCCAGTCGAACGCGGCCTTGGGCCGGTTCCTGCGGTCGAACGGGTTCAAGGGTGCGACATCTCCGGCCGCGGAGACGCCGTAGATCTGTCGGAGATCTTTACAGCGTCGCCATCCTTGTTGGCCCATGTCCCTGACAAACCAAACTTTTGTGTCTGGCCCGCATCCTGCTTCCTGACGCACGGAATGTTTTACCGTGGGGGCTTGCCGTGAATATCTCTCGACTGGGCGTGTTCGGCTTCGGCTTGAGCCTGTTGGTGTCCGGCCAGGCACTGGCCTCGGTGTGCACCAATCCTGCCGGTGTCTTCACCTGTGCGAATGGTGCCACGAGCTTTCCCGGCACCTTCGCGGGAACGGTCGGATCGGGGGCCGGCGACATCGTCCAGTTCGGCGACCTCGCGCTCTACAATGGCGGGACCGGCGGCGCCTCGGTGAGTGGCGCGCACGATCCGTCGATCTACGAGTTCTATTGGGCCGGCGGCGCGGTCCTGAACGTCCAGGAGCAGGTCGGCAACAACGGCACCGGCGAGACGATCTCGGTGGCGCTCGATGCGTTGGCGAGCGAAGCCAGCACGGCGCCCTCGTCGACCCTGGGATCGGTCACGATCCCGTTCTCGTCCGGACCGAGCCCGGAATACACGGTCTATGACGGGGCACTGGCGGCAGGATATTACGCCCTCGACACCTCGATCGCGAGCGCGGCGGCGTTGGACCCGAACTACCAGGCGAACTTCGCCATCCCCGAGCCGGCATCGCTCGCGTTGCTCGGCGCGGCTCTCGCGGGCTTCGGCTGCCTGATCCGTCGCCGGTCGGCTTCGGCATAGGGACCATACGGTTCAGCCGCGCTGGTAGAGCAACCGTGCCCTGATCGTGCCGTCGAGATCGCGCAACTGCTCGAGCAGGCGCTGTGCCTCGCCGTCGGCGGTGTCGGCTTCGACGACGACATAGCCGACATCGCCCTCGGTCTGCAGATACTGGCCGGCGATATTGGCGCCGGCCTCGTCAAAAACCGCGTTGACCTTGCGCAGCAGGCCCGGAACGTTGCGGTGGACGTGCATGAAGCGGGTGCCGCGCGGGCGCAATGGAAGCTGCACCTGCGGAAAATTCACCGCGCCCAGGGTCGAGCCGATGTCGCTGTAGTCGACGAGCTTGCGCGCGACCTCGACACCGATCCGCGCCTGTGCCTCCGCGGTCGAGCCGCCGATATGCGGTGTCAGGATGACGTTCGGCAGGTTCTGCAGGGGTGTCACGAACCGGTCGCCGTTCGAGCGCGGTTCGGTGGGGAAGACGTCGATCGCGGCGCCCAGCAGATGGCCGTCGCGAAGTGCCTCGGCGAGCGCGTCGAGATCGACGACGCTGCCGCGCGCGTTGTTGAGCAGGAACGAGTCCGGCTTCATCGCACGGATCTCGCGTTCGCCGAACATGCCCTCGGTGTCCGGTGTCTCGGGGACGTGCAGGCTGACCACGTCGCTCTCGGCGAGCAGTTCGTCGAGAGAGGCGGTCGGATGCGCGTTGCCGTGCCCGAGCTTGGCGGCCACATCGTAATACAGGACGCGCATGCCGAAGGCCTCCGCGAGCACCGAGGTCTGGCTGCCGATGCTGCCGTAGCCGACCAGGCCAAGGGTCTTGCCGCGCACCTCCCAGGAGTTGGCGGCGCTCTTGTCCCAGCGTCCGTCGTGGGCGCCCGCGGATTTGTCGAAGATGCCGCGCATCAGCATCACGATCTCGCCCATCACCAGCTCGGCCACCGAGCGGGTGTTGCTGTAGGGCGCATTGAAGACCGGAACCGCGCGGGCACGCGCGGCGGCGAGATCGACCTGGTTGGTGCCGATGCAGAAGCAGCCGACCGCGATCAGGCGGTCGGCCGTCTCGAAGACCTCGGCGGTGAGCTGGGTACGGCTGCGTATGCCGACGACGTGGACGCCCGAGACCGCCTCGCGCAGTGCCGCGCCCTCGAGCGCGCCCTTCAGGTGGACGACGCGCTCGTAGCCGGCCTCATGGAACAGTTCGACCGCGCTCTGATGGATGCCTTCGAGCAGCAGGATGCGGATCTTGTCTTTGGGAAGGGACAGTTGGTCGCTCATGCGCGGGCTGTAGATCAGACCTTGCTGAAGCGCCAGGGCGAGGCGCCCGTGATTGACGGATCGAGCTCGAGCCGATGCTCGAGCGGCGGGAAGGCGCGGCTGCGGCAGTCGAGCCGGCTGCAGAGGCGGCAGGAAAGCCCGATGCCGACATGGGCGCGCACGTCGAGGCCGTCGGCGTAGACCAGATCCGGCGCGTGCGCGATGTCGCAGCCCATGCCGATGATGTGGACCGGTGGCGGCTCGCCCCAGCCGGACGCGGGGGCGGCGACGCAGCGGGCGATGGTCAGGAAGGTGGCGCCGTCCTCGAGTTCCGCGACCTGGACACGGATCACGCCCGGCGTGAGGGCGGCGTGATGGACGATCCAGCGCGGGCAGGTGCCGCCATACCGGGCGAACGGGAAGCGGCCGGCCGAGAAGCGCTTGGAGATGTTGCCGGCAAGATCGGTGCGCAGGAAAAAGAACGGCAGGCCGCGGACGCCCCCCGCCTGGGGCGAGGGCGCCTGCAGCGTCGTCAGCCGCTGGCAGGCCTGCTCGTAGCTGACCGAGAAGCGAGCGGCCAGCGCATCGAAGTCGTGCCGCAACGCGCGCGCTGCCCGCAGGAACGCGGCGTAGGGCATCAGGAGGGCGGCGGCGGCATAGTTCAGCAGGCCGATGCGGATGATCGAGGCGGCTTCCTTCGAGGACGGGGCGAGGATGCCGAGAATGGTGTCGATCTCGTCGCGGGCCTCGAGCAGCATGAGCTGGAAGGCCATCTGGAAGCCGCGGCTCTCGCGCGGCAATTGTTCCGAGAGCAGCAGCGCGCGCGCCGCCGGATCGTAATGCCGGATGGCGCCCTCGAGCGGCATCACCCGCACCGTCAGGCCGTGCGCGAGCCGGAGCCGCTCGGCAATGAAATGGTTCATCTCGGCGGGCGAGGTCTCGCCGCCGATGGCCTCGGCCCGAAGCTCGAGCGTCGGAAAGTGGTTGGCGTTGTCCTGGAAGGCGTCGTGCGCCTCCTCGTAAGGCAACTGGATACGCCGGCCCGACGGCAGCGCGATCCCGGACGCGTCCTCGCGCGCGACACGAAGCGCCCGGTGCAGCGCGAGCACCGAGGCGCTGGCACGCGGCAGGCCGGCGAGGGCCTCGCGTTCGGCATCGGGCACCTCCTCGCCGTCGAGGGCCGGATCACCGAAGGCTTCGCGCAACGCGGCTTCGGCGCGCCGCTCCTCGGTGCCCGCCAGCGTCGCGAAATCCACCTGGAACAGTTCGGCGGTCTTGATCAGCAGGCTCGCCGTGACCTTGCGCTGATCATGCTCGATCAGATTGAGGTAGCTCGCGCTGATGCCCAGGCGGTCGGCGAGTGCCGACTGTGTCAGGCTCCGGTCCTGCCGGAGACGCCGGATCGCCCGGCCGATCATCGGTCGTGTCATGAGCGGGTATTTACAAGATTTACAAATCCGGCGCGAGGGGTGTCTTCGCCATGACATGTTTCGGCGCAAGGGATGCAGGCCGACGCTGCGCGGTCGCGCGTCGATGCGTAGAAGTCCTCGGAGACGGAGGACAACATGCTCGACACGACACAGCCCGACCCCGCGATCGACACCGGCCGCTGGGACGGCATCAGGCGGGACTACGCGCCGGCGGACGTCGAACGGCTCGCCGGATCGTTCCGTATCCAGCACACGCTCGCCGACATGGGCGCGCGCCGGTTGTGGCGGTTGCTCAAGACCGAGCTGTTCGTCAACACGCTTGGCGCGCTGACCGGCAACCAGGCGGTGCAGCAGGTCAAGGCGGGATTGAAGGCGATCTATCTGTCGGGCTGGCAGGTCGCGGGCGATGCCAACCTTGCCGGGGAGATGTATCCCGACCAGTCGCTTTATCCGGTCAATTCCGTGCCGCAGGTGGTGCGCCGGATCAACAACGCGCTGCGCCGGACCGACCAGATCCATCATCTCGAGGATGACCATTCGCAGGAATGGATGGCGCCGATCGTCGCGGACGCGGAGGCGGGCTTCGGCGGCGCGCTGAATGCCTACGAACTGATGAAGTCGATGATCGACGCGGGCGCCGCCGGCGTGCATTTCGAGGACCAGCTCGCGAGCGAAAAGAAATGCGGGCACCTGGGAGGAAAGGTCCTCGTGCCGATCAGCCAGCACATACGCACGCTCAACGCGGCGCGTCTGGCAGCCGACGTCGAGGGCGTGCCGACGGTGCTTCTGTGCCGCACCGACAGCCAGGCGGCGCAATTGCTGACGACCGACATCGACGAGCGCGACCGGCCGTTCCTGACCGGCGAGCGTACATCGGAAGGCTTCTTCCGGATCCGCGAGGGGATCGGCGTCGAGTACGCGATCGCGCGCAGCCTGGCCTACGCCCCCTACGCGGATCTGCTGTGGTGGGAGACGAGCGATCCGAACCTCGAGGATGCCCAACGGTTCGCGGACGCGATCCATCGCGAGTTTCCCGGCAAGATGCTCGCCTATAATTGCTCCCCGAGCTTCAACTGGAAGAAGAAACTTCCGGCCGAGAAGATCGCCGCGTTCCAGCGCTCGATCGGCGCGATGGGCTACAAGTTCCAGTTCGTCACCCTCGCCGGCTTCCACAGCCTCAACTACTCGATGTTCAAGCTCGCGCGCGGCTACAAGGATCGCGGCATGGCGGCCTATTCGGAACTGCAGCAGGACGAGTTCGCGATGGAGGCCGAGGGCTACACCGCCACCCGCCACCAGCGTGAAGTGGGCGTCGGCTATTTCGACGCGATCGCGACGACGGCCTCCGGCGGTCTCGCGTCGACGACCGCGATGCACGGCAGCACCGAGCACGACCAATTCACGAAAGAAACCGCGCCGTGAAATGAAAGTCGGGAGGGCGGCGCGATCGCCTGATCCTGCGCCGATCAGCCGGCGCTCGGGTTCAGCGGGCCGCGCTGCGAGCCGACCCATTCGCGCCAGAGCAGGATCAGGGCCGCCATGATGGCGGGGCCGACGAAAAGTCCGACCAGACCCCATGCCTCGACGCCTCCGAGGATGCCGAGCAGCACCCAGATGAAGGGCAGCTTGGTTGCGCCACCGATCAGAACCGGCCGGAGGAAATGGTCGGCCACGAACGTCACCACGAAGCCCGCGACCACGATGATCACGGCGGCGATCACCTTGCCCGTCGCGGCCAGGATGGCGGCGGCCACGCAGAACGCGATCGCGGCGCCGAAGGGCACCATGGCGAACAGGGCGGTGAACAGACCGAACAGGGCGGGATGCGGCACGCCCGCGACAAGATAGGCGATCCCGAGCACGACGCCTTCGCCAAGGCCGACCAGCACCAGGCCGTCCACCGTGCCATGGATCGACCGGATCATCTGGTGACCGATGTCCTCCCCTGCCGGCCCGAATGCACGCCGGCTCGCGACCCGCATCTGCTCGGAGACCGTCTCGGCGTCGCGGAGCAGAAAGAACAGTGCGAGCAGCATGAAGCCGAGCAGCACGATCCGGTGCACGGCCTCCCGGCCTACTTCCCGGCCGGCGTTCGCCAAGCCCCCTTTGACGGCATGTCCGGCCAGTGCGGAGACCTGACCAGGCTGCCCGAGTTCCCGCTGCCAGAGCTGCGCGAGCCCCGACCCTCCAGGCAATCCGCTCAGGAAATGCGGTGCCGGTATGCCGGACTGACGGGCCTGTTCGACCCAGGACGTCGCGGCATGAGCGTCCTCGGCGAGCGGCACGGCGATCATCGCGAGTGGAATGACAAAGACGAGGAGGACGAGGAGGATCACCGCGGCAGGCAGAAGTCCGCGTCGATGCTGTGGCCAGCGGCCGGCCAGCCGGTTGAACATCGGCCAGACGCCGATGGCGAATATGACCGCCCAGACCAGGGCTGGGAGAAAGTCACGGAGGGTGAAAATCCCGGCCAGCAGGAGCAACAGGGCCGCGATGATGCTCGTGCTTCGCTGCGGAGAGGACATCTGCGTCTCGCCGCGTCTTGTCCAGGTTCCCGGTCTGGCCGTCTCTTCGATCTTCGATGTCATGATGTGATCCATCCCGCCAACCGGCCACGCTGTGGAACGTCCCGCCGGGCGGCCGGTTGTCCGCGAAGTCAGACGACGCGGCCGTCGACGACGCCGTTCTCGAGCACGAGCCTGCGGAACGCGTCCTCGCTCATCGGGCGGCCGAGAAGGAAGCCCTGCGCCTCGGTGCAGCCGAATTCGCGCAGCATCGCGAGCTGCACGTGCGTCTCCACCCCTTCGGCCGTCGTCGTCAGGCCGAGCCGCTGGCCAAGGTCGGCAATGGCGCGCACCACCGCCTGCTTGTCGGCGCGATTCTCGATGTCGGCGACGAAATCCTGCGCGATCTTGATCTTGTTGAAGGGGAACGAGCAGACATGGCTCAATGACGAGTAGCCGAGCCCGAAATCGTCGAGTGCGATGCGAATGCCGCGCTCCCGGAATGCGGTGAAGACGTCCTTGATGGTGGAGGCCGAGGACAGCAGCGCGGTCTCGGTGATCTCGACCTCGAGCCGATCGGGCTGCAGCCCGCTCTCGGAGAGCGCGTCGCCGACGACGGCGGCGAGATTACGGTCGCGCAACTGGACCGCCGAGACGTTGACCGCAATGCGCAGCGGCCGCGCCCAGTGCGACGCGGATCGGGTCGCGGTGCGCATCACCCAGGCGCCGAGATCGGTGATGATGCCGGTCTGCTCGGCGATGCCGATGAAGCGGTCCGGAGCCAGGCGGCCGCGCGCCGGGTGCGCCCAGCGCACCAGCGCTTCCGCGCCACGCAATTCGCCGCCGGGCAGGCTGACGATCGGCTGGTACTCGAGAAACAGCTCGCCCGCGGCGATCGCCTGGCGCAGATCGGCTTCGATCGCCCGCGCGTCGGCGCGCTCGTCGGCCATTTCCCGGGTGAAGAAGCGCGCGGCGCCGCGCCCGGCGTTCTTCGCCCGATAGAGCGCCAGATCGGCGTCGTGCAGCAGCAGCG
Source organism: Acetobacteraceae bacterium (assembly GCA_965276715.1). Classification (GTDB taxonomy): domain Bacteria; phylum Pseudomonadota; class Alphaproteobacteria; order Acetobacterales; family Acetobacteraceae; genus CAXTPV01. The sequence continues at coordinate 1,351,408 of OZ255622.1, read as the reverse complement.
TGGCGGTGCCGGCGTCCTCCGGCGCGCGCGCGGCGCCGATGCTGGCTGCGATCTCCACGCGCGCGCCCTGGACGTGAAGCGGCATCGAGACGGCGTCCAGGATGCGCTGGATGACCGATCTGGCCTCGCGGATGTCGGCGGTCTGCAGGATGACGGCGAACTCATCGCCGCCGAGCCGTGCCACGACGTCGTCGTGGCGCACCGAATCACGCAGCCGCTGTGCCACGACCACCAGCAGCGCGTCGCCGCCCGGATGGCCGAAACGGTCGTTGATGTCCTTGAACCGGTCCAGATCGACGCAGAGCAGGGTCACCGGCCGGGTGCCGGCCGCCTGGCACGCGGCGTGAAGGAGCTCGCCGAACAGCCGTCGGTTGGGCAGGCCGGTCAGGACATCATGCCGGGCGAGGAAGGCGATCTCGCGCTGCGACCGTTTCGCGTTGGTGATGTCCGATCCGATGCCGCGATAGCCCTGGAATTCCCCGCCCGCATCGATGACCGGCTCGCACACCATGTTCCAGAAGCGCTCCTGGCCGGCGATGCGGACATTGAGTTCGCCATTGTAGATCGGCGCACGCCGGTCGAGGCTGCGGATGATGGTCTGGGTGCCCTCGTCATCGGTCCTGGTCGAGGCGAGGCTGAAGATCAGGCTGCGCAGCGAGATCCCGAGCAGCATGTCGGCCGGCTTGCCGGTCACCCGTGCCAGCCGCGGCGAGACATGCGTCAGGCGAAGCAGGCGATCGGTCTCCCACAGCCAGTCGCTCGCATTCTCCTCGAAGTCGCGCAGCAGGAGACCGATCACCTCGCCCTGCTCCTCCACGCGCATCCGCGAGACGGTCTGCAAGACGAGATTGCGGTTGGTGAACAGCATCGCCGAGCCGATCAGGATGCCATAGCTGACGAAAGCCAGCGCCGTCAGCGGCGCGAATTGCGCATTCACGCGCCAGGCGGCAAACGTGCCGCCGATCATGGCGGGGATCCAGCAGGCGAGCGCGACCCTGCGCGGCATGAGCAGAAGCGACGAGCTGAGCACGCCGATGTCGATGCCGAAGAGCAGATCGCGCCCGGTGTGGGTCGCCGACACCACGACGATCGTCGAAAGCGAAGCCCAGGCGACCCCCAGCACGCTTGCCAGGAGCGTCAGGTTGTCGAGAAACCCGGAGGCGGCTCGCCGCCGATCCTCGAGCTTGGACCATTGGTGGATGCGGTAGAGAATGAGGCCATAGACGGCGACGATGGCGATCCCGAAGGCGTCGATCGATACCGACGTGGGCTCGTGGCGCAGGCCGAAGGTGAGCACCAGCAGCGTGGTGATGCCGGTCAGCGCCAACAGCGAGAAGAGGCGCGCGACGGAGCTGGCCTGCTCGAAGGCGACTTCGGCAACGACGCGTTCCGACGCGTCCGACAGGTCGAGCTGCTCCCAATGCGCGATGAGCAGGTCACGCAGGGCGCCAGCGCCTTTCGACCGTGCCGGCCCGCGACCGGCGTCGCCCACCCATGATCCACTCACGCGGCTGAAATCTCGCCCACTTGACCCGTGCGTCTGCACCAGTCGCAATCCTCAGCGTAACAGTTTCGTCATGGCGGTTCTACGTTCCAGCAACGTAACTTTTTCGTGCTCGACCGCCGGCCAGAAGCCGGATCGCCGGTTCGAGCAGGGCGGGATCTCCGGCCGCGAGGATTTCCCCGGCCCCGTCGCTGTCGAGCGGCCGCCCGGCCCAGTCGGTGATGACGCCTCCGGCACCTTCCACGACGGGAACGAGGGCCGCCCAGTCCCAAGGCTTCATCGACGCCTCGACGACGAGATCGATCTGGCCCAGGGCGAGCAGGCCATAGGCGTAGCAATCGCCGCCCCAACTCGTGCGCAGCGCCGCGGCAGCCAGATGGTCGAACCCCGTTCGTGCCTCTGGTCCGAACATGGCGGGCGAGGTCGCGGCGAGTTCGGCGCGCCCGATGTCCCGGCAGCGCCTGGTGCCGGGCCGGCCGCCGAGCGGCCCGCGGAAACGCGTCGCTTCGCCGCGAAACCCGATCCAGCGCTCGCCGGTGACCGGCTGGTCGATCAGGCCGAGCAGCGGGACCCCGTCCTCGAGCAGGGCGATCAGCGTGCCGAAGGTCGGACGGCCGGTGATGAAGGCGCGCGTGCCGTCGATCGGATCGATCAGCCAGCAATAGCGGCCCGGCGATCCGCCGGAGCCGAATTCCTCGCCCACGACCTGGTGGCCAGGCTCGCGCGCCGCGATGGTGACGCGGATCGCGCGCTCCGCGTCGCGGTCGGCGATGGTGACGGGAGACTGGTCGTCCTTGCTCTCGGCATCGAGCGACGCAGCCCGGAACCAGGGCCGGATGATCTCGCCCGCCCGATCCGCCGCCATCTCGGCGGTCGCGATCAGCCGGGCGCCGTCCGACATGGATCCTACTTGCCGGCGGGCGGCGCGCTGCGGGCCGAACTCGTGGGAGCCGCGCCCGGTGGCTGCTGGCCCACGCTGCTCGCCTTGGCAGCGGGCGCCGACTTGGCCGCCGGCAACGGCAGCGGGCTGTCCGACAGCGTTCGCAGGTAGGCCACCACCGCCGCGCGTTGCTTGGTGCTCGCGATGCCGGCGAACGCCATCTTGCTGCCGGCGGCGAACTCCTTCGGGTCGCGCAGCCAGACGTCGAGATTGTCGTAGCCCCACGCCTCGCTCGCCTTGGCCTTCAGCGCGCCGGAGAAGCTGTAGCTCGGCTTGTCGGCGATATGCTGGCCGACCACGCCATAGAGGTTGGGGCCGACCATGTTGGTCCCGCCCTTGGTGAAGGAGTGGCAGGCGCCGCAGTATTTCTGCGCGTCGGCCTGGCCGCCGCTTGCATCGGCCTTGGCGACCAGATCGGTGAACGAGTGTCCGGCCGGCGTGGTGCTGTCCATGCCCGGACCGCCGGCAGCCTGTGCGCCGGCCCCGGGCGCCGCCTTCGGCACCGGCGGCAGGGGCTCGGGCTTGGCGGCATCGGTGCGCAGATAGTCGATCACGTCGGCCCGCTGGCGGTCGCTGGTAATGCCGGCGAACGCCATCTTGGTCCCGGGGGCATAGGATTTCGGGTCGGTCAGCCAGTCGTTCATCGCATCGAACGTCCACGGGCCCTTCTTGCCCTTCAGCGCGGACGAGAACTCGTAGCCCGCCTTCTGCGCGATCGGGTCGCCGATCACGCCATAGAGGTTGGGCCCGACCATGTTGCCGCCGCCCGGGTTGAGGGTGTGGCAGGCGCCGCACAGCTTCTGTGCATCGGCCTGCCCGGCGGACGGATCCGCCTTCGCCAGCAGGGCCGCGATCGGCACGACGGCCGGCCCGGTGTCGGGCGCGGTGGCGCTGACCGGCCCATGGATGACGATCGCGAGCTTCTCTGGACGGTCGGAGGTCACCAGCTTGCCGCCGATCAGGCCGGCGAGGCCGAAGGCGGTTCCCGCCGCGAGCACGCCGGCGAGGATCTTGTTGACCTCGATACTGTCCATCCGCGCGCGTGACCCCCAGGCTCCTGCAAACTATAGAGCGTGCGTGACCTATTAGAGAACGCGTCCGGGGCCTTCAACCCGGCGCACGCCAGCCGCGGGACCAGCCATGAGCGCCATCATCGTCATCCCGGCCCGCATGGGCTCGGTGCGCCTGCCGGGCAAGCCGCTGGCGCCGATCGGCGGCCGGGCGATGGTGCTGCATGTGCGCGACCGCGCGGTCGCGGCTTGCATCGGCCCGGTGCTGGTGGCGTGCGCCGAGCGCGAGATCGCGGACGCCGTCGAGGCCGATGGCGGGATCGCGGTGCTGACCGACCCCGCGCTCGTGTCGGGCTCGGACCGTGTGCATGCGGCGTGCGTGGCGTTCGATCCCGCGAGACGCTTCGACGTGGTGATCAACCTGCAGGGCGACCTGCCGACGATCGCGGGCGCCGACATCGCGCGCGTGCTGGCGCCGCTCGACGATCCGGCCTGCGACATCGCGACACTGGTGGCGCCGATCGTCTCGGACGACGAGGCGCGCTCGCCATCGATCGTCAAGGCAGCCTGCGTTTTCGCCGAGGGGCGGGAGGTCGCGATGGCGCCCTTTTTCTCGCGCGCGCCGGTGCCCTGGGGCGATGGCCCGCTCTGGCACCATGTCGGGATCTACGCGTTCCGGCGCGCGGCACTGGACCGGTTCGTGGCACTGCCCGAAAGCGGACTCGAGCGGCGCGAGCGGCTCGAGCAGTTGCGCGCGATCGAGGCCGGCATGCGGATCGGCTGCGCCCGGATCGAGACCGCGCCGTTCGGCGTCGACACCGCGGACGATCTCGACCGCGTGCGGGCGCTCGCCGCGTGATCACGATCGCCTTCCAGGGACGGCCGGGTGCCTATTCCGACCTCGCCTGCCGGGAGCGCTTTCCGGGAATGACCACGCTGCCGTGCGAGAGCTTCGAGACGGCGATCGACGCGGTGCGCGCCGGCCGCGCGTCGCTCGGCATGCTGGCCTGCGAGAACAGCCTGGTCGGACGCGTGCCGGACATCCACGCCCTGCTTCCCGATTCGGGACTGTCCATTGTCGCCGAGCATTTCCAGCGGGTGGAGCATTGCCTGATCGGCGTTCCCGGCACCCTTTTGTCGGACATCAGCCACGTGCATAGCCATTCGGTGGCGCTCGGCCAGGTCCGGTCGCTGATCCGCGAAATCGGCGCGGTGCCGGTGATCGAGGCCGACACCGCCGGAAGTGCCGAGCTGGTGGCGCGCTGGCACGATCCGTCGCACGCGGCGATCGCGAGCGCGCTGGCCGCCGACCTGCACGGGCTCGCGGTGCTCCGCGCCAATGTCGAGGATGCGCGGCACAACACCACGCGCTTCTATGTGGCGGCGCGTGCGCCGGTCGAGCCGACGGGGACGCACGCCGCACCGATGACGACGTTCGTCTTCCGGGTGCGCAACGTGCCGGCCGCCCTCTACAAGGCGCTCGGCGGGTTCGCGACCAACGGCGTCAACATGACACGCCTGGAGAGCTACATGCTCGACGGCGCGTTCACCGCGACGCGGTTCCTGGCCGACGTCGAAGGCCATCCGCGTGACCCCGCGCTCGCGCGCGCGCTCGAGGAGCTCGGCTTCTTCGCCGCCGAACTGCGGATCCTCGGCACCTATGCGCGCGATCCGTTTCGCGACCGGCCGGCACCATGATGACCGGGCCAATGAAGACGGGCCGATGAAGACGGCCCGATGAAGGCCGGCCTGCTGATGCTCGGCGCGGCGCTGGCCGAGATCGCCGGCTGTTTCTCGGTCTGGGCCTGGTGGCGGTCGGGTGCGACCGCCTGGTGGCTGCTGCCTGGTGCGGCTTGCCTCGCGGCCTTCGCCTGGCTGCTCGCGCTGGTGCCGTCGAATGCGGCCGGCCGCACCTACGCCGCCTACGGCGGGGTGTATGTGACCGCCTCGATCGTCTGGCTGATGCTGGTCGAGGGGCGCAGGCCGGACGGTTTCGACCTGGGCGGTGCCGCGATATGCCTCGGGGGCACCGCCGTTATTCTGCTCGGGGCGCTCAGGGGGCAGGGATGATCGTCGTTCACCATCTGGAGAATTCGCGCTCGCAGCGCGTGCTGTGGGCGCTCGAGGAGCTCGGCTGCGAATACGAGGTCAAACGTTACGCGCGCAACCCAAAAACGATGCTGGCGCCGGCCTCGCTCAAGGCGGTGCATCCGCTCGGCAAGTCGCCGGTGATCGTCGATGGCGGCCGGACGCTCGCGGAATCCGGGGCAATCCTCGACTATCTCGCGCGCACCTACGGCGACGGCGCGTTGCTGCCGCCGGCTGGAACCGAGGCGCGCGACCGCGTCACCTACTTCCTGCACTACGCCGAGGGCTCGCTGCAGCCCTATCTGGTGATGAAGCTGGTTTTCGCGCGCCTGTCGGCGCCGCCGACGCCGGCGATCGCCCGGCCGGTGACGCGCGCCATCGCGGGGCGGGTGGGCAAGCTTTTCCTCGACCCGAACATCGCCACGCAGTTGGCCTTCTGCGAGAACGAGCTCGCGAGCCGTCCCTGGTTCGCGGGCGACATGTTCTCGATCGCCGACATCCAGATGAGCTTTCCGCTCGAGGCGGCCGGATCGCGCGGGGTTGTCGGGCCGCGTGTCGCCCGGTTCCTCGAGACGATCCATGCGCGGCCGGCCTACCGCCGGGCGCTGGAGCGCGGCGGCCCGTACACGCTGGGCGTCTGAGACCGTACTGGTCAACTGGAACGGTTATTGCTCCGTGCAGGGCGGCCGTGACGTTCCACGCATGACGTGCGGAACAATCGGCGGTTGGAGACCGCGCAATGCCGGGCGAGCCTTTTTCACGTTCTGCCGCACTGGCCTCGCTCCTCGGCCTGATCATGGTCCCGGCCGGGCAGGCGCGCGCACAGACGCCGTCCGCCGGTGCCGTGACACCAACCTCCAACCCGACCGAGTCCGGACCCGGCAACGGCGGCAGTCCGACGGGCGGCACGCCGACCGCCTCCAATCTCGAGCCGGCGATCCAGGTCGAGCGGATCAGGAAGGTCTATCAGCAGCTGCTGCAGCGCGAGCGCGACATCCCGACTTCGGTCACCGAGCTCGGCACCAAGCAGATCGCGCAGTCGGGCATCGTGGGCTCGATCCAGCAGACCCTGACCCAGGCGCCGTCGGTCAATTCCTACCAGCAGGGCATCGGCCAGAACTCGCCCGAGCTCACCATACGCGGCGACAAGGACAGCGAGCTCGCCTCCAATCTCGACGACATCCCGATCCAGTCGCTGATCACCGGCGGCAACGCCGGCAACTTCGTGGGCCAGGCGTCCGGCTACGTCACCAACGGCGAGATCGGCTCGGTCAACGTCTATCCGGGCGTCACCACGCCGGACAACCAGGGCTTCAACGCGCTCGGCGGCACGGTCGCGTATGCGAGCAAGAAGCCGACGGCGGACCGCAACTTCGAGCTCGAAGGCGGCGTCGGATCCTTCAATCTGTGGCATGGCGGGTTCGAGGCCAACACCGGCGCGCTCGGCGGTCCTGACGGGCTCAGGATCCTGCTGCACTACGACCAGAGCTACAATGGCGGCTACCAGGACTACACGCCGTCGCGCTACCGCGAGTTGCTGTTCAACGCCGACAAGCCCTACGATGGCGGCCTGTCGCATGTCACCGCGACCGTGACCTACAACACCGGCTTCACCTACTCGACGGCGCGCAACCCGGTGCCGGTGCCGCTGCTGCAGGAGTTCGGCCAGTTCTGGAATTTCCCGCGCAGCGAGACCTTCAACCAGCTGCAGAACAAGTTCCTGTTCGCCAACGTGGGTGACGAGACCTACATCAACTCGCACCTGATCGTCAGCGCGAAGCTGTTCTACGAGCGCGAGGACGATGCCAACGTCGAATACCTGTCGGCCAACGACATCTCGCTCAACTATCCCTACCCGAGCCCGGCCTCGCCGTTCTTCTTCGGCGACATCCTCGTCAGCCCGTCGCTGACGCCCGCCGCCCGCGCCGGCTACCTCACCTATAATCCCGGCCAGGTGTTCGGCTTCCAGCAGCGCAACACCGGCTTCCTCGGGCCCCATCTCCCGAACCAGGGACCGTTCGCCATCGAAGGCCAGACCTCGAGCACCACGCTCACGACCACGCAGACGTTCGGCCTGCGTCCGCGGATCAATATCTTCCTTCCCCACAACACGATCACGATCGGCGGCCTCGCCGCCCGTGCCGACGAAAGCCAGAACGAATACGTCTATGGCCCAAACAACAATCCGACGCGGTTCGGCTACAACGACGTCGGCGGCGAAGGGAACAATTTCGGCACCTATCCGGGCGGCCAGCACCGCACCATCCTCGACGCCTACGCGCAGGACAAGATCGACATCCTGCATAACAGGCTGCACCTGCAACCGGGTGCGACCCTGCAGACGGCGATCACCAGCTTCGACGCCGCCTACTCGACAGCCACCGTGACGCCGCAATTCCCGAACGGGACCGGCTACAGCATCAACACCTACACCAAGGCGTTCCTGCCATATTTCGGTGCCAGCTACGACATCACCAAGCGCATCAACCTCTACGCCAGCTATGGCCGCTATTCGCTGTTCGCGCCAAGCAACACCTACGGCCCGACCGTCAATGCGCAGAACCAGATCGTGCCCGCGCCTTCTCCCGGACCCGAGAACGTGCACGACTACGAAGGTGGCATCCGCTATGACTCCCCGAGTCTGCTCGCTAACGTCGACTACTATTACGAGAAGCTCGACAACCAGATCGGTTTCTTCCAGGATTTCAGCACCGGCCAGACCATCCACGGCAATCCTGGCTTGTCCGAGTTCAAGGGTGTCGAAATGAACGGCACCTGGAAGATCTCGCCGGACTGGTCGGTCTTCGCCACCGGCTCATGGAACCTGGCCAAATACCTGGCAACCTGGGACGCACCGGTCACGCCGCAGGACGGCCAGTTCGGCATCGCCTTCCGCGACACGCCCTATTCGAGCGTCCCGGAATGGCTGGCCAATTTCGGCTTCGAATACCAGCACACCCACGTGCTGGTTCCGAACGATCATGTCGATTTGCGCGCCTACGGGCACTATGTCGGCGAGCAATACACCACCGCCTATATTCCCGGCTTCCCGGGCAACTCCGACCCGATCACCTCGGCTGCCGCCTACACCTTCACCCACTACAAGATACCCGCCTACACCACCTTCAACCTGCTCGCGACCTATGACCTGCCGATCCACCATTCCTACATCAAGGATGTGAGCTTCGCGCTCAACGGGCAGAACATCTTCAACCTGCACTACTACCAGTACTACTTCCAGGAGGTCGGCGCCCCACTGGGCTACTTCATCTTTGACAGCTCGAACTTCGCCAACGCCGTGCCCGGCATTCCAGTCAACGTGACCTTCGACGTGGCAGCAAAATTCTAGGACGTTTCGTGCCCAGCCTTTCAGCGGCCGCCATCGACGCGCAGGACCTGGCCGGTGATCCAGGATGCACGATCGGACGCAAGGAACAGCACCGCGTCCGCGATGTCCGCGGCGGTGCCGAGGCGCCCGAGCGCGATCCGTCCAACGAGGTCGCGCTGGCCCTCCGCGCCGAGATCCTGCCATTGCCGTTCGGTGGTCGGGTTTGAGCGCACGAAGCCGGGGGCGACCGCATTGACGGTGATGTTCCAGCGTCCGAGCTCGTGCGCGAGCTGGCGCACCAGTCCTAGTTGCCCCGCCTTGGCGCTCGCGTACGCCTGGATCCCGGTCAGGCTGACATCGATCCCGGCGCCGCTCGAGATCATCACGATGCGGCCGCGCGATCGCGCCTTCATTCCCGGCGTGACGGCACGCGTGAGCAGGAAGGCGCCGGTCAGGTTGATGGCCTGAATGGTGTGCCAGTCGGCGTCGGCAACGTCCTCGACCGGCCGTCCGGTCTGCCCCGCGACGCCGCCCGCGCTGTAGACGAGGCCGTCGACCGGTCCGATGCGCCCGATCAGCGCCTCGATCCCGGCCGCTTGCGTGACGTCGAGCACGTGCCCGTCACATTCGGGACCGGCCGCGCGCGCTGTCTCGGCGAGACCGTCCGCATCGATGTCGCAGGCCACCACCCGTGCGCCCGCACCCGCGAGCCCCGTCACGATCGCGCGCCCGATCCCCTGCGCCGCACCCGCCACGAGGAACAGCCTTCCGTCGAGGCCTGGATCGGAGGTCAATGCAGTGCCTCGATCAGCGCACGCGTCTCCTCGACGGCCACGTTCCAGATCGTCAGCATCTCGTTGTCGGACCGCTCGTAGCGGCCGCCGAAATTGCCGTCGCCGAGATAGGCCCGGGTTCGTGCCGGGTTCATCGGGCGCATCAGGGCGGGATCGATCGGCAGCTTGGGCGTTTCGGGCTGCATTGCGCCGGGCAGCCGCGTCCACGGAAAATTCTCCATCCACGACGCGTGCGAGGCAACCGGGTCGACCGCCTGGACCGCCTCCCACGTCCGCGGCGCATTCCACCAATTGTGGAAATTGACCGAGCAGTCGGGATTGCGGGCCTGCCATTCGGCGGCGATCGGCTGTCCGGGCTGGTTGCCGCCGTGGCCGTTGACGAACAGGAACCGCCGGAAGCCCTGGCTGGACAGGCTGTCGAGAATGTCGTGCAGGATGCGGCTGTAGGTCTCGACCCGCAGCGACACCGTGCCGGGATAGGCGAGGAAATAGGGCGTGATGCCGTAGGGCAGCACCGGGAAGACCGGCACGCCGAGCGGTGACGCGGCGTCGGATGCCACACGCTCCGCCAGGATGGAATCGGTCGCGAGGCTGAGGAAGGCGTGCTGCTCGGTGCAGCCGAGCGGGATCACCGCCCGCCGCTCGCCGCCCGCGAGGGATTGGTCGACCTGCGGCCAGTTCATGGCGTCGATGTTCATGAGGCTTCCTCCACCGCGGCTTTGGCACTTCTGGTTTTCTGGACGAGCGGTTCGATCAGCCGGCGGACGTCGCCGGGATCGGGCGTGTGGCGATACTCGAAAGCCGGCATGCCGTCGGGCAACGCGAGACCGAGATCGTCGGCGCCGGTTGCGAAGACGACCACATCGACGCGGCCCATCATCGAGGCGAGGAGGGGCGTGTCGTACAGGGCCACTTCGACCTGCGAGACATGCGGTGCGAAGCGCTGCACGCCTGTCTTGAGAAGCCTGGTAAACTCGGGAAAGATCGAGACGATCCCGATCCGTACCCGCGGATCGAGGGAAGCGAGCGCCTGGCGCGTCTCGCCGGCGGGAATGAAGGTGACGGCGGCGACCACGCCGTCAGGCAGCAGCGCCATCACGTCACGCCGCCGGTGCGCGAAGGTGATCACCAGATCGGCGGAGGCCGCGTGACGCCGCGCGCCAGGGTCGGTCTGCAGGGCGGCCAACGTGACCGGCTCGATCGAGACGGTGTTGCCGACGATCTGGGCCATCTCCGCGCAATAGGTCGCGGTGGTCTGGGCGAAATGCCCGGCCACGACCACGAGCGGCCGGTCCTCCATCCGGGCCGCGATCAGCCCGACGAGGTCGCTCGGGCGGAGGCCGAGCGCGCGGCCATGCAAAATCACCCCGTCGATCGCCCGGTGCAGCGCCACGTCGTGCGGCTCGGCATGACCCGCTGCGGGCGCGATGTCGGCCACGAACGTGCCCGACCCCTTGCGGCTGACGATGAGCCCGGCCGCTTTGAGGTCGGCATAGACCTGCGCCACCGTCATCGGCGCGACGCCGAGATGGTCGGCCAGATCACGCACCGACGGCAGTCGTTCGCCGGGACGCAGCGTGCCGAGACCGATGCCGAACTCGACCAGGCCGCGCAACTGGACGCCGAGTGCCACCGGAAGGTCACGGTCGACGGCGTAGGCGGCTAGGCTCACGGCAGGGGCGGATCGTTCTGACATGTCAGTACGGTCATACCGTGCGACGCCGACGCGCGCCATCATCCACAGGCCGATCGACTGCAAAAAATCCGAGCATGGAGCAATAAGTCTGCTTATTGCTAGTGCATCCTCGGTGAACAGCCGCGCGATTGACCCGAGCGCAAGCAGGTCCGTATTGTCATATCTTTCTGGTACGCCTGGACGCCGAGAAAGGAGTGCCAATTGTTCGTCGGACGCGTCCTTCTCATGGCCCTGGTGACGTTGCCCGCGGCTGCGGCTGACATGCCGGTCCGCGGCGGCGTCATGACCTACGGGCGCTACGCCGACAGCCTGCTGCTCGACCCGGTGTTGAACGACAGCAACACCGACATCTGGATCCTGTCGAACCTCTACGACACCCTGCTGCTGCCGAGCGACGACGGGCGCGGCCTCCGGCCGGGGCTGGCAACGAGTTGGCGCGTGTCGCCGGACGGCCTCACGGTGACGCTCTCGCTGCGCCAGGCGCGGTTCTCCGACGGCTCGCCGATTGCGGCGACCGATGTCAAATGGTCGCTCGACCGCGCGCGCGATCCACGCAACGGCATCTGGACCTTCCTGCTCGGCGCGATCGGCTCGGTGACGATCACGGATCCGGCGACCATCGTGCTGCAGATGCGCCATCCCGACCCGTCGATCCTGCCCGCCTTGAGCACGTTCAACGCCGCCATCATGCCGCGGCGCGCGTTCGAGGCGTCGCATGGCGCGGACGACCGTGAAAAGGCAATCGATTTCGAGCACCATCCCGTGACGTCGGGACCGTTCGTGCTGCAATCGTGGGTGCAGGGTGCCACGATGCGCCTGCGCCGGAACCCATACTATTGGCAGATCGGGGAGGACGGACGGCCACTGCCCTATCTCGACGGCATCGAGTTCGAACTCGTCGCCGACGATGCGACGCGGATCCTCAAGGTGCAGTCGGGCGAACTCGATGGCGCCGAGCTGATCCCCTATTCGCGAGCGGCCGAACTGCGGCGCGATCCGCGCCTCGATCTGACGGTGTTCCCGTCGACGCGGGTCGACTACGTCGTGCTCAATGTGCGGCCCTCGCTGCCGGATGGGGCGCCCAACCCGCTTGCCTCGCCCAAGGTGAGGGAGGCTCTGAACGATGCGGTCAATCGGCGCGGGCTGATCGAGATCGTCACGTCAGGACTCGGATCGGAGATGACGTCCTACCTGTCGCACGCGACTCCGCTGCATGCCGATGTTCCCGATGCCACGCTCTATGATCCCGGCAAGGCTCGTGCATTGCTGCGCGACGCGGGATTTCCGCACGGGTTCTCGGCCACCATGCAGATCATCGCCAACAGCGAGATCGATCTCGAGACCGGAACCGCGCTGCAGGAGATGTGGTCCGCGGTCGGCATCGATCTGCATCTGCGCCAGGTCGATGCAGGATCGCTGATCGCGCTCTATCGCAAGGGCGCTTTCATGATGTCGCTCACCGCCTGGACCGATGACATCGCCGACCCGGATGAAGCGACGTCGTACGCGGTCTATCATCCCACCATCGAGGCGCTTCATTCCGGATGGCACGACGACGAGGCCGATAAACTGTTCGTGGCCTCCGGGATGGAGCTCGACACCAACAGGCGGGCGGCCGAATACGCACGCATCCAGCACATCTACCAGGGCGGCCCGATCGTGCGGCTGTTCGAGGCTCCCTATGTAGTCGTCCTGCGTCGTGGCGTGAGAGGATTCCTTCAGCTACCGCTTGGCAACAACATCTTCGACAAGACATGGCTGTCCCGATGAGAGCCGGCCGCATCGCGTCTCGTGTCCTGCAGGCGATGCCGACGCTTGCCGCCATCATCGTGATGACCTTCCTGATCGTGCGCCTGCTGCCGGGCGATCCGGCCAGTGCGGTGATCGGCAACCGGGTGACGGACGCGGAGATCACGGCCGAGAAGCAGCGGCTCGGGCTCGACCAGCCGCTGACCGCGCAATTCGCGACCTATGTCGGAGGCCTCGCGCATGGCGATCTCGGACATTCCACCCGCCTTGGCGTCCCGGTGGCGTCCCTGATCGCGCAGCGCCTGCCGGTGACGTTGCTGCTGACGGCGATGGCCTCGATCATCGCGATCTCGATCTCGGTGCCGCTCGCCTTGCTCGCTGCGCTGAAACGGGACGGACCGGTCGACATGGCGATCCGGCTGGTCTTCCAGGTCGGGCTGTCGATGCCGGCGTTCTATGTCGGCATCCTGCTGCTGACGCTGTTTTCGGCACGATGGCGGCTGTTGCCGGTGGGCGGCTACGGCGACGGGTTCGGCGCCCATCTGGTGCATCTGATCCTGCCCGCCTTCTCGCTGGCGCTGAGCCTGTCGGCGATCTTGATGCGCAACCTGCGTGCGTCGATCTGCGATGTGCTCGACGGTCCGCATGTCGAGTTCGCGCGCTTGAAGGGCCTCGCTCCATTCCTGGTCATCCGCCGCCACGTGCTGCGAAACGCGATGATCTCGACGGTCGGACTGTTCGGTTTGAGTGCCGGCACGCTGCTCGGCGGTGCCGTGATCACCGAGACCGTTTTCGCGATCCCAGGCGTGGGCGTGCTGATGGTCGACAGCGTGTTCGGCCGCGACTATCCGGTGATCGAGGCGCTCACGCTGGTCCTCGCCGCCCTCGTCGTGTGCACGCTGCTCGCGACCGACCTGCTGCAGTCGGCACTCGATCCGAGGATCGAGCCGTGATGGCCCGTGTCCGAAGCTGGCCGGTGTCACTGCGCGCCGGCGTCGTGCTGCTTGGCGTGAGCCTCCTGATCGCCGCCTTGCCGCAGCTTTTCACGTCGGTCAGCCCACGGCATTTCGACTATGACCACCTGCTGCGCGCACCGAGCCTGTCGCATCCGCTCGGCACCGACGAGTTCGGCCGCGACATGTTCGCGCGCGTGATCTGGGGCTACGGGATCGACCTGCAGATCGCGGTCTTCGCAACCGTGCCGGCGCTGCTCGCCGGCACGGTGGTGGGCATGCTGGCGGGATTCTTCGGCGGGATCGGCGAGGCGGCCCTGGTCCAGCTCGTCGGCGTCGTCGTCGCCTTTCCGTTCCTGGTCCTGGTGATCGCCATCATCACCGTGCTCGGGCCGGGCCTGGTCAACATGTACGTCGCGACCGCTCTGGTGGGCTGGGTGTTCTATGCACGGCTGATGCTGTCGGAGATGAAGCTGCAGCGCCGCCTCGACTACGCATCGGCTGCGCGTGCCCTCGGCTATGGGCGCGCGCGGATCATGCTGCGCCATCTGCTGCCCAATGCGATCACAGGCGTCCTGATCTACTGGATGACCGACATGGCGCTAGCGATCCTGCTCGGCTCCAGCCTCGGCTATCTCGGCCTCGGCGCGCAGCCGCCCGTCGCGGAATGGGGCGCCCTGATCGCGGGCGGCAAGAACTACATGGGCCAGGCGCCCTGGATGAGCCTGTTTCCGGGCATCGCGATCGTGGTGACCGGCCTTGCGTTCAGCCTCACCGGCGACGGGCTCGGCGCGCTGCTGCAGGTGCGGCGATGACGCTCGCACTCCACCAGGTCACGGTGGCATTCGGAACCGGTCCGGCCGCGCCGCGCGCGGTCGACGGGATCAGCCTGTCGCTCGCCGAGGGCGAAATCGTCGGCATCGTCGGCGAGAGCGGATCGGGCAAAAGCCAGCTGCTGCGGGCGATCATGCGACAGCCGCCGCGCGGCGCGCAGCTCGGAGGTTCCGTCGTCTGGCGTGAACGCGATCTGATGCGGGTGACGGAGGGCACGATGCGCAGCGTCCGCGGCCGCGAGATCGCGCTCATCACGCAGGACGCATCCGCATCGCTCAACGGCGTGCTCGCGATCGGCACCCAGATCGACGAAAGCCTCGCCGCCCACACGCCCCTGCGCGCAGGGGCGCGCAGGCGGCGCGCGGTCGAGCTGCTCGATCTCGTCGGCATTCCCAACGCCGCTTCGCGCGTCGACGACTATCCATTCCAGTTCTCGGGCGGCATGCTGCAGCGGGTGATGATCGCGATCGCGCTGGCCTCCGAGCCGAGCCTGCTGCTCGCCGACGAACCCACGACGGCGCTCGACGTCACCATCCAGGAGGACATCCTGCGCCTGCTGCTCTCGCTGCGGAACCGGCTCGGGATGGGCATCGTGCTCGTCACCCACGATCTCGGCGTGGTGGCGCGGCTCTGCGAGCGCGTGCTGGTGATGTATTCGGGACGGATCGTCGAGAGCGGCCCGGTGCGTGACCTGTTCGCGGATCCTCGTCATCCCTACACCCGCGGTCTGCTCGGCGCGATCCCGGGACGCGCCGCGCCGCGCACGGTGCTCACCGCGATCGAGGGCACCACGCCGGCGATCGCCGGCCGTCCGTCCGGCTGCGCGTTTCATCCGCGATGCCCTGACGCGGCCGCACGCTGCGCCGGAACCATTCCCGCACTCGAGCAATGGCGCCCCGGCCGAACGGTCGCCTGCCTGCGCCAGGCGGAGCTGTCGGCCGCGTGAGCGAGAGCATTCTCCAGGCCGACCATGTGTCCAAGCGCTTCGGCAACCGCCGTTCGCCAACCGTCCAAGCGCTGAGCGATGTGAGCCTGTCGGTCGCCGCCGGCGAGGCGCTGAGCATCGTGGGCGAGTCGGGCTCCGGCAAATCGACGCTGGCGCGCTGCCTGACGGCACTGCATGCGTGCGACGAGGGCCATGTGGCCTATCGGGGGCGCGATCTCGCCATGATGGGCGGTCCCGAACGGCGCGCCTTCCACCGCCGGGTCCAGCTCGTGTTCCAGAACCCGTTCAGCGCGCTCAATCCCCGGATGACGGTGGCGCAGACGCTCGGCGAAGCGCTCCGCGTGCACCGGATCGTCGAGCGTCATGTGATCGCGGACGAGATCGCGCGCCTGCTCGCGCTCGTCAGGCTGCCGGGCAACGTGCTGGATCGCAGGCCGCACGAATTCTCCGGCGGCCAGTTGCAGCGGATCGCGATGGCGCGCGCGCTGTCGGTGCGGCCCGAGATCATCGTGGCCGACGAAGTCGTCTCGGCGCTCGACGTCTCGGTGCAGGCGCAGATCGTCAATCTGCTCGTCGCCCTGCAGACCGAACTGGGCCTGGCGCTGGTGTTCATCGCGCACGATCTGCGCCTGGTTCGCCATATCTCGCACCGGGTCGCGGTCATGTATCGCGGCACGCTCGTGGAACTCGCCGACAGCGAGCCGCTGTTCACCAGTCCGATGCACCCCTACACGCGGCTGCTGCTCGCCTCCGCGCCGACGCTCGAACCAACCAAGCGCACGGAGCCGGCACCGATCGGAACCGGAACTTCCACCGCATCGGACGGCTCTGGATGCGTCTTTCGGCAGCGCTGCGACAGGGCGATCCCACGCTGTGCCACGGAGGCGCCGCGCCTGCGCACGGTGTCGTCCGGCCGCGCCGCCGCCTGCCACGTCATGGCTGCCTAGGAGGAAGCGATGCAGGACGCTCTCGCCCGCGAAGCGGCCCGGTTGAACGACCTGCTGTGCGCGATCAACCTCCTGTCGTGGGACGCGCGCACACACATGCCGCCCGCCGGCAACGCCGCGCGCGGGCATCAAGTGGCGACGCTCACGTCGCTCGCCTGGGACATCGCTACCGGACCGGCGATGCAGGACGCTATCGCGTGGGCGCAAGAACATCCCGCATCGATGGATGCCGACGAGCGCGCCTTGCTGTCGGACTTCGCGCGCCGGCTCACGATGATGCGCCGGCTGCCGGAGACGCTGCCCGCCGAGATCGCGGGATGCAAGGCGACGGCACACGCGGCCTGGATCGCCGCCCGGCAGGAAAACGACTTCTCGGTGTTCTCCCCGGTGCTGGAACGGATTTTCGCATTGCAGCGGGAGCTCGCCGGCGCCATCCGCGGCGACGGCCATCCGTATGACGCATTGATCGACCAGTACGAACCAGGGATGACGCTGGCACAACTGGAGCCGCTGTTCGCGTCGCTCCGCGCCGGCATCGCGCCGCTCCTTCAAGCCGCGCCGGAGATACCGGACGGGTTCTTGCGCCAGGAATTCGCACTCGAGAAGCAGCGCCAGTTCGGGACCATGATCGCGTCCCGCTTCGGCTTGGACTTCACCCGCGGGCGCGTGGACGACACCGTGCATCCTTTCGAGCTCTCGATGACCCGCGAGGACGTCCGCATCACCACCCACTTTCGCGCGCACGATCTGCACGGATTGTCGGGCATGTGGCACGAGGCCGGACACGGGATCTACGAGCAGGGCATCTCGCCGCGATGGACCCGCGGGATCGGGACGATCGACCTGATCAACCTTTATGCGGTGGGTGGGACGAGCTTCGGTGTGCACGAATCGCAATCGCGCCTGTACGAGAACCGGGTCGGCCGGTCGCGCCAATTCTGGGAGCTGCATTACGGGACCTTGCGCGACCTCTTTCCCGAACAACTGGGGCGGGTGTCCGTCGACGCGTTCTGGCGCGCCATCAACGCGCCCAAACCCGGATTGATCCGGATCCGGGCGGACGAGCTGACCTACGATGCGCACATCATGCTCAGGGTGGAGCTCGAGGCGGCGCTGATCGGAGGCGACATCGCGGTCGCCGACTTGCCCGGGATCTGGAACGAGCGAATGGCGCGCGACTTCGGGCTGTCCGTTCCCGATCTCGAGCACGGCGTGCTGCAGGACGTGCATTGGTCGTCCGGTCTGGTCGGTTCGTTCGCGACCTACACGCTGGGAAGCATGATGTCGTCGCAATTCTTCGCTGCCGCATCGGAGGACGCCATGGTTGCCACCGGCTTGGCAAAAGGACACTACGAACCGCTGCGCGACTGGCTCGGCGAGCACGTGCATCGGCACGGACGCAGCCGTGGACGCGACCGTCTGCTGCGCGACGCGACCGGACACGGGCTCGATCCCGAGCCCTATCTCGCCGATCTCCACGCCAAGGCGGAGGCGCTGCAATGATCGCGATCGGTCTGCATGGCGGCTGCGGCGTGATGTCGGCGGCGGACCTGCCCGAGGCCGAATGGGCCGCGGCGCGCGCGGACATCGCGGCAGCGCTGAGCGCCGGCTGGCAAAAGCTGCAAGCGGGCGCGTCCGCCGTCGACGCCGTCGAGGCCTGCGTAGTGGTTCTGGAGGACTCTCCGCACTTCAACGCCGGCCATGGCGCCGCCCTGAACGCCCGCGGCGAGCACGAACTCGATGCGTCGATCATGGATGGTGCCATGGGTGCGGCCGGCGCGGTCTGCGCCGCACGCGCGGTCCGCAACCCGGTCCGCGCCGCGCGCGCGCTCATGCAGGCCGGCGGCCCGCTGATGCTGACCGGCCCGGCGTGCGACCGCTTCGCGGCGTCGGCCGGTCTGCCCCTCGAGGCGCAGGCCTATTTCACCACACCACGCCGGATTGCGTCGCTCCAGGCGATCCGCGCGCACGGGACGTCGGCGACCGAAGCGGAAAAACATGGAACGGTCGGCGCGGTGGCGCTCGACATATGCGGCCATCTGGCGGCCGCGACCTCGACCGGAGGCTATACCGGCAAACCCGAGGGCCGGATTGGCGACTCGCCGATCATCGGCGCCGGCACCTACGCTCGCGACGGCGCCTGCGCGGTCTCCTGCACCGGACAGGGCGAGTTCTTCATCCGCCACGCCGTGGCACACGAGATCGCCGCCCGCATGCGTCATCTCGGCGAGGACGTCGAGACGGCGGCACGTTTCATGATCGAGACCGAACTGGCCCCGCATCATATCGGCGCCGGCCTGATTGCGATCGACCGTCATGGTCGCATCACAGCACCCTTTAACACCGAGGGCATGTTCCGGGGCTGGATCGGGACCGATGGTGCGATGGTCGTGGCGACCCACCGGTAGCCGGGCTCCGCCCGGACCCGCGAGGGGGCAGGGCCCCTTCGACCCGCCATTGATGGTTCCAATTCCAGTCTATTGCCTGAGGTGGTCGACCATCCCGCCAACAGCTTGGATAATCACGTCAGGCTGGTCGTGGACGACATCGTGCGAACTGCCCCTCGCAATGACCAGCGTCCAGTTCGCCGCTGCTCCTGCGCATTCCGCATGTGCATGTCTCCAATGTTCGGCATCTGTCTGCAACGCAAAGGGTGTCCTGTCCGACACGATGACGACGCATTGTATGATCGGTGGCCAAATCGCCCTGCTGAAGTCGCGATTGACTGCGACGACCGAAGCCAGGAGGGCGGAGATGCTCCTCGCCTGCTTGTCATCGGCATGCGTGGCGAGGAAGGCAGCAGTCTGGGACTTGGCCTCGATGTATTGACGTTGAACTTGCGTCTCGGTGTAGAACTTCGGAACGTTTGTATCCACCAAAACCGCTCCCTCGACCCAATCCGGGTGGTCCATCGCGAGATACGTCGCGATCTCGCCGGCGAAGGAGTGCGGGAGGAGGATCAACTCGTGAGTAGCCCCAAGCTGCTTGAGTCCGGCTTCCAGGTCAGTAACCGCGTCTCTCATTCTGAACGGTGGCTTGACCTCGTCGCTCGAGCCCCATCCCGCTCGGTCATACGTGATGATCTCCGAGCCGGTTCGCTTCGCAAAACCTGGCAGGATGTCTTGCCAGTACGACGAATCAAGCCCGGAGCCCGCATCCAGAACCAGGATCGGAGCGCGACCTTGTATGACATGAAAAGCAATCCGGTGATCGCCGACCGTCATCATCATCGACGAGTCGGTCACCGCCCGCCGCGCAGCAGCCCCGTTCAGCGACATCAACAGGATTGTCGCGGTCAGGAATGTGGAGTTGACCCTGGACATGCCTCGTCTATGCGCGGAGGTCGCTGATCGCATACAGGCCCATCAGGCTGTGCTGGGTGAAAGCGCAGGCGTCGACGACGCCCCAGGACAGCGCGACCGCGAGGACCGGGGCGACGATCGCGAGCGTCACGCGGCGGAGCGTCGGGTTCGCTGTGGTGAAGGCCTCGGCGGTGATGTTGGTCATCGCGGTGTCTCCCGTCTGCCGGGCTTGATTGCCAGGCAAGCGAGAGTTTGCAGCGCGCATGCCAGCCTGCATCTTCAGGCTAATATAAGCCATTGTCTTCGTTGTCTCAGCGCACGCCAGGCATCGAGCCTAGCCCACAGAATTCGCAGGATGCGTCAACAACTGGCGTGATCAACCATTCTCTGGCGAGAATCACCCGGCCGTCGGCAGTTGCGACGATGTCTCGTCCTCGCCCGCCGTGAACACGGCCGCCTCCGTCACCAGGTGATAGAACCGCCCCTCGAACAGCGACATCACCTCCAGCGTCATCGCGTGCGACGTCTCGCGGATCGGGCTCGCCAGGCTCGCGCGCATCGCGTCGCGCGATGGGAAATCCATCTCCATGATCATCGCGATGGCGGGCGCCTCCGCGTCCGGCTCCACCACCCGCTGCACCCGCACCGCCCGCACATGCGGGAACTGGCGCCAGATCGGATCCAGCCGTTCCTCGACCTGCCGAAAGAACTCCTCCTCGTGCCCGGCCTTGATCGTCCCCTCGTAGATGGCAGTGCGTGTCAGCATGTGCGTCTCTCCGTTCAGGTCTCGTTGCACCAGTCGTCGATCAGCATGCGCGCGATGCTGAAGCGCGGCGGGATACTGAAATCGCCATGCTCCCGCTCACGGATGTCCTCGCGCGTGAACCAGCGCGCCTCGACGATCTCGTCGTCGTCGATGACGATCGTCTCGTCGCTCGTCTCGGCGGTAAAGCCGAGCATGATGGAGGCCGGAAACGGCCAGGGCTGGCTCGAACGATAGGCGACCCCGGTCGCGCGTACCCCGCATTCCTCCAGCACCTCGCGCGCGACCGCGTCCTCGAGGCTTTCGCCCGGCTCGACGAAGCCGGCCAGCGCCGAGAACATCCGGCCCGGAAATCGGGCCGACCGCGCCATCAGCACCCGCTCCCCGTTGCGGACCAGCATGATCACCGCGGGATCGGTGCGCGGGAAATGATGGGTGCCGCACTGGGTGCACTCCATCACGTGGCCCGCTTCGATCGGCCGGCAGGCGCCACCGCAGACGCCGCAGAACAGATGCCGCCGGCGCCAGTTGATCAGCCCGCGTGCATGAACCAGCAGCGCCGTCTCGTCGGGCGCCAGCGACGACGCCACCGCGCGAAGTTCGGCAAAGGTCGCGACGTGCCTCGCAGGATCGAAGCCGGCCTCGGCATCGTCGCCCAGATCGACCGCGATGATCGGCCTGCCATCGATGGTGCCGAGCAGAACCCAGGGGCGGTGATCGAGAGCCACGCCAAGCGACGGCGCCTCCGCGATGCTCGGCAGCACCGCGCGCGGCGGCTCGCCCGCGCCGACCAGGTGGCGCCCCGCATGGACCGGTACGATCAAGGTGCCCGGGCTCGATCGCGCGGCCGCGACGAAGGCTGCGTCCTTGCGCCGGTTGCCCGCGCGGTCGACCGCGCCCAGTGCCCACGCGCGATCCGGGTTCATCGGGTTGTCTCCATCCTCGGCGAAACGTGCGGCGGCCCGCGCCGGTTCGGCCAGCCGGCATCCGCAGCGGACGGCCTTGCTCCGCCCCCCATCCGGCGTGATATGCCATCACCGGGAGGTCGGCGGCGGACGGGCAGCTCGCCAACCCGGTCAGGTCCGGAAGGAAGCAGCCGCAACGGGTCTCCGCACGGGTCGATCGTTCGGCCTCCCACCTTTCCGCCGTCCGCGAGGGACATGACCGACATCTCCGACGTGACCGGCGACGACGCGCTCCCCGTTCCGCCGGCCGAGGGCGACGGGATGTTCGGGGCCCCACCTCCGCCCGCCAAGCCGATCGTGCCCGACACCTACCGCGTGCTCGCGCGCAAATACCGGCCGACGAACTTCGACGATCTCATCGGCCAGGACGCGACCGTCCGCGTGCTGCGCCGCGCCTTCGCGACCAACCGCGTCGCGCACGCCTTCATGCTGACCGGCGTGCGCGGGGTCGGCAAGACCACCACCGCGCGGATCATTGCCCGCGCGCTCGCCTGCATCGGACCCGACGGGCAGGGCGGCCCGACCGCCGACCCGTGCGGCGTCTGCCCGAACTGCACCGCGATCCTCGCCGACCGGCACCCGGACGTGCTGGAGATGGACGCCGCCTCCCGCACCGGCGTCGACGACGTGCGCGAGATCATCGAGGCCACCCGCTACCGGCCGATGGTGGCGCGCGCCAAGGTGTTCATCATCGACGAAGTCCACATGCTCTCGCGCAACGCCTTCAACGCGCTGCTCAAGACGCTCGAGGAGCCGCCGCCGCACGTGACGTTCGTCTTCGCCACCACCGAGCTGCGCAAGGTCCCGGTCACCGTCCTGTCGCGTTGCCAGCGCTTCGACATGCGCCGCGTCGGCCAGTCGGTGCTCGCCGCGCACTTCCGCCGGGTGGCCTCGGTCGAAGGCTTCACCATCTCGGAGGCCGCGGTCGAGATGATCGCGCGTGCCGCCGACGGATCGGTGCGCGACGGCCTCTCGCTGCTCGACCAGGCGATCGCCTACGCCGCCATCGGCGACGGGACGATCGATACCGCGACCGTGTCGGACATGCTCGGCCTCGCCGATCGGGCGACGCTGTTCGACCTGCTCGAAGCGGTCATGGGCGGCCGCGTCGCCGACGCGCTGTCGCTGCTCGGCAAGACCTACAGCGAGGGCGCCGACCCCGGGCAGGTCCTGACCGACCTGCTCGAGCTGATCCATGTGCTGACCAGGATCAAGTCGATCCCGGCGCTCGCGGCCGGCAACGAGCTGCCGGAGCTCGAGCGCACGCGCGGCGCCGCGATGGCCCAACGCGCGAGCGTGGCCACACTGGCGCGCGCCTGGCAGATGCTGCTCAAGGGCCTGGGCGAGCTCGACCTCGCGCCGAGCCGGCAGACCGCGGCCGAAATGGCGCTGATCCGGCTCTGCTATCTCGCCGAGCTGCCGCCCCCGGGCGAGCTCGTCAAGCGCCTCTCGGCGCAACCGCCCGCCGCTCCCCCCGGCCCGCCCGCACGACCCTCGGGAGGCCCACCTCCGATCACCCGCGGCGGCGGCGGCGCGCTCGCGCGCGCCGTTCCCGACCCGTCACCCGAGGCTTCCGTCGAGAGCCGCCCTCAACCGACAAGCTGGCGCGCCCTTGTGGCCCTCGTGGGCGCGAGCGGCCGCGAGCCGGTTCTGCACGGCCATCTCCGCAGCGCCGTCCATCCGGTGCGCGTGGCCCCCGGGATCGTCGAGATCAGGCAGCTTCCCGGCACCCCGCGCGACCTGGCCGGGCGCCTCGCCGCGGTGCTGCGTGCCGAGACCGGCACGCGCTGGACGGTGGCACTCAGCACCGCGGGCGGCGAGCCCACGCTCGACGAGCAGGGCTCGGCGGTCCGCGAAGCCGGGCGCCAGGACATCGAACAGCATCCGCTGGTGCGCGAGATCCTGCGCGTCTTTCCGGGCGCGCGCATCGGCGAGGTGGCCGACGACCGGCTCGACCGCTACGGGCTGCCGGCCGAGCGCCAGACGGACACGCCGGTGCTCGGCGGCGAGGCCGACATCCCGCCCTTCGCGCCGGTCGATGCCGGTTTCGCCGACGACATCATGCCGACCGACCCCGAAGATTTCGAACCCGAGGAGGCCCCGCAATGAAGAACCTGGCCGGCCTGATGAAGCAGGCCACCGAGATGCAGGAAAAGATGCGCCAGATGCAGGAGCGGCTCGAAGCCCTCGACATCGAGGGCGAATCCGGAGCCGGCCTGGTGCGCGTGACGCTGAGCGGGAAGGGCGACCTCCGCCGGATCGCGATCGATCCGAAGCTCGCCGACCCCGCCGACATCGAGATGCTGCAGGACCTGATCGTTGCCGCCCACGCCGAGGCGCGCCGTCATCTCGATGCGACCACGAGCGCGGAGATGCAGAAGGTCTCGGGCGGCCTCAACCTGCCGCCCGGCCTGAAGCTGCCCTTCTGATGCCCCGCACGGGGGCGCCTCCGGCCTGCTGACGTGGGCGGCCCGGAGATCGAACGTCTGATCGGCCTGCTCTCGCGCCTGCCCGGATTCGGACCGAGGAGCGCGCGCCGCGCGGCGTTGCGCATGCTGCTCGCACCTGAGGCGCGGATGCTGCCGCTGGCCGCGGCCCTGACCGAGGCCGCGCGCCTGGTGCGTGTCTGCGGCGAATGCGGCAACCTCGACAGCGCCGATCCGTGCGCCATCTGCAGCGATCCGCGACGCGATCGCGCGACGGTCTGCGTGGTCGAGGGCGTGGGCGATCTGTGGGCATTGGAACGGGCCGGCGTGCATCGCGGCGTCTACCAGGTGCTCGGCGGGACCCTCTCGGCGCTCGACGGACGCGGACCGGAGGAACTCAATGTGCGCTCCCTCATCACACGGCTCGGCGGCGGCGACGTGCGCGAGGTGATCCTGGCACTCGGCGCCACCGTCGACGGTGCCACGACCGCGCACTGGCTCGCCGAGAAGATCGTCGATCGGGCCGCGGAACTCGAGCATGAGGTCGCGATCAGCCGGCTCGGCCACGGCGTGCCGATGGGTGGCGCGCTCGACGTGCTCGACGACGGGACGCTGCGCGCCGCGCTCAAGAGCAGGATCCGCGCGTGACGGGGCTCGACAGGGTGCCCCGGTCGGCTCTGGTAACCGGCGCCGCCGCCCGCCTCGGACGTGCCATCGCGCTCCGCCTCGCCGATGCCGGCCTGGCGGTCGCCGTGCATTGCCGCACCAGCGTCGACGCCGCCGAGGCGACGGCCGACGCCTGCCGAGCGCGCGGCGTGGCGGCCTGCGTGCTGCGCGCCGACCTCGCGCGGGAGGCCGACACCGCCGGCCTGCTCGCGCGCGCGGCCGCCGCACTGGGACCGATCGGCATCCTGGTCAACAACGCCAGCCTCTTCGAGCGCGACGAATGGGACGATGCCAGCCGTGAGAGCTGGGACGCCCACCTCGAACCCAACACACGGGCGCCGTTCGTGCTGATGCAGCACTTCGCCCGCGACCTCCCCGACCACGCCCAAGGCTGCGTGGTCAACCTGCTCGACCAGCGCGTCTGGTCGCTCACCCCGCATTTCGTGTCCTACACGCTCTCCAAGGCGGCGCTGTGGGCGCTGACCCGGTCGATGGCGCTGGCCCTCGCGCCCAGGATCCGGGTCAACGCGGTCGGTCCGGGTCCCGCCGCCCCCAGCCCGCGCCAGACCGACGCGCAGTTCGCCCGGCAGTGCGCCTCGCTGCCGCTCGGCCACGGCACCGATCCCGACGAGGTCGCATCCGCCGTCATGGCGCTGATCTCGCTGCCCTCGGTCACCGGCCAGATGATCGCGGTCGATGGCGGCCAGCACCTTCAATGGCATCCGTCGCCCTCCGGCGCGGTCGCGGAGGAGTAGCGGGTGAGCGGCATCGTCCGGCCGGGCATACGGCACGTCTTCCTGCGCGACATGGTGCTGCGGGGCCGGATCGGCGTGCACCCGCATGAGCACGGACGCGTGCAGCGGCTTCGGATCAACGTCGATCTGGCGATCGAGGAGCGGATCGGCGGACCGGAGCGCGACGAGCTGACGCTCGTGATCGACTACGCGCGGCTCGCCCGGACCGTGCGCGAGACCGTCGCCGCCGGCCACGTCAAGCTGGTCGAGACGCTGGCGGAACGCATCGCGCGCGCCGCCTTCTTCGACGCCCGGATCAGGCGCGCGCGCGTCCGTGTCGAAAAGCTCGACGTCTTCGACGACGCGGCCTCCGTCGGGGTCGAAATCGAGCGGAACGCCGACGATTTATCCACGCGGGCCGATTGACACCCTGCTATTTCAACGGACTGCGGGATTATGTTGAAGCGATGACAGCCGCTTTCGCAACTGTTCAATCATATCAATGGGTTGGTCAGCGCTGCCCGCCGATTGGGCAAAGGGTCGGAAGTGTAGGAAATCTGCCATATTACGGGTGGTGCGGACCGCTAGCCCACAGACTTGTCCACAGCCTTGGTGGATAGATCGATGACATCGGACGTCGAGGTCGACCTGTCGGACGCGCCGGGTGCCGACGCCATCAGGCGTGCGCTCGAAACGATGCCGCTCAGCCCCGGGGTCTACCGGATGCTCGATGCAAAGGGCGAGGCGCTCTATGTCGGCAAGGCGCGCAGCCTCAGGAAGCGTGTCGTCGCCTACACCCAGCCGGCTCGTCTCCCCGAGCGCCTGCGCCGGATGGTCAACGAGACCGTCTCGATGGAGGTGGTCACCACCCACACCGAAGCCGAGGCGCTTCTCCTCGAAGCCAACCTCATCAAGCGCCTCAAGCCGCGCTTCAACATCGTGCTGCGCGACGACAAATCCTATCCGTGGCTGATGCTGACCGAGGACCACGCCTTCCCGCAGATCGCTAAGCACCGGGGCAGCCAGGGCAAGAACCGCAGCTACTGGGGTCCGTTCGCCTCCGCCTGGGCGGTCAACCAGACCGTCACCGCCATGCAGCGGATCTTCCTGCTGCGCTCCTGCGCCGACACCGTGTTCGCCAACCGCTCGCGGCCCTGCCTGCTGCACCAGATCAAGCGCTGCTCGGCGCCGTGCGTCGGCCGGATCGACGAGGCGGCCTATGGTGAACTGGTCGCCCAGGCGAAGGCCTTCCTGACCGGCCGCGCCAACACCGTCCAGCGCGAGCTGGCGGCCGAGATGGAGGCCGCGGCCGCAAACCTCGAATTCGAGCGCGCCGCCAGCTTGCGCGACCGCATCCGCGGCCTGACCCATGTGCAGGGCGGCGGCGTGATCAATCCGGCCAGCCTCGACGATGCCGACGTCATCGCCGCCTGGCAGATCGCCGGGCAGACCTGCGTGCAGGTCTTCTTCATCCGCGGCGGCCGCAACAACGGCAACCGCGCCTTCTTCCCGACCCACAGCCGCGCCCGCGAGGGCGGCGAGAGCTCCGGCGAGGTGCTCGCCGCCTTCATCGCCCAGTTCTACGACGACAAGACGCCGCCCCGGCTGATCCTCGCCAGCGACCCGATGGACGAGACCGACCTGATCGCCGACGCCCTCTCGATCAAGGCCAACCGCCGGGTCGAGATCGCGGTCCCGGTCCGCGGCGAGAAGCGCGCGGTGATCGAGCACGCCCAGATCAACGCGCGCGAGGCGCTCGAGCGCAAGCTCGCCGAAAGTGCCGGCCAGGCCAAGCTGCTCGAAGGTGTCGCCGCCACCTTCGGCCTCGCCGCCACGCCCGAGCGGATCGAGGTCTACGACAACAGCCACATCATGGGCACCAGCGCCTATGGCGTGATGATCGTGGGCGGCCCGGAGGGCTTCCGCAAAAGCGCCTACCGCAAATACGCGATCCGCGGCCCGATCGCGCCCGGCGACGATTTCGCAATGATGCGCGAGATGCTCGAACGCCGTTTCGGCAAGGCGCTCAAGGCCGGGGGTGCTGCCGACGATCCCGACTGGCCCGAAATCGTGATGATCGATGGCGGCGCCGGCCAGTATTCCGCCGTCCGCGGCGTGCTCGACGATCTCGGCGTCACCGACGTGACGCTGATCGCCATTGCCAAGGGCCCGGACCGCGACGCCGGCCGCGAATGGTTCCATGTAGCCGGCCGGCCGGCCTTCCAGCTCCCGCCGCGCGACCCGGTGCTCTACTACCTGCAGCGTCTGCGCGACGAGGCGCACCGGTTCGCGATCACCACCCACCGGGCCGGGCGTTCGAAGGCGCTGGTCACCAGCGAGCTCGACGAGATCGACGGCATCGGCAGCGCCCGCAAACGCGCGCTGCTGAACCATTTCGGCTCCGCGCGCGGCGTCAAGGGCGCCGGCCTGACCGACCTCGAACAGGCGCCCGGCATCTCCCGCGAGACCGCCCGCCGCATCTACGGCCACTTCCACCCCGACTGGCGGCCGGAGAAGGCGGGGTAGTGCAGGTGCGCTGCCCCTGAAACCCCGCTGGGGCAAACACCCCAGACCCGCGATGATTAGATTTCGCGATCCGGCTTGACCATCTTGTCCCGAACAGTCTCATTGCCGCCAGTGCTAACGGCTTCTGGGTGCGTCCATGGATCAAGTGCGCCTCGGCAACTACCTTGCCACCCTCAAGATCGCTCCTGGCTCAGCGAACGCGTCCGACGATGAAGCGCTCGGTGCTTGTATCGGTCTCGTTCACTACGCCACGTCGAGCAACGACCTGCGATTGGCATGGCTCAAGGCTCTCGACCGGACAGGGATCAACTCCAGCAAGCCAGCGACAGCTGTCACAACAAGCAACCGCCAACTTTTCTATGGCGGGCTGCTTGCTCGAAAGAATGAAGCATTTGGAACCGGACTACAGCCTAGGCAGATCACCGGCGACGATATAGTCGCGACTCCCTGGATGCTCCCGGAGCGACAATTCCGGGAACTGGACGAACTCGTAAAGCGGGGGAAAAACCCTGCCGGCGAAACCACGATTGATTGGAAGTGGCTTATGGACAAGAAGGCGTCCATCGCTGAGACCATGGGTGCCTCGACACCACCGTTCACGATCGGAAAATATTTCCTCAAGAAATTCCTTGAGCGCTACGCGCCCGAGTTTGCGGCCGTGCTCGCCAGCAGCGAGCTGTCGATGGCAGTCGGCGCGGCGGCCTTCACCGGATTGGTCGCTTACGATACCAAGGTCGCCTAGGACAGCGCGCAAGCGAAGCGTAACTTTCCCATCGACCGGACGCGCCGTGACTATGATCTCGCGATGCCGACCGGGGAGATCGCAACACGATGATCGCCGCGATTTTGACAGGAGATCAACTCAGGACTGGAGCTACTTGGCTTATACTGCTCTCCGCAATTGCTGATTTCTTTTTTATTCCGACGATGTTGCCGACTACCGCGATTTGCTCGGTAATTATCTCCGTGGTGTTGCAGGCTTCATGCCTCTATCTTATCTTTTGTCAGGAAAGATGGTTCCTGTTCTGGGCTGGTCTAGTCGTCTGCTTGATGGGCTACACAGGCTTTATCTTCTGAACCGCAGCAGAATGGCGCAGGTCATGACCCACAGCCAGTAGCCGATCTATTGGAAAGTCACCGATGACGGCCACACCGCGTCGCCTGCCACCAGGCCTCCGATATCGTGCGTCTGGATCACTGGAACCAGTTTATCGCGACCGCGCCGCTCAGCGTCGTGTTTCCATCTTGCGATCGGGGTCGGCTCGTTGTGTACGGACCATTTCGTTCGCCTCCTGAAAGAGCGGGCGGATCGTTGGGCGCCTAGAGCCTGATAGCTTTAGGTTGCCGCATATCCTGAGTTCCTCAGATAGTTTGTGCACTCCATTGGACTGAAGGCGTCGAGCACGCGGCCGATGCTTTTCCAGGTGTCTTCGACGGTCCGTGCGTTGTCCTTGCGCAACAGCGTCTTGAGTTTGGCGAAGGCCTGCTCGATCGGGTTGAGGTCCGGGCTGTAGGGCGGCAGGAAGATCAACTTCGCTCCCGCAGCTCGGATGGCACGACGGACCGCGGCACCCTTGTGGCTGCCGAGGTTGTCGGCGACCACGACGTCGCCGGGCCGGAGCGTCGGCAC
The DNA here is from genome assembly GCA_965276715.1 of Acetobacteraceae bacterium. Taxonomy (GTDB): domain Bacteria; phylum Pseudomonadota; class Alphaproteobacteria; order Acetobacterales; family Acetobacteraceae; genus CAXTPV01. The sequence continues at coordinate 1,321,607 of OZ255622.1, read as the reverse complement.
CAGGCACTGTTCGACCCAGGCGAGGAAGCTCGCGGCGTTGATCGGGCCGTCGAGCACGAACGGCGCGCAGATCCCGTCAGATCGCAATCCGGCGACGAACGTGAGTGTCTTCCAGTGCCCATGCGGCACCTTGGCCACCAGGCGTTCGCCGCGGGCGAACCACCCGCGGATCGGCGTCATGTTGGTCTTGGCCCAGGTCTCGTCGACAAAGACCAGGCGGTCTGCATCAACCCGGCCCTGGTATCGCCTCCATAGCGCGCGGCGGCGGGCGACGTCCGGACGATCCTGCTCGCTGGCGTGAACGCTTTTTTTTAAAGCTCAGGCCTGAACGCCGCACGATGTGCCAGACACCGAAATAGCTGACCTTGACGCCACGATCGCGCAGCTCTGCCAGCAACTCACGCAAGGTGATGTCGGGCTTCTCAGCCACACGTGCCGCGATCCAGGGCAGGTCGGCCGCCAATGTGAATGGTCGCTTGCCTCCCATCGGCAACGCGGCCGGGCTACCTGTCTCGCGCTCTCGCCGCGTCCATCGGATCGCAGAAGAGTGGCTGATCTCGAAACGCTCAGCTGCCTCGCCACAGCTCATCCCAGAGCGGACAGCACACACAACCCGCTCGCGCAGGTCCAACGAATACGGACGACCCATCGATGCTGGCCTCCGCCCAGCCAGCATCTTGAATCAGATTTCACGCCGAAACGGAATCCCACACCGAGTCAGGCTGAAGATATCAGGCTCTAGACCGCATTTCTCACACTGGGTAGGTGCATCGGGGCTCTGATTCGGCGAAAGTTCTTCTGCGACAAAGCCTTACGGCGAAGCAGAGGACATCCCCGATGCCGACAGAGTGTAGCCCGACGTTGTTTGCGTTTGCACGCGTGGATGGCCGCGCGGTGGTGGCGTCTTTTGATGGTGGTCGGATCACGTCGGATGCGGGCGCCCTGCTGCTCGGCGCTGCCGACCGAGGGATCGGCCTGACCCGCCGCTTGGCCGCCTGCTTCAAGGACGCACGCAATCCGGTGCTGATCGAGCATGACGTCGAGACGCTGGTCATGCAGCGCATCGTGGGCATTGCGCTCGGCTACGAAGACCTGATCGACCACGACGAACTGCGCCACGATCCGGTGATGGCGACGTTGGCAGGCAAGCTCACGGCGCGGCGGTCGGACTGCGCGCCGCTGGCGGGCAAGAGCACTCTGAACCGGCTGGAGCTGAGCCGCCCGGAACCCTCGCGCTACGCCAAGCTCGCCGCCGACACCGACGCGATGGAGGCGATGGAGGCGATGGAGGCGATGTTCGTCGATCTGTTCCTCGATGCGCATCGCAAGCCGCCCAAGCAGATCACGCTCGATCTCGACGCCACCGACGACCCGCTGCATGGGCATCAGGGCGAGCAGGAACGTGGCCGAAGGCCGCGTAAGCCCGCGCAGCAGGTTCTTCCACGGGTACTACGACGGCTACTGCTATCTGCCACTCTACGTGTTCTGCGGCCGTCACCTGCTCGCGGCGAAGCTGCGCCGCTCGAACATCGATGCCGCCGCGGGCTCGGTCGAGGAAATCGGACGCATCGTTGCCCGGATCCGTGTCCGGTGGCCGCGCGTGCGCATACTGCTGCGGGCCGACAGCGGGTTTGCGCGTGAGCGGCTGATGGCGTGGTGCGAGGCCAACCGCGTCGACTACCTGTTCGGCCTGGCGCGCAACGGCCGCCTCGCGGTCGAGATCGAGGCCGAGATGGGCGACGCGCGCCGCGAGTCCGAGGCGACGGGCAAGCCCGCGCGCCGGTTTCGTGACTTCACCTGGTCGACGCTCGACAGTTGGAGCCGCACGCGCCGCGTCATCGGCAAGGCCGAATGGACCGGTGGCGAGGCCAACCCGCGCTTTGTCGTCACCTCGCTCAAGCCCGTTGAAGCCGAGGCCGGGCATCTCTACCAGGCGATCTACTGCGCGCGTGGCGAAATGGAGAACCGGATCAAGGAGTGCCAGCTCGACCTGTTCGCCGACCGGACTCGGCCGCCACCATGCGGGCCAATCAGCTGCGCCTCTGGTTCGCCTCCGCAGCCTATGTACTGATCTGCGCGCTGCGCCGGATCGGCCTCGCACACACCCAATTCGCCAACGCGACCTGCGGCACGATCCGGCTCAAGCTGCTCAAGATCGGCGCCCTGGTGCGGATCAGCGTGCGACGCGTGACCGTCGCGATGGCCTCCGCCTGCCCGTCGCAGCGTGAGTTCGCGCTGGCGCACGCGATGCTCCGACGAGCCAGCACCTGATCAACACGAACCAGACACCGCAAGGACACTTCGACTCAAGCCGCACCGACCTTGCGAACCGGTGACTGAACAGATGCGACCAGATTCTACCCGTCGATACCCAAACAACTCCGTCAGCCGCTCAGCAGACAAGACAACCGAGATAAACCGAAACGATCACGACATCGGTGAGAAATGCGGGCTAAGAAAGCGCAACTCTTCCTCGACTTCGCGATGCCACGCTTTCGGAATGGTTAGTGTGACCTCGACGCCTAGTGTCCCGATTCGCAATTGCCGACCAGGAAGTCATGCAGCCGTGGTTTCGGTAAGCGCGACGCGTGCTCGTTTGATTTTTGCGAGGATTTCGGCGCCGGTGGCTTTCCAGACGTATGGCTTTGGATCGGCATTGCGCACGGCGAGATAGGCTTTGATGTCACGGACCAGTTCGTTGACCGACGTGAAGCTGCCGACACGGATCACGTCGCCGGTTAGGTCGGCGAAGAAGCGCTCGACCAGATTGAGCCACGAGGACGAGGTCGGCGTGAAGTGCATGTGGAAACGAGGGTGTCTGCCCAGCCACGCCCGCACATTGGGATGTTTATGGGTGGCGTAGTTGTCCGCGATCAGATGCAGATCGACGTCGGACGGCGTCTCGCGATCAATCTGCTTGAGGAAACGCAGCCATTCGACATGCGTGTGGCTCGCCTCGGTGCGGCTGATCAGCTTTCCGGTCAACTGGCTGAGGGCTGCGAACAGTGTGATCGTGCCATGCCTGACGTAGTCGTGCGTCATCGTGGGCGGGCGCTTCGGCGCCAGCGGGAGGCCCAGTTGCGTGCGTTCGAGCGCCTGGCATTGGCTTTTCTCGTCGCAGCACAGCACCAGCGCCTTCGCGGGCGGATTGAGATACAGCCCGATGACGTCCCAGAACTTCTCCTCGAATTTCGGATCGTTCGACAGCTTGAAGGTCCTCAGACGATGTGGCTTGAGGTCGTTCCTCGACCACAGGCGCTGGACCGAACTCGCGGAGACCCCGGCGTGACGGCTCATCGACCGCAGGCTCCAGCGGCGTCTACCCTTCGGCGGACGGGTCGCTTCGGTCAGCACGCGTGCCACTTTCACCTCCGGGATCGAAGCCTTGCGGCCACGACCCGGTCGATCATCCAGCCCCGCAAGACCGAACCTCTCGAACCGCCTCGACCACGTCGAGACGCGCTTGGGCGTCGTATTCAGCCGCTCGGCGACGGCTTCAACCCCGACGCCGTCGAGCCGAAGCAGGATGATGTCGGCACGCTCGCGCTCCCGCACGTCGACGATGGCCGACCGCGACCGGCGTCGAAGCTCCGTGACAGCGCCAGGTTCAGCACGCAGTCGCTTGATCGGTCGTCCCATCAAGGCATTTCTCCCGAAACTCTCACGATCAGGAGATATTAGTCGGCAATTGCGGAGCAGGACACTAGCCAGGATGGCGCGCCATGAAATCGAGGATGAGGCGCGCAATGTCGTCGTCCTTCTCCTCCAGCGCGAAGTGGCCGGCGTCCAGCAGATGAATCTCCGCGTCCGGCAGGTCGGCGCGGTAAGCCGTCGCACCTGCCGCGATGAAGGAGGGGTCGTTCGCGCCCCAGGCGATCAGCGTCGGCGGCTTGTGTTCGCGAAGCCACGCCTGCCAGGCGGGGTAGGATGCGACGTTCGTGCGGTAGTCGTAGAGCAGGGCGGCCTGGATCTCGCGCTGACCGGGCCGCGAGAGATGGGCGTATTCGTCGTTCCAGCTATCCGGATCGTGAGCCTCCGGATGAGAGGTGCCGGCCAAGTGTCGTTCCTTCGTCGCCTCATAAGACAGAAAGGCGTCGACGACCTCTGGGTGCGCCTTCGGATCGGCCCAGAACTCCGCGATCTTCGCCCATTTCGATCCAAGCCCCTCTTTGTAGGCGTTACCGTTCTGGACGATCAGCCCATGCACTCGCTCAGGATGGGCCAGGATGATGCGATAACCGATCGGCGCCCCGTAATCGAACAGGTACAGCGTGTAGCGGGTGATCTTGAGTTGCTCGAGCAGCGCGTCGATCGTTCCGGCGAGATGATCGAAAGTGTAACTGTATACTGCCGGCGACGGCGTATCGCTCTGTCCGAAACCGGGGAAATCCGGCGCAACAACGTGATAGTGCGTCGCCAGCAGGGGGATCAGCATATCGTATCCCCGCGAAGACGAGGGGAAGCCGTGCAGCAGCACGATAGTGGGCGCGTCCTTGGGGCCTGCCTCCCGATAGAAGATTCCGACGCCGTCGACCTGGGTGCGGTGATACGTAGTCGTCGCCATGGTTGACGGGATCGGGCTTGCTGCCGTCGCGGAGCCCGCGAGCGCCGCACCAAGGATTGCGGCCCCAGCCGTGCGAGGATTAATGGTCTTGCTCCTTCCGATAACGTCAGACGCGTCCGTGCGTCTTGGCGAGGTCCACCGCAGCCCGCTTGGCCTGATCAAGCGCGCCCTGGGGATCTGGCGTCAGGAGCGTGGGCTGTAATCTCACCTCGTCGATGGCGATGACGCCTGCCTGGTTGAGCCAGGCCTTGAGATAGGTGGACTGGTGGTCGACCCCGAAGGCGGGCGACGGGCGGCTGTCGGCATAGGCACCTGCGGTCAGCACTAGGGTAGCGTGCTTGCTTTCCAGCAGGCCGAAATAGCCGGTCTCTGGTTTCAGGCCCCACAGGAGGCTCGGCTGGTGGATGATGTCGATATATTGCTTCAGTCGGTACGGAATCGTGCCGTTCCACATTGGAACCGCGAACAGATAGCGGTCCGCAACGATGAAGCGGGAGGCGATCTTTACCATTTGGTCCCAGGCGGTTTTCTGGACAGCGTTTTGTTCCTGGCCGAGGATCACATTCACCTTGGCGGCGGCCTTATCGCCGTCGAACGCCGGCAAATCGGTCTCCCAGAGCGGGAGCACGTCCGCTTCAAGCGCCGGGTTCGTTGACCTCAGGGCGTCGAGGTAGGTTTGGGCCACCTGGATCGATTTGGATTGCTCGCCGCGAGGGGAGGCTTGGATGAAGAGCAGCTTAGTCATGGCAGCTTCTTTCGACGGCAGGCGGAAACCGCCGATGCATCGGCGAGCGAGGCGTTTGAGGTCGAGGTCGCTGAGGCCTGGATGGTCGTTGCGGCGGCGACCCGGGGGGCGAGCGGAAATGCCGTGCGGTCTCGCCGATGGGATGTTCGTCGATGCTGGCGAAGCGCGCGGCCATGAGGCCGTTGGCGTCGTGCTGTCTCGGTCAGGGTGTGCTGTGTCAGCGCCACCAGCGCCACCAGCGTCACGGCGCTGAAGTCGCAGGCCAGGCGGATGGCCGTCGCGGTCCGATGCCGCGGCTCGCGCCAGTGACGATGGCCACATAGCCCATCAGACGCGAGCCTGGGCGATGGCCAGCGTATCAATATACTGGCGGAAGGTGGTGATCTTGCCGTCGCTGACGGTCCAGACGTGGGCGTAGCGCGCCTCGGAGGTCTTGCCGGTGGTGCCGTGGACGCCTTTGAAATCCCCGAGCGAGACCACGGTCTCGCCTTCAGTGACGAACTCGGTGGGCACGAGCGAGAAGCTGGTCCACTCCGCCACCAAGGGCTTGAACAGCCCTTCCGCGACAGCACCGGGATCGCGTCCTTCGACCTTGTAGTGCCACATGGTGGTCCATTGGATGTCGGGAGCCATTAGGCCCAGGGCGCCAGGGGCGTCGCCGGCGGCAAGCCTGTCGTAGAAGTCGCGGATGACGTCTTTCGGGTTGGCGGTCATGGTTGTCCTCGGTCAGGGAAGGGCCGGGCATGGCGGCCTCGAGACGCAGGTGAAGCCCGACGCACAAAAGGGCGTGCGGCTGCGGCGAAGGTCAGCGCCGATACTTGGCGAGGAAGTCGCGTGTGCCCGCGCCGATGTCGCGGGCGTGGGCCTCCAGGGCGAACTGGCCGCTGTCGACGAAGCGGGTCGCGGCATGCGGGACGTTTCGCCTGAAAGCTTTTCACGACTTGGTTCATCGAAGTGTACGGGCCGCGATCATTCGCGATGCATCCTGCTTGAGCAGGTAGAAGGAGACGGCCAGCAGGACGAGGTCTTTGAGCAGGAAGGCTCCTGTGGCCGACATGGACGGGAAACCCCCCGCGGACTCGTCCCAGCCACCGGGCGCGAACGGGAAAATCGTGAACGTCGCGACGTAAGTGGCGACTGAGCCGAGAGCTCCTAGAACACCAAGCCTCTTGTCCCAGAAGCCCAGGAGCAGCAGCAAGCCGAACGTCCACTCGGACGTGCCGAGCAAGATCGAGGTGCCCCGGATGCCCAGAACCGGTATCGTCCAGAAGATCAGCGGCCCGTGGGTGATCAGCGGGACGAGCTGCTGGATTTCCTCCAGATGCCATTTGTCCCAGCCGAACCATGCGAAGATGATCACCATCGCGGTGCGAAGCAGGTGATAGTCGAGGTCCCGCCTGAGCAGGCCGAACCTGCCTAGAGTGTCGTTGATGAAGTTCATGATGACGACGCATCCAGAATTCCGGGAATGATCGAACGGCCGTGCGCGCGATGTCCGACCGTGCACCGGGGATGTCGTCCCATCCGTCCAGGTCGGGGGCGCCGGGTTGCCCGGTGCGGGGGTTGGCATAGACGACGGTTCGCCCGGCCAGGGCCAGACAAGTCGACGGCATGCCCGTTCGTCGCGGTCAGCGGTGTGCTGGGTAGCCTCCGACCCAGGAGGTGGCATGCGGCGCCGTCATCGATCGGCACCGGGATGTGGCTCCAGTCGGGCGTATCCACGCTCACTTGGTCGCCTTCCGGCGCCTTGCCGGACCGTTATGCGACAGCTGGCGTGTCAGAGAGCATGACATGCCTAGGCAGACCGCTCGGGCAGGCCGGCAAACAGCAGCCCGAGCCCTTCCGCATAGGTGAGGTGGGAAATTACCGCGTCACGTAGCTTCGTGTAGGGGAGGCCAGCGATCATTGCGACCTGGACGGCCGCCATGACATCGCCGGCCTCCGCCCCGATCATCGTAAAGCCCAGCACCCGATCGTCGTCCGCCCCGACCACGGCTTTCATCCAACCCTGCGTTTCGTCCGTCGCTTCCGTGCGCAGGACGCGCTCCATTGGCAGCTTGGCGACGCGGACCGGGATACCCTTTCGCGTCGCCTCGCCTTCGGACAATCCGATGCGGGCGAGGGGCGGTTCGGTGAACATCACATACGGAATGATCCGGTCACCGGTCCTGCGGTCCCCCCCGGCCATGTTGTCCCGAACGATCCGGAAGTCGTCGATCGAAACATGGGTGAATTGAGGGCTGCCCGCGCACTCGCCGATGGCCCAGATGCCGGGTGCGTCCGTTTCAAGTCGTTCATTCACCCGTATGAAGCCGCGTGGGTCAAGCGCGACTCCGGTCAGCTCCAACCCGATCCCGGAGGCGTTGGCCACTCGGCCGGTAGCGACGAGCAGGTCGCTTCCCCCGATCGTCTCCTCGCCGTTTCCGGTTCGCACCGTGAGGAACACCGTATCGCCGGACAGTCCTGCCACTTTGACCGGCCTGGCACTGGTCACGATCTCCACACCCTCGTCGGCCAGCAAGCCGAGGATCTCTTCCGCAACGTCAGCATCCTCACGGCTCATCAGGTGCGGGCCCGGCTCGACGATAGTCACTCGGCTGCCGAAACGACGGAACGCTTGGGCCATCTCGATCCCGACATACCCGCCACCGAGCACGAGGAGGTGCGCCGGCAAACGGTCAAGCTCCAGCGCCTCGATGTGAGTGAGTGGGCGGGCGTCGATCAGTCCCGGTATGTCCGGCATCGCAGCATGCGTACCGACGTCGATGACGACCTCCGCCCCGGACAGCGTTCGCGTGCCGCCGTCGTTCAGGGCGACCTCGATCGTCCTGGGCCCGGTGAAGCGACCGGTGCCCATAATCAGCTCCGCCCCGCTCTCCTCGTAGGCCGCAAGGTGCACCGCGATCTCGCGCTCGACCATCGCCTGTTTGCGAACGAGCACTTTCCGCATGTCCGTCCGCACCCCCTCGACGGTCGTGCCGAACGGGGCTGCGGTCTGGACGACATGGGCGACCCGCGCGCTCCAAACCTCGTTCTTGGACGGCATGCACGCGACGGCCGGGCAAGCACCGCCTACCCAGCGACGCTCGACTACCGCGACCTTTTTGCCCTTTCTGGCAAGGTGCCAGGCGAGCAGTTTGCCGCCCTGACCACTGCCCAGGATCATTACGTCGAAGTTCTCAGTTCCGGACAACGCAGTCTCCTGATGGTGTGCTCGGACGGAAATTACCGCGCAAACTCGCCGCCGTTGCTCTGGCCAGCAAGATGGCCCGCATCGTTTAGGCCATGATCACGAGCGGCCAGGCATACCGCCGTGTCAGTCCGGCCGGCGCCTAGCCCTCGTCGCCGCAGGTGCAGGGCACGAGGGAAATGATGGAACGGTCATAGTCAGCCTCGGTCAGAGCAAAGTCCGCGCTCAGCGGCCTTGAAAGTCAGATGAGCCGTCCGCCCCGAGGGGCGTGCGGCTACAGCCGGGAGTCAGCCCAGGTGCTTGGCAAGAAAATCACGCATTGCCGCACCAATTTCGTGGGCGTGGGTTTCCAGGGCGAAGTGGCCAGTATCGACGAAGCGGACCTCCGCCTCCGGGACGTCCCGTTTGAAGGCTTCGGCGCCCGGCGGGATGAAGAAGGGGTCGTTCTTGCCCCAGATGGCAAGCACCGGCGGGCGCTTGTCCCGCAGATAGGCCTGGATGTCGCCGTAGAGGGCGACGTTGGTCTTGTAGTCGCCGAGCAGGTCCAGCTGAATCTCGTCATTGCCGGGGCGCGCCAAGTAGAAATCGTCGAGATTGCGGCCGTCCGGCGACACCAGCGCCGGATCGCTCACGCCTTGGGTGTATTGGAAGAGGGTGGTCTGCGGGGCTAGTAAACCGCGCAAGGCGTCGCGGTTGGCCTGGGTCGGCTCGTTCCAGTAGGCCTGGACAGGGGCGAAGGCCTCAGACACGCCTTCCAGGTAGGTATTTCCGTTCTGAGAGACGATCGCGCTGATGCGGTCAGGATGAGCCAGTGCCAGACGGAAGCCGACTGGGGCGCCGTAGTCGAATACATAGATGGCGAACTGTTTCAAGCCGAGCACTTCGGTGAAGCGGCTGACCACTTTGGTGATATTGTCGAAGGTGTAGGCGAAGACGTCGCGGGCACGTTGCTCCGTCATGCCGAAGCCGGGCAGGTCCGGGGCGACGACGTGATACTTGCCGGCCAGCTCGGGAATCAGGTCGCGGAACATGTGACTGGCGCTGGGGAAGCCGTGCAGCAGCAGCACGACCGGCGCACTCGGATCGCCGGCGGAACGGTAGAACACCTTTAGGCCGTCTACGTCGACGGTATCGAAGCGGGCGGTCATCACTCGATCTCCTGGATTTTGCGGCCCAGGCCGCCTTGTCTGACGAGGATGTTGTCGGCCCTTCCGGACAGAACAGGCAGCAGTCAAGTTCGGGAAGCCGCCTCCCATTCAGTGGAAAGGGTCAGGCCCCGTAGAGTAAGGAGGTGTCGTTTCACAGTCTGGTAGGCTTATGGATCGTCTGGATGCGATGCAGGTGATGCTCACGGCGGTGGAGTGCGGCAGCCTCTCCAAGGCCAGCCGCAAACTCGGCCAGCCACTCGCCACCGTGAGCCGCAAGGTGTGCGAGCTCGAAAGCCACCTGAAGGCGGACCTCCTGATCCGCTCGTCCAAAGGCCTGGAGCTGACGCCCGCTGGCCGCACCTACGTCACATCGGTCAAGACCGTCCTGGAGCAGCTGAACGAGGCCGAGCGCGCCGCGGCCGGCGAGTACACCACGCCCAAGGGCGACCTTGTCGTCACCACCCCAACGATGTTCGGCCGGCTGCACGTCCTGCCCGTCGTCATTAGCTTCCTGAAGGCGTTTCCCGAAGTGTCCGTCGAGCTCATGCTGACCGACCGAGTGACCCACTTCCTCGACGACCAGATCGACGTCGCCCTGCGGATCGGCGACCTGGCCGACAGCAGCCTGATCGTGACCCGCCTGGGCGCAGTCCGCCGGGTCACATGCGCAAGCCCGGTCTATCTCGCCCAGCGCGCAGCGCCGGCCGTTCCGCAGGATCTCGCCGACCACGATGTGATCTCGTTCGAGAGCGTCTCGTCCCCCACCACTTGGCGCTACTGGTCGGGCGGGAACGAGGTCGCCGTACCTCTCAGGTCGCGCTTGAGCGTCAGCACCATCGACGCGGCGATCGATGCGGGCGCGGCAGGCGCAGGAGTGATCAGGACCATGTCCTACCAGGTCGTCGGCCATCTACGCGACAACCTGCTGCAGCTGCTGCTCGAGGGCTTCGAGCCCCCGCCTCGGCTGGTGCACCTGATCTACGACAAGCGAGACCGCCTGCCGCTCAAGCTGCGCGCATTCGTCGATTTCGTCGTTCCGCGTCTTCGGGACCGGCTGACGGTTGCCGCGATCTAGCTCCGGCCGCGCCGATCGCCCACGCAGGGCGGACCTGGATAGATGACCCGCTGGAGGCACCTCGTGCGCGACGACGAGGAGCGTATCGACGTCTCTCGGGCCATGATCCTGGTCGCCATGGCGGCAAATTTCTGCGCCGAACCAAGCACCCCTGAGTTTCCAAACGGACTTTCAGATGTGGCGCGCAGCCTCGATCAGCGCTGTATCGATATACTGACGGAATCGGGAAATCTTCCCCTCTCGTACTTCCCAGACGTGAGCATAATCAACTTCTGCCAGCTTACCTGTGGTCCGGTGCTTACTGCGAAAGCGGCCGATAGAGACAACCCTTGTGTCCTCGACCAAGAACTCGCTCGGTGCAAGTATGAATGTTTCCCACTCGGCTAAAGCTGGAATGAGCATACCTTCCAGGACCTTCTGCGGCCCCCGTCCATCGAGGTGGTAGTCCATCATCGGGATCCACTCGATGTCGTCCGTCATCAAGGCCAGGGCGCCTGACGCATCCCCTTCAGTTAATTTGGCATACAATTCATGAACGACATCAGCCGGCGTCGTCATCATTAATCCCATACCCGCAGCAAAGTCTTACAAGACGAATATAGCCAGATTGTCTCCTCACTGAGAAGGACGGCAGCCTTTGAAAGTGAGAGGGTGCCTTCCAGGAAGTGGACGGTTGTAGCTTGTCGGAGGACAAGTCATCAGCGGCTCCTCTAAACTTCCTCTATATCAACCAAGTAGGGCGCCCCGGTCGGCACCGCACACTTGAACAGGAACTCCGCTGGCAGCCGGCTGCGCTGTCCAGTCGGCCACCCCGCTCTCTTCCAGACTTGGTGGGAGAGCAGCGTTTCGCGCCCTCGGCGAGCGGGCTTGCGGCGAGCGTTACCGCTATTGATCGGCGACACCGAGGCATATTCTTCAAAACTTTCGAGCAGTGCTTCGGCGTCGAACGTCAACACAAACTGCGGTCGGACCCCGCATGCCTTACGTTGGCGTCCCGTGCGCTCCTTATCAGGCCAGAGGAACACATGGCTGTTCAGCAGCGCATACCAGTCTCCGGGCTCCATGCCGTCGTCCAACGCAGAAGCCAGGGCGGACGGCGGCATGGGCCCCTGATCGCGGATCAAGGCGCCGCCAGGTAACCTGACGCTGGTGGCGCGGTGACGGCGCATGAACTCAGCCCGATCCTGGTCGGCAAGCCCGGCCAGCTCCAGCAATCGTTCTGTGCTGAGAAGGCCATGCTCGAGGATCGATCCGAGGTTGTCGGCCTCCGCAAGATGGTACAGGTGGTATATTCTCGAGTGACGGTGAGTTTGCCGTGGTGTGGCCAAGGCGCTGGTCGGCGCGGCGCCTCGCTCCCCGGCTTCAGGTGACTCGTCAAAGCTCATCGTGATGCCGCAGCATTTGGCCCGAGCACCTCGAGACGGAGGACGTCCTTGCGTGAATAGTGGCCGCTGGCGTCCAGGTTCCCACGTGCTTCGACTACGGACTGCGCGCTGAGCTCGGCGGCGACAATCCCCTCGCCGATCAACGGGCCGGCGACGATGTCGCCGTTTGGGCCGATGATGCAAGAGCCGCCCTCCTGCCGCATCGACTTGGCGGTCAGCTTCGGCGACGCGCCCGGGGCCGAGTGATCCACCAGGCCATGCTCGTGCACCGGAAACAGCTCAACAGCGTTCTCTCATCTTTCAAGCGCGGGTTCCGTTCGAACCGACGCAATCGCGCCCGTCCGCGTGATCAATCGGGTGCTCCGCCGCAAAGTCAGATAGGCCCAAATCCATTCGACGATCACCGACGCCCGATTGCGGGTGCCGACCAGGAAAGTGACGTGGGCGGCCCCCCAGAGCCACCAGGCGGGAGCGCCGGAGACTCGAAGCGGTCCGAAATCAGCCACGGCTGACCGGCGTCCGATCGTGGCCAGGCTGCCGAGGTGGCGATAGCGGAAACGGGGCGGAGCGGGCTGTCCGGCCAGCCGTGCCGCGATCACGCGCGCGACGTACTGGCCGCCCTGCTTGGCGGCAGGCGCGAGGCCAGGAACTGGCATCCCGTGCCAGGCATCGCTGGCGGCGACATCGCCCACCGCGAAGACGTCGTCGTGGCCCGCGACAGAAAGGTCCGGACCCACGATCACGCGCCCGCTTCGGTCCGTGGCCGCACCAAGCCATCGCGCGGCATCGGAGGCCATGACCCCGGCAGCCCAGAGTATGGTGCGGGCGGCGACTCGATCGTCGCCTATCGCAACGCCGCCCTCGTCGACCGAGGTGATCCTGGCGCCTGTCCGCACCTCGACGTCGAGCGCCTCAAGCGACAGAGCGGCCGCTCGGGACAGCGCCGGCGGGAACGTCGGCAGCAGAACCGGTCCGGACTGCACCAGGATCACACGGGCATCGGCTGGATCGATGGTTCGGAACTCGCGCGCAAGCCCTTCGCGTGCGAGTTCCGCGAGCGCACCGGCGAGCTCGACCCCGGTAGGACCACCGCCGACAATCACGAAGGTCAATAGGGCCGCCCGAACCGCCGGATCCTCGCAAACCTCCGCCTCTTCGAAGGCGAGAAGCAGGCGACGGCGAATCCCGAGCGCGTCCTCAATGCTCTTCAGGCCGGGAGCGTCGTTCGCCCATTCGTCACGACCGAAGTAGCTGTGTCGGGCGCCGGTGGCCAGCACGAGGAAATCATACGAGATCGTGCCGGCGCCGATCACCACGCGGCGCGCCTTGTGTTCGACCGCAGTCACCGTCCCGAGCAGGACGCGAACGTTTTCCTGGTCGCGGAACACCTCGCGGATCGGCGTCGCGATGTCGGCCGGGGAGAGGCCGGCGGTCGCCACTTGGTAAAGCAAAGGCTGGAACAGGTGGTAGTTGTTGGCATCGACGACCGTGATCCGGCACGGAGCCACGTGGAGCGACCGCGCCACCGCGAGGCCGCCGAAGCCGCCACCCACGACCACCACATGGGGCAATCGACCCAAAAGAGCGATCCGGGCCGCGGCGGCGTCACGACCTCTTCTTCGGACAGCTTCAAGCATCCAGTGATCGATCGAGAGCGGTCCTGGCCCATGCAGCACGGGCAAGGCAAGCAACAGGGACCACCAGAGAATGCCATTGGTGGCCGTGTAGGCATCAGGAAGCGCGGAAAGCAGCAAAGCCAGCCCGAACGCTCGGGTCAGCAGTCCGAGCGCGACCAGGATCGCGAACAGCAACGTGACCGCAGCGGGCAGACGGTCGAACGTGGACGGCGCGAGCGGAAGCCATGCCGAATCTGGAGCCATGTGCGCCAGATCGGGATGCCCCATGGCGCTAAGGGACAGGGCCGCCGGCAGCAGGGCGATCCACAGCCGGATCAGGAGCAACATGCAGGGTGTGGCGAGACGGCTTGCCCGCGTCGTCCAGTCTGAAAGGACGCGCGCGAAAGGCAACGCACTCGCCCGGACACCACCGCCGACCAGCCAGTCGACCGACAGCGTTCCGGCTCCCGTCACGATGAGCCAGCCCAGCAGCACGCTCCAGCACGGGGCGAGGCTGATGCCGTTGTGCTTCGGGGTGAGGGCAAGAAGCTGAGCGAGCAGCGCGAAGGCGGCAACGCGCGTGCCAAGCCCGAACGCCAGAAGGAATGGGCAGGCGGCCTCGAAGGCCACTCCAACGCCGGAACCGGTCACCCCGCGAAGCACAAGGGCCGCGCCACCGCCTGCAAGTGAGCCGGACGTCGCCATGGCACGCTCAAGGTCGATGACGAGGAATGCCTGGGCGAGCCAGAGCCTGATCAACAGATCGATCACCGGCGCACAATGGTGACCGATTGACGATCCCGCGCGGGCCGTCTGCTCGAGAATCGGCCACAGACCCGACGCGCCTGCGCTCCACCGGAGTTTGGCAGTCTGCTTCATCTCGGCCGCGGCCCCCTTGCCGCCCGCCAGCCGCCTTCCCGACGTGTGCTCAGGAGGCGAGCCTGTAGACGGTCGACAGCAAGCCTTGCCCGCGCACGAAGGCGTGGTCCCGCAGTCGAACAAGGTTGTCGAACCCGAGACTGCGTCCGGCCTCGGCGGCCGCGAACATGCCGTGTCCGAAAATGATTGCCATATACGTCCAAGGCCACTCGGTCGGATCGTTGTACAGGCCGATCCAGAGCTGGAGCGTAAAGAGGACAGCGACCACGCCGGTGAGACGGACTGCTATCCCGAGCGTGAGCGAGACGGTGAACCAAACCTCGAGAAGATAGACAGGCGGTTGCAGCAGGGCGATGTGGGGAATCAACACGTCTCGAACGAGTGCCGCATGTAGCGGAATCGCACTGAACTTGCCCTCCTGCGCAAGCCAGAAACGGAACCCCGCTGCAGCCGGAAGAGGCAGCTTCCAGATCGTTCCCTGGAACCACATGCCAGCCGCCATCACACGCATCGCCATAACCGATAGGTGTTTGACGCTCCGCTGACCCGGATCCTCGGCCCAGTTCAGACGAGCAATGTAGAATCCCGCTGCAAGGACCAGGAGAAAGAAGATCACCGAGACATATTTCTCCGGACCAAACCGATCGTAGTCGCCCGTATGGCCGATTAGGAACTCGAACGTGTCAGTGAACGGATTGGACATGTCTACGCCTTTACTTTGTCAGGTTTAGTCGAGAACTGGAAGGTTGCCGAGGCATGCCCGTCCTCATGCTCAATGCGAGGGCTTGGCGAGCCCGACGCGTATGATCGCGTCCGATGACAACGGCGTGGTCCCGCCGGCCGAAAAGGTCGGGAAGCGGTTCAGCTGCGTCGGGCTGTAGAACACGACTTCCAGGTCTTGTCCGACCAGGACGGTAGCATCGACCGGGACCGCGATCGGGCGCGCGCCGAAGCCAAGAAAGCCGCCGTAAGCGACGACCACCTCGATCGTTTCGCTCGCGTTGCGCACGACGCTCCTGACAACGCCGAGCACGCGCTGGCTCGCGACGGGCTGCAGCACGTCCCGGCGCAGCAGGTCGCCCACCCGTACGGGCTGCGGGAACCGCATGGCGGTCGAACGGGCGAGACTCATGCCGGGCGGAGGCGGCATGCCACCTGGCGTCGGGCTCTGCGCCAGCGACGCGCTTGCGCCGGCCAGCATCGCGGCGCCCACGACGGTCGCAGTTCTCCGGGCTGAAGCCCTTGTCCGCACTACAACCCCGCGAACCAGGGGAAGCCCTGGCTTTCCCAGTAGCCGCCGGTATAGGTGTTGGTCACCTCGATCGCGGTGATCCATTTCGGGTTCTTGTAGCCGAGCTTGGTCGCCATCCGTAGCCGAAGCGGGTAGCCGAACGGATCGGCGATCGTCTCGCCCGCGTAGCCGACCGCGAGGATGGTCTGGGGATGCAGCGCGGTCGCCATGTCGATGCTGCTCGGGTAGTCGTCGGCGGTGCGGAAGGCGACGTATCTTGCCTTCAAGTCGGCGCCGACCCGCCGGAGGAAGGTGCCGAGCCGCACCCCCGACCACTGGCCGATGTAGCTCCAGCCCTCGACGCAGACATGCTTGATGATCATCGTGGTCTGCGGCAGCGCGTCGATCTCGCCGACCGTCCAGGGAGTGCGGTCGGCGATCAGGCCCGATAGTTCGAGGCGCCATGTCGCGCCGTCCACTGGCCGGAGCTTGGTGATGTCGTAATAGGCGTTGAACTTGGGCGGCTTCAGAACCCGCGACGCCGGGTAGGTCGGCGCCAGCTGGCTCGGGTCGAACAGCCTGGCCTGCACGTCGTCGTTGAAGCGCGAGACAGCGAGCAGCGCCGACTGCACCGCCTTGGGGCGGCGCACGTCGCAGCCGGTCAGCATCGCAAGCGCGCCGAGCGACATGCCGCCGCGCACAAGGCCGCGCCGTTCGAGCCCGCGGATCAGCGACCGGTGGTCGTCGAGAACGGCGTCGTCGGGAAGCTCGTCGGGGCGGAACGGCGATCTCACGTCGTCCTCGAGCGGTCGACATGCGGGCCGCCCGCCAGCATTGCCCAGAGCGTGCGCGGCACCAGCAGCGATAGCAGCACGTGAACCAGCAGGAACCCGACGATCACCACCATGCCGATGAAGTGGATGACGCGCGCCGATTGGAAGCCGCCGAGCAGCGAGACCAGCGGAGAGAACTGCACCGGCTTCCAGATCGCGAGCCCGGTCACCACCTGCGCGACACCGGCCGCGATAACGACGAAGTAGAGCAACTTCTGCACCGCGTTGTAGGTGGTCAGGTCCTCGTGCTCGATCCGCAAATGCAGCGTGTCGCGCACCGTCCGAACGAGGTCGCGCAGGCGGATCGGCAGCAAGCGCTCGCGGAACCGGCCGGTGGCGGCGCCGTAGGTGAGATAGACGAGTCCGTTCAGCGCCAGCAGCCACATCCCCGCGAAATGATAGTTCAGGCTCGGCGACGCCCATTCGCCGAGCCGAAGCCAGCCGGGAAACAGGAAACCCCTGATGATCGCGTCGTCGTCGTAGATCCCCCAGCCCGACGTGATCATCACGATCATCGCGAACGCGTTGAGCCAGTGCATGACGCGGATCGGCAGCGGATGGAGCCGGCGGCCCGGCCGTCGGGTTGTGGTGCGCATCGCCGCGCTCATGGCATCATGCCCGCGAGTGACGCCCGCCTGAGGACGACGATGGGCGGGTGGTTGGACCGGGTCGGCAGCATCAAGAATCTCCGTTCCGTCGCGTGGCTCTCGCGCAAGAGATCGAACAACCGTCTGGCGAGACGCCTACCGACGTCATCGGGACCCGATCCGTCATCAGGTCCGCGGGATAGCGTCCGTGCGTTGTTGCCCTCACGTGACGACCAAGGCTGCGCCGGCCGCGCCGCTACGGCGTTCGCGCTGCTTTTCCAGCCACGATGTGACCTCGGGTAGCGCGACGCCGAGGGCGCCCAGCACCTCCGCCGCCAAATGGAGCTCCGGCGCGTCCTTACCGATAATCGCGCGCACGCCGAGCGCGTGGAAGCGTGCCGCCTCGGTCCCGGTTGTGACCACGGCGTAGCGCAGAAGTTCAGGGTAGCGCTGGCGGATGATCGGCGAGAGATCCTTGACCGTTTCATACGAGACGGCGGTCAGCGCGCTGATCCGCCGCCCGTACATCGCGACCGGCTCCCACAGTCGCGGATCGGCCATGTCGCCGAACACGGCGCTGTAGCCGTCCGCCACCGCCTGGCTGAGCCGACGTTGATCCCGCTCGACAGCGCTGTAGCTGATGTCGAAGGCATGCAGCGCATCGGCGAGCGTTCGCCCGACCCGGCCCATGCCGATGATCATCACCGGCGGTTGCAGCTCGCGCATCTGCAGTTCCCACTCGCGTGTCCGGCCGGCACGACGGAACCGGCCGGCGACGATCCGTCCGCAGCTCGCCAAGCTCGGCGTCAGGGCGAGGCTGAGCGCGACGGCAGCGGCCGCGATAGAGATCCAGGCCGGCCCGATCAGCAGCCGCATCGCCGGCAGGCTGAACACGACGAAGGCGAATTCCGACCCCTGCGACAACAAGAAGCCGAGCTGCAACGAGCCCGGCACCGACCAGCGGAACACCAGGCTTGCCGCGGCATTTGAGACGATCTTGGCCGCCACCATCACCGCCGCCATCGCGATGACCAGCGGCCAATCCTGCGCCAGCACGCCGACGTTGAGCGACATTCCGACCGAAATGAAAAAGAATCCGAGCAGCAGGCCGCGGAAGGGATTGATTTCCGACTGCACGACGGCTCGATAGGGCGTCTCCGCAACTGTCACGCCGCCTAGGAAGGCGCCGAGCGTCAGCGACAGGCCGATATGACCCGTCGCCCAGCCGGCGGCGAGCGCGATCAGCAGCGCGGTCGCGGTGAAGACTTCCTCTTGCCGCTGACGGCTGATGACGGCGAACAGCGGTCGGACGACGAAGCGCGCTAGAGCGACGGCGGCAACAAAGGAGAGGCCGGCCTTGAGCAGCGCGAGACCCGCGAGCGGCAGCAGCCGGCCCAAATCTGCCGTGCCCGAACCGCCTGAGCCCGTGCCCGCCGCACCGGCGACGATCAGCAGGAAGATCGCGGCCACGTCCTGAAAAATCAGGATCGCGGTCGCGGTCAGACCCACGGGGCAGCTCTGCTGGTGACGCTCGGCTATGACCGGCGCCACCACCGCGGTCGAGCTCAGCGCCAGCACCGCGCCGAGCAGGTAAGCCGGCAACGGCGCGAGGCCGCCCACCCACGCGAGCGAGCCGAGCAGCACGGTTCCGAACAGGATCTGCAACGGCCCAAAGCCGAAGATGTCGGCCGCCTGTTGACGGATATGGGCCAGCGAGAAATGCAGCCCGATGTCAAACAGCAGGAAAACCACGCCGAGGTCTGCCAGCAGGGCGACCGTGTCGCTGTTTGCGACGAGGTCGATCCCAGCCGCCTTGAACCCGAGCCCGAGCAGGAGGTAGCCGACGATCGGGCTGAGGCGGCACGCCCGGCTGGCCACCGCCGCGCCGACGCCGAGTGCCAGCAGCACGATCACCGGCAGGAGAGCCGCGAGGATGTCCGTCATCGCCGACCCTCCGCGTCGCGCGTGCGGCCGCGACGGCCAGTCGCGTGGTTCCGGCCCATGTCCGACCGGGCTCCTAGGCCGGGTGCGGCGCCGCTCTCGACGGAGCCGCGCCCTCCTGCTCCGCCGCTTCGTCGCCGAGCGGCGCGCCCGTCAGCAGCAACCGGGTCACGTCCAACGCGTCGTCGTGGAGCGCGCGTCCGTTGAAGCGGAAGGCCGCACGGCTACCGAGCTCGAAGGACAGCATCGTCGGGAACAGACGGCCGGCGACGTGACCAGCGTGGCCGGCGGGATCGGCGACCGATCCGTCCAGCGCAGGGATCTTCTCGACCAGTGTTACTACCTGCCTGTCAAGTTCGGTCCGGGTGTCCACGGTTGTTTCCGGCGCGTGACCGGACCGAAACGACTTCAACGTCGCCTCCTCTTCCCGATCGGAGTCGAGGTCCAGGCGGAAGGTGTAGAGGGTATCGGAATGGTCGGACATCTCTGCCTTCCGGTGACGGCGCTAACGACGCCCGTTCGCAAACCGCGCGACGAGGTCGGGCGGACCCTCCCCATGGGTGGCGAACCGCCGACCGCGACGCCAATGCCTTTTTCGCATCAACTCAATGACGAACCCGGCCGTCGAAGCGGCGCGGACCGGCACAGCCACCGGAGATCGACGGTCGCCGCGAGACGATGTCGCCGCGACATCGAAGCGATGCCTTCGTGGCGCGCGTCCACGCGCACTAGGAGCCTTCCGCAGGCTCGCCGAGCCAGGAGAACCGGCATGGATGTCAGCGCGGAATGGCTCGAAGCGGACGGGAAGGGAGGGTTCGCTTCCGGCACCGTCGGCCTGCTGCGCACGCGCCGCTACCATGCCCTGCTGCTGGCTTCGGCGACACCGCCGACCGGGCGCTTCGTCCTCGTCAACGGGATCGAGGCCTGGGCCGTCACGCCGGCCGGGCGCACGGCGCTGACCGCCCAGGCCTACGCCGACGGGACCGTCTTCCCTGACGGCCGAGCGCATCTGCGCGACTTCCAGGCTACGCCGTTCCCGTGCTGGTCCCTTGCGCTGCCGGACGGCACCGCGATCACGTTTGCCCTCTTCTGCGCCCGCGACGAAGCCGAGACGGTGCTCCGTTGGACCGCCGACCGACCGATCGACCTCCTCGTTCGACCGCTTTTCTCCTGCCGCGACTACCACGCGCTCCATCACCAGAACGACGTCTTCGCCTTCGGCTCCGTCGCGACCGCGACGGACCGCACCTGGAACCCGTATGACGGCCTGCCGCCGATCTCGGCGCGTGGGGACTTCGGCTGGACCGACGAGCCCGTCTGGTATCGCGGCTTCTCCTACGCCCAGGAGCGCGAGCGCGGGCTCGACGACGGCGAGGATCTCGCGAGCCCCGGCCTGTTCACATGGACGGCCGTCCGTCAGGCCACACTTGCCTTCCGTGCCGGGCCGCCCGGCTCCCGCCCGCTTGACTCGCTCGACTCGCTCGAAGCGGCCGAGCGCGCGCGTCGGAACCGCCCTGCGCGCGATGTCGCCGCCGACGCCTATCTCGCCGCCCGCGGCGACGGACAAACGCTGCTCGCCGGCTTTCCCTGGTTCACTGACTGGGGGCGCGACACGTTCGTCTCCATCCGCGGCCTGCTCATCGCCCGCGGCCGCCTGCGCGAGGCGGCCGACGTCCTGCTCGCCTGGAGCGGCCATGTCAGCGAAGGCATGCTCCCCAACCGTTTCCCCGACGCCGGCGAGCAGCCCGAATACAACGCGGTCGACGCCTCGCTCTGGTTCGTCGTCGCCGTCCACGAGCTCCTTGCCGTCGGCGGTGCCAAGGAGACGCAGGCGGCACGGCTGCGCGAGGCCGTCGTCGCGGTGCTCGACGGCTACGCCACCGGTACCCGCTACGGTATCGCGCTCGACGAGGGCGACGGGCTGCTCCGCGCCGGTGCGCCGGGCGTGCAGCTGACGTGGATGGACGCGCGGATCGGCGAGCACGTCGTCACCCCGCGCACCGGCAAGCCGGTCGAGGTGCAGGCGCTCTGGATCAACGCGCTCCAGGTGGCCGCCGCGTGGCCGGGCGGCGAACGCTGGCGCGCGCTCGCCGACCGCGCCCGGGCGAGTTTCCTCGCCGCCTTTCCCGACCCCGCGACCGGCGGGCTGATCGACGTGCTTGACGCCCCGGACGTGCCGGGCGGCAGGGACCGGCGGGTTCGGCCGAACCAGATGCTCGCCGCCGGCGGCCTGCCCTTCGAGGTGGTCACACCCGAGCTGCGGGCAGGTATCGTGACACTCGCCGAGCGCGAGCTGCTGACGCCGCTCGGCCTGCGCACGCTCAGCCCGTCCGACCCGGATTATCGTCCCCGTTACGCCGGCGGCCCCGCCGAACGCGACGGCGCCTACCACCAGGGCACCGCGTGGCCCTGGCTGCTCGGCCCGTTCGTCGCGGCGTGGCTCGCCGTCCGAGGCGGCCGGCCCGAGGCACTCGCCGCCGCCCGTGCCGAGGCGCGCACGCGCTTTCTCGCCCCACTTCGCGAGCATCTTCATGCCGCCGGCCTCGGTCATGTCTCGGAGGTGGCCGACGGTGATCCGCCGCACTGCCCCGGCGGCTGTCCCTTCCAGGCCTGGTCGCTGGGCGAGCTGATCCGCATCGAGATCATGCTCGGCGACGAGCCGCCGCCTCCCGGAGTGCAGGTATGAGCCCAGACCCGATCTTCGCCACGACGGAGGGCCAGCGGCTGCTCGCCGCGCGCGACGGCGCGCCCTGGCGCCGCTGGGGGCCCTACCTCAGCGAACGCCAGTGGGGCACGGTACGCGAAGATTACAGCTCCGGCGGCACCGCGTGGGACTATCTCCCGCACGATCACGCGCGAAGCCGCGCCTATCGCTGGGGCGAGGACGGTCTGGCCGGCTTCGCCGACGACCGGCTGTTCTGGTGCCTCTCGCTCGCCCTCTGGAACGGCAACGATCCGATCCTCAAGGAGCGGCTGTTCGGCTTGACCAACAGCGAGGGAAACCACGGCGAGGACGTCAAGGAACTCTACTACTTTCTCGACGGTGTCCCCAGCCACGCCTACATGCGGATGCTCTACAAATACCCGCACGCCGCCTTCCCCTATGAAAGGCTGGTTCGAGAGAATCGCGCCCGCTCGACCGCGGAGCGCGAGTTCGAACTGGTCGACACCGGAATCTTCGACCAGGGCCGCTATTTCGACGTCGTCGTCGAATGGGCCAAGGCCGCGCCCGACGACCTGCTAATGTCGGTTACCGTCCACAATCACGGGCCGGACGCGGCCATGCTGCACGTCCTGCCGCAGCTCTGGGCGCGCAACGACTGGTCCTGGGGATCGGGAGGAGCGCCTGACCCGCGCCCGTCACTGCGCGTCCGCGACGGCGTGGTGATCGCCGAACATCATGCCCACGACACGCGCATCTTCGAGGTCGAGGGCGGCGCGGCGTGGCTGCTCTGCGAGAACGAGACCAACTACACGCGGCTGTTCGGACTGCCCGGAACCGGCTCCGCGAAGGACGGCATCAACGACGCCGTCGTGCTTGGCCGACGCGATGGTCTTCGCGACGACGGCGTCGGCACCAAATGCGCCGCGCACCACATGCTGCATTTGCCCGCGCAGGGCTCTGCGATCCTGCGCGCCCGCTTCCGCCCGTTCGACGCGGCGCCCGGCTTCGCGTCCTTCGACGACGTGCTCGCGTCGCGACGGGCCGAGGCCGATGCGTTCTACCACGCGCTACAGGCCGGCATGACCGACCCGGACGCCAGACTCGTGCAACGCCAGGCCTTCGCCGGCCTCTGCTGGTCCAAGCAGGCTTACCTCTATGACGTCCGGCGTTGGCTGGGAGGCGATCCGGGTCAGCCGCCGCCGCCACGCCAGGGCGACGGCCGCAACGCCGCCTGGCGCCATCTCGACGCGGCCGATGTGCTCTCGATGCCCGATACGTGGGAGTATCCCTGGTTTGCCGCCTGGGATCTGGCGTTTCACTGCCTTGCCTTCGCGCCGATCGACCCGGATTTCGCTAAGCAGCAGCTCCTGCTGCTGACCGGCGACCGCTACGCGCACCCGAACGGGCAGCTTCCCGCCTACGAATGGGCGTTCGGTGACGTCAACCCGCCGGTGCAGGCCTGGGCGGCGCTGCGCATCTTCCAGATGGACCGGATGATGAGCGGCCGAGCCGACCGCGCCTTCCTGGAGCGCTGCTTTCACCGGCTGGCGATCAACTTCACCTGGTGGGTCAACCGCAAGGACGCCGACGGCCGCAACGTCTTCGGCGGCGGGTTCCTGGGTCTCGACAACATCTCTGTCGTCGATCGTTCGGCGGCGCTGCCCGGTGGCACTGTCATCGACCAATCGGACGGCACTGCCTGGATGGCGATGTTCTCGCTCAACCTCATGCGGATCGCGCTCGAACTCGCCGTCGCCGACCCGGTCTACGAGGGAATGGCGCTGAAATTCTTCGAGCATTTCCTGCTCATCGCCGAGGCGATGACGACCACCGGCGGCGTCGGCTTGTGGAACGACGAGGATGCGTTCTTCTACGACGTGCTTCGACTGCCGGGCCATGGCGGCATCCCGCTCAGGCTGCAGACGATCGTGGGCCTCATACCGCTTTTCGCCGTCGAGGTGATCGACGGCGCCGCGATCGACCGGCTCCCCGAGTTCCGCGCAGGGCTGTTGGCGGTCCTGCAGCGACGCCCGGAACTGGCGGCGTTGATCTCGCGCTGGTCGGTGCCGGGCTCGGCCGACCGCCGCTTGCTGTCGCTGCTACGCGGCCACCGGATGAAACGCCTGCTCGCGCGTATGCTCGACCCTGACGAGTTCCTCTCCGACTTCGGCATTCGCGCCCTTTCCCAACGTCACCGCGAGCACCCGTTCGAACTCGACGTCAACGGCACGCGCCTGACCGTCGGCTACGAGCCGGGCGAGGGTCTGTCCACAGCCTTCGGGGGCAATTCCAACTGGCGGGGTCCGATCTGGATGCCGGTCAACTTCTTGCTCATCGACAGCCTCCACGAACTCCAGCGCTATTATGGAGACGATTTCCTGATCGACTATCCGACCGGCTCGGGCGAGCGTCTGGCGCTGGGCGCGATCGCCGACCGCCTCGCCGCCCGTCTCGGCCAACTCTTCCTGCGTGACGCAAAGGGCCGCCGGCCGGTCCTCGGTGATTGCGCGCTGCTGCAGTCCGATCCGCACTTCCGCGATCACCTCCTGTTTCACGAATACTTCCACGGCGACGACGGCAGGGGTCTCGGCGCCTCGCACCAGACCGGCTGGACCGCCTGCATCGCGCTTCTGCTCTCCGGACCGAGTGGCGTATGGCAGCGTATCTGCCGCGACTGCGACTAGCGTCCTGATGAACCCGCAGTCGACCGGGTCGGGCAGGCCGGCGCGTCCGTTGCGCCCGGACCTCCTGGCGCACCTGCCCGAGTACGGCATGGAGGCGACGGGCCTGGCGGCGATCGTGTTCGTCTCCGCGCTCGCGACCGCCTTCGTCACCGTTCGGCTCGGCGGCATCGGCCCGCTCCGCGAGCGCGTTGTGGAGGCAGTCCTCGTCGCCGCGACCGTGCTCGCGATGACCTACTCGCCCTGGGGTAAGCGTTCCGGCGCGCACTAAAATCCCGCGGTCACGCTCACCTTCCTCGCGCTCGGCCGCGTGAGCCGGTCGGACGCCGTCTGCTACGTCGCCGCGCAGGTCGTGGGCGCTCTGATCGGCATCGTTGCAGCAGCCCTGATCGCCGGAGCCGCGCGACCCGGGCCGCCGGTGTTCTGGATTGTCACCCGACCGGGCCCCGACGGCGCTCTCGTCGCGCTGGCCGGCGAGTTTACGGCGGCCTTCTTGCTGATGAGCACCGTCCTCGCTGTCGGCGGCATCCCGACGCTCGCGCCGTTCGTTGGCATCTTCGCCGCCTCCCTCATCTTCCTCTTCATTTGCGTCGAGGCGCCCCTCTCCGGTTCCAGCATGAACCCGGCGCGCAGTCTCGCCTCGGCCCTTCCGGCGGGCGTCTGGAGTGCCTTCTGGATCTACGTCCTGGCCCCGCCGGGGGGCATGCTCGCCGCCGCCCTTGTCAACCGCGCCGTGCCGGGTGTTTCTTGCACGCGGTGCGCCAAGGTGCAGGGCAGCCGGCGCCATCGCTGCATCCACTGCGGCTACGAGCCCGGGAGCAGGCTTCCATGCGCGTAGCGGGAGACGCATCGGCTCGGGATCTTGCAGACGAGATGGCCGCTGGGACCTTCTCTGGCTGTCTCCAACGATGCTCGGTTATATTTAGCCATGCAGCTGAACGACATCCGCTACTTCATCGCGCTGAGCGAGACGCTGAACTTCACCAGGGCGGCTGAGACGTGCAACGTCAGCCAGCCCGCGCTGACGCGTGCCATCCACAAGATGGAGGAGGAACTCGGCGGCCTGCTCTTCTCGCGCGAGCGCAACAACACTCACCTGACCGACCTGGGCCGGCTCATCGAGCCGCACCTGCACGAGATCGTCTCGCGCACCGGGCATGTCGAGAAGCTCGCCACCCGGTTCATCAGGCTCGAGCGTGCCGCCATCTCGGTGGGCGTGATGTGCACGATCGGGCCGGTGCTTTTCGCAAGCTTCCTCGGCCGTTTCCGCGCCGATCACCCCGGCGTGGAACTGACCCTGCTGGAAGGCGTCCCCGATCGGTTGTGCGCGATGCTCCTCGAAGGCGCGATTGACCTCGCCATCATGGCCGATCCTCGCGGCTTCGCGCCCGAACTGCGCGCCATCCCGATCTACGACGAACGCTTCGTCGTCGCCTGCTCCGCCGGGCACCGTTTCGCCCGCGAAAACAGCGTGCCGCTCGCCTCCCTGGATGGCGAGTTCTACCTCTTGCGGATCAACTGCGAGTTCCGCGACGTTCTCGACGAGGCTTGCAAGAGACAGAACGTCAGGCTGATCCATTCCTATCGAAGCGAGCGGGAGGATTGGATCCTGACGATGGTCGCGGCCGGACTAGGCGTGTGCTTCCTGCCGGAATTCTCTACGACTGTCCCGGGCGTGATCGGCTGCCCGGTGGTCCTTCCCAGCGTGAGTCGCGAGGTGTGTCTCGTGACGGTTGTCGGCCGGCGACATTCGCCGCCGGTCGCCACCTTCGCCCATGCGGTCCAGCGCTACAGCTGGGCGACCGGTCCAGACATCTGAACGCGAGACCGGCCGACGATGGAACCAGCGATGATGTCGACGATGTCGGCATTGACCGGAACGGTCATCGGCGGCGTGACCACTTTTGCATCCAGCTGGCTGACGAGCGCGACGCAGTTCCGTGTCCAGCGATCAGCCGAGCAGAAGGGAAAGCGCGAAGACCTCTACGGGAGGTTTCTCGACGAGGCGATGCGTCTGACCCTGTTGGCCGGCGAAGCCGGCCCGGACGAATTCGTGGTCATCCGGTCCATGCACATGCGCATCCTGCTCGTGGGGAACGACGAGGTCGTCACGCTCGGTGAGCGGGTCATCGCTGGCCTGGAGAATGCCGTCACGTCGCCGCCGTCGGACGCGGGGAAGGCGGTAAACGCCCGAGCGTAGATCAGCGCCTTCGCCCAGGCCTGTCGGAGGGAGATGAAGGCGCTGCGCCGTTGAGCCGTTCGCAGCCGATTGGCGGTTCGGAGCGCGTTGGCGATGATGGTGAGCCTCGGGTTCGCCGCGCCGATTGATGGGAAACGGCTCGCGTCGGTCAAGTAGACGTTTGCAATGCCGGACGTTCGGCAGCGGTCGAGCACGCTTCTCATCGGTTCGAACTCGCGGCGTTGTTCGGGCTGAACCGTGAAGACTGCCTGCCATAGCGCTTCCTCCGCTTCTCGCGTCAGGGTAGCGTCACGACTTTCCGGGACCAAACACCTAGCCGTCTGCCTGATGGGCTACACTGGCTTTATCTTCTGAACCGCGGCACGATGGCCGAGGTTACGATGGCGCCCGGCGGTTTCGTGCGAGACCGCCTGTCGCATCCACGGCCAATTCCATCCCGGGTGGCGCCCGGAAAAAGCCGGACAGACCAGCGCCCTTGGCCTTTGAACGTATCTCGTCGAAGGCGAAATAATTCCGAATCGTGCCCTGCACCGGACACCACAGATGGCTTCAACGTTGCGCGGGTCCGGGGGCGCCTGCCCCCGGCGGGTCCAGGGCAGAGCCCTGGAATCAATTCCAACAATGTCACAACCCGCTGTGCTCAGCTCCCCTTGGCATAGATCGTCTTCGCGTTGTCGGCGTCGAGGGGGCTTAGGCTGGGACCGGTCGCGCGTCAGCACATTGATGTTCCGCTCGGTCAGTCAGCGCGTCGGAAACAGGCGATCGTCCCACCACACGGGCACATGCAGATCGTGAGTGACTTCATGAAATTGGGGGTGAGCCGGGTTCAGCAGGAAGTTTCGTTCCATCCTGGCGACGACGCTGGGAACAATCAGCAGCAGCGACCGGCCGGACATCTGCCATGCCGCGCCGTAGGCCCTGCCGACAACGCAGTCCTCGTTGTCCCAGCCGCGCTGATGCGCCGTTGACAGCACCTCGTACGGGATCCCCGGCGGAATGGTGATCTCGACGTAATGCTGGTTCGGCGGCAGCCGTCCGCTTCCGTGCACGAGTTTCTCGAGCATTGCGGTCGAGTAGTGTTCGCTCGCGTAGACCATCAGGTTGGACGATGTGTTCCACCGACCCGGTGCCAACCGCGAACCGCTTGCATCGAAGATCGGAAAGGCGCCATCCGGGTCGCCGATGCGGTAGGCTTTGAGAACGCGATCGAGGGTCTGCGCATTCAAACAGCGCTGCCGTACTGCAGGCGACCAAGGAGACCTTCGACGACCGGTCGTCCGAGCTCGCCTTCCAGCACGACGTCGATCGGCCGCCGGCCATGAAGCAAGGCATGCGGTTCGAACATGAAGCGGCGCGCCTCGTCCTCGCTCTTCCAGACCTCCAGCGCGACGGTCCAGACCGCGGCCAGCCTCGTGAGCCGTCCCCCTTCCTCCGCAGACAGCCGGGCTTCCGTTTGGTCGGCCGTGGCGGATGCAAACGCTCTCCGACGTCGAGCCAAGGTCGCCCGGGCAACGATCCGGAAGGCGAACCTGCTATCGCTTGGCGCAACGGAATGCACGACGCGGTCCAAAGCCGTCAATGGAAGGCCGTCGCTGACGGCGGCCATGAGAGGGAGGGGCCCGACCGCCCGGATGCCCAGGGCGTCGGAAAGCGGATCCGCGGCTCGCATGTCCTTCTCCTTCTCGTGTGAGACCAATAATAGTCTCACCGGAGATCAACCTCAAGCCAAATTTCCAATCGCAAGCCCGCGAGGGTCGTCAACTACCCCATGACCAGGCCTTCGATGTCGTGCTTCTGCGTCACCGGAACCAGCTCGTCGACCACGCGGCACGTCAGATGCGCGCGCAGCGCCGGCGGCATCGCCGCATGGAACGCACGTGTCACCATCAGGTCGTGCAGCGCGGCATGGCCGGCGCCTGGAGCATCCACGCCGAGCACCAGCACGGGGCGCGCGATCGGCGACGGATGCGCCGTGCCGCGATGCATCGTCAACGCCGAGCGGCACGAGATGTCGCCCATCCGTGGAAACTTCCGCACCGCCCGCTCCACGAAGCGCCCCCATAGCTCCTTGTCCGGAAACATCTCGTGGTTCCAGTCGCGACCGTCGTCCCACTGCGTGCCCGGTGCGATTTCGAACGGGCCCATGTCGTCGGTGACGTCCACGCCGGTGACGTTGAAGGCGAGCGACGTCATCCGCCGTCCCTCGTGGCTTTCGCGCGGCGACGGGAAATCCCGGTGCCAGGGCTGGTCCTTCGCACCCTGGAACGGCGTATCGAAGCCGACCTCCACGATCTGCCAGTCCGGCCCGAGCACGCGTTCGGACATCGCCGCGATCCATGGATGTGTCGCCAGATCCGTGAAGTCGGACAAGGCCTGCGGATGCAGCTCCACATACCAGCGCCGGGGGCCGCGGCCGGTCGCACCGCCGGGCCGGCGGATCGCCTCCCAGAACGAGGTCATCATGTCCTCGCGCAGCCGTTCGACCATCTCGCGCGGCAGGGCTCCTTGCCGCCCGACGATCCCGTCGCGCTCCAGCACCGCAAGATCGGCGTCGATGTCGCCGGACCGGGCAGCGCCTGTCATCCCGACACCAGCGGCGGCGTCTGTTGATGCTGCACGACCCGCCACTGCTCCGGCGCCAGCCGCCGATATACCGACGTGCAATGCGCCTCGTACGGCGTGACCCCCTCGCGCTCCGCCCGCGCCCGGTAGGCGATCACGATCAGCCCTTCCTGCGGCCGCGCGACCTGCCGCTCCGTCAGCTTCACCGTCGACCACCGCGGCGTGCTCGCGACCGCCTCGATCGCCTGTCCGCCGCTCATCACGTATGGCGGGGCAGGCAGCACCATCAGGCATTCATCGTCGATCTTGGCACGGTAGTTCTCCGCGTCACCGGTCCACAAGCTCTCCTCGAAACTCCAGACCCGTCCATCGTCCATGGCCGCACTCCTTCATCCAACCCAGGCGTCAACGCGATGCCAGCACCTGCTCGACCGTCGTCCATTCGATGTCCGGGTAGCGCCCATTGTCCAACGGATCGAGTGCGACCAGTCCGCTGAACATGTTCTCGAGGTATTGTATGCCCTGCCAAGCCGGGAACACGTCCCGCCGGCGCGGAGCGACCGCGCGCGTCGCCACGATCAACGCCCGCAGGGTGGCGACATTGCCGGCGCGGGTCAGCCGGAACCTCCGGCCGGTGACCCGGCTCGCTGCCGCCGCCAGGTCCCGCGCGCTGACCTGGTCACCGGCGATCCGAAGCACCCGAGGCGCCGACTCGTCGAGCGCCGCGGCCGCCGTGAACGACGCCGTGTCGTCTCGCGTCGTGAAATCCAGCCGCTGGTCGGGATCGGACCAGTAGACCACCCGTCGCGCCTGGCGCAGCACGATCGGCGCCTGCCCGATCAGCAGATCGCTGAAGCCGCCGTTGAAGATGGTGGTCGCCGCGATCCTGACGCCCTGCAGACGTCCCTGGAATTCACGGCGGAGATCGAAATTCCGATTTCGTCCGACCGGCAGCCGAAGATAGTCCGACGAGAAGTCCGACGGGATGAAGCGCGGCAAGCCGGCGCGCACCGCCGCATCGAGCAGCACCGTCTGCGCGTCGACGATGACCTCGCGCAGTCCGGACAGCGCCGAGACGACACAGTGCCCCCCGGCAAACGCCGCCGCCATGTCGCGCGCGTTCCGCGTGTCGACCTCCGCGACCTCCACCCCAAGCCCGCGCAATGCACGCAGCTTTTCCGGTGCCGATCCGGTCCGGGCCACGGCCCTGACTGCCGTGTTGCGCGCGCGCAGCGCCCGGGCGATGCGAAATCCCAAATCACCGGTTGCCCCGGCCACGATGATCATGGTTTCGCTCAATGCCCTCATCCGGCCGCCGTGATCCTGAACAGGGCAGACCGACCGCGGTTCCGGCCCCAGCCCATCCCTGTGCGCTCGTCGACCGGGTCGGGGCGGGGAGAACACCAATGACCGGCGCGCGCGATCCTTGCTATGCTCGATCCGCATGCTGACGGACCTGCCCAACCTGCTGACCTTGTCCCGCATCGCCGCGATCCCGGTGCTGGTGATCCTCGTGCTGCTGCATCGTCCCGACGCCGATCTCGGGGCCGCTCTCGTGTTCGCGCTCGCCGGCGTCACCGACTGGTTCGACGGCCATCTCGCGCGCAGCCGTGCCCAGCTCTCCGATCTGGGCCGCATGCTCGATCCGATCGCCGACAAGCTGCTGGTCGGCGCCTCGCTGATGGTGCTCGCCGGCGCTGCCCGCCTGCCTCTCGCGGCCCTGCTGCCGGCGATCGTGATCCTGCTGCGCGAGATCCTGGTCAGCGGACTGCGCGAATATCTTGGCGGCCTGCGGATCGGCCTGCCGGTCACGCGCCTCGCCAAGTGGAAGACCGCCGCCCAGATGGCAGCACTCGGCCTGCTGCTCGCGGGCGACGACGGCGCCCGCATCGCGGGGCTCGCGTTCCTGCATGTCGGCCATCTGGGCGCGATCATGCTCTGGCTGGCCGCGCTCCTGACGCTGATCACCGGCTGGGACTACCTGACCGTCGGGCTGCGCCATGTCGGTGCCCCCGTCCGTCCCGGCCCGGCGCGTTAAGGCGGCAACACCCCGGCCGCAACCTGCTCGCGAACGCTTGAGCCCGGCTTGACCAGAGGGCACATTCCGCCGCGACGAAAGCGGCCGGTCCGCGAAGGAGTTTGCTTGATGCGTCGGCTGGCACTTCCGCTCGCGATGATGACACTCGCCGGCTGCTCCGGCTTCGGCCAGTTCACGCGCAACACCTTCACGCTGCCGGGCGCCAATCCCGATCTGCCCAGCGGCACCAGCGAGGTCATGCAGCGCGTGCAGGCCAGGCCCCTGCCCACCGAGCCGATCGAGCCGGAAGCGGGCAATGTCTGGCCCGGTCCCCCCAAGCCGTTCCCGACCCTCAGCGAGGTCGAACGCCAGACACAGAACGGGGAGGCGGCACTGCCCTACACCGCCGGCGGTGCCGGCGCCGGTTCGGGCACCGGACCCTCCGCTTTCGGGCCGAGCAGCGGCGCCACCAGCGGCTCGAAATACAAGATGCAGAGCAATCCGAACGCGCCGAGCACCATCACCATCCCGAACGGCAATGGCACCAGCACCGTCATCTCGCCCGACGGAAGCGTGAAGATCGTCCCCACGCCTGGCGCCCCCGCCCCCGGAAAATAGCGGGCGGACCGCCCATATAGGGCCGATGCCGAGCCTGCCCCTGCACATCGTCTACCTCGCCTGGCTGCGCGAGCGCGCCGGCCTGTCCGAGGAGAACGTCGTCGTGCCCGACGCCGTCCGCACGGTGGCCGGCCTGATCGACTGGCTTGCTGCCCGCGGCGGCCGTCCGGCCGCGGCCTTCGCCGAGCCGCGCGCGCTCCGCGTCGCCGTCAACCAGCGCTTCGCCAGGCCTGCTGACGCGGTCGCCCCCGGCGACGAGGTCGCGTTCTTTCCCCCGGTCACCGGCGGTTGAGCGCGCGGATCGTCGTCGGGCAAGCCCGCTTCGACGTCGGCGAGGAGTTCGCCCGCCTGACCGAGGCGGCCGGACCGGGCGCCGGCGGTATCGGCTGCTTCGTGGGGGTGGTGCGCGGCGGCGACGGCCTGACCGCGCTGACCCTCGAGCATTATCCCGGCATGACGGAACGGTGCCTCGGCGAGATCGCGGACGAAGCCGAACGCCGCTTCGGGCTCGCCGCCTGCACGATCCTCCACCGCGTCGGACGCCTGCGGCCCGGCGACCCGATCGTATTGGTGCTCGCCGCCGCCCCGCACCGGTCCGCGGCACTGGACGCGACCCGCTACCTGATCGACTGGCTCAAGACCCGCGCGCCGTTCTGGAAACGCCACGAGTTCGACGATGGCCGGACCGAGTGGGTCGAGGCCACGGAGGCCGACGACGCCGCCGCCGCCGCCTGGGTCGACCCGCCCTGAGCCGCCTGGCGAACCAGTTGAAGCCGCGGCGCGGTGAGGTTACTGACAATTCAATCGTTCAAAATGGGGGAACCCGATCAGCGGCAACCGTGAGGGTGTGCCATGAAAGCCGACGCGATCAGCAGGGCTCTCTCCTTCGCGCCGTCCGCCATCGTGCTGCTCGCCGGCCTCGGCTATCTGATCGGACCGATCGACCTGATCCCCGACCGGACGCCCTATATCGGCCATCTCGACGAGGCGGGCTGCATTCTCGTCAGTCTCCTCGGCGCCTTGATGACCCTGCCGCCCTCGATCGACCGGCGCGCGTTCGTTCAGCGCATCGAAGTCGCGATCGTGTCACGGACGGTCGGACGCGCGCTCTTCCGCCTCAGCCTCGGACGCTGGCCGGACGGGATCGAGCAGAAGCGGTTCACAGCGGCGATCCGGCCCGGGTCGGCGCCTCTGCCGGTGATCCTGCGCGGGCTGCTCGCGGTTCCCGCAGCGCGCGACCCGATCTCCAGGTTCCTGCTGCATCGGATGATGCGCGAAGGCAGGCTCCCGCGTCCGGCACGGATCGGTTCGCGGCCGATCCCGATCGCCCCGCAAATCGGCGATCCGCTCAGCTTCTGGGAAGGTCCGCCGATCTCGTTCATGCACCTCGAAAAGACCGCCGGCACGGCGCTCGCCGATGTGTTGACCAGGCAATTCCACCCGCTGCAGATCGATCCCGACCCGAACCGGACGATGCCGCCGCACATGCGATCGGCGTTTCCGACACCCGCTCTGTCGGCCATCCGCGAACGCAAGCTGGTCTGGGGCCATTACGACCTGCCCTCGCTGCTTCGGCTGGGGCCGGATCGAGCGATCGTCACGATGTTGCGGGAGCCGAGGACACGCATCTTGTCGCTCTACCAGTATTGGAGATCGGTCGACCCTGCCGCGATCGAGGCGTTCGGTAACCATGAGCTGAGGCTGGCACACGAGCTCGACCTGCTGGCGTTCCTGCGGCACGATGATCCCTCGCTGCGCGATTGCATCGAGAACCTCTATGTGCGGCGCCTGACCGGGGCCTACCGATCCGGCTGCGCGGTCGACAGGCTGGCGGCCGATCCCGCGGCGATGCTCGGGTCGGCACGCCAAGCGATCCGGCGATTGGCCTTCGTGGGGATCGTCGAGCGCATGGACGCGAGCCTGGCAGCCTTGTCGTCGATCATCGATACGCCGCTCCCGGATCTCGGCGGCAAGAACACGTCCGAGGGCAATGCGTCGGCGGACCCCGGCATGTTCCGCGCCGTCGAGCGGACGCCCGTTTCGACGGCCATCGAGGCGGAGCTCGACCGGCTGACGTCGCTCGATCGGGTGATCTATGCGGAATGCCTGCAACGGCTCGAAGGCGCATGAGGCTGCTAAGCGTGGCCGGGGGTCCGGGGGCCGGCCTCGGCCCCCGGCTCTGCCTTCGGCTGATACCGGCACCAGGCACGCACCGCGCAGCGCCAGCATTCGGGCGCGCGCGCCTTGCAGACGTAGCGGCCGTGCAGGATGCGCCAGTGATGC
Source organism: Acetobacteraceae bacterium (assembly GCA_965276715.1). GTDB lineage: Bacteria > Pseudomonadota > Alphaproteobacteria > Acetobacterales > Acetobacteraceae > CAXTPV01. The sequence continues at coordinate 1,287,387 of OZ255622.1, read as the reverse complement.
GCCGGTCGCAGCATGTCGGGCGGCACGCGCGTCACGAGGCCGTCCTCGACGGCGCGCGGCGTCTTGCCCGGCGCGAGGCCGGTTCGATTGCCGACCCGGAAGATATGCGTGTCGACCGCCATCGTGCTTTCCCCGAACGCCACGTTCAGCACGACGTTCGCTGTCTTGCGCCCGACGCCGGGCAGCGCCTCGAGTGAAGCGCGGTCGTCCGGGACCTCGCCGCCATGGCGTTCGATCAAGAGCCGCGACAGGGCGACGACATTGCGTGCCTTGCCCTGCCAGAGCCCGATCCGGCGGATATGGCCCGCGACCCGATCCACCCCGAGCGCCGCCATCGCGGCCGGATCGGGCGCCTCGGCGAACAATGTCCGGGTCGCGACATTGACCGATTTGTCGGTCGCCTGCGCCGACAACACGACGGCGACCAGCAGCGTGAACGGCGTGGTGAAGGTGAGCTCGCTCTCCGGGTTCGGATTGGCCGCCGCCAGCGCCTCGATGAAGGGCCTGACGGAGGCAGCCGGCATCCTGGTCGTGCGCGTGGTCTTTGCCATCACGCCATCTGAGCCCGCGGCGCCGCTCTGGCAAACCATCCGGGCTGAGCCATTTTCCGTGGTCATGACCACCGACGTCCCCGTGTTCGAGGCGATGATCACGCCGCATCGCAGCCTGACGCCGCGCGGCGCACGCCGGATCGTGGTGGCGCTCTGCACCGCGTCGGGTTTGTCGGCCGCCGTGTTCCTGCTGCTCGGCGCCTGGCCGGTGACCGGCTTCTGCGGGGCGGAGGTGGCGCTGGCCGCGACCCTCCTCCTGCTGCATGCGCGTTCGGCACGCGCGAGCGAACTTGTCCTGCTGACCGATCGCTCGCTGCGCGTGGTGCGCACCGACCCACGCGGACGTCGCGCGGTGTGCGAGTTGCCGGCAGGCTGGCTCAACGTCCGGCTCGAGGAGCGAGGCGGCACCACGCCGCGCCTGCTGGTCGCGCATCGCGACCGCCAGGTCGAACTGGGCCGTGTCCTCGGCGAGACCGAAAAACGCGACCTTGCGGCGGCGCTCCGCGGTGCGTTAGACCGCCAGCGCAATCCCGTATTCGACAACCCCCAGCTCTAAGTCGCGCGGGTCTGGGGCGGCTCGCCCCAGCGGGGTCCAGGGGCGGAGCCCCTGAGCTTTCCTGAAAGACCTGTGATGCCCGCCAAGAGCGCCGTCGTCGGCGTGCTGTCATTCCTGTTCGGCCACTGGGCGCGCCATCGCGGCCTGGTGGTGCAGGTGGTGCTGGCCATCGTCGTCTCGACGGGGGCCGACGTCGTGCTGCCGATCCTGTCGGGCGCGCTGGTGACCGACGTCGCCAGTCCTTCCGGTGTTCCCGCGGTCCGCCACGCGGTGCTCGTGGTGCTGGGCGCGATGACGGTCCTGGGTGCGGTCGCGGTCGCCGCGCGCCGCGCCGCGTTCCTCGGCATCACCGGCCTGACGGTCCACAACATGACCGCCATCGCGCAGGACGCGTTCTGGCGGGTGCAGCGCTTCTCGACCGACTGGCACGCCAACAGTTTCGCGGGCTCGATCGTGCGCCGGATCACGCGCGGCATGTGGGCGGTCGACCTGCTCAACGACACCCTCCTGGTGCTGCTCCTGCCGGGCGTGCTGGTGCTGGTGTTCGCGACGCTCATCCTGCTCGCCCGCTTCCCCGAGACGGGTCTTCTGCTGGGCGTGCTCTCGGTCGGCTACGTGGCGCTGTCGTCGATGCTGCAACTCAATTACGTCTCACCCTCGGCGCGCCTGTCCAACCGCTGGGACAGCCTTGTGTCGGGCACGCTGTCGGACGCGATCAGTTGCAACCCGGTGGTCAAGGCGTTCGGCGCCGAGGAGCGCGAGGACCGGATCCTGTCGGGCACCCTGTCGCGCTGGGCGCGGCGGACCAGGCGGACCTGGGTGCGGGGCACCAACAGCGGCAACGCGCAGGGCCTCGCGTTGCTGGTGCTGCGCACGGTGGTGATCGCGGACGCGCTCCGGCTGTGGTGGGCGGGCATCGCTGGCCCGGGCGACCTCGCCTACGTGTTGACCACCATCTTCCTCGTGCAGGGCTACCTGCGCGACATGGGCCAGCACATCTCCAACATCCAGCGATCGGTCAACGAGGCGGAGGAGTTGGTGACGCTGCAGGCCGAGCCGCTCGGCGTCGAGGACGCGCCGGATGCACCCGCGCTGCACGTCAGGCGCGGCGAGATCGCCTTCGAGCACGTCGTGTTCCGCTACGCCGCACAGGAAGTGCCGCTGTTCGACGGTCTCGATCTGCGGATCCCCGCCGGCGAACGGGTGGGGCTGGTCGGGCCGTCGGGATCGGGCAAGACCAGTTTCGTCAAGCTGCTGCAACGGCTCTACGACGTCGACAGCGGCCGCATCACGATCGACGGCGTCGCCATTGCCGGCGTCAGGCAGGCGAGCCTGCGCGGCCAGATCGCGATCGTCCAGCAGGAGCCGATCCTGTTCCACCGTTCGCTCGCCGAGAACATCGCCTATGCCCGTCCAGGCGCCCGCCTGGCCGAGGTGATCGAGGCGGCGCGGCTTGCCAACGCGTCCGACTTCATCGAGCGCTTGCCCAGGGGCTACGCGACCCTGGTCGGCGAACGCGGGGTGAAGCTTTCGGGTGGCGAGCGTCAGCGCGTGGCGATCGCGCGCGCCTTTTTGTCCGGCGCGCGTATCCTCATCCTGGACGAGGCGACATCGAGTCTCGATTCCGAGTCGGAGACGCTGATCCAGGAGGCGATGCGACGGCTGATGGCCGGGCGGACGGTGATCGTCGTCGCGCACCGGCTCTCGACCGTGCGCGCGCTCGACCGGATCCTGGTCTTCCGGCATGGCCGGATCATCGAGGACGGCCCGCACGCCGGCCTGCTCGCCCGCGACGGCCTGTATCGACGGCTGTTCGAGCACCAGGCGCTCGGCTTGGTGGCCGCCGAGTGAGATGGCGCGCCTACGTCTCGGCGATCATTCGTCCGAGCCGGCGGCCGCCGAACAGATGCACATGCAGGTGCGGCACTTCCTGGCCGCTGTCGGGCCCGACATTCGACAGCAGCCGGTAGCCCGGAGCCTCCAGGCCCAACTCCCGCGCGACCGTGCCGACGGCGCGCACGAAGCCGCCGATCTCGGCATCGGCCGCACGCGCCGAGAAGTCGGCGAACGAGACATAGGCGCCCTTCGGGATCACCAGCACATGAACGGGCGCCTGCGGGGCGATGTCCTCGAAGGCGAGCGCGTGCTCGTCCTCGAACACGCGTCTCGCCGGGATCTCGCCACGCAGGATGCGCGCGAAGATGTTGCCCGGGTCGTAGGGGCTCGATCCGTCGACTGCCATCAGGTCGCTCCTGTTCGTCCGGCCTTCTCGTCGTGGCCGCTGACGCCCTCGCGCCGGCGCAGCTCCCGCCACACGTCCTGGGGTGCGACCCCCTGGTCCACCCACAGCACGACCAGGTGATACAGCACGTCCGCACTCTCGCCGATCAAGCCCTCGCGGTCGCCGGCGACGGCTTCGATCAGGCACTCGAAGGCCTCCTCGCCGAGCTTCTGGGCGACCTTGCGCGTGCCCCTCGCGAGCAGGCGCGCGGAATGGCTGCGACGCGGATCGGCATCGCGCCGTGTGGTGATCAGCGCGTGCAGCCGGTCGATGACGGCAAAATCGGGCACGGCAAAGTCGGGCACAGCCAAGACGGACGCGGTCTTCTTGCGCGCGCCCTTCGTCATGCGTGCGCGAGCCGCGATCCGGGCGCCGGCGCGTCGCGCACCGGCAGCGAGGCCGCCCGCATCGCCGCCTTGACCTCGGCGATCGAGAACCGGCCGAAATGGAACACGCTCGCCGCCAGCAGCGCCGAGGCGCCGGCGCGCGCGCCCTCGACGAAATGGGCGAGCTCGCCCACGCCGCCCGAGGCCACCACCGGCACGCGGACCGCGTCCGTGACGGCCCGCAGCAGGTCGAGATCGAAGCCGTCGCCGGTGCCGTCGCGGTCCATGCTGGTCAGCAGGATCTCGCCGGCGCCACGCTCCGCCACGTCGCGGGCCCACGCCACCGCGTCCATCCCGGTGCCGGTGCGCCCGCCATGGGTGAACACCTCGAAGCCGCCGTCCGGGCGCCTGCGTGCATCGATCGCGACCACCACGCACTGGCTGCCGAACTTCTCCGCGGCCTCGCTCACCAGTGCGGGACGGCCGACGGCCGCTGAATTGATCGAGCATTTGTCGGCGCCCGCCAGCAGCAGCCGGCGCATGTCGTCGGTCGAGCGGACGCCGCCGCCCACCGTCAGCGGCAGGAAGATGCGTGACGCGGTGCGCGAGACGACATCGAGCATGATGTCGCGCTTCTCGTGGCTCGCGGTGATGTCGAGGAAGGTGAGCTCGTCCGCGCCCGCCGCGTCATAGACCGAGGCCTGCTCGACCGGGTCGCCGGCGTCACGCAGCGAGACGAAGTTCACCCCCTTGACCACCCGACCGTCCTTGACGTCGAGGCAGGGGATGACGCGCAGCGTCAGCATGCGCCAGCGGTCAGCAGGTCAAGCGCGTCACGCGCATCGATCCGCCCGTCATAGAGCGCGCGGCCGACGATCACGCCCTCGATCCCCGGACGATCCCCGGCCGCCGCCACGAGCGCCTCGAGATCGGCGAGCGACCCCACGCCGCCCGAGGCGATCACCGGAATCCCGACCGCGTCCGCCATCCGCACCGTGCCCTCGATGTCGAGCCCCGCCAGCATGCCGTCGCGCGAGATCTCGGTGAACACGATCGCGGCGGCCCCGGCATCCTCGACCCGTCGTGCGAGTTCGGTCGCCCGCAGGTCCGACTGCGCGGCCCACCCCTCCGTTGCCACCAGACCGTGGCGCGCGTCGACGCCCACCGCGACCCGGCCGGGAAACCGTGCGCAAGCCTCCCGGACCAGGGACGGATTTTTCACCGCCGCACTTCCCAGCACGACCCTTGCCACGCCGCGGGCGACCCAGGCCTCGATGGACGCCATGTCGCGCAGGCCGCCGCCGAGCTGCACCGGGACGGTGGCTTCGCGCAGGATGGCCTTGATCGCGTCCACGTTCACCGGTCGTCCGGCGAAGGCGCCGTCGAGGTCGACGACATGCAGCCAGCGGCAGCCCGACGCGATCCAGGCCCTGGCCTGCGATCCCGGATCGTCGGAATAGACGGTGGCGTCCGCCATCTCGCCCTGGCGAAGCCGCACGCATTGGCCGCCCTTGAGATCGATGGCCGGATACAGCGTGAGCGCGCGCGTCATGGGGCGGCCTCGGACGGGGAGGCACGTCCGGCCTTCTCGCCCGATTGCAGCCGCTTGAAATAGAAGTGGCCGCCCACCGTGCGCCCGTCGACACGCGCGTAGCAGGGGTGTGAGCCCCAGCGCTCGAAGCCGAGCCGCTCGAACATCCGGATCGCGGCCGCCTGGGTCTCGCGCACATCGAGATTGAGCACCTGGTAGCCGAGCGCGCGCGCCGCCTCCTCCACCTTGATCGTCAGCAGGCGCGCGATGCCGTGGCCGCGGGCGTAGGGGGCCACATAGCTGTGCGCCAGCGTCGCCGCGAGCGCCTGCGCCTCCATGTTGCGCGCGGGCCGGACGAGCTGGGCCGCGCCCACGATGACGCCGTCGAGGCGCCCGACGAACAGGCTGCGCTCGGGGACCAGCAGCAGCCCGTTATAGTAGCGCTCGAGCGTCTGCCGGCCCGGCGAGTGGACCCAGCCGAACCCACCGCCGTCGAGGATGGCCGAATCGGTCGCCTCGCAGAGCGCCTGCATGTCGTCGTCGCTGATCGAGGTCAGCTTGTCGACGCCGATCGCGCGCGACCGCTCGCCGCTCACGCGCCGGGCGTCCAGCGCAGGAAGTTGGCGAGCAGCCGCAGCCCGACCTCCTGGCTCTTCTCCACATGGAACTGCGTGCCGGCGCGGTTGCCGCGCGCGACGATCGCGGCCCTGGGCAAACCACCATAGGACGTGGTCGCCAGCAGATCGGCCGCCTCGCCGCCCGCGAGTGCGTAGCTGTGCACGAAATAGACATGGTCGCCCGCCTCGATGCCCTCGAGAAGCTGGTGCGTCCCAGGCGTGAACTCGAGCGCGTTCCAGCCGATCTGCGGCAGCCGCATCGGTGCCGCGCCGGGCGCCGGCAGCATCAGCGCGATCTCGCCCGCGATCCAGCCCAGGCCCGGCGTGGTCCGATGCTCGAGACCGCGCTCGGCCATCAACTGCATGCCGACGCAGATGCCGAGGAACGGCGCGCCCTCGCTGGTCCGGCGCTCGATCGCGTCGAGCAGGCCGGGTGCCGCATCGAGACCCCGCCTGCAATCGGCGAAGGCGCCCTGGCCGGGCATCACGATCCGGTCGGCGCGCCCGATCACCGACGGCTCGTCGGTGACCGTGATGGTGGCGCCGATCCCGGCCCGCGCCGCCACGTGCGCGAGCGCCCTGGACGCGGAGGCGAGGTTGCCGCCCGCGTAGTCGACCACGGCCACCCGCATCATCAGGTTTTGCCGATGCCGGGGGAGGGGCGCTCGCGGTCGGCCAGCCTGAGGCGCGCGTCGTCGACGAACCGGCCGGCGACCAGCCCGAACGGCGCATACCCGCCGGCGGCCAGCTCCAGACGCCGCAGATCCTGGCCGAACATCCCGATGGCGGCCGTCACCCCTGCCAGCAGCGCCACCGGCCACGGTCCGCCCGGATGCAGGGCTGCCGCCCGTCCGAGGGCGAGCTCGACGATCGCGCTCGCGAGCGCCGCCAGCCAGGCGCCGTGCAGCGCGAGCCAGAGCGGCCCGAACAGCAGGGCGCCGAGACTGCCGCCTTCCGGCACCAGCGCGAGCCGGCCGCCGCGACGATGCGCGGTGTAGACCCTCACAGCGCGCCCTTGGTCGATGGGATCATGGATGCGGCACGCGGATCCGGCTCGACGGCCTCCCGCAACGCGCGCGCCACCGCCTTGAAGCAGGCTTCGGCCACGTGATGGTCGTTGCGCCCGGCACGCTTGGTCACGTGCAGCGCCATCAGGCCGTTCATCGCCAACGCGCGGAAGAACTCCTCGAACAGCTCGGTGTCCATCGCGCCGATCTTGTCGCGGGTGAAGCCGGCGTTCCAGGCGAGGTAGGGCCGTCCGGAGAGATCGATCGCGGCGTCCACCAGCGCCTCGTCCATCGGCACGGCAGCACTACCGAAGCGCCTGATGCCACGCTTGTCGGCCAGTGCTGCCACCAGCGCCTGGCCGAGCACGATCCCCACATCCTCGGTCGTGTGGTGGAAGTCGACATGCAGGTCGCCGGACGCCTCGACCGCGAGGTCGATCAGCGCATGCCGGGCAAGGGAGATCAGCATATGGTCGAGGAACCCGATGCCGGTCGCGATGCTGGCATCGCCGGTCCCGTCCAGGTCGAGCGTGACCGTGACCGCGGTCTCGCCGGTCCGCCGTTCGACCTTCGCGCGCCGCCCGTTCTGCATCGCTCGCTTCCTACAGGATCGCGCGCGCGCCCGCTACGATGCTTGTTCCGCACGCCGGGCGCGCCATCTGAGCCCGTCATGAACACTGATGACCCCGTCGGCTGGCACGGCACCACCATCCTGTGCGTACGCAATCCTACCGGCGTCACGATGGCCGGCGACGGCCAGGTGACGATGGGCCAGACGGTGGTGAAGGGGAATGCACGCAAGGTGCGCCGCATCGGCCCCGACAACTCGATCCTGTCCGGCTTCGCCGGCGCCACCGCCGACGCCTTCACCCTGCTCGAGCGGCTCGAAGCCAAGCTCGACCGCTATCCGGGCCAGCTCGAACGCGCCTGCGTCGAGCTCGCCAAGGACTGGCGCACCGACCGCTATCTGCGCCGGCTGGAGGCGATGATGGCGGTCGCCGACGCCGAGCGCGCCTTCACGCTGACCGGCAATGGCGACGTCCTCGAACCCGAGGACGGCATCATCGCCATCGGCTCGGGCGGCAACTACGCGCTGGCCGCCGCGCGTGCGCTCGCCACCGTCGAGGGGCTCAACTCCGAGGAGATCGCGCGCCGGGCGATGGCGATCGCGGCCGACATCTGCGTCTACACCAACCATTCGCTGATCGTCGAAACGATCCCGGTCCGCTGAAAGCACGCCCATGGACACACCCACCTATTCGCCGCGCGAGATCGTGGGCGAGCTCGACCGTTTCATCGTCGGCCAGAACGACGCCAAGCGCGCCGTCGCGATCGCGCTGCGCAACCGCTGGCGCCGCGCGCAGTTGCCCGAGGGCGTGCGCGAGGAGGTGGTGCCCAAGAACATCCTGATGATCGGCCCCACCGGTTGCGGCAAGACCGAGATCGCACGCAGGCTGGCCAAGCTGGCGCAGGCGCCGTTCCTCAAGGTCGAGGCGACCAAGTTCACCGAGGTCGGCTATGTCGGCCGCGACGTCGAGAGCATCGTGCGCGATCTTGTCGAAGCGAGTTTGACCATGCTCCGGGATCTCAAGCGCCGCGACGTGCAGACCCGCGCCGACCAAGCCGCCGAGGACAAGCTGGTCGACGCCCTTGTCGGCGCCACCGCGTCGGCCGAGACCAAGAACAAGTTCCGCACCATGCTCCGCAACGGCGAGCTCGAGGGCAAGGAGGTTGAGGTGTCGGTCGCCGACGGCGGTGCGCCGGTCGGGCAGATGGACATGCCCGGCATGCCGCCCGGCCAGGTCATCAACCTGTCCGAAATGATGAAGGGCATGTTCGGCCGCAAGGAACAGCAGAAGCGGATGGGCGTGCCCGAGGCGCGCGCGGCCCTCGCGCGCGACGAGGCCGACCGGCTGCTCGACAATGACAGCCTCACGCGCGAGGCGGTCGAGCACGCGCAGGAGCACGGGATCGTCTTCATCGACGAGATCGACAAGGTCTGCGCGCGCACCACCGAGGGCGGCTTCCGCGGCGGCGACGTCAGCCGCGAGGGCGTGCAGCGCGACCTGCTGCCGCTGATCGAGGGCACCACGGTCTCGACCAAGTATGGGCCGGTGAAGACCGACCACATCCTGTTCATCGCGTCGGGCGCGTTCCACCTCGCCAAGCCCGCCGACCTGCTGCCCGAGCTGCAGGGCCGCCTGCCGATCCGCGTCGAGCTGTCTCCGCTCTCGCGCGCCGACCTGCGCCGCATCCTGGTCGAGCCCGAGCATTCGCTGCTCAAGCAATACGCCCAGCTGCTCGGTACCGAGCGCGTGGCGCTGACCTTCGCCGACGACGCGATCGACGCGCTGGCCGACTTGGCCGCCGACATCAACGACCGGGTCGAGAATATCGGCGCGCGGCGTCTGGCGACCGTGCTCGAGAAGCTGCTCGAGGAGGTGAGCTTCACCGCGTCCGATCGTCCCGGCGACAGCGTCAGGGTGGACGCGGCCTATGTCCACGAGAAGGTGTCGCCCCTGGCCCAGAAGGGTGACCTGAGCCGGTTCATCCTGTGAACGATCCGTTCGTCCAACCCGACGAGCCGACGGCGGCGGACGCGGTCGAGGAGATCCGCGCCGAGCTCGCCTTGTTCGATGACGACGAGACCTACTACGAGTACATCATCGACCAGGGCCGCAAGCTGCCCAAGCTGCCCGCCGCCTGGTGCGACGACGCGCACCGACTGCGCGGGTGCCTGGCACAGGTCTGGCTCGAGGACGATGTGCGCGAGGGCAGGATGGTCTTCGCCGGCGGATCGGACAGCACGATCGTGGCCGGTCTGGTCCGTCTGGTGCTGCGTGTCTATTCCGGCAGGCCGGCGGCCGAGGTGTTGGCGACCGATCCGGCCTTCCTCAAGGATCTGGGACTGATCCGGTCGCTGACGTCCAACCGCAGCAACGGCGTCGACTCGATGGCGCGCGCCATCCAGGACCGCGCCCGGCACGCGACCCGCGCCGCTTGACGCGTGCGAAGGGTTGCGCGGCACGCCCCATGCAGGGTCTGATGCAACATCATCCGATGGGGAAACGACCGGACATGAAGAGCCGAGACAAGATGGCACTGCTGGCATCCACGCTGCTCGCGGCGTCGAGCCTGCCGGCGACGGCCGCAACCATCGACAGCACCGTCTACGGACAACCGCTGAGCGCGGGCCGGATCAACCTGGCCGCCCTGGCCGCCGGCCTCGCGTCGAAGCCCGCTCCGGGCCTCTCGCGCGCCGGCGCGTCGCCCGCCCTCGAGTTCCGCGCGATGCCCAGGCCCCTCATGCCGCCTGGCATCGGCTCGGCCTCGGCCGGCGCCAAGGATGCCGCCCTGAAGCTGGCCGACAGCCTGGCGCTGACCACCCTGGTGCCGAGCAGCCTGAAGGGCTTCAGCGGCATCGACCACTACGACCAGCGCGTGATCGCCGACAACGGCAACCAGTTCAGTCTCGAGCCGCCCGACCAGGCGCTGGCCGTCGGCAACGGATACATCGTGGAAGCCGTCAACAACGCGCTCGAGGTCTATGACACCAAGGGCGATCCGCTGCTCGCGGCGCCCGTCTCGACGAACCGCTTCTTCAACCAGGTCTCCGAGATCAACCGGGCCGTCACGCCGACCCAGCAGGGCCCGTCGCTGTCGGATCCGCGCGCCTACTACGATCCGGACCTGAAGCGCTTCATCGTCGTGGAATGGGCGACGCTGAACGACGCCAGCGGCAACGCACTCAACATCTCGGTGCAGTTCGTGGCCGTCAGCGCGACCGCGGACCCCACCGGCGTCTACAATCTCTACTCCTTCGAGACCACCAACCCGACGGTCAAGGGCTGCCCCTGCTTCCCCGACTACCAGCAGATCGGGACCGACAAGAACGGCCTGTTCATCACGTCGAACCTGTTCGGCATCAGCAGCAGCGCATTCGCCGGCGCCAAGATCTACGCGATGTCGAAAACCGCTCTCGCCACGGGCACGCTGCCGACGATCGTCGAGTTCAAGCCGCGCCCGGGCGACTTCACCGTCCACCCGACCGTCGTGCCGCCTGGCGGCCGCTTCGCCGCCACCGGCAACGGCACGGAGTATCTGGTCGAAAGCCAGGCCGACCTGACCGCATCGGGCACCGCGAAGACCGTCGACATCCTCGCCATCAGCAACACCGCCTCGCTCGCCAAGCCGGCGCCGAGCCTGCAGCTCGCCAAGGTCGCCGCGCCCTCGCAGAGCTACGGCAATGCGTCGGGCGGCATCCTGCCGCCGGCGGTGCAGGCGGACGGGTCGCGGCCGCTCGGCGGTCCCTCCGGTCTCAACGCGCCGGTGCCACTTCTCGACGGCGGCGACTCTCGCGTGGGCTCGACGCCCGTCTATGTCGACGGCCGCGTCTGGACCGTGATCGGCACCGCGGTCACGGGCGCGCAATACAGCTATGACGCGGTCGCCTGGTTCAGCCTCGACGTCTCGGGGGGTGCGGCCGCCCTGAAGGCCTCGGTCGCCAGCCAGGGCGCGATCGTCGCACCCGCCGGCGTAAGCCTGCTCTACCCGGCGATCGCGATGCCGGTCGGCGGCAAGGGCGCCATCGGCGTCACCGTGACCGGCCCGACCTCGTACCCGAGCACCGCGGTCATCCCGATCTCGTCCAGCGGCAAGACCGGTTCCGTCGAGCTGTCCGGCATCGGCGCGCTGCCCGACGACGGCTTCACCGCCTACGCCGCCTACGGCGGCGCCGGAGTCGGACGCTGGGGCGACTATGGGGCGACCGCGGTCGCCGAGGACGGCACGCTGTGGCTGGCCAACGAATACATCCCCGACACGTCGACGCATCCGCGTTCACCGCTCGCGAACTGGGGCACCTACATCACCCACCTCGTACCTTAGATGAGGTCCGGTCAGCGTCCGATCGAGCGCGACACCAGGATCGCGGCGACGCCAAGCGCCGCGAGTCCCACGCCGCGATATGCCCAGGGCGTCTGGTCGACCATGAAGCTCGATCTCGGATAGGGAAAATAGCCGGTGCCCTGTCCGAGGAACAGCAAACCGAACAGCAGTCCGATCACGCCCGCGATCATCACCGTTTTTCGCACGTCCGCTTCCGCTCCTGTGACGGGATGGTGACAAAGCCACCTTCATTCTGACACGACCCGGCTGCACACATTGGTGCGGGGCGTGATGCAAGGAGAGGCGGCGTGATGTCATTCCAAAGCCGGACCGCGAGGCTGCTCGCGGCGACCAGCCTGTCGCTGTCCTTCGGCTGGGCCGACATCGCGGCGGCGCAGGCCCCGCCGCCGCCCGCCGACGAAGCCCCGACATCCAACGGCGCGGCGCCGCCGGCCAGGGTGGGCCGGCTGTCGGCGATCAACGGCAGCGTCTCGTTCCATGCCGCCGCCGAGACCGGCTCGACCGCCTGGACCGCTGCCACCGTCAACTACCCGGTCACCACCGGTGACGCCGTTTTCGCGCAGGCCGGCGGCCACGCCGAGATCGAGGTGGGCAACAATCTCGCCGCGCTCGATGGCGGGACCGAACTCGACATGGCGACCCTCGATGACACCCAGTTCGTGACCAGCGAGCCGCAAGGCCGCCTGTTCCTGGCCCTCGGGCCGCAGGCGCAGGGAGCCGTCAACACCATCGCGACCCCGCGCGGCGTGCTGCAGTTGGCGGGGCAGGGCCAATACGAGATCGTTGCCGGCGACAGCACCACGCCCACCACCATCACCGTCGTGCAGGGCGGCGGCCAGTTGACCGCGACCGGCGTGCAACTCCAGATCGCGGCAGGCCAGACCGCGACCATCACCGGCACCGACCGGTTGTCGGGCAACGTCGCGCCGTCGACCCAGCCCGACCCGTTCCTGGCCGCCATGCTGGCCGAGATCGCGCACGGCAACGGCGCGTTGCCGCCTTCGGTCGCCAACATGACCGGCTGCCGCTCGCTCGCCAATGTCGGGACCTGGCGGCCGTCGCCGCAATACGGGCATGTCTGGTATCCGCCGGTCCAGGCCGGATGGACACCCTATCGCGAGGGCCACTGGGCCTATGTCCAGCCCTGGGGCTGGACCTGGGTCGACGACGCACCCTGGGGTTTCGCGCCGTTCCATTACGGGCGCTGGATCGACGATGGCGGCCAATGGGGCTGGGTGCCGGGCGACGAGGGCGCTCCCGAGGCGGATTACGCCGAGCCGGTCTACGCGCCGGCGCTGGTGAGCTGGACCGACATCGGCGCCGCCGCCGTCGCGGGGGCGGCGATCGGCGCGCTTGCCGCGGGCGCCGTCGGCTGGATCCCGCTCGGGCCGAACGAGCCCTACTATCCGCCCTATCGCGGCGACCGCGGCTACTTCGACCGGGTCAACCGGGTCGACGTCCGCAACATCCGCAACGTCTCGATCACCAACGTGCACGTCAACAATTTCAACAACTACGCCAATCGCCGTGGCGCCACGCTGGCGCCACGCGACGCGATCATGCGCGGACAGCCGATGGGCCGGACCGCCCACAACTTCACGCCAGCCGCCTTCCGGCAGGCGCGCCCGTCGCCGGTCGGACATTCGGTGCTCGGCGCCCCGCCGCCGGACGCTCGCCGCGGCACGCCTGGCCACGGCCCCGCGATCAACCCCACCTTCTTTCATCCGCAGCATCTGCAGAACGGACGGCTGCCGTTCCGGGGCGCTCCGGGACAGCCGGCGCAGGCTGCCTTCCGGCCCGGGGCCCCTGTCCCGGGCCGCCTGCCTGGGCTTCGCCCGCACGAGCAGGTCGTGACCGGCCGTCCCGTCGCGCCGCCCCCGGTCGTTCCACATCAGGGTCAGGAGACGCGGACGCCCCCGGGCGCACCGGGACGGCCTGAGCCGGGACACGCAGGGCTGGTGGCGGGGGCCGCGGCCGGCGCCGCGGGAGCCGGACTTGCCGCGCATGCCATGGCCAATCACGGTGGGCCAGGTCCGGTTCGCCCGCAGGCGCCGCGTCCTCCCGTGCCACCCCATGTCGTTCCCGTGGGCCGCCCGATGCCGGCGATCCAGCGTCCCGGGCAACCGGCGGCACAGCGCGTCGAGCCGCCCCGGCCACAGCCGCACATCCAGGCACCCCGCCCCCCTGCACCCCGCCCCCCTGCACCTCGCCCCCCGGCGCCGCATTTCGCTCCGCCGGCACGGCCGTCGGCGCCACATTTCGCGCCTCCACCACGTCCGGCCGCGCCGCACTTCGCGGCACCGCCGCGTCCCGCCGCTCCGCCTCGCCCCGCGCCCCGTCCCGCCCCGCCGCCCGCACGGCCGCAACATCACTAATCCAACGGCAGCGTCCGTGCTGAAATTATTCAACAAGGATTTTTGATAGAACCTGGACTTCACGGTCGCCTTCGTCCAACGTTCGCGCCTCACGTCCATCGAGCGTTGAACATGACCGGCGTCTTGGCCGAGGCCCCCGCATGGCGCCACGTCGCCCACAGGATCGCCAGCGAGGAGGAGGCGGTGTCGGTCGCCCGCGCGCTGGCGGCCGGGTTCGCGGCCGGCGCCTCCGCGCGGGACCGCGATCGCATCCTGCCGCGCGAGGAAATCGAGACCTTCTCGCAAAGCGGCCTGTGGGCGATCACCGTTCCGCGCGCGTTCGGCGGCATCGGCGCGTCCTTCGCGACGGTCGCGAGGATCATCGCCATCGTCTCGGCCGCTGATCCCTCGATCGGCCAGATCCCGCAGAACCATCTCGGAATCGTGCAGGCGATCCGCAGCGTCTCGGATGTCGACCAGCAGCGCCTGCTGTTCGATGCCGTCCTCGGCGGCAAAAGGTTCGGCAACGCCTTCTCGGAGCTCGGCGGCAAGACCGTCACCGATTTCCAGACCCGGCTCGAAGCCGATGGCGACGGCGTGCGGATCAACGGGCGGAAATTCTACTCCAGCGGCGCGCTTCTGGCCCATCTGGTTCCGATCGGAGCCCTCGACCGGGACGGAAGGATGCACCTCGCCATCGCCGAGCGCGACGCGCCCGGCCTCTCGGTCATCGACGACTGGTCGAGCTTCGGGCAGCGCACGACCGCGAGCGGCACCGTCGTCCTCGAGGATGTCTTCGTGCCGAACACCCATGTCGTGCCGGCATGGCGGGGCCATGACCGGCCGAACGCCGACGGAGCGGTCTCGCAACTGATCCAGGCCGCCGTCGATGCCGGCATCGCATCGGGGACGCTCGACGCGACGATCGCATTCATCCGCGACGGTGCGCGGCCCTGGGTCGATAGCGGTCTCGACCGGGCGGCCGACGACCCCTATACGATCCGCGACATCGGCGATCTCGCCACGCGGCTGCACGCCGCCGAGGCGCTCCTCGAGCGTGCCGGCATCATCGTCGATGAGGCCGTCGTCTCGCCGAACTATGACACGGTGGCCGAGGCCTCGATCGCGGTCGCGGAGGCGAAGATCCTGACGACCGAAATCGCGATCCTCGCCACCAACAAGCTGTTCGAGTTGTCCGGCACGCGCGCCACGCTCACGCAGCACAATCTCGACCGGCACTGGCGCAATGCGCGCACGCACACCCTGCACGACCCGGTGCGCTGGAAGTTCCATCACGTCGGCAACTATGCCCTGACCGGCACGAGGCCTCCCCGCCATGCCTGGATTTGAATTCCGCCAGCGGTTGGCCGCCCACCGCATCGCGACCGACCGGGAAGCGCTCGAGATCGCGCGTTCGCTGGCATCCGACATCGCCGCCGACGCATCCGAGCGTGACCGGGACAGACGCCATCCGCGCCACGAGATCGACGCCTTCAGCGCCAGCGGGCTGTGGGGCATCACCGTACCGCGCGAGTATGGCGGTGCTGACGTCTCTTCCGTCACCCTCGCCGAAATCACCGCGATCATTTCGCAAGCGGACGCAAGCATCGGCCAGATCCCGCAGAACCACTGGTACATGGTCGAGGCCCTCCGGCTGAACGGGAGCTGGTCGCAGAAGGGCTTCTTCTTCGACCTGATCCTGTCGGGGGCACGGATCGGCAACGCCTACAGCGAGCGCGACAGCAAACGTGCGACCGATCACAACACGCGCGTGCGCATGACCGGCGAAGGCCTTGTCCTGAACGGAAGGAAATTCTACTCCACCGGCGTCCTGCATGCCGACTGGATCGCCGTGGTCGCGCGCGACGAGGCCGACCATCCGGTGATCGCCTTCGTGCCCGCGATCAGCGAGGGTGTGACGATCGTCGATGACTGGTCGAGCTTCGGTCAGCGCACGACCGCGAGCGGCACGACGATCCTCGAGAGCGTTCGCGTCGATCCCGCGCATGTCGTGCCCCATCACGAGGCCTTCGAGCGGCCGACCGCGATGGGTCCGTTCGCGCAGATCATCCACGCCGCCGTCGATGTCGGCATCGCGCGCGCCGCCCTGGCCGAGACGATCACGCATGCGCGCCGTGCGCGCCCGTGGGTGGACAGCGGCAAGGAGAGCGCCGAGGAGGATCCTTACACGCTGGCGACCGTCGGCCGGCTGCGAACCGACGTCGACGCGGCCTCCGCGATGCTCGCGCGCGCCGGCCGCTTCGTCGACGCCGCGAGAGCCGAGGCCGACGAACGCACCGTCGCCGAGGCCTCGATCGCGGTCGCGGAGGCGAAGATCGTCGCCAACGACGCGGCCCTCGCCACGGCCAGCACGCTCTTCGAGCTGGCCGGCACACGCTCGACGCTCGCCGTCCACAACCTCGACCGGCACTGGCGCAACGCGCGCACCCACACGCTGCATGACCCGGTCCGCTGGAAGTATCACGCGATCGGCAACTTCCACCTCAACGGCGCGAAGCCGCCGCGATACGGTGCACTTTGACATTGGAACGCAACGATCCCGAAGCCCAGTCGCAAGGCCTCCTGATCTATTACGGCACCGATAATATCGGCGACGAGATCCAGAGTCTGGCCGCACGGCAATTCCTCCGACAGATCGATTACCTGATCGACCGCGAAACGATCTCCTCGTTCAGGGCGGATCGGCCCGACGAGCAGGTCAAGGTGATCTTCAACGGCTGGTTCTGCCATTTCCCCGAAAACTTCGGACCGGTTCCCGGCATCAAGCCGCTCGCGTTGTCGATCCATGTCACCCCCCGCGCGCGTGAGAGATTTGCCGATCCGCGTATCCTGTCGTTCCTTGCCGCCAATGGCCCGGTTGGAGCCCGCGATTTCGACACGCTCGAGTTCTTCCATTCGGTCGGCCTCGACGCATATTTCTCCGGCTGCCTGACAATGACCTTGCCGAGGCCGGACGTGGCGCCGTCGGGCAACGTCCTCCTCAACGATGTCCCGCCCGAGGTGATCGGCAACGTCGCCGGCATGACGATGCGCAACCTGCTGCTGACCAGGCATAGCGGGCACATCGAGCATTCCCCGCATCTTCGCCTCGCCAAGGCCGAGTCGCTGCTCGCGTCCTATGCCGCCGCGCACGCGGTGATCACCACCCGGCTGCACTGCGCGATGCCGTGCGTCGCGATGGAGACGCCGGTGCTGCTGCTCAACACCGCGCCGGACCAGGAGCGGTTCGCCGGGCTCCATGAATTCGTCAACCACTGTTCCGTCGAGGATTTCATCGAGGGCCGCTATCAGTGGCATCCGGAAAATCCTCCTCCGAACCCGCACCGGCACAGCATCCTGCGCCACAACCTCATCCGGCGCGCCAGGCGGTTCATCGATCCCGACGCGGTGTTGTCGCCGGAGGCATGAGCAAGTCGTTCGGCGGCGCTTGTCGGCGGTCACGGCTCCGGCCGAGTGGCAACCGCTTTGTCGATCACGACTCCCAGCCTGCCAGGCGTTGACCGAGCCACTTGAAGAACAGGTTCATCGCCAGGCCGATGATCGCGAGGATCAGGATGCAGGCAAAGAATTGCGGCATCTGGATCAGCGACGAATAGTAGGTGAGCCGGCTGCCAATCCCGTTCTGGCCGCCGACCATCTCGGCGCCGACGGCCGTCAGCAGACCGAAGATTGCGCCGACCATGAGACCCGTGATGACCATCGGCATCGCCATCGGGATCCTGATGTGGACGAAGACCTGCAACGGGTTCGCGCCGAACGACCGTGCCAGCGCCACCTTCGCCTGATCGACCCGCCGGAAGCCGGTCGAGGCGTTGATCATCACCATCGGGCCCGACGCGAGCGCGACCGCGATGATCCGCGGCGACAGGCCGAAACCGAGCTTGAGGATCAGCAGCGGCACCAGCGCCAGCATCGGCGTCGTCACCAGGATCAGGATGTAGGGGGTGACGATCTTCTCGACCAGCGGGAACTGCGTCACCGTCATCGCCAGCACGAAACCGATGCTGGCGCCGATGGCGAACCCGACCAGCAACTCCTCCAGGGTGACGAGGATGTGCGGCAGGAAGAACGGAAAATCCGTCACGGCGGTCAACGCGATCACGCTCGGCGGCGGCATCACGTAGGTCGGCACGTGCAGCCCGCGCAGCAGCGCTTCGAGACCGGCGATCACGATGGCGGCGACCAGCAGGACGAGCGCGGTGTCGCGTATCGTCGTCCCGCCGGTCCGTGGCCATGCCGGCATCCTGCTCAGTGCGGTGTCGGCGCGCGTCGTTCGGCTGTCGACATTGGTGTCCATCGTTCGGTCAAGCCGCCCGGCGGGCAGGCGTGCGATCGAGCGATCCCTTGACGGCGGCGACAATGTCGGCGAACCGGTGGGTGTCGATCGCCGACAATGGCCGCGGCCGCGGCAGGTCGATATCGAACACGCGCTTCAGGCATCCCGGCCGTCCGCTCATGACGAACACCCGGTCCGACAGGAACACGGCCTCCGGGATGCTATGCGTGATGAAGACGACGGTCTTGCCGGTCTCGAGCCAGATCTCCTCGACGAGCAGGTTCATCTCCTCGCGCGTGAACGAATCGAGCGCGCCGAAGGGTTCGTCCATCAGCAGGACGGACGGGTCGACCGACAGCGCGCGGACGATCGAAGCCCGCTGCTGCATGCCGCCCGACAATTCACGCGGATATCTGCGCTCGAAGCCCTCGAGCCCCACGCGCCGAAGCAGCGTCGCGATCCTCGCGCGGGTGGCGATCGGGTCCGTCCGGCGCAGCCGCATCGGCAGTTCGATATTGCGTGACAGGCTCTGCCAGGGAAGCAGGTTCGCCTCCTGGAACACCATCGCGACCTCGGGGTGCGGACCCTCGATCGGTGCGCCATCGAGCAGGATCGCGCCGCTGTCCGGCCGGTGCAGACCCGCCATCGCCCACAGCAACGTCGATTTGCCGCACCCGCTCGGGCCGACGATGCTGACGAACTGTCCCTGCTCGACATCGAGGTCGAGGCCGTCGAGGGCCGCCACCGCGCCGCTGCTTGTGCGATAGGTCTTGCCGAGAGCCCTGACCGAGAGCTTGGTCGTCACGACGGGAACCGCGCCGGATTGCGCGCCCTGATCGGCGCCATGTCGACTGCCGCGTATTCGGGCGGCAGCTTGAACGCCTCGGCATCGGCGCGCACCTTCGCATGGTCGAAATCGTTCGCGCGCGCCACGAACTCGTTGCTGATCACGTCGGTCGCCTTGATCTGGCGGGTGATCTGCCCTGTCCTGGCGTAGGTGTCGAAGAAGAACTGGAACTGCGCCGGGTCCATCCAGCCCCAGCCCTTCGACGCGGTCAGCGGGCCGCGGCAGACATTGGTGAGCTGCACGATGTGTTCGGTCGACGAAGCGGGGGGCACCGTGCGCGCAAGCTGCGGAAACTGCTTGTCGACCATCACCGCAGCGGCGCGCGGATTGTGCATGCCGAACTCCAGCCCCATCGCGTAGCCGCGCAAATAGTCCGCCCAGATCGCATGCTTGACCGGGTCCTTCAGCTCGGCCCGGCTGATGTCCTCGCCATTGGCCGGAAACCGCGATTGCTGGAACAGCAGCAGGTAGGAGAAATCGAGACCTTCGGCGTGCCATGTCGCGCGCTGGCCTTCCCAGCACAGCGCCGCATCGCCGCGGCCTTGCGCCAGCGCCTGCCCCCAGCTCGTGCCTGCCTCGACGCACTCGACGCTCGCCGGATCGATCCCGAACTGCGCGAGCTCGGTGTCGATGATCGGTTTCCATCCGATGCTGCCGAGCACGATGGTCTTGCCCTTGAGTGAAGCGACGTCGCGGACGGCCTCGCCCTTGCGGAAGGCGAGGCTGAAGATGTCGACCGGATGCTTGCTGAACACCATCAGGATGTCCATGCCGCGATCGAGGCCGAGCGCGAAGACGCCCGGCGCGGGCGAGCTTGCGTCCGCGCGGCCCTGGTCGATCAGCGTGACGCAGGCGGTGCCGTCGCGCGGACCCGACTGATAGACGACGTCGAGATCGCCATAATATCCCATCGCGCGCGCCGTCCAATGGAACCAGTCGTCGAGGGTCTCGACATAGCCGCGCGGCGCGATCCATTGGAGCGCGCGTGCCGCCGCACCAGCCATCAGAGGTCGTGCGACGCCGGCGGCGGCCGTCAGGGCGAGCCCGCGTCCGGTGACCCGAAGCAGACGGCGGCGCGCCAGGCCGCTCGTGGCTGCGGGCTCGTTCGGCTCTGCGCGCATCACTCGCACCCTTCGGATCGGTTGACGGGGCCAATAGTGGCACGACCACAAAACGTGACAATGGCTTATCACGTTCCAAAGTGTTCAAACCTTCTTTATTCACATATTTCGATCGCTGATCGTGGACAACACACCTCATGTCGTCCAGTCTCTGCCCGGACAAGCGGAGCAGCGCATGACCACCGAAATCCGCCTGAACGCGTTCGACATGAACTGCGTCGGCCATCAATCCTCCGGCCTGTGGCGCCATCCGCAGGATCGGGCTTCGACCTACAACACGCTGGGCTACTGGACCGATCTGGCACGCACGCTCGAGCGCGGCCTGTTCGACGGCCTGTTCCTCGCCGACGTGCTCGGCGTCTATGACGTCTTTGGCGGCAACCCGGACGCAGCACTGCGCAACTCCTCGCAGGTGCCGGTCAACGATCCGGCGATGCTGATCTCGGCGATGGCCGCCGTCACCGAGCATCTCGGCTTCGGCCTGACCTGCACCCTCTCCTACGAGCCGCCGTTCCCGTTCGCGCGGCGGATGTCGACGCTCGACCACCTGACCCGGGGGCGGATCGGCTGGAACATCGTCACCGGCTATCTCAACAGCGCGGCCAAGGGGGCCGGTCTCGCGACGCAGGCGGGGCACGACACCCGCTACGAGATCGCCGAGGAATACATGGACATCGTCTACAAGCTCTGGGAGCAGAGCTGGGACGACGACGCCGCCGTGCGCGACGTCGCATCCGGCGTCTTCACCCATCCCGAACGGGTGCGGCGCATCCAGCACGACGGCGCGCATTTCCGCCTCGACGCGATGCATCTCTGCGAGCCGTCGCCGCAGCGCACGCCGGTGCTCTATCAGGCCGGCGCCTCGACCAAGGGGCGTGCGTTCGCGGCCGGCAACGCCGAATGCGTCTTCGTCGCCGGCCCGTCGAAAAAAATCGTGGCCCCGGCGGTCGCCGACATCAGGCGCCGTGCCGCCGAGCTCGGCCGCGATCCCGCGTCGATCAAGATCTTCTCGCTGCTGACCATCGTCACCGGCCGCACCGACGAGGAGGCTCGCGCGAAGTTCGCTGACTACCGCTCCTATGTCAGCACCGAGGGCGCTCTCACCCTGATGGCCGGCTGGACCGGCATCGATTTCTCGCAGTTCGCGCCGGACGATCCGGTGACGCATATCCGCAACGACGCCATCCATTCGGCGGTGGACGCGTTGACCGTGGACGATCCCAATCGGATCTGGACGGTGCGCGAACTGGCCGAGGAATCCGCGATCGGCGGCCTCGGCGGCCGCGTCGTGGGCTCGCCCGAGCGCGTCGTCGACGAGATGCAATCCTGGATCGCCGAAACCGGCATCGACGGCTTCAACCTCGCCTACGCCATCACCCCTGGCACGTTCGAGGACATCGTCACCTACATCGTCCCCGAGCTGCAGCGCCGCGGCCTTTACAAGACCGCCTATGCCCCCGGCACGCTGCGCGAGAAACTGTTCGGCGCCGGCGCTCGCCTGTCCGCGCCGCACCCGGGTGCCGCCTACCGGACCGCCGCGCGCTCGCTGGCCGCCTAGGAGAGCAGGCCCCGACTCCCTTGTCGCGATCATCACGCTCGCCCATCCTCTGTCCCATGTCAGAAGTGCTCGCCCGGCCCGTCGACCAGCCCTTCCAGCCGCTTCACCAGCCGGCCAAGGAGCGCAAGCGCCGCTTCGTGCTGAAATCCGACTACGAGCCGGCGGGCGACCAGCCGAGCGCGATCCGCGAGCTCCTCGAGGGCATCGGCAACGGCGAACGCGACCAGGTGCTGCTCGGCGTCACCGGCTCGGGCAAGACCTTCACGGTGGCCAAGGTGATCGAGGCAACCCAGCGCCCGGCGCTGGTGCTGGCCCCGAACAAGACCCTCGCCGCCCAGCTCTACAACGAGATGAAGGGCTTCTTCCCCGACAATGCCGTCGAATACTTCGTCAGCTACTACGACTACTACCAGCCCGAAGCCTACGTCCCGCGCTCGGACACCTACATCGAGAAGGACGCGCAGATCAACGAGCAGATCGACCGCATGCGCCATGCGGCGACGCAGGCGTTGCTCGAGCGCAACGACGTCATCATCGTGGCCTCCGTCTCCTGCATCTACGGCATCGGCTCGGTCGAGACCTATTCGCGCATGGTCGTGCGCCTCGAGCGCGGCGGCGCCATCGCCCGCGACGTGCTGGTGCGCGCGCTCGTCGAGCAGCAATACAAGCGCAACGACAGCGCCTTCCAGCGCGGCACCTTCCGCGTCCGCGGCGAGACCGTCGACATCTTCCCGAGCCAGCACGAGGACCGCGCCTGGCGCGTCACCTTGTTCGGCGACGACATCGATTCCATCCAGGAGTTCGACCCGCTCACCGGCGAAAAGACCGCCGATCTCGAGGAGATCAGCGTCTATGCCAACTCGCACTACGTGACACCGCGTCCGACCCTCAATCAGGCCGTCCGCGAGATCAAGGGCGAGCTCAAGCATCGCCTCGACGAGCTGATAGCAGGCGGCAAACTCCTCGAAGCCGAACGCCTGCAACAGCGCACCCAGTTCGATCTCGAAATGATGGAGACGGTCGGCGTCTGCAAGGGCATCGAGAACTACTCACGCTATCTCTCCGGCCGCCGTCCCGGCGAGCCGCCGCCCACGCTCTTCGAGTATCTGCCCGAGGACGCGATCCTGATCGTCGACGAGAGCCACGTCACCGTGCCGCAGATCGGCGGCATGGAGCGCGGCGACCATGCACGCAAATCCATCCTCTCCGAGTTCGGCTTCCGGCTGCCCTCCTGCATCGACAACCGGCCGCTCAAGTTCGACGAGTGGGAGCGCTTCCGCCCGCAGACCCTGTTCGTCAGCGCGACCCCGGGGCCCTGGGAGCTCGAACGCACGCTCGGCGCCTTCGCCGAGCAGGTCATCCGCCCGACCGGCCTGATCGATCCCGTCATCGAGATCCGCCCCGTCGAGCGCCAGGTCGACGACCTGCTGCACGAGGCGCGCATCGTCACCGAGCGCGGCGGCCGCATCCTGGTCACCACGCTGACCAAGCGCATGGCCGAGGACCTCACCGAATACCTCACCGAGCACGGCGTGCGCGTCCGCTATCTGCACTCCGACGTCGACACGCTCGAGCGGATCGAGATCATCCGCGACCTGCGTCTCGGCGTGTTCGACGTCCTCGTCGGCATCAACCTGCTGCGCGAGGGCCTCGACATCCCCGAATGCGCGCTCGTCGCCATCCTCGACGCCGACAAGGAAGGCTTCCTGCGCAGCAAGACCTCGCTGATCCAGACCATCGGCCGCGCCGCGCGCAACATCGACGGCCGCGTCGTGCTCTACGCCGACGTGATGACCGCGAGCCTGACCTTCGCCATCGAGGAGACCAGTCGCCGCCGCGAGAAGCAGACGCGCTGGAACGAGGCCAACGGCATCACGCCGCAATCCGTCCGCAGCCATATCTCCGAGGCGATGAGCTCGGTCTTCGAGCAGGACTACGTGACGGTCAAGCCGGTGCGCGGCAGCAAGGACCTCGATCTGGTCGGAAAGGATCTCAAGAGCTCCATCGCCGAGCTCGAACGGCGGATGCGCGCGGCAGCCGCCGACCTCGAGTTCGAGGAAGCCGGCCGCATGCGCGACGAGATCAAGCGGCTCGAGGCGATCGATCTCGGCCTGGAGCCGCCGCCGGTGTCGCAGCGACCGAGCCAGCGCGAGCGCACGCCGCAGCCGCTCGGGCCCGGCGGCGGCGGCTACGATCCGGCCAAGATGAAGCGAGGCGCTGCCTCGCGCTCCGCCGGGGGCAGGCGCCCCCGGACCCGCTCGACTTGACGCTGCCGGGCTGGTTAGGGAGGCTGCTAACGCGCCATCCTCACTCTTGCCGGAAGCTAGACCATGTCGGTTCTGCCCATTGCCGACCAGGATATCTGGATCTGGCCGTTCGAGGAGCTCGTGGCCGCCAATGAGGCGGTGAAGCGCACCAGCCGGACCGACATCATCACCCTGACCCAGCTCGCGGGCGCGGGCCGGAAGGTGGTCAAGCAGGTGCGACTGCTCGGCGCGATGGGCTCGGCCTACGTCAGGACGGCGCGAAACGGCAAGCGCTACATCATTTTCAAAGGCAACCCCGCGTTCCGGCCCAACCTCGCCGGCACACGCTATGCACGCGACAATCCGAAGGTGAGCTGCTTCGTCGTCGGCACGAAGGAGATCATCGAGGACACCGCCAAGGGACTGAAGATCGCCGTCTTCGCCTTCGTCGCGCTCGACGTGATGGAGGAATGCCTGTCGGATCGTTTCTCGATGGCGAGCCTCGGCGTATCGATCGTCAGCGACGTCATGCAGGCGACCCTCGGCGCGGGCGCCAGCGTGGTGGTTGGTGCAATTACGGTTTCGGCGGGTTTTCCTGTCGTCGTTACGTTTGTCTTGGCCGTCGGCTTCGGCGTCTTCGCAGGCATTGAGCTTTCGAATTTGGATAGACGCTACTTACTTACCGAGCGGGCGCGAAAGATCATGATCAACCTTGAGAACACGGAGGGGAGTTGGGTTTACCGGGCCGAACGGGCTCTACGCGGAGCGACGGATTCTGCCGGACGTTGGGTGAGACTGGCCGGTGATGGTGTTGGACATGTCTGGGCTGAACTTTAGCCACTTGTTTCAGGTGTGATTTTGGGATGACATTCCTGACGGAGAGGCGGTTCTTTAGCAAAAAAGTCACGCTATTTCCGCTGAGCTTCTTCTTCGAGTTCCTGCTTCTCAACATGCTTGGCTTCATTACGTTTGTGACCTTGCCTGATCTAATATCCTTTGTCAGGGGAGCAGACCAGGTTATTGCAGATCCCGATGGGATCGCGGTGCTTGGGTTGCTCGGTCTCTACGGCGCCCGGATCTCGATGTTCGTGGCTGTCATCCGACGAAACCGGATGCCGCAGGTCATCGAGTGGTGGTGCACGCTCATTGGCTTGGCGATGCTGATCGCCTGGCCTCTCGACGGAGTGCTCCTCCGCTCGTACGCGTCGCTCCACGGCTACGAATTCTGCCGCGAACTTCCGGGCGGCAAGGTCACCCACGACCTCTTCGTGCTGCACGGCCATCCATGTCCCGGCGCATAAGGCCCGCGCTCGGGCGCCGCGTCCGCCGACCTCGAGGAAGCCGGCCGCATGCGCGACGAGATCAAGCGGCTCGAGGCGATCGATCTCGGCCTGGAGCCGCCGCCGGTGTCGCAGCGACCGAGCCAGCGCGAGCGCACGCCGCAGCCGCTCGGGCCCGGCGGCGGCGGCTACGATCCGGCCAAGATGAAGCGAGGCGCTGCCTCGCGCTCCGCCGGGGGCAGGCGCCCCCGGACCCGCTCGACTTGACGCTGCCGGGCTGGTTAGGAGGCTGCTAACGCGCCACCCTCACTCTTGCCGGAAGCTAGACCATGTCGGTTCTGCCCATTGCCGACCAGGATATCTGGATCTGGCCGTTCGAGGAGCTCGTGGCCGCCAATGAGGCCGTGAAGCGCACCAGCCGGACCGATATCATCACCCTGAGCCAGCTCGCGGGCGCGGGCCGGAAGGTGGTCAAGCAGGTGCGACTGCTGGGCGCGATGGGCTCGGCCTACGTCAAGACGGCGCGCAACGGCAAACGTTACATCATTTTCAAAGGCAATCCGGCGTTCCGGCCCAACCTCGCCGGCACACGCTACGCACGCGACAATCCGAAGGTGAGCTGCTTCGTCGTCGGCACGAAGGAGATCATCGAGGACACCGCCAAGGGCTTGAAGATCGCCGTCTTCGCCTTCGTGGCCCTGGACATCATGGAGGAGTGCCTGTCGGATCGCTTCTCGATGGCGAGCCTCGGCATCTCGATCGTCAGCGACGTCATGCAGGCGACATTGGGCGCGGGCACCAGCGTGGTGATCGGTGCCTTCGCCATCGCGATTGGTGCTCCAGTGGTCGTCTCATTCGTGGTCGCTGTCACCGCAGGTGTAGTTGGAGGGGCGGCGCTGTCACTCATCGACGACGATTTTGAACTTACAAAACGAGCGCGCACGATCATGATGCGGCTCGAGAGCACCGATGGGAGTTGGGTCAATCGGGCTGAGGCCGCGATTGCGGAGGCGGCCAATGGCTCAGGTCGGATGCTTCGCATCGCCGGTGACGGCATAGGTCGGGCGTGGGCACGCATCTGACGCTCGTCCAGCTGGCAGGCGCAGCATGAGTTTCATAAGCGAGAAGCCACTATTTAGAAATGAAGTCCGACTTTACTGGACGGGCTTCATGTTCGAGCTAATCCTTCTCCTTGATGTAATAGTGCTCTGGCTGATCGCGATCCCGCACTTACAGGCTTTCAGCTCTGGGTCCGTCCAAGTTGAGGCGGAGCCGTCCGACATTGCGATGATCGGCTTCCTCGGTCTCTACGGCTTTCGAATCTCGACCTTCGTCGCGATGATCCGACGAAACCGGAGACCGCAGGTCATCGAGTGGTGGTGCACGCTCATCGGCTTGGCGATGCTGATCGCATGGCCGCTCGACGGAGTGCTCCTCCGCTCCTACGCGTCGCTCCACGGCTACGAGTTCTGCCACGAACTTCCAGGCGGCAAGGTCACCCATGACCTCTTCGTGCCGCGTGGCCATCCCTGTCCAGGCGCCTAGGGCTCGCGCTCGCGTTCCGGCGCGCGTAGCGTCGGACGCGGCGACACGCCGATGGGAGAACAGACATGGGCAAGGGCGACAAACAGCGCGGCAACCGCGAAGCCAAGAAGCCGAAGGCCGACAAGAAGGCGGCGCCTCTCGCCGCCACCTTCCTCAAGCCTCAGGGGGACGACAAGAAGCCGGCCGGCAAATCCAAGTAGCGCCGGGTCCGGGGGGCGTGACGCCGTGAGGCGTGCTTGAGCACGACCCTCGGCGGGGTGCGGGGCAGCGCCCCGCTCCGGCCACATGATCGCAACAACTTGATCGCGTAACTTTAAAACCCTGGACAGTGTCCCTAACCGTGGATAGCAACACCCCAGCCCACGGTGGCTTCAGGGTGTGGCGATCAGGATGCTCGACGAGTTTCTGGCCTGGTGGCTCACTCAGTGGCGTGACCTTCTTCCGCGCTCCTGGCGCGAACGCGGCGCGGATCGCACCCCCTACCTGATCCTGGTTCCCGACCGGATCGACGATCCCTCCAGCGTCTCGGTCTCGTTCGCCCAGGCTGGAACCGAGCGCGTGCTCGGCCGGGTGACGCCCGAGGCCGGCGGCGGCCGCGCTCTCGGCGCCCTGCTCGGCAACCGCGCGCGGCCGGGAACCCTGGTGCTGCGGGTCACGCCCGGCGCGATCCTGTCGCGCGACGTGACGCTGCCGTTCGCGGCGGAGCGGGACCTCTCCCGCGTCCTGCTCTACGAGATGGATCGGCTGACCCCATTCTCCGCCGGCGAGTTGTTCTTCTCCCACGAGATCATCCGGCGCGACCGCGCCGCCGGGCGGATCGTGCTGCGCCTGGCGCTCGCCCCCAAGCTCGGCCTCGACGAGCTGATCGAGCAGCTCGGACGCGCGGGCCTCGCACCCGACGCGATCGAGGGCCGCGACGCCGACGGCGGGCTGCGGCGCATCACGCTCGCCTCGCGCGCCGGCGCCGTCGACCGGGCCGCGCTGGTCGAGCGCGCGGCCTGGGTCCTTGCGGCGGCGCTGGCCATCGTCTGCCTCGTCGTGCCGTTCCTCCGCCAGTCGCATCAGCTGTCGGCGTCCGCCGCGACCATCGAGCGGCTTCGGCCCCGCGTCGCCACGATCACCACCATCCGCAACCGCATCGAGGCCTCGACCGCCGGCGCGGACGTGCTCGCCGCCGCGGAGCGCGAGATCGGCGATCCGCTCGACACGCTGGCCTCGCTGACGAACCTCCTGCCCGACGACACCTACCTCACCGACCTGTCGCTGACCGGCCGCAAGCTCACGATCAACGGCCAGTCCGCGTCGGCCGCCAAGCTGATCGGCCTGCTGTCGAACGACCCGTCGCTGCGCGATCCGTCGTTCGTCGCCCCGGTGACGCGGCTGGAGACATCGCATACCGATCTGTTCTCGATCCGCGCGGACGTCTCGAAATGACGTTCGTGCAGCGGCTGCCGGCCGGCCGCGCCGGCCAGGCGCTGGCCGTCTCGCTGACGCTGATCGCGATCCTGCTGGTTTGGGAGGTCGTCGCGTCGCCGCTGATCGACTGGTACGCCGCGCGCTCGGACGCGGTGCAGAGCCAGCGCGAGATCGCGGCCCGGATGGAGCTGCTGGTGCGCGCGCTGCCGGCCCTGCAGCGCGAGGCGGCACGCTCGCGAGCGGCCGGTCCCCCGGTCTCGGCACTCCTCGGCGGCAACTCCGACGCCGTCGCGGCAGCGACCCTGCAGGGCCGGGTCCAGGACATGGCGAGCACCGTCGGCACGGCGCTGTCCTCGACCGAGGCACTGCCCGCTCGGCAGCAGGGCGCCTACCGCCGGGTGGCGCTGCGTGTCTCCTTCAACGCGAGCCTGCCGGTGATGGTGCACCTGCTGCAGACGATCGAGACCAGCACGCCGCGCATGCTCGTCGACGACATCCAGCTCCACACGTCGCCGATCATCATCGCGCAGGGACGGCAGACCTCGCCGCCCCTCGATGTCAGCCTGACGGTGGTCGGTTTTCGTGCCGGCCATGCAAGCGACGCCGACCAGGCCAGCGGTACGGCATCCGGCGACAATCAGTGAAGCGTTTGGCCATGAGGATGCGTCCGTTGAAGCAACGCCCCGTCAGAACGCTCGCGATCCTGCTCGCCTGCGCGGCCTCGACCGGCTGCGAGCCGATCGAGAAACCCGATGTGCCGGGGCCCTTGATGCCGTTGCGCCCAGGCACGCCGGTCGCGGCCACCCAGGTGGACGGCAACGTCGGCTCGCTGCACGCGTTGCCGCGCGCCCGCGTCAGCTACGGCAATGGCAGCGGCGTGCAGGTTCCGGGCGCGCAATATTCGAGCGGGTCGAGCGGCGACATCTCGCTCGACTTCGCCGACACCGATATTCGCGAGGCGGCGGCCCAGATCCTGGGCACGATGCTGCACGCCAACTACACCATCGATCCCGGCGTGAAGGGAACCGTCACCCTCCATACCGCGACTCCGCTGAACCGCGACCAGTTGCTGCCGGCCCTGCAGGTCCTGCTGTCGCAGGTGGGCGCGGCGCTGACCCAGAGCGGCGGCCTCTACCGGATCCAGACCGCGGCCAGCGCGACGTCGGCCGGCCTCGGGTCCGGCTCGGCCTCCGGCGCCACGGTCGTCCCGCTGCACAGCACGAGTGCCGACGCCTTGGCCAAGGTGCTTCAGCCCTATGCGGGCGCGTCGGCCAAGATCGTCGCCGACCCGGCCGCCAACGCGATCATCGTCAACTCCGATCCGCAGCAGCGTCAGGCCATCGTGGACATGATCCACGCCTTCGACATCGACACGCTGGCCAACCAGTCCTTCGCGCTGCTGCCGGTCGATGCCGGCGATGCCAAGGATTTCGCGACCGCGCTCGAGAAGACGCTCGGCGCCGACCAGGGCAAGTCGCTCGCCAGCGTGGTCAAAGTGGTGCCGATGAACCGGATCGACGCCGTGCTCGTCGTGGTTCCGACCGACCGGATGATGGCCGACGTGCGGCGTGTCTACGGGCTGGTGCTGCAGCAGCGGCGGCAGACGATCCGCTCCTGGCATGTCTACTATCTGCAGAACGGCCGATCGAACGATATCGCCTACGTGCTGCAGCAGGCCTTCACTCCCGATCACGTCACCGCGCAACCGACCCAGATCAATCAGATCCAGCAGCTCGGCGGCGGCCAGAGCGGCCAGGGCGGTGGCGGCCTGGGCGGTGGCGGCGGTGGCTTGGGCGGCGGCGGCGGTCTTGGCGGCGGTGGCGGTCTCGGCGGTGGCGGCGGGATCGGCGGCCTGGGCAGCGGCAGCGGTGTCACCGGCGGCGGCGGCTTCGGTCAGTCCGGCGGCCAGGGCGGTCCCGGCGGTCAGCAGGGGCAGGGGGCGGGTGGGAACCCGCTGCTCGGCGGCCTTGACCAGGGCGGCACCGGACAAGGCGGCGAGACCAAGGACGAGATGCGGATCATCCCGGCCGACCAGAACAACGCGATCCTGATCTATGGCACGCCGCAGGAACTCGAGACGGTCGAGGGCACGTTGCGCAAGATCGACATCGTGCCGCTGCAGGTCCGCATCGATGCGACGGTCGCCGAGGTCGACCTGAACAACGCGCTCGAATACGGCACGCAGTTCTACTTCAAGCAGGCCGGTGCGGCGACCACGACCGGCAGCAACAGCAACTTCAATTTCAACAACGGCGTTAACAACGGCAGCAGCTCGTCTGGCACGACGACCACCGCAGGACAACTTGCCGCGGCATTCAGCAACTCGGGCAGTTTCGCGGGGTTCCTGCTGGCGGGCGGCAACTCCCAGCAGGCAGCGATCAACCTGCTCCAGTCCGTGAGCAAGGTGCGTGTCCTCTCCGCCCCCGAACTCGTCGTGCTCGACAACCAGCCCGCCCGGCTTCAGGTCGGCCAGGACGTGCCGGTGCTGTCGCAACAATCCCAGTCGACGGTCGCTTCGAACGCCCCGCTGGTGAATTCGGTGTCCTACGTCCAGACCGGGGTGCTGCTGCAGATCACGCCGCGGGTGAACAATGACGGCCAGGTCACGCTCGACATCGCCGAGGAAGTCAGTTCGAACCTGGGCATCTCGACCACCAGCAACGGTGGCGCGACCGGACCGGAGTCCCCGACCTTCTCCGACCGCAACGTCCAGTCCCGCGTCGTCGTCCAGGACGGACAAACCGTGGGCATTGCGGGCCTGATCCAGGACCAGGACACGCGTCAGAACCAGGGCATCCCCTACATCCGCAACATCCCCGTCATCGGCGCCTTGTTCGGCCAGCAGCAGAATTCGCGCGCCCGCACGGAACTGCTCGTGATGATCACGCCGCATGTCGAGCGCGACGCGCGCGACGCGCGCGACGTCACCGCCGACATGGAGCAGCAGATCCCGTTCGCGGCCGGCGTCCCGGCCGGCCTCCAGCGCCTGCCGCAGGCGGGGCTGTCCGATCCCCAGAGCAAGGTGCTCAACGGGCTCGGCCTCACCCCGTGACCCTCGGCCGCCGCGCCCGCGCACGCGGCTTCGCGCTCCTGATCGTGCTCTGGACGCTGGTGCTGATTTCGCTGCTGATCCTGCAACTGACCGAGACCGGCGGCGCCCAGGCCAGGCTCGGCGCCAATCTCCGGCGCGCGGCGATCGCCGAGCAGGCCGCCGACGGCGCCTTCCAGGAAGCCGCCTTCCGCATGATGGACCGCGCGCAGACCGAGTGGCCGTCGTCCGGCGGCCACCATCGCCTCTCCGTCGCCGGCGGCAGCGCCGACATCGAGATCCGTAACGAAGCGGGCAAGGTCGACCTCAACAACGCCTCGCCGACCGTGCTCGCCTCTCTGATCCAGGTCGCCGGAACCGGCGCCGGCGGCGCCCAGGACGCGGCCGAGATCGCGCAGAACATTCTCGCCTGGCACACGCCCGTCCCGCCCGATCAGCAAGCCGGCCTCGCCAAGCCGTACCGCTCCGCGGGGCGCCCCTACGCGCCCCCCGGCGCCGCCTTCGAGAGCGTCGACGAGCTCGCCCTGGTGATCGGGGTGACGCCCGCCCTGTTCCGCGCGTTGGCACCCCACGTGACCGTGTTCCAGGGCAGCGACCCGGTCCTGTCGCTCGCCGACCCGGTCGTGCGTCGGGCCGCCGCGGCCGCCGGCGAGGTCGAGAACGGCAATACGGCGACCGATCCCGGTGCCAACGACGTCGTCGACATCCGCGTCGTCGCCCACGCCGCCGGCACGAGTTTCGTCCGCGAGGGAATTGTCCAGCTCGAACCGGGCGAGGGGGGTGCTGCGTTCCGCGTGCTCGCCTGGTCGCATCCGAGCCTGTAGCGACGACGCGCCTACTGGTCGGCCGGCCAGAGTGCCGCCGATGATTTCGCATGCAGCACGTTCGTCGCCAGCAGCAGCCCGTCCGCGTCCTGTCTGCCGATCGCGACCGTCGCCTCGCCGACCACGGGTTCGGCGAGATTGCCCGATGCGCGTGCCGTCGGCAGATACACCCGCACCAGCGTGCCATGGCGGTCGGCGACGGTCATCTCGGTCGGCTCGACGCTTCGGATCGTCCCCCAGATCGCGTGCTGGTTCGCGCCCAGACTGAAGCGCGACACGTTGCGCGAGGCGACCGCGCGTGCCGTGAAGGCCGCCTGCGCTGTCGCCGCCGCCGGTTTGCCGAGCCCGAAGATCGCCAGCTCCTGATAGGTCGCGACATAGACATGTCCGTTGGCGATGGTCGGCACGGTGTTCGCGTTCGAGTTGCCGCTGACCCAGTTGCCCGCGGTGGCGGTGTAGATGATCTTGCCGCTCGCCGGATCGATCGCGGTGAGCGGCATCGCCCCCGGCACCGCCGTCGGACGGCCGACCGCCCACACGATGGCCGTGCCGGCAATGGTCCCGTTCGACGACAGGCTGGTGAAGAATCCCGGGTCCTGGCCGCTGGTGATCGGCGTCGAGTTCAGCTTGGTGAGCGACGCCGCGGTCGATGCGGCCGTGTTCAGCCGCCAGACGGTCGCCGTCGACCCGCCGCTCGAGACGATGCGTCCGGCGCCGTCGGAACCCTGGAAATACGACTCGCCGCACCAGCAGCCGCCGATCGGATAGGTCGAAAGCACACCCAGCCCCGGCCCCGCCGACCGGTCGAACAGATACATCGTCCCGTTCTTGCCAGCCGCGAGCAGCAATTTCGGGTTCAATCCCGGTTGCGGCGGCGGCAGCAAGGCGCCGCCGGACCCGAAATCCTGGTCGCCCGCGTCGAGTGCGGCACGGTTCGGGTCGGTGAAATAGTTCTGTATGGTGGCGAGGTCGGACGTCAGCTTCAGGACGCTCTCGTCGCGGTTGCCCGCGCCATAGGTGTTCTTGTCCGAATTGCTGGTGACGACATAGACCATGTTGTTCGCCGACGCCGTCGACGGCCCGTAGCCGGACATCCAGATCGAATTGAGGAAGTAGCTGCTCTGCGAGGCGGGAACCGTATCGGTCAGGTTGTTGTGCGCGAGCGGCGCGAGTGCGGGAACGGTCCAGCCCAGCAGCCAGCCGCGGGTCGTCGACTGCGCGTTGTCGCAATAGCTGCTGAACGCGGCATACAGCGTCGAGCCGGACAGCAGCAGCGCCGCGCGCTGCCGCGACCCGTTCGGATTGAAATGATAGGTCGTCCCGTCCGACAATTTCGACGAGGCGGTCACCATCGACGGCGTGATCGTGTCCTGCAATGTCGACAGGCTCACCGCGTGCACCCGGAACACCGCCTGCCCGCTCTCGTAGGTGTCGGCGACCAGGTACATCGTGCCGTGGGCGGTGTCGATGACGGGTGTCGACGTGATGCCGACCGTCGGACCGTTGTTGTTGCATTGCCCCGGCAGCGCCGATTGCGGCACCGGCGTTCCGAGGTTGCGGCTGGCCAGAACTGTTCCCGTCCCGGCATCGATCGCGTAGATCGTGTCGCCGCCGGTCACGACATAGACCACCGTGCGCGCGCTATAGGTGCCGACCACCTGGTTCGGCACCACCAGCGGCTGCGCGTCGACTTGGCTGTCGAGCTTGGTGGTCGCCTGCAGATCGAGGCCGCCGCTGCCCACATTGGCAACCGTGAGCGAGGTCTCCGAAGGATTCCAGCCTGTCCGCAACGTGTCGTTATGATAGGTCGTGACCGCTTGCGCCATTGCCAGGTTCGGAACCAGGGCTCCCGCGACGACAACGATTCTTTTCAATGCTGGGATGTGATCGCGGGGCAATGCACGCTCCTTGAATCATAGGCACGGCAAACAAACACGCGCGTCAAGCACGCGCAAGGAACATTCCGGCACAATTTCGTGTGACCGGATGTTGCACGCACATGACGGATCAGTGACGACGGTCTCTTCATCCAGCCGTGAATAGGAACCGATCCCGCCGAA
The DNA here is from genome assembly GCA_965276715.1 of Acetobacteraceae bacterium. Taxonomy (GTDB): domain Bacteria; phylum Pseudomonadota; class Alphaproteobacteria; order Acetobacterales; family Acetobacteraceae; genus CAXTPV01. The sequence continues at coordinate 1,253,013 of OZ255622.1, read as the reverse complement.
TTTACGGGCGCCCAGGCCCACCGGCGAAACGCCGATAGATCAGCGCGTCGTCCGCGCGCGCGGCATGCGCCACTTGCTCGGCCATGATCTTGTGGTCAGGCGACAGCGCGCAGGCGGGATCGGTGGCGGCCGCGTCGCCGGTCAGCGCGAAGGCCTGGCATCGGCACCCACCCCAGTCGATCTCGCGCCGGTCGCACGACCGGCAGGGAGGCGGCATCCAGGCCGTGCCGCGATAGCGGGCGAATGTCGGGTCGTCGCGCCAGATCGCCGCGAGCGACGCGTCGCGCACCGAGGGAAACCGCAAGCCGGGAAGACTTTCCGCGCTGTGGCAAGGGAGAACCGTGCCGGCGGGCGTTACGACGAGGAACTGCCTTGCCCAGCCCCCCATGCACGCTTTCGGCCTGCTGGCGAAATAATCCGGCGTCACGTAGTCGATCACGATCCGGCCATGCAGGCGGTCGCGGGTGCGCGCGATCGTCGCGTCCGCCTGCTCGACCTGCTCCTCGGTCGGCATCAGCGCGTCGCGGTTGACCAGCGCCCAGCCGGCATACTGGACATGCGCGATCTCGATGCGCGAGGCGTCCAGCGCCTCCCCGAGTTCGAGCATGGCGGGCAATTGCGCGAGGTTCTGCCGGTGGACGACGAAATTGACCGTGAGCGGAAATCCCGTCTCGCGGATCATTGCGGCCGCCGAAAGCTTGCGCGCATGCCCGCCCGCGTGGCCGCCGATCCGGTCGCCGCCGGCCGTCTCGGCCGCCTGGAAGCTGAGCTGGATATGATCGAGACCGGCGTCGGCAAGGGCGGCAAGCGCGGGCCGGGTCGCCGTGACGCCGGAGGTGATGAGGTTGGTGTAGAGATCGAGCCCGCGCGCGTGCCGGACCAAGGCTGCCAGATCGCCGCGCACCATCGGCTCGCCGCCCGAGAAATGAAGCTGCAGGACGCCGAGCGAGGCCGCCTCCGTCAGCACGCGCCGCCAGGTCTCGGTGTCGAGTTCGTCGCGCGTGCCCGAGAGTGCCACCGGATTCGCGCAATACGGACACCGCAACGGGCAGCGGTGCGTGAGCTCGGCCAGCATGCCGAGCGGCGCCGGCGCGGTCACGAGCGGACCACGCCGCGGCCCGCGAGCTCGTCGAGCATCGCGCCGACATCCTCCGCGATGACCGCGCGCGGCGCCGCGTAGCGCGACGCCAGGTCGTCGACGATCGTCCGCATGCTGCGCCTGCCGTCGACCAGGGCCAGCACCGCCAGCGCGTGCTCGTCGGGCATGAACAGGCGTTCCGGTGCCAGCATCACCCACGCGCCGCGGACATCGTCGTGGCGCAGACGCACGCCCGGCGGAAAGGCCGGGATGTCGTCCTCGCTCAAGACATCTCCCAGGGCACGAAAGCACCACCCATATCCTCGGGCGCGAAGGCGCCCGGGGGAACCAGCCCCGGCGACACATACGCGAAATGCAGCGCATCGAGCTGCGACCAGAGCACGTCGCACTTGAAGCGCAACGCCGCGAGCGCCGAGAGCTGGTCGTCGCGCGTCCTGGCGTGCCGCTTGACATAGGCGAGCGCGAAATCGGTGTCGCGCGGTGCCTGCGTCAGGCGAGGCGTGAAATAGGCCAGCATCCCGGCGTCGATGAAGTCGTAGTGCGACAGCATTCCCGACACCCGTTCGGCGATGATCGAAGGCGCGAACAGCTCGGTCAGCGACGATGCGATCGCCTCGAGAATGGATCGCTCGCGGACGAAATTGACGTACGCATCGACCGCGAACCGGGTTCCGCTCAGCAGCCCCTCGGTCGACTCGACATAGTCCGGATCGAGGCCGACGCAGCGTGCCAGATGCAGCCAGCGCGCGATGCCGCCGCCATCCTCGCCGTCACCGTCATGATCGACCAGGCGAGACCGCCATTCCCGCCGCAGCGAGGCGGTCGGCAGGCGTGCGATCAGGAACGCGTCCTTGGCCGGTATCCGGCTCTGGTAATAATAACGGTTCAGGACCCACGCCTGCACCTGCCCGCGCGTCAGCCGGCCGCCATGCAACAGCGCGTGGAACGGATGCCGGCTATGGTACCGCTCGGCACCGATCGCCCGCAGCGCCTGCTCGAGATCCTCGGCCGGCATCGCGGCATCCGTCACAGGCGGATCTCCATGCCGTCATCGGCGATCTCCCACCCTGCTTCCGCCGCGATCGCACGCTCGCGCGTCTCGTCGAGCAGCACCGGATTGGAGTTGTTGATATGCACGAAGATCCTGCGTCCGATCTCGATCGGTGCCAGCATCGCGACCGCGCCATCGACGCCGGAGATGCTCATATGGCCCATGCGCCGGCCTGTCTTGGACCCGATCCCGGCCGCGATCATCTCGTCGTCGGACCAGAGCGTGCCGTCGAACAGCAACGCGTCGGCGCCGCGCAGCCGGTTGGCGATCCCCTCGTTCACCGCGGCACAGGCGGGAACGTAGGCCAGCGTCGCACCGTCCGCTGTCACCAGCGCGCCGACCGTATCGCCATCCGCGTCGCCGGCGACGCCCTCGAGATAGAGAGGCACTTTTCCCGGCACGGCGAAGAGTTCGACCGAAAGCCCGCCCGGCAGATCCACCGCCTCGTCGAGGCCAAGCACGCGGCGTGTCACGATCTCGCGTGCAAGCACGTCGAACATCGGATTGGAGGCGAGCACAGCGTGCGTCTCCGCGGTGGCGAACAGCACGAACGGCTGCGCCTCTCGCAGACTGAGCAACCCCGCGACCGCATCGACCTCGGAGGACGTCAGGAACACCCCGCCGATCGGCGAACTCCGCAGACCGGCGCGCGGATGAAGGTCTGACGTGGCGGCGAGTTGCTGCCGGATGTCGGGCGATGCGTTGATCAGAAACCAGTCGGTCCCGTTGCCGCTGACCGCGAGCGAGGCTTGGGTGCGCGCGCGCGCCGCGGGGTCATGCAACCGGGCCCGCCGGCATCCCGCGGCGTTGGAATTCCACTGCGGAAATCCGCCACCGGCGGCAGCACCCAGCACGATCGCCCTCATCGTGCCGCGCCGGGCGCGAGCCCGATGAGGTTATTGACGCTCCGAGCAGGCGTACAGGTTGATCTTGCCGCCCAGCGCGATTTCCTTGATCGAGGGTTTTTTCCAGGCCAACTCTGCCTCCTTTATTTGATCGACCATCGTCGGCAGTCGGCCGGACGAGAACATGAGCGCATGATCCGGTCAAGCGAACCGTCCGCACCCGGCGGGACGGCCACCGCAAGGCGGACAGCTTCTCCGACCGGTGTAACGCTCGCCTGGCCGCCTTGCAGCCTCTAAAGAGGCGTCCAGCCCGCGCCAGCTTCGGTGCACCACGAAAGGGCAGAACGTGCAGAGAGCCGCGATCAGCACCGACATTCCGGCCCGCCTCGACCGGCTGCCCTGGTCGCGCTTCCACGTGATGCTGGTCGCAGCACTCGGGATCACCTGGGTCCTCGACGGACTCGAGGTCACCATCATCGGGTCGATCGGACCGGCGCTCCAGTCGCGCCAGACCCTGTCGCTGAGCACCGAAGACGTCGGTGCCTCCGCGTCCGCCTACGTGCTCGGCGCGGTGATCGGCGCGCTGTTCTTCGGCTGGCTCACCGACCGGGTGGGCAGGCGGGCGATCTTCGCGGTGACGCTCGGCGTCTACGTCGTGGGCGTCTTCGCCTCCGCCTGCTCGGTCGATTTCCCGACCTTCGCGCTGTCGCGGATCCTGACCGGGATCGGCATCGGCGGCGAGTGCGCCGCGATCAACTCGGCCGTCGACGAACTCACGCCCGCGCGCCTGCGTGGCCGCGTCACCCTCGCGGTCAATTCGAGCTACTGGGCGGGTGCCGCCGTCGGCGCCGTCGCGTCGCTCGCCTTCGTAGGGCACGGCGTGTTCCGCCCCGACATCGGCTGGCGGCTCGGCTTCGCGATCGGCGGCCTGCTCGGCCTGCCGATCATCTGGCTCCGGCGCTACGTGCCGGAAAGCCCGCGTTGGCTCGTCACCCACGGCCGGGCCGCGGAAGCCCACGAGACGCTGGCGGCCATCGAGCGGAAGGTATCATCCTGTGGCCACGCCTTGCCACCCACCGACAAGCATCTGACCATCCGGCCTCGCGACAGCTTCGGCCTCGGTGCGATCCTGCACGCGATGTTCGTCGTCCATCGCCGGCGCAGCGTGCTCGTCTTCATCCTGATGCTGAGCCAGGCCTTCCTGTTCAACGCCGTCTTCTTCACCTACGGCATGGTGCTCACCAACTTCTATCATGTGGCGCCAGGCCGCGTCGGGCTGCACATCCTGCCGCTGGCCGCCGGCAACCTGATCGGCCCGTTCCTGCTCGGACCGCTGTTCGATACCGTCGGCCGCCGCCGCATGATTGCCACCACCTACGCGATCTCCGCCGCCCTGCTCGCGCTGACGGCGGTGCTGTTCGCGACCGGCCATCTGGGGCCGGTTTCGCAGACCCTGCTGTGGGTGGCGATCTTCTTCTTCGCCTCCTCCGCCGCCTGCGGCGCCTACCTCACCGCGAGCGAAGTCTTTCCGCTCGAGACCCGCGCAATGGCGATCGCGGTGTTCTACGCGATCGGGACGGCGGCCGGCGGCATGCTCGCACCCTGGGTGTTCGGGGCCCTGATCGGCACCGGTCATGCCTGGTCGGTCAGCGCGGGCTACATGCTGGCGGCGATCCTGATGGGCGGCGGGGCGCTGGCCGAGGCGACGATGGGCGTCGACTGCGAATGCAGGTCGCTCGAGGATATCGCGCCGGTGCTGTCGGTCTAGAACAGCAAGACCCGGGGGCCGAGGCCGGCCCCCGGACCCCCGGCGAATGTCACGGATTGCAGATCATGCCGCCCGAGTTGCTGTCGCCCGACTGGTTCTGCGGGCCGCGCGAGCAGAGATCGTAGTCGTGGTCCGCGCGCTCGGACGGCTGACGATACAGATAGGCATGGTGCCAGGGGTCCTGCGGCTCGCCGCCCTTCACGTAGGGGCCGTTCCAGTTCTCGGCGTCGGACGGCTTCTCGGTCAGCGCCGTCAGACCTTCCTCCGAACTCGGATAGGTGCCGACATCGAGCTTGTACATGTCGAGCACCGAGCCCAGCCGCTCGATCGACTGATGCGCGACCTTGATCCGCGCCCCGCCGAGCTGCTGCAGGGCGGCCGGCGCCACCAGGCCGATTAGCAGGCCGAGGATGGCGATCACCACCAGGATCTCGAGCAGGGTGAAGCCGGCGTCCGAGGCCGCGCGGTCTGGTCGTCTGGTGATCATGACGCGCGCATTAGACCCGTGCCGCATCGCGAGCAAGCCGGGCGCCCGCTTGTTGGAGAAAGTTCATGACCCTCTCACGATCGCGTGTCATACAGGAACCATGGACCGGGGGGACCAGGGAGCGGCGTCCGGGATGCGCGCGTTCCACACACGCTGATGGTGCCGTTCGCGGCATGCATGGCGCTCGTCGCCCATCTCTACGATCTGCCGCCGCGCGTCCTGCCGTCGATCCATCGCGTCGAGGGCGGCGCACCCGGCCTCGTTCATCACAACCGGGACGGCACCGATGATTACGGCGTCATGCAGGTCAACACGCGGTGGTTGGCGCCGCTGTCGCGCTACACGCGCACCCGTGTGCCGATCGTCCGGCAGCGTCTCACCGCGGAGCCCTGCTACAACATCGCCGCCGCCGGGGTCATCCTGCGCACCTACCTGAACGAGGCGCACGGCAGCTTGATGCAGGCGGTGGGCGACTACCACTCCCACACGAAGGCGCTGAACCTGTCCTATCAGACCGAGGTCCTGCAGGCCGCGACGATCATGTTCGTCCAGAAGCGGTGAGGACAAAGGAAAACTAGCGGGCCAGCTTGCTCCACGGGGAACGACCCTCTTCCGCCACGTCCGGCGGCGGGACCTTCGCCTCCATGACGATCGCCCGCTTGAGCGCCTGCGTCAGCGCGCGCGAGGCCTGCTCCCAGGCCTCCGGTTCGTCGTCGTAGCGGTCGATGACGTCATGGAAGCGCTTGTGCGCCATGCCGTAATCGGTCTCGTGCAAATCGTGCCGATCCAGGTAACGCCCGACCGAACATGCATGCGGGTCGAGAAGCCCGTGCGACCACGAGATCTCGAACGGTTGGCCGCGCAGCGAACGGCAGGCCTCGACGAAGCCGACATGGGCCGCGAACGCACCAATCAGCGTGCGCGGCGCTCGATCGAGCATCGCCGGCTCATGCGCGCCGAGCCACGCCAGCAGCGCCGGCTGCGGCATCGGATGCGCGATATCATGTCCCTGCGCCAGCTCCGCCCCCAGGACACGCAGCGCGTCCGAAATGTCCGGCGTCTCGACACCCTCGATGATGAGATGCTTCCCGAGCCCGCGTGCCAGCGCCAGCATTGCGGATACGAAGTGGATGTTCGAAGGATGCAGCGACAAGCCGCGGACGAATGACTGATCCAGCTTGATCGTCCCGACCGGCAATTCGCGCAGCCGCGCCAGCGACGAATAGCCCGAGCCTACGTCGTCGAGCGCGATCCGGACGCCAACCGCATCGAGCGCCTCGAGCCTGTCGCGCGCCGACGGCAGGTCGAGGAAGTCGTCGTTCTCGAGGATCTCGATCATGATGCGCGCCGGATCGACCTTCGCGCGACGGAGCACGCGCAGGAAGTCGCTGAGGAAACCGTCCCGGATCATGACATTCGGGCTAACATTGAACGAGATGAAAAGGTCCGGATGCGTCGCTCCGCATGCGGCCAGCGTCGACAGACCCTGACGCAGCGACGCGAACAGGAGGGTGTCGAGCGACGTCTCGTCGAACCCTGGCAGGAAAGCCCCGGGCAGGATCAGCGTCATCCCGCGCCGCAGCCGGGCAAGCGTCTCGACGCCGACCACCCGTCCGGATCGCAGGTCGACGATCGGCTGGTAGTGGTTGACCACGCCCCCTGCGCTCAGGAGCGTCTCAAAAGACCGGATCTCCTGCGCCTCATCCACGTCCACCGTCGGCCTCCGCCATAAATCGGGAATGTGATCCGGAAACGACCTAACAATCTAACGCTTAAAACATCGCGTTGTCACGTGATCTCCGGCGCCGGTCCGACCAGCATTCTTCGCCGCCGCTCAAGACGCTGGCAAACTCGTTGCGGATCGATAGGGAAATCGTGATGCATCGCCTCGCTCTCGTCCTTCTTGTCGGCGTTGCGCGGCTTCTCTTCGTCACCGGGGCGCCCGCCGCCTGGGCGCAGGGAGTGGCTGCGACATATGGCGCCTACAACGCGTCCGCGCCCAGCCTCGCCTCCGGTGCCTTCGCTCCTCTTCAGCTCGATCAGAACGGCAACGTCAAGATCGACTGCATCATCGGCTGTGGCGCCGGCGCCAGCATGGGGCAGGGGGCCCCGGCCCCGCCGGCCGGCGCCTGGCCGTTCTATCCGGTCCAGGCCGGCTCGCCGGTCTCGGCCGCCAACCCGCTCTGGATCCAGGACCCGCTCGACGGCGCGCCCGTCACCGGTGCCGCGATGCCGGCCGGCGGCACCGGCATCCTCGGCTGGCTCTCGGCGATGTACCGGCTGCAGGCCGGCACGCTGACCGTGGGCGGCACCGTGTCGGTGTCCAACAACGTGGCCGTCACCGATGCGACCGTCGCCGGCGCCCTGGCCAACCCGCTCAAGACGGTCCCCTTCGGCGTCACCGGCGCGCCCAGCGTCTCGGCCGGCGCCGTCACGACCAGCACCGCCGTTCTCGCCGCCGAGCCCGCCAACGTCAACCGGCTCCATTTCGTGGTCCTCAACCTGACCGCGAGCGGCGGCGCGAGCCTCTACTGCACCGACGACAACTCCGCGCCGTCGGCGACCAGCGCCTCCTTCATCGTCTACGCGCAAGGCTTCTACGAGCGCGACGCGCCGAGCTGGGTCCCGTCCGCCGCCATCAACTGCACGCCCGCCAACGGAACCGTCGCCTACCGCGCCGAGAGCTACCCGTGATGCGCGGCCAAGCCCTTGCCGCTGCCGCGGTCCTCCTCGCCACGCCCGCCATCGCCGGCTCCTTCGCGCCGCCCGTCGTACCGCCAACCCCCGTGTCCATCGGCGCCACCCAGCGCTGGGTCCCGGTCTGCGGCCGTGGCCGTCCGATCGGCTCGGGCAGCTACGACGCGACCGACCTCTCGATCTTCGACGTCAGCGCCTGCTTCACGCCGTCCGCAGGCGGCGTACGCGCGCTGAAACTGTCCTACATGGGCGACGACATCTCCAACAACGGGATCGTCGACCGCCTCGTCACTTTCACCGGCACCGCCGCGGTCAGCACTCCGAGCGTCCAGCTTTCCACCGTGGTCAACGCCAACGTCGCCTCCGGCGCCACCACCATCCCGGTCCAGATCGCGATGGCGAGCCCCGGCAACGCGCTCTCGGTCGGCATGGGCGTCTCCGCCGCCGGCATCCCCGCCAACAGCTGGATCGCGTCGATCGTTCCCACCTACGTCGCGAGCAACCTCACCGGCTACGCCTTCACCTTCACCAACCTCGCCGGCGCCAACACCACCACCGCCGCGCTGGCCGCGGGCCAGGTCCTGACGATCACCGGCCGCAACTACGCCGCCACCTTCGGGACCTCGCGCACGGCCTCCATCCCGCCCTCCGATCACTTCGTCGACTCCGATCCGATCGGCATCACCCTACCGCCGCTGGCCGAGTTCTTCGTCCGCGGATCGTTCCAGGCGAGTTCCACCGGCTTCCTCGTCGGCGACTACCCGTCGGCCGCCTCCGGCTCGACCCGTCTCGCCGGCGAGGGCAGCCAGCGCGCCGCGACCGCGATGCCCGACCACACGCTCGACCAGGCGATTCCCAGCAACTCGGGCGGCGGCTACTTCGCGCCCTGGACCGTGCTCGGCCAGGTCAGCACGCCGACCCCGTCCGTGCTGATCGTGGGCGACTCGATCGCCGCCGGAACCGGCGATGCCGCCGACGCCTACGGCCGGATGGGCTACATCGAACGAAGCCTCGGCAGTGCCGTGCCGTGGGCGTCGATTGCCCGCGGCTCCACCACCGCCCTGCAGATGGCGGCCCGGCCGCAATTGCTGCAACAGGCGGCGGCCGAGATCGGTGCCACCGACGTCCTGCTCGAATACAACCGGAACGACCTCAACGCCGCCGGCAATCCGGCCTCGGCATCCGCCACCGAGGCGAACCTCCTCGCACTCGCCCAGCCGCTCGAGACCGCGGGCATCCGCGTCTGGGCCTTCACCTGTCCGCCCACCACCGCGAGCCAGGACGGCTGGGCCACCGCGGCCGGACAGTTCCTCGTCCAGCAGCAGACCACCACCACGGCGGCGATTTCTCCCGGCCAGGCATCGGTCGCCCTTCTCTCGGCCTCCGGCATCCAGAACGGCGAACTCGTCGCCGCGTCGAACGGCCTGTCGGTCTTTCCCGACGGCACCACGATCGCCGTGTCGGGCAACACCGTGACCTTCTCGTCGGCAGCCATCGGCGGCCAGGCCTCCGGCGGCACCTTGGTCTTCGGCACCAGGACCCAAGGCGCCTCCACACCGATCGAGATCCAGCGCGAACAGTACAACAGCTTCATGCGCGCGAACTGGCGCGGTCAGGGCTATGCCGGCCTGATCGACATGGATGCCCAGGTCGAGGACCCGAAAAATCCGGGCTTGTGGCGGACCGATCTCGGTATCGCGTCCGCCGAAGGGATCCATCCGTCGGTGGCCTTGCACAACCAGCTCGTCGCCGCGTCGATCATCGCGCCCGCGATGTTCCCGGCGCGCTAGACTAGCCGGATTCGTCAGTCTGCGCCGGGCCCGATCGCCCTGATCTCGCCCAGGTGGCGCAAGACGATCCTGTGGGTCTCGGCCGCGAAGGCGCGCAGCTTCGGATCGGTGCCGCCCTTGGCCTCGGCGGCGAACGCGGCACCATCCTTGTCGTGGATCACGATCATGTCGCGGAGGTAGGCCGCGTCGAACGCTCGACCGGACAATGGCTTCAACTGGTCGAGCTCCGCCTGGAACCGGGCATCCAGTGTGTCCGGAAACGTGAGCCCGGCGTCCGACGCGGCCGACTTCAGGGCAGCGCCGACCAGTTGATGGTCATGAGCCTCGGTCGCACCCTGATCCCTGATGTCCTGCGTTCCGCCCTGGCTGGCCGCCAGCGCGCCGCACTGGACCTCGAACATCCCGCCCTGGCTCACCTTGGCCACGAACGCCCGATCGGCGGCCGAAACCGGATCGGCCGCGTGCGCAGTCGCCGCCATCAGCAGTCCGGCCGCCATCATGACAACAGATTTATCCACCCGATCCTCCCCGGCCTTTTGCCGGGTCAGGATGCGGGGGTTAGGGCGAGAAGTCTAACCGTCCGCGCTCTTCGGGCGTCGTTACGCCCCGATCGTCGCCTTGCGGCGGCGGATCACGCCGAGCCCCGCCAGTCCGACGCCGAACAGCGCGAGTGCCGCCGGCTCCGGCACCGAAACGCTCGGGTCGAACTCGAAGGCGGGTTGCGTCGAGGTCACGACGATCCTGTCGTAGGCCTGCAGGAAGCCCTCGTTGACGGTCACGAACGCCGATGTCGTGCCGTCGTCGGCGATCCCGGCGGCGGACGCGACCTCGCTCCCGGTGACGGTCAGGTCCTCGAGCTTCAAGCCGCCGAAATAGAAATCGAGATTGAGTGCATTATCGGGATCGACCGATCCCCATAGAAGGCTGAAAGTCTGCGAGGTGTTGGCGAGGCCGAACGCGATCGTCACCGGATCGTTGGGCTCGGCCACCAGATAGTTCATCGGCGCCAGCCCGGTCCCGGCGAACGGCGACGCCGCCACGTTGGTCACGGTGCCGGAATACACGCCGCCTTGCGGAACCGAGGCGTCCGGCGTGAAGCGAATGGTGCCGCCGTCCGCGAGCGGGATGCTCGCCGTCGAGACCAGTCCATCGATGCCCGCATAGCCGAGATCGGTGAGCGGGAACGGCGACGCGGTGGCGCCGGCCGCACTGGTCGCGGTCAGGCTGTCGGTGCCGAACGGGCCGATCGACATCGTTCCGGCATGCGCGGTGCCGAAAGCGCCACCGAGGGCCGACAGCAGGCCCGCGGCCAGAATTTGGTTCTTTAGACGGATCACGACAGGGTCCTCTCAAAATTGGTTGCCACTCCGAGTTGTAGGCAACAACCGGGCCGCGCTAACAAATCAAGGGGTTAGCGAACAAAACGCCTCGTTAGGCCGCCTCTCTGTAAAATCCGCCGACGTTCCGGGTCCGGTCCGACAGCAACCATTCGTCAACATCCGGCTGCTACAGCTTGTCCCTGCTCGCACGCGGGAGGGACGAATGACATCGATCGGCCCGAGATTGACGGCAGCCCGCTGCCTGATCCTGCTCGACATCGCCTTCGCTCTCCTCTGCTGGTTCGCGACCGCCCGCTGCATGCTCGGACCCGATATCGTTCGCCTGTCCGCATGGCCCGCGATCCTGTTTCCGGCGAGTGCCCTGCTGTCGCTGTGCGCGCTCGGCCTGTACCGGCGCGACGCGATGGTGAGCCCGAGGCAATCCTTCGGCCGGGCGGCACTGGCGGCATTGCTCGGGTCGTTGCTTGGCTGGATGCTGGCGCGTTCGTTCGGATTGCCGGCCGGCGGCAATCTCCTGCCTGCCGCGATCGGCAGCGCCATGGCGGCCGGGGCCCTGGCGCGCACCGTCCTGATGCTGCTTCGCCGGCAGGGCTGGTTCCGCCGCCGCCTGCTGATCGTCGGTGCCGGCCGCAGGGCCTGGGATCTGGTCTGGCTGCTCACGCGCGAGGGGCGGACGCTCGCCTACGACATCGCATTCGTCCACGCCGATGCCATGGGCGAGCGCGATCCGCGCCTGGACGACACCACGATCATCCTCGACGCCGCTCATGGCTTCGCCGGCGCCGCGTCATGGTTCGCGGCCGACCAGATCGTCGTGGCTCCGGACGACCGCCGCGGACTGCCGATGCTCGAGCTCCTGCAATGCAAGGTCGCCGGCTATCCGGTGCAGGAATACATGGGCTTCCTCGAGAACGAGATCGGCCGCCTCGACCTCAAGCGCTTCGATCTCAACTGGCTGCTCTATGCCGATGGCTTCCGCTTCAGTCCGCTCGACCGCCTCCTCAAGCGATGCCTCGACATCGCGGCCTCGCTCCTTGTCCTGATCCCCGCCATCCCGCTGCTGATCGCCGCCGCCCTCGCGGTCAAGCTGCAGGACGGCGGTCCCATCCTCTACCGGCAGGCGCGGGTCACGCAGGGCGGCCGCCATTTCGACATCCTCAAGCTGCGCTCGATGCGCGTCGACTCCGAGGCGGCAGGCGCGGTCTGGGCGGCCAGCGCCGACCAGCGCATCACCCGCATCGGGCGGTTCCTCCGCCGAACCCGGCTCGACGAGCTGCCGCAGCTCTTCAACGTGCTGGTGGGCGACATGTCGCTGGTCGGACCGAGACCGGAACGTCCCGAATTCATCCGTGACCTCGCCGCCAGCCTGCCGCTCTACGACGAGCGTCATCTCGTCAAGGCGGGCCTGACCGGCTGGGCGCAGATCAACTATCCCTACGGGGCCTCGCTCGACGACGCGCGATCGAAGCTGAGCTACGACCTGCACTACGTGAAGAACTACAGTGTCGTGTTCGACCTGCTGATCCTGCTGCAGACCGTGCGCGTCGTGCTCTGGCCAAGCGGTGTTCGCTGACCGCGTTCGAGATAGGCCAGCAGCACGGCCCCGATCGCGTCGAACCCCTTGTAGTCCGCGAGCGGCCCGGGCAGCGCGCGCACCGCGGCCGCAAGGTCGTCGGCGACGCCAGGCAGGGCCACCGCTTGCCCGAGCTTCGTGCTGTGCACGCGGATCGCGAACAGCACCATTCCGCTCGCCGGCAGCCGCATGAAGGTCTGGCGTTCGACCCGCAGGAACAGGCGCTCGCTCGCCTCCTCGACCGTCACCGGAAGGAGGTCGAGGCGGCGGACGGGTTGGAACAGCGCGCCATCGTCGACGACGCTCCAGTTCGAGCGTTCGGCGATCCGTCCCGGCCGCAGGCTGCGCATGAACCGGTCGACCGCGCCGGCCAGTCGCTCGGCATAGAGCGGCACCGGAGCATGCACGGCGGCCAACGGCCGGCCGATCTTTTCGTCGAGCCGCCAGCGGCTCGGCGCGCACAGCACCGCCGCCCGCAGCGTCGGGCCCGCCTCCGCTTCGGTGTCGACCAGGCACAGATCCTCGCACACCAGGCGTCCCGCCACCTCCAACGGGTCGTGGGGCAGGGCATCGAGCGCCCACGCCTCCCCCGTCAGACGGTTGTGCAGGACACGCCCCTCGATCGCGAACCATTCCGGGTAGCGCCGTGGCAGCACCCCTGCGAGCACGTCGAGCACCTCGGCGCGCGCCGCATCCGTGGCGGGTTCGGCCGCGAACACCTCGGCGCGGCGCATGCCGAGCAGGGAGCGCCGCTCCGCCATTTCAGACGGATAACGATCGTCGATCTCGACAAGCGTCTCGATCGGACCGGCGGTCAGTCCCATCGCCATCCGGAACGGTCCCGGCCCGAACGGCAGCCGGGTCATGCCTGCTGGATCGCCGACAGGATCCACGTGCCGTACGGCCGCCGGACGAACGTCCAGTATTCGGTCCGCGTCGCGCGCTGCGACGGATCGCCGCCCAGCACCCGTCCGGTCGCATCGGTGTCGATATCGATCGCCGAGAACCGCATCGCGACCGTCGCATAATCCTCCTGGCCCTCGCGCCAGGCTTCCGCGAGATCGCCCTTCTCGAGCCTGACGTCGGTCGTGCTGTTGCGCAGTCCCCGCCGCGCCAGTTCGCGCTGCTGGTCGCCCAGGATCCCCACCATCTCAGGCGTCGCGACCCGGCCGAGTGCCGCGATGTCGCCCATTGTCCAGGCCCGGGTCACCTCGCGCAGTACCGCCTCGAACGCCGCATAGTCGCCACGCCCGATCACGATCGGCATCAAGGGTGTCGGCTGCCCATTCCCCGGCGCGGGCAAGGCGGCGTCGCCGCCCGCACGCAGTCGCCTGAACAGCCAGCGTATCAGCACGACCGCCAGGATCACCTCGATCAGCACGCCGAGCAGGCCGTGTCCGAACAGCAGCCCCGCCAGGCCCACACCCAGCAGACCACCGAGAAAACCCGCAGCCAACGGATGGCGCCGCGGCACCGTGCCCGGCCGCCCCGCGGGCGGCGTCACCGTCCGCTGGAACGGCTGCGCGCCGAACGGCGAGGTGGCGGTGCGCGGCGGCAGCATGTAGGTCCGGCTGCCGCGACTGCCCACCGATGCGCCGCGTCCGGGCGATGCCCACCCATTCTGCGCCGGCAGCGCCAGCAGCCCCGCCAGCAGCAGGACCGCCCCGCGCCGCACGCGCATCAGGCCCCCGCGACGGTCAGCCCGTCGATCCGCACCGTCGGGCTGTCGACCCCGCGACGCAGCACGAGGTCGTTCGCCGGCACCATCTCGCGGAACATGTCGAGCAGGTTGCCCGCGACCGTGATCTCCGCCACCGGTTCCGCCAACGCGCCGTTGCGGATCATGAAGCCCGCGGCACCCCGGCTGTAGTCGCCGGTGATCCCGTTCACCGCCGAACCCATCATCTCCGTCACGTACAGCCCCTCGACGATGTCCCCGATCAGGTCGTTGACCGACATCGGGCCGGGCGACAGCGTGAGGTTCGTCGTCGAGGGCGAGGGCGGCCCGGACGTTCCTCGCGCCGCGTGCCCGGTGCTGGCAAGGCCCAATTGGCGCGCGCTGCGCCCATCCAGCACCCAGCTGCACAGCACCCCGTCCTCGACGATCGACAGCGCACGCGTCGCCACGCCCTCGCCATCGAATGGCCGCGAACGCAGTCCGCGCACCCGTCGCGCGTCATCGATCACGTGCACGCCCGCGCGCATGATCCGCTCGCCACGCTTGTCCTTGAGGAAGCTCGTGCCGCGCGCGACGGCGCTGCCGTTCGCCGCCGCCACCAGGTGTCCGAGCAGGCTCGCGGCCACGCGCGGATCCCAAACCACCGGCATCCGCCCGGTGCGCGGCTTGACCGGTCCCATGCGCGCGATCGCACGCTCGCCCGCGCTGCGGCCGATCCCCGAAGCGGGATCGAGGTCGGCGAGATGGACCGTGCTGTGGAAGTCGTAGTCACGCTGCATCGACACCCCAGCCCCGGCCAGCGCGCTCGCCGAAACCGAGTGCCCGGTCCGCGCATACGATCCGGCGAACCCGTCGGACGTCGCCAGCACGATGTCGCTTCGCCCGTAACCGCTCGATGCTTCGCCGGTCTGCGTCACCCCAGGCACGGCCAGTGCGGCCGCCTCCGCCTCGAGCGCGCGCGCCGTCAGCGCGGCCACATCCGGCTCCGCCGCATCCGCGAGCTCGAGCCCGTCCGCGTCGGCCCGTCCCCGTTCGCCCGACAGGCCGGAGAACCGGTCCTCCGGCACCACCCGCGCCATCGCGACCGCGCGCTCGGCAAGCGCCGCGAAACGGGATGGGTCGAGGCTGGTCGCCGACACGATCGCCGCCCGCTGACCGACGAACGCGCGAAGTCCGACATCCTGGCTCTCGGCCCGCTCGACGCTGTCGGTGCGTCCGTTGCGGACCGACACCGACAGCGAAACATTGCCGACATACACCGCGTCCGCCGCGTCCGCCCCCGCCCGGCGCGCGGCCGCCACCAGATCGGCAACCAGCCCGACATCACTCATGCCGCGAGCTTCTCGGCAATCTGGTCGAGGCCCGGCACGCTCCCCGCCGGCCCCAGCGCGGTCAGCGTCGGCCGCCCCCTGAACAGGCGGGCCGCCACCCGCCTGACATCATCGATCCCAACCGCGTTGATCCTGGCGACCGTCTCCGCCGTCGTGATCGTCCGCCCGAACACCTGCATCTGTCGCGCGAGCTGCTCGCAGCGCGCCCCGGTGCTCTCGAGCGACATCAGCAGTCCGGCCTTGACCTGCGCCCGCGCCCGGTCGAGCTCCTCGCGGGTGACATGGTTCTGCACCGCCAGCAGTTCGGCCAGCGTCACCGGCACCAGCTCGGCCGCCTCCTCCGCGCCCGTCCCGGCATAGATCCCGAACAGGCCGCCGTCGAGGAACGGCGCGTTGAACGAGTAGATCGAATAGACCAGCCCGCGCTTCTCGCGGATCTCCTGGAACAATCGCGAGCTCATCCCGCCGCCGAGCAGCGTCGAGAGCAGCAGCACCGCGAAATAGTCGGGATCGGCGTAGCTCACCGACGGGAAGCCCAGCACCACGTGCACCTGGTCGAGATCGCGCTCCTCGCGGAACTCGCCGCCCCTGTAGTGGCCCCCCGGCGCCTCGTCCGGCATCGCCGACGGCAGGTCGGCGAAATGCCGCTCCACCAGTCCCACCACCTCGCGATGCTCGAGCCGTCCCGCGGCCGCCACCACCATGTTGGCCGACGCGTAATGCCGCTTCATGTAACCCGCGATCGCATCGCGCGGCATCGCGCGGATCAGCGCCTCGGTGCCCAGCGTCGGCCGGCCCATCGGCTGGCCCGGGAACGCGGTCTCCTGGAAATGGTCGAAGATGATGTCGTCCGGCGTATCGTGCGCCTGCCCGATTTCCTGCAGGATCACGCCGCGTTCCCGCTCGATCTCGTCGGGCGCGAAGGCGCTGTGGCTCAGGATGTCGCCGATGATGTCGACGCCCAGCGCCAGGTCCTCGTGCAGCAGCTTGACGTAGTACGCCGTCTGCTCGCGGGCCGTGTAGGCATTGATCTGGCCGCCGACATTCTCGATCTCCTCGGCGATCCCGGCCGCCGTCCGCCGCTCGGTCCCCTTGAACGCCATGTGCTCGAGGAAGTGCGAGACCCCGTTCTCGGACGCCGCCTCGTTGCGCGTGCCCGACGCGACATAGGCGCCGAACGAGACCGTCTCGACCCGGTCCATCCGTTCGGTCACCACGAGCAGCCCGGATGGCAGGCGCGTGACGTTGATCAGATCGTCCATCAATGTCCTCGGTGATTAGGCCGCGTTTCGCCGCGCCTGCGCGCGAACCTTTGTCTGGACGTCGTCGAGCGAGTTGCCGACGATGTCGAATCGCTCCGGCCGGCTGAACAGATCCGACAGGTGGGGCGGCAACGCCACCTGCGCACCCGCCCGAGCGCACGCGTCCGGGAACTTCGCCGGATGCGCGGTCGCCGCTGCCACCATCGGCACCCCCGCCACCTTGTTCATCCGTCCGGCCGCGATGCCGATCGCGCTGTGCGGGTCGGCCACATAGCCCGACGCGCGCAGCCGGCGCATCTCGGAGAGCGTCGCCTCGTCATCGAGCGCCAGCCCCCGGAACAACCGGCCCACCTCGCGCCAGGCCGCGTCGGGCACCGCCAGCCGTCCCGTCGCGCGGAACCCGGCCATTGCCATCCGCAGCGCCGCCGGATCGCGCCCCAGCAGCTCGAACAGCAGCCGCTCGACATTGGAGCTCACCTGGATATCCATCGAGGGCGACAGGCTCGGCGCGACCTCGGCCACGCTCATGTCGTTGGCCGCGATGAACCTGGTCAGGATGTCGTTCCGGTTCGAACCCACCACCAGCGCGTCCACCGGCAGCCCCATCCGTCGCGCGACCCAGGCCGCCAGCACGTTGCCGAAATTGCCGGTCGGCACCGCGAACGACACCGGCCGATCGGGCGCCCCCAGCGCCAGCGCCGCATACGCGTAGTACGGCACCTGGGCCGCGATCCGCGCCCAGTTGATCGAGTTCACGCCCGACAGCGCCATCTCGTCGCGGAACGGCGCGTCGGTGAACATCGCCTTGACCAGCGCCTGGCAGTCGTCGAAATTCCCCCGCACCGCCAGGTTGGCGATGTTGCCCGAGAGCACGGTCGTCATCTGCCGCCGCTGCACCTCGCTCGTCCGGCCGAGCGGATGGAGGATCACCATCTCGATCCCCCGCCGATCCCGGCACGCCTCGATCGCCGCCGATCCCGTGTCGCCGGACGTGGCACCCACGATCGTGACGCGCCGCCCCTCGCGCGCCAGCACGTGCTCGAACAACGGCCCGAGCAGCTGCATCGCCATGTCCTTGAACGCGAGCGTCGGTCCGTGGAACAGCTCGAGCGCGAACAGTCCCTCGTCGAGCTGCACCAGGGGAGCGACCGCCGGATGCGCGAACCCCGCATAGGCGCGCGCGCACATTGCCGACAACGCGTCCGCGTCGATCGAGCCCGCGGCGAACAGCCCGACGATCCGTGCGGCGAGCGCGTGGTAGGGCACGCCGCGCATGTCCCGCCATTCCGCGGCGTTCAGCGCCGGCCAGGCCTCCGGCACGAACAGGCCACCATCCTCGGCGAGCCCCGCGAGCAGCACGCCCGCGAAATCACGCGGCGCGGCCTCGCCGCGTGTGGAGATATAGCGCATCACCGCAACCTAGCAGGCCATTCCGGAGGTTCCACCCCGGATCCACGACCTTGCCATCGGTAAGGAAAATCCTTACTTTTCCTTCCATGATCACCAGCCGTCTCTCCAGCAAGGCCCAGACGACCATTCCGCAGCCGGTGCGCGCGGCACTCGGCCTGCGTGAAGGCGACGAGATCACCTACGCCATCGAGGCGGGGCGGGTCATTTTGACCCGTGCCCGCCCGGCCCACTCCGTTGACGATCCGTTCGCGACGTTCGCCGAATGGGACAGTCCGGCTGATGCCGAAGCCTATGCCCGATTATAGGGTCTGGGATCTCGTCCGCGTTCCGTTCCCCTACACCAACCGTCCCGTCCAGCAACGCCGTCCGGCACTTGTCGTGAGTGTGCCGCAGGCCGACGGCGCGCCCCGACTGCTCTGGGTATTGATGGTCACCAGTGCTGCGAACCGAGGCTGGCTCGGCGATGTGATCGTCTCCGACTTGGCCGAAGCCGGCCTGCCGGCGTTGTCTCTCGTGCGTCCCGCCAAGATCGCCACCATCGATGCCGCCGACGCCGAGTGCATCGGCCACTTGTCCAGCCATGATCGGCCCGGTGTCGCCGCCGCTATCCGGAGCTTGCTGTCCAATGTGCTCGAAGCCGGTTCCTGAGACGACGATCCGCCCTGCCACTGCTTCCGATGCCGGCACGGTCGCCGCCATCAGCGCCAAGGCCTACGAGCGAGCCTACCGGGCCGTGATCGGTGGCGGCAGTCTGCCCGGGCCGGCGACCGAGGACTATCGCGGCCGGATCGCTCGCCGCGAGGTCTGGCTGCTGGACATCGGCGGTCGTCCGGTCGCCGTTCTGGTCCTCCAACCCCGGCAAGGTCATCTCGCCATCTACAGCATCGCCGTCGAACCGCGTCATCAGGGGCGGGGGCATGCCAGTCGGCTTCTGGCCTTCGCTGTCGACCAGGCCGCTTCCGCGGGTCTGCCCGAGATGCGCCTGTTCACCAACGCGCGGATGACCGCCAATCTCGCGCTCTACCGTTCATGCGGCTTCGTCGAGACCCGGACCGAGCCACACCCGAACCGACCAGGACATCTGCTGGTTCATCTCGCGAGATCCGTCTGAGGTCCGCCCATGGCATCGTCAGCCGAAGATGGCGCTGTAGCTCGGGCTGTTCACGGTCGTGACCGGCACGCCGCCGGCGACGTTGCCGAGCACCGCCAGCGAGACTGCCCCGAGGCCGCCGGTTCCGTCGCCGAAGCTCCACGATGCGATCTCGATCGTGTTGCCGGCCATCGAGACCGTCCGTTTCAGGGAAGGCCCCTGGATCAGCACCGGTATGGTGCCGACGTCGACCCGCCAGAACGTCGCGGCGGCCGCGTCGTCGGCGATCGCCAGCAGCAGCGGCACGCCGCTGCCACCGATGCCGACGATGATCAGCCCGCCATGCGCGTAGTTCAGCCGCAGATCGCCCGTCGCCACATCATAGGTGCTGTCGACGCTGCCGATCAGGTTGCTGATCACGGGCGAGCTCGCGAGCGAAGCACCGTCTCGCCCGGCCGTCCATAGAGCACCGCCGCATCCTGCAAACCGGTGTGGAAATGCGTCATGATCTCCGACCGACAACAGCGCGGTCTCGAGAATGTCCTTCACCGAACTGAGGAAGTAGCCGATCTTCTTGTTCTCGCTGTATTTGTCGGTCAGCTGCCGCCCTTCCGTGATCGCGGCGCCGTAGTCGTAGGATGGGTAGACGCCGGGTGCGGGCGAGTGATACGCCCAGCCGAAATCGACCGACGCCGCGGTGAAGTCGGCCGCTCGGTGCGCTTGCCGAAGATCTTGAGCGAGAAAGTGTCGAACGTGACAGGTGACTTCACCGTCGTCGCGGCGTCCGCCATCCGAACGATCCGCCACGGGGACGTCCCCAGCACGCCGCCCACGGCAGCCACTCCGGGCAACGCAAGCATCGACCGACGCGTGACGGACATCGTCTCTCTCCCAATGTTTCTTGCTGGACTTGATGTTTTTGTCGGCAAAGAGCTTTACGGCGACAGCGTCGGCCGCAGGCCTGCATGTGACGGACCATCCCCACGCTCACCGAGACGTGTAGATCTTCGCGGTCTCGTTAAACGTCCGTCGAGAACGGAAACCCGTCACTCGTTTCCGGCGGGCTTCCCGCCGACATGCAACCGGAACAGATCGAGCGGAAATCGGATCAGGTTGCGTCCGTGGTTGAACGGCGGTGTCCGATCGAGTTGCGCCACCGGCAACAGCAGGTCGCCATCCGCATCGAGCGATGGTGCATCCGCCCAATGCAGCCGCTCGTCGCGCGCCACGAGAGAGACATGCCGGTCCGGCGTCATCCTCAGCACGGCATCGCTGCCCAGGTCGTTGAGGTAGAGGTTGCCCGCCGCATCGATGGCGGTCCCTCCGAGCGACGGCGTGTTGTACCAGAACTCGACCTGGTTGCTGAGTGCGACCGGCGGCAGCTTCGGGTCGTCGAGCAGCTTCGTCGCCACGCGATACATCGGTCCCGACAACGGCTGGACATAGAGATACTGCCCGTCCGGCGTCACTTCGAGCGCGTCGGCGTTCCACGACGCCGGCTTGCCGTCCGGGCCGCGCAGGATCTTCCCGTCGACCAGCGCGGGACGTTGCGCGGTCGTCGACTTGTCGTGGTCCAGCACCCGCCGCACGCCGCCCGAGTTGAGATCGAGAACGATCAGGCCCGGAGATCCGGCGTCCGTGATGTAGGCCACGGGCCCGTTGAACCGCATCCTGGCCACAGCACTCTTCGGCTTCAATCCGCCGCCCAGTCGGTAGACATGCGTGACCCGGTTGGTCTTCGGATCGATCACGACGACCTTCTGCGCGTTGGCCACCGGCGGCTTGCCCAGCAATCCGACCGCCCCGTTGTCGACGATCCAGAGTCGGCCATCGGGTCCGACCGTGAGCGCGCTGGGCGACACGAACGCCGTGACGGCGTCCGCGCCGGGCTTCCAGCCATTCCAGGCACCGCCCGGATAGGGGCTCAGGCTCCCGTCGGGACGCAATTCGGCGAGCGACGGCGTGGGGCCGTCGTCGAGGCGCGGGAACGCAACGAACACGCGGCCACCTGTCTTCGCCACGCCGGTCCAGACCAGGCGGGGCGACGTGGCGATGATCGCCAGCGGACCTTGATCCGCCGCGGCGAGCACCAGCAGAGCCATCGATGTAATTGTTTGGAACCAGCAACGAAACCGGGTTAGACTGCGCAGCCGCGCGTACACCGAGAGGTGAGATGAACCTTTCCGTCGACGCGTCATTGACCTCTCGGGGACCTCGTCGAAGGAGCACCTTGCATGGCGAAAGTGATCCTCCTGGCCGGACTGACGGTCGGCTTCGCGTTCGGCCTGACCACCATCGCCATCGGACCGCGGACGGCCATGCCCGCCCCGCTCGCTCAGTTGGCCGCCAGATAGCGCGCCCTGAGATGCGCCTCGAACGCCCCCGGATCGAGCGTCCGACCCGTCGCATTGGCGAGAAGCGCGTTCAACCCGTATTGCCGCCCTGCCGCGTGGACATTCCGTCCTAGCCAACCGACCAGCCCGGACAGATCTCCCCGGGCGAATTGCGCGTCGAGCGCGGGCAGCGTCTCCCGCGCGGCGGCCATGAGCTGCGCCGCCGCCATCGCGCCCAATGAATAATTGGGGAAATAGCCGAACAAACCGGCATACCAGTGGATGTCCTGCAGACAGCCGTTCGCGTCGTTGTCGGGCCTGATGCCCAGCAGCGCATGCAGCCCGTCCGACCAGGCGCCGGGCAGGTCCCCGACGTCGAGCGTGCCCTCGATCATCGCGCGCTCGAGCCGGAACCGCAGGATCACGTGCGCCGGATAGGTGACCTCGTCCGCGTCGACCCGGATCAGGCTGCGCTCGACATGACGCCAGAGGCTCGCGAGGTTGGCGGGCGCGTAGGCCGCCGGATCGCCGCCATACGAGGCCGCCAGGACCGGTCCGAGCCAGGTCAGGTAGGCATCCGAGCGGCAGGCTTGCATCTCGATGATCAGCGACTGGCTTTCGTGCATCGCCATCCCGGCCGACTCACCGATCGGCTGGCGCCGCCAGGCTGCCGGCAATCCGCGCTCGTAGAGTGCATGCCCGGTCTCGTGCAGCACGCCCATCAGCGCGCGGCTCGGCGCGTCCGGATCGTAGCGGGTGGTGATCCGCACGTCGTCCGGCGTCCCGCCGCAGAACGGATGGATCGAGCGATCGAGGCGCGCGTGCGTCCAGTCGAGGCCGGCCGCCTCGGCGAGCCGCCGGCAGACGCTCTCCTGGGCGTCTTCCGCAACCGGCGTGGGCAGCGCCGAGGGTCGCGGCGATCGCGCCTGCCGTCCCTCGATCTCCGGCAGCGCGGACCGCAGGAACAGCTCGTAGCGGTCGAACACGGGGTCGATCTCGGCGATCGTGATCCCCGGCTGGTAGCCGTCCAGCAACGCGTCGTAGGCCGACACGCCGAGCGTCTCACCCAGCAAGCGCGCCTCCTCGCGCACGATCTCGAGCAGGCTCGCGAGCGGTGCTGCTGCCCGCGCGAAATCGTCGTTCGCCCGCGCCTCGCGCCACACGATCTCGCACGAATTCTGCACGCGCGCCCGCGCCTCGACCAGGTCCGCCGGCAACGCCGACGCCCGCTGGAATGCCCGGCGCATCAGGGCCAGATTGCGCGCCTGCCATGCCTCGGGCATTGGTCCGGCCTCGGCCGCGTCAAGCGCGGTTCCGGTCGCCGGTGCGACGAGCAGGTCGTGCGACAAGCCGGCCAGCGTCGCGAGTTGTTCGCCGCGCGCCGCGGCACCGCCCACCGGCATCATCGCCGACTGGTCCCAGCCAAGCACCGCGACCGCCTCGCCGATCGCGCCGATCCTGTTGAAGCGTCCCGAGACGACGTCGTAGGCGGTATCGCTCACCCGATCAGCTCCCGAACAGCGCGCGGCGGAACTTGGCGAGGAACGTCTCCGGCTCGCGTGTCGGTGGGGCCGTCGGCGGCGACGCCGGCCTGGGCGGCGCCAGCGGCTCCCTTGCCGGTTCGAGAACGGCGTCGGGCACCCCCGCCGGCGCGGGGGCGAATTCCTCGGCACGCGGCTCGATCACCTTGAAATCGTCCACCGAGCCGAGAGCGGAGGCCTGTCCCATTCCGCCGGGCTCGGTCTCGATCCCGGCCGGATCCCACCGTCGTCCATAGATCTCGACCTCGTCGAGATGCAGGCAGACCTCCTTGGGCACCAGCAGCCGGACGAACCGCGCCTGCTCGCGGCCTTCCGGGATCCAGCGCAACGGCTCGCCCCCCTTTCCGCCGAAGGGCGTTTCGCGCAGATGCGACAGTCGGGTCTCGATCCCGTCGTCGGACAGGCGGATCTCGAGAGGCAGGGCACGCTCGATCAGCGCCGGATTATCCACACGGTTGTACACCACCACCTCATGGATGATGTGCGGCTCGCCGAGATCGACCTGCCACCAGGGCGACTGCTCATGTCCGGTGTGAAAACCGCAACCGCCGGTGATCTCGCCATTCACCGCGCCGGCGGCGTCGAGCGCCGGATCCTGGTGATGGGAGAACACGTCCGTCGAGCTCTGCGTCGCACTTTTGCCGAGAGCGACGTTGCGCATCGCCATCCCGTCCTGGCTGAACGTGTCCGTCAGTGAGTGTCGCTCGATGCCGCTCATGGAGGCTCCTCTCTGGGACTAGCAGGAATTTCGTTCAGCAACCGTTAACCTCTAGCCCGAATGGTAAAGATCCAGGCAACGACTTGCCAGCCAGAGCCATGCCCGGCCGGCGCCCTCCAGAGGTGACGCGATGACGATCGCACCCCTTCAACCCATCCCGCAAATCGCGGGCCCGGTGCGCCCCGATGGCGAACCGGCCGCCGGCGTGGTGCCGTCCGCGCCCTCGATGCCGGCGCAAGCCGCCACCCCGATCCTCAACCCCGATCCCGTCATCGACGCCAGCCTCGGCATCGTCGTCCTGCAGTATTTCAGCCAAGCGGGTGCCATCACCCAGACCTTCCCGTCGCGCCGGCAGCTCGACCAGTACCAGATCTATGGCCTGAAGGATCAGAAGCTGCCTGGACCGGACTGATCTGGCGTCCGGACCTTGCATGACCGGGCTCGCTTCGTCATCGAACAGGGATGGAGCGATCTCCGGCCATCGGTTGCCTGACGGACGCCGCCTCGCGTCATCGCGAGGGTGACCGCGAAGGCGCCGAGACGGCCTACCGGGCCGCGCTGGCACTCGATCCGGATCAACCCGATGCCTGGTACGGCCTCGGTTGCCTGGCTCATGAACGCGGCGAGCACGCCCGCGCCATCGCGCTCATCGCCCGCGCGGTCCGCGCGCGGCCGCGCATCGCCCACTATCGCATCGTGCTCGGGCTTGCCCTGCTGGCCGAGGGGCAAGCCGAGGCCGCCCGCGCCGCGCTGTCGGTCGCCTGCCTGCTCGAGCCGGCCGATTGGCGCGCGCAGACCGCTCACGGCCAGGTGCTGGCGTCCCTCGGCCGGCAGGACGAGGCACTCGCCGCCTTCGACCATGCGCTTGCGTCGGCACCCCAAAACCCGGAGGCGCATCACGGTCGAGGCGCGGTGCTGCTCGCCCAGGGTCGCGCCGAGGCGGCCTGCGAAGCCTTCCGCGCCGTGCACGCGCTGCGTCCCGACGATCCGGTCGCATCCGCCAATCTCGGCGCCGCCCTCCACGCGGCCGGCCGTCCCGAGGCGGCGGACGCGCATCTGTCGGCCTCGCTCGCCGCCGCCCCCGATCGCGCCGCGACATGGTCCACGCGCGGGCTCGCGCGCGCCGCGATCGGGACTCTCGATGCCGCCATCGACGATCTCGAACGCGCCCATGCGCTCGAGCCCGGCAACGCCGCCATCGCACGCCATCTCGCGTTCGGCCGTTACGAGCGCGACGATCGCGCCGGCGCCCGCCTCCTGCTCGAGGCCGTCCTCGCGACCGATCCCGACGATCACGCCGCGCGCCTCAATCTCGGCATCCTCGATCTGGCCGAGGCGCGTCTCGAGACCGGCTGGCGGGGCTACGAAAGCCGCCACGCGCTGGCACCGGCGCCTCCACGGGAGTGGGACGGGCGCGCGAGCGCGGAACTGACGCTCGTCGCCGAGCAGGGTCTCGGCGACACGCTGCACTTCCTCCGCTATGCGCCGCTCGCGGCCCAGCGCGCCGGCCGCGTGGTCCTGTCACTGCCGCCTTCCCTCCGGCGCGCCGCGGCCAGCCTCGACCTGCCGACGGTCGAGCCGGGCAGGGCAGGGGTCGCGCTCGGCAGCCTGCCGCGCCTGTTCTCGCCCGATCTCGAATCGATCCCGCCGCCCTTCGCCGCCTGGCATGACGTTCGAATGGCCGCGCGCTGGTCCGAGCGCCTGCACGCGCATCGCCCTGGCGCCCTTCGCGTCGGTCTCGCCTGGGCGGGCAGCCCGTCCTACCGCCAGGACCGCCGACGCTCGATCGATCCGGCGCTGCTGGGACCCCTTCTCGACGTGGACGGCGTGCTGTTCGTCTCGCTCCAGCGCGGTGCGTCGCTCGCGGGCATCCTCGACCCGGGCGCCGAACTGCACGACCTCGCCGAGACCGCCGCCCTGATCGCTGCCCTCGACCTTGTCGTGACCGTCGACACCGCGATCGTCCATCTCGCTGCCGGCCTCGGCAAGCCGACCTGGCTGCTCGACCGCGCCGGCGGCGACTGGCGCTGGCTCCGCGGCCGCGACGACAGCCCCTGGTATCCCTCGCTGCGCATCTTCCGCCAGGACGCGCCCGACCCTCCGTCCGTCGCTTGGCCGCCGGTGATCGCGCGCGCCTGCGACGCATTGCGGCTCGGCGAGTTCAGCCCGCGGCCTTGAGCCCCGTGACCTTGAACGACATCAGCTCGCTCTTCTCGGACGATGACTGCACGCCGCCGGACGAATAGTAATCCTCCTCTGATTTCACCCAGCGCTTGACCGAGGGCACATACCAGAACGCCTTGTAGGTCCGTCCCGTCGCGGTCGTCGGCATCGTGCGCACCGTCTGGGCGACGCTGGCGCTCCCACCCGCATCGACCCGTCCGCCTGAGACCGCGGAGACGCTCGGCGCGGTGACCGCCGTCCATTCTCCATCAGCCTCGATCTTGATGGCCCGAAAGGTCCCCGCGGGAACGGTGACCTGTTCCCAGCCGGTAACCCGGTAGGGCGTACGGAACGTCTCGCTCGAATGTTGCCGGTTCGGGTTCTGCTCGGTGTAGCCGACGGTCCAGGCCTTGCCAACGCGAAGCGGGAAGTCGAGCGGCCGATTGACCGTCGTGCTCAGGCCGTTCACACTCCGCACGCGGCTCCAGTCCGCGCCGAACAGCGCACTCATCGGCGGCATTGGCGACCCGGCCCGCGAGATGTCGATCGCGATCGCGTCCGGTTCCGTTCGCGACACCGTGATCTGCTGGGTGATTTGCGACCACCGGCCGCCGGCCTCATTGGTGATCTCGTATGTCCAGCTGTCGTCGGGCGGAACACGCGGTTGGTCCACCACGGAACTCTGCGCCGCTACCGGACCGGCTAGTCCGGCTGCCAGTCCCAAACCCAGAAGCAAGCCCACGCGCATCGTTCTCTCCAGGTCGCCAACAAGACATCCGAGCCGCCGTGGACGATCCCTAGACCGCCGCGCCCGACCGCCGCTCCTGCAGCGGAGGCTCCTCGGGCGAGGCCAGCACGCCGAGCACCGCCTCGCGCAATGACGCGAGCTTGCGCTCGTTCGTCACCTTCAGGCCGAACACGTCCTTGACATAGAACACGTCGACCGCCCGGACCCCGTAGGTCGTCACATGCGCCGACGCGATCTGCAGCCCCTGCTGGCTGATCGCGTGCGTCACCTCGTGCAGCAGCCCCGGCCGGTCGCGGCCGTT
Source organism: Acetobacteraceae bacterium (assembly GCA_965276715.1). Classification (GTDB taxonomy): domain Bacteria; phylum Pseudomonadota; class Alphaproteobacteria; order Acetobacterales; family Acetobacteraceae; genus CAXTPV01. The sequence continues at coordinate 1,225,788 of OZ255622.1, read as the reverse complement.
CACCTCGATGACCGTGTGCGTGTTGGACGCCCGGTTGTCGACCACCACCCGCGGCGGCACGTGGATCGCCCGCATGCGACGGCCGATCACCGTCGACAGGCTGCCGTCGATCGCGCTCAGGCCCATCCGGTCCGACAGCGCCTGCTCGATCAGCCCCGGAAGCTTCGCCAGCCGACGCGGCGTGTCGAATGCGCCGTCGGTCGCGTCCTGCACCCAGAACGTGTCGAGAGCCCGGCCATTGACGAGCGTGTGGATCCGCGCGTCCACGATCGAGGCGCCGGCAACCGCGAGCGCGCCGGCGATCCGGCTGAACAGACCCGCGTGATCGGTCGCGTAAACCGTCACTTCCGTTACCGCGCGTGCCGGCAATGGCTGCGCATCGACCGTCAACGGCGCCTCGGTGCGCTCCGCCTCGCGCACCAGGCGCGCATGACGCAGATGCGTCTCGGGATCGAACGCGAGCCAGTAGCTGCCATAGCCCAGCTTGAGGAACGCCGACCGGTCGGCCTCGCTCCAGCCTTCCTCGGCGAGCATCTCGGACGCGGCTTCCTTGGCGCGGGCCACCCGCACGTCGCGCTCCGTCGTGGCCAGGCCGCCTTCCAGCACGTCGGCCACCCGCGTGTAGAGCTCCGTCAGCAGCGTCGCCTTCCACGCGTTCCACACCCGCGGCGACACGGCGCGCATATCGGCCACCGTCATCATCAGCAGCAGCCGCAGCCGTGCCGGCGACTGGATCGTGTCCGCAAGGTCGAGGATCGTCTTCGGGTCGTCGATATCGCGCTTGAACGCGACCGTGCTGAGCAGGAGGTGGTGCAGCACCAGCCACGAAACGGTCTCGGTCTCCTCGGCCGTCAACCCCAGCCGCGGTCCCAGCCCCTGCGCCACTTCCGCGCCGAGTTCGGAATGGTCGCCGCCGCGTCCCTTCGCCACATCGTGCAGCAGCAATGCCACGTAGAGCGCCCGGCGCGAGCGCGGATCGAGCGAGAGGTCGACCGCGAGTTCGCTCGCCACCGGCGTCACGTCGGCGAGACGGCCGCCTTCGAGATCGTTGAGCACCCGCACCGCCTCGATCGTATGCTCGTCGACCGTATAGACGTGGTAGGTGTCGAACTGCATCTGGCCCACGATGCGCGACCAGTCCGGGATCAGGCGACCCAGCAATCCGGTCTCGTTCAGCACGCCGAGCTGACGCGCGCCATCCATCTGCCGGTGCTCGAGCTGCCCGCACAGCAGGTCGAGTAGGATGTCGTTGGCCATCGCGTCGTCGCGCAGGCGCACCGCGCCGCGCTCGAACCTGATCAGCTGGTGCATCGCCAGCGGATGCAGCCGCAGTCCGCGGTCGCGCGCCTGGCGCAGGATCTCCAGCATCGACAGCGGATCATGGCCGAAACGGTCGGCATCCACCGGCACGAGGTCGCCCTCGAGCAGCGTGAACCCTGCCTTCGTCAGCGCCGCGTCGGCGATCGACACGACCGCCGGCGACCCAAGCGCCGCCCGTACCAGCTGGGGCTCGAGCACGTGGGTCAGACGCATCACCTCGCGCGCGGTCAGGAAATAATGGCGCATGAACCGCTCGACGCCGACCTGCCTTCCGTGGTGCGTGTAGCCCATCCGCGCACCGACCACCGGCTGCATGTCGAACGTCAGGCGCTCCTCGGCGCGTCCGGACACGTAATGGAGGTGGAACCGCACCGTCCACAGGAAGTCCCACGAGCGTCGCGCATGCCGCGCCTCCGTCTCGGTCAGCAGCCCGGCGCCGGGACGCGGCTCGGCGGCCGCCACGAGGTCGCGCATCCGCGCATTGCCGAACACCATCCGCGACATCCAGTAGAGCGTCTGCATGTCGCGCAGGCCGCCGCGGCCCTCCTTGATGTTGGGCTCGACGAGGAAGGCGCTTTCGCCGTAGCGCGCATGCCGCGCGGCGCGCTCGTGCCTCTTGGCGTCGAGGAAGTCGCCGACACCGCTCTCGATCGCGGCCACGATCAGCCGTGCGCTCAGCACGCCGAACAGCGCCGTGTCCCCCGCCAGCAGCCGCACATCGATCAGCGACGTGCGAATCGTCACGTCGCCCTCCGCCTCGGCCACGCACTGCGCGATCGACCGGGTCGCATGCCCGACCTTCAGCCCCAGGTCCCACAGGAAATACAGCATGAACTCGACGACCGCCTGGCCCGGCGCGCCCGACGCGTCGTCGGTCAGGAACAGCAGGTCGATATCGCTGAATGGTGCGAGGTTGCCTCGCCCGTAGCCGCCGGTGGCAGCGACCGCCATCGTCTCGGAGCCCGCATCCGGGATCTGCACCGTGATCGTGTAGTCGAACAGGCAGCCGATCAGCTCGTCCATCCGGCGCGAAAGCAGGCAAGCGGCCTCCGCGCCCGACACCCGGTAGGCTTCGAAGGCGTCCCTGATGTCCGCCTGCACCTGCGCCAGATGGCGGCGAAAGACGCCGAGCGCGTCGTCGCGCGCGACATCCGCCCCGCATGCCGCGAGCTGGCCGCGCAGCCGGGCCGCATGATCGTCCGCGAGTTCCTCCGTGGAGTCGGCCGTTTCCATCACAACCGTATTAGGGTGTTCCGTTCGACCCTGACAGCGCATCTTGCGCTGCAACAACCAGTGAGTGCAGCTGGCGAAGCATTTCGTGGGCCTGGCGTGGCGTGAGCGCATCGGGATCGACCGACCCGAGCGTCTCGCGCACCGGATCGGCCGGAATCGTCTCCGCCAGCCCGCTGAACAGCGGCAACGCTCCGCCCGGCCGTCCAGTCCGTCCACGCTTCTCCAGCTCCCCCAGCAGCCATCCCGCCCGCGCCACGACATTGCCGGGGACGCCGGCGAGCCTCGCCACCTGAACCCCCCAGCTTCGTCCCGTGGAACCCGCGACGACTTCGTGCTGGAACACCACCTCGCCCTTCCATTCGCGAACCCGCATCGTGCGGGCATTCATCTGCGGCAGCCGCTCGGCGAGTTCGGCGAGCTCGTGGAAATGCGTGGCAAAGATCGTCCGGCAGCGCACCTGGCCGTGCAGCGCCTCGAGCACGGCGGTCGCGATCGCGAGCCCGTCCATCGTCGACGTGCCGCGCCCGATCTCGTCGACCACCACCAGCGAGCGCGGTCCGGCCGCGTGCAGGATCGCCGCCGTCTCCGTCATCTCGACCATGAACGTCGAGCGGCCGCGCGCAAGCTCGTCGGACGCGCCCACGCGGCTGAACAGCCGGTCGACCAGGCCGATCCGCGCCGAGGTCGCCGGCACCGGCAGCCCGGCCTGCGCCAGCACGACCGCGAGCGCCGTCTGCCGCAGATAGGTCGACTTGCCCGCCATGTTCGGGCCCGTCAGCAGCATCACCCGCTGTCCCGGCGACAGGTCGAGATCGTTCGGCGTGAACCGCTCTCGTGCCGGCAACGCCGCCTCCACCACCGGATGGCGGCAGCCGGCGAGCACGAGCGACGTGTCGTCGCACAATGTCGGCAGGCACCAGCGTCCGTCCGCCGCGAGTGCGGCGGACGATTGCGCGACATCGAGGCAGGCGAGCCGCTCGGCGATCGCCGGCAACGGCGCGAACCCCAGCACCTCCTCCGCGAGCCCGGCGACCAGCGAACGCTCGCGCGCGAGCGCCTCTTCGCCCGCCTCGGACACGCGACGGTCGAGCTCGGCGAGCTCGGCCGACGCGAACCGCGCGCCGTTCGCCATCCCCTGCCGCAGCGACAATTCGGGACGCGCCCGCAGCGCCTCGACCGCCGCCTGCGGCACCTCGATGACGAATCCGAGCTGCGCGTGGTGCCTGATCTTCAGCCCGGCCACGCCGTAGCGCGCGGCCAGTATCCCCTGCAGCGACGCCACCGCATGGCGGCTGTCGCGCGCCAGCGCACGCGCCGCATCGAGCGCCGGATCGACGCCGTCGGCGATCACCCCCCCTTCCTCCAGCCGCGCCGGCAATCCATCCGTCAGCATCGAGGCGAGCCTTGCCCGCATCGTCTCGCCGGCCAGCAGCAGGGCTGCCTGCTCGCCGAGCGGCAGCGGCGCTCCCGCCAGCGCACGGCCCGCCGCGACCCCCGCGCCGAGTGCGCCACGGATCGCGCCGAGATCGCGCGGCGACGCGCGGCCGAGCGACAGCCGCCCGAGCGCACGCAGCGCGTCCGGCGTGCCGCGCAACGCCTCGCGCACCGAGCCCGCGCGCGCCGGCTCGTCGCGCAGCACCGCCCATTCCGCCTGTCGCGCCCGCAATGCCACGAGGTCGTCGAGCGGCGACGACAGCCGTCCCGCCAGCAGTCGCTCGCCCGGCGCCGTCACCGTCCGCCTGACGGCAGCCAGCAGCGTATGGGTCTCGCCGCCGTCGCGTTCGCGCACGAGTTCGAGGCTCGCGCGCGTCGCGGCGTCGATCCCGAGATGGCCCGCCTCGGCTCGCGCCACCGGTGCAGCGAGCCGAGGCAGCCTGCCCCCGCCCGCCGCCCGCGCGTAATCGACCGCGAGTGCCAGCGCCATCGCCTCCGGGTCCGAGAAGGTGCCGAACGCGTCCAGGCTCGCCGAGCCGAAGACGGCCGCCGCGCGTGTCCTTGCCGCCAGCGGCGGCGGCGCCAGCCGGCCAGGCGCCAGGCGCGACCCGAACCGGCCCAGGCCGATCCCCTCGGGTGCCAGGATCTCCGCCGGGTCCACCCGCGCCAGCAGCGCCTCGAGATCCGGCCGCGCCACCCGCTCGGTCTCGATCGTGCCGGCGGCAAGATCGGCCACCGCGATGCCGAGCCCGCCATCCCCGGCCGCGATCGCGATCGCGAGCAGCAGGCTCGGCCGTCCCGCCTCGAGCAGCGTCTCCTCGGTCAGGGTGCCCGGCGTGACCAGACGCACCACCTCGCGCCTGAGCGGCGCCTTCGCCGACCGTTTCGGGCCGCCCTCCGACGGCCCCTTCTCCATCTGCTCGACGATCGCGACCCGGTAGCCGCGCCGGATCAGCCGGCCGAGATAGGCGTCCGCGGAGACGACCGGCACGCCGCACATCCGGATCGGCTCGCCGGCATGGGTGCCGCGAGCCGTGAGCGCGATCGAGAGCGCCGACGATGCCGCCGCCGCGTCATCGAAGAACAGCTCGTAGAAATCGCCCATCCGGAAGAACAGCAGCGCGTCCGGATGCGCCTCCTTCACCGCGAACCATTGCGCCATCGCCGGCGTCGCGCCGTCTGCCATCTGCCTGCTCGTCATCGAAGGACTGACTACAACAAAACCGCCCGCCGGCATGTGTCGATCCCGGGCGGCGACCGGCCGCCGCGTCATTCTTGTGACTTACTCGAAACGAACCGCCGTGGTTCCTGTCCGATGAACCGGCGAGGACCCTGCCCGATGCTGCCGCGAATCCCCATCCTCGTCGCTTGCCTGTCCCTCGTCGCGCCCCTCTGCGCACGCGCGACGCCGCTGTTCGGCGTCAACCTGTCCGGTCTCGAAATGGGTCACGGCCTGGTCGAGACCGGCCAATGGACCGTCCCCGATCCCACCGCCATGCTGGCTGACGGCGTGGGCATCATCCGTCTGCCCTTCAAGCTCGAACGGCTTCAGCCGACGGCCCTCGGCCCGCTCGATCCAGCCTACCTGGGCGACCTGACGTCGATCATGGCCGAGAACGAGGCCGCCCGGGCGATGACCGTCCTCGACCCTCACAACTACGGCTACATCTGGACCGACAGCACGGCGAGCTCGCAGGCGATCGGCATCGTCCCGGAAGCGACAGCCGACTATCTCGACGTCATGACCAAGCTCGCGGCCGCCGTCCGCGGCAAGCCGCTGGTCGCGATCGGCCTGATGAACGAACCCCACACCCAGACCTGCACCCAGCTCCTGCCGGTCTGGCAGCAGGCGATCGCCGACATCCGCGGCACCGGCTTCACCGGCGTCATCACCGTCCCCGCGACCGACTGGCAGCACGCGGACAATTTCGTCGCCAGTTTCTGCGCCGCCCTGTTCGGCACGCTGCGCGACCCGCAGAACAACCTCGTCTTCGAGATCCACAATTATCTCGATCCCGGCCAGAGCGGCCAGTACCGCCTGCCCGTCGCCGCGTCCGACGTCGGTTCGCTGCAGTTGGCGCCCGCCATCGCCTGGGCGCGCCAGACCGGCCAGCGCCTGTTCGTGGGCGAGACCGGAACGCCCGCCGACCCGGCCAGCCTGGCGGCGCTCCGCGACGAGCTCACTACGATCGCCGACGCCGATGTCTTCTGGGGCGTCACCATGTGGGGCGCCGGGCCCTGGTGGCCGGTCACCTACAATCTCCGCCTCGATCCGATCAATGGCGTGCAGCAACCGCAGATGACGCTGATGGAGCAGTTCCTGGCCAACCCGTCCGCCATCGTGCTGTATCTGGCCGAGGACGCCTATCAGGGCGACGCCCAGTACGCGCTCACCCTCGACGGCACCACCCTCGTCGGACCGCGCACCGAGACCACGACCCGCTTCTCCGGCCAGACCGACGCGGTCACCATCCCAGGTCCCTTCGCATCCGGCCCCCACCGCCTCACCGTGACCTTCCTCAACGACGCCTACGGCAACAGCCCGTCGACCGACCGCAACCTCTATCTCGTCGGCGCCACCTTCAACGGCGCCGCCCTGCCCAACTCCTTCGCCGCCATGGGCGCCGACGGATCATCCGCGTCCGTGACCTTCACCAGCCCGTGACGGGGCAGGGGGCGCTGGAGAGCCCTGCCCAGGCCGAGCATTGACACCACCTCCGTGCGGCGCGAACCGTCCCGCGTCCACCGGAGTGACCCCGCTTGAGATCGTTCCTGCGCCGCGCGCTCCTCGCCGTCTGCCTGACCAATCTGGCCATCCCTGCCGCTCTCGCCGACCCGCCGCTCCGCGCCACGCTGGCGAACGGCCTGCGCGTGGTGATCGTCCGCGACCGGCTCGCACCCGTCGTCACCACCGAGATCACCTATCTCGTCGGCTCCAACGAGGCGCCGGCGGGCTTCCCCGGCACCGCGCACGCGCTCGAACACATGATGTTCCGCGGCAGCGACACGCTCGACAAGAACCAGCTCGCCGCGGTCGGCGCCCGCCTGGGCGGCAAATACAACGCCCAGACCACCGAGACCGCGACCCAGTATTTCTACACCGCTCCCGCCGACGACCTGCCCGTCATGCTCCACATCGAAGCGCTGCGCATGCATGCCCTCACCCTGGCGCCCGAGGACTGGACCCACGAGCGCGGCGCCATCGAGCAGGAAGTCTCCCGCGACCTCTCCAGCCCCGCCTACGTCTATCTCTCCCAGCTCCAGTCGCTGCTGTTCGCGGGCACCCCCTATCAGCACGACGCGCTCGGCACCCGCGACAGCTTCGACCGCACCGATGCCGCCCTTCTCCGCTCCTTCTACGAACGCTGGTATGCGCCCAACGACGCGATCCTGGTGATCGCCGGCGACGTCGACCCGCCGCGTGCGCTCGCGCAGGTTCGCGCGGCCTTCGCCGCGATCCCGTCCAAGACGTTGCCGCCGCTCGCGACGGGCACCGCTTCACCCATCGCGCCGCGCACGCTCGCTCTGCAGACCGACTATCCGGTCGGCTTCGCGACGCTCGGATGGCGGATGCCCGGCCTGACCGCGCGCGACTTCGCCGCCGCCGACATCCTCGCCGACGTGCTCGACAGCAAGCGCGGCGAACTCTACGGCCTCGTGCCCGCCGGCCGCGCGCTCGGCGCCCAGTTCGTCTACCGCGCCAAGAAGGATGTCGGCTTCGCCGTCGCCCTCGCGGCCTTCCCCAAGGGCGCCGATCCCGCCCCGGTGCTCGCCGACCTCGAGCGCGTGATCGCGGATGCCGCCGGCAAGGGCGTTCCGGCCGATCTCGTCGAGGCCGCCAGGCGGAAGGAGATCGCCCAGCTCGGCTTTGCCGCGAACGACATCGAGCAGTTGGCCGAGACCTGGTCGCGCGTGCTCGCCTTTCAGGGTCTGCGATCGCCGGACGACATCGCCGCCGCCTACCGCGCGGTCACCCCGGCGGACGTCGACCGCGTCGCGCGCGCGATGCTCGACCCGGCGCATCAGGTCACCGCGATCCTGACCCCGCGCAGCGCCGGCCATCCCATCGCCGGCTCCGGCTTCGGCGGGGCGGAGTCGTTCGCCAGCGCCCCCGACCATCCGGTCCATCTCCCCGACTGGGCGTCGAGCGCGCTCGCGGCGCTGCACATCCCCCCGCCCGTCGGCAAGCCCGACATCACCACGCTTCCAAGCGGCCTGCGCCTGATCGTCCGCCCGATCGACGTCAGCGACACCGTCTCCGTCTACGGCCTGATCCGCCAGGAGCCGGCCCTGGAGGAGCCCGCGGGCAAGGAGGGCGTCTCCCAACTCGCCGAGGCGCTCTACGATCACGGCACCACCCATCTCGACCGTCTCGCCTATCGACGCGCGGTCGATGCGATCGCGGCCGACCTCGATACCGGCCAGTTATTCGATCTCAAGGTCGCGTCCGGCGGGTTCGATCGCGGCATGGCGCTGCTCGCCGACGGCGAGCTCCACCCCGCGTTTCCCACGCGCGATTTCGCGATCGTGCAACGCCAGACCGAACAGCGCCTCGCCGGTATCCTCCAGGCGCCTTCCTACCTCTTCGGCCGCGCGCAGCTTCGTGCCACCCGCCCCTCGAACGACCCCGAACTGCGCCAGGCGACGCCGTCGACGGTCGCCTCCCTCACCGAGGCCGACCTCCGCTCCTATGTCGGCAGCACCTATCGCCCCGACCTCACCACCATCGTCGTCGCGGGCCATGTCGATCCCGCCCATGTCCGCGACGTGGTCGTCCGCACGTTCGGCGACTGGCACGCGACCGGCCCCACGCCGGACGTCAACCTGCCGCCGATCCCGGGCAGCAAGGCCGCCTCCGACTATGTGCCGAACCCGAGCGCGCTGCAGACCACCGTGCTGCTCGCCGAAAGCCTGCCCGTCTCCGTCACCGATCCCGATCGCTACGTGCTCGATCTCGGCAACGAGGTGCTCGGCGGCGGCTTCTCCTCGCGCCTGATGCGCGACCTCCGTGTCAGGAACGGCTATGTCTACGGCGTCTCGAGCAAGCTCGACTGGGGCCGCACCCGCACCGACTACGCCGTCTCGTTCGGTGCGGACGCCGACAAGGTCGCGCGCGCCAAGGCGCTCGCGCTGGCCGACATCGTCGATCTGCAGTCCCATCCGGTCTCGGACGACGAGCTCGAGCTCGCCAAGGCCGCCCTTCTGCGCCGACTGCCGCTGCGCCGCGCCAGTGTCGACGCGATCGCGATGCAGGACCTGTTCCTGACCGACCGCAACCTGCCGCTCGACGAGCCCGACATCGCCGCCCGCTCCTATGCCGCCACCAGTGCGGCCAAGCTGCAGGCGACCATGCGCCGGTGGCTGCGTCCCGGCGACCTCGCCGAGATCGGCCAGGGACCGCCCAGGACCACGCCCAAGCCCAGCTTCTGACCCGATGATCGCGCGCGACGCCGCCGCCATCATCGGCGCGAGCGGCGGCATCGGGGCAGCCCTCGCCAGAGTCTGCACGCAGGCGGGCTTCGCCCATGTCGCGACCTTCGCCCGCGATCCCGCTCCTCCCGGCATCAGGCTCGATCTCGAGGACGAGGCGAGCATCGAACACGCCGCCGCCACGCTCGACGGCATGACGCTGCGCCTCGTCCTGGTCGCGACCGGCCTGCTGCACGCGCCGTCGCTCGCTCCGGAAAAGACCTATCGCAACCTCGATCCCGCTTCGCTCGCGACCTCGTTCCGCATCAACACGATTGGGCCGGCGCTCGTCGCCAAGCACTTCCTGCCGCGGCTGGCCGGGCAGGGAACCGCGGTCTTCGCGGCCCTCTCGGCGCGTGTCGGCAGCATCTCCGACAATCGCCTCGGCGGCTGGCACGGCTACCGGGCCTCGAAGGCCGCGCTGAACATGATCGTCCGCAATCTCGCGATCGAGGTGGCGCGCACGCGTCCGGATCAGCTCTGCGTGGCGCTCCATCCTGGCACTGTCGCGACCCGGCTCAGCGCGCCCTTCGCGCGCTCGGACCTGCTGACGCCGGACCAGAGCGCGCAGCACCTCCTCGACGTCCTCGACCGGTTGGGTCCCGAGCACAGCGGCCTCTGCTTTGCTTTCGACGGGACGCAAATACCGGCCTGAGATTGGAAAAACTCCCGATGTTCGTCTGCAAACGCTCGCTCGCCGCATTCCTCGTTGCTGCCGCTCTCGCCGCGATGTCGCCCGGCGCCCGCGCCGACGACGCGAAAACCGCGCCACCCGGCCACGAGACCGACACCACGCCGCACGCGGACGCCGGCCTCGCGTCCCTCCTGCCCGCCGACGCCGTCACCCGCCACACCATCACGCTCGCCGGCAAATCCATCGCCTACACCGCGACCGCGGGGACCCTCACGCTGCGTGACGGCAAGGGCGAGCCCACCGCCAGGATGTTCTACGTCGCCTTCACCGCCGACGGCGCGCAGGCCCCGGCCCGCCCGGTCAGCTTCTTCTTCAACGGCGGTCCCGGCGCCGGCAGCGCCTTCCTCGATCTCGGCGCCGCCGGCCCCGAGGTCCTGGAGTTTCCCGCCGACAATCCCGCCGACGGGGCCCGCGCCACCCTCGGCCCGAACCCGGACAGTTGGCTCCGCTTCACCGACATGGTCTTCATCGACGCCGTCGGCACCGGCTACTCGCTCCCGCTCAAGCCCGAGGAAGCCGCCAAGCAGTTCTGGGGCGTCAAGCAGGACGCCGCCGCCTTCGCCGACGCGATCCGCCTCTTGATCGGCAAGAACAACCGCGCCGCCTCGCCGAAATACCTCGTCGGCGAAAGCTACGGCGGCATCCGCTCGATCAAGGTCGCCCGTGCCCTGCAGGAACAGCAGAACATCGCGCTGTCGGGCATGGTGATGGTCTCGCCCGCCATCGAGCTCGACCTGCTCGGCCACACCGACAACCCGATCACCGACGCGATCGTGCTGCCGAGCTTCGCCGCCTCGTCGCTCGAGCACCGTCAGCTCGACGCCAGCAACACCGCCGCGATCGACGACGCCTACCGCTACGCCTTCGGCGACTATCTCGCCGCCATCGCCGGGCCGCCGCTGACCGCGGATGCGGCCAACCAGTTCTATGCCAAGGTCGCCAGCCTGACCGGCCTGCCCGAGAACGTCGTCGCCAAGGAGCGCGGCCGGATCGATCCCGAGGCGCACGACGTGCGCAGCCGCGAGGGCCGCCTCTACAGCCTCTACGACGACACGCTGTCGATCGAGGATCCGTTCCCCGAGGGCGTCGACAATCACGACAGTCCCGATCCGGTGCTGTCCGGCTTCGGCCGCGCCTACGGCAACGCCTTCACCGGCTTCGCCGCGCAGACCCTCGACTTCCGGACCGACCTCAAATACGACCTGCTCGATCGCGCGCCGGGTGCCGCCTGGGACTTCAAGGAGGGCGACGACCTCATCGCGCGCGGCACCCCGGACCTGCGCAAGCTGCTGGCACTCAACCCGTCGCTGCACATCCTGATCGCCAACGGCTATTTCGACACCGTCTGCCCGTTCGCCAGCTCGCGCTGGCTCGTCGAGCACCTCCCGGTCGGACGCGACCGCGTCCACCTCGCCGTCTACAAGGGCGGCCACATGTTCTACACCCGGCCCGGATCGCGCGCGGCCCTGACCAGCGACGCGGCCGCGCTCTACGCACGGTAGAATGTTCCGGATTCCAAGGGGTTTCACCCCTGGACCCCACTGGGCCGACCGGCCCCAGACCCGGGTCGATGCTCATCCAACAAGCCGACGAACCGCGGTCGTAACCGCCCGCTCGTCAGTCCTTCACGAGGACATTGTCGGCTTCGCTGACGGGGCCTCAAGGAGGAACCCCTGAGCCTCGTCACAGCCCATACCGAGCAGCGTTGCAAATTGCTGCTCGTTTTTGACCCCCCTCTCCGACCACGGCGATCCAGATGCGCTTCGATATCCAGACGTCGGGAGCGATGCGCGCCTCTGGTCCAGGGAGCTGTCTGACAGAATGCAGAACTTCGTCGACATCACCTGTCATGTTGCTCTCGCCGATCCCAGCTCCAGGCGGTTTGGATCGAGTCCAGTCTTGGTGAGGACATCGGCGACCTGCCTGGCGAAGCCGATCAACCTTACTTGCATTCGAGAGATGTTGACTGCAATCGAGAGCGGTTCTGGCCAGGTTCGAGCGACCCTACACGCCTCATGCAGCACTCGGGAACTAACAACTCCGGTTTTTGCCGGATCGCTCGGCCAGCCCGACAAACGAGATGGACCGATCCCCAAGCCGCCATGTTACACATGAGCGTGCGGGCCGCCAAACCGTGCGGTCGATGGCGGCATACCTGGCTCCTGGGCTCCTGCTCCAACGTGTTGGATGCCATCTCGTCGAGGCGCTCCGGAAAGATGACACGAGTGTGACGACGCGGTCCCACCGTCCGGATCGTCTCGGGCCATTACGCGATCCATCGTTTGGCTGCTCCGGGATCGAGGGATGCGCCCCTGGAGGACGATACCGTCACGGTGGATCCCGCCGAACCTGGCAGTCTAACGACCGATGCTCCGCGGCCTGAAGCCGATCGATTCCGCTGACGGCGATGGTAGGCACACGTCACGTCAGATCCGAGCGTGTTTGGCACTAACAAACATCACCGCACTGATAACTTGAGAGACATCAGATATCTCTTTGTTAATAAAGGCACAGTATATACTGGCGTGTTAGACCATCAAAAAAGTGGCAGTGAATGCGTTGTCTTTCGATATCGAGTCGACTTATTTGGGTCTCATGGCCGGACATGTCGTCCGACGCATTGGAGACTGGGATATGCCAGTTATGAATTCCGAATCTGTGAGCCGACTCGTCCTCTCCGGAGGCGTTGCTTCGCTAGCGGCGGTTCTCGGCATTCTGCCGATGGCGACGCAACGGGATCACCTCCTAACACCTCGTTTTGCGCAAACCGGAACGTCACAAACGCAGATGGTCTACAGACGCAACGGGATCACCTCCTAACACCTCGTTTTGCGGGGAGCCAACCGGCAATGACCGCATCCGCCTCGGCAGATGGCGGTTCGCGCGCGATCAACCGAGACACGATGCATTACCCTCCCCTCGTGGCAGCGGCGGAACCGCGCAAGGGCAATGTCGACACCATGCATTATCCTCCGGTCCTCGCGGACGCCGGAGCGACCAGCCATGCTCGCGACACGATGCATTACCCTCCCCTCGTGGCAGCGGCGGAACCGCGCAAGGGCAATGTCGACACCATGCATTATCCCCCGGTCCTCGCGGACGCCGGAGCGACCAGTCATGCTCGCGACACGATCCACTATCCTCCGCTCCAAATCGGCTGACCCAGTTCAGATCGGGACATGTCCGGCTAAGTGCCTCCCGACTCTGTAACGGCGCAACTTTACACGAGCTGGGCGCGCGATCATGGTCCTTCTCCGTTCGTTGTGGCGGAGAAGGACTGAAGCGTTCCAAATCGATAGGCCCCGTCTCAAAAAGTAGGTGTTTGAGCCCTATTGCTTCCAAAACGACGTTTGCGCCAATGATCTGCCGTCCCGCGGGCCGGTTATAGGTGATTGCTAAGCGAAAGACGGCCAGAGGATGGGATGGATCGCATCGGCATTCGTATCCCGGTTGTAGGTTCCTGTCTGCTCCTCCTGCTATTCTTCCTCGTTGCTACAGTTACAGGTTCGAAAACCTCGTTTGCCGAACGACTATCCTTTCGCGCGTATGGAGGCGCCGAGGGGCTCACCAGCTATGGTGGGTCATGTGCCGACTTGGTTGGCCCCGGGTTTCTTCTGGTCTGCTCAGAGCATGGCGTGTTCTCATATGACGGTCGAAAGTTCGAGAACCTAGGCATCGCGCAGGGCCTCATCGACGGCGGCGTCGTCGAGGACATCGCTCTGATCGGAGACGGGCGGATCGCACTCCGTTATCCCGACAAGGTCTTCATCTCCGACGCACCCGTATCAATCGGGCGCCCACCGACTTCACTGGAGTTCGAACCAGTCAACCTCGGAGGCATCAAGCTCTACGACGAGTACCCGAAACAGATGGCGTGGACGGGGAAAGGCCTGGCATTGATCGCCGGAAAGCAGACAATGAGGGTCGCTCTCTCGGGGCCGGTGCAGAGCACCACCCTGGCACCTGTAGAATACGACCCTGTCGAAATGGCCGCGTTGCTGGCCCCCCGTGCCGTCTTTTCAGTGCGTGATCGACTGTGGGAGACGTTTGATGACGGACGGGTGTGTTCGGCCGATCCGGGCTTCGTCCAATGCTTCGGGAAGTCGCAGGGCTTGGTCGGTGGTCCTTGGGAGGATGTCGCCGCTGGCGATGCGGACACCGTTCTCGCGCGGTCTGCAACGGCGGTGGCGACCATCCAACTGCGATCCGGTCTGGTCCGCGTCGAACAGCTTCCTGATCAGGTCGGACAATATGCCAGTTTTCCTCGTATTCTGAGTTTGTTCCGCACCCCGAGCGGAGAACTGGCCACGCAATCGAGCGATGGCCTGATCATCCGCAAACGCTCCGGATGGTCACGACTGACGACGAGCGACGGGATACCATCCGGCCTGATTACGGACATCATGGATGATCGGAGCGGACAACTCTGGGTGGAGGTCTATGGTCGAGGTCTTTTCAGAGGCCTGGGTTACGGGCATTGGGAAGGTCTGCAACGCGAAGATGGCCTCTCGGCAGGCTCCGCTTGGGAGATCGTTCGTGACGGCAATTCGTTATGGGTCTCAACCGATACCGGTATCGACGAAGTCACACGGGACCATTCGGGCGTCCTCGGTATCGGCCGGATAATCCCGGGCACTTCCTATGCGCTGGCCGTCGGTCCAAATGGAAAGTTATGGAGCAGCGACGGCAAGCATGGCGCTGTCACGATCGATCCCTCGACTGGAGCGGCTGATCACATCAACGTGCCAGCGGTGAACGCGATCAGTGCTGGCGCCGGTTCACGTATGTGGCTCGGAACCACCGGTGGGCTGTTCCACGTCGACGCTGATACGGGCAAGCCATTTCTCACGATATCCGACGGCAAGCCCGACCACATCATGGATGTCTCGCCGGACGGATCGGGCGGGATCTGGTTGATTGCTGGTGAAAAGCTGTGGCACAGGCGTGTGGGCGGTCAAACCAATATTGTCACTGGCGAGTGGCCATCGGGCGAGTTCGAGCCCCTTGTGATGGCTCCGGTGCCTGGCGGCCACATCTGGATCGGCGGTGCAGGCGGACTGTATGAGCTGACGATATCCGCCGATCGCGTGACAAAGATGGTTGGTGTTTCGCAATCCGACCTGCGCACGAACACGGTTGTCGCCGTGATGGTCGACAGAAGGGGATGGGTCTGGGCCGGAACGGGACTGGGTATTGCTGTCTTCAACGGGCACCGTTGGGTTTCTGCCGATAACGACACGGGGTTGGTATTCAACGATATCAGCCAGAACGGTATCTCCCAAGATAGTGACGGCTCGGTCTGGATCACGACAGGCTTGGGTATTTCGCATTTACTCGATCCGCCTTGGCTGTTTTCCGATCGTCCGATCAGCGTCGCGATCTCCGAGGCTGTACTTGGACAAAATCGGCTGCCCCGATCGAAGGTTCCTTTCACCGAGGCTCCTCTATCGCTCCAGTTCGGAACTTTCAGCTACGCCTCGGAGCGGTCCGTGGTCTTCAGGTATCAGTTGTCAGGCGTCGACGACGGCTGGGCGGAGTCCGCCACCGGTGCGGTCCATTACCCGTCCATACCTCCCGGCCGCCATACGCTGCATGTGGTTGCTCGCGATGTCCTGAGCCACGTCGACTCGGATCCGATCAGCCTGGTCGTCGACGTCGGTTATCCCTGGTGGAGAACCTGGTGGGCCGAGATCCTCTACGTTCTGGCCGGTTCCGGGACGCTTTACGCGATCATCAAGCTCAAGGACCGGGCCTCGATGAGAACGCAACGGAAGCTTGAGGCTCTGGTCGAGCAAAGTACCCGTGAAATGCGGATCGCACAGGACGAGCTACGCCGCCAGGCGACCCTGGATGCGATGACGGGATTGCTCAATCGAGGAGAAGTCGAGAGGCGCCTCGCCAACCGTTTGAGTTCCTTTGGCGCGACCGGCGAACTACTCATTGCCATGGTCGACATCGACCACTTCAAGAGGATCAACGATACCCATGGCCATCTGGTGGGCGACGAGCTGATCCGTGCGTTGGGTGTTCGTATTTCAGCCTTGATGAGGGATCGCGATTACGCTGGCCGGTATGGAGGCGAGGAGTTCATCCTGGTTCTCGATGACGTGGATGGACGTGGGGCGGAACGGATTCTCGGCTTCCACCGTCTGGTCCGGGACAGTCCGTTCCGTGCGGTAGAAGCTGTCGTTTCACTGACATGCTCGATCGGTCTTGCCTGGGCTGCCCCTGGGGACGACTGGACGTCGTTGATCGGCAGAGCTGACGCAGCTCTCTACGAGGCCAAGGCTTCCGGTCGAGACCAGATCGTTGAGAGCCAGGATGACCAACCGGTGACAAGAACCGGCGACGGCGATTGCGGGGTCAAAGGTACGCAAGGCTCTTGACGTGCCGGGTAGTCAAAGCGCCGAGCCAGGTCGCGTGACGGGCCCTGTAGCGGTCGACGGCTCCAGCAGGTCCGCTCCATCGTGGCGCGGCCCGTTCACTCGGCGGCTCACCGGCCAGCTCCGCAGCAGGTCGTCGGCCGCAGGTCTGAGGAGCGATCCCGCATCTCCCGCAACCTCGCCCAGCCACCGCCTCCAGTCCGCGGGCTCCAGGATGACGGGCATGCGGTTGTGGACCGGCGCCATCGTCGCGTTCGCCGCCGTTGTCAGAATGGCAAACGTCCGAAGGATCTCGTTTTCCGGACCCCTCCAACCTTCCCATATCCCGGCGAGCGCCAGCTGCTCGCCATCGCGGCGGGCAAAGGCGAAGGGCTGCTTGCCGTCCGCCTGATGACGCCATTCGTAGAACGCGTTCACCGGCACCAGGCAGCGCCGCGACGTCATGGCCGACCGGAACAGATCCGTCGTCGCCGCTGTCTCGGATCGAGCATTGATCGGCTTGCGAGCGGCCTTGAGATCCTTGATGAAACTCGGGACCAGCCCCCAGCGGAGGACGTCCAGCCGCCGTTCGCCCGTCTCCGGATGACGACGAACGACCAGGGCGCTCTGCGACGGCGCCACGTTCCAGGACGGCGGATGGTTCGGTGTCTCGCCGAGCGTCTCGAAGACCCGACGCATCTCGTCGGGCGGCAGGGAGGAAGCAAAGCGTCCGCACATGGATGAGAAATCTAGCTGTTGCATCTCGTTGAAAGTGCTTTTCCTTATTCGCTTATCGATGTTTCAGTCATCAGGCGACTATGAAATCGATACCGACACGATGAGCCTGCCGGAGACATCATGAGCCACGCGACCTTGCCGACTCCCGCCGACAATGCTGACGTCCTGGCTCCTTCGACGCTCGTCAACGTGGTCGACGGCCTGCCGGAAACGGCCGGGCTCGGGGTCGTTCTGATCCAGCATGGCTCGGCGACCCGGGTTCGCGCTCAAGGCACCAGCGGGGCGACCGTCGTTCTCGAGGTTCGTGAACCGAGCGCCGCCTCGAGCCCGCCCCCTGCTGCGGCGCCGGCAGCACGCACGTCCGGCACCTCTCCAGCGATGGAATGGGTGTCCCTCGGGTTCAACTGCGGAGGGGCCGTGCTCGCCTGGGTCGGGGTCGCCGGTCTGGGTTCGCTTGCGCCGGTGACCGGTGGTCTCACCGGCATCCCGGCGGCCATCGTCTATGGCGGCGCTCTGGCGATCAGCGGGCAGTGTCTGGTTTCGACCTATCGAGTTGCCAATGTCGAGCGCGGCCGAACAGAATTTGAACAAGGACCTGGATGCGAACAGCGCCTATGTCTTCACCATGACCGTCGCCGACGGCGTCGGTCTACTAGGCGGGGGCGGCGCGCTCATCGAGATCAAGCGCACCAATGCCATCCTTGAGGAGACGCACGTTGGGTGGGGAATGGGGCTCGGCAAGCTGAGCCGCCCGGTGCGCCGACGGCTGACGGCGGCGCTCGAACTGCAGGGTGGCAAACGCGCTCCGGGCGTCACGATCAACAGGCTCCTGCGGCAACGGCTCCTGGACGCAACAGCGGGCGTGATCGGCATGGTCGGGAGCGGCACGACGGGCCTGTTGCACTCCGTTGTCGTCTGGATCACGTCGGAGGTGAGCGAGCTGGGCCAGGGACCATGAGCCGAGCGCACCAGGACCGCGCGTATTGGCAGCGCCTTTCCCGAGACGCACCGACAGCCATTGCTGTCGGGGGCGCCCTGGTGGCCTGCGGAGCCGCTTGCCTCGGACTGATCGCCCTTCTCATGCCTGGCGGTCCCCAGATCAGCCACAGGAGCAATCCGATCTATTGGGCTATCCTCATTCCCTATGCCTGGTGGGGATCGAGCCTCGGCTTCTTCCAGCCGCGAGCGGCGCGCACCCTCGTCCCCGCGCTCTTCGTCGGACCGATTGTGGCAGCTATCTGCCTCGGCGCCGCACTGTCGAGAGACACGCGTCCAACCACGTTCATCGTGGTCCTGATCGTGGCTCTGGTCTCCGCGGGCGCAGGCGCGCTCTCCTACCCTCGCAGCATGCTCAAGCGCGAGGGGCCTGCGCGCTAGCCTCAGGTCGCCCCGAGAGCGCTGATCATCGAGAAGCCTCGCCCCAGAATTTTTGCCGAACTCGGACCGAATGGCGCAATGCTGATGACTTGTACTCCAGGTTTATCCGCGGC
This sequence comes from Acetobacteraceae bacterium, assembly GCA_965276715.1. GTDB lineage: Bacteria > Pseudomonadota > Alphaproteobacteria > Acetobacterales > Acetobacteraceae > CAXTPV01. Next base: position 1,207,048 of record OZ255622.1, on the reverse strand, counting down.
CGGACGGATGCCGGAGACGTCCATTGCCGCGGCTCGCCACGCTGTCCTCAGTTGCCGATCCGGCCGAGTTTCGGATTAGCCCTCAGGGGCTTCGTGAACCTCCAGTCAAATGAGCCCAAGCGGCACCATTATCTTCCCGAGTGCTACTTGAAGGCGTGGTGCGGTGAAACGGGCAGGCTGGTGGAGTACAGTCGGCCATATAAGGAGCCGATCGCTCGCCGGAAGTCGCCGAAAGCGGTGGCCTTCATACCTAATCTGTACCGATACGATGACGTACCTGCTCATCTTCAGAACGCGTTGGAGCAACGCTTCTTCCGGACTGTCGGCCAGAAGGGAAGCGACGTGCTGACCGTCCTGAGGAATGGCTCGGCATCATTGTCAGTCAAACAGCGATTTGATCTTGCCCGCTTCCTGAACTCTCTGCTTCACCGCAACCCGGAAAAGATGACGATGCTTCGGAGGGTCTGGAGACAGACTTTTGTGGAGCGTCAGACGGCACTTAGGGACGATTACGCCAATCTGCGGCGTCAACAGGATCCGCCGACTTGGGAAGATTTGGAGCGTTCCTCCGACCGATATGCAATGGGACGCAACGGGATGGCACTCCTGATGAAGGTCATCGAGAGCAAAGCCATTCTGGAAACCATTGCGAAGGGCGGATGGCACATAATCCAAAGGACTAATCAGCCCGACCGTCTTGTTACCTCCGACCGCCCGATTGCATTCGCGCGAAATCGAGCTGGGTTAACACGGCTGGAGTTCGCCCTGTCGCCCAATCTTCTCTTTGTCTGCGAGTTTGGATCGATAGTGCAAGATCTTCACGCCAAGCCGGTTAAGGAGGTATTCAGGGCCTACAATCGGACTGTTGTCCGACAGGCTGCAACCTATGTGTATGCAAGCGATCTATGCGCCACATCCCTGGTGAAGCGGAGGTTTGGAGAGGGCCCGGTTCAGATGATCGGCAACCCTACTATTCCCGATGTCGGTGAGATTATAGCCACTAGCCGGTAACGGATACTGCTGAAGGCACGCCTGTATCTGCTGCTTCAGACTTCGGTTGCCGTCGCTGTGGATAAATAGACCGCCTGCGCCTTGCTCGTTGGCGGTCGCTCCGGCGGTCTTTGCTGAATCCGTCGCTGCACATCCTGATCGCCAACGGCTATTTCGACATCGTCTGCCCGTTCGCCGGCTCGCGCTGGCTCGTCGAGCACCTCCCGGTCGGACGCGACCGCATCCACCTCGCCGTCTACAAGGGCGGCCACATGTTCTACACCCGGCCCGAATCGCGCGCGGCCCTGACCAGCGACGCCGCCGCGCTCTACGCACGGTAGAATGTTCCGGATCCCAGGGGTTTCACCCCTGGACCCCACTGGGGCCGACCGGCCCCAGACCCGGGTCGATGCTGGCGAGCCCCCTAAATCCGCTGGTCATGCGATGGAGGTATCGGGGTCGTCGCCCGGAAAGTGGACCGGTCAGCCGCTCTGATCATTGGAGGACTGGCCGGTTCGGCGTCGGCTACTTCAGCGGCCGGGCAGCGGCGGGCGTCCTCTATGACTGGGGCGCAGGGACCATCTTCCGACCAGCAAGCGAAGTTCCGGTCCCGCCGCAATGACACAGCCGTCGATCACCATCACCCTCCACCCGCACCTCGATCCACGTCACCAGGAGATCGCCCGCCTGGTTCCGGCGGGCTCGCCCTGGGCGTTCATCGAGTGGCCGCTGCCGCCTGACGACGGCGAAAGCCCCATCCTCAAGGCGACGGCCGACATGCTCTGCGGGGCGTTGCTCGGGTCCGGCAGGCTCGCCTTCCGCTGGGACGATGACGAGGAAGCGCCCGACGGCGAGAAGCGGTTCTTCCCCAAGCCAGCGAGACCCATCCTGGGCCGCCTGACCGGCGGCGTCCTGCCACTCGGTCATGATGACGACGCGTTCGCTGTCCTGACCACCGAGGATCCTGACGTCGCCGCGGCCTTGTTCGCCTGGGGCGGCTGGATCTGGGCCGGGCAGGCCGTCATCGTGTTCGACCCGACGCTCGAAGACGCAAGCTCTGTCATTACGGCGGTTCGGCATGGCCTGGACTGGCGCACGCGTCCTTGGCCGTCCGGTGCCCGGCTCCTGTTCGGCCCAGGTCACGATGGCGCCTTCGCGGCTGTTGCGGGTGTCGATGCGCAGGCGTTGGAGCGGTTCGTGGAGGATCTGCGAAGCTGCGCTGGCGGAGCCATTTCGTGTCAGGACGGCTCTGTCGCGTAATCGACCCCGAGGCGCATGACGTGCGCAGCCGCGACTTCCGTCTCTACAGCCTCTACGACGACACGCTGTCGATCGAGGATCCAATCCCCGAGGGCGTCGACACATGTTCTACACCCGGCCCGAATCGCGTGCCGCGCTGACCAGCGACGCGGCCGCGCCCTACCAGAAACCGCCGGACGCATGAGTACACGTGCCTCCTCGGAGAAACCCTTCTTATACAATGGCTTACGTGATCCCGGTGATGAAAACGAAGACACCGAATTTCAAGTGCCGCGCGCCTGATCGCTGGGAAAATCTTGCGGACAGGGCCATTCTCCGACCGCCATCGCGGGCGGGATGGTAGACAGCCGAATGCCCCGCCTCGGATGGATCGCGATGTCCCTGCTCACGACCGCAAGCGCCTCCGCACAAGCGGCCCCCGAACCCGCCGAGCCGGTCCAGCACGAATTCGTCATCCGGAATTTCGAGACCGAAGGCGGCACGGTCCTGCCCGAGGCGCGCATCGTGTTCGGCACCTACGGCACGCTCAACCCCGCGAGGGACAACGCGATCCTGCTGCCGTCGCACTACATGGCCGACCTGCACGGCTACGAATGGCTGATCGGGCCGGGCCGCGCACTCGATCCGGCCCACTCGTTCCTCGTCACCAGCGAGATGTTCGGCAACGGCCGCTCGTCGTCGCCCAGCAACACGCCCGCACCATTGCACGGGCCGAATTTCCCGCCGATCACCATCCGCGACAATGTGCGCGCCGTGCACCAGCTCCTCGTCGATGATCTGCGCATCACCCATCTGCGCGCCGTCATCGGCTTCTCGATGGGCGCGCAGCAGGCCTTCCAATGGGCGGTCCTCTATCCGGACTTCATGGACCGCATCGTCGCGACCTCGGGCACCGCCAAGACCTACGGCCACGGCATCGTCCGGCTCGAAGGCCAGATCGCCGCGATCACCACCGATCCGGTCTTCGACGGCGGCAACTACACGTCCGAACCCGCGCGGGGGATCGAGGCGACCTCGATCGTCTGGCTCGGCTGGCTCTATTCCCAGGAATGGTGGCGGCGCGAGCTATGGCGGACCGACAACCCGCCCGGCACCACCTTCCGCCAGGCGGTCGACCACTACAAAAAGGAATTCTTCGAGGGCAAGGACGCGAACAACCTGATCCTGCAGATGCGCACCTGGGAGCACCACGACGTCGGCGGCACGCCCCTGTTCAAGGGCGACGTCGAGGCCGCTCTCCGCTCGATCAAGGTGCCGGTCCTCTACATGCCGTCCGCGACCGATCTCTATTTCCCGGTCGAGGATGCCCAGTACGAGTCCCGCTTCATCGCGCATTGCACCTTCCTGCCCATCCCCTCGCTCTGGGGACATCCCGCCGGGGCGGGCGCCAGTCCGGCTGACGAGGCTTTCCTCAACCAGCACATCGCGTCCTTCATCGGGAGCCGTTGACGCCCGGTCAGCCCGCCGCCTTCAGCCTCGCGCCCAGATGCCGCTCCGCCGCGCGCACGATCGACGCCGTATCGATCCCGCAGCGCGCATACAACTCGCCGATCGATCCGGTCTCGCCGAACGAGGTCACGCCGAGTGCCGCCGTCCGATGTCCGCAGACGGAACCGAGCCAGCCCAGCGTCGCCGGATGCCCGTCGATCACGGTGACCAGCATGCAATGTCGCGGCAGCCGCGACATCAGCCGCTTGACATGGCTTGCCGCGCCGTCACGCGCGGTCCAGCACGACATCAGCCGATCGGCCGAGGTAACGGCCAGCACGCCAATGTCGCGATGCCGCTCGCCAAGCAGCCCCGCCGCCTGCAGAACCTCCGGGGCCACGCAGCCCTGGTAGGCAAGCACGAGCTCGGCATTCGGGCCAGGTTGCCGCCACCAGTAGGCTCCCTCGGCGATGTCGCCCGCGAGCGCCGTGCCGATCCTCCGTGACGGCTGCTCCAACGGCCGGGTACTCAATCGCAGATACACCGAGCCGCCCTTGTCGGGGCCGATGCCCGCGCGCTGCATGTAGGCGAACGCCCAGTCGACGATGATCGACAACTCGTCGAGGAATGCCGCCTCGAACGAGACCAGCCCGTCCTGCGCCATGCCGATCAGCGGCGAGCCGATCGACTGGTGCGCGCCGCCTTCGGGCGCGAGCGTGACACCCGAGGGCGTGCCCGCGAACAGGAACCGTGCATCCTGGTAGCAGGCGTGGTTCAGCGCATCGAGACCGCGCGCGATGAAGATGTCGTAGACGGTGCCGACCGGCAGCAGGCGCTCGCCGAACATCGAATGCGACAGCCCGGCCGCGCCCAGCAGCAGGAACAGGTTCATCTCGGCGATCCCGAGCTCGACATGCTGGCCGGTCTGGCCGAAATGCCAGCGCTGGGTGGAGGCGATCCGCTCGTCCCTGAACACGTCGGCGCGCGGCGCGCGCGCGAACAGGCCGCGGCGGTTGACCCACGCGCCGAGGCTGGTCGAGACCGTCACGTCCGGCGACATCGTCATGATCCGGTCCGCGAGCGGATCGCCGGACCGGCCGATCAGGTCGAGGATCTTGCCGAAGCCCGCCTGGGTGGACAGGAGCGGGTCGTCGAGAAACACCGGTCCCGATCCCTCGATCATGTCCGCCCGGATGCGTCGTGCTCCGCCCGCGAAGAACGGGACCGTATCGAGAAATGCGTGCAGTCCGCCCAGCTCGTCCACGGTTGCGAACGGTTCCCATTCCTGGCCGGGTGCCACGCCCATCCGCGCCTGGAACTCGTCCATCTGCGCCGGGGTCATCAGGCCGGCATGATTGTCCTTGTGCCCCGCGAGCGGCGTCTTCCAGCCCTTGATCGTGTAGGCGAGAAACACGACCGGCCGGTCGTGATCGACCGCGTCGAACGCATGCGCCAGCGTCTCCACGCATTGTCCGCCAAGATTGCTCATCAGCTCGGCGAGCGCATCGTCGCTGCGGCGGTCGAGCAGGGCCGCCACCGGTCCCTGGTCGCCGATCGCGTCCATCAGCCGCCGCCGCCAGGCCGCACCACCCTGGTAGGTGAGCGCCGAGTAGAGCTGGTTCGGACAGTTGTCGATCCAGTCACGCAACGACGCGCCGCCCGCTTCCTCGAACGCGGCGTGCTGCAGCACCCCGTATTTCAACCGGACCACTTCCCAGCCGAACGCCCCGAAGATCGCCTCGATGCGCTGCCACAACCCTTCGCGCACGACGCCGTCGAGGCTTTGCCGGTTGTAGTCGACGATCCACCAGGTGTTGCGCAGATCGTGTTTCCAGCCTTCCTGAAGACACTCGTAGATATTGCCCTCGTCGAGTTCGGCGTCGCCGACCAGCGCGATCATCCGGCCGAGCCGCCGCTTGGCGGCCCACGGCCTCGAGGCGAGATAATCCTGCACGATCGATGCGAACGCGGTCATCGCGACGCCGAGCCCGACCGATCCGGTCGAGAAATCGACCTCGTCGCCGTCCTTCGTGCGGCTGGGATAGGACTGCGCGCCGCCGAAGCCCCGAAAATTCGCGAGCTTCTCGCGGCTCTGCCGCCCCATCAGATACTGCGTCGCGTGAAAGACCGGTGCCGCATGCGGCTTGACCGCCACCCGGTCCTCCGGCCGCAGCGCATGGAAATAGAGCGCCGTCATGATCGAGACCATCGACGCGCACGAGGCCTGGTGGCCGCCGACCTTCACGTCGCCCTCGGTCTTCGGCCGCAGATGGTTCGCGCTATGGATCGTCCAGCACGCGAGCCACAGCAGGCGCTGCTCGATCGTCTTGAGATGCGGTCGCGCGATGGTCATCCGGTTCGGCCCGCGGCTACAGACGCCGCAGGCCCTCCCGACGAAGATCGCCGATCGTGGGATATCCGTCGACCGCCATCAGCAGATCCGCCTCCGCCAGCAGCGAGCGCAGCACGTGGACGATCCCTTTCGTGCCGCCCAGCGCCAGGCCATACGCATACGGCCGGCCAACCCCGACGGCGCGCGCGCCGAGCGCCAAGGCCTTGACGATGTCGCTGCCGGACCGCACGCCCGAATCGAACAGCACCGGCACGTCGCCGGAGGCGTCGACCACTGCAGGCAGCATGTCGATCGCGGCGATGCCGCCATTGGCCTGCCGGCCGCCATGGTTGGAGCAGTAGATCGCGTCCGCACCCCCATCGATCGCACGCCGCGCGTCGTCCGGATGGCAGATCCCTTTCAGGACCAGCGGCAGCGTCGTGAGCGAACGGAGCCACGGCAGATCGGCCCAACTGAGCGGCATGCCGAACGTGCGCGCCCACAGACCCACGGCCGCGGGAACATCGTCCTCGGGCGCACGCTCGAGCATCGCGCGAAAATGCGGATCCGAGAAATAGTTCGCCAGCGCGTGCCCGCGCAATTGCGGAAAATTCGCATCGTTCAGGTCGCGCGGCCGCCATCCCGTCACCCAGGTGTCGAGCGTCACCACGAGCGCCTTGAAGCCGGCCGTCTCGGCGCGATGCACCAGGCTTTCGGCCAGATCCTTGCTGCGCGGCGTGTAGAGCTGGAAGAAACCTGTCCCGCCCTTCAGGGACGCCGCGACGTCCTCCAGCGGATCGTTCGACAACGTGGATGCCATCATCGGCACGCCCGTGAGCGAGGCCGCGCGCGCGGTGACCAGATCGCCATGGCCGTCCTGCGAACACAGGCCGATCACGCCGATCGGACTGAGGAAGACGGGCGTCGGAAATGTCAGCCCGAACAGCTCGATCGACAGGTCGCGCGCCGAGCAATCGACCATCATGCGTGGCACCAGGCCCCAATGCCCGAACGCTTCCGCGTTGCGGTCCTGGGTCGCTTCGTCACCGCAGCCGCCGGCGACATACGACAGCAACGACGGCGACATCGCCGACGCCGCACGCGCCGCGAGGCCCGCGAAGTCGACCGGCCATTCGGGCACCGTCCCGCGCAGGCCCGCCATGTAGATCTCGTTCTGGTAGTCCCCGTAATGCGCCATCGCCATCCTGCCGCCTATCTCGCGCGCCCGATCAGCGCCCTGATCCCGCCGCGTGCCAGCCGTCCGAAGGGTGGCGCGAACAGCTCGAACCCGTTGAAGAACCCGATCTCGTGCACCGCCCGCGCGTGGCTCATCCGCTTGAAGCCGTCATGGCCGTGATAGGCGCCGATCCCGCTCGGACCGACGCCGCCGAACGGCAGATCGTCCTGCGCGATATGCATCAGCGTTCCGTTGACGGTCACACCGCCCGAGATCGTCCGCGACAGCACGCGCTCGAGCGAACGCTCGTCCTTGGTGAAGCAGTAGAGCGCGAGCGGCCGCGGGCGCGCGTTCACCTGTGCCACCGCATCGTCGAGATCACGGTAGGTCGCGATCGGCAGCACCGGCCCGAAGATCTCCTCGCTCATCAGCACACCGCCCGGAGCAGCGTCCAGCACCAGGACCGGTCCGATCCTGCCGGGCTCGCCATCCGGATGGATCCTGATCACGCGCGCGCCGTCGGCCTCCGCCTGATCGATCGCCGCCGACAGCCGGGCCCGATGCGACGGGCTGATGATGGCGGTGTAGTCGCCGTTTCCCGCGATCCTCGGATAGGATTTGAGAACCTGCCTGACCAGGGCGTCCACCAGTCCGTCGGCGCGCGCCTCGTCGACCAGCACGTAGTCGGGCGCGATGCAGGTCTGTCCCGCATTGACGAACTTCCCAAGCGCGATGCTCTTCGCGGCGCGCCCGAGGTCGGCGTCCGGACAGACGATCGCCGGCGACTTCCCGCCCAGCTCGAGCGTGACCGGAACCAGGTTCGCCGCCGCCGCCATCGCGACCTTGCGTCCGGTCGATGTCGAGCCCGTGAACAGCAGATGGTCGAAGGCCAATTGGCAGAACGCGGCCGCCACCTCCGGGCCGCCCTGCACCACGGCCACATGGGTCTGGTCGAAGACTCCGCCCAGGGCTTCCGAAAGCCACGCCGAGAAGCCAGGCGTGAACTCCGACGGCTTGATCATCACCCGGTTGCCGGCCGCGATCGCGTCCACCAGCGGTGCGAGGCAGAGCAGCAGCGGATAGTTCCAGGGGGCGACGATGCCCACCACGCCCAGCGGCTGATGGCGCACGCTCGCCTTCGCCGGTCGGAACGATGCCGCCACCCGCCGCCGCTCGGGGCGCATCCAGCGCGAGACGTGGCGCCGGGCGTGCCGGATCGCGTTCAAGGCTGGCAGGACCTCCAGCAACTCGGTCTCGGTGGGCGACCGGTGCCCGAAATCGGCCGAGATCGCGCGGCCGATCTCCTGGCGCTGCCGCACCACGATCCGCTCGAGCCGCGTCAGCGCCTCGATCCGCGCGGCCGCATCCGGCGGCCCGGACACGCCGAAATCCGCCCGCTGCAAGGCGAGCAGTTCCGCGAGATCACCCGTTCCGGTTCCGAAGACGCCGTCCATCATGCCCTCCCGATGAATTCGGCCACGCGTTCCCCGATCATCACGCTCGGCGCCTGGGTATTGCCGGACACGATCGTCGGCATCACCGAGGCATCCGCCACCCGCAGTCCCATCATGCCGCGCACGCGGAGCATCGGGTCGACGGGTGCGGCCTCGTCGCTGCCCATCCGGCAGGTGCCGACCGGATGATAGATCGTATCGGCATGCGCCTTGATCGCCGCGCGCAACGAAGCATCGTCACGGGTCTCGGCATCGTGCAGGGCCTTGCCCGCATAACGCGAGAACGAAGGTGCGGCCAGGATGTCCTGCGCCATCCGCGCGCCCGCGACCAGCGTCTCCAGATCGTCCGCGTCGTCGAGATAGTTGGGGTCGATCAGCGGTGCCACCCGGCCGTCGCGCGACCGCAGCCTCACCGTGCCGCGGCTTTTCGGCCGAAGCTTGCACACATGCAGCGACATGCCGCGCCCCGCATGCAGCTTGCGGTTATGGTCATCGACGATCCCGATGCAGAAATGCAGTTGCACGTCAGGACGGCCAGGCGATGCCTGCGTGCACAGGAAGCCGCCCGCCTCGGCCACATTGCTCGATAGCAGACCAGAGCCGTCCCGCTTGAACAACCGCCAGGCGCGTATCGTCTGCGGCATCATCGACGGCACCACGCCCAGCAATTCGGGATCATCCACCTTGCGGCAGATCGTGAAGTCGAGATGGTCCTGCAGATTGCTGCCCACCTCGGGCATGTCGCGCACGGTCTCGATCCCCAATGCGCGCAGATGCGCCGCCGGCCCGATCCCGGACAGCATCAGCAGTTGCGGTGTCCCGAACGCGCCCGCCGACAGCACGATTTCGCCCCGCACGCCGATCACCGAGCCGTCCGCCAGCGCCACGCCGGTCGCGCGTCCGTTCTCGGTCAGCACCCGCCGGGCCGCCGCGTCCGTCCGCAGCGACAGGTTGGCCGGCCTGATCCCGTCGACATAGGCCTTGGCCGCATTGAAGCGCCAACCGTCCTTCTGCAGCACCTGGTAGAGGCCGACACCCTCCTGCACCGGTCCGTTGAAATCCCGGTTCGGCGCATGGCCCCGCTCGACGCAGGCGGCCAGGAACGCGCGCGCCGCCTGGCTCGGGCTGCGCGGATCGGCGACGTTCAGCGGGCCGCCTTGCCCGTGCAGCGCGTCCACGCCGCGCTCGTTGTTCTCCGCCCGGATGAAGGCGGGCAGCACGTCCTCCCACGACCAGCCATGCGCGCCGGCCGCTGCCCAGTCGTCGTAATCCTGCTTCTGCCCGCGGACATAGATCATCGCATTGATCAGGCTCGATCCGCCCAGACCGCGCCCTCGTGGCTGATACCCGCGCCTGCCGCCCATCATGCGCTGCGGCACCGTCCGATAGGCGTAGTTCCGGCGGCTCTTGAACGCGACCAGGGCCGCGATCCCGAGCGGAATGTCCGAGAGCAGCCCGCTCTTCGCCGCACCCGCCTCCACCAGCGCCACCGTCAGCCGCGGATCGGCCTGCGCGATCCGCACCGCGGCCGCGCATCCGGCAGCACCGCCGCCCACGACGATGTAGTCGAACTCCGCCGCACGCGCCTCGGCCCGCATCGACGTCTCCCTCCAGCCTCGCTTCCATCCTTGGAGCAAGAAGGCACCCAACCCGGTGGTGCCCGCAACATCGTTGTGTCGGCGACCTCACGAGGCGGCCGGCCGTCCCGGCCGCAGGCGCCGCGAAAGGCGCTGCAGGACGCCGCCGACCCGCAACAGGCCGGTCGCCTGCCCGGCCACGCCGAAGGTCGCGAGCCCGGTGCCGATCAGGCAAGCGAGCCCGATCACCGCCTTCGCGCCGTGGCCGTGCACCAGGGCCGTCGGCAACGCCGCCAGCAGGAATTCGAGAACCGCCGCCATCACGGCGGTCGCGGCCAGGATCCGCGCGATCCTGCCGAGCAGCGTCCGGTCCGGCGCCAACCATCCCCGCCGCACCAGGAAGCTGCCGAGCAGGACGGTGTTCAGGATCGAGGCGAGGCTGGTCGCGAGCGGCGGACCCATGTGCGCGAGCGGCCGCATCAGCGCGAGGTTGAGCCCGAAATTCACCACCAGCGTCACCAGGCCGAGCCTGACCGGTGTCGACGTGTCGCCGCGTGCATAGAAGCCAGGCCCCAGCAGCTTGACCATCACGAACGCCGGCAAGCCGAGCGCGTAGCAGGCCAGCGACTGCGCCGACAGCGCCGCATCGTGCGCGGTGAACGCGCCGCGCCCGAACAGCACCTCCATGATCGGCCGCGACAGCACCGCGAGTGCCGCCGCCGCCGGCAGCGTCAGCAGCAGCGTCCCGCCGAGCGCGCGATTATGCATGTCGAGCGCGCGCCCGGGATCGAGCCTCGACTCGCGCGTCAGCGCCGGCAGCAGGCTGGTGCTGGCCGCGTTGCCGAGCACGCCGAGCGGGAGCTGGTTCACCCGGTCCGCCAGGTAGAGCAATGCGACCGACCCCGCCGGCAGCAGCGTGCTGATCACCGTGTCGACCGCCAGATTGAGCTGCACGATCCCGCTGCCCACCAGTCCCGGCGCCATCCGGCGCATCAGCAGCCGCATCCGTGGCGTCAGCCGCGGCCGCGGCAGCCGCAGCCCCATGCCGGCGCGGCGGGCACCCCACAGCAGCATCGCGAGCTGCGCCACCCCGGACGCGGTGATCCCCCAGGCCGCCGCATGCCCCACCGTCGGCACATGCGGGCTCAGCAGCAGGATCGAGGCGATGCCGACGACGTTGAACATCACGTAGGCGGCCGATGCGATCCCGAACCGGTCCAGTCCGTTCAGCACGCCCGACACCAGGGCGGCCACGCAGATCAGCAGCATGTAGGGGAACGTGATCCGGCTGAGCGTGACGGCCAGCGCGAACTTGTGCGGGTCGGCCGCGAACCCCGGCGCGATCACATGCAGCACCGCCGGCATGAAGATCTCGCCGAGCACCGTGAGCGCCAGCAGCCAGAACGCCAGGACGGCCATCGCCTCCTCGGCGAAGGAGCGCGCCACCCCGGCACCCTCGGTCGCCAGCAGGCCGGTGAACAGCGGCACGAAGGCGGCATTGAACGCGCCCTCGCCGAACAGCCGCCTGAACAGGTTCGGCAGCCGGAACGCGACGTAGAACGCGTCTGCCACCATTCCCGTGCCCATCGTCGCCGCCAGGATCTGGTCGCGCACCAGTCCGAGCACCCGGCTCGCCATCGTCCAGGCGCCCACGGTGAAGAAGCCCTTGAGCATCACTCGCCGGCCAACCGGACCATCCGGACCTCCTGGCCCTCCTCTCCGGTGCCGAGCCGGTCGAGCAGTGCGGCGAGCACGCCGGCGGCCGCGTCCTCCAGCCCGAACGGCGCGCCCACGGCCACCAGCCCGCAGCCATTGAGCCGGTCCGGGGCAAGCGGCGCGCGCAGGCAGAACTCGAACGCCACGACGTCCCGCAATCCCGCCAGCGCCGCGTGGAACATCCGCGCCGGCGCCCGGCCCTTGATCGGATACCAGGCCATCACCCCGCCTGCCGGGAACCGCGCGCGTGCCGAACGAATCGCGCCGGCCATCCGTTCGAACTCGCCCGGCGCCTCGAACGGCGGATCGATCAGCACCATCCCGCGCCGCGCGGCGCGCGGCGGCAGCAGCGCCCCGATCGCCGCGTAGCCGTCGCGCTGGTGGACCGCGCAACGTCCGTCCCCGGCCATCGCGGTCCGCAGCAGCGCGCATTCCTCGGGATGAAGCTCGCAGGCGATCAGCCCATCCTGAGGCCGGAGCAGCGCCTGCGCGATCGCGGGCGACCCCGGATAGAAACCCGCGCCCCGCACGACGCCGACATAATCCGCCAGCGCCGCGGGAACCTCGCCCTCGAGCAGCCGCCCGATTCCGCCGCGCCATTCGCCGGTCCGTCCCGCCGCGTCGGAGGCGAGCGAAAACCTCCCCGCTCCCGCATGCGTGTCGAGCACCACGAACGGCGTCTCCTTGCGCCGCAACAGCCGCAACCACGCGACCAGGATGGCGTGCTTGACGCAGTCGGCGAAGTTGCCGGCATGAAAGGCGTGGCGGTAGTTCAACCCGCATCCTTCGAGGCGTCGTCAAGCGGCCAGCGAGGCCGCGCCGGCACACCGAGTTCGTCATGGGCGAGGCCCGCCCGCAGCCGCTCGATCCCCGCCCATGCCACCATGACCGCGTTGTCGCCGCACAGCCGGGGAGGCGGCGCCACCATGCACACCCCCCGGCTCCGCGCCACCTCGTCGAGCCGCATCCTGATCCGTTCGTTCGCCGCGACCCCGCCCGCGACAACAAGCGTGCCGACGTCGGACATCGCGAGCGCGTGGCCGACGCGATCGGCCATCACGTCCGCGACCGATGCCTGGAACGAGGCGGCGATGTCCGCCACGCGCCCGCCGTCGAGCTCGGCCTCGCGCGCCACCACCTGGCGCACGGCGGTCTTGAGCCCGCTGAACGAGAAATCGCAGCCAGGCCGTCCGAGCATCGGCCGCGGCAGCGTCACGGCGCGCGCGTCGCCTCCCGCCGCCAATCGTTCCAACTGCGGACCGCCCGGCCAGCCGAGGCCGAGCATCTTCGCCACCTTGTCGAACGCCTCGCCGACCGCGTCGTCGATCGTGCCGCCCAGCTTGCGGTATCGCCCGACGCCGTCCACCACGAGGCACTGGCAGTGGCCGCCCGACACCAGCAACAGGAGATAGGGAAACGCGCATCCCCGTGGCGAGACCGACGGCAGTCGCGCCGTCAGCGCGTGCGCCTCGAGGTGATTGACCGCCACGAACCGTGCGCCGGTTGCCATCGCGAGTCCCTTCCCGAAGCACGAACCCACGATCAATCCGCCGATCAGGCCGGGCCCGGCCGTCGCCGCCACCGCGCCCAAATCACGCACGCCGAGGCCGGCCTCGGCGAGCACCGCGCGCGCCAGCCCGGGCAGTGTCGCCAGGTGCGCGCGCGCCGCGATCTCCGGCACCACGCCACCGAAGCGCGCATGGGCGGACTGGCTCGCCACGCGCTCGGCCAGCACGGTCCCGTCCGGCGACAGCACCGCGGCGGCACTTTCGTCGCATGATGATTCGAGTCCCAGGATCGCGCGCTCGGGCATCCGGTGGCGCCTCCATCTTCACATCGCCACGCGCGGGTAATAGGACAGCCTGATGGCGATCGCACCTCCCTCCCCGGAGATCCTCAAGGCTCTGGGCTCGATGCAGGTGCCCAGGCGCCGGCGCATGCTTCCCTTGCGCGTCGGCACCCGGCAATCGCCACTGGCACTCGCCCAGACCCGCGCCTTCCTCACCCAGATCAGCCGGTTCTGCCCCGTGCTGCGCGACATGGGCGCCTTCGACGAGCACGCGATGTCGACCACCGGCGACCGCGTCCAGGATCGCCCGCTCGCCGACATCGGCGGCAAGGGTCTGTTCGCCAAGGAAATCCACGAGGCGCTGCTCGATGGCCGCATCGACTTCGCCGTCCACAGCCTCAAGGATCTCGAAACCTCCATGCCCGACGGCATCGTGCTGGCGGCCACGCTGCGGCGCGAGGATTGCCGTGACGCCATCATCCTCGGCCCCGGCTGCGGCAATCCCGACCCGGCCGAGCCCTATGCCTGCCTGCGCGGCGCCGCCCGGATCGGCACCGCATCCGTCCGGCGCCAGGCGCAGTTGCTGCACGCGCGGCCCGACCTCGACGTCACCGTGATCCGGGGCAACGTCCAGACCAGGCTCGCCAAGGTCGCGCGCGGCGAATGCGCGGCGAGCCTGCTCGCGTTGGCCGGTCTCAAGCGGCTCGGGCTCGAGGATCACGCCTCGCTCGTGCTCGACCCGGAGACCATGGTGCCGGCCGCCTGCCAGGGCATCGTCGGCGTCACCGTGCGCGAGGAGGAGACCGAACTGCGCGAGCTTCTCAGCGCGATCGAGGACCACGAGGCGCGCGCCGTCTCGACCGCCGAGCGGGCCCTGCTCGCCAGCCTCGACGGCTCGTGCCGGACACCGATCGGCGGCCATGCCCGCCTGCTGCCGCCGGGGCCGGACGGCACCCCCAGGATGCATCTGACCGGCCTCGTCGCACGTGCCGACGGCAGCTTCGTGCTCAAGCGCAGCATCACCGGACTGCCCGGCGACGCCTACGCCATGGGCGTCGAACTCGGCGCCAGCCTGAGGGCCGACAGCCCAGCCGACGTGCTTGCCTGAGTTCCCCGGCCGCCACGGATCCCAACTGTCGGGCGTCCTCGTGACCCGTCCCGAGCCGGGCCTCTCGGAGACCTGTGCGCACCTGACCGAGCGAGGGTTCGAGCCCGTCCGCGCGAGCCTGTTCGCCATCGACCGGCGCCCGCTGTCGCGCGTCGCGATCGATCGTCCCCAGGCTGCTCTCGTCACCAGCGCCCATGCGCTCGCCGCCCTCGATACGGCCTTCGTTCCGCAGATCCTCGCCGTCGGTGATGCCACCGCCGCACGCGCCCGCGCGCTGGGCGGCCGCTCGGTCCGCAGCGCCGGCGGCGATGCCGCTTCCCTGGTGGCGCTCTGCCGAAGCCGGCTCCAGCCGAAGGCGGGCCCGCTCCTCCTCGTCTGCGGCGAGGGCCAGGCCATCAGGCTCGCCGCCGACTTGCGCGGGTCCGGCTTCCGGGTGATCCGCCGCGTGGTCTACGCGCAGCGCCCGGTGCCGGCGCTGCCGCAGACGGCGGTGGCGTCCCTCGAGGGCGGCACGCTCGCCGCCGTGCTGTTCATGTCCGCCTCGGCTGCCGTCATCTTCGCCCGCCTGCTGGCGCCGCCGCTCCACCCATGTCTCCACCGCATCGACGCGCTCGCGATCAGCGATGCCGCCGCGAGGCCGGTCGCGGCCTTGCCCTGGCAAAGCGTTCGTGTCGCACTGCGCCCGACCGCAGAGGACGTCCTGGCACTGCTATGAGCGACCATCCCGACGAGCCGAACGTGCTGGCGATCGAACACGAAACCCGTCCGCCTGAAGCACCGCCCGCTCCGCCGCGGGTCGAGACGCCAAGCACGACGTCGCTCGTCGCCTGGATCGCGCTGGTCGTGGCACTCGCCGAGGCGGTGGCCTTGGCCGTCGTCTGGACCCATCCCGCGTTGCCGCCCACGCTCGCCGAGCGTCTGAGCAACCTCGATGCGGCGGCCGGAGCCGCATCCTCGCGCGCCAGCCAGGCCGCCGACTCCGCTGCTTCCCTTGGCGGCAAGCTCGACGTCGTGAACGCCGCCATCGCCGAGCTCCAGCGCCGGCCCACGCCACCGCCCCCGTCGCCGCCGTTCGATCCCGGTCCGCTCCAATCGCGGATCGATGAGTTGAAGTCGGCGCTCGACCAGGCTCGCAGCGAAACCGGGCAGGCCGCCGCGCTCGCCGCCGCCGCACAGAAGGCCGGTCAGGCCGACCAGGCTGCTCTCGACACCCAGGCCGCCAAGCTCGCGACCTTGTCGAACAGCCTCGAGGCGCTGGCGACGCGGCTCGACAAGGAAGGGGCAGCGGGCCGGCAGGTCGCCTCGCTCGCCAGCAGCGCCGAGCGTCTGGCGCGCCTGCAGGCCGCGTCGGTGGCGCTGAGCATCGGCCGGCCGACCGGTCCGGTCCCCAATGCGCCCCCTGCGCTCGCGCGTTTCAGCGACGCGGCCCCACCGACCGAGGCGTCCCTGATCCTGGCCTTTCCCGAGGCCGCCGAGGCCACCCTGAAGGCGAGCGAACCGGACACCGACGGCCAGGGCTTCCTCAAGCGGATCTGGATCCGCGCGCAATCGGCCGTCACCGTTCGAGACGGCAGCCGCGTGCTCGTGGGCGATCCGGCCGCCGGCATCGTGGCCGCCGCCCGGGAACGTCTTGCCGCGGGGGACCTCGACGGCGCGGTCGCGACCCTGGGCGCCCTGTCCGGCCCGGCCGCGGACACGATGGACCCGTGGCGCAGCAAGGCCGCCTCCCTCGTCGACGCGCGCGCCGCCCTCGCAACGATGATGGCGCATCAATAATGCGGTCCGTCTTCGTCTTCCTGCTGACGTCCGCGATCGTCATCCTGGTCGCCTTCGGCATCGCCGCCATCCCCGGCTCCGTCGGCGGCGATGTCGGCACGCTTCATTTCGATGCCCCCGCGAGCATCGCGCTCGCGCTGCTCCTCGCCTTCTTCGCCATCGTCTACGTCGTGCTCCGTGCGATCGCGACGATCCTCGGTCTGCCGGGCCGCTTCGGCGTCCGTTCCGAGCGGCGGCGGCGCCGCGCCGGAGACCGGGCGCTGACCGCCGCCCTGCTGGCTCTTGCGGCCGGCGAGACCGGCGATGCTCGCAGAGAGGCCACGCGCGCGCGACGCCTGCTCGGCGTGACGCCGCAGACCTTGCTGATCGCGGCCGAAGCCGATCGCGTCGACGGCCGCATCGAGGACGCCGAGGCCGGCTTCGAGGCGCTCGCGGCTCGGACCGACACCGCCTTCCTCGGACTGCGCGGGCTGGTGCGGCTCTCCGTCGAGCGCAGCGACTACGACCGCGCCCGGCTGCTCGTCGAACGGGCCGAGAAGGCCCGGCCCGACACCGCCTGGGCCAAGACCGAGCGCCTGGCACTCGCAACCCGGACCGGGGACTGGCGCGCGGCCCTCGCACTTGCGCGCGACGATGCCGAACGTGCCGCGTTCGCAACCGTTGCCGCCAACACCGAGCCCGATCATGGACGGGCGCTCAAGCTCGCCAAGCAGGCGCACAAGCTCGCACCCGCGCTTGCGCCGGCGGCACTCGCCTACGCGCGATGCCTCCGGCAGGATTGGAACGAGACCAGGGCGCTGACGGTGCTGCGCGACACCTGGCGGCTGGCCCCTCACCCGACGCTGTCCGAGGCGGCGCTCGCCGAACAGACGGACCCCCTGCAGAAGGTCAAGATCGCGACCAGCTTCACCGCCAAGCAGACCGAGACGTTCGAGGCGCATCTTCTGATGGGCCGCACCTCGCTGGAGGCCGGCATGGTGGGCGAGGCACGCCGCCATGTCGAAGCCGCGCGCCTGATCGGTGGCAACCAGCGGCGCGTGCTCGTGCTCCTGGCCGATATCGTCGAGCGCGATCCTTCCCTGTCGGAACCTGAACGACGGAGCGCCCATATCGAGGCACTGCGGGCACTCGCCGCCGCACTTCCCGATCCGACCTGGCGCTGCGCCAATTGCGCGACCGAGCATGTGGAATGGTCGCCGGTGTGCCCCTCGTGTTCCGCCGCCGGCCGTCTCGCCTGGATGACGCGTCCCTCGACCGCTCTTGTCACGATGCCGCAGACCGACGGCCCGGTGCTGCTCGGTGCCGGAAGCCGGATGACCCCCTGATGCTTTCCCTCTGACCGGCCTCTCCTTGCCGCCGAGCCATCAGCCGGGCAGTGTGCGCGCGTGTCCGACTCCATTCCCCATCAAGCCCTGCGCGAGCCGGCCCGCGCCTGGTTCGAATTGCTGCGCGACCGCCTGTGCGACGCCTTCGAGACGCTGGAGGCGGAAGCCGGGTCTCGGGCGCGTTTCGAGCGTCACCAATGGGCGCGTCCGACGGAGGATGGATCGGACGGCGGCGGGGGCGTCATCGCCGTGCTCCGCGACGGCGCGGTGTTCGAGAAGATCGGGGTCAACGTCTCGACCGTCTCGGGCGCGTTCTCGGCGGAGTTCGCCGATCAGATCCCGGGAGCCGAGCAGGATCCACGGTTCTGGGCCTCGGGCATCAGCCTCGTCGGCCATCCGCTCAATCCTTGGGCGCCGACAGCGCACATGAACACGCGCCTGCTGATGACCACCAAGGGCTGGTTCGGCGGCGGCGGCGATATCACGCCGATGCTGACCGACACGCACGAGGCGGCGGAGGACGCGGCCCTGTTCCACGCGAGTTTCCGCCAGGCCTGCGACGCGCATGATCCCGCCTATTACGATCGCTTTTCCGCCTGGTGCGATCGCTACTTCTTCCTGCCGCACCGAAATGAGCGCCGAGGCCTGGGCGGGATTTTCTTCGACCATCACGACACCGGGGACGCGGACGCCGATTTCGCCTTCACGCGCGAGGTCGGCAGTGCATTCCTGGACGCCTATCCCGCCATCGTCCGGCGCCGCTTCTCGAGCGACTACGGGGAAGCGGAGCGGGCGCTGCAGCTCGCGAAACGCGGCCGCTACGTGGAATTCAACCTGCTGCATGATCGCGGCACGCTGTTCGGATTGCGGACCGGCGGCAATATCGAGGCGATCCTGATGAGTCTGCCTCCGATGGCATCATGGCCATAGCGTCTTGATCGGCCCGACGGCTGCCGTCATGCCGATGGCTCGCCTGTGTTCGAACCGCGTCGCATGACGATGAGCCGAGCGGCCGACGATCGAGACGACGGGCCGGACCGCGAGGTCTCGCGCCGGCGCGCCTGCGGTCTGATCGTGTCGGGACTTCTGGTCTCGCGCTCCGCGCATGCCAAGCCCCCTCAGGTCGCCGACGTGACCCCGGCCGCTTCCCTCGACATGTCCGGGCCGCCCGCGGTATCGGCGAGCAACGCGACGCTTCTCGTCGGCGGTCCGCCGGGGGGCACCGCGCGCGAATTCGCCGCCCTGCTCGCGCCGTTGCTGGGCCCCGCGCTGCTCGGTCCGAAACGAACCGGTCCTGATGCGCGCGTCGCCCTCGATCCGACCGGCGGCCTCGACGGCGTCACCGCCGCCAACGAATTCGAGGCACGCGCCAGCCAGGACGGCACCACCGCCCTGATGGTCCCGGGCGCCGCTGCCCTGGCGTGGCTCGCCGGCGATCCGCGTGTCCATTTCGACGCGGGATTGTGGATCCCGGCGCTCGCGGCCGTCGCCCCGGCCGTCCTGATCGGGCGCAAGCCGCTCGATCGTTTGCGCACCGGCGACGTCGTCCGCCTGGCCGTCTCGTCCATCGCCGGCAGCGAGTTGCCGGCCTTGCTGGGACTCGAGCTGCTCCGCTTGAGGGCCGAGCCGATCGGGGCATTGCGTCTCGACGCCGACAAGGAAGCGGCGCTGCGCGACGGAACGGTCGATGCCATGCTGCTTTCCGGCCGCGACGTGCCGTCTCGTCTCGCGGGTCTTCAGGCGGCGGGCTTCGCCCCCTTGTTCGCGCTCGGACGATCGGACGGCGAAGGGGGGCGCGATCCGGCCATTGCGCACGCGGAGACGCTCGACGAACTCGTCGAGCGTCTCTTCGGCCATCCGCCGCGTGGTTTCCTCGCACCCGCTTTCCGGGCGAGTGCCGCCGCGGCCCAGCTCGACGCGGCCCTGGTGCTCCCGCAACTCGCGCCCCCCGGCATCGTCGCGCGCTGGCGTGCCGCCTGCGATCAGGCCAGCGCCTCACTGACGCTGCAGGCCGTAAGCAGCGAACATGCCGTGCGTCCTTTGGCCGCGCCCGGCTGCGTGGGAGCTGTCAGCGCCGTGCTGGCAGGCCAGACGGCTTTGTTCGACCTGCATCGGTTTCTCGCCGATCGTTACGGATGGCGACCGGTCTAGCCTTTTAAGCTGGGCTGATCGGTCCCTGCTGGTCGCCGACCCATTCGCGCCAGAGCAGGATCAGCGCCGCCATGATGGCGGGGCCCACGAACAGGCCAAGCAATCCCCAGGCCTCGATGCCGCCGAGGATGCCGAACAAGACCCACAGGAACGGCAGTCTGGTGGCACTCCCGATCAGGGTCGGCCTGATGAAATGGTCGGCGACGAACGTGATCACCAGCCCGACGCCCACCACGATGATGGCGGAGACGGTCTTGCCCATCACCAGCAGGACGCCGCCCGCGAGCCAGAAGGCGATCGCCGCTCCGAACGGCACCATCGACAGGATCGCGCTGAACAGGCCGAAAATCGTCGGATGCGGTACGCCGGTCATCACGTAGACGATGCCGAGCAGCACGCCTTCGCCGAGTCCGACCAGGACCAGCCCGTCCACCGTGCCGTGGACGGAGGCCACGATCTGACGCCCGACCGTCTCTCCGGGCGGCCCGAATGCCCGCCTGCTGGCCAGCAGAAGCCGATCATTGAGCCGGCTGCCGTCACGGAAGAGAAAGAACAGCGTCAGCAGGGTGAAGCCGAACAGCACCAGCCGATGCAAGACCTGCGAGCCGACATGACCGCCCATGCTCACGAACCTGTCCTGGAAGGCGCGGCCGAGCAGGTCGGATGCCTGATGCGGGTCGCTGAGATTCTGTTGCCAGAGCGATATCAGATGCGAGGCGAACGGCATGTTCTGGACGAACGGCGGAACCGGCACTCCGGTCCGTCTGGCCCGATTGACCCACTGCACGATGTCGTGGATCTCGTGTCCAAGCGGAACCGCCACGAACGCGAGCGGGAGGATGAAGACGAGCGCCACGACGAACGTGAACACCATCGGCAGGAGCACGTGTTCCCGCCCGGGCCACCGCAAGACCGCTCGGCTGTAGAGGGGCCAGATGGCGATGGCGAAAATCACCGCCCAGACGATGGCCGGCAGGAAATCATCGAGCGTGAACAGTCCCAACCCGAGCAGGATCAGCGCCGCGGTGATGCTCGCCGTCTTCTGCGGCCTGGTCATGGGTGAGATCGCGTCCACCGCGCGTTCGTAGCATCTCGACGATGCAAGGTCAGGGGCTCGATCCGGCGGTGAGGCCGCGCGCCCTCAGAAATTGATATTGGTTCGAAAACCCAGCACGGCTGCGTTCGGGATGCTGGTCGTGGCTCCCGGCCGGATGATGTACTGGAAGTCGGGCACGAACGTCACCCCGTGGTAGACGCTTGCGATGTAGTCGAGCTCGACGACCTGCTCGGTGTTCTGCGGGCCATAGGCGGCCCCGAACCCGCCGAGGCTGAGCGGCGGCAACGCTTGCCCTTGCTCGAGCGCGATCTCCTGCGCACGCGTGAACGCACCGCTCATCTCGATCCAGTTGAACGACACGCCGACCGTGTCCTGCGGCCGGCCCCACGGCGATCCGGTCGTGGTCATGGCCGCGAACGCGTGCTGGGTCAGCGGGCTCACGCGGTCGGTCGCGTGCACCCAGCCGCCGAACACGATGACGCCGTCGGTGTCGGTCTTGCCTTGGCGCACCAGCATCTGGTCGAACAGAACATACTCGTCGTCGCGATCGCTGCTGGCGAACGCGCCGCCCCCGATCAGTTGTGGCACGCCCTGCCTGTTGTTCAGCACGTCGGCGTAGCGGTGGGTGTCTCGTGCGTAGCCCACCTTGTAGTGGCCGATCAGGTGATGCGGGCCGACATGCGGCACCCAGCCGAGCTCGACCGGGATCGAGACACCGGACTTCTTGCTGTCGGCCCAGGCGAAGCCGGAAATGCCGCCTCCGCCAGTCCCGAAGTCGGGATCGGTCGAGAACAGCCCCACCATCGCGTAGAGCTGCGGCGTGATCAGGTATCGTGCCAGGCCGCCGAAGCTCGCCTGCGGCCAGTCGGCCTCGGTCGGATAATTGGGCAACGGATGCGGATTGCCGCAGAACAGCACGTTGACGAAGTCGCAGTAGAGCGGCGACGACGCGAAATAGGTCCCGACCGGAAGCCAGCCGCCCACGAGTTCCAGCCGGTCCTTGAGCAGCGCCTGGTCGAAATACGCGTAGACGAGGTGGGCGATCACGTTGCCGCCGCCGCCATAGATCTCCTGCGTCGTCGCGAGGTCGTCGCCGATCGTGCCAACCGAACCGTTCGTCCCTGAACGCTCCACCGTGATCGAGTGGAAGGCGGCACCTTTCCAGCCGAACAGCTTGTCGAGGTCGGCGTCGATCTCCAGCCCGACCTGGCCCGAGTAGGCGAAGCCCTGGCTGCGGCCGCCGGTGAAGTTGCCGGTGTTCTCGGTCAGGTAGTCGAGGTTGACCTCGATCCCCCGGTCCTGCAACCAGGTCCTGGCACCCCCCCAGCTACCGAACAGATGCTCCGACGAGAACGGCGAGCCGAACAGCGGACCGATGCCAGGGACGGCGACCTGCTGACTTGGGCCTGTCGCTGCGCCTGTGTTCGCGACCGATGCGCCGGCCCTGACCGGCGCCGGCGGCGTGCCGGACGCGGTCTGTTGCGCGAACGCGATCGGGTCGGAGATCAACAAAAGCGCGACGGCCCATCCGAGGAAGGCCTCGCGGATCGTGTCGATCCCCGACCGGAGCATTCAGAACAACTCGATATGACTCTTGAAGCCGATCAGGGCCGCGTCAGGCAGGTTGCCCTGGGCGTTCGGCCGGAAGAAATACTGGAAGTCCGGGGCGAAGGTGACGCCGCGGAAGACATGGATCTGATAGTTGGCCTCGAGCACGAAGGAATGCGTCTGCACCCCGGTGACGGTGTCGGCGATCGGAATTTCGCCGGGCGGCGGCGCTGGCAGCGTGCCGAGCTCCTGCATGATCTCCTCGGCCTTGGTCGTGTTGCCGGAAATCGTCTGGTAGTTGAAGGCCACACCGATGGCGTCGCTCGGGCGCGCATGCCAGAAGCCACGATCGAGCGCGGCGATCTCGAGCTGGTCCTCCTCGTTGATGGTCTCCGGATCGTTATGGACATAGCCACCGAACACGACCAGCCCGTCGTCGGCGCCAGGTCCATTGCGCAAAAGCATCTGGTCGGCGAGCGCGTAGGCGATCGTCGAGCCCTTGCGCTGGCGAGCCGGCAGGCCGCTGAGGGCAAAGGGAACGCCGTTCATGTCATAGAGCTGATCGGCGTGATTGTTGTTGTCGTAGGTGAAGCCGAGCTTGTAATGCCCCGGAAGATGCTGCGGCCCGAACGCCGGCTCGTAACCGATTTCGATCGGGAATGTTTCGCCGCTGATATAGGAGCTGTCGAACTTGAAGCCGGATCGGAACGACGGATACTTGTAGATGTTGCTTTCAGTAAAGTAGATGCCGGTCTGCAGGTAGAAGTCCGTGATCGGCCGCACCCGCGCCCGAATTGCCCAGTTCGCATCCGGATACGAGGAATGCGAAATGTTGTCCGAGGACGATTTCGGATTGCCGCAGAACGCGTTGTTCTGGAAGTTGCAGTACAGCGGCGAGGCGAGGAAGTCGTTCAGGTAGGGGATGCGGCCCGCGGCCACATCGAAGCGGCCGCCTGCCAAGGTCTCCTCGCCGTAGGCATAGACAAGATGGACCGCGACATTGCCGCCCGCGCCATAGATTTCCTGGCTCGGGTTGATGTTGTCACCGAAAATACGGCTGGCGGGGATGCCGTAGCGTCCCACCATGACCGTGTGCGTCGAAAATCCTGTCAGGCCCGCGAGGGTCTCCCAATTGACGTCCGTCTCGAACGCATACTGCCCGGCATTGGCCGCACCTTGGCGCGGGCCGCTGATGATGCCGTCGAACTCGTTGGTATTGTCCAGCAGGATCGCGACACCATGATTGCGAAGCGTCGGACCGAGACCGAACATGTTCGGAAACAGGGCTTCCTGGGTCGGCAGCGGCGGGATGCCGTTCGGGTTCGACACCGCCTGGCTCGGACCAAGCGAGGTTTGCGCCAGCGTCGGGGTGGCACAGCACCCGGCGCCGAACGCCAGCAAGAGGTGGCGGAGCAGACGGGCACTATTCAACATCGACGCACTCCCGGGCGAAGTCTATGGCGGCCTCAGCCGCCTCATTCCCGGTATCTGTCTTGGCTCCCCCGGCGGACCTGGCGCAAGCGCCCAGCTTTTGGCGGCGTGTCTTCCTCGCAGCACCGTGTCCGTCACGACACAATCACCTACTCCACCAAGGCGCGACCGGTCCCCCTGATCGGGTCGAGGCGGTAGAGCACGATCTCCTCCTTCGTCAGCGGCCGGCCGACATAGGCGGACGTCGGTTCCAGCGAACCGTTCGAGGCGACCGCGTACTGGTTGATGTCTCGCGAGGGCGCGTCGTGCAGGTAGATGACCGACTGCGGTTGTCCGGCATAATCCTCGGCCTGACGCGTCCAGGTGCCGGACCACGTCGTCAGGCCGCCGCCGAAGCCACCGCCGAACGTCGTGCCGCGAATGTTGGTGGCGATTTCGTAATGGCCTGTGGTCGAATTCCGGCTTCCATACAGCGTCAGGTCGACAGTCTCGGGCACCGCGACATCGGGCCCGGGCGGCTCGCCGTGCCAATAGCCGAGCACCGGGCCGGCCGGTGTGGGCGGGAGTGGCTGAGCGCACGACGTCAACGCCAGACCGAAGAAGGCAGCGGCCGCGAAGGAACGTCTCATGGCTTCGGCTGCCGAGGCTGACTGGCCGGAACAGGCCGGTCGTCCGAGGGACGGACGGCCTTTCGGCGAGGCAGCGTCGTCTTTCGGGGCGGCGCCTGGTCGCGATGGGGAAGCGGCGTCGCGACCTGCTCGCTCGACTGCATGCCGCTTGCTCCGCTGGTGATCTGGGCGTCGGTTCGATGCGACAATCCGACCAGGCAAGCCGCTGAAACAACCAATTTGATGACCGTTCCGGGACCGCGCGACATGAAAAACCCCGCATGGACCAGCCGTTCGACGGCCGGCTTCATGCGGGGGAGATGTTCATTCCCGGTGCGCGTTCAACAGGGCAGCCGGTCCGGATGACGAAGCTCGCGGCACCGTGCGGTGCCGCGAGCGAGCACTCAGAAGAACGTCACGTGGGTCTTGAACCCGAGGAAGGCGGCGTCGGGCAGGTTCGCCTGCGCGTTCGGTCGGAGCAAGTACTGGAAGTCGGGCGCGAACTCGACACCGCGAAAGACATGGATCTGGTAGTCGAGTTCGATGACCTCGTTGTAGTTCTGCACACCGCTCGCACCGCCGGCCAAGCCGCCGAAGTCGGGGTTGACGCCGAGCGCTTCCTGCAGCGCCTGCGTCTTGCCGAGTTTTCCCGAGACGTTCTGGTAGGTGTAGAGGAATGCGATCGTGTCCTGCGGACGTGCATGCCAGAAGTTGGTCGCCACAGCGCCGATGAAGAACTGGTTGGCCCGCTGCGAGGTTTCCTCGTCGTTATGATAGTAGCCGCCGAGAGCGACGACGCCATCGTTCGCACCCGGCCCGAGGCGATAGACCATCTGGTCGAAGAGCGCGTAGCCCGACGTCGAGCCGGTGCGCACCCGTGCCGGCAGCCCGCTGAGCGCATACGGAGCGCCGTTCGCGTCGAAGTAGTTATCGGTGTGGTGGTTGTTGTCGTAGATGAACCCGAGCTTGTAATGGCCGGGCAGGTGCTGCGGGCCGAAGCTCGGCTCCCAGCCGACCTCGACCGGGAATGCCTCGCCGGAGATGTCTGAGCTGTCGAACTTGAAGCCCGAACGTTCAAACTTGTCGCTGTAGATACCAGTTTCGGAGAAGAAAATTCCGCTCTGGATGTAGTAGTCGGCGATCGGACGGATACGGACCCGGAATGCCCAGTTCGCATCCGGATACGAGGAATGCGAGAAGTTGTCGGTCGATGTCTTCGGGTTTCCGCAGAGGGAGTTGTTCTGAAAGTTACAGTAGAGCGGCGACGACATGAAGTCGTCGTCGAGCGGGATGCGGCCGAACGTCACGTCGAACTTGCCGCCGGCGAGCGTCTCCTCGCCATAGGCCTGCACAAGGTGGGCGACCACGTTGCCGCCGGCGCCGTAGATTTCCTGTGTCGGGTTCAGGTTGTCGCCGATCAGGGTGCTGGCCGGATGGCCGCCGTAACGGCCGAGGACGATGGTGTGGGTGGAGAAGCCGGTCAGGCCGGCGAGGGTCTCCCAGTTGATGTCGGTTTCCAGCGCGACCTGGCCGGCAATGCTCGACCCGCCCTTGGTCTCGTCGGACGCATTGCTCGGCGGACCGCCGCCGCCGGTGATGTTGCCGGAGAACTCGTCCACCGTGTCGAGGATGACCGCGATGCCGTGATCCGTCAGCATCTTGCGAAAGCCGAACAGGTCCGGAAAGAGCGAATCCGCCGGCGACGGAAGCGGCGGCACGGCGGAGACGGCGGTCGGCGATGGCGGGGTCGCCACGCCCTGGCTCGCTCCCAGGCCCGAGGCACCGCTTTGCAGCGCGCCCCCGGAAGCGGGTCCTACCTGCGCCATCGCCGGAACGCCGGCGTAACCCGCGGCCATCGCTAGGCCGAACAGGGGAGCCGCCATGCTCCGCCGCGACAACCATCTGTCTGACATCATCATTCCTCCGGGACTTCTTGTTCTGAACGCGTTCCCAAATCTGTCTAGAACGGAGGCCACGGAGCGTCCAGGAGGAGAAGGTCGTTCTTGTGCCGGACAAGATTCAGTGCGGCAAAAGGAGCACACTTGAGGCGGCTAGACCCGGTCGCCGCGGTCCACGCGCACCAGGAAGCCGTCCGCTTCGGCTTCCAGCGCGGCCCGTTTCGAGGGCTCCATCTTCGCCAGCGTGCGCAGCGGCATCGCCATCCGCTGGTTGCCCGCAAGTCGCTTCTCGTGGCGGGACATGAAGGCCCAGTAGAGAGAGTTGAACGGGCAGGCGCCCTCGCCCGTCGATCGCTTCACGTCGTAACGACAGCCGCCGCAATAATCGCTCATCCGGTTGATGTAGGCGCCGGACGCCGCATACGGCTTGGAGCCCATCACCCCGCCGTCCGCGAACAGCGCCATCCCGCGCACGTTCGGCATTTCTACCCACTGATAGGCGTCGGCATAGACAACGAGATACCACTCGTCGACCTCGTCGGGATCGAGTCCGGCGAGCAGTGCGAAATTGCCGGTGATCATCAGACGCTGGATATGATGGGCGTAGGCGTTCTCCCGCGTGGCGCCGATCGCGTCCGCCATGCAGCGCATGTCCGTCTCGCCCGACCAGTAGAACCATGGCAGCTTGCGGGTCGCCTCGAGCGCGTTGCGCTGCCCGTATTCGGGCATCAGCAGCCAGTAGACACCCCGGACATACTCGCGCCAGCCGATGACCTGCCTGACGAAGCCTTCGGTCGCCGCCAGCGGGGCGTGTCCCTCGCGCCAGGCGCCTTCCGCGGCCCGGCAGACCACGAGCGGATCGAGCAGGCCGAGATTGAGCGAGGTCGAGATCAGCGCGTGAAACAAGGTCGGCGCGCCCGCCTTCATCGCATCCTGCCAATCGCCGAACGAGGCCAGACGAACCGCGATGAAATCCGCCAGCGCATGCTCCGCGGCCTCGGCCGTGACCGGAAGCGAGAAGCCGTCGGTGCTGCCGAAATGGTCCGGGAAGTCGCGCTCGACGAGACCAATGACCGCGCGGGTGGTTTCGTCCGGCGGATAGGAGGGCGCGGCCGGGACGGCGATGCCGGCCGGCAGCCGTTTGCGGTTCTCGGCATCGAAGTTCCAGCGGCCGCCTGCCGGCTCGTCGTCGTCGAGCAGCAGGGCATGACGGCGTCGCATGTCGCGGTAGAAGAACTCCATCCGCAACGAGCGCCGCTGCCCCGCCCAATGCCGGAAGTCGGCGATCGAGCAGAGGAAGCGCCCGTCGGGGAGCACCTCGACCGTGCAGCCGGCCGCCTCCTGCCACCCCTTGATGTCCTCCAGCACGCGCCACTCGCCCGGTTCGGTGACGACGATGCGTGACGGCGCCAGATCGGATGCGGCACGAACGACCTCGCCCCGGAACGAGTGCGTGTTGGCGGGATCGTCGAGGGTCACGTAGCGGACTTCGATCCCGCGCTCGCCTAGTCCGGCCGCGAAATGACGCATCGCCGACAGGATGAGAACAATCTTCTTCTTGTGGTGGCGGACATAGGTACACTCGGCGCGCACCTCGACCATCAGGACGACGTCTGCCGCATGATCGATGCCTTGGAGCGCCGCCAGCCCGGCGGAGAGCTGGTCGCCGAGAACGATCCGCAGTGCGCCGCGCCGTGTCATCGCCGCGATGTGGGCTCGACCGGCCGTCCTGCCAGCGACGTCGTGAACAAGACGCTTGCCAGCGCTGGGCGCGGCGGCAAGGTTGCAGCCGACCTACCGCGAAGGGAGACCGCCGTGCTCGACCGGCCTGCGACGACGAACCGGGATGCGTTCTGGATGCCGTTCACCGCGAACCGGCAATTCCGGCACAAACCCCGGATGCTCGTCTCCGCGAGCGGCATGCACTACGGCACCGACGACGGCCGCGAGGTGCTCGATGGCGTCGCCGGCCTGTGGTGTGTCAACGCGGGACACGGCCGCGCGCGGATCAATGATGCGGTGCACGAGGCGATCGGCACGCTCGACTTCGCGCCCAATTTCCAGATGGGCCATCCGCTGGCCTTCGAGGCGGCCGGACGGCTGGCTGCGATCATGCCGGACGATCTCGACCATATCTTCTTCACCAATTCGGGCTCGGAGAGCATCGATACCGCGCTCAAGATCGCGCTCGCCTATCACCGGGTCCGCGGCGATGCCGCACGCACGCGCCTGATCGGACGTGAGCGCGGCTACCACGGCGTGGGCTTCGGCGGCATCTCGGTGGGCGGCATCTCCGGCAACCGGAAGATGTTCGGGCCCGGGCTGCCCGGCGTCGACCATCTGCCGCACACCCACGATCTCGCTCGCAACGCCTTCTCCCGCGGCCAGCCCGCCCACGGTGCGGAACTCGCCGACGCCCTGGAACGGCTCCTGCTGCTGCACGACGCATCGACGATCGCCGCCGTCATCGTCGAGCCGCTGGCCGGCTCGACCGGCGTCCTGCCGCCGCCGGTGGGCTATCTCGAGCGTCTGCGCGAGATCTGCACGCGGCACGGCATCCTGCTGATCTTCGACGAGGTGATCACCGGCTTCGGCCGGCTCGGCGCTGCCTTCGCCGCCGACGCGTTCGGCGTCGTGCCCGACATCCTCGCCTGCGCCAAGGGGCTGACCAATGGAACGATCCCGATGGGCGCTGTCGCCGTCCGGGCCGAGATCCAGGAGGCCTTCATGCACGGCCCGGAGAACATCATCGAGTTCGCGCATGGCTACACCTATTCGGGACATCCGGCGGCCTGCGCCGCCGCGATCGCGACGCTCGACATCTATGCCGAGGAGCGGCTGTTTTCGCGCGCGGCGGCCCTGGCGCCCCATTTCGAGGCCGCGGCGCACACGCTGCGGGAGGCACCGCACGTCATCGACGTCCGCAATCTCGGTCTGGTCGCGGGCGTCGAACTTCGTCCCCGGCCCGGTGCCCCGACGGCACGCGCCTACGAGGTGTTCGTCAAATGCTTCGAGGCCGGGGTGATGATCCGCTACACCGGCGAGACGATCGCGATCTCGCCACCGCTCATCATCGAGCCCGCGCAGATCGACCATGTGTTCGAAACTCTCGCGTCGGTGCTGGGAAACACCGACTAGATCTTGCGCCATTTGGCGGTCAATCCATATATTGAGCCAAATGGCAGTAGGAGCGCCTCTGTTGCTCGTTCATCGCGCGCAAACGCGAAGCCCGGCGCCAGCCCCGGCCCCGCTGGTGGACAATTTCACCCGCGAGGAAGTCGCGGCGATGCTGCGGGCGGCCTTCAACCTGTTCGATCGCTGGGGCCTGGGTGCGCTGGAGGCGCGCATGCTGCTCGGTCAGCCGAGCCTGCGAACCTTCCAGCGTTGGAAAGCCGGACAGATCGCCGACATCCCGCATGACACCGCCTGGCGGCTCGGCGACCTGATGGGAATACACAAGGCGCTGCGCTACATGTTCACTGATCCCGAACGCGGCTATCGCTGGATACGCCAGCCGAACGGCGCCTTCGGCGGCCAGTCGGCGCTCGATCGCATGATGGCCGGCGCCCCATCCGATCTCGCCCATGTCCGTTCCTATCTCGACGCGGAACGCGGCGCCTGGTGACGCTGGCTCGCTCGCAGACCGAATGGTCCGTGTCGCATCGCATAATTCGGACCGTCTATCCGCCCGTCAGCCTGTTCGAGGACATCGCCGATCCGGCCGACTGGGACCTGATCGCGTCGGCGGAAGCAAGAAGCAATCCTCGGGTGCGCGACCAGGTCGGCGATTTGAGCCTGGTGCCGGCGTCGCGCAGGCTCGCCGGACCCACCGCGTCGCTGGTGATGGGCGCATTCACCCATGCCTCGCGTGCACGACCGAGCCGCTTCACCGACGGCAGCTTCGGCGTCTGGTATTGCGGGGACTGTCCCGAGGTCGCGCTCGCCGAGACCATGTTCCACCACGAGAACTTCATGCGCGCGACCGACGAACCGGCGGGCATGTCGGATTTTCGGGAGCTCGTCAGCGGCATCGGCGGAATGCTCGTCGATCTCCGCCAAGGTGCGGCGCCCGAGTGCCTGGCCCCGGACGATTACGCGCCCGGCCAGGCGCTGGGTCGAGCGATCCACGAGGCGGACGGCGACGGGATCATCTACCCGAGCGTGCGCTGGGACGGCGGCGAAGCGGCCGCGTTGTTCTGGCCGGACCGGGTACGGCTCCCGGTCCAGCAGGCGCGCCAGCTTCGCTACTACTGGGACGGCAGGCGGGTGAGCCGCTACTTCGTGCATGGGACACGCCACTGGACCGCCTGGCCGTGAATCCGCACCCTCGATGGGCCGGCATCCGACAGTCATGGGCGCCGGCGAAGCAGGATGCGGACGGCACCGAGATTGCCTGGTTGCGGATGCTGGGCCGCGATGATCAGCGGACGCAGATCGGCGCGATTGAGCCAGTGCGGCAACTCACGGCGAAGCACGCCGCCCGCCTCGCCGGTGCCGCGTCCCGTGATGATTTCGACGCAGCGCAAGCGCTCGCCGCTCGCCCGGATCAGGAAGGCGTGCAACTCGGCGAACGCGGCGTTCGCCGTGCGGCCGTGCAGGTCGAGCCGCCGCGCCGCCACCATCCGGCCGTTGGAGAGCGCGCGCCAACTGCTGTCGTCCAGTCCGAGGCCACGCTCGCCCACGACCAGGACAGGCGTATGCGGCGTCCGCGGCGTCGTGGCCGGCGGTCTCGAGGCCCGTTTCGGCATGTCGTTCTGCACGGCGGCCTCGGTGGCCGGAACACGTCCGGGCAACGGTGCCACCTGGCGTATGTAGGCGTGCCACGTCTCCCGGTCGTGCTCGGACAGGATGCGCGGTCGGCGTGACATGATGCGAACTATGGGCATGGCGGCCTGGCTTTCGCCAGCGCGGCGAGCGCTGCTGATCGTGCTCGCGACCCTCGCCTTGCTCTGGCCGTCGGCGAAGCTGCAGCCGCTCATGACCTACGACCAGCCGTTCTATATCGGGATCGCCGACGACATCCTGCGTCATGGCCGCTTCACCGACGGCGAGTTCGGGCCGCCCGGCCATCCGCCGGGGATGCGTTTCGCGCCGCTCTATCCCGCCTTGCTCGCCGGCCTCGCCGGCCTCGATCCGTCGATGGCCCGCAACTTCGACTGCGTGGCGGCGGGCGTCGTCTGCGGCCGGGAAGCGGCCCCGGTCCGCTGGCTCCAATTCGCGATGCTCGCCGTCGCCTACTGGCTCGTATGGGACATCGCGATCCTGCTCGGCCTCGGCGCGGGCGCCTGGGTGGCACTCGGACTGGCCCTGCTGACGGCGCCGTTGATGCTGCTGTCGGTGAACTACTTGATGACCGAGACGACGAGCTTCCTGCTGTCGACCGCGATGACGGC
Source organism: Acetobacteraceae bacterium (assembly GCA_965276715.1). Lineage (GTDB taxonomy): Bacteria > Pseudomonadota > Alphaproteobacteria > Acetobacterales > Acetobacteraceae > CAXTPV01. Next base: position 1,175,030 of record OZ255622.1, on the reverse strand, counting down.
GGGACTGGTCCGCGTGGTGGGTGGTCGTCCGGGCTGGGCTTGGCCCACGGGCTTGGCACTCGGTCTCGCGATCCTGGTCAGGCCGGCCTTCCTCTATCTCGCCTACGCGCTTCTCGCGTGCGGCTTCTGGCGTGTCGCGGCCGGTGCGGCGGCGCTGGTCCTGCCCTGGATCGCGCGCAACGAGGCGGTGCTCGGTCGGGCACAACTGACGTTCGGCTACGCGGGGCACACGCTGGCGCAAAGGATCTCGTTCGACAGCATGACCTGGCGCGAATACGGCCTGTCGTTCCTGTGCTGGCTACCGGACGGCAACGCGATCGGAAGGCTGTTCGGCGGTCCAGCTTCATGCGCGCGCTTCGGCTGGGACGAGAGACCGGACACCTTCTACGCGATCGGCATGCGCCGCCTGGTGCCCGAGACGCTGCGGGCGGCGGGCGCCCCCGACAACCACCTGCATTGGCTGCTGATGCACGAGGTTGCGCGCGATCCGGTCTGGCATCTGATGGTCACGGTTCCACTCGCGCTGCGCGGCCTCTGGGTGGACCACTATTGGGGGCTGATCCTGGCGCCGATCTGCGTGTGGACGATGGTCAAGCGACGCGATGCCGGCTTCCTGGCGGTGTCGCTGCCGCCCTTCTTCCTGCTGGCGTTCAACGCGGCGTTCGCGGTGAACCAGGTTCGTTACAACTTCATGCTCATTCCGGCCTTGGCCATCGCCGGCGCGGATGCGTCGAGACGCATCTGGTCGGCGATGCGCGCGCGCGCGACCGCGACATAGGCGGGGTCCATCTCGATCCCGGTCCCGCGCGCGCCCTCGAGCTCGGCTGCGACCAGCGTCGTTCCGGTGCCGGAGAAGGGGTCGAGGACGACCGCGTCCTTCACCCCATGCAGACGGATGCACCAGCGCGGAAGGTCGACGGGAAAGGTGCCCGGGTGGTTGAACTTCTGCGCCCTCCGCTGGACGGTCTTGTAGGGAATGAACCAGGTGTTGCCGCGGCAGCGTAGATCCTGCGCATGTCCGCGACGGGCGATGTTCGACTTGTCCTTGAACGGAACGCCGATGGCCAGCCGCTTGAGCTTCACCTTGCCGCTCAGGGTCAGGTGGAAAATATGTTCATGGTTGTGGTGGAGGAAACGTTCGCCCGAGATCGGCTTGAAGTGTCCCGACGTTTCGCGTGCCGTCGTGATCGACTTGACCCAGGTGATATGATTTTGGAGGTGGAACAGTCCGCGCAGGCGCACGAGCAATTCGAACGGCAGCCAGGGCTGGCTGCTCGAGCCCGAGACGTTGAGGAACAGCGACCCGTCGGGACGCATCACGCGTCTGATCTCGCGGGCAACCTTCGTCAGCCAGTCGAGGTAGGTCTGCTCGCTCAGACGGTCTTCGTAGGCGGCGTATTCGACGCCCAGATTGTAGGGTGGCGAGGTCACGACGACGTCGACGCTCTCGGCTTCCAGCGCCGGCAGGATAGTCAGGCAGTCGCCGCAATGCAAGGCGTGGCGGCCGACTGGAAACGGTGGCGGCCGCGATCGGTGTTCGATCGATCTCGGGTCGAGGATCTGGTTTCCGGTTGTCTGTTCAACCGTTTGGAGCGCGACGGCAGCGAATCGGTGGCTCATGGTCCGAGGATGAACAACGCCGGCGATTCGTACAAAGGTCTTCTTGTCAGGTCGACGGCACGGTCGGTCTCGGCAGCAGTACGTATTGGTGACCGTGGGTTCGAAAGGCGCCCGCGCTCGTTCCGGCGGCCTTGCCCCAGCCAAAGAAGATCTCGAGATCGGCCTTGTCGCCGGTGACGTCCTGGGCGAAGGCGAGCGTCGGTTTCAGTCCCGGCGCGTCATAGAACACCGGCGTGCCGAGCGGGGTCGCATCCTTGGCCGTCGCGACCGACCGGAACGGCGTCAGCGGCACGCCGAGCGCGCCCGGCGCACCCTCGGCGACCGGGACATCCTGCAGGATGCGGAAGAAGACGTAGTCCGGGCTGCTTTCGATCACCGACGCCGCCTTGTCCTTGTTGTCTTCCAGCCAGTCCCTGACATGCGAAGGTGTGGCATCCGATGGCGCCAGCAGGCCGCGCTCGACCATCAGGCGGCCGAGCGGCACGTGAGGACGGCCCGTCTTGCCCGCATAGCCCACGCGAACGACCTGGCCCGTCGGCAGCCGGATGCGGCCGGAGCCCTGCAACTGCAGGAAGAACAGGTCGATCGGGTCGGAGAGCCACAGCAATCCGAGTCCGCGGCCGGCCAGCGCGCCATGATCGATCTCGGCGCGAGTCGGGTAGGGCACCACATGACCGCCCGAGACGCGACCGCTCATCACGCCGTGGCCGTCGGGTGACGCGACCGTGACCAGGTCCGCGGGGCGGGCGAGCACCGGCGTTTGGTATGCGCCGCCCCGGGTCAGGCTGCCGGAAAACTCCGGCTCGAAATAGCCGGTCATACGGATCTCCCCGGCATCGTAGGCAGCGAACCAATGCTCGAAGAACCGGCGCGCGTCGGCCGGACCCGAGACCGTGATCTCGCGTGCCGCGAGACAGGCAGGCGCGAACGCGGCAGGCGACCCCGCCAGCGACGCCGTCTGCCCGGAGCCTCCGAGCTTCTCGCCGCGCTGCATCTGTCCGATCTGGTCGCACTGCCCGCGGAAAGCGGCGAAGGCCCGCTCCGTGGCGTCGCTGGACCAGCCTGGGATCTGCTCGAAACCGATCGGTGCCAGAACGTCGGGTGCATCGGTCGCGGCGCATCCCCAGAGCGGCATCGACAGGAGCGCGGCGTACAACGCCCTCACTGCAGGCGGTTCCGAACCTCCGAGACCGCGTCGTCGAGCCGGATCCGCTCCTGGACGAGAGTGTCGCGATCGCGGATCGTGACCGTGCGGTCGGCGAGCGTCTCGCTGTCGATGGTCAGGCAGAACGGCGTACCGATCTCGTCCTGCCGGCGATAGCGGCGGCCGACGGCGTCCTTTTCGTCATAGTCGACGGCGAAGTGCCGGCGGAGGTCGCCATACAGCTCACGGGCGATCTCGGGCATGCCATCCTTTTTGACCAGCGGCAGTACCGCCACCTTGACCGGGGCGAGGCGATGATGGAGACGCATGACGGTGCGCTCCTGCTGCTGTCCCTGATCATCGGGCGCGCGGTCGACCTGATAGGCCTCGCAGATAAAGGCGAGCGTGGCGCGATCGGCGCCCGCGGACGGTTCGATCACGTGTGGGACGAAGGTCTGACCGGTCAGGTCGTCGCGATAGGACAGGTTCTTGCCGGACCCAGGATGACGCGGCTGGCCGTTTTCGTTGCGCTCGACGACGAGCGGACGCGATTTGGGATCGAGTTTGCCCTCCATGTGGCTGCGCAGGTCGAAATCGCCGCGATGGGCGACGCCTTCGAGCTCGCCGAACTCACCTTCGGGCAGGAACGGGAACGCATATTCGATGTCGCAGGTGCCGACCGAGTAGTGGCTCAACTCAGCCGCGTCGTGCTCCCTGGCGCGCAGGCGAATCTCGGCGAGACCAAGATCGCGATACCAGGCATAGCGGCGATCGCGCCAATACCGATACCAATCCTGCGAGCTGTCGGGTGCGCAGAAGAACTCGCATTCCATCTGCTCGAACTCGCGGGAGCGGAACGTGAAGTTGCGCGGGGTGATCTCATTACGAAAACTCTTGCCGATCTGGCCGATGCCCAACGGCAGCTTGGCGCGCGTGGTGTCGAGCACGTTGCGAAAATTGACGAAGATGCCCTGGGCGGTCTCGGGCCGGAGGAAGGCACGGCTGTCCTCGGCGGCGGCGGCGCCGATGCCGGTCTCGAGCATGAGGTTGAAGTCGCGCGGGGCGGTCAGGGTGCCTGGCGCGGTCGCGCCAGGAGCGAGCACCTGCCCGGTCCCGGGCAGCTTCGCCACGTCCTCGAATTCGCCTTCCCACGCCAGTTGATCGGCATAGCTGCGGCGCAGCTTGAAGAAGCCGAGCGCCGCCTGCAGCGCGAGCTCGACCTCTTCGTCGGGCTCGGCGATGACGGCGACGAAGATGCGAACGTCGCGATGCGCGACCCAGCGGCCGCGCAGATGATCGAAACGGAACCGCCGCTTGGTCTCGCGACAATCGACCATGGTGTCGTGGAACAGGTCGTAATGGCCGGAAGCTCGCCAGACCTGCGGATGCATGATGATGGTGCTGTCGATGCCAATCATCTCGAATGCAGACGGCGCGCCCATCGGCGCCTGCAGCCGGTTGTGATGGGCGATCATGTCGTTCCACCAGGCGGCGCGGACATTGCGCTTGAGCTCCGCACCCAGCGGGCCGTAATCCCAAAAGCCGTTCAGGCCGCCATAGATTTCGCTCGACGGAAAGATGAAGCCGCGCCGCTTGCAGAGCGAGACGATGTCCTTCATCGACATGGGGCGGTTTCCTCGCAGATCAGCCGGGGCTCTGCCCCGGACCCCGCCAGAGGCCGGGCCTCTGGACGCCATTCATTCAAGTCAGGAGCGGGTTGGCTCGATCAGGCGGCCCGGGCTTCGCCCAGGCGCCAGGTTGCCTCGCCCGGGTAGAGGCGCTCGAAGATCCAGCGGTCCGCGAGCTCGGTGACAGCGTCCGTACCGGTCAATGGCTGACCGTCCGCGCCGACCGTCATGCTGATCTGGTCCGATACGAATCGCACTTCGATCAGCGCGCGCTTGCCGCCGCCAGCGCCGCCCTCCACGAGCTGGACCTGTTCGATGGTGGCCTGCTGGATGGCCTTCACCTCGCCGCGCTGGGTCTGGCCAGCTTCCTCGCGCGTCGTGATGGCGCCCTCGAAGGAGTGGAAGGCAGCCTCGGTCAGCAGTGGACGCAGCGCGATCCGGTCACCGGCCGCGAAGGCTTCGACGATTCGGCGAAACGCCGCCTCGGCACCGCGCAGGAAGGCGGCCGGATCGAAGCCGCGCTCGACCGTCCGGATCGAGGCCAGACGCTGTCCGACCGGGCTGGTCGGGTCGGGCAGTGGTCGCGCCTGCGCCGCCGGCTCCGCGCGACCCTCGATGACGGGCGCGGGAGGCCTCCGGCCGGGCGCGGCCGCCGGGACCTCCAGACCGGTTCGTTTGCCGAGCACGCTGCGCAGCCTCAGGATGAGGAACAGCGCGATCATGCCGAACAGGATCAGATCGACCGGTATCCCGGCCGTGTTGAAATTCATGCCGTCTCCGAACGGGGCGTGCGAAGGCGTCGAGCGCCGCGTGGGCAAGAGATAAGGTTTCGTGCCGCTCGAAGCAACGCGGCCCGAGGCCGGCCGCTTGTCGAGCGAGGACGCGCGTCTCAGGTTGCGACCATGATCGTCCTTCGACATGGCCAAAGCGAATTCAACGTCGCGTTCACCGCGACCAGGCGCGATCCGGGAATCGAGGATCCGAAACTCACGAAGCTCGGCGAGGCCCAGGCGGAGGCGGCGGCCGAACACCTCGCGGCCGCCGGTATCGTCCGGATCATGGTCTCGCCCTACACGAGGGCGCTGCAGACGGCATCAGCCATCGCCCGCCGCACCGGGCTGCCGGTCGAGGTCACGGACCTCGTCCGCGAGCATTACAATTTCGTGTGCGACATCGGGACGCCGCGGTCCAAGCTCGCGGCCGCCTGGCCGGCCCACGATTTCTCGGCGATCGCGGAGACCTGGTGGCCCGAGGTTGGCGAGACGAGCGACAGCGTCGCCGCACGCGCTGGCCGGTTTCGCACGCTGATGGCCGAACGTCCGGACCAGTCGCGGACAGTCGTCGTCTGTCATTGGGGCTTCGGTCTCGCCCTGACCGGCCGTGCGCTTGCCAACGGCGAATGGGTCGAGGTGGATCCGGCGGCTCCTCCGCCAGAGGTCGCGTTCCCGATACTCTGAACCGGCTCAGGCGGTGGCACCGTGGGGCGTCGCATGCTACCCGGCTGCCGCGAGAGCCGTATCGGCCGGATGGAGAAGAACGCGATGAGCGAGAACGGCGCCCCTGCCGCCAGCGACACCCAGACCGCACAGCCGGCGCTGGTCATGAACCTGCAATACGTGAAGGACCTGTCCTTCGAGGTCCCCGGCGCGCCTGAGATTTTCGCGTCCCTTCGGGCGCAGCCGAACATCGGCCTCAATCTCGACGTGCAGGTGCGTCGTCTCAACGATGCGCAGCCCGTCTATGAGGTCACGCTCGCGATCAAGACCGAGGCGACCGAACCCAAGCAGCAGGCAGAGGGTGCGCCGCCGGACACCGAGCCGGGCCGCAGCGTGTTCATCGCTGAATTGGCCTATTGCGGGATCGTGACGCTCAACGGTGTCGCCGAGCAGAACGTCGAGCCGATGCTGCTGATCGAGGTGCCGCGTCTGCTGTTCCCCTATGCGCGCAACATCCTGGCCGATGTCACGCGCGACGGCGGATTTCCGCCGGTCCTGCTGCAGCCGATCGACTTCGTGGCGCTGTGGCAGCAGCGGCGCGCGGCTCAGCTTCAGACGCAGGGTGGCGTCGTCGGGCACGCCTGAGGCTCCGTTGCGGTGCGGCATGGCGAACCCTAATGTGCGGCCGCCTGCTGCTTGCACTTCGAGGGATCATTGATGGACGGCCAACCGACCGAGACGATGACGACGCCCGCTTCCCGCGGGCCCATCGCCGGCTGGATCGATGCCAGGCTGCCGATCATCTCGCTGTTCGAGCGCGAGTATGTGCGCTTCCCGGTGCCGCGTAATCTGACTTTCCTCTGGAACGTCGGCGCCTTCGTCACCGTCACGCTGATCGTGCTGGTGCTCAGCGGGTTTTTCCTGACGATCGCCTACACACCCGATCCGGCGCAGGCATTCGCCAGCGTGGAGGAAATCGACCGCCACATGAATTGGGGCTGGCTGATCCGATCGATCCATCAGGCTGGCGCCACGCTGATCTTCGCGCTGCTGTATATCCACACATGGCGTTCGCTCTATTACGGGTCGTTCAAGCGGCCGCGCGAACTGGTCTGGCTGACCGGCATGCTGCTGCTCTCGGTTGTGATCGTGTCCGGGTTCCTGGGCTACGTGCTGCCTTGGGGTCAGATGTCCTACTGGGGCGCGGTCGTGAGCTCGAACGCGATTGCCGCGATCCCAGGGATGGGTCCCGAGATCGCGCACTGGCTGCAGGGCGGCGACAGCGTAGGCGCGGCCGCGCTGCATCGCGCCTACGCGTTCCATTTCCTGCTCGGGATGCTGACGCTCGGCGTGGTCGGGCTGCACGTGGCGACCTTGCACGTGGTGGGCTCGAACAACCCGACCGGCGTGGATCTGCCGCCGGCGCAGATGGCGCCGTTTCACCCGCACCACACCGGCCGCTCGCTGCTCGCGATGCTCGTCTTCCTGCTGGTCTTCGCGATCCTCGCGTTCTTCTTTCCGATGGCGTTGATCCAGAACGACAACTACATCCCGGCCAATCCGGCTTCGACACCGGCCTCGATCGCGCCCGCGTGGTATTTCCTGTCGTTCTACGCGATCCTGCGGGCGATCCCCGGGATCGGCGGCGTGATGCTGGCGATCGGATCGGTGATCGTGCTGTTCGCGGTGCCCTGGCTCGACAGTTCGCCGGTGCGATCGGCGCGATTTCGGCCTCGTTACCGGATCGCGATGTTCATCCTCGTCGCCGATGCATTGCTGCTGTCGATCGCGGGAAACGAGCAGACCGCCGGCATCTGGATGCCGATCGCGCGACTGGCGACGCTCTGGTGGTTCTTCCACTTCCTGGTGATCATGCCGTTCCTTGGTCGTTACGAGCGGACGCTGCCGGTGCCTGCCTTGGGACAAGCCGCGCCGTCCTCCAGCCGATCGCGCGCGGTTTCGCGGCCGGCCGGAGCGCTCTGATGGTGCGTGTTGCCCTTGGTGTCGCGGCGGCGATGCTCGCGACCACCGCGTCGGCCCAGGTCACGATCCCGGTCACGCCACAGGATTGGAGCTTCGAGCATGCTTTGGGCGGGTTCGACATTGCCGCCGCCCAGCGCGGCCTCGCGGTCTATCAGGCGGCATGCGCGTCCTGTCACGGGATCGCGCACCTGGCCTATGGCGATCTGTCCGGCCTGGGCCTGAATGCCAATCAGGTGCATGCGTTCTCGGCCTCTTCGCTGGTGCCCGGCGGCGAGGATGCGGCCGGACACCAGGTCCTCCGGCCGGCCCAGCCGGCGGACCGGTTCGCGGCACCCTACAGGAACGATGCGGCCGCGCGCGCGGCGAATGTCGGCGTGCTGCCGCCCGATCTGTCGCGCGCGACGGTCGAGAAGGAGCACGGGGCGGATGCGCTCTACGGGCTGCTGACGGGCTACGTGAACCCGCCGCCGGACCTCACGCTGGGTCAGGGGATGGCCTATAATCTTCACGTCCCGGGCAACGTGATCGCCATGGTCAATCCGTTCGACAACGTCCATGTCACCTATGCCGACGGGGTGAAGGCGACGCCGGATCAGATGGCGCGCGACGTGACGACGTTCCTCGCCTGGACCTCCGAACCCCATCTGGTGCAGCGGCGCCAGATGGGCGTGAAGATCGTTCTGTTCCTGGTCCTCCTGATCGTGCTGGTGTCGCTCGTTCGCCGGCGGAGTTCCTTCGCATGAGTGCCGTGATCAAGCCGGTCGTCGGGCTGATTGGCGGTTCGGGTCTCTACGAGATCGAGGGCCTGACCGACCCGGTGTGGCGGACGATCGAGACGCCGTGGGGCGCGCCGTCCGATCAGCTTCTGTTCGGCACGCTGGGCGACGTCGAATGCGTCTTCCTGCCGAGGCACGGACGCGGGCATGTGCTGTCGCCGACGCATCTGAACTATCGCGCCAACATCGACACGATGAAGCGTTCGGGAGTGACGGACATCATCTCGCTGTCGGCGGTTGGATCATTGCGCGAGGATCTGTCGCCGGGACATTTCGTGATCGTCGACCAGTTCATCGACCGGACGTTCGCGCGCGCGAGCAGCTTTTTCGGCGAGGGGCTGGTGGCGCACGTGTCGATGGCCGATCCGGTATGCGGGCGCCTCGGCGATCATCTGGAGGCGGCGGCGCGCGGTCTGGCGCTGCCGGTGACGCGCGGCGGAACCTATCTCGTGATGGAAGGACCGCAATTCTCGACGCGGGCGGAGAGTGAACTGTATCGGACCTGGGGCGCGTCGGTAATCGGGATGACGAACATGCCCGAGGCGAAGCTCGCGCGCGAAGCCGAGATCAATTACGCGTCGGTCGCGATGGTGACCGACTATGATTGCTGGCACGACGGCCACGACAGCGTGACGGTGGACGCCGTTGTCCGGGTGATGAACGAGAACGCAGCGCGCGCGCGGGCGCTGGTTCGGGCGGTGGTGCCCTTGGTCGGTGTGCCCCGGGCAGTCTGCGCCTCGGGCTGCGAGCGTGTGCTCGATGTCGCGCTGATCACCGCGCCGGCCAGGCGCGACCAGGCGTTGATGGCGAAGCTCGATGCCGTTGCCGGACGCGTGCTCTAGCCATGGCCGAGATCGTCAACCTGACAAGAGCGCGCAAGGCCCGTGCCCGCGATGCGGCAGCGGCGGCCGCGGCCGAGAACCGGGTTCGCCATGGCCGGACGGCGGCGGAAGCGACGCGTGACCGGGAGGCCGCCGCGCGCGCGGCTCGGTCGGCCGAGCAGGCGAAACTCGACCGGCCCGAGACGGCGCCGGACGGCGAGGCTACTGGAGCGTGAGCACTGCGCCAGGCATCCTCAGCTCGGCCGGCCCGATGACCTGCCGCGTGCCGACACGCACGGAATGCAGGCGGCCCTCGATTTCGCGCGTCCAGAAATCAAGGAACCGATGAAGCGCCGGAAAGCGCGGCGCAAGGTCGAGTTCCTGCCAGACATAGGTCTGCAGGACAGCCGGATGGTCCGGGAGGTGGTAGAGGATTTCGGCCGTGGTGAGGCGCCACTCTTTGAGCTGCAATCCGAGGTTCATCGCGTGTCCTTGTCCGGTGTGCTGATCCGTATGCCGCGTGTCCCATCTGCCGCCCTCGCTTGTGGCGGTTCACCCTGGAGCTTCGGCGAGGTTGCACCGGGCGGCAAACAAAAAATGCTTTGATGTGAGTGCATTAGCACTCACCTTCTTAGATTGCTGCCATTCCTTGACAGCCCCGGTGCTTGGGCTTAGACCACGCCTGGCACTCCCAATAACCGAGTGCCAAGGGCTGGTCGCTCCCCGCCGCGGTGGCCGGTGCCTTTGGAGGAAAGCGGCGACAGCAATCGGGCCCGGGCCATTCTGCCGGGTCCCAGGAGCACCCAACATGGCGAAATTCCGTCCCCTGCACGACCGCGTGGTCGTTCGGCGGCTGACCGGCGAAGAGAAGTCGGCCGGCGGCATCATCATCCCCGACACGGCCAAGGAGAAGCCGATGGAAGGCGAAGTGATCGCGGTCGGGCCCGGCGCTCGCAACGAGCAGGGTCATGTCGTGGCACTCGACGTCCAGGCCGGCGACCGCGTGCTGTTCGGCAAGTGGTCCGGCACCGAGGTCAAGCTCGACGGCGAGGAGCTGCTGATCATGAAGGAGAGCGACATCATGGGTGTCGTCGAGGGCAGCGTCGCTTCCCAGAAGGCCGCCTGACCTCTCTCATTCGATTTTATCCGTTGTCCATCAAGGAGACATGAACATGGCTGCAAAGGACGTGCGCTTCAGCGCGGATGCCCGCCAGCGAATGCTGCGCGGTGTCGACATCCTCGCCGACGCGGTGAAGGTGACGTTGGGCCCGAAGGGCCGCAACGTGGTGATCGACAAGAGCTTCGGCGCGCCCCGCATCACCAAGGACGGCGTGACGGTCGCCAAGGAAATCGAGCTTTCCGACAAGTTCGAGAACATGGGCGCGCAGATGGTGCGCGAGGTCGCCAGCAAGACCAACGACATCGCCGGTGACGGCACGACCACCGCGACCGTTCTGGCGCAGGCGATCGTCCGCGAGGGCCTCAAGGCGGTTGCCGCCGGCCTGAACCCGATGGATCTCAAGCGCGGCATCGACATGGCGGTCGCTCGCGTCGTCGAGCAGCTGCAGGCCAACACGCGCAAGATCTCGACCCAGGAAGAGACCGCGCAGGTCGGCACCATCTCGTCCAACGGCGAGACCGAGATCGGGCGGATGATCTCGGAAGCGATGCAGAAGGTCGGCAACGAGGGCGTGATCACGGTCGAGGAGGCCAAGGGCATCCAGACCGAGCTCGACGTCGTCGAGGGGATGCAGTTCGACCGCGGCTATGTGAGCCCGTACTTCATCACCAACGCCGAGAAGATGGTCGCCGATCTCGACCAGCCCTACATCCTGATCCACGAGAAGAAGCTGTCGGGCCTGCAGCCGATACTGCCGCTGCTCGAGAGCGTCGTGCAGTCCGGCCGTCCGCTGCTGATCATCGCCGAGGACGTCGAGGGCGAGGCCCTTGCGACCCTGGTGGTGAACAAGCTGCGCGGCGGCCTGAAGATCGCGGCCGTGAAGGCGCCCGGCTTCGGTGATCGCCGCAAGGCGATGCTCGAGGACATCGCGATCCTGACCGGTGGCCAGGTGATCTCCGAGGATCTCGGCATCAAGCTGGAGAGCGTCACGCTCGCCATGCTCGGCCGGGCGAAGAAGGTTCTTATCGAGAAGGAGAACACCACCATCGTCGAGGGTGCCGGCGAAGGCACCGACATCAAGGGACGCTGCAACCAGATCCGCGCGCAGATCGAGGAAACCACCTCGGACTACGACCGCGAGAAGCTGCAGGAGCGCCTCGCGAAGCTCGCGGGCGGCGTCGCGGTGATCCGCGTCGGTGGCTCGACCGAAGTCGAGGTGAAGGAGCGCAAGGATCGCGTCGACGACGCGCTGCATGCGACCCGCGCCGCGGTCGAGGAAGGCATCGTTCCCGGTGGCGGCACCGCGCTCGCGCGCGCGTCGCTGGTGCTGGCCGACCTCAAATACGAGAACGAGGACCAGAAGGTCGGCATCGAGATCGTCCGTCGCGCGGTACAGACCCCGCTGCGTCAGATCGTCGAGAACGCCGGCGAGGACGGTGCGGTGATCGCGGCCAAAGTGCTGGAGAACGGCTCCTACAACTACGGCTTCGACGCGCAGCTCGGCGAGTACAAGGACCTGGTGCAGGCTGGCATCATCGACCCCACGAAGGTCGTGCGCACCGCGCTGCAGGATGCGGCGTCGGTTGCGGGGCTGCTGGTGACGACCGAGGCGATGATTGCCGAGAAGCCGGAGAAGAAGGCGCCGGCCGGTGGACCTCCGGGCGGCGGGATGGGCGACATGGATTTCTGAGACCAGCGGTCTCGAAAATCCGAAGGGGCGGGTCTTCGGACCCGCCCTTTTTTGTGTCCGCGTCCATTCACGATTTCGTTGACAGCCCGATTCGTTTCCTGCTCCATTCCGGAGACCAATCGAAGTGTGCCGTGCTTGGCGGCTTCGGGCTCGACGGAGTTCGGCTATGGCGACCGGGACTGTGAAGTGGTTCAACACCACGAAGGGCTATGGCTTCATCATGCCGCAGGATGGCGGCAAGGACGTCTTCGTTCATATCACGGCCGTGCAGGCGGCAGGTCTGCGCGGGCTGAACGAAGGCCAGGCGGTCGCCTACGAGGTGGCAATGGAGCGCGGCAAGCAGGCGGCGATCAACATCAAGGTCTCCTGAGCTTCGGTCCGAGCAGTCGGATCCTCCCCATTCTGCCGGCGGAAAGCCGGCTAGTGCAGCCGCGGGACGACCGTCCCACTCTCGCTCCCGCCCTGCGATGTCACCGCAGCTTGTCTCTCTGCTGAAGACGGCCCATGCGCGCCTGGCCGAGCGCGACATTTCCGCAGCAGTCGACGCCGCGCGGCAGGCTCTGTGCCTGGAGCCGTCTTCTGCTCATGCAAGGGCGGCCTTCGCCATGGCGCGTCTGGCCGGATCTCCAAGGGATCGCGCGGAGCAGGCGTCAGCTTGGTTCGATCTTGCCATGGCGTCGCTGGAGCTCGGTCGCGTGGCCGAGGCGATCCGAGCCTTGTCGGAAGCGGTGGCGTTCGGGGCCGGCGTCCGCGCCGAGACGGAACTCGCCGTGCTGCACGCCCTGCGCGGCGAGCCCTTGCGCGCCGCGGATGAGCTGCGCGCGATCATCTCCCGCGACGCAAGCCAGGCGGAGGCTCGAGTGCATCTCTCCTCCCTGCTGCTGGCGGAAGGCGGCGAAGCAACGGTGTTGAGGCTGCTGCCGCCGCGGCCCGGACCGATCGGGGACCAGTGGCGTGCGCAGCGATCCTTGGCGTTGCTTCGTCAAGGCAACGCGGACGCCGCCCGCGCGGCCATGCCGCCCGATCGAGCCGGTCGCCAGGATACGCTCGTCATGCTCCAGCGTCTTCGGCTCGCGATGAACGACGGCGATCGTCCAGCCGCCGAACACCTGGCCGGCGATCTCGCGGGTCTTGCCGAGGAACCGACATCGAGGATCGAGCACCGGATCGAGGCGCATTTCCAGCTCGGGTCGCTGTTCGATCAGGTAGCCGGACCGAAGCCCGCGCTTCGGCAGTGGCAGCTCGGTCATCGGTTGCTGGCGCTCGCACAGCCCTTCTCGCGCGACTCCCATGACGCTTTGCTCGCGTCGACCCGAGCCGCCTTCGGGGTCGCTCGCTTCGCCCGGGGACCCGATTCGGGCCGGCAGGATCGCACCCCTGTTTTCATCGTGGGTTTGCCACGCTCTGGAACCACGTTGGCGGAACACATCCTCTCGGCGCATCCAGCCGTGCATGGCGCCGGAGAACGCATGGCGCTGCTCGATACGGTGACGCGCCTGGCTGGCCATCCCCTCGATCCGGCGACCTCCATGCGCGCGGCCGCCCTGTCGCACGACGTCCTCAGCCAGGAAGCCCAACGGTATCTCCAAGAGCTTCGATCCTCCGCGCCGCCCGGGACGAGCCGGATCATCGACAAGATGCCCGCCAACGATCTGCAGCTTGGTTTCGCCGCTGTCCTCCTGCCTGGCGCCAGGATCATCCACTGCACCCGCGACTTGCGCGACAACGGGCTGTCGATCTTCAGACGGCGTTTGTCCGGCTACCACCCATACGCCCATGACTTGGCCGATCTGGGCTGGTGGATGCGGGCGCAGCGCGCGATGATGCTGCACTGGCGGACGGTGCTTCCGATCCCGCTGCTCGAGATCGATCTCTCCGACTGGGTGCGCGACTTCAAGGGCACCCTGTCGCGGGCGCTGACCTTCCTGGAGCTGCCGTACGACAAATCATGCGAGACGTTTTATCTGACCGTCCGCGACGTCCGCACCGCGAGCCGTGACCAGATACGCCAGCCGATCAATGCGTCCTCTCAGGGCCATTGGCGTCGATACGGCGATCTTCTCGGGCCGATGCTCGGTCGACTGGAGGAACAGCCAGCGAACGATCCGGCCGTCTAGGTCGCCGACGAAGGCTCGTGCTCGACGGTCGCGATGTGCGTCGCACCAGCTTGCGCGAGTACTTCATGGGCGGCCTGCTCTCGCTCGGGGTCACGGATGGCCACCGCAAGGACGAGCTCACCCTTGTCGGCGGCGCTGTCACGGTTGGTCTTGATATCCTCGCCGCCGCCGGCGAGTGCCGCGTGGGTGGCACCGCCCGCCGCGAGGCCGGCGGCCGCGGCGACCCCGACGGCGACCGCGGCCGCACCGCCTGTTGCCACCGTGATCACGGCGCCCCCGAGGGCCGCCACCACACCGGCCGTGCTGCCGCCGAGGGTGCGCGCCTGCTGGCGGTCGATCTCGGTGGTGGTGTTGGAAGCGCCGGCTTGGGTGGTCGAGGCGGCCCCGGCTGCTTGCGGCAAGCTCAGATCGGCCCGGTCAAAACCGCGCAGCCGCAGGGCGTCCATGGCTTCGTCCAGCGCGGTCTGGGTCGGGAGGATGGCCCGGACCTCGCGCGCGACCGCGAGTGTCTGGCGAGGCGGGTTGTGGTCGGACATGGCGGTGACCCCTGCAGCACGAACATCAACGCCCGGATGAGATGGCCGTTGCGCGGCGGCCGTTCGCTCGATTGTTGAGCATCCGAGGGAGATCGTTGCTGCTTTAGAAGGCCGGTCGTTACGGACTGTGCCTTTCTTGCATCAAGATGGAGGTCACCGGAACACGATGTAATGAAACCCATTTCAGCCATTCATCCAATTTGCAAATGTTTGTGAGTGCGGAACTTCCGATGACGTTCCGCCGAGGATGGAAGGTCTACGCCGATGCGAACTCGCCACATGACCGGACGAAGGTCCGGTTTTTCCAGACAAGCGCAGGCGGCGACGATGCTTCCTCTGTTGCTGGCGACCGGCCAGGCGGTCGCACAGACGTCGCCGCTCGCTGGAACGACGACGCCGGTGACGCCGTCGTCGGACTCCGCTGTCACGCCCTCCGCGTTGGCAGGCGGCGAGGGAACAAGCCCGATCCAGGTCGAGAAGATCGTGGTCGGGTCACGGCTTCATGTGAGCAATGTCGAAAGCCCGAGCCCGGTCACGATCATCTCGTCGCGCGACATCCTCAATTCGGGTGCGACGAGCATCCAGGACGTTCTGCAGAGAGTCCCGTCGAGCGGCACCGGGGGCACCTATCGGACGACGACGAACGGCGGTCAGGGTCTCGAGTGCTACGATCTGCGCAATCTCGGCATCTCGCGCGTGCTCGTGCTGATCAACGGCAAACGCGTCGTGCACACCGGCATCTTTGGCTCGGACTGCGTCGACCTGTCGGACATCCCGGTCAATCTCGTCGACCAGATCCAGATCCTCAAGGATGGTGCCTCGTCCATCTACGGCGCGGACGCGGTCTCCGGCGTGGTCAACATCATTCTCAAGCAGGATTTCTCGGGAACGCAGCTCAACGCGAGCGGCGGTATCGCGCAGGCGGGCGATGACCGCACCGGCGAATTGTCGGCAACGAGCGGCTTCAATTTCGATCATGGCCGCGGGAATTTCACGATTTCGGGCGACTACAACAATCAGGGCTCCGTCGAGAGTTCGTCCCGGGACTATTCGCGTGTCCCGATCACCGGCGACAATGGCCCCGGTCAGCCATTCACGACATTGTCGGGCTTCACCGCCGGCGGCCGCGTGTCGGACAGTCCGAACGTCGCCAATCCATTGGGGCTCGACCAATATGCTGCCGGAAACGGCAAGTTCCCGAATTATTCGAGCGCGGATCGGTTCAACTTCAACGACTTCGAGGACCTGCTCGGATCTCTCGAGACTGAGAACGTTACTGCCCAGAGCCACTACGACATCAATTCGCATTTCACCGCCTACGGCAATATCTTCTACAACCATAAGCAGGCGGTCACGAATCTTGCGCCGCAACCGGTGTCGGGCAGCATTCCGCCGAGCACGCTTCCCGATCTGCTGATCACGCCGGCGGGCAATCCGTTCAACCCGTTCGGTGAGGACGTCGCCGAAACCCGCCGCGTCGTCGAGTTTGGCGGCCGTCAGACGATCAGCGACGTCGACACCTGGCAGGGCACGCTCGGCTTGCGCGGCCAGATTGTCGGACCGTGGAACTATGATGTCTCCTACAGCTACGGGATTTCGAGAGGCCAGCAGGAGAGCCTCAACGAGGTCAATTACAAGAATCTCGAGCAGGAGCTAGGCTTCCGGCAGACCTTCGACCCGAACGCCGTCGACCCGTCCGCGTCCGGTGTCTACGACCCGAGCGTCTGCCAGGCCTCGGCCGGCTGCACGCTGCAGAACCCGTTCGGTCCTGGCTCGTTCAACCAGGCCGGAATCGACTATGCACGGTTCAACGAGTTCTCGCATTCGGTGTTCCAGCTTCGCGATCTTAATGCGGGCATCACCAACGACCATCTCTTTCGGCTGCCGTACGGGCCGGTTGGCCTGGCGTTCGGACTTGAGCACCGCGGCGAGCAGGGGACCTACGATCCCGATCCTCTGGTGCAGAGCGGCGTGACGCTCGAGAACGCGCAGCAGCCGACATCAGGCGCCTTCAACGCCACGGAAGTCTATGGCGAGCTACATATTCCGATCCTCGCCAACCTTCCGGCTGCGAAGGATCTGTCGCTGGATTTGTCCGGACGCTATTCGAACTACAACACCTTCGGCGACGCCGAGACCTTCGGGATCAAGGGGAACTGGACGCCGATCAACGACATCCGGTTCCGCGGCAGCATCGGCACCGCGTTCCGTCAGCCCGAGATCAACGAGCTCTATGGCGGCCAGTCGCTCAGCTTCAACTCGGCGACCGATCCGTGCGTCGGCGCGGTGGGCGTGGTGGCGGCGAACTGCCTCAGCAAGGGAATCAACCCGGCGACGTTCTCGCAGCCCAACCAGCAGATCGAGACCATCCAGGGCGGCAACCCGGCGCTTCTGCCGGAAACCGCCCACACCTACACGTTCGGCACCGTGATCCAGCCGCGCTTCATCAAGAACTTTGCGGTCACCATCGACTACTGGCACACCAGGATCGCCAACGAGATCAATACGCTCGACACGCAGGATATCGTGACGGATTGCTACAACAGCCCCGGTCTGACCAACAGCTTCTGCAGCCTGATCGCGCCGCGCAACGGCGCCGGCCAGTTCACCACTGTGTTCTCACCCTACCAGAACCTCGGCGAGTTGCGCGCCGACGGGCTCGATTTCGGCGGCAACTATCTTGTCCTCGCGGGAGAGAAGGACAGCTTCACGTTCGCGACCGACTTCGCGCTGTCGATCGGGTTCATCGAGCAGCTCGCGCCGAACGGACCGTTCGTCAACTTCAACGGAACCAACAACTTTCTTGCCAACCCTCAGGCAGGCTATCCCCGGTTGCGCAACACGTCTTCGGCGACCTGGAACCATGGCCAATTCAGCTTGACCTACTCGATGCAGTATTTCGACGGAATGAAGTTCTACCCCGGGTCGACATACTCCCCGACCTTGTCGCGTGCTTATGCCACCAACGAGGTCTTCTTCCACAACATCGAGCTGAACTATCATTTCAAGAAGTTCAACTTGGTGGTCGGAATCGACAACATTCTCGACAAGGATCCGCCGTTCGCGCAGGACGGCGCGACGAACACCAACCTCGGCATCTACGGCGTCGACAACAGCGTCGGCCGTTTCTTCTTCATCAAGACACAATACAAGTTCGGCTGACCATTTTCTGCTTTTGAATACTTGTCAGAATGAGGCGTCACAGCGTTTTGCTGCTTCCCTAGGCATCCGGGGCGTTTCTGCCCCGGATCGTGCACGAAAACGTCATGTTGCCTCAATGCAACCCATCCGAGATTGCGTGTAACCGGACCCGCAACAAGGCTTGCCAAACTCCGCCTGGGGCTCGAATTTCCACCCGTCGAGCCGTTCGTTGGGCCTAGGGGATTGTGTATGCGTATCGACTTTTCGTTCCGGCGATCGCTCCTGGTCGCATCCGCGCTCGGCGGAGTGCTGGTGCCGGTTGCCTCTCGTGCGCAAATCGAGACCATCCCGAACCCGTCCGCTCCGGCGGTCACTCACAATGCCAATCCGACGACCACGGGACCCTACAACGGCAACAGTCCGGGCACCGGCACGCCAGCGACCACGGAGACGCCGAACCAAACCAACCTCGAGCCGGCACAGGCCACCATCCAGGTAGAGCGCATCCGCAAGGTGTACCAGCAGCTCCTGCAGAAGGAGAAGGACATCCCGACCTCGGTGACCGAACTCGGCGCCAAGCAGGTCCAGCAGAACGGCCAGGTCGGCACCATCCAGAGCCTGCTGACACAGGCGCCGTCGGTGAACTCGTATCAGCAGGGCGTTGGCCAGAACTCGCCGGAACTGACCATCCGCGGCGTCAACGACAGCCTGCTCGCCGCCAGTCTCGACGACGTGCCGATCCAGTCTCTGCTGCTCGGCGGCACGGCTGGCAGCTTCGTCGGCCAGGCTTCGTCATTCGTCACTAACGATGAGATCGGCGGCGTGAACATCTATCCAGGCATCGCGGCACCGGACAACCAGGGGTTCAACGCGCTCGGCGGGACGGTGGCTTACGACCTGAAGAAACCGACGGCGGACCGAAACTTCGAACTCGAGGGCGGCGTCGGCTCGTTCAACCTCAGCCATGCCGGCTTCGAGGCGAACTCGGGCTCCCTGGGCGGCCCCGACGGGCTGAAACTGTTCTTGCACTATGACCAGTCGTACAACGGCGGCTATCAAGACTATACGCCGTCACGCTACCGCGACATGCTTTTCAGTGCCGATAAGCCCTACGATGGGGGCCTGTCGCACCTGACAATGAACGTTACTTACAATACCGGCTTTACTTATTCGACGGCACGCAATCCGGCGCCGGTCAACCTGCTGAACGAGTTCGGAAGCTACTGGTACTATCCTCACAGCGAAACGTACAACCAGCTCAATAACCAATTTCTGTTCGCTGACGTAGGCAATGAAACCTATATCAACTCGCACTTGATCGGTTCGGCAAAGATATTCTACGAGCGGGAGACCGATGACAATTTTGAGTATCAACAGGCGTCCGACATTTCTCCTCTCAACCCGTACCCAAACCCGGCTTCACCGTTCTTCTTTAATGACATTTTGAGCAGCGGAACGCTGCAGCCAGCCAGATCCGCCGGCTACTTGACGTATAATCCTTCGATTTACGGGCTCACGTCTTTGAAGCTCCCTAGCTCGAACTACTTCGCTAAGGGTATCGCCGCAGGGTTGGTTCCTGCAGGTCCTTACGCAATCAACGGTCAGAATGCGTCCGACACTACTGATCTGGTACAGACATTCGGCATCAGGCCGCGGCTCAACATCTTTCTTCCTTACAACAACATTACGATCGGCGGCCTGGCCGCGCGATCCGATGATAATGGCAATGCGTCGAATCAGTTTGTCGGACCTGGCACCGGCTTTGCGGACACATTTGGCTACAACAGTGAGGGTGCCTCGGGAACCTATCCGGGTGGCGAACACAGGACGGTATTGGACGTTTATGCCCAGGATAAGATCGATGTTCTCCATAACACCCTGCACTTCCAGCCAGGCGCCACGCTGCAGAGCGCGATTTCAAGCTATGACACGGAATTTGACGGCTCAACCGGCGGTGGCTTCAGCGCCAACGTCTTCAATAAGGCGTTCCTGCCGTATTTCGGCGCGAGTTACGACATCACGAAGCACATCAACCTTTACGGCAGCTATGGGCGCTACTCGCTGTTCGCACCTCTCAACACCTACTCACCCAATGTCAATGCGCAGAACCAAGTCATTGGCAATCCGGCGCCAAATCCCGAGAATCTCACCGATTACGAGGGTGGCATTCGCTACGACTCATCCAACTTGCTAATCAATGTCGACTACTACTACGAGCGCGCCACCAACCTGATTGGCTTCTTCCAAAACTTCTCGACCGGGCAGACAAGTCACGGCAATCCGGGTGCGGAAGAGTTCAAAGGATTCGAGCTCAACGGCACCTGGAAAATCACGCCGGATTGGTCAATCTTCGGAACTGGCTCGTTCACGCTTGCCAAGTATCTGATGCCGTCAAAGGCTAACCAATTCGAGCCTGGCTGTGAGTGCTATCTGGCGACGGTTACGCCGCAGGACGGACAGTTTGGTCTTGCATTTGGCGACACGCCGCTCTCGACGGTTCCGGTATGGCTCGCCAATTTCGGCTTTGAATATCAGCACACCCACGTGTTTGTGCCGAACGACCATGCCGATTTGCGCGTTTATGGTCATTATGTCGGCGAGCAGAACATCACCCAGGACAATGCGGGGTATCCAGAGAACCCGAATCCCCAAACCGAAGGCGCCACGGAGACATCGCCATACAAGCAGCCGGCCTTCACGGTCTTCAACCTGCTGGCGACGTATGATCTTCCGATCCATCAAAGCTATCTAAAGGACCTCAGTTTTGCCCTGAACGTGCAGAACTTGTTCGACTTCAAGTATTATCAGTACGAGTATTTGCAGATCGGGACCTTTGGTTACGGTCTCTATGGTGGCCAGCAGTTCAAGACGGCGGTTCCCGGCATCCCGGTGAACATCACGTTTGACGTCGCCGCGAAGTTCTGACCGCAGCGCCCGGCTACTGGCCCGGGCGTGCTCCCGATGTCCGAGCCCCGCGGCGGATCGGGGTGCCAACGCGCCCTAGAGCAATATCGCTTCAAGTTGCGTCAGCACAGCGATAAAATTGCTCGTCGAAACAAAGGCTAGAGCGTGATCGGCTCTCGCATTTCATGTCAACCTAAACCGATCACGCTCTAGTCGGGTCGGGGTTCAGGAGACGCCAGAATGGACATCACGATTCAATCGGCCGCTGTCCTGGGCCTCATCTGCTTCTCGTTGGTCGGATGCGATCAGGGCGCGAGCAGCAGCTTGGGTGATGTTCCAGCCGGCGCGCAGCCGAAGGATGCCAATATGACATGCCAGCAAATCGTGCCGGAGATCAGTCGGCAAAATGCGCGCATCAAGCTGGCAAACCTGCAATCAAAGCAAACGGGACAAACCAGCATGTTGTCCTCGAAAGACACGAATACACCCGAAATCAACGCCAACTCCGGGTCTTCAAGTCTCGTTCCCGGTGTCCAGCAGGAGATGCCCCAACAACTGGAGGCGGATCGTGTCGGCGCAGACGCAACGGCGCGGGCAAACGCGCTGGTTGATTTGGGTCGGCAGAAAAAGTGTTTCCAATAAATCACTAAGGCGCGGTTTCCAAAGAGCACAGGCTCTTTGATGGGTTTGGTAGCTGCGCCCCTACCGTTCTTGTCCGTAGCCTGGAACGAAACTTGGATTGCTCCTCGCACCGCCGGATCAACCGGAAGCAAGGAGTTCATCACGTATGCGTCACGAGTGTTCATTGCGGCGGGTGATGCTGCTCGCTTCGGCAATCTCGGGCGTTATCGTCGGGCCGCCGTTGGCGGCCGCCCAAAGCGGTGCGCCGACATCCGGTTCGCTTGGGTTGCCAGCGACCGGTTCGAGCACCTCAGATACATCCACAAACAGCAGCCAACCGATCGAGGTGCAGAAGGTTCGCGCCGAATATCGGCGGCTCCTCCTGCGCGAGAAGAATTCGCCGAGCGCCGTGTCGGAACTCGGGTCCAACCAGATTGCCCAGGTCGGCGTGCAGGGCAGCGTGGCCACGCTGTTGCGTCAGGCGCCATCGGTGAACGTGTATCAACAGGGCATCGGCAACAACGAACCGGTCATTTCCGTACGAGGTACGCGCGGGCTCGAGACGGCGCAGACGCTCGACGACATCCCGATGCAGGATCTGTTGAACGGCGGTGCGGGCATCCTGCAGCAGAGCATCCTGGGCGGCCGCTTCAACCTTGACCAGATCGGCGGCGTCTCGATCTATCCTGGCGTCGCCTATCCGGACAAGAACACGTTCGGAACCATCGGCGGCACGATCGCGTACGATTCACTGCGTCCGACACCGGAGCGGTTCGTCGACGTGACCGGGTCGGTCGGATCGTTCGGGACCTACCAGGAGGGCTTCGCGCTCAACTCCGGGCTGCTCGACGGCGCGCTCGGCACAGGCTACGACGCGCCTAGCTTCCTGCTCAAATATTCGAACCTATCGACGCAGGGCTATATCGACTACACCGCCGCGCACTACAACAACATGGAATTCGCGGCCGACAAGCCGTATGACGACGGGCTTTCGAAGGTGCAGGCGACGGTGCTGTACAACACGGCCAACGGCCTGTTCACGCCCGAGCCGATTCCGTTGCCGTTCCTGCAGGAGAACGGGATGTTCAGCAACTACAATCCGTCCCAGAGCTTCGCGGCGCAGCAGAACGACTATCTGTCGATCTTCCTCAAGGACAGGACCTATATCAGTCCCTATCTGACCATCGGCGGCTCGGTCTTCTATCTGCCTACAAATTCCCAGACCGAATACTACTCCGATCCGCGCGTGTTCGCCCCTGGCGGCCAGAATGGCTTGGTAACGGTTGGTGGTGCGTCGCCGTTCATCGAGACACCGGCCGGGTTTGGCCAGCAGAGCTCCTATGTTCCGACCGGGCCGTTCTACGAGCCGCCGGTCTATGGTTACAATGGCAATCTGGCCTATCCGCCGGGTTCGCCCGGCTGTCCGGCGTCGGTGGTGAACAAGTTCATGGCCGCCGGCCAGACCTCGCCGTGCGGCTATAATGCGGAATTGCTGCAGCAGCACACAGACACCTACGGCATCCAGCCGCGTGTGACGCTGACGCCTCCTGACATCGCGGGTATCCGCAACACGATCATCGTCGGCGGGCTGTTCGCCAAGGAGACGGAGCCCTACAGCGCGATCAATGCGGGAGGCTTTTCCCAGGTCACGCCTTCACCCGCGAATCTGCTTGTCGGACCAGCGGGATTGAGCAGTGCCGACGGCGGCGAGTATCGCGCGATCTATCAGGGTTTCGCACAGGACAAGATCGATCTTTTCCATCGCACCCTGCACGTCACGCCCGGCTTCACGTTCGAGGCGACGGCGACGGGCGCCAAGAGCACGCAGGTGCTCGGCGGGACGCCAACAGCGGCAGTGTTGGCGCAGCCCTACTGCCAGCAGGAGGCGATCCTCGCCGCGCAAACGCCGTCGGGCGGGGCGCCTTGCGACATCGGGTCCTATAAGGCGTCACGGTTCGACAAGGTCTGGCTGCCATTCGTCAATGTCGATTACGACCTCGACAGGATCCTGCCAGCCGCCAAAGGGACGTCGCTCTACGGGAGCTTCGGTGAGTCGGCGCTGTTCGCGCCGGTGAACGATTTCGGTCCGAACATCCTCGGCAACCCGCCGACGCCTTCGATCGTCAAATTGTACGAAGGCGGGATACGCTACGATACGCCAAACCTGCTGCTGACGGCCGACTACTACTACCAGAAGATCACGCGGGATTTTGGCTTCTTCCAGTTCCAGTCCGGACCGCAGACGGGTCAGGAAGAGTATACCAACGACGGCATCCGCCAGTACCAGGGGCAGGAAGTCAGCGCGGTGTGGAAGATCAACCCGGTCTGGCAACTGTTCGCAAATGGTTCCCATATCCGGGCGCAATATCTCGCATCATCGCTGTCGTATGTCACGGTGCAGGAAGACCAGTTCGGCGTCGCGTTACGCGGATCGAAGATCTCGGGTGTTCCAGACTGGCTCTCAACCTTCGGTGTCGACTACGACAAGAGAAACCAGTTCATTCAGAACGATGAGCTGCATGTGCGATTTGAGGGTCAGTATACCGGCCAGCAGGCGACCACGACCGACGCTGCGGCGTTCCAGAATATTGGCGCGCTGCCTGGGGTTCCTTCCTACGGAACCTACGGGTACTACAGCTTCTCGACCGGGCAGACCCTCACCGATGCGAACGGCGGTCTGCCCGCGTTCGTCGTGTTCAACCTGGATGCGAACTACTCCCTGCCGGTCAAATTCCTCGGCACCAACGGCTTCCTCAAGAAGATCGACTTCGACCTTAATATCCTTAATCTGTTCAATCAGAGCTACTTCCAGTATTTCTACAAGCAGATTTCCCCTTCATCCTGCGGGACTTTCACGAGCGCCAATAGCGGCGGCAACTCCTCGTTCGTCGGCCAGAAGCGAAGCAATTATGGATGCTCGCCGCTGTTCGCCGACGGGCTACCTGGGGAGCCGTTTGCGGCAACGTTTACGGTGACCGCACGGTTCTGATGCGGATGATCGGCAGGATCCGGCGAGGGGAAGTTGTCATGCGAATGGTCCCAACACTCTTCAGTCTGGGTTTGCCAACATTGGTGGCCGGCTTGTCCTCGTTTGCCTTTGGGCAGACCTTGGAGCCACCGAATGCGTCCAGCGCCGCGCCGGCGTCGGCGGCCATCCAGGTCGAGCGGATCCGGAAGGTCTATCAGGCGCTGACCCAGCGGGAGAAGGACATCCCGACGGCGGTGACGGAGCTGGGCGCCAAGCAGATCAAGCAGAACGGCGTGGTCGGATCGATCCAGAGCCTGCTCACGCAGGCGCCGTCGGTGAACTCGTATCAGCAAGGGGTCGGTCAGCAATCGCCCGAACTGACCATCCGCGGGGTGGAGGACAGCCAGCTCGCGTCCAGCCTCGACGACATCCCGATCCAGTCGCTGATCAATGGCGGCACGACAGGAACCCAGGTCGGGCAGGCGTCGAGCTTCGTGACGAACGACGAACTCGGCTCGGTCAATATCTATCCCGGCATCGCGGCCCCCGACAACCAGGGGTTCAATGCCCTCGGCGGAACGGTCGCCTACGAGACCAAGAAGCCCACGGCCGACAGGAACTTCCTCGTCGAGGGCGGCGTGGGTTCCTTCAATCTGTGGCACGGCGGCTTCGAGGCCAATTCGGGCGCGCTCGGCGGCGTCAACGGGCTGCGCATCCTGCTGCACTACGACCAGTCGTACAATGGCGGCTTCCAGGATTATACGCCGTCGCGCTACCGGAGCATGCTGTTCAGTGCCGACAAGCCCTATGACGGCGGCTTGTCGCATGTGACGGCGAACGTGACCTACAACACCGGCTTCGGCTACTCGACGGCGCGCAACCCGGTGCCGGCCGATCTGCTGAACGAGTTCGGTTCCTATTGGAATTTCGCGCCGAACGAGTTCTACAACCAGCTCGACAACAAGTTCCTGTTCGCCGACGTGGGCGACGAGACCTATGTCAACGCGCACCTGATCATCGGCGCCAAGCTGTTCTACGAACGCGAGGACGACAGCAACGTCGAATTCGTCAACGCCAACGAGATCTCGCCCACCTTTCCCTATCCGTTCTTCGGCGCGCCGTTCAGCCAGGCCGACATCCTGACCAGCGGCTCGCTGCAGCCGGCGCGGCGGAACGGGTATCTGAGCTACAATCCGGGCGCTGCGTTCGGCTTCCAGTCCCGCCCGCCCGGCTACGACGCGCTCGCGATCCAGCAGGGGCTGCTCGGCGCCGGACCCTACGCGATCGCGGGACAGACGACGTCCGCGATCGTCGACACGATCCAGACCTTCGGGCTGCGGCCAAAGATCAACGTGTTCCTGCCCTACAACACGATCACGATCGGCGGCCTGGCTGCGCGCGCCGACGAGGTCGAGAACGAATACATCTATGGCGGCCAGAACGCGAACATCCCGGAGGTGTTCGGCTTCAACGATGTCGGCGATCTGGGCGGCATCCAGGGGACCTATCCGGGCGGCCTGCACCGGACGATCCTTGATGTCTACGCGCAGGACAAGATCGACATCCTGCACAACCGGCTGCACTTGCTGCCAGGTGCGACGCTGCAGACGGCGGTGTCGAGTTTCGATGCGGCCTACTCGACGACGACGGGCGGCGGCTACAGCGCCAACTCCTACAACAAGGACTTTTTGCCGTATTTCGGTGCCAGCTACGACATCACCAGGCGGATCAATATCTACGGCGACTACGGGCGCTACGATCTTTTCGCGCCGCTGAGCACCTATTCGCCGACGGTCGACGCAAACAACAAGCTGATCGGCTTCGACGTTCCCAATCCGGAGAGCCTGCACGACTACGAGGGTGGCATTCGTTACGACTCGCCCTCGCTGCTGCTCAATCTCGACTACTACTACGAGAAGGCCGAGCAGGTGATCGGCTTCTTCGAGAACTTCTCGACCGGCCAATCGATCCACGGCAATCCGGGCTCGGAGGAGTTCAAGGGAGTCGAGCTGAACGGGAACTGGCGCATCACGCCCGACTGGTCGGTGTTCGCGAGCGGCTCCTACAATCTCGCGAAATACCTGATGACCGGACAGCCCTATTCCCCGGGCTGCGAATGCTACCTGGCGGCGGTCACACCCCAGGACGGGCAGTTCGGGTTCGCCTACGGCGACACCCCGCTCTCGACGGTGCCGGAGTGGCTGGCCAATTTCGGTTTCGAATACCAGCACACGCATGTGTTCGTCCCGAACGACCATGTCGATGTGCGTGCCTACGGGCACTATGTCGGGGAGCAGTACATCACCGAGGACATTCCCGGGTTTCCCAGCAACCAGAACGTGGTGACGGCCGGGAATACCTACACCGACACGCATTACAGGCAGCCGGCCTACACGATCTTCAACCTGCTGGCGACCTACGACCTGCCTGTCCACCATGCCTACCTGAAGGACGTGACGTTCGCGCTGAACGTGCAGAACCTGTTCAACCTCAAATACTACCAGTACGAATACCTGCAGATCGGCACGTTCGGCTACGGGGTGTATGGCGGCAACTCCTTCAAGACGGCGGTGCCGGGGATCCCTGCGAACATCACCTTCGACGTGGCAGCGAAATTCTAGCTGGGCCAAGCCTCGATCCCGGCACCGCCGAACAGCATGCGGTTGGCACCGGGCGCGAACAGGCCGTAGGGAAAGGCGGGATCGAGCGCGCTCGCCTCGTCGAGCGTCTGGCGCTGCTCCGGCGCCAGTCGGAGTTCGAGGGCGGCGAGGTTGCCTTGCAACTGGTCGAGCGTGCTGGCGCCGAGGATCAGCGAGGCGACGCCGGGCCGCGCCGCGGCCCAGGCGAGGGCCACCTGGGCGGCCGGCCGGCCGACGTCCGCCGCCACCGCCCGCAGGGCGTCGAGAACTCGCCAGTTCCGCTCGGTGAACTTGGTAGCAGGACCCTGGAACGGGTTGCTGCCGGCGAGCCTGCCCTGGCCGGCGGGGCCGGCAGTCTCGCGGCTGTATTTGCCGGTCAGGAAGCCGCCGGCGAGCGGGCTCCAGGGCATGATGCCGAGACCGCATTCGCGGGCGGCCGGGACATGCTCGCGTTCGATGCTGCGCTCGACGAGGGAATATTCGAGCTGCAGCGCGACGGGGCCATGGGCGTGGTGCCCGGCTGCCAAGGTCGAGGCGCGGACGGCATACCAGGCCGGCAGGTTGGAGAAGCCGAAATAGCGGATCTTGCCGGCGCGGACGAGGTCGCCGAGCGATTGCAGCAGTTCGTCGACGGGTGTCACCGTGTCCCAGGCGTGCATCCAGTAGAGGTCGACATGGTCGGTGCGCAGGCGGCGCAGCGAGCCCTCCAGCGCGCGGTGGATGTTCTTGCGTCCATTGCCGCCGGCGTTCGGATTGCCCGGATCGGGATTGAAGGTGAACTTGGTCGCGATCACCAGCTTGTCGCGCAGCGAGCGCGCCTCGATATAGGAACCGACCAGTTCCTCGCTGCGGCCGCCTGAATAGATTTCGGCGGTGTCGATGACGTTGCCGCCGGCATCGACATAGGCGTCGAAGATCGCCCGGCTGGCGTCGTCGGCCGAGCCCCAGTTCCGGTTGCCGAACGTCATGGTTCCCAACGCGGCCGGACTGACGATCAGCCCCGACCGGCCGAGGGTGCGCCAGGCCTCGAGGCTCATGGTGCGGTTCCGGGGAAGCGCTGGCGATCGACGAAGACGGGGAACATCCAGCCGGGATACTCGGGCGGCAAGGCGCTTGCGTCATCGAGGGCACCGATCTCGGCGGCCGAAAGTTCGAGTGCGGTGGACGCGATGTTGTCGTCGAGCTGTTCGACGCTCCTGGCGCCGAGGATGACCGACGTCACGTGCGGCTGGGCGAGCAGCCAGGCGAGCGCCACCTGGGCGACCGAGACGCCGTGCGCCGCCGCGATCGGCCGCATGGCGTCGATGCAGTCGTGCGCGCGCGCCTCGTCGACGGGCGGAAACGGGAGGCTCGCGCGGCGGGACCCGTCGGGTGCTACCCGGTCGCGGCCGAACTTGCCGGACAGCAGCCCGCCAGCGAGCGGGCTCCAGACCAGCAGTCCGATCTTCTGGTCGACCAGAAGGGAGATGGTGTCGCGTTCGAGGTCGCGGCCGGCGAGCGTGTAGTAGGCCTGCAGGCTCTCGAAGCGTGCCCAGCCGCGGCGGTCGGCGATGCCGATCGCCTTCATCAACTGCCAGGCGCGCGCGTTGCAGAGGCCGACATAGCGGACCAGGCCCTGGCCGATCAGGTCGTCGAGCGCGCGCACGGTTTCCTCCGCTTCGGTCACGGAATCGAAGCCGTGCATCTGGTAGAGATCGATATGGTCGGTGCCGAGGCGCTCGAGGCTGGCGTGGACGGCGTCCATGATGTGCCCGCGCGAGGCGCCGCGGTCGTTGGGTCCGGGGCCGGTCTCGCCATAGGCCTTGGTCGCGAGCACGATGTCGCTGCGTTTGACGCCGAGATGTTTGAGCGCGGTGCCGGTGATGATCTCGGACTGGCCGCCGGCATAGATGTCGGCGGTGTCGATGATGTTGATCCCGGCCTCGAGCGCCCGGCCGACCAGGCGATCGGCATCTTCCTGCTGGACGTCGCCCATCAGGCTCCAGACGCCGCCGCCGCCGAAGGTCATGGTGCCGAGGCACAGTTCGGAGACGAAAAGGCCGGTGCGGCCGAGCTGCCTGGTGCGCATGGTGCTGTCCTTGAAGGGGTCGGCACGATGTCGCGTTTGGGTCACCCGTGGACTAGGCGCTAGGATCGGCATGAACTTGTGAAACACATGCAGCAATGCGACGGGACGACCTGAACGACCTGGCGGCCTTCCTGATGGTGGCCGACGAAGCGAGCTTCACCCGGGCGGCGACCAGGCTCGGGATGTCGGCCTCCGCGCTGAGCCACGCGATGAAGGGGCTCGAGGCGCGGCTCGGGGTGCGGCTGCTGGCGCGGACGACGAGGAGCGTCGCCCCCACCGAGGCCGGCGAGCGGCTGTTGCGGACCTTGCGGCCGGCGCTCACCGACATCGGCGCCGAACTCACCGCCCTGGCGGGACTGCGCGACCGGCCGGCGGGGACGTTGCGGGTCACGGCGCCGCGGCACGCGGCGCGGACGGTGCTGTCGCCGATGCTGCCCGGGTTCCTCGAATCCTACCCGGACATCCGGGTCGAGGTCACGGTCGACGAGGGCCTGACCGACATCGTCGAGAGCCGGTTCGATGCGGGGCTGCGGTTCGGCGAGAAGGTGGACCGCGACATGATCGCGGTGCTGGTCGGGCCGCCGATCCGCTCCGCGGTGGTGGGCGCGCCGTCGTATCTCGATGACCGGACGCCGATGACGCCGCGCGACCTGGCGGCGCATCGCTGCATCAACTACCGGCTGGTCACGTCCGGGGCGCTGTATGCCTGGGAGTTCGAGGACGATGGCAGGCCGTTCCAGGTCAAGGTCGACGGACCGCTCGTCTTCAACACCGACGAGCTGATCCTCGATGCGGTCCTGGCTGGACAGGGGCTGGCGATGCTGTTCGACGACATGGTCGCGGAGCATGTCGCGGCCGGGCGCTTGCGTCGGGTGCTGGAATCGTGGTGCTGGACCGCGCCGGGCTATCATCTCTATTTCACCAGCCGCAGGCAGACGCCGCCGCCGCTGGCGGCCCTGGTCGAGACGTTGCGTTCGCGAAGCCTTCGGCCCGGTCACTGACGCGGCGCCAAGCGGTGTCCGTGGTGATTCCAAAGCGGGCAGTGCGAGAAATTTCCGGCGAGCAGCCCGCCGATGGTGATCATCGTCGCGTCCGCAGGCCGGTTCAAGCGGCAAGCGCGCGACATCCATGCGCGCCTTCCAAGCCCAAGGACCGTTCACACATGCACCGGCGCATCAAAGACGCCACAGGGGAGGATCAAATGCCCGCACACGATGGACGGATCGCGCTGGTCACCGGCGCGAACAAGGGGATCGGCCTGGAGATCAGCCGCCAGATCGGCAAGACGGGGACGCGCATCCTGCTCGGCGCGCGCGACGCGGCCCGCGGCGAGGCGGCGGCGGCCTCGTTGCGGGACGAAGGCATCGAGGCGAGCTTCATTCCGATCGATCTGAGCGAGCCCGCCACGGCGACCGCGGCGGCGTCGGCGATCGAGGCGGCGCATGGCCGGCTCGACGTGCTGGTCAACAATGCCGGCATCGCCGACCGCGCCGACGGGCCGCCCGGCTCCGGGAGCATCGAGGCGATGAGGCGGATCTTCGAGGTCAACTTCTTCGGCACGATCGCGGTGACGCAGGCGATGCTGCCGTTGCTGCGCAAGTCCGCCGCGGCGCGGATCGTGAACGTGTCGAGCGGATTGGGCTCGCTTACGCACAACAGCGATCCGGACTGGCAGTTCGCCGCGGTCAAGGTGCTCGGCTACAACGGCTCGAAGGCGGCGCTGAACATGCTGACCATTCATCTCGCCGTCGAGCTGAAGGATGCCGGGATCAAGGTCAACGCGGCCGATCCGGGGTTCACGGCGACCGACATGAACAATCATCGCGGCCATCAGAGCGTGCCGGAAGGCGCCGAGGCGGCGGTGCGGCTGGCGCTGTTGCCCGACGACGGCCCGACGGGCGGGTTCTTCAGCCGCGCCGGGCAGGAGCCCTGGTGATCGACCGGCCGTACGAGACGCTCTTCTTTGTGGAACCGGGTCCGGGGGCGGCTGCCCCCGGCGGGGAGCGGGGCAGCGCCCCGCCCTAATCGCCGCGCGCCGGCTTCTGGTGCCGCGCGCGGGCGCCGCGTTCGATCGCGGCGGCGACGAGGGGGTCGATGGTGAGCTCGGCCATGATGAATTCGAGCATCTGCAGCAGGCTCTGGCCCTGGCGGGTGGACGCGGCGACGACCTCGCAGGCGAGCGCGTAGGCGGTCTCGCGCAGGCGCGGCTCCAGCGCGGCGCTGATCAGGCGCGCGGCGTGATTGAGGCCGTCCTCCTCGCGCAGGAGGACCACGGCGGCCTCGGTCGCGTGCGCGAGGCGTTCGGAGGTGACGTTCTGGAAGATCGGCAGGGTCTGGACGAGCCCGGTCATGACCCCGATTTCGCGGTCGCTGATGCCGAAGCCGTCGGCGGCGGCGACCAGCACCATGGTGCAGATCAGCGCCTCCTGCGGGTCGAGCGCGGTATCGCCGCCGCCGGTCATCGTGGTGCCGTCCATCGCTGTTTCCTGTGTCTCGCGCGCCGTGACCGGACAAGTATATGGCGCGGATCGGTCAGGCGAGGAAGTCTCGGGTGCGCTCGAGAGCCCCGGCGAGGCCAATGCGCTCGATCGGGACGCCCGGGGGAAAGGCCGAGAGCAGTCGGCTCGGCATGCGCCGGTCGAGCAGGACAAAGCAGCCGCGATCGGTCGCGGTGCGGATCAGGCGCCCGAAGGCCTGGCGCAGGCGCAGGCGGGCGATGCGGTCGTCGTAGCCGGCGGGATCGCCGTTGGAGAGATGAAGGCGGCGTTCGCGGTGCAGGATGTCGGGTCGCATCCAGGGCACGCGCTCGAAGACGACCAGACGCAGCGCCTGGCCGGGGACATCGACGCCGTCGCGCATGGCGTCGGTGCCGAGCAGGCAGGAATTCGCCTCGGTGCGGAAGATGTCGATCAGCGTCGCGTTGTCCATCGCGTCGACATGCTGGGACAGCAGGTGCAGGCCGGCTTCCTCCAGGGGCGCCTTGATGCGTTCGTGGACGGCGCGAAGCCGGGCGATGGCGGTGAACAGGCCGAGGCCGCCGCCGCCGGCGGCGAGGAACAGCGTCCGGTAGGCGGCGGCGAGGGCGGCGATGTCGCTGGCGACGTCGGTGACGATGAAGCAGCGGGTCTGGCTGGCGTAGTCGAACGGGCTCGGCAGCGAGGCGCGGATCGCGGGCGAGGGCAGGTGGTCGGCGCCGGCGCGCGCCTCCGCCGCGTGCCACACCAGATCGGCGTCCACGCCCGGGCGCTCGCTCTCGTCGCGGAGCGTTGCCGACGTGACGAGCATGCCATGCGCCTCGGCGGCGAGCGTCAGCACGAAGGGCAATGTCGGGTCGAGCCAGTGGCGGCAGAGGGCGACGTCGCGAACGGGCACGTCCGCGACCGCATCGTGCCGCGCGCGGTCGAGCGGGTCCATGCGGAGGAACAGGACATGGTCGGGCCGGTCGGCCGTGTCCGAAGGCGGTTCGGCGGCGGCGCGCAGCATGGCGGTCCAGGCCTCGAGACGCATGACGGCGCGGCGCCGGATGATGCCGGTCATGGCTTCGATCCGGCCGCGGGTGGCGGCGTCGAGGGTTTCGGCGTCCTCGTCGAGGCGCGCGGCGAGGCGGTCGGCGAGCGTCGCCAGCGGCGCGCGGATCCGCTCGAGAGCGCGCGCGAGGGTCAGCGCGAACACGGCGACATCGGGCCCGGTGGGGTGGAGGTCGCATTCGAGGCTGGGGCGGGCGCTGGTCCGGGTGCGGGCGAGGATCTGGCGTTGCAGGGCGCCGAGGAATGCCTCGTTCGGATTGGTGAAGCCTTCCGCGTTCTCGGCGCGGCCGGCGAGACGGGTGGTCCAGCCCGGTGCCACGAGGCCGGCGGCAGCGGCGAGCAGGGCGGTGTCGAGCGGAGCCTCGAGCCGCGGCTGGCCGGCGACGAGATCGTCGAGGCGGCGCTTGAGGCCGCGGGCGCGGGATCGCGCGCCCTCGGCGCCGAGCAGCCAGCGGCGAAGCTCTCCGGCCTCGACCCCCGAAAGTGCCACGGCGAAGGCGCTGTCGGCGGCGTCGGCGATCTGGTGGCCCTCGTCGAAGACGTAGCGGGTGGGCGCGCGCTCCTCGGCGGCGCCGCCCTTGGCGTAGGCGGCCTGGGTCATGACCAGCGCGTGGTTGGCGACGACGAGGTCGGCCTCGCGGGCCCGCCTGATCGTGTGCTCGACGTAACAGCGCGTGTAGTGCGGGCAGGCGCCGTGGATGCATTCGCCGCGGCGATCGGCGAGTGCGGACAGGGTGGAGGGGCCGAACAGCTCGCGAAACCAGCCTGGCAGGTCGCCGCCCTGGAGGTCGCCGTCGGCGGTGGCCGTGGCCCAGCGCGCGATCAGTGCGAGCGGAATGGTGGTGGCGCCGGGACGCGCGGCGGCGTTGCGCACGGCGTCCTCGAAGTTGAGCAGGCAGAGATAGTTCTCGCGGCCCTTGCGGATGACGACGTGCCGGCGCCGTGCGGCGGGCTCCGGGTAGAGGCGCGCGAGCTCGCGTTCGATCTGGCGTTGCAGGTGCCTTGTGTAGGTCGAGATCCAGACCGCGCCCGCGTTGCGCTCGGCCCAGAGGCTGGCGGGTGCGACATAGCCGAGGGTCTTGCCGGTGCCGGTCCCGGCCTCGGCGAGCATCAGGATCGGGTCGCCGCGTTGCTCGCGGGGGGCGAAGGCGGCGGTGGCGGCGTGGGCGTAGTCGGCCTGGCCGGCGCGATGCTCGGCGACGGGCCCGAGCAGGCGCGCAAGGCGATGCCGGCTGGCTTCCGGGGCGATCGCGTGCGACGCGGGGGGCGGCCGGGGCGGGGTCTCCTCCCACGCGGGCAGGCGACGCCACACGGCGAGCGCGTCGGCGGCCGGGAGCGGGCTCCGCACGCCGGCGAGGGCTGCGAGGCAAGCGGCCGCCCAGGGCCAGCCGGCATTGCGCATCCGGGTGGCGAGCGACGCGGCCTCGGCGCCGGAGGGCGTGTGGGCGAGGGACGCGAGATGGTCGAGAAGGGCGTCGGCGATGTCGGGGAGCAGGCTCGCCTCGGCGTCGATCGTGGCGGGCGGCGGCAGATCGAGTGCCAGGGCGAGGCCGCGCGGCGTGGGTGCGACGGTGCGCGCCGGCAGCGCGAACGCGAACAGTTCGAGCAGATCGAAGGCGGCAAAGCCGGTGACGCCGAGGCGGCGCGCGGTCGCCGGCAGATGGACCACGAGGGGCGGCGGCAGGGAGCGCAGCGCACCCAGTGCCGCGACGGTATCGAGGGTGATGATTTCGCCGTCCGGCGTGAGCAGGGCGGCGCGGGCGTGACCGGCGACCAGCGCGGGCGGGTTCGGCTGGTCCGGATGAAGCATGGCGCGAGGGTGCGGCGTCGGGCCGGGCGGCGCAATGGGGTCGACGCGTCGCGATGCGCACTTGAAATTAGGTGTACACGAATAGGACGATAGTCCTACCACTTTCGACGCAAGACCTTGATAACAATCGCGTTGTCACGAAAAATTCCCGCCATCGTCACGGGCGCGCCATCACCGCGATGCCGGTTCTCCGGTAAGCCGGATCGACATCCCAGGGGGTCGATCGTGTTCCGAGTCTTTCCGATCAGCATCGTCATCGTTCTGGCGGCCGACATCGCCCTTGGGCAGACGCCGCCGTTGCCGAGCGGGCAGACCGTGACGCCCTCGGCGGCGCCGGGCGCGATCTTCCAGGACCTCAATCCGGGGCTGGCCGGCTTTCCGGACTATCTGGCCGGACAGGCGATCCGCAGCCTGGTCAGTCCGGACGGGAAAACCCTGCTGGTGATGACGAGCGGCTACAACGGGATCGACAACAGCGACGGTTCGCTGAACACCGACGCATCGAGCGAATACCTGTTTGTCTACGACATCTCGGCGCACACGCCCGTGCGCAAGCAGGTGGTGCAGATCCCGACGACCTATGTCGGGCTCGCCTTTTCGCCGGACGGGACGAAGTTCTATGTGGGCGGCGGCGGCGGCGACAATGTCAGCACCTACGTGCTCGCGAACGGCGCCTGGGCGCTGTCGGGGACGGTGGCGCTGGGGCACACGCAGGGCGTCGGCAACGACAACAGTCCGAGCACCGCTGGCCTCGCGGTGACGGCGGACGGCGCCAAGATCCTGATCGCCAACATCTATGAGGACAGCGTCTCGCTGATCAGCACGGTGTCGCACAGCGTCACCGGGGCACTCGATTTGCGGCCCGGGGTCATCGTCCCGGCGCGGAGCGGCGTGCCGGGCGGCGAGACGCCGTTCGATGTCGTGATCGATGGCGGCACGGCCTATGTGAGCACCTTGCGCGACCGGGAGGTCGACGTGCTCGACATCTCGGGCGCGGCACCGGTGCTCAAGGCGCGGGTCCCGGTCAGCGGCACGCCGAACCGGATGCGGATGAACAGGGCAGGCACGCGCCTGTATGTCGCGGCCGACAACGACGACAGCGTGCAGGTCATCGACACGGCGTCGAACCGGGTCGTGGAGCGTATCGAGGTGGGGGTGCCCTCGATCCTGACGCCGACGCATGAGCGTTATCGCGGTGCGGCGCCGAACGCGTTGGCCCTCTCGGCCGACGAGAGGACGCTCTACGTGTCGGAAGGCGGCCTGAACGCGATCGGCGTCGTCGATGTCGCACCCGGCCAGCCGCACGTCCTGTACGGCCTGCTGCCGACGGCGTGGTATCCGCAGGACGTGGCGGTCAGCGGCGGCTGGCTGTACGCGGTGAACAGCAAGAGCGACTCCGGTCCCAATCCGCACTACTGCCCGGGGGAGACCAGCTTCTTTCCCGGAGCACCCTGGGTCGCCAATTGCGGCGTCAACGACAACGTCTTCCATCTCGAGCATGCGGGCTTCCTGGCCGAGCCGGTTCCGAACCTGTTGGAGACGGCCGGGCTCACGCTGCGGGTCGCGGTCAATGACGGCATCATCCGGCCGGTCGATCCGAACGACGCGGCGGTCATGGGCGCGCTGCGCCAGCGCATCAAGCATGTGATCTACATCATCAAGGAGAACCGCACCTACGACCAGGTGCTCGGCGACCTCGGCCGCGGCAACGGCGATCCGTCACTGGTGGAGTTCGGACGGGCGATCACGCCGAACCTGCACCGGATCGCGTCGGACTTCGTCGATCTGGACAATTTCGAGGCGACCGCCGAGGTCAGCGGCAATGGCTGGCAATGGTCGACGGCCGGCCGCGAAAGCGATTTCAACGTCAAGACCATCCCGCTCGACTATGCGCCGCGGCCCCACACCAGCGGTGTCGGCGATGACGAGGGCAACGACCGCGGCGTGTGGCGGGGATCGGGGACGGTCGCCGGACGCCAGGCGGAGAACCCATCCTATCCGGACGATCCGAACCTGCTGCCCGGCACCAACGACGAGGACGCGGTCGACGGGCCGCTCGACGACGACACGCCGGGGCGGACGCTGAACGGCTATCTCTGGAACTCCGCCTTGCGGGCGGGATTGACGGTCCGGAACTACGGCTTCTTCGACGACCAGGCGCTGTACGGCTCGTCGCCGACCAATTACGGCAAGACGGGAGCGCAGATCCCGCGTGATCCTAATCCCTATGCCGACCATGTGGCGATGGGCTTCTCGTCGAACCCGGTGCTGGCGCCGCTCACCGACGTCTACTTCCGCGGCATCGACACGGCCTATCCGGACTATCCACGGGTCCAGGAATGGAAACGCGAGTTCGACAATGATGCCGCGGGCGGTGATCTGCCGAACCTGACGCTCCTCCGCCTAGGCAACGATCACACGGGCAACTTCAGCAGCGCGATCCTGGGGGTGAACACGCCCGAGACGGAAGTCGCAGACAACGACTACGCCGTCGGCCTGGTGGCGCAGACGGTGGCGCACAGCAGGTTCGCCCACGACACGCTGATCTTCGTGCTCGAGGACGACGCCCAGGATGGCCCGGACCATGTGGATAGCCACAGGACGACGGGCTACATCATCGGTCCCTATGTCAAGCGCGGCGCGGTGATCTCGACCCGCTACTCGACGGTCAACATGCTGCGCACGATGGAGGACGTGCTCGGGATCGACCATCTCAGCATCAACGATGCATTCCAGCCGCCGATGACGGACGTCTTCGATCCGGGCGCGGAGCACTGGGATTTCGAGGCGGTGCCGTCCTCGTATCTCTGTTCCACCCGGCTGCCGCTTTCCTGCCAGGGCGCTTCGCTCCACCCGAGGCACTCGAACGTCTGGTGGGCCAGGATGACCAAGGGGCTCGATCTCGCCCGGATCGATGCCGCGAACCCGGCAATCTATAACCGCATCCTCTGGCGGGGCGTGGTCGGGAGCAGGCCGTTCCCGACGTCACGCAGCGGAAAGGATCTGACACCGCGCGCGAAGGGGCTCTGAGGCCCAGCGGCTACGGGGCGGCGACGTTGGGTTGCCGAAGTGCCAAGACCTTTTCGATGGGCCCGGCACTGCCTTACTTCCGCGGGTAGTTGAAGGTGAACGCCTGGCTGAACGGCGTCCACCAAGCCGGGACACCGGTCTCCTCGTCCACGTGGCGCAAAAACCCGTTCGCCTCGGGTGGCATGAACTCGTATCTGACCTTGTAGGTGCCGGGGCCGTCCATCTTGACGTTGTCGGCGTAGTGCGGGCCGTCCTTTGCTTCCATCGGATGCAGTGTGCCGCTTGCCGTCCAGTCCGTTCCGGTTTTCGCGATCGCATAGCCGATGGTGAGGTAGCCGATCCACGCGCCGTCAGGATACCCATAGGCGTTGTCAGCGGTTGCATGAACGTCGGCCTCCAGGTGGATCACGTCCGGGCCCATCGCCATGCCGGGCAGCATCGGCGCCATCTCCACGCCGACGAGGTAGTTGGCGACGATTTCCATGTCGTGCTGATGCACTGGCCCACCGACGAAATACTCGTGTGCGTTCGCGACTGGCGCCCCGAGAAGGCTCGTCACAGTCACCGCCAGGACGGCTCTGTTCATCATCGCCGGAGCCCTCGACAAGAGTGAGAAGTTCAAACAGCGCGGCGCTGGGCGCCGACGCCGTCAGCACGAGAAGCGCCGCGGGTCAGGCGAGCGCCCACCACGAGCGCGGTCAGAACGGCGAGCCACGCCGCGAGCTGCACGCCCATGGGTCGGTCGGCGTAGCCGACCAGCGCATGCAGCGCGCGGCCCGGGATGCTGTCCTCGGGCAGCAGCCAGGACGTGTCCCAGAGCTGGTAACCCCAGGCGGGAATGAGATCGACACCGGCGAGGATCGCGGCGGCCTGGCCCGCCATGCCCGCCGCCAGCAGCGCGATGAGCCATCCCGTGACGGCGAAGAGCCGCGACACCGGAATGGCGAGCAGCCCACGATACAGCAGCCATGAGAGCAGCCCGCCCAGGCCGACGCCGGCTGCTCCTCCCGACATCAGACGGGCCCAGCCTTCATGGCCCGAAGCGGCGATGCCATAGAGGAACAGCACGACCTCCGCGCCCTCGCGCAGCACGGCGACCCCGACCACGACGGCCATTGCCAGCAGCGACCTTCGACCGAGGGCCACGTCACGACCCATTGCCTTCATCTCGCCCGCGATCTGCCGGCCATGGGATGCCATCCAGAGCTGATGCCAGCTCAGCATCGCGACGGCGATGATCAGGATCGTCGCGTTGAAGACCTCCTGCCCGGTGCCGGCGAACACGCTTTCCAGCGCCCCCGCGAACACGGCCAGCAGCGCCGCGCCGAGAACGCCGGCGCCGATGCCGCCCGCGACCCAGACGCCGCGCCTGGCGACGCCCTGGGTGGCCGCGAGCACGACGCCGACGATCAGTCCCGCCTCGATGACCTCGCGAAAGACGATGACCAGACTGGCGAGCATCCGCTACTGTCCTGCCTGTTGTTGCGTGGCAATCACCGTGCCCTTCGCGGTGTCGGGATGATAATCGTCGAAGAAGGCGTAGGTCCCCGGTTTGAGCGGTCCCGCCCTGACGAGGATCCTGCTGCCGGGAACGATGATTTTCTCGACCCGGAGATCGCTGCTCTCGAACTCGGACGGCGTTGCATCCTGGTTGGTGATCTCGAACAACAGCCGTTCGTTCGCCGGCACGCGGACCGTGGCCGGGATGAAGCCGTGATCCTTCAACGTGAGCTGCACCGGCTCGGCCGCCCGCGCCGCGGGTGGACCCGCGGCGATGCACACCGCCAGGACGGCGGGAGACAGGCTGATGATCTGAACCACGGCGACGCCCCCTCCTGCTGCAAAGCTTGATAATGCGAAGCAATCGCAATAGCAAGGCCACCATTCGCGGATCTGCCGCGACCCGCGTCTTCCGGCGGAGTGCTCACGATCATGGCCGATCCCAGCCTCTTCGATCCCTTTCGGATCTCCGTCGGAGCGCTCGTGTCGCTCGACTGGCGGCCCTACCACTTCGCATTGCAGCCGTATCACTATCTCGTCCGCACCGCGCACATCGTGTCGATGGGCGCCTTCTTCGGCGGCATCGGACTGCTCGACTTCAGGCTTATGGGTTGGCGGGGAAGCGTCCCGCTGCGGTCCTTCGCGGAGCACGTGCTGCCCTGGCTCTGGGCCACCTTCGCGGTCGCCGTTGTGACTGGTGTGGCACTGTTCCTCTACGATCCCGTGCGTGTCGGAACGCACGCCTACTGGACGCCGAAGCTGATCGCGATCGGGCTTGGCCTGGCCAACGCTCTTCGCTTTCATCGGACCAGCTATGTCATGGCGCTTGCCGAAAGGGGCAGTCTCCCGATGGCCGCACGGATCGCGGGAGCAGTCTCGCTGGCATGCTGGACGGCCGCCGTCGTTTTCGCCTGCCTCGATACCGAGGCCGCGCCGAGACTGCTGCTGCGGTAGAAGCAAACGGATCCAGGGCCGACCCCCGGGGCCGCCGACCGCGCGGTCTCACGCCGGAAACGTTGATGAGGCGTTTCGATCGGCATCATTCATCATTGCGTAAGGCATGACGGGCAGGATGACGCAGGCTCTGTCTCGCAATGATGGGAAGCTCCTTGGACGTCAACACCACGGTCGATCCTCTGGAGGCGGCATGGACGCTTTCACGGCAAGGCCGTCCGTTGGCGGCCGCTCGTCTCGCGCGGCGTCTGCACGAGCGAAGCCGCGCGAAGGGCGACCAGGCCGTCGCGCTGATGGCAGCCACGCGGCTCGCGTGGTTCTGTCCGATGAACGGCCAGTACGATGCGGGCGTCGCCTACGCGTTGGAGGCGGCCGCGGGCTGGCGCGCGCGCGGCGATCCGGACCGCGAAGCCAAGGCCTTATGCGCGCAGGCGTTCTCGCTGCTGCAGATGGGAGACAGCAACGCGCTCGATGAGGTGGTGTGCGCCGAGGCGTTGACACGATCGTCGAGCGATCCCTGCGCGATCGGGGTGACCCATTCGATGCTCGCCCTGGTGCTCGTCGCGGCCAAGCAGTTCGACGAAGCCGAGAGGCGCGCGCGGCTCGGGGTCGATTATGGGCGCCGGAGCGGCGACCTGGTGCCGTTCGGCAGGTGGCTGCTCAATCTCGGCTACGTGCTGTGTGTCCGGGCATCGGAGGAGCGAAGGTGTGGCGCGGACGGGCTGGAGGCGGCGGTCTCGACGTTGCGACAGGCGCTGGCCACGTCCCGGCAGGCCGGCGACGGGTGGAACATCCGTCTGTGCCTGACGAACCTCGCCGAATGCATGTCCGACCTGCGCCGGTTCGATGAGGCCCGCCATCTTCTCGAGGAGCTGCAAGCCGTCCGCGGCGAGAACGATGCACGGTCCCGATCGCACGAGATGTTCGTCTGGGGTCATCTGCACGCCGCCGAGGGAAGCTCGGGCGAGAGTCTCAGGGTCCTGACACGCTGTCTCGACGTCGCGAGCACCAACGGAGACACCGATCTCGCGGCACAGGCCTGCGCGAAGATCTCGCAAGCGCGCGCGGGCCGAAAGGAGTGGCGACAGGCGTTCGAGGCTCATGTGAGATTCCACGAGCTGTCGATGCGGCATGCGACGGAAGCGGTCCAGCGGCGAGCCAGCATCGCTGCCCTTAGGCTGGAGATCGACGATGTCCGGTCGGCCGCCGAACAGGAGAAGGTGAAGGCGCTCTATCTGGAGCAGCGCAACCGGGCGCTCGCGCAGGAGGGCGAGCGGCTGATGCGCGCGACGATGGAGGACGCGCTCACGGGGCTGATGAATCGTCGCAAGCTCGGTCTCGCCTTTCTTGACCTGGTCGCGACGCGAACCGCCTTCACGATCGCGGTCATCGACATCGATCACTTCAAGACCGTCAATGACCGCTTCTCCCATCTCGCCGGCGATGACGTCCTGCGGGGCATTGCCGAACTCCTGCGGCGCAACGTCCGGGGCGACGATATTGCCGTCCGTTATGGTGGCGAGGAATTCGTGGTTCTGTCCGCGGGCGCCACGGTCGAGGAGACGAAGCGATGCTGCAATCGTCTGCGCCTGGCCGTCGCGCGACACGAGTGGGCCGGGATCAGTCCCGCGCTTCGGGTGACGATCAGCATCGGCATCGCCAGCTCGCGCGAGGCGGAGCATCCCGACGGCGTTCTCGCCCTCGCGGACCGGCGCCTGTTCGTCTCCAAGCAGCGCGGGCGCAATCGGGTGACCGCCGACTGCCGGCGCGTCAAGCAGGCCTGGCCGGAGCCGCTTCACATCGGCGAATGACCGGTGCGCGGCGCCCTCTCTCGACGCGGGGACGGTGCTCGCCTAGGTTCCGCCGATGGCCGACCCATCAACGACCGACTTTCCGAAGGCATGGCCCTTCGAGGAAGCGGCACGGCTTGCAGTTCGGATGGACGGACAGGCTGGCCCGGCGCTGTTCGAGACCGGGTACGGTCCATCCGGTCTGCCGCATATCGGCACGTTTGGTGAGGTGGCCCGCACCGAGTGGGTGCGGCTGGCCTACGGGGTCCTGACCGGCAAGCCGTCGCGGCTGATCTCGTTCAGCGACGACATGGACGGGCTGCGGAAAGTGCCCGGCAACGTGCCGAACCGGGACATGCTGGCAGCCCATCTGGGCCGGCCGCTGTCGCGGATTCCCGATCCGTTCGGCACGCACGAGAGCTTCGGCGCGCACAACAATGCGCGCCTGCGGGCGTTCCTCGACGGGTTCGGGTTCGACTACGAGTTCGCTTCCGCCACCGCTTGTTACGAGGCCGGGCGGTTCGATGCGTCGCTGCGGCGGGTGCTCGAGGAGCATGATGCGATCGTCGCCGTGATCGCCCCCACGCTCGGCCCCGAGCGCCGAGCCACCTATTCGCCGGTCCTGCCGCTCCACCCGGCGACGGGCGTGGTGATGCAGGTGGCGATCGATCGGGTCGATCCGGACGCCGGGACGGTGGCGTGGCGGGATCCGTCCGACGGACGCGCGTTCGAGACCTCGGTCTATGGCGGCCGCGCCAAGATGCAGTGGAAGGCGGATTGGGCGATGCGCTGGCATGCGCTCGGCGTCGACTACGAGATGTCGGGGAAGGATCTGATCGACAGCGTCAGGCTGTCGGGGAAGGTGCTGCGTCTCCTCGGTGGATCGCCGCCGGTCGGGATGACGACCGAGATGTTCCTCGACGAGGCAGGCGAGAAGATCAGCAAGTCGAAGGGCAACGGCATCTCGGTCGACGATTGGCTGCGGTTCGCGCCCGCCGAGAGTCTCGCGCAGTACATGTTCAACCAGCCGACGCGGGCCAAGCGGCTGCATTTCGACGTCATTCCGCGCGCGGTTGACGAGTATGTCGCCAATCTGGACCGCGCCCGCGCAACCCCGCCCATGGAGCTGCGGGCGAACCCGGTGTGGTTCATCCATGGCGGCGCGGTGCCCGCGGATGCTTCGAGTCCGCTCGGGTTCGGGATGCTGCTGAACCTGGCGTCGGTCGCGAATGCCGAGACCCCCGACGTGCTGTGGGGGTTCATCGAGCGGTATCAGCCCGGCAGCTCGCCCACGCGCGATCCGTTCCTCGCCCGCCTCGCCGCGCATGCGGTGGCGTATTATCGGGACTTCGTGCGGCCCGCGAAGACCTACCGGGCACCCAGCGCGGTCGAGCGCGCGGCGCTGGCGGATCTGGCCGAGATGATGCGCGCGCTGCCGGCGGACGCGTCGCCCGAGGCGGTGCAGGACGAGGTGTTCGCGGTCGGCAAGCGGCATGCGATCGCACCACTGCGGGCGTGGTTCGGGTGTCTCTACGAGGTGCTGCTCGGGCAGTCGGAAGGGCCCCGGTTCGGAATTTTCGCGTCGTTGTATGGGCTCGACCGGACGGCGGCGCTGATCGACGGGGCGCTGCTGAGACACCAGCCCTGATGGGCGCCGTGCTCAAGCGAGCGCC
The DNA here is from genome assembly GCA_965276715.1 of Acetobacteraceae bacterium. GTDB lineage: Bacteria > Pseudomonadota > Alphaproteobacteria > Acetobacterales > Acetobacteraceae > CAXTPV01. The sequence continues at coordinate 1,131,534 of OZ255622.1, read as the reverse complement.
CGCCCTGTTCGGGCTGGTGCTGCTCGTGGGCGCGGTGTTCGTGGTGGCGAAGATGTTCGGCCATCTGCGGGTGCGCGACATCGCGCACGCGGTGCACGCGATCCCCCGCCGGTCGCTGATCCTCGGCGCCGGCTGCACCTGCTGCGCCTATTTCGTGCTGACCTTCTACGACCGGTTGGCGACGCGTTATGCGGGCCATCCCCTGCCCTGGCGAAAGACCGCGTTCGCGTCGTTCTGCGCCTACGTGCTGTCGCACAATCTCGGCTTTTCCGCGCTCTCGGGTGCGGCGGTGCGCTACCGGCTCTACGCGGCATGGGGATTGTCGCCCGGCGAGATCGCGCGGGTGATCGCGTTCTGCTCGCTGACGTTCTTCCTGGGCAGCATGGCGATCGGCGGGGCGGTGGCGCTGTTCGAGCCGCAGGCGGTGCCCTTCTTCGGCAGCCATCTCTGGCGGCCGCTGTTCGTGCTGGTCGGGCTCGCATTCTGGGGCGTCGTGATCGCGTACATGACGCTGTCGCGCCGGTTTCCGGTGGTGCGCGTCGCGGGCCACAAGATCGCGCTGCCGGGAACGCGGACCGCCGTCAAGCAGGTGCTGCTGGCGATGAGCGATGTCAGCGTCACCGCCTCGATCGCCTTCAGCCTGCTGCCGCACGCGCCGGGGCTCGGGTTCCCGCGATTCCTGACGATCTACATCGCGTCCTACAGTGCCGGCCTGCTGGCCAACCTGCCGGGCGGCCTCGGTGTTTTCGATGCGGCGATGCTGCTGGGTTTGCGCGCCTACCTGCCGGGCGCGGAGATCCTGGGCAGCATCCTGGTGTTCCGGCTCTACTACTACGTCGTGCCGCTGTTCCTGGCCGGGACGATGTTCGCGGTGCACGAGCTGTTCCTGCGCGGGGTGTCGCTCGCCGGCCGGCGCAGGGCCGGCCGTGCGGGCGTGATCAGGGCGAGCGAGGCGGATTTCTCGGTGGCCGCGTCGACCGGCTTGACGGCGCTGTCGGGGGCACTGCTGCTGGCGATTGGGGTGCTGGAGCCGGCGGCGGCACCCGCTTTCCTGCGTTCGTTCGATGTCGGGATGTTCGCGAGCCATGCCAGCGAATACGTCATCTCGCTGATCGGGGCGGCGTTGATGGTGTTCGCGATCGGACTGTCCCAGCGCGTGACGCTGGCGTGGGGCGCGTCGATCCTGCTGCTGGCGTTCGCCTCCGTGATCTGCCTGGCGCAAGGGCAGCCGGTCTGGATCGCGGGCTCGGAGGTGCTGGCGGCGGCCCTGCTGCTGCCGTTCCGCAATGCGTATTACCGGCACGCGCGGCTGCTGTCCGAACCGCTCGAGCCGGGCACCGCGCTGCCGCTGGTCGCGATCGCCGGTTGCGTGCTGGCCTTCGCCCGGCTCGAGCCGGATTTCCGTTATCTCGACCGGACCTCATGGTGGCAGGTGGTGTTGACGTCCGCGCTGCCGGACCGGCTGCGGCTGTCGGTGCTGCTGCTGGTGGTGGTGTTCCTGTTCGCGACCTGGCGGCTGATCCGGCCCGGACGGGTGTCGTGGCTGCCCTGGAGCGGCGACGGTTGCGCGCGTTTCGAGAGCCTGGGCGGGGCGGCTGTGTCGGGCGCCGAGGGGGTGGTGCTCGGCGAGACCGGCCAGTCATGCATCGCCTTCCGGCGGGTGGGGGACATGCTGCTGGGGCTGGGCGATCCGACCGGTGGCACGCGCGACCGGATCTCCGCGGTGTGGCGGCTGCGCGATCTCGCGGTGCAGGAAGGGCGGGCCCCGGCGGTCTGGCGCGCCGGACCGGAGATGCTGGAGGTGTGGGGCGACATCGGGTTGACGGCGTGGCCGCTCGGGACCGAGGGCGTATTCCTCTGCTGTCCGGACGAGGCTGGATTTCGGGCGGTCATCGCGGAGGTGGGTCAGGGCGCGGTGGGCCAGCCGGTGGCGTAGGATGAAGCCGCGTCACGAGGTTGGTCGGGTTCCGGGGACGATGACGCCGTCATCGTCCCCGAAGTTGCCGTGCTCAGGGGGTCGGATTGTCCGGCACCGAGATCGAGCCGTTGGGGAATTCGTATTCGAGGGACGCGTTGCCCGCGGGCGGGGTGAGGGCAGCGGCGTCGGCGGCGGTCATGAAGCCCTGGCTCGCGAGGGTTTTCGCGTCGCTGGCAACGCCCGCGGCATTGACCGCGCTTCCGTTGCCCTGCTGGTATCCGAGCAGGCCGCAGAAGGTCCGAAGAGCCGTCGGCTGGCTCATGGCGATCGCGGTGCCGGGCGTGTAGGTTTCGACAGCGTCGTCCACGGCGGGCGAGCGGACGCCACCGACCTGCTGCTTGAAGATGATCACGTCCGGGATGTTGATCCTGGAAGCCTCGACCGGCGGTGTGTAGGCGGTTCCGGCCGTTACCCAATGTTCCAGGTTCGCCCACATGGCGTCGTAGACATAGCGATCCGGAAAGGACGAGATCTGCGAGCCGCTGGGCTCGCTGCACTCGGCTTGTGCCTGCGACTCGGTGACGTTGGTCAGGAAGTTCACGTTCGGGATGGCCGGAAAGTCGCTGCGCTGAGGTGAGTGCGCCAGCAGATCGCCGTTGACGTGCGATGCGCCAGCAATCTCGTAGTAACGGTAGCGGTTGGTGGTGGTGTTGCTGTCGGCCGCGCTCGGGATGATGGTCTGGTTGCTGAGATAAGCCAGGTCGAGCTCGGATTCGGTCTGGGTCTGGAATACGGCCGAGACGGTCGAGGCGGGCGGCTCGGCCTTGGTGGTGGAGACGGAACCGGCCTCGCATCCGTTCAGGGCGGTGCGGAACCCGCCGGCGGCCACGAAATAGGCGTCATAGAGTGGCGAGTTCAGGCCGAAGACGCGATTGTAGGAGAGCAGGATCCCCGCGCCGGCGGAATAGCCGGTCAGGAACAGGTGCTTGACGTTGTAGCCGGTCAGCGGACCGGTGGTGCCGTTGCTCTTGAGCAGGTTCCCGAGTTCGGTGACCTGGTCGTAGATCAGGCCGGCTTCGGGGCCGGCGTTGCAGGCGCTCTTGGTGGCGGCGACGGTGGGCCAATTCAGCGCGCGGTAGCGGTTCGGTGCGTAGGCCTTCAGCGTCTGGAGCCCGGCGGGCTGCGAGGTGAGCAGGATGTAGGCGTCGCCGTTGGCGATGAACTGGCTGTTGGCGTAGGGCCAGGCGGTCTCGTTGTCGGAGATCAGCGCGTCGTTGGCGATCTCGACGATGACATTGCCGCTGAACTTGGCCGGATCGGACGGCGCGCGGACCAGGATGCGGTTGACGTAGGGAACCGGACCGGCCTGGACCGGGCTGACGCTGTCGTCGGTGGCGCTCGACGGGTTGTTGTAGGCGTAGGCCTTGGCGAGACCCGACAGGAAATACTCCTTCTCGGCATATCCGGCGGTCGCGAGGTTCACCGGGACACGCGCGAAGGCGGCGGAGTTGAAGGCGTGCGAGCCGTCGCCCGGGGAGATCAGCGTGGCCCGGGCGACGAATTGCGCATGGGCCGCACCGGTCCAGGCGGTCGAGGCGGCCAGGCAGGCCGCGAGCGTGATCCCGGTTCGGGCGCTGCGCGGGTGGGCAACGCCTTGGGTTTGACGCATGGTGCAGGCGCTCCATTTTTGAGAATGTGTTCAGTGTTAGAGGCGGGACTTACGTCATCCGGCTCTAAATTTCAACGAATGCTTGCGTTTGTGTTCATCCTAACACCTCCGCCACCGCCGCGCGCAGCACGGGGATGATCTCGGTCCGGAACCACGGGTTGCGTCGCTCCCAGACGCCGGTGCGCCAGGACGGATGCGGCAGCGGGAACTGGTCGGGGAGATAGCGGCGGAAGTCGCGGACGCGCTCGGTCATGACGCCGCGTCCGAGCGCGTGGTTCTGGGCGTAGGTGCCGACGAGCAGGCGAAGGCGGATCCGCGGCATCGCCTCGAGCAGGCGGTCGCGCCACAGCGGCGCGCATTCGGGTCGGGGCGGGGCATCGCCGCCGTTGGGCAGGCGACCGGGATAGCACAGACCCATCGGCAGGATGGCGATCCGGCTCACGTCGTAGAACGTCTCGCGATCGATCCCGAGCCATTCGCGGAGCCGGTCGCCCGACGCGTCCCAGAACGACAGACCCTTGGCATGGACAGCGGTGCCCGGCGCTTGGCTCGCGATCAGCAGGCGCGCGGTGGTGCTGACATGCAGGATCGGCCGGGGCCCGAGCGGGAGGTGGGCGGCGCAATGCCGGCAGTCGCGGACGGCGGCCTCGAGGAGTGCGAGGTCGGTCACGGCTCCTGGACGGCGGGACCGGCGCCGCCGATGCGGAAGATGACGAGACGCTGGCCGGAATGGACGAAGTTCAGCGTGCAGCTGATCAGGGCGCCCGGCGCCGAGGCGCGATCGGCGTTGGCGAGAGCGAGATGGGCGGCATCGGGGCTCAGCCGCGCGGTCGCGCCGGCGGGGATCAGCACGCCCTTCTCGTCCGCGCTGTCGCCCTGGGTCGCGGGCTCCAGACCGGCCAGGGAGACGTCGCCGAACCCCGCGCAATGGCCGCCGACGAGCCGGTCGGCGAGGACGCCGCGGTTGATGATGGTGGTGTAGAGCGAGGCCGCGTGGCTGGCGGTGTCGGCCGCACCCCAGGAGGGTCCGATCTCGATCGGCCCCGGCACCTGGGAGAGCGCCCAGGCGGGTGCGGCGGCCAGCAACAGGCTTGCGGCGAGCAAGGCACCGATCCGGTCAGACGAGCGCATATTCCACCTCCGGCGTGTAGACGGCCTGGTCCTTGCCGAGTTGCGAGCTGAACAGGGTGAAGTGCTCGATCGGTGCGGGCTCGGTTCGAAGCAGGTTATGCGCCTGGACCCAGCCCGCAAGGCGCTCGGGCGGCACGCCGTCGACGCGCGCGAGCCCGATATGCGGCTGGAAGCGGCGGCGTTCGGGCGGCAGGCCGACACGATGGAGTGCTGTGTCGACCTTGGCGCGCAGGTGATCGAGCGCGGGCTCACGGACGATGCCTGCCCACAGCGAGACGATCCGGCCGGAGCGCTCGAACGTGCCGGTGCCGCTGAGCGCCAGATTGAAGCGTCTGGCGCGGAGCGACGCCAGGGCGTGATCGACCTCCTCGGCGACCGGGTTGGTGGTCTCGCCGAGGAAGCGGAGCGTCAGATGGTAGTTCTCGGGCGGGGTCCAGCGGGCGCCGTGAAGGCCGCCGCAGAGCCGCGAGAGCGATTCCCGCAGCGCGAACGGCAGATCGAGTGCGACGAACAACCGCATGGCGGACAAGCGTGGATTGGGGGCGCGGGGAGGTCAATGAGGCAGCGTCGGGGAGGCAGCATCGGGGAGGCAGCGTCGGGAAGGAGCCGACTGTGGAGTGCTGATCGCACCGAGCTTAAATCCGCGACAGGCACCGCTGCGGCTCGCGGATGCGCTTGATAGAACGGGACGGATCGCCGACATTGCGATACTGATACACCGGTCGGCGGGCCGACTTCGCACGCGCAGAGGAACCCTTCCATGGCCTTCACCCCCGACTTTAGGACGACGTCCCGCCCCGTGTCGGGCGTGGCGACGGTCGACGCCGGACTGCGCGCGCACATGCTGCGCGTGTTCAACTGGATGACGTCCGGATTGCTGCTGACCGGCATCGTCGCCTACGGCGTCGCCAACACCAGCCTTCGCGACATCTTCTACCAGAGCGTCGCGGTCCAGAACGCGGTCGGCGACACGTTCAACGTGATGCGGCCGACCGGGCTCGGCTGGCTGTCGATGATCGCGCCGCTCGGTTTCGTGATGGTGCTGAGCTTTGGCATCAACCGGCTGTCACGCAGTGCCGCGCAGACGTTGTTCTGGGTGTTCTGCGCGGCGATGGGCGCCAGCCTGACGAATATCTTCTTCGTCTACGAGCAGACCTCGATCGTGCGGGTGTTCTTCATCACCGCGGCGACGTTCGCGGGCATGAGCTTGGTGGGCTACACCACGCGGACGGACCTGACGAAGTTCGGGTCGTTCCTGTTCATGGGCCTGATCGGGATCATCGTCGCGATGGTGGTGAACATGTTCCTGCACAGCGCGATGGTGCAGTTCGTGGTCAGCGTCATCGGCGTGCTGGTCTTCACCGGCCTGACCGCCTTCGACGTGCAGCGGATCAAGCTCACCTACACCAATTACCTGTATGCGGCGGGTCCGGACGAGGTGGCGAAGCGATCGGTCTATGACGCCCTGGCGCTGTACCTGAACTTCATCAACCTGTTCACCCTTCTGCTGCAACTGACGGGGACGCGCTCCAGCAACAACTGATCGTCGTTCCGCGATGCCGGGAAGGGCGGCCTTTCCCGGCATCGTCGTGTCCGGCCTCCTTCCTGTGCAGGAACCGCCCGGATGAGAACCCGATACGGACTTCTGGCCGCCGGCATGCTGGCGATGGTTGGCTGTGATGGTCCCAAGACCGCCAGCAAGAGCAACTTCACCACGGCGCTGGACAAGCACTTCGTCGATCATTGCCTGTACGTGACGCCGTCGGTGGGGCTGACCGCCTATCCGGCGTCGATCGACGTCTCGACGGATGCGAGCCGCTTCGATGCGCTCGCGTCGGCCGGCCTGTTGGCGGCGTCGTCATCGAGTGCCGAGCATCCGGGACCGCTCGGTCTCGGCACCGTCAGGACGCAGACCAGGACCTACACGCTGACGGACGCGGGACGTTCGGCCTTCCAGCCGCGCACGGGCGGGTTCTGCGCCGGGCGCTACGAGGTCGCGTCGATCGACAGCTTCACCGCGCCGACACCGAAGGACGGCAAGACGGTGTCGGACGTGACGTTCACGGTGACGCCCAGGATGGCGGACTGGGTGTCGAACCCGGCGGTGCAGGATCGCTACGGCGGGCAGCTCTCCGCCGTGCATGGAACCCAGGACCATGCCGAGCTGGTGCTGCTCGACAGCGGATGGGCGGTGTCGGGGGATTAGCGACGCAGGCCTGACTACGGAGCGCGGTCTACGTAGCCCGGCCTACGTAGAATGACGCATACGTTTCGCGTCCGGCTTCTTCCTAGTGTCGGTCCTCGCCGTCATGGAGGATCCGATGTCGGAAGTCGCGCGCGGCCGCAGCCGCTCCTTCAACAAGCTCGTCAGCAATCCGGTCCTCGAGGACTATTCGCTGCGATACGCCCCCAGGAGCTTCCGCACCTGGTCCGAGTATGCGGTGGCGACGGCGGCACTCGGCGGCATCGCCTACATGGCGGACCAGGCGATCGGCGGATCGCTGGCGCTGCAGTTCGGGTTCACCAACGCGCTCTGCGGCATCCTCGCGGCGGCCGTCGTGATCTTCCTCACCGGAATTCCGATCGCGGTCTATTGCGCGCGCTACAATGTCGATGTCGATCTCCTGACCCGCGGCGCGGGGTTCGGGTATCTGGGCTCGACCCTGACCTCGGTGATCTACGCGTCGTTCACCTTCATCTTCTTCGCGCTCGAGGGGTCGATCATGGCCCAGGCGCTCAACATCTATTTCGGCATCCCGCTGTGGCTGGGCTACGCGTTGGGCTCGTTGATCATCATCCCGCTGGTGGTGTTCGGCATGACGCTGCTGGCCAAGCTGCAGGTCTGGACGCAGCCTCTGTGGTTGCTGCTGCTGGTGATCCCGCCGCTCGCGGTCTATTTCGGCGACAAAGCGGCGTTGGGCAAATGGGTGAGCTTCGGGGGCGCGTCACCGTCGGGGAGCCACTTCTCATGGCTCCTGTTCGGAAGTGCTGCCGGGATCGCGCTGTCGCTGATCGCGCAGATCGGTGAGCAGGCCGATTATCTGCGTTTCATGCCGGATCAGACACGCTCGAATACGAGGATGTGGTGGTTCGCGGTGCTTGTCGCCGGCCCCGGCTGGGTGATCCTGGGTGCGGCCAAGCAACTGATGGGATCGTTCTTCGCGTCGGTCGCCGTGTCGCACGGCACCTCGATCGCGAACGCCGACGAGCCGATCCAGATGTATATCGCGAGCTACGGCTACGTGTTTCCGGCAGGCGTGGCACTGGCGGTGGCCACCTTCTTCGTGCTGCTCAGCCAGATCAAGATCAACGTGACGAACGCCTATTCGGGATCGCTCTCGTGGTCGAACTTCTTCTCGCGGCTGACGCACGCGCATCCCGGACGCGTGGTCTACATCTTTCTCAATGTCGGGATCTCGCTGACGATGATGGAACTGAACATGTTCCATTTCCTCGGCAAGATCCTCGGTTTCTATTCGAACGTGGCGGTGGCCTGGATCGGCGCGGTGGTCGCCGACCTGGTGATCAACAAGCCGATCCTCAAGCTCAGCCCGCCGCATATCGAGTTCAAGCGCGCGCATCTCTACGGCATCAACCCGGTCGGCTTCGGGGCGATGGTGTTCGCCTCGATCATCTCGATCGCGGCGTTCTTCGGCATGCTCGGCGTCTACGCGCAGGCGTTCTCGTCCTTCATCGCGCTGGTGCTTGCCTTCGTCGCCTCCCCGATCATCGCGATCGCGACGCAGGGACGCTACTACCTGGCCAGGGCGCCGTTCGACGACAGCGCGGGTCCGGAGACGCTCACCTGCGTGACCTGCGGCTACGATTACGAGCGGCGCGACATGACCAGTTGCCCGTTCCATGCGGGGACCATCTGCTCGCTCTGCTGCTCGCTCGAGTCGGAATGCGGTGACGTGTGCAAGCCCGCGCACGGCACGGTCCCGGCGACCGCGCCCGGGCTGGCCGCGGAGTGATGGGGATTCGAGCCTGCTGGACGGAGTGGCCGCGACCTGTCTTGAGTCCGGGCGCACGAGGGAGCGCGCGATGATCCAGGCGACACGGGAAGGGACGGCCGACTTCAGGGGCTGGCGGACCTGGTATCGGGTGACCGGCGATCTCGCGGCCGGCAAGGCGCCACTGATCGTGCTGCATGGCGGTCCGGGCGTGCCCCACGACTACCTGCTGCGGCTGACGGCGCTCGCCGATGCCGGCCGGGCGGTGATCCATTACGACCAGCTCGGCGCCGGCCGCTCGACGCATCTCGCCGACAAGGACGCGGATTTCTGGCAGGTCCCGTTGTTCATGGGCGAACTCGACAGCCTGCTGCGTCATCTGCGCATCGAGGATCGCTACCACCTGCTCGGGCAGAGCTGGGGCGGGATGCTCGGGGCGGAACACGCGGTGACGCGGCCCGCGGGCTTGCGGTCGCTGGTGCTGGCCGATTCGCCGGCGTCGATGGCGCTCTGGGTCCAGGAGGCCAACAAGCTCCGCGCGCATCTGCCGCCCGACGTGCAAGCCACGCTGCTGCGGCACGAGGCGGCGGCAACCACCGACACACGGGAATACCAGGATGCGGTGCGGGTGTTCTACGACCGGCATCTCTGCCGCGTGCCGTGGCCGGCGGAGGTCGAGGCGAGCTTCGCCGCACTGGATGAAGACCCGACGGTCTATCATACGATGAACGGGCCGAGCGAATTCCACTGCATCGGCACGATGAGGAACTGGACGATCGTCGACCGGCTCGACCGGATCACGGCACCGACGCTGCTGGTGTCGGGCCGGCATGACGAGGCGACGGAAGCGGTGGTGCAGCCGTTCGCCGACCGCATCGCGGACGTGCGATGGACGATCTTCGAGAATTCGAGCCACATGCCGCATGTCGAGGAGACCGACGCCTTCATGGCGACGGTCGGAGACTTCATCGCCCGCTACGATTGAACGACCTCGAGGAGAAGCCGGGCGGTGGCGGCGTCGGTGACCAGCGCGGTCGCATGTCGGCCCTCGAGCGCCGCCGCGATCGCCTCGACCTTGCTCGGCCCGCAGGCGACGCAGAGCCGGTCCTCGATACGGTCGAGCTGCTCGACGGTCAGTCCGATCATGCGCTCGTCGAGCTCGTCGATGACCGCGCGTCCGCGCCGATCGATGAAGCGGCCGGCGAGCACCGCGACCGCGCCGCGCTCGATGTAGGGGGCGGCCTGCCGGAAGGTCATGTAGCCGCTCTGGAACGCCGTGCTCGACGGCTTGACGCTGCCGACGCCGAAGACGAGGCGGGTGCAGGTCTCGAGAATGCGGAACTCCTCGCGCAGCGTGGGCTCGCGCATCAGCATGGTGCGCACGGTCGGGTCGGAGACCAGGCCCGGCGCGTGGAGATGCACGCAGCGGCCACCGGTCCGGTTGGCGATGTTGGACGTGCAGAGCTCGGCCGACATCTCGTAGGTGCCGACGAAGGAGCCGGTGACCTGCACGACGGCGAGCTGCGGCGATGAACGAGGCGGGATCGCGCGGCTGAGCGCCAGCACGGTCAGGCCCCACGACACGCCCAGCACGTCGTCGGGCCGGAGCTGCCCGGCCAGGACACGGGCGGCCGCACGGCCGACCCGCTCGTAGTCCGGCAGCCGCCCGTCGTCGTCCGGAACGACGACGCATCCTTGCAGACCGAACCGTTCGGCGACGCCGCGCGACAGGGTCACCGACTGCAGATGTTCGGGGGCGACGGTGATGCTCACGATCCCGCGCTCGCGTGCCTGCTGCAGCATGGCGACCACGCTGCCGCGCGACGTGCGGAGGTGGGACGCGATCTCTTCCTGGGTCAGCCCGTCCTCGTAGTAGAGCCATGCCGTCCAGATGATCGGGTCGCCGCCGAATTCGACGGGGATGCCGAGGTCGGACCGCGCACGACCCGGTCGCCGTTTGTCGCTCATGCTGACTGCTCCCGGACAAATGTCGAAGATTTTTGACAATAGACCGCGCGCTCCTCTATCACCGTCGTCAACAACACCCGAACGGTCGCGCCAGCCGGGAGGCACGTCTTTTGGATAATCTCTGGTCCGATGCGGACGCCGAGCGCCTGGTGGCCGATCATGCCGGTCGCGGCGTGAACGCGGACCTCGCGATCCGAACCTACTCGTCGCGCCTGCTCGGGAGCGACCCGCGCCTGGTGATGCATGGCGGCGGCAACACGTCGGTCAAGACCGCGATGCCCGACCTGTTCGGCGACATGACCGAGGTGCTGTGCGTCAAGGGAAGCGGGCGCGACCTCGCGACGATCGAGCCGGACGGGCATCCGGCGGTGCGCCTGCGGCCGCTGATCCGCCTGCGTTCGCTCGACCGATTGTCCGACGAGGACATGGTCAACGCGCAGCGTCAGAACCTGCTCGATACGACGGCTCCCAATCCGTCGGTCGAGACGCTGCTGCACGCGTATCTGCCGCACAAGTTCATCGATCATACGCATTCGATCGCCTCGACCGCGATCGCGTGCCTGCCGGACGCCGAGGCGGCGTGCCGCGAGATGTTCGACGGGCGCGTGGGGTTCGTCAAATACATCATGCCCGGCTTCGCGTTGGCGAAGGAAGCGATCGCGGTCTTCGAGCGTGCGCCGCACGTGGAGGGGTTGCTGCTCGAGAAGCACGGCATCTTCAGCTTCGCCGGCACCGCGCGCGAATCCTATGACCTGATGATCGAGTTCGTGTCGATTATGGAACGGTTCATCGCGGTGCGTGGCCGCGAGCCGGTCTCGTTGCGGGCGGTGGCGACGCCGGCGCCGATGCCGATCGAGACGCTGCTGCCGTTGCTTCGCCGCGTGCTCGGTTCCCGTTCGGATCCGGACAGACCCCATTGGCTGCTGTCGCATCGCACGAGCGGTCTGATTTCCCGCTTCACCGATGGCGAGGGACTGCCCTTCTATGGCAGGCTGGGCGTGGCCACGCCCGAACAGGTGATCCGGATCAAGCGCCAGCCGGCGATTCTGCCCGCACCCGACGGACGCGATCCGGACGGCTGGGCGGCACAGGCGGACGAGGCGGTCGGCCGGTTCGTCGTGGACTACCAGGCCTATTTCGAGCGGGGGAATGCGCGCGTCGGCGGCAGGGTGGCGCTCGATCCGCTCCCGCGCGTGTTCGCCATTCCGGGCGTCGGGATCGTGGGCGTCGGCAGGACCCACGCGGAGGCGATGATCTCGGCCGATGTCGCCGAGGCATGGCTCGAAGCCGTGGTCGATGCCACGAGGCTGGGCGGCTTCGTTTCGATCGACGAGGCCGACCATTTCGAGATGGAGTACTGGTCGCTCGAACAGGCCAAGCTTGGGCGCGCGACGCCGAAGCGTTTCGCGGGGCAGGCGGTGGTGGTCACGGGAGGCGCCGGTGCGATCGGGCTCGCGACCGCCAAGGCGTTCATGGCGGGGGGTGCCGTGGTGGCGCTGCTCGATCTGGATTCGGACCGGCTGGACGCGGCCGCGCGCGCGGCCGGCGCCGGGGCGATCGCGGTCGCTTGCGACGTGACCGATCCGCGATCGGTCGCGTCCGCGTTCGCGACCGTCTCGCGCCGGTTCGGCGGCGTCGACATCGTGGTCTCGAATGCGGGGGCGGCGTGGTCGGGCGAGATGCTCGATCTCGACGAGGCGGTGCTTCGGCGCTCGTTCGAGCTCAATTTCTTTGCCCACCAGGCCGTGGCGCGCGAAGCGGTGCGGATCATGAAATGCCAGGGCCTGGGCGGGGGGTTGCTGTTCAACGTCTCCAAGCAGGCGATCAACCCTGGCGCCGGCTTCGGCGCCTACGGCACCGCCAAGGCGGCCCTGCTCGCGCTCGTCCGGCAATACGCGCTCGAGCACGGCGTCGACGGGATCAGGGTCAATGCCGTCAACGCCGATCGCATCAGGTCCGGACTTCTCGATAGCGAGATGATCAGGAACCGTGCCGCGGCACGCGGGGTGACGGAAGACGATTACATGACGGGCAACCTGCTGCACGTCGAAGTGAGGGCGGACGATGTCGCGGCCGCGTTCGCGGCCTCCGCCACACTGCTTCGCACGACCGGGAACGTGCTGACGGTGGACGGCGGCAACGTGTCGGCGATGCTCCGTTAGGATCGGAGGCGCGCGGAGGGAAAAATGTCTGGGTCTGTCGCAAACGAGAACGCGCCCGCGCATGACGTCAGCGTCATCGGGCTCTACTGCATCGACGTGCTTGGTCGGCCGGTGACCGCGATCCCGGACGGCGGCAATGCGACCTTCATCGACCAGATCCGTCTGACGGTCGCGGGGACGGCGGGAGGAACGATCGTCGATTGCGCGAAGCTCGGCCTTGATGCGCTCGCGATCGGCGCAGTCGGCGAGGACGAGAAGGGCCGTTTCGTCCTCGATACGCTGTCGGGCTACGGGATCGCGACGCATCGCATGCAGCGCCATCCGGGTGTGCACACCGCGGCGTCGATCCTGAACGTGCGGCCGAACGGGGAGCGTCCGTGCCTTCATGTGCGGGGATCATCGGATGTCCTGTTCCTCGAGGAGCCGGACTACGACGAGGCGCTCGATGCGCGTTTCGTGCACATGGGCGGCAACGGCCTGCTCGGACGCATGGACGGCGCGCCGACGGCGGCCCTGCTCAAGGCGGCGAAGGCGCGGGGACGGATCACGACCTTCGACCTGATCTTCGCCACCTCGGCGCTGATGGAGAAGCTCCGGGCCTCGATGGAATATGTCGACTACTTCATTCCCTCGATCGAGGAGGCGACGGCACTGTGCGGCCGGGAAGACCCGCTCGATGCCGCGCGCTACTTCATGGACCTCGGTGCTCGGACTTGCATCCTGACGATGGGAGGCGAGGGCTGCGTGGTCGTGACGGCGGAGACTTCGTTCCGGCTGCCGGCGCACGACATCGAGGTTGTCGACACCACCGGGTGTGGCGACGCCTTCACCGCCGGCGTGATCGCCGGACTCCATCATGGCTGGGACATCGAGCGCGCCGCCCGGCTCGGCGGCACCTGCGGCGCGCTCGTCGCGGGCGGACTGGGTTCGGACGCCGGGATCGTGGATTGGGAGACGACTGTGTCGGCGATGGACGGGATACCGCTGAAGCGAGGTTAGATCGTGTTGGGGCTTTGCCCCAAGCCCCACCAGGGGCCGGGCCCCTGGACCGCCGATAAGCCCCGGCCTTCTGAATGGAAAGGAGCGTGACGTGGAAATGAGCTTCGCGAAGGCCTATGACCTTGGCGGTCAAGTGGCCTTGGTCACTGGCGGGGCACAGGGCATCGGCCATGCTGTCGCGAACTTGCTGGCGGCTTGTGGCGCACGCGTGGCGCTCGTCGACAAGAACGAGCAGGTCGATGCGCTCGCGCGCGGGCTCGGCCATGAGAGTTTCGGCCTCGGGGTCGACGTCGGCGACGAGGACGCGATTGCCGCTTCGGTCGCGGAAATTCTCGGACGTGCCGGGCGGATCGATATCCTGGTCAACAACGTGGGCATCGCGCCGATCGCGCTGGCGAAGGATCTGACGATCGCGCAGTGGGATGCGACGATGACGGTCAATCTGCGGTCGGCGTTCCTGTTCTCCAAGGCAGTCGGCCCGCACATGATGGAGCGGCGCCATGGCCGCATCGTCAGCCTTGCCTCGCAAGCGGCCCTCGTCGCGATGGAGGGACACATCGCGTACACGGCGAGCAAGGCCGCGGTGATCGGGATGTCGAAGGTGCTGGCGCTCGAATGGGGCCCTTACGGCATCACGAGCAACACGATCTCGCCCACCGTCGTCAACACGGCGATGGGGCGCGAGGTGTGGGCCGGAGAGAAGGGCGAGATGTTCCGTGCGAAGATCCCGACCGGGCGGTTCGCCGAGGTCGACGAGATCGCGCACGCCGTGCTTTATCTGGTGAGCGGGGCGGCGGGGATGGTCAATGGCGAGAACCTCGTCGTCGACGGCGGCTATACCATCACCTGAGATCGTATCGCGATCAGGCCGCCCTCACTCGGGCGAGGAAGCCGTTGACCTCGACTGAGAGTTCGCATGCCTGCTCGGATAGTCCGCCCGCGGCCGTCAGCATCTGACCGGCGGCCGTCCCTGCCTCGTTCGAGGCACGGCTGACGCCGGTGATGTTGATGGTCACGTCCTGCGCCGCCTGGGCGGTCTGCTGGACGTTGCGCGCGATGTCCGCGGTTGCCGAGCCCTGCTGCTCGACGGCGGTGGCGATCGCGCCGGCGATCGAGCTGACCTCCTCCACCGTGCGTGTGATGCCGTGGATGGCGGCGACCGCCTCCCTGGTCGCGCCCTGGATCTGCGCGATCTGGACCCCGATCTCGTCGGTCGCACGGGCGGTCTGTGTCGCGAGGCTTTTGACCTCCGAGGCAACAACCGCGAATCCCTTGCCGGCATCGCCGGCCCGTGCCGCCTCGATGGTGGCATTCAGGGCGAGCAGGTTGGTCTGCGACGCGATGTTCGCGATCAGGCCGACCACTTGCCCGATCTTGTCGGCGGCGTCGGCCAGGGCCCGGACGATGACGTCGGTCCGCTGGCTGTCCTCGACGGCCTTGCCGGTGATCTGCGCGGATTGGGCGACCTGCCGGCTGATTTCGGCGATGGAGGCCGAGAGCTGCTCCGCCGCGGCGGCGACCGTCTGGACACTCGTGCTGGCCTGCTCGGCGGCAGCCGCGACGGTGACGGCCTGGCTGTCGGTCCGGGCGGCGGTGTTCGTCATCGTCCGGGCGTTCGTCTCGAGCTGCGAGGAGTTGTCGGCCAGGCGGTCGACCATGAAGCCGGCCTTCTGTTCGAAGCTCCGCAGGAGCGTGTCGAGGTTCAAGGTCCGCTGTTCCTTCGCGGCACGCTCCGCCGCCTGCTCCGCGGTGAGCCGATCGGTTTGCATCATGCCTTCCCGAAAGATGGCGACCGCTCCCGCCATCGCGCCAAACTCGTCGCGTCGGCCGATGCCTGGAACGACGACCTGCAGGTCCCGTTCGGCCAGCCGGCGCATCGCGTCTGTCATGCGCGAGATCGGGGTGCAGATGGCGCGTATCATCAGCCAGCCGATGATTGCGCAGAGCGCGGTCACGACCACCAGGATCGCGAGGATCATCGTCCGGGTCGTGGAACCGAGCCTCGCGGCGGCGTGGACGGCCTCGCTCCCTTGCGAGTTCTGATACGCAATGCTGGCATCCACCGCCTTGCCTAACGCGGTCGCCGCTCTGTTGGTGTCGGTGGTGAGGAATGCCTCGGCCATGTCGCTCGAACCGGCCTGGTCCATGTCGGCCGCTTCCTGCAGGTCGTCGCGATAGGTCTTCCAGGTCTTTTGGACTGCATCGGCGAGACGCTGTTCCTGGCCCTGATCGACACCGGTGGTAAGATACGCCGTCCAGCGCCTGTCGAGATCGACCGTGGCGTCCTTGATCTGCTGGGAAATCGTCGCCTTCCCGGCGTTGCTCGGGGCGGCGTGCCTGGCAAATCCGAGCGACAGCAATTTTTGACCGTCGCGGGACGCGGCCCCGAGAGCGCCGGCGGCATCGAGATCGGTTCCGACCAATGCCGCGGTGGTGTTCAGCAGCGACACCCGGCTGGCAGACAAAAGTCCCAGCCCGACAGTGCACATCAGCATCAGCGTAAACGCCGCGATCAGCTTGGAGCGCAGGCTGACGCGATGGACGATGCGTTGCATGATCTCTCCGGCGAACTGACGCCGCTCTGGACAAGCGATGTTCGCCAGCAGCGTAACGGTCGAATATCAACGATCCGTTACGGGCTCGCCCGCGTCTTGCAGGTTGGCCAGCCTGAAGACCAGGTTCCGCGGCGGCGTCTGACCGGTTCAGTGACTGATCATCCAGGGTCGCGAGCCGGAGGCCCTTGTCCTGGCAGGTTTCGCGGGCTTGCAACATGCGCAGCCGGCGGCGTGCGCGCGCGCCGGCGCATTCGCGCTGCGTTCGTTGGTGGCGTGCGCGTGACGGCGGCCAGGGTCGAGCAAGGGAAGCGACGGCAGCGCGATCATGCGCGCGGCACTCGTCCCGCAGGCGGGACAGTCGGCGGGCGCCGCGTAGGCGGACATCGGCCGTATCATGGTGAAGGTGCCGCACGACGCGCAGTCGTAGTCATAGGCGGGCACGATCAGAGGTCCGCCGAGAGCAGCATCGAGACCGAGCCGTCGATGAATTGCCGCGGGCCGATGGCGGTCGGATTGATGTCGAATTCGAAGATTTTCGTCGGCAGCCAGAGTGTCGCGCAGGCGTTGGGCATGTCGACGACGCCGCTGACATGGCCTTGCACGGGGGCGGTGCCGAGGATCGAATAGGCCTGGGCGCCGGAATAGCCGAACTTCTTGAGGTATTCGATGGCGTTCAGGCAGGCCTGCCGGTAGGCGACCGTGACGTCGAGATAATGCTGATGGCCGGCCTCGTCGACGGAGATGCCCTCGAAGATCAGGTGGTCGTCGAAGCGCGGGATGATCGGGGACGGTTTGAAGATCGGGTTGCGTATTCCGTACTTGTCCATGCCGCCCTTGATGATCTCGACGACCTTGATGTGCAGCCATCCGGCCATCTCGATCGCGCCGCAGAAGGTGATCTCGCCGTCGCCCTGGCTGAAATGCAGGTCGCCCATCGAAAGCCCGGCGCCCTCGACATAGACCGGGAAATAGATGCGCGAGCCGCGCGAGAGGTCCTTGATGTCGCAATTGCCGCCATGTTCGCGCGGCGGCACGGTGCGGGCGGCCTCGGACGCCGCGTCGGCGAGCGCGTCGCCCTTGAGGCGTCCGAGATGGGCGTTGAGCGGGAGCGGCGGGTTGGCCAGCGCCGGGACCCGATCCGGGTCGGTCGCGATGAGCGCGCGTTCGCGCGCGTTCCAGGTCTCGAGCAGCGAACGCGAGGGCAGGCAGCCGATCAGGCCGGGATGGATCAGGCCGGGGAAACGGACGCCCGGGACGTGGCGTGAGCGGGTGAACATGCCCTCGAGGTCCCAGATCGATTTCTGCGCCTCCGGAAAATGATCGGTCAGGAAGCCGCCGCCGTTCTTCCTGGAGAAGATGCCGTTGAAGCCCCAGGCGGCGCTCTCGAAGCAGCCGACATCGAGCAGGTCGATGACGAGCAGGTCGCCGGGCTCGGCGCCGCGGACGCCGATCGGCCCGCTCAGATAGTGCACGACGGACAGGTCGAGGTCGCGCACGTCGTCGGCACTCTCGTTGTTGCCGATCCGGCCCCCGGTCCAGTCGTGGCATTCGATGATGAAGTCCGCACCCGGTTCGACGGTGGCTGCCATCGGGATGTCGGGATGCCAGCGATTGTGGATGTTCTCGTTCTCGCTCGCGGGCCGAGAAAGATCGACCTTGACCAATGTGTCGGGCATCGTTGGCTCCTGGTCCGGACGGGGAGCGAATGATCCGAAGCGGCGAGGCGGACGGACATAAGTCATTTGCCGTAGGCCGGGCGTCGCGGTCGCGGATGCGGCTGATGCCGTTCCGTCGCGCCTACAAGAGCTGGGTCGCCGACGACACGATCGAGGATTACGCGCTGCGCTTCACGCCGCCCGCGGCGCGTCGTTTCAGCCTGTTCAGGGTCGCCAACACCGCCTTCGGAACGACCTCGTTCATGGCGCTCGAAGTGATCGGGGCGCTGGTCACGCTGTCGTTCGGCACGCGGACCGCGATCGAGGCGATCCTGTCGGTGGGCCTGCTGCTGTTCGCGCTGGGCCTGCCGATCACGCTGGCGGCGGCGCGGCGGGGGATCGACATCGACCTGCTGACGCGCGGCGCCGGCTTCGGCTATCTGGGTGCCACCGCGACGTCGCTGATCTACGCGTCGTTCACGTTCATCTTCTTCGCGCTCGAGGCGTCAATCCTGGCGGAGGCGCTGCGCGACGAGCTCGGCGTGCCGCTGGCGCTGGGCCAGGTGCTCGGCGTGGTCGTGGTGGTGCCGATGGTGCTGCTCGGGATCACCTTCATCAGCCGGTTCCAGCGGGCGACGCAGCCGGTGTGGCTGCTGCTGACCGTGGTGCCGGTGGTGGCCATCGTGCTGCGCGCGCCGTCCGGCGTGCAAGCGTGGCTCGGCTTCGCGGGCGCCGCACCGCCGCGGCCGGCGCTGCTGGCTTTCGGTGCGGCCGCGTCGGTGATCGTGGCGCTCGTCGTGCAGATCGGCGAACAGGTCGACTATCTGCGGTTCCTGCCGGAGCGGACGCGCGCGAACCGGGTCGCCTGGTGGGCGGCACTGCTGCTGGGCGGTCCTGGCTGGATCCTGCCCGGCATCGTCAAGCTGCTGATCGGCTCGCTGCTCGCGGTCGTCGCACTCCGGGCGGGACTGGACGGTCCCCATCGGCCGTTCGTGATGTACGGGCACGCGTTCGGATTGCTGCTGCCGCGCGGTCCCGCGCGTCTGCTGGCGTTGCTGCTGATCGTGGTGGCGCAGCTCAAGATCAACGTCACCAACGCCTATTCGGGATCGATCGCCTGGTCGAACTTCTTCGCGCGCCTGACGCGGCATTATCCGGGGCGTGCGGTCTGGGTCGGCTTCAACGCGGCGATCGCGCTCGCCCTGATGCTGCTCGGCGTCTATCCGGTGATCGCGCACGTGCTGGTGTGCTTCTCCGTGGTCGCCTGCGGATGGATCGGCGCCCTGTTCGCCGACCTCGCGATCGCGCGTCCGCTCGGACTGGTGCCGGCGGTGCTGGACCACAAGCGCGCGCATCTGTTCGACATCAATCCGGTCGGTGTCGGCGCGATGGCGGCCGGAACCGCCTGCGGCCTGTTCTCGCTCGCGGGGCTGTTCGGGACCGTCCTGCTCGCATTCGCCCCGTTCGTGGCACTCGGCGTGAGCGCCGCCGTGGTTCCCGCGCTGGCGGCCGCGACCGGCGGGCGGACCTACGTCGCGCGCAAGGCGCGGCGCGGCTGGGTTGCCAAGGCACCGGTCTGCACTCTGTGCGGCAATCGCTACGAACCGGACGACACCGCCTATTGCCCGGCCTATCGCGGCGCGATCTGCTCGCTGTGCTGCACGCTCGATGTCCGTTGCAAGGATGCGTGCAGGCCGCACGCGCGGGCCGGAGCAGGGCTGGAGCGGATGCTGATCCGCCTGGGCGCGGTGATCGGGGTCGACGGGGCGGGACGGACGATCGTGCGGTTCACGGTACGGATGGCGCTGGCACTGGCGCTGCTGGGCGGGCTGCTGGTCACGATCTGGCTGGCCGCTTCGGGGGGTGACGCCGTTCGCGACGCGCGGCTGCGCGCAGCGTTGGTCCATGCCTTCCTCGTGCTCGCGATCGTGGCCGGCATCATCGTCTGGGGCCTGACGCTTGCCGAGGCGAGCCGGGCGGCGGCGTTCGAGGAGAACCGCAGGCAGACGTCGCTGCTGGAGGCCGAGATCGCGCGCCGGGTGCGCACGGACGCGATGCTGACACGGGCGCGGCAGGTGGCGGAGAGTGCCAACGTCGCCAAGAGCCGCTTCGTGGTCGGCGTCGCGCACGAGCTGCGCACGCCGCTCAACGCGGTGCTGGGCTATGCGCAACTGCTCGAGCTCGATCCGGCGGTGCCGCCCGGACGGCGGGACGCGGTACGCGCGATCCGGGTGGGCGGCGAACATCTCGCGCGCCTGATCGAGGGGCTGCTCGACATCTCCAAGATCGAGGCGGGGCGGA
Source organism: Acetobacteraceae bacterium (assembly GCA_965276715.1). GTDB lineage: Bacteria > Pseudomonadota > Alphaproteobacteria > Acetobacterales > Acetobacteraceae > CAXTPV01. Next base: position 1,111,223 of record OZ255622.1, on the reverse strand, counting down.
TCCAGATCGAGCGGCGCACCGTCGTGTTCGGCGATTTTCTCGGCCAGATCGCCGACATGTTCCGCATGCAGGCGGAGACGCGCGGGATCGGTTTCGAATATCGTGCAGCCGAGAACCTGCCCCGCGCGGTCGCGATCGACGAGACGCGGCTGCGCCAGGTGCTGATCAACCTGCTCTCGAACGCGGTGAAGTTCACCGACCGCGGCACCGTCTCGCTCGAGATCGCCAAGCGTGGCCTGGTGACCGAGTTCGCGGTCGCAGACACCGGACGCGGGATCGCGGCGGCCGATCTGGCGCGGATCTTCGAGCCGTTCGAGCGCGCGGGGGCGGGTGCGACGCAAGGAATCGGGCTCGGACTGACGATCACGCGCCTGCTCGTCCAGATCATGGGCGGCGAGATCACGCTCGAGAGCGAGCCAGGGCGCGGCAGCATCTTCCGGGTGCGCATGCTGCTGACGGCGGCACCGGACGAGGCGGTCCGGTCGACGAGCCGGCGCGTGCTGCGCGGCTATCGGGGACCGCGGCGGACGCTGGTCGCGGCCGACGACGACGCGCAGCAGCGCGCGCTGCTCGAGGAGGCGCTGGTGCCGCTCGGCTTCGTCCTGCACGCGGTGCCGGACGGAACCGGGTTGCTGCGCCTGGCCGCCGAGGCCCGCGAGGTCGGCCGCGGCGTCGACGCCTTCCTGCTGGACATCTCGATGCCGCCCGCGGACGGCATCCTCGACGGCTGGGCCGTCGCGCGGCGGCTTCGCGCGATGGGGGAGACGGCGCCGATCATCGTGATCTCCGGCCATCCCGAGGAGCGGGCGCCGGACCGGACGCACGATGCCTTCCTCGGCAAACCCATGAGCATCCAGGCGCTGCGCGAGACGATCGGGCGGCTGCTCGACATCGACTGGATCGACGAGGAGGCGTCGGCGGAGCGCACCGATCTCCTGACACGCGCGCTGCCCGATCTTCGGGACATGGCGCGGATCGGGCATGTGAGGGGATTGCAGGCGCGCATGGCGGAACTCGCGTCGGCGGCACCGGCCGATCCGACGGTCGCCGCCCTCGACCAGGCCGCGCGGTCCTGTCGTCTCGACCGCATCGACGCGTTGCTCGCCGAACTCATCGAAGGCGCGGCCGCGCCTTGACCGGGACCATCCTGATCGTCGACGACAGTCCCGACACCTTGGGCTTCGCCACGACTGCGCTGGAGGAAGCCGGCTACCGCGTGCTCGCGTCGCTGGGCGGGGAGCGCGCGATCGCGATCGCGCATGAAGTGGCGCCCGATCTGGTGCTGCTCGATGCGATGATGCCCGAACTGGACGGGTTCGAGACGCTGCACAGGCTTCGCCGGATGCCGGGCCTGGCGAGCCTGCCGGTGATCTTCCTGACCGGGCTTGCCGACACGGACGACATCGTGCGTGGCCTCGGCGCCGGGGCGGTCGATTACCTCACCAAGCCGGTCGACGCGCGCGAGATGCTGGCACGGATCGCCGTGCACCTGGCAACCGCGCGGCTGACGGCGAGCGCACGCGCGGCGATCGAGCTCGCGGGCCACGCGCTGTTCGCGGTCGATCCGCAGGGGGCGGTGCGATGGGCGACGGAGCGTGCCGAGAAGCTGCTGCCGGCCAAGACGCTGCCGGCGCCGGCGTGTGCCGCGTTGCTGGGCGAGGGCCGGGACGAACGCGAGTTCGGGTTCGAGACCGAGGATGGCGTCGCCGTCGACGTGGCACGGGTCGGGGTGCTCGGACCGGCCGAGATCCTGCTGCGGATTACCGAACGGCGGCATTCGCGCGACGAGCATGTGCTGCGCGAGCGCCTGGGCGTGACGGCGCGCGAGGCGGAAGTGCTGACGTGGCTGACGCGCGGCAAGACCAACCGCGACATCGCCGACGTGCTGGGCCTGTCGCCACGCACGGTCAACAAGCATCTCGAGCAGATCTACATCAAGCTGGGCATCGAGAACCGGGCGTCCGCGGTGGCGCAGACCTTGCGGGCCTTGCGGAAGTAGGCCGAGACTCGTTCGACACTCGGCGGAACGGCGGGCTCGATGACGACATCACCGGTCACGATGATCACCGGCGCCGCATCAGGCATCGGCCTCGCCCTGGCACGGCTCCTGGCGACGCGCGGCCGCCTCGTCCTTGCGGATGTCGATGAGGCGGGGTTGAGCCGCGCGGCGCTGGAGCTCTCGGCAAGCCGGTCGATCGAGACCATTCGGCTCGACGTCACGGATAACGACGCCGTGCAGGCGGCCGTGGGGCAGGTTGCGGCCCGGCACGGCCGCCTGGACTACCTCTTCAACAATGCGGGCGTGGGCGGCACCCTCGACGTCCGCCACGCGAGCTTGACGCATTGGCGGCGCATCCTGGACCTGAACCTGATGGGCGTGGTGCACGGGGTGCACGCGGCCTATCCGATCATGGTCGAGCAGGGATCTGGACACATCGTGAACACGGCCTCGATCAGCGGATTGGTGCCCTGGCCGGGACAGACGCTCTACAACACGACGAAATACGCCGTGGTCGGGCTCTCGCACACGCTTCGGCCGGAAGCGGCGCGCTTCGGCGTGAAGGTGACCGTGATCTGTCCTGGCCCGGTGCAGTCGGCCATCTGGGGCACCCCCATCCTCGGGACGCGCACCGAGGGACGCGCACCGCCGGACGCCATCACGTCCGCGCAGGCAGCCGCGATCATCTGGCGCGGCGTCGAGCTGAACAAGGCGACGGTGGTGTTTCCGCGCCGGAGCGTGATCGGGGCTCTTCTCTATCGCCTGCACCCAGGCTTGTTACGGCATCGGTTCGAGCACCAGCTCGGCTCCGTCTTGCCGCCCTGAGGACGAGCGCCCCAGGCCTTCAGGCGATCGTCTTGAGAAAGTCCTGCAATTTCCGGGAGGCGTCGGCCTTGTCGATACGTTCGAGCGCCCCGAGCTCGGCGGCCAGCCGGTCGAGCGCCGCCTCGTAGATCTGCCGCTCGGAGAAACTCTGGTCGGGCTGGCCGCTGTTGCGGTGCAGGTCGCGCACCACCTCGGCGATCGCGAGCGGATCGCCGGAGTTGATCTTGGCCTCGTATTCCTGGGCGCGACGCGACCACATCGTCTTCTTGACCCGCGGGCGGCCCTTCAGGACCGTCATGGCCTCGTCGAACAGCTTTCGCGTGGCTACCTCGCGCAGGCCGGCGGTGCGTGCCTTGGCGACTGGCACACGCAGCGTCATGCGGTTCTCGTCGAAGGTGATATGGATCAGCTCGAGATGCTGCCCGGCGATCTCCTCGCTGGCGATCCGCTCGACCTTGCCGACGCCGTGGGTGGGATAGACGACATGGTCGCCCTCGGCGAAGTCGGTGTTCGTCTTGATGGCAAGTTCGGCGGCCACGGTCGTCTCGCGTCCAGGGAGGAGGTCAGGGTGTTCCAGGCGCCTCGGAGAACAGCTCTTCCTTGCCGGGCTTGCCCTTCCAGTCGTCGGCGTCGTCGGGCGCCTTGCCCTTGCGGGTGATGTTCGGCCATTGCTCGGAGAAGACGCGGTTGCGTTCCGCCCAGGGGGTCGCGCGGTCGTCGCTGTCGGGCAGGATCGCGTCGGCCGGGCATTCGGGCTCGCAGACGCCGCAATCGATGCATTCATCCGGATTGATGACCAGCATGTTGTCGCCGACATAGAAGCAGTCGACCGGGCACACCTCGACGCAATCCATGTACTTGCAGCGGATGCAGTTCTCTATGACGACGTAGGTCATCTGTCTCTCTCTGGTCCGGAGCGGACGGGCCTTGCGCGCCGCGGCATCCGGAGGAGGCCGGGCGATCGTCTGGCCGCCGCATATGAAGCCCTTTGCCGATGGTTGCAAGACGCACGGGCGGCGGCCGATCTCACGTCCCGGGCGCGCGCTCCGAGAGGTCGTCGTAGAGCCTGCGTGCCTCGGTGGCGGGACCGCGGCGCTCGGCGAGCGCGTTGACGCGGACGACACGAACCTCGCCGCCGAGACTTCCGTCGGGCCGCTCCTCGGCGATCCCGAGCGCGATGGTGAGCACGTCGCCCGGCCGGACCGGTGCATGCGGCTTGTCGGTCGGACGCCGGTTGATGCGAACGTGGCCGTCGCTGACGAGGCGGCTGCAGTCGGCGCGGTGCTTGCGGAAGCGCGCGCACCACAGCCAGACATCGAGACGTTGCCGGTCCAGGGCGGTTCAGGCGCCGGCGCGCCGGCGCAGGGTCAACGAGGCGAGGGCGGCGAAGGGGCCGTCCGCCACCTCGGCGGGCTGGTCCGGTGCGCGCATCTTGCGCGCGGCGGTCCAGATCATCGGGGGCGCCGGTGGCCCGTAGGCTTCGGTGGCGAGCGGAGCGGGCCCGGAGAGCCGGACCCCGAGCGCGCGCAGCACGGGCGCCAGCATTTCGGCGCGGATCGACAGGCGCGACAGCAGGCCGGGCGGGAGAGCGGTCGGCCGCCGGCGGGTGGCATGGGCGAGCTCGGCCGCGACGCGCTCGGCGATGTCGAGGCGTATCATCACCGGTCCCGCGTCGACCCAGCCGAGAGACTGCAGCATTGAGACGCCGTCCGCGTGGCCGAGGCGCGGAATGGAGACCAGGCCAGGGTTGGGCAGCGAGGGCATCGGACGCGCCTGATGCACCGTGAGCAGGAGCGCACGCCAGGCGAGCGGGCGCGGCTTGACGAGTGCCGGCATGTAGAGCGCGAACCGGCCGGCACGCGCGCCGAGCGGTCGGAGAGCCGCGCGGGCCTCGGCATCGAGCAGGATGTCGGTCGGGCCTGGAACGATGCCGGCCTGTTCCCGCAGCCGGTGCGCCAATCCGCGGAGTTGCGGGCGGGCGTCGGCCGCGCGGATCGCGGTGAAGAGCGGCGCGAGCTCGCGCGCCGTCGCGTCGGCGACGTAGCGGGCGAGCCGGGCGCGCAGGCGTTCGCGCTCGGCGCCGTCGAGATGCTCGGATTGGCGTGGCTCGACGTCCGGATCGAGAATGGTCCGTCCCGGGCGCAGGCGGGCGACCCGCACGCCCTGCCAGAGGATCGACTGCGAGGGCGCATCGATCCGGAAGTCGGTGTCGGGAGACGCCACGAGTGCCGCGACACGACGCGGCATCTCGGCGCGAAGCGCCCGGCGGGCGGCGCGCATCACGAGACGGCGCTCGCCGCCCTCGCCGTCGGGCTCGAAGTCGAAGCCGCGCAGGACGCCCACCGTGTGGCCCTCGACGACGACATCGCCCTGACGGGTGACGGCGGAGAGCAGGTTCTCGCCGCCATCCTGGTCGAGCTTGCGCAGCAGGATGGCGGCGCGCCGGTCGACGAAGCGGGCGATGAGACGTTCGTGCAGGGCGTCCGACAGCAGGTCCTCCACCTCGCGGGCCCGGGTCTGCAGGACGGTCGAGCCGCCGACCCATTCGCGCCTCGCGGCGATGTAGGCCCAGACGCGAACACCGGAGAGGCGCTGCATCAGCGTGTCGATATCGCCATCGGGCCGGGCGAGGCCGGCAAGGCTCTGCTCGATCAGGCTCGCCGGGATGCGGCCCTCGTCGGAGATGTGCACATAGAGGCGCGCGCAGAGCCGCGCGTGGGTGTCGTCGGCGAGCTTCCGGAAATCAGGGATCTGGCAGGCGTCCCACAACAGCCGCGTCTCGGCGCGGCCTGTGGTTCGGCGTCTGATGTCGGGGTCGCCCACGAGGATCGACAGGGTCTCGACGTCGGACGCCTCGTTGCCGCGGACCAGGCCCGGGCGCGGCGGCGGCGCGAGCAGGCTCGCGAGCAGATCGTCGGGATTGGTGAAGTCGAGGTCGGCGTTGCGCCAGGCGAGCTGTTCGAGCGGGTCGAACCGATGCTGCTCGACGGCCTCGACCATCTGCTCGGCGAAAGGCGGACAATCGCCGGTGCTGCCGAAGGTGCCGTCGCGCATGCCGCGGCCGGCGCGGCCGGCGATCTGCGCCATCTCGGGCGGATTGAGCCGGCGCAAGCGACGCCCGTCATATTTCGAGAGGCCGGCGAAGGCGACATGGTCGACGTCCATGTTCAGACCCATGCCGATCGCGTCGGTGGCGACGAGGAAGTCGACCTCGCCCTGCTGGTAGAGGGCGACCTGGGCGTTGCGGGTCCGCGGCGACAGGCGGCCCATCACGACGGCGCAGCCGCCGCGCCGGCGCCGGATGGCCTCCGCGATGGCGTAGACCTCGCCCGCGGAGAAGGCGACGACGGCCGAGCGCGCCGGCAGCTTGGAGAGCTTGGCGTGGCCGGCATGGATCAGTTGCGAGAGCCGCGGGCGGGTCTCGATGGTCACTCCCGGGACGAGACGTTCGAGCAGCGGCCGGATGGTCTCAGCACCCATGACCATGGTCTCGACGAGCCCGCGCGCGTGCAGCAGGCGGTCGGTGAAGACATGGCCGCGATCGGGATCCGCGCAGAGCTGGATCTCGTCGATGGCCACGAACTCGGCGTCGCGGTCGAGCGGCATCGCCTCGACGGTGCAGGAGAACCAGCGCGCACCCGGGGGCACGATCTTTTCCTCGCCGGTGATGAGTGCCACGTGCCGCTCGCCGCGGACGGCCACCATCCGGTCGTAGTTCTCGCGCGCGAGCAGGCGCAGCGGAAATCCGATGATGCCGGACGGGTGAGCCAGCAGGCGTTCCATCGCGAGATGGGTCTTGCCGGTGTTGGTCGGACCGAGCACGGCACGCACACGCGGCGTGAAGGGGCTGCTGTGCCGGGCGTCCATGGCCCGGATGGTCGGCATTCATCCCGCGTATTGCAAGCATCCGTGACGCCGATAGGCTCGCCCCGATGATCGACCTGATGAAAGAGGGCGGCGACGCCCCGTTGCACGGCCTTTGCGGGACCGGGGCATCGGCGTTGCCGATCGTGGCGATCCGGCCGGACGGGTTGCCGGCGATGATCGAGCGGGCGACTCCGGCACGTCGCGCATGGCTTGCCGACTACGGATTCGCGGCCGAGGCCGGGACGATGGTGCTGTTGCCCGGCCCGTCCGGCATCGAGGGTGCGCTGGCGGGTCTGGGCGCGCAGGCTGGCCCGTTCGCGTTCGGCGGCCTCGCGGCCAGGCTGCCGGCGCGAGACTGGCGGCTCGATCCGGACAGCCTGGCCGATGCCGGGATCGAGGCGCACGACGCGGTGCTGGGCTTCGGCCTCGGCGCCTACCGCTTCAGGGGCGGGAAGCGGGCACGGCTGGCTGTTCCGGCGGAATGCGGGCTGGCCGTCGACATGGTTCGCGCCTCGGTCCTCGCGCGCGACCTGATCAATACGCCGCCGAACCTGCTGGGGCCGGATGAACTGGCCGAGGCGGCCGGGTCGGTCGCGCGTCGTGCCGGGGCCCGCTTCGAGCGTATCGAGGGGGACGCGCTCGCGCAGGGTTTTCCGGCGATCGCGGCGGTCGGGCAGGGGTCGGCGCGACGTCCGGTGGTGGCATCGCTCGCGTGGCGGGGAAGTGCGGCGGGCGACGCGTCGCCGCTGATCTCGCTGGCCGGCAAGGGCGTGTGCTTCGACACCGGCGGCTACGACATCAAGCCTTCGGCCGGCATGCTGCGCATGAAGAAGGACATGGGGGGTGCCGCCGTCATGCTGGCCCTGGCGGCCCTGGTCATGCGCCGCGACCTGCCGGTCCGGCTGGAGCTGCGGATCGGCTGCGTCGAGAACAGTGTGTCGGGGACCGCGATGCGGCCGTCGGACGTGGTGACGACACGCGCCGGGCTCACGGTCGAAATCAACAACACCGATGCCGAAGGGCGTCTGGTGCTGGCCGACCTGCTGAGCGCCGCCTGCGACGGGACGCGATCGCCGGACCTGCTGATCGACATGGCGACGCTGACCGGGGCGGCGCGCGTCGCACTCGGTCCGGACCTGCCCGCCCTGTTCACCGATGCCGACGCGACGGCCCATGCATTGCTCGCGTCCGGTGTTCGCGCGCACGATCCGCTGTGGCGCCTGCCCCTCTGGCATGGCTATGACGACTGGCTGAAAAGCGGTGTCGCCGACATCGCCAACGTGTCGGGCAGGACGCACGCGGGTGCGGTCGTCGCGGCATTGTTCCTTCAACGTTTCGTTCCGCGGGGCATCCGCTGGATTCATCTGGATGCGTATTGCTGGAACGATGCTGACGATGCGGGGCGGCCGGAAGGCGGGGAATCACCGTGTCTGCGCGCGCTTTACGGCTTGATCACGAATCTGTGCGAAAACGGAACGTCAGCGTTCGGCCAGGAGGTCGTTGCATCATAAACGGCGGAAATCCGCGGGTTTCGCGCGATGGCGGCAGAGAAATGACTCGCGTTTCATGTTTCAGACAGAAACGAAACAGCTCGGTAACGTAATTGCGACTGAACTAAGCGTTTCGAGCGGCTTATAGAAGGTTGATCGACTCGCTGGCGACAAGTCACGGCCAAGGATTTCGCCACAGGGTCCTCTGCCTTCCGGTTCCACCGGATGATTATCGAACTGAAAGGAACGAAGATGCCTTCCGCCACATCCACCGACACCATGGTCGCGACGTTGCGCGACACCATCGTCGCTCTCGTGCGCCGTGACGGGCCGGATCTCTCCGCGCGCCAGCTCGGCGTGTTCCTGACCTGCTACCTGCAGGATGGCGCGCACACGGTCCGCGGCCTCGCTGCCGACCTCAACGTCTCCAAGCCCGCGATCACGCGTGCGCTCGATCGCCTCGGCGAACTCGACCTCGCCCGGCGCAAGGTCGATCCGATGGATCGTCGCAGCGTGCTCGTCCAGCGCACCGTGAAGGGCACGTCGTTCCTGCGCGACCTGCGCGGGATCATGGCCGAGGCCGCGACGCCGCCGCGCAAGTCCGAGCGCGAGCGCCGCTCGGCCTGATCGCCGCGCGGGGTCCGGTTCCGCGCATTCGAGGCCGCCGGACCAGGGTCCGGCGGCCTTACGTTTTGTCCGGTGTCCTGTTACGGAACTGCCAGCGCGACGGGGCGATTTAGGGCGCGGACAGAACCCCCGGCTTTTCCGCCGGCATGAAAGGATATCGATATGCGTCTCGCCGTTTTGGCGACGGCTGCGGCGTTCGCGTTGGCGACACCCGCCGTTGCGGCCGATCCAGGGGTCAAGCAGGCTCCCGATGCACACGTCACGATCTACGCGAAGTCCGCCAACCTCGGCGTCGGCTGGAGCTGGGGCGGCGGCGTTCTCCATTATGGTCACCACAGCTACCATTTCTCGATCAGCGGATTGAACGTGGCCGCCGTCGGGTATTCGACACTCACCGGTCACGGCCGCGTCTACAATTTGCACCACCTGCACGATTTCGACGGAACCTACTACCAGAGTCACGGCGAGGTCACCGCCGGATCGGGGATCGGCGGCTCGCTCTACGTGAACGGCAATGGCGTCCAGTTGCGGGTGGACGACGTGACGCACGGCGCGCAACTCGCCGGGTCGGCGTCCGGCATCCAGTTCAAGCTGCGCGGCTGACGGCAGCGGGCTCCGCTCACCAGCGGCCGAGCGGAGCCCGCGTTGCCGACCGCAGGACGAGGATCATCGCCACGGCGATCGGGATCGCCGCCGCCGCGAGCGCCATGACCGTCACGACGAGCGGCCCGCGCGACCCATGGGCGGCCAGGACGGAGCAGGTCAGCGTCAGCATCCAGAAGGCGAGCGTGACCTGGGAGGCGGACGAGCCGGCACGGTTGGCCAACTGATAGAGGTGGCCGCGATGCGCCTCGGTCAGCCGGTCTCCCGCACGCAGCCGCCGGATCAGCGTGAAGGCCACATCGACCAGGATCGGCGCCATCGTCATCGGCACCAGCAGGGCCCCCCAGGGATGGTGCGCGAGCCTGCTCGCGGGACCCGCCATGGCCGGCAGCACCAGGCCGCAGAGCTGGCTTCCGGCGTCTCCCATGAAGATCCGGGCGCGGGGGAAGTTGAACGGCAGGAAGCCCGCGATCCCGGCCGACAGCGCCAGCAGCACCACGACCGGCAGCGGATCGTCGGGCAAGGCCACGAGAGCGACCGCGAGGGAAGCGACCAGCGTGGCACCCGACGCGAGGCCGTTCAGCCCGTCAATAAAGTTCGTGGCGTTCATCGCGAAGAGAAGCCAGAGGATCGTCAGCGGGACGGCGACCGGGCCCAGGCCCAGCGGGCCGATCCGGCCGATCGCGAAGCCGCCGGTGGCGACCAGCGTGGCCGCCGCGACCTGGGCGGCGAGCTTGGCGCGGTAGCCGAACTGGCCGATGTCGTCCGCCCAGGCGACGACGACGATCAGGATCGACGCCACCAGCAGGGACGCCACCTGCCATCCCTGTCGCGGAACCAAGCCGGCGAGCCAGGCGGCCGTCAAGCCGACCAGGAAAGCCGCGGCGATGCCGAGGCCGCCGCCCTTCGGTGTCGGGCGATCATGCGACGATCGCGCGCCCGGGATGTCGAGCACGCCACGGCGGATCATCAGGCGGACCATCAGCGAGGAGAGAAGGGCGAGTGCTGCGAGCGCCGCGCCGATGCCTGCGGGGTTCATCGCCGCGCGCTTACGCCATCGGCGCGGGCGGCGGAAGCCGGCTCAGGATGAGGCAGGACGGACGCCCGGATCCGGGCCGCAGCACCTCGCGTTATCGCTGATCGCTTTTGGCGATCAGCAGCTTGCCGGCATGGAAGGCGACGTAGACGCGGTGCCGGCGGAGGAAATCCTGGCCCAGCAGGATGTCGGCACCCGGCAGGTCGTATTTTTCGACCTCGATCACCAGCGGGCCGTAGTCGGTCTCCCCGATCCTTAAATTCTTGAATTCGTGTCGGCGCGTATCGACACGCAGCAGGTCGACCCCTGTCGCATGGCCGACCGGATCGGAACTGAGCGCCAGGTCGTCGAGACCGGAAGCCGACTGCCGAACCATCGAGGAGCTCGCCCCGGTGTCGAGCAGAGCGGTCATCGTGCGACCGTCGAGACTGACAGGAAAGAGGATCTCGCCGTTATGCGCGGACTGGAGGCCCGCGGAGGTCTGCAGACCCTTGACGATGTCCGCCGATTGCGTCGCGGGGCCGGTCAAGATTTTCGGGATGTCGATCGATGCGGCCACGCCGGTCCAGGGTGGGGAGGGAGAGCCGCATTGCTGAGGCTCGTAGAGCGTCAGCCTGTCGTGTGTCGCATCGAGATCGACGTCCCAATTCGTCAGAAGATCCTCGCCCAGCAGTCCATAGGCGGGAAATTGGTCCAGCCCTTTACGCGACAGCGGGATGACGAGCGCGGCGGCGCCGGAGATCTCGGCCCCTCCCAGCTTGAGGTGGTCGATCTCGGTCGCTTGGTTGAAGCCGCCGCCGCCGACGCCGGTCGTTTCGAGGGGAAGCGTGTGGGTTTCCAGCTTGAGGTCCCGCACGGCCTGCGGCGTGACACTCGTGCCGAAGGCGCCGGTGTCGACGACCAGGCCGGCCGGCGCGTCGTTGAGCAGGACCGGCGCGATCTCGTGGGCGCCGACCCGGAGCAGCGGAACCTCGGAATCCTCGACGGGCGCTCGACAAGCGCCACCGTCGCAGCCGGCAAGCCAGAGGGCGAGGATGGTCATCGCGAAGGCTTGCGGCGGGGTTCGCATCGTGTAACCGGTTCCGATTGTCGTTTCGCTGTCGCACGTCCCATTTGTTCGCGCAACGATTTGCGGAACCAGGCATGGCTCGCGCGCCGCCGGCGTGGCCGCCTACGCGCCCGGCCTTCTAGGTCGCGCCGCCCTGGTCTATGACCCGCAGATGGCGAGCCCGCGCGCGGTCAACCGCATCCTCGTGAACGTGCTGCTCGACGGAGCCCTGGCCGCCGTCGCGGCGCCGATCGCGCGCTATCTGGCCGATCCGAACAGCGGGCTGCTGCATCCGATCTGGTTCGTGGCCGGCGGCGCCATCACCCTTCTGGTGGCGGGACTGCCGTTCGGGCTGCAGCTCCAGTATTGGCGGTTCTCCAGCCTGGCCGACATGGTCGGCGTCGCCTGTGGGTCGGTCGTCAGCGCGGTCCTGTTCGCGGCCGGGCTGCTCGCGACCGGCTACCGGCTGCCGACGGTCACCTTCCCGGCGATCCATGCGCTCACCCTGCTGGTGCTGCTGGCGGCGCCACGAATCGCCTATCGGCTGGCGCAGGCGCGGCGGGTGGCCGCCCGGGCGGGACATGCCGAGCGGGTGTTGCTGGTGGGGGCCGACCAGCCGGCCGAACTGTTCCTGCGCGCGGTCGCGCGCGACCGCGGCCTGCCGATCCGGGTGGACGGTCTGCTCGCCTTCGGCGGCCACCAGCCGGGGCGCCGGATCCATGGCCGGCCGATCATCGGGCGTGTCGACGAGGCCGGCCCGATCCTGCAGCGGTTGCAGGCGGCGGGACGCTTGCCGAACGCGCTGGTGCTGACCGATCCGGAATTCCGCGGCCCGGCGCTCGCCGCGCTGATCGAGCAGGCGAACCGGTCGGGCGTCGCGGTGCGCCGGGCGCCACGGCCGACGGCGCTGTCGGACGCGGCCGAGATCGAGCTCAAGGCCGTCTCGCTCGAGGAGCTGCTGAACCGACAGCAGGTGCCGCTCGACCGGGACGGGATGCGCCGGCTGGTCGAGGGACGGCGGGTGCTGGTGACCGGCGCCGGCGGGTCGATCGGGTCGGAACTGTGCCGCCAGGTGGCGTCGCTGTCGCCCGGCGCGCTGGTGCTGGTCGATTCTAGCGAATACGCGCTGTGGTCGATCGGGCTCGAGCTGAGCGAGGGGGCGGCGGGCACGATCCCGCAACGTGCCGTCATCGCGGACGTGCGGGACCGGGCGCGGCTGCGGGCGATCTTCGAGGCGCAGCGGCCGCAACTGGTGTTCCACGCCGCCGCGCTGAAGCACGTCCCGATGGTGGAGGCCAATCCGCTGGAAGGGTTGCTCACCAACGCGGTCGGCACGCGCAACGTGGCCGACGCCGCGCGTGCGGCCGGGGCGATTGCCATGGTGGTGATCTCGACCGACAAGGCGGTCAATCCGTCGAGCCTGATGGGCGCGTCCAAGCGCCTGGCGGAGATGTATTGCCAGGGGCTGCACATGCGCGGCAGCGGCACGCCGGGCGTGACCCGCTTCGTGACGGTGCGGTTCGGCAACGTGCTCGGCTCGACCGGCTCGGTGGTGCCGGTCTTTCGCCGCCAGCTCGAGCGCGGTGGCCCGCTGACCGTCACCCATCCCGACATGCAGCGTTATTTCATGACCGTGACCGAGGCTGTGGGCCTGGTCCTGCAGGCGAGCGTCGCGGGCGCGGAGCGTGGGACGGCGGAGGTGCTGCAACTGGCGGCGGGCGGGATCTTCGTGCTCGACATGGGAGTGCCGGTGCGGATCGACGATCTGGCGCGGCAGATGATCCGCCTCGCCGGACTGCGGCCCGACGAGGACGTGTCGATCACCTACACCGGGCTGCGGCCGGGCGAAAAACTGTTCGAGGAGCTGTTCCATGGCCACGAGCCGCCGCTGCCGACCGGCTATCCGGGATTGCTGATGGCGACGCCGCGCACCAACGACCCGGCCTTCGTCGGGCGGGCGATGGACGAGCTGGAGGCGGCGTGCCACCGGGGCGATGACGCGGCCGCGCGCGCGATCGTGGCACGGCTGGTGCCGGAATACGCGCCCGCCGAGGCGGCTGCGTGAAGCCGGTCGCCTTCCTCGACCTCGCGGCGCAGCAGGCCCGAATCGCGCCCGCACTTCGGGCGCGGCTCGATCGGGTGCTGGCGCATTGCCGCTTCGTGCTGGGACCGGAGGTGGAGGAGCTGGAAGGGCGGCTCGCGTCGTTCTGCGGGGCGGCGCATTGCGTGACGGTGTCGTCCGGAACGGACGCGCTGCAGATCGCGATGATGGCCGAGGGGATCGGCCGCGGCGACGCGGTGTTCCTGCCGGCCTTCACCTATACCGCGACCGCGGAGGTGCCGCTGGTGCTGGGGGCGACCCCGGTGTTCGTGGACATCGACCCGGCGACGTTCCAGATCGATCCGGCGCATCTGGTCGAGCGGATCGAGGGCTTGGTCGCGCGGGGGACGCTGCGGCCGCGCGCGATCGTGGGCGTCGATCTGTTCGGCCAGCCGGCCCCGTGGACGGCGTTGCGCGAGATCGCTGCACGGTTCGGATTGTTCCTGCTCGATGACTGCGCGCAGAGCTTCGGCGGGTCGCTGGGCGGGCGGCGGCTGGGACGCGAAGCGGACGCGACGGCGGCGAGCTTCTTTCCGTCCAAGCCGCTCGGCGCCTATGGCGACGGGGGCGCGCTGCTGACGGAAAGTGCCGACCGCGCGGCGCTGTATCGGAGCCTTCGCACCCATGGCGAGGGCGGCACGCGCTACGAGGTGCTGCGCACCGGCATGAACGGGCGGCTCGACACGCTGCAGGCGGCAATCCTGCTGGCCAAGCTCGACGTGTTCGAGGACGAGCTGGCGCGACGCGAGGCGATCGCCTGCCGCTATGACCAGGGGCTCGGCGGGGTGGTCGCGGTGCCGGCGCGGGTGGCCGACAGCGCGGGCGCGTGGGCGGTCTATGCGATCCTGCTGGCGGACGGGGTGGCGCGGGATGATCTGCGAGTGCTGCTGGCCGATCGCGGGGTTCCGACCGCGGTGTATTATCCGCGGCCGCTGCACGCGCAGCCTGCCTACGCCCCGCATCATGACGGAGCGTTGCTGCCGGTGGCGGACGATGTATCGACGCGGATCCTGGCGTTGCCGATCCATGCCGATCTCGGCGACCGGGACGTCGAGCGGGTCATACGCGAGGTCAGGCTGGCGAGGGGCGCTGCTCCCTAGGCCCCGCTGGGCGCCGCTGGCCCGGACCCGCACAGGCACTGGAGGCGGAGGCGGGCGATGGCGTCGATCTCGACGAGTGCCGTGCGCTCCTCCGTCGACGGATCGTTCAGGAGGCGGCGCTCGAAGGCGTCCAGGATCGAGGCGCGCGTGTGACGGCCGACCGCGATGATGAACGGAAAGCCGAAGCGGTCGCGATAGGCGCGGTTCAGCGTGTCGAAACGGGCGAATTCGGTGCGCGACAGCCGATCGAGACCGAGGCCGGCCTGCTCCTTGATGGAGGCCTCGGCGAGGCCGAGGCGGCTGCCGAGATCGGGATGGGCGTCGACCAGGGCGCGCTGTTCCTGGCGCGACGCATCGGCGACGATCCGCGCCATGGCCTGGGCCAGGTCGTCGACGGTCGCGAACGGGCGGCCGGCGGCGGCCCGGGCCGCGACCCAGGGGGAATGCTCGTAGATCGCGCCGAGGGCTTCTGTGAAGCCGGCGTCGGTCAGGGCGTTGAGCTCGCCCAGGATCATCGGGCGAACTCGGCCGGATCGATCGCCCGCAGCGTCCTGGTCAGGATGTCGAGTGCGACCGCGATGTCGTCGGTGGTCACGTGTTCGGCCGGATGGTGGCTGATCCCGCCGGCGCAGCGGACGAACAGCATGCCGACCGGACAGAGGTCGGCGATCGCCATCGCATCGTGGCCGGCGCCGCTCGGCAGGTGGATGACGGGATGACCCGCGTCGCGGGTCGCGGCGGCCAGGAGGCGTTGCAGTCTCGAGCAGCACCGCACGGCTGGCGCCTGGTGGGTGCGGTCGATCGTGAGCCGTACCTGCTCGCGTGCGGCGATCGCGGCGAGGGTGCGGTCGAGCTCGGCCTGGGCCTCGATGCGGAGCTGGTCATCGGGCGCGCGCAGGTCGATCGGGAAGGCAGCCTCGCCGGGGATGACGTTGGCCGCACCTGGCTTGGCGTCGATGCGGCCGACGGTCGCCACGATCCCGCGCGCCCGGGCGATGTCGCGGACGGCGAGGATCATGACGGCGGCGGCGGCGAGCGCGTCCTCGCGGCCAGCCATGGGCACGGTGCCGGCGTGGCCGGCGCGGCCGAGGATCGTCGCGAGCGAGCGTGAGGTGCCGCTGATCGCGGTCACGATGCCGACCGGGGCGCCGCGAGCTTCGAGCACGGGGCCCTGCTCGATATGGAGCTCGAGATAGGCCAACGCGCCGGACTTGCAGGCGCCGATGTCGGCGGGGAGCTGGAACCGGCGCCGCGCGGCGTCGAGCGTGATGCCGTCGGCGTCCCGCTGGTCGAGCCAGGCCGGGTCGAACGTGCCCGCGGTCGCGCGCGCGCCGGTCAGCGTGACCGGGAAGCGCACGCCTTCCTCGTCGCCGAAGGCGCGGACCTCGATCGCATAGTCGGGCGCGCCGGCGACCTCGATGGCGGCCAGCACGCCGAGGCAGCCATCGTAGCGGCCGGCGTCGCGGACGCTGTCGATGTGCGAGCCGAGCAGCAGGGTCGGGCCATGCGGTCCCCGGCGCGTGCCGACCAGCGTGCCGGTGGCGTCGAGCGTCGTCGTGAGGCCGGCCTCGGTCATCCATCCGTCGATCAGCTCGATGGCGCGCCGGTGGGCGGGCGAGAGGAACAGGCGGGTGATGCGGCCCGGCTCGTCGGTGCATTGCGCGAGTTGCGCGAGCCTGGCCTGGATGCGGCGCGCCTGTATCATCGGCGGGCGACAGCGAGGGAGACGGTGATGGCCGGACGCCTGACCACGCACGTGCTCGATGTGGCGAACGGATGTCCGGCGCGAGGGGTTCGGGTCGCCGTCTGGCGTGACGGCGCGGTCCGCGCCGACATGGTGACGAATGCGGACGGCCGTGGCGATGCGCCGCTGCTCGACGGCGAGGATTTCACCGTGGGCGCGTGCGAGCTGCGTTTCGCCATCGGCGACTATTTCGGGCTGGAGCGGCCGCGGTTCCTCGATGAGGTCGTGATCCGGTTCGAGATCGTCGACGTGGCGGCGCACCTGCATGTGCCGCTGCTGGCGACACCCTGGGGCTACACGACCTACCGCGGGAGTTAGGCATTGGCGGCAATGGCGGCCTCGCGGGCGCGGCCATTGTCGCGCATCTCCTCGATCAGCTCCGGACGATGGCGCGCCTGCGACCGGTAGATGCCATGGACGGCCCGGACCAGTTCCCCGCCGCGTCCGAGCTGGGCGTCGCCCATCTCGACGATCCGCAGGTTGGGCCAGATCTGCGGGCGGATCCGCAGGATTTCGGCGAAGATCTCCTCGCCAGACCGTTCCGGGGTCGCCTGCGCGAGCAGCAGCGCCATCGAGGCCGAGGAGCGCGAGACGCCGGCGTGGCAATGCACGAGGAGATGGGCACCGGTGGGCATCGCCGCGTCGAGGTCGCGACCGAAGGCGAGCAGATCGCGGACGTCCGCCTCGGTCGGGGGGATCTTGCCTGGCCGCGGGTCGATGATGTCGTCGAAACGCAGCTCGAGACGGGCGTGCTCGCCGTAGTCGCCGAAATCGGTGGGCGAGGGAAAGTCCGGATCGAGGATCGACAGGACGTGGGTCACGCCGGCGGCCGCGTGTCCGGCCAGTTCCTGCAGACCGCACACGGTAATCCGGAAGGGGAGATCCATCTCATCACGCCAAGCTGTGGGGCGCACAAACTGGCCCAGCCGGACGCGGCGCGATAGAAGGTTTTGTCATCCGGCGGGCGGCCCTGGCTGCTCGGCGGCTTGGCCGCACGCCCTCGCGTCGCGCCGCCAGCACGGTGGCCCGAAGACCGCGATCATCCGCCCGATGACCGGGGGCGGCGAGGCGCTCAGCGCCACGGCGGGATCGACCGTCAGCACCTTCGCGCCGCGTCCGACCGGGCGCAGCGGCTCGACGAGCATGCCGCCCGGCACCACGACGGACTTGTAGTCGCCATTCATGTGGTAGTCGTTGGCACCCACCCGCAGGTCGGTCCGTCCCGAATAGATCGCATCGAAGCCGCCTTGCGCCGTCACCAGCAGCGCCTCGGTCGGCATATCGAGACCGCCCGGTATGCTCAAGGTATGCGGCCCGGTCACGATCGACAGCGAGCCGGAGCTGGCCGGACGCCATTCCGCGCGCCATGAGAACAAGAGGATGGCCGACAGCGCGGCAACCAAGGCCACGCTTCCGCAGCGTCGGGATGTCACCAGTTCCACGACCAGCAGGCCCGCATAGATCGCGAGCAGCGGCAGGACGGTCTTGAAGTAGTGGTAGTTGCCGAACATCCACAGGCCCTGGGGATGAAGGTCCCGGTAGGCGAGGTAGAGCGCCATGGTCGCGGCAACGATGGATCCTGCGAACAGGTGGCTTTGACGCCGGCCGCCGAGCAGGCCGCAACAGGCGACGACGAGACCGCAGCATCCCGGGATGACCCATCGGAAGATCTTGGCGAGACCTTCGCCCGAGGTGAACAGGGGCATCGGGCTGATCACGATCGTGACCCAGCGCAACGGCACCATTCGCCACTCGAACCCGATCCCGGCCGAATTCGCCATGTAGCTCATGGGCGAGAAGCCGCCGATGAGAGCGAGCAGCACGAGCAGCGCGAGCAGCGGGATCATCGCGCCGGACAAGCCGCAGGCGGCCACCGTCGCGATCCGCCGGACGCGCAGGCTCGACCAGGCGAGGGAAGCGACCATGAAGAACGGCGCCGTCACCAGGAGGATGATCGCCTCAGTCGGCCGGAACCAGGCGACCGTGGTCATGACGATGCCGGTCTGGAACGCCAGCCGCGCGGTCGGGGTCTGCTGGAAGCGCATGACCAGGAGCATGCAGCCGAGCACGAGCGGTGTTGTCGGCGTGGTGGTCCAGGGTGTCGCCCACGAGTGACGGTAGAGCGGGGAAAAGACGACGAGCGCGGTGAAGATCGCGATGCCGAACGGGAAGGCCCAGGGCCGCCCATCGGTCAGTGCGGAGGCGATGGCGCCGCAGAGCGCCACCGAGAGCAGCAGGCAGGCAAGGTCGGGGATGAGGAATGGATCCGGCCAGCCCAGCGGCACGAAGAGGGCGGCGAGCAGCGAATAGCCGGGAAGATACCAGTGATGCGCCGGCAGCATGTCGCCACGGACCCACGCGATGGCGGCCTGCAGGTAGCGGCCCTGGTCCTGCCAGCCCCAGAACCCGTCGGGCCTGGCCATCACGAGCGGGCGGGCCGGGTCGTGACGATGCGCCGCCAGGAAGGCCATGGTCACGAGCACCAGGGCGACGACCAGGCATCCGCGGTTGGCGATGGACCCGGCCGGTCTCGCGCTTCCTTCGTCGCGCGTGTGCCGGCCGGATGCGGTCACATGATCTCGAACAGTATCGATTGCGCGCCCTCCCACAGCGTCAGGCGGCCGAGGTCGGCGAGCTTGTCGAGATCGTTCTCGATGGTCGCGAAGTGGTTGCCGGCCAGCGTGCCTATCCTGCTCGCGAAATGGACGCTGCCGTAGGCGATCAGGATCTCGGTCTCGCTGTAGCCGCCGGGATAGAACAGGATCTGGCCCGGGGCCGGATAGCTGGTGGCGTTCTCGTGGGCGAGTCCGGACGGGAACTCGCCGAGCGGGATCCAGCAGGCCTCTCCGCTCCAGCGCACGTGGATGACGCGTTCCCTGTAGGGCAGGAGTGTCCGGAAGCGGGCGACGGTTTGCGGGGCCCGCGCTTCGAAGCGGGCGGTGAAGCGATGCGGGCCCGCGGTGATGGCGATCATCGGGCGAGCGTGCATTCGATCTGGCCGTGCGGCTCGTCGCTCGGCGTGAAGACGAGATTGTCCGACGAGGCGCCGAGGCGAGCCAGATCGATCGGCAGGTAGTGCTTGTTGGGGCACGCGAGCGTGATCTCGGCGATGTCGGGCACCGCCTCGAGCGCCGCCTGCCCCATCCGGTAGAGGCTGTCCTGCAGGCTCGCGCTGTGGGTGGTGGCGAAAATCCTCAGCAGCGTGTCGAGCAGCCGGGCGTTGACGCGCGCGGGATCGTCGGGCGTTGCCGACCAGAGCCAGGACGCGTCCATGCTGGTCGCCGCGATGCGGTCGCCGGTTTCGGGAAGGGTGGTGATGTCGTCGCGCAGGAAGCCGGTGAAGCCGGAGCCGGTCGATTTGAGGAACGTATAGTTCCTTATGCCGGACCGCGTGACGATCCCGTCGCGCGAGCGTTCGACGCGCACGGTGGGATTGCCGTTGGCGTCGAGCGCGAAGGCGTGCGGATGGGGGTGCCCGTCGATGGCGAGGCGCGTCCAGCGTGTCTCGGTGCTGTCGATGTCGACGCGCTCGACATGCGCGTAGCGGTCGAGGAAGCGCGCGGCGAGTGCGGCGATGAACGGCTCGTGATCGGACGCGACGTCCTCCCTCGCTGCGAGATTGACCAGGTTCCTGATGCTGTCGGTGGCGATGACCGATGAATTGTCGGCGTGGGTGAAGGATCGCCCGAAGCGTCCGTGAAGCATCACGCCGATGGAGGCTTCGCGGATGTCGTGGCGAACAGCGTCGCGCCGGACCCGCATGATCCGGATCCGACCCTTGCCGTAGCGGTGCGCGATCAGGGACATGGCCTCCTCACCGCAGCAGGCTGGCCGCGTGGCGGTTATGCTCGTGCACGATCGGGGCCATGTCCAGGGTCGCGATGCGGCCGTCGGTGACGACGGCGCGGCCGTGGACGAAGGTGTGGCGGGCGGGCTGGGTGGCGCAGAAGACGATGGCGGCCACGGGATCGGACAGGGCGCCGGCATAGGCGACCGCCTGGAGATCGAGGGTGAAGAAGTCGGCGCAGCGGCCGGGCACGAGGGCGCCGATATCGGTGCGGCCGAGGACCGCGGCGCCGCCGATGGTCGCCATCTCGAGGGCCTCGCGCGCGGTCATCCAGGGCGAGGGCTCGATCGTCTGGCGCAACCGCGCGAGCAGCATGGCCTGCCGGACTTCGGCGAGCATGTTGGAGCTGTCGTTGCTCGCCGAGCCGTCGACGCCGAGACCGACCGCGACGCCGGCGTCGCGGTAGCGCCGGATCGGCGCGATGCCCGACGCGAGACGCATGTTCGAGCTTGGACAATGACAGACGCAGGTGCCGGCATGGGCGAAGATGCCGATCTCGCGATCGTCGACATGGATCGCGTGCGCGAAGGACACATCGCTCGCGACCCAATCGAGGCGCCGCATGGTGTCGACCGGGCGCAGGCCGTGATGGACGAGGGTGTAGCGCTGCTCGTCGAGGGTTTCGCAGAGATGGGTGTGCAGGCGGACGCCGCGCGTGCGCGCCATCGCGGCCGTCTGGCGCATCAGGTCCTCGGTGACGGAAAACGGCGAGCAGGGTGCCAGCACGATCCGCAGCAGCGCGCCCGGCGCGGGGTCGTGGTAGCGCGCGATGACGCGCTCGCAGTCGGCGAGGATGTCATCCTCGCGCTCGACGCAATCGTCCGGCGGCAGGCCGCCGGCGGACTGGCCGCGCGACATGCTGCCGCGCGAGACGACGAAGCGCATGCCGATCTCGGCGGCGGCCGCGATCTGGTCGTCGACCCGGCAGCCGTTGCGGAACAGGTAGGCATGGTCGAAGACGGTGGTGCAGCCGGAGAGCGCCAGCTCGGCGAGTCCGACGAGCGTCGCGGTGCGCGAGGCCTCGGGCGTGCGCCTGGCCCAGACGCGGTAGTGCGCGGCGAGCCAGTCGAACAGGCCGGCGTTCTGGGCGGACGGGATGTTGCGGGTCAGGGTCTGGTCGAGATGGTGGTGGGTGTTGACCAGGCCGGGCAGGAGGATCTGGCCGCCCAGATCGAGGATTGTGTCGGCGGTGCGCGGAAGCGTCTCGTCCGGACCGACGGCCTCGATGATGCCGTCGCGCGCGAACAGGCCGGCGCCACGGAGTTCGCGCCGCTGGTCGTCCATCGTGACGACGATGTCGGCGTTGCGGGCGAGGAGGGTGCTCACGGCAAGCCTTCAATCCGCGATGCCGAGGACGGCGAAATGCGGGGTTCCACCCCGCACCCCGCCAAATGCGTCACGTGCA
Source organism: Acetobacteraceae bacterium (assembly GCA_965276715.1). Classification (GTDB taxonomy): domain Bacteria; phylum Pseudomonadota; class Alphaproteobacteria; order Acetobacterales; family Acetobacteraceae; genus CAXTPV01. The sequence continues at coordinate 1,089,531 of OZ255622.1, read as the reverse complement.
AGCGTGCTGCGCACGACGCGTTTGGATCCCCGATCATGTCGATTGCTTGCGGGTCTGGGCGGGGGTCTCCGGCAGCTCACGGCCTCGTCGCCCTCCTGGCTTCGCGCCAGACGGTGTCGGCGGTCATCGGGGTGCGCCGGAGGCGAACGCCGATGGCATCCGCGATGGCGTTGGCGAGCGCGGGGGCGACAGGATTGAACGGGCTTTCGCTCATCGATTTGGCACCGGACGGTCCCAGACGATCATGGGTGTCGGCGAAAAGCACATCGGTGCGCGGAAGGTCCGCCATGGTCGGAATGTGGTAGTCGCGAAAGGCCGCGTTCGAAACGCCGCCCTGCGCGTCGAGCCGGAGTTCCTCGAACAGGGCGGCGCCGATCGCCTGGGCGACGCCACCCTCGATCTGGCCGCGGCACTGCGCCGGATTGATGATGGTGCCGGCGTCCGCGGCGTGGACGCTCCGCAGGATGCGGACTTCGCCGGTGTCCGGGCGGACGGCCACGCGAAAGCCCTGGACGTTGAAGGCGACCGAGCGCGGCGTGCCGTTCGCGGTGCCTTCGGCGCTGATCGTCTCGCCGGTCATCGGCCGGTCGCGGAGCTTGTCCATGAGTGAAGCGGCCGCGCGCTGGGTGGCCAGGCCCGCGACCACGGTGCCGGTGCTGCCGAAGGCGCCGGTGTCGTAGGGGACCTCGGCCGTGTCGGACTGGATCAGCCGGATGCGGTCGGGCCCGGTTGCGAGCGCCTCCGCGGCGAGCTGCAAATGGACGGTCGACGTGCCGTTGCCGAAGTCGGCGGTGCCGACGCGAAGTTCATATGTCCCGTCGGCGAGACGCGTGATCCGGCTGGTCGAATGGTGTCCGCGGGGCGGGATGGTGTCGAGCATGGACATCGCGATGCCGGTGCCGACGCGCCAGCCGTCCGGCGCGCTGTCGGTTCCCGTCTCGCGCAGGTGCCGCTCGACGAGGTCGAGGCACTGATCGAGACCGTAGCTGCCGAATTCGACGTCGTGCGGTCGCGGATCGAACGACACGATGTCATCGCCTGGGCGCAGGCGGTTGCGGTGACGGATGGCGAACGGGTCGAGGCCGAGCCTTGCCGCGAGCTCGTCGATCGCGCTCTCGACGGCGAACGCGGTCTGGCTCAGCCCATAGCCGCGGAAGGCGCCGGCGGGCGGCGTGGTCGTATGGACGGCTCGGCCGCGCACGCGCTTGTTGGGGCAGCGGTAGATCGCCACCGCCTCGCCGCAACCGTGGAACAGGACGCCCGGTCCGTGGTTGCCGTAGGCGCCGGTGTCGGACAGCACGTCGAGCTCGAGCGCGGTGAGCGTCCCGTCGCGCATTGCCGCGAGGCGGACGCGCATGCGCATCGGATGACGGCAGGTGGTGGCGGCGAACTGCTCGGCGCGGCTGAGTTCGAGGCGCACCTTGCGTCCGGTCCGGAGTGCCGCGACCGCCACGATATCCTCGACGAGCATCTCCTGCTTGCCGCCGAAGCCGCCGCCGACCCGCCCGCACAGGACGCGGATCGTGGCGGGATCGCGGTCGAGGAGGCGAGCCAGCGCGTCGCGCACCAGGAACGGGACCTGGGTGCTGGTCCGGATGGTCAGCGTGCCGTTCTCGTCGACGTCGGCGATGGCGGCATGGGTCTCGAGGCTCGCGTGCTGGACGCGCTGGGTCTCGTAGGTGGCCTCGTGGATGATGTCGGCGCTTGCGAGGCCGGCCTCGAGATCGCCGGTGCCGCCTTCGAGCTCGGCCACGATGTTGGTCGCGTGGATCCGGGGGGCATCGGCGGCGAGTGCCGCCTCCGGCGTCAGGACCGGCGGCAGGAGCGCGTACTCGATGCGGAGCAGGCGGCAGGCGAGCAGTGCCGCCTGCTCGGTGTCGGCGATGACCGCCGCCACGCGCTGGCCCTTGAAACGGACGATGCTGTCGAGGATCCGCGTGTCGTGGGGGTCATCGCGAACATCCTCGTGGCGCGCGGTCGAGAACAGGCGGTCGGGCATGTCGGCGTGGGTGAGGATCGCGAGCACGCCGGGCACGGCGGCGGCCTCAGCGCTGTCGATCGCGATGACGCGGGCGTGGGCGTGCGGCGAGCGGACGAGCTTGAGGTGCGCGGCACTAGACGCGTCCACGTCGAGCGTGAAGCGTGCCGTTCCGGTGACGATGGCGAGGCCCGCGGGCGGCGTGAGGCTGCGCGGGCAGCCGGGATCGCGCGCGGGGTCGTGCCCATGCAGGATGGCGTCGCCGATCGGACGGTAGCCGGTGCAGCGGCAGAGATTGCCCTTCATCGCCTCGGGCAGGTCGGCGCGCGGCACCCGGTCGAGCGCCGACGCGGTCACGATCATGCCGGGCGTGCAATAGCCGCACTGGTAGGCGCCGGCGCCGAGGAAGCGAAGCTGCATCGGGTGCGGCCGGTCGGGCGTGCCGAGGCCCTCGATGGTGGTGATCGCCGTCCCGTCGGCACGGAAGGCCGGGACCAGGCAGGCATGGACGGCCTCGCCGTCGATCAGCACCGAGCAGGCGCCGCAATCGCCGGTGTCGCAGCCACGCTTGACGCCATGGCGGCCGAGGTCGCGAAGCAGCGTGCGCAGGCATTGGCCGGCCCGCGGGTCGGCTCGAACGGGAGCGCCGTCGAGGGTGAAGCCGATCACGAGAGTTCCTCGACGATCTCGGCCGCGAGGCGGGCGGTGACGTGCGCGCGCCAGTCGGGCGCACCGTGGACGTCGTCGTGCCAATCGATGTCGGCCATCAGCCGGGCGAGCACGGCGTCGGTGCGCGTGCCGGCCGGGAAATCGAGGCGCCGCGGGCGCGGCGTCGCGGCGGTCACGGTCAGCGACAGACGCTCGTCGACCAGCGTGCCGATCAGGAGCGACGCCGAGCGTCCGAGGCTGGTCAGCGAGATCCGGCGCATGGCGGCGCGGCGAGACAGGGCGGCGTGCGGGAAGACGATCTCGCGCAGCAGCTCGCCCGCCGCGAGCGCGTTGCGCGACGGGCCGGTCACGAAATCGGCGCAGGCGATGGGGCGCGCCGTGCCGGCGGGGGACCAGACGACGCAGGTCGCCTCCAGCGCCACGCCGAGTGCCGCGATCGGACCGGCCGGAAGGGCGAGGCAGAGATTGCCGCCGACGGTCGCCCGGGTTCTGATCTTGAAGGAGCCGAGCAGCGAGCGGCAGCAGGCCGCCAGGAGGTGGCTCGCGGTCCAGCCGGCGGGGCAGTCGAGCCGCTCGAGCTGGGCGAGGGTGCAGGTGGCGGCGACGTGAAGCCCGTCCGCCTCGATGCGGAGCGCGGGCCAGCCGAGGGACGCCAGGTCGATGAGGCGCCGAAGCCGAGGCTGCGGGTCGGAGAACAACCAGGTTCCGCCGGCGAGGAACGCGTCCCCCGGCAGCGGCGCCGGGAGCGCGCTCCTCCCGGTCGGGCGAACGACCGACGTGACGAACGGCAGGTCCATGCGCCTCCTCGTGGTCGAGACCGTCGATCGGTTTGGCGGGAAACGATCCAGGCACGCAAGGCGGCCGGCGAACCGGGCCAGTGCGGCGCGTTCAGATGCGGAGGAGAACGCAGAATGACCGACAAGGACAAGACCGAGGAACACCGCGAGCGCGGCATTCCGCCGGAGATGGAGGAGCACGAATCCAAGGGGACGCCGGACGACCGGCGGCTGAAAAGCGAGGTCGCGCACGGGAGGCCGGACAAGACGCCGCCCGATCCCGGCGGCGGCGGCCAGTGACGGTGACGCTGCGCGACGGAACCACGGTCCCGTCGCTGGGTCTCGGCACGTGGAGGATGGGTGATCGCGCCGACCGCGCGCGGGAGATCGCGGCACTCCGGCTCGGCCTCGATCTCGGGATGACGCTGATCGATACGGCCGAGATGTATGGCGACGGTGCGGCGGAGGCGCTGGTGGGCGAGGCGATCGCCGGCCGGCGCGATGAGGTGTTCGTCGTGACCAAGGTGCTGCCGTCGAATGCCACGCGGGGCGGCATTCCGGCCGCCTGCGCGCGCAGCCTGGATCGGCTCGGATGCGGGCGCATCGACCTCTATCTGCTGCACTGGCGCGGCGGCGAGGATCTGGCGACCGTGGTGGAGGCGTTTGAGCGGTTGCGCGAGAAGGGCGATATCGCGCGCTGGGGGGTGTCGAATTTCGACGTCGACGATCTCGAGGAGCTCGCGTCCATTGGTGCCGGGGATGCGTGCGCGGCCAACCAGGTGCTCTACAACCCGCAGGCGCGTGGCATCGAGTTCGACCTGCTGGCGTGGTCGCGCGCACGCGCGATGGCGGTCATGGCGTATTCGCCGGTCGGGCAGGGCGGCGAGCTGCTCCAGCACCGGGCACTGGTCGAGGTGGCGCGGCGCCATGACGCGACCCCGGCGACGGTGGCGATCGCCTGGTCGCTGCGGCAGCCCGGCGTGATCTCGATTCCGAAGGCGGCGGATGTCGGGCATGTGCGGGAGAATGCGAGCGCGCGGGATCTCGTTCTCACCGACGAGGACCTGACCGCCCTGGATCATGCATTCCCCGTGCCAGGACGAAAGCAGGCGCTGCGGATGCTGTGACCCGGATCGAGCATCCGATCTACTCGAAGTCGGTGGCGAGCGCCGAATCGCGCGCGTGCGCGAACATGCGTTCGAGCTGGCGCGGCTGGACGCGGCTGAGCGACAGGTCCGTCGGCAGCGCATCCTCGGCGAACCAGGCGACGCCCGACGTCTCCAGGCTGTGCGCCGGCGCGCCGCCCACGATGTCGCACACGAAGAACAGCTTGAAGCACGAGAACCCCTCCGGCGTATGCCCCTGACGCGAACGGTCCCAGACGGCGGCGAGCTTGCGGACGCGGACGTCGTAGCCGCTCTCCTCGCGGATCTCCTTGATGACGTTCTCGGCCGGCGTGAGGTTGACGTCGGCCCAGCCACCCGGGAGCGTCCAGCGGCCCGCGTCGATCGTCTCGCGGACCAGCAGCAGGCGGCCCTCCTCGAAGGCCGCGCCGCGGACATCGATCTTGGGCGTGGCATAGCCGGTCTGGTCGGCGAACAGGCGCTCCATGATCTCGAGCGGCGCCCTGGTGTGGCTCGCCGCGATCCTGGCCGCGAGATGGCGGAGCATCTCGTAGCGCTCGCGGTCGTAGGGGTTCTCGGTGAACGCGAGGCCGGTCTGGGCGACCGCCTGGATCTCGCGTAGCCAGCTCAGCCAGTCCGGGTCGCTCACCGTTCCGCCCCCGATGCGTGCGCGCATGATGGGCGCGTCGGCACGAGGTTGCCAATCGGTTCGGATCAATCGGTTCGGATCGATCTGTTCTAGTCTTGATCGCGCCCGAGTCGGGGCCGGCCGGCAAGACGAGGTTCCACTGTCCCTGCTCATCCTGTTCGTGCTGCTGGCCGCGATGCTCGCCCTGGCGTGCGTGGCCGCCTTCGGCGCCGGTCCGTGGCGCTCCCTGGTCGTGCCGATCTGCGTCGTGTGCCTGCTTGCCGCCATCGCCGGTCTCGCGGACGGTGGCGCGTCGACCCTGGCATTGCCGCTCGGGCTGCCCGGGCAGCCGGCGGTCTTCGCCATCGATCGCGTCTCGCTCGCCTTCCTGCCGGCGCTCGCCATCGCCGGTGCCGCCTGCGCGTCGACCGCCTCGCCCTCCGAGACGGGGCGGCTCGCCGGGCTGATCGCGTCGGCGCTGCTGGTGGTCTGCGCGGGAAATGCCGCGCTGATGGTGCTTGGCGCCGGCCTCGCGGCGCTCGCGATCCGGCGTTCGTTGGTGCCGGTCGTGGGATTGCTGCTGGCGGCCTCGCTCGCGGGGCTGCTGCCGCATGCCGAGCTGCTGCCGCAGGATCAGCTGCCCGCGCTTCGGACCCAGGCGTTGGGCACCCAGGCGCCGGGAGCGGCGCCGGCCGCGCTGCTCGTCCTGGTCCCGGTGCTGCTGCTGACCGCCGAGGCGGGCGTGGGCGTCGCCGGCGCCGTCTCCCCGGTGCTCGGCGCGTTCCTGCTGGTGCGCGTCCTGCTCGACCTGTGCGGTCCGGCGACGCCGTTCCCTTGGGGCGTGGCGGTGGCTTGCCTGGGCCTCGCGGGGGCCATCGAGCGCGGGGTGCGCGCGATCAGGGCCGCCACGCTCGACGCCGTGCTGTCGGGGCTCGCCGGTGTCGGCGGCTTCGTCGCGGTCAGCGGTTTCGGGGTGGCGCTGGCAGCGCGGGCGGCCGATCTCGATGCCGTCGCATCATCCGCCTTGGCGGGTGCGCTGCTGATGGTGCTGAACCTCGCCTGCGCGGTGCCCCTCGCCGCGATCGCCTCCCGCGCGGTGGTCGAACAGGCGGGAAGCCAGCGGCTCGGCGCACTCGGTGGTCTTTCGATGCCGATGCCCAGGACGCTGCTCGCGATGGTGGCGGCGCTCGCCACGATGGTCGGACTGCCGCCGGCGGGCTTCGCGCCGGTGTGGCTGGAGGCGGGCTCGTTGCTGTCGGCGCAGCGTTTCGGCGGCCTCGCGACCGCGATCGTGCTCGCATGGCTGCTGGCGTCGCTCGGTCTGGCGCTCGGTCTCGGGTTCGCGGCCAGCCTGCGGTTGCTGACGATCGTCTTCGGCGGCCGTCCGAGAACGCCGCGCGGCGCCGCGGCCGCCGAGGCACGTCCGGCAACGCTGCGGGCGATGGCGGCACTCGCGTGCCTGGTCGTGCTTGCTGGCGTGCTGCCGGGCCTCGCGCTGCGGTTCTTCGGTCCCACTCTGTCGGCCCTGACGGGAGCCGACCTTGCCGCGGGCGTGCTGTCGATCGTGGCGCCCGACGGTGCGCGATGGTCGCCGCCGGCCCTGGCGGCGCTCGTGGGCGTGCCGGTCGGAATCGTGCTCTGGATCGGACGGCGCATGGGCGTCCGCTCCGGCGGCGAGGCGCCGGCGTGGGATGGCGGCGCGGCGCCGCCGCCGGAATGGCTGCCGTTCGGCGAGCCGCGGGCGCAGGGGAGCGCACCGGGATTGGCGCGGCCGGTGCTCGACGCACTCGGGCTCGCCGCCGGCCGCCTGCCGGGCGAGGGGAGGGACCGCGGCCCGGCCGGCGCGTGGCGGCTTGCCCGTGCCTTCGGCTGGCGGATCGCGCGATCGGCTGGCAAGCGAGCCGCAAGGTTCGACCGCGCAATGCTCGGATCGGGACCCGCGGTGCTGGCGTGCCTGCTGGCTGGATTGCTGGCGGCCTGGTCGTTGGCCATCGGCGGCCGCGTTGGTTGACTGGTCCCGGCTGCTGCTGGCGTCCGTGGCGTCGGTCGTCCATGTCGGGCTGCTGTTCCTGGCGCCGCTCGCCGCCGAGGTCGCCGGTGCGACCGGGCGGATGCTCGAGGGACGGTCGCCGCCGCCGTTCGGCCACGAGTGGCGTGCGGTCCTGGCCTCGATCCGCCCCGGTCCCGCGCCCCTGTCGATGCCGGTGCTGGCGGGTTTCGGCCTGACGGCCGCGGCAGCCCTGCTGGTCCCGTCGTTCGCGACGGGGATGCTGACCGGACCGCTCGACGATGTCCTGCTGGTCGTCTTCCTGCTGCTTGCCGGGCGGCTCGCCGCTCTGGCCTCGGTCTCGGATCCGATGGTGGCGGGAGGCGGGCTCGCGGCCATCGTGCTGTCGGCCCCGGCGCTGCTGCTGGCGGCACTCGCGCTCGCGCTGCTCGGCGGGACGACCGGCCTCGATGCCGCGATCGCGGCGGCGCCGTCGTCATCCCCCGTGCCGCTCGGACTGGTGGCGCTGGCACTGGCGCTGATCGCGGTCGCCGATGTCGACGGCCGCATCGCGCCCGGGCTTGCGGGTCCCATGCTCGGTCTTGCGCGCCTGACGGCGCATCTGCGGCTGCTGGTGTGGCTCGACCTGGTGGCCGCCTTGCTGCCGCCCTGGAGCACGACCGCGGCGACCGCCGGGCCCTTCGGATGGCTGGCCGCCTTGGTGCTGTGGCCGGTCAAGGTCGGCCTGCTCGCGGCCGGAGTGGGGGCCGTTCGCGTCGGGCTCGGGAGCGCGCGTTCGTCCTGGCGGCTGGCTTGCCTGCGCGCCGCCTCGCTGATGGCGCTCCTGAGCGGCGTCTTCGTGCTGATCGGGCGGAGCCTCGAATGACGGCACCCGTGCTCGGCCCCGCGCTCGCGGCGCTCGTCCTGGTGCTGTCGTTCGCGATCCTTCGCGAGCAACGTCTCGGCGGGACGGTCGCGCTGCTGCGATGGCATCTTGGCGCAACGGCGGCTGGGGCGATTGCGATCGGACGCGGGCCTGGCGCCGGGATGCTGGTCGCGGGCGGCATCGTGCTGCTCGCGTCCGCGATCTGGATCGGCGGCGTCCTGGGGAGGCTGGACCGCCGGACCGGACATGCGAGCCGGGAGCCGGCCTCGATGACGTCGATCCCGCTGATCGCGGCGGGACTCGGGCTGACGGCGCTCGCGGTGCTGGCGGTGACGGGTGCGGGGACCGCGCCCGGCCGCCAACAGAGCGCGCTCGCCTTGGCCGCGACCCTGCTGGGCCTGCTCTCGGCCAGCCGGCCATCGCCGCCGGCGCTGTATCTCGCGCGGTTCGCGGCACTCGCGGACGGTCTCGCGTTGCTTGGCGCGGGTTCGAACCTGGTCCTGTTCGCGGCCGCCGCGGTCCTGGCGCCCGGGTTGCTGGTGGTGGCGACGGCGACGATCGGGCGCGCCGGCGGATTGCCGACGGGCGGCGAGACGCGGCCTTGATCGTGACCCCGCTTGCAGCACCCTCGATGGCACTCGCCGGGGCGATCGTGCTGGGTCTGCTGCCGCCGGGCGCCGGCGGCTTTCGCGTGCTGTGCCCGATGTTCGGGGCGGCGACGCTGGCGCTCGTGCCGTGGTCGTCGGCGGATGCCGATCCGGTCGCGTCCGGGTTTGCCTGTGTTGCGGGCTCGCTCGGGGCCACGCTCTCGATCGCGTGCATGGCCGATCCGTCGTTCGGCGGCCTTTCCGGTCGCAGGCTGCGGCTCGCGCGGGGCCTGCCGTCGATGATGCTGGCGGCGTCGCTCTGGGCGGTCGGTTGCCCGGATCCGCTGCTGGCCGCCCTGGCACTCGGGTCGTGCGCGCTGCTCGCGACGCTGGCCGCCGGCACCGCGCGCGGATCGGCGGCGGCGTTGGCGTCCTGGCGGCTGCTGCGGTTGCAATCGATGGCGATCGCCGGCTGCCTGCTCGGGTCATGGCTCCTGCAGGGCGGTGCAGCGAGGATGGCGCCGGCGGGTGCCGCGATGCTGCTGCTCGGCCTCGGGGTGCTCGGCGGGGCGGCGCCGTTCGGTTCGGCCTTGTCGGCGGCCCGGGCGTGCGCGGTGGCACCATTCGGTGCCGCGGTCACGGCGTTGCTGCCGCTGACCTCGTTCGCGGTTCTGCTGCGCGTGCGCGCGCTGCTCGTGGATGACGGGTTCGGGCAGGTCGCGGGCGACGCGCTGCAGGCGTCGGGATTGCTCGCGATCGCGATCGCGGCCGGGCTGGTCTGGCTTCGCCATGATGTCGAGCGGGATGAAGCGGCCCATGCGGGCGTGTTCGGCATCGTGATGTTCGCCTTCGGGCTCGGTGGCGTGGCCGGTTTGCACGCGGGATTGCTGGCCCTGCTGGCGGCGTCGTTCGCGCTGCCGGCGCAGGTGCTGGCCCGCGGCGGCAGCGGCCGGCTGGCCGCGCTGTCATCGCTCGCGATCTGCGTGCCGCCGTTCGGGCTGTTCGGGGCATTCGTCGTGATCGTCGAGACGGCGCTGGGCCGGACGCCGATGCTGCTGCCGTTCGCCCTGCTGTCGTGCGTGCTGCTGGCCGGATGCCTGCGCGCGCGTCCGGCGCGGCTCGCGCTCGCCGTCCCGGTGCGGGTGGTGCTCGCGGTGCATCTCCTGGTGGGCATCGTGATCGGGGTCGCGATGCCGGCGGTGGCGTCCGGCCGGATCGTCGAGATGGCCGAGCAGCTCGCCATGGTGCCATGACCGCGCCGCATCTGTTCCCGCCGGACCGCGCCGACCTGATCCGGTCGGGCCGCCGCGAGGGGATCCGGTTCGTGCTGGAGCAGGCGGCGTGGGCGAGCCTGGCCGCGGACGCGCCCGCCCGCGCCGGCCAGGGGCCGTTGCTCGGTCTGTGGGGGGATGCATCGGGCCATGTCCACGCCCTGTTCCATGACGGACGGGCGCGGCCGCTGATCGCGACCGTCGCGGTCGAGGCGGGACGTTACCACGCGCTGTCGGCCAGGACGCCGGCCGCGATCCCCTACGAGCGGCTGGTTCGCGACCTGTGGGGCTTCGAGGCGATGCACGCGGGCGATCTGCGCGCGCTGCTCGATCATGGGCGCTGGGGTGCCACGGCGCCGATGGCGGCGCGTCCGGGACCGGCGCCGCGCTCCGCCGAGCCGCCGGAGTGGCGCCCGGCCGGCGCGGATGACGACGAGGGGCTGGTCTATCTCGAGGAGGGACCGGTCGGGCTGCCGTCGGCGGGCGGATTCCGGACGCGGATGATCGCTGCCGGCGACCGGCTGGTGACGGTCGAGTTGCAGCGCGGCTACGGGCACCGGGGGGTGGCGGCCCTTGCCGCCGGACTGACGCCCGACGCGGCGACGCGGATCGCGGCCCGGATCTCGGCTGCCGTGGTCGCCAACGGGCTGGCGTTCACGCGCGCGATCGAGGCGGCGAGCGGGACGGTGGTGCCGCCGCGGGCGGCGGCCCTGCGCGAGGTCGCGGCGGAGACGGAGCGGGCGGCCGCGTTCCTGGGCTCGATCGTGCTCTGTGCCCGGGCCGGGGGCGCGCATCGGCTGGCGGCGGAGGCCGCGATCCTGCTCGAGCGGATGCGGGCGGCGAGCGCGGCGGGGCTCGGTCATCGGTTCGGTGCCGAACTGGTGGTGCCGGGCGGCGTCGCGCGCGATCTGCCGGACCCGGCGCTCATGGCGCTCGGGGCGGCGGCGGACATGATCGGACGCGAACTGCTCGGGCTCGCGAGGCTGTACGAGGTGGGGCTCGCGGGGCGGCTGTCCGGGCTCGGTGCGGTGACGCCGGCCGCGGCCTCGCTGCTGGTCGCCTCGGGCGTTGTCGGACGCGCGTCGGGTCAGGGGTTCGATGCGCGGCGGGCGAACGCGCTCGTGCCGGTCGAGGCTCCGTGCGGGGAGAGCGGGTGCACGGATGCCCGGATGCGGCTGCGCCTGGCGGGCGTGGGCCAGGCGGCGAGCCGGCTGCGACGGCTGATCGAGGCGTTGCCGGACGGTCCGGTGCGGGTCGGGCTGGGTGCGTCGACGGGGGAAGGGCTTGGTCTGGTGGAGGCGCCGGAGGGCGATCTGTGGCACTTCGTCCGGCTCGATCCGGAGGGGACGGTGGCCGCGTTCTTCCCACGCGATCCGTCGGTCGCGCATGTGACGTTGTTCGAGGCGGCGTGCCGTGGGGCGCGGGTCGAGGATGTCGGGGTGATCGCGGCGTCGTTCGGCCTCTCGGCGGAGGCCGTGGACCTGTGACCGGCCTGCGCCTGCTGTTCGATCGGCTGATCCACCCGGTGGCCGACGCGCTGCCGGTGCCTGACCCGGCGCAGGTCTCGACGCTGGCGGCCCGGCTGGAGGCGGCGGGACGGCGCCGTCCCCGTCGTCTGTCCTCGATCCTGCATGTGGCGACCGGGGGGTGCGGCGGCTGCGGCCTCGAGATCGCCTCGCTCGACGAGCCGGTGCTCGATTTCGGACGTGCCGGGCTGCGTTTCACGGCGACGCCGCTGGACGCCGATATCCTGCTCGTGAGCGGACCCGCGGTCCGCAACGCCGCGGGGCCATTGCGACGCGCCTGGGAGGCGATGGAGACGCCGCGCTACGTGATCGCGATCGGCGATTGCCCGTCCGGCGACGGGCCGTTCCCGACCGGCGGCTACGCGATCGGCGAGGGCGGGGTCGCGGGGATCGTGCCGATCGACCTGGTGGTCAGGGGGTCGCCGCCGCCGCCGGAGGCGATCCTGCTCGGGATCCTGACGCTGGTCGAGTCGGCGGCGGGATGAGGCTCATGCGCTCGTGAGGTCGAGGCGCAGGGTCATGCAGTAGGCGCCGCCGCCCGACAGGATGTAGGGGTCGAGGGGGACGCCGTGGACCTGGTAGCCATGAGCGCCGAGGCGTTCGACCAGGGCGGGCGCGGGTTCGGCCATGACGATGTTGTCGTCCAGGGCCACCGCGTTGACGCAGAAGCGGGCCGCGTCCTCGTCGGTCGCCTCGATCAGCATGGGCGCCGGCACGAGCTGGCGGATGGAGGCGATGCCGGCGGGCGAGAAGGCGGGGGGATAGAACAGGATCTCGCCGCGCGGCAGGACGCAGAAGCAGGTGTCGAGATGGTAGAAGCGTGGGCTGACCAGTTCGAGGCTGACCATCGGGCGGCCGAAGAAGTCGCCGATGGCGGCGACGCTGTCGTGGGTCGAGCGCTGCCCGTAGCCAACCCAGAACCGGCCGCCGGTGCGATCCCAGATGCAGTCGCCCGCACCTTCCTGGAACACGCCGTCGGGCAGGATGGCGATCTCGGCGAGCAGGCCGCGGACGCGCAGGTCCTCGAAGGCGGCGTGGAAATGCGCCTCCTCGCCCTGGCGTTCCGGGAACCGGAAGCGGGCGACCAACACGCGGCCGTCGAGCACGATACCGGCGTTGGCGGGGAAGACCATGTCGGGCAGGCCAGGCGCGCCGCCGATGGTGACGATCTCGGCGCCCGCCGCGCGGAGCGCGGCCTCGAGGGCCGCGAAGGAGTCGCGGGCACGCACGCGGTTCGCCTCGGGAGCGTCGTGCCAGGCGTCGGGCTTCATCCAGGGATTGATCGCGTAGGACACGTCATAGTGCGACGGGTCGGTCATCAGCAGTGTCGGTCCCACGGTGCGTCCTCGGCAATTGGCTGGGGGATGGGGCCGCCGAGCCCCGCGGGTCAAGGGGATTGGCGTGACGTTTCGAGACGGACCGGCGTCTGGTCGGGCTCCGCCTCCTCGTCCTCGGCGGCATTCTCCGCGTCGGCGCGCAGGCGGTGGAACGAGCGGCGGGCGAAGGGCAGCAGTCCGACATAGAGCAGGCCGGCCGCGGCCAGCGCCGCCCAGGGCTCGGCGACCAGGACGGCGGCGAAGGCGCCGGTGCCGAGCAGGAGCGGGAGGACGAACTCGGCGGGGACGCGGAAATTCTTGAAGCTCCACACCGGCAGCGTGGAGACGAGAAGAGCGGCGCTGCCGATCTCGCAGATGGCGACCAGGACCGGACTGTGGGCGATCGCGTAGAGCCATGGCTGGCCTACGCGGTGCGCCTCGAGACCGGTGAAGAGCGGGAACAGCACGATGCCGGCGCCGGCGGGGGCGGGGACGCCCGCGAAGAAATTGTAGGCGTAGGCGGGCGGGTTGCCGACGTTCAGCGCGGCGTTGAAGCGGGCGAGGCGCAGCGCCATGCAGACCGCGAACATCAGGCTGGGCAGGAAGGCGAGGCGGCCGGCGCCGACCATCGCCCAGAGATAGAGCAGGAAGGCGGGGGCGACGCCGAAGCAGAGGAAATCGGACAGGCTGTCGAACTCGGCGCCGAAGCGCGAGGTCGCGCGGAGCATCCGCGCGATGCGGCCGTCGATGCCGTCGATCGCGGCCGCGAGCACCAGGGCGAGAACGGCGATCGCGAAATGGCCGTCGATGGCGAAGCGCATGCTGGTCAGGCCCGCGCAGAGGCCGAGCATGGTGAGCAGATTGGGAACCAGGCGGTTGAAGGACTGCCCGGCGAAGCGCGGCCGGCGCTGCCGGCGCCGCCGGAGGCCGAGCCGCCGGCGGCGCCGGCGTGCCGCGAGCGGATCCGGCGTCATGCGAGGCTCGCCATCGGGGTCTCGCCGCCGACCATGGTCTGGCCGACTGCGACGAGCGCGACGGCGCCGTCAGGGAGATAGAGGTCGGTGCGGCTGCCGAAGCGGATGATGCCGAAGCGCGCGCCGCGCTCGACGTGGGCGCCCTCGACGGCGTCGCAGAGGATGCGCCTGGCGATCAGGCCGGCGATCTGCACCACCGCGATCTCGTTGCCGTCGTCGAGGCGCACGCGGATGGCGACGCGCTCGTTCTCGTCGGACGCCTTGTCGAGGCTGGCGTTGAGGAAGCGGCCCGGGCGCCTGGCCACGCGGACGACGACGCCGGAGGCGGGCATGCGGTTGACGTGGACGTTGAGCACCGAGAGGAAGGTCGCGACGCGCAGGCGCGGCGCCGGACCCAGGCCGAGCTCCTCGGGCGGAACGGCGAGGCCCACGGCGGTGACCTTGCCGTCGGCGGGCGCGACGAAGGTGCCCTGGACGGGGGAGGGAACGCGCTCGGGATCGCGAAAGAAATAGAGGCAGAACAGGCCGACGGCGAGGCCGATCGCGGCGAGCCAGGCAAGGTGGAAGACGACGCCCGCGAGCAGGACGACGGCGCTGCCCACGAGAAAGGGGATGCCAGCCTTGTGCGGAGGGGCGAGGACGAGGCGGAGCGAGTTCAGCAGGGTGCGCATCAGGCCAGGGGCTTTGCCTCTGGACCCCGGCAAAGGCAAGCCTTTGCAATCCTGTGGGGTTGGCGGGAGCCGATGGCCTGGTGCCTAGCCGAGCGGGGACTTCAGGAAGCCTGGCCGCATCGCCAGCCCGAGTTCGGTGAGCTTGAGGACTGCCAGGTTGATCTGGTCGTCCGGCGTCGGCACCGGAGTGGCGATGAAGGAGCCCGCGCTGAACCCGTTGGAGAATTCGTCGTATGCGCCCACGATCTGGCCGAAATCGTTGATTCCGGTGATCACGGTGTCGGTCGCGCCCGGGAAGTCGACCGTCGTGAACTTGCCGCCGATGTCGACGAAGCCGTGGGTCGGAGTGTAGCCTCCGTAGGAGTAGGTGCCTGCCACCATGCCGAGATTGTTGATGGCGGTCGGCTCGGTCGTCAGTGCGCCGGGCATCGTGATGGTCTTGAAGCTGCCGTTCGTGTCGAGAAAGCCGTGGTTCTCGTGCCCATCGCCATACCAGCCGGTGATCTGGCCGAGATCGTTGATGCCGGTGGCTTCGGTGAAGCTGGGGTTTCCCGCGTAGCTGTGGGGCAGCTCGACACTCTTGAAAGCTCCGGCCTTTTCGATCCAGGCCGTAGCCGCCGCAGGCCCCTCCGGGCCCACCAGCACGCTCGTGCCGACGACGTCGCCGAAATCGTCGACGCCTCCGGACACCGGGTAGTTCGGGAACGGATCGACGAAGTTCTGGACTTCACCGAAGTGCTTCGTGAACGGATCGAACCGCTGGGTGAAGATCCGATCGTCGAAAGAAGGATAGCTGCCGACAATCAGGTCGAGATTGTTGAGCCCGCTCACAATGCCGTTGGACGCCTGGTTGGCCGGTCCTATGTCGTAATGACCAGCGGTCCGCACGAAGAGGTGCCGCTCGCCGGAACCGCTGACGTAACTTCCGGCGATCTGACCGAAGTCGTTGATCCCCCCGACGCCGCCGACCGCGTCGGCCGGTTGCCCGGGAATGTGCAAGGTGGAAAAGGCGAAGTTGACCATGATGTCCTCCTGCCCGTGCTGCGCCATGGTGGCGCCCTCGCTCGCTGGCGATCATCGCCAGGAGGCGAGAAGCGGGACATTACACCAGCCGCGTGGGTCGTGACATGATCGGCGCGAGGGATTCTCGACGGTAAACGCCGCCGTGCCGGTGTCGACATCGGTGCGGATCGCCTCGCCGGTCATGTCGTAGAAATCGTTCTTCGCATCTGGCGACCGGCTGGTCAGGCAGAGCAGCGCAGGATGGCCGTCGTGGCCGCTGACGTCCGGTGGCAGCGACCATGCGTGCAGGTTGCGAAACAACCAGCCAGTTCCAGGCGAGGTTCCAGGGCGCCGGTCGGGTCGGCATCAACTCGTGCGACCTCACGGACATTTGCGTCGTTCGCGATCAGCCGATCTGCTTGACAGTGCTGGACACGCGTCTACGGTCCGACAAAACACAAGTGGGAGACGATCCGATGCGCGCGCTGCTGCTTTGTTCCACATGGCTGGTCGCCTCGACAATCGTAACCGGTCCGGCTGGCGCCGTCGATCCGCCCGTGCCGTATCCTGGTGCAGCGCCCGGCGGGACACGGTTCCTCGACCACGCGGCACTTCTGGGCTCCGCAAACGATCCCGAATGGTTCCTTAACAACATCCCATTCCTGGAAGTCCCGGATACGGACATCCAGCAGGTCTATTACTACCGCTGGCAGACCTACAAGGAGCACCTGACCTACACGGGTCCGATCTACGGATGGCTGTCGACGGAGTTCCTGCAGCCGGCGTCCTACGGCGCGCCCTACGGGGGCATCGACGCCGCGGCGGGGCACCAGACGATCGAAGGCCGCTGGCTTCGGAACCAGCAATACGTCAAGGACAACATCAATTACTGGCTCAACGGGCCGGGACAGTTCACCACGCCGGCGACCAACAATCCCGACGCCGTGAACTGGGCCCACCAATACAGCTTCTGGGCCGCCACCGCCGTCTGGCAGGCCTATCTCGCAAATGGCGACCAGGCCTTCGCCGAAGGCCAGTTGCCGCAACTGGTGCGCCAGTATCAGGGCTGGGACAACCATTTCAATCCCGCGCTCGGCCTCTACTGGCAGGTGCCGGTCTGGGACGCGACCGAGTTCACCCCGGAATCATTCGAGACCAACGACCCGTTCGGCGGCGGCGCCGGCTACCTGCCGACGATCAACGCGTACCAGTATGGTGACGCAAACGCGATCGCCGACATCGCAGCCATGTCAGGCCAGTACACGATCGCCATGAATTACGAGAACGCGGCGAAGCGGCTCCGCCGCGCGACGCAGAACATGCTTTGGGACCGGTCACGCAACTTCTTCTATCCGATCCAGCGCGACCACAACCCGACCAACGCGCTCCTCGACACGCGCGAGGAGGAGGGGTTCGTGCCCTTCATGTTCGAGTTGCCGCTCGCGTCGGACGCGGCGGAGGACAAGGAACTGCTCGATCCCCAGGGCTTCGCTGCCTCGTACGGTCCGACTACCGCCGAACGACGCAGCCGTTGGTTCGATTTCCAGGACACCGACTGCTGCCACTGGGACGGCCCGTCGTGGCCGTATCAGACGTCGCAGACCCTGACCGGTCTTGCCAACCTGCTGATCGACTACCCCGCGCAGGCTGTCATCACGCCAACCGACTACGTCAACGCCCTGCACACCTATGCCGCCACCCAGTTCCGCAACGGCACGCCCTACGTCGCCGAAGCCCACGATGCGGACCAGAACAAATGGATCTATGACACCTACGATCACAGTGAAGACTACAACCACTCCACCTATAACGACAACGTCATCTCCGGCCTGATCGGACTGCGCGGCCAGTCCGACGCCACGCTCGTCATCGATCCGCTCGCCCCGCCGACCTGGAACTATTTCGCGCTCGAAAACACTCCCTATCACGGCCACAACATCACCGTGCTATGGGACCGAACCGGAGCGCGTTACGGCCAGGGTGTCGGCATGCGCGTCTTCGTCGATGGCGCGCTTGCCGCGGCCAAAGGCAAGCTGTCGCGCGTCAGCATCGACGTCGGCAACCCGATCACCCAGAACAACATCTGCGGCACCGTCGACGTCGCGGTCAACACCCAGCACTACGCCTACGACACCCAGCCCATCGCGAGCTACACGTTCTCCGCCGACAACATCTGGAACGGCATCGACGGTATCGTCTACCGGACCGGCATTCCGGAAGACAGCCGCTGGACCTCGTACAACTCCCCGAACCAGACCGACTATTACGGTGCGAACTTCCAGCGCAACGTCACGCTACGAGAGGCCGACCTTACCTTCTACGACGATGGCGGCGGCGTCCGCACGCCCACCTCCTACGACCTCCAGTACTGGAACGGCAGCGCCTGGCTGAGCGTGCCCAACCAGACCAGGGCCGATCCGCAGCCGGTGGGAAATGCCTCGAACCGGATCACCTTCCCAGCTCTCACTACGAGCCAGCTCCGCGTCGTCGCCCCGAACGCCGGCGGCGGCACCGGCTGGGGCCTGAGCGAGTTGCGCGCACTGAGCAGGCCGGTCTTCCAGATCGACAATTTCAACAGCAACCTGCTGATCGGCGTCCAGGGGGGGTCGAACGCCAACGGGGCGCAGGCCGTGCAGGCGGCCGACGACGGCTCGCTCGACAACCTCTGGGAGCTCGAGGACGCCGGCGGCGGCACCTTCAAGCTGCTCAATCTCGGCAGTCATCTCGTGCTCGGGGTGCAGGGCGGCTCGACCGCCGACAGCGCGTTGGTCCAGCAGCAGAGCGACACGAACAGCGCCAGCCAGCTCTTTCAGTTCATCGATACAGGCAGCGGCCAGTTCCAGATCGAGAACAAGAACAGCGGCCTGCTGCTCGGCGTGACCAACGAGTCCAAATCTACCGGCGCCAACGTGGTCCAGTTCAGCAACAACGGGTCGCCCGACCATCTGTGGCTGCTGAAATCGGCCGACGATCCAGCCAGCGCCGAGGCCTGCAAGTAGCGCCCGGAAGCTGAGTGGGAGACACCCGGCGCGCGCGACGGCCTTGATGTCGGATCGCGTGCCGAGCAAGCGCCAGGGTTGCCGATCACCGACACGCTGCCGAGGAGCGTCGCCAGACAGGTGCTTCCGGATAAGCGTACGGGCGCCGAGGGCGAGAACCATGCGATCCAACGGGTGGTTGTTGCCTGATACTCGGCGCTACCCAATGCGCACGCCATCAGGATGTCCTAAACCGCGCGCAAGGCGGCCGGTCTCGCCGATCGAAGTTACGGCAACTTCGTCCGCGAGACCGGAGCCTGGGCGGCCGTCATGCGGGTCACGATGGGGCCGAGGAAGGCGAGCAGCAGCAGGTTCTGGCTGAGAGCCGGATGTCGGAAGGCGAGCATCGTTGCGACGAGGAAGACGGCGAGGCCGAACGACGGTCCGATCGTCTGCCTCCAGGACATGGGCGCCCCGGCGCGCGAGCGCGAGCGGCTGATCGTCAGCACCCAGAGCAGAAGGTAGAGAGCCGACAGGAGCGCCAGGTGGGCGCAATAGATCGACACCATGCTGCCGCGGGTTCCGAAGCGTTCGTAGATCTCGGTCGTGCTGGGAAGCAGCATCACGACCAGGAGGAAGGCGAAGTTCAGCACGACCTCGAACGAGTTGGGTGGGCCGCCTTCCGCCAGCCTGCGGTGGTGGCCGAACCAGTAGATGCCGGCGATGCTGAAACTCAGTCCGAGCGCGGAGAGATATGGCCCGACCCGGACGGCCAGACTGTGCCAGGTCGGGGCGGGGTCGGTCAGTCCCGGCAGCGGCAGTCTCGATGCGAGGAACGTCATTGCGAGGCCGAACACGATGTCGCTGAGTGCCTCCAGACGGCGTGCGGCATGGGTCTGTGACATCTGGCGCTCCTCCCCCGGTCAAGTGGCGCGTTCCGGATACGCCCGGGCGGATGGTAGGGCCTACACCCGGTCGCGTGTGGGAGGCGGGATGTTGCGGGACGATGACGACCAGCGTGGCGGCGTTTCGTCTCCTGGCTTCCAGCTCTCTGGCTGGGTCCAAGGCTGCCAGTAGTGGAGGCGAAGCATGCGCAGCAACAGCCAAGCGCACGGGGCTTGGACCGTCCACATGATCATGTTGACGACGCCGAGGATGTGATACTCGGGATGCTGCATCGGCACGAGGTGCAGGAACACGACCAAACCGATCGGCAGCCCGATGACATAGCCGACCAGAAGCAGCGAACTCATGATGAACCAGAAACAGACAAACCAGTATCGCCGCTTGTGAAAACCCACCGCGATCACGATCCCCAAGGCTGTCGAGAAGCCGAAAACGGGGAGAGCGGAGTTCAGCCAGATATCGATACCGTTTGCGAGCACGGGGACGAGACTTTGGAGCGTCCCGAACGGCACGCCGGCGCTGAGGAGAACGAAGCCGGCCAGTCCCAAAGATGTGCCGCGCGGCGCGTAGCCGGGCGGCCGGGTGAGCGAGGCAGACTGTGGCCTCACGGTTACCTCGGCTTCTCGAAGCCGAAGATACGCATCTCGAGCCGGATGTCCTTGGGCATGCCGCCACGCGGCGTCAGCGAGTTGAGATAGTCTTCGTCACGTGCTGCTCAGGAGTAAGTGCAACACCCGGTGGCGCGGCGCTGAGCAGCCCGGTTCCGGCGAGGGTCGCGCCCTGGAACAGGGCAAGATCGCGCAACGCGATTGTGTGGAGGATGGCTGGCGACATCGGTTGCGCGGGCCTGCGCTTCCGCCGCGCGCTGGAAAGTCCGCACCTTGTGGATGCGACGCATGACCGGCCCGGGATGGCGTTCGGGGTGGCGGATACGCGCCACCCGGGCGCGAGCTTCGGCGACCGACCGGGACGAGGCGACTACCGCTTCGCGTCCCTCGTTCACCTCGCGGCCGAGCTTACCGATCTCCTGGAGTGCGCGCATGCCGCCAACGCCGATGTCAGGCAACAGCATCAGCGTGGCTCCGATGCGCATCCACTGAAGCGTGTTGTTGTCGTCTATCTTCTTGGCGAGAGCATCGTTGCCGGAAATTTCCGCGACATAGGTGCCCCCGTCGATGAAGGCCAAGATGAAGGACCCTGTGGCTGCCGAGATGCCGGTGGCGAGACCAACGGCGCCAGCCACGGTTCCGGCCGCCGCGAGTTCGGGGGCGACAAAGACCAGGAAGACGACGCCGGCGGCGACGCCGACGACGTCGAGAGCGACACCGGCGGTGTCGGCGGCGAGCTTGTGGCGGAGCAGGAACGTGTGGACCGGCTGCCAGACGCGGTCCTGGAACTCGGCCACCATCGCGCGGGAAGCAGCCTGCTGGGCCTCGGCGTCCTGGATCTCGGCTTCGCCTTCGATCTCCATCGCGCGCCAGAACCACGCCTTGAGCTTTCCCGTCAGGCCTGTTGCCGGCGGGACCGGCGGCGGGCGGCCGACATGCTGGGCCAGCACGTTCAGCCAGAGACCGCTCGCGGGCCGGCGCAGGACGACGATGCTGATGCCGTCGGAGAAGCTGACGCCGCATTGCGGGCCGATCGCGCCGTCGGCGAAGCCGCACAGATGCGCCTGCGCATCGGCGAGCCCGTCATAAGGATACCAGAACCCTGCCATTGCGGAGCCGCCCGTATGCTGTCGCCGCCAGCAAACACGACCTCGCGAAACGAGCCAAGTCGCGCGGATCCGGGGGGCGCCTGCCCCCGTCACGCCGGAGGCGTGCACTCGCACGACGGGGTCCAGGGGCGGAGCCCTTGGCCTTCTCAGGCCGCTTCCAGCACTCTCGCGTGGAGCGCCTTCAGGGCTGCGGGCACGACGACGCGGCGGTTGACGGGGACGCCGGGCACGGCGGCGTAGACGTCCTTGACGGCTTCGGCCAGCAGCACGCCGGCGAAGCCTGGTGTGAGGCGGCGGCCGAGGCGCTCGCACAAGGGGGCGAGCCTTCGGATCGGGCGGAAGTCGAGCGGGGGCATGTAGACCGCGGTGTCCTGGCGGTCGACGGCGAACATCGAGGATCGCAGCAGGCGCGAGACCTGGCCCTGCGTGTAGGGCTGGCCCTGGCCGAAGGGGGTCGACTCGACGTGCGCCCAGAAGCCGGCGCGGTTGGGGGTGACGACCATCAGCCGGCCGTCGTCGCGCAGCACCCGCCAGCACTCGCGCAGCAGGCGCCGCTGGTCGTCGGCGGCCTCGAGGCCGTGGACGAGGAGGATGCGGTCGACCGACAGGTCATCGAGGGGAAGCTGGGCGCCGTCGGCGATGCAGCGCATCGGGCTCGCGAGAGGGCCGGAAGCGGGCCGGGAGGGCATGATGTCCAGGCAGAGCGCCGCGTCGTCGCGCCACAGGCCGAGATAGGGGGAGGCGTAGCCGAGCCCCGCGATGCGGAGCTGGCGGGTGTCGGGCCAGAGTGTCGCGAGCCGGTCGCGGATCAGGCCGGCCACGACGGCGCCGCAAGGCCCATCGTAGAAGGAGGCGACCGTATGCGTGTCCATCGTCATCGGCGCGCTATACCACGGTGGAGAGAGCGGAGAACACCATGCGCGCGAGCCTGATCCCGATCCTGTCGGACAATTACGCCTGGCTGCTCAGGAGCGGCGGGGCGATGGCGATCGTCGATCCGGCCGATGCCGACGCCGTGATCGCGGCGGTGGAGGAGGAGATCGCGCGTGGCGGCGGCGTGCTCGAGTCGATCCTGCTGACGCACCACCATGGCGACCATACGGCGGGGACGGACGCGGTGCGGGCGCGGTTCGGCGCGCGGGTGGTCGGCGCGGCGGCCGATCGGCCGCGGCTGCCGGCACTCGACGAGGCGGTGGCGGATGGCGACACGGTGAGGGTCGGCGACGAGAGCGGGGTGGTGATGGAGACGCCGGGGCACACGATCGGGCATGTGAGCCTGTTCTTTGCCGCGGCAGGCGGGGACGATCCGGTGCTGGTGTGCGGCGACACGCTGTTCAGCCTCGGCTGCGGGCGGCTGCTGGAGGGGACCCCCGCGATGATGTTCGAGTCGCTGGGGCGGTTCAGGGGCCTGCCGGACAGCACGCTGGTGGCGTGCGGGCACGAATACACGCTCGCCAACGCCCGCTATGCGCTGAGTGTGGATCCACTGAATGCCGCCCTTGGCCAGCGGGCCGGGGAGGTGGCACGACTGCGTGCTGAGGGACAGCCGACGCTGCCGTCGCGGCTGGGCGAGGAGCGTCTGGCCAACCCGTTCGTGAGGGCGCGCGACGCGGTGGAGCTCGCGAAACTGAGAGCGGGCAAGGACGCGTTTCGCGGATGACGGGCCGGCCGTGCCGGTGCCCCTGATTTTCGGGCTCCGGGATGCTAGATCTGTTCGACTGTGAGTTGGAGATTGATGTGCGCGGCGACCAACAGACAGATGGGGCGTCCGCTCCGATCGTCGTCAAGAAGTATGCCAACCGGCGTCTCTACGACACCGAGAGCTCCGCCTACATCACGCTCGACGACCTCGCCGGCATGGTGCGCAACAACCGCGACTTCGTGGTCTATGACGCCCGGACGGGCGACGACATCACGCGGACGGTGCTGACGCAGATCATCATGGAGGAGGAGACGCGCGGGCGGTCGATCCTGCCGACGTCGTTCCTGCGCCAGTTGATCGGGTTCTATGGCGACAGCCTGCAGGGGATCGTGCCGGAATACCTGGAGCAGATGATGGCGCATTTCGCGCATCGGCACGACGTGTCGCGCCAGCAGGACGAGAAGATCGAGACCCTGCTGACGCCGTCGTTGCAGCAGGCGGGGCGCGAGAACGTCGCGTTGCTGGAGCGGGCGGCGCGTGTGTTCGGGCCGGTGGCGGCGGTCCGGCAGGCGCAGGATGCGGAGCGCGGGTTGCGGCCGACGCGCGACGAGCTGCAGGTCGAGGTGGCGGCGCTGCGGCGGGAACTCGAGGAGCTGCGCCGGATCGCGGCCGCCGAGTAGGACTACATGAAGATGATCAGGCGCAGGCCGTAGGCGACGGCCGCGGTCACCGCGACGCCTCCGGCCCAGAGGCCGACGAACCAGCCGATCCGGTGCAGCGATCGGTTCGTGTCCATGGCCTTCCTCCGCATGATCGTGGGCATCAGTGATAGTGGGCGCTGGGGTCGACCTTGCCGCGGAAGACCCAGTAGCTGTAGCTCGAGTAGGCGAGAATGGTCGGCACCAGCACGATCATGCCGACGAGCAGGAAGAGCTGGCTGTGCGGCGGGTTGGACGCCTGCCAGATGTCGATCGTCGGCGGCACGACCGTCGGCCAGAGGGAAATTCCGAGCCCGGTGAACGACAGGAAGAACAGGCCCAGCGTGCACAGGAACGGGGTTACCTGGTGATGCAGCTTGAGGCTCCAGTAGAAGGCGAGCGCCAGCACCACGACGAGGATCGGCACCGGGCTCACGAACAGGATCTTGGGCCAGCCGAACCACTCGTTGAGGTATTTCTCGTGCAGGAACGGCGTCCAGACGCTGACCAGGCCGATGAAGCCGAGGACGACCAGCCCGAGCAGGCGCGCGACGTCGCGCATCCGGCGCTGCAGCGCGCCGCTGGTCTTCCAGATCAGGTAGGTGGCGCCCAGCATCGCGTAGCCGGCCACCACCGCGAGGCCGCAGATGACGCTGAACGGGGTCAGCCAGTCCCACCAGCCGCCGGCGTATTGCTCGTGCAGGAAACGGATGCCCTGCAGGATCGCGCCCAGCGTGATGCCCTGGCAGAGTGCGGCGCAGAGCGAGCCGCCGAAGAAGCCCGCGTCCCATAGCTTGCGGCCCCGGCTCGACCGCGCCTTGAAGCGGAACTCGAAGGAGACGCCGCGGAAGATGAGCGACAGCAGCATCAGGATCACGACCGGGTAGAGCGCCGGCAGGATGATCGCGTAGGCGACGGGAAAGACGCCGAACAGGCCGGCGCCACCGAGCACGAGCCAGGTCTCGTTGCCGTCCCAGACGGGGGCGATCGAATTGACCATCACGTCGCGGTTCTCGGAGCCGTCCTCGGCGGCGAACAGGATGCCGACGCCGAGGTCGAACCCGTCGAGCAGGACGTACAGCAGGACGACGATCGCGAGGATCGTGGCCGACAGGACCGGTGCCCAGAAGAACCATCCGTGCAGCGCACGGGCGGCCTCGGGCATCGGCAGGAGTTGGCTCATTCAGCCGCTCCGGGGGCGAGAGTGCCGTGGCCGAGGTTCTCATGGCCTTGGGCGGGGCCCGGATGGATGCCGGCGGTCCGGATCGGCTCGTCGCCGCGCGGGCCCTCCTGGCCCGGCTCGGGCTGCTGGCTCATCATTCGCAGCAGGATGAAGAGGCCGAAGCCGAAGACCACGAAATAGACCACGATGAAGACGAGGAACGACGTCGCGATGCCGGGCAGCGCGATCGGCGAGACGCTGTCGATCGTGCGGAGCTGGCCATAGACGGTGTAGGGCTGGCGGCCGATCTCGGTCGTCATCCAGCCGCAGATAATCGCGACCCAGCCGGCGGGGCTGAGCAGGACGGCGGCGCGGTGCAGCCACGGCGTCTCGTAGAGGGTGCCGCGGTAGCGGCACCAGAGGCTCCACAGGCCGATGCCGAACATCGCGAAGCCGATCGCGATCATGATCCGGAAGGTGAAGAACAGGATCGGGCTGTAGGGCTGGTCGGCCTTGGGGAAATCCTTCAGGCCGGGCACGCGGCCCGACAGGTGATGGGTCAGGATCAGCGAGCCGGCATAGGGCAGCTCGATCGCATAGTCGGTGTGCTGGGTCTTCATGTTCGGGAAGCCGAACAGCTTCTCGCCCTGGTAGCGGCCGCCGTCGAAGTCGCCTTCCATCGCGGCGATCTTGGCGGGCTGGTGTTCGAGCGTGTTGAGGCCCTGGGTGTCGCCGGCCATGATCTGGATCGGGGCCACGATCGCCGCCATCCAGAGCGCCATCGAGAACATGACCTTCGTCGCCTCGGTCGGCGGGCGGCGCTGGCCGCGTGCGCGCAGCAGGTGGTAGCCGCCGACGCCGCCCACGATGAAGGCGACGGTGAGGAAGGCGGCCAGGCTCATGTGGACCAGCCGGAACGGGAAGGACGGGTTGAAGATCACGTGGAGCCAGTTGGCGGGCTCGAACTTGCCGTCGGGCGTGACGGTGTAGCCGGCCGGCGTCTGCATCCAGGAGTTGACCGAGATGATCCAGGTCATGGAGATGAGTGTGCCGACCGAGACCAGGACGGTGGCGGCGTAGTGCAGCTTGGGTCCGACGCGGTCCATGCCGAACAGCATGACGCCGAGGAAGCCGGCCTCGAGGAAGAAGGCGGTCAAGACCTCGTAGGCCATCAGGGGCCCGAGCACGCCGCCGGCCTTGTTGGAAAACACCGACCAGTTGGTGCCGAACTGGTAGGACATCACGACGCCCGAGACGACGCCCATCGCGAAGCCGACCGAGAAGATCTTGAGCCAGTATTTGTACAGATCGAGATAGACCACCCGTTTGGTCTTCAGCCACATCCCCTCGAGCACGGCCAGATAGGCCGCGAGGCCAATCGAGAACGCCGGGAAGATGATGTGGAACGCGATCGTGAACCCGAACTGGGCACGCGCGAGATGAAAGGCATCGATACCGAACATGGTGGTCTCCGGTGACGGGGCGCTGGGCCAAACGAGGGCCGGTCTGGAGCGCGGGTCTTGGAGCGAAAGATGCGCGAACGGGACGCCATGACAATGCCCGGCGCCGTGCGGTGACAGGATCGTCACCATAAACCAAATTAGGATGGACCGGCGGCCAGAGGCGGGAGTGCCGGCAGTCGCAGCAACGTCAGGCCGCCGAGCGTCACGTTGCCGTCCTGCACCGCCAGCGGCATGTCGTGGATGGCGTCGCCCGTCGCGATCAGGGCGAGAAGCCCCGTGGCCGCGCGTGCCTCGGGCGCGGTGACGATCCGGGCGGCCTCCGCGCGGGCGACGGCGGCGCGCCAGCCGGGGCCGATCGAGGCCGTCATCCGCCCCGACAGGGTGCCCGCCGTGCCGGCGCCGAGCGTTCCGGCGATGCGGGCGTGCAATCCATCCCAGTCCGCATCGAGCGCGAACATCACCGTCCGCTGGCCCGGCGTCCGCGTGAGCGTCGCCTCGAGACGCAGTCGATCGAGGGTGCGCTCGTCCCGTGCCACGTGCCCGTGCGGGAGCGTCAGCCCGTTGATCGCGAACGAGACCGAGGTGGCGGCGGCCGTCGTTCGTGCGCGTCCGACGGCCGAGCGCGCGATCATCACATCGTCCGGACCGCCGGCGCCGGCGTGCAGCCCGACGGCCACGAATGTCGCACCCTCGCCGTCGAAGGATGCACTGGCCTGGTCCCCCCAAAGGCGGAACGTCGCAGCACGGGTGCCGACGGTCAGTGGTGCCGCCGGACGCAGCGCGAGGCGCTCGCCGGCTGCCGGCGGGCGGGAGAACTGGAGCGTCGGCGCCGACAGGGAGAGGCCCACCGTCCGCGTCAGGTCGAGCGCCGCCTCGTCGATCGAGAGGCTCGGGGCGAACGGCCATCCGGAACGCGCGCCCGGCTTGCCGGAGACCTGCCAGCCAGACGATCGCGCGGCCTCGATCAGGCGTGCCCAGTCACGCTCGAGCGACTGTCCCGCCACGTAGAACCTCATCGTCGCGCCGAGGAGCAGAAGCACGACGAAGCCGACAATCGTCGCGATAGCGCGCGGCCGTGCACTCATCCACAAGCCGTGGCAAGCGAAATCGTCATGGCCTCGGAAAGGATGCGAACGACTAAAGCGCACACGGTTTTGTTATCGAACACTTGTCATGATGATGAAACTTGTTCGCGCGATGAGGAGTGCATTGAAAGGACAAAGAATAGTCGGCCCGTCGCCGCCTCGCCGTCATCGTCGAGCCGGCCGCCCTGGCGATCACGCGACGATGCCTCACAGAACTGTAATTTCAGCGTCATGATGCCGATGAGCCACGACCCACAGAGTTATCCACAGACTTGTTAGCCCCAGCGTGCCTCGGCCTCGGTCCAGCTCGCCTCGATCGCGGCCAGCAGGCTGTCCCGCTTCAGGCCGTCCGGCAAGGGCGCCCCGATCGTGACGACGATAGCCGCCGGTGACGTGGAACGGCGCATCAGCAGGCCGCCGCCCCAGACATGGCCGGAGTTGGTGGCGACCGGCAGGATCGGTGCGCGGGATGCGAGTGCCGCGATGCCGGGCGCGAGAATGGCGGCGGCGCCCGATCGCACGCGCGTGCCCTCGGGGAAGATGACGATCTGGCGGCCGCGGGCGAGGGCCGAGGCAGCGTCGCGAACCATCCGGCGCAGCGCGGCGCCGCCGCCGCTTCGGTCGACCGCGATCATGCCCGCGGGTTCGAGCAGCGGGCCCACCAGCGGCAGGCGCTTGAGCTCGCGCTTCATGATATAGCTCGGCCGATCGACGATGGTGAACCAGATCAGGGCGTCCAGCGCCGAGCGGTGCTGCGAGGCGATGATGAGCGGACCCGGCCGCAGATGCTCGCGGCCGGTGATCTCGATCCGCACCCCGCACAGCACCCGAAGTCCGGCGACGGTCAGGATGATCCAGCGCCGCGCGAGCCGGAAGGCGAGGTCGCGCCGGAACCAGCGCACCGGCAGGCCGGCGAGGCCGAGGACGAGGGTGAGCGTGATGAAATAGACGTTGAAGAGGCCGGTGCGGAGCGCGTTCATCGCCGCTTCATGTCGTCCCCGGCATCGGTGCGAGCGGGTGGATGCCGGCCTCCGAGGCGAGCAGCTTGACGTATTCGACGAACAGGGTCCGGGCCCCGGCCGGCGGATGCACCGCATAAGGCGTCACGCGGACATCGGGCAGGGCAGCGTCGATCTCGGCCAGCGCACGCCGCATGTGGTAGCCAGCGGTGACCACCACGATCGAGCGCATGCCGTTGGCGCGGACCCACCAGGTGGTCTCCACCGCATTGCCGGCGGTGGTCTGCGCGGCGTGGCCGAGGGTGATGGTGCTGTCGATCGGCGGCCCCGCGACCGACGTCACCGCGCGATTGCCGGCGTTGTTCTGCAGGAGTGCCGGGAGGGTCACGCCCGGACCGACGCCCGAGATCAGCAGCCGGTCGGAGACGCCGGCCCGAAGCAGGGTCAGCGCGGTCGGGACTCGCTGGGTGCCCCCGGTCAATGCGACGATGCCGTCCGCGTGTGATGGCCACGGCGAGGGAAGGGTGGCGTCGCGCGCGAACCAGGCGAAGCCGAGGCCGAAGGCGGCGGTCGCGGCACCGAGCGCCAGGGCGGACGCGCGCAGGATCAGGCGCAGGCTCACATGTCGTCCCGCAGGACGTGGCGGAGCGCCAGCCCGGCCGCGATCAGGGTCGCGAGCGCGATCGCCGGCGGCAGCGGATAGAGCGGCGCGAGGTCGTGACCGGACAGGACGAGCGCGGACGAAGCGATGCCGGCGGCGCCTCCGAGGAAGGCGGCGGCCGTGAGCGGGCCTGACAGGAGGCGGCCGATCGCGCCGCCGGTCATGCCGAGCCGATGGACCAGGCTGGCGGCGCCGGCGGAGGCGCGGATGGCGGCGCGGGCGCCCGCGATGACGCAGGCGAGCGTCGCCGCCACGATCGCGGCCAGCGCGGCCCGGCAGGCGAAAGACAGAAGCGATCCGAACGCGGCCAGCCGCGCGGCGGGCTGGCCGCCATCGGCCTCGACGATGCTGCCCGGAGCGGCGGCCTGGATGCGGGCCGCCATGCCCGGATCGTCCGCCAGGGTCTCGACGAGTGCCGCGGCGTCCGGAGCGGTCGCGCCGAGCAGCGATGCCAGCGCCTGCGGCCCGACCGGGCGGGCAGTGCCGGCGGCCGACAGGACCGCGGCGAGGCGTGACCGGCCGGCGACCGCCGATGGCGCCGACGGGTCGGGGACCACGATCAGGGTTTGTCCGGCGGCGTCCGACCAGCGCGCGGCGAGATGCTGGACCGAGATCTCGAGCGCGAGCGCGCCCGCGCAGACGAGGCTGCCGGCGAGGCCGATCGCGGCCTGACGGAGAAGGCCGCGGCGGTCGAGCGCGCGGCCTGGCAGGCGGCGCAGGCGGCCATCGGGCGCGCCGCGGCGCAGGTCGCGCCGTCGCAGCCGGCGGCTCATGCGGCGTGCTCGCGCAGCCGTCCGTTCTCCAGCGCGAGGCAGGACGCGGGATAGGCGCGCCGCAGCCGCTCGTTGCGGCTGGCGACGAGGATCGTGGTGCCGAGCCGGTTCATCTCGAGGATGAGCTGGAACAGGCGGTCGCCGTCGGCATCGCCGAGCTCGGCCGTCGGCTCGTCGGCCAGCAGCAGCGCGGAACGGACAATGCAAGCCCGCGCGACCGCGGCGAGCAGACGCTCGCCGCGCGACAGCAGGCCGGCCGGCCGGTCCGCGAGGCGGCCGAGTCCCACCCATTCCAGCATGTCGAGCGCGTCGATCCGGGCGGTCGCGGCCGCCTGGCCGTTGATGCGAAGCGGCAGGACGGTGTTCTCGAGCACCGTCAGGCCGGGCAGGAGGTCTCGGTGCTCGTCGATCACGCCGATGCGCCGCCTGAGCCGCGCCCGCGCGCCGCGTCCCGCGCGGCCGACATCGACGCCGAGCAGCCGGAGCTGGCCCGTGTCGGGGCGATGCCGGGCGCTCAGCAACGCGATGAGCGAGGACTTGCCCGAACCGGTCGGACCGGTGATCCAGCGAAAGCCGCCCCTGGGCACGTCGAAGGTCAGCGCCGACAACGCGCTGCGCTGACCGCTCTGCCCAATTCTTCCACGGAAATCAACGCCTTCGAGACGGATCATGGTGTCAATCCGAAGCTCGGGGTGAGACTCCATGGCGTCCGCGCGAAATGCAAGTCCGAACCGGGTCAGAGAAGGTGGGTGTGCTCCAGCCGCTGCAGCGCGGGCTCGATGGAGGCATGGCGGCCATGCTCGATGCCGACTAGGACGCAGGCGATCGCCACCAGCAGGAGCGCGTCCTGGCGCCGCATCGCGGATACGCCGGACCATCGTCCGAGAGCGAGGACGGACGCGACGCCGACGGCGCCTCCGAGCGCCGCTTCGGGCAGGCTGTGCAGGTCGAGTGCGACGCGCGACGCGCCGATCGCGAGGGCGACGATGATCGCGGCGGCGACGCCCGGCGCGCGTCCGAGCACCAGGAGCACCAGGCCGCCATAGGCGGCGGCGGCGGTCGCCGTGTGTCCGCTCGGGCTCCTGACGTCGATTGGCGCGCCGGCCGCGGGAAAGAGCCCCAGCGCCAGCTTGAGGACCAGGATGGCGCAGAAGGCGCCCCCGATGGCGGCGACCCATGCGGTCCGGGCCCGGGCGCCGGCGCGCAGGGCAAGGAAGATCGCCACCAGGACGAGCAGGGGAAGGGTGACGGCGCCGTCGCCGAAGTCGGTCAGCGTTCGCAGGATCCTACGCCGCCTCGATCAGGCCGCCGGCTTCGTCGAGCGCGCGCAGGTGATGGTTGGTGTCGCCGAACATCGTCTCGATCATGGTCAGTCGCTTGAAGTAATGGCCGGCCTTGTATTCCCACGTCATCGCGATGCCGCCATGGAGCTGTACCGCTTCCTGGCCGAGGCTGCGCGCCGAGCGGTTGATCTGGATCTTGGCGGCCGACAGGGCGGCGCGCCGCTCGCGCGGGTCGGGGTGCTCGGCCATCATGGCTGCGAACATGGCCATCGAACGGGCCTCCTCGAGATTGACCAGCATGTCGGCGGCGCGATGCTGCAGCGCCTGGAAGCTGCCGATCGACATGCCGAACTGCTTGCGCTGCTTGAGGTAGTCGACGGTGGTCTCGTGCAGGGCAGCCATCGCGCCGAGCGCTTCGGCGGCGAGGGCCGCGATGCCGAGATCGACGACGCGTTCGACCACGGCGAGCCCCTCGTTCTCGGGACCGAGAAGGGCGTGCGCGCCGACGCGGACGCGGTCGAACGTGACCTCGGCCGCGCGCAGCCCGTCCTGGGTCGGGTAGCCGCGACGGGTGAGGCCGTCGGCGCCGGCATCGACGAGGAACAGGCTGATTCCGTCCCGGTCGCGGCGGGCGCCGGACGTGCGTGCGCTGACGACGATCATGTCGGCGGTCTCGCCGTTGAGCACGATGTCCTTGACGCCGTCGAGCACGAAGCCGTCGCCGTCATGCCGCGCGGTCGTCGCGATGTCGCCGAGATCGTAGCGCGCCTGGCGCTCGGTCTGCGCGAAGGCGAGCGTACGGGTGCCGTCGGCGATGCCGGGGATGATGGACGCGCGCTGCGCGTCGCTGCCTGCGAGGCGGATGAAGCCGCCGCCGAGCACCACGGTCGCGAGATAGGGCTCGACGACCAGGCCGCGGCCGATCGCCTCCATGACCAGCATGGTCTCGACCGGGCCGCCGCCGAAGCCGCCGTCATCCTCGGCGAAGGGCAGGCCGAGGATGCCGAGCTCGGCATAACGCGACCAGAGCGTCCGGCTCCAGCCGCCCGGCTCGGCCTGCCAGCCGCGGCGCTTCTCGAAGCTGCCGTAGGCGTCGGCGATCGAGCGGTCGACGCTGTCGCGAAGCAGGCGCTGGTCCTCGGAGAGGTCGAAATCCATGGGCGGCACCAGAGCAAGTGATGGTTTCCAAAGGGCGACCGCCCTTTGGTGGGGGTTCAAGGGGGCAAAGCCCCCTTGCGTCCAAACTGCAATGTCCTGTCCTTGATCCACCCATAGCGAAGCATCGGCATGTCGCGCAGATAATTCTGATGCAGCTTCCAGGGCGCGCGGTCGCCTTGCTTTGGCAGCGTCGCGACCGCGCGCTGGACGTAGCCGGAGGTGAAGTCGAGCAGGGGTTGCTCACCGACGGACGGATCCGATCGGGGGACGACGATGTCATGGCCGCGGCGACGCATGAAGTTGATCAGGCGGCAGGCGTAGGATGCCACCAGGTCGGACTTCAGCGTCCAGGACGCGTTGCTGTAGCCGATGACGAAGATGAAGTTGGGGACGTCGCCGATCATCATCCCCTTGTAGGTCATTCGCTTGCCGAAATCGACGGGATCGCCGTCGACGGCGAACGCGACCCCGCCCATGGCGACCATCTTGAGGCCGGTCGCGCTGACGATGATGTCGGCCTCGATCTCGCGGCCGGAGGCGAGCCTGATGCCGGTCGTGGTCAGTCGATCGATATGATCGGTCTCGACGGATGCGCGGCCGCTGCTGATCGCCTTGAACAGGTCGGAGTCCGGCACGAGGCAGACGCGCTGATCCCAGGGGTTGTAGGTGGGCGTGAAGTGCTTGGCGACGTCGAAGTCGGGACCGAGCTCCTTGCTGACGAGGCCGATGAGCCGCCGCTTGAAGTCGTCCGGCTTGGAGCGGGCCAGCTTGTAGTAGAAGACCTCCCGGACGATGTTCTTGGCGCGCGTCAGCCGGCCGGCCAGACGGTGCGGGAGCATGCGGCCGAGCATGTCGCCGATCCGGTCCGTGCTCGGGCGCGAGACGACGTAGCTCGGCGATCGTTGCAACATGACGACGTGGGCGGCGGTCTCGGCGAGCGCCGGCACGAGGGTGACGGCGGTGGCCCCGCTGCCGATCACGACGATGCGCTTGCCGTCGGTGTCAAGGTCCTCGGGCCAGAATTGCGGATGCAGCAGACGGCCGCCGAAATCCTCGGCCCCGGCGAAGACCGGCGCATGACCCTCGCCATAGCTGTAGTAGCCGCCGCACATCAGCAGGAAATCGCAGCTCAGCCGGACGGTTTCGCCGCTGGCGTCCTCGACCTCGAGGGTCCAGCGCGCCTGCCGGCTCGACCAGGAGGCGCTACGGACATGGTGACGCAGGCGGATATGCCGGTCGATCCGGTATTCGACCGCGGTCTGGCGGATGTAGCTCAGGATGTCGCTCGCGGGCGCGATCGCCAGGAGATGGCGCCAGGGCCTGAACCGGTAGCCGAGTGCGTGCATGTCGGAATCCGACCGGACGCCGGGGTAGCGGAACAGGTCCCACGTGCCCCCGGTCGCCCCGCGGCCCTCGAGAACGATGAAGCGTGTCCTCGGGCTCTGGCGGACCAGCCGGCAGGCGCTCCCGATTCCCGACAGGCCGGCGCCGACGATGATGACGTCGACATGCTCGGCCGCCATCGCCGCGATGCTCGGTGACGATGGGTCGCGTGCGCCGTCGGGCATGGTGTTCGTTTCCTTCTGTTGCCGCGCGGATCCGGCTAGATCGGCCCGAGCGCGCCGTCGGCGATCGACGCCGCCTTCGCGTAGGGTGAGAAGAAGGCGTCGATGTGGTCGTCGGTGCCGCGCCGGACGACGCCGCGTGGGTTGGAGAACTCCCGAAACCCGTCGATGCCGTGATGGCGTCCCATGCCGCTCATGCCGACGCCACCGAAGCCGAGCGACGGCAGCGCGCCCTGGACGGCGCACGTATTGACCGCCGCGCCACCCGAGATCGTCCGGTCGAGCACGGCGTCGGTGACCGCGGTCTCGCCGAACACGTAGAGGCCGAGCGGACGCTCGCCCGCGTTGATGGTCGAGATCGCGTCGTCGAGGCTGTCGTAGGAAATCACCGGGAGGATCGGGCCGAAGATCTCCTCCTTCATGATCCGCAGTTCCGGTCCCGGATCGATGACCAGCGACATCGGCATGCGCCGCGTCAACGGGTCGGTCGTGGCGTCCGCCTCGAGCGTGACCACCCGGTGCTGATGGGCCCGGGCTTCGTCGAGCATCTCCGACAGCCGGTCGAGGTGACGCGACGAGATGATGCCGGTGCATTCGTCGCCGCGCGCGTAGTCGGGCGCCGCCTCGCCCATGAAGGCGACCGCGAGGTCGACGAACTTGTCGACATCCTCGCGCGGGACGAAGCAGGTGTCGACCGAGATGCACATCTGGCCGTTCTTGACGATCTTGGTCCCGATCACGGACTTGACCGCTTCCGCGTCGACCGAACCCGGCGTGAGCAGGGCGGGACATTTTCCGCCCAGCTCCAGCGTCACCGGCGTCAGGTTGCGGGCTGCCGCCTGCATGATCTGCCGCCCGACATTCGGGCTGCCGGTGTAGAGCAGGTGATCCCACGGCATATCGGCGAAGGCGCGCGCGAGATCGAGACCGCCCACGGCCACATGGACCAGCGCGGGATCGAAAGTCGCGGCCGCCATCTCGGCGAGCAGCGCGCCGCAGGCGGGCGTGTAGTCGGACGGCTTGATCATGACCCTGTTGCCGGCTGCCAGCATCTCGATCATCGGTCCGACCGAGAGATCGAACGGGAAGTTCCACGGCACGATGTTGCCGACGACGCCCTTCGGCTGGTACTCGACGCGGGCCACGGCGGTTCCCATCATCGCGGGATCGACGTCGCGCACCGACGGGCGCATCCACTGCTCGAGATTGGCGAGCACGTATTGCGCGCGGGCGACGACGCCGAGCACCTCGATCAGATCGGAAGCCGGCGCGGGATGGGAACCGAAGTCGGCCACGAGCGCCTCGCGGATCCGGACGCGGTTGGCGAGCATCATGCCGATCGTCCGCTCGATGCGATCACGCCGTTCGGCGAGGCCGGGGCTGCGGTCGGCGGCGAACGCCTCGCGCTGTGCGGCGAAGGCCGCGCGCATCGCCGCGATCGCCGGCTCCTCGCGTGCCGGGGCGCCTTGCTTCCGGTCGTCCACAATGTCGAGTATGGCCATGATTTCCTCTCTCCATCGCCGGCGTTCGCAGCGCCGGTCCCTTGTTGGTTACCAGACGTAGCCGAGTTGTCGCGCGCCCGAGATGCTCGCCTTTCGCAGCCATCGTCGCGAGAACCGCCTCGCGTGGAACACCTGGACCGCGGACGAACCGACGAGGACGATGTCGTCGCCGCGCCGTACCGCGCGAACGATTCGAGCCCCGACCACCGAGGGATGAACGCCCTTGGTCCGATAGACGCGCTCGAGCCGGTCGAGCGCCGACTGGGGAACGCTCGGCGCGATCGCCCGGCGGTTGCGGACGATGGGCGTGTTGATGACGCCGGGACAGACCACCGTCACCCCGATCGGGGTCTGGTCGAGTTCCATCGCGAGCGTGTCGGACAAGCCCATCACGGCGTGCTTGGAGGCGGAATAGGCGCTCAGGTGCGGCACCGGGTGCAGCCCCGCGGCGGACGCCACATTGACTAGGTGGCGCGGACCGCCCGCCTCGATCATCCGCGGCAGGAACGCCCGGGTGACATGCACGATCCCCATGACGTTGACGCCGATGACCTGCTGCCAGGCGCTGACGGGCGTCTCGACGAACGGTCCGATGAAGCCGATGCCGGCGTTGTTGACCACGATTTCGGGGGTGCCGAGGTCGCGCAACACGGTGGCGGCCGCGTCGTCGACCGACGCGGGATCGGCGACGTCGCAGCCGACGGTCAGGCAGCGGCGGCCGGCCGCTTCGACCAGCCGCGCCGTATCGGCCAGGCGCGCCGCGTCGATGTCGAGCGCGGCGACGTCGGCGCCGGCTCGGGCGAAGGCGACCGCCGTCTCCTGCCCGATCCCCGACGCGGCGCCGGTGACGACGACCAAGCGTCCGACGAGATCCTTCAGCATCGCGACGCTCTCCTCCGAATTGTGGGGCGGCGAGGCGGCCGCGATCAGGACGGGATGCCATCGGGGCGCCTGATGCCGGCCCGGATCCAGCCGGCCTTCAATCCATACCGTGTCTACGAATAATCTGGCAAGCCTGCGCCGTCCGGAATAACCTCGATCGTGTCGGTCCACGATCGACGGGGAGCAGCTCAATTCACGGCCGTGCAAGGCGCGTGATGAAAAAGGGGGAGGAACCATGACTCTGAGAAAGTCGCCCGGGATGGCGGCAATCAGATTGCGCCGGGGACACTTGGCGCCGGTGCTCGGCCTGGTGGCCGCGGCGACCGCCGCAGGCCTGCCCGCATCGGCCCAGACGCTGAACAGCGGCCAGGGACTGTCGTCGAGCCAGCAGGTCGCCAATCCACGTCCCGCCGTCCCCTCGAGCGAGCCGCCGCTGCCGGCGCCGGAGTCGCTGTTTCCAGGCATGTTCGGCGCGCGTCCGTGGCTGACCGACCATGGCATCGCGGTGCTGTTCGACACGATCGAGGAACTTGGCGGCAACATCAGCGGCGGCGGCGGTCCGGCGCCCGGCGGCGCCCGGGTGACGACCGGCGGCGGCACCAGTCTCGACGGCCAGGTCGGCTTCGAGACCGACGTCAACTGGGAGAGGCTCGCCGGCATCACGGGTTTCTCCACCAACACCATCATCGTCGCCCGCTATGGTGGATTGCCGGCGAGCTACATGGTCGGCGACACCCTCGATCCGAGTTCGGAGGTCTACGGCGCCGGCGGCAACGTGGTGGCGCATCTGGTGCAGTTCTACGGCCAGGAGACGCTGGCCGGCGGCGGCATCAACATCCAGGCCGGCCGCATTCCGCTGGATGACTATTTCGATGCCTCGCCGCTGTTCTGCGCCTACGAATCGAACGCCCTGTGCGGCAATCCGAAGAACTTTGCCGGCTACAATTTCTCCCACAGCACCTATCCCGATGCCGGGTGGGCGGTCCACTTCCTGCTGGCGCCGTCGCCTCACTTCTATCTGCAGAGCGGGATCTATTTCAGCCAGACCAACATCTACAACTACGCGCAGAACTTCCGGTCCGGCTGGAATTTCGACACCTCCTACAATTCCGGCGAGGCGTTTCCGGTCGAGATCGGCTACGTGCCCTCGTTCGGGCCGAACAAGCTTCCCGGCCACTACAAATTCGGCTTCATCTACGACAACAATCCTCACACCGACGAGTATTTCTCGATCAACGGCGCTCCCTTCGAGCGGAACGGCCTGCCGCAGCGTGTCCGCAAGGGCGCGACCTCGGAATACTTCCAGGCCGACCAGATGGTCATGCGCAACGGTCCTGGACCCAACAGCGGCCTGGTCATTCTCGGCGGCTATTCGCACAACGATCCGACGACCTCGCTCGGCGAGGACCAGTACTATGTCGGCGCCCAGGATGGCGGCTTCTGGCCGTCCCGGCCGCTCGACCAGATCAATCTCCTGCTGACCTACCAGAACATCTCCGGATATGCCGGCAAGTCGCAGGCCATCGCGCTCGAGGAAGGACTGCCGCCGCAACTGACCATCGGCGGCGCGACCGGCATCCAGACCTGGGCGATGACGTTCGAGGCGAACTACGCGATCCACGTCTTTCGCGGCTTCACCTTCGCGCCGGACTTCCAGTACTACATCAGGCCGAACGCCCAGTCGAACCTTCCCGACGCGGCCTTCCTCGGCTTCAAGACCCACATCGAGATCTTCTGAGACACCCTCGCGCCGGATGATGCGCTCATCCGGCGCGGCGGATCACAGCCATGCGGGACGGGTGCGGACGGTGACGTCGTCCGCGTCCGCGAGGATGTCGGCGAGCATCGCCACCCGCGGCATTTCATAGCGGTAGAAATAGGCGCAGGCCGACAGCTTGCCGTCATGAAAACCGTCGTCGCCCGCGTGCGGGCGCGCCGCGAGCGCCTGGCGCAGCCAGATCCAGCCGAGCACGACGGTCCCGGTCAGGTCGAGATAGAGCGTCGCGTCGGCAAGACCCCGCTCCGGATCGACCGCGACGCGCGCGAGAAGGGCCGCCGTCAGGCCGGCAAGCCGGCGGCTCGCTTCCTCGAGTGCCACGCTCCATCGTCGCAGGGTAGGGTCGTCGCGCGCGGTCCGCACGGTGCCCGCGATGTCGGCCAGCACCAGCTCGAGCGCGCGGCCGTCCTGCATCCTCACCTTGCGCCCGAGCAGGTCGAGCCCGTGCATGCCGGTGGTGCCTTCATGGATCGGATTGAGGCGCTGGTCGCGATAGAGGCGCTCGACCGGGAAATCGTGCGTGTAGCCGTAGCCGCCCAGCACCTGGATGGCGAGCGCGTTGGCCTCGCAGCCGCGCTCGGACGGCCAGGATTTGGCGATCGGCGTGAGCAGTTCGAGCCTGAGCGCGACGTCGGCCCGGATCGCCTCGTCCTCGGTGGTGGCCGCCTCGTCGACCAGGCGCGCGCAGGCGAGGCAGAGCGCGAGGCCCCCCTCGGCGATGGTCTTCTGCGCGAGCAGCATCCGCTTGACGTCCGGGTGCTCGACGATCGCGGTCGGTTGCGAATTCGCACCGACCGAGAGCGATCGGCCCTGGATGCGCTCCTTCGCATAGGCGAGCGCGTGCAGGTAGGCCGTGGCGGCAAGCGAGGCCGCGGATGCGCCGACGCCGATCCGGGCCGCGTTCATCATGTGGAACATCGTGGCGAGGCCGTTGTTGGGACCGCCGACGAGATAGCCGGTGCAATCGGCATCGTCGCCGAGCGACAGCACGCAATTGGTGGTGCCGCGCTGGCCCATCTTGTGGTTCAGCCCGACCAGCCGCAGGCCCGCGTTGCGG
The DNA here is from genome assembly GCA_965276715.1 of Acetobacteraceae bacterium. GTDB lineage: Bacteria > Pseudomonadota > Alphaproteobacteria > Acetobacterales > Acetobacteraceae > CAXTPV01. The sequence goes on along the minus strand of OZ255622.1, from coordinate 1,050,868 downwards.
TCGCCGGGCCTGCCCTCGTCGTCGGGAATGAATTTGGGAACGATGAACAGCGAGATGCCCTTGACACCTTCCGGTGCGTCCGGGAGGCGGGCGAGGACCAGGCAGACGATGTTCTGGGCCAAGTCGTGCTCGGCCGCGCTGATCCACATCTTGCTCCCGGTCAGGCGGTAGGCGGCCCCGGCTTGTTCGGCCCCCCTGGCTTGTTCGGCCCGTGTGCGCACGCCGGCGAGCGAGGAGCCGGCTTGCGTTTCGCTCAGCGCCATCGCGCCGAACCAGCGCCCCTGGATCATCGGCCGCGCGAAACGCCGCTTCTGCGCGTCGTCGCCATGGGCGATCAGCAGATGGGCGGCGGCGATCGTCAGGCCGGCATAGTTGTGGACCGGAAGGTTGGCGGCGGCGAACACCATGTCGGCGGCGATCGAGATGGTGAACGGCAATTGCAGTCCGCCGTCCTCCTCGGCGAAGCTGGCGCCCATGAAGCCGCCGGCGACATAGGCGTCGAGGGCGGACTTGAGTTCGGGGATCGTGGTGACGCGTGTGCCGTCGAATGACGGCTCATGCCGGTCGAGCTTGGCGGCAAAGGGCGCGAACTCCCGTTCGGCGATGGCGAAGGCGCTGTCGAGAACGCTGGAAAACACGCCCGTGTCGTGCGCGGCGAAACGTGGCCGCTCGCAGAGGCGGCCCACGTCGAGGACGTCGTGGAGCAGGAAATCGAGATCGCGGCGGCACATGATCCTCGACATCAGCGTCTCGGTGTCATTCGGCCGGCGATGCGGCGGATGAAGGCGGCGGCGCGGTCGGGTGCCGTGATCGGCGTCATGTGTCCTCCGCCCTCGATCAGCTCGAAATCGAGGTTCGCGAGACGGGCCGCGATCGCGCGGCCGTTGCTGCGGTAATCGAGAACCCGGTCGCCATCGCCGAACAGGATGCCGATCGGCACCGAGAGCTCCTCGTAGCGCCCGCTCATGGCGGGGAGATCCTCGTTGACCGCCATCATGTCGGCCGAAGCGGCCTCGAAGCTCGCCGGTCGCAGGCTCAGCAGGCTGCCGCCGGCGGTGGCGAAATCCGCCGGCACCGGTTCCGGTCCGAACAAGGTGCCCAGCACGGTGTCGCGCCGGACGATGGACGACGGGATCGCGATGGTCCACGCCGCCAGCCGGCGAAGGATCGGGTTCTCGATGGCGAGGAGCCGGAACGGTTTCGGAACCGCATAGACCGGTGCCGCGTGCGGCGCGAGCAGGGCGAGGCCGCCGACCGAGGCCGGGTGGTCGAGCGCGGTCGCGAGCGCCATCGCACCGCCCATCGAGTGGCCGACAAGGAGCGGCCGCTCGAGGCCGAGTGCCGCGATGAAGGCGGCGATCGTGGCGGCCTGGGACGCCGGCCGCGCGGAGGAGCCGCGCGGCCGCGTCGAATAGCCCGATCCGGGCCGGTCGATGGCGATGACCCGGAAGTCGCCGCACAGCCGGGCGACGAGCGAATGGGTGAAGTTGCGCACCTGGCCGGACAACCCGTGGATCAGCACGATCGGCGGCCCGCTGCCTTGATCGATGTAGTGGATCCGGGCGCCGCCGGCGTCGATGAAGCGGCCGGACGGCGGCAGTGCACGCTCGATCCGCCGGCTGGTGATGGCCGCGAACAGCGCGAGGCCGCCAGTGGTCAGGCCGGCGAGGCCGGCAGCGCCGACGGCGAGCGAAGACAGGCGGTTCATTCTAGTGGACAAAATCTGACGGAAAGAACCGCCAGATTTGCCCACAACCCTTTGTTTTGGTGGGCCGATTCACCTGACGCTCGGATAGCGAGCGTCAGGATCGGACCACTAGGCCTCCGCTTCAGGGCCCCGATCATGCGCTTGGTGCCGCGGTCTTGGCGCGCTCTTCGTCGACCAGCGGTTTCTTGGCGAGCTTGCCGACGGCGGTCCTGGGCAGGTGGTCACGGAACTCCAGCGCGCAGGGCAGTTCGTGCCGGCCGAGGCGGTCGGCGAGGAAAACGTTCAGTTCGTCAAGCGTGAAGGCGGGCGCGCCGTTCTGCAGGACGACGAACGCCTTCGCGGACTCGCCGCGATAGGCGTCCGGCACGCCGATCACGGTGACCTCGAGCACGGCGGGATGCGCGAGCACCGCCTCCTCGATCATGCGCGGATAGACGTTGTAGCCGCTGGAGATGATCATGTCCTTGCGCCGGTCGACAAGGAACACGTAGCCGTCCTCGTCGAGATAGCCGATATCGCCGGTGCGCAGGAAACCGCCGGTGAAGCTCTCCGCGTTCGCGGCCTCGTTGCGGTAGTAGCCGGACGTCACGTTGGCGCCGCGCAGGCAGATCTCGCCCTTCTCGCCCCGCGCCATCTCGCGCGCGGGGTCGGCCAGATCGCGGATCCGCAGGTCGATCCCAGGCAGCGGCACACCGGCCGAGCCCGGCTTGGGCCTGCGTCTTGGCGTCGCGGTGCCCGCGGAGCAGGTCTCGGTCATCCCCCAGCCCTCGACCAGGCTGAGGCCGGTCCGGCGCACGAAGCCCTGCTGGAGTTCCACCGGCAAGGGCGCGCCGCCGGAGCTGCAGATGCGCAAGCTGGAGAAATCGATGTCGCTCGCACGCGGGCTCGCGAGCAGGGCGGTGAACATCGTGGGCACGCCGTAGAAGACGGTCGGCCGTTCCTTCGCGATCGTGTCGAGGATGTCGTCGGTGTCCCAGCGCGACTTGAGGATCAGCGTGCCGCCGCCACGCATGGTGGGCAGCATGATGCAGGCGAGCGCGTAGATATGGAACAGCGGCAGCACGGTCAGGATGCGATGTTCGGGTGCCGCACCCGGCTCCTCCTCGGCCTCGACCCAGGCATGGTAGATCGCCATCGAAGCGGTCAGGTTGGCATGCGTCAGCATCGCCGCCTTGGGGACGCCGGTGGTGCCGCCGGTGAATTGCAGCACCGCGAGGTCGCCGGATGCCGGCACCGGCCACGAATGATCCGTTGCTGTCGCCTTCAAGAGGCTTGCGAAACCGGTCGTTCCGGGAGGCGCCGGCGGCGATGCGGCGTCGAGATCGTCGGGACGCGCGATCACGACGTGCAGGTCGGCATGAAGCGGCAGCTTCTCGTGCAGGCCGGCGAAGCTGATCACCATGCGCGCTTCGGCGACCGCGAGCTTGTGCGCGAGCTCCCGTTCGGCATCGAGCGGACTGAGATTGACCACCGCGCCGCCGGCCCGCAGGACGGCGAAGAAGGCGATCGGGTAATGCGGCGTGTTCGGGAGGTGCAGCGCGACGTGCCAGCCACGGCCGACGCCGAGCGCGCGCAGGCCCGCAGCCGCCCGCTCGACGAGCGCGTCGAACGCGGCATAGCTCAGGGTCCGCCCGGCATGCTCGAGGAAGGCGCGATCGGCATGCGCGCGGACGGCGGCGCCGAGCTCGTCGTTCAAGGTGGAGGGCGCGGGTTGGAAGTCCCAGCGGAGTCCCGGCCGGTAGGAGCCTTGCCAGGGCGGTGTCGACGATGACATCGGGACTACTCGGCCGGCGCGCCGGTCAGCGTCGCCATCTCGCGCGCGACCGCCCGGTCGTGCGCCGCCTCGTCGGCGCGGGCGGCGGCGGGACTCCACCGGCCGCGCATCAGGAAGATCGTGCCGACGAAGACGACGATGCCCATGACGCAAATCCAGTACCAGGTCCGCCACTGGCCGGGCGAGGCGGCGGCGGCCTGCTGGAGCTCGCCGAGCTTGGCGAGCAGCGCGGGGCTCGGCGGCACGTGCGCCGCCATCGCCTGCGTGTAGGCGGCCACGATCGGGCCTGACTCGATCAGCGGAGTGACGGTGCTGACGACATGCGGGATGGCCAGGAAGGCAGCCGTCACCACCAGGCGTTGGATCCACCCCCAGATGGCAAGCCCCGTTCCGGTCAGCGCCGGGTTGCGCGCCTCGACCGTTTCGGTGAAGCTTGCCATCCAGGTGACGTATCCCATCGCGACGAGAAGCGACTGAGCGCCGCTGAGACCGACCAGCGTGCCCCAGCTCGGATGTTGTCCAGCCTGCGCGAGATAGAGCGCGGTCAATACGACCGCGCCGAGGCCGCCAACGAGCATGAAGGGCTTTCGTACCCGCAGGCGATCGGACAGCACCCCCCATACGATCAATCCGACCGCGTTGATGCCCCAACTCCAGTTCGCCAGCGCATTGGCTTGCGCGAGGGAGAAGTGGAAGATCGTCACCAGGTAGATCGTGCCGAACGCGACCGCGGTGTAGTAGAACAGCAGGAGCACCGACACGCCGAACGCCGACGCCACGACGTCGAGATGCATGAGTTGCCTGAACGGCGCGCGCAGGTTGACCTTGAGATCCAGGCCGCGCGCGCGCGCCTCCACCAGTAGCCGATCGCGGTCGCTGACCATGATCTGGTCGCGCAGCGCCGGCGACAGCTCGCGCAACAGGAAAAAGGCGACCGCGACCACGACGAAGCCGATCACCCCGCAGATCCGGTATTGGCTTTGCCAAGTGTGGTAGGTGGGCAGCGTGAGGGTCACGACCAGGCTGACCATCAGGCTGCCGAGCACCGGGCCAATCGTCCAGACGCCCATCGCGGTCGCACGGCCGACCTGCGGGGAGAAGTCGCGGATCAGGGCCGGCGTCGCGACCAGGACCACGCCTTCGACGAACGCGACCGCCCAGTACTCGATCCCGAACGTCACCAGGTCCTTGCTGTTCGGGATCGCGAAGAAGGTCAGCGCGCAGACGATCATCATGCCGTAGACGACGAGGTTGGCTCGTCCGTAACGGTCGGACAATCCGACGAGCAGGGACGCGAAGGCACCGCACAGATTGCCGAGCGCGATGATGAGCACGAAGATGTCGAACGGCATGCGCAGCTCTGGCAGGATCAGCGTCGCCACGCCGCCGCTGACGTAGAGCTGGTAGTAGAGCGACACCGTGATCACGACGACCAGCAGCAGGTTCAGGCGCCTGACGTTGGTCGACGGATAGGTCTGCAGCTCCCGCCGGCGAAGCCATCCGGGCGCGGTGTTCAGGCTGGCGGCAGCCGACATGTTCGTTCCCCAATTCTCGTTTCTTGTTCTCGCAGCGGAAAAACCAGGCTCTAGCCGTTGAACGTCGCCCTTTCGGCTGCCTTGGACGCCAGGAGGCCCGAGATCGCGGCATCGGGACCGAGACGATCGAGGTGGATCTCGAGGCCGGCCACGATCGTGTCGAGGCCGATCCCGTCGGCCCAGAACAGCGGACCTCCGGTCACTGGCGGCCAGCCGTAGCCGTTGACCCAGACCACGTCGATGTCCGACGCGCGCTGTGCCATGCCTTCCTCGAGGATCTTGGCCGCCTCGTTGACCATCGTGTAGAGCAGCCGCTCGCGTATCTCGTCCGGCCCGATCGTGCGCCGTGCAGAACCTTGCCGCGTGGCGAAGTCCCTGATCAGGGCTTCGACATCCGCCGATGGCGTGCGGTTGCGGTTCGCGTCGTAGTCGTAGAAGCCGCGACCGGTCTTCTGTCCGCGCCTGCCCTGCTCGCACAACAGGTCGCGTATGGTCGCACCCGACGATGTCTCCGGGTCCCAGCCGATATCGAGGCCGGCCAGATCGGCCATCTGGAACGGGCCCATCGGCATGCCGAATTCGAGCATCACCTGGTCGATCTCGGACGGCGTGGCACCCTCCATCATCAGGGCGTTGGCCTGGCGTTGCCTGGGCTCGAGCATGCGGTTGCCGATGAAGCCGTGGCAGACGCCGGCGACGACGGCGACCTTGCCGATCCGGCGCGCGAGCGACGTGGCGGTCGCCAGCACCGCGTGCGACGTCCTGGCGCCACGCACGATCTCGAGCAGGCGCATCACGTTGGCGGGCGAGAAGAAATGCAGGCCGAGCACATGCTCAGGCCGTTGCGTGACCGAAGCGATCTCGTCGATGTCGAGATAGCTGGTATTGGTTGCGAGGATCGCGCCGTGCTTGACGATCCCGTCGAGCCGCCGGAACACGTCCTTCTTGATGTCCATGTTCTCGAACACGGCCTCGATCACCAGGTCGCAATCGGCGAGCGCGTCGAAATCGAGGCTCGGCGAGAGCTGGCCCATCGCGGCCTCGACCTGACCAGTCGTCAGCCGGCCGCGCTGGGCGGTCCGTTCATAGTTCTTCCTGATCGTGGCCACACCGCGATCGAGCGGCGCGCGCTCGCGCTCGACCAGCGTCACCTCGATGCCGGCGGAGAGGAAATTCATCGCGATGCCGCCGCCCATCGTGCCGGCGCCGATGATGCCGACGCGCTGGATCGCGATCGGTTCGATGCCGGCTGGCATGCCCTCGATCTTCGATGCCGCCCGTTCGGCGAAGAAGACATGGCGCAGCGCCATCGACTGGCGGCCGCTCGCGAGTTGGACGAACAGCGCACGCTCGCGCGCGAGACCGTCGCGGAACGGGAGCGCCGACACCCTGACCGCCTCGATGCAGGCGGCCGGCGCATCGCGGCCGCGCAGCTTGGATCCTTGTCCCGCGAGGAAGGTCTCGAAGATCGCAGGCGAGGCGTCGACCGATCGCTCGCTCGTGCGGCTTGGACCGCGCGCGATCGCGATCTCGCGCGCGAAGGCGACCGCCTCCTCGGTCAGGCGGTCTTCGCCCACGAGACGGTCGACGAGCCCGATCGCGAGCGCCTTGTCCGCCGGGACGGGATCGCCGCTCACGATCATCGCCAGCGCCTCGGGCACGCCCACGAGGCGTGGCAGGCGCTGGGTGCCGCCGGCGCCCGGCACGAGGCCGATCTTGACCTCCGGCAGGCCGAGCCTCGCCGACGGGGCAGCGACGCGGTAGTGGCACGCGAGCGCCAGTTCGAGGGCGCCGCCGAAACATGTGCCGTGCACGGCGGCGACGACCGGCCTCGATCCGGCCTCGATCCGGTCGAACAGGTCGGGAAGCGACGGCTCGACGGGCGGCTTGGTGAACTCGGTGATGTCGGCGCCGCCGGAGAAGAGGCGGCCGGCGCCGCGGATCACGATCGCCTCCACCTCGGCGTCGCGCGCGGCCGCGTCGATCGCGTCCTCGATTCCCTGGCGGATCGCGGCGTTGAACGCGTTGACCGGCGGGTTCTCGATGACGATGACCCGGACCGTGTCGTGCTGCTGGGTGGTGATCATGCTCGATGCCGTTTCAGTGGCGCGCCGTGCGCGGCGCGGCGTGTTCGGCGTATCGCGCGAATTCCGCGCGCGCGATCGACCGGTTGTGGACCTCGTCGGGTCCGTCGGCGAGCCGGAGGGTGCGGATGCCCGCGAAGGCGGCGGCGAGCTCGAAGTCGGTGGACACGCCGGCGCCGCCATGCGCCTGGATGGCGTCGTCGAGGATGCGCAGCGCCATCGTCGGCGCCTGCACCTTGATCATCGCGATCTCGTTGCGGGCGGCCTTGTTGCCCAGCCGGTCCATCACGTCGGCCGCCTTCAGGCAGAGCAGGCGCGACATCTCGATGTCGATCCGCGCACGCGCCACGCGCTCCTCCCAGACCGAATGGTCGGCGATGCGCTTGCCGAAGGCGACACGCGAGACGAGGCGCCGGGCCATCGCCTCGAGCGCTTCCTCGGCGACGCCGATCGTGCGCATGCAATGGTGGATCCGCCCCGGTCCGAGGCGTCCCTGCGCGATCTCGAAGCCGCGTCCCTCGCCCAGCAGCATGTTGCCGGCCGGCACGTGCACATCCTCGAGCACGAACTCGGCATGCCCGTGCGGCGCGTCGTCGTAGCCGAACACCGAGAGCATCCGCTCGCGGCGGATCCCTGTCGCCGCCAGATCGACGAGGACCATGCTCTGCTGCTTGTGCGGCTCGGCGTGGGGATCGCTCTTGGCCATCACGATCGCGAGCCGGCAACGAGGATCGCCCGCGCCGGTCGACCACCATTTCCGCCCGTTGATCGTGTAGCCTTGACCGTCATGGACGATGCTCGCCCTGATGTTGGTGGCATCCGACGACGCGACATCGGGTTCCGTCATCAGGAACGCGGACCGGATCTCGCCTTGCATCAAGGGTCGGAGCCAGCGATCCTTCTGCTCCGCCGTGCCGTAGCGATGCAGGACCTCCATGTTGCCCGTGTCCGGCGCCGAGCAGTTGAACAACTCCGATGACCAGTGGACGCGGCCCATCTCCTCCGCGCACAGCGCGTATTCGAGATTGGTCAGTTGATCGCCTTCGAAACGGAAGCTGTCATCGACCAGGTGCTGGCCGGACGCCGGCGGCATGAAGAGGTTCCACAGACCCGCCGCCCGCGCCGCCGCCTTGAGCTCGTCGACGATCGGCAGCACCTTCCAGCGCTCTCCGGATCGGATCTGCTCGGCGTGCTCGTGATGACGGGGCCGCACGCGTTCGGCGATGAACGCGCGTACTCTGTCCCTGAAATGAGTCTGCCGGCTGCTGAATGCGAAATCCAATGTTTCCCCGCCGATGTTTCTGACGCCCCGATTTTCTGAGGCATTGAACGAATGCTCTTGTTGCCCCTATCCGTAAACATACCCGACCCTGGAATCCAGACCTAAATGCGCAGCGTCACACCACCATCCAGCCGGCCCGGTCGTCGCCCGGCCGGCGCTCCCCGGGCCCGCTGATGCCGGACGTGTCGCCCGAGAGCGCACGGCCGGAGGCGACGCGGCGCTTCGTCGCCAAGCGCAGCCTGCTCATCGATATCGCGTCGGCGATCATCAACGAGCGCGGCGTCAAGGGCCTGTCGCTTGCCGAGGTCGGGGAGGCGACGGGTCTCAGCAGCACCAGCGTTCCGTACTATTTCCGGCGCAAGGAGGACCTGGCCGCCGCCTGCTTCGATCGGGCGCTCGATCTCCTCGACAGACAGGTCGCAGAGGCCGGCGCGCAGCCGAACCTCCCGCTGCGGATCAGGCGCCTGGTGTCCATCAGTCTGGCGGCGCTGGAGGATACCGACCGCGGGACCAACGCGCCGGTGGTTCGTCTGAGCGACCTGCGCGCGCTGGAGGATCCGCTGCGCGCGGCCCTCGTCGAGCGGTATTTCATGATATTCCGGCGGGCGCGGGCGTTCTTCGGGGATGGGCGCGACGAGGAAGGGCGGCTGCTCCGCGTGATGCGGGCCCACATGCTGCTCGAGAACATCTACAATCTGCCGATCTGGCTGAGAAGCTACGATCCGGACGAGTATCCGCGCGTGCAGTCCCGCCTGGTGGACCTGCTCGAGCATGGCATGGGCACGGAAGGCGCCGTGTCACGGCCGCTCGCCCATGTTCCCGGTCCGGACGCAAACGACGGTGCCGACCCCGGCGAGCGCTTCCTGGGTGCCGCGACCCGGCTGATCAACGAGCGGGGATATCGCGGGACATCGGTCGCCCTGATCTCGTCGCGGCTGAACGTCACGAAGGGCAGCTTCTATCACCATCTCGACGCCAAGGACGACCTCGTCCTGATGTGTTTCCAGCGCAGCCACGCCGCCATCGGGAAGGCGTTGAACGCCGCGCTGGCATCCGGCGGCAGTCGCCTCGATCAGGTCGGTGCCGCGGTCTCGACGCTGCTCACGATCCAGTTGAGCGACCGGACCCCGCTGCTCCGCACGACGGCCCTTCCCTCGCTGCCCGCGAACCTTCGTGACCAGGTCATCGATCAATCCAACCGCATCGCCCGCCGTTTCGCCGGCATCGTCATCGACGGGATCACCGAGGGATCGATGCCGACCATCGATCCGCTGATCGCGGGACAGGTGCTGATGTGGACCGTCAATGCCGCCTACGAGCTGCGCGCCCGGGCGTCGCGCGTGCCGATCGAGCGCGCCGTCGCGCTCTACGCCTCGACCCTGTTCGACGGGCTGGTCAGCACCTAGAGCAATATCGCTTCAAGTTGCGTCAGCACAGCAATAAAATTGCTCGTCAAAACAAAGGCTAGAGCGTGATCGGCTCTCGCATTTCATGTCAACCTTAGCCGGTCACGCTCTAGGCGGCAGCGGGATCGCTCGCGTCACGCGTCGTAGCCCGGCAGTTTGCGGTCGAGCTGGCGCAGGAAGCCCGGCCACGCCAGCGCCGCGACGTTGGTGGAGGACCGCCTGATCTGGGCAGCGACCTCGTCCTGGCTTGCCTGGGGGGCCAGCAGCAAGCCGGCGCGTCCGCCGGCCAGCGCCGCGACCTGCTGGCTGCAGGCGCGCTCGAGGAAATACATGCCGAGCCAGGTCGACGAAGCGGTGGGACCGACCGCCAGGGTGCCGTGATTGCGGAGCAGCATCAGCGACTTGTCGCCGAGATCGCGGACGATGCGCTCGCGTTCGCCGAGGTCGAGCGCGATACCCTCGTAGTCGTGGCTGGCGAGCGACGGCCGGACGACCAGCGCGGTCTGGCTGAGCGGCAGCAGACCGTCGGCCTGGGCCGATACGCCCACCCCATCATCGGTGTGGAGATGCATCACGCACAGCGCGTCCGGCCTTGCCGCGTGGATGGCGGAATGGATGGTGAAGCCGGCGGGATTGATGATGTGCGAGCCTTCCTCGACGATCTTGCCGTCGAGATCGACCTTCACGAGCGCGGACGCCGTCATCTCCTCGAAGAAGATGCCGTAGGGATTGATCAGGAAATGGTGTTCGGGACCGGGCACGCGCATCGAGATGTGCGTGAAGATCGCATCGTCCCAGCCATGCAGCGCCACCAGCCGGTAGAGCGCGGCCAGCTCGACGCGCGCCGACCATTCGGATGCGTGCATCGGCTTGCGTGTTGTCATAGGCCGAGGAATGCCTTGGCGATGATGTTGCGCTGGATCTCGTTCGAGCCGCCGTAGATCGAGACCTTGCGGTTGTTGAAGTAGCTGCCGGCGAGCGGGCGTGCCCAATCGGGGCCGAAACCGGGCTCGTTGCTGCCCTCTTCCTCTTCTTCCCAGACGGGCAAGGCATAGGGGCCGGCGATGTCCTTGAGCAGCTCGGTGGTCTCCTGCTGCAGTTCGGAACCCCGTATTTTCAGGATCGACGAATTGGGATCGGGCCGCTCGTCGCCGTCGCGGGCGCGGGCGACGACGCGGAGCTGGGTGATCTCGAGCGCCTTGACCCGCACTTCGAGATCGGCGACGCGGTGGCGGAACTCGGGGTCGTCCCACAGCGTGCCGTCGCCCATGACGACCTCGCGCGCAAGACGCTTGGCGCGCGAGATCCGTTCCTTGCTGACGCCGACGCGCGCGATGCTGGTGCGCTCGTGGCCGAGCAGGAACTTGGCGTAGTCCCAGCCCTGGTTCTCGCGGCCGACGAGATTTTCGGCCGGAACGCGCACGTCGTCGAAGAAGATCTCGTTGACCTCGTGCACGCCGTCGATGGTCAAGGTCGGGCGGACGGTGATGCCGGGCGTGGTCATGTCGATCAGCAGGAACGAGATGCCCTGCTGCTTCTTGGCCTCGCGGTCGGTCCGCACCAGGCAGAAGATCCAGTCCGCCCATTGGCCGAGCGTGGTCCAGGCCTTCTGGCCGTTGACGACGTAATGATCGCCATCGCGATCTGCGCGCGTGCGCAAGGAGGCGAGATCCGAGCCGGCGCCGGGCTCGGAGAAGCCCTGGCACCACCAGATGTCGAGATTGGCGGTCGCCGGCAGGAAGCGATGCTTCTGCTCCTCGTTGCCGAACGTCGCGATGACGGGGCCGACCATGTGCACGTTGAACTGCAGCGGCGACGGGACGGCGGCGCGTTGCATTTCGTCGGCGAACAGGTAGCGCTGGACCGGGTTCCAGTCCTGGCCGCCCCACTCGCGCGGCCAGTGCGGCACGGCCCAGCCGCGCGCGTTGAGGATGCGGTGGGAGGCGACCATGTCGGCCCTGGTCAGATGCTCGCCCCGCGCCGCGCGCTCGCGGATGTCGGCCGGGAACTGCTCGCGGAAGAACTGGCGGACTTCGTCGCGGAAGGCGATCTCGGCCGGCGTGAAGCTCAGTTGCATGGTCGTCTCCCTTTGGCCCTAGGCGTCCACCGCGGCGTGCTCGCGTCTCGCCGCTTCCTCGTCGATCAGCACCTTGGCGAGCAGCTTGCCGACCGGGCTGCGCGGCAGGCTGTCGCGGAGTTCGAGGGCGGCGGGCATCTCGTGCCTGCCGACCCTGTCGGCGAGGAAGGCGCGCAGCGTCTCGAGCGTGATCGGCGGCCTGTCGGGCTTGAGCGAGATGAAGGCCTTCGCGGCCTGGCCGCGATAATCGTCCGGGACGCCGATGACGATCGCCTCGGCGACGTCCGGATGCTCGTAGATGGCCTGCTCGATGGCGGCCGGATAGACGTTGAAGCCGCTGGAGATGATCATGTTCTTCTTGCGGTCGAGCAGGAAGAACTGGCCGCGTGCGTCCATGCGGCCGATGTCGCCGGTCAGGAAATAGCCGCCGGCGAAGCTCTTCGCGGTCTCGTCGGGACGGTTCCAATAGCCCTTGAAGACGTTCGGGCCGCGGATCGCGATCTCGCCGGTCTCGCCCGCCGGCAGCGCGTGCGTCGGGTCGTCGAGCGAGACGATGCGCATGTCGATGCCGGGCAGCGGGATGCCGATGAGGTTCGGCTGCGGCTCGGATTCCGTGGCGACGCGGGTTCCGGCGGGCGAGGTCTCGGTCATGCCCCAGCCGTTCATCAGCCGGCGGCCGACGAGGCGGGTCACGCGCTGCTCGACGTCGAACGGGATGGCCGCACCTCCGGTGACGCAGTCGGTGAGCGAGGAGAAGTCGCACGATCGCGCGGCCGGATGGTTGGCCAGCGCGATCCACATCGTGGGCACGCCGGCGAAGGCGGTCGCGCGCTTGCGGCCGATATCGTCGAGCACCGTGTCGACGTCGAACCGCGGATGGAGCAGCAATTCCCCGCCACCTGTCACCGCGCGCAACATCAGCGTGGTCAGCGCGAAGATGTGGAACAGCGGCAGCACGGTGATGGCGCGATCGGGCGCGGCCGATCGCGATCCGCGATGCCAGGTGTCGTAGATCGCGGTCGCGGCGGCGAGGTTGGCGTGGCTGAGCATGGCGCCTTTCGGCAGCCCCGTCGTGCCACCCGTGTACTGGATGACCGCGATGTCGTCGGGCGCCGTCACCGGCCACGACGCTGGTGGCGTGCCCGACGGCAACGGCTGGACATGGTCGCTCCACGTCACCGGTTCGGTCGCCGGCGACGGGCCCCATCGATCGTCCTCGCCGACCAGGATCCGGTCGACGAGGCCTTCGTCGAGCATCCGCAGCGAGCCGGCCAGCATGCCGCCGAGATTGGTGACCACCAGCGTGCGGGCGCCGCTGTCGCGCAGCTTGTGCATGATCTCGCGCGGTGCATCGAGCGGGCTCAGATGGACGATGATGGCGCCGATCCGGGCGGCGGCGAAGAAGCAGACCGGAAACCAGGGCGTGTTCGGCAGGTAGTGGGCGATCGGGATGCCGGGGCCGATGCCGGCCCGCCTCAGTCCGGCCGCGAGCGCGTCGACATGGCGGCCGAAGCTCGTGAAGTCGATGCGGCGATCGCGGAACTCGATGAATGGGCGGTCGGCGAACCTCGCCAGCGCCCGGTCGAGCAGCGCCGGGAGCGTGGTCGGCTCGATCGGCGTGTCCCAGGCCGCAACCTCCGGAAAGGCCGCGCGCCAGGGCGTCAAGCTGATCTCGCTCATCGATCTCCTCCGGCTGCGTTCGGTCGACGCGAACGGTATTGCCCCGTCCTTGCTTGGCCGGAGTAGGAGCCGGGTTGACGCTTACGTCAAGGCTCTGGCGTCAAGTCTGTGGCGTCAAGCCTCTGGCGTCCGGTCCGCGCGCTCGCTTTCGGCGTCGAAGGCGGCGCCGACCAGGACGATGGTCGACGAGATCCAGATCCAGGTCATGAAGCCGATGACGGCGCCGAGGGATCCGTAGGTCCGGTTGTAGCTGCCGAAGTTGGCGACATACCAGGAGAAGGCGGCCGAGACGACGATCCAGAGGAACGCCGCGATCAGGCCGCCGGTCGTCAGCCAGCGCCAGCGGATGCGGCCGCGGCTGGGGCCGAGCGCATAGAGGCCGGACAGGAGCACCACGATCGCGCCGACCAGCAGCGGCCAGCGCGCGACCAGCAGCAGCCATCGGGCCGCCGTGCCGAGGCCCACGAAATGCAGCACCGCCGGCAGCGCCACGATGCAGGCGAGTGCCAGGACGATGAACAGCAGCGAACCCACCGTGAGCGCGAGCGAGATCAGCGTCAGGCGCACGAAGCCGCGCTGTTCGGTCTCGCCATAGGCGGCGTTCAGCGCGCCGAAGATCGACTTGGTGGCGGCGTTGGCGGTCCAGAACGACGTGAGCACGCCGATCGCGGCGCCGAGGCCGAGCGACTTGCCGCTGGCGCTCGTCAGCGTGTGGAGTTCGCCGGCGAGCAGGTCCATCGCCCCGGCCGGCAGGATGTTTCGCAGGCCATCGACCTGGTCGGCGACGACGCGCGGATCGGCGATCAGGCCGAACAGGGAGACCAGGGCCGCCAGGGCCGGGAAGATCGCCAGCAGGCCGTAGAAGGTCACGGCGGCGGCCTCGGTCGTCAGGCGGTTGGCGTTGACGTTGTGGACGACCCGCCTGAGCAGTCCGAACCAGCTCGTCCTCGCCGGCGCGGACAGGCTCAACTTGCCTCGACGGATGGCACGGCGCCGGACCGGAAGCCGGTCGCGACGACGTAGAGCTCGCTGCTCTCCTTGCGGCTGGCGGGCGGCTTGACATGGCGGACGCTGCGGAAGGCGCGCTTGAGGGGGTCGAGCATCTGTTTCTCCGACCCGCCCTGGAATACCTTGGCGACGAAGCCGCCGCCCTCGGCCAGCGTGTCGAGGGCGAGAGCCAGCGCGAGTTCGGCGAGTGCGATGATCCGCAGATGGTCGGTCGCGGAGTGGCCGGTGGTGTTCGGCGCCATGTCGGACAGGACCAGGTCCGCCTTGCCGCCGAGACGGTCGGCGAGCAGGCGGTCGATGCCGTCGCCGGCGAGGTCGCCCTGGATGATGTCGACGCCGGCCAGGGGCTCGATCGGCAGCAGGTCGATCGCGACGACGCGACCGGCGCCGCGTCTGGTCGCGACCTGCGACCAGCCGCCGGGCGCCGCCCCGAGATCGAGGATGCGCGCGCCGGGGCTGATGAGCTTGAACCGGTCGTCGAGCTCGATCAGCTTGAACGCGGCGCGCGATCGCCAGCCGGCCTTGCGGGCGAGCGCGACGTAGGGATCGTTGAGCTGCCTGGTGAGCCAGCGCTGCTGGGAGACGGTGCGGCCGCGTGTGGTGCGCAGACGCTGGTTCTCAAGGCGGGTGCCTCCGTCGCGGCCGCTCATGCCGGGCGTCCGCGGGCCTTGCGCATCAGGCGGCGCAACAGGCCTTCGCGCAGGCCGCGGTCGGCCACGAGCACATCGGGGAAGTTCCACTGCCGGCGGATCGCCTCGAAGATCGCGCAGCCGGGCAGGACGAGCGGCGCGCGGTCGGCGCCCACGCAAGGGTGGATCGCGAGTTCCTCCATCCCGAGCCCGCGCAGGCGGCGCACCGCCTCGCGCGCGTCCTCGATCGGCATCGTCATGCCGTCGATCAGCGGCCGGCGGTAGCGGTCGAGCCCGAGCGCTTCGCCGGCGAGCGTGGTGACGGTGCCGCTGGTGCCGACCATGCGCACGCCGCCGGCGCGCATCTCGTGGCCGATCCGGTGCACGCGCTCGAACGAAGCGAGCGGCTCGCGCAGGGCGTCCACCATCCGCTCGAAGCCTGCCTCGGCGTAGGCGTCGACACCGAGGGAGGCGGCGAGGGTGACGACGCCGAGCGGGATGCTGGCGAGCCCGATGATCTCCGGCTCGCGGGCGCCGTCGGCACCGGCGAGGCGCAGCCAGGCGATCTCGGTCGAGCCGCCGCCGATATCGAACAGCAGCGCGCGCCGGCCGCCGCCGCGGAGCAGGCTCGCGCAGCTCTCGACCACGAGGGAGGCCTCCTCGCGCGGGCTGATGAGGCGGAAATCGATGCCGGTGTCGAGGCGGATGCGGGCCAGGAATTCCCGACCGTTCGCCGACTGGCGGCACGCCTGCGTCGCGACCGCGGTGACGGCGCGGACCGGCTGGCGCGCCATCTTCTGCAGGCAGAGGCGAAGCGCCAGCATCGTGCGCTCCATCGACGCCTCGCCCAGCCGTCCGGTGGCGGGCAATTCCTCGCCCAGACGGACGACGCGGCTGAAGCTGTCGACGACCCTGAAGCCGCCACGGGTCGGGGTCGCCATCATGAGCCGGCAATTGCTGGTCCCGAGGTCGAGCGCGGCGTAGACCGGGCTCGCATCCATCGCGGTCGCCACGGTCGCGCGAGCGAGAATAGGGGACGCCGGGGTGGTCAGGGTGGCGTGCTCGCCCAGCGTCGTCATCCCCCGTGCAGGCCAGCCTCATCCTCCACCCGGCGCGGCCGCCGGGCAAGCGGCGAATGGGCCGCGCGAGCGTTGCCAGGTCACGCCACCGGTGCTATCGCGGCGTTCGCTTGGGGGATAGTTTAGCGGTAGAACTATCGGCTCTGACCCGGTAAGCCCTGGTTCGAATCCAGGTCCCCCAGCCACTCCGGTTTCGAACGCCGCTCTCAGTCTCGCGCGCAGCCCGCGCCAAACATGGCGATCGCTTGTGACCGGCCTGCCGTCTCGTGATGAGGCGCCGCCGCCTCATCACGGTTACGATCAGAACGGCAGGTCGAAGACGTAGGTGTCCTGCAGTTCGCCGCCACTCGGCGTGTAGACGACGGGACAGTTGATGACGATGTTCGTCTTGGCAATCGTGACCAGTCCGCTCGCCTGGGTGTCGAGGATCGCCTTCTCCGAGGTCAGCGTCTCGGGTTGCGCGCCTTGCACCCACGTCACCTGGCTGACCTGCCAAAGCGGCGTGTAGCTCGGATCGGTGTTGCCTGGGCCGGCAGGCCGCGGCGATGACGGCAGCACGTTCGGTTGCTTGGCGTTGGTGAAGACATAGATGTCATCGACGGCGCTGGTGTTGGCCGCGCTTCCGAGCCTGGGCACGTAGTTCAAATGGTTCAGCTCGGCAGTCGCCTTGTCGGACGTATCGGTCGATAGATACTCCGAGCGCTGGCCGTCGAAATACCCGGACGTGTCCGGTGCGAGGATGATCTTCGTCTCGGCCGCAGCGGCCGCCTGCGCCTGGGCGGCGATGCCAGCGAATGCCGGGCCGACGATGGACATGAGGACGAAAGCGCGCGTCATCGTTCGCCGGCGCTGATGCGCCGTCCTCCCTGCGATTGTCATTCTCGAATCCCTCCGACGTCCACACCGTCCTATCGACGGCGTCCTGGTTCGCGGAGCATGGCGGAGAAGTTACGCGACATGCGCGCAGGATGAGGAAACGATCGGTACGATATCTTGTCAGAGCGCCGTGTAGCCGCCGTCGGCCATCACCAGCGCGCCGGTGATGAAGCTCGCGGCGGGCGAGGCGAGAAAGGCAACGATTTCGGCGATCTCGCGTGGCCGCGCCACCCGGCCGAGCGGATGGGCGTCGCCGTAGCCGGCCAGCGTCGCGCGGCTGTCGTCGACGAGACCTTCCAGGATGTCCGTCTCCACGACGCCGGGGGCGACGGCGTTGGCCCGGATGCCGCGGTTGCCGTATTCGACCGCGATCGTCTTGATCAACTGGACGATCGCTCCCTTCGACGCGGCATAGGCGGCGGTTTCCTTCATGCCGACGACGCTGACGATCGAGGCGACGCTGACGATCGCACCGCCGTGCTCGGCCATGACGCGCACGGCCTCGCGCGAATGAAGGAAATTGCCGCGCGCGTTCGTCTTCATGATCGCGTCCCAGTCCTCCACGCGCGTCTCCGTCAACGGCTTGTTGAGCGTGCGGCCGGCGTTGTTGACCAGGATGTCGAGCCGCCCGAACCGCTGCAGCGCGAGCGCCACCGTCGCCCGGGCGACGGCCTCGTCGGCGACGTCGCCTGTCATTGTCGCGACGGCATCGCCGGAAAGTTCGCCGACCGTGTCGGACCGATCGCTCGCAACGATCAGCGCGCCACGTTCACGGAGCGTGGTCACGACCTCGCGCCCGATCCCGCGCGCGCTTCCGGTCACCACCGCCACCTTGCCGGTCAGGTCCCAGCTTTTCGGAATATCCGTCATTCAAACCTCCGCCGGAAAGTCGGTGCCGCGCGTGACCGCTTCCCAGGCGTCGATCTCGTCGATCGTGGCGTCGAGCTTCTCGCGGGTGCGGGCAAGCGCGTCCGAGCCGAGCAGCAGGTGCAGCGGCGGTGCCGGGGCGTCGACCGCGGCGATGATCGCTTCGGCGCCCCGGGCAGGATCGCCGATCTGGCGGCCGGCGATGTCGTCGAGGTGCGCCAGCGCCTTGCCGACCGTTCCTGCATAGATCCGGGCCGTCTCGCCGCCGCTGCGCCTGACCGAATGCGCGCTGAGGAAATCGGTGCGAAAGCCACCGGGCGCCACCGCGGTCACCTTGATCCCGAACGGCGCCACCTCGTTCGCGAGGCTTTGCGACAACCCCTCCATCGCCGACTTGGCGGCGGCGTACAGGCCGGATGACGCCATCGGCGCGCGTCCCGCGATCGAGGTGATGTTGACGATGTGCCCGGACCCCTGCGCCCGCAGGTGCGGCAGCATCGCGCGGATCAGGCGGAAGGGCGCGAACACATTGACCTCGAAGAGCCTGGCCACCTCGTCGTCGGTGGCTTCCTCGATGGCGCCGAGCAGGCCGTATCCGGCATTGTTGACGACCACGTCGAGCCGTCCCGCCAGTTTCACCGCACGCTCGACGGCGGCTCCGACCGCCTCGGGGTCGGTGAGCTCGAGCGGCAGGACGTGCAGCGTTCCCGGTCGCGCCTCGATGTCGGGAGGCGTGCCGCGAACCGTGCCGACGACGGTGTCGCCTCGCGCCAGTGCCGCCTGTGCCAGCGCCTTGCCGAGGCCCCGGCCGATGCCGGTGATGAGCCATGTCTTCATGAGCGAACTCCCTTCGCCAGAACGATGGGTGCGAGGCGCGGCCGGATCATGAGTGATGTGCTACGCAGCTTCGTTAGCTGTACTAAGGAATGGGGGCATCGATGATCTCGCCCGCCGACTACGGCGCGATGCGCGCCTTCGCCGCTGTCGCCGACGCGCTCAGTTTCGCGCGCGCAGCCGACATCCTTGGCGTTTCCTCCTCCGCGCTCAGCCAGACGATCCGGGGCCTGGAGGACCGCGTCGGTGCGCGATTGCTGAACCGGACCACACGCAGCGTCTCGCTGACCGAAGCGGGTGCGGAACTGCGGCAACGCCTGACGCCGGCGCTGGAGGCTCTCGAGGACGCGTTCGGGCGGGTGCGCCGGACCGACCGCGAGCCCGCCGGCACGATCCGCGTGCACGCATTTCGCATCGCGGGCGAGACAGTGCTGATGCCGATGCTGGCCCGATTTCGGCGCGAGCATCCGCATATCGTCCTCGACGTGACGCTCGACGATCGGGTGGCCGATTTCGTCACCGAGGGCTTCGACGCGGCGATCCGGCTCGGCGAACTCATCGAACAGGACATGATCGCGGTGCGTCTCGGTCGCGACATCAGGCAGATCGTCGTGGCGTCCCCGGCCTATCTGGCCGAGTGCGGGACGCCGCTCGCGCCTGACGACCTGCTCGCGCACCGCTGCATCGGCTGGCGCTGGCCGGGACATGCAACTCCCTATGCCTGGGAGTTCTGCCGCGAAGGACGGTGGTTCTCGGTCGCCGTGGCCGGACCGCTCGTCGTCAGCAACCGGGCGTTCGCGGTGCGCGCGGCCTGCGAAGGCGTGGGCATCGCGTTCGCCGCCGACCTGGAGGTGGCACCTTTTCTCGCCGACGGGCGCCTGGTCGCGCTGCTCGAGGACTGGTCGGCACCGTTCGCCGGCTTCTTCCTCTGCACGCCGCGGCAGCGCCACATGCGGCCGGTTCTTCGCGCCTTCGTCGATGCGATGCGTGACGTGCGCTCCGAAGGATCCGTCACGTGAGGTGGCTCCCGATCATGCTGCTGCTGTGTGCCGGGACAGCCGTTGCCGCGCCGCTGCGCTGGGGCGCGGACGCGGTTTCGGGCGTGCCCTACGTGTTCCATGATCCGATCCGTCCGTCGCGCATCACCGGCTTCGAGGCGGAGATCATGGCCGCCGTCGGCGCGCGTCTGGGGCGGCCGACCATCTTCGTGCAGAACGACTGGGACGGGCTCATCCCGGGCCTCGACCGCGGCCTCTACGATGCGGTGATGGACGGGATCGAGATCACGCCGGAACATGCCGAGGAGGTCGACTTCTCGACGCCCTACTATCACACGTTCGAGCAGATCGTCGTCCGCCGCGAGCAGCCGGGGCTGGACAGCCTGGCCGCGTTGCACGGCCACGTCGTGGGGACCCTCAAGGCCAGCCAGGCCGACCGCATCCTGCACGACGAGGCCGGCCTGGCCGTGCGCCTGTATGACGAGGAGACCGACGCCTACACCGATCTTGCCGAGCATCGCCTGGACGCGGTGCTGCTCGATTATCCGATCGCGCTCTACTACGCGCGGCCGAACCCGCGCCTCAAACTGGTCGGCGCGCCGGTGGGCGATGTGGCCTACGGAATCGCGGTTCCGAAACGGAATCCGGCGCTGCGCGACCAGGTGGACGCGGCCTTGCAGGCGATGGTGCGCGACGGTTCGCTGCGGCAGATCCTGTCGCGTTGGAACCTTTGGAACCGCGCGAACGCGGACGCCTTCGGCGGTGTGGCGGCCTCCGGTGCCGCACCTTCTGCCTGGCAGATGTTCCTCGACGACACGGCGCCGGCACCCGGCTGGCGCGACCGGCTCGCACGCTATGCGGGCTTCCTGCCGCTGATCGCCCGTGGCGCGTTGATGACGCTCGCGGTGTCGGCATGCGCGATGCTGCTGGCGGTGACGGTCGGGCTGGTCGTGGCGCTCGCGCGGCGATATGGCCCGCGTCCGCTCTCGACGATGTCGATCCTGTATGTCGAGATCATCCGCGGCACGCCGCTGCTGATCCAGATCCTGTTCATCTTCTATGGCCTGCCCAGCCTCGGCGTCCGTCTCGATCCGTTCCTCGCCGGCGTCGTGGCTCTTGGCCTGAATTACGGCGCCTACGAATCGGAGAACTATCGCGCCGGCCTGCAATCGGTGCCGCGTGGGCAGAGCGAGGCGGCGATCGCGCTCGACCTGACCCAATGGCAGGCACTCCGGCACGTCGTGGTGCCTCAGGCGTTCCGGTTCGTCATTCCCGTCATGACGAACGACTTCATCTCGCTGCTGAAGGATTCCTCGCTGGTCAGCGTGATCACCCTCTCCGAGCTCAGCCAGACCTACGTGCGGCTGTCGACGACCTACTACGATTATTTGGGAACCGGTTTGATGATCGGGATGGCCTATCTGCTGCTCGGGCTGCCGTTCGTCCGGCTGGCGCGCCTGGCCGAACGCAGGCTGTCGTCGGGCCGCGCCGGCGCGCGGGGCTGAAACGCGATCGACGCGCCGGACGGCAACGTATAGCCTCGCGCGAACCGGACGCGACCAACGCTGTCCAGAGGCGGAGCAACGCATGCAGGCCCTCGCCTACGTCGCGGTCTTTCTCACCGGCGTGCTCAACGCCATCCATTCCGGCACAAACGCGACCCTGCAGCACACGCTCGAGCGGCCGTTCTGGTCGGCGGTGCTGGTCTGCACGGTAAGCGGCGCGATCATGCTGGCGGGTGCGGCGGTGACCCGCGAAGCGCTGCCCTCTGGCGGGAGCATCGCCGCCACTCCCTGGTGGGCATGGGCGGGAACGGCGGCCGCGGCGATCCCGGTGATCAGCTCGCTGCTGTTCGCGCGCGGGCTTGGCGGCGCCGCATTCAACGGGATCGTGGTGACGTCGACGATGCTGGCGTCCATCATGCTCGACCATTTCGGCCTGCTGGGCTTCGCGACCCATCCGGTCAATCTGTGGCGGCTCGCCGGCGGCGCCTTGATGCTGGGCGGGCTCACGCTGGTCTGTCTCTTTTGACCTATGTGCAACGAGCCGCCCAGCGCCGCGGAACCGCCCTTCAGCTTGTCAGGTGGTCGGCTGAGAAGAGGGTGGCAATGAGCTTGGTGCCATCGAAACGGACGGAGATGGTGCCGCCGGGAAATTTCCGATGAACGTCTGCGGCAGTGTGGGGGCGTTCGGTTGTCCGGGTTGCAATGGCACCATGGAGACGTTGATCGTGCTGTCATACTTGTTGTCGGCGCCAGATGCGCTGTCGACCACAGCGCCGATCACACCGCCGGCGATGATGTTTCCGAAGCTAGCCGCCGCAAGACCGGACTTGTCGAGGTAGGAGCTGGGCTGATAACCACTTTTCACGCACGCCACCCAGATGTCGTTCTTCGTCTTCTGCACCAGTGCACTGCCCGGCGCATTCTGGATCGAGGCAATCCGCTCGCCCTGGCGGTAGAGGCCGCAATCTGCGCCTGATGGGTTCGTGTTGACCATGATCTGCTGACTGGTGCCGTCGAGGATGGAGGCGCAGCCTGACAGCGCAGCCATGATCCCGACCAGAAGAACTCACATTCGTTTCGCTCCTAAACCGAAGCGTCATTGCCATTCCGTTTCGATGTCGTCAAGATCCGATCCTGTTCCAGCGACCGGGTCTGGCGCCGATCGGCCCAGCGGGGTCCAGGGGCGTCGTGCGCATCACACTCTCGCGTGACGCTCTTGGCCTCAAACCCGGCCGCGGCGCTTTTGGTTGAGGCTGTCGATCAGGACGGCGCCGAAGATCACCGCGCCCTGGATGAACTGGACCCAGAACGGCTGCACGTTCTTCAGCGTCAGCCCGTTGTTGATCAGGCCGATGATCAGCACGCCGAGCAGCGTGCCGAGCATCGAGCCCTTGCCGCCGAACAGGCTGGCGCCGCCGATGACGACGGCGGCGATCGCGTTCAGCTCGAGGCCTTCGGCGGCGATCGGCTGGGCACTGTCGAGACGGCCGGCCAGCACCACGCCGCCGAGGCCGGCGAGCGCGCCGCTGATGATGTAGACCGCGGCGAGCGTGCGGCCGACCGGAATGCCGGCAAGGCGTGCGGCCTCGCGGTTGCCGCCCACGGCGTAGATCTCGGCGCCGAAGACGGTGCGCGACAGCACGATCCAGGCGACGAGGAAGGTGCCGAGCGTGATGATGGCCGCGATCGGCATCGGGCCGAGATTGCCGCCGCCGATATTGTCGAACGCGTCGGGAAACCCGAACACGGTGTTTCCTCCGGTGACGATGAAGGCGAGGCCGCGCGCCATCGCGAGCAGCGCGAGCGTGACGATGAACGGCGCCATGCCGAGCATGGTGATGGCGAACGCGTTGAAGATGCCGCAGATCACGCCGGTGCCGATGCCGACGAGGAGTGCGATCGGAACCGGCCAGTGCGCCTGCAGCGTGAGCCCGGCCATGACGCCGGTGAATGCCACCACCGAGCCCACCGACAGGTCGATGCCGCTGGTGACGATGACGAACGTCTCGCCCACCGCGACGAGGCCGATCAGCGAGGTCGCGAGCAGGATCGAGAGCACGTTGGCGGTGGTGAGGAATGTGGGCGTGGTGACGGCGAGGTAGAGCGAGATCAGGACGAAGGCGACCACGATCGTCAGTTCGTTGATCGCGCTGCCGATGCGTCGGAAGCCGCCCGGGGCGCGTGCCGCCTCGCCGGTGCTGCTCATGCGAGCGCCGCCAGGGCCATGACGCGCTCCTGGCTGAAGTCGGGCCGGTCGAGTGCGCCCGCGAGCCTTCCCGCGCGCATCACGAGGATACGGTCGCACAGGCCGAGCAGCTCGAGCATGTCGGACGACACCACGAGCACGGCGCCGCCGCGCCGGGCGAGGTCGCCGATCAGGCGGTACACCTCGACCTTGGCGCCGACATCGATGCCGCGCGTGGGCTCGTCGAGCAGGAACACGCGCGGGTCGGTGCTGAGCGCGCGCGCGAGCACCACCTTCTGCTGATTGCCGCCCGACAGGCTCTGGGCGGCGACGTCGATTCCGGGCGTGCGGATGCGCAGATCGGCGACCGAGCGGCGCGCGAGCGCGTCGGTGCGGCCGCCGCGCAGGAAGGTGCGCAGTGCCGACAGGCGGCCGAGCGTCGACATCGCGATGTTCCGCTTGACCGAAAAGGGCAGCACCAGCCCCTCTCCCTTGCGATCCTCCGGCACGAGAGCCAGGCCCGCGGCGATCGCCTGCCGCGGCGAGGCGGCGTCGACCCGGGTTCCGGCGACCCGCACCTCGCCGGTCGAGGGCAATGCGCCGTAGATCGCCTTGAGCACCTCCGTGCGGCCGGCGCCGATCAGGCCGCCGATGCCGACGACCTCGCCGGCGCGGACGTCGAACGACACGTCGCGGAACCGGCCGGGTGACGAGAGGCCGGAGACCTGCAGCAGGATCGCGCCCACGGTGGCGTCCCGTTGCGGGAACATCGCATCGATCGGCCGGTTCACCATCGCCTGGATCAGCGTGTCCTCGCTCCATTGGCTCGTGTCGCGCGTGCCGACGGTACGGCCGTCGCGCATCACCAGCACGCGGTCGCAGACCTCGAAGACTTCCTCGATGTGGTGCGAGATGAAGACGATTCCGACCCCCTGGGCCTTGAGTTCGGCGATGGTGGCGAACAGCGTGCGCTGTTCGGTCGTTGTCAACGTCGCGGTCGGTTCGTCCATGACGATGACGCGCGCGGCGCGCGAGAGCGCGCGGGCGATCTCGACGAGTTGCTGCTGGGCGATGCCGAGACGGCGGACCGGGGTTGCGGGCGGGATGCGCAGGCCGACGCGCGCGAGCAGGCGGGCGGCGTCGCGCTCGAGGACCGCCGTGCGGACGATGCCGAGCCGGCGGGGAAGATTGCCGAGGAAGAGGTTGTCGGCGACCGAGCGGTCGGGCACCAGGCTGAGCTCCTGATGGATGACGACGATCCCGGCATCGAGCGCGTCACGCGGCCGACGCGGCGCGAAGGCCGCGCCCTCGATCCGGATCTCGCCCTCATCGGGCCGGATGACGCCCGCGAGCACCTTCATCAGCGTCGACTTGCCGGCGCCGTTTTCGCCCACGATGCCGAGCACCTCGCCGCGCTCGAGCGTGATGTCGACATCGGCCAGCGCCTTGACGCCGGGAAAGCTCTTGCCGATGCCGGTCATGGACAGAAGCATCGGCTCAGCGGGTGACGTCGTCGCCCCACAGGCCGTAGGACTTGGCGTCCGCGCTGTCGATGTTCTGCTTGCTCAGCAGCAGATGCGGCCAGAACTGATGGCGAGGGATGTTCTTGTCGCCGTGCAGGTACTGCTCGATGTAGCTGACCGACTTGGCAGCCATCGTAAGCGGATTCTGCGAGATGGTTGCGTCCATCTGGCCGTTGCGGATGGCCCCGAGCGCCTGTTCGGTGCCGTCGATGCCGATGATGACGATGTGCTTGGGCTGCCCGATCGGCGCGAAGCGGTTGGCCTGCTTGATCGCGCGCAGCGCGCCGACCGCGTTGTCGTCGTTGCCGTTGAAGACGGCATCGATCTGGCTGTTGGCGGCGAGGAGCTGGGTCATGATGTTGAACGCCTTGCCGGCGTCGAAGTCGGCGGCCTGGCGGGCGACGAGCTTCAGGTCGGGATTGGATTTGGCGAGGTTGGCGAATTCGGTGGCGAAGCCGTGCTCGCGCTCGTCGCCGGCCGTGGTGCCGAGCAGACCTTCGAGATCGATGACGTTGCCCTTGATCGAGCCGTATTTCGATTTCAGTTGTTCCGCGATGTAGTCTGCACCTTCCCGGCCGAGCGCCTCGTTGTCGGTCTCGAGGAAATTCACCTGGCAGTCGCCGCAGGCGGCCCCACGGTCGAGCGTGAAGACGGGGATGCCGCGCTTGTTGGCCTGCTTGACGACCGGGACGATCGCGTCGGCGCTGATCGGGTTGAGGATGAGGGCCGAGACATGCTGGTTGATCAGGTCGAGGACTTGGTTGGCCTGGGTGTTGGCGTCGCCGTTGGCGCTGGTGTTGATCAGCTTGAGGTCCGGGTATTTGCCGATCCCGTCCTTCACCCCGCGTGTCATGCCCTGGAAGAACGGGTTGGCGAGCGTGGCCACGCTGTAGCCGATGGTGAAACTCTCGGCGTGCGCGGCGAGCGGACACAAGGAGAGCGCCGCGACGGCGGAGATCGCCCATCGACGTAAGTCGTGCCTGGACATCGCGTTCTCTCCCTGATGGCTTGCCGCCGGTCTGCGCCGGTGATCGAACCTACGGTTCAGGCTCGCGCCGCGTCAATCGAGCGCCAGCGGGCCGACGCGAGCATCATGCGTCGTCAATGATCCACGACCGGAACGCCAGCATCGCCGGCGTGGGCTCGCGCGATTTCAGGCGGCTCAGCCAGTAGCTCCCGGCATCCGCTTCGATCGCGAAAGGCTGGACCAGCGTTCCGCTCCCGAGCTCGCGCGCGAACAGCATCGGCGGCGCGAGTGCGACACCCTCGCCACGCAGCGCCGCCTGCACCATGATCAGCGAACTGTCGAACAGCGGCCCGCGCGGATTGGCGGCCTCGAGGCCGGCCGCCTTGAACCACGCCGACCAGTCCTGGGGACGATACGAACGCAGCAGCGGGACGAGAAGGAGATCGTGCGGTTCCCGAAGCCGGTTCGCGAGTTCCGGCGTGCAGAGCGGCGAGAGCGGCGCCGCGCAGATCGCCTCGGAGTGGATGCCGTGCCACGCCCCGTCGCCGTAGCGGATCGCGTAATCGAGTCCTTCGGCCACCAGATCGACCTTGTTGTTGTGGGTCAGCAGCCGGAGGTCGACAAGCGGATGCGAGGCCCGGAACAATGGCAGCCGCTCGAGCAGGGCGCCCACCACGAATGTGCCGACGGCGCCCACGGTGAGGACCTGCTTCAGACCGCCCGCCTCGAACTGCGCGAGCAGGCGGTCGATCGCATCGAAGGCGTCGACGAGCGTCGGCGCGAGGGCCCCGCCTTCGTCGGTCAGCATCAGATGCCGGCTCGAACGCCTGAACAGGGCAACACCGAGACGCGCCTCCAAGCCACGGATCTGATGGCTGACGGCGGCCTGGGTGACGCACAGCTCGGCCGCCGCGCGGGTGAACGAGAGATGCCGGGCGGCGGCGGCGAAGGCGCGGAGCGCGTTGAGCGGGACGGCGGTTCCCTGCATGAGAAATCCTCGTGGGCGGCTGAACTCAATTTCGTTTGTGAGGAGTGCGTCAAGCGGCGAACCTCGGAACGCCACAAGGAGATCTCATGAACAAGCAGACATCGCGCGCCCTGACGCGGCGCGGCCTGACCGTCGGCGTGCCGGCCTTGATCGCGGCGGGCATCCCGGCCGCCCGCGCCGTGACCGAGGACAGGGTCGCGATGATCGAGCGATCCCGTGGCGGCCGCCTCGGCGTGTTCGTGCTCGACACCGGCACGGGCCGTACGCTCGCTCACCGGGCCGACGAACGCTTCCTGCTTGCGAGCACGTTCAAGGGGCCGCTCGCGGCGATGATGCTGTCGCGCGTGGATGCCGGCCGGGACGATCTCGAGAATCTTGTGCCCTACTCGGCGAGGGACTTGGTTGCCGTGTCGCCGGTGACGAGCCCGCGCGTGTCGGCGGGCGGGATGACGGTGGGCGATCTTTGCAAGGCGATCCTGGAGCGGAGCGACAACACCGCCGCCAATCTGCTGCTGGCGCGCGTGGGCGGCCCGGCCCGGCTGACCGCGTACGTGCGCGGCCTCGGCGATATGGTGACGCGGTTCGACCGCACCGAGCCGGTCGGCGGCTGGTCCGGCACGAAGGACACGACGACGCCGCGGGCGATCGCCGGACTGGCTCGGACGATCTCGCTCGGCGAGGCGCTCAAGCCGGGATCACGCGCGCTGTGCACGCGATGGATGGCGGCGACGATGACCGGACGCGCGCGATTGCGCGCCGCATTCCCGGCCGGCTGGACGGCAGGCGACCGGACCGGCACCAACGACGGCGTGTGCAACGATTACGCGGTGGTGCGGCGATCGCGTGGCGCGGCACTGGTCATGGCGGCCTATTACGAGGCGCCGGGCATGGAACTGGCCGTGCAGGAGGGCGTCCTGCGCGAGGTCGGATCGGCGATCGTCGCATGGGCCGCTCGGGGCTGAGAGCCGGTCATTCCATCGCGCCGAAGGCGAAATAATCCTGATAGCAGGGCTCTGCCCCGCGCCCCGCCAGGGGCAGGGCCCCTGGACCGCCAATAACTTAATCATGCGCGGGTCTGGGCGCGCTTCGCCCAGCGGGGTTTGGGGCAGCGCCCCAAGACTTCTAACCAAGCCACTTTTGGAACCATGCGATCGTGCGGCGGCGCAGATCGGTGCGGTCGGCTTCCTTGATGATCGCGTGGCCCTCGTCCTTGTAGACGACGAAGCTCGCCGGCACGCCGAGTGCCGACAGGGCGGTATAGAACTCCTGGCTTTGCGGCATCGGGCATTCGACGTCGCGGTCGCCGACGGTGATCAGCATCGGCGTCACCACCCCGCGCATATGGGTGATCGGCGACGCGCGCAGATAGGGCTCGATGTTGTCGTAGACCGAACCCCCGAACGAGACCGCGTCGGAGCCCGCCTGGGGCGCCTCGCCCTCGATCGAAAGCCAGTCGGACACGCCGGCGTCGGCGGCGCCGGCGCGGAAACGGTGGGTTTGCGTGACCGCCCACATCGTCATGTAGCCGCCATAGCTGCCGCCCTCGATGCCGAGGCGATGGTCGTCGATCGGGGCCGCGCGCTCGGCCGCATCGACGCCGGTGAGAACGTCGCGCCAGTCCCCGCCGCCGAGGTCGCCGATGCTGGCGGCGGCGAACCGCTCGCCCTGGCCGAAGCTGCCGCGATAGTTGGGCATGAAGACATCGTCGCCGGCCGCGAGCAGATCACGGACCATGCCGCGGCCGGGAAATTCGGGCGTGGCCGCCGCCTGCGGGCCGCCATGCACGTCGACGATCATCGGCCGGCGTAACGCCGGGTCGCCTCGGGGCAGCAGCAGCCAGCCCTGGACGGTCAGCCCGTCGTCGGTCCATTGCACGGAACGCGCGGTGCCGGGGGCCGCGATGCCGCGATTGGCGTGGGTCACGGGCCGCCACGCTCCGATCGGGCCCGCCACGATGTCGGGCGGACGGGTGAAGCTTTGGACGATGGCGGCCGAACGGCCTCCATTGCAGGCGAGGCCCGCGTTCCAGCGGTCGGCGCCGATCGCGTCCTCGCCGGACCACAGATCATGCGGCGCCGGGCCATCGAGGGAGGAGATTGTCGTTCGTGAACCGGCAATCGAGATCGCGGTCAGGCCATCGCGGCAGTGCCAGTCGAGCGCGGTCGTGCTCGCCCGCGCGCCACCGGTCAGGTCGACCGGTGCTGTGCCCGGCCTGTCGAGAGCGAGCGCGTAGGCGTCTCCGCCGGTGGAGCCGAAATCGCTCATCCAGCCGCCGATGAAGTCGACCGTGTGCCCATCGGGCGAAACCACGGGATCCGCGAGTTGCTCGCGTGGTCCGGGCGCGAACAGGATCCGCGTCGACCCTTCATCGAACGCGTAGAGCCTGGCGATCCACCAGTTGCTGTCGCCGTTGCCGGCGGCAGCCGTGCCCACGAAGCCTCCCTTGGGTTGCCAGGCATATTCATAGACATACAGCGCAGGCGGCGAGACGAAGCGAAGTGCCGCGTGATCGACGATCGCGATCCGCTGCTCGTCGAGGACGGTCCCGATCTCGCCCGCCATCCGCGCGGCGGCCTGGGTGGCGCCGATGCGCTTGTGGGCGTGCGCGGTCGCGAGCACGGCGAGCCGGTCGCCGGGGCCGAAGCGGAGCTGGTCGAGCGGTCCGTCGAAATCGACCAAGACACGCGCTTGGCCGCCATCACGGCCCACGGTCTCGATCGTCGACCGGCCGGACGACTGCTCGACGAGAAAATCCAGCGCCGTGCCGGCTTCGTTCCAGGTCGGCGAGGATGGCCGGCAACCGGGCGCGCGCGCGCAGCTCGGCGTGACGTCATGGGCGTTTCCATCGAGATCGCGGATCAGCAGTCGCTCGACGGGTGCATCGCCGTCGCGCGGCACATCGTCGCTCTCGATCGAGGCGATGCGTGTTCCGTCCGGGGAGAGGCCGATGGCATCGAACTGGTGCACCGGCCGCTCGCCGGCGGCGAGAAACGGCAGGGCCGCGAGGAGCAGCAGGGGCGGTCGCCGCAATGAGGTGTCTCCGGGCTTTGGCGCGCTCTCGTCGCATGCCATGAACGCATCCGTCCAGTCGGCGAGGAGCGGGAAGCGTGGTTCGAGCACGGTGCCTGATGATGCAGCGAAACGAGACGATCCTGCTGGACGCCTGGCTCCGCTACCACGCCCATCTGTTCGGGTTCGAGAACTTGACGGTCTGCGACGACGGGTCGGACGATCCGTCGACCGCTGTCCTGCTCGATCGCGCGGAACGGGCCGGTGCGGACATCCATCGAGACGTGCGGGCGGTCTCCCCGCCGGACCGGCCCTGGCGAAGCCTGTTGCGGACACTGCAGGCGAGCGGGCACCGATACGATGTGGCGCTGCCGCTGACCTGCGGCGAATTCCTCGTGGCCTACACCGACGACGGATTGTCATGCCGCCGCAGCCGGATCGAAAGCGAGCTGGGTGAGATGTGCGGATCGGGAAGGATGCTGCGTCTTGCGCCGGGTCTGGGTGGCACCGGACCGGGCGAGTTCTCGGTCATGCCGGCCACGTTCGGGATCGTGCCGTCGGCGGTGGGCGCCTCGATCGATCTCGCGGCCGACATGGCGCTGCCCCCGTCCGAGAATTGGCGGCAGACGACGCTCGCCTGCCTGCGCCTGGACGCCCGCGATGTCGCCGGCGACGGACCTCGCGTGATCTTCCAGGGCCTGGGGAAAGTCCTGGAAGCACTCGGTGTTCATGACAGCCGGCTCGGCTCGCCGGTCGCCACGCCCCGGGGTGGTGCGGATGACGCGGTCTGGATCAGGACCGCGTCCGGCGCACGCCCTGTGCGCTTCAAGGCGAGCAGCTACCGCCGTGCGCATCCTGATGTCGCCGCGAGCGACTGGAAGCCGTTTCATCATTTCCTGGCGAAGGGAGTGGGCGAGGGGCGTGCGGCGGTTTGAAGGTCAGGGACCCCCGGCGTCCAATCTGGACCAGTCGGTTGCGATCGGAGCGACGCGCTCCGCGAGCGACGGATCGAGAAGTGCGGCGAGTTCGCCCTCATGGTCGTAGTCCGGCATCAGACGATCCAGCAACGCGTCGCGCCTTGCGGCCGGATGGAAATAGATCTCGGCGGTGCCGGGCGGAAGCCGCTCGACGAGGCGTGACACCACGGGCGCCGACATCGCCCCGCTCCAGGCCAGGCCGAAGCAATGATCGGTCGTGACCATGCCCGCGCGCGCCACCCGCGCGCGCAACTGCCGCGTCCAGAGGCGCAGCGCCGCGGCACCCCATGTCGGCCTGGTGCCGCAGGCGCGAAGGGGTGAGGCGGGCTCGGCCGGGACACGGACCGCGCGCAGTCCGTGCCGGCGGCCGATATCGATCAGCAGGCGTCCGATCGTCGGGTGCAGGTGCATGTGCTTGTGGGCGTTGGCGTGGTCGAGGGCGAGACCCGTGGCGGCAAAGGATTGGAACTGCGCCGCGATCTCGGAGGCCAGCTCGCGCCGCGCTCGCGGATCGAAGAAATAGCGGCATCCGCGCGCGGCCTGATCGGAACCGAACCACCCCGATCGATCGACGAGATGTGGGATGTCGGCGGCCGGCCGGGCCGCGGGCCCTTCGATGACGACCAGATGCAGGCCCACCCGCAGCCCCGGATTGCGTCTGGCCCGCCGCACCGCGTCATCGGCGGCAGGGCCGGCGACCATCAGGCTGGCGGTCGACAGGATTCCCTCTTGGAAGGCTCTCTCGACGCCGTCATTGACCGCCTCCGTCAGCCCGAAATCGTCAGCGCTGATGATGACGCGGGTCTGGGGCCGCTGGCCCCAGCGGGGCGTGGGGCGGAGCCCCACCCTTGCTTAGGCCGCGCGACGTTCCTTGAGGAACTGGAAGAACTCCACGCCTTCGCGCAGGCGCCGTTTCATCATCTGCGGCGAGGTGACCATCTCGCCCACGATCGACGCGATCTTGGGCGCCCGGAAATAGAACTTGCGGTAGAAGGTCTCGACGCTGTCGTGGATTTCGGTGTGCGACAGATGCGGATATTGCAGCGGTGCGATCTGCACGCCGTGCTCGTCGATCAGCTCGGCGTTGGCCTCGTCGAACCAGCCGTTCTCGACCGCCTGGCTGTGCAGGAAGGTGCCGGGATAGGGTGCCGCGAGCGAAACCTGCAGGGTGTGCGGGTTGATCTCGGTCGCGAACCGGATGGTTTCGCGGATCGTCTCGGTGGTCTCGCCCGGCAGGCCGAGGATGAAGGTGCCGTGGATCTTGATGCCGAGTTCGTGGCAGTTGCGGGTGAATTCGCGGGCGACGTCGATCCGCATGCCCTTCTTGATGTTGTGCAGGATCTGCTGGTTGCCGCTTTCGTAGCCGACGAGCAGCAGGCGCAGGCCGTTGTCCTTGAGCACCTTGAGCGTCTCGCGCGGCACGTTGGCCTTCGCGTTGCAGGACCAGGTGACGCCCATGCGGCCGAGTTCGCGCGCGATGGCTTCGGCGCGCGGCAGGTCGTCGGTGAAGGTGTCGTCGTCGAAGAAGATCTCGCGCGTCTGCGGGAACGCCGATCGGATGTAGGCGATCTCCTGGGCCACGTGGGCCGGCGAACGGGTGCGGTAGCGGTGGCCGCCGACGGTCTGCGGCCAAAGGCAGAAGGTGCAGCGCGATTTGCAGCCGCGGCCGGTGTAGATCGAGACGTAGGGGTGCTGCAGGTAGCCGATGAAGTAGTCCTCGATCCGCAGGTTCTTCTTGTAGACCTCCGAGACGAACGGCAGCTGGTCCATGTCCTCGAGCACGGCGCGCTCGCGGTTGGCGGTGAGCGTGCCGTCGGGATTGCGGTAGGTGATGCCGTCGATGGCGGAGAAGTCGCGTCCGTCGGCGACCTCCTTGATGGTGAAGTCGAACTCGTTGCGGGCGACGAAGTCGACCGCGGGCGCGCCCTTGAGGCTCTCGTTCGGCTGCACGGCGACCTTGGCGCCGACGAAGCCGATCTTGAGCGAAGGCTTGGCGTCGCGGAGCTGCTGCGCCACCTCGGCGTCCTTGAGGAAGGACGGCGTCGAGGTGTGGATGACGACGAGATCGCTGTCGCGCGCGGCGTCGATAACGTGGTCCATGCCGATGCGGGCCGGCGGCGCGTCGATCAGACGGCTGTCCGGAATGAGGGCGGCCGGCTGGGCGAGCCAGGTCGGGAACCAGAACGACTTGATCTCCCGCTTGGCCTGGTAGCGGGAGCCTGCGCCGCCGTCGAACCCGTCGAAGGAGGGCGGCTGCAGGAACAGGGTCTTCATCATCGGTTTGTCCTCAGTTGGCCGATCGCCAAAGCGATCGTTCCATGGCCAGCGATTTTGGCGCCAGCGAGTGGGGCGGCAATGCCTCGGCGCGCATGTTTCGTCTGGCCGAGATGTGCAGCCGTTGTCCCCGCCAGGCGACACGGCCACTGGCGTGGCTGATGACGATCACGGCCACCGAAAGGAGATCACGAAGCGGCGCGACCCAGAAGGGCGTCAAGCTGCGGCCGCACAGGCGGCGCTCCGTGTCGCTGCCGAGCAGATGGCGCAGTGTCCAGACGGCGGCCAGCAGACCGAGCGAGACGAGGGACATGCCGCTCGCGATCGCGGCGAGCAGGGCCCAGGCGATCGGTGCCTGGACGATGGACATCGGGTAGCCGACGGGGGCCTGGCTGCGAACGGTCCGGCCCCAGCGCAATTCGTGCGAGAAGAGCTGGGCGAAGTTGTTCTCGATCACGCTGGTCGCGGGAACGCTGCGGGCGAGGGCGACGTGCAGGCCGAGTGCCCGAACCTTGCGTCCGAGCATCGCGTCGTCGGCGAGGTGGGGAGACAGCGCCGGAAATCCGCCGATCGCATCCAGCGTCCCCGCCGAGAGCGCCATCACCGCGCCGAGGCAATCCTCGCGGCCCATCGCGCGGCCGAGCAGGGCGCCGGGCAGGAAGGCCTGGTTGATCTGGGCGGCGCCGAGCAGGCGGGTGAGCCGGCGCGAGGCGGGCAGGCCGGTATAGAGGGTGGTCGCCAGGCCGATCGAAGGATCGCGCAGCGGCGCGAGCACCGAGCGGATCATGCCGGGGTCGGCGTGGATGTCGGCGTCCGAGATCACCAGCAACGCGTGTTTCGCGAACGGCCGCATGTTGATCAGGTTGTCGACCTTGCGGTTCGGCCCATGCCGGGTGCTGTCGATGACCAGCGTGGCGTCGACCTCCGGGAAGCGCGCGCGCAACCGCTCGACGACGCGAATGGCCGCATCGTCGCTGCGTTGCACGCCGAAGACGATCTGCAGGCCCGGATAGTCCTGGGCGAAGAAGGTGGCGAGCGCCTCCTCGAGCATGGGCTCGTCCCCGTGCAGGGGCTTGAGCAGCGTGGCCGGCGGCGACGCGGTGGTGGCCGGAGCCATGGGCCGGTGGGAGAATTGGCGCACCAGCCGCGCCGCGGCGCAGGCCTGGACGCTGCCGGCGACCGCCATGGCGGTCGCCACCAGGGATACGATCAAGGTCGGGCTGACTGGGCTCATCGGAGGCGTCAGGGTTGAAGCTGGCCGTCGGACAAGGTCGACACTTTCTGCGACAGGCTCTTGATCAGCCCGTCTGCGCCGCCGCTTTGCAGCACCGATCTGAAGTCCGAGCGCTCCACCGCGACACGGCTGATCGTGCCGTCGAGCAGGACGTCGACGGCCTGATAGCCGGACGGACCGGAGCGCATGACGTAGTCGACCCGCGTCGCACTCCCCGACGACGACGTGATCGCCGTCTGGACGATGGTGTCCGTCCCGGCCTGGCGGGACTGTGGCGAGATCTCGAAGCGATCGCCGCTGCCGGCGAAATTCGAGACGTAGCTTGCGATGGTGAACTGGCGGAACACCGCAAGCAACTGCGCCTGCTTGGCGGGCGGGATGCTCGCGTAGCTCAGGCCCACGGCCGCGCGCAGGATCGCCTGGAGGTTGAATGCCTTGTCGATCACCGGGCCGAGGGCGGTCGATTTCGCGCTGAAGCTGCCGCCGGCGCTTTCGTTGTGCGCGAGGGCCTGCTGGAGCAGCGCGATCGGATCACTGGCCGTCGATGGCGCCCCGACCGCGGCAGGCGCGAAGGCCAGCGTCGCTGCAAGTGCGGCGCGCCGGATCATGGACGGCGCGCTCCGATCGGCGTGACGATGGATCGCGCTTCCGCCTCGCTTTCGAGTGCTCCGATAGCGGCTGCGGCGATGTTTGCGTGTGCCAGTCCTGCGTCCCTGATCTGGTTTGGGTAGGTGTCGTGCTCGATGAACCGATCGGGCAGGGTGAGCGGCCTGATCCTGACATGGTCGAGCAGGCCGTCGGTGGCGAGCAGGTGCATCACCGCGGCCCCGAAGCCGCCGGCGGCGCCCTCCTCGACGGTGACCAGCACGTCGTGCTGTCGCGCGAGGTTGGTGATCAGCGCGCGGTCGAGCGGCTTGGCGAAGCGGGCGTCGGCGACGGTGGCGGCGAGGCCCCGGGCGGCGAGTTCGTCGGCGGCGGCCAGCGCGTCGGCGAGCCGGGTGCCGAGCGACAGGATCGCGACCGGACAGCGTCCGCCGGCCGGCCGGCCCTCCCGAGAGCCTTGTCCGCGCGCGTCCCGCACGACCCGCCCGCGCCCGATCGGCAGGATCTCGCCCTTGGCGGGGAGGGTGACGCCGGTGCCGTTGCCGCGCGGATAGCGCACCGCGGACGGACCCGCATCGTGCGCCGCCTGGGTCGCCACCATGTGCGCGAGTTCCGCCTCGTCGGACGGCGCCATCACCACCATCCCCGGCAGCGGCAGCAGGTAGTTCAGGTCGAACGACCCGGCATGCGTCGCGCCGTCGGCGCCGACCAGCCCGGCGCGGTCGATCGCGAAGCGCACCGGCAGTCCCTGGATCGCGACGTCGTGCACCACCTGGTCGTAGGCGCGCTGCAGGAAGGTCGAGTAGATCGCGCAGAACGGCCGCATCCCCTCGGTGGCCATGCCGGCGGCGAAGGTGACCGCGTGCTGCTCGGCGATGCCGACATCGAAGAACCGCTCGGGGAAGCGCTGCGCGAAGCGGTCGAGGCCGGTGCCGGTCGGCATCGCGGCGGTGATCGCCACGATGCGCGGATCGGCCTCGGCGGCCGCGATCAGGCTTTGCGCGAACACGCCGGTGTATGACGGCGGTCCCTTGGGGGCCTTGACCTGCTCGCCGGTGACGACGTTGAACTTGGGCGTGACCGCATGCAGCTTGTCGGCGGCGGCCTCGGCGGGCGCGTAGCCGCGTCCCTTCTGGGTGATGACGTGCAGCAGGACCGGGCCGCGCTCCTCGGCCTCGCGCAAATTGCGCAGCACGGGCAGCAGATGGTCCAGATTGTGGCCGTCGATCGGTCCCACGTAGTAGAAGCCCAGCTCCTCGAACAGGGTGCCGCCGCCGGCGAGCATGCCGCGGGCATATTCCTCGGCGCGCTTGGCGGTGCGCTCGATCTGGCCGGGGAAGCGCTTGGCGAGCTTGAGGCCGAGTTCGCGCAAGCTGAGATAGGAGCGCGAGGAGAGCAGGCGGGTGAGGTAGGCGCTCATCGCGCCGACCGGCTTGGAGATCGACATCTCGTTGTCGTTGAGGATGACCAGCATGCGGCCGCGATGGCGGCCGTCATGGCGGGCGCCGGCGTTGTTCATCGCCTCGTAGGCCATGCCGGCGGAGATCGCGCCGTCGCCGATCACGGCGATGACGTGGCGGTCGGTCTCGCCCTTGAGGTCGGCGGCGGCGGCCATGCCGTAGCCGGCCGAGATCGAGGTCGAGGAGTGGGCGGCGCCGAACGGATCATACGGGCTTTCGCAGCGTCGGGTGAAGCCGGACAGGCCGCCGCCCTGGCGCAGGGTGCGGATGCGGTCGCGCCGGCCGGTGAGGATCTTGTGCGGGTAGGCCTGGTGGCCGACGTCCCAGATCAGCCGGTCCTCGGGGGTGTCGAACACCGCGTGCAGGGCGACGGTGAGTTCGACCACGCCGAGCGAGGCGCCCAGATGGCCGCCGCTGACCGACACCGCATCCACCGTCTCGGCACGCAACTCGTCGGCCACCAGACGCAACTGCTCGGTCGAGAAGTTCCGCAGGTCCGACGGATAGCGCACACGGTCCAGGGTCGGGGTCGACACTCGACCGGTTCCGGTCGGCGGCGTGTTGGGTGTGTCCATCGAAGCGTTCCGTCCCCTGTCCGCCGATCGGCACTGCTCGTGCGCCCCGGCTGTGGCTCTATCGCTCAAGCGCGGTGGTGCGCCACTTCGCTGCCGAGGTCGCTGTGAAATATCTCGTTATGTTGCGGAACATAGGCCGCTCAAACGGCTTCGACCATATGACGGGCGTCAAACTGTGGTATTCGCGCCACAGAAGCGACCTGTGGCGATGCATCGGCGACCGGCCGGTGTAAACTATGAATTCGATTCATCCGATATACCGGGTTCGCAGAAGGCGAGCGATCGGTCACGTCGCGTGCGTGATCGCCGCCCCTGCCGAAGGTTGGCGCGGGAGTAAGACGTGGCGGTTCCTCTGTTGCAAGTGGTCAAGGTCGGCGCATACGTCGTCAAGCAGCACATCCTCGGACGCAAGCGGTACCCGCTGGTCCTGATGCTGGAGCCGCTGCTGCGCTGCAATCTTGCCTGCAACGGATGCGGTAAGATCGACTATCCGGACCCGATCCTCAATCAGCGGTTGTCGATCGAGGACTGCCTGTCGGCTGTCGACGAATGCGGCGCGCCGGTGGTGGCGGTCGCCGGCGGCGAGCCGCTGCTCCATCGCGACATGCCGACCATCATCGCCGAGATCCTGAAGCGGAAGAAGTTCGTCTATTTGTGCACGAACGCGCTGCTGCTCGAGAAGAAGCTCGAGGACTACAAGCCCGACCCGTATTTCTCGTTCGACGTGCATCTCGACGGCGACCGGGAGGCACACGACCACGCGGTCAGCCAGGACGGCACCTACGACCGGGCGGTGGCGGCGATCCGAAAGGCGAAGGCGCTCGGATTCCGGGTCTCGATCAACTGCACCCTGTTCGACGGCGCGGACGCGGTGCGGACGGCGAAATTCTTCGATGACGTGATGGCGATGGGTGTCGACGGCATCATGACCTCGCCGGGCTACGCCTACGAGCGCGCGCCCGATCAGGCGCACTTCCTGAGCCGGCAGAAGACCAAGGAGCTGTTCCGCGACATCTTCCGTCACGGCAAGCGCGCCGGCAGCAAGTGGAAGTTCACCCAGTCGCCGCTGTTCCTGAGCTTCCTGACCGGCAACGAGACCTATCGCTGCACGCCGTGGGGCAAGCCGCTGCGCACCGTCTTCGGCTGGCAGCGGCCCTGCTACCTGCTCGGCGAGGGCTACGCGCCGAGCTTCAAGGCGCTGATGGAAGAGACCGACTGGGACGCCTACGGCACCGGCAACTACGAGAAATGCGCCGACTGCATGGTGCATTCCGGCTACGAGTCGACGGCGGTGATGGACGCGGTCAAGAGCCCGCTCAAGACGCTGGGCGTCGCCTTGCGCGGTCCGAAGCTCGAGGGGGCGATGGCGCCCGAGATCCCGCTCGAAGGACAGCGGCCGGCCGAATTCAACTTCGCCACCCACGTGCAGGCAAAGCTCGACGAGATCGCGGCCGCGGGGACCGGCAAGGGCGTGCGGCCGAAGGTCGAGGTGCGGCGGCTGGCCTCCGAGCCGGTCGACGCGGCCGATTAGAAAGCAACCGGGGGCCGAGGCCAGCTCCCGGACCCCCGCATCCGATGCCGGGTTGGCCCTGGTCTCGGGGTCGGCGAGGGCATTACGGTTTCGGAATGCACACGGCAGTCGCCTGCGTCGTCATCCTGCTGCTGATCCTGGTCAACGCGCTGTTCGCGATGAGCGAGATGGCGCTGGTCTCGGCACGGCAGGCCAAGCTCGCCGAACTCGTCGAGCGCGGCGTGCCGGGCGCCGGGCTGGCACGGACGTTCTCGGGCGATCCGCAGATGTTCCTGCCGACCGTGCAGGTCGGGATCACGCTGGTCAGCGTGCTGGAGGGCAGTTTCGGCGGCGCGCAGCTCGAGGGGAAGCTGGCGCCGCTGCTAGCCCGCGTGCGGCTGCTGGCACCCGTCGCCGACGAACTCGCCTTCTCGCTCGTGGTGATCGCGATCACCTTCCTGATGCTGGTGCTGGGCGAGCTGGTCCCCAAGCAACTGGCGCTCAGCCGGCCGGAGCTGATCTCGGCGCGTCTGGCCAGCCCGCTGGCGGCGCTGTCGCGCGTGGTGACGCCGGCGGTGTGGGTGCTCAACAGGACGTCCAACCTCGTCCTGCGGTTGATCGGCGCACACCATCTCGCGCGCGAACAGGTGACCGAGGAGGAGTTCCGGCAGATCCTGGCCGAAGGCACCAAGGTCGGCGTGCTCGAGCGCGGCGAACGCGACATGATCGAACGCCTGCTGAGGCTCGCCGACAAGTCGGTGCGCGCGATCATGACGCCGCGCAACGAGATCGACTGGATCGACCGCACGGCGACGCGCGCCGACATCGTGGCGAAGATCAGGGCCGCGAGCCATTCGCGGCTGGTGGTGTGCGAGGGCGGTCCCGACAATCCGGTGGGCGTGCTGCACGGATCGGACGTGCTCGACTGCATCCTGGGCGGCGGCGAGCTGTCGATCGGCGCGCTGCTCCGCAAGCCGATCGTGCTGCCGGACACGATCTCGGCGCTCGATACGCTGGAGCGGATCCGCGACGATAGTCTCGGCCTGGCGCTGGTGCTGGACGAGTATGGCAGTTTCGAAGGCGTGGTGTCGGCCGCCGACGTGATGGAGGCGATCGTGGTCGATGCCGTCGAGCCGGACCGGAGCGAGACCGGCTCGGGTGAGATCGCCAACGAATTCACCCTCGACGGGATGACGCCGGTCGACGAGGTGAAGGACCGGTTGCGTCTGCCCGAGCTGCCCGCGTCGGGCAGCTACCACACGCTGGCGGGCCTGGTGCTGGCGCTGCTGCGCCGCGTCCCGGCGGAGGGCGACAAGATCGTCTTCGCGGGCTGGCTGTTCGAGGTGACCAAGATGGACGGAAGACGGGTCGACCGGGTCAGGGCGAGCCGGGAGACCTTGGCGGAGGGGTAGAGCCTCGCGCGAGCCAGGCGCGCCAGCCGCCATACGCGCTGATGTCGACCGCCCCCGCGAGCGCGCCGGGTTCGGCGATGAAGCCGGGGAGCAGCTCGCCGTCCTCGATCAGGACCTTGCCGATGCCGAGCGGTGCCGGGATGCCGGCGACGAAACGGCCGAAGCCGGCCGGCGGCAGGTCCCAGACTTCGACCTCGATCGCGGTGCCGCCGTCGCGGCGGACGAGGGCGGGCTTGGGCGGATTGCTGCCGGCGAGGGCGTACAGCGCGTAGGTGGGGGCGGTGCGCGTCCGCGCGCGCAGCGTGCCGCCGAGCTCCAGGAGCTCGTGGTTGAGCGTCATGCCGGAGAGATGCGCGCCGGCGACGACGACCGGGATTGTCTCGGTCAGCGTGGCCGCGATGTCGGCGAGGGGCGCATCCGAGAAGGCGGGACCGGCCAGGGTGACGCCGAAGGGGAGCCCGTCTGGCGCGACCCCAACCGGGATGGCGATCGCCGCCATGTCGAGCAGATTGACGAAATTGGTGTAGAGGCCGAGGCGGCCATTGGCCCCGATCGGATCGGCGGCGACCGCTGCCACCGTCGGATGGCCGGGGACGGTCGGCAGCAGCATCAGGTCGACGCGCCGGCCCTGCGCCGCGGCGGCCTGCGCGAGGGCGGCGAGACGATGCTGGTCGCGGAACAGGTCGATGGCGGTCGCCCGCCGGCCGCCCTCGATGATCTGCCGGACCGCCGGATCGACCTCGTCGGGATGCGACGCGATGAAGTCGCCGACCGCCTCGGTCCGCTCGGCGACCAGCGCCCCGCCATAGAGGAGCCTGCCCGCGTCGCGGAACGGCGCGAAGTCGATCGGCACGATGACGTGGCCGAGTGCGGCGGCGCGCGCGATCGCGGTCTCGTAGAGGCGGGCATAGCCCGGATGGTCGAAGTCGCGGTCGGCCTCGGCAAGGATCCCGATCCGCCTCGGTCCGGACGGCCATTCGACGGCAGCGGCCTTTCGCGACCAGGGATCGGCGGCGTCGAAGCCCGACATCACCACGATCACGGCCGCCGCATCGCGAACGTC
Source organism: Acetobacteraceae bacterium (assembly GCA_965276715.1). Taxonomy (GTDB): domain Bacteria; phylum Pseudomonadota; class Alphaproteobacteria; order Acetobacterales; family Acetobacteraceae; genus CAXTPV01. The sequence continues at coordinate 1,009,746 of OZ255622.1, read as the reverse complement.
GTGCGCGAAGACGCTCACGCAGTCGAGGCTGGCGCAGGCCGGCACGACGCCGCGCATGCAGACCAGGCCGCGCGTGGGCTTGAGGCCGACGATGCCGTTGAATGCGGCCGGAACGCGGCCCGATCCGGCGGTGTCGGTGCCGAGCGCGAACGAGACCAGGCCCGATGCGACCGCGACCGCCGAGCCGGAGCTCGAGCCGCCGGAGACATGGCCGGCGGAGAACACCGAGCGCGGCGCGCCGTGCGGCGAGCGCGTGCCGACCAGGCCGGTCGCGAACTGGTCCATGTTGGTCTTGCCGACAAGCATGGCGCCGGCGGCCAGCAGTGCTGCCACGACCGGCGCGTCCTCGCTTGGATGGCGGGCGTAGGCCGGACAGGCGGCCGTGGTCGGCAGCCCGGCGGCATCGATGTTGTCCTTGATCGCGAACGGGATGCCGTAGAGCGGCAGGTCACGCGCCGACGGATCGGCAAGCGAGGCCGCGCGCGCCAGGAGCTGCGCGTCCGGGACACGCGCGATCCAGATCGCGGGGTCGGCGGCTTCGCACCGCTCGATGATCCCGCGGGCGAGCGAGACCGGATCATGCGATCCGTCGCGGTAGGCGCGCGCGAGTGCCGCGAGGCCGAGCCTGCGCGGGATCATGGCGCGACGGTGCCCACCCGTCCGCCGGCCGCGATCTCGCGGCCGGGACGGCAGGCGATGCTGGCGACCCGGCCGCCGACGGTCGAGCGGACATGCATCTCCATCTTCATCGACTCCACGATCGCGAGCGTCTCGCCGGCCTCGATCGCATCGCCGGTCTCCTTGAGCACTTTCCACACATTGCCGGGCACCGGACTCTCGACCGCCACATGCCCTGGCGGCAACGCGCTGCTGGCGAGCGGGTCGGGGATCATGTCGTCGTGCACGGCATCGAGGCCGGCTGTCGCCCACCGATCGCGCTCGGCGGCGAAGGCGGCCGCGCGCGAGGCCCGGCTCGCTTCGATGTCGGACGCGTTGGCGGCAAGGAACGCCCGGTAGGATGACGCCGAGAAACGCGTCTCCTCGATGCGGATCGGATACCGGCCGAACGGAAAGGCGGCGCGCGCCTCGTCGAGATCCGACTCGGGGATCAGATGAAAGCGGATCTGGTCGAAATGGCGGAGCAGCGTGTGGTCGGCGAACGCCTCCGTCCGCCGCCAGCGGTTCCAGACCTGCAGCGTGCGCCCGAACAGCTGGTAGCCGCCGGGGCCCTCCATGCCGTAGATGCAGAGATAGGCGCCGCCAATGCCGACCGCGTTCTCGGGGGTCCAGGGGCGGGCCGGGTTGTATTTGGTGGTGACCAGCCGGTGCCGCGGATCGGTGGGCGTCGCGACCGGTGCGCCGAGATAGACGTCGCCGAGACCCATCACGAGATAGGACGCGTCGAGCACCGTCCGGCGGACCGCATCCTCGTCGGGCAGGCCGTTGATCCGGCGGATGAACTCGATGTTGGACGGACACCAGGGCGCGTCCGGCCGCACCAGCTCCTGGTAGCGCCGCATCGCGAGGCGCGCCTGGCTGTCGTTCCATGACAGCGGCAGATGCACGATGCGACTCGGGACCTCGGCGTCGGACGCGCCACCGAGGTCGCGGTCGATCTGCTCGACGGCATCGATCAGGGCGGCCGCCGGGACGATGGCCGGGTCGAAATGGATCTGCAGGCTGCGTATGCCCGGCGTGAGGTCGATGATCCCGTCGATCGGTTCGGCGGCGAGCCGGTCGAGCACGAGCTGGACGCGCAGCCTGATCTCGATGTCGAGCAGGAGCGGCCCGAACTCCACCAGCACGTTGCGGTCGCCGGCGCGGCGATAGACGACCGGGACCACGCTGCCGCCGCGGTGCAGCACCCCGTCGTCGAGGGCGCCGCGCGGCTTGAAATGCACCGTGTCGCCCGGCCTGAGCTGGCCCAGCTTCCACAGCGAGTCGCTCGCGACGACCGCGGGGCAGACGAAGCCGCCGAGGCTCGGACCGTCCGGGCCGAGGATGATCGGCGTGTCGCCGGTGAAGTCGAGCGCGCCGATCGCGTAGGCGTTGTCGTGGATGTTGGACGGATGCAGCCCGGCCTCGCCGCCGTCCTGGCGCGCCCAGGCGGGCTTCGGACCGGTCAGCCGGACGCCGGTGCGGGCACTGTTGTAGTGCACCTGCCAGGGCGCGGAGAGCAGGGTCTCGATGTCGCCGTCCGTGAAGAAGTCGGGTGCCGGATGCGGGCCGATCAGCACGTCGAGTGACCAGTCATGGCCGAACGGTTCGGGCGCGGGCTCGTCGCTGCCCCGATGTCCATGGTCGGGCAGGAGGCGGATCGTCTCACCGGTGCGGAGCGGTCCCGTGCCGTGGCCGCCGAAACCGCCCAGCGCGAACGTCGCCCGCGCGCCCAGCACGCGCGGTGCGTCGACGCCGCCGCGGATGGCGAGCGTCGCGCGCGCGCCCGTGCCTGCGGCGCCGATCGCGAGCGTCTGGCCGGCGCGGATCGCGACCGGACGGTGGAACGGCACCGGGACGCCATCGAGGCTGGCCGTCATCGGCGCGCCGGCCAGCGCCGCCACGGCATCGCAATGGAACCGAAGCGTGGGCCCGGACAAGGTGATCTCGAGCGCCGCGTCGCCCTCGTTGTTGCCGACGAGGCGGTTGGCGAGACGGAAGCTCCGCTGATCCATCGGGCCACTCGGTGGCACGCCGACCGACCAATGACCGAGCCGCCCCGGCCAATCCTGGACGCTGGTCTGGGTGCCCGGCGACAGGATCTCGATCGCGCGCGGGCGATAGGCGACGGCGTCGAGGCTTGCCGTGGTCATCGCGCCGCTTGCGAGGACATCGCCGTCCAGCACGGCCTTAAGATAGCCGACATTCGTCTCCAGGCCCGAGATCGCGGTGCCGGCGAGCGCGGTGCGAAGTCCGGCGATCGCGTCCGGCCGCGTGGCGCCGGTCGCGATGATCTTGGCAAGCAGCGGGTCGTAGTGGGCGGTGATCTCGGTGCCCGGCTCGATCCAGGTGTCGACGCGAACGTCATGCGGGAAACGCAGTCCGGTCACGATGCCGGTGCTCGGACGGAAGCCGGCCGCCGGATTCTCGGCGTAGATCCGCGCCTCGATCGCGTGCCCCGCCGCGATGAGATCGGATTGCGGCGGCAGGACCAGTTCGCCCGCGGCTTCGCGAACCATCCATTCGACGAGATCGACGCCATGGGTCGCCTCGGTCACGCTGTGCTCGACCTGCAGGCGGGTGTTGACCTCGAGGAAGAAGAAGGCGCCGCTGTCGGCGTCGAGGATGAATTCGACCGTCCCGGCCGACGCATAGGAGACCGATCGTGCGAGGGCTGCCGCCGCGTCGTGCAGCGCGGTCCGGGTCGCATCGGACAGGCCCGGGGCCGGAGTTTCCTCGATGACCTTCTGATGCCGGCGCTGCAGGGAGCAGTCGCGCTCGCCGAGCGTCACGACGTGGCCGCGCCCGTCGCCGAAGATCTGCACCTCGACATGGCGCGCACGCGCGACGAATTTTTCGATGTAGACACCCGCGTCGCCGAACGAGGCGCGGGCCGCGCGCCTGGTGGAGCCGAGCCGCGCCGCGAGCTCGGTCTCGTCGCGGCAGACCTGCATGCCGATGCCGCCGCCGCCCGCGGTGCTTTTCAGCATCACTGGATAGCCGATCTCGCCGGCACTCCTGAGCGCATCGGTCCCGGTCTCGATCAGCCCGCTGCCAGGCAGCATCGGCAGGCCGGCGGACGCGGCGAGCGCGCGCGCGGTGTGCTTGAGTCCGAACGCACGCAGATGCGCGGGACGCGGGCCGATGAAGCGTATGCCTTCCGCCGCGAGGCGTTCGGGGAAGTCGGGGCGTTCGGACAGGAACCCGTAGCCGGGATGGACGGCCTGCGCGCCGGTGTCGCGGCAGGCGGCGAGGATGGCGTCGATGTCGAGATACGAGGCGGACGCCGGCGACTTGCCGATACGTGCCACGATTTCGGCAGCGAGCGCGGGCGGCGTGAAGCGGTCGGCCTCGCTTGCGACCGCGATCGAGACGATCCCCATGCGACGCAGCGTGCGGATGATGCGGCCAGCGATCTCGCCGCGATTGGCGACGAGCACGCGCTCGAACATCAGGCGGTGACGATCACGCGGATCGGCGTCGGGTTGAAGCCGTTGCAGGGATTGTTCACCTGCGGGCAGTTCGACAGCACGACGAGCAGGTCCATCTCGCAGCGCAGCGTGACGTGATCGCCCGGCTTGGAGAGCCCGTCGACGATGGCGAGTTCGCCATCCGGTTTGATCGGCACGTTCATGAAGAAATTCACGTTGCCGGTGATGTCGCGGCGGTCCATGCCGTGGCGCGCGAGCTCGAGGATGAAGTTCTCGCGGCAGGCATGCATGAAGCGCGTGTGGTGGCCGAAGCGGACGGTGTTCGCCTCGCACGAGCAGGCGCCGGCCGACGTGTCATGATTGCCGGCGGTGTCCTCGACGATGGTCGCGAGCGCATTGCCGTCGGAGGAATGCAGCACGGTGCCGAGCATGACATAGGCCGAGCCCTGGGCGGCCAGTGTCTCGGCGGCGCTGTAGCGTTCCTTGTGGTTGTGCGCGTTGTAGAACAGCGCGTCGACCGCCTGCTGGCCCTCGAGGTCGATGATGCGGACATGCGCGCCGCGCGGCGCGATGGCGGAAAACGGCGCGCGCGCCGGCACCACGACGTCCAGGATCGGGCTCATAGCGGCGCGTCCTCGAAATTGCGATCGGTGTTCTCGAAGCCGCGTAGCGCCTCCTCGCCGCCGTTTCGTGCCGGATCGTCGGGTGCGGGCGGCGGTGAGCGCCAGACGATCGCCTCGACCGTGCCGCCATGCTGGTCCGGATCGAGCGGATGGGCGGTGTTGGAGATCGCGACGAGAAGGTTCATCTCGGCACGCAGCTCGACGAGGCGTCCTGGCTCGGACTTGCCGGCCCAGACGAAACGACCGGCATCGTCGGTGCGCAGATCGGCGAAGAAGGCGATCGGGGTCGGCACGTCCGCGATTGCGAGGCCGAGCTTGCTGGCAGCCAGCACGAGATTGTCGCGCGCGTTGCGCCCGGTGCGACCGGAGCGGGCGGCGGTCGCGCGCGTGCTGCCGCCGATCAACGCGTCGTGGCCGCTCGCGGTGTCGGCGGTGATGGATGCGACCACCCGGCCCATGTCGGAGAACAGCAGCCGTCCGGCGGTCAGGCGCGACGTCCATTGCAGCTTGACCGTGTCGCCCGAATTGTAGCGCTCGCTGGTGTCGTCGGCGTTCCAGGCCATGAACGACACCGACGCCGTGCCCGCATGGTCGATCAGTCGCAGGCTTCGGAATCGGGCGATCCCGAGCGAGACATAGGTGCCAGGCGGCAGGTGCTCGCGCCAGAGAATGAACGGTTCCGGAACGGCGGCGGGCGCGGATGACGGCACCGAAATCCTCGCGCGCGAGGCGGCCCGCGCCTTGAGTGCCGCGTAGCGGGCGCGGTGCTCGTCGGGCGACGCTTGATCCAGATCGTTCAAGGCGTGCTCTCCCTACTCGACATCGTCGCTGACATGGGTCATGCGCGGCACCTTGATCCTGGGCGCTGGGTCGTCGGCGATCGCGGGCGCGATCAGCGCGTCGAGGCGCCGGCGCGTCGCCAGGAAGGCCGGGCTCGTTCGCGTCTCCGCTCCCCGCGGCCGCACGAGCGGCACCTCGATGACGGTTTCGACCTCGCCGGGGTTCGGCCGCAGGAGCAGGATCCGGTCCGACAGCAGGATCGCCTCGTCGAGATCGTGGGTAATGAAGACGACGGTGATGTCGACGTTGCGCCAGAGCTCCAGCAGATGGAACTGCATGCGTTCGCGCGTCGCCGGATCGAGCGCCGCGAACGGCTCGTCCATCAGCAGGACTCGGGGATGGGTCGCGAGCGCACGCGCGATCGCGACGCGCTGCTTCATGCCGCCCGACAACTGGCTCGGATAATGGCCGGCACAATGATCGAGACCGACGATGCCGAGCCATTCGTCGGCTGTCGCCTCGGCGGCGTGCCGCCCGCCTGCACGCAGGCCGAACATCACGTTCTGCCTGACGGTGAGCCAGGGAAACAGGGTATAGCCCTGGAACACCATCCCGCGTTCGCGTCCGGGACCATCGACCTCGTGCCCGTCGAGGCGGATCGCGCCGGAGGTCGGGCTGTCGAGACCGGAGAGGAGGCGCGCGAGCGTGGACTTGCCGCAGCCGGACGGTCCGACCACGGAGAGGAATTCGCGCCGGTGGATCTCGAGCGTGATGCCGCGCAGCGCCTCGAACGCCGTGCCCTTGCGATCCCGGAAGCGCTGTCCGACGCGGTCGAGTTCGAGCAGCACGCCGCGCGCGTAGAGCCGGTCGAGGCGAGCCCGGACGGCGGCGGGAATGGCGTCATCAAGCACGGGCGGCGCGCTCCCAGGGGAACAGACGCCGGGCGAATGCGGCAAGCACGAGGTCGGTGCCGATGCCCGCCAGCCCGATCATCGCGATCGCCGCATAGACGTTGGCGAAATGCTGATAGCGGGCCTGCAGCGTGATGAACCAGGTGATGCCCGAGGTGGTGCCGATCAGTTCGGCCACGATCAGGTAGGTCCAGGCCCAGCCGAGCAGCACGCGCTGGTCGCGATAGAGATCGGGCAGGATGCCGGGGATGATGACGCGGGTGAGCAGGGCGGGACCGCGCGTGCCGAGCGTCATCGCCGCCTCGACGAGCGAGAAATCGAGCTTGCGGGTGGTGTTGGCGATCACCAGCACCTGCTGGAAGAAGGTGCCGATGACGATGATCGCGATCTTGGGCGCGTCGTAGATGCCGAGGATGGCGACGCAGAGCGCGCCGAAGGCGGGTGCGGGCAGGTAGCGGAAGAATTCGACGAACGGCTCGATCAGGCGGGCGGCGAGGATGGTGGCGCCGCACAGGATGCCGAGCGGCACGCCGACCGCGGACGAGATCACGAAGCCCCAGAAGATCGTCTGCACGCTGTGCCAGAACGAGGAGGGCAGCCATTCGCCTTCCGCGTTGGTGGCACCAGGCCGGACGGCGGCGAGGAAGGCGCGCGCGACGTCGAGCGGTGTCGGCAGGTAGACCGGGTTGGCGCGCTCGCCTTTCGGAACCGACTGGTGCGCGGCACGCATCGCGGCCTGCTCGCGCGCGAAGGTGGCGCGGTCGATCAGCATGTCGGGCTGGAAATAGTCGACGTCGCCGGGATCGGTGATCAGGATGTCGGGATGCCAGACGAAGGGCACATAGCTCACGACCGACCAGAGCATGAGCGGCCAGACGAAGGCGCCCACCATCAGCAGACCGGACAGGTGCCGGGAGACCGTCGCGTTGCCGGCGAGCATGGCGTGGCGTCGCACGCGCCGGCGCGTCGCCGGTGCCGCCGCTCGACCGGAATCGGCCGCTCCGTCGGGAAACGGAACGGCCTCGCTCATCAGTGCGCGCTCTCCGTCAACGACGGATCGATGACGCTCTCGACATCCTGCGGCTTCTTGTAGACGCCGACCTTGACATTGAAGTCGTCGGCGACGTGCGACGAGCCGTAGAGGCTGTCGAAGCCCTGACCCTGCTTGAAGGTGCGCCTGGCTTCGGTGAGACCGATCAGGTGCGTGCCCTTCTTGAGTCGCTCGAGTGCCGCCGGCGTGAGTTCGACGCGCCCGGCCATGATCTTCATCGCGTCGGCCTCGGTCCTGGGATTGGCGATATAGGCGAGCGTCCGGTAGAAAACGTGCATCAGCTTGACGTAGTCGGCGCGGTGCTCGGACAGGCTCTGCGGCGTGACGTAGAGCACGTCGTAGATCAGTCCGGGCTGGTCGGCCGAGGTATAGATCGGCCGCGCACCCGGCGTCTGCTTCATCGCCAGCCCCGAGACGGGCTGCCAGGCGCCGACCGCGGCGACCTGGCCGGAGGCGAGAACCTGCGGCGTCTCGTCGGTCTTGGTGTTGACCAGCGTGACGTCCGCCTCCGGGATGTCGTGCTTCTTCAATCCGTTGAGCAGCAGCAGATGCTCGACGAGGCCCACCTCGACGCCGACCTTCTTGCCCTTGAGATCGGACAGCTTGGTGACGCCCGGATGGCCCACGATCATGTCGTTGCCATCCGAGTAGTCGGTGAGCATGACCATCCTGCCCTTGCCGCCGCCGGCCCCGGTGACGAGCGCGTCGCCGTTGGTGCAGAGCACGCCGTCGAGCTTGCCCGCCGAATAGGCATCCAGGCTCGCCGAATAGTCGAACCATTCCATGTCGACATCGATGCCGGCTTGGCTGAACCAGCCTTTCTGCTTGGCGATCTCGAAGGGCAGCCAGCCCGGCCAGTTGCTGTAGCCGATCCTGAGCGGGGCAGCGGACGCGTCGGCACCCGCGAACACGGTCGCCAGCAGGAACGCACAGCCGAGCAGCCGCTTTGCAGACGAACGGGTCATCGTTGCCTCACCATGATGTCGGAACGCTCAATGACGTTCCGGCAACGGTGTCGCACTAATCGTGCCAAGTTCCGCCGGCTGGGACAGCAGGACCGCGTCGTCACCGGCGAGCCAGACCTGCAGCACCGTGTAGCTGACGGCGAGAATTGCCGGCCCGACGAAGATGCCCACAAGCCCGAACGTCGACAGGCCGCCGATGACGCCCGTCAGCACCAGCAGCATCGGCAGGTCGGCGCTGCGGCGGATCAGGAACGGGCGCAGGACGTTGTCGATGGTGATCGCGACGATCGAGACGACCAGCAGGATGGTCGCGTGGGTGCCGTCGCGAAACCAGTACATCCAGACCACCGCGGGGATCAGGATCAGTCCGGGGCCGACCTGTGCCAGGCAGACGACGAACATCACCGCGGTGAGCACGCTCGGCAGCGGCACGCCCGCGAGCTTGAGGCCGATGCCGCCGACTGCGGACTCGACCAGGGCCGTCACCATCACGCCGATCGCGACCGCGCGGATCGCGTGGCCGGCGAGCACCACCATCGTCCGGCCACGCTCGCCCGCCAGCCGGTGCCCGAGCCGAATCGCGAAGCGCGACGCGGCCTCGCCGTTGGCGTGCAGGATGGCGGTGATGACGACGGTCAGCAGGAACTGCACCACGAGCAGGCCGAAACTGCCGAGGAAGCCGATGAACCATTGCGTGACGCGGCCGGCGTAGGGCGCGATCCGCGGTGCCAACTGCGACAGCCCGGCCTCGCCCAGCTCGTGCCAGGCGCGCGCGAGCTCGTCGCCGATCACCGGCAGGCCGGCGACCCAATGCGGCACCGACGGGATCCGGAGCGAGGACGCGGAGCGGACCAGGCCGAACAGCTGGTCGGCATGATCGAGGATGGTGGCGGTCGCGAGCCAGAACGGCACCACGAACACCACCAGGACGACGATCGAGGTCACGATGACCGCGAGCGCGCGGCTGCCGCGCAGGAAGGCCTGCAGCCGAAGCAGCAGCGGCCAGGTAGCGACGACGATGGTGATCGCCCAGACCGTCGCCGGCAGGAACGGACGCACGACGTAGAGTGAGCAGGCGAACAGGACGGCGACCACGCCGATCGTCAGCGTGCCACGTGTGGGGTCGTGCATCGGCTCGGTCATGACGATCTCCGCGATCCGGGCGCATCCACTTCCGCCATGGTCAGCGCCGTACCTCCAGCTTGTCCCTCTTCCTGTCCCGCACGCACCCACCAAAAGCAGCGAATCGCGCCAAAGGCAAAACGCGACGGTCTGTCCGCGGCCTGCCAGCCGGCCTCCGCTCTCCAAACGAGATCCGGCAACGGTGGCGCGCCGCCGGCATCGCCGTCGGTCATCGACGCCTGGGACGTTTCGTCGCATCGGCCTCGCAAACCGGGGTCCGGCACCTTCACTGGGTGGGTGTGCCCCGGTGACACGGCTCACATCGCGGGAGTGACGGACCACGTCAGATGTCGAGATGCGAGAGGCTCAAGCGGACTCGGTCAGAATGCGGGTGTCGCAGCCAGGACTCGATCCCGACAGTCCACATTTCAACGCCAAGTTTGGCAGCGTCTCGCGGACCGAGCCGGTCATCGTGACTGAGTGGACCGCGGCCGCCTATTTCTGACTTATCTCCAGTCCCACAGGGTCGGACTGGAGGTGGTCACCTGGGAGTGGGCAACGCCGCACTTCGGGAGTGCTCTGTATGATTTTCCGAGAGGCAAGCTCTCGACTTTCATCAAGCCTGCCCGGCCGCTCGCACCACGCCGATCGAGAGTGTGCCACGTATGGGGTCGTGCGTCGGCTCGTTCATGACGATCTCCGCGATCCAGGCGATCCGTTGGCGGGATCGCCTGGGCGCGGGACACGTCCAGTGCTTGTAGCCCTCGTGAACGGCGCGGGACTTATCGTGCGCGTCGACGTGCGAGACCAAGTCCGGTGAGGGCGGTCCCAAACAAGGCGAGCGTCATCGGCTCGGGAACCGGCGTCGGGCCACCGCCACCGCCATTGATGACGAACGAGTTGGCGAGAACCGCCGGATCGCCGTTGATGTAGTCGTTGCTGGTATACACATCGACGATATTGCCAGAATTGGCGCCGGTGATCTGGGTCAGAAAGGTGGAGCTGTCGCTGTCGGTGAACGGGAACGTGACGCCGGCGTCGATCGGGTTGTTCGCCCCGATCGGCCCGACCCCGTAGTGGAATTGCGGGCCATAGCCTCCGACCGGGGACGCCGATCCCGCGAGAAGGCCGAGTGCCGCGTAACCCGCGCTGTTGGAGTCCTCGGCCATCACGGCGCCGTTGAACTCCCCGATATAGCCGTGTCCACTCGCCGCGGCATATTTCGTTGCGTTGTCGAATAGCTGGTTGAGGCTTGGATCATACGGATCGCCGGTGTGCGTGCCGTAGAGATTGTCGGCGACATCATTGGTGAAGGTGGCGACGCCGCCCTCGGATGCGCCGCTGCCCACGTACGCCGCCACATTTGCCGCCGCCGCAGCGGGGAGACTGCTGCCGAAACCGGAATCATAGCGGCTTACGATGATCGCTTTGTACGGATCGAGAAAGCCCGCGGTCTCAAGATCGGCATTCGAGACCAGCGTATAGCTGCCGGCACCATACGCCTGATCGAGGCTGGTCAGGACCGGATTGCCACCGCCCGACGGGTCGGTGTTGCCGTCGAGCCAGACGGCGAAGGTGGGTGCTGCGAAGGCGATCGCTGGAAGTGCGCTGCTGGAACCGACGAGGCACGCTGCCATCAGAAATTTTTTCGTTAAAGCATCCATTGTTCATAATCTCCAACTCGAGATTCAGGACGAAGCCGGAGCAAGAACGGCAAGATCGATGCCATGCATCTAGACCCTTGAAACAATTCGTCGTTCTACTTGCGACAAATGCCTTGGAACTCGCAGGCGTAAAGATTTTCGACATGTTGGTGTTAAGTAACAAGAAGGTCGAGGAAAAGGCGATCAGCCGCTCCCGAGCGCGAACGAGAGGCCCAGCGCGGCGCTCGCCAGGAACGCTGCCAGGCCCACGATGCCGTCCCAGCCGAAGCGCTGCCAGAACCAGCCTCCCGATGAGCCGAGCACGCTCAGGCCGGCGTAGAAGCTGAACAAATAGAGCGCCGAGGCATGACCCTTGCTCCGACGGCCGAGCTGCCCCACCCAGGCGCTCGCGACCGCGTGGGTCCCGAAGAAGCCGAACGTGATCATCGCGATCCCGGTCACGATCGCGCCGAGCGGCCGGCCGAGCGTCAGCAGCAGGCCGGCCAGCACGACCGTGCTCGTCACCGCCATCGTCCGCGCGCGTCCGAGCCTGTTCGCGTAGCGCCCGGCGAGCGTCGAGCCGGCAATGCCGAACACGTAGACAACAAAGATCCCGCCCAGGGCGGCCTGGCTGAGGTTGTAGGGCGGTGCGATCAGCCGGTAGCCGGCATAGTTGTAGACCGTGATGAAGGGCCCCGCGACCAGGAAGCCGGTCAACAGCAGGAGCGGCATCCTGGGCCTCCGCCAGAGGCGCGCGAACTGGACCCCGTGCGTGGCGAGGCTCTGGCGGCCCAGGGGCACGAAATTCCGCGATTCCGGCAACAGCCGGACGAAGGCGATCGCGGCCGCCAGGCCGAGCAGGGACAAGGCCGCCATCGCGGCGCGCCAGCCGGCCGCTTGGGCGATGCTGCCCGCGAGCAGCCGGCCGAGCATGCCGCCGAACGCGTTGCCCGCGATGTAGATGCCCATGGCACTGCCGAGCGCCGCCGGCTCGATCTCCTCCGCCAGGTAGGCCATCGCGACCGCCGGAACGCCGCCCGCGGTCACACCTTCCAGTAGCCGCAGCGCCAACAGCGAATGCCAGCCCGGTGCCGCGGCACAGGCCAGGTTGAGCACCCCGGTGCCGAACATCGACATCGTCATGATCCGCTTGCGGCCGAACTGCTCGGAGGCGATGCCGGCGAGGAAGATCGTGACCGTCAGCACCAGCGTCGAGACCGACAGCGACAGGCTGGCCGCGGCGGGGCTCACGCCGAACCGGCGTGACAGGATCGGCATCAGCGGCTGCACGCAGTAGAGCAGCGCGAAGGTCGAGAAGCCGCTCGCGCACATGCCGAGCACGGCGCGCCTGTAGGTGACGCTGCCGAGCGTGATGAAACGCACGTCGGCGCGCGCGATCTCGTCCATGCCTCAACCTAGAGCATCATGCGTTCGAGCCAACGTGGTCGGCGCATAAAGATGCTCGCAAAAACAAACGGCTTGAGTGTGGGCCGTGCGACTATCAGCATGGCCCGCGCTCTAGACCCGCCCGGGCGGGCCCGGTAGGTTCCGCCGTCCCACGCGTCCGGGCGGAGACCGCACTTGATGATCCATCTGCCGCTGCTGTCGATCGTGGTGTTCCTGCCCGCGGTTGCCGCGATCGTGCTGCTGCTGCTGCGTGGTGTTGCGGTCGAACGGCTGGCGCGCCCGATCGCGATCGGCGCGAGCCTGGTCACGCTGCTGCTGACGATCGTCCTCTGGATCGCGTTCTTGCCCGGCCAGGCCGGGTTCCAGTTCCAGGACCGCGCGGCGTGGCTGCCGATCACCGGCTGCTCCTATCGGGTCGGGCTCGACGGGGTGAGTCTCGCGATGGTCCTGCTGACCACCTTTCTCGCCCCGCTCGCGCTGATCGCCGAGGCGTGGGGCGAAGGCAGGCGCGCGCGCGAATACGCCGTCGTGCTGCTGACGTTCGAGACGACGCTGCTCGGGATTTTCGCGTCGCTCGACTTCCTGCTGTTCTACGCCTTCTACGAGGGCGTGCTGATCCCGTCCTCGCTCGCGATCGGCATCTGGGGCGGCGAAGGCCGCGCCCGCGCCGCGATCAAGTTCTTCCTGTTCACGTTCCTGGGCTCGCTGCTGATGCTGCTCGCACTGATCGCGATGTGGGTCTCGGCCGGCACCACCGACATGCCGACGCTGATGGCGACCACCTTCACGCCCGCCATGCAGGCCTGGCTGTTCTGGGCGTTCGTCGCGGCCTTCGGGGTCAAGCTGCCGATCTGGCCGCTGCATGGCTGGCTGTCGGACGCCTACGCCGCCGCCCCGGGCAGCACGCTGATCCTGCTCGCGGGCGTGCTCGGCAAGGCGGGCGCCTACGGGTTCTACCGCTTCGCGATCCAGATGCTACCCGACGCGAGCGCGCATTTCGCGCCGCTGATGATCGCGTCGGGCCTGATCGCGATCTCGTATGCGGCGTTCGTCGCCTTCGCGCAGACCGACTTCAAGCGGATGATCGCGTTCTCGTCGTTCTCGCACATGGGCGTGGTGCTGGTCGGTCTGTTCACGCTGACCGCCGAGGGGATCGACGGGGCGGTGTTCCAGATGCTGGCGCACGGCGTGATCATCGCGGCGTTGTTCTTCACGCTGGCGATCCTGTCGGGCCGGACGAACTCGACCACGATCGCGGACTATGCCGGCACCGCGAGGCGGATGCCCGTGCTCGCGACGCTCGCGATGCTGTTCACGATGGCCAATCTCGGCCTGCCGGGCACCGGCGGGTTCGTGGGCGAGCTGCTGGTGGTGATCGGCGCGATCCATCTGGGCTCGATCATCGCGCTGCTGTCGGCGGCGGCGATGGTGCTCGGTGCGGCCTACATGCTGGTGCTGTTCCGGCGGATGTTCTTCGAGACACCGGGCGGCGTCAGCCGCGGCCTGGTCGCCGATCTGTCGATGCGGGAGTTCGCCGTCCTCGCCCCGCTCGCCCTGGTGATCGTGTGGATGGGCGTCCATCCGACGAGCTTCTCGGGCCTGTTCGATCCGCAGGTGACGAGCTTCGCGCAGCAGCATCTGCCGTCGCAGCATTTCACCGCGCTCGACGGCTGGCGCTTCGCCTGGCGGTAGCGGTGGTCAGGACGCGCGCAGGAGGACGGGCTTCGGCAGGCGTGCGATCAGCCGCTTGCCGGCGTTGATCATCGGCTGCTCGATGATGGTGAAGCTGATCCAGGACGCGGCGAAGGTCAGCGCGACGGCCAGGGCGGTGCCGGCGGCGCACGCGCCGATCGCGGCGTAGCCGCCCGCGTGCAGACGAAGCGGGACCGGCCACGCCGCTCCCCAATGCACCAGCGCGAAGTGGATCAAGTAGGCGCTGAAACTGACCTTCCCCATGGCGGCGACCGCCCGGTTGACGAACAGGCGGCTGCCGCCCGCCAGCGCCAGCACGAAGCCCATCAGCGGCAGGCAGGCCGCCTGGCCCGCCGGGACGGGCGGCCACGCGCCCAGATGATGGCCCAAGGGAAGATACGCCAGGCCGCAGAAGGCGGCGACGCACAAGCATCCCGACAAGGTCGCGTGACGGCCGGCCCAGGACGCGCTGCCGGATTGGCGGTTCAACAGGAAGAAGAGGACCGCGCCCAGCGCGAACACGCTGGCCTGGTTGGGAAACCAGAAGAAGAGGAAATTGTCGACCGCCCGCGGATCGAAGGTGGCGGCGAGCATGCGCGCCGCCATGAGATTGGCCGTGATCCCGCCCACGACCGCGGCGGCACAGAGCCACAGGGCGCGACGGAGGCTGGTGATGGTCGCGGCCAGAAGCGGAAACAGCGCGTAGAAGCAGAACTCGACACTGATGCTCCAGCCGCCCGGGACGACGATCCAGCGTCCGCCGACCGTCGGCGTCCAGGCGGGCGAGAGGGCATTGACGAAGACGGCCGCGCGCACGGCCTGCCAGGCATCGAATCCTCCCGCCGGCCGGAGGACGAAGAAGTAGCAGACGCCCGCGAGATAATAGGCGGGTGCGATTCGGAACCAGCGGCGGACGAAGAAGGCGCCGAGATCGACGCTGCCGGTCCTGCGCGCCTCGGAATGCCATGACATCAGCAGCGTGACGCAACTGGCCAGGAAGAAGAGCTGCACGCCGAACCAGCCCGTTTCGACGAGGCGGTGCACCGGATAGGGGAGGTTCGGATACAGGTTGCTGACATGGCTGGCGACCACCATCAGGATGGCGTAGCCGCGTGCACAGTCGATGAACTTGTAATGCTGGCCTCGGCCGGGACGGCTCATGTCGGTGCGAGTCTAGTGTCCTGCCCCTGAAATGCCCACCAATTTCAGGGACCAGCAGGCCACTCAAAAGAAGGGACACCAGGATCGCGTGTGCGATCGCGCAACGGCCTCGCCCGGCGCGCCCTGCGCGGTCAGACCGGCGCGGGATTGCGCTCCTTGAAGCCCGCCTGGTGCCAATACGGATAGGCCAGCGTCGGCGCGCTGGCCGCATCGAGCTTGGCGACCTGCTCGGGCGTCAGGTTCCAGCCGACGGCACCGAGATTGGCGCGGAGCTGTTCCTCGTTGCGGGCGCCGATGATGACGTTGGCAACCGTCGGGCGCTGCAGGAGCCAGTTGAGCGCCACCTGCGGGACGGTGCGGCCGGTCTCCTCGGCGGCCTCGTCGAGGGCGTCGACAACCTTGTAGAGGTGGTCGTCATGGATCTGCGGACCGTTCTGCACGACCGACGGGTTGTGCAGGCGTGATCCCGCGGGAATCGGCTGGCCGCGACGGATCCTGCCGGTCAGGCGTCCCCATCCGAGCGGGCTCCAGACGACGGCGCCGACCCCCTGGTCGATGCCGAGCGGCATCAGCTCGTGCTCGTAGTCGCGCCCGACCAGCGAATAGTAGGCCTGATGGGCGACGTAGCGCGGCAGACCGTAGCGGTCGGCGGCGGCGAGCGACTTCATCAGGTGCCAGCCGGAAAAGTTCGAGCAGCCGACATAGCGGATCTTGCCGGCGCGGATCAGGTCGTCGAGTGCGTGCAGCGTCTCCTCGACGGGCGTGAGCGCGTCGAAGCCATGCAACTGGAACAGGTCGATATGGTCGGTGCCGAGGCGCGTGAGCGCGCGCTCGCACGCCTCGATCAGGTGGTATCGCGACGAGCCGACATCGTTGATGCCGTCGCCCGAGCGGAACGTCGCCTTGGTCGAGACGATGACCTTGTCGCGCCGTCCCTTGATCGCGCCGCCGAGGATCTCCTCGGCCGCCCCGGCCGAATAGATGTCGGCGCTGTCGAACATGTTCAGCCCCGCCTCGAGGCAGATGTCGACGAGGCGTGTCGCCTCGCGCAGATCCGACGTGCCCCACGCCTTGAAGAACTCGTTGCCGCCGCCGAAGGTGCCGGTGCCGAGGCTGAGTGCCGGGATGAAGAACCCGGAATGTCCGAGACGCCGCGTGTCCATGAGGTGCCCTTTTCGTCGCTGGGCCCCATGTCTGAACGGCGGGGCGCCTTTTCCACCCCGGGCAACCCGGAACCTGATGCGGCGTCACCTGCCCATGGATCAGCAGCCCCCCTTGCGCGGTGCCAGCACCGTCAATGACGAGCTCGAGGTCGGCTTCGACGAGAAGTTCGAATACGACTGGTGGCGCCTGGAGCGGGTCGGCCGCGTCGGCATGTGCCTGGTCGTGGCCTCCGCGATCGCCGGTGCGCTCGGCGCCGGTCCGCTCGATCATGGCAGGGTCGGCCGGCTTGGCGATGGCGCGGTCGACTACCAGCCGCTCGCGCGCTACGCGACCGGGACGCAGCTCACGCTGCATCTGCCGCCCGTGCCGCGGGACGGCGAGCAGATCGTGACGATCAGCAGCAGCTTCGTCGAGCCGTTCGGCCTGCAGACGATCGATCCGCAGCCGGTGCGCCAGAGGAGCGAGCAGGGGCGCCTGGAACTCACCTTCGCGGTGCGCGGCGGCGGGACCGACAACTACGTGCGCCTGCACGGCAAGCCGGCGCAGGTCGGTTTCATCCCGCTCGCGGTCGACATGCCGGGCCGGTCGCTCCGCTTGCGGACGTTCGTGCTGCCATGAACGTCGTCCTGCGCGCCGCGGCCGCCTACTGGATACTGCTGTTCGCGTTCCGTCTGATCGGCAGGCGGACGACGAGCCAGCTGGCGCCGTTCGACCTGATCGTGCTGTTCCTGGTCGCCGGATCGATGATCGGCGCGGTGCTGGGCGAGGACCACTCGATGGTGGGCGCGGTCTCCGCGGTCTGCACGATCGGCCTGATGCATGTGCTGGTGTCGTGGCTGAAGACGCGATCGAACCGGATCGGCGCCTGGATCGACGGGACGCCGGTGGTGGTGTTCGAGAACGGCGCGTGGAACGACGGACGCATGAAGCGGCTGCGCATCGAGAAGGTCGACGTGATGGCGGCCGCGCGCGCACGCGGCCTGCTCGCACTCGGCCAGGTCCGCTATGCGGTGGTGGAGCGGAGCGGAGTGATCTCCATCGTCGAACAGACATCCGACTGAGATGACGCTGGATTACGACATCGTCGTGGCCGGGGCGGGGCCGGTCGGGCTCGCGTTCGCGGCCTCGCTCGCGGGGTCCGGCTGGCGGATCGCGCTGGTGGATCCGCAGACGGCGGAGGCGCTCGCCGATCCGGCCGATGACGGGCGCGAGATCGCGCTCACCGACCGCTCGGTCGAGATGCTGCGCGCGATGGGCGCCTGGTCGCGCGTGCCGCCCGGGGTCTGCGCGCCGTTGCGGCGCATGCGGGTGCTGAACGGGCCGTCGCGGTATGCGATGCATTTCGGCGGCGGCGCGGCGACGGGCGGGATGCTGGGCCGGTTCGCGCCCAACCGGTGGCTGCGGCGGGCGCTGCACGAAGTGGTGGCGGCGCAGTCGGGCGTGGTCTTGCTGCCTGGCCTGTCGGTCGAGCATGTGCGCGTGGCGGGCGATGCGGAGGCGACGCTGTCGGACGGACGGGTCCTGCGCACGCACCTCGTGGTGGCGGCCGACACCAGGCGATCGCGTCTGCGGGCGCAGGCGGGGATCGAGGCCACCACGCACGATTACCGGCAGCGCATGCTGGTCTGTCCGGTCGCGCATCCGCGGCCGCACGAGGAGACGGCGACGGCCTGGTTCGAATACGGGCGCACGCTGGTGACGCTGCCGCTGAATGGCGGCCGTTCATCGGCGGTGATGACGATGGGAGAGCACGAGGCCGCGGGGCTGCTGGCGCTGGACGACGAGCGGTTCGGCCAGGCGGTCACGCGTCTTTATCGCGGGCGATTGGGACCGATGCATCCGGTGGGCGCGCGTCACGCGGTGCCGGTGGTGACGTCGTACGCGCGGCGGTTCGTGGGCGCGCGCCTCGCACTCCTCGGCGACGCGGCGGTGGCGATGCACCCGACCACGGCGCACGGCTTCAATGTCGGCCTGCTCGGACAGGACGCGCTGGCGCGCGCGCTGCGCGGCGCGCAGGATCCGGGCGATCCGGTATCGTTGCGGCGTTACGAGGCGGCGCACCGGGCGGAGACGCGGCTGTTCTTCACCGGCGCGGAAGCGATCATGCGGCTCTATGCCGCGGGCGACAGCCTGCCCGCGCGCATGCTGCGCGACGGTGCGCTCAGGATCGGCAACCTGCCGCCGTTCCGCGCGGTGCTCCAGGCGCAGATGCGCGACGCGGACCTGCGTGCCGTGCTGGGATCGGGCGGCCGGTTCACATGATCGTCCTAGAGCCTGATAGCTTTAGGTTGCCGCATATCCTGAGTTCCTCAGATAGTTTGTGCACTCCATTGGACTGAAGGCGTCGAGCACGCGGCCGATGCTTTTCCAGGTGTCTTCGACGGTCCGTGCGTTGTCCTTGCGCAACAGCGTCTTGAGTTTGGCGAAGGCCTGCTCGATCGGGTTGAGGTCCGGGCTGTAGGGCGGCAGGAAGATCAACTTCGCTCCCGCAGCTCGGATGGCACGACGGACCGCGGCACCCTTGTGGCTGCCGAGGTTGTCGGCGACCACGACGTCGCCGGGCCGGAGCGTCGGCACCAGGCACTGTTCGACCCAGGCGAGGAAGCTCGCGGCGTTGATCGGGCCGTCGAGCACGAACGGCGCGCAGATCCCGTCAGATCGCAATCCGGCGACGAACGTGAGTGTCTTCCAGTGCCCATGCGGCACCTTGGCCACCAGGCGTTCGCCGCGGGCGAACCACCCGCGGATCGGCGTCATGTTGGTCTTGGCCCAGGTCTCGTCGACAAAGACCAGGCGGTCTGCATCAACCCGGCCCTGGTATCGCCTCCATAGCGCGCGGCGGCGGGCGACGTCCGGACGATCCTGCTCGCTGGCGTGAACGCTTTTTTTTAAAGCTCAGGCCTGAACGCCGCACGATGTGCCAGACACCGAAATAGCTGACCTTGACGCCACGATCGCGCAGCTCTGCCAGCAACTCACGCAAGGTGATGTCGGGCTTCTCAGCCACACGTGCCGCGATCCAGGGCAGGTCGGCCGCCAATGTGAATGGTCGCTTGCCTCCCATCGGCAACGCGGCCGGGCTACCTGTCTCGCGCTCTCGCCGCGTCCATCGGATCGCAGAAGAGTGGCTGATCTCGAAACGCTCAGCTGCCTCGCCACAGCTCATCCCAGAGCGGACAGCACACACAACCCGCTCGCGCAGGTCCAACGAATACGGACGACCCATCGATGCTGGCCTCCGCCCAGCCAGCATCTTGAATCAGATTTCACGCCGAAACGGAATCCCACACCGAGTCAGGCTGAAGATATCAGGCTCTAGAGCAACCCCAGCCTGACTGGAACGCCCTGCGTTCCTGTCACGCTGAGGTAAGTTGCTCTACCTCATATGTTCTAGAGCACGACCTTCAGGCTGGCCGACTCCGGTCAGCCTGAACGTGCTCTAATGGCCGGAACATCGCGGCCGCCGAGATGGCGGAGTGCGACGACCGCGGCCGCGAAGCAGGCAGCGGCCCCGACGGCGAGCGACCAGCGCGGGCCGAACCGATCGGCGACCCAGCCCGCGAGCGGGGCCCCGATCGGCGTGGCGCCGAGTGCGACCGCCAGCCGAAGCGCCATGACGCGTCCGCGCATGACGGGCTCGGTCGAGAGCTGCATCAGGCTGCTGGTCGCGGTGGTGAAGGTCAGCGCCGACGCCCCGACGACGATCAGCGACGCGCCGAACGCCCAGATGCCGGGCATGAGTGCCGCGACCGCCAGGCCGGTCCCGAAGGAAGCGGCACCCCAGAACAGCAGAGCGAAGTCCGGCGGCGGCCGCCTCGCTGCGAGAAGCGCGCCGGCGATGGTGCCGAGCGCCATCATCGACGTGAGCAGGCCGTACTGGCCGGGACCGGCCCGGAAGACGGTGACGGCCATGGTGGAGATGAAGATCGGGAAGTTGAGCGCGAACGTGCCGATCAGGAACAGCATGAGCAGGATGGCCCTCAGATCGGGCCGCCGGGCGACAATGCGGAACCCTTCCACCAGGCCGCCGCGGCTCCCGGCCTTGTCCTGGCGATGCAGGGCATCGAGGCGAAGCAGGTTCAGCGAACACAGGACGGCCGCGAACGACGCGCCGTTGACCAGGAACGCCCACCCGGTCCCGACCGACGCGATCAGCACACCCGCGATCGCGGGGCCGATCATCCGCCCCGCGTTGAAGGACGTGGAGTTCAGCGCCACCGCGTTCGAGAGGTCGGCGTCGCCCACCAGGTCGGCAACGAACGTCTGCCGCGCCGGGGCGTCGAGCGCGGTCACGCAACCGAACAGGAACGCGAAGACATAGACCTGCCAGAGTTCGACGAGATGCGTGACGGTCAGCACGCCGAGTGCCAGCGCAAGCGCTGCCATGGCAGCCTGGGTGGCGATCAGAAGCTTGCGCCGATCGAAATGATCGGCGGCGAAACCCGACAGCGGCAACAGCAGAAGCTGAGGTCCGAACTGGAGTCCCATGACGAGGCCGACGGCGGTCGCGTCATGGTGCGTGAGCCGGGTGAGCACGAGCCAGTCCTGCGCGGTACGCTGGATCCAGGTTCCGACGTTCGAGACCAGCGCGCCGCCAGCCCAGATCCGGTAGTTGACGTTGCGCAGGGAGCGGAACGTGCCCGTGGCCGTGTTGCTCAAGCAGCCCTTGCCTGAGGCTCGATGATCTCCTGCGTCGTGCCGGTCTTGCCCAGCCTGGGGAATACGTTGGCGATGCTGCGCATTCGCCGCGCCTCGAGTCCCTCGTCGGTCAGGGCGAACAGCACCTGCCGCCCGTCGATCGGATGCGGCCGGCGTTGGACCAGGCCCTCCTGCTCGAGGTCGGCGGTCGTCGCCCAGCCGGTCTCGTCGAGCCTGGCCAGCGTCGCGGTCTGCGACCAGGTGAGCTCGCCCGGGTTCGCTTCGGCGCGCTGGAGGCGCACGAGCCGTCCGATCGCGAGCGACAATTCGGTGACGGCGGCCTCGAGGTTCGGAGGGGTGGATGCCGGATTGCTCATGCGCCCGACATCGAGATCAACAGGTAGACCGGCAAGTCTACCTGTTGATCTCGGCCCGGAGCTTTACGGCCCTGGTCGCGAACAGCGTCGGCAGGTAGCGCGATCGGCCCGTCGTCGGGCTGCCGTGGTCGATGTCCTGGAAGAAGCCGGTCAGCACGAACCCGGCCGCGAGCTGGCCGCCGATCTGCGCCTCGATTGTGTGGCTGAACTCGACGACATGGTCGCGCGCCACCATGCGGTCGAGCTCGTCGGCGGGCAGGTCGGTGATGTCGGCGTAGGGCAGCGGGAACCGCACCAGAAGTTCGCCGCGCTCCTGCGCCTCGGCATCGAAGATGTAGACGTCGGGGTTCATGAACCCCGCGAGCAGCGCGCCGCCCGGCCGCAGCACGCGGAAGCATTCGCGCCAGACCGGCGCGATGTCGGGCGCGAAGCAGTTCGACGCCGGATGGACGATCAGGTCGAAGCTGGCGTCGGCGAAGCACGACAGATCGTCCATCAGGCCGAGCCGTGTCGTGATGGCGAGTGCGTCGCGGCGGGCGACCATCTCGTCCTGCCCGAGTTGCCGGGGCGACGCGTCGAACACGGTGACGCGGGCGCCGGCGGCGGCGAGGATCGGCCCCTGCTGACCGCCGCCCGACGCGAGGCAGAGCAGGTCGCGCCCGGCGAGCGAGCCGAACCAGTCGCGCGGCACCGGCCTGTTCGGCGTCAGGATGATCGACCAGTCGCCGCGCCTGGCGCGTTCGACCTGCTCGGACGTGACAGGACGGGTCCAGACATCGTCATCCGCCACCCGCTGGTCCCAGCCGCGCTGGTTGAGCCTGGCCACGTCGTCCATCCGCATTCCCCTGATTGCCGCGGGTCCGGCCTGCCACGCCGGATTCGTGTTCGCTTGTCCCCGCGTCACCGTTGGAGCAGTGTTATGACCTTTCGCTGGGCGGTGTCGATGCGTCTCGCCTTGATCGCTGTGGTGCTCATGTTCTCGGCGGGCGCGCGTGGTTCTGAGCTGTTCCACACGCGGTCGACCGTCTTCGCCTGCATCGACCCGGGAACGACGCGGTCGATCAACGCGGCGTCGGCGAGCCGCTTCGGCCACTGGTTGCGTCATCGAAGGCGCGTGGGCGACTGCTTCGAGGCGAGGCCAGACCAGCGCTGGGAACTGATCTCGCACGCCGGCGGCATGTCGATGCTTCGGCTGACGCCGCCGCGATCCGGCGAGCCGCCGCTCTATTTCCGGGTCCGTGACCTCACCACCGGAACGTCGCCCGGACCCGCGACCAGGGCCGCCGCGACGGCGGTGGCGGCGGTTGACCAGCCCAGCGGGGCCTCGGCGCCCAATCCGCTGCTGTCGGCCGGCCCTCCCGTCAAGATCGCGCCTCCGACAACATCGCCCGGACTGGCAGCACCGGCAGCACCGGGCGCCCCGGCGGACAGCGACCACGTGCCGGCTCCATCCGCGGCGCCGGCACCGCCGGTCCCGTCCGCGCCGGCAACTCCCTCCGATCCGGGCGACGCGCCGCCTCCGGCGCCCTTGGAGCCTCCCGCCGAAGTGGCACCGGTGGCGCCGGTGGCGCATGCGCCACCACCCGCGCCGAGCGGGCCAGCGTCAGTCCCGAACGATGCGAACGCATCCGTCGCGCGCGCCCAGGGCGAGACGTTGCCGACCGCCCGACCGCCGCACGCGGATGCGCCAACGATCAAGCCCGCGCGCCGGCGCGCGTCGCGTCTCGGCGCCGCGGCGATCGGCGCGATGGTCGGCATCGCGGCCGTTCTCGGTGTGGGCGCATGGGCCTGGAGGCGGAGAAGGCGAACGCTCGAGCGTGACACCGCGCGCCGCGTCGCGTGGGCGCTGCAGCTCGCGACAAGCGAGATCCTGAGGCACAAGAGGCGGCTGCGGATCAGCAAGGCGGCACTCGCCAATCCGGACTACCAGGGTGCCGTGGATCAGTCGCCATGGTCTCGCGGGATCAAGGCGTTCTGCGACAGCCAGGTTGTCCCGGTGCTCGCGCAGGAAGGATTGTCGGATGCGTGGCCGCTCATCGAACCGACCGCGGTCCAGATGATCGAGGACACCGCGTCGGAGCCGGCCGCCGACGGCACGGACCAGCCCGGCGGCGGTCCCCAGCTGATCGATGGCTGGGTGAGCGGGGCCGACTACGAACAGCATTGCGCGACGATGCTGAACGAGAATGGCTGGTCGACGCAGTCGACGGCCGCGCGTGGCGAACGAGGTGCCGGGATCATCGCCAGGAAGGATGGCGACGTGCTGTTCCTGTGGTGCCAGCTCTCCAAGGAACCGGTCGGTCGCGGCGCGGTCGCGGAAGTCTCGACGGCCAGGGTGTATCATGGCGCGACCTTCGCCGCGATCGTCTCGAACGCCGCCTTCATGGCCGCTTCGTGTCAGCTCGCCGCGACGAACGGTGTCTTCCTCCTGCACCACGATGACCTGCGATATTTCTCGTTCGTCGACTTCACGCGAAAGCTCGTGCTGGGCCTGCAGGAACCGCGCCCCGTCGCATGAGTTCGTCGCTGCTCCTCACCTAGCGAACCCACCAATTGGGCAAATCCGGATCCTTCAATGCCGGGTTCAGGACACGCAGCGGACTCGCATCCTGGTAGGCGCCCCCGAACTGCCCGATCATGGCCCCGGTGATCGGATCGCGCGCCCTGGTCCTGTCCGTGGCCGGCGGGTCCTGGGCCCACGTCGGCGCGATCGTGAAGGCGCGGCTGCGCGCTTTCCGGTGGACAATGACAGGCGGGACCTCGATCGGCGGATCATCCGATGTCGCGGACGGCCATCGGTTGCGGAACGGCGTCGAGGCCGATGGGAAACGTGCCTGCGCCGGGAAGGACAAGGGAGCGTCTGGCAGTAGAGGACTGGCCGGTGAAGGCGGGGCTGGTCCAACGGACGGCACAGTTTTCGGCGTCGATGGCGTAGATCCTGTTCTCGCGGCCGGAGAAGGTGCTGACATAAAGGATGTCGTGGCGGGCCAGCCGGATCGGCGGCTCTATGATCGACACCTCGTTGCTGACGGTGCAGGCGGAGCGCCCGGCACGGCTGATGCGGATCGGCCCCTGCCACGCTCCCGGTGGCGCCGCGTCATCCGCGTCACCGAGATCGAGATGGTAGCCGTTCACATCGATGATCTTGCCGTGTGGCTGCAGGATCTGGAAGAACGGCGGCGGGCTTGATCGCGCCGCGGCCGCGAAGCCGGCAACTCCCGCGGCGATGAGCGCGATGTTCCTCATATACCGGCTGCCGACTTTCGGATCGCTCTTTTGAAACACTGCACCGGAGGTCGGAACGTGTCCACGCCAAGTCGGGGCCCATGATCGGCGATGGCGGCCGCCACGATCGACCGATTGCTGCGCCAGGTCACGCAAGCGGGCGCGCTTCGTTCTCGTCCGAGCGTCGCGACTTTTCGCCAGAAAATCCTTCGGCGTCGAGACGTCCATGGCACTCTCCGCCAGGAGCCGCTTCAGCCTCGCGTTCTCCGCTTCCAGATCGTGGTGCGCATGACGGAAGATCGGCCCGTGCCTGTCTGGCGCGGATATGAGAGGACGACATGACCGAGAAAGCGCCTACGATCGTCAACATGCACACGGCGCCGGAAATCGCGGCCGACGTGCCCGCCGCCTGGACGCATTTCCAGCGCGAGTTGACGCCTGCGATGAAGGATGCGGGGCCGGGGCGTTTCGGGATGGGCCGTCTCGGCATGAACGCGAGAAGGGTGCCCCCGGGCCACAGCGCATGCCCGGCGCACGCGCACCTTCAGGCCGACGAGATCTTCGTCGTGCTCGAAGGGCAAGGTCTGTTCCGCTACGGCGATCGCGTGCACGAGATTCGCCCCGGAGACTGCATTTCCTGTCCGGCCGACACGGGGATCGCCCATCAGATCGCCAACCCCGCGACCCCGAATGGCACGGGCGACCTGGTCTATCTCGCGATCGGCGCCGAGCCGCCCGGGGAGGTCTGCACCTATCCCGACAGTGGCGCGCTCGTGATCGACGCCCTCGATCGCCACGGATTCCTGCGCGAGGCCGACTATTACGAGGGGCAGCCACAACCCACGCCGCTTCTGACGCGCGGCCGCGATGCACCCGCCTGATCCGGGCGCGCGGGGTTGGACCTGGGGTGGGTCAGGCTCGGGGCGCGTGAGGCGAGCTCACGCGACGGGAACGATAGCCACCTGACCAACGACGTCAGGAGCAGCGCCACGAACTTCAGATATCGAGCTCCTGCGTCGCCACGGTTCGGGCGTGCTCCTGGATGAACGCGAACCGCAGCTCCGGCCGCCGGCCCATCAGGCTGTCGACCAGCAGGCTGGTTTGCGGCCGCGTGTCGACGGGAGTCATGACGCGGAGCAGGGTGCGATGCGCCGGGTCCATCGTGGTCCGCTTGAGGTCGGCCGGCGGCATCTCGCCGAGCCCCTTGAAGCGGCTGATCTCGAGCTTGGCGCCGGCCTTGAAGTCGCGGCGGCGTCGGCGCTCGAGGTCGGCGTCGTCCATCGCGTAGACCGACTTGCCGCCATGGGTGAGCCGGTAGAGCGGCGGCTGGGCGAGATAGAGGTGGCCTTCGCGGATCAGCGCGGGCAGCTCGCGATAGAAGAAGGTCATCAGCAACGACGCGATATGCGCGCCGTCGACATCGGCGTCGGTCATGATGATGACGCGTCCGTAGCGCAGCCGGGCCGGGTCGAAACGCTCGCCCGCGCCGCAGCCCAGCGCCTCGACGAGGTCGCGCAGCTCGGCGTTCTGGCGCAGCTTCTCGGTGCTGGCGCTGGCGACATTGAGGATCTTGCCGCGTAGCGGCAGGATCGCCTGGGTCTCGCGATTGCGCGCCTGCTTGGCGGAGCCGCCGGCGCTGTCGCCCTCGACGAGGAAGATTTCGGTTTGCGCCGCGTCCTCGCGCGTGCAGTCGGTGAGCTTGCCAGGGAGGCGAAGGCGGCGGGTGGCGCTCTTCCTGGGGGTGTCCTTCAGGTCACGCAGGCGCTTGCGTTCCTCGGCGCGCTCGATCGCCAACGCGAGCAGGGCGTCGGCCTGGTTCGGGTTGCCGGCGAGCCAATGGTCGAACCGGTCACGCAGCGCGCCCTCGACCAGGCGCGTGGCTTCCGGCGAGGTGAGCTTCTCCTTGATCTGACCCTGGAACTGCGGCTCGCGAATGAAGGCGGAGAGCTTGGCGGCGAGCGGCCCCATCACGTCCTCGGCGGCGATCGTGGCGGCCCGCTTGTTGGCGCGATGCTCGCCCCAGGTCCGGATGCCCTTGAGCAGGGCGGCACGCAGGCCGGCCTCATGGGTGCCGCCCTGCGGCGTCGGGACGGTGTTGCAGAACGAGTGCAGGAAGCCCGGGTCCGGGTCGCGCCAGCAGAACGCCCATTCGAGGCGGCCTGTGGGCTGGCCGTTCGGGCCGGCGGGAAGCTCGGCCTCGCCGGCCCAGAGTTCGGCGACCCGTCCGTCGGGGCCGATCTCGTCCTCGAGGCTGTCGCGCAGACCACCGGGGAAATGCAGCACCGCCTCGGCCGGGACGTCGGCACGCCCCTTGAGAAGAGCCGGGTCGCAGTGCCAGCGCAGCTCGACGCCGCGATAGAGAAAGGCCTTGGAGCGGCACAGCCGGTAGAGACGGACCGGATCGAAATGACTGCCCGGAAAGATGCCGCCGTCCGGGCGGAACCGGAACTGGGTGCCGCGGGGGCGGCCGCGCGGGATCTCCGCGCGGGCGAGGGGCGAGACGACGGCGCCGCGCTCGAACGCGATCCGCCAGAGCGCGCGATCGCGCACCACCTCCACCTCGAGGCGGTCCGACAGCGCATTGACGACCGAGCTGCCCACGCCGTGCAGTCCGCCCGAGGTCGCATAGGACTTGCCGCCGAACTTGCCGCCGGAATGCAGCGTGGTGAGGATCACCTCGAGTGCCGAGCGGCGGGGGAACTTGGGGTGCGGGTCGACCGGGATGCCGCGGCCATCGTCGCGCACCGTCAGCCAGTCGCCCTGCTCGAGCCTGACGTCGATGAAGCGCGCGTGGCCGGCGACCGCCTCGTCCATCGCGTTGTCGATGATCTCGGAGGCGAGATGGTGATAGGCGCCCTCGTCGGTGCCCCCGACATACATGCCCGGGCGGCGCCGGACGGGTTCGAGGCCTTCGAGCACCTCGATGTCGGCGGCGCTGTAGCCGTCGGGCGCCGATGGCGAGGTCCGCGGTGCGGTCGTCTTGCGTGCCGGAGTCGGCCGGTCCTGGAACAGATCGCTCATGCCCGGGCCGGAGTGCTCCCGGGCCAGGGCGTGGTCAAGCCATGAAAAAGGCCCCGGGACGTATCCCGAGGCCTCCTCCGTTCGGCATTGTCAGCGGGCACGCCCGCCTTCGGCGTGGATCAGTCAGACCGCCGCGCGGGCGCCCTTCGTGAGGATCCAGGCCTGAGCGGACTCCGCCCTCTTGTGACAATGAGACACTGGATCACCTCCTTTCAGCTGGTTTCGACGAGCCAGCATGTGTCCGCGTGACCGAGTGTTTCAAGCGATTCCTGCTCATGTTGCACGGCGGCATCACCCGACACACATACGGGCGTCGCCACCGGAGACCTCGGGTTGGGCCTGGTCAAGTTCGCCCTGAAGTTCAGGGCCACCTTCTATGTGCTTGCCGTCTTCATCCTGCTCGCGGGCGGCGGGTCGGCGCTGGTGATGAAGAAGGACGTGCTGCCGGAGGTGAACATCCCGGTTGTCAACGTCCTGTGGACCTACACCGGGCTCGATGCGCCCGACATGCAGAACTACGTGACCTCCTACGAGGAGCTCGCGATCTCGAACAACGTGATCGGCATCCGCAACATGCAGAGCACCACTCTGCAGGGCATCACGCTGACGAAGATCTATTTCTACCAGGACACCGACATCAACTTCGCGCTCAGCCAGGTGATCGCGGCGACGAACGCGATCCGCGCGCAGTTGCCGGTCGGCATCCAGCCGCCGATCGTGCTTCGCTTTGACGCGTCCTCGGTGCCGGTGATCCAGCTCGCGGCGACATCGACGAGCGAAAGCCAGGCCCAGGTCTACGACTACACGCGCTTCCAGATCCGCCCGGTGCTGCAGACGGTGCACGGCACCACGATCCCGCCGCCCTATGGCGGGCAGCCCGAGAACCTGCAGATCGACCTCGACATGAACCATCTGAGCGCGTTCAGCCTGACGCCGCAGGATGTGCTCAGCGCGGTCACTTCGCAGAACCTCGTGCTGCCGTCCGGACTGACGAAGTTCGGCGCGACGCAGTTCGTGATGCGCCTCAACAGCGTGCCATCCGTGCTGAGCCGGCTGAACGACATTCCCATCACGGTCCGCAACGGCCAGCCGATCCTGGTCCGCGATGTCGGCTGGGCAAGGGCCGGCGGCGCGCCGCAGCAGAACGTCGTGCACGTCAACGGCAAGCCGGGCGTGCTGCTGTCGGTCCTGAAGGACGGGCCCACGTCGACGCTCGACATCACCGGCGCGATCAAGGGCTTCCTGCCGGGCATCAAGGCGACGGCACCCAAGGCGATCCGCGTCATCTCGATGTTCGACCAGTCGGTGTTCGTCACCGACGCGATCGGCGAGGTGGTGCGCGAGGGCGTCATCGCGGCCGGGCTGACGGGCCTGATGATCCTGATGTTCCTGGGTTCGTGGCGCGCGACGCTGGTCGTGCTGGTCTCGATCCCGCTGTCGATCCTGAGCTCGCTCGCGATCCTCGCGCTGATCGGCGAGACGATCAACCTGATGACGCTCGGCGGATTGGCGCTCGCGATTGGCATCCTGGTCGACGACGCGACGGTCGCGATCGAGAACACCTACCGCCTGCTCGAGGAGAAGCGCCCGTTCCGCGAGGCGGTCGCCCATGGCGCGGCCGGCATCGCCAAGCCCGCGCTGATCTCGACGCTCGCCATCTGCTCGGCGTTCGTCTCGGTGCTGTTCCTCACCGGAGCCGCGCAATACATCTTCACCCCGCAGGCGCTCGCGGTCGTCTTCGCGATGCTGGCCTCCTACCTGCTGTCGCGGACGCTGGTGCCGATCCTGGTCGACGTGCTGTGCGCGCGCGAGCACGAGGAGCACGACAAGGAAAAGACCGGGCGGGTGGCCCGAGCCTACGCCGCGTTCCGCGAGCGGTTCGAACGCGGGTTCTCGCGCGTCCAGCGCTTCTATGTGGCGCTGCTGACGGCGTCCCTCGCGCACCGTGGCCGCACGCTGTCCGTCGCCGGCGCCACGCTCGCGGTCGCATCCTGCATGTTCGTCTTTCTGGGGCGCGACTATTTCCCGGTGATCAGCGGCGACTCCATGACGCTGCACGTCCGGGCCCGCGCCGGGCTGCGGATCGAGGATGCCTCGCGCCTGTTCGAGCGGGTGGAGAACACGATCCGGCAGGTGGTGCCGAAGGCGAACATGGGCGACATCGTCGACAATATCGGGCTGCCGTCGATCACCTATAACCTCGCCTTCAACGACGGCACCTTCGTCGCCTACAATGACGGCCAGGTGCTCGCGACCTTCAAGCCGGGCAGTCCGGTGCGGTCCTACGTCAAGAAGCTCCGCGTCGTGCTGCGGCAGCGCTTCCCCGGCACGATGTTCTACTTCCAGCCGTCCGACATCATCACCCAGATCCTGGATTTCGGGACGCCTTCGCAGATCGACGTCCAGGTGCAGGGCAAGCACACGGGGAACGACATCGCGGTCGTGAACGATCTGCGACGCCGCATCGCGCGGATCCCCGGCGCGGTCGACACGCACATCCAGCAGATCCTCGACGCTCCCGACTACAAGGTGAATGTCGACCGGCAGCGCGCGTCGGAATTGGGACTGACCATCCAGCAGATCGCCGACCAGGTGAACATCGCGACGTCGGGTTCGTTCCAGGTCAGTCCGGCATTCTGGACCGATCCCAAGACCGGCGTGCCGTGGCAGCTCTGGGTGCAGGCGCCGGAATACCGGCTGGACACGCTGCAGAAGGTTCAGAACACGCCGCTCGGCATCCCGAACGGCCCGGGCCGCGCGCTGAGCCTGTTCAGCAACGTCGCCGACTTCGAGCGCGGCAGCGAGCAGAGCGTGCAGACGCGGATCAATTCGAAGCCGACATGGGACATCTTTGCCTCGGTCCAGGATACCGACCTCGGCTCGGTCGCGTCTCCCGTCCAGCGGATCGTGGCCGACGAGCAGAAGAAGCTGCAGGTGCCCGACAAGATCATCGTCCGCGGCCAGATCGAGAGCATGAACGACGCCTTCTTCCACATCGGCATCGGGCTGGTGATCGCGATCATCGCGGTCTACCTGCTGATGGTGCTGAACTACCAGAGCTGGGGCGATCCGTTCGTAGTGCTGTGCGCGCTGCCGATGGTGTTCTCGGGCGTGGTGTTCTCGCTCTTCATCACCGGGACGAGCTTCTCGATCCCGTCGTTGATGGGCGCGATCATGAGCGTTGGCGTGGCAAGTGCGAACTCGATCCTGCTGGTCACGTTCGCGCGCGAACACCGCGAACAGACCGGCTGCTCGGCGCTGGAGGCGGCGATCATGGCCGGCCGGACGCGTCTGCGGCCGGTGCTGATGACGGCGGGTGCCATGTTCGTTGGCCTGATCCCGATGGCGCTCGCACTCGGCGAGGGCTCGGAGGCGAACGGCGCGCTGGCCCGTGCGGTGATGGGCGGCATCGCGGTCGGCACCTGCTCGACGCTTCTGTTCGTGCCGTTCCTATATACGCTGCTGAGGCAGGCGCCGGTGCGCGCGCCGGAGGACTATCTATGAACGGGGAAGAGGAGAAGGTTCGGCTGCCGGCCAAACGCCTGGTGCTCGGGGTGGGCATCCCGGTGGCGGTGCTGATCGGCATCGGCGTGATCGGGCGGATCGAGACCGATCATGCGGCCGACCGCACGGTCGACATCGACCGGATGGTGCCGACCGTCGAGCTGATCACGGCCAGGCGCGAGAACGGCGCGATCACGGTGTCGCTGCCGGGCCAGACGACCTCCTTCGATGCCGCTTCGCTCTACACGCGCGCGACCGGCTACGTCGCCGAGCGGCTGGTCGATATCGGCAGCCGGGTCCGCAAGGGCGACCTTCTGATCCGGATCTCGGCGCCCGACACCGACGCGCAGCTCGCGCAGGCGATCGCGACCGTGGGACAGCTCGAGGCCTCGATCGTGCAGGCGCAGGCGAGCCTGAAATCGGCGTCCGACACCAGGCACCTCGCCGACATCACCAGTCGCCGCTCGACGGCGTTGGCCAAGGATGGCTGGACACCGGCGCAGACCGCCGACAACGACACCGCGAGCAGGCTGGTCTCGCACCAGAGCCTCACGTCCGCGCAGGCGGGCATCGCGGTCGCCAACGCCAACCTCCAGGCGCAGAAGGCGACCGTCCAGCGTCTGCAGGCGCTCGTCGGGTTCGAGCGCGTCACCGCGCCGTTCGACGGCGTGATCACCAGCCGGGCGATCGATGTCGGCGATCTCGTGCAAGCCGACTCGACGAACAGCGGCACCCCGGCCTTCACGATCGAGGCCGACGACGTGCTGCGCACCGACGTCTACGTGCCGCAGAGCGAGGCGGTCGGCGTGCGCGACGGGATCGATGCGCAGGTGGCGCTGCCGGAGATGCCCGGACGAGTGTTCCGTGCCAGCGTGTCGCGCACCGCCGTCGCCGTCGCCGACGCCTCGCGGTCGCTGCTGACCGAGATCGACATCCCGAACTATACGCACGTGCTGCGCCCCGGCCTGTTCGTGAACATCTCGTTCCAGGTCCCGCGCCCGCATCCGGTGGTGGTCGTCCCCGACGCGGCGGTGATCTTCAACAGCGAAGGGTTGCACGTGGCGGTCGTCGAGGACGGCCGGGTCCACATGCGCCGTGTCACGATCGAGCACGATCTCGGCACCATCGCGGAGCTGTCGGATGGTCTGCAGGGGGGCGAGCGGGTGATCGTCAGCCCGCCGGACGATCTGCTGGACGGCGCCAAGGTCGACGTGCCGCCCGAGCAGGGCACCAAGGAAGCGGCGTCGGGCAAGATGCCGCCGGCCTGATGGGCCATCGTTGGCGGTCCAGGGCCCGGCCCCTGGCGGGTCCAGGGCAGAGCCCTGGTCACTCCTCGGTCAGACGCGACCGCAGCCGCTGCGCGAAGCTGTCGCCGGCCGGCCCGGTCTCGTCGTCGGCCCGTGTTGAGAGCTGCTCGATGAGGCGGCTCGCGATCAGGCCGCGGTGGCCGCGCTGCCAGTGGTCGGTGCCGCCGTCGGCCGCGATCCAGCCAGGCAGCGGCAGCAGCAGGGCGGCGGCGAGGCCGTCGAGCAGCGGCTCGTAGGTGGCGCGCAGCGCGGCGAGCGTCTCCTCCGGGTCGCGCCCATGCCGCCAGGCGAGCCCCGCCTTCGAGAGGTTCTCGCCCAGCCGCAGATAGAGGTCGTGCGCGAGCCTGTCATGGCCCTCGAACCGCGACGGCGAGACGCGCAGCGAGCGCGCCATCTCGACGATCACCTGGCGCGTCATCGTGAACGTCATCCGCGCCTGCAGCGGCTTGATGTCGGCGACGCCGACCAGGATCAGCGCGCACGTGTCCATGATCGCGGTCACCGCCGCGAGCCAGGACTGGTTGTCATGCTGGGAGCGGTAGTAGACCAGCATCGGGTAGGAGAGGTGGCTCTCGAGCAGCTCCGATCCCCAGACCTCCCATTCGCGCAGCAGCTCGTCGAGCTTGCGGATCGATCCCTCGCCTGCGTGCCGCACCAGCATCGTGCAGGCCGAGGGCGGCGAGCCGGCCCTGGCATCGAGCTGGATGACGTGCGCCTCGCGCCGCGAGAAGAGCTGGTAGAGCGTCGGCAGGTAGCCGATGACGAGGGCGAGGAAGCCGATCCCGGTTCCCGCCTCGATCACCGCGATCGCGCGCGGGGCGCCGGCGAGCGGCACCACGTCGCCGTAGCCGAGGGTGAAGAAGGTCACGCCGCTCATGTAGAGCTGCGTCGTGAACGGCGAGCGGTGGTGGTGGCCCTGCAGCGTCCATTCCAGGATGCCGAAGCCCATGATCAGCGAGGCGGCCCAGAGCGCGAACAGGACCACCATCGAGAGCGCGCCGAACACGCTCAGGAACCGTTCGCGGCGGTCGCCGGGCGGGATGCGCAGGCCGGCTTTCGACCAGATCGTCCAGGTGATGATGAAGTAGAACGATGTCAGCCGGAAGCGGCGCTGCACGCGGCGCGGCAGCAGCATGACCTCGAACGCGTCCTGCAGCACCAGGGCCAGCAGCACCAGGGCAACCATGACGGGTGCCACGAGGACGACAGCGCGCATACCACCTCGACTTCGACCGAGCACGGAACCCCGGGAGCGGCCCACGGTTCGACCCCGAACGGCCGCAGGGACAGCCACGATGGACGCAGTGACGCTGCCGAGGATCGAGACCGACATCCCGGCCAGGCTCGACCGCCTGCCGTGGAGCCGGTTTCACATGATGGTGATCCTCGCACTCGGCGTCACCTGGATCCTCGACGGACTCGAGGTCACGATCGTGGGGTCGATCGGGCCGGCGCTGCAGTCGCACGAGGCGCTCAACATGACCGCGAGCGACGTCGGGCTGGCGGCGTCCGCCTACATCTTCGGCGCCGTGTTCGGAGCGCTGTTCTTCGGCTGGCTGACCGACCGCGTCGGCAGGCGTGCGATCTTCGCGGTGACGCTAGGCGTGTATGTGGCGGGCGTGCTCGGCTCGGCCTCCTCGATCGGGCTGCTGACCTTCGCGCTGTCGCGCATGGTGACCGGGATCGGCATCGGCGGCGAGTATGCCGCGATCAACTCGGCGGTCGACGAGATGACGCCGGCGCGGATGCGCGGCCGGGTCAATCTGGCGGTCAACGCCAGCTACTGGGCGGGTGCCGCCCTCGGCGCGGTCGCGTCCCTGCTGGTGACGAGCCACGCGATCTTCGCGCCCAACGTCGGCTGGCGCCTCGGCTTCGCGATCGGCGGCCTGCTCGGGTTGCCGGTGATCTGGCTGCGCCGGTTCGTGCCGGAAAGCCCGCGTTGGCTGGTCACCCATGGGCGCCATCGGCAAGCGGAGCACGCGACCGCCTCGATCGAGCACGCCGTCCGCAGCCTCGGACACACGCTGCCCGAGCCCGCGGGCACGCTCTCGATCCAGCCGCGGCCCAGCTTCGGCCTCGGCGTGGTGCTGCACGCGATGTTCTTCACCCACAAGAAGCGCAGCCTGCTGGTGATGGTGCTGATGCTCAGCCAGGCGTTCCTGTTCAACGCGATCTTCTTCACCTACGGGCTGGTGCTGACCAAGTTCTATGGCGTCGCACCCGACCGGATCGGGCTGCACATCCTGCCGCTCGCCGCCGGCAATCTGCTCGGGCCGTTCATCCTGGGCCCGCTGTTCGACAGCGTCGGCCGTCGCCGGATGATCGGCGGCACGTTCGCCGCATCCGCGGTGCTGCTGGTGGCGACCGCGCTGCTGTTCGGGCTGGGCGCGTTGAACGCCTTCACCCAGACGCTGCTCTGGATGGCGATCTTCTTCGTCTCGTCCTCGGCGGCCTGCGGCGCCTACCTCACGGCGAGCGAGATCTTTCCGTTGGAGACGCGCGCGATGGCGATCGCGGTGTTCTACGCGTTCGGCACCGCGGTCGGTGGACTGGCGGCACCCTACGTGCTCGGGCTTCTGATCGAGACCGGCGAGGTCTGGTCGGTCAGCATCGGCTACCTGATCGCAGCCGCCCTGATGGGGCTCGGCTCGCTCGCCGAGTTCACGCTCGGGATCGACGCCGAGGGCAAGTCGCTCGAGGATGTCGCGGAGATCCTCTCGGTGTGAAAGCAAGGCGAGGACGCTGTCCTCGACCTGCCAAGGGCCGGCGGCCCTTGGAACCCGGGTTTCAATCACGGTGACAGGCATCATGTGCCGGGT
The DNA here is from genome assembly GCA_965276715.1 of Acetobacteraceae bacterium. GTDB lineage: Bacteria > Pseudomonadota > Alphaproteobacteria > Acetobacterales > Acetobacteraceae > CAXTPV01. The sequence goes on along the minus strand of OZ255622.1, from coordinate 974,248 downwards.
GGCCCCGGGGACACATGATGCCGAGCGAGACACGCCTGCTGATCGCCTTCTATTCCCGCACCGGAAGCATCGAGGCGCTCGCCATGGCCGCGGCGGAGGCCGCGCGGGCGGCGGGAGCCGAGGTGCGCATGCGACGCGCGCGCGAGGTCGTGCCGGACGAGCTGATGGACAACGCGTCCGGCTGGCTCGACGAGGCGCGCCGCCAGAACCTGCTCTATGAGGCGCCGGGCAAAGACGACGCCGAATGGGCGGACGCGATCCTGCTCGGGACGCCCTGCTACTTCGGCGCGATGGCGACCGAGCTGAAGAACTTCCTCGACCAGCTCGGGCCGCAATGGAAGCGCGGCGCGCTCAACGGCAAGGTGGGCGGCGCCTTCGCCACCGCCTCCTGGCCGCATGGCGGGACCGAGGTGGTCACGCTGTCGCTGTATGCGCCGATGGCCCATCTCGGCATGATCATCGTGCCGACCGGCTACACCGACGAGGCGATGCTCGAGGCGGGCTCGCCCTACGGCGCGTCCGCGATCGTGGGCGCGGAGAACCGCGCGCCGCGTGAGGAGGATTTCGACGCGATCCGCCACCAGGTCCGGCGCATGACCGCGATCGCAACCGCATTGATTGCGTCGAACGAGATGCCCTGCCGGCGCGGGTGAGTCATAGAAAATGCGAGGCGCGTCCGCGAGCGCCTTCTCACGAGGCATGCCAAACTTTTCGCGCCGAAGGCGCAATTGGCGAAATGCGGGGCTCCGCCCCGCGCCCCGCCAGGGGAGGCCCCCTGGACCGCCCATGATGTCTTGCGGGTCTGGGCGCGCTGCGCCCAGCGGGGCTTGGGGCGGCGCCCCAAGGCTTGCTCACCCGCGGCCGACGAACGGCATGCCGGTCGCCATCACCGTCATGGTCTGCACGTTGGCGTCCGGCGGCATCGACGCCATGAACAGCACCGCGCGCACCACGTCCGACACGTCCATCGTCGGCTCGATCGCCACCTCGCCATGCGCTTGCAGCACGCCGGTCCGCATGCTCGCCGCCATCGGCGTCAGCGCATTGCCGATGTCGATCTGGCCGCACGCGATCCCGAACCGGCGCCCGTCGAGCGAGAGCGACTTGGTCAGACCCGTGATCGCATGCTTGGTCGCGGTGTAGGCGATCGAGTTCGGCCGCGGCGCGTGCGCCGAGATCGAGCCGTTGTTGACGATGCGGCCGCCTTGCGGGACCTGTTCGCGCATCAATCGGAACGCGCCCTGCGCGCACAGGAACGATCCGGTCAGGTTGATCGAGACCACCGACTGCCATTGCTCGAACGTCAGCGCGTCGGGGGCGGCGGAGACGCTGATGCCGGCATTGTTGAACAGCAGGTCGAGCCGGCCAAAGCGTTGCCGTACCGCATCGAACAGGAGGTCGACCGAGGCCGGGTCGGCGACGTCCGTCGGATGCACCAGCGTGCGTCCGGACGCGCCCGTCGACGCGGCGGTCTCTTCGAGGGGTTCCGCCCGCCGGCCGGCGAGGACGACCGACCAGCCGTCCGTGACCAGCCCGCACGCGACCGCGCGGCCGATCCCGCTGCCAGCCCCCGTGACCAGTGCGATACCCGGCTCAGCCACGCGCGGATGCTCCCCGCAGATCCAGATAGAGGGCATGGACCGCGCTCGTGGCGCAAATGAAAATCCGCCCGCCATAGCGGCCGCCGAACACGACATTGGAGACCGCTTCGGGCGTGTGGATCCGGCCGAGCAGTTCGCCGTCGGGGCTGACGCAATGCACGCCGTCGCCGGCGCTGGTCCAGATGTTGCCGTGCTCGTCGGCACGGAAACCGTCCGCGACGCCGACCGCCGGTGCATAGAACGGCCGGCCCTCGCCGCGCACCGCTCCACCGTCCTCGTTCATCGCGAAGGCACGGATGCCGCGCCGCACCGCATCGTCGTGCATGCGTCCCGTCTCGGCCACGTAGAGCGTGCGCTCGTCGGGCGAGAAGCACAGGCCGTTCGGGCAGTCGAAGCTGTCGATCGCGACCCGCAACGATCCATCCGCCGGATCAAGCCGGTAGACCTGGCAGGGCAGTTCCTGTTCGGCCCGGCCACCCTCGTAATCCATCGCGATCCCGTAATGCGGGTCGGTGAACCAGATCGTGCCGTCCGACTTGACCACCACGTCGTTGGGAGAATTCAGCCGCTTGCCCTCGAACCGGTCGGCGAGCGTGGTGAGGCGCCCGTCATGCTCGGTGCGCACGACCGCGCGGCCGCCATGCAGGCACGAGATCAGCCGACCCTCGCGGTCGCGCGTGTGGCCGTTGGCGAACTGGCTCGGCTGCCGGTAGACCGAGAGCCCGTAGCCCTCGGTCCAGCGCATGATCCGGTTGTTCGGGATGTCGCTGAACAGCAGGCAGCCGGCATCGCCGAACCAGACCGGCCCCTCGGTCCAGCGGAACCCCTCGGCGATGCGCTCGAGCCTGGCGCTGGGCAGGATGAAGCGCCGGAACCGCGGATCGACGACGGCGATGTCGGTCATTCTCGGAACTCCGGTCTGGTCTCAGCCCGCCCCCAACGCCTCGAGCGCGCGGTCAAAGAAATCGTCGCCACCGAAATTGCCCGATTTCAACGCCAGCGCCAGCCCCCCGTGCCGCGCGCCGATCGTCTGCAGGGCGGGCACGCCCGGCGCGATCTCCCGCCCGATCAGGAACGCCTGCAGGCCGAGCCGGTCGACGACCGCGCCGGAGGTCTCGCCGCCGGCGACGACGAGCCGGGCGACGCCGGCATCGACCAGCGCCTCGGCGATCGTCGCGAGCGCCCGCTCGACCGCCGCGCCGACCTTCTCCCCGCCATGCCGGTCCTGGATCCGCTTGAGCGTCTCCGGCTCGACGCTGCTCGAGACCAGCACCGGACTGTCGAGCTTGCCGCGCGCCCAGGCGATCGCCCTCGCCGCCTCGTCCGAGCCATCCAGCAGCCGCTCGACGTCGATCGCGTGGCAGGCCATGCCGGAGGCCACGTGCGCGATCTGGCGCAGCGTAGCCGCCGAGCAGCTCCCGGCCAGGATCGCGGCCTTCGATCCTGCTTGGGCGCTCGGCACATCGTCTCGCGTGCGCACGGGCCGGCTATCGCGCGCCATGATCGCGCGCGCGAGCCCGATGCCGAGGCCCGACGCGCCGCACGACAGGCGACGCGGCAAGGCGGCCGCGCCGAGTGCGTCCAGATGACGCGGTGAGACGCCGTCGACGATGGCCGCCCCCGACGCCGCGTCGAGCGCCGTGCCGATCGCGGCCGCCCCTTCCTCGACGGTCGACAGCGTCACCAGCGACACCGGCGACCGGCTTTGCCGCACAAGCACGCGCACCAGGTTCGGGTCGTGCATCGGGTTGAGCGGATGGTCCTTGAGCGGACTGTCCGACAGCAGGACGTCGCGCACGAACAGATGGCCTTGATAGACCGTCCGGCCGTTCTCGACGAAGCTCGGGTTGACCGGCACCGCACCCGATCCTGTCGCGTCGCGCAGCGCGTCCAGCACCGGCCCGATATTGCCGCGGTCGGTGGAATCGAACGTCGAGCAGATCTTGAACAGGATGTGGCCGGCGCCTCGCTCGTCCAGCCAGCGATGAGCGGCAAGCGAGAGCGAAACGGCGCGGTCCGGCTCGATCGACCGGCTCTTCAGCGCAACAACGACCGCGTCGACATCGTCGAGTGCCAGATCGTCCGGCAGCCCGATTGTCTGCACCGTCCGCAGTCCGTGACTCGAGAGCACACCCGCGAGGTCCGAGGCACCCGTGTAGTCGTCCGCGATGCAGCCCAGCGACAGCATCACAGGCCCCGGTTGCCGGTGAACGGTTCGAACCAGCGCAATCCCTCGCGCGTGCCGCCGCGCGGGCGATACTCGCAGCCGACATAGCCGCGATAGTCCAGGCGATCGAGGGCCGCGAACACGTGCCCGTAATCGAGCTCGCCGCTGTCGGGTTCGTTCCGTTTCGGAACGCTCGCGATCTGCACATGCCCGACCACTTGCATCATCCGCTCGAGCGCCATCGTGACGTCGCCGTGCATGACCTGGCGATGGTAGATGTCGAACTGCAGCTTGAGGTTCGGCATGTCGAGCGCTGCGATGAGCGAGATGACGGTCTCGAAATCGTCGAGAAAATAGCCGGGCATGTCGCGGGCGTTGATCGGCTCGAGCACCAGGTCGAGCCCGCGTGCGGCAAGCCGCTCGGCGCAATGCGCGACCGAACGGCGATAGGCCTCGCCGGCAGCCGGATCGTCGGCGTCCGCGATCCCTGCCATCAGATGCAGCCTCCCCGCGCCCGTGGCGGCCGCGTAGTCGAGCGCGCGCGACACGCCCTCGTCCATCTCGTCGAAACGGCCGGGCAGGGCGGCAAGCCCGCGCTCGCCCGCCGTCCAGTCACCGGGGGGCATGTTGAACAGCGCGACCGCGAGGCCGCTGCGCCGGACGCGTTCGGCCACCTCTTCGGGCGTCGCCTCGTAAGGGAACAGGAACTCGACCGCCTCGAAGCCCGCATCGGCCGCCGCGGCGAACCGGTCGAGAAACGGGTGCTCGTTGAACATCATCGTCAGGTTGGCGGCGAACTTGGGCATCGCGGACTATGCCTTTCCGGGCAACGACAATCCGGCGATTTGAGCATACAGCCGTGCCACCGACGAATCGTCGTCACGCCCCATGCCGGACGCGGCCGTCATCAGGAACATCTGCAGCGCGGCCCCTGCGATCGGGACCGGGAACTTCGCGTCGCGCGCCATGTCGAGCACGATCCCGAGATCCTTGGTGAAGATGTCGGTGGCACTTCGCGCCGCATAGTCGCCCTCCAGCACATGCGGGATGCGGTTCTCGAACATCCACGAATTGCCCGCCGACCGCGTGATCACCTCGTAGACACGATCGAGATCGAGATCCTGGCGCCTGGCGAAGGCGATCGCCTCGCAGGCGGCCGCGATATGGACGCCCGCGAGCAACTGGTTGACCATCTTGAAGGCCGCACCCTGGCCCGCCTTGTCGCCCAGTTCGTAGAGCGTGGACGTCATCGCGGCCAGCGCCGGCCGCGCGCGATCGAACGCGTCGATGCTGCCGGACGCCAGCATCGTCAGCGCGCCCTCATCGGCGCGCGCCGCGCCGCCGCTCATCGGCGCGTCGAGATAATGCCGCCCCGTCGCCTCGAGGCGCGCGGCGAGGTCGCGCGCGACCGCGGGCGCCATCGTCGCCGACGAGATGAACACCGCGTCGGCCGCCATCGTGGCGGCGCATCCCTCGCCGCCGAACAGCACGTCCTCGGTCTGCGTGCCGTTGACCACCACGGCCACCACGCAATCCGCACCCTCGGCCGCCCGCGCGGGCGAGGACGCGAAGGCGCCGCCCGCCTCCTCGAGCCGCGCCTTGGGTGCATCGGAGATGTCGCAGCCGGTGACCGTGAAGCCCGCGCGCAACAGGGAGCGCGCCATGCCGAGCCCCATCGAGCCGAGACCGATGACGCCGACGCGTTGTGTCATGGAAATTCCTATCGATAAGGCTGGGGGCCGAGGCCGGCCCCCAGACCCCCGGCGCGCATAAGCGAGCGCTCACACATTCACGTGTTTTCGCCGGTTGTGGTTCTCGCGGCATCCGAGCACCTCGCGCGCCTTGCGGTTCGAGAGCAGGCCGACTGGATCAGAACTTGTACTGGTCGATATTGTCGGTGGTGAAGACCAGCGGCTTGCTGAACACGATCACCTTGTCCTTGACCGCGAAGGTGCCGAGGTCGCCCGCGGTGAAGGTGTCATTGGCCTTCAGCGCGTTGTTCGACGCGAGACGCGCGACATACATCACGAGCTCGCCTTCCTTCACCTCGTCCCACAGCGGGCTTTCCTTGATGATGCCCGACTTGACGTATTGCCGGATCGAATCGGGATCGCTGCAGCCGGTGACGAACACCTTCCCGGTCTTGCCGAGCTTTTCCACCGCCGCCGCGGCACCCACCTCGGCCGCGCCGTCCGGCGCGATGATGCCGGTCACCTGCGGGTTGGCCTGCAGAATGTCGGTGCCCGCGGTCAGCGACTGCGACGGGCTCGACTGGCCGTATTCGGTGGTGACGATCTTCATGTTCGGATAGGCGGTGGTCATGTACGCCTTGAGCGCGCGGATCCACTCGTTCTGGATCGTGGCGTCCGGAGTCGAGGACAGGATCGCCACCTGCGCATTCGGCCCGGTGTATTTGGCGACCGCGTCGACGAGCGCCTTGCCGTGCGCGGCATAGTCGGTGTTCTGGATGAAGAAGTCGCGCGCGTTGGCCGAGACGTCGCTGTCGTAGGCTACGACCTTGATACCCTGCTTCATCGCGCGGCGCAGCGCGGGTGCCAACTGCGTGGGATTGTTCGACGTGGTCGTGATGACGTTGAAACGGCGCGCGATGAGGCTGTTGAACACGTCGACCTGACCCTGCGCGGACGCGGTGACCGGGCCGGTGTAGAGGAAGTCGATGTTGAGCGTCTTGGCTTCCTGCGTCGCCCCCGACTCGTTGGCCTTGAAGACCGAGAGGCCCACGAGCTTCGGCACCATCGCGACCTTGATCGATTTCGACGTGTCGACGTCGACCGCACGGGCCGACGCGAACGGCAGGACGGTGCCGGCGGCGAGCAGCGCGTGGATGCCGAAGCGTGTGGCCCTCACGCGCAATGTTCTTGATGTCATGGTCATCCCCTTCCTTGATTGTCGTCAGGCGGTTTTCAGGCCGAGCCGTCTGAGCAGCGTCATGCCGCCCCTCCGGCCCGCGGTGACATTCTTGATCGCGATCGCGCCGAGCAGGATCGCGCCGGTCAGCATCGTGGTGACCATGTCGGAGAAGCCGGCGATGAGCATGCCCTGGCGGAGGAAGCCGAGCAGCAGGACGGCGATGATCACGCCGATGACGCTGCCTTCGCCGCCGAAGATGCTGACGCCGCCAAGCACAACCATCGTGATCGTGCTCAGCAGCAGCAGGTCGCCCATGTCGGCACGGACCGCGCTGTAGTAGGAGGCGAGCACGATGCCCGCGGTCGCCGACATCGCGCCGCTGATGACGTAGGCGCCGATCAGGACGCGTTCGACGCGCACACCCGAGTAGCGGGCCGCGTCCGGATTATGGCCGATCATCACGATCCGCCGGCCGAACGCGCTGTATCCGAGCAGTGCCGCGAACAGCAGGGCGAAGACGACAAACAGCAGGATCTGCACCGGCATGATGCCGATCGCCCCCGCGCCGATCGTGTTGAACGCGTCGGGGAATCCGGATGGCGGCGAGTCTCCCGCGAGCGCGGTCGCGGCACTCGAGATGATGAAGCTCGTCGCCAGCGTCGCGATCAGCGGCTCGGTGCGCAGACGCGTGATGATCAGCCCGTTGACCGCGCCGAGGAGCGCGCCGGACGCGATGCCGGCCGCGGCCGCGAGCCAGATCGACAGGCCGAGCCCGCTCCAGAGCTCGGCCATCACGATTGCCGAGAACCCGGCCGTGGCACCCACCGAGAGGTCGATCCCGCCGGTCAGGATCACGGTCGCCAATCCGAGCGCCACGATCCCGAACGGCAGGAAATTCTCGGTCAGTTGCAGGAAGCTGCCGGCATTGTCGAAAAACCCCGGCACGACCGCGGCGAGGCCGCCGACCACGACGACGAGCAGCGCGAGCAGGGCGCGTTCCCAGCCCATGTCAGCGCCCCGCCGTCTTGGCGGACCGCGAGCCCGCCGTGACGGTCGCGAGGATCATCAGGCCCTCGCCGGCGGAGTACCAGATCGGCGGCACGTGGACGAAGACGAGCGCGGTCAGGATCACGCTGAGAAACACCGAGCCGAGCACGGTGCCCACCACGTTGCCGCGCCCGCCGGCGATCGCCGTCCCGCCGATCAGTGCCACCGCGATCGATTGCAGCTCGACATGATCGCCGGTGCCGGTCGTGACCGTCGCCGAGCCCGTGTAGCAGACGAACACCAGGCCCGCGACGGCTGCGAGCACGCCGGAGATCGTGTAGGCCCTGATCTGGGTGCCCATCACGCCGATGCCGGCATTGAAGGCGGCGACCTTGTTGTTGCCGACGGCGAGCAGGGCGCGGCCGAACGGCATGTGTCCGAGCATGAACCAGATGCCGAGCAGCACGGCGGCCAGCACCATGACCGGGATCGGAACCGGCAGCAGTGCAGACAGCACGCCGTTGCCGAACAACGCATAGGCCCGCGGCACCGAGGTCACCTGCACGCCGTTCGAGACGATGAAGATCAGGCCGCTGTAGAGGCTGTAGGTGCCGAGCGTGGTGATGATCGGCGGGATCGAGAGCCGCGCGACCAGGACGCCGTTGAGCGTGCCGAGAACCAGTCCGATCGTGAGTGCCAATCCGGCCGCGCCGATCAGTGGCAGGCCGCCGGTCTGGGCGAGCAATCCGGTCACCACCGCGCTCAGCCCGAGCACGGGGGCAACCGACAGGTCGATCCCGCGTGTGGCGATCACCAGCGTCTGGCCGAGTGCGACCAGCGACAGCACCACCGAGTTGAGCAGCATGAAGCGCAGGTTCGAGAGCGCGAGGAACCCGTGTTCGACCGAGCCCACGCCGAGCACCGTCACCGCGGTCACGACAAGCAGCGTGAGCGCGCGCGTGTCGCGCAGCGTGCGTCGCTTGCGACGCGGAACGGCAGCCGTCCTGTCGTTCACCATAAGCGCATCGCTGGTCCGGCTTTGGCTCATGCGGCGAGGCCATCGCGGCTGAGATAGGATCGCGTGACACGTTCCGGTGTGACCCCGTCGCCAGACATTTCGGCAACGATACGACCCTCGTAGATCGAAATCACGCGGTCGCAAAGCCTGACGAGTTCCTCCATCTCCGACGAGATCACCAGGATCGCCATGCCGGCGCGCGCGAGCTGTTCGATCAACTCGTAGATCTCGTCCTTGGCGCCGACATCCACACCGCGTGTGGGCTCGTCGAGGATGGCGACCGCGGGCTCGAGCCCCATCCACTTGCCGAACACGACCTTCTGCTGGTTGCCGCCCGACAGCTCGCGCAGCGCCTGGCCGACACCGGCGCAACGGACGCGGAACCGATCGACCGTCTCGCCGCCCGTCCGCCGCTCGTCGTGCTTGTCGATCAGCCCCAGACGGCGCTTGACGCGTTCGAGACCGGCGGCGCTGAGGTTCTCGGCGATCGTCATCGGCAGCACCGCGCCGTGCTTGGCGCGGTCCTCCGGCACGTAGACCAGGCCCTTGCGCACGATCGCGTGCGGCGCGAGCCCGGTGATGTCGTAGCCCAGGAGCCGGACCGTGCCGGCGTCGGGCGCGCGGATGCCGAAGATCGTCTCGGCGATCTCGGTCCGGCCCGCGCCGACCAGTCCCGCCAGCCCGAGGATCTCGCCCTGATGCAGCGTGAAGCCGACCTGCTCGAACGCATCGTCGTGCTTGAGCCCGTCGACTTCCAGCACCGGCTTGTCCGTCGCCGCCGTCCAGGTCCGGCGCGGGATGACGCGCATCTCGCGCCCGACCATGCGCGACAGCAGCCTGACGCGATCGAATTCGGCGCGCTCGCTCGTGTCGACGAGATTGCCGTCGCGAAGCACGCTGATCCTGTCGCTGATCTCGAGAACCTCGTCCATCCGGTGGCTGATGAAGCCGAGCGTGCAGCCTTCGTCGCGGAGGCGCCGCATGATGCCGAACAGGCGCTCGACCTCGTGCGTCGTCAGCGGCGAGGTCGGCTCGTCGAACAGGATGATCCGGCAGCCGCGCAGCAGCGCCTTCGCGCATTCGACCTGCTGCTGTTGCGCGATCGAGAGATGGCGCGCGAGCTGGCCGGGATCGATATCGAGACCGAGCGCGTCGAGTGCGTCCCGGGCACGGGCGCGGACCGCACGCCAGTCGACCCGGCGGAATGGACCCGCGGTCGGCAACTGTCCCACGAACATCGTCTCGGCAACCGTCAGCTCGCCCATCAGCGCGGGTTCCTGCGGAACGAGATGGATGCCGCGCACATGCGCGTCGTGCGGTGTCGCGAGCGTGATCGCCTGGCCGCCGAGCGAGAGCCGGCCGGTGGTCGGCGTCACGATCCCTGCCATGATCTTGAACAAGGTCGATTTGCCGGCGCCGTTCTCGCCCATCAGAGTGTGCATCTCGCCCGGCCGCATCGCGAGCGTGATTCCGCGCAGGACCTGCACGGCGCCGTAGTTCTTGGTGACGTCGGATGCGTGGTAATGCCCGTCCGTCGCATCGATCTCCGACGCGGACTCCATCAGGCGGTTCCTCGAAACGTTTCCAATCCGCTGTCCTGCCAGGGCGTGGGCGCCCGTTCTTGTTGAAATCACTCTAGGCGCCGGCCTATGGTAGCGCAACCATCTATCTTTGACCGCCGCCGCACGATAGCATCCGCAACGATGACGGAACCGTTGAGGGCAGCGAGACGGCCGCGTGCGCGCAACGGCGCCGTCACGTTGAAGGACGTCGCCGAGCGGGCGTCCGTCGCCCCCATCACCGTCTCGCGCGCGATCAACCGGCCCGACAGCGTCTCGCACGAACTCCGCGCGCAGATCGACGAGGCGATCGCGACGCTGGGCTATGTGCGCAACCAGTTCGCGGGCGCGCTGGCGTCCGCCGAGAGCCGCATCATCCCGGTCATCGTGCCGTCGCTCGCCAACGCCGTCTTCATCGAGGTGATCCAGGGCATCCAGGAGGTGCTCGAGGAGGCCCGCTACCAGCCGCTGCTCGGCAACACCCAGTACGATCTCGACCGCGAGGCCGACCTTGTCGCCGCCCTGCTCGGCTGGTCGCCGGCCGGCCTGATCATCGCGGGTCTGCGCCACAACGAGCGCACGCGCCGCATCCTTGCCCATTACGGCCGACCGGTGGTCGAGATGATGGATCTCGGAACGCGCGCGATCGACATGAATGTCGGCCTCTCGCACGCCGACGCGGGTGCGGCGATGGGCCGTCACCTGATCGAGCGCGGCTACCGCGAGATCGGCTTCATCGGCGGCCGCCTTCCTCTCGACTATCGCGCGGCCCTCCGCTTCAAGGGCCTCGACGGCGCGCTCGCCCGCGCCGGGCGCCGGCGGCGTGCCCCGTTCACCCATGACGAGGCCTCAAGCCCGCAGGTGGGCGGCGACGCGCTGATCGACGCGCTGCGGACGGCACCCGAGCTCGACGCGATCTTCTTCGCCAACGACGACCTCGCCGTCGGCGCCCTGCTGCGTGCCCAGGCCGAACGGATCGCCGTCCCCGGCCGCATCGCCATCGCCGGCTTCAACGGGCTCGGGATCGGTGCGCTGACCGTGCCAGCGCTGACCACGATCGTCTCGCCCCGCCGGCTGATCGGCGAGCTCGCCGCGCGCAAGGTGCTCGCGCGCATCAAGGGCGAGCCCGCCGGTCCCGCCCGGGTCGATGTCGGCTACCGACTCGAAATCAGGTCGAGCACCTGACCACGCACCTCACACGCAATGGAGAACAACGATGCCCGAAACGATCGGCTTCATCGGCCTCGGCAAGATGGGACACGGCATGGCCCACAATCTCGCGACCAAGGGCTTTCCCCTCGTCGTGCTCGCCAACCGCTCCCGCGATGCGGTCGAGGACCTGCTCGCCAAGGGTGCCTCCGAGGCCAGGACCGCGCGCGAGATGGCCGAGCGCTGCGACATCGTGGTGTTGTGCGTGACCGGCAGTCCGCAGGTCGAGGCGCGTCTCGGCGGCGATGACGGCCTCGCCGCCGCCGGCCGCGAGCTTCTGGTCATCGACTGTTCGACATCGGAACCGGCCGTCACCATAAGGCTCGCGGCCGAACTCGCCGGGCGTGGGATCACCCTGATCGACGCGCCGCTCAGCCGCACGCCGAAGGAGGCGTGGGCGGGCACGCTCGACGTGATGGTCGGTGGCGCCGAGGACGCGGTCGCGCGCGCGATGCCGGTGATCGAGAGTTTCGCCGGCCGCATCGTCAAGACCGGCCCGACCGGCACCGGCCATACGATGAAGCTGTTGAACAATTTCGTCTCGCTCGGCTACGCCGCGCTCTACGCCGAGGCGCTGATGGTCGGCGCCAAGGCCGGGATGAGCCGCGAGGTCTTCCACGAGGTGCTCGCCGGCGGCCGGATGGATTGCGGCTTCTTCAAGACGTTCTTCGACTATGCCGTCGGCGGCAACCGCCAGGCGCACATCTTCACGCTCGACAACGCGCTCAAGGACCTGACCTACCTCTCGGGCTTCGCCAACGCGGTGCAGGCGTCGAACCCCGTCGGTGCGGCGGTCCGCAACAGCTTCGCCACCGCCATCGGCCTCGGCCGCGGCGCGGACTACGTGCCGATGCTCACCGACGTGATCGGCGAGATCAACGGTGTCGCGCCGCGCGAAGCGCATTGACTGTCGCGGGTCTGGGGCGGCTCGCCCCAGCCGGGGTCCAGGGGTGGAACCCCTGGCCTACGCCTGCACCACCCTCTGAAGCTGCTCCCCCAGCCCGTCGATCCCGACCCGCATCGTCTGGCCGGCGCGCAGATAGACCGGCGGCTTCCTGCCCATCCCTACGCCCGGCGGTGTCCCGGTCGAAATCACGTCGCCCGGCTGCAGGCTCATGAAGCGGCTCAGATAGGCGATCAGATGGGCAACACCGAAGATCATCGTGCGCGTGCTCCCGTCCTGCATGCGCTCGCCGTCCACCTCGAGCCACAGATGCAGATCCTGCGGGTCGGGGACGTCGTCGCGCGTGACGAGCCAGGGACCGATCGGTCCGAAAGTGTCGTGTCCCTTGCCCTTGTCCCAGGTGCCGCCGCGCTCGAGCTGGTATTCGCGCTCGGAGACGTCGTTGACCACGCAATAGCCGGCGACGTGATCGATGGCGCGCGCCTCCTCGATGTAGCGGCCGCCGGTGCCGATCACCACGCCGAGCTCCACTTCCCAGTCGGTCTTGACCGATCCGCGGGGGATCTCGACGTCGTCGTTCGGCCCGCAGATCGCGGAGTTCCATTTGGCGAACAGGATCGGTTCGCTCGGGATCCGGGCACCCGTCTCGGCCGCGTGGTCGGCGTAGTTGAGGCCGATGCAGATGAACTTGCCGACCCCGCCCACGCAGGGCCCGATCCGCGGCGTGCCGTCCACGAGCGGCAGGTCGGCGACCGCGATCGTCGCCAGACGGTCGTCCAGGCCTCGCAGAGTGCGCGAGTCGATGTCGGGGATGATGCCCGACAGGTCGCGCATCGCGCCGCTCGCGTCGAGCAGGGCCGGCCGCTCCAGTCCCTGGGGTCCGTAACGCAGCAATTTCATCGCCTGTCCTCCATGCTCCGGCGGAAACGACTGAACGAGGACGGCGCTCCCGTCCAGTTGACCGCGGGCGATGGAAAGGAACGCACCCGGCGCCGTTGGGCAGCCATCGATCATTCGGGAGACGGAATTCATGGCAGCCAATCTGAGCGGGCGCACCATCGCCATCCTTGCCACCGACGGTGTCGAGGAAGTCGAGCTGACCGAGCCCCTGAAGGCCTTGCGCGACGCAGGTGCGACGGTCGTCGTGGTCTCGCCCAAGACCGACGCCATCCAGGCGATGAACAACGACGTGGAGCCGGCGGCCAGGATCCCGGTCGACCGCGAGATCGCCAATGCGACATCGAGCGACTATGACGGGCTGGTCCTGCCCGGCGGGACGACCAATCCGGACAAGCTCAGGATCGACGAGCGCGCGGTCCGATTCGTCGGCCATTTCGTCGAGCATGGCAAGCCGATCGCCGCCATCTGTCACGGCTCCTGGACGCTGATCGACGCGGGCGGCGTCAAGGGACACACGATGACGTCGTGGCCGTCGCTGCGGAAGGATCTCGAGAACGCGGGCGCGATCTGGGTCGACGAGACCGTGGTTCGCGACCGTCATCTCGTGACGTCGCGCAATCCGAAGGATCTGCCGGCCTTCTGCGAGGCGATCGTCACCCTGTTCGCCGCCTGAAGACAGGCGAGCCGATCAGCGGGACGACCCCTCGATGACGAGGGCCAGGAAGAAGCGGGCAGGGGGCACCAGGCTCTCCGCCCACTCGTCGATCCGCCGTCTGACCTGATCGACCGGCACGACGACGATCTGGTCGTATTCCGCGCATCCTCGCGCGCGACGCTGCCGGGCCATGATGTCGGCGGCGCCCACGCCGGTCTCGACGCTCATGCCGATGTCGAGGACATGGCTGCCGGGATGCTCGACGGCCGACAACGGACGCAGGGACCGGATCTCGGTGACGGCGAGGCCGAGCTCCTCCTCGAGCTCGAAGGCGAGCTGGGCCGCGAGGTCGACGCCGTCGGCGCCCGCGCGGCTCTCGATGCTGCCCGCGGGCGGGCACTGCCATTGACCCGCCTGGTAGACCGCGTTCGCATCACGCCTGCCGAACACGATCCCCTCGGGGCAACGCACGACGCCGTTGACGGCGACCGGCCGCACCCCGAGCGCGTCATGCAGCGAGGGCTGCCGGATCTGCGCGTAGCCGAACCGGTATTCGCTCCAGTGTCCGACGATGCAGCCCGAAGCGACGTGGTCGGCCGAGAACACGCGCCCGTTGAACAGGGCCGGATTGGCGCGTCGCGCCTCGTCCCAGAGCCGGTCGACCTCGCGCAGCGCGGCCGCGTCCGGCCGCGCCGGCCGCTCGACGACATCGATGCGGAGATCGGGCGAGAGTCTCGTCGCCTGCCAGGCCTGCATGTGGCTCCCGCTAACCCTTTTCGGCGAGTGCCGCCGGGGCCATCGCCTCCGCCACCGCTTCGGTCTGCCGTCGCGGCAACAGCTTCATCGTCAGGATGAATGCCGACAGCCCCAGGCAGATGATGTTCTGCACGATGATCGCCCATTGCATCAGCAGCAGCCCGTAGGTCAGCCACGCGACGAAGCCGGCCACCGTGATGATGTACATCTTGAGCGAGATGCCGTCGGTGTTTCGCTTGCGGATGATCGACCAGGCCTGCGGCACGTAGCTCACCATCGACAACGTGGCCGCGAACAGGCTGATGACGGTGATCGCATTCATCGGCTCGTCAATCCACCGGGGTGAGGAAGTCGATGGCCGGTCCCACCGGCACGATCCCGGTCGGATTGATGGCCGGATGGCTGCCGTAATAGTGTCGTTTGATGTGGTCGAAATCGACCGTCGTCGCGATGCCGTCATGCTGGAAGACGCGCCGGGCGAAGTCCCACAGCAGGGGATGATCGACCAGCCTGCGCACATTGCACTTGAAATGGCCGACATAGACCGGATCGAAGCGCACCAGGGTGGTGAAGATCTTGATGTCGGTCAGCGTGAGCGTGTCGCCCATCGTGAACCGGCGCCCGTCCGCGAACCGCTCCTCGAGCCACGCGAGCGTCTCGAAGACCGCGTGCACCGCCTCGTCGTAGGCCTCCTGCGATCGCGCGAAGCCGGCCCGGTAGACGCCGTTGTTGAGCCCTGGATAGACGCGCTCGTCGACCGCCGCCATCCCGGCGCGCAACGCGAGCGGCGCGAGGTCCGGGCCGCCCTCGAAGGCGTCATCGAGCATGGCGATGATCTCGGCGCTCTCGTTCGACACGATCGTCCGTCGCTCCCGGTCCCACAGCACCGGGACGGTCACCGAGCCGGACCCGTGCGGATCGGCGCGCAGGTAGATCTCGCGCAGGCATCGGGCGCCGTCGGGATCGGGGACCACCGCGCGGTCGGGATCGAACGTCCAGCCGTCCTCGCCCATGTGCGGGTTGACGATCGAGACGTCGATCGCGTCCTCGAGCCGCTTGAGATGGCGCACGATCAGCGTCCGGTGCGCCCACGGGCACGCGAGCGAGACATAGAGGCGGTAGCGGCCGGCGACGGCGGGGAATTCGCCGTCGCGCGTGATCCGGTCGCGATACTTCGTCGTGGTCCGCTCGAACGCGCCCCCCTTGCCGGTGGGAAACGATCGGTCGGGGTCCCAGACACCGTCGACGAGCCGCCCCATCGCTCAGTCCACCGCGATCATGACGTCGGACGCCTTGATCACCGCACTCGCCTCGCCGCCGACCGCGAGGCCCAGTTCGTCCACCGCCTCGTTGGTGATCGACGCGGTCACGCGCGTCCCGTTCGCGTCCAGCACGACGTGCGCGGTCGTGGCACCCTTTGTGAGGGCCACGATCCTGCCGCTCAGCACGTTTCTCGCTGAAATTCGCATGGCCCGCTCCTGAAAAGCCAGGGGCTCTGCCCCTGGACCCGGCCAAAGGCTAGCCTTTGGAAACCGGCATTCTACGCCTCGGGTTTGGAAGGGTCACGATGCGACGCAAACAGATCGCCACCGTTCTCGCCTGCTACGGTGGCTGGACGCTCGATGCGTTCGACTACTTCATCGTCGTCTTCATCATCGACGACGTTGCGCGGACCTTCCACACCTCGGTCGGCGTATCGGTCACCGCATTGTGGCTGACGCTGTGCTGCCGGCCGATCGGCGCCTTCATCTTCGGCCGCCTCGCCGACCGTCACGGCCGCAAGCCGGTCCTGATGGCGGTCATTCTGTTCTACTCGGCGGTCGAGCTCTGTTCGGCCGCGTCGCCGTCGATCCTGGTCTTCCTCGCCTTGCGCGCGCTGTTCGGGGTCGCCCTCGGCGGCGAATGGGGAGTGGGCGCCGCATTGACGATGGAAAGCATCCCACGCTCCTGGCGCGGCCCGGTCTCGGGCCTGCTGCAGACCGGCTATCCCACCGGCTACCTGCTCGCCTCGCTGCTGTTCCTGGCCGAGCCGCTGCTCGGCTGGCGCGGCATGTTCGTCGTGGGCGCGCTGCCCGCGCTGCTGGTGCTCTACGTCTGGCGCCGCGTCGACGAGAGCCCCGACTGGCTCGCCCAGCGCGCCCTGTCGCGCACGCGCGCGGCCGACGCCGCACCCACCGCGTCGCTCGCCGCCGTGCTGCGCGCGCATGCCGGGCTCGCGGTGTTCGCGATCGCGCTGATGGCCTGCTTCAACTTCTTCAGCCACGGCAGCCAGGATCTCTATCCGAAGATCTTCCTGCACAACGAGCTCAAGTTCCCCGCCCACACCGTCACCCTGATCGTCGTGCTGTACAATCTCGGCGCGATGGCGGGCGGCCTGTTCTTCGGCACGCTGTCCGAGCGGATCGGACGGCGCCGCGCGATCGCGATCGCGGCCCTGCTGGCCCTGCCGCTGCTGCCGCTCTGGGCCTACTCGACGACGCCGCTGCGGATCGGCATCGGGGCCGTGCTGATGCAGTTCTGCATCCAGGGCGCCTGGGGCATGGTGCCGGCCTATCTCAACGAGCTGTCGCCGGCCGCGATCAGGGCCACCTTCCCCGGACTGGTCTACCAGCTCGGCAACCTGATCGCCTCGCCCAACGCCAACCTCCAGGTGGCGCTCGCGCACCGGACCGGCGGCAGCCTCGCGCTGCCGCTCGCACTCGTCGTGGGGACCGTGGCGCTGCTGATCGCGATCCTGGCGACGCTCGGCCCCGACAGCAGCGACGGTCCGCTCGCCGACCCTACCGCCCGATCCACGTGATCCGGTGCATCCACGGGATGTGGTCCATGTCGGCCTGGCGCAGGCCGGGCCGGCCGAGGCTCTCGAACGTCAGATGGGTGGCGCTGCGGCCGCGCAGCCGCGCGATCAGCACGTCCTTCTCGACGCAGGCGACGACCCGGTCGCCGGTCCGGATCGACGATTCCGGCGAGACCATCAGCAGGTCGCCGCGGCACAGCACCGGCTCGAAATCCTCGGTCTCGATCCGCAGCCCGTAGTCGCTCGGCTCGGCCAGCGCCGGCGCCTCGCGTCGCTCCCATTCGCGGCCGATCGGCGAGCCCTTGGCGTCGAACCGGTCGCGCGCCGCCTCGTGCCGCACGCCGGTCACCCGAAGATACCGCTCGCGCCGGCTGTGGCTGAGCGTCCGCGCGCCGCTGACGAGCGCCGTGAAGCCCTCCAGCGAGGCGCCGGTCGCCGCCAGCACCCGGCTGAGGCTCTCGGTGCTCGGCCAGCGCGGGCGGCCGTCATTGCCGCAGCGCTTGGACCGGTTGAAGGTCGTGGCATCCAGGCCCGCCGCGCGCGCCAGGCCCGACGGCGTCATGCCGTTCTCGGCCGCCAGCGTATCGAGCGCGCGCCACAGATCCTCGTGCCGGATGGACACTAGGCCGCTTTCACGATCTCGCTGGCGTGCCGGGCCCGGCCCTGGTCGGTGATCTCGTAGCGCCCATCGTCACGCGTCCGCACCATCCCCATCGCCGACAGGCGTTGCAGGCACGGGCCGTCCTTCATTCCGGGCGGCCGTCCGGCATGTCCGCAGATCGTCAGCCGGTGCAGCGCCGAGCGGCAGCACGTCTCCAGATACGGCTCGTTGAACATGCATCGACTGTGCGCGTGGCTTTTTCGCGAGGCAAGCCGTCCTCCAGGCCATCCTTCCCACGGGGCAGGCGGTCGGGCATGGACCAATCCATGCATCCATTCCTCGCCACGGCGGCCCAGAGGGCGCTGCGCCGCCTCGACCCGGAACGCGCGCACCGCATCGCCCTGTCGGCTCTCGCCATGGCCGACCGGCTTCGCCTCACGCCGGGCATCCGTCGTGATCCGCGGCTCGCGCGCCGCGTCATGGGCCTCGATTTCCCGACACCGATCGGGCTCGCCGCCGGGTTCGACAAGGACGCCGCGGCCACTCCGGCCTACGGTGCGCTCGGGTTCGGCTTCGTCGAGATCGGCACCGTCACACCGCGCCCGCAGCCGGGCAACCCGGCGCCCCGCCTGTTTCGCCTCGAGGCCGACCGCGCGGTGATCAACCGGATGGGCTTCAACAACCGCGGCATCGAGGCGTGCGTGGCCCGGCTCCGTGCCCAGCGCGCCCGGATCGGCGTGCCAGTCGGACTGAATGTCGGGATCAACAAGGACGGCGCCGATCCGGAGCGCGACTACCCGGCACTGGTCGAGGCGGCGGCCGGCGTCGCCGACTACGTCGTCATCAACGTCTCGTCGCCCAACACGCCGGGGTTGCGCGACCTGCAGACCGAGGCACGGCTGGCCGCGATCCTGGACGCGGTGGGCGCGCGGATGCCGGCCGCCACGCGGCTGCTGGTCAAGCTCGCTCCCGATCTCGCCGACGCCGCGATCGGCAACCTGGTCCGTGTCGTCGGTGCCTCGTGCGCCACCGGCGTGATCGTGTCCAACACCACCGTCGCCCGACCACTCGGCCTGCGCGGCCCGCATGCGGGCGAGGCGGGCGGCCTGTCCGGGCCGCCGCTCGCCGCCCGCGCGATGGCGATGCTAGACCTCGCGGTCGCGTCGCGCGGGAGCGGCGCGCTCGTCATCATCGCCTGCGGCGGCATCGCCACCGGACGCGATGTCGCCCGCCGCCTCGACGCGGGCGCGGACCTGGTCCAGCTCTACACCAGCTTCGCCTATAACGGGCCCAGCCTCCTCCCGCGCCTCGCCCGCGCGCTGCTCGACCAGGACGACCGATGAGACATCTCGACGGCATGCGCGCACTCGCCCACGACCATGACGGCTTCATCGTCGATCTCTGGGGCGTCGTGCATGACGGTGTGCACGCCCTGCCCGGCGCGATCGACTGCCTGCGGCATCTCCGCGCCGCCGGCAAGCGCATCGTGATGCTGTCGAACGCCCCGCGTCGCGCGCGCCTCGTGGTCGAACAGTTGCGCGGGCTCGGCGTCGGCGATCCGCTCTACGACCGCGTCGTCACCAGCGGCGAGGTGACGCACGACATGCTGATCGCGCGCGACGACCCGTTCGTGGCATCCCTCGGACAGCGCCTGTTTCATCTCGGCCCCGCGCGTGACGCCAACATCCTCGAAGGCGTGGCCCACCAGCCGGTCGCGACCCTGGCGGAAGCCGACTACGTGCTCAACACCGGGCCGGACGATGAGCGTCCGGCCGCGATCGGTCATTACCTGCCGCTGCTGCGAGAAGCGGCGCGCCTGGACGTTCCGATGCTGTGCGCCAACCCTGACATCGAGATCGTGCGTGGCGGCGAGCGGATCATCTGCGCGGGCCTGCTCGCCCGCGAATTCGCGGCCCTCGGCGGCCGCGTCAAGCTCGTGGGCAAGCCCGATCCGCTGATCTACGAGCCCGTGATCGCGACCCTCGGGACACCGAGGACGCGCGTATGCGCGATCGGCGACGCGCTGGCCACCGACATCGCGGGCGCGACCGCCGCTGGGCTCGCGTCGATCTGGATCCTGGGCGGGATCCACCACCACCTGCTCGGGAACCCGGCCGCCGCCGACGCGGCGGCCGAGGCGGCGGGACTGGCGCCCGCCGCCTCGCTGCCGTCCTTCGTCTGGTAGCGGTCAGTGGCCGCCGCTGGCGTTGGGACCCCCAACCGGGCCACCCGAGACGTTGGTATTGCTGCCGGTCACGCCGGCGGCCCCCGATGTCCCGGTCGTCCCCGACAGGGTGCCGAGCGCGGATGCGCCGGTGCCGACCGACGGCGGCCCGGCCGACGGCACTCCGGCAGCCGGATTGCCGATACCGCCCGGCGTCGCGCCGGTCACGCTGCTCGGACCGCCGGCGCCCGGCGCCGCACCCATTTCGCTCGCGCCCGCGCCGGACGCGACTCCGGAAGTGCTGCCGGCGGTCGTGCCGCCTGTCCCGCCGGGTGCAGCACCCATGGCGCCCCCGGCCGCACTTCCACCGGCCCCCTGCGCCATCGCGTTGGCGCCCAATCCCAGGCCGAGCACGGCCATGCTCGCGAGCATCAACTTGCGCATTGCACTTCTCCTGATCCTGGAGGGTTGCTCACCCTCGTCTCATCAACGGTGACGGCGGCCCGAAGGTCCACCGCTCGCTCAGGCGTGACCGGCGCGACCTGACAGCAGGATCGGCTCGATCCTGAGCGTCGCGAGGGCCCGCCGCCATTTCGTGTCGTGCTCGCGATCGAATACGATCTGCTCGCTCGCCGGCACCGTAAGCCACGCGTTCTCTTCCATCTCGCGCTCGAGCTGGCCCGGTGCCCAGGCGGCGTGGCCGAGCGCCAGCAGGGCAAGCTTCGGACCCTCGCCCTCGGCGAGCGCCTTGAGCACGTCCAGGCTCGCGGTCAGCGACATCGTCTCGTCGATCACCAGGCTGCCGTCGCCCTGCCAGTCGGCGCTGTGCACCACGAAGCCACGCGACGTGTCGCAAGGGCCGCCCGCGCACAGCTCGATGTGCCGGCGCGGGGTGGACGGCTCGATGCCGAGCTGATCGAGCAGATTGTCGATCCCCGGCTCCGCCAGGCGCCGGTTGATGACGATCCCCATCGCGCCGTCGTTCGCCGAATGCGCGCACATCAGCACCACGCTCTGCGCGAAGGGCTGGGTCGTGAGCGCGGTGGTCGCGACGAGAAGGTGGCCGGCCAGGCGCCAGTCGTCCTCGTCCCATGAGGTCTGTGACATGGCAGCCATGTGGCTCGCGGGAGGGACGGTGCAAGCGTTCCCGGCGTGCGGGCCCATCGTGACGCCCCGTCGGCTTCGGTCTATGAAATGACCGACAGCGAGGAACACGCGATGACCGTCAAGCAAGGCGACAGGCTGCCCGAGGCCACCCTGGCCCTCGTGACCGACGGCGCGCCCCAGCCAGTCCAGGTCTCGGAGCACTTCAAGGGCCGCAGGATCGTCCTGATCGCGGTCCCCGGTGCCTTCACCCCGACCTGCAGCGCGCAGCATCTGCCGAGCGTGCTCGAGCACGCCGCGGCGATCCAGGCCAAGGGCATCGACGAGATCGACTGCGTCGCCGTCAACGACCCGTTCGTGCTCAAGGCCTGGGCGGAGGGCCAGGGCACGGACGGCAACATCACCATGCTCGCCGACGGCAGCGGCCTGTTCGCCCGCGCCCTCGGCCTCGAGCTCGACCTCGTGGCCCGCGGGCTCGGCGTGCGCAGCCAGCGCTACGCGATGATCGTCGATGACGGGATCATCGTCCATCTGGCCGTCGAGCCGCCGGGCGAATTCGGCGTCAGCAGCGGCGCCGCCATTCTCGCGGCCCTCGGCTGAATGTGGCCTACACGCTCGCCTACCTGACGACCCCGGTGCCCGGCATCCCGGATCCGTCCGGAAGGCCGGGCCAGCTCGACACGGCCCAGCCGGCGAACCATGCACGACCGCCGGACCGGCGCGAACATTTCGGCACCGAGGACGCCGCCTACGCGCGGGCGCGCGCCTTGTTTCCGGCCGCGGATTGGCTGGACCTGCGCCTGTATGGTCCCGACGGGCGGCTGCTGGCGACCCAGGGCGAGATCGCCAAACGCATCGGCGCCGACAACCAGGGCGAGACCTCGGCGTTCGAAGCCGAGCAGATAAAGGGACAGGAACAATGAGCTTCACCACCAGTGCCACCACGGTCGCCGGACGCAACGGGCATGTGACTTCGGCCGACGGCGTCCTGCATTTCGATCTCGCGATGCCCAAGGCCGACGGCACGCCCGGCAAGCCCAACGCCACCAATCCGGAAGCCTTGTTCGCCGCCGGCTATTCCGCCTGCTACGGCCAGGCCCTGATCGCGCTCAGCGCCGCGCACAAGGTCAAGCCGGAGCAGATCACCGTCACCGCCGACGTGACGCTCCACACCGAGAATGACGACTTCAAGCTGTCGGTCGTGCTCAAGCCGAGGATCGAGGGGATCGACCGGGCCGTCGCACAGGAACTCGCCGACAAGGCGCACGCACAGGTCTGCCCGTATTCGAAGGCGACCCGCAACAACATCCCGATCACTGTCGAACTGCGGTGACGCCATTCCTCACGGTCCTCGTCACCGGAGCCACGTCGGGCTTCGGGGACGCGATCGCGCGCCGGATGGTCGCGGGCGGTCACCGCGTCATCGCGACCGGCCGGCGGCGCGACCGGCTCGAGACGCTCGCCGCCGATCTCGGCGGCAACGTTCTCGCCTTCCCGCTGGACGTCACCGATCCGGCGTCGGTCGCCGGCCTGCCCGGCTCGCTGCCCGCGGAGTGGCGCGCGGTCGACGTGCTGGTCAACAACGCCGGCCTCGCGCGCGGCATCGAACCGGCGCAGCGCGCCGCGCTCGACGGCTGGGACGCGATGATCGCCACCAACGTCACCGGCCTGGTCCGCGTCACTCACGCGCTGCTGCCCGGCATGGTCGAACGCGACCGCGGGCACATCGTCAACATCGGCAGCACCGCCGGCGCCTATCCCTATCCGGGCGGCAACGTCTATGGCGCGACCAAGGCCTTTGTCCGGCAGTTCACGCTGAACCTGAAGGCCGACCTGGTCGGCACCAACGTGCGCAGCACCGACATCGAGCCCGGCCTGGTCGGCGGCAGTGAGTTCAGCGCCGTTCGCCTCGGCAGCGACGAGGCGGCCGCCAAGGTCTACGCGGGCACCGATCCGCTGACGCCCGCCGACATCGCCGAGACGGTGGCGTGGGTGGTGGGCCTGCCCGCGCGCATGAACGTCAACCGGATCGAACTGATGCCGACCTGCCAGGGTCCCGGGCCGCTCGCGATCAAGCGAACCGGCGGGTGACCGCGCCCGCGATCAGGATCACCGACGGCGCCGGGTTCCGGATCGCCGATCATCCGACGGCGGCGGACGCGGGGCTCACCAAGAGCGAAGGCAAGGAGCGGCTCGAGCAGGCCAAGCTGCGTCTCTCGGCACTGCAGGCGAAGCTGAACGCGGAGGCGCGCCGCTCCCTGCTGATCGTCCTGCAGGCGATGGACGCGGGCGGCAAGGACGGCACCATCAAGCACGTCATGTCGGGCGTGAACCCGCAGGGCGTCGACGTCACCAGCTTCAAGCAGCCCGGCCCGGTCGAGCTCGCGCACGATTTTCTCTGGCGCGTGCATGTCGCCGCACCCCAGCGCGGCCGGATCGCGATCTTCAACCGCAGCCACTACGAGGAGGTGCTGACCTGCCGCGTGCATCCGGCGCTGCTCGAAGCCCAGCACCTGCCGCTCGGCGATCGCGGCGACACGTTCTGGCGCACGCGCTGCGACGACATCGTGGGCTTCGAACGCTTCCTCGCGCATCAGGGCGTCGCGATCCTGAAATTCTTCCTGCACATCTCCAAGGAGGAGCAGCGCGAGCGCCTGCTGGCCCGTCTCGACGACCCCCAGCGGAACTGGAAGTTCAGCCAGAGCGACCTCGCCGAGCGGCCGCACTGGGATGCCTACCAGGACGCCTACGAGCAGGCGATCCGGCACACCGCGTCCGCCGAGGCGCCCTGGTTCGTCGTGCCCGCGGATCATAAATGGTATGCGAGACTTGTCGTGACGGAGGCGATCGTGGACGCGCTGGAACGGCTCGACCCAAGGGTTCCCACGATGTCGGGCGAAGCGCTTGAGGCGATCGAGGTGGCCAGGCGCGCACTGGGATAGATCGCGCACTGGGATAGACCTGGCACGGGGAGGCACCGCTGAACGCCATCGTCCTGCTCTGGCCCGTCCTGCTGAGCATGGGTCTGCTGGTGTTCGGCACCAACCTGCAGGGCGTCCTGCTTCCGCTGCTCGGCCATGCGCACGGCGCCTCGATGCGCGCGGTCGGCCTCTATTCCGCCTCCTGGTCGACCGGCTTCGTGGTGGCCTGCCTGCTGATCGGCCGCCTGCTCCACCGGTTCGGCCATCTGCGCGCCTTCGTGATCCTGACCGCGGTGAGCGCGGTCTCGGCGCTGCTGCTTCTCGTCGACCAGGACGACACCGTCTGGATCCTGCTGCGGCTCGCGATCGGCTTCTGCTTCGGCGGCCTGTCCGCGATCGTGGAGAGCTGGATCATCGAGCGGACCGGCGGCGGCCCCGCCTTCGCCACCTACTTCATCGTGAGCCTGATGGCCTCGCTCGGCGGCACGCTGAGCCTCGACCTGATCGACAATTCGAGCGACGCGCCCTTCGTCGTGATGGTCGCGTCCATCGTGCTGTCGGGCATCCCGATCCTGCTCACCCGGCAGGACTACAAACCCAAGCCGGTGCCGCGCTACCGGCTTCGCTTCCGCCGCCTGTGGCACCGCTCGCCGTTCGGGGCACTCGACGTGTTCGCGGCCGGCGTGATCACCGGCGCGATCGGCGGCCTCGGACCGATCTACGGCCTCAACGCCGGCCTGAGCGTCCAGAAGGACACCTACATGCTGGCCGCCAACAGCGTCGGCGGCGCGCTCGCCTATGCGCCGATCGGCATGCTCGTGCAGTGGAAGGTCGACCGCCGCGCGATCCTGGGCCTCGCGATCGCGATCGGGCTCGCGACCAGCATCCCGCTCGAACTCGCCTACTACGGGATGGGGTCGATCTGGATCATCGTGCTGTTCGGGCTTTTCGGCTTCGCGCAGTATCCGCTCTACGGCGTGGGGGTGGGCCTGGTCACCAGCCAGTCGGGGCATGCGCCGCCGGCCGAGGTGATCAGCGAACTGCTGCTGCTCTACGGGGTCGGGACCGTCCTGGGCCCGCTCGGGGCCGCCGAGGCGATCCGCGCCGGCTCGAGCCTGTTCGCCTTCGTCGCCATGATCCTGGTCGCGCTCCTCGTCTGCCTCGCGGTCGACACCGTGCCGCGGGTGCGGGGCACGCGGCGGGGTCCGCCAGGTCAGGGTGCCGCACCGGACCCGTCGCGCGACAGCGCAACTGTAGGCGCGCCCGGCAGCCTTGCGACCACAAACCCGTCCACATCGGTGACGGAGGCGGGAGCGCCATAAGTCGCCGCAATGGATCTCTCGTCGATCCGGAACCAGTCGCCCCTGGCAAAAACGACGAACTGCGGCGGCGGGCCCCGATACCACCCATCATCGGCGATCCATCGGAACGGCAGGAGGCGGCCATCGATCCCGAGAACCGCCCGGACCCTGACCCCTCCGTTCGACAGCACCGTGACCGCGGACGCTTCCCAGTAGCTGCCGACGCCGTGCGTGAGCCGATGCGCGGACAGCCACGCGGCGAGCCTGGCCTGCGGCTCGCTCGCGATCGCCGCAGGGAGCGCGCGGGTCTCCAAGGCGGCGACGGTCGCCGCGGAGAAGCGGACCCCGCCTGCCACGACCAGCGCCGCGGCGAGGGCTGCGCGCACCGTTCTCTCCGGCACGGCACACACCACGCGCCCGGTCCACAGACTGACAAGCAGCCAGCCGAACACGATCGCCGGCGTCAGATACCGCTTCTGGTCGGCATTGTAGGTGACGCCGGGCAGCGTCGAGCGATGATACTGCTCGCTGACCAGGCAGCCGGCCACATCCGACACCACGCACAGGGCGAGGAGCAGTTCGATGCCTCCGGTCGTCAGTGACGCACCCCTGAGCGAGGCCACGATCGCGATGACCGCGCCGATCAGCGCCAGCGACTGGAAGAGGCGGGCAGCGACACCGAGATCATGCGGCGCGGCCCCGGCCAGCGTCGTCACATCGGAAGCGATCGTGACCAGATTGGCCCGCAATCCGGCGAAACCGACGAGCTGCGTCGTGAAGGCCGGCGCGGTCTCGAACCCGCCGCAGGCCAGGATGAGCGGTTTCGAGACCATCGCGATCGAGCCGGCCGCGATCGTCGCCCCGAGCAGCCTGCCCGGGAGCCGGCGGTCGGTGCCGCCGGCGAGCTGGACGACGAGAACCAATGCCAGGGGTGCGAAAAAGAAGACCACCGCGAACGGATCGCTGAACAGCAGCAGCGTCGAGATCGCCCAGAAGCCGAGCACGAACGGCAGGCTCGCCGCGCGTTGGCCGGACTGGATGATCAGGAGCAGGATCAGGACGTCGAGGATGCTGGCGGCATGCTGCGCCGGCACGGCCAGGAAGCCTCCAAGGCTGTGGATGTCGGGCGTGAACAGGAGGGCCACGACCAGGCCGGCGGCCACGATCCTGCCGTCTCCACGCAGTCCGGACCGCAGGACGAGCAGCAGGCCGGACAGCATGATCAGGCCGTAGGTGACGACCGGCCAGAGCAGCAGCGCGTGCCGCCATTCGGAGAAAAAGACGAAACCGGCCAGGGCGCCGGGGACGTCGGTGAAGAGGAAATTATCGCTTGCGAGCACCCAGCCGTGCAGGAGGACGTTTCCGGCAAGGATGGCGCGGGCGACGAGAACGCACTGGACGAAGTCGGAATCGACCGGCGCAAGCCGCACACATTGCCAGGCGTTCAACACGCCGATCGAGACAAGAACCAGGACCGCGAGAGCGGCTTGGGTAGGGCGCCGACCCAAGCCTGCCCAACGCGTCACGCCATGGGCATGCCGCTATTCGACGGCCTCGCGTTCCTGCTCCGACGAGCCTTCGTCCCCGTCCGGCCGGGCGGGTGCGTTGGCCTGGGCGAACTCGAAATCGAGCGCCCCGTCCTTCATGCCCACCTTCACCGCGCCGCCGGTCACCAGCTTGCCGAACAGCAGCTCCTCGGCGAGCGGCTTCTTGATGTGCTCCTGGATCACCCGCGCCAGCGGCCGCGCCCCGTAGTTCCGGTCGTAGCCGCGTTCGGCGAGCCATTCCTTGGCGGCCGACGACAGTTCGATCGTCACGTTGCGGTCGGCAAGCTGCGCCTCGAGCTGCATGACGAACTTCTCCACCACTCGCCCGACGATCTCCGGCGTCAGACCGGCGAAGGTGATCGTCGCGTCGAGGCGGTTGCGGAACTCCGGCGTGAACAGCCGCTTGATCGCCTCCTCGTCCTCGCCCTCGCGTCCCATCCGGCCGAATCCGATCGCCTCGCGCGCGAGGTCGGACGCGCCCGCGTTGGTCGTCATGATCAGGATGACGTTGCGGAAATCGATCACCTTGCCGTTGTGATCGGTGAGTTTGCCGTGATCCATCACCTGCAGCAGGATGTTGTAGAGGTCCTGGTGCGCCTTCTCGATCTCGTCGAGGAGAAGAACGGCGTGCGGGTGCTGGTCGATGCTGTCGGTCAGCAGGCCCCCCTGGTCGAACCCCACATAGCCCGGCGGCGCGCCGATCAGCCGGCTGATCGAGTGCCGTTCCATGTATTCGCTCATGTCGAACCGGATCAGCTCGATGCCGAGCGTGGCGGCGAGCTGCTTGGCGACCTCGGTCTTGCCGACGCCGGTCGGACCGGAGAACAGGTAGTTGCCGATCGGCTTCTCCTGCTCGCGCAGCCCGGCGCGCGACAGCTTGATCGCGGCCGACAGCGCCTCGATCGCGCGGTCCTGGCCGAACACCATCGACTTGAGGTCGCGCTCCAGGTTGCGCAGCGTCTCCTTGTCGTCGGAGCTGACGGACTTTGGCGGGATGCGGGCGATCTTGGCGACGATGTCCTCGACGTCCTTGAGCGTGACCGTCTTGCGCCGCTTGCCCTCGGGCTGGAGCATGCGCGAAGCGCCCACCTCGTCGATCACGTCGATCGCCTTGTCCGGCAGCTTGCGGTCGTTGATGTATTTCGCCGACAGCTCGACCGCGGCGCGGATCGCCTCCTCGGTGTAGCGGACCTTGTGGTGCTTCTCGTAATTGGCCTTCAGCCCGCGCAGGATCTTGACCGCGTCCTCGACCGACGGCTCGTTGACGTCGATCTTCTGGAAGCGCCGGACCAGCGCCCGGTCCTTCTCGAAATAGGTCCGGAACTCCTTGTAGGTGGTCGAACCGATGCAGCGCAGCGTGCCTTGCGCCAGCGCCGGCTTGAGCAGGTTCGACGCGTCCATCGCCCCGCCGGAGGTCGCACCGGCGCCGATCACGGTGTGGATCTCGTCGATGAACAGGATGCCGCCCTGCGTGTTCTCGAGCTCGGTCACGACCGCCTTGAGCCGCTCCTCGAAGTCGCCGCGATAGCGGGTTCCCGCCAGCAGCGCGCCCATGTCGAGCGCGTAGATGGTGCACTTGCTCAGCACCTCGGGAACGTCACCCTCGACGATTCGCTTGGCCAGCCCTTCCGCGATCGCGGTCTTGCCCACGCCCGGGTCGCCGACATAGAGCGGGTTGTTCTTGGTCCGGCGGCACAGGATCTGGATCGTGCGCTCGATCTCGTGGTCGCGCCCGATCAGCGGGTCGATCTTGCCCGCGATCGCCTTCTTGTTGAGGTTGACGCAGTAGGCCGACAGCCCGTCCTGGCTCTTGGCGCGCCCGCGGCCTTCCTCGCGCTCGCTCTCGCCCTCGTTGCCACCGCTGTTGCCGGACGGAGGCTGCGCGCTGCCCTGCACCGGCCGCTGCGCGGTCCGGCCGGGCGCCTTGGCGATGCCGTGACTGATGAAATTGACCGCGTCGAGTCGGGTCATGTCCTGGAGTTGCAGGAAATAGACCGCGTGCGTCTCGCGCTCGCTGAACATGGCGACGAGCACATTGGCACCCGTGACCTCGTCACGGCCCGAGGACTGGACATGGATCGCGGCGCGCTGGACCACCCGCTGAAAGGCAGCCGTCGGCTTGGGCTCGCCCGGACGGTCCGACGCGAGCCCCGAGAGATCCTTGTCGAGGAATTCGGTCAGGTCGGAGCGGAGCTTATCGAGGTCGACGCCGCAGGCGCGCAGGACGGTCGCCGCGTCGCTGTCGTCGGCAAGGCCAAGCAGCAGATGCTCGAGGGTCGCGTATTCGTGGCGGCGATCGCTCGCCAGCGAGAGGGCGCGGTGCAGCGTCTGCTCTAGATTGCGTGACAGCATGAGAAGCCTTCCTTCGCCCAATCCTTGACCGTCTCGCCCGTGGGAGACCCGTTGCCCTGACCACTGGACGAGAAGTGTCCGGCGCGTTTCATCCGAATGCCAGTGAAATCGAGCGTCGTGTCGAGCGCGAACCCCGGCACGGCCCGCTCGTCGAACCGCCGACGCTCCGAGAGAGATATTCCGCCCCGGCGGCTGCGCCAGGGCGCAAGCTCATCAACGTGAAGATTTCGGCCACCGGCGTCCGGCCGCGCGGCCTCGATCCCGACCTAGTCCTTCTCGATCGTGCATTGGAGCGGATGCTGGTTCTGACGCGCCAGGTCCATCACCTGCGTGACCTTGGTCTCGGCGACCTCGTAGGTGAACACGCCGCACACGCCGACGCCGCGCCTGTGGACGTGCAGCATCACGCGCGTGGCCTCCTCCCGTGTCTTCTGGAAGAATCGCTCGAGCACGTGCACCACGAACTCCATCGGCGTGTAGTCGTCGTTGAGCATCAGGACCTTGTACATCGCCGGCTTGCGCGTCTTCGGGCGCGACTTGACGACGACGCCAGTGGCCGGCCCGTCATTGCCACGCTTGTCGGTGTCGCTCATCGCGGCGAAGTCCTGCGAGCACTGGTTCGGTTATTCATCGGGCCATCATATCGGTTCGCGCGGTCCGAGTGGAAGTCCGGCGAGCGCCGGTCTCGGGGCCGATGATGCCAGGCGATCCCAAGTTATTGCGCCAAGCCATTAAACTGCCTCGTTTTTTGTCGCCATTTGCTGGACCCTGGGCGAACTTTCGGTTATCTGCGAAAGCGCTTGGTTACGGAGACGCGTCGGATGAGACTTGGCGGGCTTGCCTTGAGATGCATCCGGACGCTCTCGACGGGCCTTCTCGGACGGTCCGCCATGCTGAGGACAATGATGGCGTCAGCCTCGCTGACGACGATGATGGCCTCGCTGCCCGTGGCCGCTCACGCCCAGTATCGCGGCGAGATCAGCTCCGTCGTGCTCGACGCCGGCAGCGGTGCCGTGCTGCAGCAGGACGCCCCGACGCTGCAGCGGTTTCCGGCCAGCCTGACCAAGCTGATGACCCTCTACCTGGTGTTCGAGGCGCTGCGTGACCGTCGCATCACGCTGGACCAGGCGGTTCCGGTCTCGGACTACGCGGCCAGCGTCGAGCCCTCCAAGCTCGGACTGCTGCCCGGCACCTACATTACCGTCGAGCAATCCATCCTGGCGTTGGTGACCAAGTCCGCCAACGACGCCGCGACCGCGCTCGGCGAGATGCTCGGTGGCGACGAACAACGCTTCGGCCAGATGATGACCTTGCGCGCGCGCGCGCTCGGCATGAGCCAGACCACCTTCCGCAACGCGTCGGGCCTGCCCGACCCCGACCAGATGACCACCGCGAGCGACCTCGCGCTCCTCGCCCGTCACCTGATCGCCGACTTCCCGGACCAGTATCACTATTTCAGCGTGCCCGGCTTCTGGTTCCACGGACGCGTCGTGCCCAACCATGACGGGATGCTGCGCTCCTATCCGGGCGCCGACGGCCTCAAGACCGGCTTCACCGACGCCGCCGGCTGCAACCTCGTCACCTCGGCCGTGCGCGGCAACGTCCGCCTGATCGGGGTCGTGCTCGGCGCCCAGAACAACAGTCAGCGCGCCGCCGTGATGACGACGCTGCTCAACCAGGGCTTCGCCCAGGAAGGCGTGCCGGTTCCCCCGTCGCCCCCCGCGTTCGAGGGCGCGTTCCGGCACCGTCGCGCGTTGCTGGTCGCCGACAACAGCCTGGGCGGAATGCCGGCATCCGGCCCGATCTCGCACGGCCGCCACCATTTGCGCGGCATGCGGCACATGTTCCGCATGCAGGCCGCCGTCGCGGACGCGGTCGCGCGGCGCGGCGTCGCCCGCGTGCACGAGGTTCGCGCCACCCGGCTCGCCGGTCGCCACCACGCGCGCCGGATGAGCGCGCAGGCCCACGCCGACCCGGTGGCGTGAACGCGGCCTTCCTTGCACACGAGGCGCCGCCGCCACATCCTGTGAGGCGAGGGGACGGGTAGCGGAGTTCGAGAGCTCAATGGACGGCGAGGTCGAAGGGCGGCGTATCATTCTTCACGCCCAGGACGATTTCGAGGGCATGCGGCGCGCCGGGCGCCTCGCGGCGGAGACCCTCGACATGGTGTCACCCCATGTCCGCGCCGGCGTGACCACGGGCGAGCTCGACCGCCTAATCCATGAGTTCACCGAGGCTCATGGCGCGGTGCCGGCGACGCTCAACTATCGCGGCTATCCGAAATCGTCCTGCATCTCGATCAACCATGTCGTCTGCCACGGCATCCCCGGCGAGCGGCGCCTCGCCTCCGGCGACATCCTCAACATCGACGTGACCTCCATCCTCGACGGCTGGTATGGCGACACCAGCCGCATGTATGTCGTGGGACCGCTGTCGCGCCGCGCGTCGATGCTCGTCGACGTCACCTACGAGGCGCTCATGCGCGGCGTCGAGACCATCCGGCCCGGCGCCACGCTCGGCGACGTCGGCAGCGCGATCCAGACCTTCGTCGAGCAGCGCCGCTTCTCGGTGGTGCGCGATTTCTGCGGGCACGGGATCGGCCGCACCTTCCACGCCCCGCCCAACGTGCTCCATTTCGGCAGGCGCGGCGAGGGCACGGTGCTGCGTGCGGGGATGTTCTTCACCGTCGAGCCGATGGTCAATGCCGGCCGGCCCGAGGTGAAGATCCTCGACGACGGCTGGACCGCCGTCACCCGCGACCGCAGCCTGTCGGCCCAGTTCGAGCACATGGTGGGCGTGACCGACACCGGGTGCGAAATCTTCACCATCTCGCCCGCCGGCCTGCACCGTCCCCCCTACGCCGCGTGAGGGGACGCGCGCTCGCCACCTTGATCGTGGTGGTGCTGAGCGTCCCGGGCCGGGCCGCGACACCGATCCCGTCGGAGGCCGCGCACGGCATGGTGGTGGCCGCCCAGCACCTCGCCGCCGAGGCGGGCGTCGCGGTGATGCGGCAGGGCGGCAACGCCGTCGACGCCGCGGTGGCGACCGCCTACGCGCTCGCCGTCGTCTATCCGGAAGCGGGCAATCTCGGCGGCGGCGGTTTCATGACGCTGCGGCTCGCCAACGGCCGCACCGAGTTCCTCGATTTCCGCGAGAAGGCGCCCGCCCGCGCCACGGCCGGCATGTTCCTCGACGCGTCGGGCAACGCGATCCGCGGCAAGAGCCTGTTCGGCTGGCTCGCGGCCGGCGTGCCAGGTTCGGTCGCCGGCCTCGAGACCGCGCGCGCGATTTGGGGACATCTGTCGCGTGCCGCCGACCTCGCCCCCGCGATCAGGCTCGCGCGTGACGGCTTCACTCTCGGCGCCGGCGACGTCGCGGTCTTCGACGAGATGCGCGAGCGGATCGACGCGGCACCCGGGCTGCGCGCGCTGCTCGACCATCCCGACGGCACGCCATTGCGCCCGGGCGATCGCCTGGTGCAGCCGGCGCTTGCCCGCACGCTGCAGACGATCGCCCGCCAGGGCCCCGACGCCTTCTATCGCGGACCGATCGGCCGCGACATCGTGCGCGCGAGCGACGCCGGCGGCGGCATCCTCACGATGGCCGATCTCGCCTCCTACCGGACACGCATCCTGCCCCCGGTGAGCTGCACCTACCGTGGCTACCTGGTGGAAAGCGCGCCGCCGCCGAGCGCCGGCGGCGTCGTGCTGTGCCAGATCCTCAATGTGCTGGCCGGCATCGACCTCAAACCGCTCGGTTTCCATTCGGCCGCCGCCGTGCACGACATGGCGGAAGCCATGCGCCACGCCTTCCACGACCGCAACACGCTGCTCGGCGATCCGGCCTTCGTGCGCGCCCCGGTGGCCTCGCTGCTGAGCCCCCAGCGCGCGGCCGCGATCCGTCGGGCGATCCTGCCCGATCGGGCGACGCCGTCCGCGTCGCTGCCGGCATCCCCCGTGCCCGACGAGGGCCACCAGACGACGCAACTCTCCGTGGTCGACACCGCGGGCAACGCCGTCAGCCTGACCACGACGCTCAATCTCTATTTCGGCTCGGAAGTGGTCGCGGGTCCGACCGGCATCATCATGAACGACGAGATGGACGATTTCAGCACCCGGCCGGGCAGTCCGAATGCGTTCGGCCTGGTCCAGGGCCAGCAGAACGCGATCCAGCCCGGCAAGACCCCGCTCTCGTCGATGGCGCCCACCATCGTCTCCAAGGACGGCCGCCTCGTCATGGTGATCGGCAGTCCGGGCGGCTCGCGCATCCCGACCATCACGCTGGAGGCGATCCTCAACGTCGTCGATCTCGGCATGGACATCGCGGCCGCCATCGACGCGCCGCGCATCCACCACCAGTGGCTGCCCGACGTCATCGAGGCCGAGGATCGCGCGCTGTCGCCCGACACCAGGCATCTGCTCGAGCAGATGGGCTATGCGATCGCGGACCGGCACGCCTGGGGTGCGGCCGAAGGCATCCTGGCCGGCGCGCCTGCGCTCGGCG
The DNA here is from genome assembly GCA_965276715.1 of Acetobacteraceae bacterium. Lineage (GTDB taxonomy): Bacteria > Pseudomonadota > Alphaproteobacteria > Acetobacterales > Acetobacteraceae > CAXTPV01. The sequence continues at coordinate 940,331 of OZ255622.1, read as the reverse complement.
CCAAGCCAAGCGGGCACCTTTTCGGCGCCAACGACGTGCGCGCGCCCGCGGGCGCGGCCGCCGGCTACTGATGCTCGACAACGCGCCCCGCCTCGCCGCCGCCGAAAGCCTGTGCCTGCGCGCCGGCGTCCGCTTCACCGAGCTGCGCCGCGACGTGCTCGCGATGATCCTCGACGCGGGCGCGCCCTCGACCGCCTACCAGCTTCTCGACCGCCTGCGCGACCGGCGCGGCAGCGCCACGCCGCCCACCGTCTACCGCGTCCTCGAGTTCCTGCTCGAGCACGGGCTGATCCACCGCATCGAGCGGCTCAACGCCTTCGTCGCCTGCGTCTGCGACGAGGGCCACCGGCATCAGGCGCAGTTCCTGATCTGCACGAACTGCCACCGCGTGACCGAGCTCGACGAACACGCGGTGGCAGCCGCTCTCGATCGCGCCATCGCGTGCAAGGGTTTCCGGATGACGAAGAGCACGATTGAGGTCGAGGGGATCTGTTCGGAGTGCGCCAGTCGCGCATGACGCAGGACACGCAGGCCAACCCGTTCGCCCTGCTCCGGCCGCATTGGCGGCTCGTGCTCGCCTGCTTCCTCGGCTGGTTCCTCGATGCGTTCGACCAGGTGGTGCTGATCCTCGCACTCCCCGAGATCGGGCATCATTTCGGGGTGACGCTGACCGCGATGGGCCTCGTGCTGACCGCGCAGAGCATCGGCCGCATCGCGGGCAACATCGGCTGGGGCTGGCTCGCCGACCGCTATGGCCGGAAGCTGACCTTCATGATCGGCGTGATCTGGTTCGCGGCCTTTTCGGGACTGTCCGGTCTCGCCTGGAGCTACACCGCGCTGCTCGTCATCCAGCTCCTGTTCGGCGTGGGCTTCGGCGGCGAATGGACCGCGTCCGCCGCACTGCTGATGGAGACCGTGCCCGAGCGCGCCCGCGCGGTCGCCTCGTCGCTGATGATGGCGGGCTACGAGTTCGGCTTCTTCGCCGCTGCCGGCGCCCAGGCCGTGCTGCTGCCGCTCTATGGCTGGCGGTCGCTGTTCCTGATCGGCATCCTGCCCGCGCTGCTCGCGATCTTCATCCGGGTGGGCATCGGCGAGAGTCCGGTCTGGCTGCGCCTGCGGCAAGACAAGCGCGAGGGCCGAACCGCGCGACAGGCGCGCCCGCGGTTCCGGATGAACGCCGCCGCCTGGCAGGCCTGCATCTTCATGCTGGTCCTGCAGTTCCAGAACGCGGCGATGTACAGTTTCTATCCCTCGCTGCTCAAGACCGTTCACCATTACGGGCCGCAAGGCGTCTTCTACGCCATCGCCGCCTACGCGATCGGCTCGATCATCGGCAAGCCGTCCTGCGGCTGGCTCGCCTCGCGTATCGGCAACCGAGCGACGCTGCTCATCTATCTCGTCATCACGGTGGCCGACATCGTCCCGTTCGCCTCCGGATCGAACGCCGCCGTCCTGCTCGCGGCCTCGTTCGTGATGGGCGCCTTCGGCAACAGCGTCTTCGCCCTCGTGCCGCACTATCTCTCGCTGCGGTTCGCATCCTCCGTCCGCTCGTTCGGCATGGGCCTCGCCTACGCGCTGGCCGCCGCCGGGCAGGGGATCGCGGGCTACGTCGTCCCCGCCACCGGTCGCGGGGTCGGGCTCGCGCACGCGATCGAGCTGTTCGTCGTCCTGGGCTCGATCGGCGTGGCCGCGATCGCGTTCCGCGAGCCCCCCGACCTGCCTGGACGCCATATGGAGCAGGCCGAGGCCTAAGGTGTTGCGCTTCGACCTAGGAAGCAAGCGGAGACGAGACAGATACGAGCCAGCAGTCCGCGAGGATCCAGGAAACGACGTCGACAGCGGCGACCGAAGAAACCCCAGGGCGCACCCGTTGGAGACCACCGGGCGGCCGGACTGGATGCGCGCATGAATCGCATGCGACCGATGAACGATCGAGCAGCGCCCCGGCGGCAGGTTTCACGGCCCGGCCATGGCCGGGCCGCGGGTCAGATATCGCGCGACAGGAGAGGCTCGCGTGGATCAGCCGTGACAGGTGCAGCCGGCATGCTCGCAACCGGCGCCGCTCCGATGATGATCGGCACAGGGTTCGCCGCAATAGATCCGTTCTTCGCGCTTGACGCCCTTCTCGACGTCGACGACGCACACGCAGTCGGTGCACGAACACTTCACCCTGTCGATGGTCACGCTCATGATGTCACTCCTGGTTCCAAATCGAGGTCGTCTTCGTGTTCACGCGGCTCGGCGAGATGCTCGATCATGTTGGTCAGCATCTCCCGGACATGACAGTCGGGGATGCTGTAGAAGACTTGCCTTCCGCGCCGGGCTGCCCTCAGCAATCGCGCCGCGCGAAGCAGCCGTAGATGATGCGACACCAGCGACGAGCTGAGACTCGTTCGCGTCGCGATATCTCCCACGCTCAGCGGACCGTCGAGACACGACGCCACGATCCCGAGCCGGTTGGGATCGCCCAGCAAGCGGAACATGTCGGCGAGCTCGCCGGCTTGATCAAATCTCAGCACCGATAACACGTACGTATGAACACCTGTTCAGATCTACGGGTCTTCCTTGATCCTGTCAAGCGAGTTCGAGAGCACAGGGACGATCCCTCTGGCTCCTGGACAGCCGACCACAAACAGTACAACATAACATAGCGTTACATTATACTGTAGCGTGGCTTCGCCGCCTCCCGGCGATCAGGACGCTCGCATGCTGCTTTGGCGCAAGACGCTCTCCTTGACGATGCTCTTCTCGACCACTTCGTTGACGTGCGTCTTCGCCGACCCGGCCGCCACGGTCGCGGCACCGGCCGCCAGTGTGGATACGGCGGCGCACAATCCCTCAGCCGCGAGCGCCGCCGAGGAGCCGATCCCGGTCGCCACCATCCGGATCAGCAAGCAGCTCGACCGCGCCCGCAGCCTGCTAGAGCCCAACCTAGGCGCCACCGTCTACAAGTTCGGCCGCGGCGCGATCGCCACGCTGCCGCAGGGCGACAACGCGCCTCTCAACCAGCTCCTGCTGCAGGCGCCTGGTGTCGCGCAGGACAGCTTCGGCCAGATCCACGTCCGCGGCGACCACAACGAGGTGCAGTTCCGCCTCGACGGGGTGCAGCTCCCCGAAGGCCTGACCGTCTTCGGCCAGGCGCTCGAGACGCGGTTCGCGCACTCGCTGTCGCTGATCACCGGCGCGCTGCCGGCGGAGTTCGGCTACGACACCGCGGCCGTGATCGACATCACCACCAAGACCGGGATCACCGACCCGGGCGGCGAGGTCTCGATCTATGGTGGCGCGCGCGACTACTTCCAGCCGAGCTTCCAGTATGGCGCGCGATCCGGCGCCTTCGACATCTTCGCGACCGGCGACTTCCTGCACAGCCGGGTCGGCATCGAGAACCCGACCGCGTCGTTCAACCCGGTCCACGATCTGAGCAATCAGACCCATGGGCTGGTGCATCTGTCGGCCATCGTCGATCCGACCGCGCGCGTCTCGCTGCTAGCCGGCGCGTCGAACGAACTCTACCAGATCCCAAACAACCCCGATCAGACGCCCTCGCTCGGGCTGAACGTCGACGGCATCACCAACTTCGACAGCTCGACGCTGCAGGAGCATCAGCGTGAGATCACCGACTTCGGGATCCTGTCGCTACAGAAGGAGTTCGGTCCGATCGGCGTACAGACCGAATTCTTCACCCGCTATTCCTCGCTCTACTTCTCGCCCGATCCGATCGGCGACCTGCTGTTCAACGGCCTGGCGCAGACCGCCGCGCGCTCGGTGCTGTCGACCGGGGAACAGACCGACGCGACCTGGAGCATCGACCGCGCGCACACGATCCGCGCCGGCTTCCAGGTGATCGGCGAACGCAACGTGTCGTCGACCGACTCCTCGGTGCTGCCGGCGCTCGGCGGCAGCACGCCGGCTCCCCCCGATCTTCCCTTCGACATCCATCAGGGACTTGGCAAGACCGGCGGCCTCTACGGCATCTATCTGCAGGACGAGTATCACATCCTGCGCCACCTCATCCTCAACTATGGCGCCCGCTTCGACGTGATCGACGAATACACCCACGCCGACCAGATCAGCCCGCGTGTGAACGTTGTCTACGAGGCGAGCAAGACGACGACCATCCACGGCGGTTACTCCAAGTATTTCATACCGCCGCCGTTCGAGCTGGTTGGTCAGACTTCCGTCGCCATCTTCAACGGCACCAGCGCTGCGTCCGAAGTGACCCAGGACAGCACGGTCAAGGCGGAGAGCGACAACTACTATGACGGCGGCATCACGCAGATCCTGCTGCCTGGCTGGCAGGTCGGCATCGACGCCTACTACAAGGCGGCGCAGAACCTGATCGACGAAGGCCAGTTCGGCGCGCCGATCATCCTGACCGCCTTCAACTACGCCCGCGGCGAGGATCACGGCATCGAGTTGAACAGCACCTACGACCACGGTCCCTGGTCGCTCTACGGCAACCTCGCCTACGCGCGCGCGATCGGCAAGGACATCAACTCCGCGCAGTTCAACTTCAGCGCGGCCGACCTCGCCTACATCTCGCAGCGCTGGATCCATCTCGACCACGACCAGCGCTGGACCGGTTCGGGAGGCGTCGCCTACACCGCTTTCCAAGGCACCCGCTTTCCGGCCCGCCTTTCGGCCGACCTCGTCGTCGGCAGCGGCCTGCGTCGTGCCGGCTCCACGCCGAATGGCGCCACCGAGCCCGGCTACTACACGATCAACATCTCTGCCGTGCAAACCCTGAACCTGCCAGGATTGAAGGCGACGCAGTTGCGTCTCGACGTGCTGAACCTGCTCGACCGCAAATACCAGATCCGAGACGGGACAGGGATCGGCGTCGGCGCGCCGCAGTTCGGGCTCCGGCGCACGATCCTGGTGGGAATCGCGCAGCGATTCTAGACAAGACTGGGGGCCGAGGCCGGCCCCAGACCCCCGGCAGCCAGGTCAACGCGCCATGATCGCCGGGGGGTCTGGGGGGACCGGCTCCGGTCCCCCCAGCCTTTCCGCGCGACTGCGCCAAGCGGCGCCGGGCAGCAGGGTCAACGCATACACCGACGTACTCAGCGCGGTGATCCAGAAGCTCGTGGGCCAGTCGGTGTAGAACGCGAGCGTGATGCCGAGCCAGGCCTCGGCCAGCGCCAGCCCCGCCGAGAGCAGCACGCCAGGCCCGACGCCGCTCGTCAGGCGCTGCGCCGCGGCCGCGGGTCCGACCATCAGCGTGAACACCAGCAGGACGCCCACGATCTGCGCGCACTCCGCTGTCGCCAGCGCCACGACGCCCAGGAACAGCACGGAGATGAGCCGCAGCGAGACGCCCTTCGCCTCGGCGAGCTCCGGCTGCAGGCTCGCGAACAGCAGGGGGCGCGACATCGCGGCCAGGCAGGCAAGACTGACGACGCCGAGCGCGGCCAACGTCCGCACGGTGCCGGCATCGACCGCGAGCACGTTGCCGAACAGCAGCGAGGTCGCCTGCGTCGCGAAGGCGGTGAAGAAATGCAGGAACAGCAGGCCGAACCCGAGTGCCAGCGCCAGCACCATGCCGATCGCCACGTCGCGCTGCGCGAGCCGCTCGCCGATCAATCCCATCAGGACGCCGCCGGCGACCGTCACCAGCACCAGGCCCCAGAGCGGCGAAGCCCCGATCAGGACCGCGCCGGTGGCACCGGTGAAGCCCACATGGGCCAGTGCGTGTCCGGCGAAGGTCTGGCCGCGCAGCACCAGGAAGTAGCCGACGGCGCCCGCCACGATCGAAACGATCGCGGCGGCCGCGAACGCGTTGCGCATGAAGTCGTAGTCAAGCATGGGCATCGTGCCGATGCTCGTCGCGCTGCACGTCGTGATCGCCGGACATCACGAAAATCCGTCCATGCAGCCGCACGACCTCGATCTCCGATCCGTAGAGGCGCGACAGGACCGGACCGGTGATGACCTCGTCGACCGATCCGACTGCGGCCTGCCCGCCGCCGAGATAGAGCACCCGGTCGATCGCGCCCAGCAGCGGGTTGAGTTCGTGCGCGCTGAACAGCACGGCGATGCCGAGCTCCGCCTGCAGCGACCGCACCAGCGCCACCACCGCCCGCTGATGGTGCGGATCGAGGCTGATCAGCGGCTCGTCGAGCAGCAGCAGGCGCGGCCTGCCGATCAGCGCCTGGGCCAGCAGCAGCCGCTGCCGCTCGCCGCCCGACATCTCGACCAGCGGCCGGCGGGCGAGCGCGGTCGCGCCCACCAGCTCGAGCGCCCGATCGATCTCCGCCCGGCCTGACTTGCCATGCATCGGCAGTCCGGGCCGGTGGCCGTCCAACGCGGCCGCCACGAAGTCCCATCCGCTCAGCCGCGGGCTGGCAGAGAAGCGGACCTGCGGCATGTAGCCGACGGACGGATTGCCACGCCGCACCGGCCGGCCCAGCACCTCGATCGTGCCGCGCCGCGGCGTCACCAGTCCGAGGATCGCCCGCATCAGCGTCGTCTTGCCGGCACCGTTCGGCCCCAGCACGCCCACGAACTCGCGCGCGCCGATCTCCAGGCTGACACCGGCCAGGATCGGTTGGCCGCCGAGCTCCAGCCGCACGTCGCGCAACGCGATCGCGCCCATCCGGCTATCTCGGCAGCGCGTGGTCGACGGCGTCGAGCTCGCTCGTCATCCACGCCTGATAGGTCTTGCCGAGCGGTTCGGTTTCCGTGGCGCCCACGACCGGAATGTCCGACGCGCGCGCGAGCTCTTCCATCCGCGCGGCAACCGGGTCCGAGGCCTGGCTGTTATAGACGAGCAACCGGACACGGTGGGATCTGAAATCGTTCTCCATCGCGGCGACGTCGGCAGCACTCGGCTCGGTGCCGTTCATCACCGACATCTGGAACGACGCCTCAAGGCTGCGCACGCCCAGCGATGCGAACATGTAGCCGAAGATCGGCTCCGTGGCGGTCGCCCGCGTCCCGGCCAGACGATCGCGCAGCGCCGCGATCCTGGCCTCGATCGGCTGGACGGATTGCTGGAAGCGAGCGAGGCGGTCGCGGTATCCGGATGCACCGCCGGGATCCTCCTCGGCGAGCGCCTCGGTCAGCACCGCGGCATAGGTCAGCATCGTCTGCACATCATACCAGACATGCGGATTGTCGCCCGTCTTGCGGGCGGCGAGCGGCGCCACAACGATCGTCCGGCGCGAGCCGGATCGCGCGGCGCCCAGCAGTTTCTCCATCCACGGATCGTAGTCGATGCCGCTGTAGACCACGATCCCGGCGCCCGAGATGTCGCGCGCGACCGACGGACTCGCCTCGAACAGATGCGGATCCTGATCAGGGTTGCTGAGGATGCTCGTGACCCTCACGCCAGGGCCGCCGATCTGGCCGGCGACGTCGCCATAGAAGTTCTCGGCGGCGACAATGCTGATCGGGCCCGCGGCCCGCGCCGTGACCGGCAGCGCCAGCAGCATGATGGCCGCGAGCGTTGTAGGCTTGCTCATCGTCACTCCGAGCGGAAGGACAGCGGAAGATGCGGACGCTATATCGTAGCATACGGGCCGTCCAGCCGTGATTGCATGACCATCCTCTCACGCCCGGTCGAGTGGTCCTGGCAGGGCACGAGCGTCACCGTCGGCCTCGACGAGCGCGGCGCCGGCCCCCCGATCCTCCTGCTTCCGGCGCCGAGCTCGATCTCGACCCGAGGCGAGATGGCGCCGCTCGCCGACCTGCTGGCGCCGCACGCGCGTGCGGTCTCGGTCGACTGGCCGGGGTTCGGCACGCTCGGACGTCCGGTGGTGCGATGGACGCCGGACGCGCTGTCGAGCTTTCTCGACCATCTCCTGCGCGTTGTGGTGCCGGACACGGTTGCCGTCGTGGCGGCGGGGCACGCGGCCACCTACGCATTGCACCACGCTGCCCACCATCCGGGCGCGATCGCCCGGCTCGCGCTCATCGCGCCCACCTGGCGGGGCCCATTGCCGACGATGGCCGGCGGCAACCGGCCGCTGTTCGCGAGGATCCGCCGCGCGGTCGAGCGGCCGATCACGGGGCCGCTGCTCTACCGGGCGAACATGAGCCCGTTCGTCATCCGCCGGATGGTCGCGGGCCACGTCTATGACGATCCGCGATCGCTGTCCGGCGCGCGTCTGGCCGAAAAGCGGCGTGTCATCGAAGCCGAAGGCGCCCGCTTCGCCTCGGCTGCCTTCGTCACCGGCGGCCTGGACCGCGTCGCGAGCAGCGCCGAATTCCTCGACCTGGCGCAGCGGGCGAACATCCCGATCCTGGTCTGTTACGGGGCCGCCACGCCACCGAAGTCGCGCGCCGAGATGGAGGCGCTCTGCCGGCTGGGCGGCGTCGAGAGCGTGGTCCTCCCACGTGGAAAGCTCGCGGTTCACGAGGAATACCCGGACGAAGTCATGCACGCGCTGCTGCCGTTCCTGGCCCGATGAAGGCCGGGCGCCTTGATTTGCGATCGCCGGCAGTCTGGTACATTGATGAACATCAAATTAGACAACGGTCGATGTTCAGCAATGATCGAGCAGTCCGAGTTTCCGGTCGTTCTCGAGTTCTTCAAGGCCCTGGCCCATGACAGCAGGCTTCGCCTGCTCGGACTTGTCGCCCGACGCGAGCACAACGTCCACGAGCTGGCGGCAGCGTTGGAGCTGACCGAGCCGACTGCGTCGCACCATCTCGTGGTGCTCAGGCGTCTCGGCATTCTGCGGCGTCGGGTCGATGGCAACACGCATTGGTATGCCCTCGAGCCGGACGCGCTGGCGAGGCTGTCGCGGTCGGTGCTGAGCAGCGAGCAGGTGGCGAACTGGGCGCCCCGGCACGACAAGGTGCCGCCCCCCGCGCTTCGGAACTTCATCTCGGAGGACGGCACGCTCACCCGGATCCCGGCCAGCCGAAAGAAGCGGCGCGTGATCCTCGCGTGGTTGGCCGAGCAGTTCGAGCCCGACCGGTTCTACACGGAGGTCGAGGTGAACGGTGTCCTCAAACGTCACCATGAGGACTGCGCAACGTTGCGGCGTGAACTCGTCGGCTACCGGATGATGGCACGCGAGGCGGGGCGCTATCACCGCAGGCCCCAGGCCGAGTGGACAAACGAGTAACGGCCGCCAGGTCCTCGCGGTGCCCCGGGACCCGGGATCCATCGCAAGTCGGCGCTCATCGAAGTGCCCCCGCTCCTACGCCTGGCCGAGCCAGCCCGTCCGCAGCACGTCCGCACTGCCGTCCCAGATCATCCGCAGCGAGACGAACAGCACGACGAAGAGGCCCAGCCAGGCGATCCAGCGCCACCGCTCGATCAGGCGCGCGACCGCATCCGCGGCGAACGCCATCAGCACCACCGAGAACGCGAGACCGGCCACCAGCGCGATGGTGTCGCGTCCCGCGGCGCCCGCGACCGCCAGCACATTGTCCAGGCTCATCGACAGGTCCGCGATCACGATCCGCAGCATCGCCGCCCGGAAGCTGACCGGCGGACCCTCCGCTCCATGCGATGCCTGACCGCGACGGAGTTCGCGCGCCATCTTCCAGCACACCCAGAGCAGCAGCAGGCCGCCGGCCAGTGTGAGCCCGATGATCGTGATCAGCCGCACCGCGACGAGTGCCAGCAGCAGCCGGATCAGCGTGGCACCGGCGACGCCGGCCAGGATCGCCCGTCGGCGCTGCGCCCGCGGCAGGCCGTTCACCGCGAGCCCGACCACGACCGCGTTGTCGCCCGCGAGCGTGATGTCTATCAGAAGGACCTGGGCGAGGGCCGCCGCGTGCGGCAGCAGGTCGTGCATCGTCACGCCATTGGCCCTAGATCCTCAAGTCAGACGACGCGAGGCGCACGCCATTGGTTCCCCGTTACACACGCCCGGTGATGGCATCGATCTGGTCGCCATCCCACCGGTTCGCGCACTGGTTCGAAATCGAGGCGCTGGCGGCCGAGGCGATGGCCGCGCGCGGCGACATCCCCGTCGAAGCGGCGCGGACCATCCGCGAGCGCGGTGCCGCCGCGATCGCCGCCTTCGGTCCCGACGATGTCGCCGAGATCGACGCGATCGAGCGCGAGACGCGGCATGACGTGATCGCGTTCCTCACCTGGCTCGCCAAGCGCGTCGGTCCGGACAGCCGGTTCGTCCATCTCGGCATGACCTCGAGCGACGTGCTCGACACCTGCCTCGCCCTCCAGCTCGCCGAGGCCACCGACCTGCTGCTGGCCGATCTCGACCGCGTCTGCGACGCACTCCGCCGCCGCGCCTTCGAACACAAGCACACCGTCACCATCGGCCGCAGCCACGGCATTCATGCCGAGCCGACTTCGTTCGGCCTCAAGCTCGCCGGCCACTACGCCGAGTTCGACCGCAACCGGGCCCGTCTGCGCACCGCGCGCGCCGAGATCGCGACCGCCGCCATCTCGGGTGCGGTCGGTACCTACGCCCATCTCGATCCGGCGATCGAGGAGCACGTGGCCAGAGCGCTCGGCCTCGCCCCCGAGCCGATCTCGACCCAGGTCATCCCGCGCGACCGCCACGCCGCCTATTTCTGCACGCTCGCGGTGATCGCGGCCGCGGTCGAACGCCTCGCCACCGAAATCCGCCACCTCCAGCGCAGCGAGGTGCGCGAGGTGGAGGAGTTCTTCGCGGCCGGCCAGAAGGGCAGCTCGGCGATGCCGCACAAGCGCAACCCGGTGCTGTCGGAGAACCTCACGGGGCTCGCCCGGCTGGTCCGCGGCTACGCGATGCCGGCGCTCGAGAACGTGGCACTCTGGCACGAGCGCGACATCAGCCATTCCTCGGTCGAGCGCGTGATCGCGCCCGACGCAACGCTGGCGCTCGATTTCGCGCTCGACCGCCTCGCCGACATGATCGAGCGCCTCGTCGTTCATCCCGCGCGCATGGCGGCCAATGTCGAGGCGCTCGGCGGCGTGGTGCACTCGGGCGAGATCCTGCTGCTGCTCGCGCGCGCCGGCCTGACCCGCGAGGCCGCCTACGCCATCGTCCAGCGCGCCGCGATGGCCACCTGGACCGCGCTCGATCACCCGGACGCGCGCTCCTTCCGCGACCATCTGCTCGCCGAGCCCGAGATCGCCGCCGTCCTGAGTGAAGCCGACCTCGACGCCGCCCTCGATCCGGGGCTTCATCTCGCCTTCGTCGATCGAACCTTCGAACGGGTCTTCACATGAAGAAGCTGATCAATCAGCCAGGCGACGTCGTCCCCGAGTTGCTGGAAGCGCTCACCCGGCTGCATTCCGGCCTGATCCTGATGCCCGAGCACATGGTCGTCCTGCGCGAGGGCGACGACAAGGTCGCCATCATCTCGGGCGGCGGCTCCGGCCACGAGCCGGCGCATGCCGGCTATGTCGGTCCCGGCCTGCTGCGCGCGGCGGTGGCGGGCGACGTGTTCGCCTCGCCCACCATCGACGCGGTGCTCGCCGCGATCCGGGCCGTCGCCGGCCCCCCCGGCGTCCTGCTGGTGGTCAAGAACTACACCGGCGACCGGCTCAATTTCGGCGTCGCGGCCGAACTCGCGCGCGCCGAGGGCATCGCGGTCGAGATGGTCGTGGTCGGCGACGACGTGGCACTCGCGACCGGCAACCAGATCGCCGGCCGGCGGGGCCTCGCCGGCACCATCCTGGTCCACAAGATCGCGGGTGCGGCGGCCGACGCCGGCGCCGACCTGCCCGCCATCGCCGCCGAGGCGCGCGACGCGATCGCGGTCCTCGGCTCGATCGGCGTGGCGCTCTCGTCCTGCACCGTGCCCGCGGCCGGCTCGCCCGGCTTCATCCTGCCCGACAACGAGATCGAGCTGGGCTTGGGCATACACGGCGAGCCCGGCGTCAAGCGCCTGCCGATGGCGACCGCGGGCGCGATCGTGCGCGACATGCTCGGCCGCATCATCGCCGACATGAGGCTCGCCGCGGGCGACCGCGTCGCCCTCCTGGTCAACAATCTCGGCGCCACGCCGCCGTCCGAGCTCATGATCGTCGCACGCGCCGCGCTGACCGTGCTCGGCCATGCGGGGATCATGGTCGAACGCTGCTGGACCGGCACCTTCCTCACCGCACTCGACATGCAGGGCTGCTCGCTGTCGGTGATGCGTGTCGACGACGTGCGTCTCGCCCGCCTCGACGCGCCGGCGACAGCGCCCGCCTGGCCTGGCCGCGGCCTCAAGCCGGGCGCGCCGCATCTCCGTGCCCCGGCACCCGACGAGACCGACCGCGTCGCACCAGGCCGCAACGAGACCTTCGAAGCCGCCCTGCGTGCGGTCACCGCCGCGATCCGGGCATCCGAAGCCAGGCTGACCGCGATGGACCAGGCGGTCGGCGACGGCGATCTCGGCATCAGCCTCACCCGCGGCGCGCGCGCGATCGAGGACGATCTCCCAAGCTACGACCTCGCCCGCCCGGCGGCCGTCCTGGAAGCGATGGCGGGCACCGTCCGGCGCGAGCTCGGCGGCACGTCGGGACCGCTCTACGCCGTGTTCCTGCTGCGCGCGGCGAACGCGCTCGCGGGCAACGAGCTCGTCCACTGGGCCGCCGCGTTCGAAGCCGGCTGGCGCGGCATCGCCGAACTCGGCGACTCCAAGCCCGGCGACCGAACCATGCTCGACGCCCTCGCGCCGGCCTCGCGGGCCTTCACGAACGCCGTCGGGGCGGGCGCCACGCCCGCTTTCGCCATCGACGAGGCAGCGAGCGCCGCCGAAGCCGGCACGCGCGCGACCGTCGGCATGATCCCTCGCCGCGGCCGCTCCAGCTATCTCGCCGATCGCGTCGGCAGCCATCCCGATCCGGGCGCCGAAGCGGTCGCGATCTGGCTGGGCGCATTGCGGGATTTCTTCGCTTCGTCACAGCCCTAGAGAAAGACTGGGGAGCCGAGGCCGGCCCTCCAGACCCCCCGGCAACAATGAGGATCTGGAGCGCCCTGTGATCCTCCTGGCACTCGCGGCGATCCTTTGGGTCGCCATCCATGTCGGCCTCGCGGGGACAGCATTGCGCGGGGTCGCGGTCCAGCGCCTCGGCGAGAACGGCTTTCGCGGGGTCTTCTCGGTCCTGTCGATCGCGTCGATCGCGCTGCTCTGCGCCGCTTACGTCAAGGCGCCCACTCGCATGCTCTGGTTCGCGCCGACGTTCCTGCTGTGGCTGCTCGCGTTGCTGATGCTGGCCGCGACCATCCTGCTGATGGGTTCGGTGCTGACCCGCAACCCGACCGCCATCGGCGGCGACGGCGCCGAGATACGCGGCATCTTCCTGCTCACCCGTCACCCGATGCTGTGGAGCTTCTCGATCTGGGCCTTCGTCCACATCGTCGGCAACGGCGACCTTGCCTCTCTCCTGTTCTTCGGCGCCTTCCTCGTCACGTCGATCGCCGGCATGCCCTCGATCGATGCCAAGATCGCCAAGCGCAACCCGCCTGCCTGGCACACGCTCGCCGCCACCACCGCGCTCATCCCCGGCAGCCGCGGCTGGCCGCTCGCACGGATCGGCGCCGCGCCCTTCCTCGCGGGCGCGGGCCTTTGGCTGGTGCTGTTCCTCGCGCACCCTTACGTCGTGGGCGTCTCGCCGGTCCGATAGCCAGTCATCAGGCCGCCGGCAGTCCGGGCAGCGGCACGCCCAACGCCTGCGCCACCAGCAGGGCGTTGAGCGCCATCACGACTCCGGTCGCGCCCGCCGCCAGCAGCGTCATGCCGCGTCCGGTCCGGAACTCGCCCATGATGTCCGACCGGCGGGCGAGCAGGACGAGGGCGATCATCGGCACCGGCAGCGCGAGGCTCAGGATCACCTGGCTCAGGATCAGGCTGCGGGTCGCGTCATAGCCGAGCCAGACGACGACGAAGGCCGGCACCATCGTCACCAGCCGGCGCAGCCAGATCGGGATCCGCAAGCCCACGAAGCCCTGCATGATCACCTGGCCCGCCATGGTGCCGACGACGGAGCTCGACACGCCCGACGCGAGCAGGGCCACCAGGAAGATCGCCGCGGCCCCGAGCCCGAGCAGCGGCACCAGCGTGTGATAGGCGGTCTCGATGTCGGCGACTTCGCTATGGCCATGGTGGAAGACGGAAGCCGCCATCGTCACCATCGCCACGTTGACCAGGCCGGCGACGGTCAGCGCCGCGACCGTCTCACGGTTCGAGAAACGCACCAGCCGGCGGCGTTCCGCCTCGCTGCGCGCTGGCGCACGAGACTGGGTCAGGCCGGAATGCAGGTAGATCGCGTGCGGCATCACCGTCGCGCCGATCATGGCCACCGCGAGCGTGACCGCGGCCGCGTCGGGCAGGGACGGCACCACCAGGTGGAACGCGGCCGGACCCAGCGCGGGCGGCGCGATGACCAGTTCCAGCAGGTAGCAGACGCCGATCACCAGGACGAGCGCGCCGATCAGCAGTTCCATGGCGCGGAAGCCGCGGCCCGCCGCGACCAGCAATCCGTAGGTGACGGCCCCGGTCAGCACCATGCCGAAAAACAGCGGCAGGTGGAACAGCAGCGACAGCCCGATCGCACCGCCCAGGAACTCGGCGAGGTCGGTCGCCATCGCGGCCAGCTCGCTGACCAGCCACATCGCGATCACCAGCGGTCGCGGAAAATGGATCCGGCACAACTCGGCCAGGTTGCGGTTGGTCGCGATCCCGAGCCGCGCCGACAGCGACTGGAACAGCATCGCGATCAGGTTCGCCGTCAGCACCACCCAGAGCAGCGTATAGTTGTAGCGCGACCCGGCTTCGATATTGGTCGCGAAGTTGCCGGGGTCCATGTAGGCGATCGACGCGACGACGGCGGGACCCGCGAACAGCAGCATCGCGCGCGGTCCGCGGCGATGGCCGTCGAGCGCCGCCCGGATCGCCACTGTCGGATCGCGCAACGAATCCGGGAAGGCGGCGAGGTTACGGTTCACGCGGGTCTTCCATCAGCCCGCGAATGTAGCCTCGGCTACACGAACGTCAACCGGTGGCGGGACCGGCGTCCACAAGCGTGTGGTGCCCCATTGGTATTGGCGCGGCGGTTGGCTAGAAGGACCCGGTGTGCACCGTCGTCTTCATTCTCAGGCCCGGCGCGGCCTGGCCGCTGCTTCTCGGGGCGAACCGCGACGAGCGTCTCGATCGTCCCTGGAAGTGGCCCGCCGCTCATTGGCCGGAACAACCCGACGTGATCGGCGGTCTCGACGTCCCGGGTGGCGGCACCTGGAAGGCGGTCAACGCGGCGGGCGTCGTGGCCGTCGTGCTCAACCGGGTCGGATCGCTCGGCCCGGCCCCGAACAAGCGCAGCCGCGGCGAACTCCCGTTGCTCGCCCTGCGCGAGCACGACGCGGAAGCGGGCGCGCGCCGGGTTGCCGAGATCGAGGCGGCCGCATGGCGCTCGTTCAACATGGTGGTCGCCGACCGCGACGGAGCCTGGTTCCTGCGCGGTCTGGGCTACGGCCATCCGGAGATCCATCCGTTCCCGCCCGGACTGCACATGCTGGCCGCCGGCGAGCCTGACGACCCCCACACGCCGCGGATCGCCCGCCACCTGCCGCGCTTCGACAAGGCGCGACTGCCGGAGCCGCCCGACTGGGGCGATTGGCCTTCGCTGATGTCGGACCGTTCGCTGCCGGCGGGCAGCGAGATGAACATCCCGCCGCGGACCGGGTTCGGGACGTCGTCGTCCTCGCTGCTTGGTGTTCCCGGGGACGGCGCGAGCCGGGACAAGCCGCACTGGCTGTTCACCGCCGGGCCGCCGGATCGGTCTGGCTTCGAGGAAGTCAAGCTCTAGGGGCACCATGCGCGAGCATGTCTCCGACATGACACCCCTAGGACCCCACCAAAGGCGCGGCCTTTGGAAACCATTAACGGAGCCCCCTGGCATGGCGCGGCGTCGACAGCTGTATGAGGGCAAGGCGAAGATCCTCTTCGAGGGGCCCGAGCCGGGCACCCTGGTCCAGTATTTCAAGGACGACGCGACCGCGGGCAACGGCGCCAAGTCCGGCGTCATCACCGGCAAGGGCGTGCTCAACAACCGCATCAGCGAGCATCTGATGCTGCGCCTGCACGAGATCGGCGTGCCCACCCACTTCGTCCGCCGGCTGAACATGCGCGAGCAGCTCATCCGCGAGGTCGAGATCATTCCGCTCGAGGTGATCGTCCGCAATGTCGCCGCCGGCAGCCTCTCCAAACGGCTCGGCATCCCCGAGGGCACCCGCCTGCCGCGCTCGATCATCGAGTACAGCTACAAGAACGACGCGCTCGGCGATCCGATGGTGGCCGAGGAGCACATCACCGCCTTCGGCTGGGCGTCCACCGCCGACATGGACGACATCGTCTCCATCACGCTGCGGGTGAACGACTTCCTCTCCGGCCTGTTCCTCGGCGTCGGCATCACGCTCGTCGACTTCAAGCTCGAATACGGCCGGCTGTGGGAGAACGACGACATGCGGATCGTGCTCGCCGACGAGATCAGCCCCGACAATTGCCGCCTGTGGGACACCAAGACCAACGAGAAGCTCGACAAGGACCGCTTCCGCCGCGACCTCGGCCGCGTCGAGGAGGCCTATCAGGAAGTCGCCCGCCGCCTCGGCATCCTTCCCGAGGCCGGCAATGCCGACCTCAAGGGTCCGGAGCTGATGCAGTGACAGCCTCCCGATGAAGGCGATCGTGACCGTCATGCTCAAGGACGGCGTGCTCGACCCGCAAGGCCGCGCCATCGGCGTGGCGCTCCACCAGCTCGGCTACGGCGAAGTGGCCGAGGTCCGCGCCGGCAAGGTGATCGAGCTGGAACTGGCCGGCGGCGAACCCGGTCAGGTTCGGGCGCGCGCCGAGGAGATGGCCCGCCGCCTGCTCGCCAACACCGTCATCGAGACCTTCGCCGTGGAGCTCAAGCCATGATCCGTTTCGTGCTGCTCGCTGCCGTCCTGCTCGCCGCCAACACCGCGGATGCCCAGCGCGTCTCCCGCCTGACCGGCACCAAGCTGCTCGGCGCCTGCCAGAACCCGAAGGGCAAGCTGATCTGCGAGGGCTATATCAGCGGGGTCGCCGACGGGATCGCGGGTGCCGAGAAGAACATGACGCCCGACCAGGGGCACAGCTTCGCGGGTGCCACCTGCATCCCGAACGACACGACCGCCGACCAGCTCCACGCCACGGTGGTCGATTACCTCAAGGCGCACAGCGACGACCTCGCCAAGCCTGCGGCGATCCCGACCTTCGACGCGCTGCACGCGGCGTATCCCTGCAAGAAGTAGTGATGCGCGCGGGCATCGTTGTCTTCCCCGGCACCAACCGTGAAGCCGACATGGCGATCGCGCTCGAGGCGGCGACCGCGCGCAAGCCCGACATCGTCTGGCACAAGGACACCGAGCTGCCGCCCCTCGATCTGGTCGTGCTGCCGGGCGGTTTCTCGCATGGCGACTACCTGCGTTGCGGTGCGATGGCCGCGCACTCGCCGATCATGAGCGCGATCCGCGCTTTCGCGGCCCAAGGCGGCCACGTGCTCGGGGTCTGCAACGGCTTCCAGATCCTCACCGAGGCGGGCCTGCTGCCCGGCGCCCTGCTGCGCAACGCCGGCCTCCGTTTCCTCTCCCAGGATTGTTCCTTGCGTGTCGAGCAGACCGACACCGTGTTCACGTCCGGCTATCGGAAGGGCCAGATCATCCGCGCGCCGCTCGCGCATGGCGACGGCAACTACACCGCGGACGACGAGACCGTGGCCATGCTGGAAGGCGAGGGCAGGGTGGTGTTCCGCTATGTCGAGAACGTCAACGGCAGCCGCAACGGCATTGCCGGCATCTCGAGCGCCAACCGCCGAGTGCTCGGCCTGATGCCCCACCTCGAGGACATGGTCGACGAGTGGGCCGGCGGCCTGGACGGGATCCCATTTTTCGCGGGTCTGGGGGCGCTGCCCCCGTCACGCCAGGGCGTGCCGCGCACGACGGGTCCAGGGCAGAGCCCTGGCCTTGTCTGAGGCTCAAGCCCGAGAGTTTGGCCTCTCGTCGGCCGAGTGGGCAGAGGTGCTGTCCATCCAGGGCCGCGAACCCACCCTGACCGAACTCGGCATCTTCAGCGTGATGTGGTCCGAGCACTGCTCCTACAAGTCGAGCCGGGTCTGGCTGCGCACCCTGCCGACCACCGCGCCCTGGGTGATCCACGGCCCCGGCGAGAACGCGGGCGTGGTCGACATCGGCGACGGGCTCGCCGCGATCTTCAAGATGGAGAGCCACAACCACCCCAGCTTCATCGAGCCCTACCAGGGTGCGGCGACCGGCGTCGGCGGCATCATGCGCGACGTCTTCACGATGGGGGCGAGGCCGATCGCCAACCTCAACGCGCTCCGTTTCGGCGATCCGTCCAACCCGGCGACAAGGCGGATCGTGGATGGGGTGGTGCGCGGCATCGGCGGCTACGGCAATTGCGTGGGCGTGCCGACGGTGGGCGGCGAGGTCAACTTCCATCCCGCCTATGACGGCAACCCTCTGGTCAACGCGATGACGGTCGGCATCGCGCCGCGCGACCGGATCTTCCTCAGCGCGGCGGCGGGCATCGGCAACCCGGTCGTCTATGTCGGGGCGCGCACCGGCCGCGACGGCATCCATGGCGCCACGATGGCGTCCGCCGAGTTCGCGGCCGACGCGCAGGCCAAGCGCCCCACGGTGCAGGTGGGCGACCCGTTCACCGAGAAGCTGCTGATCGAGGCCTGCCTCGAGCTGATGCGGACCGACGCGATCGTCGCGATCCAGGACATGGGCGCGGCCGGCCTGACCTCGTCCTCGGTCGAGATGGCCGGCCGGGGCGGCGTCGGCATCGAGCTCGACCTCGACGTGGTGCCGCAGCGCGAGCCCGGCATGACCGCCTACGAGATGATGCTGTCGGAATCCCAGGAGCGCATGCTGATCGTGCTGCGCCCCGACCGCGCGGACCTCGCCCGCGCGATCTTCGACAAGTGGGACCTCGACTTCGCCATCGTCGGCCACCTCACCGACACCGGGCGCATCGTCGTCCGCCACCGGGGCCGGATCGAGGCCGACATCGCGCTCGACCCGCTGGCCGAGAAGGCGCCGCTCTACCATCGTCCGACCGCCGAGACGCCGCTGCCGGCACCGCTCGGCGAGATCGACGATCCCGTGGGCCTGCACGATGCACTGCTCCGCCTGGTCGCCTGCCCCGATCTCGCCTCGCGCGCCTGGGTCTACCACCAGTACGACAGCGCGATCGGCGGCCAGACCGTCCGTCGTCCAGGTGCGGCGGAC
This sequence comes from Acetobacteraceae bacterium, assembly GCA_965276715.1. Taxonomy (GTDB): domain Bacteria; phylum Pseudomonadota; class Alphaproteobacteria; order Acetobacterales; family Acetobacteraceae; genus CAXTPV01. The sequence continues at coordinate 921,159 of OZ255622.1, read as the reverse complement.
GCCGCCATCGTCCGCCTGCCCGGCAGCGTGCGTGCCCTCGCGCTCACCACCGACTGCACGCCCCGCTACTGCGCCGCCGACGCCAGGGCGGGCGGCGCGCTCGCGGTGATCGAGGCCTGGCGCAACATCACCGCCACCGGCGCCACGCCGCTCGCGCTGACCGACAACCTCAATTTCGGCAATCCCGAGAACCCGGTCGTCATGGGCCAGTTCGCCCGCGCCGTCGAAGGCATGGCGGACGCCTGCCGCGCACTCGACTTCCCGGTCGTGAGCGGCAACGTCTCGCTCTACAACGAGACCCGCGGCGCCGACGGCATCGCGCGCGCGATCCTGCCCACGCCTGCGATCGGCGGCCTCGGCGTGATCGAGGATTCGCGGCGGGCGGCCTGCATCGCGCTCCCGCCCGGCCACGCGCTCATCCTCGTGGGCGCGCCCAGGGGCGAGCTCGGCCAGTCGCTCTGGCTGCGCGAGATCACGGGCGCCGAGGCCGGGCTGCCGCCCACGGTCGATCTTGCCGCCGAGCGCCGCAACGGCGCCTTCGTCCGCGACATGATCACGGCGGGCGAGGTTGCCGCCTGCCACGACGTCTCGGACGGCGGCCTGCTGGTCGCGATCGCCGAGATGGCGATGGCGGGCGATTGCGGCGCCGTCCTCGAGGCGCCGGACGGCACGCTCCCGCCGCACGCCTACTGGTTCGGCGAGGAGGGCGCGCGCTACGTGATCGCCGCCGCCGACCCCGACGCGATCATCGAGCGTGCCGCCGACGCCTCCGTGCCGGCCTCGGTCCTGGGCCGATCGGGCGGCGGATGTTTGACACTGCCGGGCGGCGCCACGATATCGGTGGGCGCGTTGCGGGCCGCGCACGAGGCGTTCTTTCCCGCGATGATGGGGGGCTGATCCGATGGCGATGTCGGCCGCGGAGATCGAGGAGCTGATCCGGGCGTCGATCCCGGACGCATCCATCACCATCGACGACCTCGCCGGCGACGGCGACCACTATGCCTGCACCGTCGTCAGCGAAACCTTCCGTGGCCGCTCGCGCATACAGCAGCACCAGATCGTCTATGCGGCGCTGCGCGGCCGCATGGGCAACGAGCTGCACGCGCTCGCCCTTCAGACCTCCGCACCCGTTCCCGCCTGAGGAGAACCCGATGTCGACCACCACCAATCCCGCCTTCACCAAGATCCAGTCCGAGATCGACGCCCACCCTGTCATGCTGTTCATGAAGGGCAACGCGACGTTCCCGCAGTGCGGCTTCTCGGCACGCGTGGTCCAGATCCTCGGCCACCTCGGCGTGCCGTTCCACACCGCCAACGTGCTCGAGGACCCCGAGCTGCGCGACGGGATCAAGCAGTTCTCGAACTGGCCCACCATCCCGCAGCTCTACGTCGCGGGCGAGTTCGTCGGCGGCTGCGACATCGTCACCGAGATGTTCCAGAACGGCGAGCTGCAGACGCTGCTGACGGAAAAGGGCCTCGCGGCCGAGGGCGCCGCCTGATCCGCGTCAGGTAACGCTTGTCCCGCCGTCTTCTCCTGCCGTAAGCAGGCGTGGGGATGACTGGGGGATGACATCATGGTGGGATCACGCCTGGGCCGAACGCTGGCAACGCTGGCGATGGCGTCGGTGATTGGGAGCGCGCCTCTGGCCGCGCGTGCGCAGCATGTCGTGACCGAGGACGAGGCTGGCAAGCTCACGCTGGAGGCGCTGACGGCGGCGCCAAGGCCCGTCTACCGCCCGATCTATCGCAGCGCCTATTTCCGGCAGGAGACAGGCCCTCGCTATCAACACCGGGCGCATGGCTTGCAGAGAACGTCGCAAAGGACCTCGCGCATGATTTACGCGGTTTCGCGCGTGTCCTATCGCGTCCCCTTCACCCACCGCGCGGCTCGCCACCGCCGCTGAGGCGAGGATGGACCCGGGACTCCGAGGCCGTGACATTGTCGACCACAGCGTGGGATCCGTCGATCGAAGCATGAGTGACCTGTACGACAGTGACATTCTCGCATGGTCGGAGCACCAGGCCGGCCTCGTGCGCCGGGTCGCGTCGGGCGCACCGCCGAACGAGGCGCCGGATTGGGCCAACATCGTCGAGGAAATCGAGAGCGTGGGCCGAAGCCAGCTCGCCGCGTGCAAGTCGCATCTGTTGCAAGCCCTGTTGCACATGTTGAAGGCGCGCGCCTGGCCGGACTCGCGAGACGTGCGGCACTGGCTGACCGAGGCCCGCGGCCAGCGTGACGACGCCCGCGCCGACTTCACGCCGTCCATGCGGCAGCACATCGACATTGCCGAGCTCCACCGCCGGGCCGTGCGCCGCCTGCCCCCCGATATCGACGGCGTGTCGCCGTTGCCGGTCCCGGATCAGTGCCCCTTCACGCTCGACGAGATGCTCGCCGACGCCTGACGCGGCCCGATCGTGCTCAGCCCTCGTCGCGGAACGCGTCCGCGATCCGGCGCACCTCTCCCGCGCCATCGACCACCATGACGTCGAACCTGACACCGGCCTCGCCCCAGTCCGGATGGCGGCCCAGGACCAGGGACGCCGCCGCGAGCAGGCGGGCGCGCTGACGCGGCCCGAGCGAGGCGGCGGCGTCCGAAAGCACCGGACGTGACTTCACCTCGACGAACGCCAGCAGCCCGTCGCGAGTCACGATCAGGTCGATCTCGCCCGCCTCGGTCCGGACCCGCCGGCCAAGGACCTCCCAGCCATCGGCGCGGAGTGCCTCGACCGCGCGCATCTCGGCCCTGATCCCGAGCGACTGCGACGCGCGGCCGTTCCGCGCCCGTCGCGCGCTCGCAGTCCGTTGCCCATCCGACACGCCGCCGATCCTTTCGATCCCCGCCGCTTGCGGCGCCCGAACCGCGTCGCGCCAATACCGGCATGGATTACGCCCTGGCGAAACTCCTCGGCTGGATCGGCACGATGCGCGCCGAGCTGCTGGCCCCGATCGACGTCGTCATCGCCATCGGTGTCACCATGCACGTGCTGCTGCACAAGCGCGACATCGGCGCCGCCACCGCCTGGATCGGGCTCGGATGGCTGTCGCCGATCTTCGGCGGCCTGCTCTACGTCATGTTCGGGATCAATCGGGTCCGCAGGCGGGCGCGGCGGCTCGTCGACCGCCGGCTCGGCGGCGCGCGCCGCGACCGCGCCGAGCCGCGCGACTGGGACGGACATCTGGCACCGCTCGAGCGTGCCGGCAGCCGGATCACCGGCCGGCCGATGCTGGCCGGCAACAGCATCGAGATCCTGGAGAACGGGGATGCCGCCTATCCGGCGATGCTGGCGGCGATCGACGCCGCGGAACGCACGGTCGCCCTGTCGAGCTACATCTTCCGCCATGACGAGGCCGGCCGCCGCTTCGTCGACGCCTGCGGCCGCGCGATCGCGCGCGGGCTTGAGGTCCGGGTTCTGCTCGACGGCATCGGCAGCGGCTACATCGCGTCGGGTGCCTCGCGCGCCTTCCGCAGCCGGGGCGTCCCGGTCGGCCGCTTCATGCATTCCTTCCTGCCCTGGCGGATGCCCTTCCTCAATCTGCGCACCCACAAGAAGATCCTCGTCATCGACGGCGTGCGCGGCTTCACCGGCGGGATGAACATCGCCTTCGAGAACGTGCTGACCGGGCGTCCGCGGCATCCGGTGCGCGACACCCATTTCGAGGTGCGCGGCCCGGTCGTGGCCCAGCTCGCCGACGCCTTCGCCCGCGACTGGAACTTCGCCACCGGCGAGGAGCTCGATCCGGCGCTGTGGATCGGGAGTGCGGCGGCATCGGGCGAGGCGCACGCGCGCGTCGTCACCTCGGGGCCGGACAATGACATCGAGAAGATCGAGTTCCTGACGCTCCAGGCCGTCGCCTGCGCGCGCGAGAGGATCCGGATCCTGACGCCCTACTTCCTGCCCGAGGACCGGCTGGTGACGGCGCTAAGCCTCGCCGCAACCCGCGGCGTGCAGGTCGACGTCGTCATTCCCGAGCGCAGCAACCAGCGCCTGGTCGACTGGGCGACGCGCGCGCATGTCGGCCCGCTGCTCGCCGAGGGCGTGCGAATCTGGCGCAACCGGCCGCCGTTCGAGCACTCCAAGCTGATGGTGGTCGACGGGATGTGGTGCATGATCGGCAGTGCGAACTGGGACATGCGCAGCCTGCGCCTGAACTTCGAGCTCAATCTCGAGGTCTACGACAAGGCGCTCGCCGGCCGGCTCGAGGAGATGATCGCGGCGCGCATGTCGTCGCGGCTCGACCGCGCCGAGATCGACCGCCGCGGCCTGCCGGTGCAGCTCGGCGAGGCCGGGACCCGGTTGCTGCTGCCCTATCTATGACGGGGCCTCCGCCAGTCTGGCGGCTCATCCCCGGGGCGCGGCGATCGACCGGCCGCGCGCCCATTGACCGCTGCTTCCAGCACCAGCTCGTCGCCCGGATCTCGTCTTCGAGACGCAGCGGCACCGTAGCGGCCAGCGCGACTCGCTCGTTCCGCGCTGCCCGCAGCAGGGCGGCGGGGGCGCGGTCGGGCTTCGCATGGCTGCAACAATCGTGTCCGTGTCCATCACCAGCGTCACGATCCCGCCAGATCGCATCACCGGTGATGTGTCGTCTCGTCATTTCTCGTTCCCGGATCAGGCGAGCCTGAGCCGGACCAGGATCGGATGGTGATCCGACCGCACGCGCGGCAGCCGGATCGCCGCCTCGCACAGAAGTCCGCGCACCAGGCAGCGATCGATCCGAACCGGCAGCACATCACCCATCCGGTGCGTCGGCGCGCGTGGACCGACGTCGCGGAAATGCGGCAGCAGCACCGGCCCGACCAGGTTGAAGTCGCCGAGCACCGCCGCCGGCGCCGGCAGCTCGGCGGCGATCACCCGCAACTGGCGCCGGTTGAGCATCTGCCCGTGCGAGAGATGCACGTTGGCGAGCGCGAAGCCGTCGAGCCGGACGATCTGGCAGACGCGCCGGACGATGGCGCCGGACGGCAGGGCCAGGGCGGACGGCTCGACCGCGAAGGGGGCGCGGCTCCAGCACGCGACGCCGTGACGCCGGCCGGGAAGCGGCGTGCGCGCATAGTGGCCGCCGGCAAGGTCGGGCAGCAGGTCGATCTCAGTCGTCGCCTCCTGCATGAGGAACAGGTCGGGCTCGAAGATGCGGATCAGCCGCGCGATGTCGGCGGCCGCGGCACCGGTGCTGTGCAGCAGGTTCCAGCTCAGCACGGTCGTCTGCGCGTGATCGGATGCGTCCCGCGCCGCGATGCGCGGCGGAATGCCCCGGCGCGCCTGCATGACCGCGCGCCGCCACGCGTTCATCGCTTGCCAGCCATCCACGAATCCGTCATTTCATCAGATTCGGAGCCACTGTCCGTTGCGAAAGCGCCAGGACACCGCGATCTTGTCGTGATCGGACACTCCTGCCATGAGCGGTTGGCCGGAACGGTTCCGGGGCGACGAAAGGCAGAGAGCACGCGATGCGTTTGACCGACATCGGGCACCAGCTCAAGGCTTTTAGGCTGGAGTCCGGCCTGAAGGCGGACGAGATCGCGCAACGGCTCGGCATCTCGCGGGCGGCGCTCTACCGCTACGAGAAGGGCGAGGTCATCAAGCTGGACACCGTCCAGCGACTGGCCGAACTGCTGAAGGTCTCCCCGCTGTCCCTGCTCGGGATCGGCGTCGAATACTACCAGCGCCAGCCTGCCTTCTTCGAGCGGCTCCGGCAGATCGAGGAGACCGCCGACACGATCCTCGAGATCGGCGGCGACGGCTCCTATCTCGGCACGTCCGACGACTACCATCGGGCGGTCGCCGACACGATGCGGCGCTTCGTCGAAGTGAGCGGGAGCCAGGAGCCGGGCCTCGCGATCCTCTGCGAGTCGACACTGACGGCGCTGGAGGAACGGCGCCGCAACTACGAGCAGCGCCAGCCAACGATCATCGCCCTCGTCTCCGTCGATGCGGTCGAGCGCATGGTGCAGAACGGCCTCTCGCACGGCCTGCCGCCCGACCCGGCGCTCGAACGGCGCTGCCGCGACGTGGCCGCCGCCGAGATCGAGCGTCTCGCCGGCCTGCTCGACACGCCGCCGATGGGCTATCAGGTCGGCCTGCTGCGCCAGGGCGAGAACACCGGCTCGTTCCGCATCATGCGCCAGCGCGACCGCTCGATGCTGGCGGTCAACCCGTTCCGCCCGGCCGCCTCGCTGCTCCGGCAGACCGGGGTCGCCATCGTCACCGGCGCCGCCGAGGCGGTGGCCGCCCATCAGCGCGTGGCCGAATTGCTGTGGAAGACGTCGATCAAGGGCCAGGAGGGCGCGGCCATCCTGCGCCGCCTCGTCTCCAAGCACGCACCGGGCGCCGCCGCCGCGTGAGCGAGGCAGCGCTGGTCGATCCAGGCTGGCTCGCGGACCACCTCGCCGACCCCGGCCTCGTCGTCTGCGACGCGAGCTCCGCCCTGCCCGGCGAGGCATTCGATCCCGCGCGCGCCTTCCGCGACGCCCATGTCGCCGGCGCCCGCTTCCTCGATCTCGACCTGTTCGCCGATCCCGACACCAGCCTGCCGCACATGATCCCCTCGCAGGGCCGGTTCGCCCGGCTCGCGGGCGACCTCGGCATCGGCAACGAGACCACCCTGATCCTCTATGACAGCCGCCGCCTGTTCTCGGCACCGCGCGCCTGGTTCCTGTTCCGGCTGTTCGGCCTGGAGCGCGTGCATGTCCTCGACGGCGGCCTGCCCGCCTGGACCGCGTCCGGTCCGATCGAGTCCGGCGATCCGCCGCCGCCGGTTCCCGCGCGCTTCGTCCCGCGGCTGCGGGCAGGGCTGCTCGCCGGTCTCGGCGACATCGAACGCCTTGCCGCCGGGGAGGCGGTCATCCTCGACGCCCGCTCGTCCGAACGCTTCGACGGCACCGGCCAGGAGCCGCGCGCCGGCATCCGCTCGGGCCACATCCCCGGCAGCCAAAATCTTCCCTACGGGGCGCTGCTCGAACCGGACGGCCGCCTCAAGACCCCGGACGCGCTGCGCGCCCTGTTCGCCTCGCACGGCGTCACCCGCGAGCGCCCGGTGGTGACCTCCTGCGGCACCGGCGTCACCGCGGCGATCCTGACGCTCGGCTTGCACACCGCCGGCATCCCCAGCCGCCTGTTCGACGGATCCTGGACCGAATACGCGCTCGCTCATCCGGACGACGAAGCAGCGCGATGACCGACCGGATCGAGACCCGGCTGGCGCGGCTCGGCCGGAGCGCGCACGGGCTGGTCAATCCGGCCGTGGAACGCGGCTCGACCGTCTGCTTTCCGTCGATGGACGAACTGCGCAAATCGGCGCAGGGCCGCTACGAGCACACGCTGAGCTACGGCACCTACGGCACCGGCACGCAATTCGCCCTGCAGGAGGCGGTCGCCGCCATCGAGGGCGGCACGCGCTGCCAGGTGGTGAGCTCGGGCCTCGCCGCAATCACCATCCCGCTGCTGTCGCTGCTCTCGTCGGGCGACCACATCGTCGTCGTCGACAGCGTCTACGGGCCGGCGCGCCGGTTCTGCGACGACATGCTGCGCCGTTTCGGTATCGAGACGACCTACTACGATCCGCGACATGGTGCCGCCGACCTGCACGGCCTGTTCCGGCCCGGCACCAGGCTGTTGCTGACCGAAAGCCCGGGCAGCAACACCTTCGAGATGCAGGACGTGCCCGCGCTCGCGGAAGTGGCGCACGCGCACGCGGCCCTGCTGATGCTCGACAACACCTGGGGGCTGCAGATCTGCCAGCCCTTCGCGCTCGGCGTCGACATCTCCACCGCCGCACTCACCAAATATGCCGGCGGCCACGCCGACGTCCTGCTCGGCTCGTTCACGGTGGCCGACGAGGTCCTGTGGCGGCGCCTGCGCGACACCACGCTCACGCTGGGCGAGAGTGCCAGCCCGGACGATTGCTGGCTGACCCTGCGCGGCCTGCGCACGCTCGGCGTCCGGCTCGATCGGCAGGGAGCCAGCGGCGTCGAAATCGCGTCGTGGCTCGCGCGCCGGCCCGAAGTCGCGCGCGTGCTGCACCCGGCGCTCGAAGCCGATCCGGGACACGCGATGTGGCGGCGGCACTACACCGGCACCGCCAGCCTGTTCGCGATCGAGCTACGGCCTCGCTACGATTTGCGCGACGCCGACCGGTTCGTCGATGCGCTGCGCCTGTTCGCCAAGGGCTGGTCCTGGGGCGGTTTCGAAAGCCTCGCCAACACCATCACCGGCGGCATCGTGCGCACCCACGGCATCCAGGCGGCGGGACCGCTCTGCCGGTTCCATATCGGCCTCGAAGCCGTCGCTGATCTGATCGCGGATCTCGAGAACGGGCTCGCCGTCCTGGCCTGATCGACGCTCGTCTCAAGATCGAGCCTCACGCGCTTGTCATTCCAAACGGACTGTCACCCGTGGCACATCTGCGCCTGTCCGGTATCGATAACCAGACAAGGCGGCAAGCGCGAGAAACGCGCGGCCTGGGAGGAGTGACGCCATGAGATCATCCGGAAGGCAGCCCCGGCTGCCGGCGAGAGGCCAGCGCTGGCTGCTCGGCGCGAGCCTCGTCCCCGCTCTCGCCGCGTCCGGCGCCCTGGCGCAGACCAGCGCGTGGAACGGCAACCGTTTCGTCGTCGACACTGCCGGCGTCGTCGGCAGGTCCGACATCGTGCTCGGGCAGCCCAACCTGCTGGCATCGCAGGCGATGCCGCTCGGCAACGGGCATCTCGGCGTCGCGGTCTGGGGTGCCGACGGCCTGACCGCGCAACTCAACCGTGACGACACCATGCCGGGCCGCTACTCGCCCGGCTGGCTGGTCATCCCGGGTCTTGCTCCACTGACCACGGCCGCCGATTACGCCGGCAGGCTCGATCTCTACGACGGCAGCTTCATCGAGAGCGGTGGCGGCATGACGGCGAGAGCCTACGTGCAGCCGGGCACCGACGCTCTCATCGTCGACGTCACCGGTGCCGCGCCCGGCGTGCAGCAGACCGCCCAGCTTCAATTGTGGTCCGGCCGTTCGCCGTCGGCCGCTGCATCGGGATCGGTGGGCACGCTGTCGGAGACCTTCGTCGACAACAACCAGGCCGATCCCGGGCACTCCAACCGGACCTTCGGGTCGCTGTCGGCGATCACGGCGATCGCACGCAACGTCTCCGCGACGGTCACGAACAACCTGACCGTGACGGTGACGTTCACGCCCAACGCCGACGGCTCGTTCCGCATCGTCGCCGCCGCGCCGCATTATGCGGGCTCGGGCGACGTCGCCACGCTCGCCGCCGCCGCGCTGTCGGATCTCTCGGCCTCCGAGCATGTCGCGGCCTGGAACAGGTTCTGGCAGCGGGCCGGGCTGATCGAGCTGCATTCCGCCGACGGCACCGGCGAATACATGGAGAACCTGCGCACCATCAACCTCTATGCCGCGAACGCCGAGGCCGGCGATATCTGGCCGGGCTTCCATTCCGGCGTCGGCAACCTGTTCTCGTCCGTGCAGGACACCCAGAAATGGGATCCCGCCTCGTGGTGGCACTGGAACCAGCGCATGCAGGTGACGGCCAACATCTCGGCCGGTCTCGCCGATCTCAATATCCCCTATTTCAATCTCTACAGCGCCAACCTCAAGAACATCGAGAGCTGGACCCGGCAGAGCTTCACCAACAAGCCGGGCGCCTGCTTCCCCGAGACGATGCGGTTCAACGGCAACGGCTATGAATACGAGACCGGCCCGCAATGGGACTTCGGCTACACCAACGGCGTGACCTGCAGCGCCCACTTCATGCCGTACTACAACGCGCGCACGATCTCGACCGGCGCCGAGATCTCGCACTTCATCTGGACCCAGTATCTCGCGACCCGCGACCGGAACTTCCTCGCCCGGTACTATCCGATCATGCACGTGTCGGCGAAGTTCCTGCTCGCCTACCAGAGCGAAGGCGAGGACGGCCTGCTGCACACCAGCCCGTCGAACGCGCACGAAACCCAGTGGGACACCACCGACCCCACCACCGATCTCGCGGCGATGCGTTCGACGTTCCCCGAGACGATCGCGGCCGAGTTCGTGCTCGACCACGATCTGGGCCTCGCGAAGTCGCTCTCCATCTCGCTGTCCAAGCTGCCGGACTATCCGCGCACCGAGGAGAGCGGCAAGCTCACGCTGCTCACCGCCGCGGCCGATGCGACCGGCGCCGACGTGATCGCGGATTCCTACGCGCCGAGCGCCTCGAACCACAATTCCGAGAACATCGGTCTCGAACCGGTCTGGCCTTGGGATGTCGTGGGCGACACCTCGCCGCTGTTCGGGCTCGAGCAGCGGACCTTCGCCCATCGGCCCTTCACCGACAACAACGACTGGAGCTTCGATCCGATCGACGCCGCCCGCCTGCAGCTCGGAGCGCAGGTCAGTGCCAACCTGATCGCGCTGACCGAGAAATACCAGGCATTCCCGAACGGGTTCGCCAACTGGGAGGGTGCCAAGACCGCCGACGGCGAGTTCTATGTCGAGCAGACCGGCGTGGTCGCGACCGCGCTCGCCGAGACGCTGGTCCAGGACTATGACGGCATCATCCGCGTCGGACCCGCCATTCCTCCGGGCTGGGACTATGACGGCACCGTCTACGTCCAGGGCAACACCAAGGTCGACGTCCAGGTCCGCGGCGGCGTGCCCGCCACCGTCGTCATCGAGCCGGGCATGACCGGCGCGATCAGGGTGAAAAACCCGTGGCCGGGTTCGACCATGACCGTGAGCCTCGGCGGTGCGCCGCTCTCGTTCAGGGTCGGCGGCACCATCGTCGCACTCCCCGTCGCCGCCGGCCAGGATCTCGTCCTGACCAGGACCGGATCGCCCAGCCTGCCTTTCGCCCCCGTCAGCGGCGCTCCGGCCTCGACCGCCAAAACGCTCGGCGGCTTCTCGATCGGACTTCCGGCACGCAGCGGCTGAACGGCCGCAATCCAGAAAATCGGAGCAACGCCCATGATCTTCGCCAAACGTTCTCTGCTGCTGCTTGGCGCGAGCTGCATCCCGATGGCGGCCGCCTCGGCCCGGGCACAGACCACCGCCTGGAACGGCAGCCGGTTCGTCGTCGATGCGGCGGGCGTCGTCAGCCGCTCCGACATCGTGCTCGGCCAGCCCAACATGGCCGCCAACCAGGCGATGATGCTCGGCAACGGCCGCCTCGGCGTCTCGGTCTGGGCCGCGAACGGCCTGACCGCGCAGCTCAACCGGGTCGACACCATGCCCGGACGCTATTCGCCCGGCCAGGTCGTCATTCCGGGCCTGGCCGCACTGACCGCCGCGTCCGACTATTCGGGACGGCTCGATCTCTATAATGGCGCCTTCTTCGAAAGCGGCGGCGGCATGACCGCCACCGCCTACGTGCAGCCGAACACCGACGCGCTGATCATCGACGTCACCGGCGCGAACCCCAACACGCAGCAGACCGTGCAGCTCAAGCTGTGGTCGCCGCGGACGCCGGTCGCCGCCGCTTCGGGTGCGAGCGGGACGCTCGCCAGCACCTTCGTCGACAACGGCGCCGACCCCGGCGCATCGGGCCGCACCTTCGGCGCCCTGTCGGCCATCACCGCCATCGGCCGCGATGTCTCGGCCGTGGTGACCGACCCGCTCACCATCACCGTCACCGTCACGCCCGACACCGACGGCAGCTTCCGTGTCGTGGCCGGCGCCCCGTCCTATTCCGGGACCGGCGACGTCACCGCGCCCGCGCAGCAATCGCTGGCCGATCTGTCGGCCACCGCGCACGTCGCATCCTGGAACGCGTTCTGGCAGCGCGCCGGCCTGATCAAGCTGACCTCGCCGGACGGCACCGGCGAATACATGGAGAATTTGCGCAACGTCTATCTCTACACGTCCAACGCCGAGAATGGCGGGATCTATCCCGGCAGCCAGGCGGGCGTCGCCGACATGTTCTCCTCCGTCCAGGACGCCCATCATTGGGACTCGGCCGCGTTCTGGCACCGGAACCTGCGCATGCAGGTCTCGGCCAACCTGTCGGCGGGACTGCCTGAACTCAATGCCCCGTATTTCAATCTGTATCGTTCCAATCTGGTCAACATCCAGAACTGGACGTTGCGGAACATGGCCGGCAGGCCCGGCATCTGCACGCCCGAGACGATGCGTTTCAACGGTCAGGGTATCGAATACGAAATCGGAACCACCTGGAAGTCGACCGTCATCGGGCTCAATTGCAGCGCCGGCTCGAAGCCCTATTACAACGCCCGCACGCTTTCCACCGCGGCCGAGGTCACGCACTGGGTCTGGAACCAGTATCTGGCCACCGGCGACAAGGCGTTCCTTGCCCAGAACTACCCGCTGATGGCGCAGTCCGCCCGCTTCCTGCTCGCCTACCAGACCAGGGGCCAGGACGGGTTGCTGCACACCAGCCCGTCCAACGCGCATGAGACGCAGTGGGACACGGTCGATCCCACCACCGATCTCGCCGCCATGCGCGCGACCTTCCCCGAGACGATCTCAGCCGAATTCATCCTCGGCCAGGACCTCGGACTGGCGGGGCAACTCAGCCAGTCCCTCTCGAGCCTGCCGGACTATCCCCGCACCCAGGAAAAGCCGCCCTACACGCTGCTGTCCGCGTCCGCCGACGCCGGCGGCGCCGACGTGATCGCCGACAGCTACAATCCCGGCCAGACCTTCCGCAACTACGAGAACATCGGTCTCGAACCGGTCTGGCCGTGGGACCTCGTCGGCGACACGTCGCCGCTCTACGCCGTCGAGCAGCGCACCTTCCAGTATCGTCCCAACACCAACAAGGAGGATTGGAGCTTCGATCCGATCCAGGGCGCGCGCCTCGGCTTCGGCGCGGACGTCAGCGCGTCATTGCTGGCGCTGACCAGCCAGTACCAGACCTTCGTCAACGGCCTCGCCAACTGGGGCAGTCCGGTGGGCGAATTCTATGTCGAGCAGGATGGCGTGGTCGCAGCCGCCCTCGCCGAGACGCTCGTCGAGGACTATGACGGCATCATCAAGATCGCCCACGCGATCCCGCCCGGCTGGGACTATGACGGCAGCGTCTATGTCCGCAACAACACCAGGGTCGACGTCCAGGTTCGTGCCGGCGTGCCGACCACGCTGGTGATCGAGCCGGGCGCGTCGGGCTTCATCCAGGTCCGCAATCCGTGGCCCGGCAGAACGCTCCATGTCGCCGCCGGGCCGATCGCGCTGAATGTCGGCGGCACCACCGTGACCCTGCCGGTTGCAGCAGGAACGCCACTCGTCATCACCCCGTCGGGTGCCGCGAGCCAGCCATTCGCCGCCATCAGCGGAACGCCCGCCACCGGCGTCCGGCGCCTGACCAGGCGCGTCCAGATCGGCCTGCCGCCGCGCGGCTGACCGATCCCGGCTGCAGGACCGGCCTGCGGGTCACTGCCCCATGGATCAGTGATCGACCCCGCGGCCGGTGCTGCCGCGCAGCGCATCGATCCGCTTGGACGCGTCGGCCTTACTCAGCGACGGGTCGAATTCCTGCCCCGCTTCCTCGCACAGCGTCTTGAGATAGGACGCCTGCGCGCCGGTCATCGTCTCGCCACCGGTGGTCCAGTCAGCGGGGTCCTTCTGGGCGTTCGACGGCTGCGCCTGCTCGTTCGCCTGGTCGATCTTCGGATTATCGGTCATGTCCCACCAACGTCCGTTTTCACGATATGTTCCACGGTTATCTACGCCACGCTCCTGATCCTGGCCTCGGCCCTCGGACGCTCCTCGACCCGGCTCGCGATCACGTCCCAGATCTGCCGCAGACGCTTGACGTGCAGGTCGTCGCGGATGATCGAGACCAGCGCCTCGGCGTGGTCCGCCGGATCGAGCGGCACCTCGCTGCTGCCCGTGACCGCCCTGGCCGGCTGCCCCGTCCGCGAGAACGGCCCCGTGCTTGTCCCGGCCGCGTCCCGCGACGGCTCGTCATGCGCGCGTCCGGTCGGACCGGGCGCAAGAATGCCCAGCAGGGCCGACTTGAGCCGCGGGTTGTCCAGCGCTCGTTCCAGATCGAAGATCGTGCGCAGGCCCATCTCGCGCAGGCGCGCCGTCTTCCATGCGCCCACCGCAAGGATGAGTTGCGCCTGCGCGACCCAGTCGATGACCTGGTAGAGGCCATAGGGCGTCTCCACGAAGATCTGGATCGGATTGATGGTGGCGAGATTCTGCACGTCCTCGATCTCGAACTCGCTCAGCCTGAACTTCATGAACGCGTCGATCCCGAGGATGGCGTCGAGCGGCATCTCCTCCTGGAGCTCCCGCGAGTAGGGACTGATGCGCTTGAGCCGCATCCACGCGAACCTGGCGATGGCGGCGTTGAGGAACAGCGTCGGGTAGAACCCGACCACGAAGGCGAACACGACGACCGGCGGCTTGCCGGACATGCCCACCAGCCCGCTGCCATACAGGGAAGCGATGACGAACAGGCCGAACAGGATGTGGATCGCCGACCGGAAGAACGACAGCGGCGACAGGTCGAAGTTGCTGATCCGTCGGATGAGATACTGGATCGTCCAGACATAGCCGCCGAGGAACGTGTAGGAGAGCCCCACCAGGAGCGCGGTCCTGTCGCCATCCTGGCTCGCACGCATGCCTCCGAGCAGGAACGCGTTCAGAGGAATCGACAGCAGCGTCTGCAGGCTTCCGAAAGCGGTCGCGAACCCCAGGAAGGACAACGTCACGTAGATGAGCACGGGCACCACATAGAAGCGGCCGCCGTGGGCGTTCTCGTCGTCGGGCGCCCGCAAGGCAGCGGGCTTGTACTTGTATTTCACGAGCTCGAACAATGGGATGATGAGCGGGTCGCCGCCGGACTCGCGGGCGAAGCTGAACAGCTTTTCGAGGTCGTTGACGATCTCGAACCGGCTTGCCCTGATGTTGCTTCGGCCCAGGAAGATGCCCATGGGCACGATCACGCTGAGAAGCAGGGCGCTGATGAAGGGCAGGGTGGTGAACATCCGGACGTCTCCTCCAGGGGCGCCGTCGGTTCGGAGCAGGAACGGCCGTCCGACCAGACGCCACGCTTGCCGGGGACGCCAATTAATCGTCCTGAAAAGACATGAACGACCCGATCCGGGACCTGACCTTACCAATGCCCTACAGCGGGAACCCCGCCGCATGCAGCAGGATCACGCACAACAGCACGATCCCGCCGCCCGCCATCCCGCACAGCAGCGCGGTCTTGCCGCGCTGCTCGCCACGCGCGCCCTCGACCCGCCGCAGCGCCGCCTGCGCGTGCGCATACGCCTGCCGCGTCGCATCAAGCTCCGCCTGCAAGGTCGCCGCCGACGCGTTCGCCGTCCTCAGCTGCAGATCCAGATCGCGCACGTCGGCCGCGAGCTGGGCGATCCGCACATGCGCCGCCTGCACCTCCGCGGCCGCCGACGCCGCCTTGCCGCGCGGCGCGCGCGCCGGCGCGGTCTCCTTGGCACGCACCTTGGGCGGCGGCGGATCGTTGGCGATCGAGACGAACAGGTTCTTCAGCGCGCCGCCGGTGATCGCATTGCGCCGGGCCCGTGCGCGCAATGCCTCCAGCGCGGAGGCCGACTGTCCGACCTGGTCCTCGAGCACGAGGGCCAGGATGTCCGACAGCGTCTTGAGTTCCTTCGGATCGATCGACTGCATGGTTCCGACCGCTCAACCTGATCTTGGCGCTGCCGCACGCTCCAGCCGGTCGCGGATCGCCATCCCCAGCCCCGAGGCCGGGACGGCCATCGCCGCGATTCGCTGCAGCCCCAGTCTACGCCCTTCGTCATCGAGAAAGCGAAGCCCGCGATAGAGCCGCGCCGCCGCCTCGATCAGGTTTCCCGCCTCGCTCAGGTTCCAGGTCAGGCCCGCCGCGACGCCGCCCGTCACGACCGGCCCGAACGCCAGCAGCGCCTCGTCGCGCGTCGCATCGCGCGCGTCGAGCCGCACCGGCAGCACCGGCGCGTAGTGCGAGACCATCAGCCCCGGTGAGCGCAGCCCGCGCGCGGCCTCGGCCTGTCCCGGCGTGATCCCGCGCGCCAGCGCGCCCACCACCGTCTCGATCGCCTCGGCCGGTATCCCGCCCGGCCGCAGCAGGAACGGCATCGGTCCGGTCAGATCGACGACGCTGCTCTCGAGCCCCACCGCGCACGGGCCGGAATCAAGCACCGCGGCGATCCTGCCATCGAGCTCCTCGATCACGTGCGCGGCAACGGTCGGGCTGATCCGCCCGGACCGGTTGGCGGACGGTGCCGCCACCGGCCGCCCCACCAGGCCGAGCAACGTGCCGACCGCGTCCCCCGCCGGCACCCTGACCGCCACCGTCGACAATCCGGCGCCCGCCAGCAGCGTCACCCGGCACCTCGGACTCCGTCGCAGCACCATCGTCAGCGGCCCCGGCCAGAAGGCGCGGGCCAGCGCACGTGCCCTGCCATCCGTCTCCGTGTCGGCGAACGCCGCCTCGGCGGCCGGATAGTGGCAGATCAGCGGATTGAAATGCGGCCGCCCCTTGGCGTCGAACACGCGCGCCACCGCGCGCTCGTCGGCGGCATCCGCGCCAAGCCCGTAGACCGTCTCCGTCCCGAACGCGACCAACGCCCCCGCGGCGAGCAGCGACGCGGCCCGTGCGATGCCGGCGGCATCCGCCGCCAGGCGTTCGGTCATCCCGTTGCGTCGTCCCGAACAAGGCGTCCGGTGCACACGAAGGCCGGATTCTCGAAGCCGGCCTTGCCGTATCGCAGCGGCGCCCCGTCGTCGGCCCTGAGCACCGCGCCGCCGGCCGCCTCGACCACCGCCTGCGCCGCCGCCGTGTCCCACTCCATCGTCCGGCCGAACCGCGGATAGAGGTCGGCCTGACCGTCTGCCACATGCAGGAACTTGACCGACGAGCCGATATTGCCCACCGACGCCACCTGGCGGCCGCGCAGATACTCCGCGAGGCGTTCGTCGCTCGCGTAATGGCGCGAGGCCAGCACGTCGAGCCCGGCGTCGGGCGGCAGCCTCGCCGCGATCCGGCGCTCGCCCGATGCGTTGCGCTTGTAGGCGCCCCGGCCGACGATCCCGTGGAACAGCTCGCCGCGGGCCGGCACGCCGACCGCGCCCAGCACCGCGCGCCCGTCGCGCACCAGGCCGATATTGACCGTGAAATCGTCCGTCCCGGCCGCGAACTCGCGCGTGCCGTCCAGCGGATCCACCAGCCAGAACGTCGCGAGCGAGCCATGCTCGACGCGTCCCGCCGAGACCTCCTCCTCGGCGATGACCGGGATGCCCGTGGCCCGGCGCAGGCCGTCCACGATGATCGCCTCGGCCGCCGTGTCGGCCTCGGTCACCGGCGAGCGGTCCGCCTTCGTCTCGACCGCGAAGCCGCGCGCGCGCACGCTCAGGATCGCGGCTCCCGCGCGCCGCGCGAGATCGGCCGCCAGCGAGACCAGGGCTTCGTCGGACAGCGTCGCCGGTGGATGCATGACGCCAGATACGCGCACGCGCGCGGGGTTGCAAAACAAGCCGGGCAAAACAAGCCGGGCGAGACCCGCCGGGTGCGCCCTGGCCTTGCGTCTCCACGCTGCTACCTTGAACCCCGGCCAGCGGAGACCAGCCATGCTCGAGATCTCGTTCACCAACGCCATCCTTCCGGCCGGAGGCGCGCTGGTCCTTCTCGTCCCCGAAGGCGCCGAGCCCATGGGCCTGCACGCGGCGGCCGACGAGGCGACCGGCGGCGCGATCCGACGCGCGCTCGAAGCCGCCGAGTTCACCGGCAAGGCCGGCCGCCATGTCACCATCCTGGCTCCCGGGGCGAACCTCTCGCGTGTCGTGGCGGTCGGCGTCGGCAAGCAGCCCGACGCGCGCGCGGTCGAGCGCGCCGCCGGAACCGCGATCGCCCAGCTCGCGCGCGACGAGCGCGCGGCACTCGCCGCCGACACGCTGCCCGACGCGCTGGCCCCGCATGCCGCGATCGGTGCCGGGCTCCGCGCCTGGCGCTTCGACCGCTACCGCACCACCCGGAAGGACGACGAGAAGCCGCGCCTCGCGCATCTCTCGATCCTCGCGCGCGATCCCGACGCCGCCGGTCCCGCCTGGCATGCCGCATCGGCGGTCCTGCGCGGCGTCTTCTTCGCCCGCGAGCTCGTCAGCGAGCCCGCCAACATCCTCACGCCGGCCGAATTCGCCGACCGCTGCGAGGCCATCGCGGGCCACGGGCTCGAGGTCGAGGTGCTCGGCCGCAAGGAGATGGAAAAGCTCGGCTTCGGCGCCCTGCTCGGCGTGGCACAGGGCAGCGAGAACAAGCCGCGCATGGTCGTCATGCGCTGGAACGGCGGCGGCGATGAAGCCCCGATCGCCTTCGTCGGCAAGGGCGTCACCTTCGACTCCGGCGGCATCTCGATCAAGCAGGCCGGCGGCATGGAGGACATGAAGTGGGACATGGCCGGCGCCGGCACCGTCGCCGGCCTGATGATGGCGCTCGCCGGCAGGCGCGCGCACGTCAACGCGGTCGGCCTGCTCGGCCTCGTCGAGAACATGCTCTCGGGCGACGCGCAGCGCCCCGGCGACGTCGTGCGCAGCGCGTCCGGCCAGACCATCGAGGTCATCAACACCGACGCCGAAGGCCGCCTCGTGCTCGCCGACGTGATCTGGTACGCGCAGGACCGCTTCCATCCGCGCGCCATCGTCGATCTCGCGACGCTCACCGGCGCGATCATCGTGGGCCTCGGCCACGAATATGCCGGCCTGTTCTCCAACGACGACGAACTCGCTGCCCGCCTGAGCCAGGCCGGCGAGGCGACCGGCGAGAAGGTCTGGCGGATGCCGCTCGACGAGGCCTACGACAAGGGGCTCGACAGCCAGATCGCCGACATGAAGAACATCGGCGGCCGCCCCGGCGGCTCGATCACGGCGGCGCACTTCATCAAGCGTTTCGTGGGCGACGTGCCGTGGGCGCATCTCGACATCGCCGGCATGGCCTGGGCCAGCAAGGACGCGCCCACCACGCCCAAGGGGGCGACCGCGTTCGGCGTCCGGCTGCTCGACCGGCTCGTGGCCGACCATTACGAAAGCCGATGAGCGAGATCGGCTTCTACCACCTCACCCGCCAGACCGCCGACCGGGCGCTGGGCAAGCTGCTCGGCCGGACGCTGGAGGCGGGCAAGCGGGCCGTGGTGCTGGCACCCGATCCCGAGCGCGTCCGATCGCTCGACCAGGCGCTCTGGCAACAGACCGACATCGCCTGGCTGCCGCACGGCTCCGAGCGGACGGGCGACGCCGATCTGCAGCCGGTCTGGCTCACCGCCGTCGACGCGTTCGACGAAGGCGCGCCGAACCGGGCCTCCTTCCTGTTCCTGCTGGGCCTGCCGAGCCGCCACCTCGCCCGCTTCGCGCGCGTCTTCGACCTGTTCGACGGCCGCGACGCCGACGCGGTCGCCGCCGCCCGCCTGCGCTGGAAGGCGTCCAGGGACGAGGGCCACACGCTCGCCTACTGGCGCGAGAACGAGCGCGGCTGGGAGCGCGCCCAATGAGGCAAGGATGAACCCCGATCTCTGCCTGTTGTTCGACATCGACGGCACCCTCGTCGACACCGACCACCTGCATCACGCGGCCTTCCTCGACATGCTGCGTCCGTTCGGCCGCACCGTCAGCAAAGCCGAGTTCCAGGACCGCATCATCGGCGAACCGAACGACGCGATCATGGCGTGGCTGTTCCCGTCGCTCGACGAACCCGCGCGCCGCGCGCTCGCCGACCGCAAGGAGCATCTGTTCCGCCAGTCGCTCCGGTCGATGACCCCCACCTTGGGCCTCGACCGCGTGCTCGCCTGGGCCGCCGCCGCGGACATCGCCGTCGGCGTCGTCACCAACGCCCCGCGCGCCAACGGCGAGCTGATGCTGCACGGCCTCGGGCTCGCCCACCTGCTGCCGCGACTGGTGATCGGCCCGGAGCTCGCGCGCGCCAAACCCGATCCGCTGCCCTACCTCACCGGCCTCGCGCTGCTCGGCGGCGAGGCCGGCCGCGCGATCGCCTTCGAGGATTCGACCGCCGGCGTCACCTCGGCCTCGCGCGCCGGGATCTACACCGTCGGCATCACCACCGGCCGCACCGGCGAGCAGCTACGCGCGGCGGGTGCCGACCGGATCATCGCCGACTTCGAGGATGCCGATCTATGGGCGCTGCTACGCGGCGCCGTGGAAGGCAAGGGGCTCCGCCCCTTCGACCCCGCCAAAGGCTAGCCTTTGGAAACCGTCACTGGCTACGGCGCGCCTAGTCCAAGCTCCCGCGCCAACACGCCCCGGGCCTCCTCGGGAACGATCGCGAGCGCGTCGCGGATCCGACGCAGCCGGCGCCGCTCCTCGTAGAGCTGGTCCATCAGTGACAGCACCACCGGCAGCGCCTCCTCGTCGAGCCTCAGATGCTCGCGCAACTCGACGATCAGCCGCACCCGTGCGACGTCGATCTCGCGGAACACGTAATGATCAGGCTCACCGTCGGGCTTGATCCAGGCTTCCCCGATCCACCGCTCGACGTCCTCGCGACGAAGCCCACGCACCTGCACGCACAGCGTCTCGACCGTGATCATGGCGTCCCCATCATCTCGCGCCGCGGGTCGGCGTCCGCTGTCCACCCGCTCAGGAACTCCTCCAGCGCCGTGTCCGGCGTGCCCACCATGACGCGGAGCGTCACGTAGAGATCGCCCGCCTCGCGTCCGCCATGGGCCGCGACCCCGCGGCCGCGCAGCCGGAGCGTCCGGCCGGTGTCGGAATGTTTCGGCACCGTCATCGCGACCGGCCCGCGCGGCGTCGGCGCGTTGACCTTCGCCCCCAGCACCGCCTCGCGCAGCGTGACCGGCAGGTCGAGATGGATGTCGTCCCCTTCGCGCCGGAAGAACGGATGCTCGCCCACCGTCACCTCGATCAGCGCGTCGCCGTCGGGACCGCCGGCCATTCCCGCCGCCCCCTTGCCGCGCAACCTGAGCGTCGTGCCGCTCTCGATCCCCGGCGGCACCTTGACGTCGAGGCTGCGTCCGTCCGGCAACGTCAGGCGCTTCGTCGCACCATTGACCGCATCGAGGAGGCCGACCGACAGCTTGTACATCTCGTCACGTCCGCCCGCTGGACCGCCGGGGCGTCCGCGCCTGCCGAACAGGTCGCCGAAGATGTCGCCGAGATCCTCCTCCGTATAGGCCGACGCGTTGCCGGCGCGATACCGGGCCCCCTGCGCCCCTTCCGCGTAACCGCGATAATTCGGCGGCGGCTGGTTCGGCTGTCCGCTCGCATCGATCTCGCCGCGATCGAAGGCGCTCCGGCGCTCGGCGTCCGACAGCAGCTCGTTGGCTCCCGTGATCGACTTGAACCGCGCCTCCGCCTGCTTGTCGCCCGGATTGAGATCGGGGTGCCATTTCTTGGCGAGCTTGTGGAACGCACGCTTGATCTCGGCCGCCGGCGCGTCGCGCGCGACGCCCAGCACCTTGTAGGGGTCTTCTGCCATCCGGATTGCTTACATCAGGTGCCAATCGCACTCCATCCGCGGTCCGGTTGCCACTGGTCTGGTCCGACGGTAACGTTGCCAAAACGAAGAAGAGGGCAGGCGGGATGACGGGAACCTCCGGTTGGCGAGCGCTGCTTCTCGCCGGAACGATCGCTGCCTTCGCGCCGAGCGCCGCGGCCGCTCCGGCCGAGATCCGCTGGGACACCTACGGCATTCCCCACATCTACGGTCCCGACCTGCTGACCGTCGTGCGCGGCCTCGGCTATGCCGAGATGGAGAACCACGCCGAGACGCTGCTCACCAACGTCGCCAACGCGCGCGGCCGCTCGGCCGAATATTTCGGCGCCGGCGCCGGCAACGCCAACCTCGCCAGCGACATCCAGGTCCGCACCGAGAACATCCCGGCGCGTGCCGCCGACTGGCTCGCGCGTGGCGGCCTGTTCCAGCGCGCCGTGATCAAGGCCTTCGCCGACGGCGTCAACGAATACGCCGCCCGCCACGGCGACACGATCGATCCCGCCATCCGGCGCGTGCTGCCGTTCGTGCCCACCGACGTGACCGCCGACGAGCAGAACACCATCCATTTCAACTTCATGCCGCAGCAGGACAATCTGCCGGCGCTGATCGCCGCCTGGCAGTCCGGCGGTCTCGCGGCCGCCAACGCGCTCGCCCGCTCCTTCACCCCGGGCGGATCGAACGGCTGGGCGATCGCGCCGGCCAGGAGCGCCACCGGCAACGCCATCCTGATGGGCAATCCGCATCTGCCCTGGGGCAACAACCAGCCGATCCCCGGCCTCGGTCTCTATCAGTGGATGGAGGCCAACCTGGTCATCGGCGATCCCGCGAACCCGATCCTGAACGCGAGCGGCGTGACCTTCCTGGGCGCCCCTTATCTTGGCATCGGCTACACCGACTATCTCGGCTGGACCCACACCAACAACACCATCCAGAACGTAAATCTCTACCAGGTCACGCTCGGCGCGAACGGCACCTACGCCTATGGCGGCGCCACCCGCCCGCTCGACCACCGCACCGACACCGTCAAGGTGCGCCAAACCGACGGCTCCCTGCAAAGCCAAGTCATCGACATCTATGCAACCGTGCACGGCCCGATCATCGCGCGCAGCGGCGCCGATGCGTTGGCGCTCCGGGTCGCCGGCCTCGATCAGCCCTCGCTGGTCACGCAGTACTGGGGCATGATCGCGTCCCGCAACATCGCCGAGTTCGTCCTCGCCAATTCGTTCCTGCAGATGCCGTTCTTCAACGTCATCTACGCCGACCGCGACGGCCACGTGATGTATGTCTTCGGCGGCCGCCAGCCGGTCCGGCACGGCGGCACCTGGGGCACCTACGACGGCATTCTCGACGGCGCCGACCCGAGCCTGCTGTGGACCGACACGCTCGACTGGTTCGACCTGCCGCGCGCGATCGACCCGCCCGGCGGCTTCGTCGCCAACAGCAACGATCCGCCCTGGACCTCGAGTTTTCCCCAGGTCCCCACCAACGACCCGGCCCGCCATCCCGCCTGGATCGCGCCGCAATTGATGGACATGCGGCCGCAGCACGCGGCCCGCTTCCTGCTCTCCCGGCCCACATTCACGACCGACCAGATCCTGTCCGGCAAGGAGCAGACGAACATGCTGCTCGCCGACCGCGTCCTGCCCGACCTGCTGCTGGCGGCGACCGCGTCGGGCAACCCGACCGCCGCGGCCGCGGCGGCGACGCTCGCCGCCTGGGACCGGCATGCGGACGCCGCCAGCCGCGGCGCCGTCCTGTTCGAGCGCTGGTGGGACATCGTGAGCCAGGATCCGGCGATCGCGAAGGACGACACCATCGATTTCTATTCGCAGCATCCGAAGTTCAGGATCGGCTGGGACCCGAAGCATCCCATCGAGACGCCGGTGGGGCTGGCCGACGCCGCGTCCTGCGTCCCCGACCTGATCGCCGCCGCCCAACAGATCCAGTCCCGATATGGCGATCTCGCGGTCGCCTGGGGCGATGTCCACAAGACCGTGCTGGCCACCCACAACGCCGCCTACACGGCGCCGATCCCGGTTTCGGCCGATCCGGAAAGCGGCCCCGACGACGCGTTCGGTCCCATTCGCGTGGTCAACCCGTTCCCCGCGCCCGACGGCACCAACGATCTCTGGTCCTACGGCGGCGACGGCTACGTGCAGCTCGTGGAATTCACCCCGCAAGGGGCGAAGGCCCGGGCCCTGCTCGGCTACGGCAACGCGTCCCGCCCCGGCTCGCCGCACATCACCGATCAGCTCCCGGCGTTCGACGCCAAGACGCTGCTGCCGGTCTGGCGCACTGTCTCCGACGTCGAGCGGCATACCGTGACGACGGAGCGCTATTGAACGGGTGGCCGGGAAGCTGCCATGACCGAAGGAAAGGGCAAGCGGATGAGACGGATCCTTGTCGGGTTGTTGCTGGCGGCTTGGCTCGCGCCCGCGTCGCTGGCCGCCGAACCCAGGCGCATCATGGCCTTCGGCGACTCCATCACCTGGGGCTGGATCCCGCTCGCCAAGGGCATCCCGTCCACGCGCTATCCGGCTGCGATGCGCTGGCCGGGCGCGATGCAGGCCGCCCTGGGCCGCCGCTTCCTGGTCGTCGAGGAAGGCCTGAACGCCCGCACCACCGACGTCGCCGATCCGACATTGCCATTGATCACCGGTGCGGGTCTCGACGGTAGCGCCTATCTGCCGGCGGCACTGGCCAGCCAGGAACCGCTCGATCTCGTGGTGATCATGCTGGGCACCAACGACCTCAAGGCGCAGTTCAATCGCAGCGCGGCGCAGATCGCCGACGGCGCCGACAAGCTCGTCGAGATCGTCAAGAACATCCATGGCGGCGTCGGCACCATTTATGCCAGCCCGAAAGTTCTCCTGGTCTCGCCGCCGGTGCTCGGCGGCGACATGGTGTTCTTCAAATCCGCCTTCGCCGGCGGCCTGGCGAAATCACAGGAGCTCGCAAAGGATTACGCGGCGGTCGCCGAGAAGGAGCAGGTTGGCTTCCTCGACGCCGCGTCGGTCGTCAAGACCGACGGCCCGGACGGCTTGCATCTGTCGGGGCATGCTGAACAGGCGCTCGGCAGGGCGATCGCGAAAAAAGTGGTGTCGATGACCAGGTGATGCTGACGTCAGCCGGCTGATCAACGAGCCAGGCATGCCGCACCCATGGCGATCGCAAGACACGAGGTGATCCGGCGCGCGGTGAGCCTCTCCTTGAGAAAAACCCGTCCGATGATGGCGGCAAAGACCACGCTGGTTTCGCGCAGCGCGGAAACCACGCCCATCGCGCCATACTGCATGGCCCAGATGACAATTCCGTAGGCGAGGACCGAAACGATGCCGCCAGTCAGAGCCATCACTGTCTGTGCGCCGGTATACGCTGGCGGCCGCCCGCGCATCACACCATAGATGGCAGGCATCGTGATGCTCCACAGCAGGAACATGCTGGCCGCGTAGCTCATGCTATGTCCCGAACGTCGCACCCCGATACCATCGACGACGGTGTAGGCCCCGATCAGGAGACCGGTGGTGAAGGCGGCCGGAAGAAAGTCGGCGCGAACCCTTCTGCCTTGAAAGGCGAGCGAAAGGATCCCGCCGGAAACCAGCGCGATGCCAATGCAGGCAACAGCATCGAGGGTCTCGTGCGCGAAGGCCGCGGCGCCCAATGCGACGAGGACCGGCGAAGAGCCGCGTGACACCGGATATGTCTGTCCGAGATCGCCGGAGCAGTAGGTTCGCACGAGCGACAGGTTGTAGCCGACATGAATGATGGCCGAGGCAACCACATACGGCCAGCTCGCCGCGTTGGGCCAAGGCACGAAAACCAATGTGATCGCCGTGACGAGGCTGACCGCGATCATCATCAGCGTCATCGACCATAGCCGGTCGCTTCCGCCACGAAGCACCGCGTTCCAGCTCGCATGCAAGATCGCGGCGCACATCACGCAAGCGAGGACGAACGGCGTCATGTCACTGGCTCGAAACTCCTGGCGATGCGGATCTATAGTCGGCGCATCCCGGAGCCAAACGCTGTCTTTTCACAAGGACTATGAGCGCCTGCTCACAGCCGATCCGATCGGTCCAAGCGGCCGGATGTGCCGTCTCGCCTGTCGTACAGAAGCTGGGCCGCCGCCGCTTGCTCGAATATCCATGACTTGAACGACGAGACCGCTTCTCGCTTCTCGGTTCCTGCCGCACAGACGAAGTGATAGGCGATCGGGGACGGGACAGGAATATCCAGGAGCTTCACGAGATGCCCCGACTCCAGCTCGCTGGTGATATGAGCGCTCCTCACCAGTGCGGCACCCTGGCCGGCGAGGGCAGCCTCGATCGTCATGGCGGTATCCGGAAAGCGTGGGCCTGGCGGCGGCACGAAGGTCTCCAGGCCGACTTTTTCGAACCATAGCTCCCACCGCGGCACTGAGCTTTTTCCGGATCGCAGGATGAGCGGAAGGCGAAGGAGATCGGCCGGCGCGTCGATGTTGCCGAACCGCTCCACGAGAGCCGGACTTGCGACAGGGAAAACATACTCGCGTATGAGCAGTTCCGAATGGAGCGGATCGTACGGTCCCGTGCCAATCCGGATTGCGACATCGACGTCGCCGACGTCCAATCGCGCAAGCTCGTCGGTCGTCGAGATCCAGATATCCGCCGCAGGCGTTGCCGCGGCATATGCCGGCAGCCGCGGCAGGAGCCACTTCACCGCGAACGACTGCGTGAGGCTGACTTTCAGGGATGCAGCAACATCCGGGCCGCTCAGGTCGGCAAGCGTGCCTTCCAACGCGTTCAGGAATTGCCGGACGATCGGTGCCAGGCGTTGGCCGGCCGTCGTGAGCGAGAGATGGCGTCCACGAGCAAACAGCGCCAAACCCCACAAATCCTCCAGATGCCGAAGCTGATGGCTGACGGCGCTCGGCGTGACATTGAGTTCGCGGGCAGCCGACGTGAAGCTGCCGTGGCGCGCGGCAGCTTCGAAGGCGCGCAGAGCCGCCGCCGGTGGCAGGACGACCAAGGGCAAGATTCTCCTCTCTCATTAAACTGCACACGTCTGTACGTTTATCCTAGACATCAGTGCACGGTTACCCCAAGTGCAGCTCGTGAGGGCGTGATGGACGTCGCGGCCTGACACGCGACCGACAGGCTCAGACGCCTCTCGCACGGGAAGGATGTGCCATGAATTCGTCCGATGATCTTCGCACCAACGGCCTGATCGCCATCGTGGGCGCCGGCCCAGGGGGTGCCACGCTCGCGCGTCTGCTGCACATGCGTGGTGTCAACGCGCGCGTGTTCGAGCGCGACGCGTCGTCGACGGCTCGGCCGCAGGGCGGCAGCCTCGATCTTCGCCCCGATGCCGGACAGCTTGCGATCGACGCGGCCGGGCTCGGCGATGTCTTCGCGCGCCACTCCCGAAGCGAGGCCAAGGCCTTCAGGATGATCGACTCCAAGGGCCGCGACATGCCCGGCATGGGGGAGGAGACGCACCAGGACGCCGGACCGGAGATCGATCGGGGGGATCTGCGCCAGCTCCTGCTCGACTCGCTTCCTCCGGGCATGGTGGCCTGGGATCACGCCGTCGACGAGGTCTGTCCCGAGGCCGATGGACGCTGGCGGCTCGAGATCAAGGATCGGCCCCCCGTCGTCGCCGACCTGGTCGTCGGCGCCGACGGCATCGGCTCCAGGATCAGGCGCCGCCTGACGCCGGTCCAGCCTTGCTATACCGGCATCACCATGATCGCGGCCAACATCCGCAAGGAGCTCTGGCGCGGCTCCGGGATCGACCGGACGCTGGGCGAGGGTTCGGTGATGTTCGCGGGCGGCGAGAAGACGATCTTCGTCCAGCGCTGCAACCACGACCTCATCCTCCTCTACTACTCGATGGCGGTCGGCGACGGCTGGCCGGACACCGCGGGCTTCATGCTCGACGAAAAGCAGGCGGTGATGGCGGCGGTCGGCGAGGCATACCGCGACTGGTCGCCCGAACTGATGGCGATGCTCACCCAGGTCCAGGACAATTTCCAGCTCTGGCCGACCTCCGTCATGCCGCCGGACTATCGTTGGAAGACCCAGCCTGGCCTCACGATGCTGGGCGACGCCTCGCATGTCATGCCGCCCTTCACCGGCAAGGGGGTGAACCTGGCCATGCTCGACGCGCTGGAACTCGCCGACCTCCTGACTGCCGCGCCGGCGCGGGATGCGGCGACAGCAATGCAGGATTTCGAGGCACGAATGCAGATGCGCACCAGCAACGAAATCGGCGCGTGCCTTGCGATCGGCCGGCAGATGTACGGTATCGACCTGGACTTCAGCGTGCCCGCGTCCGCCTGACCAAAGGCGCGACGCCGGCCTCGATGACTTGGAGGATAGATCATGATGCTCGATGAGACAGCCGCTGCCCAGTCGGGCGAGCTCCTCGGTGTGATGGATGCCCTGCTCCGGTTCGGTGCGGGTATCGATCACAACGATGCAGATCTGCTGGCGACAGCATTCAGCGATGACGCCGTTGTCGACTTCACTCCCTGCGGCCAGCGTCTGGGCCTGGATTTCCCTCTGTTGACGGGCGGCGAGGCCATCGTCCGCTTTCTTCGTGCGACCGCCGAGATGCAGACGACGACGCATGTCGTCACCAACGCACGCGCCGGGATCGATGGGCGCGCGGCCAGGCTCCGCGCCCTGGTCGACGCAACCCATCTGCCGAAGGGCGACCATTCCCGTCGCTGCCAGATGATGAACTGGTACGAGGTGGACCTCGTCCAGGAGGCGAACCTTTGGCGCATGCGTCGTCTCGTCATCACTAACGCATGGTTCACCGGAGACACCGGGGTGCTCCTGGGGAAATAGGGACCAGAGCACGATCGGCTTGGTTCGAGCTTGTCGTGCGCAAACCATTCGATGAAAGAGCATCCTTCCGCGCGAACGCCTCCGTTCCATCCAATTGATTCGGTCGGCGATATCGGCGGTCGAACAGGAGATCATCCATGTCCGACCCGACGGCGAAACTCGTTCATGAGTTCACCTGCCATGCGATCGTCGGCTCTCCTCACGAGGTGGGTGTAGGCCCCCATGGTCATCGTCAGTACTACGAAATGAAGGGCGGCGCGATCGAAGGCGCGCGTCTGAACGGCAAGCTTCTTGGTTCAGGCAGCGACTGGATGCTTGTCGGCGCCGACGGGTTCATGCGGATGGATGTCCGGATCCAGATCGAGACTGACGATGGAGCCGTCCTCTGCGCCCACTATTTCGGGCCGGCGGAGGCCAACCGGAAGCTGGCTCAGGCTTTCGCCGCATCCGCATCCACCGAGTTTTCCGATCAATCGATACGCTCGCACTGGCTGCTGGAGGCGGGCGACCCGCGATACGCCTGGGTCAACCAGGGAGTGTTCGTGGGCGAAGGCCGCCTGCGTCCCGCCGGGCCCGACATGATGGGCTTCGAGCACCGCGTCTACCGCCTGGGCTGACAACCTTTTCGGAACCGGACATATATGTCTTGGCCTGAAATCCCCATCAGGCCGATGGCTTCGAGGATGCGGCGCCGAGCCCCTGCATCATGAGTTCCAGCCTCCGCTGAAACGCCTCTGCAATATCGCGCCGGCCATCCAATCGGATATGGGATGCGAGCATTCGGCAGGCCGTCAGGATGTCGACACCTGTCACCCTCGGATGGAGAAGTCCGGCTGTCTTCGCTGCGGCGAGCGGCACCTCGATCGACTGCACCATCCTGGCCTCGTTCTTCTCCGCATCGTAATCCGCCATCGCGGCCAGCGAGACCAGAAACTTGTCGTAGACCATCATCAGCTCGGTCATGTGACGGATGAAGGCGAGCGGGTCGGCTGTGCGTTTCCCCGTGAGATGCTCCCCCATCGTCCTGAGGTCGTTTTCGAGCACGGCCTCGTACATGGCCTGACGGTTGGGGAAGTTGCGGTAGAGCGTCCCCCTGGTCAGGTTCGCGCGCTCGGCGATCAGCTCCATGGGAACATCGCCGCCGTCGTTGCGCATGATCTCGCTTGCCGCGTTGATCAGCTTCTGGCGGTTCAGTTCGGCGTCCTTGCGCACAGAAGTCGTGTCCTCATCAGAAGAATTATTCCGATGGCTGCGTCACCGCACCAGTCGCTGTTGCGGAAAGCCGTAAGCCCTGTATCCGTGCATCAATGTTCATTTTATGCAAGATCGCGGGACGAGCGGCAGGGGGCAGCTCCTGACCCAATATCGAAGGTCGCACCAAACCAACCTTGGCGGGTGTGACCCGCCCTGTTTCTTCGGACCAGATTTAACTTGAGAGACCAGCCTCCTGCGTGTTCTGCCCAGCTTGGGCGGTGAAGCAGTGGGCCGGGACGCCTAGGCCCACAGATATCGAAGCGGCCAGGCCCATTGGTTCACCGGACGCCTCGGTCGCCAGCTGAGCCGCGAACGCCGACGGCGTCCAGTAGCCCAGGCTCGAATGCGGCCGCACGCCATTGAAGTGCTGCCGCCAACTCTCGATCATCACCTTCGCCTCGGCCCTCGATCGAAACCACTCCAGGCTCAGGCACTCGTCACGAAACTTGCCGTTGAAACCCTCGACAACCCCATTCTGAAGGCTTGCCCGGATCGATCAGCGCCGTCCCGATCCCCTGAGCCGCAATCCAGGACAGCAACGCTCGCGGCACGAATTCCGGTCCGTTGTCGGAGCGCAGGAAGCTCGGCGCACCCCGCTCGCTGACCAGACGTGCCAGCACCTCCTGACTCGTTGGCGGTCGCTTCGGCGGTCTACTTCCCGTCAGCTCCTACACCACCTCCGGGGACACGACCTGCGGGAGATCGCAATCCGGCTGAAGGTGGGTAAAACAGCGCTTTATGAGGCGCTCCGTTGATGCCCATCAAACACAGGCACGAAGACTTCGGGGGACCGCACTTCTGCCTCTCACTGGAGCTCGGGTTCGCCGGACATAATGAGCAGGTGGCTGCGGCGCTGTCGGCATTCTGGAAGTGCACAGGCGTGGAAGGCCCCTGGGCAGAGCCGGGCAACATCGGCCGGTCCGAGGGGCACGGGCTCGCTTCGGATAGCAATATCCAACCGGCATCGTACGGACTAATCACCAACGAAGTGGCGACATCGCCGATCCCCTTTGCCCTGCACCCCATTCGCGAGAAACGCGCGCGATTGTCCGAGCCCCACCCGAACTCATCCGACGTGAACATTCAATTCGGCATCCAGACACAGGAACCCTCCGACTGGCTGACGCTCGGCGTGCCAGTTCGGGCGCTGGCTGCGCTTTGGCCGGTGGACAACAGTTGGTCGGTCGCAAGCCAGCCTTGGCTCGTCAATCTCTGCGGTGTCCTGGCCGACATCGCCGGCCATGTGCATGGCCACGCTCCCTTCTTGGGTGGGGTTATCGGGGAAGAAGCCTCGGGCTGCTGGCGAGTGCCCACGCCGCGCCGCGCCGACGAAGCAGAGCAGGGCTACCCGCCGCTCGCCGTGCTCACGACCCGAGCAATCGAGGAGCGCGGGGCTTTCCTGGTCACGCGACAGCTGTGGCAGCAGCTCGCACCTCGTGCGGAGCCTGTGGCGTTGACCTCCGGGCTGCTCTACGCGCCGCCCATGCCAGACGCACGGCTGTTAGGCGCCTAAGTGCCCGTTTTACCCTCGCCCGATTAAAGTGGCGGCTTGTGACACGACTGTTGGGTTCGGGCCATGTTGTACGGCGGCGATGTGACGATGAGGTCGAAGGTCCCGTCCGGCATCTCGCGCAGCCGTGCCAGGCAGTCGCCCTTGAGGATGCGCTGCCGTCCAACTTCGTGCGTCGGCGAAACCGGATTCGGCCGCGCCACCCCCTTGGCTCGAGGCCCTGAGCTGTCTAAAGGCATGCCGTGCTCCGCTTGAGCGCGCCACCACGCGAGTCGTGGCGGCAAATCTGCCCTGACCCACCGAGCCGGTCGATGCTTGCTCCTACCTTCCACCGGTCAGAAGCCGACCAGCAGCACGTCGAGTGCTCGCACGATCCGATCGTGATGCTCGGCTGCCGATGCCACCGCCCGCTTCAGCTCGCGTCCCGGAATGGCGGCGATCGCCTGCGTCACCATCACGTGCCGCTTGCCCCTGATCGCCATGACCGGGTTCAACTCGCCGATCGGCGCCGGCGCGTCGTCTTCCGGGAGCAGCGGCACCACGGCGCGGGTCGCGATATGCGACAAAAGGTCAGCCTGGACGTCGATGACGTAGCCCGGGCTCTTGCCGGGCATCGGGTGCACGTCGAGACGCGCCATCAGAACTGCCGGTAGGCGGCGAGCGGCAGGCCGTGCCGGGAGACGTGCTCGTTCCAGGCATCCATGGCTCCACGGTGCTCCTCGAGCCAGCGCTGGCGACGGATCGCCGCGACCTCGGCGGCAACGCCACGCTCACAGGCTTGCGACAGATTGACCCCGAGTTCCCGTGCCTCACGGAGCAGGGCGGCTGGGAGGGTCACGTTGGTCGGACGTCGCGGTGTGACCGCCGCGACCGCGAAAGGGACGGCGCGCATCATGTTGAGCTCCGGATCGGTGCATTGACAATGCGCATGCAGGACGCCCGCCGCAAGCTGCATCCGCGATTTATTCGGAGATCGGTCCAGCACCCTCTCCCAACCGTCCTCCTATATATGATAATGTCCTTTATCTTATGTAGATGGTTGGAGGAAGGTGGTGGATTGGACGTTCCGAGTTGGCGATCTCGCGATCGTGGCCTCGACCCTGCTTGGGCCGATCCTGGCGGTCCAAGCGCAAAGCTGGGTCGAGCGCCGACGTGCGGGGGACCAGAGGCGGGTCGCCATTTTCCGAGCGCTTATGGCCACACGGCGTTCGATCCTCTCTCCCGTGCATGTCGAGGCTCTGAATGTCGTCCCTATAGAATTTTACGATCGGAAAAAGGGCTTTCTGGAGGTGGTGAATGCCTGGAAGGCCTACATTGACCATCTCTACACCGAGATCATCGATGATCGAGCTTGGGGTGAGAAACGCGTCGATCTTCTGAACGCAATATTGGAGAGGATGTCGTCAGCTCTCGGGTATAATTTCAATTCCGTCGAAATCTCTCGCGAGCTTTATTCCCCCAAAGGACATGCAGCCATCGAGTCGGACCAGGATATGATCCGGCGCGGGCTGGCGAGGATCTTCCGGGGCGAAACTGGTTTTCCCATGGACGTCCGTTCCTTTCCGAACGACCCAGCCCTCGCCAACCAACAAGCGGAGCTGCAGAGACAGTTTCTGCGCTGGCTCTCAGGTGATCTGGAGCCGAAGGTGGCGACCGGAGCACGCGAGGGCGCAACAAACGGCTCAACAGGCGCATGAACCTGATCGCGCTGTCGGATCGATCGCTTCCGGCTCTCCTTGTTGCGACGGACCATCGGGCACAGGCTCGCTTCCTGGAATTCTTCGCTTCGACGATTCGCAACCCGCACACGCGGCGCGCCTACGGCCGAGCGATCGCCGACTTCCTGGCCTGGTGCGCCGACCAGGGCGTCGCGTCGATCACTGCGGTGCAACCGCTGCACGTCGCGAGCTGGGTCGAGCAGCAGACGCGCGAGCGCGCCGCTCCGACCGCCAAGCTGCGGCTTGCCGCCATCCGTCACCTGTTCGACTGGCTGGTGACCGGCCAGGTCGTGCCGACCAACCCCGCCGCCTCGGTGCGCGGGCCCTCGCACAGCGTCCGCAGGGGCAAGACCCCGGTGCTGGACCCGACCGAGGCCCGCGCGCTGCTCGACAGCATCGACACGAGCACGCCGATCGGGCTGCGCGACCGCGCGCTGATCGCGCTCATGGTCTTCAGCTTCGGGCGGATCGGCGCGGCGCTCGCCATGCGTGTGGAGGACGTCTTCGTGCAGAACCGCCGGCTCTGGGTCCGGCTGCGTGAGAAAGGCGGCAAGCGGCACGAGATGCCTTGCCATCACACGCTCGAGGCGTATCTGCACGCCTACCTGGACGGGACCGGGATCACCAATGATCCGAAGGGGCCGCTGTTCCGGACCATTGGGCGAGGCACCGGCCGGCTCACCCGGACGCCCCTGCCCCAGGCCAACGCCTACGCGATGGTGCAGCGACGCGCGTTGGCCGCGGCGATCGGGACACGGATCGGCAACCACAGCTTCCGGGCAACGGGGATCACCGCCTACCTGAAAAACGGGGGAACATTGGAGAACGCGGCTGCCATGGCGAACCACGCGAGCACGCGGACGACACAGCTCTACGATCGCAGGCGAGACGAAATCAGCCTCGATGAGGTCGAGCGGATCAGGATGTAGCTCTTATCATGACCGCTATGCGCCAATTGCGTTGCAAAAGGGCCAGAACAAACGCAATGGTCTCCTGAGACGCATAAACGGACAAAACAGGAACCTTGTCGTCTGAGGAGCAGGGGACGAAGGAGTTTTGCCCAAGATTGGTCGATAACCGAACTAAACGGTGGGAAAAATGATTTCTGAGTCTCCTCTCAACTCGAAAAACCCGACTCTGTGAGCACCGGCGAGACGGACGACGTCAGAATAGGCCTGAGCCGCCTGAGACCAGCTAAATGCGGCGTAGATCACCGCCGATCCGATCGAATAATCTGTTACTTTTGAGTCACTCAGGTTTGATGCTTTGAGCGGCCCGTTCATCGGGGGAAAGGCGCCGATGATCTCTCCGAACCATGCTGCAAGCCCCGCTGATGCCACCGCCGGGTCGTCGTAGCGATGTGGCTCATTCCAGCACGTCTGGATCCGATACCAAGCTAGTGTCCTGAACCGGAAGTTCGTATTGTTATTCAGCGAGGGTGGTGGGAGAGTTTCTGACGCAGAATCGCTCGATGCTGGCGAGGATGTCGTCGGCTGATTTGGTCCAGCGGAACGGTTTAGGGTTGGTGTTGTGCTGGTCGATGAAAGCATTGATGGCGCATTGCAGGGCAGCGACGCTTTGATGGGCACCACGCCTGATCTGACGCTCGGTGAGGAGTGCGAAGAAGCGCTCCACTTGGTTGAGCCATGACGAGCTGGTCGGTGTCAGGTGGATATGCCAGCGCGGTCGCTTGATCAGCCAGTTCCGGACGATCGGCGCCTTGTGTGTAGCGTAGTTGTCGATGACGAGGTGGACGTCGAGATCGTCTGGCACGTTGGCCTCGATCTGGTCGAGAAAGCGGCGGAACTCGGTGGCACGGTGACGTGGGTAGCAGCGTCCAATGACATGGCCGGTGGCGATGTCGAGGGCTGCGAACAAGGACGTCGTGCCGTGGCGCTTGTAGTCGTGGGTCCGGCGTGCAGTCTGCCCAGGCCGCAGCGGCAGCATCGGCTGGCTGCGATCCAGCGCCTGGATTTGCGACTTCTCGTCGACGCATAGCACGATGGCATGCGCTGGCGGCGAGACGTAGAGGCCGACGACGTCACGCACTTTGGCCACGAAGTCTGGATCAGTCGACAGCTTGAAGGTCTCCAGTCGGTGCGGCTGCAGGCCGAAAGCGCGCCAGATCCGCTGCACCGTCGAGACAGACACGCCAGAGGCACGCGACATACCGCGCGAACTCCAGTGGGTTGCGTTCGCAGGCAGGCTTTCAAGCGTGCGCACGATCACTGCTTCGACACGGGCGTCGTCGACAGTACGCGGCGCACCCGAGCGTGGCTCGTCACGGAGCCCATCTATCCGGTGCTCGGCAAAACGCAGTCGCCACTTCGCCACCGTGGCGTCATCAATCCCAAGGGTGGTGGCCACGTCCTTGTTCTGCGTGCCGTCCGTGCACTCCAGCACGATGCGCGCCCGCAACGCCAACGCCTGCGCCGTTTTGCGGCGTGTCGATAGCGAGGTCAGCTCAGCGCGCTCTGCCTCGCTCAACATGATCTGAACCGCACGGCGACCAGCCATCCGATGATCCTCCCAGAGCCCCAGGAAGATCATCACACCGCCAATGCAAAAGTACAATCAGAAAATTACGAACTTCCGGTTCGGAACACTAGAAAGGCGTCTCGTTCTCTTGGAGCGGCTGTCGGTTCAAAAACCATCAGATCGTAGCTCACACATTCTCCTCGGACGATCGTGACGCCACTCAACAACAGCCTTGATGGTGAAAGTCTGCAAGGGTCGAAGTCGGCCCTCGTCGCTCCGTTCGGAGAAGGCCAAAGATGGCGGGGTCCCGTCGTTCCGCACTGACCTTCACAGCTGGCATTGCACGCCTTGTTGGATGAACCCAGCTTGCGGTAAACGCGGATCGTAGCGGTGTTGCAAGTCCGAGGTTGTCTATAGTAGGCGGACAACAGGTGCTTGGCATCATCCAGCATTGCCAGGGAGGAACCAACTCCGAAGCCGCAACGGTCTGACTCACCTCGATTGTCCGCTGGTCCGTTCCAGCTTTGCGCACCTATGGGTAACAGGAGTCCAGTTCTTTACTTCCAGCCAGGGAGGTCTTAAACCCTTCGACGAAGAAGACGGCGGTGATACTACTGCGCGCGACCTTATTGGCAATGTTCTGCTCGCTCTCACAAATACAGAGGGGCCTCTGCTTTTCGGCTAGATCCTTGTAGGTGACGCTCCTCCGCGTCAGCTCAGCCTTCAGAACGCCTTCAACATATTTAAGTACGTAACCTTCCCTCCGCATGTCGCGAGACCCCATCATCGTCCGTCCGCGATCTCCCAGCCACCGCCGAGCGCCCTGTACAGCGACACCAGGTCGGTCTCGATCTGCGTGTCGCTGCTGGCGAGCGTGCCCTGGTTCTGCAGCAACGCCGCCTGCGCCGACAGCACGTTGAGGAAATCAACCACGCCCTGCTGGTAGCGTTGCCGGGCCGCGTCGAGTGCCACCGTGCTCTGCCGCACCGCCTCGGCGATGCTGTCGCGGCGTTGTTGCGCCTGCGCGTATGCGTCAGCGCGTTGTCGACATCCTGCCACGCCTGCAAGACCGTGCTCCGGTAGCTGATCGCCGCCTCGCGCTGCTGCGAGCGCCGCAGCCGCAGCGTCGCGCGCAACCGCCCGCCCTCGAAGATCGGCAGATCGATCGTGGGTCCCGCCAGGAAATATCCGGAATAGATGTTGAACGCCTGCGGGAACTGCAGCGCCTGCGTGCCGATCTGCCCCGACAGTCGCACGTCCGGATAGAACGCCGCGACCGCGACGCCCGTCTCCGCGGTCGCCGCGTGCAGCCGCGCCTCCGCCTCGCGCACGTCCGGCCGGCGTCGCGCGAGTTCGGACGGCAGCCCGATCGGCACCGAAGGCGGCACCGGCGGCTGCCCGGCCGGCCCGAGTTCCCGCTCGAGCGCCCGCGGCGGCAACGCGAGCAGGAGCCCGATCGCATTCACCAGGCTCGCCTCGGTCGTCCGCAGCGGCGGCAGCTCGGCCGCGATCGTCGCGCGCTGCACCTCCGCGTTGGCGATGTCGAGCGTCGTGCCGGTGCCGTTCGCGAACTGGCTGCGCACCAGCGACGCGTTGTGATCGGCGTCCGCGAGGCTCGCCTGCGTGATCGCCTCCATCGCCTGCGTGCCGCGCAACTGCATGTAGTCCTGCGCGAGGTCGGCGAGTGCCGTCAGCGCGATCGCGTGCCGCGCCTCGATCGCGGCCTCGGTGTCGGCCCGCTGTGCCTCGACCGCCCGGCGCACCCGGCCGAACAGATCGAGTTCCCACGACGACGACAGATCGTCCTGCCAGAGATCGAACTCGGTCGGCGCGTTCGGCGACGGGATCACCAGCGCCTTCAGGACCGGCGGCGGCGCCCGCACCCGGTCATACAACCCGTTCGCGTCCAGCGTCGGCAGCCCCTGCGACGCCGCGATCCGGCGCTGCTCGCGTCCCTGCTCGATCCGTTCGGCGGCCGTCTGCAGGTCCAGATTCTGGCGCGCGAGCCGGCCCACCAGCGACGAGAGCTCCGGATCGCCGAAGCGTGTCCACCAGGCGGCATCCACCGTTCCGCCGAACGTCGGCGCGCTCGCCACTCCTGTCGGCGTCGCGCCCCACCATGTCGCCGGCGCGTGCGCGTCCGGCCGATGGAAGTCCGGTCCGACCGTGCATCCGCCGAGCGCGATCAACGCCAGGCATCCCGCGCGCGGGCGCCGCATCGTCAGCGCGACGTCACGCGCTGCGGGCTCGCGCTCTGGTCGCCCTTGACGTCGGCGAGGCCGGTGTCGATCGTGATCTCCACCGAGAAGCCGATCCTGAGCAGCCGCGCCTCGTTCTGATGCGGCGACACCACGATCTTCACCGGCAGCCGCTGCACGATCTTGGTGAAGTTGCCGGTGGCATTGTTCGGCTGGATCGGCGCGAACGCGGCGCCGGACGCCGGCGGCACGCTGTCGACGATCCCGTCCAGATCGAGGTTGTAGGCGTCGACATGGATCCGCGCGTGCTGCCCGGGCAGCACGTGCTTGAGCGCCACTTCGCGGTAGTTCGCCACGATGTAGACCGCATCGAGCGGCACGACGGCCATCAGCGCCGTCCCCGGGCCGACATAGTTGCCCACCTGCACCGATCGCTGGCCCACCATCCCGGCGACCGGTGCCAGGATGCGCGTGTAGGACAGGTTCAGCCTTGCCTGCGCCACCTGCGCCCGATCGGACCGAACGGTCGCCAACGCCGCCTGGTACTGCGCCTGCAGGATCGGCAACTGGTGGCGCGTCGCGCTGAGTTGCGCCTGCGCGCCGTCGACCGAGGCCTGCGCCTGCCGCAGCGACATGTCCGCCTGCTGGCGTTCCTGGAACGTGCCGGCGCCGGTGCTGGCGAGGTTGCGGTAGCGCTTCTCGTTCTGCTCGGCGAACACCAGTTGCGCCGCCGACGACGCCACGCTCGACTGCGACTGCGCGATCTGCGACGGCAGCCGCGCGATCTGGGCTGCGATGTCGTCGGCCTGCGCCTGGTCGCGCGCCAGCATCGCCTCGTCGTTGGCGAGCGTGCTCCGCTGGTCGCGGTCGTCGAGCGTCGTCAGTACCTGGCCCGCGTGCACGCCCTGGTTGTCGTCGACCTGCACGCAAGCGACCTGACCGGAGATGCGTGGCGCAACAGTCGCGTAATGCGCGGTCACGTAGGCGTCGTCCGTCCACACCGCGTTCGACGGCGCATAGATGATCACCAGCACCGCTGCGATGAAGCCGATCACCACCACGCCACCGACCAGCCAGGGCCAGACCGGCTTGCGCTTGGGCGTGTCGTCGGGCTTGTCGTCCTTCTTGTCGTCGTCGGCCACCGCCCGCTCCTACTTCTTCGCCAGCGCGATCCGTGGCGGATAGGTGCGCACCGGCAGCACCGCAAGCACGATCATCAGGAAGACCACCAGACCCCCGAACACGGCGAACGAGTCGCTCAGCGCCATCACCCTCGACTGGACTTGCACCTGTGCCATGAACGCGTCCAGGCTGCCCGCGAACCGAGGCTGCCCGTCAGGCAGCAGCGGCGTAGGGTTGCCCGGTATCAGCGCGGGCCCGGCGATGACGCTGAAGCTGCCCTGGCCGGACTGGTCGAGAATCCGGTCGGTGTGCAGCCCGCCCCGCCACCGCATGATCAGCGCGATCAGCCACGTGCCGACCGGCTCGGCCAGGCCGCGGCAGGTGTTGATCAGCGCCGATCCCAGCGGTCCCTCTTCCGGCTTCCTGATCTCGTTGGTCGCCATCATCAGCAGCGGCAGCACGATCATCGGCTCGCCGACCGCCTGCAGCCCCTGCCAGATCAGGAACCCGCCGCCCTGCACGACGCTGGTCAGGAAGATGTTGCCGATGCAGGCAATCAGCACGCAGGCCATTCCCACGAAGCTGACGACCCGCGCGTCGACGTGCTTGAAGTTCAGCAGCACCGCGACCAGCGGCAGCAGCACGAGCTGCGACGCCGCCACCACAAGCGTGACCGCGTAGGCCTGGATCGGACGGAAGCCCTGCACGAGCACGAGGAAATCGTTCGGAATCGTCGACGCCGATTGCCCGATCAGCAGGAACGTGAACAGCGTGATCAGCCCGTAGGCGAGGTTGCGGCGCTTGAGCAGCGCGAACCCGAACAGCGGCGACGGTTGCCGGAACTCGTTGATCACGAACAGCGGCAACGCCACCACGCTGACGAGTGCCAGCACGCAGATGGTCCGCGAATTGAACCAGTCGTAGCGGTCGCCCTGCTCGAGCATCGTGATCAGCGCGGAAAAGCCGATCGCGCCGAGCAGCGCGCCCGGCCAGTCGAACGAGGCCACGCGCTCGTATTTCGGCGCATCCTGCTCGACGCCGTACCAGACCAGGAGACCCGCCAGCGCACACAACGGCAGCGCCTCGAGGAACACGAACTGCCAGGCGACGACGTCGGTCCAGAGGGCGGCCAGCGTCGTCGCCATGTTCGGCCCGAACGTCGCGGTCAGCGCGTACAGGGCGAGGCCGTACAGCCGGATCGGCGGCGACAGCACGCGCAGCCCCACGATCAGCAGACAGGGGATGATGAACCCGCCAGACAGGCCTTGCAGGAAGCGCAATCCGTACAGCAGGGTCAGGTTCGACGTGAACGGAATGAAGATCGTCGAGACGCAGCATAGCCCGATCGCGAACAGCACCCAGCGCCGGACGGTCATCGTCACCGCCCACCAGGGCGACAGCGACATGCCGATGACCTGCCCGATCGCGTAGAGCGTCGTCAGCCAGGTGCCCTGATCGATGTCGATCCCGAGACCGCCGCGAATGTCGGGCAGCGCGGTCCCGGACACCCCGTCATTGAATTCCGCGGTCAACGCCGCGATCACCACGCCAACCAACCCGATCAGCGCTTTCAGATCCACATCAGCTCCGGCGCCACTTGGGTAGGACTGCAGCGCCTAGACGGTGGCTCCGACAGAAGCAAGCCCCCGCGCGATCGCTCGCACGGGGGGGAGGTCGCTTCCGTCTAGTGGTAGCCGGCCTGCCGGATCGCGCGCTGGGTCGCGGCCTGCCCCTTCGTGAGCGCCTGGTCGACGGTCGAGGATCCGGTCAGGGTGGCTGCGACCAGCTGCCCGATTTCGGTTCCGATCGACTGGAACTGCGGGATGCCGACATACTGCCCGCCGGTGTAGGGACGCGGGTTCTTGGTCTCACCGGTCGGGTTGGCCTTGTCGATCGC
The DNA here is from genome assembly GCA_965276715.1 of Acetobacteraceae bacterium. Taxonomy (GTDB): domain Bacteria; phylum Pseudomonadota; class Alphaproteobacteria; order Acetobacterales; family Acetobacteraceae; genus CAXTPV01. Next base: position 880,718 of record OZ255622.1, on the reverse strand, counting down.
TTCGAGGACGAACCCGGCAAACGGTGCCACCTGCTTGTAGCCCGGATCCTGATACGTCGAGGTCCGTGTTCCCGGCGGGACCGTCACCCAGCCGTCGTTCTTCGCCACCAGTTGGATGTAGGGCTTGGACGTCGCCCAGTCGATGAACGTCTTGGCGGCGTCCACCTGCTTGGACGACGTCGGGATCGCGAGGTTCCACGACCACAGCCAGTTCGGGCCGCCCGTGAAGCTGCCGGTCGGACTCGCCGCGAAGCCGACCTTGTCGGCGACCTGGCTCTGCTTCGGGTCGAAGACGATACCGGCCGCACTCGTCGCATCGATCCACATGCCGCAATGGCCCGACGAGAACAGCGCCAGATTCTCGTTGAACCCGTTCGAGCTCGCACCCGGCGGCCCGTCGGTCTTCATGATGTCATCGTAGTAGGTCAGCGCGGCATGCCAAGCCGGCGTGTTGATCGTCGGCTTCCAGTGTTCGTTGAAATACTGGCCGCCCATCGCGGTGACCAGCGTCGTCACGTAGGCCATGTTCTCGCCCCAGCCCGGCTTGCCGCGCAGGCAGATGCCGTAGATCTGCTTGGACTTGTCGGTCAGCTTGTCGGCGAACTGCTTGATCTGCTCGTACGTCGGGTGATCCGGCATGGTCAGGCCAGCCTGCTTGAACAGGTCGGTCCGGTAGAGCGTCATGTCGCTCTCGCCGTAGAACGGCAGCCCGTAGATCTTGCCGCCCGAGCTGATGCTGGAACGGATCGTCGGCAGGATGTCGTCGACGTCATAGTCGGCCGGCAGGTTGTCGAACGGGACCAGCCATTTCTGCTTGGCCCAGATCGGGACCTCGTAGTTGCCGATCGTCAGGATGTCGAACTGGCCGCCATGCGTCGCGATGTCGGTCGTGACCTTCTGGCGCAGCACGTTCTCTTCCAGCACCACCCAGCGCAGATGGATGTCAGGATGCTGCTGCTCGAAATTGCTCGACAGACGTTGCATCTGGATCATCTGGCCGTTGTTGACGGTCGCGATGGTCAGGGTCGACTCGGCATTCGCGTTCACGGCGAGCAGCGGTAGGGCGGCGATTGCCGCACCGGTGATGAGAGGGTGAAGTCGCATATCCGTTTCCTTGGACAGTTTGTTCTTGTTTCAACGGGCCGGCGCCGGGACCCGACGAGACTGCGCACCACCTCCATCGGACGCCTGGGCGGGCCGTCCGACCACATTGGTCATCACTCTATCGAACCGTTTAACTCATCCAGTTGCCGCCGTCGATATTATAGGTCTGCGCCACGATGTAGTCGGCGTCCCCGCTTGCCAGGAACACCGCCAGCCCCGCCAGTTCGTCCGGGCGCGCCATCCGCCCGAATGGCACGGCAGCACCCACGGCCCGCCGCTTCTCCCCGGGCGCCAGCCCCTCGTGGCGCGCGAACATCGCGTCCACCTGGTCCCACATGTCGTTGTCGACCACACCCGGCGAGATCGCGTTCACGTTGATGCCATGCTTGATCAGGTCGAGCCCCGCGCTCTGGGTCAGGCTGATGACGGCCGCCTTCGAGGCGCAGTACACGCCCACCAGCGCCTCGCCGCGCCTGCCCGCCTGCGAGGCGAAATTGATGATCTTCCCGCCGCGTCCCTGCGCGATCATCCGCCGGGCTGCCGCCTGCAGCGTGAACAGCAGCCCCTCGACATTGACCGCGAACACCCGCCGGTAGCTCTCGTGCGTGATCTCGAGCACCGGGGCCAGGTCGAACACGCCCGCGTTGTTGACCAGGATGTCGAGGCGACCGAACCGTTCGACCACCGTCGCGATCGCGCCCTCGATCGACCCCTGGTCGGTCACGTCGAGTGCGACCCCGATCGCCGCGTCGCCGATCGCCTCGGCGGCCGACCGCGCGCCCGCCTCGTTGATGTCGGCCACCGCCACCAGCGCCCCTTCGCGCGCGTAGCGCTCGGCGATCGCGCGCCCGATCCCGCGCGCGCCGCCCGTCACCAGTGCCACCTTGTCCGTCAACATCATGGCGTGTCTCCCGATGCAGGCGAGGCCGCCCGTGCATGGACCCGGGGCACGTCCCGGATCGCCTCGATCACCAGGTCCCGCGGCCGGCGGCCGATCGTGCCCGCGACGAACCGCTCATGCAGCCGCGGCAGGAACTGGCTGACCAGCGTCTCCGGGATCCCGCTCTCGTCGAGCGAGCCGAGCAGCGCGTCCGCGCCGTCCCGTGCCTCGCGCTCCGGCCAGTAATAGCGGATGCGGTCGCTGTAGCTGTAGTGACGCAGCACGCGCACCGCCTCGGCACTGCCGTGGTAGTGCGTGCGCCATGGCTCGGGCGCGCGGATCATCACCTGTTCCATCGTTGCCGGCAGCGACGGCGCACCCGGCCGCAGCACCGCCCTGATCGCATCCAGCCCGTACAGCGCCTCGCGCAGCGCGAACGTCAGCGCGGGCCCCACCTTCAGGATCGCGAACCCGTCCACCACCAGCCGACGGAGTGCGGCCTCCGGCTGGTAGTCGGTCGAATGCGCCTCGAACACCAGCCCCGGCATCGCGCCGAGCGCCGCACTCAGCGCCCGCCCGCGCTCTGGCCGATACACCGCGACCGCGTCATGCCCGAACTCCACCCCCGGCTGCACCACGATGGCAACCACCCGGTCCCACGCCGCCATGCCGTCGAACCGGTCCCGATGCACCGCCCAGGTCGCCAGCACCGCGTCCGGCCGCGTGGGCTCGATGTCCGACATCGCCTCGGTCGCACCGCCTGGCGTCGGCACCTCGGTCCCGATCACGTAGACCGGGCTGCTCGTCCCGTCCCGCTCCGCCCGCGCGGCGAGTGTTGCCGCCCGCTCCGCGATCACCGCGTCGTCCGGCGCCGCCTCGCCCGCGCAGCCCATGCTCGCATCCAGATGCAGCTTCTCGTAGCCGGCCGCGGCATACGCGCCCACCATGTCGGCCGCCTTGCGCATCGCGTCCGCCGCCGGCAGGTGCTTCCACGGATTGGGACCGAGATGATCGCCCCCCAGGATGATCCGCCCGTGCGCGAGCCCGACATCGTCGGCGATCCCGAGCACCAGCGCGCGGAAATCGACCGGTGTCATGCCGGTATAGCCGCCCTCCTGGTTGACCTGGTTGCAGGTCGCCTCGATCAGCGCGTCGGTCCCGTCCTGCCTCGCCTGCAGCAGCGCCGCCTCGATCACCAGTCCATGCGCCGAGCACACCGAGACGATCCCACGGTCTCGCCGCGCGGCGAGCGAGCGCAGCATCTCAGCCATCGCCCCGCCTCGCGATCATCGCATCGAGTTCGGGGAACGAGGACGCCCCTTCCATCGGGCCCTGGATCCCGACCGCCCGCGCGCCGCTCGCCGCCGCGTAGCGCAGGCACGTCTCGACATCCATGCCGCGCAGCCGGCAGACCATGAACGTCGCTCCGAAGCAGTCGCCGGCGCCGGTCGGGTCGATCTCGCGGGCGGGGAATGCCGCGATCGAAACCGAACGGTTGCGATCGTGATAGGCCGCCCCATCCGCACCACGCTTGACCACGACCGCGCCGACCCCGAGCGACAGGATCTCCTCGATCGCGTCCGTCTCGGTCGTGGCCTCCGTCAGCAGCAGCAGCTCGGCGCCACTCGGCAGGAACACGTCGCACGACCGCAGCATCAGGCCGAGTGCCGCGCGCACATCCGGCGTCAGCATCTCGCGTCGCGCGTTCGGGTCGAACGACACCGTGCCGCCGCGTGCCCGCACGATCGAGACCGCCTGCGTCGCCGCCTCGATCAGCGCCGGCGAGATCAGCGACGATCCCACCACGTGCAGATGCGCGCAACTGTCGAGCAGGGCACGCGCCGCCTCCTCGATGCGCGTCTGGCCGCAGGCGCTGTCGCGTATGTTGAAGATGAAGTCGCGTTCGCCGTCCGCCCGATAGCGGACGAAGGCGCTGCCCGTCACCCGGTCCGGATCGATCCGGATCGCGCTGGTCTCGACTCCGTCGCGCGCCAGCCGGTCGATCGTCAGCCGGCCGAAATCGTCCTCGCCCACGCACGAGACGAGCCCGGCCGGATGACCGAGACGCCCGACCTGGTCGATGAAGATCGCCGGCGCCCCCGAGGGGAACGGCCCGCGCAGCGCCAGCGGCTCGCGGAACCCGTCGCCGCGCGTCTCCGCCATGATCTCGACCACGATCTCGCCGATCGCGACGATGCCCGGACCGTCCCGCGCGTCCATCCGGCCGGGCCCGCTCAGTTGGTCATCGGCCGCGCGCCGCCGACGAGCTCGTCGGCAAGCCACTTGTCCGCATACACCGAGCGCAGCGCCAGCAGCAGCGCCGAGGTGTCGACCGCGACCGCCCGGTTCTCGGCCGGATCGTAGACGAAATTGCCCGCGATCGAATGGATGTTGCCATCGAAGACCAGCCCCACGACACGCGCGTCGCGGTCGATCACCGGGCTTCCGGAATTGCCGCCGATGATGTCGTTGGTCGTGACGTAGTCGAACGGCGTGTCGAGCTGCAGGCTCTTCTCGGCCTTCAGCCAGGGATCGGACAGCTTGAACGGCGCGGCACCCGTCGCGCGGCCGTACAGGCCCGCGAAATTCGTGAACGGTGCGACCGCGTGCCCGTTCTCGTCCCAGCCCTGCACGGTCCCGAACGACAGCCGCTCGGTGAAGGTCGCGTCCGGATAGATCGACGTGCCCTCGCGCGCGAACCGCGCCTTGGCGATTAGCTCGGAGTTCTTGCGCTGCGGGGCCTCGACCTCGTCCTCCCACTGCCTGCGCGCCGCGCGTGACGCCGGATCGACCAGGAGCGCGAACTTGATCATCGGATCCTCCGACCGCGCGATTGCCGTCTGCCCGCCATCGAACAGCGCATGGCGCACCGCCGGATCGCCCAGCTTCGTCCCGTCGACCAGCCTCCCTGCCAGATCGTCCGGCGAGGACACGCCGAGCGCCTCGTGCACGAACGGATCGTCCGCGCCGAACGCCTGGCGCATCCTTGTCAGCGAGAAGGCGAGCGTCGTCTTCTCCAGCCGCGGGTGGATCGGTGCGACCGAGAACAGGGCCTCCTGGAGCGCCGGCAGGTTCGCGTCGCGATACGCCGGCAGCCGCTCCGCGTCCGGCTTCTGCCGTTCCGCCGCCGCGCGCACGAGAATGCGCGCGAAGGTGAACGCCTTGGACCGGAATGCCAACGAGTTGCGCGGGCCGTCGAGGAAGATGTATTTCGTATACAGCGCGGTCTCGCGCGGGATCGTCGCCGCGATCGCCGCGAACGGATCGCCGTAGGCCTGCTTGCGCCCGGGATCGGCATCGATCCAGCCGAGCAGTTCCTGCTGCGCGCGCTGCTTGCCCGCCAGCAGTTCGGGCCTGGCGAACGCGTCGAGCCAGCCCTTGTAGACCTTCAGCGAGTTCTCGACGCCGAACACCGTGTCCGACGCCTCCTTCGCCTGTGCGGCGCCCTGCCTCGCATACGCCCACAGCACGCCGTCCATGTTCTCGTAGTAGCCGTCGATCAGCGGCAGCTCGACATCGTGCAGCGCGGTCAGCTCGGCGTCCATCGTGTCGCGCTCGGTGTTGCCCGGATTGCCCGACGTGATCGTGAGCTCGCCCGCCTTCGGCCCGCGCGCGTCGAACGGGAAATAGTCGGTGCGTGCCGGACGGCCGTCCTCGTAGGCGCGCAGGAACGTCACATCCAGATCGTAGCGCGGATAGTTGAAATTGTCCGGATCGCCGCCGAAGAACGCGATCTCCTGGTCCGGCGCGAACGTCAGGCGCACATCGTCGAACCGCTTGTACCGATAGAGCGCATAGCGGCCGCCATGGTAGAGCGTCACCACGTCGCAGCGCGTCGTCCTGGCATCCGTCCCGGCGCAGCTCTTCTCGATCGCGCTCTGCGCCGCGTGCTGTGCCTTGATGTAATCGGAACCGGACTTGCCGCTCGTCGCGTCGTTCATCTGCCTTGTGACGTTGCTGATCGCCTGGAGCTGGTCGAGCTCCATGCCCGGGCATTTCGGCTCGGCCGGCTGGCTCGCGGCCTTGAACCCCTTCTCCATGTAGTCCTTCGCGCCCACCGAGAGGTCGGCCAGGCACCCGTTCGCGCAATGGTGGTTGGTCATCACCAGCCCGTCCGGCGAGACGAACGACGCCGAGCAGCCCAGCGCCAGCCGCGCCGACGCGTGCATCACATGGTCGATCCAGGCCTGCGTCGGGGTGAACCCGTAGTTCGTCTTCAGCCGGCTCATCGGCAGGTTGTCGAGCGGCCACATCCCCTCCTCGGCCCGCGCGGTGGTACCTCCCGCGAGGGACAGCGCCACGCACATGGCCGCGATCACGAACTTCATGGCCGTCATGATGCCACCGCCTCCGGGGCGCCCGCACTTTCCAGCGCGCCCGCGGCCTCCAGCCAGTCACTCTCCGCCTGCGCCTGGGCACGCGCGACCGCGCTTAGCCGCGCATTCTCCCGCGCCACGTCCGACCCGCCGCCGGCGCGATAGAGCGTCGGGTCGGCGAGCTTCGCCTCGATCGCCCGCCTCTCGAGGGCGAGCCGTGCCAGTCTCGCCTCCGCGTCCCGCGCCCGGCGCCGCAGCGGCTCCAGCGCCGCCCGCGCGGCCGCCCGCTCGCGACGATCGTCACGCGTCCCGGCGCGTTCCGCCTTGACCGGCGCCGGCTTGCCGCCATCGGCGATGCGCGCCTTGTACTCATCGAGATCCCCCTCGTAGGGCGTCACCGTCCCATCGCCCACGATCCACAACCGGTCCGCCACCAGCTCCACCAGATGCGGATCATGGCTGATCAGCAGCACCGCACCCTCGAAGGAGGCCAGCGCGCGCACCAGCGCGTCGCGCGCGTCGATGTCGAGATGGTTGGTGGGCTCGTCGAGGATCAGCAATTGCGGCGCGTCCCGCGTGGCCAGTGCCAGCAGCAGCCGCGCGCGCTCCCCGCCCGACAGCTCGCTCGACTTCGTCTCCGCCCGCGCCGCGTCGAGCCCGAACCGTGCCAGTTGCGCGCGTGCCGCCGTCACGGTCGCCTTGGGCATCGCCCGCTGCATGTGCGCGAGCGCGCTGTCCCCGCCCTCGAGCTCGTCGGTCTGGTGCTGCGCGAAATAACCCACACCCAGCCCGTTCGCCCGGAACTGCGTCCCCGCCATCGGCGCCAACCGTCCCGCCAGCAGCTTGGCGAATGTCGACTTGCCGCGCCCGTTCGGCCCCAGCAGCGCGATCCGGTCCTCGCTGTCGAGCCGCAGCGACAGCTCGCGCAACACCGTGCGCCCGTCATAGCCGCAGCTCACCCGGTCCAGCGTCAGCATCGGCGGCGCCAGCAGGGCAGGGGAGGGGAAGTCGAACTTCGTCGGCGACTGCTCCACCACCGTCTCGATCATCGGCATCCGCTCGAGCGCCTTGATCCTGGCCTGCGCCTGTCGCGCCTTGCTCGCCTTGGCGCGGAACCGGTCGACGAAATCCTGCATGTGCGCCCGCCGCGCCGCGATCCGCTGCGCTTCGCGGGATTGCTGCAGCGCCTGCTCGGTCCGGATGCGGACGAACTCCGTGTAGCCGCCCGGCGTGGTCTTGATCCGGCCCCGGTCGAGATGCGCGATCGCGTGCACCGCGTTGTCCAGAAGCTCGCGATCATGGCTGACGATCACCACCGCGCCGCCGAACTTCTGCAGCCAACCCTCCAGCCACATCGTGGCCTCGAGATCGAGATGGTTGGTCGGCTCGTCGAGCAGCAGCAGGTCGGGTGCCGCGAACAGCGCCGTCGCCAGCGCCACCCGCATCCGCCAGCCGCCCGAGAACGTGCCGACCGGGCGTGCCTGCGCCTCCGCGTCGAACCCGAGCCCCGCCAGGATCGTCCCCGCCCTGGCGGGTGCGGCATCCGCCCCGATCGCCCGCAGACGCTCGTGCAGCTCGGCAAGCCGCGACGCCCCCTCGGCACCCTCGCGCTCCGCCGCCTCGACCTCCGCCAGCAGCCGCAACCGCTCCTGGTCGCCCTCCAGCACGCAATCGAGCAGGCTCGCCGGCCCCTCCGGCGCCTCCTGGCGCACCGTCGCCATCCTGGCCCGCGACGCGATCCGGATCTCGCCGCCGTCCGGCTGGCGCTCGCCCAGGATGGTCGCCAGCAGTGTCGACTTGCCGGCGCCATTGCGACCGACCAGCCCCACGCGCCGGCCGGGGTCGACCGACAGGTCGGCCTGGTCCAGCAGCACGCGCCCGGCGACGCGGATCGTCAGGTCGGAAATCGTCAACAGGCTCACGAGCACCTCATCAAAGGCGAGGGCTCTGCCCTCGACCCGCTGGGGCCTCTAGGCCCCAGACCCCAACCGATTTAAAGAGCGCCCAAAGCCAACGCAGGACACCCAACATGGCCGTTGAACGGACACTTTCCATCATCAAGCCTGACGCCACGCGTCGCAACCTGACCGGCGCGATCAATGCCAAGCTCGAAGCCGAGGGGCTTCGTATCATCGCCCAGAAGCGCCTCCAACTCACCGAGGCCCAGGCGCGCGCCTTCTACGCCGTCCACAGCGCCCGCCCGTTCTACAACGACCTCGTCTCGTCGATGACCGGCGGCCCCGTCGTCGCACAGGTGCTCGAGGCCGAGGACGCGATCGCGCTGCATCGCCGCGTCATGGGCGCCACCGACCCCAGGAAGGCCGATCCCGGCACCATCCGCGCCGAATTCGCCGAGAGCATCGAAGCCAACTCCGTTCACGGCTCGGACGCCCCCGACACGGCGGCGACCGAAATCCCCTTCTTCTTCTCGGCCCTCGAGCTACACGCCTGAGACCCGCTCCAGGCATTCTTCGTAGAGCACCCGGTCGAGCGCGGTCAGCCGGTCGAGCTCCGCCTCGATCGCCGGCGTGATGTCCGCCCGGGCGACCGGGCGGAACACGTCAGGACGCAGGCGCGCATTCGCGGCTCCCGTGTTCTCCCGTTTCAAGCCCGCACCGATCGGCGCGTCCAGCACCGCCGACAGGCCGGCCAGGCTCGTCTCCATCCGCTCGACAATGCCCACGAACGCGATGCGGTCGAGACCCTCGCGCGCGAGCGCGAGAGCCCCGGCCGGATCGGCCCGCAGCGGATCCTCCTCGATTGAGGACGCATACAGCCCCGTCAGCCGGCGCACATACAGATTGTCGATGCAGTCGCGCAGCGAAGGGTCGTCCAGCCTGAGAAACGCCAGCAGGTCATGCTCATGCGCGAGCCTGACCTCGCGGTTCTGGTAAGGATCGCGTCCGGCCGGCTCGTACGAACGCCAGAAATGATACAGCGACAGGATCCGCGCCCGCGGCTCGCGCAGCATCGTCACGATCAGCCGGTCCGGCCCGAGCCGCAGCAGCGACGGCAGGTCGTAATGGCCCCACACCAGCTTCCGCTCGCGGATCGCAGCCAGCGCCGGCGTCGGGAACGCGCAGCGCAGGTGCGGCGGCATCGTCCGGTTCGGATCGGGATCGATCTGCAGCGGGTGGAACCGCTCCGTCAGCGCGTTCGCGAGCGCGGTCCCCGCCGTCTTCTCCAGGTGCAGGAACGACACCGGCCGCCCTTCCCAGAAGCGCAGCGGGTCTCCCACCTGCGGCGCGATCGGCACCGGCACCGTGCCATGCCGCTCCGGCGGCGGCAGCCTGCCGTCGCGCAGCAGGTCGAACAGCAGCAGCCGCGAGATCTCCAGCCGCGATGCCGGCACCGCATGCATCGCCCGCAGCAGGGCGGGCATCGGCACCCGGTTGTCGCCCATCGCCTTCGAGAACAGCCTGTGCTCCGCCGCATCCGGCCATCTTCCGATGCAAAGCCGGAACAGGCACCCGCCGAACGAGGCCGCGAGAACCCCGATCAGGCCTCGCCGGACGCGGCCCGACAGATCGAGATCGGCCATACGGGAGTGCGACGTGCCGCGGTCAGAGCAGCGTCCAGTCCAGCAGCACCAGAACCACCACCACCCCGACGATGCTCCACAGGATCAGCTTGGTGAAACCGCCCCACAGATGCTGCCGGTCCGCGAGCAGGCTCTCGGCCGGATTGGGCGCGCCCTCCGCCTCGGTCACGACCTCGATCCTTTCCCCGTAGGCCTCCTGAGTCGCCATCGTCCAAGTCCCTCCCGGCAAACCTTCTTGCTACGCGGCCTCGCGCGCCCGGGGCAAGAGCGACACCAGCCGCGATCCCGCGCCCGCGTCGACCGTCCCGCCGAGCATCATCCTGACCACCGCCGGATACAGCGCATGCTCGGCCGCCAGCACCCGCGCGGCCAGCGCCGCCTCGTCGTCGTCCGCCAGCACCGGGACCGCCGCCTGCCCCAGGATCGGCCCCTCGTCGACCCCCTCGGTCACCAGATGCACGCTGCAGCCATGCACCGCGACGCCCGCCGCGAGCGCGCGCGCATGGGTGTCCAGCCCCGGGAACGACGGCAGCAGGCTCGGATGGATGTTCACCATCCGCCCCGCCCAGGCGCCGACCAGGAACGGCGTCAGCCGCCGCATGTAGCCCGCCAGGCACACGAACCCGATTGCGGCCGCCTGCAGCGCCGCCTGCAGCGCCGCCTCGTGCCCCGCCCGGTCGCCCGGAAAATCCCGCCGGTCGATCGCGCGCGCCTCGATCCCGCGCGCGCGCGCCATTGGCAGCGCCGCCGCCTCCGGCCGGTCCGACAGCACCAGTGCCACCTCCCCTGGGAACTCCGGATCGGCCGACGCACCGATCAGCGCCGCGAGATTGCTGCCCCGCCCCGACACCAGCACCCCGATCCGTGTCCGCCCGCCGCCGGCCTGGCGGGTCAAGACGTGGCGACCGTCCGGCCGATCACCGCCGGCCGCTCGCCCAGCTCGGCCAGCAGCGCCGTCGCCGACGCCACGTTGCTCACCACCAGCGCCATGCCGATGCCGCGGTTGAACACGCGCGCCATCTCGTCCGCCTCGATCCCGCCCGTCGTCCGCAGCCAGTCGAACACCGGCGGCTCCTCCCACGACCCCTCGTCGATCGAGGCCGCGATGCCCTCGGGCATCACCCGCGCGAGGTTGGCGGCGAGCCCGCCGCCCGTGACATGCGCCGCCGCCACCAGCAGCCCCGCGTCATGCAGCGCCGTCACCTGGCGCACATAGAGCCGCGTCGGCCGCATCAGCGCCTCCCCAAGCGCCACCTCCGGCTCGAACGGCGCCGGCGCGTCCCAACCGAGCCCGCTCGACGCCACGATCCGGCGCACCAGCGAGAACCCGTTCGAATGCACCCCCGCGCTCGGCAGCCCGAGCACGACCATGCCCGGCCGCACCACTCCCGGCAGCAACCGCCCGCGCTCGGCCGCCCCCACCGCGAAGCCGGCGAGGTCGTAGTGTCCGGCGGCATACATCCCCGGCATCTCGGCGGTCTCGCCGCCCACCAGCGCGCAGCCCGATCGCAGGCAGCCCTCCGCGATCCCCGCGACAACGCGGGTCGCGTCGGCCACCGAGAGCGCGCCGGTCGCGAAATAGTCGAGGAAGAACAGCGGCGTCGCCCCCTGCACCACCAGGTCGTTGACGCACATCGCGACCAGGTCGATCCCTACCGCGTCATGCCGTCCGGTCTCGATCGCGACCAGCAGCTTGGTCCCCACCCCGTCGGTGCACGACACCAGCACCGGATCGCGGAACCCGGCCGCCTTGAGGTCGAACAGGGCGCCGAAGCCGCCCAGGGCCCCCATCACCCCGGTCCGCGCGGTCGCGGCGGCGAGCGGCTTGATCGCCTCGACCAGCGCGTCGCCCGCCTCGATATCGACGCCCGCCGCGCGATACGTTTCCAACCCGAGCTCCCTCTTGAGAAGTCCACGGCCCGATCCGTGTATAAGCGGAGCGGCGCCCGCGGAGACCCGCCATCAACGACACCGACATCCTGCCACCGCGTTCTGCGCCCACCGCCGCCAGCGTCAAGGCCCAGGCCGCCGTCGCGCGCGCGACCCGCGCCCAGCGCCTGGCCCTCCTGGGCGGCCTGTTTGTCGCCGCCTGGCTCGCGCTACGGCTGTTCGCCTCGATCCTGCTGCCCTTCGTCGCGGCCTCCGGGATCGCCTACTTCCTCCACCCGCTCGCGTCTCGCCTGACCGCGCTCGGCGTGCGGCGCAACGTCGCCGCCTTCCTCGTCATCATCATGCTGGTCGCCCTCGGCCTGCTCGCGGTGCTGCTGCTCTACCCGCTCGTCGTCGCCCAGGTCACCGTCCTCGTCGACCGCGTCCCGGTCTATGCCGGCTCGCTGCGCCATTTCGCCGACCACCTGATCACCCAGGCGCAGGCCCATCTCGGCACCCGCTACGTCAACGACCGGCTGCGCGAGCTCGTCTCGACCCAGGCCGGCACCGTCGTCGGCTTCTTCACCGCCGCCGTCGCGCGCATCGTCGGCGGCGGCTTCGCGATCTTCAACGTGCTCTCGCTGCTGCTCGTCACCCCGGTCGTCGCCTTCTACCTGCTGCGCGACTGGGCGTCGGTGATCGACCGGCTCGATTTCTGGCTGCCACGCCGATACGCCGGCAGCCTGCGCGCGCAGGCTGCCGAGGTCGACCGCATCCTGTCGGCCTGGGTGCGCGGCCAGTTGATCTGCTGCCTGATGCTCGCCGGCTTCTACGCCGTCGGCCTGTCGGCGGCCGGGCTCGATCTCGGCCTGATCGTGGGCCTGCTCGCCGGCGGCCTCTCCTTCATCCCCTATGTCGGCACCATCACCGGGGCGGTGGCCTCGATCGCGCTCGCCTTCGCCCAGTTCTCGCACTGGTACCGGATTGCGATCGTCGTCGCCGTGTTCATCGCCGGCCAGATGGTCGAGGGCTACCTCATCTATCCGCGCTTCCTCGGCAACAAGGTCGAGCTGCACGCGGTCTGGGTGATCTTCGCGCTGTTCGCCGGCGGTGCCGCGTTCGGCTTCGTGGGCGTCATGCTCGCGGTCCCGATCGCGGCCACCATCGGCGTCCTCGCCCGCTACTGGCTCGCGCGCTACCTGCGCAGCCCGCTCTATCTCGACCCGCCCTGACGATGCGGCAACTCGCACTGCCCCTCATCCATCGCGCGGCCCGGCCTCCGTCCGACATCCTCGCGGCTCCCTCGAACCGCGACGCCCTCGCCTTCGCCGCCTCCGACCCCGCCGGATGGCCGTTCCTGCGCCTCTGGGTCTGGGGCCCCGCCGCCTGCGGCAAGACGCATCTGCTGCATCTCTGGACCGCGCGCCGCGCCGGCGCCGTCCTGATCGAGGCCGCCGCGATCGCGTCCATCGCGCGGGACGGCGCGCTGCCCTCCACCGGCGTCGCGATCGACGACGCCGACCAGGTGCGCGACGAGGCGGCCCTGCTCCACGTCCTCAACATCGCCGCCGAGCGGCGCGTCCCGCTCGTGCTCGCCTCCCGCCCGAGCCCGGCGCGGCTGCCCGCAGCACTGCCCGATCTCGCGAGCCGGCTCCGAGCGACGCTCGCGGTCGAGATCGGCGAGCCCGACGACGAGCTGCTCGACGCCCTGCTCGTCCGCCTCCTCGCCGACCGCCAGCTCCCCGCGACGCCCGCCCTGATCCGCTACCTTCGCGCACGCCTGCCGCGCGAGCCCGGCGCGCTCCGCCACGCCGCCGCCCTGCTCGACGAGGCCTCGCTCGCCCGCCATCGCAGGCTCACCACCTCGCTCGCCGCCTCCCTCCTGCCCGGACTGGCATCGGCGCCATCCGGTTGAGCGCGGCACCTTCCGGCCCCGTCGTGCCTGCTGCTACAAGGGCGCGATGCAACGCTCGAGCCCGGCCACCGCGTCCGCGCACCCTGCCCGACCGCCACGCGCCCGCCGCGCGACCGTCGCATTGCGCCCCGTCGCCAACGAGGCCGAGCCCCCGCCGTCGATCGCGCCCGACAGTCCGGCCCGCTTCATCAACCGCGAACTCTCCTGGCTCGACTTCAACCGGCGTGTTGTCGAGGAGGCCGAGAACCAGTCCCACCCCCTGCTCGAGCGCGTCCGCTTCCTCTCGATCAGCGCCGGCAACCTCGACGAGTTCTACTCCGTCCGCATCGCCGGCCTCGTCGGCCAGACCCGCGAGGGCATCAAGACCACCTCGCCCGACGGCCTCGATCCCGCCCAGCAGCTCGCCGTCGTCGCCGAGCGCGCGCGCGGCCTGATCCGCCGCCAGCAGCGCATCTGGGGCGAGCTCCGCCAGGCCCTCGACAGCGCCCGCATCACCCTTCTCGATCTCGGCGACCTCGATCAGCCCGAACAAGCCTGGCTCGACACCTGGTTCATGGACCGCGTCTTCCCCGTCGTCACGCCGCTCGCGGTCGATCCGGCGCACCCGTTCCCGTTCATCCCCAACATGGGCATCGTGCTCGCGCTCAAGCTGGTCCGCACCGCCGACAACCAGCCGATGCGCGGCCTCATTCCGCTCCCGTCGCAGGTCGAGCGCTTCATCCGCCTGCCGCCCGACCGCGCCGATGCGAGCGAACCCGCGCGCGTCCGCTTCGTCCTGCTCGAAACCCTCGTCTGCCTCTTCCTCGACCGCCTGTTCCCGGGCTTCGACGTCGCCGGCCGCGGCCTGTTCCGGCTCATCCGCGACACCGACGTCGAGTTCGAGGAGGAGGCCGAGGATCTCGTCCATTCCTACGAGACCGCGCTCAAGCGACGCCGCCGCGGCGTCGTCATCCACCTCTCGGTCGACGGCGACATGGAGGACGAGTTCTCCGCCTTCGTCGCGGGCGAGCTCGATGCGCCGGCCGACGAGGTCCACCGCATCGAGGGCATCCTGGGTCTGGCCGACATCAAGCAGCTCATCACGTCCGACCGGCCCGACCTGGTCTTCGCGCCCTACGCGCCGCGCTTCCCCGAACGCATCCGCGATTTCGGCGGCGATTGTTTCGCCGCCATCCGCGCCAAGGACATCGTCGTCCACCACCCGTTCGAGAGCTTCGACGTCGTCGTCCAGTTCCTGCGCCAGGCCGCCCTCGACCCCGCCGTCATCGCGATCAAGCAGACCCTCTACCGCACCAGCCGCGACAGCCCGATCGTCAAGGCGCTGATCGAGGCCGCCGAGCTCGGCAAGTCGGTGACCGCGATGGTCGAGCTGCGCGCGCGCTTCGACGAGGAAGCCAACATCCGTCTCGCGCGCTCGCTCGAGGCCGCCGGCGTGCAGGTCGTCTTCGGTTTCGCCGAGCTCAAGACCCACGCCAAGATGAGCCTCGTTGCCCGCCGCGAGGGGGGCACCGTCCGCGCCTACGCGCATTTCGGAACCGGCAACTACCATCCCGTCACCGCGCGCATCTACACCGACCTCAGCTTCTTCACCGCCGATCCCGATCTCACCCGCGACGCCGCCAAGATCTTCAACTACATGACCGGCTACGCGCGTCCCGAGCACATGGCGGCACTCGCCTTCAGTCCGCTCGCCATCCGCCCCACCCTCGCGGCACTGATCGACGCCGAGATCGCGCATGCCCGCGCCGGCCGTCCCGCCAACATCTGGCTCAAGATGAACAGCCTCGTCGACGACGACCTGATCGACCGCCTCTACGCCGCGTCGAAGGCCGGCGTGAAGATCAAGGCCGTCATCCGCGGCATCTGCTGCCTGCGTCCCGACGTGCCGGGCCTGTCCGAGAACATCCAGGTCAAGTCTATCGTCGGCCGCTTCCTCGAGCATTCGCGCATCTTCGTCTTCGGCGACGGCCATCGCCTGCCCGGCCGCGGCGCCCGCGTGTTCTTCTCCAGCGCCGACTGGATGGCGCGCAACATGGAGTGGCGCGTCGAGACCATGGTCCCGATCCGCAACCCGACGGTGCACGCCCAGATCCTCGACCAGATCATGGTCCACAATCTGCGCGACACGACGCAGTCCTGGCAGCTCGGCCCCGACGCCGTCTGGCGGCGCCTGCCGCCCGGCGAAAAACCGTTCTCCGCGCATGACTATTTCATGACCAATCCGTCGCTGTCCGGCCGCGGCTCGGCGCTGCACCCGCCGGCCGTGGCCCCGATCGCGCGACCGCTGCCGAGACGTCCCGACCGCATCCTCGAGGATTGAGCGTGCCGCGGCAGAGGCGGCGCTCGGCCGTCGTCGATCTCGGATCGAACTCGGTCCGCCTCGTCGTCTTCGAGAGCAGCGGCCGCCATGCGGTTCCGATCTTCAACGAGAAAGCGACCTTGCGCCTCGGCCGCGGCCTGCAATCGACCGGCCGCCTCAATCCCGACGGCGTCGCGCAGGCGCTCGACGTGATGGCCCGCTACCACGCGATCGCGCGCGCGATGCGCGCCGAACCCTTCGAGGTGCTCGCCACCGCCGCCGTCCGCGACGCCAGCAACGGCACCGCCTTCACCCGCGACCTCGCCCGCATCATGCCGGGCGTGTCGATCCGCATCCTCACCGGCGAGGAGGAGGCCGCCTACGCGACCGCGGGCCTGCTCGCCGGCCTGACCGACGCCGACGGCACGCTCGCCGACATCGGCGGCGGCTCGCTCGAGCTCGTCCGTCTCGACCAGGGCCGCAACACCCACGCCGTCAGCCTGGCGCTCGGCGCGCTCCGCCTCGCCGACCGCGCCGGCCACGACATCGCCAACGCCCGTCCGGTCGTCGAGGCCGATCTCGCCACCGTCCCCTGGCTCGCGTCGGGCGCCGGCCGCGACCTGTTCCTGGTCGGCGGCGCCTTCCGCGCGCTCGCCCGCCTGCACATGGCCCAGTCCGGCTATCCGCTGCACATCGTCCACCATTACACCCTGCCGCGCGAGGAGGCCCGGAGCTTCGCGGGCCTGGTCCCCAACCTGCCCAGGCGCACCATCGAGCGCGTCCCCGGCCTGCGCCGTCGTGCCGAAGACCTGCCCTATGCCGCGACCGTGCTGCGCCGCCTGCTGCGCGCGATCGCCCCGCGCCGCGTCGTCTTCAGCGCGCTCGGCCTGCGCGAGGGCTGGTTCCTCGACCGCGTCGCCCAAGACCTGCCCAACCGCGAAACCGAACCCGACCCGGCGCCCGATCCGTTCCTGAGCGAGCAGCGCGAGATGGGCCTGCTGCTCGGCCGCGACTCCGGCCTCCCTCCGGCCCTGATCGCCTGGACCGGCGCGCTGTTCGCCGGCGAGACCGATGATGACCGCCGCGCGCGCGAGGCTGCCTGCTGGCTCGCCGACACCGGCAGCCACGACCATCCGGAGTATCGTGCCGAGCAGTCCTTCAACCGCATCCTGCGCCAGCCCGGTGGCGCGCTCGACCACCGCACCCGCGCCTTCCTCGCCGCCACCGTCGCCATCCGCTACGAGGCCGAGCCCGACGCTCCCTTCCTCGACGTCGCCCGCGCGCTGCTCGACGCGGCGGGCCTGGCCCGCGCCGAGCAGCTCGGCCTGTCGCTCCGCCTGGCGACAATGCTGAGCGCCGGCACGCCGGACCTTCTCGCCGGCGCCGAGCTGCAGCGCGGCGAGCAGAAACTCACGCTGACGCTGCGCCGCGGCCACGGCCTGATCGGCGGTGACAGCGTCTACCGCCGCCTCGAACGCCTCGCCGCCAGCCTCGGCCTGCAAGCCTCGATGGACGTCGCCCTCGTGTAGCCAAAGCCCTGGGCCAGGACCCGCCATAATGGCGTCCGCTTCGCGTGACTCCTGGCTTTGCACCATACGCATGGCGTAAGCTCGCTTGCATGGCAGACTCTGGAGGATATGCCGTGAAAGCCAAAGTCATGCCGGACGGGAGGGTCAGCTTGCCGGCCGAGCTTCGCAAGAGGCACGGTCTCGTCCAGGGCGGAGAGGTGATCGTCGAAGATGCGGGCGATGCGATCATGCTGCGAACCCTCCATCAGGTGGTTGCGCGGGCGCAGGCGTTGAGTCAGCGGATGGTGGCGGGCAGGGCTGGCGCCTCGGTCGATGATTTCCTGCTCGACAGGACGCACGAGGCGGAGATCGAGTGACGACCATCGCACTCGACGCGTCCGCGTTGCTCGCCTTGCTTCTCGGAGAACCCGGCGGTGAAAAGGTGGAATCGGCACTCGATGGCGCGCTGATCGCAGCCGTGAACCTCGCCGAGATTGTAAGCCACTACGCCAAGCTCGGGGCCCAGAGATCCGATATCGAGACGTTGCTCCGACCGTTACCGATCCGCGTCATTCCGATCGACACCGAGTTGTCCTATGAAGCCGGGATGCTTCGGCCTCTCACGGCGAAATTGGGCCTGTCGCTGGGTGATCGGTACTGTCTGGCGCTCGCCAGGCGTGAAGGCGTCGCCGCCCTGACAGCCGAGCGGCGTTGGCCGAGGATCGCGGCTGACGCCGGCGTCACCGTCGAGTTGATCCGATAGGGATCAGCGGCGCTGTTCGTCTCACGGCTCTTTTCGACGAATGATCGTCCTGATCGAGAGACGTCGCTTCGCGAGCCGAGATCTCACGCTTCCGATATTGCGCGTCCGGTCGACGACTTGGCCGAGAAGGCCGGCGTCATCTTTCCCATCTGGTTGAGCATGAAACCCGGCGCCATCCGGCTCATGACCTTCAGCACGTTGGCAAGACCCGGGCGGATCTCGAGCTTGCCCGCTTCGATCCCGGCGATCGCCTTGCGAGCGAACACGCTCACCTCCATGCCTTTCGGCACCTTCATTTCCCGTGCGAATTCTTCGCTGCGAAAGAGCGGCGTTTCGACACCTGGCGGGATCAGCTCGACGACCGTCACCGCCGTATGTCTCATCTGCACGCGCAAGGATTCGGTGAAGGAGTGCAGGGCCGCTTTCGCGGCACTGTAGACCGGCGAGATAGGAAACGGAATCAGGGCCGCGCCGGACGAGACATTGACGAGCAGCGCACCGCGGCGGGTCTTGAGGTGCGGCATGAAATGCTCGACCATCCGGACCGGCCCGCTGAAGCACACCTCGATCTCGCGCGTGATGTCCTCGATGTCGTGGTCCTGGTTGAACTTCTGCACGCGCATGATGCCGGCATTGTTGATGAGCGTATCGAGCGCCGGGAATCGTTCAAGCACGTCGTCCCGCAGCGAGGCGATCCCGGCGGGATCGCCGACGTCGTTTCTGAACGTGTGGACCCCGGGCAGCATCCGTCTGGCGCTTTCCAGCCTTTCGTCGCTTCTGCCGGTGATGATGACGGTGTTGCCGCGTTGACGCGCGAGAAGCTGCCTGGCCAGCTCGAGGCCCATGCCGCTGGTCGCGCCGGTAATCAAGATCGTCCTGTTCTTGAGCTTCATCGAGGCTCTCCTCATCTCCTGCCGGACGGCGGACCAGCATCGTGACCGTGGTGTCTGGACCAATCTGGGTCACGGACGTACAATGGTGAAGTAGTGATGTTTAACTAGTAAGAGTCCTACCAGGATCTCGATGGGTCTTCCTGCTGACGACAACCTGCTCGGCGTCTATCTGAGGGATCGCCGTGCGCGGCTCGATCCGGCCGCTCTCGGCCTTCCCCCGGCTCGCCGGCGCACGCCCGGCCTCAGACGCGAGGAGGTGGCACAGCGCGCGAATGTCAGCGCGACCTGGTACACCTGGCTGGAGCAAGGCCGCGGAGGTGCACCGTCACCGGACGTGCTCGACCGGCTGGCGCGCGCACTCAAGCTGACAGCCTCCGATCGTGAGCATCTGTATCTGCTCGCGCAACGCAGGCCGCCCGAAGTTCGATACGAGGACGCCGAGCGCGTGACTCCGCAACTGCAACGCGTCCTCGACGGACTCGAGTTCTGTCCTGCCTTCGTCAAGAACAGCATCTGGGACATCGTGGCCTGGAACCGCGCCGCCTCGTCGGTGCTGACCGACTACAGCGCGATCCCGGCCGAGCGGCGCAACGGGCTGCGCCTCCTCTTCACCGAATCCGGCATCCGTGGCGCGTTTCCCGATTGGGAAGCCAACGCGCGCTTCGTCGTCGCGGTGTTCAGGGCCGACACGGCACGGGCCGGAGCGTCCAGGCGGGCTGAACAGCTGGTCGCCGACCTCTGCCGCGTCAGCCCCGAGTTCGAGACGATGTGGCATGAGAACGATGTTCGCCTGCACGACGACGGAAGGACCAAATATGTGGATCATCCCACCAGCGGCCCGCTCGCGTTGGACTATTCGATGTTCGCCGTCGACGGCCAACCGGGTCTTACCCTGATGATCTTCACCCCGGCGACACCGGCGGCCGCGGACCGGGTTCGCGCGTTGGTCAGCGGGTCGTGACACCAACCCATCGACACAGGATGAAGACACCCCGATCCTCGCCGGCCATGGACACGTCCGACACCGCGCCCGAAGCCGACCCGATCACCGACGAGCTCCGCGCCCGGATGCACGCGCAATGGGGAACGCGTCGCATCGTCGACCCCGACCGCATGCTCAGGCTCTTCGGCCTCGTCCATGATCCCCTTGCCGCCGTGGCCTTCGGCGACATGACCCCGGTCGAGCGTCTCACCATCATCGCCAACCACCAGATGGAAGCGCAGGACTGGACCCGCGCCTACCGCACCATCGTCGCCATCGCCCGCCTCGAGCGGCGCCAGGAGCGCGAGGAGAAGGCAGCCAAACCCGATGTCGTGACCGGGCAGTCCAGATCCCGGCCGGCCGCCCCGGAGCCGACCGCCCGCGAGCGCTACCTCCTCCGCAAGGCCGCCAAGCGCGACCTCGCACGCGAACGCGCCGGCAAGCCGCCTTTTCCCCAGACGTCGCCCACCCCGCCCGACGCGGCGCGCAAGCTGGTCGCGCTGGTCCAATCCGGCCTGCCCTTCACGTGACGACGGGGCAAACGCCCCGCCGAGCCCGTCCCGACAACCCCGACGCCCACCAGCCGCAGCACCCGCCCCACCCGAAGCATCGGCGCCGCCAGCGCCCATCCCAATTCCACAGTTTCAAATCGTACAATCTCGCAAAATAAACACGTGCCTGTGATCGGGTCAAAGCGGCAAAGCCCCATCTCCCGCCTTGGCTTGCGGATCGGATCGCGCGCTGTCCTCCGCCTCTCCGGCCAACGAAGCCGCCAGTCCCGTCTCGCCCGCGAGGAGCGCCGCCGAGGACGCGAGCCGCAGCGCCCTGCGCATCCCGCGATAATCCAGTGCCAGGCGTCGCAACCTGGCGGCCTCGCGCGCCAGCGCCAGCGCCGCTGGCTGCCCGCGGGCGAGCGCCAGACGCGATCCGAGCTCCGCCCGATCCGCCTGCCAGGTCAGCGACACCGTGCGGTCGACCCCCAATCGGGCCAGCGACGACGCCAGCCGGTCCGTCGCCCCCAGCCGCGCCGCGGCCAATCCGCGCAGGAACGCCGCCCGCGCGGCCACGTCCGGCGACGGTGCATTCTCGGCCGCCGCCGCCGCCGCCTCCGCGTCGGCCGGCCGGTCGAGCCGCAGCAGTGCTGCCGCCCGCGCCAGCGCGAGCTCGAACGATACCGCTTGCCGCCGCCCGAGCGCCCGGCCGACATCGTCCGCCTGCGCCAGCGCCTCGCCCGGCTTCCCATGCGTCAGCGCGATCACCAGATCGGTGCCCGCCGTCGCGATCGCGTCCGGGTCGTCGCGGGCGAGCGCATGGCCGTAGGCGTCCCGGTAGTCGCGCACCGCGTCCGCCGGCCGGCGCAACGACATCGCCTCGTCGCCCGCCGCCAATGACAGCGCGAGCGCCTGGTCCTCCGGCGGCCCCTTCGGCCCGCCGCCACCGCAGGACGCGAGCAGCGCCAGGCCTGCCAGCATCGACCGCCTCAAGGTGCCACGCTCGATGGCGGCAGCGGCCCGGACGGCTTGCTCGCCCCGTGCCCGCCAAGCAGCCACGATCCGCGAAGCTGGACGATGAGCTTGCGAAGCTGCTCGGCCGTGATCTGCGCCTCGGTCACCAGCGCCGGCAGGTCGGCGGTCGTCGCCGCCGCGTTGTCGGCGATGGCGGGCAGCTTCGTCGACGCGGTCCGCAGGTTTCCCGACGCCCCTTGCAGGTTGGCGGCCGCCTTGTCCGCCCGCGCGAGCACGGTGCCGGCGCGTGCCTCGATCGGCCGCAGCTTCGCGATCGCATCGTCGAGCGCGGCGAGCGCCGCCGCCGCCCGCCGCTCCACCGTGTCGTCGACCAGCAGCTTGCCGATCGTCCCGTGCCCGGCCTGCAACCCCGCGACGATCGTCTGCAGCCCGTTGACGCTCGCCTGTGCCTTGTCGAGCGTCGGCAGCACACGCGCCCGGATCTCGCCGATCGTGGCCGTGATCGTGTCGACCGGGTTCGGCTCCGTCGTCGCCTGCATCACCGCGTAGCCCCAGTCGAGCGGCTCGCCGCGCCCGCGCGAGACATCGACATAGGTCGATCCCGCGACGACGAACTGCCGCCGGATGACGGCGTGGCTGTCGCGCCGGATGAACGGCTTGGCCTGGGCGTCGATCGTGGCGACGGCATACATCTCGCCGTTCGGGTTCAGTTCCACCCGTCGCACGGTGCCCGCATGGATGCCGAGCACGTCGATGTCGGCGCCGATCGACAACCCCGCGGTGCCGTTCTGCGGCAGCAGGATCACCAGGCGCGCCCCGGGATGCAGCCATCGCTGCAGGACGCCCGCCTCGAACGCGGCCGCCCCGAAGATGCCGACCGCCACCAGGACCAGCACGCCCACCCACTCGTCGGTGAAGCGGAGCCGCGGGGTCGACCGCGCACGATCCCGTCTGTTCTCCGCCATCCCCGTCTCTTCTCCGCCATCAATGTGGTCCGATCCGCCCCAGCCCCTGCTCGTCGAGCCTGAGATACCCGGTCAGGAAACGCAGATAGCCACGCCAGGCCGACCGCTCGCGCGTCAGGCAGAGTGCGGCCGCACCCGCCTCGCGCGCATCGGTCAGGACGCGAAAGAACGGGTTGAGCAACGACGCGTCCGTGTCCGTCACCGGACTCTCGAGCAGCAGCAGGGACGGCTCCCCCAGGAAGGCGCGCACGCAGGCCGCGCGCGCGAGATCGGCGTCCGACATCAGCCGCGAGGGCCCCGCCGGCAACCCCGGCAGACCGAACCGGCGCGCGAGCTCGAGGGCGGCGGCCTCGATCCGCTCCGGCGTCTCGCGCGTGTGATGCAGCCGCGGCAGCAGGATGTCGTGTTCGGCACTGCGCAACCCGTTCCAGGCCCCGCGCTGCTGGATCCGGCCGATCCGCCCGCGCAGCGCCCCGACCTGTGCCTCGCCGAGCGCCGACCAGTCCAGCCCGAGAAACCGGACCTGCCCCTCGGCCAGCGGCAGCAGCCCCGAGCAGAGGTCGGCCAGCGCGCTCGCGCGCCGCGGGTCTCGCGTCTCGACCAGCACGCAGTCGCCGGCCTCCAGACGCAGATCGAACCGCGCCCGCGGCAGCCCGCTCGCCTCGAACTCCGGGACCGCGCCCGCCAGCTCGAGAACCGCGGCGCCGGCACGCACGCTCAGGCCAGCACGGTGAACGCGATGTCGACCGACATCACCGTCAGGATGCCGCGCGCGAAGCCCCTCGGCAGCAGGCTCGCGATGTCGTCGCCCTCGGTCGCGACCAGGCCTGACAGGCACGACGACAAGCCCACCAGGAAGCCGATCGCCAGGAACTTGGCCGGGATCACGACGTAATCGCGTCCCTGCAGGGCGTCCGAGATCGCGTCCAGGAAGTTCCACAGCGAGCCATGCGTGCTGCCGAGGCTCGCGCTGACGATGAAGCCCACCGTCACCGACGAGACGGCGAACGCGATGCCGAGCGTGAAGCTCGCGACCGCGAACGCGATCGCCCGCGGCATGACCAGCAGCGTGAACGGGTCGATCCCCTGCGCGAACAGGGTGCGGATCTGGCCGCCGCTCTGCAGCAGGCCCAGTTCGGTCACCGTCAGCATCCCGCTTCGGCCCAGCAGGATGATGCCGACCAGCACGGGCGCGATCTCGCGCAGCAGCACGGTCGCGAGCACCGTGCCGGTGAGCTTGCCCAGGCCCGCGAGCCCGAGCCAGTAGCTTGCCTGGCTGACCATGCCCAGTCCGGCGGCCGCCGCGGTGAACAGCGTGCTCGGCAGGCCGCCGCCCGCCGCCTGGCGCAGCACCATCCGGAACTCGTCGCGTACCGTCCGGCGCCACGCGCCCGGCCGGACACCCTCGCGCAGCACGCCCCAGCACGAGGCGGCGAGCATCAGCACGAAGCTCGTCCGCGTCCGGGCGAACGCGCCGATCGCAGCCAGGGCCGCGCGCGCGGCCGCCGGCTTGCGAACGAGGCCCAGCGTGCCCGCCGTGATCCTCATCGCCGCCCCGCCAGCACGAAGGTCCGCGCCACACCCACGCGCGGCATGTAGAAGCGGCCCCGCTGGCGGAACAGGAAGTGCTCGCGCAACTGCAGGTAGGCCGCCTCCGTCACCTGCACCGAACCCGGCTCGGGCGAGCTCGACGCCATCAGCTCGGCCATCCGGACCGTGTCGCCCCAGAGGTTGAACACCGCGGGCTCACCGAGTTCGCGCCCGACCGCCCGGCCGACATCCAGGCCCACATGGAAGAAGGCGTCCAGATCGGCGCGCTCCATCGACTGCAGGCACACATCGCGTATCGAGAGTGCCGCGTCCGCGAGCCTGATCGCCGCCTCTCTCGCGTCCGCGCCCGACACGAACCCCGCGGCGGCGACCAGCGTATGGCCCAGCATCTTCAGATACGGGATCTCGAACCGCCGGCCCGCATCCTGGACCGCGCGCGCGACCTCGTCGGCAACGCCCACCGCCGAGCCCGCCTCGCGGCGCGAGGCCACCACCGGATCGGCGAAGCTGAGCACCATCACGCTGACGGCCGGATAGACGGTGAACCCGTCGCCGGTCTCCAGGGTCGGCGCGTCCAGCAGGCTGGCCGAGCGGCTCCTCGAGACCGGGTCCTCGGTGACATCGCCGGGCGCGGCCGCCGCCTCGCCATCGGGCGCCGTGTCGTGCAGCGCGCGCAGACGAAGGGCCGCGATCCCCGCGACGGCGGCCGCGAGATTGCGCGCATGGCCGAACGCGTTCGCGTCCTCGAGTGCCACCAGGCCCGCCGTTCCGCCGTCACCCTCGATGGGCAGCAGTGCGAGCGAGCGGAACCCGCGCTCGCGCATCGACAGGCGATGCAGTTCGGTCGTGCGCGGGTCGCGCGCGGCGTCCGCGACCTCGACCGCCTCGCCGCTCTCGAGCAGCTCGAACAGGCGCGGCAGCTCGGCCCGCGACAACGCGAAGCCACGCGCGTGCGCCTCATCGGCGGTGTCGTAGCTGTCCTCGCACGCCAGCGTCCGTCCGTCGGCCGAGATGCGCCAGATGGTCGCGCGTTTCGCGCCGGCCAGATCCGCGAGCACCTCGGTGAGCGCGTCCGCCTCCGTGCCCGGGTCGAACAGCCGCCGCTGCCGCACCAGGCGCCCGAGTGCCGCGCTCTCTTCGCGCGACCTGTCGCGGACGGACGCGAGCAGCGTCGCCGCGCGGTCGGCGCGCAGGCCCTGCCGGACGACGAGGCCGGCCAGCACCGCCGCGAGCGAGACGAGCACGAGCGAGAACAGCAGGTTCTGCCGGCTGCCGATCACGGCGAAGCCGGCGAAGTCGCGTTCGGGTGCCTCCAGCAGCAGCACCCAGCCGGGCGCACCGGGAATGGGTGCGGCCACCGTGACGTGGCGCACCCCGGACACCGCCACCATCCGCGCGCCCATGCCCATCACCCGCTGCTCGTTCCAGGTCCTGGCCAGCACCGGGTCGCGCGACGGATCGAGCCTGGTGTCGGACGGGTCGGCCGCATGGCCGAGCAGCTCGGGCGAGGCGATCAGCCGTCCATCGCCATCGACGATCAGCGCATGCCCGCGCGTGCCGATCCTGATGTCCGATGTGAAGCGCGACAGCGCGTCGAGTGCGACGTCGACCGCCGCGACATGATCGGCCCCATCCGCGGTCCGGCGCCCGACCGCGACGGTGACGACGGGCTTGCCGGTCGGCCGGAACAGGTATGGGGCCGACCAGAATTGGTGGCCGGCCCCGCTGACGGCACCCTTGAACCAGACCGTGGCGCGCGGATCGAAATCGTCCTCGGGCAGGTCGGTGTGGTTGACCACGCGACCATTCGCGTCGGTCTGGTCGGTGGTGGCGACCGGGCCGCCCGGGCCGGCCTTGATCACCCGCTGCTCGGTGCCCCCTCCGCCGGTGCGGCGGACGAGCGCGAAGTCGCCGTTCGAATTGGCCAGGTAGAACGCCTCGATCTGCGGCACCTGGCGGAGCATGCTGGCGGCGTAGCCCGCGAAGACCACGGGCCTCGCGGCGGCATCGGTGTGGGAAAGGATGTCGTTGGTGATCGAGACGGTGCTGACGGCCGGCTCGAGGTAGGCCACCACCTTCTCGGCCACGTAGCTCTGCAGCGCGAACAGGACCTCGCGCGACAGCTTGAGCGCGCGGTTGCGATTGACCTCGTAGGAGTGCAGCGCGATCCCGAGGATGGCGGCGATGAGCGTTCCCACCACCAGGGCGGGCACGACGAAGCGCTGGACGGTCCGGCGCCGCCGCTGCTGACGCTCGCCGGTCGGATCGACGATCTCGTTGTCTCTTCGCACCGGACGTCCCACCATGCGGGGCAGGGTGGCGCATGAGGGAGCCCTTCGTCGACCCGATGACCGAAGAGGCTGGGGGACCGAGGCCGGTCCCCCCGGACCCCCCGGCGATGGATTCAGACGTTCTGGCCGCCGGAGACCTCGATCCGTTCGCCGTTCATCCAGCCCAGGGCGTCCGACAGCAGGGACGCCACCGCGGCACCGATATCGTCCGGCTTGCCGGCCCGGCCGAGCGGAATCGTGGACGCGATCATCCGGTTCAGCTCCGGATTGTCGCGCACCGCGCCGCCGCCGAAATCCGTCTCGATCGCACCCGGCGCGACCGTGTTGACCGTGATCCGGCGCCGGCCCAGCTCCTTGGCCATGTAGCGCGTCATCACCTCGACCCCGCCCTTCATCGCGGCATAGGCCGAATATCCCGGCGTGGTGAACCGCGCGAGCCCCGACGAGACGTTCAGGATGCGGCCGCCATCCGCCATCATCGGCAGCAGGGCCTGGCTCAGGAAATACGGCGCCTTGAGGTGGATCCTGAACAGCTCGTCGAACTGCGCCTCCGTCGTCTCCATCACCCCGGCATGCACCGCGACGCCGGCGTTGTTGACCAGGAAATCGAAATCCGTGCGGCCGAACACGCCGTCGAGCGCACGGGCGAGTTCGGAACCGAACCGTCCGAAGTCGGCCGATGCGCCGGCGTCGAGAGGCAGCATCGCGGCCTTGCCGCCCGCCGCCTCGATCTCGGCCACGACCGCGTCGGCCGCGTCCTTGCGGCTCTGGTAGGTGCCGACGACTCCCACGCCCTCGCGGGCGAGATGGATCGCCATGCTGCGCCCGAGCCCCCGGCTCGCGCCGGTGATGACTGCGATCTTGGTCGTCATGCTGTTGTCCTCCGTCGTGTTGACGATCGGAACATGGATTCTGGCGGCCTTGGCGCCTCGAGGACGATCTCGGCGTCAGGCTCTTCAACCGCACCACGCGCAGCGTGGCGCTCAACGGCGAGGGCCAGCGCCTGCTCGAGCGTGTGTCGGACGCGATCGCGACCATCGACGGCGCCGTCGCCGCCGCCGATGGCGACGCCGTCCGCGCGACGCTGCGCATCAACGGCCCGGCGCCCGCGATCGACCACCGCCTGACCCCGCATGTGCTCACGTTCCTCGCCTCCCACCCCGAGATCCGCGTCGAGATCGTCACCGAGGGCGCCCTGGTCGACATCGTCGCCGCCGGCTTCGATGCCGGAATCCGCTACGGCGAAAGCCTGGCCGCCGACATGATCGCGGTCCCGCTCGGCGCCGACCAGCGTCAGGTGGTGGTGGGCTCCCCCGCCTATGTCGCGCGACACGGCCGGCCCGCGTCCCCCGAGGACCTCGTCGCGCACCGCTGCCTCGGCATCCTGCTCGGGCCCGGCCATCTTCTCGCCTGGTCCTTCGGGAAGGGCGGCCGCGCGATCGAGTTCGCGCCATCCGGGCCGCTCGTCAGCAGCACCAGCGACGTGCAGCGCGAGGCCGCGCGCGCCGGCCTCGGCCTCGCCTTCCTGTTCGAGGAGTTCGTCGCCGCCGATCTCGCCGCCGGCGCGCTCGAGACCGTGCTCGACGACTGGTGCCCGCCGTTCCGCGGGCCGTTCCTCTACTACCCGGAGCGCCGCCTGATGCCCGCCGGCCTGCGCGCCTTCGTCGATCACGTGCGCGCCGAAACCGCGCCTTCGCGGCGGGATGCGAGAAGGTGACACGTCACGGACGAAGGGTCCTACCGAACCTCGGCCGGCCCGCCTCCCCGCATGAGCAGATCGAGCAGCAAATCCACCGTCGCCTCGATTGGCATCGCGCGGCCAGGAGCGACGAGCCCGCGTCCCGCTTCTCGCCGGACTGCGCCTCGAACGCGTGCCTCAGTCCATCCAGATCCCGCTCGGTGATAGCCGCCAGCAGGGCGCTCCGATCCCGGAAATGTCTGGTAGGGCGCGTTGTGCGACACGCCGACGATCTTGGCGACCGCCCGCAGCGTTACCGCAACAGAGGGGTTCCCGCATGAAGAACGTGCCCGCATGAAGAATGTGGTTGTGACCGGCGTGTCGACCGGCATCGGCAAGGCCATCGCGTCCGTGATGGCGAGGAGTGGCTGGCGCGTGTTCGGCAGCGTGCGCAAGCCCTCGGATGCCGAGGCGCTCCAGACGGAGTTCGGCGAGCGCTTCGTCCCCATCGTCTTCGACGTCGAGGACAACGACGCCATCATTGCCGGCGCCGACAAGGTGCGGGCCCAGTTGGCCGGCCGCACGCTGGACGGGCTGGTCAACAACGCCGGCATGTCGTTGTCGGACCCGCTGCTGGTCCAATCGGTCGCCGATTTCCGCCGCCAGATCGAGGTGAACCTCGTGGGCGTGTTCGCCGTCACGCGCGCCTTCGCGCCGCTGCTCGGCGCGGACCCGGCGCTTGCCGGACCGAAAGGGCGGATCGTCAACATCAGCTCGGTCGGCGGCAAGATCGGGCCGCCGTTCCTGGGCGCCTACGCGGCGGCCAAGCATGGCGTGGAGGGCTTCTCCGAAAGCCTGCGCCGGGAATTGCGGCTGGTCGGCATCGACGTGGTCATCATCGGGCCTGGTTCCGTGGTGACCGCGATCTGGGACAAGACGCAAGCCGCCCCGTCGGATCACCTCGCGGGCACGATCTGGGAGCGGCCGTTCAAGTCCTTCCAGGACATCATGATCACGAACGGACGCAGGGGGCTCGCGCCCGAGCGCATCGGCGAGGTCGCGAGAACGGCGCTCACGGCGGCCAAGCCCCGCACGCGCTACGCGCCGGTGCCGGGCAAGCTGCTGAACTGGACCATGCCGACCCGGCTTCCGAGCCGCCTCGTGGACCGCCTGATCGGCGCCCAGCTCGAATTGCGCCAGAAGCGTGCATGAGGGCACCGACGATCGCCTGCTGCCTCAGGAGGATGGCCGGTCCGGTAGATCGATCTGGAACAGACGTCCGGCTCGCGTCGGCGGGACAACCGTCGGCGTGACGACCGTCGCCGCATTGAACTCCTCGATCCGACGGCTCAGTGCCGCCGGATCCCGCACTGCGGCCAGGGCCGCCAGTTCCGCGTTGGCCGCCCTGATCTGCGGGTAGGTCACGAAGGTCATCTTGATCGCCTGGTAGAGGAGGAACGGCGCCAGGACCAGGCCCACGATCAGCAGGATCGAGATCAACGAGACAAGGAACAACACCCAGCCGTACAGGATTGCGGTCCAGTAGGGCCGCGTGAACTGTGTTCCGTTGCTTCGGTTGACGTACGACATGACCTCGTACGCACCATCCCTGGCCCGCCGGCAGACCGCGATCAGCTCGTCGTCGCCCCGGACGGCGGGACGTCCCGTCAGGTCGCTCAGCCGGTAGAGCCGGTTGCCCGAGAAGATCGTCGACTGGTGCAGCGTTCTGATCCGGCCGGCGATCTGGTCGCTCCCATACCAGTTGCCGATCTCGCCGGACACGGAGGCGGACGCTTGCGTCTCCTCGACCTTGACGAGATGGATCTCGAACGTGCGCGCCATGCGGGCTTGCTCCCCGGCCGATCTCGATGGTGTGGTATGACCCGGCCGGACACGAAACCCTGATCACGAACGCGGGAGCCGACGCCATGGACGTCCAGACCATCGACCAGCAATACAGCCAGCTCCAGGGCCAGTCCCAGCAGACGGTGCAGGCCCTGCAGACCCTCGGCAACAAGCTCCAGGCCGCCGCTCAAGGCGGCGACCAGCAGGCGCGCGAATGGCTGCTCGACCTGCGCGAACTCGCCCTCTCGTTCCGCTCCGAGCAGGACCAGGTCGGCAACCTGCTCCAGGCCCTGCACGGCTACGTCGCCAACCAGGCGCAGATGCAGGCCGCACCCGCCGCCGGCGTGCCGGGCGCGGGCGGCCAGTGGGGAGCGCCGAGCTATCCCCCGCAGCAGCAGGTCGCACCGCCCCAGGCGGGCGGCATGTTCGGCAATTTCCTGCAATCGGGCTTCGGCCGCGCGATCGAGACCGGTGCCGGTTTCGGCATCGGCGACGAGCTGATCAACAAGCTGTTCTGAAGGCAAGCCGGGGGACCGAGGCCGGTCCCCCGGACCCCCTGGCTGCCATTAAACATCCGCGGTCACCTGCTCGTCCTCGCGCCTGGCTTCGCCCACGAACCACGGATAGAGCGCCGGCAGCACCAGCAGCGTCAGCAGCGTCGCCGTGATCAGGCCGCCGATCACCACGGTCGCCAACGGCCGTTCCACCTCGGCCCCCGCCGTGGTCGACACCGCCATCGGGATGAACCCGATGCTCGCCACCAGCGCCGTCGTCAGCACCGGCCTGAGCCGCAGCTGCGCCGCCTCCTGCGCCGCCTCGAGCGCATCGTGGCCCTTCTCCCGCAAACCCACGATCGTGCTGACCAGCACCACGCCGTTCAGCACCGCCACGCCGCACAGCGCGATGAAACCGATCCCCGCCGACACGCTGAACGGCAGCCCGCGTGCGGCGAGTGCGAAAATCCCGCCTGTCACCGCGATCGGCAGATTGAGGAAGATCAGCGCCGCCAGCCGGGCCGAATTGAACGTCGCATAGAGCATCACGAAGATCAGCACGAGCGCGATCGGAACCACCAGCGACAGCCGCCCGGTCGCTTCCGCCAGATGCTGATACTGTCCCGACCATTCGATCCGGGTGCCCTGCGGCAGATGCACCCGTGCCGCCACCGCCTGCTGCGCCGCGTGCACGAACGACGTCGCGTCGCGTCCGCGCACATTGGTGTCCACCACCGCGCGACGCTGCACATGGTCGCGGCTCACCTGCGACGGCCCGTCCGCGAGCGAGATCCTGGCCACCTCCGACAACGGCACGCTGCCGCCGCCCGGGCGCTGCACGCGCAGGTTCCGGATCCGGTCGATCGTCGTCCGGTCCTCCGCCCGGTAGCGCACCTGCGTGTTGAGCTGCGCGCCGCCGATCACGATCGTGCTGCCGATATGACCGCCGATCGCCGAGACCACGTCGAGCACCGCGCTCGCGTTGATGCCTCGCCGCGACGCCGCCGCATGGTCGACATCGATATGCAGGAACGGCAATCCCGCCACCTCCTCGGGTGCGGTGTCGGCCGCACCCGGCACATGCGCCACCACGGCCGACACCTTGGCCGCCAGCGACTGCAACGCCGCCAGGTCGTCGCCGTAGATCGAGATCGCGACGTCGGTCTTCACGCCTTCCAGCAGATCGTCCATCCGCATCTGCACCGGCTGGCTCCAGGTGAACATGCTGTCCGGCACCGCGTCCTCCAGCGCCTTTCCATACGCGCTCACCAGCCCGTCCTGGCTGTGCGCCGTCTTCCACTGGCCGGGCGGCTTGAGCATCACGAAACTGTCGGTCTGGTTCACCCCCATCGGATCGGTGGGGATCGCCGCCGTTCCGGTGTTGCTCACCACCGTCGTCACCTCGGGGAACCGTTTCAGCACGCGCTCGATGGTCGTCGTGTCGGCGATCGAGGTCGGCAGCGCCGCACTCGGCAGCCGCACCGACGTGACCACCAGCGATCCCTCCTCGAGCTTGGGGATGAACTCTCCCCCGAAACCGCGGGCGACGAACACCGACAGCGCGAACAGCACCCCGGCCAGCGTCACCACCACCGCCCGGTGGCCCTCGCACCAGGCGAGCGTCGGCGTGTAGGCGCGCCGCGCCTGACGCACCACCCAAGATTCGCGCGCCGGCGTCTCCCGCCGGAGCACCACCGACGCGATCGCCGGGATCCAGGTCAGCGCCAGCAGCAGCGAGGCGAGCAACGCGAGGATGACCGTCTCGGCCATCGGCTTGAACATCTTGCCTTCGATGCTCTGCAGGCTCAGCACCGGCAGATAGACGATCACGATGATCGCCACCGCGAACGCGATCGGCCGCGCGACCTCGGCCGCCGCCGACCCGATCGTGCGCACGCGCGGCTCGCGCTCGCGTCCCTGCCGGCGGCGCAGCGTGTTCTCGACCATCACCACCGAGCCATCCACGATCATGCCGAAATCGATCGCGCCCAGGCTCATCAGGTTGGCCGAGATCCCGAGATGGTGCATGCCAACCATCGCCACGATCAGCGACAGCGGAATGACCGACGTCACCACCAGCGCCGCCCGCCAGTCGCCCAGCACCACCAGCAGCACCACCATCACCAGCAGCGCGCCGAACAGCAGATTGTCACGCACGGTGGCGATCGTCCGCGCCGTCAGGTCGCGCCGGCGGTAGAACGGCTTGATCGTCACACCCTTCGGCAACGTCTTGGCGATCACCGGCAGCTCGGCATCGATCGCGCGCACCACGTCGCCCGAATTGTGCCCCTCCAGCATCAGCACGACCGCGTTGACGATCTCGCCCTGTCCGTCGCGTGTCACCGCGCCCAGCCGCACGCGCGGCGCCGCGGCCACACGCGCGACGTCGCGCACATACACGGGCGTCCCGTCGGTCCCGGTCCGCAGCACGATCCCGCCGAGATCGGCCAGGCTGCCGATCAGCCCGGAGCCCACGATCACCTGCTGTTCCTGGTTGTGCTCGATCCAGGCGCCGCCGGCCGCCGCGTTGTTGCCGTCGACGGCCGCGAACACCTCGCCCGGCGAAATCCCGTAGCGCGTCAGCGCCGCGTCATCGAGTGCCACCCCGAACGTCTCGGTGCTGCCGCCGTTGATGTTGAGGTCGGCCACACCCGGCACCTGCTTGAGCATCGGCGCCACCTGCCACGTCATCAGCGTGTTCAGTTCCATCAGCGAATGGCCGGGTCCGGCCAATTGGAACTGCATGATCTCGCCGAGCCCGGTCGACAGCGGGCCGATCATTGGCGTGACGTTGACCGCGGTGATCTTCTGCTTGGCCGCCGCGAGCCGCTCGTTGACGTAGGCCCGATCCTGGAAGATGTCGGTCCCGTCGTCGAACTCGACATAGACGACGGACACGCCGAACCGCGAGATCGACCGCAGATCCACCACGCCCGGCAGCCCCGTCAGCTCGCTCTCGACCGGGAACGTCACCAGCTTCTCGACCGTCTCCGGCGCGAGGCCGGGCGCCACGATCGTGACCAGCACTTCACGCGGCGAGATGTCGGGCACCGATTCCACCGGCAGGAACCAGATGTCGAGCATGCCGCCCACGACCAGCAGGCCCGCGAAGACGAACAGCAGCGCGCGGAACCGGAGCGCGATCGCGGTCAGGCCGGCCATCTCAGTCCCCGCTGATCTCGGATTGCAGCGCCTGCGATTTCAACGCGAAGCTCCCCCGCGCCACCACCTGCTCGCCCGCCTTCAGCCCCTCGCGCACCACCACCCGGTCGGGCGTCTGCAGCCCGGTCTCGACCCGCTGCCGCCGGAACTTGCCGCCGCCGAGCGAGACGAACACCGTGGGCTTGCCGTCGATCTGCTGGATCGCGGCGGCCGGGATCGTGATCGCCTCGGTGCCGCCCCCGGTCGGCAACTGCGCGTTCGCCAGCATGCCGATCCGCAGGCTGCGGTCCGGGTTCGCGACCACGCAGCGCACCTGCACCGCGCCGGTGCGCGGATCGAGCGTGCGTCCGATGTCGGCGACCGACGCCTGGAACACGCGCCCGGGCAGCCCCGGCACCGTGATGATCGCCGCCCCGCCCGGCTCGATCCGCTGCACGTCGTTCTGGAACACCGAGGCGAGCACCCACACGTCCGACAGATCGGCGAGCGTCACCATCGCACGGCCCGCCTCGACCATGTCGCCGGGACTGATCCCGACGCTCAGCACATAGCCGTCGAGCGGTGCCGTCACCGCCGACACGCCCGGTGCCCGGTTGACGTCGGGCGTGAACAGCGCCATCCGCCGGCGCAGGTCGAGCAGCGTCGCGCGCTGGGTCGCGACCGCGGCGTTCGCCTGCACCAGCGCCGCACGCCGGCGCTCGACCTCGGAGGCCGCGAGCACCGTACCCACCAGGGCGCGCCCGCGCGCGTACGCCTCGCGAGCCGCGAGCGCGCTCGCATCCGCCTGGGACTGCATCGCCTGCGCACCCGCCATCTGCGCCCGCAATTCCGACAGCGACAGATCGTCGTAGGTGACGAGCGCCTCGCCGCGATGCACCTTGTCGCCCGGCCGGACCAGCACCGTCAGGATGCGGCCGCGTCCGAACGGCCGCAGCGTCGCACTGCGCTCCTGATCGGCCGACACATAGGCCGTCACGCCCAGATGCCCCTGCAGGCGGGTTCGCTCGGCGGCCGCGAGCGTCAGCCCGATTTCGCGTCGCGCCTCGTCGCCGAGGCTCACATCGTTGCTCGACGATGTC
Source organism: Acetobacteraceae bacterium (assembly GCA_965276715.1). Lineage (GTDB taxonomy): Bacteria > Pseudomonadota > Alphaproteobacteria > Acetobacterales > Acetobacteraceae > CAXTPV01. The sequence continues at coordinate 846,117 of OZ255622.1, read as the reverse complement.
CCGGCCTGACTGGCCGCGTCCGCCGGTTTGCCGCGAGGTGCCACGCTCATCCGACCCGCCGCGAACATCCCGCCCAGCGCGATCGCACCGACACTGGCCAGGACGGCGACGCGTCCGCTTCTGCTCAGGGCAGGATGCCTTCGGCGAACGCCATTCGCCAGGTCGCGGCCTCGATCAGGACCTTGTTCCGCGCTTCGGTCGCCCGCGCGTCGAAGGCGAGCTGCTGCGCGCGGATGACCTCGATTTCCGGCATCTCGCCCAGCCGCCACGCCCGCTCGATCTCGCCCTGGCGCATGCCCAGCGCCGCGGCCGCCCGTGCCGAGGCCCCCTGCGCCCGTCGTGCCGCGGCGAGCTGCGCCCAGGATCGGGTCAGATCGACCAGCACCCGACGCCGCGACCGCTCGAGCTCGGCGAGCGCACTGGCATGCTGGCTCTCGGCGGCCGCGATCCGCGGCAGGTTGCGCGCCCGGCTGCCGAACGGCAGCGTCACGACGACGCCATACTGCGTGTCCCACGACGCCTGGAACTGCCGCTGCCGGATGACCTGGACCCCGACCTGCGGATCGGGTCGGTCTCCGATCCGGATGAGACGAAGGTTCGCGTCGGCCGCCTGCAGCGCCCGCGAGGCCGCCAGCATTTCGGGTTGCCGTTCGATGTCGGCTTGGCCGGGCATGATTTGCGTGGCCGTCACGATCGCCGGCGGCGCGGTGAGGTCCGGAGCGGTGTCGAGCCCGGTCAACACGCGGAACGACTCCCGTGCCGCCTCCTCCTGCGCTTGCGCGTCCGACGCCGCGATCTCGGATGTCGCCAACGCGCCGTCGGCCGCCTGACTGTCGATCAGCGGCTGCTCGCCTGCTCGAGCCAGGCGCTGCGCCTGGATCGCCAGCGATCGCGAAGCCGCCAGACGCTGCCGCGCCAGCGCCGTCTCGTCGGCGGCGAGGACCAGGTTCGCCGCTGCCTCCAGCACTTGCCGCGCCACACCCAGATGCGCCGCCTCGCTCGAGGCCCCGATCCGGGCAACGTCGGCCTCCGCCGTCCGCACCGTCGCCCCGCCCTCGCCCGGCAGCCACACCGGCGTCGTCAACTGCCCGACATAGGTCGTGTAGCCGAGATTGCTGGCGGGCCTGAAATGATCGTCGGCGAATTGCCCGGTCAGCGTCGGGCCGTCCGGGAAGAAGGCCTGTCCGGCGTTCGCCCGGGCGGCCGCGGCACCGCGCTCGCCCTCGAGCGCGGTGCGTTCCGGCGACTGCGACCAGGCCGCTTGCACCGCGTCGGCGAAACTCGGCCGCGCGAGGTCAGCCGCCCGGCCGTCCCAGACCACCGCCCAGGCCATGGCGGCATGACACCAGATCCGCCATCTCACGTGCGCGATCCTCACGAGGTTCGGGCCTATCATATGATCCTGCCAACATCACCCGCCATCGCCGGATCACCGTGACCAACCCTCGAATGCCGCACTCGACGGGCCCCTAGCGATCCCGGTAGAGCTCGTTCGCCAGCACTGCCGTCGCCGTCGACAGGCCGGCCGCGATCACCATCAGCAGCACGCCGTCGACGATCAATCCGACCGGCGTGAGCGAATGACCCGCGACCGTGAGCTCGGTCGGCACGCGCTCGACGAGCCCGTTGAGGATGTCGCGCATCTGTCCATCGTTGGTCTGGATCAGCGACACCGCGCGCGGCAGTGCATACCAGCCGATGCCGAGCACCAGCAGCAGCGGCGCCAGCAATTCCGCCAGTTGCTGCGCCAGCACGAACGCGAAATGCACCACGCCCCACAGGGTGATCCGTGCCGCCCGTCCGGCCACCGACGGTCCATGCCGCAGGACGCCGCGCAGCACGCTCGACCGCACCGCGATCGCCCGCCGCTCGAACTCGCTCAATCGACTGTCGTCAGGCATGTGGCCGACCCTATCGCCGCAGCGGTGCGAACGCCACCTGCAGCGCCGCCGCGACCGCACAGGACGGGATCGTCGCACCCCAGGCCGGCCGCCAGGTCGCGATCGCATGGTAGGCCGCGATCCCGGCCGCCCAGGCGAACAGCGCCGTCAGCCGCCAGCCACGCGTGAACCAGTACGGACCGCCCGCGCGGGTCAGGCCGAACAGGTCCACCCGCCGCCGCCGCAGCCAGAAATGATCCGCCAGCAGCACCCCGAACAACGGCGCGAACACCGAGCCCAGCAGGACCAGGAAGCCCTCGTAGTTCTCGAGCGGCAAGGCGAGCGCGAGCAGGGTCGCGATCGTCCCGATCCCGATCGCGAACGGCAGCACGTCGGTGCGCCGCGCCATCAGGCCCGCCGAGACGGCCGCCGAATGGATGTCGGCAAAGGCGTTCTCCGTCTCGTCGACCAGGATCAGCAGCAGCGGCAGGCCGAGGATCGCGGCCGCCATGCTCGGCAGCAGCACCGCGTTGCCGCCGCCGAGGAACGCGAAGCCGGCACCCATCGCGCAGAACCAGGCGTTCCCCAGCGCATTGCCCACGAACGCGCCGCGCCCCATCGCGCGCGTCGAGCGGCCAAAGCGCGTGTAATCCGCGATCAGCGGCAGCCACGAGATCGGCAGTGCGACGATCAGATCCACGCCCGCGGCCCAACTCAACGATCCGTCGCCCCGCCGCGCGATCATGCTGCCCAAATGCGGGGTGCCGGCGAGCAGGATCGTGAGCAGGACCGCCGCCAGCACGACCATCCCGAAGCCGTAGGTCCGCAGGAAACGCCGCACCGCCGAGAGCGGGCCGGCCGCCGCCATCGCGGTCGCCGCCATCCCGAACCCGAGCGTCAGCAGGGCGGGGTGTGCGGTCCCGAACCAGTGCGTCTCGAGTGCCGCACCCGCGTCGCGCATCGCGATCACCTCGAACGCACCCCAGCCCAGCAACTGCAGCGCGTTCAGCCCGGCCGCCAGCGCCGCTCCGCGCACGCCGAGCGCCGGGCGCAGCGTGCTCATCGCCGACAGACCGGTGTCCGCGCCCACCACGCCCGCGGCCGCCAGCAAGCCCACTCCGAGCACGGTGCCCGCCGCGACCGCGCCCATCGCCGGCCAGAAGCCGAGTCCCGGCACCAGCAGTGCGCCGGTCTGCAGCACCAGCAGCCCGATGCCGAGGCTGAACCAGAGCGTGAAGGCATCGCGCTCCGTCAGCACCCGCCGCCTGGCCTCGACCGGCAGCAGCGGGTCGTAATCGACGATACCCACGTCCGGCATGCACGTTCTCCCGCCAGGCCCCATCAAGGGGCCGGGCCTTTGACCTAACTCGAACACGCCATAGATGCATGAGCGCGCGATTTGAACAGGACCAAGCGATGACGGCGACACGCCAGGCCACCGAAGAGCTGCCATCCTGGGACCTGACCGATCTCTATGCGTCCCCCGACGATCCCCGGATCGACGCCGACTTCGCCCAGGCCGCCACGCGAGCCGGCGCCTTCGAGGTCCGCCACAAGGGCCATCTCGCCACGCTCGACGCGGCGGGACTGGCCGAGGCGATCGCCGACTATGAGCGCATCGAGGAGATCCTCGGCCGCCTCGGCTCCTACGCCGGCCTGCTGTTCGCCACCGACAGCACCGATCCCGTCCGCGGCCGTTTCTACCAGTCGGCCAACGAGCGCGCGACGGTCATCGGCACCCACCTGCTGTTCTTCTCCCTCGAGCTGAACGCGCTCGACGACGCGCATGTCGATGCCTTGCTCGATGACGCCGCACTCGCGCGCTGGCGCCCGTTCCTGCGCGACCTCCGCGTCTTCCGCCCGCACCAGCTCTCGCCCGAGATCGAGCGCGTCCTGCACGAAAAGGAAGTCACGGGGCGTGCCGCCTGGAGCCGCCTGTTCGACGAGACCATCGCCGGCCTGCGCGTCCCGATCGGCGGCGAGACGCTCACCGTCAGCGCGGCGCTGAACCGCCTGTCCGATCCGGACCGTGCCAGGCGCGAGGCCGCCGCCCGGTCGATCGGCGACGTCTTCGCCGCCAACAACCGCCTGTTCTCCCTGATCACCAACACGCTCGCCAAGGACAAGCAGATCGTCGACGGCTGGCGGCACTATCCACGTCCGGGCAGTGCGCGCAACCGCTTCAACATGGTCGAGGACGAGGTCGTCGATGCCCTCGTGAGCGCCGTCACCGACGCCTACCCGCGCATCAGCCATCGCTACTACCAGCTCAAGGCACGCTGGCTCGGCCTGCCCCGTCTCCAGCATTGGGACCGCAACGCACCGCTGCCGGAGGACGACGACCGCACGGTTTCCTGGTCGGAGGCGGCAGCAAGGGTGCTCTCGGCCTATGACGGGTTCGACCCCGAGATCGGCGCGATCGGACGGCGCTTCTTCGAGCGCCCCTGGATCGACGCCAACCCCACGACGGGCAAGTCCGGCGGCGCCTTCGCTCACCCGACCGTGCCGTCGGCCCACCCCTATATCCTGATGAACTATCACGGCCGCACCCGCGACGTGATGACGCTCGCGCACGAACTCGGCCACGGCGTGCACCAGATCCTGGCGGCGCAGCAGGGCTACCTGATGTCTTCGACACCGCTCACCTTGGCCGAGACCGCCAGCGTCTTCGGCGAAACGCTCACCTTCCGCGCGACGCTCGACGCCGAGACCGATCCCGCCCGGCGGCGCATCATGCTCGCGGGCAAGGTCGAGGACATGCTCAACACCGTCGTCCGCCAGATCGCCTTCTACCAGTTCGAGACCCGCGTCCACGACGCACGCCAGCAGGGCGAGCTCCTCCCCGAGCGCCTCGGCGAGATCTGGCTCGACGTGCAGCGTGCCAGCCTCGGCCCGGCCTTCGAGTTCACCCCCGACTACGCGGTCTACTGGTCCTACGTGCCGCATTTCGTGCACTCGCCGTTCTACGTCTACGCCTACGCATTCGGCGACTGCCTGGTGAACGCGCTCTACGCGACCTTCAAGGACGGCCATCCCGGCTTCCAGGCCAAGTATCTCGACATGCTGCGCGCCGGCGGCACCCGCCGCCACCGCGAGCTGCTCGCACCCTTCGGCCTCGACGCGTCCGATCCCGGCTTCTGGCGTCGCGGCCTGGACGTGATCGCGGGCTTCATCGACGAGCTCGAATGCGCGCCCCTCCCGGCCGCCGCCCGTGGCTGATCCCCGCGACTCCGCTCGCAGCAACGTCTTCGGCGAACTGCGTCGCTTCGCCCGCACCTCCGGCGCCGTCGGCGGCATCGCCGCCCGCTTCGCGGGTCAGCGCGTCTTCGGCGTCAAGGGCGACCGCGCCGCCCACGCCGACGATCTGCGCGCCATCCTCGGCGGCCTGAAGGGCCCGCTGATGAAGGTGGCCCAGTTCCTTTCCACCGTTCCGGACGCGCTGCCGCCCGAATACGCCGCCGAGCTCGCCGAATTGCAGGCCAACGCGCCGCCGATGGGCTGGTCCTTCGTCCGGCGCCGCATGAGTTCCGAACTCGGCCCGAACTGGCAGTCCAACTTCGCCGATTTCGGCCAGGCCGCCGCCGCCGCCGCCAGCCTGGGCCAGGTCCATCGCGGGCGGCTCGCCGACGGCCGCGTCGTCGCCTGCAAGCTCCAGTATCCCGACATGGCAAGCACCGTCGAAGCCGATCTCCGCCAGCTCAAGGTCGCGATGGCGATCTACCACCGGATGGACAGCGCCATCCGCCAGGACGACGTCTATCAGGAGCTGGTGGCGCGCCTGCGCGAGGAACTCGACTACGAGCGCGAGGCCTCGCATCTGCGCCTCTACAACGCGATGCTCTCGGACGAGCCCGACATCCACGTCCCCGAGCCGGTCGCCGACCTGACCACCCGCCGCCTGCTCACCATGACCTGGCTCGACGGCAACGGCCTGCAGAAGCAGCTCGAGGCCGGCCTCTCGCTCGACAGCCGCAACCAGATCGCCCGCGCCCTGTTCGCCGCATGGTATGTCCCGCTCTACAAATACGGCGTCATCCACGGCGACCCGCATCTCGGCAATTTCCAGCGCCGCGACGATGGCGGGCTGAACCTGCTCGACATGGGGGCGATCCGCATCTTCCGGCCGCGCTTCATCCGCGGCGTGATCGACCTCTACCTTGCCGTCCGCGACGGTGACGACGACCGCGCCCATCGCGCCTACGAAGCCTGGGGCTTCACCGACATCACCCGCGAGAAGGCCGACGTGCTCAACGAATGGGCGCGCTTCCTCTACGAACCGCTGCTCGACGACCGCGTCCGCCCGATCCAGCTCAACGACGACCCGAACTACGGCCGCGCCACCGCCGAACGCGTCCACGCCGGCCTGCAGCGCACCGGCGGCGTCCGCCCGCCGCGCGAGTTCGTGCTGATGGACCGCTCGGCGATCGGCCTCGGCAGCGTGTTCCTGCGCCTCAAGGCCGAGCTGAACTGGTGCCGGATGTTCAACGACCTGATCGAGAACTTCGACGAACAGGCACTCGCCGACCGCCAGGCCGCGGCACTGCAAGCCGCCAAAGTGCCAGCGCCGGCGGCGTAGTGAAGGGAAGGGCAGGGGCGCTGCCCCTGCAACCCCGCCGGGGGCGAGCGCCCCCGGACCCGCGTCATGTCAGTGATCAGAACCTGCAGACCCGTGTTCAGCAAGATATCGACCGTGGTCGCTATGGATCGATCCGTCCACCGAAGCTCATTTCCGTGAAGGGAGGCCATTGATGAGCCCAAGAGGACAATCTCACCGGATCGGCGATGCAGTCGTGACCCGGATTCCGGAACTGTCGCTGAAGAATTTCAAGACGACGGACCTCATCCCCGAATGGAACGCGACGATCGCCGACCAGCACGATGGATGGATGGTGCCTGATTGTCTGGACGCGGCACACGAGCATGTGGTGCTCAGCACACATGGATGGCTGGTGCAGACGCACCGTCACATAGTCATCGTGGACACGGCCGTCGGCAACGGAAAGACCCGAGCAATGGCCGCTTTCAATCACCTGCAAGCGCCGTGGCTGGAGCGACTGGCATCGGCCGGGGTGGCGCCGGACGCGGTCGATTACGTGCTGATGACCCACCTGCATTCGGACCATACCGGCTGGAACACCCGTCTGGTAGGCGGCCAATGGGTGCCCACGTTCCCCAACGCCCGCTACGTCATGTCAAGGCTGGAGCAGGAACGGCTCGCCAGGATCATGGACAGGGATGGTCCGGACGCACCTAAGACGGCGTTCTATGCCGACAGCGTACTGCCGGTGATAGCGGCCGGCCAGGCTTTGTATGTCGACGAAGACGGCGGCGAGCCGCTGGAAGGCTTCACCTTCCATCCGACGCCGGGTCACAGCACGAACCACATGTCGATCGGACTTCGTTCGCAGGAAGCTTGTGGTCTCTTCGCCGGCGACGTCATGCACCACCCGATCCAGGTCTACCACCCGGAGTGGAGCTCCGTGTTCAGCGAAGACAAGGAGCGTGGCCGCGTCTCGCGTGATTGGGCGTTGAACCACATGGCGGACACGGGCGCACTCGTCTTCAGTTCGCACTTCCCCGGATCTTCGGCAGGCCGGGTTGCCAGGATTGCCGGCGGCTTCGGCTGGACGTTCACGTGACCCGCACCTCACGCCAGTAGACGAACGACCGCACCTCTATCGTATGCCTCCGGTCCCATATCCTGTAACGAACGCTTCAGGCTTCCTGCCTTCACGGAGGCGGAAATCTTCTACGGGTCGCCTGCCCATCACGTCAGTGACGTTCCCAATGACGATGGGTGGCATTTCCAGCGGTGGACATTCGGTGATAGGGACCTCTTTCTTGTGTGCCATTACGGATCCTCGGTCAGGATCACGAGGCGGCTCCCTCATGACGCGACGACCTGTCTCTTCGGCCGCAAGGGCGAGCCTGACATCATCTGTCGCTGGCCCGCGCGCCCGACGAACAGGAGACCGGCGTTGCGCCACCAGTTGACAGGCGACATCGCCACGCGTTTTGCCGCCCTCGCACTCGGCCACGTCACCCGCGAATATCCGCACAAGCCCGATCACGTTCTGGCTGGTCCGCTCGATGCCCTCACACCGTCGTCGCTGCATCCGATCTTCCACGGCAGCTTCGACTGGCACTCCTGCGTGCATGGCTACTGGCTGCTCGCACGCCTGCTCCGTCTGTTCCCGGCGCTGCCGCTGGCCGGCGACATCCGGTCGTTGTTAGACCGGCAACTCGTCCCGGAGAAGGTCGCTGGCGAATGCGCGTATCTGGCATCACCCACCGCGCGCGGCTTCGAGCGGCCCTACGGCTGGGCGTGGCTGCTGCAACTCGCGGACGAGTTGGGCAGGCTGCCGGACCTTCACTGGTCCGACGCCCTCTCGCCGCTGGCAACGATCTTCGCGCGGCGTTTCCACGACTTCCTGCCGATCGCATCCTACCCGGTCAGGACCGGGACCCACGCCAACACGGCCTTCGCGCTCCGCATGGCGGCCGACTACGCCGAGGGCGGCGGCCACGACAGCCTGCTCGAACTACTGAACCGGACAGCCTTGCGCTGGTACGGAGCGGACGCCGATTGTCCCGCCTGGGGCGAACCGGGCGGCGATGACTTCCAGTCCCCCGCCCTGGTCGAGGCCGAGTGCATGCGTCGGCTGCTGCCGCCGGAACGCTTCCTGCCCTGGTTCGATCGCTTCCTGCCGCGACTTGCCGAACGGCAACCCGCAGCCCTGTTCCGGCCCGCCAGCGTCTCCGACCGCAGCGACGGCAAGATCGCCCATCTCGACGGCCTCAATCTCAGCCGCGCCTGGTGCTTCCGCGCGCTGTCAGGCGCGCTGCCACCGGACGACCCCCGCGCGGCCGTCATGCGTGAGACAGCCGACCTCCATCTCGACGCCGGCCTCCCGCATGTCGCCGGCGACTACATGGGCGAGCATTGGCTCGCGACCTTCGCGCTGCTGGCCCTCGACGCGTGAACCGTCAGCGTGGTCTCTCGAGCTGCCACGTCAGATGCGATCGCACCGGAGGCCACTCCGGCGCGATGATGCTGTAGACGCAACTGTCCCTGACCGTTCCGTCCTTGGCCCGCTTGTGCCAGCGGCGCACACCATCCAGCCTCGCACCCAGCCGCTCGATCGCGCGGCGGCTCGGCTGGTTGAGGACGTGGGTATAGAACTCCACGGCCAGGCATCCGAGCGTCTCGAACGCATGTGTCAGCATCAGCAGCTTCGCTTCGGTGTTCAGGGCGGTGCGCTGGACGCGCGCGGCATACCAGGTCGAGCCGATCTCGACGCGCGGCACCTCGATGTCGACATGCATGAAATTCGTCATGCCGACGATGTCGCCGCGGTCGTCAAACACCGTGAAAGGCAACATCGAGCCCCCGTCACGCAGGGCGAGGCGCCGATCCATCTCGCGGCGCATCTCCTCGGGCGCGGGCACATTCGTATACCACAGCCGCCAAAGCTCGCCGTCCCGCACCGCCTGGCACAAGCCATCATGATGCTCGGCCATCAACGGCTCCAGGCGCACGGTTCGGCCTGTCAGTGTCACCGCCTCGAACCGGCGGTCCATGCCAAGTGCCCGGTCAGGACCAGGCCTCAGTCCGCGTTGTCGCCCACCACCCGGAGCGACGGCCGGCCGACGCCCATCAGCGAACGATAGACCGCGAGGTAATCCTCCGCCATCCGGCGCGCCGTGAACCGCTCCTCGAAGCGGGCGCGGATCGCCGCGTTGTCGAACCGCGGCAGCTTCTCGACCACGCCCACCGCGCCGGTCTCGTCCTCCACGATCAGTCCGGTCCGGCCGTTTTCGAGCACTTCCGGCACCGAGCCGCGGTTGAACGCCAGCACCGGCGTGCCGCAGGCCATCGCCTCGATCATCACCAGGCCGAACGGCTCCGGCCAGTCGATCGGCATCAGCAGGCCCACCGCGCCCGACAGGAACGCGGGCTTCTGCGCGTCGTTGATCTCGCCGATCAGCTCGACCCCGCCGCCGGCCAGCATCGGCCGCACCACCGTCTCGAAATACTCATGGTCCGCGCGGTCGACCTTCGCCGCGATCTTGAGCGGAATGCCCGCCGCGCGCGCGATCCGGATCGCCCGGTCGCAGCCCTTCTCCGGGCAGATCCGCCCCAGGAACGCCAGATAGTCCCGCGGGCCTTCGCGGGGCGTCAGCAGATTCTTCGGCAGGCCGTGCAGCACCGTGCGCACGAAGTTCGCCTGCGGCAGCGGACGGCGCTGGCTGTCCGAAATCGACACCACCGGCACCTTGGGAAACGCATTGAACACCGGCTGCAACTCGTTCAGGTCGAGACGGCCATGCAGCGTCGTCACGAACGGGACGTTCTGGCGGCTGAACATGCTGAAGGGCCAGTAATCCATATGAAAATGCAGCACGTCGAATTCGTGCTTCAGCCGCGCCACGTCCTCCATCAGCAGCATGTGGGGGGCGATCGGGTCGCGGATGGCCGGATCGAGGCGCAGCGCCCGCGGCCAGGTCGCGTGCAATTTTGCCGACGTCACGCTGTCGCCGCTGGCGAAAAGGGTCACATCATGGCCGAGCGCCACCAGTTCTTCCGTCAGGAACGACACCACGCGCTCGGTGCCGCCGTAGAGCTTGGGCGGGACGGCCTCGTGCAGCGGCGCGATCTGGGCAATACGCATCGGGCTTACCTCTCCAGTCAGGACAATGCTTTAGACAGCGCAATCGGGGCGATTATGCGGCGTCGGTCTGGTAATCCCTTGGCATACGCACCGCGTTGTTGATCCTTGCCAAGACGCTTTGAGTGGCCGCTTTGTTGCACGACAGCATGGGACTGATTGAAGACACGTAAGGATTTCGCGACGCGTTGCCGATCGGCATCACGACCGCCCGACAAACCACGAGTTCGCCTAGAGGACGACCAGATGCCCCGCCCCGACAGCCAGGAGCCGGAGCCCACGCTGCGCGATCTGACGCGCTTCGCCGGCCGTCCGATCGGGTTCATGCTCAGCTATGTCTACCGCCACCGCCTCGCGCACGGTGCGATCCTGGTGTCGGTGCTGGTCGGCGTGGTCTGCTCGGTCAGCGCCTCCTTCGCGAGCAAGCTCCTGGTCAACGCGCTGCAGGCCGCCTCCAGCGATCCCCACCGGCTCGGCGGCGTCTGGAACGCGGTATTCATCCTGCTGGCGCTGATCGCCTTCGACAATCTTTCCTGGCGCGTCGGTGGCTGGATCTCGACCCGCGCCTTCGTCGACGTGACGGGCGACATCAGGCGCGACCTGTTCCGCCACCTGACCGGCCACAGCCCGGAATATTTCGCCGACCGGATGCCCGGCACGCTCGCCGGCCGCATCACCGCCACGTCCAACGCGACCTTCCTCGTCGAGAACCTCGCCACCTGGAACGTCCTGCCGCCCACGCTCGCCGTCATCATCTCGATCGGCTACATGGCGGGCGTCCGCTGGTGGATGGCGCTCGGCCTCGTCGTGCTGTCGGTCGCGATGTCGGTCCTGCTGTTCCGCCTCGCAGCCGCCGGCCGCGTGCTGCATCACGCCTATGCGGCGGACGCCGCCCGCGTCGACGGCGAGCTGCTCGACGTCATCAACAACATGCCGCTCGTGCGCGCCTTCGGCGCCGGGAGGCGCGAGCGGCTGCGCTTCTCGCGCCGGCTTCGCGGCGAGATGGCCACACGCACCCGCTCGCTGCGCTACCTCGAGAAGCTGCGCCTGCTGCACGCCTTCATGACCGCGCTGCTGACCGCGGCCCTCCTCGTCGTCTCCGTCATCCTGTGGATCGGCCACCAGGTCACCACCGGCGACATCGTCATGATCACCAGCCTCGGTTTCACCATCCTGCACGGCACCCGCGACCTCGCCGTCGCCCTCGTGGAGACCATCCAGCACATCGCCCGGCTCTCCGAAGCGCTCGGCACGCTGCTGCTGCCGCACGACATGCCCGATCAGCCCGATGCCACCACCTTCCCCGCGCCCGCGCGCGGCGCGGTGGAATTCCGGGGCGTCAGCTACGCCTATCCCGGGAGCGACAAGGTCCTCGACGACTTCCATCTCGCCGTCGAACCGGGCCAGCGCATCGGCCTCGTCGGGCGGTCCGGATCGGGCAAGACGACCGTGCTCGCGCTGCTGCAGCGTCTCCGCTTCATCCAGGGCGGCGAGCTGCTGCTCGACGGCACCGACATTCGCCGGCTCACCGATGCGGCACTCCGTGGCGCCATCTCCGTCGTGCCCCAGGACGTCTCGCTGTTCCATCGCTCCGTGCTCGAGAACATTCGCTACGGCAAGCCGGAAGCGACCGACGACGAGGTCGTCGCCGCGGCCGACGCCGCCGGCTGCCGTGACTTCATCGAGGCGATGCCCGAGGGCTTCGACACCGAGGTCGGCGATCGCGGCGTCAAGCTGTCAGGCGGCCAGCGCCAGCGGATCGCGATCGCGCGCGCCTTCCTCCGCAACGCGCCGATCCTGCTGCTCGACGAGGCCACCAGCGCGCTCGACAGCGAGAGCGAGCAGCGGGTCCAGGAAGCCCTCGACCGGCTCATGGTCGGACGCAGCGTGATCGCGGTCGCCCACCGGTTGTCGACGCTGCGCAACTTCGACCGGATCGTGGTGATGCAGTCCGGCCGCATCCTCCAGGACGGGCCGCCGAGCATGCTGGAACGCGAGGAGGGTCCCTACCGCGACCTCCTGTCGCGCCAGGCGATGACGCTCGAGGACGTCGCCTGACCGCCGTCCAGAAAACAAACAAAGTATCGGCGCACTGGCATCGTCGCTTAAAGCAGCACCCGTTGCCGCTAGATCACTGAAATGACGTGATGTTTTGATGATTTCCGGCAGTTAATCCTTGGCATCCAAGGTAACGATAATGTTATGAAAGCGGTCGTCATCACAAACCGCCGGCCACTGCGACCATCAGTTTCGAAGCTCCCATCGACGAGAGGAAGGCACGTGCTCGTTCAATCCGACGTGACAACATTGCCGTCCGAGGCCAGCGCCGAGCGGCTCAGCCAGCGCGCCTATCAAGCCATTCGCGTGGCGCTGCGCTCGGGCGAATTCAGGCCCGGGCAGCGTCTGATCCTGCGGCCGCTCGCCGCCAAGCTCGGCCTCAGCGCCACCCCGGTCCGGGAGGCGCTGCTTCGTCTGGTCTCCGAGCAGGCGCTCGGTCTCGACGAGCGCAATTCGGTCCTCGTGCCGACGCTCGGCGCCGAGGATCTCGCCGAACTGAAGGAACTCCGGATCGATCTCGAGGGCCGCGCCGCCGCGGTCGTTGCCGAGCGCGCGACCGGCCAGCAGATCGAAATCCTCGAAAATATCCAGGCTGGCCTGCGCGACGCGGTCGCCGCCGGGGACGAGGCCGAAGCCCTCATCCGGAACGACGCGTTTCATCGCGAGATCCTCGCCCGCTCCAACCGGCCGACGCTGATCAAGATGATCGATGCGCTCGAAGTCCGCTTCGGGCCGCTTAGCGCCCTGTTCGAATCGTTCGCCAACCCGATCCCCTCCGATCATCCGCACGAGCGCCTGCTCGACGCACTGCGCGCCCGCGATCCGGTGGCCGCCCGCGCTGCCATCGTCGCCGACATCGAGACCTCGTTCGAGAACCTCAAGGGCGCCCTCTCGTTGGGGCGCCACGCCGCCTGAGCGTCCGCAACCCCGCCGGGGGCGGGTGCCCGCCGGACCCGCTCACATTTTCAATGCGGCGGTTTCCAAAACCGGCGGACAGCGCACATCATCCTCATCGCGGAGGATGACGATGGCAGTCGCAGTCGTGACGGGTGGCACGGTCGGTATCGGACGCGCTACGGCGCAGCTCTTCGCCCGGCGCGGATGGTCGGTCGGCATCATCGCTCGTGACGAGGCGCGTCTGCGAAGCACCGAAGCCGAATTGCGCGCGATGGGCGTCTCCGCGCTCGGCGTCTCCGCCGACGTGGCGGACGCCGCTTCGGTCGGCCTCGCCGCCGACCGGATCGAGACCGAACTCGGTCCGATCCAATGCTGGGTCAACAGCGCGATGGCGACGGTCGTGGCACCCGCGCGCGACATCGCGCCGGACGAATACCGGCGCGTCACCGACGTCACCTATCTCGGCCAGGTTCACGGCACGCTCGCTGCCCTCCGCCTGATGACCCCGCGCAACCGCGGCCGAATCATCCAGATCAGCTCGGGTCTCGGCTTCCGGTCGGCTCCTCTTCAATCCGCCTATTGCGGTGCCAAGGCCGCCGTCCGCGGCTTCACCGACAGCCTGCGCGCCGAACTGATCCACGACCGGATCGCGATCGACCTGTGCGTGATCTACCTGCCGGCCGTCAACACGCCCCAGTTCGACTGGGCGCGCAACCACACCGGCCGCGCCCAGTATGCGCCCGATCCGGTGTTCGACCCGCGCCTGTGCGCCGAGGCGATCCTGTTCGCGGCCGAGCACAAGCGGCGCGAAATCTGGGTCGGACGCTCGGTCGCGCAGATGGGAGCGGCACAGCGTTTTTCGCCGCATCTCGCTGATCGTCTTGCCGCCCGGATGTGGGAGGGCCAGCTCGAGGACAAGGAGGTTGTCCATCCGGACGGCAACCTCTTCGATCCCGTCGCCGGCGACCCCGGCGTCGACGGCCGGTTCACGGGTCGTGTCAAACCGACGATGACCGAGTTCTGGACCAGTCGCCAGCGTGACATCTTTCTCGGCACGGTCGCGACCGGCATCGCCGGCGCCACGCTCGCCGCGGCCGCCGCACCGATGCTGGCAGGCGCCGCATTGCTCGGCGCGATGGACAGGGCCCGTCAGGCCCGGACCAGGCCCTTCAGGATCTTTCCCTCCGTCGAGAGGTAGAAGTTGCTCGTGTCGAACCGGTTCGTTCGTGCGAAGATCAGATAGATGTATTTGAAGTTCTCGGCGAAGCCGTAGGCCGGGAACAGGTCACCGAGCGTCATCGGCTTGGTCGTGACATCGTCGATGATGGTATAGCCGTTCGGCACGCGCGCGTTCACGACGAAGCCGAGGAAGTCCTGGATCGCGGTGAACTCGTAGAACCCGCTGCCGGTCTGCCAGAACAGGTCGAAGGACGAATTGAGGTATTCGGGCCGGAACTGGTTGCTCGGCGTGGTCGCGGTCAAATTCGTGTAGTCGATCCCCTCCGGAAGAACCGGATACTTGTCCAGGACCGCGGTCCACGATTTGTAGTAGGACTGGCCAATCCCGAGATTGCCGCCATACGCCACGAGCTCCGCCCAGAACGACGCAAGTTCCGATTGGCTTCTCCCGATCAGCGCACCGGTCCGATAATCGACCTGCTTGTACCAGGTCATGCCGTTGTAGGTCTCGAGCAGATGCTTCGAGAGCGCCGCGTTGAGCATCCGATACCAGTCGCGGCACTCCGTGTCGCCGAACAGCGCGTAGCCGCCCCACAGATATTCATAGAACGAGTCGACCGGCGGATTGGGTGCCTGGTCCTCGGTGTCGATGAACCGGCCGGTCTCGACATTGATCGTGGTTGCCAGCAGGTCGAGCGAGGAGCGCTGCCCGATCGCGACCCGATATGCCTGTTTCGAGAGGTTGAAATACCGGGGATCGCCGGTCAGCGTCGACAGCACGCCGAACTCGAGGATGTTGGTCCCGACTTCGGCAAGCGGCGGTGTCGGACCCGACACCGCGCCGGTCGCGAAGTTGACATACTGGTAGGGCAGTCCGGTCGGCGACTTGGTGAAGGCCGGCAGCAGCCGGTCCGCGCAATCCTTGGCGAGTGCCAGCAGACGCTGATCGCCGACCGCGAGGAAGCCCGCGAGCAGGCCGCCGAGAACGCGGATGATCACCTCGAAGACATGGAAGTCCCCGTCGATGTCGAAATTGAGATTCTTGTAGATCCAGTCGAGACCGAGCTGAAGGTCGTCGTCCAGCCCCATGACGTAGAGCGTGTCGAGCGCCTCGATGATCGACAGGCCGATCGGCGAGCCCGGAACGAAGAATTCCTGGTGGGTGCCCGAAACCGGCAACACCTGGTCGTGCCCGAACGCGAACTTCTTGTAGCCATTCCATGCGTGCAGGAATTCCTGCCGGACCAAATCGGCGATTTCGGGATCGCCCGGTCCGCTCCTGAGGTCGGATGCCCGGCTTTCGCCTGGCAGGCCAAGCAAGGCGGCCGAACCGATGCCGGCGGCCGAACGCAGGAGACCGCGTCGGCGCACTTCGAGCGGACGGCGGCTGGATCCCTCGCGCATGGACGTTCCCGTTTGTTGTTTGTTGGCGTCGAACCTGCCGCCGTCGCCCCTCGGGCGGCAAGACCAGGCCCGGTCACACTCTTGCGAGGCGACGCGTCCTACGCCGTCAGGCGCGTGGCCATGTCGAGCGTCGCCTCGACATGCGACAATGGCGTCATGAATGAGGTCACCAGCCGCGCCAGCACGTGCGGTCCCTCCGAGGCCCAGCGGTAGAACCCGATTCCCGCCCGCTCGAGCCCGGCTGCCATCGTCGCGGGAAGCCTGACGAAGATTTCGTTGGCCTCGGTCCGGTGCGCGAGTTCGACCCCGGGCAGCGCCGCAAGACCCGCGCTCAAACGGCGCGCGGCCTCGTTCGCGTGCGCCGCGTTGCGCAGCCACAGACCATCGTCGAGGTAGCCCACGAGTTGCGCGCTCAGGAACCGCTGCTTTGACAGCAGATGTCCCGACTGCTTGCGCCGTTCGGCGATCCCGTGGGCGAGGGCAGGGCGGAAGACGACGATCGCCTCGGCCGCGATCGCGCCGTTCTTCGTGGCTCCGAACGACAGCATGTCGACACCCGCGCGCCAGGTTGCGTCGGCCGCGCCGACGCCGAGTGTCACCAGCGCGTTGCCGAACCGCGCCCCGTCCATGTGCACGACCGCGCCGTTGCGGTGCGCGATGTCGGCAAGGGCCGCGATCTGTTCGACCCCGTAGACCGTTCCCCACTCGGTCGCCTGCGTCAGGCTGATGGACGCGATGTGGCTCTGGTGGACCCCGTGCGACACGCCATCCGCGAACGCCGCCTCGAGCGCCTCCGGGTCGAGGAACCCCGAGGACGTCCGGAGCGGTATCATCTTCGCACCCCCGGTGTAGAATTCCGGCGCGCCGCATTCGCTGGTCAGGATATGCGCGCAGTCGGTGCAACCGACCGCCCGGAACGACGGCGTCACCGCGGCGAGCGCGATCGCATTGGCGGCCGTCCCGCTCGAGACCGGAAAGACCGCGCATTCCTTCTCGAAGACATCGGCCAGCATCCGCTCGAGCCGCTCGGTCGCTTGGTCCGCCCCGTACGACGATGCCGTGCCCATTCCGGCCGCGCGCATCGCCTCGAGGATCTCCGGCGAGACGCCGGCGACGTTGTCGCTGGCGAAATCGATGGCGAGCGCGGTCGTGTGGAGATCTGTGTCCATTCCTGAACCTAGAACATCGACCGGCGGAGTGAAATCGCGGACGCGCCTCCCACGTCAGGACAGCCTCAGCGTCCCGCCCTTCATGGCTCCGGGCTCCATCGGCATCTCGATATCGATCTCGAGCGTCGAGACGCCGCGCTCGCGATCGAGCTTGATCTGCACCTTCTCGCGATCGACCGCGATATGGCGCGTGATCACCGCCAGGATCTCCTCCTGCAGCACCGCGATCAGGTCACTGCGTCCGTCCGCGACCCGCTCATGCGCGAGCAGGATCTGCAGCCGGTCGCGTGCGATCGGCGCCGATTGACGGGATTTGAAGAGCGACAGGAAGTTCATGCCACCCTCCGCCCGAACAGCCGTCCGATCAGGCTCTTCTTGTCGGCGGGCACGGTCACTTCGAGCGTCTCCCCGGCCAGCCGGCGGGCAGCCTCCGCATAGGCCCGCGCCGGCGGGCTCTGCGGCGAGGCCAGCGTCACCGGCGAACCGAGATTGGACGCGCGCAGCACCTCCTCGCTCTCCGGAATGATCCCCAGCAGCGGAATGCTCAGGATCTCGAGCACGTCCTCGACCCGCAGCATCTCGCCGCGCGCGGCCCGGCTCGCGTCGTAGCGCGTCAGGAGCAGGTGCTTCTCCATCCGGTCGCCGCTCTCGGCACGCTTGGTCCTGCTGTCGAGCAGGCCGATGATGCGGTCGCTGTCGCGCACCGACGACACTTCCGGGTTGGTCACCACCACCGCCGCGTCCGCCTCGTACATCGCGAGTTGCGCGCCCTTCTCGATGCCGGCCGGACTGTCGCAGATCACCCAGTCGAACCTCTCGCGGCACTCGGCGATCACCTTTGCGACGCCCTCCTGCGTCAGCGCATCCTTGTCGCGCGTCTGCGAGGCCGGCAGCAGCGACAGCGTGTCGCAGCGCTTGTCGCGGATCAGTGCCTGGTTGAGCTTGGCGTCGCCCTGGGTGACGTTGATCAGGTCGAACACCACCCGCCGCTCGGCGCCCATCACCAGGTCGAGATTGCGCAGTCCGACGTCGAAATCGATCACCACGACGTTCTTGCCGGTCTGCGCCAGCGCGGCCCCGAGGGACGCGGTCGACGTCGTCTTGCCGACGCCGCCCTTGCCGGACGTCACGACGATGACCTTGGACATCAGCACCCCCTCATTCGAGACCCGTGATCGTCAGCAGCTCGCCCTCGAGGCGCGCCATCGCGGCCGCACCCACCAGGCCCGGTTCCATGTCGTCGGCGGTCGTGTAGAAGCCGTCGATCGCCAGCAGTTCGGCATGCAGCCGGCGGCAGATGATCCGGGCGTCCGGATTGCCGCCGAAGCCGGCGACGGCCCTGCCGCGCAGCGCCCCGTAGATGTGGATCGACCCGCCCGCCATCACTTCCGCGCCCGATGCCACGCCGCCGATGATCACGACGTCGCCCTCGGGATGAACGATCTGCTGACCCGAGCGGACGGTCGCGTCCAGGATCAGCGAGCGGGCCGGCGTCGGCACGTCGTCCGCATCGGGCAGCGCGAGGTCGCCGGTCGCCCGTCCGCCGGCGAGCGGCGCCGGCAGGGCCCCCCATTCCGCCTGGGCGTTCTCGGTGGCGATCAGGCGAATGCCGCGTCGTGCGAGTTCGTCCGCCAGCCCGTCGATCGCCTCGTCCTCGCCGAGCAAGCCCAGATCGAGCACCACCGGCCGATCGACGAAGAACGTGCTGGCACGTGCCTGTTCGGCGTCCAGTCCCGCGAGCCAGTCCGCCAACGGCGCTTCGGGCGTCAGCACGAGCGCCATGAACGAGCGGCCCCTGATCTTGAGCCCGGGGATGGTCTTCATCGTGGGGACTCGGAGGGTTGATTTCGGGTATGCAGCGTTCGTCACGCTTCGGCGTATCCATGCGTGGCCCCGCGCGTCAACTGCATGCGCGACACCTTTCGAGCCGGCCCGATTGGCGGCCGCCGACGCGGATGCGATAAGCCCGCGATGCGGATCCTTCACCATCTCCCTCTCTCGCCGTTCGCCCGCAAGGTCCGGCTCGTTCTCAACGAGAAGCGCCTGCCCTTCGAGCCCAAGATCGAGCGCGTCTGGGAGCGCCGCGTCGAGTTCCTCGAGATCAATCCGGCCGGGCAGGTCCCCGTCCTCGTCGAGGACAACGGGCTCGTCGTGCCCGACTCGGCGGTGATCTGCGAATATCTCGAGGAGGCCTACCCCGACGGGCCGTTGCTTGGCCGCACCTTCGCCGAACGCGTCGAGATCCGCCGTCTCGTCGCCTGGTTCGACGGCAAGTTCCACCACGAGGTGACGCGCAACCTGCTCGGCGAGAAGCACATGAAGCGCCTGATGGGACGCGGCGAGCCCGACGCGGCCGCGCTCCGCGCCGGCTACGCCAACCTGAAATTCCACATGGAGTATCTCGGCTGGCTCGCCGAGACGCGCAAATGGCTCGCCGGCCCCTCGCTGTCGCTCGCCGACTTCGCCGCCGCCGCCCACCTCTCGTCGCTCGACTTCATCGGCGATCTCGACTGGACCCTCTCGCCGCAGGCCAAGGACTGGTACGCGCGCATGAAATCCCGGCCCTGCTTTCGCGCCGTCCTCGCCGACCGGGTGTCGGGCATCGCTCCCCCGGCGCACTACCCCGACCTCGATTTCTGACCCGGCGCGTGACCTCCCGCGTGACCTATCGCGTGTCCGGGCCGGCCTCCAGGAGTGCCATGTTCTGCTGCGCGAGATCGGCGGCCGGCGTGTCGGGCGCCATCGACATCGTCCGCTCCCAGTCCTGCCGCGCGCCAGCGAGATCGCCATGATGCTGACGGACCAGTCCGCGCTCGAGCAGCGCGTCCGGGTCGTCGGGATCGATCGCCAGCGCGGCGGCGATATCCGCGGCCGCCAGCTCGAATGCGCCGGACGCACGGTGCGCCGTCGCGCGCAGCACCAGCGCGTCCTCGCGTGTCGGATCCAGCGCGAGCACCCGATCGAGATCGCCCACCGCCACGTCGCCCTGCGACAATTGCGCGGCCGCCGTCGCATGGGTCATCAGCAGGTCAGGGTCGTCGCCGTACAGGCCGAGAGCCATGTCGGCGGACGCCAGCGCATGCGCTGCGTCGCCCGCCATCAGCCAGGCCTGCGCGGCCTGTCCGGCGATCGAGGCGCGCGTGGCGACCGGTCCCTGGCTGGCGCCCGACAGCGCGTCGAGTTTCGCCGCACCCAGGGCGGGATCGCCGAGCGCGATCGTCGCCAGCGCCCGGCAGTGCAGCGCGCCGTCGCCGCCGCCGCGCGCCCGCCACGAGTCGGCGAACGAGGCCGCACCCGCCGGGTCGTTCGGCAGCATGCCGAGGCACGTGTCGTAGTCGCTGCTGTCGTCGATGCGCGGTGGCACCGGCGGCAGCGGGATGACCTGGTCGGGCGGGTCCGCACTCATCGAAACGAGTCTACATCACCGCGCGGCGCACATCCATGAACCGGCTGCTGATCTTCGGCTTCGGCTATACGGGCCGCGCCATCGGCGAGGCGGCCCGAGCCCTCGGCTGGGAGGTCGCCGCCACAACCCGCGATGCCTCGCCCGGGCGATCGCCATTCACGCTGGTTCCGTTCGACGCGGCCGATGACGCGATCGCGTCGGCGACGCATATCGTGGCAACCGCCCCGCCCCGCGACGACGGCGATCCCGTTCTCGCGCGCCATGCCGACGCGATCGCGCGCGCCCCCGCCCTGCGCTGGATCGGCTACCTGTCCACCACCGGCATCTATGGCGATCGCGGCGGCGGCTGGGTCGACGAGACCACCGAGCCCGACCCGGCGTCGCCCCGGGCCGCCCGGCGGATCGGCGCCGAGGCCGCCTGGTCCGCGTTCGCCACAGGCGGCCGTGCGATCGACCTCATCCGGCTCGCCGGCATCTATGGCCCCGGGCGCTCGGTGCTCGATGATGTGCGCGCGGGCGCCGCACGGCCGATCCGGGCGCCCGGTCACGCCTTCGGGCGGATCCATCGGGACGACATCGCGGGCGGCACCATCGCCGCGATCGCCACCGCCGCTCCCGGCCGGCGTGCGCGCGTGCTCAATTTCAGCGACGACGAACCGGCCGAAAGCGCGGACGTGATCGCCCATGCCGCCGCCCTGCTCGGCCTGCCGCCTCCCGCCGAACGCACCCTCGAGGAGGCCTGGCCCACGATGTCGGCGATGGCGCGGTCGTTCTGGTCCGACAACCGCCGGGTCCGAAGCGTGCTCACGCAGCAGCGGCTCGAACGCACATGGCGTCATCCCACCTATCGCGAGGGCCTAGCCGCCATCGTGGCGTCGGAGCAGGTCCTCGACCGAGACCACCAGGACCTCGATGTCGGACATCCGTGACAGCCCATGATCGCCGTCCTTGGTCAGGATCACACGCACATCCTCCGCCTCGAGCAGTCCCGCCGCGTCCACCGAGATCTGCCACGGCACGTCCGCGTCGCGCTGGCCGTGCAGCAGCCGCACCGGACAGGCGATCTCGATCGGACCCTCGAGCAGCAGGTTCCGCCTGCCGTCCTCGATGAAGTCGCGCGTGATCAGCAGGCGCTCGGCGAACCAGGTCCGCACCGTCACCGAGCCCTGACGCATCAGCTGCCGCCGCAGCTCCGGGCTGAAACGGCTCCAGAAGCTGCGCTCGGTGAAGTCGGCGGCAAGCGCGATCGTCACCACGCCCACCACCCGACGGTCGCCCATCGCCAGCAGCATCGCGATCCATCCGCCCATCGACGAGCCCACCAGGATGATCGGTCCCGACGTCTGTGCCTCGATGATCGTGCGCGCATCGAGGCACCACCGGCTGATGGTGCCGTCCTCGAACCGCCCCTCCGATCGTCCATGACCGGAATAGTCGAGCCTGAGATAGGCCGAACCGCGCGCCGCCAGATACATCCCCAGATGCGTCGCCTTGTCCCCGGTCATGTCCCCGGCGAAGCCGGGCAGGAAGACGACCGTGGGCGTCGAGCCTTGCGTCAATGTCCAGGCGAGACGGATCCCGTCACCGCGATCGGTCAATTCCATCCTTGCGTCCTGTGGCGGTGGTTGCCGGTGCGTGGCCGGTCGGGCCGGCCGCAACAATGGTCCCACTGAACGGCCATGCACCAGCCATCCGCCCTTCGTCCGCTGTCGGGCAGCGTCATCTTGCAGGTGCTGCCGGCACTCGACGAGGGCGGCGTCGAGCGTGGAACGATCGAGATGACGCAAGCGATATCCGACGCGGGCGGGATCGCCCTCGTCGCCAGCGCGGGCGGCCGCTTGGTGGCAGCCGTCGAGCGTGCCGGCGGCCGGCACGTCACGATTCCGCTGCTGACCAAGGACCCGCTCGACATCCTGATCAATGCGCGACGTCTGCGCCGCCTGATCGAGCGCGAGCGGGTCGATCTGGTCCATGCGCGGTCGCGCGCGCCGGCCTGGTCGGCGTTCCTCGCCGCCAGGCGCACCGGCACGCCCTTCCTGACCACCTGGCACGGCGTCTACGCCGAGAACCTGCCCGGCAAGCGCGCCTACAACGGGGTGATGGCCAAGGGCGAGCGGGTGATCGCGATCAGCGAGTTCGTCGCCCGGCGCGTCGCCGCCGATTACGGCGTCGGACCGGACCGGCTTCGCGTCATCCATCGCGGCGCCGATCCCGCCATGTTCGATCCGGACCGCATCAACGGCGACCGCCTGCACAAGCTTGCCCACGCCTGGCGCATCCAGGACGGCGCCCGGGTCGTGCTGCTGCCCGGACGCATCTCGTCGTGGAAGGGGCAGGCGCTGCTGCTCGAGGCACTCGCCCTGATGGACCATCGCGACGTCGTCGCCGTCCTCACCGGGGGCGCCGTCGGCAACCGGCTCGTGCGCGACCTCTGTGCACGCGCGGCCGAGCTCGGCGTGGCGGAGAGGCTGCGCTTCGCCGGCCACTGCAGCGATATGCCGGCCGCCTACGCGCTCGCCGACATCGTCGTTGCCCCCTCGCTCAAGCCGGAACCGTTCGGACGGGTCGTCGTCGAGGCGCAGGCGATGCGGCGCCTCGTGATCGTCGCCGATCACGGCGGCGCGGTGGAGACGGTCGAGCACGGCATCAGCGGCTGGCGCATTCCGCCGGGCGATGCGTCCGCACTCGCCGGCGCCATCGACGCCGGCCTCGCCCTGCCGCCCGAGACGCTCGCGGCCTTTGGTGCTCACGCCCGCGCCGCCGTGCTCGAGCGCTTCAGCACGGCCCGGATGCAGGCGGCGACACTCGCGGTCTACGGCGAGTTGCTCGCCCCGCGCGTCGGGGCGCCGGCTTGATCGCGGCGCCCCGCGCGAGCATGTTGTCGGGTCAGATCGCGCGCCGCGCGTATTCGCGGCCGATCTGATACCGCAACTTCGATAGGAGACGACAATCGCCAGACCGCCCATGCAGGCAGCACCGACGCGCGATGGACCGCGCGTCAACGAAGACATCCGGGTTCCGCAGGTTCGCCTGATCGACGAGGAGGGCGAAATGCAAGGCGTGATGAGCGCGCGCGACGCGCTGCTCCGCGCCTTTTCCGTGGGCCTCGACCTGCTCGAGATCAGCCCGAACGCGGAACCGCCGGTGGTCAAGATTCTCGACTACGGCAAGTTCAAGTACGAGCAGCAGAAAAAGAAGAACGAGGCTCGCAAGAAGCAAAAAGTCATCGAGATCAAGGAAGTGAAGGTCCGGCCCAATATCGACGAGAACGACTACCAGGTGAAGCTGCGCGCCATGCGTTCATTCATCGAGGAAGGCGACAAGGTCAAGGTGACGCTCCGCTTCCGCGGTCGCGAAATGGCCCATCAGGACCTCGGCGTGAAGGTCCTCGAACGCATCCGCACCGACATGGACGAGCGGACCAAGGTCGAGCAGATGCCGCGCATGGAAAACCGCCAGATGATCATGGTCCTGTCGCCGCGCTGAACGCCCGTTCGGCGGCGCTTCTTTCCGATCAGGCGGTGCGGTCGGCGCTCGCGCGCAGCACCGCCTGCGCCGCCGCCAGCCGCGCGATCGGCACCCGGAAAGGCGAGCACGACACATAGTCGAGACCGAGCGTCTCGCAGAAATTGATCGACGCCGGGTCGCCGCCATGTTCGCCGCAGATCCCGAGCTTGAGCGTGTTCTTCACCCCGCGTCCCTTCTCGGACGCCATGCGGACCAGTTCGCCGACACCCTCCTGGTCGAGCGACACGAACGGATCCTTCGGCAGGATGCCGGCCTCGACATAATGCGGCAGGAACTTGCCCGCGTCGTCGCGCGAGAAGCCGAACACCGTCTGCGTCAGATCGTTGGTGCCGAACGAGAAGAAGTCGGCGGGCTCCGCGATCTTGTGGGCGAGCAATGCCGCCCTCGGCAACTCGATCATCGTGCCGACCCTGTATTCGAGGTCCGAGCCGGCCAACACCTCGCTCGCCACCCGGTCGACCAGCGCCCGCGTCACTTCGAGCTCGCGCGGCGTGCCGACCAGCGGGATCATGATCTCCGGCACCACGCTGTCCCCCGTCTCCTTCTCGATCGCGAGCGCTCCCTCGAAGATCGCGCGCACCTGCATCTCGTAGATCTCGGGATAGGTGATCCCGAGCCGGCAGCCGCGATGACCGAGCATCGGGTTGGTCTCGGTGAGTTCCGAGCCGCGCCGCCTGATCACCTCCGCACTCACCCCGAGCCCCCGCGCCACCTCCTCGATCTCCGTCTCGCTGCGCGGCAGGAATTCGTGCAGCGGCGGATCGAGCAGCCGGATCGTCACCGGCAGCCCCGCCATGATCCGGAACAGATCGATGAAGTCCTGCCGCTGGAACGGCAGCAGCTTGGCCAGCGCCGTCCGGCGGCCCGCCTCGTTGTCGGACATGATCATCTGGCGCATCGCGCCGATCCGGGCCGGATCGAAGAACATGTGCTCGGTGCGGCACAGCCCGATCCCCTCGGCGCCGAAGCGGCGGGCGGTCTCCGCGTCGAGCGGCGTCTCGGCGTTGGCGCGAACCCCCATGCGCCTGATCTCGTCGGCCCAGCCCATCAGCTCGGCGAACTCGCCCGACAGGGCCGGCTCGACCGTCCGCACCTCGCCCACGAACACCTCGCCCGTCGAGCCGTCGAGCGTGATCGTGTCGCCCTCCCGCAGCGTGACTCCGCCCGAGGAGATCGTCCGCGACCGCTCGTCGACGTTGATCCCGCCGGCACCGGCGACGCACGGCCTTCCCATGCCGCGCGCCACCACCGCCGCGTGGCTCGTCATGCCGCCACGTGTCGTCAGCACGCCGCGGGCGGCATGCATGCCGTGGATGTCCTCGGGGCTCGTCTCCGCGCGCACCAGGATCACCGTCTCGCCGTTCGACGCCCGCTTCTCCGCCTCGTCGGCCGAGAACACGATCGTTCCGCACGCGGCGCCGGGGCTCGCCGGCAGCCCCTTCGACAGCAGCGTCCGTGGCGCGTCGGGATCGAGCGTGGGATGCAGAAGCTGGTCGAGGGCCGCCGCACTCACCCGGCTGACCGCCTCGCGCCGGTCGATCAGCCCGTCATTGGCCATGTCGACCGCGATCCGCAGGGCCGCCGCCGCCGTCCGCTTCCCCGATCGCGTCTGCAGCATGTAGAGCTTGTTCTGCTGCACCGTGAACTCGATGTCCTGCATGTCCTTGTAGTGGCGCTCGAGCGTCTCGCGCACGCGTGTGAGCTCGCCGTAGGCCTCCGGCAGTACCTGCTCCATCGGCGTCTCGCCCGGTTTCGCGCCATGCCGCGACATCGGCTGCGGCGTGCGTATCCCCGCCACGACGTCCTCGCCCTGCGCATTGACCAGGAATTCGCCGTAGAACAGGTTCTCGCCGGTGGACGGGTTGCGGGTGAAGCAGACCCCCGTGGCGCTCCCTTCGCCCATGTTGCCGAACACCATCGCCTGCACGTTGACCGCGGTGCCCCAGTCGGCCGGGATGTCGTGCAGCCGCCGGTAGGTGTTCGCGCGCGGGTTCATCCATGATCCGAACACCGCGCCGATCGCCCCCCAGAGCTGCGCGCGTGGCGCCTGGGGGAACGCCTCCCCGGTCTCCTGCTCGACGAGCCGCTTGTATTCCTCCACCACGCGTTCCCAGTCGGCCGCCGACATCTCGGTGTCGAGGGTCTGGCCGCCGTCGAGCTTGGCCTCCTCGATCACCTCCTCGAAGCGGTGATGGTCGACGCCCAGCACCACCGAGCCGTACATCTGGACGAACCGCCGATAGCTGTCCCAGGCGAAGCACGGATCGGACGCGCTCTCGGCGAGGCCGCGCACGGTCTCGTCGTTCAGGCCGAGATTGAGCACGGTATCCATCATCCCCGGCATCGACACGCGCGCGCCCGAGCGCACCGAGACCAGCAGCGGCCGCGTCTTGTCGCCGAAGCGCAGGTCCACCGAAGCCTCGACATGCGCGAGTGCCGCGTCCACCTGCGCCTGCAGCGCGTCCGGATACTGCCGGCCGTTCTTGTAGAAGGCGGAGCAGACCTCGGTCGTGATCGTGAAGCCCGGCGGCACCGGCAGCCCGATGCTCGCCATTTCCGCGAGATTGGCACCCTTGCCGCCCAGCAGGTCGCGCATCTCCGCGCGGCCCTCGTTGCGTCCCGCACCGAAGCTGTAGACCCACTTCGCCATTCGATTCTCTCCAGTCCTGGCGGCCTAGGCGACCGCCGGTTCGATGTCCGTTCGCGAGAAGGCGACGCCGCTGAACAGCAGCGCATCGCCGGTGGTCTTCGCCAGCGCATAGGCCAGGCAGTCGCCGTAATTCAGCCTGACGCTGTGCCGGGTTGCCCCGAAATGGCGCCAGGCGGTGCGCGCGATGCTCACCTGGTCGGCCGTCACCGGCACGATCTCGATCCCGGCGGCGCGGACGAACTCGTCGAACCGCAGGGCCGCGATGCGGCCGCCACGCTCCTCGATCACGATCGCGACCTCGAGCCAGGTCGCCGCCGACATCCGCCGCACCGGATCGCCGACCAGCGCGTCAAGCAACGGCTCGGCTTCCCGCGGGTCCAGGATCATCGCCATCATCGCCGACCCGTCGATCACCACGCGAGCCGCCTCAACGCGGCAAGCCCCGCTCGTCGTAGAACGCGTCGCGGTAGCCGCCCCGCCGCAGGCTGGCCCTGATCTCGGCCGCGATATGGAGCAGCCGCGCCTTCAGCAGGGCGCTGTCGCGCTTGTGCTGCTCGCGGTCCAGCCGCTCCTTCAGCGCCTCCGTCACCGCGGTGGTCAGGCTCTCGCCGGTCATCCGCGCCAGGGAAGCGGCAAGCCGATGCGCCTCCTCGGTCTTGATGTTGAGCTGGTTCGGCATGATCTCCGGTGTGGCCAGGTAGAACGACGGCGTCTGTTGGTAGAAAATTAACCTTTCCCATCGAAGCTGTCCATCTCGCCCGCCGGCTCCGAGGATGACCCATTGATGTTTCTTGTCCGGGTGCTCGCGGCCTGCGTCGTCCTCGCTCTTCCCGCCGCCGCCCATGCGACGCCGCCCGTGCCTGCCTTGGCGCCGGACCGCCTGCGGATCCAGTCGATGCTGATCGAGGCTGGCTACAGCGCCGTCGCCACCCTAGATCTCGTCCACAGCCGCTGGGTCGGGATCGGAGCCCATCACGGGATGGTCGTCGATTTCACCGTCGACGCCGTCACCGGACGTCTCCTGAGCGAGGTCAGCGCGCCCTGATCGAGAGGCAGCATGGCCATCGACGGTCTTGACGACGATCAGGTTCGCGCCATCCTCGCGGCCACGCGCCGCGTCGCCATCGTCGGTGCGTCGCCCCGGCCGGATCGTGCCTCGAACGCCGCCGTTCGTTTCTTTCGCGCGCGCGGCCTCACGGTCGTCCCGGTCAATCCCGTACACGCCGGCCTCGCGATCGAGACACTCGCCGTCGTGGCCGATCTCGATCGTGCCGCGCCGCTCGATCTCGTCGACATCTTCCGCGCCAGCGCCCATGTCGGGCCGATCGTCGACGACGCCATCCGGCTGGGCGCGCGCGCCATCTGGATGCAGCTCGGGGTGATCGACCTGAACGCCGCCGGACGTGCGCGCGCGGCCGGTCTCGCGGTCGTCGTCGACCGGTGCCCGATGATCGAGTGGCCGCGTCTCATGCCGGACCGGACGCATGGTCCGCCACCGCGAACGGCGATTTCTTGAACGGCAACGCGAATGACGCCACCTTCCTTGCGCGGCGGATCGCCAAGCCGTTCAACAGGCGGAGCAGATCATGACCAACGAGGAACGCGAACTCATCGCACGCTTCGTCCAGCGCGCGAGCGGTGGCGGGCAGGGCGGCAGCGGCTTCGGCAGCAGTGTGCCGGCGACGCGCCCCAATCTGCCCCCGATCGACCCGGAGGCCGACCGTTACATCGGCCAGCAGTTCGAGCAGTTTCCGGAGGCACGCTACCGGATCACCCAGATGGCGGTGGTCCAGGAAGCGGCCCTCGCCGAGGCCCAGAACCGCATCAAGCGCCTCGAATGGGAGGTGAGCCAGGCCCAGACCGCCCAGCAGGCGCCACGCGGCGGCCTGTTCGGCGGCCTGTTCGGAGGCGGCCAGCGTCCGCAGCAGGCGCCCCCGGGCTACGGCCAGCCGCAATACCAGCCGCCCCCGCCGCAATACCCGCCGAACTACCAGCCCGGCATGTTCCAGCGACAGGGTTCGGGCTTCCTCGGCTCGGCGCTGACGACGGCGGCCGGCGTCGCCGGTGGCTTGGTGGTGGGCGACGCGCTGATGAACATGTTCGACGGCCATGGTGGTGGTCTCGGCGGCGGTCTCGGTGGCGGCGGCGAGACCATCGTCGAGAACAACTACGGCAATGCCGGCGGTGATCCGTTCTCTGGCGGCGGTGCGGATACCAGCAGCGATCCCTGGGGCGGCGGCGGCGATCAGGGCGGGGCTGATCCGTTCGGCGGCGGCGGCTGGGATAGCGGCGGCGGCGGGGACGACAGTCTGTTCTAGGAGAAGCCGGGGGGACCGGAGCCGGTCCCCCCGGACCCCCCGGCTTCAGGTTCGGCGCAGGCCGAACGAGGCCGTGGCGTAGCTTTCGTCGCGCTGGAGCTCGAAGACCAGAAGGGTGCGACCGCCGACGGGGCAGTCCTCGTCGAAACGGAATTGTCCACCCTCGTCGTGGTCCGCGGCACTCGTGTCGATCACGCAGGTCCAGCCCCAGCCGCCCGCCGTGTTCGGCATCTTGAACGCCACGTCCTCGTGATGCGCGTTGATCAGGATCAGGATCGTCGCGTCCTCGCCGCGGCGGACGATGCCCGTCTCGGGCGCGCGTCCGTCCAGCAGCACGCCGAGGCAGCGCGCGTTGCCGTCGGCCCAGTTCTCGGTCGTCATCTCCTCGCCCGTCGGCACCAGCCAGGTGACGTCCTTGATGTCGAGCTCCTCGTTGTACTGCGCGGTGAGCCACCGGGAGCGATGCAGCACACCCGCCCTCGTTCGCAGCGCCGTCAGCTTGCGCACGAAGCCGACCAACGCCTCGCCCTTGCCGCCAAAATCCCAGTCGAACCACGAGATCTCGCTGTCCTGGCAGTAGGCGTTGTTGTTGCCGCCCTGCGTGCGGCCGAATTCGTCGCCCGCCAGCAGCATCGGCGTTCCCCGCGACAGGAACAGCGTCGCCAGCATGTTCCTGACCTGCCGCTCGCGCAGCGCCGTGATCTCGGGGTCGTCGGTCGGCCCCTCGACACCGCAGTTCCATGAGTAGTTGTTGTCCGACCCGTCCCGATTGTCCTCGCCGTTCGCCTCGTTGTGCTTGTCGTTGTAGGTCACGACGTCGTTGAGCGTGAACCCGTCATGCACGGTGAGGAAGTTCACGCTCGACCAGGCCGGGCGGCCGCGATGGTTGAAGAAATCGGCACTGCCCGCGAACCGCATCGCGAAATCCGCCAGCAGCTCGCCGTCCCCCTTCCAGAACGACCGCGCGACGTCGCGGTAGCGGTCGTTCCACTCCGCCCAGCCGGGCGGGAATCCCCCCACCTGGTAGCCGCCGGGCCCGCAATCCCATGGCTCGGCGATCATCTTGAGGTTGCTCAGCACCGGATCCTGGCCCACCGCGCGCAGGAAGCCGCTCTGCTGGTCGAAGCCGTGCGGCTCGCGCGCCAGGATCGTCCCGAGGTCGAACCGGAATCCGTCGACATGCATCTCGTTCGCCCAGTAGCGCAGGCTGTCGGTGACCATCTGGATCACCCGCGGATGGCTCAGATTGACCGTATTCCCGGTCCCGGTATCGTTGATGTAGTAGCGCGGGTTGTCGGGCATCAGCCGGTAGTAGCTGGCATTGTCGATGCCCTTGCACGACAGCGTCGGGCCGAGCTCGTTGCCTTCGGCGGTGTGGTTGTAGACCACGTCGAGCACCACCTCGAGATTGGCCTCGTGCAGCCGCGCCACCATCTCCTTGAACTCGCTGAACGCGAAGTCCGGCACGTTCGCGTAACGCCGCGCCGGCGCGAAATACTGCAGCGTCGAATAGCCCCAGTAGTTCTTCAGCCCCTTGTCGACCAGGTAGCTGTCGTCGACGAACATGTGCACCGGCAGCAGCTCGATCGTGGTCACGCCGAGCCGCTTGATGTGCCGTATCACGTCCGGGTCGACCAGGCCGCGATACGTCCCCCGCAACGCCTCCGGCACCGACGGATGGCGCATCGTATGGCCGCGCACATGCGTCTCGTAGATCACCGTGCGCTCCCACGGGATGTTCGGCCGCCGGTCGTCGCCCCATGTGAACGCCGGATCGACGACACGGCATTTCGGCATCAGGTGCGCGCTGTCGCGTTCGTCGTAGCTGAGGTCGGCGTCCGCGTGCCCGAGCGTGTAGCCGAACAGCTCCGGTCCCCATTCGAGCTGGCCCACGATCGCCTTCGCGTACGGGTCGAGCACCAGCTTGTTCGGATTGAACCGGTGTCCCTCGGCCGGCTCGTACGGCCCGTGCACGCGATAAGCATAGATCGTGCCCGGCCGCGCGTCCGGCAGGAAGCCGTGCCAGATCTCGTTGGTGTATTCCGGCAGCGTCAGGCGCGCGATCTCGCGCTCGCCCTGGTCGTCGAACAGGCAAAGCTCGACCTTGGTGGCGTTGGCCGAGAACAGCGCGAAATTGACCCCGAGCCCGGTCCAGGTCGCACCCCGCGGGTTGGGACTGCCCTCGCGGACGCGGATCTTCTGCGGGCCGGCAACCATGGTCGTCTCCTTGCGCATTCGTCGGGGAAATCATCTAGCGGTCGCCGACCGCTCCGGTTCCGGCCGGCCACGCGAAACGAACCGACACCGGGCAATGGTCCGACAGGTGATCCTTCCGCGACGGGTCGGCGCCGCGATAGGTCAGCACCCGCAGGCTGCCCGGCTCCATCCAGCGTGAGGCGGCGCCGCCGGCGAGGATCTGGTCGATGAAATTCTCGCCGTCCCAGCACGGGCTCGACAGGCCCCGGGTCGCACTCGTCATCGGTGCCGCCGCATCGAGGGCCGCCAGCACCCGGTCGCCCTCGACCAGCCGGCGATTGAAGTCGCCCAGCACGACGAACGGCACCCCCTCGGCCCGGCGCGCCGCGATCCATGCCGACAGCACCGGCACCTGCCGGTCCAGGTCCTGGCACGCGAGCCGCCCTTCGCGTTCCTCGCGCGCGCTCCAGCACCCGCTCTTGAGATGCACCGCCAGCACCCGCAACCCGACGCCGCCCATGACCAGCGTCACGTCGAGCCCGCTGCGCAGCCGGTGCCGCGCCGCCGGCTCGACGTCGAGCGCGGTCACGTCCGGATGGCGTTCCACCGTGATCCCGTCCCGGACCGCCAATCCCACCCGCTGAACGACATCGTCCCCCGTCATCAGCACCTGGTAGCGCGCGGCCGGGAACAGCCTCTCGGCCGGCGCCGCGCCATCGACCTCCTCGATGGCGACCACGTCGGCGTTCAACCTCGCCGCATATCCCGCCAGCACGTCGAAATCACCGGGCGCGCGGCCCTGCACGTCGGCCGGCAGCGCGGGATCCCCGGCCTGCCGCAACGTCAGCCAGTCGAGGTTCCACGTCGCGACCTTGATCTCGGCGGCCGAGGCGGGTCCCGCCGCCAGCAGCCAGGCGAGCCAGGCCGCCTTCACTCGTGACCGGCCAGCCGACGCTGCGCCTGCTCGATCGTGATCGTGGTCCGGCTTGCCTCGTCGGTCACCCTGATCTCGCCGTTCACGATGTCGTAGGTCCAGCCGTGCAGGAACAGACGCCCCTCCGCGATGCGGGCCGCGACCGAAGGATGCGTGCGCAGATGCGCGAGTTGCAGCAGCACGTTCTGCTCGATCAGCAGCCGCATCGGATCCACGCCATCTCCGTCCGGTGCGCGCGCGGCGAGCGTGCGGGCGACCGGCAGCGCTGCCGCCGCGTTCTGCAGCCACGACCGCACCGTCGGCATCTCGTCGAGCCGCGCCGCGTCGGGATCGGCCAGCGCCTTCATCGCGCCGCAATCGGTATGGCCGCACACCACGATGTCGGTGACGCCGAGAGCCGAGACCGCGTATTCGACCACCGCCGACACGCCGCCCAGCATCTCCCCGTAGCTGGGCACGATGTTGCCGATGTTGCGCAGCACGAACAACTCGCCCGGCCGGGCCTGGGTAATGAGGTCTGGCGACACCCGGCTGTCGGCGCACGCGATGAACAGTGTATGCGGCGCCTGGCCCCGCGCCAGCTCCTCGTAGAGCGCCCGGTCGCGCGGAAAGACGTCCGTCCGGAACCGCTGCGCGCCCGCCAGCAGGCGGTCGAGTGCCGAGCATGCGTGGCCCTCATGTGAGCTCATTCGACCTCCCAGATCCCCAAGATCCGGCCACCCAACGTATGCAGCAGACATGGTGGGGGATGTGCCCATCTGCGATCAATGACACACAACGGGACTCCGAGGTCGATCGAAGGCGCTCTCGACGCAATGCCGCCGACCGTGGCCAAATCCTGCTCAAGGGACGGAGAAGAGCTTCTGACTATCGAGCACCTTGACCTGTTCAATGAACGACCAGAAGTCCGGCTCCAAGGCTGGGTCCGACAACGAGTCAGCCAGTCGATCGAGGCTGCGAGGCAAGACATCCGACGTCGGATCGAGGTTGCCGACGAGCATGAGCCCGGTCGGTGGACAATCCAGGATCCGGACCTCGATGTCGGGACGTACTTGACCGAGCAGGGAGACGATCCGCCATACGTCACCGGTCCAATCCAGGCCGAGTTGTCGGTCGCGTCGATGGCCAGGGCGATGCTCACGCTCTGTCATCTCGAAGTTCTTCGGCAGGACGTCATGCACCGCGATCACAGAGTCCTTCACGCAATGACGCTCGATGTTGATGAAATCCCGAAGAACGAACTCGGCTTGATGCAGGCCGTCAATGAACCCGAACTCGATCGGACCACCCAGCACCGCAGTTGGGTCATAGCAGGCAAAAAACGAATCACTCGTCATCTCGAACAGATTGATTCCACGCTTGGCGGACCAGCAGGTCTTGTCCAGCTTGAACTTGGGATCGATCGCCACCGCCTCTCCGACGGCACGACCTAGCGACATGCCCGTGTAGGTCCCAATTTCGAGGTATCGTCGGATCGACCAGTTGCGATGGAGATGGTGAAGAAACTCGTGATAATGCATGCCGCTCAACGGCGTCACCCTCGGAAGCCCTTCCACGAACGAGCGGCCTAGTCGGAACGCCCTCGGGGTCTGCCCAGGTGGATCGTGGAGCTTTGTAGGCACGGTATCAGATGACCAACGCGGGAGAACCGATGTCAAGGAGTTGAGACGTTTACCGACAAACTCGGCATCTTCAAGCGCAACTCCGAGACGAAACTAGGAAAACTCATGCAGTCTTGGTTTTCAGTCGTCATTCCGACGCGGAACAGTGCGGGTTGGATCGAGACGTTGATTGATCTGTATCGCTCCAACGGCATTCGCCCGATCGTCCTGTTCGACGAGCGGTCGAATGACGCTACCGGAGCGATCCTCGAACGGTCGGGTCTCACTGTTCACAAAGTGGCGGCCTTTCCGTTCACCGAGGCCATCGTCAAGGTCGCGGCCGAGATCGTCTCGACGCCTTGGGTCCTCTGGATGCACGACGACGAATTCCCTTCCGAGGGTCTGATCAGGCGTCTCGTCGGACCGCCGCCGCCCGAAGAGGCCCAGTCAGTGGCGATCCAACGCCGGTGGGTCTGGTATCAGCCTGGCGACCGGCCATCGTTTGGACGCTCGGATCACTGGAATGACCGCACCAATAACAGCGGGACCGATCACAATTGGAGGCTGTTCCGCCCCGACCGTGTGACATACATCGACATCATGCACACGGAGGGTTACCTGATCGATCGATGGTGCCGGTTTGGCGGCGAGGCCTACATCGCGCATTTTGAGTGGGTCGTCAGAAGCAGATCTCAGCGCATCGTAAAACTTCGGCATTATGACGCAGAAAGATTCGGCTACGGATCGTTCTTCTACAAGGTCTACGTCCCGGAGGACCAAGCGCCCGGGATCATCGACTACCGGCCCGTCGATACGGACCTCTTCGACGGACTTGTGCGCGCCTATTTTCGCGCGCGAACGCCCGATGCTCCCTTGCCGCCCCTGACGCTCTGGGAACGGTGGCAGCGTCTCCGCGCCAAGCTCAACGGGCTGAAAGGTCTCAAGAGCTTGAACCGAGAGCCCAAGGATCGTATCGGCCTCAAGCCGAGACTGGAAAGTGAAGTTCCCGACGTCTTGCCGGCACCAACCGCCGATGTTTGAACTTCGCGATCAAAGCGGCTTGCGAGCAAGGACAAGCTGACTTTTCGGCATCAGCCGGTCGAAGACTCGCTTGACCTTCGGACCGTCGTTTGTGTCGAGGAGAGCGCTCCACGTCGCCGCCCAGGCATCGAGCACTGGATGTTCAGGTCGTTCCAGCGGGACGTCCGCCGCCCAGAACAAGAGCCACCACATCGACCAGAAAAACCCATAGAAATGTCGTTGTTCGATCCGCAGGCCGGCCGCCTCGACCAGTTCCCCGAAGGCTTCCCGCGAAAACACCCTGAGATGGTTGGGAGGCAGAAAGTAAGTCGGAGGAGCCAGATGCCTTTGCATTTCTTCACCGACCGGATCAGGCACCGTCAGAAGGTAAAGAGCGCCCGGTTTTCCGACCCGGACCAGCTCCGACAGAACTCCCACGGGATTCTCGACATGCTCAAGGACCTCGGAGCAGATGATTCGGCTGCCAACGGCATTTTCGATCGGCAGATTGATCGAATTACCCACATGCGTCGTGATCCGAAGCGCACCCGCCTCACGACATCGTTGCTCGGCACGGCCAACCTGCGCCTCGTCGATGTCAGTAAGGATCAGTTCAGCGCCTCGCCTCGCGCAAAACGCGGCCGGACTGCCGTCACCACATCCCACGTCGATGACCACGTCATCGCGCGTAATCGG
Organism: Acetobacteraceae bacterium; assembly: GCA_965276715.1. GTDB lineage: Bacteria > Pseudomonadota > Alphaproteobacteria > Acetobacterales > Acetobacteraceae > CAXTPV01. Next base: position 810,512 of record OZ255622.1, on the reverse strand, counting down.
AAATCCACGGAACATCTCCGCCGCGTCGTTGAGGAACCATCCTGCAATCTCCGCGTCGCGAAGACCAAGCATCCCAAGGTCGCCGCCCTGTGACCGATAGTTTCCGGAAGCGTTCGCGGCCGCGTTCTCATCGCTCGGCATGGTGTCTCCCGTCTGCCGTCAGATCGCGGCAACGCCCGATCGAAAGTGAGATCCGCTGCTGATTCGAGCAGCCCATCGACGGCCGGCACCGCGGAGCGGCGACTCGACGTATCGGTAATTCAGTTCGGCGACAAATCCTACCAGGCTCAGAGCCAGCAGGGCGGTGATGTGCCCGCCATGCGCGTCTACGATGGAATGGCCGCCGGAAGCACGAAACCATGTTTCGCGGACGAAGGCGAAGCATGGGATATGCACGATGTACATGCCGTAAGAGCGGCTGCCGGCCCAAAGCAGCAAGCGTTTTCCCCAGCCTGGCGGCCAAAGAAGATCCATGTTGTAGGATGCGACGAAGACGTTCAACGCGGCCGCGAGAGCCACCCACCCAAGCGCGCTGGAGGAAACTCTTTGACCGTACCCGGCTGCCAAGGCGACGAGACCCACCATTCCGACCGTCACCAGGCATCGTGCCGCGCCAAGCCGGAGCAATATGGTTGGCGCGCAGCGGGTCCACGAACTGTGCCCGGACCACAGAGCCAGCAGGACGCCGAGCGCGAAACCATCACTCCTGGACAGGTTCAGGAACAACGACAACGGCGTGGGGCTCGCAAGTCTCGTCGCTGGAAACTGGACGACGACCAGTAGGGCGAGAATGAGCGGCAACATGCGCTTCGTCAGCAATGCCAGGAGCGGCAGCAGGAGATAGAACTGCTCCTCCAGCGACAGCGTCCAATAAGGAAAGCTCGCTCCTATCCGGCCAGGAAAGCATCTCATGAAATGGAAGTTCTGCAGGTTCAGCACGGACGCAACGGTGCTATCGAGATTTGCCCGGACGCTTCCCCATGCATCCGACCGATTGTAGAAAGCGGCACCGGCAAGGATCAGTCCAAGCCAGAGCCACGCACTCGGCAGCAGGCGCGCCGCGCGACGCATCCAGAACGCCACGATGACAAGTCGGGTCTCCATCAGGTTCGAACACGCTCTGAGGTCGGGAAGCAGTGTGCGAGCAATGACGAAGCCGGAGACAACAAAAAATAAGTCGACCCCAGACCAGAATTGCAACACCGGACGAAAGCGATAAACGAGTGGCTCGCAGAGCGGGAAGAGATTGAAATTCATGTGCTCGACAAGGACAAAGACGACTGCGAATGCTCGCAGAACTTCAACATCCGTATTACGAGTTGTGTCCGAGGATATCATACCGGGGTGACCCAACGAGAGCCATTCGGGCCGGTCCCGAGACGGACTACAATGATCAGGCTCGACCCGCGGCCTCATGGATGGCTTGCCTTATCCCGCCGAGACACGACCCCGATCTCTGGCCAACTCCTGCCAAGGCAGCGCGGCATCGAGGAACGTTTCCAATCGGTCCAGGGTGACGTCGTTCGAGCAATGCTTACGCAGGCTGTCAATCGCATTGGCTGCCATTCTCTCGTAACGAGCCGGGTCCGTCCGTGCGACGACGAAACTGTCCTGATAGGCTCGAATAAGCGACATGAAGTCAATCCGCGCCCGCGTTGCACGGAACATCTCGCGCGGGTCCTGCGGCCAGATGGTCGGCTCGGGATGACTGTCCAGGACGAACGCGTTCGTGCCGTCGACATAGTCCGCCATCGCCGTATGAACCGGAGCAATGGCCGGCTTGCCGCACGACATGAACTCCATCAAGGGCAGACACTGTCCCTCGCCGGTGGAGCAATTGACGATGAAAGTCGTGGCCCGCACTATCGAGTCGTAGACCTCCGGGGCAACGTAACCGTGCACGACGAGGATCCTGCATCGGAACGGCCTCAACGACAGCAGCGTCGTAAGCAGGAAGGCCATCACCCGAGGCATGTTTGCGTGCGAGGTCTTGAGCAGCAATGTGGCGTCTGGGCGATCGCGCAGCGCCCAGACGAAATACGTGATCATGTCCCAGGCGCGCTTTCGTCCATCGAACGGATTGAACACGGAGGTATAGACGACGCCGTCGAGCGTCACGACCTGTGCGTCACCCTGCGGCGTCATCATCGAAGCTGCCGCGGCTTCGCGCTGCCCGATCGGATGCCAAGGCTCGAAGCCTTCCAGGCAAACCGCTCGGCTATCGATGACTGGCCCGTCGAGGATCAGCGTGGTGCGTCTCTCATGTTCCTTTGCTCGTTGTGAGGCATAACGATCCCAGACCGGAGCAGGGATGCTTGCAATCGGAAAACCTGGTTCGAGAGCTTTCGAGATCACGCCGCGCGTGTGGTCCGAATGGACGATGGCCCGTCCCAGCGTTCTCAGCACGGTCGTCCAGTCATGACGCGCGTCCCCGTCCCAGACCTCGTCCGGTACGGTGTCGAACTCCCATGCGAAGACCGGGACGCACGGGCATTCAAAACCGAGCGGTGTCTTGTGCGGTGGGTTGAAACTGAAGAACACACAGTCCTCCCTATGGCTGCCGGCAGCTTCCCACAGTGCATCGACATCCCGATCCGGGTTCTCGATCTCGATGACCCGGCCGAGCCTTTCGAGAATGGGCCTGAACGACCGCTGCACGAAATAGTAGCTGTATTCGGAACGGCCGAGGTTACTGGCGATGGTTTGCGTGCTCGTCTCGCTGTGGGTCAGAAACATCATATCCAGGGTTCCTCCGCCAGCACTTCATCGGCGGGCGAGAGGATCGCACTCAAATCCCTGCCCCAGCGGGTCAGCGAAGGTCGCTCGCTCGACACGCCGAGAAAACTTCGAAGCCTGTGCTCGACGACGTCATCACCGCAGTAACACTCCTGCGCGGTCACTGCCGCGCGCGACATGGCTAGCCAGCGAGCGGGATCGTCTTTCGCGACAGCATAGCTTTCCCGGAAAGCGTCACGCAAACTGTCCCAACGTGGCAAATGCCACAATGTCCGGCTCGCGCGTCGCCCGTCGTGGGGAAAGACCGCGGCCTCCGCATGCGACTGAAATACAAAGGCGTTGCTCGAATTGATGATGTCCGTCATCGCCGCATGGCTTGGCGCGATCGCCGGCCGCCCGGCCGACATGCTCTCAAGCAAGTCGTACGCGCACCCTTCCGCGCTCCCTCCGTTGACCACATAGCTCGCGCTTTCGACAAGTGCCGAGAGCTCGTCCGCCGTCAACACACCATCGACGAGGAGCACCCGTCCCGAAAACGCGGGCTGCCTCTGAAGTATCGACCTCACGTCTTCCCAATGCCGAGATGGCTCGCGAGAAACACTTCTCACCACCAGGATCGCGTCCGACGCCTCGGGCAAACCCCAGACAAAACCAGTCAGTATGTCTTCCAGATTGGTTCCGCCCGCCAGGACACCTGTTGCCAGATAGATGACACCGTTAAGGTCGACGGGGTGGCGTGCCCAGTCGATCGGACGCCGGTCGACCCAACTCAGCGGGCCAAGCGAGGGTGGGTCAAGCCCGTCGATGAAAGTGGCCCGCGCCAGCGGCAGTGGCACCGGCATCCGCGACAAAACGTCGATTTGCTGGCTCGCTGGCGCCTGAGCAGTCTCGCTCCGGAATGGATGAGTGACGGCCCAGGCTGCTGTGCCTGCCCACGAGATTGCCCGCGCGATCGGTGGTGGGACAAGCGGTCTTATATGCTCTCGATAAACGCTGATTATCCGTCCACGCCGCCGGCGTATCGTTACTGAAGTTGTACTCCCGACAAGGACAGGTTGTTGCAGACTGGCGGCAGGAAGAACGACATTCTCGGATCCGGTGTTGTCATCGTGATCCTTATCGATCGGGACATCCAGCACCGTTTCGATTGGGGCAGCGCGCTCGGGTGGGACCGGTGGACCCGTCAGCGTCGAGCGATCGATCATGGCGGCCGGAAGGTCGATTCGTCGCGCTGACGGCGGCAGCCCACCAATACGTTCACGCAATGTTCTCATGCGGTCGAAGATCGGCGGCGCAATCCCGACCACCGGAAACATGTCGCCCATCGTGGCGCGAACGACGTCAGCCGAGTGTCTTGAAAGAGTTATCGCCTTTCCCTGCTGTTGCAGTATCGAGCGCCAGTCATGCTTCGGCTGGCCGTCCCATATCTCGCAAGGGATGTTCTCGAAACCCCAGGCGAATACCGGGATCAGCGGCACGCGCATGAAAAGCGTCGTCTTGTGAGGCTGAACGAAGCTCAGGATGACGCACGTGTCGCCCGAAAGCTCGCAAGCCGCGCGAACCCGTTCGACTTCATCGAGATGTTCTACTCTCGTCGTATCGCCCAGACGGCTCAGGACCGGGAAGAAGGCGTCGATGATGGCGGCGTAATCGTCTCCTTCCGACCCCAACCGATAACCCGGCAGCCTCAAATCCTCGCCGCCATAGATGATCAGCTTCATCGGCGGAGAAACACTCCCCTGCGCCGTGTCTTGTTGATCGCCATCGAAGTCTCCCCCGACCTGCGTTGACGGCTCTTGCTTCCCCTATACGTCAAGCCCACCCCGTAATGCCACCGCCCATCGTCACAGATGAACCACTCCGAAACGGCGGAACGCTGATCCGCCCCCTCAGCCGACAACCTCGACCGCCGCCCGCACCGCCGCCAGCGCCGCATCCACCCCGCCCGCGTCCGGACCCCCCGCCTGCGCCATGTCGCGGCGGCCGCCGCCCCCCTTGCCGCCCAGCGCCGGAACCGCCGCACGCACCAGCGCCACCGCATCGAATCGCGCCGACAGATCCGCCGAGATGCCCACCACCAGGCTCGCCTTGCCCTCGGCGGTCGAGGCCAGCGCCACCACCCCGCGCTCCATCCGCTTGAGCGTCGCCTCCGCCAACCCCTTCAGGTCGCGCGCCGGCACGTCGCCCAGGTTGCGCGCCGAGAACGGAGCGCCGCCGACCTCCTCGACCGACTGGCCGGCCTCCCCGGTCGCGATCCGCCGCTGCAGCTCGCCCACCTGCGCCTGCAGCGCGCGCCGCTCGTCCAGCAGCGCCTCGACACGCCCCGGCAACTCCGCCGGCAGCGCGCGCAACCCCTGCGACACGCTCGCCATGATCGCGTCCCGCTCGGCGACCGCCGCCTCCGCCGCTCGTCCGGTCACCGCCTCGATCCGCCGAACCCCCGAGGCCACCCCGGTCTCGCCCACGATCCGGAACAGCCCGATGTCCCCGGTCCGCGTCACATGCGTCCCGCCGCACAGCTCGATCGAATAGGCTGCGCGCCCCTCGTCGCCCGCGCCCATCGACACGACCCGCACCTCCTCGCCGTACTTCTCCCCGAACAGCGCCATCGCGCCGAGCCCCACCGCCTGTTCGGGCGTCATCAGCCGCGTCCCCACTTCCGCGTTCTCGCGCACCCGATCGTTCACCTCCGCTTCCACCGCGGCAAGTTCGTCGCGCGTGATCGGCCGCGGCTGGCTCACGTCGAACCGCAGTCGGTCGGGCGCATTGAGGCTCCCCTTCTGCGTCACATGCGTGCCCAGATGCCGGCGCAGCGCCTCGTGCAGCAGATGCGTCGCCGAATGATGCGATCGGATCGCGCGCCTGCGCGCGTGATCGACGTCCGCCCGCACCGCCTGTCCCACCACGGCCTCGCCCTCGACCACCCGGCCCGCATGCACCACCAGGTCGCCCAGCCTGCGCTGCGTGTCGGTGATCTCGATCCGCATCGCCGCACCGAGCCCGGTCAGCAGTCCGTGGTCGCCGACCTGGCCGCCCGATTCGCCGTAGAACGGCGTCTGGTTGAGCACCACCGAGACCAAACTCCCGGCCGCCGCGCGCTCCACCACCGCGCCGTCCACCACCAGCCCGGCGATCTCGCCTTCCGCCGTCTCCGTCGAATAGCCCAGGAAGTCGGTCGCCCCCAGCCGGTCGCGCAGCTCGAACCAGGGCCGCTCGGTCGCCGCTTCCCCCGAACCCGACCACGCCGCCCGCGCCCGCGTGCGCTGCGCCTCCATCGCGGCGGCGAAACCGGCGACGTCCACCGACCGGCCGCCCTCGCGCAGCGCGTCCTCCGTCAGGTCGAGCGGGAACCCGTAGGTGTCGTGCAACCGGAACGCGACCTCGCCCGGCAACTGCCCGCCTTCCGCGAGCCGCCCGGTTTCGTCGGCCAGCAGCGACAGGCCACGCTCCAGCATCGACTTGAAGCGCTCCTCCTCCAGACGCATCGTCTCGCGGATCAGCGCCTCCGCCCGCCCCAGCTCCGGATAGGCGCTCCCCATCTGACGGATCAGCGTCGGCAGCAGCTTGAAGAAGCTCGCCTCCCGCGCCCCCATCATGTGCAGGTGGCGCATCGCGCGCCGCATGATCCGGCGCAGCACGTAGCCGCGTCCGTCACGCGCCGGCAGCACCCCGTCGGCGATCAGGAACGCCGTGCTCCTCACATGGTCGGCGACCACCCGGTGGCTCACCTTGAACGGCCCGTCGGGCGCCTGTCCGGTCGTCTCCGCACTCGCCCCGATCAGCGCCCGGAACGTATCGGTGTCGTAGTTGTCGGTCACGCCCTGCAGGATCGCCGCAACCCGCTCCAGGCCCATGCCGGTATCGATCGACGGCCGGGGCAGGGGGGTGCGCGTCCCCGGCGGGTCCTCGTCGAACTGCATGAACACCAGGTTCCAGATCTCGACGAACCGGTCTCCATCCTCGTCCGCACTCCCCGGCGGCCCGCCCGGGACGTGATCGCCATGGTCGTAGAAGATCTCCGAGCACGGTCCGCACGGGCCGGTATCGCCCATCCGCCAGAAATTGTCGGCGCTCGCGATCCGTATGATCCGCCGCTCGTCGAGCCCCGCGATGCCGCGCCAGAGCGAGGCCGCCTCGTCGTCGTCGGCATACACCGTCACCAGCAGCCGCGCCGGGTCGAGCCCGAACTCGCGTGTCACCAGGGTCCAGGCGAGCTCGATCGCGCGCGGCTTGAAATAGTCGCCGAAGGAGAAATTGCCGAGCATCTCGAAGAACGTATGGTGCCGCGCCGTATACCCGACATTGTCGAGGTCGTTATGCTTGCCGCCGGCCCGAACCACCTTCTGCGCCGTTGTGGCGCGGGCGTAGGGGCGCCGCTCCTGGCCGGTGAAGACGTTCTTGAACTGCACCATCCCGGCATTGGTGAACAGCAGCGTCGGATCGTTGCGCGGCACCAACGGCGAACTCGCCACGACCTCGTGACCCTCGCCCGCGAAATAGTCGAGAAAGCGTGCCCTGATGTCGTTGCTGCTGGCCATGCAGAGGCTCTATCGCACCGGCAGCCGACGGTGAAGGGCCGCCCCGGGGGGCGTCAGGCCACGCGCGGACGAAACACGAAGCGCTGCGACAGGATGAAGTTGGCAGCCAAGCCCGCGCCCGCGCCGGCTGCCAGCGCCAGCACCGGCTGTTCGCGGCAGGCGACGAATGCCGTCACCAGGATCGCCGCCGTCCCGCGGTTGAGCACGAAGCCGAGCGAGTTGGCGACCATGTACAGCGCCCATTGCCGCGCCAGCGAGTGCGCGCACGGCGTATGGCGGAACGTCCAGGCCCGGTTCAGCGCCCAGTTCAGCGTCGCCGCCACCAGGAAGGCGAGCATGATCGCCGGCATCAGCCCGATCGTGGCGCGCGTCAGATAGACCGTGCTCGTGTCCCACACGAAGCCCAGCGCGCCCACCACGCCGAACCGGAGGAACTGCGGCAGCGACGGCTTGGCACCGAACGGCCCGGTCTCGACCGCCTCGATCGCCGCTTCGATCTCGATCGGCAGCAGGTCGCTCGCGGTGTCGATGGCGCTCACGGTCACGTCCTGTCTGAACTCAGGAAGATCTAGCGGAATGGACCAGGAAAAAGAAAGGACGCCTTTCGGCGCCCTTTCCTCTTTCTTGAAGTGGTCGGGATCAGTGGAGGATGATCTCGACGCGCCGGTTCTGCGGCTCGCGCACGTTCGGGCCGGTCGGCACCAGCAGGTGCGTGTCGCCGTAGCCGTGCACCTGGATCACGTTGGCCGGCACGCCGTCGCGGATCAGCTCGGCCTTGACCGAGTCGGCGCGGCGGAGCGAGAGGCGAAGGTTGTACTGCTGGCCACGCCGGCCGGGCAGCGCATGCGACGTATCGGCGTAGCCGTTGACCTCGAGCAGCGTCGTCTGCACGCGTGTCGAGTTCTGCGCCGCCTCGGCCACGATCTGGCGTGCCCGCGGGGTGAGGTAGGACTTGTCCCAGTCGAAGAACACGAGATAGGTGCGTGCCGGGGCAGGCGCCGGGGCGACCGCGACGGGAGCCGGCGGCGGCGGCGGCGGCGCCGAGTTGAACGCGTAGCGGACGCCGACCATCACCTCGTGGTGGAAGAGATCGTTGAAGTCCGAGTTCGCCTGGTGGTTGCCGTTCGGCGTGTACGAGTTCGACTTGAACGACGTCAGGTCCGAAGTCCCGATAAAGCGGTAGTCGAGCGTCAGCGCCAGGCCGGGCACGGGCGGGATGTTGTAGGCGATACCGACGATGCCCTGGTAGGCCACGCCGCCGGCCGTGCCGCCGATGCGGTTGACGTCGCCGTTGTTGTAGACGCTCGTCACCGGGCCGAGATGGTTCCAAAGGTAGCCGGCGCCGACTCCGATATACGGGGTGACCGGGATCGCGATGCCGAACTGCGCGAGATCGAAGTCATAGAGCACGTTGACCATCGGGCCGTAGGCCTCGATGCGTCCGTTGGTCGAGCCGGGCGTGATCGTGCCGTGGCGGCCGTTGAACGAGTCGTAGAGGTAGTTGCCCTCCAGTTCGACACGCAGGCCGTTGCCGAATCCGTAGCCGACCGACGCCTGCGCGCCGAAACCGGAGTCGGAATGGTAGCGCGACTTCGTCGCACCGGCGTTGGCGCCGATCCCGTCATACTGACCCTGGTTGAAGGCGCTCGGTGCCGAGTGCTCGCCCGCCGTCTGCAGGAGGTCGTACGCACCCCCGAGGCTGACATAAGGACCGGTGACAGGCTGGGCCAAAGCCGCCGCCGGCGCCGCCATGATGGTTGTTGCGAAGAGTGCCGTGCGGAGACGCATTTGCCTCAGTCCTTGTCGTTGTCTGCGTTCGAGCGAGTGCCACCCTTCTCGAGGCGGCGTGGTCACTGTGCCTAACCGCACAATAGTTGTTCCAGTTGCTGTTGAAGAGACGCCAACGAGGGCTTCCCGCGTTCAAGCGGCGGGATGTGTTGCAAATGCCACAATTCGTTTCGGCACCCTAACGCCGATCCCCGATTGTTCGAACATCCGCTCACCCTCCCGCGGTTCGGCCCGGGCCCAAAACCAAACCGGATTAGTCGCGAAGTTGTGTAGGAAACTTCCGCGATCCCACCCTGCACCGTTCTCGCCGGCTGATGCCGATGCGCAACAGCATCGGGCCACACCCAGGACTCAGGCGCCACACCCCTCCGCGATCAGCAGCGATCGCACATCCTCCGCCGACACCTCGCGGTCGGTGAAAGCCTGCCCGATCCCCCGCGCCAGGATGAAGGTCAGCGTGCCGTCGCGCATCTTCTTGTCACGCGCCATGTGCGCCATCAAACGGTCCGCCGACAGCCGCACCGGCAGCGCGGCCAGCGACACCGCCAGCCCGACGCCCTCCAGGTGCGCGCTCACGCGCCGCATCCCGGCCTCCGTGCAGTGGCCCAGCCGCCACGACAGCGCGAACGCCAGGTGGCAGCCGATCGCCACCGCCTCGCCGTGCAACAGCCTGCCGTCGAAGCCGAACTCCGTCTCCAGCGCGTGGCCGAACGTGTGGCCCAGGTTGAGCAGCGCGCGGCCGCCCTGCCGGCTTTCCTCGCGCTCGTCGTCCACCACCACCGCCGCCTTGAACGCGCAGGCGCGCTCGATCGCCTCGGCCGTTCGCGGACCGTCCCCGCCGATGACCGCACCGCCATGCCGCTCGCACCAGTCGAACAGCGCCTCGTCACCGATCAGCCCGGCCTTGACGATCTCGGCGTAGCCGGCTCGGCGCTCGCGCAACGGCAGGCTCGACAGCGCGCCGATGTCGGCCAGCACCGCGATCGGCTGGTGGAACGCGCCGATCAGGTTCTTGCCCGTCGCCGCATTGATCCCGGTCTTGCCGCCGACGCTGCTGTCGACCTGTGCGAGCAGCGTTGTCGGGATCTGCACGAACGGCAGCCCGCGCAGCGTGGTCGCGGCCGCGAATCCCGCGAGGTCGCCGATCACGCCGCCGCCCAGCGCCACCACGCTCGTGCCGCGTTCCGCGCCCGATCGCAGGATCGCCTCGACCACGCGCCCGAACATGTCGAGCCGCTTGCTCGCTTCGCCCGCCGGGACCACGATCTCGGTCGCATCGATCGCGCACTCCCGCAGCGACGCCAGTAGCGGCGGCAGATGCAGCGCCGCCACCGTCTCGTCGGTCACCACCACGCACCGCCGTTGCGGCAGCAACGGGCCGAGCAGGCCGCCGGCGCGCGCGATCAGTCCCTCGCCGATCATCACGTCATAGGGCGCGTCCGCGAGCGGCACCCGGACCCGCCGCACATCGCGTACAGCGGCCAGCCGTTCGATCACCCGCTGCGTCGTCTGCTCGGCGCTGTCGTCGCCGCAATCGATCGTCAGGCTCGCCTCCGCGTAGTGGCGGCCGCGTTCGGCGAGCAGCCGTTCCAGCGTCTCGCGCGCGTCCGCCCCGCTCAGCAGCGGCCGGTGCGCGCGGCCCGAGACGCGACGCACCAGCGAGTCGATCGGGCAGCGCAACCAGACCGAGATCGCGCGTTCCCGCAACAACGCCCGCGTCCCCGCATCCGTCACCGCGCCGCCGCCGGTCGCGACCACTGCCTGAGGGCCGCCCAGCACACGCGCGATCACCCGGCGCTCGCCGATCCGGAACTCCGCCTCCCCGAACCGCTCGAACAGGGCCGCGATGCTGCACCCGGCCGCCATCTCGATCTCGGCGTCCGCATCGACGAAGGCGAGTCCGAGCCGGGCCGCGAGCCTGCGTCCGATCGTGGTCTTGCCGGCACCCATCAGCCCGACCATCACGATGCTGCGCCCGTCGATTCTCTCCAGGATCGCGCCTTCCACGCCAGCCAGCGCCTTGTCGGGATCGTCGTCGGCGGCCAGAGCCGCGAGGTTGCGCGTCATGGGTCGGAACGCTAGCACAGCCCGCGTCCGGCCATAACGGCCGCGCCTGATTCCGCACCGGACCAAATTGGGTAGACAATGCGTCGCGTCTTCATGATCGCCCTCGGTGCCGGCATTCTCGTCCTGCTCCTCGGTGCGCTGTTCCTCGGCGCCTTCCCGCCCAGGATCACGCCGCACCAGGTCCAGCGCACGATCCCCAACAGCACCTTCACGCACGCCCCCGATCACAATTGAGCACCGACCGCCACGCCGAGGCCTTCCTCGAAATGCTCGTCAGCGAGCGCGCGGCCAGCGCCAACACCATCGCTGCCTACCGGGCCGACCTCGCCGACGTCGGACGCCACCTCGTCAGCGCCGCTCGCGCCACGCCGGCCGACCTCGCCGCCTATTTCGAGCGCCTCTCCCGGGCGGGTTTCTCGCCGCGCACCGCCGAGCGCCGCCTGTCATGCCTGCGCCAGTTCCACCGCTTCCTGATCAACGAGGGCATCCGCGACGACGATCCGACCGCCCTCCTCGAAGCGCCCCGCCGCGCCCGTTCGCTGCCGCGTCTGCTCGACGAGGCGCAGGTTGGCGCTTTGATCGAAGCCGCCCGTCTCCTGCCGCCGCCGCGCGGCCCGCTCGCTGTCGCCGCCATCGTCCTGCTCTACACCGCCGGTCTGCGCGTCTCCGAGCTGCTGGCCATCGAACGCGCCGCGCTCGCGCGGCGCGACCGCATCCTGGTCATCCGCGGCAAGGGTGGCCGCGAGCGGATCGTGCCGCTGTCGGCCGAGGCGCACGACGCTGCCGCGTCCCTGATCGGTGCGAGCCCGCCGAGCCGCTTCCTCTTTCCCGGCCGCGACCCCAAGCGCCCTCTCACGCGCCAGGGTTTCGACCTCGTCCTCGCGGATGCCGCACGCGGCGCCGGCCTCGATCCCGGCGTCTCGCCGCACATGCTGCGCCATTCCTTCGCCAGCCACATGCTCGCCGGCGGCGCCGACCTGCGGCATCTGCAGGTTCTGCTCGGCCATGCCGACATCACAACGACCCAGATCTACACGCACGTCCTGCCCGAACGCCTCAGGCAGCTCGTCCAGGCCCATCATCCGCTCGCCTCGGCCCGCGCGGGTGGGCCTGTTGACACGCAGGAAACGTGCTAGAGCGCCGGGATGCGACACTTCCTTGATTTCGAGAAGCCCATCGCCGAGCTCGAAAGCAAGATCGAGGAACTCCGCAGAATGTCCGATCCCGAAGGGATCAACATCGCGGAGGAACTGGTCAAGCTCACCGAAAAGGCCGACCGCCAGCTTCGGTCGACCTACGCCAAGCTCTCGCCCTGGCAGAAGACCCAGGTCGCCCGCCACCCGGATCGCCCGCGCGCCCTCGACTACATCGCGACGCTGATCACCGATTTCACGCCGCTCGCCGGCGACCGCGCCTTCGGCGAGGACCGCGCGATCGTCGGGGGTCTCGGCCGTTTCGAGGGCGAGCCGGTCCTGCTCCTCGGCATCGAGCGCGGCGGCGATGCCGACACGCGCGTCCGCCACAATTTCGGCATGGCCAAGCCGGAGGGCTACCGCAAGGCCCGCCGCCTGATCGAGCTCGCCGGACGCTTCGGACTCCCCGTCCTCACCTTCGTCGACACCATGGGCGCCTTCCCCGGCATCGAGGCCGAGGCGCGCGGCCAGGCGGAAGCCATCGCACGCTCCATCGACGCGTGCCTCGCCGCACCCGTCCCGATCATCGCCACCATCATCGGCGAGGGCGGATCGGGCGGCGCCATCGCGCTCGCCGCCGCCGACCGCGTGTTCATGCTCGAACACTCGATCTACGCCGTCATCTCGCCCGAGGGCTGCGCCTCGATCCTGTGGCGCGACGCCGCCCAGGCCCCGGTCGCCGCCGACGCGCTCAAGCTCACCGCCCAGGACCTCAAGCAGCTCCATCTGATCGACGACATCATCGAGGAGCCGGTCGGCGCCGCACACCGCGCCGCCACCCAGACCATCGAGTCCGTCAGGCGCACCATCGCCGCCGCCCTGCCCGAGCTCCGGTCGCTCGATCCCGAGACTCTCAAGGCGCGCCGGCGCGATAAATTTCTTGCCATGGGGCGGGACGGCGTCGCCTGACAGGGAAGGCCGGGGGCCGAGGCCGGCCCCCGGACCCCGGCTTTCATCAGGTCTCGATCAGCCTTACGCCTTGCGATGCGTGGCAGAGGTAGGTGGCGGCGGGGGCGCCCGAGGGGGTGCGATACTCCTCCTTGACCGCGGCGAGCGCCGGATCCACCGCATCGGCCGCGAGCACCGCGACCACGCAGCCGCCGAACCCGCCGCCTGTCATCCGCACGCCGCCCCGTTCGCCGATCGCGTGCGCGATGATCGCGACCAGCCGGTCGATCCCTTCCGTCGTGATCTCGAAATCGTCGCGCATCGACGCGTGCGACGCCGCCATCAGCCGGCCCAGCGCCGCCGTGTCGCCCGCCTCCAGCGCCGTTGCCGTCTCGAGCACGCGCGCATTCTCGCTCACGATATGGCGCGCCCGGCGAAACGCGACATCGTCCAGCCCCGCGCGATCCCGCTCCAGCATCGGCGCGTCGACATCGCGCAGCGCCGCGACGCGGTAATGCCGTGCCGCCCGGTCGCACTCCTCGCGCCTGCGATTGTATTCGCTCCCGACCAGGCCACGCTCGATGCCGGAATGGACGATCAGCACCACCAGCCCGTCCCGCAGCCCGACCGGCCTCGCCTCCAGCGTGCGGCAATCGATCAGCAGCGCGTGTCCCGCCGCCCCGCGGGCCGAGATCAGCTGGTCCATGATCCCGCAATTGACGCCGACGAACTCGTTCTCCGCGCGGCGTGCCATCACCGCGACATCGGTCGCCGACATCCCCTCGATCCCGTCGAGCCGGCGGAAGGTCTCGATCAGCGCCACCAGCAGCGACGCCGACGACGACAATCCCGCGCCCTGCGGCACGTCGCCCGCGATCGCCAGATCGGCCCCTCCGCTCGAACCCAGCACCTGCACCGCGCCGCGCACATATTCGGCCCAGCCCTGCGCATGCGCGATCGGCGCGGCCGCGGCGAACTCGTCGATCCCGTCATCGAAGTCGGCCGCGACCACGCGCACCCTGCCGTCCTCGCGCCGTCGCGCGCCGACCACGGTTCCGAAATCGATCGCGCACGGCAGCACCAGCCCGTCATTGTAGTCGGTATGCTCGCCGATCAGGTTCACCCGGCCCGGCGCGTGGATGACCAGCGCCGGCGCCTCGCCGAACGCGAGCGCGAACGCGTCCCGCACCCGTGCCTCGGGCCCTTTCATCGTACCAACCCCGCCATCCTGGCCCGCAGCAGGGCTGCCGCCTGTTCGGGCGTCAGATCCCGCTGAGCCTCGGCCAGCAGCTCGAACCCGACCATGAACTTGCGCACCGACGCCGATCGCAGCAGCGGCGGATAGAAATGCGCGTGCAACTGCCACGGCGCGGTCTCCCGCTCGTCGAACGGCGCCCCGTGCCAGCCCATCGAATACGGAAACGACGTGTTGAACAGCGCGTCGTAGCCACCCGTCAGCACACCGATGATCCGCGCCAGATCGCGGCGCGACGCCCCGTCCAGGTCCGGCATCCGGCTGACCGCGGCCTTCGGCAGCAGCAGCGTCTCGAACGGCCACACCGCCCAGTACGGCACGATCACCAGCCAGCGTTCGTTCTCCGCCACCACCCGCTCGCCCGACGCGATCTCTCGCGCCGCCAGGTCGAGCAGCATCGGCCGTCCCAACCGCTCGAAATAGTCGCGCTGATGCGCGTCCTCCGCCGCCGGCTCGTTGGGCAGGTAGTCGGTCGCCCACACCTGCCCATGCGGATGCGGGTTGGAGGCCCCCATCATCGCGCCCTTGTTCTCGAAGACCTGCACCCACCGATAATGTTGCCCGAGCTCGGCTGTCTGCGCGCACCACGCCTCGACCACCGCCTCGACCGCCTCGACCGGTAGTTCGGGCAAGGTCTTGCTGTGGTCTGGCGAGAAGCAGATCACCCGGCTCGTTCCGCGTGCCGCGGCCAGCGTGAACAGCGGATCCCCCGATGGTGCCGACTCCGGCACGTCCGCCATCACGGCCGCGAAATCGTTGGTGAACACCAGCGTGCCCTCGTAATCGGGATTGCGCGCGCCGCTGATCCGCGCGTTGCCCGGGCACAGATAGCAGTCCGGATCATAGGCCAGCGGCGCGCGCGGATCGGGACGTTCCTCCTGTCCCTGCCACGGTCGTTTCGAACGGTGCGGCGAGACCAGCACCCACGCGCCGGTCAGCGGATTGCGCCGTCGATGCGGATGCTCGACCGGCGAGAACCCGCTCATGCCGGCGGCTCGCCCTCGACGACCGCGAAGCCCGCCGCCCCGATCATCGTGCGCACCTCGCCCATCACGGTGTCGAGGGCGGCCGCGTCCGTGCCTCGCGCCACGATCGCGACCCCGCTGCTGTCGCTCCGATAGAACGGGTAGCTGCCGATATCGATATCCGGGTGCGCCGACGCGATCGCCGACAACGCCCGCGCGATGCCGCCTTCCGCCATCCCCAGCGCGTGCACGGCCCGCGAGCGCACCACCAGCCCCGCGGGAAGCGAGGGCGCCAAGGCCTCGAACATCGCCCGCATGATCGACGGCACGCCGGCCATCACATGCACGTTGCCGATCGTGAAGCCGGGCGCCACCGACACCGTGTTCTCGATCAGCGTCGCCCCGCGTGGCGTCATCGCCATCCGCCGCCGCGCCTCGTTGAACTCCACCCCGCGCTGTTCGTACATCGCGCCCAGCAATCGCATCGCCTCCGGATGCGCCTCCCACGGCACGCCGAACGCGGCGGCGATGCACTCGCTGGTGATGTCGTCATGGGTCGGGCCGATGCCGCCGGTGGTGAACACGTGGTCGTAGCGTGCACGCACGTCGTTGATCGTCGCCACGATGTGCTCGGCCACGTCCGGGATCACCCGCACCTCGCGCAACGGCAGCCCCAGCTCGCCCAGCCGCGTCGCCAGATGCTTGATGTTGGCATCCTGCGTGCGTCCGGACAGAACCTCGTTGCCGATGATGACCAGACATGTCGTTGGATTTGCCATACCATTACCCTACAGCAGCCCCGATCAGAGGAAAGCCTGCAGCATCGGGATCAGCGGTTTACCCGCGGGCGTCATCGGATAGTCGGACAGGTTTCGCGGCCCCACCCAGGCCAGGCGCTGTCCCTCCCGGCCGGCCGCCGTGCCACCCCAGCGCCGGCACACGAACAGCGGCATCAGCAGATGCAGGTCGCCGTAATCGTGCGACGCGAAGCCGAACGGCGCCATGCATCCCGCCGCCGCGTCGATCCCGAGCTCCTCGGCCAGTTCGCGCGACAATGCCTCCTCAGGCGACTCGCCAGGCTCGAGCTTTCCGCCCGGAAATTCCCACAATCCGGCCAGCCGCTTGCCTTCGGGCCGGCGCGCGAGAAGGATCCGCCCTTGGCTGTCGACCAGTGCCGCCGCCGCCACCAGCAGGATTCGCGACACCGCCTCCGCCTGAGGCACCGGGGCGGCCGGGCGCAGATCGTCGTGCGACGCCTCGAAGCGCTGGACCGGAAAATCCCCGCCACGCGCCTCGAAACGCTCCCGCCCGGTTCCGATCGCCCTGAATCCGGCCTGCGCGAGCACGCCGGCCGAGGCCGGATTGTCGGTCGCCACCGATGCCGCGATCCGGTCGATCTCGAGCTGCGCCAGCGCCCAGCGCGACACCCGCGCCACCGCCTCCGACGCATAGCCGCGCCGCCAGTAGCGCCGTCCGATCCAGTAGCCGAGATTGGCCGTCCGCGGCACGCCGTCCAGACGCAGTCCGACGCAACCCACCAGCGTATCCGTCTCCGCCAGCACGACCGCGAAATGATACGCATCGCCCGCCGCGCGCTGCGACGCGGTGGAGGCGATCCACTCGTCGGTCAGCTCGCGCGGATACGGAAACGGCAGCCGCGCGAGCATCCGCACCACGCCCCAGTCGTTGACCAGCCGATGGATCGCCTGCGCGTCGCCCGCCGCCGGCGGCCGCAACCGCAGCCGCTCGCTCTCAAGCTCCATGGCCGCTCATCGCCCGGGCGCTTGCGCCATCAGCTCCGATAGGAGGCATTGATGTCGATATACCCGTGCGTCAGGTCGCAGGTCCAAGCCGTAGCCCGCCCGCGTCCGAGGCCGAGATCGACCGCGATCTCGATCTCGGGTCCGGCGATGTGCGCCGCCACCGGCGCCTCGTCGTAGTCCGCCACCACACTGCCGTCGCGCGCCATCCAGGTTCCGCCGATCGCGACCGACAGCGTATCGCGGTCCGCCGGTTCGCCCGACTTCCCGACCGCCATGACGATCCGTCCCCAGTTGGCATCGCCCCCCGCGATCGCGGTCTTGACCAGCGGCGAGTTGGCGATCGAGAGCGCCACCCGACGCGCCGAGCGCTTTCCCGCCGCCCCCGTCACGTCCACCCTGATCAGTTTCCGCGCGCCCTCGCCGTCGCGCACCACCTGCAGTGCCAGGTCCAGCAGCAATCCGTCGAGCGAGGCACGGAAGTCGCGCAAGCCGAGCCGGTCCACCTTCGGATGACGCGCGGCGCCGGTCGCGAACAGCAGCACGGTGTCGGACGTCGAGGTGTCGCTGTCGACGGTCGTCCTGTTGAAGCTGCCGTCGACCGACCGTGCCAGCATCGGCTGCAGCAACTCGGCCGGGATCCTGGCGTCCGTCGCGACGAAGCACAGCATCGTCGCCATGTCGGGGGCGATCATCCCGCTGCCCTTGGCGATCCCCTGCAGACCGACCGTGACCCCGCCGATCATCGCCTCGCGCCGCGCCACCTTGGGGAAGGTGTCGGTGGTCATGATCGCGCGCGCCGCCTCGTTCCAGCCATCCGCGGCCAGTCTCGCATGCAGCCCGGGCAGCGCCGCCTCGATCCGCGCCTGCGGCAGCGTCTCGCCGATCACCCCGGTCGACGCCACGAACACCGCGCGCGGCTTGCAACCGAGCAGGGACGCCGCCTGCTCCGCCGTCGCCCGCACCGCGTCCGCCCCGGCGCGGCCGGTGAAGACGTTCGCGTTGCCGGAATTGACCACCAAGCCGCGCGCCTTGCCGCCTGCCAGCGCATGACGGCACCAGTCGATCGGCGCGCCCGGACATCTGTTGCGGGTGAACACGCCGGCAACCGCGGTGCCGGGCGCGAACGCCATCAGCAGCAGGTCGTCCCGTCCTTCGGTGCGGATCGCGGCCTGCCCGATTGCCGCCTCCACACCGGCCAGTCCGGCAAGGGGCGGCCGCGTCACCGCCAGCGGCGAGACCGGCAGGTCCGCCAAGCGCCTACTCGTTGGTCGGCGGCGTCGTGCCCGGCGCGGGCGAGGCGGGCGCCGGCAACGCGGTCGCACCCGGCGCCTTCACCGGCGCCGGCTTCTGGACCGACCCGTCCGGGTTGAACTGCACCACCTTCACCTTCGAGACCGCCTGCTTGACCGCCTGGCGGACCGCCGCCTGGATCACGCCCTGCCGGATCTGGTCCTTCACGCTGTCATAGGTCGGCGGTGCCGCCACCCGCGTATCGAGCACCTGGATCACGTGCCAGCCGTAGCGCGTATGCACCGGCTTGCTGCTGATATCGCCCTTCTTCATCGAGAACGCCTGGTCGGAAAACTCCGGCAGCATGTCGCCCTTCTTGAACCAGCCGAGATCGCCGCCGCTCTGCGCCGCCGGATCGGTCGAAACCTTCTTGGCCAGCGTCGTGAAGTCCGCACCGCCGTGAAGCTGATGGATCACGTCGTCGGCCTGCGCCTCGGTCTTGAGCAGGATGTGGCGCGCATGCACCTCCTCCTGTCCCGTCTTGTTCGCGTACTGCGCCTGGTAGGCGGCCTGCAGCTTGGCATCCGTGATCAGCGGCGTGATGTCGCGCGACAGCAGCGCGTTCTGCAACGCGGTGTCGGACGCATTCTTCATCATCTGCTGGACCTTCGGGTCGCTCGGCAGGCCCTGCGACTTCGCCTCGTCGATCAGCGCGCGCTGGTCCACCAGCTGGCTGACCACCATCGGGAACAGCATCTGCGGCGGCAGGTTGCGCATCTCCTCCGGAAGCTGCGTCGCCGCCACCCGCACGTCCGACAGATGGATCTGCTGGTCGTTGACCGCGGCCACGACTGGATCGGCCGGCGCGGGCGTCGCGGTCGGGCCCGGCTTGACGGGAGCAGGCGGATCGGCGAACGCGGCGTTCCCGGACGCGCAGACGAAAGCCGTCGCCACGAGTGTGGTGGCCAGGCGTGAAATGGACATGACGACCTCAGGGCAGAGACGGCGCCTCTCTTAGGCAATAGGTGCCGTCATGCCAAGGCGCGCACCTTTGATACGGCACTCCCGCCTCAAGACAGGCTACAAACCGTCATCGCAGCCAACGGATGCCAACATGCCGACCCAGACCAGCTTCGTCGAACTCGCCGGCAGTCATCGCCTCATGCCGCGCGGGGCACGCCGCCTCGGGCTCGTGAGCGGCGGCGAACGCATGGAGATCTCGCTCTATCTCAAGCCGCGCGACGCGGCACCCGCGGCCGATCTCGCATCCTCCCGCGCCGCCCTGCACGGCCCCGACATCGACGCCGTCACCGTATTCGCCCAGGCCCATGGCCTGACGATCCTCGAGGCGATCCCGGCCCGTCGCTACGTGCGCCTCGGCGGCACCGCGTCAGACTTCCAGTCCGCCTTCCGCACCGAGCTGCACCGCGTCGAGCACGATGGCGCGACCTACCGGATGCGCGAGGGCGCGCTCAGCATCCCCGACACGCTTGCCCCGATCGTCGAAAGCGTGCTCGGCCTCGACAACCGGCCGGTCGCCCAGCCCCGCTTCGTCATCATGCCGCGCGCGCAGGGCTCCGACACCGCCCACCTCCCCAACGAGCTCGGCCGGCTCTACAACTTCCCGACCGGCGTCGACGGCACCGGCCACAACATCGCGATCATCGAGCTCGGCGGCGGCTACAACGACAGCGACAACGCCCAGGCCTTCGCCGCGATGAACCTCAAGGTCCCCACCGTGACCGCGGTCGGCGTCGACGGCGCATCCAACAGCCCCGGCCAGGACGCCGACGGCGAGGTCGCGCTCGACATCCAGGTCGCCGGCGGCAACGCGCCCGGTGCCAACCTCATCGTCTACTTCACCACCAACACCGACCAGGGCTTCGCCGACGCGATCAGCCAGGCCGCGCACGACACCGCCAACGCGCCCGCCATCATCTCGATCTCCTGGGGCGGTCCCGAATCCGGCTACACCGCCCAGGCCGTCAGCACCATGAACAGCGTCATGCAGGACGCGGGCACATTGGGCGTCTCGGTCTTCGTGGCCTCCGGCGACAGCCTCGCCACCGACGGGCTCACCGACGGCGCCGCCCATGTCGACTTCCCCGCCTCCAGCCCCTACGCGATCGGCTGCGGCGGCACCAACATCGCCACCTCCGGCGCCGCCATCACCACCGAGACCGTCTGGAACGACCTGACCAGCGGCACCGGCGGCGGCATCTCCGACCTCTTTGCGGTCCCGGGCTTCCAGTCCGGCGTTACCCTGCCGCCGAGCGTGAACGCCGGCCGCGCCGGCCGCGGCGTGCCCGACGTCGCCGGCGACGCCGCACCCGCCACCGGCTACACCATCGTCCTCAATGGCGCGGCACAGACCGTGGGCGGAACCAGTGCCGTGGCACCCCTCTGGTCGGGCCTGACCGCGCTCATCGCCCAGTCGCTTGGCCGCAACCCGGGTTTCTTCCTGCCCGCGCTCTACGCCGACCCGTCCGGCATGCGCGAAATCACCACCGGCAGCAACAAGCCGCAGGGCAGCACGATCGGCTACGACGCCGGCCCCGGCTGGAACGCCTGCACCGGCCTCGGACGCCCGGACGGGGCAGGGGTGCTCGCCACATTGCAGAGGACGGCGCCGGCGGCTTGAAGAAGGCGAGGGGCGCTGCCCCATCGATCCGCTTCGCGGCTCGATCCCGCTGGGGCCGATTGGCCCCAGACCCCGCGAGAGCAGCGAGCGCCTCGCGGTACGCGATGCAATTTGCGAATTGGGCCACCTTCGCGGCGATCGTCTCCTCCACGTGCGCCGTCGCCGCACCGCTCAAGCCTGGCGAGACCCGCATCGCCGGCCATACCTACCGGTTCACGCCGAACATGTATCAGGGCGGTCTCGTCGAGACCGGCCGGATTGGCGATATGCTCCTCGAACTCGCCTGGCCCGAAATGCGCGGTCTCACCGCGGAGGAACAAGCGATGTGGCCGCCCCGGCCGACGCTCCTCATTCTCGCCAACAGCGCCGCACAAACCGCCGGCGACGCGGCCCCGGCAGACTACATTCTCGCAGGCGTCGGCAACGAACTCTCGATCGCGATCTCTCCCCGCGTCGGCGAGCATACAATTCCGCATCGGACGGAACGACCTTCGCGGGCCCAAGCCCCCGGCAGCGGCATGATTGAGCTAGCGCGCGGCAAAGATTCTCCGGGAGCGCCGGGCGCTGACGTTTACGCCCTTCCGCCACTCGACCACACGACGGAGTTCATCGCCTGCACTCGAACCGACAAGGTGTTCACGAACTCGACGTGTGCGCAGCGTTTTGTTGAGAATGATATGATAGTGAAAATTACCTACGACCGTCCTCTCGTCAACCAGTGGCGAGCCATCCACGACCAGGTCGCCAGCTTCCTCAGGTCACATGAGGTCAACTGATGGCGCTTGAGCTGAACACGCTCGAACGACTGCAGGCGGCGTCCGACGCCCGCGACCGACCGAAATACTACGAGCGTCTGACAGCAGCCGGAGATCCATATGGCCCGCTGGCTCTTGGTGTGGTCAAGCAATCGACCATGTCCGGACGAGTGGCGCGCTGCTATGCGATCGCCGTCAGCAGGCGCTGCTGTCGACCGATCGATGAAGCGATGTGGCTGCAGATCAGCGAAGAACTGATGCGTTCGGACCTCGCCGCCCGCCGGGCAGCGCAGAACTTCGAGCCCGCCGCACCATCCCTGCGCTGGAACATCATCCGCGACTATCACGTCGCCACCTTCCGCGACGTCGCCGGGCTGCCACCGGAAACCTGGACCGCCTGGATCCCGCTCGAGCTGCAGGGCGAGGACAAGGACCAGAAACTCTGGCGCCGCATGCTGACCGAAGATTTCCTGTCGGTCGCGGTCCAGACCGTCTGGATGGTCGCCTTCGGCGTCGCCCACCGCGCCGGCGCCGAAACGGAAATCGGCCATCACGTGATTCCGACCCTGACCTATCATCCGCCGCTGGTCGCCTCATCCGATCCGCGGATCGACGCCTGCATGAGAAAGTTCGAAGCCTACGAGGCGCGTTCCTCAGGCCTGTCCGACCGTGAACGCATGGCGACTTTCTGTCTCTCGGTGTTGGCTCAGGACCCCGATGAATATTGGCAGGCTTTGACGATCGCCCCCACCGCCGCCTGGCGGGGCCGTCCCTCCCTGATCAGCCCGGCTTACTGACACTCCTGATCCGCCCGACGGAGCGCCAGCCCCATGGCCATCACCACGCTCGATCCGGTCACCGCCCTCATCGTCATCGACCTCCAGAAGGGGGTCGTTCCGCGCTACCGGACCGCCCATCCGACCGACCACGTCGTTGGCCAGTGCGTCCTGCTCGCCAAGGCCTTCCGCGCGCACGGCCTGCCGGTCGTCCTCGTCAACGTCGCCGGCCGCGCCCCTGGCCGCACCGAGCGGTCGCGCGACCGTATCGAAATCCCGCTCGACTGGACCGACTTCATCCCGGAACTCGACCGCCAGCCGACCGACCACGTCGTCACCAAGCGAACCTGGGGCGCCTTCACCAACACCGGCCTCGAGGCCCATCTCCGCAGCCAAGCCGTGACGCAGCTCGTCATCGCCGGCATCGCCACCAGCGGCGGCGTCGAATCGACGGCGCGACAAGCCCATGAGCTCGGCTTCAACGTCACCCTGGCGACCGATGCCATGAGCGATGCGAGCATCGAGGCCCACGTCAACGCCGTCGAGCGCATCTTCCCCCGTCTCGGCGAGACCGGCGCCACCGACACGATCATCCCGCTCCTGGGTCACCCGGCCCGAGCGTAGGCGTATCGGTGCGCGAGCCACTTCGCGCCGGTGCCGTCCGCCAACGTGAAACAACTCGCGGCTCGACGCTCAGTATCGCAGGCGGCCTGGGGGACCGGCTCCGGTCCCCCAGCCTTCCTCCTCACACCCGCTCACGCGCGTATCGCTCTCAGCGCCACCGGCGTCGCGATCGCCAGCAGCGCCGCTCCCATCGCGAACGGCAAGCCGGGCGCCCCGTGCGTGCGCAGCGCGAAGGCAAGCAGTCCACCGAACAGCGACGGCCCCACGACCCCTGCGAGCCCCGCCAGACTGGTCATCGCACCCTGAAGCCGCCCCTGCTGATCGGCCGCCACTCGACGTGACAGGGCCCCCTGCGTCACCGGTGCCGCCAGGCCCCACAGCGAGATCACCGGGATCGACAGCAGGAACACCAGCCCGCTCGAGGCCGCCGCCAGCATCCCGAAGCCGACCACCCCGGACCCGAGGCCGAACAGCAGCGTTGCCCGCTCCCCGAAGCGGCGCAGCACCGGCTGCACCAGCAGCCCTCCGACCAGCGCATAGCAGAGCCCGACCGCGCCCATCGCGAAGCCCAGCCCGTGCGGACCCCACCCGAAGCGGATCGTCGCTGACAGGATGAACACCGAAATCAGCGCCTGCTGCGCCAGCATCGACAGCCCGATCGCGGAGGCGAGGCGCGACAGGCGCAAGTCCGACAGCAGGAAGCCCAGCGCGCCCACCGGATTGGCGCGCAGCAGCCGGAATGTCGCCCGCCGCTCGGGCGGCAGCGACTCCGTCAGCACGAAGATCGCCCATCCCGCATTGAACAGGCTGACGGCCGCCGACGCCCAGAACGGCACCCGCAGGCCGAACCCGCCCAGCACGCCGCCCACCACCGGCCCCAGCACCAGCCCGGCCCCGAACGCGATGCCGATCCGTCCGAAGCCGGCCGCCCGCTCGTCGGCCGGCAGGATGTCGGCGAGGTAGGCGGTCGCCGTCGATACGTTGGCCGCCGCGATACCCGCCAGCACCCGCCCCGCCAGCAGGACGTGCCACGACGGCGCCATCGCCGCGATCACCTGCGAGGCCGCGAGCCCCAGGCACGACACGATCAGCACCGGCCGTCGCCCGAACCGGTCCGACAGCGCCCCCTGCAGCGGTCCGAACAGCAACTGCATCGCCGAGAACACCGTGCCCAGCAGCCCGACCGTGCCCGCGGAGCCCACCGTGTCCCCGCCCAGCAGCCGCAGGATCAACGGCGGCAGCACCGGCACGACGATGGACGACGCCAGCATGTCGAAGAACACCACCAGCAGCGCGAACACCACGCCGCGCCGCATCCCCGTGCTCAAGGTCGGATCCGGCTCGGTTGACCGGCCGCGGGCCGGGTCCTATCTGACCGTCTCGCCGCGACCGAGGGAGGCGGCTGCCTTCGCGCGGCGTCCGTCAGTCCTCTGGCCGGACCGCCTGCAGCCCGGAAGGCCCTCATGCTCGGCTCGATCGCCCGTGCCATCTTCGGCACCGCCAATGACCGCTCGCTCAAGGCGTTCCAGCGCCGCGTGCCACAGATCAACGTGCTCGAGCCCGAGATCGCGGCACTCTCCGACGACCAGCTCCGCCTCAAGACCAACGAGTTCCGCGCCCGCCTCGCCGGCGGCGCCACCCTCGACGACCTGCTGCCCGAGGCCTTCGCGGTCTGCCGCGAGGCGAGCCGCCGCGTGCTCGGCATGCGGCATTTCGACGTCCAGCTCATCGGCGGGATGGTCCTTCATTCCGGGCGGATCGCCGAGATGAAGACCGGCGAAGGCAAGACGCTCGTGGCGACGCTCGCTGTGTATCTCAACGCGTTGGCCGGGCAAGGCGTGCACGTCGTCACCGTCAACGACTACCTCGCCCGGCGCGACGCCGAGGACATGGGCCGGCTCTACGCCTTCCTTGGTCTCTCGACCGGCGTGATCGTCCCCGGCCTCACCGACGCCGAGCGCCAGGCCTCCTACGGCTCGGATGTCACCTACGGCACCAACAACGAGTTCGGCTTCGACTATCTGCGCGACAACATGAAATACCGGCTCGAGGACATGGTCCAGCGGCCGTTCAGCTACGGCATCGTCGACGAGGTCGACTCCATTCTCGTCGACGAGGCGCGCACCCCGCTCATCATCAGCGGCCCCGCCGAGGACAGTTCCGACCTCTACCGCTCGGTCGACGCCGTCGTCCGCCGCCTCGTCGCCGAACCCGACATCTACGACAAGGACGAGAAATTCCGCACCGTCACCCTGACCGAACCCGGCTCCGAGCGCGTCGAGGAGATGCTGCGCGAGGCCGGCGTGCTGAGCGAGGGCGCGCTGTACGACGTCTTCAACGTCTCCATCGTGCACCACGTCCAGCAGAGCCTGCGCGCTCACACGTTATTCGCCCGTGACGACCACTACATCGTCAAGAACGACCAGGTCATCATCATCGACGAGTTCACCGGCCGCATGATGGAAGGCCGCCGCTTCTCCGAGGGCCTGCACCAGGCGCTCGAGGCGAAGGAGGGCGTCACCGTCCAGCAGGAGAACCAGACCCTCGCGTCCATCACCTTCCAGAACTATTTCCGGCTCTATCCGAAGCTCTCCGGCATGACAGGCACGGCGATGACCGAGGCCGACGAATTCGCCGAGATCTACAAGCTGGAGGTCATCGAGATCCCGACCAACGTGCCCGTCGTCCGCAAGGACGACGACGACGAGGTCTATCTCACGGCCGCCGAGAAATACGCCTCCGTCGCCACCCTGATCGGCGAGGCGCAGACCCGCGGCCAGCCCGTCCTCGTCGGCACCACTTCGATCGAGAAGAGCGAGCTCCTGTCGGGCATCCTCGCCGAACGCCAGATCCGCCACTCGGTGCTCAACGCCCGCTTCCACGAGCAGGAGGCCGGCATCATCGCCGACGCCGGCGCCCCCGGCACCGTCACCATCGCCACCAACATGGCTGGCCGCGGCACCGACATCAAGCTCGGCGGCAACCTCGACGCGCGCCTCAAGTCCGTGCTGCCGGAAATCGAGGACGAGACCGAGCGCACCGGGATCGCCGAACGGATCCGCGTCGAGATCGCCGAGAAGCACGAGCAGGTCAAGGACGCTGGCGGCCTCTATGTGATCGGAACCGAGCGTCACGAAAGTCGCCGCATCGACAACCAGCTCCGCGGTCGCTCCGGGCGTCAGGGCGATCCCGGCGCCAGCCGCTTCTTCCTCAGCCTCGAGGACGATCTGATGCGCATCTTCGGCTCCGACCGCATGGCCGGCATGATGCAGCGCCTCGGCCTGAAGGAAGGCGAGGCGATCGTCCATCCCTGGATCAACAAGGCGCTCGAGCGCGCGCAGAAGAAGGTCGAGGCGCGCAACTTCGACACCCGCAAGAACCTGCTCAAATACGACGACGTGATGAACGACCAGCGAAAGGAGGTCTACGGCCAGCGCCGCGAGTTCATGAGCGCCGAGGACGTCTCCGAAACCACCGCCGAGATGCGCGAGGAGATCATCGCCAAGCTCACCACCGCCCGCATCCCGGAGCGCGCCTTTGCCGAGCAGTGGGAAAGCGACGCGCTCGCCGCCGACGTCGAGCGCATCTTCGGCCTGCAGCTTCCCGTCCTCGACTGGTCGCGCGAGGACGGCATCGACGGCGAGATGGTCCACGACCGCATCCGCGAGGCCACCGCCTCGCTGATGGCGACCAAGGCCGCCAATTTCGGCACGCCCGTCCTGCGCTACATCGAGAAGCAGGTGCTGCTCAACACCCTCGACGCCGTCTGGAAGGAGCATCTGCTGCTGCTCGACCAGCTCCGCCAGGGCATCTATCTGCGCGCGCACGGCCAGCGCGATCCGCTCAACGAGTACAAGCGCGAGGCGTTCGCGCTGTTCAACGCCATGCTCGACGAGCTTCGCGAGCGCGTGACCTCGCTCCTCGCCCATGTCGAGATCGCCCAGCAGCCGGGCCCCGTCGATCGCGCCGATCCGTTCCCGCAATCCGTACAGCCGCCGCCGCAATACGCGGCACTCGACGACGGCATGACGGCACTCGCCGAAGCGCCCGCCATCGACCGCAACGATCCCGCCACCTGGCGCGGCCTGTCACGCAACGCACCCTGCCCCTGCGGCTCGGGCCGCAAATACAAGCACTGCCACGGCAAGGCCGACTGAATCTCTAGGGATCGCTTCGCGATGGCCGGTCATTCCCAATTCAAGAACATCATGCACCGCAAGGGCGCGCAGGATGCGCGACGCGCGCGCCAGTTCGCCAAGGTCATCCGCGAGATCACGGTCGCCGCGCGCACCGGCCTGCCCGATCCGGTCTCCAACCCGCGCCTGCGCGCCGCCATCCAGGCCGCGCGGGAAATCAACATGCCCAAGGACACGATCGACCGTGCCATCAAGAAGGCGGCGGGTGCATCGGCCGGCGACGACTATGTCGAGGTCCGCTACGAGGGCTACGGTCCCGCGGGCGTCGCCATCATCGTCGAGACGCTGACCGACAACCGCAACCGCACCGCGTCCGCCGTGCGCGCCGCCTTCTCCAAGCACGGCGGCGCGCTCGGCGAGACCAACTCGGTGTCCTTCATGTTCAGGCACCTCGGCGTCATCCGCTATCCGTCCGCGGCGGCGTCGGAGGATGTGATGCTGGAAGCCGCCATCGACGCCGGCGCCGACAACGTCGAGACCGAGACGCAAGGCCACGAGGTGACCTGCGCCGTCGACGGTTTCTTCGCGCTGCGCGACGCCCTCGAGAAGCGTTTCGGCCCTCCCGAGACCGCGATCCTCGACTGGCGCCCCGCGACCGGCGTGACGCTCGACGAGGAGCAGGCCCGCTCCGTCCTCAAGCTGGTAGACGCGCTCGACGAGCTCGACGACGTCCAGAACGTCTACGCCAATTTCGAACTGCCCGAGGACGTCGCCGCCCAGCTCGCCGCATGACCCTTCTCATCGGCCTCGATCCCGGTCTTCGTTTCACCGGCTGGGGCGTCGTCGAATCGTCCGGCAATCGCCTGCGTCACGTCGCCGACGGCGTCATCGCGACCGATGGCGACGATACGGTTCCCAATCGGCTCCGTGCCCTGCACGATGCCCTGATGGCTCTCCTCAGGGAGCACGACCCGCGCGAGGCGGCCGTCGAGGAAACCTACGTCAACCGCAACGGTGCCGCGACGCTCAAGCTCGGCTACGCCCGCGGCGTCGTGCTGCTGGCCCCGGCACTCGCGGGCCTCACCGTCGCCGAATACGGCGCGATGGAAGTCAAGCGCGCCGTCGTCGGCACCGGTGCCGCGACCAAGGACCAGGTCGCGATGATGGTCCGCCGCCTGCTGCCCGGCGCCACGCTCAAGCGTGCGGACGCCGCCGACGCGCTCGCGGTCGCGATCTGCCACGCCCACCACCGCGCCTCGAACGCCCGCGTCGCCGCCGGCACGCGCATGGCGTAGAGACGGGCAGGGGCCAGCCCCTGCACCCCGCCGGGGGCGAGCCGCCCCGGACCCGCTTCATCAAGGTTAACGTCGCATTCAGGCCGCGTGCAGCGCGCGCTCCAGATCGGCGAGGATGTCGTCCGGATGCTCGATCCCGATCGACAGGCGGATATAGCCCTCGGTCACGCCGGTGGCGGACTGCTCGATCTCGGTGAGCTGCGAATGGGTGGTGGTGGCCGGATGGATCGCCAGGCTGCGCGCGTCGCCGATGTTGGCGACGTGGTAGAACATGCGCAGGTTCTCGATGAAGCGGCGCCCCGCCTGCAGCCCGCCCTTGAGCTCGAAACCGAGCAGCGCGCCCCAGCCGCCGCGCAGCACCGTCTCCGCCCGCCGTCGCGGCTCGCCCGATTGCAGGCCCGGATAGATCACGCGCGCGACCTTGTCGTGCCCGGCCAGGAAGCGGGCCGCCGCCTCGGCGTTGCTGTTGTGCTGGCGCATGCGCAGCGGCAGCGTCTCCAGGCCCTGGATCAGCTGGAACGTCGAGAGCGGCGAGGCGGCAGCCCCGATGTCGCGCAGCAGCACGACGCGGGCGCGCAGGGCATAGGCGACCGGACCGAGCGGCTTGGCGGCGTCGATCCAGTTCAGGCCGTGATAGGCGGCGTCAGGCTCGGACAGCAGCGGGAAGCGTGCGGCGTGCTGCTCCCACGGGAAGTTGCCGCCATCGACGATGATGCCGCCGATCGTGGTGCCGTGGCCGCCGATGAACTTGGTGGTCGAATACATCACCACCGCCGCACCGTGGTCGAGCGGCCGGGCGATGACGGGCGAGGCGGTGTTGTCGACGATCAGCGGGATGCCGAGGCGGCGGCCGAGGGCGGCGACCTCGGCGATCGGGAACACCTCCAGCTTCGGATTGGGCAGCGTCTCGGCATACCAGGCGCGGGTGCGCTCGTCGGACGCTCGCGCGAACGCCTCCGGATCGGCGGGATCGACGAAGCGGACCTCGATGCCCATCCGCCGGATGGTGTTGGCGAACAGCGCCCAGGTGCCGCCATAGAGGTCGGTGGAACTCACTACGTTGTCGCCGGCCTGTGCCAGGTTGAGCAGCGCCATCGTGGACGCCGCCTGGCCCGACGCGACGGCGACCGACGCCGCACCGCCCTCGAGCGCGGTGATCCTCTGCTCGAAGGCGTCGTGAGTCGGATTGGTGACGCGCGTGTAGAGGTTGCCGAGTTCCTCCAGCGCGAACAGCCGTGCGGCATGGGCGGTGTCGCGGAACTGATACGACGTGGTCTGGTAGATCGGCACGGCGACCGCGCCGGTCGCGGGATCGGCGCGCCAGGTGCCCCCGTGCAGGGCGAGCGTCTCCGGCCGCCACGCGGCCCGGTCGGCGGCGTCCGCGTCGGGAAAGACTGGCATGTCGGGCATCGCGGCCTCCGGTCAGGGCTCTGCGTGGGCGAGCAGGTCGGCATGGTGTGCCGCCGCGACGTCGGGATGGGAGCGCAGTCGGCTCTTCAGCGTATTGCGGGCGACGTCACGGAACAACGGGTTGTCGGGGTCGCGCCCGACGCCTGCCGACTCGGCCGCCAGGTCGGGCGGCAGCGCGAGCGCCTCGATGGTGGCGTCCAACCGGGCGCCGAGGAAGAAGGCCGCCGAGACGCGATCCCGGCCGGGTGCCGGGCTGATTACGCGGTGCATGGCCGCCTTGAAGTAGCCGTCGGAGGCGAGTTCGAGGAGCTCGCCGATATTGACCACGTACGCGCCCGCGATCGGTTCGGCCGGGAGCCACCGCCCGTCGGCCGCCTCGACCTCCAGGCCGCCCTCGCCGTCCTGGAGGATCAACGACAGCAGGCCGCCGTCCTTGTGGGCGCCGACGCCCTGGCCGAGGCCCTCGCCGGTTTGGCGGCCGGGATAGCGGAGCAGCTTGAGGAGCTCGTACGAACCCGCGCCGGAGATGCCGGCGAAACCGTTGCGATACTGGCCGAGGGCGAGCGCGAAAGCCTCGAGCAGGTGCTGCAGCAGGGCCCGGATCGAACGCTGCCATCGCTCGACGATCGGCCGGAAGTCGGGCGGTGCGGCTGGCCATTGGTTCGGACCGATCAGACGGGTCCATGCGCCGGCACTCCGCGTCCGCGGAACAGGTTCGCGGTCGAGACCGATGTCGATCTGCTCGCGCCAGTCCGGCAGGCCGCGCGTGCGCTCGCCGCCGGCGCCGGTGTAGCCGCGGAAATGCGGCGACCGGATCATCGCGATCGCCTGCTTGTCGGCATCGTCGAGCGCGAAGAACTGGCGCGCCGCACGAAGCAGGGTGGCGTCGCGTGATCGGTCGATGCCGTGCCCCACGAGATAGAAGAAACCGATCTCGCGCGCGACCGATCGGAGCGTCCGGAGCTGGGGTTGCTCATCGAGCCGGGACAGGTCGATGACGGGCAGGCTCGGCATGGCGCTGGCTCCTCCCGGCGGATGCCCGGTCTCGAGATCGCCAGAAGATAACACGACCACTGATAGTGGCAAATCAAGTTCAGCGGTCGCTTGACGTGCTGAAATGCGAACCGTTCGGATCTTACAGCGCGCCGTAGTGTTGCGGCGAGCGGCCGGGGTGTTGGGCGTCTTCTGGATGTCCTGATGAGCCCGTGCCAGCGATGTCGAGCAGCGTCTTGCCTCCCGTCTTGCGTCCCTCCAGGTCGGCATGTGCCAGGCGGATCTGTTCCATGGCGTAGCGCCTGCCCAGCGACAGCGACAGCGTGCCATCGGCAAGCCCGTCATAGAGTGCCGCCGCGCGCGCCCGTATGGTGTCCGCGTCGGGGAGATGGTCCTTCAACCGGGGACGGGTCAGATAAAGCGATCCCGCTTCGCCCAGCTCCGCCGGATCGAGGTCGTCCACGGCGCCGCCGGACATCCCGAAGCTCACCACCAGCCCGTGCTTGCGCGTCACCCTGAAACCGTCGCGCAGCGTCGGCTTGCCCACGGAATCGAACACCACGTCCACCCCGGCGCCACCGGTCAGCTCGAGCAGCGGTGCCACGAAGCCGCGTCCTGACAGGAACACGTCCTCGGCGCCACGTTCGCGCGCGACCCGCTTCTGGTCCTCGGCGCGGACCGTGCCGTAGACCGTCGCTCCCAGCCGCGCCGCGAAGCCGACGAGGAGCTGCCCCACGCCCCCTGCCGCCGCGTGCACCAGGCAGGATCGCCCGGGCCCGAGGCGGCCGACGTCGGTCGCCAGATAGTGGGCTGTCAAACCCTGGAAGGTTGCGGCGGCGGCAAGGGCAAGCGGCAGGGCGGACGGAACGTGGACGAGCTGCCAGGCCGGCACGACGGCGAATTCGGCATGGCTGTTCCAGACGAGGCAGTAGGCCACCCGATCGCCTGCGCGGAACCCGGTCACGCCGGCGCCGACCCGCTCCACCGTTCCCGCCCCTTCCATGCCGATGGTGCTCGGCAGGCGGACCGGGTAGGTCCGCGAGTTGGCGAACACGCCCTTGCGCGTTCCCAGATCCATCACGTTGATCCCGGCATGGGCCATCCGCACCAGCACCTCGCCGGCGCCGGGTTCGGGCACCGGGATGTCCTCGAGCCGGAGCACTTCCGGTCCGCCATACTGCTCGATGCGAATGGCCTTCATGTCATCCTCCCCCTACGACGTCCGTCTCACCGAACCATTGATAGGTGAAACGCGACAATCCAAGGACGACCCATGACCGGCCAGACCAGCAGCCAGACCGTTGCGATCCCGATGCCGTTCCGACGCGGTCCGCCAACATCTCCTGACGTCGACCGCGGCCGGACCCCGGCATGATCGCGCAACTCACCGGCCTGCTCGCCGCCATCGAGCCCGATCGCTGCGTCATCGACGTTGGCGGCGTCGGCTATCTCGTGCTCGCGTCGACGCGAACGCTCGCGGCCTTGCCGCATCCGCCCGAACGCGCGCGCGTGCTGGTCGAGACCCAGGTCCGCGAGGACGCCATCACCCTCTACGGCTTCGCCGAGCCCGCCGAGCGCGACTGGTTCCGCCTGCTCACCACCGTCCAGGGTGTCGGCGCCAAGGTGGCACTCGGAGTCCTCTCGGCGGCCGGTCCCGTCGACCTCGCCGCCATCATCGCCGCCGGCGATCGCGCCGGCCTCACCCGCGCCCCCGGCGTCGGTCCGCGCCTCGCCGACCGTATCCTCGCCGAATTGCGGGCCCGCGCGAGCGCGATGCCGGTCGCCTCCGAAGGCCTTGCGCCGGCGCCCGCGCGCGGCCTGGAGTCGGACGCGCTTCTCGCTCTCGCGGGCCTCGGCTTCCGCCGCGTCGAGGCGCATCCGATCGTCGTTCGCGCGATCGGCGATGCCGGACCCGGCGCCACCCTCGACACCATCATCCGCCGCAGCCTGCGCGAACTCGCCCCCCGCTAGCCTGTCGTCCCGTCGAGTGACGCCCGGACGCGATCGTAGAGCATCCGGTCGAACCGGTTGCGTCGGACGACACGATCCCAATCGATCATCCGGTCCAGGACGTCGCTGCCCGCGTCGCGGGCGACGTTCTCCCGCCCGACCTGCCCGATCGTCCGGCCCAGAACCGCGCCGAGCCGGATCGCGTCCCGCTCCATCCTCTCGACGAGACCGACGCAGGCGAAGTGGCGCTCGATGTTGAACAGCGCGAGTGCCACGTCCTCTTCCCCGATCGCTCCGAGCGGCACGATGTCCCTGGGCAGGCCCGCGATCGAGCGGACCATCAGATTGTCGAACTCCTCGTCCTGTCCCTCCTCGACGATCACGGCCAGATCGGTCGTCTCCCCCCCGTGGCGGAAGACCGTGCCCGCGGCCCGATGATGCGCGGCATGCGAGCGCAGCCGTGCCAGCGGTTCGCGCAGGAAGGTCACGTAACGCGCGTCCCGACCCAGGAAACGGTCGATCCCGAAATAGGCGTGCCCCACGATCCAGTGCGCCGCGCGGCGCTGGGCGATGGGCAACGCCGCCAGTTCCTGCACCGTCAGCCCGAACGGCTCCGGATAGAGGAACAACCGGTCCGACGGCTGCATGTCGCCGACGAGCGCGTTGCGCAGGCTCGTCCCCGCCGTCTTCGGGATGTGCAGGAAGATCGTCGTGGCCTCCGCGCTGCCGGCCGATCCACCGTTTGGATCCTCGAGCGCCTCCCCGTTGGTCAGCACCGTCCCCTGGCGGTCGCGCAACGTGATCGGTCCGCGCAGCCCGCCCAGTGCCGCCGCCGGGATCACGAACCCGAAGCGGCCGCCGATCCCGAACCAGGCGCAGACATCCTCGCGCATGTGCCAGGCCTGGAACGCCACCCGGCCGCCGCAGGCGCCCACGCACGTCACCGTCTCGAGTCGCCCCGGATGATCGAGATTGGCGAGCCATCCCACGATCGCCGCCTCGTCCGCCTGGTCGACATGCCCGATCAGGTGGTCCCGCCCGCAGTCGGTCATCGCGCCGCCGGCCGCTGGTCGATCACGAACGGCAGCGACCGCACCCTGATGAGCGGGTCCATCAGCCGCTTGCCGTTGACGAACAGGTTCAGCAACCGTTCCGAGAAGAAGCCGAAATGACGCTCGCGCTTCTCGATCCGTTCCTCGAGCGCCGTCATGCACGCGAACCAGAATTCCATGTACTCGAGGAACATGTCGGTTCGCATGATGTGCATGTTGCAGAAGAACGACGTCCGCAACGAAAAATCGATCAGGCCGGCCGACATCGCGTGGAACCGCGTCCCGCGCACCGTGTCGACGAAGATGTCCCATTCGGCCGCGGAATGACATGCCTTGAACTGCGCGTCGAGCGCCTGCGCCTGCGGCCGCTGCGTGACGATGTCGCTGTCGCGCATCAGCCGTTCGACCATCGAGCGCGTCTCGTCGTCGAAGCTTTCTCTCAGATCGAGCGCCTGGCTGAATTGGGTCGCGTCGAGCCGGAGCCCGACGCAGCCCTCGTCCGACCAGAACTGCCGCGCGACCGCGAGCAGGTCCGGGCAGAAGCGCCGCATCCGGACCGCACTCAACGGGTTGACGAAGAAGATGCGCCGATAATGCTCGAACCCGACATAATCCATGCCGGTCAGCCGCTCCTGCCAGACATGATACTGATGCCGCATTTCCGAATGCCAGTTCGGCTCCGCGATGTTCACGCCGCCGAGGTCGCCGAGCATGCCCGTCACCTCGTCGGTCCGGCAGCCCGAGACGAGCGTCGAGAACACCGACGTCGACAGGACCCGCTCGGGAGGCAGGTGATGACACGTGTAGATGCGGCCGTTCATTCGGGGTCGCCAGCGATGTTGTTGCGATACCATAACGTGCGGCCTGCCGTGACTCAACCGCGATCCTGAGCTTGACACGCCGATGCAGTATCGCAACAGTGTCACAACGTAACAAACGGCGGCTCTCGATGTCCATCGACGACAACCAGTGGCGTGCCCGTATCGAGCGTCGCCTCATCGAAATCGAGGCCCGGCTCGCCCAGCGCCAGAACCACGAGCCGGTTCATCCCCACCCGGTCATCCATACGCGATCGATGGGAAATATCGCCAACCGCATGATCCAGTACATGGCGGCTCTCGCCCTGCAGGCACGTCTGCCGGCCGCAAGACTGTCCAACATCAGCCTGCCCGAGTGGGGCATCGTCGAGCCGGCGATCGACATCGCCGAGCCCGCCTGGCGCGTACCGGACAATCGGATCGACCTCGACCGCACCGCCCAGCTCGTGGCGTCCGGCCAGTTCGCCCACGTGGTGCTGCTCGACTATCTCCAGCACGTCGACAACCTGCTGCCGGTCGAATGCTACCGCACCGTCTTCGGCAGGCGCGGCAAACCCGTCCATGCCTTCGACGACGACGTCATCGTCATCAGCTTGCGCATGAACGAGGTTCTGAGCGGCTTCTATCCCTTCTACACGCTGCTTCCGGTCTCGTTCTATCGCGACATCGTGCGTGACACCGGCCTCTCGCCGGTCTTCTTCGGACAGCTCACGCCGTCACCGTATCTCGATGCCCTGCGTGCCGCCTTTCCCGACGCGCCCTTCATCGCCGGCCGCGAGCCGATGGAGGATTTCGAGGTCCTGCGCAGCGCGCCCAATCTGTGCCTGTCGATCAGCACCTTCGCCTGGACCGCCGCGTTCCTGTCGGAGGCGAGGCGGATCGTCTTCCCGGTCAATGGCCTGCTCAGCCCGTTCGCCTGCGCCTGCTACGGCGCCGACCACGACCTCGTCCCAAGACGCGACCCGCGCTACGACACCTGGTTCTTTCCCGCCAACTACGCCGTCAACGGCGCATCCGTGCTCGACTATCACGCCGAGCTCGAGGGGCGCTGGCGACGCCTGTCCGCCGAGGACGCGGCCGCCTGCCTCACCGGACAGAAACGCGCGCCGCGCAACATCGCCGACTATCTCCCCCTGTTCGACCCCGCCTACTACCTGCGCACCCATCGCGAGATCGCCGAGGCCGTCGCCGACGGCCGTCTCGGCGAGGCCGTCCACCACTACACGCTGCACGGTTTCGACGAGAACCGGACCTGTTTCGCCCTCGACGTCCCGTTCTACGCCCGCCGCCATCCCGAAGCCGCGGACGCCGTCGGCTTCGGCCGCTACCGCGATTTCCACCATTTCCACGCCGTCATCGGCGCGGCACTCGGCTATCTCGCCACGCCGCCTGCCGCCGACCGGCTGGCCGCCTGAAGCAGCGAGGACCCGATGATCTCGAGCTTCGTCCATGTGATCGACAATTTCATCGCCGAATACGATGACCGGCCCGGCGTCGGATTGATCTGCGGCGGCTGGATCCATTCCAGCAACGACATCATCGCGATCACGCTCGAGATCCCGGGCACGACACCGATACCGATCGACGAGTTCCGCCTCCCGAGCCCCGACGTCGCCACCTATGCCGGACCCGACGCGAACGCGGCGCGCTTCCGCCTCGAACGGCGCATCGAGACCGACCCGGACCTCACGCGCGCCAGGCTCCAAGTCGCGTTCTCGATCGGCGACAGCCTCTCCATCGACCTCGGCCGGGTGCTGACCGTCAACCGCCACCGTCCCAAGGCGGAGCGCGACCTGGTCATGCGTTTCGAAGGGCTGGGCGACAATTGCGAATTCGGCCTGATGCAGCGCGACGTCGGCGTCGAGCGTCTCGGCCTGCTGCGCTACGCGGGCACCCGCCGGAGCGAAGCGCTGGTCGAGGCGATCGATAACGGCTTCGAGGACTTCGCGACCCCGGACGATCTCGCGATGAGTGATTTCGGCGGCGAGTGGGTCGCGACCAGCCGGCGCTACGGCTTCACCTTCCACACCAGGGTCTTCGTCGCCGCCATGACCGAGGACGCGATCCGCAAGGCGGAGTCCAGCAAGCTTTCCTTCATGGCGCAGATGCTGATGGAGGATGTCGAGACCGGCCACAAGGTGTTCGTCAGACGGGTCGACGAGGGCGATCGGGAGGCCGGCATGCGGGACCTGCACCGGGCGATCAGGGCGAGGGGGCCCGGTCGACTGCTGTGGGTCACCGCCAGCGAACCCGGG
The DNA here is from genome assembly GCA_965276715.1 of Acetobacteraceae bacterium. Taxonomy (GTDB): domain Bacteria; phylum Pseudomonadota; class Alphaproteobacteria; order Acetobacterales; family Acetobacteraceae; genus CAXTPV01. Next base: position 773,384 of record OZ255622.1, on the reverse strand, counting down.
CGAGAGAACGCCCTCGTCGAGCCGCTCGGTGACGGCCTCTATCGCGCCTACCATGGCCGCCTTTCCACCTACGGCCATGCAGGAGGCTTCGACGCCGACCTCTGGATTTCCCTCCTGCGCGCAGCCGAAGCCGCGATGGCTGAACACGCGACCGGCCGGTCGATCCCCGACGCATCACCACTCCAGCGCGGGGTCTGGTGGCGCCGTGTCTTGTCGCCCAAGAAGTCCCGTCAGCGAGAGTTCGCGTAGCTCGGCCTCACGACCCGCTGAACCAGTTGTAGCCCTGGTTTTCCCAGTAGCCTCCCGGATTGGTGTTGCTGACGAACACGGAGGCCAGGTTCTTCGCACTCTTGAACCCGAGCTTGGTCGGAATGCGCAGCCTGACCGGCGCCCCGAACGGCGGATCGAGCACCGCCCCATCGAATTCCAGCGCCAGGATCGTCTGCGGCTGCAGCGCCGACGCCATGTCGATGCTCGTCGAATAGCCGTCGAAACATGTGAAGCCCACGAATGGTGCCCGCATGTCCGCCCCCACGCGCTGCAGGAAGTCCGACAGCCGCACGCCCGACCACTGCCCGATCTGGCTCCAGCCCTCGATGCAGATGTGACGCGTGATCTGGCTGTGCTGCGCCATCCCGCGCAACCCCGCCAGGGTCCAGGGCCGCTTGTCGTCGACCAGGCCGCCAACCTCCAGCCGCCACGTGTCCGGATCGACGCTGCGCACCTGGTAGATGGGATAGTAGGCGTTGAATTTCGGCCGCCGCGTGATCGCGCTCGCCGGGAACTCGGCCGCCAGCCGATGCCGGTCGAACAGCCACGCCTGCGCGCGATCGTTGAAGCGCAGCATCGCGAACAGCGCCCGGTCGACCGCGTCGTCGTCCTCGAGATCGCACCCTCCCAGCAGCGACAGCGCGCCCAGCGACAATGCCCCGCGCAGCATCAGCCGCCGCTCGAGCCGGACCGCCTGCCGGCGATGCCCGCCCAGACCGCTCATTCGCCGAGCTCGGCCGCTTCGGGCGCCCGCCTGCCGCCGGTCACCATCGTCACCAGCGTCGACGGAAACACCGCCACCAGCACGATATGCACGACGAGAAAGAACACGATCCCGCTCATGGCCACGAAGTGGAGCCGGCGCGCCCACTCGTAACCGCCGAAGCACCACGCGAGCCAGCCGAGCTGCACCGGCTTCCAGATCGACAAGCCGGTCAGAACCGACACCGAGCCGTCCACGATCACCAGGCCATAGAGCAGGCGCTGGACCGCGTTGTAGTGGCCCGACGCGTGCCGGAGCCGCAGGGTCAGCGCCGCCATCATGTCGCGCCACAGCACCCGCCACGAACGCGGCGCGATATCGCGCCTGAAATGACCGGTGGCCAGACCATACGCGAGATACACCAGTCCGTCCGCGACCAGCACCCACATCGCGCTGATGTGCCAGGCGATCCCGCCGGCCAGCCAGCCGCCGAGGCCTGCCCAGCGCGGAAACGAGAACGGCAGGAGCGGCGAGGCGTTGTAGATCGTCCAACCGCTCAGGATCATGCAGATTATCGCCGCCGCACCCACCCAATGCGTCAGCCGCACGATCAGCGGATGCGCCACCCCGGATTTCGATCCGCCCACGTTCCGGAACTCCACCACCATCCCACCTGTTCTTCCGCCACAACACCAAGGACCAAGCCCGATGAAGCGCGTCGCGATCCTGATCCTAGCGTCCGCCCTCATCTACGGACAGCAGAGCCTCGCCGTTACCCCGCTCCATCGCTTGCGCGGCACCATCGAGCAGGTCAATGCCACCCAGATGACGCTTCACACCCGAGAAGGCCAGACCGTCACCCTCGACCTGACCGGCCAGACGAAATACGCGGGCCTCACCAAATCGAGCCTCGACGAGGTCCAGCCGGGCGACTTCATCGGCACCGCGACCAAGGGTCCGCCGAACTTCATGGTCGCTCTCGAGGTCGTCGTCTTCCCCGAAAGCATGCGCGGCACCGGCGAGGGCCAGTATGCCTGGGACAGCATCCCCGACACCACCCAGGGCAACGCGCCCACGAACACCACCAGCACGATGACCAACGGCAACGTCGACGCCTCGCACACCGTCGCCGACCCGACCACCAGCAGCACCATGACCAACGGCCGCGTCAGCCAGGGCGAAGTGTCCGCCGGCGGCCGCACCATCACCGTCAGCTACACCGATCCGCAAACCAAGCGGACCGGCAAATCCAAGGTCCTGCTCCCGCCGACCGCGCCGGTGGTCCTCGTCCAGCCCGCCGACCAGGCGGTCGCCGAGGTCGGTGCCAAGGTGTTCGTCATCGCCTCCGGCGATGCCAACCACATGACCGCGCTGCGCGTGCTGGCCGGCGAGAACGGCATCACCCCGCCGATGTAGCCGGAGCGCACCGTGCCGGATGACGAACGACAGGTCTCGCCCGAGCGCACCCCTGACGACGCGGCCGAGGCTTCGCTCCGGCCTCGTTCGCTCGCCGAGTTCGTGGGCCAGCGCGCCAGCCGTGAGAACCTCGCCGTCTTCATCGCCGCCGCCGCCGCCCGCGGCGACGCCCTCGACCACGTCCTGCTGCACGGGCCGCCCGGCCTCGGCAAGACCACGCTGGCCCAGATCGTCGCACGCGAGCTCGGCGTGGGCTTCCGCGCCACCTCCGGCCCGGTGATCCAGCGGGCAGGGGACCTCGCCGCCATCCTGACCAACCTGCAGCCGCGCGACGTGCTGTTCATCGACGAGATCCATCGCCTGCAGCCGGCGATCGAGGAGATCCTCTACCCCGCGATGGAGGACTTCCAGCTCGACCTGATCATCGGCGAGGGCCCCGCCGCGCGCTCGGTGCGCATCGACCTTTCCCCCTTCACCCTCGTCGCCGCCACCACCCGCGCCGGCCTGCTCGCGACTCCGCTGCGCGACCGCTTCGGCATCCCGCTCCGACTCGTCTTCTATACGCCCGACGAGCTCCGCCTGATCGTCGCCCGCGGCGCCACCCGCCTCGGCCTCACCCTGACCGCGGAGGCCGCCGACGAGATCGGCCGACGCTCGCGCGGCACGCCACGGATCGCCGGCCGCCTGCTCCGCCGGGTCCGCGACTTCGCCGCCATCGACCGGCTCGCCACCATCGACCGCTCCGCCGCCGACGCGGCGCTCACCCGCCTGGAGGTCGACGCACTGGGCCTCGATCAGATGGACCGCCGCTATCTTCGCCGCATCGCCGAGCACCACGGCGGCGGCCCCGTCGGCGTCGAGACCCTCGCCGCCGCCCTGTCCGAAGCCCGTGACACGCTCGAGGACGTGGTCGAACCCTTCCTGATCCAGGAGGGACTGGTCCTGCGCACGAGTCGCGGCCGCGTGCTCGGCGAACCCGGCTGGCGCCATCTCGGCCTCCGACCGCCGCCAACCCCGCAACTCGATCTGCTTTCAGAAGATTAAGGTCAGGGCTCCGCCCCGAACCTCGCCAAAGGCATCGCCTTTGGAAACCATGACTTAAGTCACGCGGGTCAGGGGGCGCCTGCCCCCGGCGGGTCCAGGGCAGAGCCCTGGCCTACTTGCCTTTCCTCCCCTCCTCATGCTCCGTGCGCCCGCAATGGCGGCCCACGAGCAGACCTTCCGGATCTATTACCGCGATACGGACGCGACCGGCGTCGTATTCCACCCGAACTATCTCGCCTTCGCCGAGCGCGGCCGCGTCGACGCCCTGCACAGCGCGGACGCCCCGGTCCGCGCGCTGACCGACGAATTCGGCCTCCACTTCCTGGTGCACCGGGCGCGCCTGGAGTATCTGCGGCCGCTGAAGCTTGATGATCAGGTGACCATGCGCACCGGGACCAACCGGCTGGCCACCGCGTCCTGCTACATCAAGCACGAATTTCACTGCGACGGTCGCCTGACCACCCGCGCGGAAGTCGACCTGGTCTGCGTCCGGGCCAGCGATGGGCGGCCCTGCCGCATTCCGGAGCGCTGGCGCAAGGCCCTGCTCGAACTGGCGTTCTGACGCCGCACCGTGGCGCCGAGGCGCGAAGGAGAACGAATTTGGACCAGGCTGTGAACGCGGCGAATTTGGGGGCAGGGGCGGGCGCCGACCTCTCGCTGTGGAACCTGTTCCTTCAGGCTTCGGTCGTCGTGAAGTTCGTCATGCTGCTGCTGATCGCGGCCAGCGTCTGGGTCTGGGCGATCGTCTTCGAAAAATACACCACGCTGCGCCGCGCCAACAAGCAGGCCGACGTCTTCGAGGACCGGTTCTGGTCCGGCGGCAGCCTCGACGACCTCTACGAGGCCGAGGGTTCCAAGCCGTCGCATCCGATGGCGGCCGTCTTCGGCGCCGCGATGGGGGAATGGCGCCGCTCCGCCCGCATCGCCGGCGCCGATTTGTCCCGCGGCTCCGTGCGCGACCGCGTCGAGCGCGCGATGGGCATCACGGTGGGCCGCGAAATGGAGCGGCTGGAGCGATGGATGGTCTTCCTCGCCTCCGTCGGCTCCACCGCCCCCTTCATCGGCCTCTTCGGCACCGTCTGGGGCATCATGACCTCGTTCTCGGCGATCGCGGCGATGCACAACACCAACCTCGCCGTCGTCGCCCCCGGCATTGCCGAGGCCCTGTTCGCGACCGCGATCGGCCTCGTCGCCGCCATCCCCGCCGTGCTGGCCTATAACAAGATCACGTCCGACCTCGCCCGATTCGCCGCTCGCCTGGAGGGCTTCGGCACCGAGTTCGGCGCCATTCTGTCCCGTCAATCCGAGGAGCGCGCCTGATGGCCGGCGGCCTGATCCAGACTCCCGGCAGCGGCCCGCGACGCGGCCGCTACCGCCCCCTTGCCGAGATCAACGTCACTCCGCTCGTCGACGTCATGCTGGTGCTGCTGATCGTCTTCATGGTCACCGCACCCCTGATGACCACCGGCGTGAATGTCGACCTGCCCAAGACCGACGCCTCGCCGGTCAACTCCGACGCCAAGCCCCTGTCGGTCTCGATCAAGAGCAGCGGCGACATCTTCCTCGGCGACGATGCCGTCACCCTCGACCAGCTCGTGGCCAAGCTGCAGGCCGCCTCGCAGAACGACCCGACCCGCCGCATCTTCGTCCGCGGCGACGAGCACATCGACTACGGCCGGGTGATGCAGGTCATGGGACAGATTACCTCGGGCGGCTTCACCAAGGTCGCTCTTCTTGCCCAGGCGCCCGGTGGCGCGCCGCCCAAATAGCGCGTCCTTGAGCTCGCTCCAGGACCGTTCCCGCGAGATGCGCCGGATGCGGCGCCCGGCGCTCCTGTCGGGCGTCGCCCACGTGCTCGTGCTGCTCGCCCTGATCGTCGTGATCCCGGCACCTCCCGTCGCTCCCCCGCCCGACGAGCCGACGGTCGAGATGGATTTCGACAACGGGCCGCCCTCGATGCCGCACAAGGCCGACCGCGCGGCACCCAAACCCGCTCCGGCGCCCTCCGAGGTCACCAACGAGGCGCCCCCGTCGCCCACCCCGCCGACCAAGGCGCCGACCGAGGTGGCGCCGCCGCCGCCGCCCCCGCCGCCCCCGCCTCCGCCGCCGCCCGAGTCGGTGACCAAGCCGACGCCCCCGGTGCCGACCCCGCCCAAGGAGCAGACCCCGTCGCCCACCGCCGCCGCGCCGCCGCCGCCGCCGGCGCCCCCGCGTCCCGTCATGCCCAAGGCCCCCACGCGGCCGACCACCCAGCCGCCACCCCTCAAGCCCGCCCAGACCCGCGACAGCCGCCTCACCCAACCGAACCAGACCAGGAACGCGACGCCGGACACGCACTCGCTGCTGGCGACGCTCGAGAAATACCAGGCCGACCAGAAGCAGGTCACGCCACCCAAGCACCGCTACAATCCGCCGCGCGGCGGCGCGCCCAACGGCGGCGGCGCGCCCGAGGGCGACATCACCAGAAGCCTGTCGCTCGCCGAGCAGCGGGCGATCGGCAACTCGGTCAAGCGCTGCTACACCGAGGACACCGAGGCCCGTAATTACGCCACCTTCCAGGCGCGTCTCCTGGTGACGGTCGACGCGTCCGGCGTCGCCCGCGAGGCCCAGCTTCTGACGCCAAGCAGCGATCCGACCCTGCGTGCCTTCCAGGAGCGTGCCCGCGCCGCCGTGCTCGATCCCGCCTGTGCCAACCTCCCGCTCCCGGGCAGCCAGCTCGGCCAGACCCACCAGCTCAGCTTCGTCTTTCGTCCCTAGGAGACCCGCCATGCTCGCCAGAAGAACCCTCCTGGGCACCGCCGCCGCCTTTGCGGCGCTGCCCGCGCGCGCGCAACAGGGCGACGCCGAGATCACCGTCGCCGGTGCGCGCCAGGCGCCGATCCCGATCGCGATCCCCTCCCTCGGTTCGGGCATCGGCGATCAGATGACCCAGGTCATCAACGACGATCTCGAAAGCTCGGGCCTGTTCCGCCCGCTCGGCGCCGCCGCGTCCGCCAGCGGCGGAGCCACCCCCGACTTCGCCACCTTCAAGCAGCTCGGCGCGCGCGCCGTCGTCACCGGCAGCGCGTCCGGCGGCGGCGCCGGCGTCAGCGCCGCGATCCGCCTCTGGGACGTCAATTCCGGCACCCAGCTCCAGGGCACCCAGTACAGCGCCGGCGCCGGCGCCTGGCGCCGCATCGCCCACAAGATCGCCGACGTCATCTACGAGCGCATGCTGGGCGAGCAGGGCTATTTCGACACCCGCATCGCCTACGTCGCACTCACCGGCGGCCGCGCCCATCAGACCACGCGCCTCGCGATCATGGACCAGGACGGCGCCAACAACCGCATCCTCACCGGCGGCGAATGGCTCGTCCACACGCCCCGCTTCAGTCCGGTCCGCGACGAGGTGGCCTTCCTCGATTATGCCAACGACCGCCCGCGCGTCTACCTGTTCGACCTCGGCTCCGGCCGCCAGCGCATCCTCGGCGAATTCCAGGGCATCTCCTTCGCCCCCCGGTTCTCGCCGTCCGGCGGCAGTGTCATCCTGTCAGCCACCAGGGGGAGCGGGTCGGACATCTTCGTCGTCGACCTCGCGTCGGGCAGCCAGCGTCAGCTCACCAATTCGGGCGCCATCGACACCAGCCCCTGCTACAGCCCCGACGGCTCGCAGATCGTGTTCGTCTCCGACCGCGGCGGCTCGCCGCAGATCTACGTGATGGGCGCCGGCGGCGGCGGCGCGCGCCGGATCAGCTACGGCTCCGGCCAGTACGGCTCGCCGGTCTGGTCGCCGCGCGGCGACCTGATCGCCTTCGTCCGCATCGGCAGCGGCTTCTCGCTCGGCGTCATGCAGCCCGACGGCTCCGGCGAGCGCATCCTCCAGCAGGGCTTCTCGATCGACACCCCGACCTTCTGCCCGAACGGCCGCGTGCTCGCCTACTGCGAGCAGACCGCCGCGACCGGCTCGTCCGGCGAGGGCTTCTCCTCGCGTGTGGCCTCGATCGACATCGCCGGCTTCAACGGCCGGACGCTGCGGACGCCCACCGGGGCGTCCGATCCCGCCTGGTCGCCGCTCGGGCACTGAGAACCCGCGCGTGACTTGACCGTTATTGAAACGGGGTGCACATCGCGCGCCGTCAGACGGCTGCGCGCGACTCGTTCGACTGTGGCCTCCGAGCGTTCATCCTACAGTCGACAAGGACAAAAACGATGCAGACGTGGAAAATCGCCGACTACAGACTTCTCGCCGCGTTCGCTGCACTGTCGCTACTGACCGCCTGCGGCGGCGGCAACAGCAACACCGCCTCGACCGGCATGGGGGCGACCACCGCGCCCACCAGCGCCGCCGCCCCCGGCAGCGAGGCCGACCTCGTCGCCAATGTCGGCGACCGGATCTATTTCGACTTCAACCAGAACGGTCTCAGCGACGACGCCAAATCGACGCTCTCGCGCCAGGCCGCCTGGCTGCAGCGCTATCCGCAGGTCCAGGTCCAGATCGCCGGCAACTGCGACGACCGCGGCACCGCCGAATACAACCTCGCCCTCGGCGAGCGCCGCGCCAACGCCGCGCGCGACTTCCTCGTCGCCCAAGGCGTCTCGTCGGACCGTGTCTCGACCATCAGCTACGGCAAGGACCGCCCGACCGCGCTCGGCGACGACGAGCAGTCCTGGCAGCAGAACCGGAACGCCATCACCGCGGTCCGCTGATCCTTGACGCGCCCGCTCCTGCTCGCCTTGACCCTCACCGGGGCCGCGCTCGCGACCCCGGCTCTCGCCCAGACTCGTGACGAGATCAGGCAGGAGCAGGAGCAGCTCTACCAGCAGCAACAGCTCCAGCAGCAGCAACAGAACTACGCCAATCCGACCGCGCCGCCGCTCAGCGGTGACACCGAGGCACCGCCTCCCGGCCGTGGCGGCCTGACCACCCAGCTCCTCGACCGGGTCTCCCGCCTCGAGGACGAGGTGCGCACGCTGCGCGGCCGCGTCGACGAGCAGCAGAACCAGCTCCAGACCCAGTCCGCCGCGCTCAACAAGCAGATCGGCGACCTCAACTTCGCCATGCAGCAGGGCCACGGCGCACCGTCGCCAAGTGCCCAGGCGATCGCGCCGGCACCGATCCCCAATCCCGCACCGCCCCCGAACGTCCACCGCACCCCCGAAGCAGCGCTGCGCCAGGCCAACGCCGCCCTCGCGCGCCACGACTACACGGGTGCGGCCGACTTGGCGCGTGAGGCGATCGGCGCCGGCAGTGGGGTGCATTCGTCCCAGGCGCAGTACGTGCTCGGCCAGGCCCTGGCCGGCCAGGGCAACAATGGCGGCGCGGCGGCCGCCTACTACGGCGCCTACACCAAGCAGCCGCATGGGCCTTTCGCGCCCGACGCCCTGCTTCATGTCGGCTCCTCCCTGATCGCGACCGGCGACGACAACGCCGCCTGCGAGGCGCTCGGCCAGTTGCGCGCCAACTTCCCGGCGGCCCGGCCAGGCCTCGTCAAGCAGGCCGCCTTCCTCCGCACACGCGCGCACTGCCACTGAGCGACGCGCCGCCCATCGGGGCCGGCGAATTCGACGTCATCATGCGCGGCCTCGGCCCCTGGCCGGCCAGCCGCCCCGTCGCCATCGCCGTCTCCGGCGGCGCCGACAGCCTGGCCCTCGCCCTGCTGGTCCGGACCTGGTCGCCCGTGCCACCCCAGGCCCTCGTCGTCGACCACCGCCTCCGCGACGGCTCGACCGGCGAGGCGCTGCGAACGCTCGCGACGCTGGACCGCCTCGCCATTCCGTCCCGGCTCCTCACCCTGGACGGCCTGCTCCCGGGACCGCGCCTGCAGGAGCGGGCGCGTGCCGCCCGTCACGCGGCACTCGCGCGCGCCTGCGCCGCCGACGGCCTGCTCGACCTGCTGATCGGTCATCATCGCGCCGACCAGGACGAGACGATCCGCATGCGCGCCCGCGCCCGCAGCGGTCCGGCGGGACTGGCGGGCATGGCGATGATCTCCGAGCGCAACGCGCTCCGCCTCGTCCGCCCGCTCCTCGACATGCCGCCCGGCCGCCTGCGCGCCACCCTGCGCGCGGCGTCCATTCCCTGGATCGAGGACCCCGCCAACCGCGATCCGCGCTTCGAGCGCGCGCGGATCCGACTGGCGCCGAAACTTCCTCCTGGGCCGGCGGTCCGGCCCGATCACGCGGCGCAAGCCGACTGGCTCGCCCGCCATATCGCCATCCACGAGGCCGGCTGGGCACTCCTGCCGCGCGCGCCGCTACCGCCCGCCGCCCTGTCGCGCCTCCTGCAGTCGCTCGCCGGCGCCGAGCATCCGCCCGGTCGCGCGGCCACCGACCGGCTCGCCCGTGATCCGCGCCCGGCAACCCTGCACGGCATCCGGCTGCTCGACGCCGGCCGCTTCGGGCCCGGCCACTCCGCGGCCCTGATCGCCTGCCGCGAGCCGGGCGCCATGCAAGCCGCCTGTCCGGCCCTGCCGGGCACGCTGTGGGACGGACGCTTCCGGTTGTGCTCTTCCGTCCCGCCGGGCTGGACCATCGGGCCTCTCGGCCACGAGCGTCCGCCTCGCGGCGAACCCGATCTCCCGGGCGCCGTGCTGCCCTCGCTGCCCGCCTTGCGCGACCCGGACGGCCGGCTTCGCGTGGTGCCGCATCTCGGCCACCACGACCCGCTTCATGAAATCGATGTCATCTTGTCACCACACCTGCCGCTGGCACCATCTTTCTTCATCAATGCGGATCACTCTGTCAGCGACACGCCGTGGAAGTTTTCGGGCGGCAACGCCAACCGCTTGCCGGATGGGACGCCCGCGCCATAATGCCCTCTTGACCACCGCCAGAACGTCGCGCTGTTCGGCCCCGCCGCCGTAGGAACCGTCGTGAAAATGAGCAATTTCGGCCGAAATCTCGCCCTCTGGGTCATCATCGCCCTCCTGCTGGTGGTCTTGTTCAATCTCTTCCAGCCGGGTGGCACCCAGCGCGCGTCCGAACAGCTCGCCTATTCCGATTTCGTCGGCGACGTCAGCGGCGGCCGCGTGCGCAACGTCGTCATCCAGGGCCACAATGTGTCCGGCGCGCTCACCGACGGCACCACCTTCGAGACCTACACCCCCGAGGACCCGAATCTGGTCTCGCGCCTGACCGCCAAGAACGTCGAGGTCGTCGCCAAGCCGGAGGACGCCGAGGTCAACCCGCTGTTCCGCATGCTGCTCAACTGGTTCCCGATGCTGCTGCTGATCGGGCTCTGGGTGTTCTTCATGCGCCAGATGCAGTCGGGCGGCGGCCGCGCGATGGGCTTCGGCAAGTCCCGCGCCCGCATGCTCACCGAGAAGCAGGGCCGCGTCACCTTCGAGGACGTCGCCGGCATCGACGAGGCCAAGCAGGAGCTCCAGGAGGTCGTCGAGTTCCTCAAGGACCCGCAGAAGTTCCAGCGCCTCGGCGGCAAGATCCCCAAGGGCGTCCTGCTCGTGGGTCCTCCCGGCACCGGCAAGACGCTGCTCGCCCGCGCCATCGCCGGCGAAGCCAACGTCCCCTTCTTCACCATCTCCGGCTCCGACTTCGTCGAGATGTTCGTGGGCGTCGGCGCATCCCGCGTCCGCGACATGTTCGAGCAGGGCAAGAAATCCGCCCCCTGCATCATCTTCATCGACGAGATCGACGCCGTCGGCCGCCACCGCGGCGCCGGTCTCGGCGGCGGCAACGACGAGCGCGAGCAGACGCTCAACCAGATGCTGGTCGAGATGGACGGCTTCGAGAGCAACGAGGGCGTCATCCTGATCGCCGCGACCAACCGCCCCGACGTCCTCGACCCGGCCCTGCTGCGCCCCGGCCGCTTCGACCGCCAGGTCGTCGTCCCCAATCCGGACGTGAACGGCCGCGAGCGCATCCTGCGCGTCCACATGCGCAAGGTGCCCTTGGCTTCCGACGTCGACCCGAAGGTCATCGCCCGCGGCACCCCCGGCTTCTCCGGCGCCGATCTCGCCAACCTCGTCAACGAGGCCGCCCTGCTCGCCGCCCGCCTCGGCAAGCGCACCGTCGCGATGTCGGAGTTCGAGAACGCCAAGGACAAGGTCATGATGGGCGCCGAGCGACGCTCGCTGGTCATGACCGAGGCCGAGAAGCGCATGACCGCCTACCATGAGGCCGGCCACGCGCTGTGCGCGCTCTTCGAGCCCGAGCACGATCCGCTGCACAAGGTCACCATCATCCCGCGCGGCCGCGCCCTTGGCGTGACCTTCAGCCTGCCCGAGGACGACCGGCTCAGCTACAGCCGCGCCTATCTCGCCGGCAAGCTGGTCATGATCATGGGCGGCCGTGTCGCCGAGGAGATCATCTTCGGCGCCGACAAGGTCTCCAACGGTGCGGCCGGCGACATCAAGCAGGCGACCGACATCAGCCGCCGCATGGTCACCGAGTGGGGCATGAGCGACAAGCTCGGCATGATCGCCTACGGCGACAACAGCCAGGAAGTCTTCCTCGGCCATTCCGTCACCCAGAACAAGAACGTCTCCGAGCAGACCGCCCGCGAGATCGAGGCCGAGGTCAAGGCGATGATCGACCGCGGCTACAACCGCGCCCGCGAGATCCTCACCGAGCATCTCGAGGAACTCCACCGTGTCGCCCGCGGCCTGCTCGAGCACGAGACCCTGTCCGGCGTCGAGGTCCGCCAGGTCCTGCGCGGCGAGCCGGTCATCAAGACCGTCGTCGACGACCCGATGCCCGAGAACCGCCGCGCCTCGGTGCCCACCACAGGCAAGCCTTCGACGCCGCCCCCCGTCAGCGGCGGCATGGGCCCGGCCCCGCAGCCCACCTAGGCGAGGGAGCGAGAGGGGCAGGCGCCCCCGGTCCCGCCGAACATTGTCCAGATGAAAGACGGCGATGGCTGCGTCATTGAGCGCGACAAGCGCGGCCGACGAGGTGATCGAGGGGATCGACCTGCGCGACCGACGGGTACTCGTAACGGGCGTCTCCTCCGGGCTTGGCGTGGAGACGGTTCGTGTCCTGGCGGCTCACGGGGCGCATGTGGTTGGCACTGCCAGGGATCCGAACAAGGCTCGGCAGGCACTCGAGCGAGTCGGCGCTCCAACGGCACCGGGCGGAGGCGTCGACCTCATCGAGCTCGATCTGGCCTCCTTGGCGAACATCCGTTCATGCACCGACCAACTCGTGAGGGCGGCCGAACGCTTCGATATCGTCGTCGCGAACGCCGGTGTGATGGCGAGCCCGAGAGGAACGACCGCGGACGGGTTCGAGACGCATTTCGGAACCAACCATCTCGGACATTTCGTGCTCGTCAACCGCATTGCGGGCCTCATCAAACTCGGTGGCCGCCTCGTCATGGTCGCCTCGGCCGGCCATCGCGGCGCCGATATCGATCTTGACGATCCCAATTTCGAGGACGCCCCATACGATCCTCTGATGGCCTATCGCCGATCCAAGACCGCGAACATCCTCTTCGCGGTCGAGTTCGACCGTCGCCACAGGGCGAGGAGCGTCCGCGCCACGGCGGTGCACCCTGGCGCGGTATTGACCGAGACGACCCGCAAGATGATCGAGAACCAACCGGCGGCCGCCTCCGCCTTCCGGTGGAAAACGGTCGAGCAGGGTGCGGCGACATCGATATGGGCGGCCTTTGTCGCCGCTGCCGGCGAGGTCGGCGGCCTCTATTGCGAAGACTGTCACGTGTCCGAGATCAACGACAATGCCGCCGACGCGTTCGGTGTACGTCGCTATGCCCTGGATCCCGAGCATGCAAAAGCATTGTGGATGAGAAGCGAAGAACTGGTCGACGAGCGTTTCTGATTGCTGACACGGGTCCGGGTAGTCAATGGGTCCGGGTTCCCGAGACGATGTTGTCCCGGGACAAAGGACGGCTTGTTCGCCTGCCAGGGCCGCCGCCGGCGTCAGCCGATGATGCCGCCGAAATACGTTCCCGCCTCGACCGCATCCGCGATCTCCGGCGTCCGGTCCGGATCGAACTTCCGCGCGAACAGATAAGGCCCCGCTTCCCGTGCCCGCCGGAACCCCTCGGCGCTCAGCGCATCCCGATCCGGAACCGCCCGCTCCGGATCGTCGTGATCGACGAACACCGGACTGCACACGATCTGCCGCCCGAGCGAGGTCAGCGCACGCTCCCGGTTGCCCAGCAGCGTAGGGACGAAATGCTCTTCCGGCACCTGCAACAGCCGGAAGAAGTCGACGTGACGCGGGTCGTGCAGGTCGTCGACGATCAGATCGAGCGCACCCCTCGTCAACGCCCACCAGGCCTCGCCATAATAGAACCTCTCGTACAGGCGAGCGCGCGGCGGATACGCCCCCAGGATCGCCCCGATCATCGCCTGCACCGATCCGCGGAGGTGGCTCGCCGTGGTCTCGCTGATCCCGTAACGGAGCATCGCATCCCGCAGGGTCCGCGGATTGGCCAGTTCGTCGTCGCCGAAGCTGAAATTCTGGAACCGCCATGGGAGCACGCGATCCGCCTCCCCCTGCATCATCGACCTTCCCCGGAGCCCGGGATCGTTCGGAACCTCGGCCAGACCGATATACTCGCGTCGCTCATCCGCGAGCAGATCCTCAAGCGCGTCGCCCGGGAACAGGGGGAGGCTGTCGCCGCTGATCAGGATCGCGCGCTCGAACCCCGGCGCCGCTCGATACGCCTCGTCGACCAGCGCGCGGATCGCCAGCATCATGCTGAACCCGCCCCAGAACACCCTGAACCGCTGTCCGATGAACGACACGTGCGCCGGCAACGGCATCACCTCGCTCACGTCGCATCTGGCGTTGTAATGCACGAAGCACCGGAACCGGGGATCGAGCAGCTTGAACAGCCCGGGTAATGGCTTCGGCTTGTGGGCCATCACCAGGACAACGGTTCTCGATGCCAGATCGTCCTCCTCCGCACGGCGGCTGTCCCCACGTTTCGTTGGCATCACCCGGACCGCCTCGTTACCATGCCCGATCGAGGGAAGGGACGGGTCGCGATGAAGCTTGGCTATGTCGTCGAACTCCGCACCGCCGTACCATGACGGCCATTACCAAGGCGAGGCATCCCCTGCAGGCGTTGCGCAATGTCGGCAACGCCGCCCTTGCCGACTTCGTAGCACTCGGTATCGCCACCGTCGAACAACTCGCTGAACAGGACGCCGATGCGCTCTACACGCGGTTGTGCCTCATCACGGCGAGGAACCATGATCCGTGTGTCCATGACGTGTTCGCCGCCGCCATCCACCAGGCACGCACCGGCGAGGCCCTGGATTGGTGGACCTTCGCGCCTGCCAGGAAGGCGCGGTGGTCGGAGATCGGGCCGCGCCAAGATCCTTGACCCCACCAGGGCGCAGCACGCCTCGCATCACCCATGAACGGCGCCCTGTCCATGATGCTCCTCGAACCGGTCGGCCTGCTCACGGGCGTCGCGGCCGCCGACGCGCTGCGTCTCGGTGCCGCCCATCCCCTGATGGGCGGCCCGACCGCCTTCACCCTTGCCCGCCTGCATGACGGCGGCGCGCCCATCCTGGTGCGCGCCGGCGACATCCCGCCGCCCTGGCACGCCGCCCTTGAACGGGTCATCGCCGCCCCCTCGCTCGCCTCCCTGCCCGCGGGGCCGCTCGTGATGGGCATCCTCAACGCGACGCCCGACAGCTTCAGCGACCCCGGCCGTCATCTCGATCCCGCAACCGGCATCCAGGCCGGCCGGCGCTTCATCGCCGAGGGCGCCACCATCCTCGACATCGGCGGCGAAAGCACTCGCCCCGGCGCCACGCCGCCGCCGCTCGCCGAGGAGCTTCGCCGCATCCTTCCCCTCGTCGCGAGCCTGGCACCGCACGCCATCGTCTCGATCGACACCAGGCGCGCGCCCGTCATGCGGGCGGCCCTCGACGCCGGGGCGCGTATGGTCAACGACGTCTCCGGCCTCGCCTTCGACCCCGACGCGATCCCGCTTCTCGCGCGGCACACCTGCACCGTCGCCCTGATGCACATGCGCGGCACCCCCGACACGATGCGGACCCTTGCCCACTACCACGACGTCGTCCTCGACACCGTCTGCGAACTTGGCCAGCGGATCGACGCCGCCGTCGCCGGCGGCATCGACCGCGACCGCATCGTGATTGACCCCGGCATCGGCTTCGCGAAAACCGGTCAGCAGAACCTCGAGCTGCTCCGCCGACTGCCCATCCTCGCCAATCTAGGCTGTCGCATCCTGATCGGCGTCTCCCGCAAATCCTTCGTCGGCCGCCTCGCCAACGAACCGGCGCCGGAACACCGCACTCCGGGCTCGTTGGCCGCCATCGCCGACGCGCTCGCGATCCCCGGCCTGATCGTCCGCGTCCACGACGTCCGAGCCACCACGCAATTCCTCCAAGTGCACGACGGCATCAACGATCGGAAACGTATCTGAAGGAGGATCAGGCCGCCGGCTTGAGCACCACCTTGGTCCATCCCTCGTCGCGCCCATCGAAATGCCGATACGCGTCGGGCGCCTCCTCAAGCCCGAGCCGGTGCGAGATGATCCGTGACGGGCTCGCGCGGCCGGCATGGATCAGGTCGCGCAGGCGCCGGTTGTAGGCCTTCACGTTGGCCTGCCCGGTGCGTATCTGCTGACCCTTGAACCAGAAGGCGCCGAAATCGAACGCCATCTTGCCTTCTTTCGCCAGATCCCCGGCAGCGCCCGGATCCTGCGGCACGAACACGCCCACCACGCCGATCCCGCCCGTCGCCTTCGTCGACGCGACCAGGCTGTTCATCGTGTAATTGTTCGCCTCCTTGCCGTGCCGGTCGCAGCACTGATAGCCGACACACTCGCAGCCACGATCGGTGCCGAGTCCGTCGGTCTGCCCGAGGATCTCCTCGACCGGATCGCACGTGCGCATGTCGACCGCGATCGCGCCGAGCGATGTCGCCATCGCGAGACGGTCGTCATGCGCGTCGACCACGAACACCCGTGACGCACCCTTGATCATCGCCGAATGCGCCGCCATCAGCCCAACCGGGCCGCCGCCATAGATCGCCACCGTCTCGCCCGGCAGCAGCCCCGCCAGTTCCGTCGAATGCCAACCGGTCGGAAAGATGTCCGACAGCATGACATAGTCGTCTTCCTTGTCGTGCACGTCGTCCGGCAGCGCAAGGCAGTTGAAATCCGCGTACGGCACCCGCAGCAGCTCCGCCTGGCCGCCCTGATACGGTCCCATTTCGGCGAACCCATAGGCCGCCCCGGCGGTGCCCGGGTTGCAGGTGAGACAAAACCCGGTCAGCCCACGCTCGCAATTCTCGCAAAATCCGCAACCGACGTTGAACGGCAGGCAGACCCAGTCGCCCTTCCTCACCCGGTCGACGCCGGCGCCGACCTCGATCACCTGGCCGAGGTTCTCGTGCCCGAAGACACGGCCCTTCTCGAAGCTCGTCCGGCCCTCGTACATGTGCAAATCGGAACCGCAGATGTTGGTGGTCGTCATGCGGACCACCGCATCCGTCGGCTTTTCGATGCGCGCATCCGCGACGTTTTCGACACTCACGTCGCGCGGTCCGTTGTAGATTACCGCCTTCATGGCATTCTCCTGCGCAGAGTGAACGCAGGTTCGAACAGGTGCTCCAACGCGCGGGTTCCCCACCCTCGCGATCCTTTGTCCTCCGAAGGCCCACGCCGGCCGAGGCCGGCGTGGGAGTGGTCGGTCAGGCCGTCTTGTGGGCCGAGAAGATCGACTTGAGCTGGTTCTCGATCTGGATCGCACCGGGCGACGCCGCCGCTGCGACCAGGTTCTTCTCGAAGCCCGCGAACGCGTTCGACGGCGCCGGCAGATGGCCGAACTCCTTCGCCAGCGCCTGGCCGAGATCCTTCAGCGCCTCTGCGATCAGGCTGGCCGGGCTCGCCGAACCACCGGAAGGCGGCTGCGCGCCGGCCGGAATGAAGGCCAGCCCGTGCGGCGAATTCAACCCGACGATGAACGGCGTCAGCGCCCCGGTCGTCGGATCGAGCTGGTCGATCGCGTTGTCGCTGCCCACCGAGACGTAGATGTCCTTGGTGTTCAGGTTCTTCACGTCGACCTTCAGCACGTCGTTCGCACCGCCGTTGGCGACGATGAACGTGCCGTTCTTCGAGGTCGGGACGATCGCGTCATCCAGTCCCGACGATCCGCCCGGCAGCGTCACGAAGCTCGCCGTCTGATCGACCGTGCCGGGGTGCTTGACGATCGTCAGCGACGCGTCGTGATCGCTCGTCAGGATCAGCGACCCGTCCGACAGCGTCTTGAGGCTGTCGGGGTCGGCCACCGGCAGTAGCTGGTTGGTTGCACCCGTCGTGAGGTCGGTCCCGGTGTCGCCGAGCCGCAGGATCGACTGCAGCGTCAGCGTGCCCGACGGCGTGTTGCCGTTGACCAGCTGCTGGATCACCGGATCGCCGGTGTTGGCCGGGTTGGTGGTGCTGAGAAACACCTTCTTGCCGTCGAACGCGACGTCGTCGAAGCCACGCGACGAGTTGGCGCCGTACACATAGCCCGAGCCATACGCGAGCTTACCGCTGACCGAACCCGTCTTCGGGTCGATCAGATACAGATACGAATTCGCATCCTGGTTCTTCAGCGCCCAGACCTGGCCGGTCGAGGGGTCGAACTTCAGCCCGTCGATCGAGCCCGGCAGCTTGTACGTGTGCTCGACCGCACCGGTCAGGCTGTACTGCACGATCGTGCTGGCGCCCTGGTTGGGCAGCTTGCCGGTGCTGTCGGCGTTGTTGCCGTATTCGACGAAATACGAGTTGTCGCCCATCGTGATCGAGTCCGGCGCGGTTGCACCGCCGACCTCCGACCCCGTCGCAAGGATGCTCGTCTGCGTCACCGCCGGTGCATTCGCCGGCTGCTTGTCGGCCACGAACGTGAGCCCGTGCGAGCCGGCCAGGCCGGGCACCAGCACCGTCTGCGCCCCCGTCTGCAGGTCGACCTGCACGATCTCGGTGCCGACCGACGCGTAGGCGTCCGACGTATTGAGGCCCGACACCTTGTAGGCCTCGATCTGGTTGGTCCCCGCGTTCGAGACGTAGAACGTGCCCGAACTGGCGGTCGGCACCACGACGTCGTCGAGTGCCGAGCCCGTCGGCAGGTTCTGCAGCTGCACGAAACGCTGCGACTGCGCCTTGGTGCCCACGTCATGGATCAGGGTGAACGCATTGTCGTTGCCGCTGGTCTCGACAATGTCGCCGTTGGCGAGCGACTTGATCGAATCGGGATCGCTGATCGGCAATTGCTGGTTGGCAGCACCGGTCGCGATGTTGGTGCCGGTTGCGCCGAACGTCAGCACTGGTTTGACCACCAGCGTGCCCTGCGGCTGGTCGCCGTTGAGCAACTGCCCGAGCACCGTGTCGGTCGGGTTCACCGGGTTGGTGTAGCTCAGAAAGACCTGGCCCTTGAGAAACACCACGTCATCGTAGCCCTGGCTCGGGCTCATGCTGCCCGCGTCGTAATGCAGCGGTCCGGACAGTTTGCCCGTCTTCGGGTCGATCAGCGTCAGCGTCGGGTTGCCGTCCTGGTTCTGCAGCGCCCATACCACGCCGGTGTTCGGGTCGACCTTCAGCCCATCCACCGAGCCGGTGATCGCGATCGTCTGCTTGACCGATCCGTTCGGGTTGTATTCGACGATGGTGCTCGACTTGCCGTCCGCGCCCGTCGAATCGACCCCGTTGCCGTACTCCGCCCATAGCGCGCCGTTTCCGGTCGTCAGGCTGTCGAGGCCCGAGGTGCCCTTCGGTCCCGCGGCAAAGATGCTCGCCTTGTCCACAACTGGCATTTGGATGCTCCCGTCCGATGTCGAGCGGACCGTTTGCGGTCCGACGCGGCTTTGTCGGCCGGAACAGGCGGCAAGTAACGTCACATCTCTGCTTATTGAGAAATGTAACAATAATGCAGTCGTTTTGTCATCTTCGTGAAATCAACCATCAGAAAGCGACTGTCCAAAGACTGATTTCCGTGCCCTTTTTCCCGATCTCACCCGGCGCCGGCACGTGCATCGACATCCCGTAAAAGTTCGTCGCGCCACGGCGGCCAACGCGCGCTATGATCCCGGCCAAGACCGAAAGGAGTTGTGAACATCTCGAACATCCACCGACCCGTCCGATGATCGTCAGCACGCAACGCGCCTTCGTCTTCGTCCACATCCCGAAGAACGGAGGCACCGCCTTCCGCTCCCTGCTTGCGCCCTATCACGACTATCCGCGCGAATTCTGGTGGGTGCAGAACACCGACTTCCTGCAACTCCCGCTCGATCACGGCCATCTGCGGTCCTGGGAAGTCCAGATGTTCTATGCGGAAGTCTGGTCGATGATGGAGCGCAGCCGGACCCTGTGCTTCTTCCGCAACCCCGCCGAACGTTTCGTCTCCGCCCTCTACGAGCACTTCAAGCTGTTCCGGCACGATATCGACTTGCCGTCGCTCCCCTGGGCGGAGCAGCAACGGGTCGCACGCCAGTTCGCCAAGGAGTTCGAGCTCGCCCTTGCCCTGACCAGCCACTTCTTCGTCCATTTCAGTCCGCAGACCTGGTTCACCCACCTGCATCATCGGCGCGTCGTCGAGACGGTCGTGCCGCTGATCGACGGTTTCGACGCCTTCCGTGCCGCCGCGATCTTCCTCGCCCTGCCCGACATCGGTCCCCACGGCCGCTCCCTGCCGCAGCGCGATCCGCGCGATCTGCTCGGCGAGGAGATGCTCGATCGCGTCAAGAACATGTATCGGCCCGACTACGAGTTCTGCGCCACGAGCGACCATCTGAAACCGCTGCTCATCCCGTAGCACCGATCTCGGCCGCGTCCTGCCCGCGCCGTCACGCGCACCTGTGACGGACCGTCCGAATGCCCGCCGCCCCGCCGCGTGCTAGGCTCACCTCGAGCCAATCGAGAGGGTCGCCATGGGTGCCGTACGAACGCTTTTCGGAACAGACGGCATCAGGGGCACCGCCAATCTCGACCCGATGACCACCGAGACCGCGCTCAAGCTCGGCCAGGCCGCCGGCCTGATCTTCAACCGCGGCAGCCATCGCCACAGCGTCGTCGTCGGCAAGGACACCCGTCTGTCCGGCTACATGATCGAGAACGCGCTCTGCGCCGGCTTCCTGTCCGCCGGCATGGACGTCACCCAGGTGGGCCCGATGCCCACGCCCGCCATCGCCATGCTCACCCGCAGCCTGCGCGCCGATCTCGGCGTCATGATCTCCGCCTCGCACAACCCGTTCGAGGACAACGGCATCAAGCTGTTCGGCCCCGGCGGCTTCAAGCTGTCCGACGAGCAGGAGGCCGAGATCGAGGCGCTGATGAGGAACGGCGTCGCCGACCGCCTGGCCGCCCCGCGCGACCTCGGCCGCGCCGCTCGCCTGACCGACGCCGCCGGCCGCTACATCGAGAGCGCCAAGGCGAGCTTCCCGCGCGGCCTGCGCCTCGACGGCCTCAAGATCGTCATCGATTGCGCGCACGGCGCCGCCTACAAGGTCGCCCCCACCGCGCTGTGGGAACTCGGCGCCGACGTCGTGCGCATCGGCTGTGAACCCGACGGCACCAACATCAACCGCGACTGCGGCTCGACGCTGCCGCAATACCTTTGCGCCAGCGTGCTCACCCACGGCGCCGACCTCGGCGTGGCCCTCGACGGCGACGCCGACCGCCTGATCCTGTCCGACGAGCGCGGCCAGATCGTCGACGGCGACCAGGTCCTCGCACTCATCGCCCGCGCCTGGCACGCCGACGGACGTCTGCGCGGCGGCGGCGTCGTCGCGACCGTGATGTCCAATCTCGGCCTCGAGCGCTTCCTCGAGCGCAATTCGCTCACCCTGCTCCGCACCGGCGTCGGCGACCGCTATGTCGCCGAGCGCATGCGCGAGACCGGCTGCAATGTCGGCGGCGAGCAGTCCGGCCACATGATCCTGTCGGACTTCGCCACCACCGGCGACGGTCTCGTCGCCGCCCTGCAGGTGCTGGCCGTGGTCGTCGAGCGAAAGCGCCGCGCCAGCGAGGTCTGCCGCCTGTTCGAGCCGCTCCCCCAGAAGCTCCGTTCCGTCCGCTTCACCGGCCCGTCGCCGCTCCATCTGCCCGAGCTTCGCGACGCCTGCACCGACGCCGAGCGCCGCCTCGGCAACCAGGGCCGGCTTCTCATCCGCGAAAGCGGCACCGAGCCGGTCCTGCGCGTCATGGCCGAGGCCGAGGACGAGACCCTCGTCGACGACATCGTCGACGGCCTGTGCGCCACCATCAAGACCCTCACCCAGCGCGCCGCATGATCCTGGCCCCCCGTCTCTTGGCACGCGTGCTGATCGCCGCCGGCAGCGACTCCGGCGGCGGCGCCGGCATCCAGGCCGACATCAAGACCGTCACCGCACTCGGCGCCTATGCGATGACCGCGATCACCGCACTCACCGCCCAGGACACCACCGGCGTTCACGCCATCCACCCGGTCCCGCCCGGCTTCATCGCGGCCCAGCTCGCCTGCGTGCTCGCCGACATCGGCGCCGACGCGATCAAGACCGGCATGCTCGGCGACGATGCCACCATCGCCGCCGTCGCCGCCGCCATCCCCGCCGGCATCCCCTTCGTCCTCGACCCGGTCATGGTCGCCAAGGGCGGCGCCCGCCTGCTCCCCGAGGACGCGGTCGCCGCACTGATCGCCCGCCTGATCCCGCTTGCCACCGTGCTCACCCCCAACATCCCCGAAGCCGAACTCCTGACCGGCCATCCGATCGCGACCCCGGACGCGATGCACGAGGCCTGCCGCCGCCTTCTGGCGCTCGGCGTCCCCGCGGTCCTGCTCAAGGGCGGCCATCTCGACGGCCCCGATGCCATCGACCTGCTCGCCACCGCCGACGCCCTGATCGAGATGCGCAGCCCGCGCATCGACACGCGCCACACCCACGGCACCGGCTGCACGCTGGCGAGCGCCATCGCCACCGGCCTCGCGCAGGGAATGGCGCTCGAACCCGCCATCCGCCGCGCGCGCGCCTACGTCCACGCCGCCATCGCCGCCGCCCCCGGCTTCGGCCGCGGTCACGGCCCCCTCAACCACACGGTCAGCGACCCCATCTGCCGCCCATGACCCACTGGACCCGCGGCAAGATCGTCACCCTCGCAGGCCTGCTCGCGGCGGTCGCGGTCATGGTCACCCTGGTCTCGTTCTCGGTCCCGCTCTACCGGCTGTTCTGTGCCGCCACCGGCTATGCCGGCACCACCGGCCGCGCCCGGTCGGTCATCGGCACGCCCGCCGAGCGCACCGTCGACGTCGCCTTCACCACCGCCGTCGCCCCCGGCATGGCCTGGCGCTTCGTGCCGCTGCAGACCGACGAGCACGTCCATCTCGGCCAGGCCAGCATGGCCTTCTTCGAGGCCGAGAACCTGTCCGATCACCCGATCGTCGGCCACGCCACCTTCAACGTGACGCCCGACAAGGCCGGCATCTACTTCAAGAAGATCCAGTGCTTCTGCTTCGAGGAGGAGCGCCTCGCACCGCACCAGCATGTCGAGATGCCGGTCACCTTCTACGTCGACAAGCGCCTCGCCACCGACCAGTCCACCACCGACGTCACCGACATCACGCTGTCCTACACCTTCTTCATCTCACGCAATCCCGCCGCCGCCGCCGACCTCGCGCGCTTCGCCGACGCCCCCCCCGACCCAGTCGCCGGCCAGACCCTGTTCGCCGAGCACTGCGCCGGCTGCCACGCCCGCGCCCACGAGGCCCCGTCTCTCGCGGGCGTCTTCGGCCGCCCCGCCGCCAGCCTGTCCTATCCCTATTCGGCGGCCTTGGCCCATTCCCACCTGACCTGGACCGAAGCCACCCTCGACACCTGGCTGCGCGACCCGCAGGCCGACGTCCCCGGCGCCGCCATGGGTCTCAAGGTCCCCGGCGCCCAGGCCCGCCGCGACATCATCGCCTACCTCAGAAGCATCAGCCGGGGCTCCGCCCCAAGCCCCGCCAAAGGCTAGCCTTTGGAAACCATCACGCTGCCGGACGGTTTGCATTGTTGGAGTGCTTGTCGTTGAAGCGACCACGCAGGGCGTCGATCACGGCGCGTGAGAGTGGCTCGGACCGCCATCGTGATGGTCGGCGTCATCGACCACTCCCTTGTTGAGGGAGTGATCAACCTGCCAGCCGGACTCTAGATCAGATGTATGCGTCCGGCCGCGCACCTGTGCATTCAAGGATCTAATTCGCTGCAAGATAAAGTCGTCCATGTTCGCGCCAGCGTACGACTGCTTACTACCGCCGACGGCGGTCGTAGCGGGCCGATCAAAGGAAGCTACCGCCCCAACCACAACTTCTTTGGTCCAGACGATACCAACATGGCCATCGGCTTCGTTGACGTGCCGAATGCTGCCGAGCTGAAGCCGGGCGAGAGCGCCGAGCTGCAGATAGCCTTCTGGAGCTGGCCTGAACTTGAGGGGCAGATCTATCCGGGTCGCCAGTGGCGTATCCAGGAGGGCGGAAAGCTTGTCGGCATTGGCACTGTGCTAGTGTCCCGATTCGCAATTGCCGACCAGGAAGTCATGCAGCCGTGGTTTCGGTAAGCGCGACGCGTGCTCGTTTGATTTTTGCGAGGATTTCGGCGCCGGTGGCTTTCCAGACGTATGGCTTTGGATCGGCATTGCGCACGGCGAGATAGGCTTTGATGTCACGGACCAGTTCGTTGACCGACGTGAAGCTGCCGACACGGATCACGTCGCCGGTTAGGTCGGCGAAGAAGCGCTCGACCAGATTGAGCCACGAGGACGAGGTCGGCGTGAAGTGCATGTGGAAACGAGGGTGTCTGCCCAGCCACGCCCGCACATTGGGATGTTTATGGGTGGCGTAGTTGTCCGCGATCAGATGCAGATCGACGTCGGACGGCGTCTCGCGATCAATCTGCTTGAGGAAACGCAGCCATTCGACATGCGTGTGGCTCGCCTCGGTGCGGCTGATCAGCTTTCCGGTCAACTGGCTGAGGGCTGCGAACAGTGTGATCGTGCCATGCCTGACGTAGTCGTGCGTCATCGTGGGCGGGCGCTTCGGCGCCAGCGGGAGGCCCAGTTGCGTGCGTTCGAGCGCCTGGCATTGGCTTTTCTCGTCGCAGCACAGCACCAGCGCCTTCGCGGGCGGATTGAGATACAGCCCGATGACGTCCCAGAACTTCTCCTCGAATTTCGGATCGTTCGACAGCTTGAAGGTCCTCAGACGATGTGGCTTGAGGTCGTTCCTCGACCACAGGCGCTGGACCGAACTCGCGGAGACCCCGGCGTGACGGCTCATCGACCGCAGGCTCCAGCGGCGTCTACCCTTCGGCGGACGGGTCGCTTCGGTCAGCACGCGTGCCACTTTCACCTCCGGGATCGAAGCCTTGCGGCCACGACCCGGTCGATCATCCAGCCCCGCAAGACCGAACCTCTCGAACCGCCTCGACCACGTCGAGACGCGCTTGGGCGTCGTATTCAGCCGCTCGGCGACGGCTTCAACCCCGACGCCGTCGAGCCGAAGCAGGATGATGTCGGCACGCTCGCGCTCCCGCACGTCGACGATGGCCGACCGCGACCGGCGTCGAAGCTCCGTGACAGCGCCAGGTTCAGCACGCAGTCGCTTGATCGGTCGTCCCATCAAGGCATTTCTCCCGAAACTCTCACGATCAGGAGATATTAGTCGGCAATTGCGGAGCAGGACACTAGAAGTTTTACCGACCGTTTGAGGCGTCACCGATCAGGCAGCGCTTTGGTAGTCGTTGCGGTTTCCGGCCATCTGCGGCACGGACAGTCACAGCGGTTGAGGAGCGGTCATGACAACACGAGACCTGCTGGGCGTGGCTGTGAGAGCCATTGGCGTATGGTTCTTTGTAGAGGGACTAGACGATTTCGTGGTAGGCCTGATGCGCGCGGCTGGCTTGCCGTTCTTCACCCACTACACATGGTTGGAAGACTTTGACGTTGCAGTGAGCTTTGCTTGCGTCGGGCTACTGGTGTTCGTGGCAGCGGACAAAGTTGTGCTCATTGCCTTCGACCGAGTGAGAGGCGACCATTGAAGAAGCTCTTTTGATCATTTACGGTGCGCGCCTGGTCACTGCAATTATGCTGTGTATGCCCTGTGGTATCTCAGCCCATGGCGTCTTGACGACTACTCGCTGTGATCAGCCCGACCTCACCAACTTACTTGAAGGTTCCCGTCAAGCTATCGGTTACCAGGGATCTTATTTTCCTTTGCCGCGCGGTGACTACTCTCCCTTTGTTCAAATGGGTCTCACGCTGTGATGGGCGAACGTCTCCTGGGCCAGTGCTCCAGGTGGCGCTCTGTTCGTGCTGGACTGCGCGGGCAAGCCTCTCGCTGTCATCTCAACAGGGTTCACTCGTAGGTTGCGTCGCGGCCCCAGGCTCACAGCGGTGGGCGACGTCACAGAAGTAGTTTACCTGACGTCCACTGGCACCGGCGAGGAGGAGGACGCAGTTGGATTGTTCGCCTTTGTGGGCGGGCGGATCAAACAGCTATGGCAACACACCGCTCTTGACGCAATCTCCCAGGAAGGTGGCCCCCCATACTCGATCGTGGACACTTGGGCCTACGCAAACGATGGCCGAACGATCCGCATCGCCGATAGTCGGGTGCCAGGTTTCCTCGCCTATCCCAAGAGCTTTCCCGCCAAGCTTGCCCATGTGGCTACCGGTCATCCCGAGACGTTCTGCTGGAATGCTGAGAAGCTGAGCTACATTGGTTGTCCAAACAGCTGAGCATCGCACGATTGATCAGGCCTCGAGTTAACAATCTCCGATTTGGAGACGCAACGGAACAGGGCGGCTAGAACGCCGAGATCTATACCTTCCCATTTGAAGGCGAAGGCGAGATGGCCAGCAAGGCCCGGCGTCGGCCGGTGGCGGGGTGTCAGCATCAGCCAGTCATCCGTTGACCTCGGATGATGGCGGGCCGCCAGGGCAGCAAGACGTGGTGGCAAGGGCGTTTGAAGGCGATAACGCTGGATGAGCGCGGCGTAACCGGTTGGCGCACCAGGCTCCGGGAGAGGCCGTCCAGCGAAGTCACGCACCTGGGACTGAACCCACTCCCGCTCGCCGCCCGTCCCTGTCAGGTTGGTTCCCACTGAAAGACTGATCCTGCGTAATCGGTTCACGCGTTGCGAATATCTATCACCGCTGCGACACTTTCGCGAGAAAGACTCGGCCATGGGCCTGAACGTCCCCGGCGCCCAAACCCGCCGCGACATCATCGCCTACCTCAGAAGCATCAGCCGGGGCTCCGCCCCGAGCCCCGCCAAAGACTGGTCTTTGGAAACCATCACGTTACCAGACGGGTCTGGCATGGCCGGAGCGCCGATCGCGGCGCACGTTTCGACTTGGCCGAGGGACAGGTCTTCCGCCTCCGATGGTCGGCGCGCATCCTCGACGATAAAATACCGACTACGCGGAAATTATACGACCGCTGAACGGCGTGACCTATTTGCCCGCTGTCTGGCGGGGTATGTCTAGCTAGCGTTTGGAACCACCACGTCACCAGACGGTTTTGCCATTATCGGACTGATCGTCATTGAAGCGACCAAGCGGAATGCCGACCGCGGCGAGCACCTGCTGCTCGCGCTGTCATCGTGATGGTCGGCGTCATCGAGCACTTGCTTATTAGTCAAAGACGGCTCAGCGGGCATCCAAAGGGGCTGGTTGACCCATGCGGACGCAAGGTCAATCCCGACCAAAGCCCCGGAGCGGCTCGATCCCTTGTAGCTATGCCAGGCCCAGTTCGCAGATCGTCCGCAACGCTTCCGCCACAGGGCTGTCCTGCGAGTGCTGCGGCCGGCTCGTTCGTCGTGTGGCGACTTAGTCTTGGGCTGTCACCAGATGCCCTGACGGAGCAGGAATGGCCCTGCCAAGGGCACGGGCTTCCTCGATCCAGGCCTCGATCGCATCGCCGACGTTGCGTGCGGCCAATTCCCGCGTAGCACCGTCGGACATGCAGCCCGGCAAGTCCGGGACGGTCGCCAGGCAGCCGCCCCCGTCCTCTGGCACCAAAGACTCGATCAGCACAGGGTAGTCAGGTTGGGGCACCAGCGCCTCCAGCGGCTTCGATGAACCTCAGCTTGCGGATATACACCGGCTTGACCGGACGTGCGCGGGGGATGGTCAGGATGTCCCGCTGTGAGGGGTGAGAAACTTTGTAGTGCGACCCTCCCCCGGAAGGCGCCACACGACGCACACCATGCTCGTGACAAGCCGCGGCCACGTCGCTGATGGTCCAGTCTCCTGCCGGGTTCCGGCGCATACGGTCCAGGATGTCGGACATGTCGGCCTCCTTGAGAGCGGGAATCGTCGATTCCCTGTCCCAGGACTGTCACGATGCGAGAGGCGCCAACAATCGTGTTCAGACATCGCTGGCGTGAGCCTGTTCTGCACCAGTGAGCCGTCAGTCACGCGATAGCGTGCGCGGCGCCCTCGCGAGTGATCGGGCCGAGAGCGGCATAGCCCTCGGAAGACGCCTCGTCCGCGAACAGCCACTGGAAGGTGAACGACGCATCCAGCACGCAGCCGCTCACGCGGTCTACCGACGCCCTTCGCCGATCAGCTCTTCGAGCCCGACGCCACCAAGGTTATGGCCGGCGGTGAAGGCACGGAACCGCGCGACCAGTTCTTCCGACGCAGCCTCGGGTTTTTCCGCAGGCGCGTCATCACCGCTTCTCCGCTCCGCATTGTAGGCGGCGAGCTCGTCTTCGAGGATCTCCCCGGTCAGGCCGCGCCGGTGCGCCTCGGCGGACATCTCGTCCATCACCGCGAACAGCCGCTCGACGCTGAGCCGCCGGACGGTGCGCCTGATAAGCCGGTCGACGCGGGCGCGCGTGGCTGGATCCTCGGGCGCCGCGGCGGTCTCCGGGATCCCCTCAACCGAACCGGGTTCTGTCAAACGCGCGCGACGGCATTCTCCTGCCTGCTCACGCGACCGGCGCCATCGACGGGCGCCTGATCCGTCCGCTCGCGAACCATGCTAGAACGCAACGGTCCGATCGGGAACAGAAATGCCTGCAGAGACCCAGGCCTATCGCTTCGCCGACTTCGAGTTCGACCCGATCGCGCTCAAGCTCCGGCGCGACGGCCAGCCCCTGTCGCTCGAACGGCTGCCGGCCGAACTCCTGTCCCTGCTCCTCGGCGAGGCCGGTCGCCTCGTCGCCCGCGGGCTCATCGCGCAGCGTCTCTGGGGGGCGCGGATCCATGTCGAGACCGAGCTCGGCATCAACACCGCAATCCGCAAGCTGCGGCGTGTCCTCGGCGACCAGAGCGGCGCCCCGGCCTTCATCGAGACCATCCCGCGCCTCGGCTACCGCTTCATCGCGCCGGTGTCCGCCCTGTCCGCCGCACTCCCGGACCGCCGCCTCCTCGTGGCCGTCCTGCCGTTCGAGGACCTCAGTCCGGGCGTTCGCGAGGACTATCTCGCCGACGGCTTCACCGAGGAGACCATCGCCCGCCTCGGCCAGATCGATCCGGCGCATCTGACCGTCGTCGGCCGCACCTCGATCATGGCGCTCAAGCGCACCACGCGCGGGCTGTCCGCGATCGCGCGCGAGTTCGGCGCCGACTATCTCGTCGAAAGCTCGCTCCGGGTCGAACACGGCCGCCTGCGCGTCGTCTGCCAACTCATCGACGCCGGCGACCAGCGCCCGGTCTGGGCCGAGAGCTATGATGGCGAACCGAGCCGCATCCTCGCGTTCCAGGAGAGCATCAGCCGAACCATCGCGACCCGGATCAGCCTGCAACTGTCGCCCTCGCGCGCCGCTCTCGCCGCCCACCGGCAATCCGCCGATCCGGCCGCCTTCGACCTGTTCCTGCGCGGCCGCTATTTCTGGAACCAGAACACCCGCGCCACCAACGAGCAGGCGATCGGCCTCTACCGACGTGCGACCGCGATCGACCCCTCCTACGCGCTCGCCTGGTCCGGCCTCGCCGAGACGCTCGGCGTGAGCCCGGTCAACGGCGATGTCGCGCCCGGGCTCGTGATCGGCCAGGCGAGGGAGGCGGCCCGGCGCGCGGTCGACGCCGGACCACACCTCGCCGAACCATACGCCGCCCGCGGCTTCGTCCGGTTCTGGCTCGATTGGGACTGGCCGGGCGCCGAAAGCGATTTTCGTCACGCGATCGATCTCGACCCCAATTATCCGTTCGCACGCCGCATGCTCGGGGTCGTGCTGTCGCACGCGGGGGTCCATCAGGAGGCGCGCGAGGCGATCCGTCTCGCCTGCGAGCTCGATCCGCTGTTTGCCATGCACCACGCGCTCGCGTCCCAGATCGCGTTCCACGCACGTGACTTCAGCGCCGCCCTGGAGCACGCGCGGCACGCGACCGTGATCCGGCCCGGCTTCTGGATCGGCCACCACATGCTGGCCCAGGCCCGTCAGCAGCTCGGCGACCACGACGGGATGTTCCAGGCCGCCGAAATGGCATTGAGCCTCACCGGCGGCAACGCCAAGACGATGGCGCTGAAGGGCTATGCGCTCGCCCGGCTTGGAGCGACGGATGCCGCCCGCGCCCTCCTCGCCGACTGCGAGCCCGGCGCCGCGCAACGCTACATCCCGCCGGTCACCCCGGCCATGATCCATGTCGGACTAGGCGACAACGACGCGGCGTTCGTGGCGCTGGACCGCGCCGTCTCGGTCAACGACGTCAATCTCGCGTTCCTGCCACAGGATGCGAAGTGGGACGGGATCCGCGCCATGCCGCGCTTCGCGCGCCTCATGGAACGCTGCGGGTTCACATCGGGCCCGTTTCTTCACCCGGCCGTCACCCCGATTTCAGCCGGCCGCCATACCGATGCCGCCTGAACGATGGAACCCTGTCCGCGACACTGAACCCGCGCACAGGACCATCGCCATGCACCGGACCCGCCTTCTCTCCGCCGTCCTCGCGGCGTCGTTTTCCGCCACCCCCGCCTTCGCCGACCCGACCGTCCCGCCGCTGCTCCCCGAGCCTCTCCTTGCCAACACGCCGGTGGGTGTCTGGCAGGTGCGCATCACCACATTCGATTGCGTCTCGCTCAAGCCGAACCCGCCGTTCGAATCCCTGCTCGCCTTCGGCGCGGAAGGCAACGAGAGCGAAACGACCAGCAACCCGATGCTCCAGCCCGGGCAGCGCAGCACCGCCTTCGGAACCTGGGGCTTCACCGGCCCACGCGCGGTCGCGCTCACGACGAAAGCCTACATCCTGTTCGCGTCGGCCGCCGGACCGATCAAGCAGGGCAGCCAGGTCATCCACCACGCCATCCGC
This sequence comes from Acetobacteraceae bacterium, assembly GCA_965276715.1. Taxonomy (GTDB): domain Bacteria; phylum Pseudomonadota; class Alphaproteobacteria; order Acetobacterales; family Acetobacteraceae; genus CAXTPV01. Next base: position 742,758 of record OZ255622.1, on the reverse strand, counting down.
CTGACGGACGACCACAGCTTCGCCGACACCGCGACGATCGCCTACTACGACACCGACGGACACCAGACCCTGGCCGGCTGCGCGGTGGCCGCCGGGCAGCGCCTCTGACCCTTCCCATTCAAGGACTGCGGCGCGTCACGCTCAAAACCATCGCCCCGAACAGCGCCATCACCGCAGTGAACACGCCGATCCACAAGCGCATCCTGTCGCCGAGCGCGCCGCCCTCACGCTCGACCCGGGCGGCAAGGTCTCCACGCGCCCGCGTCACGCGCTCGTCGAGCGGACCCTTGCCCTCGATCACCAGATCGGCCTGTTCGGCCAACCCCGGCCGCAACGCTTCGAGCGCCGCCTGCTGTCCGCCGGTCGCGAGCGCCCGGTCGAGCGTCATCTCCTCGCGAAACCCGCGCTGGTAGGGCAGGGCGGTCGCGTAGGTGGCGAACATCCCGATCAGTCCGACCAGCGCGAACGCCATCCCCAGAAACCCGCTCCAGGTGCCCCAGTTCGCCGGCGCCCGCCGCACCAGGGAGGTCCAGAACTGTCCCGGGCCCGACCGTTCGAAGGTTGACACCCAACACCCCACCCTCTATCCCGCGCCTCTTCTCGGCGCTCGACGCTGAACGAACAAGGTCATGTCATGAAGGTCCGCAACTCTCTCAAGACGGCAAAGATACGCGACAAGAACTGCCGCGTGGTTCGCCGCCACGGGCGGGTCTACGTGATCAACAAGAAGAACCCGCGGATGAAGGCCCGCCAGGGCTGAGGGCGCTCTTCCTCGTCCTCGCCCTGCTGCCCTCCGCGGCTTACGCGAACGATCAGCTCGACGGCCTCCTCGCCAAGCTCGCCGGCGCGAAGTCACGCGGCCAAGCGGCATCGCTGGAGCAGCGTGTCGAGCTCGAGCAGGAAAAGCCGATCTCGCCCACCGCGCGCATCCTCGTCGACGGCGGCAACGCCGCACTTGTCGCGGGCCACGCCGACAAGGCCGTGCACGACCTCGACAGCGCCATCGACCTGCAGCCGGAACTTGGCGTGCTCTGGCGCGAGCGCGCGGTGATGCGGCTGCACACGGGCGACACCGCGGGCTCGATCGCCGATCTCGGCCAGGCCATCGACCGCGACCCGCGCGACTTCCAGTCCTGGTCGATCCTGTCGGAAGTCACCGAAACCAAGGGCGATGCCCAGGCCGCCTACGCTGCCTGGCAGAAGGTGCTGACGCTCGATCCGCAGGCGGTCGACGCCGATCACCGCCTGCAACTCCTCAAGCGCAAGGCACTCGGCGAGCCGGCCTAGGCGGATATCGTCCGCGCCTCCGCGACCGTCAGATCGCGGCGCATCGCATCCGACAGCCGCGCCATCTGCGTATCGCGCCCGCACCCGATCGCCGCCGCGACGACGCCGCCGCGCACCAGGAACGCCACGAAATCGAGCGATGCCAGATCGCCGTCGATCACCTCGTCGTCCCAGCTCTCGGCGTGGCCCAGATAGTCGATCCGCTTGCCGTGCTGGGCCGTCCAGAAGAACGGCACCCCCTCGAAGATCGCGTCCTCGCCCAGCATGTTGCGCGCCGCCAGCCACCCGTGCTGCTGCGCCAATCGCCAATGCTCGATCCGCACCTGCTCGCCCCGGTAGGCGAACCGCGCGATGTCGCCCGCCGCATACAGGTCCGGTGCCGCGAGCAGCGAGGGACCGACGACAACGCCGTCATCGAGGGTCACCCCCTCGATGAAACCCACATTCGGCGCGACACCCGTCCCCAGCACCGCGAGGTCGCACGCGAGCACCGTGCCATCCTCCAGCACCACCCGCTCGACGCGTTCGCCTCCCTCGAAGCGAACCACCTTGCCGTCGCTGAACACGACGCCCTTGTCCTCGGCGAGCGCCCTTAGCCGGCCGCCGATCCGCTCCCCGAACACGCGAGCGAGCGGCGTCCCCGACGCGATGACAGTCACCCCGACCCCGCGTTCGCGCAGTCCGGAGGCCACCTCCAGCCCGATGAAGCCGGCGCCGAGAATGACCGCACGCCGCGCAGTCCCGATGCTGTCGACCAGCGACGCCGCGTCCGCCACGCTCCGCAGCACATGCACGCCGGTCAGATGCTCCCCCGGCAGTCCCGGCCATTTCGGCGCGCCGCCCGAGGCCGCCAGCGCCCGCTCGTAGCCGATCGTCCGCCCGTCGCGCAGCGTGATCGTGCGGCCGCCCGCGTCGAGCCCGACGACCTCGCCGACCACCAGCTCGACGTTCGGCTCCAATCCGGCCTCGAACAGCGCCTTCGGCGCCGCCGGCATCTTCCCGCCGATGACCATCTTGCTCAACACGGTCCGATCGTAGGGGGCGGCCGCCTCCTGCCCGATGACGATCACGCGCCCCGCATGTCCGCGCGCCTGGAGCAGCGCCAGCGCACCGGAAGCGGCCGCCCCCGCGCCCACGATCGCGATGGTGCCATCGAACGTTGCGTGCGTCGGGGCAGGCTCGGCCTCCCGGCCGTCGATGATCGCGAACCCGTCCTCGATCCGCACCGTGTAGCGTGTGAGCGCCGCCAGCGCCGGCGGCTCCAGCAGCGCGCCGTCCCGCACCGCGAACGCCGCCTTGTGCCACGGGCAGATCAGCCGCCCCTCGCACACCGCCCCCTTCTCGAGTGGCGCACCGGCATGCGGACATGCGGCGGCAAGCGCGGACACCTCCGCGCCGTGCCTGATCAGCAGGATCGGCGTCTCGCCGACCTCGATCCGGTGCGGCCGATCCTCCGGGATGGCGGCAAGCGCGATCCGGAATGTGCTCATGGCGCTTCCTCCCTCATGGACCTACCGGTCTGTCAAACGCAGCTCGATCCGTCGGTTTCGCGCGTAGGCGGCCGCCGTCTCGGCCGGGTCGAGCGGCTGGTATTCGCCGAAGCCTGCCGCCGCGAGATGGGTCGCCGGGATCCCGTCGGCGATCAGCAGCCGCACGACGCTGATCGCGCGCGCCGCCGAGAGCTGCCAGTTCAGCGCGTCGCTGCCTCCCTTCGCGCGCTGCCGGTCGGCATGCCCGTCGACGCGCAGCACCCAGTTCAGGTCGGCCGGAATCTTCGGAATGATCAGCTTGAGCGTCGAGGCAAGCTTGCCGATCTCCGCTCCCCCCGCGGGCGACAGGTCGGCGCTGCCCACCGGGAACAGCACCTCGCTCTGGAAGACGAACCGGTCGCCCACCACCGCGATCCCCTTCTGCCCCGCCAGCACCTGGCTCAGCCGCCCGAAGAACTCGCTCCGGTAGCGCTTCAATTCCTCGACCCGATCGGCCAGCGCCAGGTTCAGCTTGCGGTCCAGATCCGCGATATGGACGTCGCGCGCGGCCAACTGGCTCTTGGACAGATCGAGTGCTGCCGCGATCGCCGCCAGTTGCTGCCGCAGAGCCGCGAGCTGCGCATTGAGCAGCGACACGCTCGACGCCTGGCTGGCCGACAGCGCCGTGTCGCTGTCGATCCGACGCTCCTTGACCGCAAGATCGGCCGCAAGCCGGCTTTCGGCCGACCGCAACGCATTCTCGTGCGACTTCTCGAGCGACAGCATCTCCGACAATTGCGCCACCTGCGCCGAGAGCTGTTCGAGTGCCTTCTGCCGCCCGCTCAGCGCCACCGACAGGAAGGCCTGCCCGAGCACGAACACCAGCAGCACGAAGATGACCACCAGCAGCAGCGTCGACAGCGCATCGACATACCCGGGCCAGGCATCGAGCCCGTTCCCCCCGCTCCGCCGCCGCCGGCTAAGCGCCATATCTGACTGTCGCCGGGGGGTCCGGGGGGACCGGCCCCGGTCCCCCCGGCTCTTTCCTGGACGCGCCCCTCAAACCGAGGAAGCCCGAGGCTGCGCCGCCCCGATCGTCCGCGCCAGCACCCGCAACTCCTGGCGCAGCTCGGCCGTGCTCTGCTCGCGCCCGTGCTCGGTCTCGCTCAGCAGGCGCGTCAGCAACTGCTCGATCCCGCGCAGATGCGCGCGCTGGATGTCGCTGTCCTGCGCATCGGCCAGCCGGTTCAGCGCCAGCTGGTTGGCCCGGATCATGTCCGACAGCCCGCCCATGTGCCCGGCGAGCTGGATCAGCGCGTGGCCCACCTGGGTGCGGTTCTCCTCGCTGCGCGCGATCAGCGCATGCAACTGCTCGAGGCTTTCGGCCGTCTGCTCCAGCAGCCCCTGGACATAGGCCGGGATCGGCATCTCGCCGTCGCCGCCGATCCCCCCGCCGCCAAACCGCGTGATCCCGGCCAGCCACTCCTCAAGCTCGTTGAAGAACCGGTTCTGTGCCTGCCCCGCCGTCAGGTCGAGAAATCCCAGCACCAGCGCACCCGCGAGCCCGAACATCGAGCCCGAGAACGCGGTCCCCATTCCGTGCAGCGGCCGCGCCAGCCCGCGCTTGAGCTGGTCGAACATCGCCGGCGCGTCACCGTTGCCCAGCGACATGCTCGCGATCACGTCGCCCACCGATCCCACCGTCAGGATCAGCCCGTAGAACGTGCCCAGCAGTCCCAGGAAGATCAGCAATCCGGTCATGTAGCGGGACAATTCCCGGCTCTCGTCGAGCCGGGAGGCCAGGCTGTCGAGCAGCGATCGCGCCGCCGGCGTCGACAGCACCAGGCGCTGCTCCCGGTCGCGCGCGGCCAGCATCGACGCCATCGGCGCCAGCAGCCGCGGTGCCCGCGGCGGAGCGAGGGCCGCCCGCGGCTGGCGCAACGTCTCGACCCAGCGCACCTCCGGACTGAGCCGGACCACTTGGACGAAATTCCAGACGATCCCCAGCGCCAGCACCGACAGGATCAGTCCGTTCAACAGCCGGTTGTTGCCGAACGCATTGACCAGGACAGGCGAGAGGAACCAGACCACGATGCCGACGGCGGCCAGGAACAGCAGCATCCTGACGACATAGGTGGTCGGACGGGTCACGAATGCGACGCCTTCGCGTTCGCCGGCGAGGATGCCGCATTGGGATCGCGCATCACGATGTCGACCCGGTCGGGCGGTCCCTGCGGCTCGGTGTCCGACGCGGGCGCGGCACTGGTGCCGAGTGCCCGCGCATAGATCCGCGTCGATGCGATCCCGTCATTGATCAGCACCGCGCGTGCGGCAAGTGCGCGCGCGAGCGACACCCGGCGCGGCGACGACGGATCGTCCTCGGTTCCGGCCGCGAACGCGTCGACCTCGGCCGTCACGGTCGGTTCGGCCTTCAGCATGGTGGCGACCCCGTGCAGCGCCGCATCGGTCTCGGCATTGACGTCCGCGCTGTCGGATCCGAACGTGATCCGCATCCCTGCCCGGATCGAGGAGGCCGATCCGACCGCCTTGACCACGACCGGAACCGCGGGCGGCGGCGGCGGCGGATGCAGGTCGACATGCACCGCCGGCGGCGCGATCACCGGCGGCGGCGGCGGCCGCGGCGGGATCGGCGGCGCGGGCCCGATCCGTGCCGCCGTCCGCGTCGGCGCTCCGGTCCGGACGGGCGGATGGGCGCGCGCCCGGGCGGCGTGCGGCGCATGGGTTGAATGCGCATGCGCCACCTTTTTCGTCGGGCCGAGCCGGTCGAGCGCGTTCTGGTTCGTCGTCACCTGCCCGAGCGCGATCGCCGGCAGCAGCACGAGCATCATCGGAATGACCGAGGCCGCTCGCATCCGCCTAGCCCGAACCGGCCCCGAGTCCGCCCGCCACCATCTCGCGCAGTGTCGCATGCAGGTGCGCGTTGCCGGCCACGACGTCGCTCACGACCTCGAACGCCTGCGCCTCGCGTCCGTCCGGGTCAGTGGCGAAACCGCCCGCCTCGCGCACGATCAGCACGCCCGCGCATACGTCCCATGCCTTCACCCCGATCTCCCAGTAGCCGTCGAATCGGCCCGCGGCGGTCCAGGCGAGATCGAGCGACGCCGACCCGAATCGGCGGATCCCCGCGACCTGCGGCATCATGACAGACATCGTGCGCGCGAACGCCATCCGCTGTCGCGCATCCGACACCCCGAACGGGATGCCCGTCGCAAAGACCGCCTGCTCGACGTCACGACGCGCCGAGACGCGCAACCGACGGTCGTTCAGCCAGGCGCCCCCGCCCTTCTCGGCCCAGAACATCTCGTTGTTGACGGGATTGTAGATCATCCCCGCCGCCACTTCGACATGGCCGTCCTGCAGCCGGCGCTGCAGCCCGATGCTGATCGACCAGTGCGGCATGCCGTGCAGGAAGTTCGTCGTGCCGTCGAGCGGGTCGACCACCCACCGCCAGGTCCAGTTCTCGCCGCCCGACGCCCCGCTCTCCTCCATCAGGAAGCCGTAGCCCGGCCGCGCCCGCGCGAGCTCCTCGCGCAGCGTCGCCTCCGACCGAAGGTCGGCTTGGCTCACGAAATCCGACGGCCCCTTGATGCTGACCTGAAGGTTCTCGACCTCGCTGAAATCGCGCAGCAGACGCTTCGCCGCCTTCTGGGCCGCACTCTGCATGACGCTCATGTGCGGCGAAAGTCGTTGGGCCATCAGCCCTTCGCGCGCTCGACGTAGCTCGCATCCTCGGTCCGCACCACGATCCGCTCGCCGGTCTCGATGAACGGCGGCACCTGCGTCTTGACCCCGTTGCTCAGCAGCGCCGGCTTGTAGGACGACGTCGCCGTCTGTCCCTTCACCACCGGATCGGCTTCCACGATCTCGAGCGTCACCATCGCCGGCAGGTCCACGCCGACCGGGTCGCCTTCGACGAGCTTGACGTTGACGACCATGTTGTCCTGCAGGAACGGCGCCTGCTCGCCCAGGATCGCCGTCGGCACCAGGAACTGCTCGAACGTCTCCGGGTCCATCAGCACCAAATTGTCGCCGTCGGTATAGGAATAGGTGAATTCGCGGTCCTCGGTCATCAGCCGCTCGACCGTGTCGGCCGTCCGCCAGCGCTCGTTGGTCTTGTTGCCCGACTTCAGGTCACGCATGTCGACCTGGATGAACGCGCCGCCCTTGCCCGGCGTGATGATCTGCTGCTTGAGCACCGTCCAGCGACGGCCCTCGTGTTCGATGACCTGGCCGGCCCGGATCAGATTCGCCTGTTGCTTCATGGATTGGTCCCGTCGGCGATGCCGGTTCGATTTGGGAAGCGGGGTCCTAGCCCAGCGCGTCCCGAGCGGCAAGCGAGTGCCGGCCGCCCCACGGATCGCGCACCGTCCGCGCCGCCACGTCCAGGTAGTCCGGCCCGATCGGGACTTTCCCGTGGCCGCCTTCGATATCGAGGATGTAGCGCGGCAGCGCATCCCCCGGCACACCCCCGCGCAGGCTCGCGAGCAGCGCGCGTCCCTCCTCGATCGGCACATGGAACCGCGCCGTCCCCGGCGCCCGGTCGAGCTGGTGCAGGCTCGCCGGCACCACCCGGGCCCGGAGCAGCGCGCGCAGCAGCGCCTCCAGCCGCTCGGGCGTATCGTTGACCCCCCGCAGCAGCACCGACTGCGACAGCACCGGGATCCCCGCCGCCAGCAGCCGGCGCACCGCGCCGCCCGCCTGCTCCGTGATCTCGGCCGCCGCGTTCGCGTGCAGCATCATCCGCATGCCCTTGCCGGTCGCGAGCGCGCCCACCAGTGCCGCGTCCACCCGCTCGGGGTCCGCCACCGGCACGCGCGTATGCACCCGGATCGTCTCGATCCGCGCCATCCCCGACAGCCGGCCCACGATCGCCGCCAGCCGTCGCGGCGACAGGATCAGCGGGTCGCCCCCGGTCAGGATCACCTCGCGCAGGTCGGGCTCGGCCGCGATCCAGTCGAGCGCGCGTTCGAGCGCGTCCTCGCCCAGCACCCCGCCGTCGGGCCCCACATGCGCGCGCCTGAAGCAGAACCGGCAATAGACCGGGCAGGCGAGCAGCGGCTTGAGCAGCGCCCGGTCCGGATAGCGCCGAACCACCCCTTCGATCGGAGTCCAGCGCGCGTCCCCGGTCGGATCGGCATCCTCGTTCGCGCGCGTCAGCAGCTCGTCCGCATGCGGGATCACCTGCCGTCCGATCGCGTCGTCCGGGTCGCCGATCAGGCGTGCGAACGCGGGCGGGATCGCGATCGCGTAGGCGCGGCCCACGGCGTCGAGCGCCGCCCGGTCGCGCCCGGGCGCGAGACCCGCCTCGATGACGCCGCTCACGGTCCTGATCGTTTGCATCCGCGCGGTGTAGAAGTGCCCGACCCGCCCGGCAAACACGGAGCGATCGATGACCTCTCCAGGGCACGGCAGGTTCGCCGCCCACCACGCCGCACTTCGTCGCCGGATGCGTCTCGCGCGCGCCACGCGCGCCTATTTCGAGGCGCACGGCTACGACGAGGTGGAAACCCCCTGTCTCGTCGCCGCCCCGGGCGAGGAGGTGCATCTGCGCGCGTTCCGCACCGAGCGCGAGCACCCGGACGGCGGCCGCGAGCCCGCCTGGCTCAACACCAGCCCGGAATTCGCGATGAAGCGCCTGCTCGCCGCCGGCTCCGGCCCGATCTTCCAGCTCGCGCGCGTCTGGCGGAACGGGGAGGGAGGAGCGCTGCACGCATCCGAATTCACCATGCTCGAATGGTATACGCCCGGCCAGGACCTCGACGGGCTGATCGGCCAGACCGAACATGTCCTGCGCGCCGTCCTGCCGCCCACGGTCTCCTGCCGCGGCGTCACCAACAATCTCGCCGGGCCCTTCGAACGCCTGACGGTCGCCGAAGCCTTCGCGCGCCATGCCGGGATCGACATCCTGGCCGACCTCGACGACGCAGCCGCACTCGCCGCCCGTGCCGGTGTCGGCCACCGAAGCGGCGAAACCTGGGAGGATCTGTTCTTCCGCCTGATGCTCGAACATGTCGAACCGCATCTCGGCCGCGAACGCCCCACCATCCTCAGCCACTGGCCGGCGCCGCTCGCGGCCCTCGCCCGGCGCGACTCGGGCTGCGATCGCACCGCGCTGCGCTTCGAGCTCTATGTCTGCGGCATCGAGCTCGCCAATGCCTTCGAGGAACTGACCGACCCCGCCGAGCAGCGCGTCCGCTTCGAAGCCGATCGCGCCCGCCGCCTTGCCTGGCCCGGCACCGCCGACCAGGATTGGCCGCTCGACGAGGAATTCCTGGCCGCTGTCGCCGAGCTCCCGCCCTGCTCCGGCATCGCGCTCGGCTTCGACAGGCTTGCGATGATCGCCACGAACGCCAATTCGATCAACGACATACGATGGCTCGGCTGACCGGCCGCGTCGAAAGGCAACCCATGCGCTCCCTCATCATCGTCACCCTCCTGGCCGCCTCCACCGCGCTCGCCGGCTGCGAGATCCCGTCGGCCGCCGAGCGGGCGCGCCTCGACGCGCTCGTGGGCCATCCCGAGCTCGACGTGCTCCGCTCCTACGGCGTGCCCACCCGCTCCTACAACGCGCAGGGCCATGATTTCCTGGCCTACGACAATTCCTACACCACCTACGATCCCGGCTTCGGCCCCTGGGGAGGCTTCGGCCCCTACGGCGGCTTCGGCTACGGCGGGTTCGGCTATGGCGGGTTCGGCTACGGCGGCCTCGGCTTTGGCGGCGGCTTCCCGCCCTCGGTAAACACCTACTCCTGTGTCACGACCTTCGAGATCGCGGCCGGACGTGTCGCCGCATGGTCGTTGCACGGCGACGGCTGCTGACCTTGCCTGTCGCCCAACCTTGCCTGTCGCGTGACGAGGCCGTATCGAAGTCGCGTGGTCGGGGGACTGTCGATGCTGGGTTCGTTTCGTGCGCGGTGGCACTGCTTCCTGTTGCTGGGCCTGACCCTGGCCGGGTGCGAAAGCCAGTACCGGCAGGATCCGCTGTTCGTGCGCGGGTCGAGCAACGCGACCGTGTTCGGCTACGCGCCGATCTATGTCGACCGTCCGCTGTCGGAAAACCTCACCAACTCGCTGGTCTTCGCCGACTATGACGAGCTGCTCCGTCGTGCGGGTCTCGCCGACCTTCTCAAGGGCCCGAAGCCGTACACGGTCTTCGCGCTCGTCGACCCGGCGATCGACCGCATCCCGGACATCTATCGTCGGCGCATGCTCGATCCGGCCAACGCCGCCGGCCTGCGCCAGCTCGTGGCCTACACCATCGTTCCGGGCCGCTACACGCTCGTCGAGTTGATCGACATGGCGCGACGCGGCGGCGGCCGCGCCGGCCTGGCCACGCTGGACGGCCAAGTGCTCGACCTCGCCCTCGATCCGACCGGCCAGCGCCTCTCGCTCACCGACCCGACCGGCCGCGTGTCGCAACTGGTGCTCGCCGACATCATCCAGTCCAACGGCATCCTCTACGCCGGCAACGCCCTCCTCGCCCCGAACTAGCCGGCTCACGACGTCGAGCCGACCGTCCAGGTCGCGCTTCTCACCGCCGCCGCCCGCTTGAGCCGCTCGACGACATCGTCGAGCTCCGACGGCACCGCGCTGGTCGGGATCAGCGCCGCCTCGAACTCCACCAGGTCGCCGCTGCCCTCGTGCGTCTCGATCGCCCGGATCGGGTAGTTCGCCGCCTCCAGCACCTCGAACAGCAGGTCGCGTACGTCCGTCATGTCGGCAGCGGCGCAAACCGCATGCACGGCATACAACGCTTCCGTCGTCCGCTCGCTGATCGGACTGCGGTTGATGGCGTCCACCAGCGGCCGCAGCAGCGTGTTGCCGGCGAGCACGAACAGCGTCAGCGTCCCGGCCTCGACCGGGTAGCCGCATCCGGCAAAGGCGCCCACGCCCGCCGAGCACCACAGCGTCCCGGCGGTGTTGAGCCCGCGGATCGTGCCGCCGTCCTTCAGGATGGCGCCCGCGCCCAGGAAACCGATTCCCGACACGATATAGGCCACCACGCGCGTCGCCTCCGCCGGCCCCGCCAGCCGCACCCCGAGATCGCTGAACGCCGACGAACCGAGTGCGACCAGCACCGTCGTCCGCAACCCGGCCGATCGCTGCCGCCATTGCCGTTCCGCCCCGATCGCGGTCCCGAGCAGGAAGGCGACCGCGAAGCCCACGACCGTGTGCCACGAGGAGACCTGCATGGTCAGGCGTCGGCGATGGCCGCGTTCATCGCGCGCACTCCGGCCGCCGGTCCGTCGGGATGGTTCCACACGGCGCTGACGACGGCGAGGAAATCGGCGCCGGCGCGCACCAGCGCGCCGCAATTGGCCGCGTCGATGCCGCCGATCGCGACCACGGGAAGCTCCATCAGCTCCGACCACCAGCCCAGCAACGCCGGATCGGCCCTGATCGGCGTCTCCTTCGTCGAGCTCGGAAAGAACGCCCCGAACGCCACGTAGTCGGCACCCTGCTCGCCCGCGCGCATGGCGAGGTCGCGGCTGTCGTAGCACGACACGCCAAGCTGCAGGTCCGGGCCGAGCAGCGCGCGCGCCTCGCCCGCCTGCACGTCCTCGGCACCCACATGCGCGCCGTCGGCACCCGCTCGCCTCGCGAGGTCCGGCCGGTCATTGACCAGGAACGCGACGTCGCGGCGCGCGCACACCGGCAGCAGCACCGATGCCGCCTGCAGCACCGCCTCGTCGCTCGCCTCCTTCAGCCTGAGCTGGACCGCGCCCACGTCGCCCGCGTCGAGCGCGCGTCCGAGATCCTCGGCAAACGCGGTCGGCACCAGCGCCGGCGGCGTGACCAGATACAGCCGGCAGCCGCTCAAGCGACCGGGCTCCGTTCTCGAGGACCGACGCGAGGCGTCATCCGCCGCTTCTCCATCGCCGCTCGGGCTTGTTCCGCCTCAACGCTAGCCCCCGCCGCCCGCCCTGTCATCGCCGAGCCAGGCACCGACCCGCCGCCCCGCATCGCGTCGGCCACAATCCAGCGCCGGCGGCCGCACGGCCAGCACCGACGCACCCAGGACCGACGCCCGCTCGACGATATCCGCATAGCCGATGCTGGCCGGCTCGAGCACGATCACGCCCTGGCCGAGCCGAAGCGCCTCGAGCGCCCGGCCCGACGCATCCGCGCAATCGAGAATGTCGGCCAGCACCGTCCCGGCCGCTTGCGCGCGCGCGGCCCCGACCAGCGCCTGCCAGAACAGGGTTCCGGCGAAGATCGCGGCCCCGCGCGCCGACAGCAGCGTGACCGGCGCGCCAGGTGCCAGGGCGATCCGCGCCTCGGCCAGACTTCGCACCAGGCACGCCGGAGGCAGCCGTTCGATCATCGCTTGACCTTCGAGCGGCCGCGCGTCATGCGTTCAAGCCCTGCATGAGGATCATGCGGTCAAACCTTGCATGAGGATCATGCGGTCAAACCTTGCATGAGGATCATGCGGTCAAGTCCTGCATGAGGATAACGATGCCGCCGGTCGAAGGCGCCAGGGCTGAATGGCAACCGCCCACCAGGCGCCCCGCCGAGCGCCCCACAGAAGGCCCGACCGAACGCGCCATGGAACCCGCCAGCGACGGCCGCCGGCTCGAGGCCGCACTAGACCGCATCTCGGCTGCCATCGTGCGCAGGGCCGAGCGTGACGCCCACGCCGCCGATGCGTCGAGCGAGATGGGGCCGGTCGCCGAGCACGAGACGATCGACGAAATACGGCGCCGGCTCGACGCGATGATCGACCGGGTCCGGACGCTGCTCGGTGACGCGGCGTTCTGAACAGGTTGCCCGGAGAAGCCGATGGCTCAAGTCACGATCAAGATCAATGGTTACGCCTATATCGTCGGATGCGAGGACGGCCAGGAGCAGCACCTGCAGTCGATGGCCGGCGAGATCGAGAAGCGGATCGACCAGATCAAGGCGATCGGCGGCCAGAGTGGCGAGAGCCGGTTGCTGGTGCTCGCCGGCCTGCTGATGGCCGACGAACTGCACGACGTGCACAAGGCGGCCTCCCAGCGTCATGACGTCACGGCACCGCTCGCGACCACCGATCCCGAGCTGCGCGCGCTGGCCGAACGCGCCGAACACATTGCAGCCGCGCTGGAGCATGACTAGATGTTCACCGCGGGGCTGCCCGGTGCGTCAGGACAGTCACCCCCTGGGCCGATAAGCACTCCCTCGGGAGCTGGCGCTGCCGTGGCCGTGGTCACGGTATCTGGCACCCACCTGCACTTGCAGGCTCTGGGAGGGTGTTAGCGCCAACGGCCAGGGCGGCTCCGCACCCCATCGTTCCGGCCAAGGGTGAGCTGCGGCGGCGGATGCTCGGCCGCACCGATCCTTCACGCGACGACACCCTGATCGAACACCTCGCCGCCCTCCTGGCCGATCCGGTGTCCTCGATTTCCTTCTTCTGGCCGCTGGACAACGAGCCCGATCTCCGCCCTCTCATGCGCCGTCTCGACGCGGCGGGACGTTCCCTGTTCCTGCCGGTCGTCGCGGCCGCTGACCGGCCGCTGGCCTTCCGGCCCTGGCACGTATGGTCGGTCATGGAGGCGGGCCCGCTCGGCACCCGCCATCCCAGGGCCGATCCCCGCGAGCATCGAGGCCGCCCTTCCATCATCCTCGTCCCCGTCATCGCCTTCGACCGGGATCGCAACCGTCTCGGCCGCGGCGGCGGCTTCTATGACCGCACGCTGGCGGCCCATCCCGAGGCCCGATCAATCGGCGTCGCGCGCGCCGATGCCGAAATCCGCACCGTTCCGACCGAACCCCACGACCATCGGCTCGACGCCATCGTCACCGACCGCGGGACCATCTAGATGCGCATCCTCTTTCTCGGCGACGTCGTCGGCCGCGCCGGGCGGGACGCCGTCGAGCGTCATCTGCCCGACCTCAGGACCCGCCTCGCCGCCGACCTCGTCGTCGTCAACGGCGAGAACGCCAGCCACGGCTTCGGCCTCGCCCCCGCCATGGCCGACAGCCTGTTCGCGGCCGGCGCCGACGTCATCACGCTCGGCAACCATGCCTTCGACCGCAAGGAGCTGATCGGTCATATCGAGCGCACCCCGCGCATCGTCCGCCCGCTGAACTTCCCGTCCGGCACGCCGGGCGCCGGCTCGATCCTGGTCGACATCTCCAAGGGCAGGCGCGCCCTGGTCGTCAACGTCATGTGCCGGCTGTTCATGGAACTGCTCGACGACCCGTTCCGAGCGACCCAGGAGCTGCTCGCCCGCCATCGCCTCGGCGGTCCGCTCGCCGGCGGCACCGTCAACGCCATCCTGATCGACCTGCACGGCGAGGCCACCAGCGAAAAGGCGGCCTTCGGCCACAGCTTCGACGGCCGCGTTTCCGTCGTGGTCGGCACCCATACCCATGTGCCCACCGCCGACCATCAGGTGCTTGCGGGCGGCACCGCCTACCAGACCGACGCCGGCATGTGCGGCGACTACGACAGCGTCATCGGCATGAACAAGGATGGGGCGTCACAACGCTTCTGGCGCAAGCTCAACGGCGAACGTCTCCATCCGGCCGAGGGCGAGCCGACGCTGTGCGGTCTCTACGTCGAGACCGACGACACGACCGGGCTCGCCACGCGTGCCGAGCCTGTCCGCTTCGGCGGCCGCCTGAGCGGCACGATGCCGAACGGGCTGGCCCCCGCCTTCCAAGATGAACCGACCCGCTAGCAAGCCCTGCCCGGGCTGTCGGGCACAAATCGTGGGAAGCAAGAGCTGCCTCCCACGATGCAAATCCGTTCAGGCTGCCGTCTTGGCGAGCTGCTCCACCAAAGCCTTCGCGGCCGGACCCGACGAGGCGGGGTTCTGGCCGGTGATCAAAAGACCGTCGCTGACGATATAGGGTTTCAGGTCGGGACCCTTGGAATAGAGCCCGCCTTTCGCCTTGAGCTCGTCCTCGACCAGGAACGGCACGACGTCGGTCAGACCCATGGCGGCTTCTTCGGAGTTGGCGAATCCGGCCACTTTCTTGCCCTCGACAAGCGGACTGCCATCGGGCTTCTTGACGTGACGCAAAGCGCCAGGCGCGTGGCAGACCAGTGCCACGGGCTTGTCTGCCTTGAGGAATTCCTCGATCAGCTTGACCGAGTTCTGGTCCTCGGCCAAATCCCACATCGGTCCGTGACCGCCGGGATAGAAGACCGTGTCGAAGTCCGCCTGGCTGACGCTGTCCAGACGCAGCGTCGTGGCAAGTTGCGCCTTCGAGGCCGTATCGGCTTCGAAGCGCCGGGTCATTTCGGTCTGATTGGACGGCTCGTTGCTCTTGGGGTCGAGCGGCGGTTGGCCGCCCTTGGGGGAGGCCAGCACGACCTCTGCGCCAGCATCCTTGAACGTGTAATAGGGCGAGGCGAACTCTTCGAGCCAGAAGCCCGTCTTGCGGCCGGTGTCGCCGAGCTGGTCGTGGGAGGTCAAAACCATGAGAATTTTCATGTTGCTTGTCCTGTGACTAGGCTTGAGGTAAGTAATAGTTACGGCACCTGCGCCGTATCGTGAGTATGATGATCAGTTCGCCCGCTGCTCGGGCTCCATGTCATAGCACTGCCTTACCTGTTCATGGCGGGTGCCCAGGCCGTCCGTGGCCTTCATCGACCAGGGCTTCTCGATATTCTCCTTGGTCTCTTCGATCATCGACTTGGGCTCGAGATTGCGAAACGCGTCGATCTCGCCCGCCGCGACCGCGGTCAGCGTGGCATAGACCGGTTCCGGGTCGAACTGATACGCCCGGCTTCATTGACTGACACACGCCCACTCTCTGCTACCAATTGAGGCTATGCGTTCTGGTTGTGCGATGAGCCAGTTCCATGCGGCGCAGCAGGCGTCGACGATGGCCTCGTAGTTGTTGAAGACACGGTTGCTGAGCTTGTTGCCGCGCAGAAAAGCCCAGACGTTCTCGACCGGATTCAGCTCTGGGCTGTAAGGCGGCAGGTGCAGGAGCGTCATATTGTCGGGCACGCATAGCTTGTCGCCGGTCTGGTGCCAGCCGGCGCCGTCGATCGTCAGCACGGCGTGTGCACCGGCGGTCACGCTGGCGCTGATCTCGGCCAGGTGCAGGTTCATCATCTCGGCGTTGGCGAACGGCAGCACGAGCGCCGCACCGGTGCCGCGGGCCGGGCAGATGGCGCCGAACAGATAGGCCCAGGCGTAGCGTTGATCCCGCGGCGCCGACGGCCGAGAGCCGCGCTCGGCCCACACGCGCGTCAGCGTGCCCTGCTGGCCGATGCGCGCTTCATCCTGCCACCAGAGTTCCAGCGGCTTGCCGCGGGCGTGCTCGGGCAGGGCGGCGTCTACAAGGGCGGCGAAGTCGCTCTGAAAGACGCTTGCGCCGCGGCGTCGTGGCCGGGATGGCGCGGACGCGCGACCAGGCGGCGGAAGCCGAGCCGGCGCAGCACGGTGCTGATGCTGCGCTCGGCCAGCACGACCCCGAACTTGGCCGCAATCGCCCGCGCCAGGTCGGCCCGGCGCCAGCGCACCACGCCGTGCGTGGCCAGGTCCGGTCCCTGCCGGACCCAGTCTGCGATCTCCGCCTCCTGCGTGGGCGAGAGCAGCCGCTTGGGGCCGAAATCACCATGCCGGTCCGTCAGCCCAGCCAGCCCCTCCTGGTTGTAGCGATGCACCCAATCGCGCAACGTCTGTCGGTCCATGCCGGCCGCCTGCGCCGCCTCGGTCCTCGATGCACCTTCCAGGACCAGCGCCAATGCCAGCATCCGTTGCGCGGCTGCGACACTGGCCGCTCGCCGCGCTGCCCGGCGTAGCCCGGCCGGGTCGAGGTCGTTCCGCGTGATCTTGATCGGCGCTGCCATGATGAACTCCGCGAATCGGGTGCAGAGCACAGCGAATCACGTCAGCGCCGATCAGGGAATCCTTCGAGAGTCAGCCGATCATGCCGGGCGTATGAGCCCGGGGGAAGGCGAGCTTCGAGTAGTCGAAGAGACGTTCGGATGGTTCATCGATCCAGCTCTTCCAGGTGTCGAAGCCGCGATCGTTGAAGCCGGTCAGGAATGGCCCGGGGTTCACGGTGGCGACCTCGATATTGAACTCCTGAAGCTCGGCCTTCATCGTCTGGGCGATCGCCTCGATCGCGTGCTTCGACGCCGAATAGATGCCGGTGAACGGATTGACGTTGAGGCCTTCGCGCGACGACACCCAGACGACCCGGCCTTGGCCGCGCTTGATCATCTGCCTGGTGATGCCCTGGGTCAGCAGCAGCGGGCCAATGACGTTCACCTCGAACTCGTGCCGCATGTTCTCGCCGGGGATGTCGATGACCGCGCCGCCCTCGAGCATGCCCGCGTTGTTGACGAGGATCTCGACATTCCAGTCGAGGGCTTTCCTGCGATCGCCTTCGTTCGTCACGTCGAGCTTCTCGATCCTGAGGGTGACGCCACGCTCGGTTGCCTGGTTCTCCAGAATTTCCACCTGGGGATAGATCTCGACGGCGGCGATGACGTCGAAGCCCTTCTCGGCCAGTCTCATCGCGGCCTCTTTGCCGAAGCCAGTGCCGGCACCTGTAACGAGTACGGTCTTCATTCGCTGCCTTCTGTGTCGTTCGCGCTGAACAACCAACGTGGGCAGAGACAATAGGCTTGGGCAGAGATGTTCTTATCCTATGACTGTCAGTCCCTGCTTCCTGGGTGCAGCGCGTATGTCACGAACGACAGGTTGGGCTGACCCTCTGGGACCAGCGCCACATAGGTGAGATCGATCAAGCCGAGCTTGGGATGGTGCAGCCGCTTGGCACCTTCCTCGAAATTCTGCACGTCGCCCTCTAGTGTCCCGATTCGCAATTGCTGACCAGGAAGTCATGCAGCCGTGGTTTCGGTAAGCGCGACGCGTGCTCGTTTGATTTTTGCGAGGATTTCGGCGCCGGTGGCTTTCCAGACGTATGGCTTTGGATCGGCATTGCGCACGGCGAGATAGGCTTTGATGTCACGGACCAGTTCGTTGACCGACGTGAAGCTGCCGACACGGATCACGTCGCCGGTTAGGTCGGCGAAGAAGCGCTCGACCAGATTGAGCCACGAGGACGAGGTCGGCGTGAAGTGCATGTGGAAACGAGGGTGTCTGCCCAGCCACGCCCGCACATTGGGATGTTTATGGGTGGCGTAGTTGTCCGCGATCAGATGCAGATCGACGTCGGACGGCGTCTCGCGATCAATCTGCTTGAGGAAACGCAGCCATTCGACATGCGTGTGGCTCGCCTCGGTGCGGCTGATCAGCTTTCCGGTCAACTGGCTGAGGGCTGCGAACAGTGTGATCGTGCCATGCCTGACGTAGTCGTGCGTCATCGTGGGCGGGCGCTTCGGCGCCAGCGGGAGGCCCAGTTGCGTGCGTTCGAGCGCCTGGCATTGGCTTTTCTCGTCGCAGCACAGCACCAGCGCCTTCGCGGGCGGATTGAGATACAGCCCGATGACGTCCCAGAACTTCTCCTCGAATTTCGGATCGTTCGACAGCTTGAAGGTCCTCAGACGATGTGGCTTGAGGTCGTTCCTCGACCACAGGCGCTGGACCGAACTCGCGGAGACCCCGGCGTGACGGCTCATCGACCGCAGGCTCCAGCGGCGTCTACCCTTCGGCGGACGGGTCGCTTCGGTCAGCACGCGTGCCACTTTCACCTCCGGGATCGAAGCCTTGCGGCCACGACCCGGTCGATCATCCAGCCCCGCAAGACCGAACCTCTCGAACCGCCTCGACCACGTCGAGACGCGCTTGGGCGTCGTATTCAGCCGCTCGGCGACGGCTTCAACCCCGACGCCGTCGAGCCGAAGCAGGATGATGTCGGCACGCTCGCGCTCCCGCACGTCGACGATGGCCGACCGCGACCGGCGTCGAAGCTCCGTGACAGCGCCAGGTTCAGCACGCAGTCGCTTGATCGGTCGTCCCATCAAGGCATTTCTCCCGAAACTCTCACGATCAGGAGATATTAGTCGGCAATTGCGGAGCAGGACACTAGCCACCAGGTCCGGAACTCCTCGCTTTCAGCACTGATCTCTTCCACCAGACGGTCGAACGGTGCCTTGTCCGACGTTCTGGCACGGGCGGCATAGAAGATGCGGAGCGTATCGCGCGCGAACTGCTCCCAGTCGCGCAGCAGATCGCGATAGGGCGGGTAAAGGAATGTCAAGCGAAGAGTGTTGCGCTCGTGCGGCTGCAGTATGTCGAAATCGACGAACAGGTCCGCGACCGCCGGGTTCCAGGCGAGAATGTCGAGCCGGCGGTTGCGCACATAGGCGGGAATCGGGTCGATCGACTGGACCAGCTCGATCAGGCCGCCACTGACCTCCTCGGACGCTGCGAAGACCGGCGGCTGGCGCGCCGACAGCGCGAACAGATGCGACCGCTCCGCGTGGTCGAGACGCAGAGCGCCCGCCAACCGTTCGAGCGCCGCCGCCGAGACGCGTATGTCGCGCCCCTGCTCGAGCCAAGTATACCAGCTGACGCTTACTCCGGTGAGCACGGCTACCTCTTCGCGACGGAGGCCGGGCGTGCGACGTTGTCCGCGCGGGATGCCCAGTTCAGCAGGCTGCAGCCGAGCGCGCCGGCTCGCCAGAAACGCGCCGAGCGCCTTCCGCTCTTCCGACGATGGCGTCTTCATCTGCAACCCTTCCTATCGCAGTCGTCAGCCGGCGAGGTGCGCCTGCATCCAATCCTCGACGCTGGTGACCGCAAATCCCTGAACATGGTTAAAGGTCATTGCCTTGTCCCACGCCATCCCCGGGCCAGCCGCGAAGACTGCGCGATACTTCTTGAGACCGTTGTCGGGATCGCGTGCCAGGGCGGATCGAAGGCTCGGCACATCCCATAACACCCGTTCGACGTGGCGGCCGAGTACCCGGTCCACGAGGTCGGCGAGCTGACCGTAGGTGAGTGTGTCGCCAGCCAAGTGAACGACCTGGTTGCGTAGCGGTGGTTCGGTGAACACGATCTCGGAAGTGAGTCGGCCGATGTCCTCGGGCGTGGTCACGGTGACGGCGTTGTCCCAGCCACCCAGCGCATGCACCGTGTTGCGCTCCAAGTCGACGACGCCGAACGACGGCTCGAACAGAAAGCTCGTGAACATGC
The DNA here is from genome assembly GCA_965276715.1 of Acetobacteraceae bacterium. Lineage (GTDB taxonomy): Bacteria > Pseudomonadota > Alphaproteobacteria > Acetobacterales > Acetobacteraceae > CAXTPV01. The sequence continues at coordinate 722,927 of OZ255622.1, read as the reverse complement.
CAGGCGAGATGATAAGCCAGTCGACCGCGCCCTGGCCGCGCAGCAGGTCGCGGACGTCGAGCTGTTCGTCGAACAGGTCTTGGGCGCTCCCGCGGCCCAGCACGTCGTAGTCCACCCCGAACTGCCAGGGAAAATACCGCCGAACCCGGGCCTGGAGCGCAGCCCTGGCCAGCTTCAGCTGCGTGCCGGGACCGGCGGCGAAGCCGATGCAGCTCAGCACCTCGTCATACTGCGCGAAGATTCCGGCGAGCTCATCGATGGATGCGGCTGCGACATCGCTCGAGGCGACCGCAACGTCCAGAGCCCGCAGGTCGTCGAACTCGGCCAGCCTGCCAGGAGCCGAGGTCGATCGTCCCCGGCCTGAGCAGCATCGACACGCGGACGCCCGTTTCGGCCGCACGGCGCGAGAGCGGCCGGAGCACGGCCATTCCCAGCTCGCCGGCGCCCAACACGAGGATCGACCGGCTGAGCGGCCCGGCCGGCGTCGGCGCGAGCGTCGCCCGGCTCACGACCGGAGCGCCTCGATGATCTCCGCCGTCGAGCGGACGCGGGCGATGCGGGGCAGGATGCCTGACGATGACCCAATCTGCTCCGCAATCTTTGATGATCGCTTCCTGCCGGTCCTTGTCCTCGCAAATGGTCCGCAGCACGACCGGCTTGATCAGCCAATCGTACATAAATCCGCCGTGGCCGGCGCTGTCGCCGGCGCCCAGACCGGTGATGCACACGAGGCGTGAGAGACGCTGCGTTTTCATCAGCTCGACAAGCGCCCGCGTGGCTTCGGACATCAGCGTGACCTGCCGAACAAGGCTGATCTTGCGCGTGCCGAGCGTGCTCACAACCGCTTCGCAGCCGGCCAACGCTCGCGTCAGAGCAACCGGGTCGCGCGCGTCCCCGACCTCCAATCTAGCGCTCGGCAGGAGCGGGGCGGCTTCTGCCTCATTCCGAACGAGTGCGGTGATCTCATAGCCTTGCGCCCGCGCTTCGCGCACGATGGCTTGGCCGGTCCCGCCGGTTGCGCCTGTAACAAGGATTCTCATTACTTCGCCCTCCCTCGCCAAACCAAGCTCAGTCACGCTCGTGAAAGCCGGTCGATCAGGATTGCTGTCGCCGCATCAGGCGGGAACGACCGCAACACACGCTGAACGCCTCTACCGTCATTCGAGGATGTGAGATGAGGCACGTTGCGTGATCGTCGCGCTGCCACACGAGAACCTTCATGTTTGACCTCGGTGTTTCCTCATGCTCCGGTTTACCCGGGCATCCCGAACGATCGACGATACGCCTTCGGGCTCACGCCGACAGTCCGGTGGAACCGGTCCCGAAGGGCGGCGGCACCGTCGAAACCCGCCGCCGCGGCGATCTGGTCGATGGGCAGTGGGGTCGTTTCGAGCAGCTCCTGCGCGCGCCGCACCCGGGCGGTGATCAGCCATCGCAGGGGCGTCGTGCCGGTCTGCTCGCGGAACCGGCGGGCGAGGGTGCGCGGGCTGGTCGCCGCCTGACGCGCAAGCTCGCCGACGCTGAGCGGCCGATGGGCGTTCGCACTCATCCAGTCGAGCAGGGGGGCGAGGCTTGCGGTGGAGCCGGGCGGCTCATGGCGGATGAACTGTGCCTGGCCCCCCTCGCGGTCGAGCGGTGCAACCGCCAGCCGCGCCGCGTGGGCCGCAACGGCGTGGCCGTGGTCGCGGCGGAGCAGGTGGAGGCACATGTCGAGCCCCGCCGACGAGCCCCCCGAGGTGAGGATGCGGCCTTCGTCGACGAACAGGACCTCGGGATCGACCGTCACGGCCGGATGGCGCTGCGCCAGCAGGTCGGCCGCCAGCCAGTGCGTCGTCGCACGCCGGCCGTCGAGCAGCCCCGCGGCAGCGAGCACGAAGGCGCCCGAGCAGATCGAGGCGACCCGCGCGCCCTTCGCCCAGGCCGCCCGGATCGCGGCGAGGGTCGCGTCGGGCACGGGCGCGGTCGGGTCGTCGATGCCCGGCACGATCACCGTGTCCGCACGCGCGAGGTCGTCGAGTGTCCAAGGCGCCCGGATGTTGAACGCGCGCGCGCGGACCTCGGGCGCCTCACCGCAGACCTGCACCCGGTACTCGCGCGTGACGTCAGGAAGCCGGACGCAGCCGAACACCTCGCACGGGATGGACAGGTCGAAGGGTATGACGCCGTGAGCCGCAAGAATGGCGACCGTGTGGATGGCAGGATCTCCGCCGTTATCAGCCCCGGGACATAGCGGACAGGTTCGTATCCAGAAAGCCGCCGATCATCGTCTGGCAGGATTGATGCGGTTTTTGTCCTTCCCGCCGCTTACGCCGCCTCTGAAGCGGCGGCTAGAGGATGTCGTCGCCGCGAGGACCAGGTCATGGACGATCAGATTCCCGCGTTCACTCCCGAAGTGGCCGACACGCCCGCCGGAGGGGAGCTGGAGCTCGCTCAGCTCCGCAGGCTCGAGCTGGCCTCGCTGGTCGAGGCCACCACGCTGATCCTCCTCGTGGGGGTCGCCGTCCCGCTCAAACACTTCGCGGGCCATGCGGAGGCGGTGACCGTGATGGGCCCGGTCCACGGCATTGCCTTCTGCTTCTATGTCTGGACGCTCGTCCAAACGGTAGCCGGTGGCGACTGGCGTCCCGCCGAATGGCTGCGGCTGGCAGTCACCGCCTTCGTGCCGTTGGCCGGGTACACGAACCTGGCAATGATCCGGCGCAAGGCGGCGGCTCTCCAGCCCGAGGGGCGGCGCCGGACTTGAGCGGCGATCTCTACGCATGGCTGAAGGCGTTGCATGTCGCCGCCGCCTTCACCTTCTTCGCCGGGGTTCTCGGCGCGGCGGTGTTCCTGGCGGGCGCCGACGCCGGCTCCGCCGGGGCGTTGCGCGCGATGCGGCGCTGGGACCAGCGGGTGACCACTCCCGCCATGCTGCTCGTCTGGGCGCTGGGCCTGACGCTCGCGCTCTCCGGCGGCTGGTTCAAGGCGGCTTGGCTGATCGCCAAGCTTGGTGTCGTGGTCGCGCTGTCCGGCCTGCACGGGGTGCAGTCGGCGAAACTCCGCCGACTGGCGGGAGAGGGTTCTGTATCGCCCCCGTCGAGGTTCGTGGCACCGCTGGCCGTCGTGGCGATGATCGTGATCGCGCTTCTGGCCGTGCTGAAGCCGAGCTGAGCCTCACTTTTATCCCGGCCAGCGGTTCACTTTTCGCCCGTTCGAACCAGCCCTGGGCGGCTGCCCTCAGTGACGTCGCCTCTGCCGGGCGGTTCACTGGTTGCGGCGAACCCGCCGAGGTGCTGCGGCTGGAGGATCGATTGCTCCAACTAGAACTCCGCCGTGCGGCGACGCGTCAGCGGCGCGTGACTGACCGAGAACGCGGTCAGCTCGGTCGCCGTCATCGTGCCCCCGAGCAGGCCGCCCTGGCCGTGCTGGAAGCCGAAGCGCTCGAGCATCTCGAGCCCGTCCTCGGTCTCGATCCCCTTGGCCCCGATCGGAACGCCCATGTTCCGGGCGAGCCCGGTCAATGCCTGGATCCAGGCGAAGGCATGGATATCCGTCTCGAGCGCGGTGATGAGCGATTCGCCCGTCCGGATCGCATCGATCGGCAGCCCGCGCAGCATCTGGAACGACAGCGTGTCGTAGGAGAAGTCGTCGACCATGATCTTGGCACCCAGCGCGCGGATCCGGCCGAGAGCCCTCAGGCCGTTCTCGCCGATGCTCAGGAACGTCGTTTCCGGCACGCCGACATACAGCGAGGCGGCGTCGACGCCGCTGGCCGCGACCGCGGTCGCGACCCGCTCGGCAAGGTGATCGTCGGGCTGGATCGATGGATCGAGCGACAGCGTGACCCGCAAGGCGTGACGCGACGCGATCGTGCAGACGCGCTCGATGGTCCAGTCCGCCAGCAACCGCGCCGATTCCGGATCATTCAGGACCGGAAGGAAATCCGAGCTTGCGATCCGGCCGATCTTCGGGTGGTCCCACTGCAGCACGGCATCGGCGCCGATGACCGACAGGGTGTCGAGGCTCACGATCGGCTGCAGCGCGATCGACATCTCGCCCTGACGCAGCGCCGACCGCAAGTCGGCCACCATCGAGGCCTGGGTGTCCGGATCGACGCCATTGCCGGGCTTGAAGATCTTCCATTCGCCCCGGCCGCTCGACCGGGCGCGATCCAGCGCGATCTCGGCCCTCTCGAGCAGCGTCGTCCCGGTGATCGTGCCCGGCGGCGCGAACGCGATCCCGATGCTGACCGTCACCTCGACCAGCGTCCCCGAGACCTCGTAGGGTTCGCGCAGCCGCTCGAGCACGCGCTGGGCGGCGCAGGCCGCCTCGGCGACGTCGTCGGCCGCGAGCACGAGCGAGAACTCGGCGTCCCGGACCTTCGCCGCGACGTCGCCGGCCCGGATGCTCCGACGCAACCGGCCCGCGACCGCCGCCAGGAGCGCATCGGCCGAGGCCTGCCCCTGTTCGACCCGAAGCGCCGCCACGTCGTCGACCGAGAGCCGCAGGAGTGCCACGCCATCATGGTCGGGCGCGGCGCAGGCCGCCTCCAGGATCGCGTTGAACAGCATCCGATTGGGCAGGCCGGTCAGCGCATCGTGGGCCGACGCGCTACTCGCCGCCTTCGCGACGGCCGATTGCAGGAGAGCGGCAAGATCGCTGCCGCGTGTGCCGTCACGCCCGGGCATCTCGTGTCCTAACAACCGCCTGTCATGAGGGAGCAACGCAGGCCGCTCGCCCGCGTTCTGACCGACACCTAGCAGAAACATCCGGCGCGCCGTCACCCGAATCGAGGGCCCTGCCCACCTGCCGCCTCATCGGAACGGCGGCTCGTCGAAACCGCGAAGCTTGCGGGAATGCAGACGGTCCACGCCCTGAGCGCGCAGCAGCCGCATCGTCTCGATCCCGACCGTCAGGTGCTGTGCCACCCGCTCCCGATAGAAGCTGTTGGCCATCCCGCGCAGCTTCAGCTCGCCGTGCAGGGGCTTGTCGGACACGCACAGCAGCGTTCCGTAGGGCACCCTGAAGCGGAACCCGTTCGCCGCGATCGTGGCGCTCTCCATGTCGACCGCGATGGCGCGGCTGGTGTTGATCTGCGTGAACAGCGTGCCAAACCGCAACTCCCAGTTCCGATTGTCGGTCGTGTAGACGGTCCCCGTCCGAAGCCTGGTCTTGATCCCCTGCGCGTCCAGACCGGTCACCGCCATGGTGGCTTCCTGCAGCGCCACCTGCACCTCGGCGATCGGCGGCACCGGCACCCAGGGCGGCAGATCGTCGTCCAGCACGTGGTCGGCGCGGACATAGCCGTGCGCCAGCACGTAGTCACCCAGCAGTTGCGTCCGCCGCAATCCCGCGCAATGCCCAAGCATCAGCCAGCAATGTGGCCGAAGCACGGCGACGTGGTCGGTGATCGTCTTCGCGTTGCTCGGACCGACGCCGATATTGATCAGGGTGATGCCGTCCCCGTCCGCGCGCTTGAGATGATAGGCCGGCATCTGCGGCAGCCCGCTCGGCGCGACGAAGGCGACATACTCGTCGCCCGCCGCCACCTCCCGCTCGCCGAACGCGATGAACGTGTCGACGTAACGCTGGTAGTTCGTCAGCAGCACGAAGTTCTGGAAGTTGGCCGGCGGGGTCCCCGTGTAGTGGTGCAGGCGTGCCAACGAGTAGTCGGTCCGTTCGGCGCCGAACAGGGCCAGCGGCCGCGGCGCGGCCGGGTTGGGCGTCAGCTCGCAGTTGGCGATCCTGTCGTCGGTCGCGAGCAGATCGGGCAGCGTGAACGCGCGTTCCAGCCGGCGCATCTCGACGGCATCGACGTCGGTGACGCTGTCCTCGACCGTGAACGGCAACGGGATCCGTCGGTGCGAACGTCCGACCAGCAGCCGGGCCCGGTGGTGGCGCAGCAGCGTGTCGATCTGCTCGCGCCAGTAGCCGGCGAACAGATCCGGACGCGTCAGCGTCGCCCCGTAGCTTCCCGGATCGAGCGACACGCCGAGCGGCGCCGGCCCCGCCGCCTCGAGACGGCCGTCGGGGGCATCCTCGACCTCGATGCCCAGGAACGGGTAGACCGCGTCCGCGGTCTCGACCGACGCGCCGCTTCGCAATCCCGCCAGGCCATCCCGCAGCGTCGCCACGCTCCTGTCGTAGAGACCGGCGATGCGCGACACCGCCTCCGCCGCCCCCGCGCAGGGCCGCAGGTCGGTCGCCGCATGCGCGAGTATCCCGCTCATCGTCGCTCGCCCCTCGTCATCGGCGCGATGCGGTCACGCGCCCTGCGAAACCGTCGTCTCGTCCATGCGGCCGCCGGCGAGAGCGGCCTCGGCCACGCGGCCGCCGGCAAGTGCTGACTCGATCATCGCGATGACCGCACTGATCTTGTAGGGCTTCTTGATGAATCTCGCGCCGGCCGGGAGCTGTCGCGTCAGGCTGGCCTCGCTGTAGCCGGAGGCGAACACGATCGGCAATGCCGGCCGGCGCGCCCACATCTCGGCCGCCATCTCGACCCCGCTCTGGCCGGGCATGACGATGTCGGTGAAGACGAGTGCCACATGCGGTGCGGCATCGAGCGCACGCAGCGCCGATGCGGCGTCGGCCGCGCCGATCACCGCGTAGCCGCTGTCGCGAAGCGTGCTCGCCGTCACTTCGAGCACCGCCGGTTCGTCCTCCACCACCAGGACGGTGCGCCCGCCGCTCCACTCGGGCATCGGCCGGATGCCGGCGCCGCCCGACGCCCCGCCATCGGCGGCAGCCTGCGGCTCGATCACCCGCGGCAGCAGCAATTCGACCACCGTGCCGCGGCCGGGCGCGCTGTCGATGCGCATCGCGCCGTCCGACTGGCAGACGAAGCCATAGGTCTGCGACAGTCCGAGACCGCTGCCCTTGCCGACCGGCTTGGTCGTGAAGAACGGCTCCAGCGCCCGGTTGCGCACCTCCTCGGACATGCCGGTCCCGTTGTCGCCGACCGAGACCCGGACGTAATCGCCCGGCGCCGGCGGCTCGCCGCCGCCATGCCGCCAATCGTCGCCGACACGGAAGGAACTGTTCGCGACCACGATGCGGATCGAGCCGTTCGCCACCTGCGCGTCCTGGATCGCCTGCGTCGCGTTGATGACGAGGTTGACCACGCCCGCTTCGAGCTGGTTGCGGTCGGCGAGGCACGACCAGCACGGGCCACCATCCTCGATCGTCAGCACGATCTGCTCGCCCACGATCCGCGACAGGAGTGCCTGCATGCCGATGATCACATTATAGGCATCGAGCCCCTGCGGCTCGAGCCGCTGCTTGCGCGAGAATGCCAGCAATTGGGTGATCAGGCTGCTGGCACGGTGCGAGGCGAGCTCCGCCTGCTCGAGCAGGTGCAGGCCCTGCGCGTCATCGCCGAGCCGTTGCTGCAGTCGATCGAGGTTGCCGTCGATCACCGTCAGCATGTTGTTGAAGTCGTGCGCGATGCCCCCGGTCAACTTGCCGATCGCTTCCATCTTCTGCGACTGCCGCAGGCGTTCCTCGCTGTCGCGCAGACGCCGCTCGGCATCCTCGCTCTCGGCAATGCGCAGCGACAGCAGCGCATTGGCGTCCCGCAGCACCGTGGGCGACGGCAGCACGAGCAGACGCGGCATCAGAACCCAGATCGCGAACGCGGCCGTCAGCGACAGCCCCGCCGTGATCGCCTTGATGACGCCCTCGAGCGCGTAGAGCGGATGCCACAACGTGACGATCGACATCACATGCGTCACCCCGCACGACAGGATGAAGGCCGCGAAGATCAGATAGATCCAGCCGAAGTCGAGATCGGTCCGCCGCCGCACCAGGGCCGACAAGGCCACCGGAATGCTGAAATAGGCGACCGCGATGGCGCCGTCCGATAGGGTGTGCAGCCAGATCAGTCCCGGCTGCCACAACAGGCAGAACCCGTGCGGCGTCAGGCCGGACGGTTCGAACAAACTTCCCAGGAACCCCACGCCCGCTTCCCTTCGTCACGCCCGCGTATCTAACGTGATCAACCTGGATGTCATCGCAAGGCCTGTAAACGGAAACCTCGATGCCAGCCGAACATCCGCGGACCCTCATCATCGACACCGATCCCGGCCTGGACGACGCGATCGCGCTGTGGCTGGCGCTGGCGTCGCCCGAGCTTCACGTCGAGGCGGTCCTGGCCGTCGCCGGCAATGTCGGTCTCCCACGAACGCTCGCCAACGCAAGCGCGATCGTGGCCCTTGCCGGACGCGAGACACCGGTCCACGCCGGCGCCGACAGGCCTCTCGTCGGTCCCGCCGTCGAGGCGACCCATGTCCACGGCGCCGACGGGCTGGGTGCGGTGCGCCTGCCGCCTGGGCGCCCGGCCGCCCCCGGATTGGCGGCCGACATGCTGCGCGAGCGTCTGCGGCGGGCGCACGCGCCGGTGACGCTGGTCGGCATCGGCCCGGCGACCAACCTCGCGCTGGCGCTCGCGACCGAACCGTCGCTGGTGCGCCATGTGGACGAGATCGTCCTGATGAGCGGAGCCGACGGTCCCGGCAACATCACGGCGCATGCCGAATTCAACGCGCATGCCGATCCGGAGGCGCTGGCCATCGTGCTCGCCGCCGGCGTCACCGTCACCTTCGCGACCCTGGACCTCACCGCCCAGGCCCTGATCGAGCCCGCCGATCTCGATGCCCTGCGCCGGCGCCGCGGCGGCGCATGCCTCGAAGCCACGATCGCCCTGCTCGATGCGATGCCCGCGCAATCCCGATACGATGGCCGCCCCGTGCACGACGCCTGCGCCGTCGCCTGGCTGCTCCGCCCGGACCTGTTCGCGCACCGGCCGGTGCGCGCACGCACGATCCTCGACGGCGCCGAACGCGGCCGGACGCTCTTCGCGCCTCCCGACGCCGCCTGTCCGCCGAACGCCCGCCTGCTGACCTCGATCGACCGGACCGGTTTTCTAGCCGTGCTCGGCGACACGATCGCAGCCTTACCCTGAGATCACCGGATCAACTGGTATTCCATGACCATATCCATCTCACCGCCCTTATCGTCGGGCGGCGGTGGAAGATGAGCCCCGCGGAACAGCCCCTCCCAGGCGCCGTCAAGATCCTGGTCTCCGGCTCCGTACAAGAGCTTCACGCTCAAGACTTTCCCGTCGGCATCCCAGACGATATGGATCGCCGCTTCCCCATCATGACCGCGATCAACAGCGGATTGCGGGTAATACTTGTGGCGGTCGATCCAGTCATTGAGCATCTGCATGTAGTCGGCCGAGACTCCTTTTCCGCCACGCATCGAGAACGGCATCGAGAGCCGGCCGCCCTGCACCATCGGCCCCACCGAGAGGCTGACGGCACTTCCCGAGCCGCCGCGACCGCGACGCGGGAAATTCGGCGCTGGCGCCGTGTCCGCCGGGGCCAGCGACAGGTTCGTCAGGTTGGCGAACGGATTGCTTGACCGCGCCTGCCGGCGGACCTCCCGGTGCGGGTGCGGCCGGGGCATCGCCTCCTCGCGCGTCCGCGGCACGACAGGCGCGGTTGGCGCCGGTGCGGGCACCGGCGTCGGTGCCGGGACCGCCTGCAGCGGCTCCGGTGCCGGTGCTGCCTGGGGCGCCGGCGCCGCCTGGGGTGGTGGCGCCGCCCCCTGCTCGGCCTGCGGCACTGACGATCCTTCCAGGCCGGCGCTGCCGTTATGGCCGAACACCATCTCCACGCTCGGCGGCTCCTGGGTCCGCGGCGGCCCGGTCGGCCTGATCATCAGGAGAAGCAGCGCCAGCACGAGCAGATGGACGCCGCCGGACCCCGCGAAGGCCGCGAGCAGGTGCTGGCGCCGGCGGCGCCGCCGGACGAGCGGCCGGCCAGCCTCCGGCAGCGCCACGCCCCGGGCCGCCGGCTCCAGCCTGCCGGGCCGAAGCGAAACGCGCGCCTTCGTGTCAACCAGCAAGTCGATGGGTTCGGGTCCGTCAAAAGACAGCGCGATAACTGCCATGCCGGCGCTTGCCAAGCCAACCGGCCTCTGTTGCGGTCGCACGATGCTCCGACCGTTCCGACCACGCGACGCCGCCAGCCGCCATCTCTGCACCGATCCCGACTTCGCCCTTCTCATCGGCCGGGTCGGACCATGCCGGCTCGCCGTCGACCGCGCGCGTTCCCCCTACGAGGCGCTGATCCGCGCGATCGCCCATCAGCAGGTGCATGCGCGCGCGGCCGAGGCCATCCTCGGCCGCTTCATCGCCGGATTTCCCGCAACACCGTTTCCCGAGCCCGCCCAGGTCCTGGCGGCTCCCGACGCGGCCTTCCGCGCCGCCGGCTTCTCCGGCGGCAAGACCGCCGCGATCCGTGACATCGCTCGTCATGCCAAGGCGGGCATCGTGCCCACCCGTGCCGCCGCCGCGCGCCTGGCCGACCGCATCCTCATCGAGCGCCTCGTCCCCATCCGCGGCGTCGGCATCTGGACCGTCGAGATGCTGCTGATCTTCACCCTCGGCCGGCCGGATGTCCTGCCCGTCGACGATTTCGGGGTCCGCGAGGGCTACCGGCGCCTCAAGGATCTCGCGGTCCAGCCCAAGCCCAAGGAACTCGCCATCCTGGGCCTCGCCTGGGCGCCGCATCGAAGCACCGCCGCCTGGTATCTGTGGCGCGCGGCCGAGGAGGGCCGCCATGTCAAGCCGAGCCCGGTGACCTCCTGACCGATCCTCACCGCCCGACCGCGCCGATGAACTCCCGCGCGATGGCCGCGAACGCATCGGGCTGGTCGACATGGAGCCAATGTCCCGCGTCCGGCACGGTCCTGAGCACCGCGCGCGGGAACAGCGCCCTGATCCTCTCCCAGTGGTCCGCCAGGACGTAATCCGACCGCTCCCCGCGCACGAACCACGACGGTCCCTCGAACCGCGCGTCCGGCCATGCCGGCCACCCTTCGGCCTGGTCGAGCGACCCCGCGATCTCGTCGAGGCCGATCGTCCAGGCCGGCCGCGCGCCGGTCCGCAGGTTCTGCAGCAGCAGCGCCCGCACCGACGGATCCGCCACCGACGCCGCGAGTGCCGTGTCCGCCCCGGCGCGCGTCAAGCCCGGCGCCAGGTCGAGCCCTCGCAGCGCCTGGACCAGCGCGCCATGGCCGTGCCGGTAGGCCACCGGCGCGATATCGGCCACCAGGATGCCCGAGGTCGCCTCCGGATGATCGAGCGCCAACGCCATCGCCACCTTGCCGCCGAGCGAGTGGCCCATCACCACCGCGCGGCCGAGGCCCAGCGACCGTATCGTCTCCTCGACGTCCGCGCCCATCGCGCGCAGGTCGAGCGGTCCCGGCGGGCTCGTCCCGTGGCTGCGCAGGTCGATCGCGACGACCCGCGCCGTCCCCGCCAGCCGCCGCTGCAACCGTCCCAGGTTGCGCGCCTGCCCGAACAACCCGTGCAGCAGCACGACCGCTGGCTGATCCGCCCCCGGCGCCCCCGCCTCGACCGCGTTCAGCCTCACGGCGTCATCGTCAACACGATCTTGCCGACATGCGTGCCGCGCTCCATCAGCGCGTGAGCCTCCGACGCGCGCGCCATCGGGAACGTCGCCTCGATCACCGGCCTGACCTTGCCGGACGTGACCAGCGGCCAGACCACGCGCGCGAGGTCGCCCGCGATCTCGGCCTTCTCGGCCGCACTGCGCGGCCGCAACGTCGATCCCATCACCCGAAGCCGCTGCTGCATGATCGGCAACAGATCCACCCGCTCGGCGATGTTGCCGTTCGACACCGCGATGATCGACAATCGCCCGTCCTTCGCGAGGCACGCCAGGTTCCGCGCGAAATACGGGCCGCCCACCATGTCGAGCACGACATCGACACCGAGTCCCGCGGTGAGTTCCCGCACCGCGTGCGCGAAATCCGCCTCCCGGTAGTTGATCGCCGCAGCGGCGCCGAGCCGGACGCACGCGTCGCACTTCTTTCGGCTGCCGGCGGTCGCGAGCACGCGCGCTCCGAGCGCCTTGGCCACCTGGATCGCCGTCACCCCGATCCCGCTCGACCCGCCATGCACCAGCAGCGTTTCGCCCGGCCTGAGAGCCGCACCCGACCGGTCCAGCGGCGCGAACAAATTGGCCCAGACCGTGAAGTGGTTCTCGGGCATCGAGGCGGCCTCGACCGGCGTGAGACCGTCCGGGATCGGCAGGCACTGGCCGGCCGGTGCCACGCAATACTCCGCGTAGCCGCCGCCATTGACCAGCGCCGTGACCCGCTCGCCGGCCCGATCGCCGATCCCTTCCCCCACCGCCTCGATCACCCCCGCGACCTCCAGTCCCAGCACCGGGCTCGCATCGGCCGGCGGCGGATAGACGCCCGCCCGCTGCATCAGGTCCGGCCGGTTGATCCCGGCCGCCTCCACCCGGATCAGCACCGATCCGGGACCGGGCACGGGACGGGGCCCCTCGGTGAGGCGAAGATTCTCCGCGGGGCCGGGAGCGGTGACTTCGATCAGTCGCATTGCGGATTCTCCTGACATCACCATTCGACGGTGCAAGCAACCCGGCAGCGCCACGCCGGTTCTCAACGGTGTCGTTGAAAGGCTGCCGCATTGCTCCGCTGCCAAGCGCCTCATCCCGTCCCGCCGCAACCGCCGATGCCGCCGCCGATCCCGCGGGATCCCGACGAGGATCTGCCGCTGGACGATCCGCCGGCGCCGGTCCCGGTCCCGCCGTCGGACGATCCGCCGCCGCTTCGCGTCCTGCGCGGACGACGCGCGACCTGATCACCTCGAACTGTTCCCCGCGCGGACGACGCGCAAACTCATCATTGTCGGCACTTTAACCCTCCGCGGGTTACACTGCCCGCCGTGACACGCTCCCTGATGCCGCCCGGCCGCATGCCTTGCCCCGCATGACCAGGCCGGTCGACCTGCGCGGCACCGGTTCCTCCGAACTGCGGCGCCTGCTGCGCGCGCGCGCGCGCCGTGCGCACCGCCTGTTCGACGTCTGGGTCCTCCACGCGCCCCAGACCGTGCGCGCCCTGGTCCGCACCGACGAAATCTGGCTGGTGCTGGTCGCGGCCGGGGTCGGCGTCCTCTCCGGCATCGCCGTCGTCGCGATGAACGACCTCTCGATGCTCATGCATCGCACCTTCTTCGCCCTGCACACCGACGGCCGCCTGTCCGGCCTCGCCTCGCTCGATCCGGTGCGCGCCGTCTGCGTCCCGGCTCTCGGCGGCCTCGCGCTCGGGCTCGCGGGCCTGGGCGTCGCGCGCTTCCGGCCACGCCGCCCGGTCGACCCGATCGAGGCCAACGCGCTCTACGGCGGCCAGCTCTCGCTGCTCGACAGCATCATCGTCATGGGCCAGACGATCTTCTCCAACGGGGTCGGCGCGTCCGTGGGGCTCGAGGCCGGCTACACCCAGATCGGCAGCGCCATGGGCTCCAAGCTCGGCCGTAGCTTGCGCGTCCGGCGCGCCGACCTGCGCCTCCTCGTCGGCTGCGGCGCCGCCGGCGCCATCGCCAGCGCCTTCGACGCCCCGCTCACCGGCGCCTTCTACGCCTTCGAGCTCGTCATCGGCACCTACACGCTCGCCTCGCTCGCACCCGTCGCCGTCGCCTCCGTCGTCTCCGTCCTCGTCTCGCGCGTCCTCGGCGGCAACGTCGCGCCCGGGCTCGACATCGCCATCCCCGACCACATCGCCGCGATCGACTACCTGCCGATCACCGCGCTGGGCATGGTCGCGGCCCTCGTCGGCATCGCGCTCATGCGCACCGTGACCCTGACCGAGACCATCTTCCGCCGCAGCCATGTCCCCGGCTGGCTGCGTCCGGCGCTCGGCGGCCTCGCCGTCGGGCTGCTCGCCCTCATCACCCCGGCCGTCCTCTCGTCGGGCCATTCCGCCATGCGGATCGGCCTGTCCGGCACCTGGAGCCTGTCGCACCTCACCCTGCTGCTGGTCCTCAAGTCGCTCGCCTCCGCCATCTCCATCGGCTCCGGCTTTCGCGGCGGCCTGTTCTTCGCCTCCCTCTTCCTCGGCGTCCTGACCGGCAGCATCTTCGGCGACCTTCTCGCACTCACCGCCGACGTCCAGTCCCTGCCGCCTGTCGTCTGCGCGCTCGTCGGCATGAGCGCGCTCGCGGTCGCCGTCATCGGCGGTCCGCTCACCATGGCCTTCCTCACCCTCGAGACCACCAGCAGCCTGCCGCTCACCATCGCCGTCATCGTCGCCGCCGTCGTCTCGTCGCTCACCGTGCGCCGCACCTTCGGCTACTCCTTCGCCACCTGGCGCTTCCATCTGCGCGGCGAGGCCATCCGCAGCGCGGTCGACATCGGCTGGGTCCGCAACCTCTCGGTCGGCCGGATGATGCGCCGCGAGATCCGCTCGGTCCGCACCGACACCGCACTCAGCACCGTCAAGCGCGACTTCCCGCTCGGCTCGACCCCGCGCATCGTCGCCGTCGACGAGCGCGGCCGCTATGCCGGCATCGCCAACATCCCCGAGATCCACGCGACCGACGACGACGGCGGCCGTCTCGGCGACCGCCTGCAGCACGAGGATCATTTCCTGCTGCCCCAGCAGACCGTCAAGGAGGCGATCTCGACCTTCGAACAGGCCGAGGCCGACGCGCTCGTCGTCCTCGAGACCCGCGACAGCCATCAGGTCATCGGCCTGCTGACCGAGCAGTACGCGCTCAAGCGCTATGCCGAGGAACTCGAACGCGCCCGCCGCGCCGTCTCCGGCGAATGAGCCGCTTCATCACGCTCGAAGGCGGGGAGGGGGCCGGCAAGTCCACCCAGGCGCGCCTGCTCGCCACGGCACTTCGCGAACAGGGGCACGACGTGCTTCTCACCCGCGAGCCCGGGGGCACCCCGGGCGCCGAGCTCATCCGCGGCCTGCTGCTCGATCCGGCGGGCGAATGGTCGCCGCAAGCCGAGATCCTGCTCCATTTCGCCGCCCGCGCCGACCACCTGGCGCGCGCCATCCAGCCGGCACTCGCCCGCGGCGCCACCGTCGTCTGCGACCGCTTCGCCGACTCCACCATGGCCTATCAGGGCCACGCCGACGCCACCGCCCGCGCCCTGGTCACGACGCTCACCGGCCTGCTTCCCATCCAGCCCGACCTGACGCTGATCCTCGACGTCGCCGCCCCGACCCGCCACGCCCGCGTCGCCGCCCGCGCCGCCGCCATCGACCGCTACCAAGCCAAGGACGAACAATTCCACGCCCGCGTCGCCGCGCAATACCGCGCCATCGCCGCCGCCGCGCCGGCCCGCTGCGTCCTGATCTCGGCCGAAGGCGACATCGCCGCCGTTCACGCGGAGATCCTGCGAAGCCTCACGCAAAGACCAGGGCTCTGCCCTGGACCCGCTGGGGCGAGCCGCCCCAGACCCGCGTGAGATTGAGAAAGTCGTCTGGCAAGGTCTTTATTGTTGCAACAGGCCATCCATCGGCGAGCCGCCTAAAGCCAGAATAGGCTGCTGAGTGCGTCATAGCTTGCATACTTTTCTGTCTCGACAATCTGGAGATTGTCGAGATGCGTGGGATCCAGATCCAGCAGCGTCTGCTCCTTGTAATCGTCTACGAGCTGGAAGTACCGATCGGCCAGCAATGTCGATGATGGATCGAGCGCGGTGATTGCCACCAATCCAGTCGGCGCCGCATCGAACAGCACGACACGAAGATCCGGTCGAAACTTCGAGATGATCGACAAAGTCTTCCACACATCGCCGGCCCACCAGTCCGGGAAGGCGGAACGATCCCTCAGCCTGAAGTCATTGGAAGTACGTCTGCCGACATGCGCATCCGCGGGCCAGCAATCATGCATGAACACGATAGAGTTGTGCTTGCAGTGCTTTTCGACGTTGATGAAATCTCTAAGCAAGAACTCGAACCAGTGCATGCCGTCCAGGAACGCAACGTCGACTGGTTGTCCGAAGACTGTTGACGGATCGAACTTCTTGAAGAAGTCGTCACTGGTCATCTGGTAGAGGTGGCAGATCGGCTGGTTCCCCACGGGCAGCTGACCGGTCCTGAAACAGGGGTCAATCGCGATGCTGTGGCATCTCGACAGCCGCAGCGTGGTACCGTCGTTGACGCCGATCTCCATGTAGGTAGCCGGCTTGAACATCTCGTGGAAACGCTGAAGAACGATTTGATAACTCCCACCTTCCGGCCGCCGCCCACGAAACAAGAGTGTCTCGGGTGGGCCAGAGTTGAGTGGGCGTAGGTCTTCGATAATTCCGTCAGACATCAGGATTCCTTCCGCGCTTGAAATCGCCTGGGACAGCCCGCTTCACGTGATCGTCTGCTCGAACAGCCAATCAAGCAGAACCGCTATTGGATGCGGGTAAGTTTGCATGCAAGTGAGGGCCGGTAAGAGACGCCGCGCAGGCGCAGCCACATTGAGGCGGCGTTTCAGAACACCGAGGTTGCGAGGTATCGCGCGCGCGCTCATTCTAGCGGGGCCTCTGCGTCCCCGAACAACGAGAGAAGTCCAACGAGACTCGCCTCTCCCGGACACATCTCGACACCGTGGCGAATAATCGGAAGCACGTCGCGACGACGGCCCGCCATGACCATCGCATGGACAAACCCGTGATAGACTGCAGCGCGCCGTCCACCCAGCTTGACTGAGTGGCCGAAGGCGGCGACCGCGTCGTCGTATTCCCGGGCTGCCGTCAGGATCTCCGCCAGACGAATGACCAGCGTCTCCGAACGAGGTAGAACCTCGAGCGCGTCACGCAGGATGGCGGCAGCTTCCGCCAACTTGCCTTTCTTCTCGAAGGCGACCGACATTGCACGCGTGAACCTCACCATCCTGGCGTCTGAAGGATCCATCAATTGCGCCTCCGCTTGAGCCTGAGCAGCCCACTGATATTTTCCTCGCTCCAGAAGATGCATGCTAGCACCCTCGTAGGTCGTCGGACTTTTACGTTTGGCAGTCCTGATGATGCTGCCAATTCCAGCCTCGTTGCGATCCAAGCAACATTTGAAGAGATCGGTGATGATCCTGGACCCGACGACGATAAAATTCGCGTTGTGCCGGAGACTGTTGACGGGAACGACTCGTATCCGGTCAGACGCAGGCATTAGCGCCACATGAGCTTGATCATCGCTAAAGAAAGTATCGCAGAACAGATAGATGGACCCTCCAAGATCGTGTCCCATGATCAGCATCCCGACATGCCAGTCGTGCCGGTAGTAGACCGAGTAGCTATTACCTGGCAGGTCGTGCTCCGAGATCGTGGCCTGAGGCGAGAAGGCGATGACCGTGTCGGCGGACAACCGCCGGCTGTATTTGATCGCGGCGTATGCGCCCATGCTCGATCCATAGACAAGGACACGTCCCTTGAGGTGTGACTGGATATCGGGTAGGCATCGACCAATCGATACCTCGGGAAACCAAGTGTCGCCCTTTGACATGATTCCGATGCAATGGAGATCAAGCTTCTCCGCGACACTCTGCCCCCAATACGACGCGCCGTTCGCGTAGACGCCGACACAACTAAACGTCACCAGCGTGTAATCGCTGCTTCCTTGCCTGACAAAGACCTCGACAAAATCGTCCTCGAGCAAGAGCCTCGTCTTTTTGTCCAGCGTCATCGTCCGCCTGCTCCCAACTCAGACCAACGCATCGATCGTATCAAGCTCAGTGACGAGGGCGACCCTCAACCGGTGCTCAACAAGCGATTTGCGGATGATGTCCGGGATCGCATCCGGAAAGACACACACCACAGGAGCCGCCGAGACGCGTCCGACACCGTTCATGTCTGACAACTTGAACGGTGTGACCTGATGCCAGTCGGTAAAGCAGACGATGAGCCGGTGGCCCTTGTGCAGCTTGCGCACGAACAGGTCGACGACAGGCGAGCTGTTTGTCAGCGTCTTCCAGCCGTTCCGCTTGAGGCTGCGCCGGACGGTCTTCACGAATGACCTTCTCTCCGCCCAGTCACTCGTGAACCCCTCACGTATCACGCGCCGATTCCTGCAAAGAGTCTGTGTGCCTTGTTGGCCAGCGTCGTCATTCGGCTGCGCCCGAATATGAGCTCACTCAACTCGTTTGTGGGGGCGGCGCCATGCCTCTCCCTGTCGAGAGCGGCTATGGCATCCGGAAAGATCACCAGTCGTTCGGGACCAATTGCCTGAAACGCCGTGACGAGGCTCTCGACGTCCGGAACGCTGAGCTGGTTGAGACCGCCGCCTTCGACGCCGATCCGGCCTCCGCCGCGTTTGACCTCTTCGACATAGCGGATGCTGCATGCCGGCCCGTTATGCGATCCGGTTCGCCAGGACGCGACATTCAGTGGATCGAAACCATTCATTGCCAGGAAGACGTGGTCTGTCTCCAGTCGGCGGACGAATCGATCAGCCGTGATCCGATCCGATGCGGTGCCGAGTGATTTGATGAAGCCGATCCGGTCGATGTCGAATTCCAACGTCGAGCGGCGGAAGGCTGCCCGGTAGAGATCGAAAACGGTCGTCGTGTGGGCCATCCAGTTCCCGTTGGTGAAGCCGGGCATGGAATCTGCGAGACCGTCGAACGTCGGATTGTCTTCGCCGGTTATTCCCGTGCAGATCCGTATGGTTGAGATTGCGGGATGGCCGTCGAACCGGCTGAAAGCCTCGATCAGTGCCGCCAGCCCCCCCAAATAGACCGGGTCCCAATAGAGCGGGAACATGACCTCTCGGATCGCGACCGGCGACAGTGGCCGGATGGGTCCGATCACCGGGACCGACTGGCGGAAGGTTTTCGCTCGTTCGAGTATCCAGGATGGCACTGGATGCGTCATACGACTGGCTTCCGTCTGGATCGGATAGCCGAACGTGACCAGACCAACGATCACCGTGCGGCCCGACGACGACCAGAAGTCGAGCGCCTGCTCGATCATGCTGAAGTCAAAGCGTCCAGGGCGAGTGTTGAGGGATGACCAGTACGACATCAGGACGATGCCGTCCAACTCACGGATCATCGGAAATAGTGTGGTGAAGGAACCGATATCGGTCGCAATCGGATTGAGCATGACCGATCCGTCGTCGCGTCGATACGGACCAGGATACGAGAAGATTCGAGGAGGTTGCGAAGCGGGTGCCGGCTGGGCGACGCCGAGCAAAGAAACAGTCGAGCACGCGACAAATCCGCGCCGCCCGATCGCCAACTGAGAATGACGCTCGCGTCCTCCCCGCTCTGGCATCTGCCTACGACTCAAACCTTTTGATTGTCTCGATGCTTCGACGTACGTCGACCGTCCACCTCCGGTGAATCGGCATTGGGTCTTCGGGATCCTGCGTCCCAACGATGATGCCGTAACGCAGCCCGAGGGAGCTCAAGAGGTTTGTGTGCGGCCCCAGAAAAGCATCACTCGACTCGATCGATAGAAACGATGAATGTGGATCACAGAAGACCGCATTGTAGATGGCAGCGCCGCCCAAGCAGACGATGGAACGGGCGTTGCCGAACACTGCGACCTGCTCATCGAAGCTCAACTGCTCGGGTTCGATAACGTCGTAACCCATGTCGTCAAGCGCAGCTACGAGCTCTTGCTCATTCTGGAGCACACGATAGTGCGGGTTCCGATTGGAAACAGCGAGCCGGGAGACAAAGATCTTCTCACCGAACTTCCGGGCGCCATCGTCCGCTTTGACGCGTGCCGAGCACTCGGAGCGGAAGTCCTGGAAGCGCGTCCGTTCCATTGCGCTCACAGTCATGTTGGTCACGTTGTATTCGATGCCTGCCAAGTCACGGCAGCGATAGGTTCTGCCGGCATCATGCGGCAGTAATTCGTCGTTCCGGACACCAAGTCGCGCAAGCAGTTCCCGCTGCCAGGAAAGCGTTGCGACGCAGAGCAACCTGCGATCTTGACCCAAGCGACGGAAATGCTCGATCTTGCAGACAACCGTACTGATCCATCGACCCCAATTATGAGGCTCGAGTGGCGTCGCCAGGAACACCCGTTCCTCCAAGTCCTCTATATCGTCGATGATCGGCGCGAAATCGATGATCCGGTTGCCGTCAATGTTGCTGACACGCGGCTTTGGGCCGGGAAATGTCGTTTCGTAACCCCGACTTGTGACCATATCGATGAACTGCTCGCCAAAGGCGCGACTCTCGCACCACCAGGTGTCCCCTGATACCTGGATGCTGGGACCGAACAGGAGGACGTCCTTGCGCTCGGCATGCAGGGTGCCATGGATGTCCTGCACGTCGGGGAGACGGAACTCCGGCATCGTCGCTGACTGGTCGATGACGAAAACGGGCATCGTGCGAGGGACAAGACGCGCCGCCTCGATGACTGTCTCGCCGTCGAGCGGGGCCGGCCGCGATGCGATCGGTGCGCTTGCAGACGGGAAGATCGCGGGGTGAGGCCCGGCCACCTCGCCGTCGTCGTTCGGGTCTGCCGCCGTCGCGGGCGGGTCGAGAATGCCTGAAAGTGCGTCGACGAACTCCGTGGACGGTGTGTAAATCACGCCCTTCCGATCGAGGTAGGTAAAGAAGTCCGGCGCGTTCGCATCCGGCACGCAGTCGTCCAGATAACGCTCGACATTCTCGGTCACGAGGACATCCGGGGCGCACCGCGCCGCGAGATCCGGATGAAAGAAGCCGGTTCTGAAGAAGAAGACTTCGGAGAACCAGAATTGTAAATAGAGGCAGATGTCCCGTCCGAACGAGTCGCCGAAGAAGACGCAGCGTCGGTCGTGGATGGCGCCCGGGTTGAAGCGAAGGTCGACGAGCCCATTGTGGCCGCCTTCAATCCCGTTGCTCAGGAATCGGCCGGGAACTGGCGCAGAGAAGATGCTCTCCAGCGAACTCACCGGAGGGGACAGCTTCGAGCCGAGGTCTCCGAATTGCCGCTGGCGGCCTTCCGCACCGGCGAGCATCTGCCGCACGAGGTCATCGTGGCGGGTTGCAGTCAACCGCTCGGCGACGTCGGCCGCCACATGGATCGAACCGGCCGGCGTCACATGGGTATCGACCCTTGACAATGCCTGGTTCTGCATTTCGCGAAGGAGGCCGACGGGATAGAGGATGCAGGCCTGCGCGTCACGCCAGCCATCCAGGTAGAGATCGCCGAGGCGAAGGCAGCGACCGAACGGCCAGAGCTCGGGAACCACCGATTGCTTGTCGGGAAAAACGAGATGGATGTAGGGAATGTTTCGCTTCGCAGCCCACTCGCTGCGTCCGCGGATATTGTCGCGAAAGTTGCGCACCGAGCGCTCGTCGATTCCCTTTGTTCCGGTGACGATCTCGAAAACAGCATGCGCACCTCCCGCCAGAAATAGGAACCGATCCCTGCCGACCAGGACGCCATTTTCAATCGTCCCTGGCTGAAGGTTCAGGCCGCCAATATCGGCAGGGCCCTCGTCGGCCGTCTGGGCTCCCTCGGCAACCAAAGCATCCGGTATGTTGCCGTCGTGATGTTTCCGATCGACTTTCATGGCCGCGGCCGGAAAATCTGTCTCGTCCGGCTCAAACTCGGACGCGACCGTTCCCGCCGCGAAGATCTGTTCGCGCGGCTCGGGCTCCTCCTGACGCGTTTTGCTCCGGTCCACGCGGCTATTGCCGCGCAGCCGGCGTAGAATGTTTGGAAAGAGCATCGGGATGTCTCCGAACGCTGGTCAGAACCGTCGAAGGGCGTCCGACGAAGCGCCTCCGACAAAATAGCTCTCGGTTTCGGAATAGCCGAAAGTTCGCATTGTCTCCCCGCAGATCGAGTGGAAGGTCTTCCGCTGCTCCGGTGTCCATCCGATCGTCTCGATCGAGGCGGCAGAACCGAAATCGGCGGACGTCCGTTCAGGCCGTTCGTTCCTCAGTGCACCGGCCAGGCGCACCGCTTCCTGTTCCGTCAGATCGAGGAAGGGCCTCAGCTCGGCTGTGATCCGGTCCGGTTCGCGTGCCAGCACGTACTGGTCGATCTCGATGGCGGCACCGGTGAGGAACGACCGGACGCGGACCCATTCCGAGAGCGACCGCTCCCAGTCGGCGCAGTGCATCTCGAACGAGATCAACGGGAACTTGGTCAGACGCGACTGGATATTTTCGAGGCCGCGACGGCGCATGTAGATGAAGCGCGCGTTGGGCCAGATCTCCCTGAAGTCGGTCGCGGCCGCGGTCATGGAAGCTCGCGGCGTCTTGTCGAGCCACCTTCCCTCGGGGAACAGCTGCCGTGCCAATTCGACCAGCAACTGTTTCCGCCAATCATGGAGCAGCGTCTGAGGCACTTGCGAGATCATCGTCGGGCGCTCCGACCATTCCTCGCCGCGATTCTCGTAGTGTTGCGCAATCGTTCTCGACAGTTCCATGCCGATATCGAGAAGGTGTCCCTCCTCGTGCCCCTCATAGCGGGTCGCTCCGAGCAGACCCTGCGCGAGCGCGCTCGTGCCGGAGCGGGCAGATCCGAGAATGAAGACCGGCCGGTGTGCCCGGTCCTGGATGTCGTAGCAGCGAAGGATTGGGCCTCGGATGGGACTTGGCTGCGAGGGAGACGGCGATGACGGGACACCGGCGACCAGGCGCCGCAGCTCGATGAGGGTACCCATCTCCCCCGTTGCATGAACCGAGACTTGCGCCTGCTCCAGTGATGACAAGGCGCGGTCGAGATTCAGCACGAACCCGTGGCGCCCGTCTCCGGAGCCGACTGTCGTGAGATCGCTGCGGGCCATATCGGCGATACCGCTACCGATCGGATTGTCAGCGACCGACGCCTGAATCCTGAGCGGTTCGCCGAGCCGGTCGGTCCGCAGAGCCCAGCCCCTGATCTGAAATGGCCTGACGACCTCGATGAAGCCTCGGATCAAGACGTCCTCGTTCGTGCAATGCGAGCAGACCTCGCGGGCTCACGCTTGGCGCTGCAAGCGAGGTCGTACGACTCGTCGAGGCTGCCGCGACCATCCGGGCACAGGCCGGGAGAAACAGAGGCGGAGGCGCCGAACCGCGTCATGTGCGGGATGTCGAGCCGGCCAATGCTCGCCGCAGTTCCGTCCTGGCCTCGGTCGATCGACCAGCGTCATCGTCGAAGCCATACACGCCGAGATAGCCCGACAACATGACGTCGCGTCCTGGCGGTATTGGCAGGTTGGCCCGAAGGCGCCCCCAGAGGCCCTCCTCGTCGCACGCCCGCCGTATCGCGTTCGCCAGCGACCGGGGGTCGCCGACGGCGAAGTGTAGGCCGTCCACCCCGTCGGTGATCCTCTCCTTCGGGCCGCCGACGTTCGAGCAGAGGACTGGCTTGCCGAACATCCAGGCTTCGGAGATCACGAGGCCGAAGATTTCCCACCAGATCGACGGGACCACGCACCAATCCACGCGAGCCATCCGGGTCTCGAGCTGATCGACCTGATAGGAGCCGTTGTCGATCACGATCCGCTGCGCCGGGGGCAGCAACGCCTCCGCCTCGAGAAACGCCTCGATCTCTTCACGCACCAGGGGGCTCGCATACCGCAGGTTGTCGCCGTTCAGCTCGACACGAAAATCGATGAAGCCCTGGCTGCGGAGGAAGCTTACGGCGCGAAGGATGATCTGCACGCCCTTGACGTCGACCATCTGTCCGAAGAAGCCGAACCGATTGCGGGGAGCGTCGGGGACAAGGCGATCAAAGCCGCCCCCATGGTCCTGCTGACCGTTGGTCACGTGGATTATCTTCTCGCGCGGCAGGCCCCAATCGACATAGTGCTCGATCATGAAGCGGCTTGGGCAGGTGTAGGCATCGGCCGCCGCCAAATGGCGAAGGAACCACATCCTGCGCATGAGGAACTGCTCAGGCGACCTGCCGGGAAAGCACTGACGGCAGCGGACCGGGCTCGCATGCGTGCAGAGCGATCCATCCGTCGTGCGCATCATGTGGCCGTTGGCGTGGCAGATCGACAGGAACTCGTGAAAGGTGAAGACAATCCGCGCGTCGGGCAGCACTTGGCGCGCCAAGGTGACAAGGTCGATACCAAACGTCAGGAAATGGTGGAAATGCACGACGTCCGGACGGATGGTCTCGAGAAACTCCTGGAACGCCTCGACGTGGAGCGGAGAGCCAGTCTTGTGCCAGAGATAATCGTATTCGGCGGAGAGATAGAGGTATTCGTTTGGACGACCATCAAAGCCGGTGATCCGAGCGCCGCTTTTGTAAAGGGCCGGATAGGCGGCGTCGATCGACGCGAGAAGGAACGGCTCAATCCCCGGGGCACCTCGAAGCCCCTCGAACAGCTCGTAGCAGATTTGCTGGGCGCCCCCGCGGACCAGCTCGGGGTGGAAGAGGCTGATCAGTAGCACGCGACGGTCGCGGGCTTGCACAGGCGGAACTACCGCAGGCAGCTGCGTCCGCATCTTCGCCGGGCCTGGTATAAGGCGAGGCATCATGAATCGCCCGTCTCGGAGGCGTCGACATCATCCCCGCGCGTCGTCGAAGGCGTACGCAGCATCGTTTCGATCTCCTCGGGAGGCCGCGAGAGCCGCGTGAGACCGGCGGGGCGCCTGCCTCTCATGTCGCTGCTGATCATCTCTTCCCACGTACGCGTGAAGTGCCAGCGATTGACAAGCGAACCGCCCTCATGGACGTGGCGTCGATCGGAGCCTTTTCCCTCTAGATGCCAGAACGGGAGCGGCTGCATCCAGACGTTCTGGCCGGCAACCAGGCTTTTGAGGCAGAGGTCGGCATCCTCATAGTGACCGAACACGTATTCCAGGGAGAAGCCACCGAGACGCTCGAACCACCGCCGGTCGACCGACATGAAGGCGCCAGTCACGGCAGGGATCGGACGAGCTTCAAGGTATGCCTGCGTGCCAGGTGGCGCCCCCTTTCCGTAGTGCTCGACGCGGACCAAGCTGCGGCGCGTGATGCCGGATCGCTTGACAGATACGCCGTCGTCGATCTCGAAAAACATGCCGCCATGCATCAGCGACCCGTCATCGTAGAATAGTGGTACTCCGAAAATACGGGTCTCCTGCGCCGGCCGCGCGGCAATGAGATCGGTATGCAGTCGGCCGAGACCCGAGGTGCGCGGAAAAACATCGGGGTTGCAGATCAGGATGCGGTCGCTGAGGGCGTAGTCCAGGGCCAGGTTGTTCGCGGCGCCAAAACCGGCATTTCCGGATAGGATCACCAGGGTGATGTTGACCCCGTAGATCCGGGTGGCAAGCGTCGCCTCCTTGAGCAGGGTCTCGGTGATCTCCGGACTATTGACGACATACACGAACTCGTAGCCATCCCAGTTGCGATCGACGGAGAAGAAGCTTGCCTGGAGGAAAAGGAATTCGGGCTTGCCGTACAGGCAGACCACGATCGACGCATCAAATCGAGTGCGAGCCTGACCGAACCGCTTGCAGTAGGCGCCGCGCCGCTGGATGCGCCGCGAGACCCGGACATTGAGATCGACGATCGCATTCCCGAGTCCGTCATCGAGCTGCATGGCTCCGTCGACCTGCGGATTGCCGTAGTAGGTGGCGGAGGCGAAGTATTCGAGGCAGAGTTCACGGATGCGCTGTTCATTCACGCCCTGCGCAACGATCGGGATGGTCTTTCGGAACCGGCCGGCTGCGAGCGAAACCGAAAGTTCCGGCATGCCCGGACGGATATGGCCGACAGCGAGCAGCGTCCAGAAGCCGAGTAGTGCGCCCGAAGGCGGCCTGACGATCGCCTCGGCATCGGATCGGCGGCAGCGGGCGAAGGCGACGGTACTCCCTACATGATCTCGTCCGGAATGGACCGAGAGCTGGCGGAGAGGCGCCAGAGAGTCATCGATCCACCCGATGATCAGGCACCGGCCCGAATATGTGAGGAACACGGCATCGAGGCCATTCGCTGGAAAATCATCCGTATCGATACCGGCGACTGAACGTTGATAGCGCGCACTGTCAAGCCGGTTCTCGATAGAACCATAGCGGATGAAATGGTCGGTCGCGGACCTGACGTCGCCACGTCGAATCGCGCTCAGTACATCCGGGAAGGCGTCAAGATAAGCATCCTCGTCAAAGAGCTCAGGCAACTCGGGGTGCTCGCCCGTCATCGTGACGAGCGACCTGCTGATCTCCGCCTCGAGAACCGCCAGCGGATCGGGCTGAAGGCCTTCCTTGGGCATCTTGGTCATATCGGACACTATAGGAACTGCCATCAGCCGTCGCGGACCAGCGAGAAGTCGGCATAGGGGTGGCGACCCTCGCGAAAACCGACCTCATCGAAATGATGCTGGCCGGAGACGAAATCCTTGCTTGCCACCGCACGGCGCACATCCTCGTGCTGGTTCAGATACCAGGCTTCATTGACCCGTATCTCGCGTGGCAGACGATGTTCGTAGAAACCATGCATAACATAATGGTCGCTGGCGCTTGCGCATACTCCTAGACTGATGGCACCAAGAATGTCTGGATAACGATTGAGATACCATTCCTCGTCTACGCGGATGTTCCTGATTCGATCAGCCAGAACCATCGAAAAGAAACTCATCTCCACACCGATGTAGTTTGTCTTCTGCGAAGGAAGCAGGATTTTGCGATTCACCAGGGTAGCGAACGTTTCCATCCAGATCCTATCTCAGCCTTTATGTCGTTCAGGACTAACGCGCCGTCGTGAAAAGTTTTCACCGCAAATAAAGATAACTCCGAATTTTTAGGTGACCCTTGATATTGGTCAACCCTTCCTTGACTACGGAGGCCGAAGGTCTGTAGTAATAACACTGTTCAGCGACGTTCCACCAAACCTTCGATGTCATCTAGCGATATGGAATCGTCGGTCGTCGACGTTCATCTTCTCCGTCTCGAGTCAAGGCGCCTCGATCGTGTGGATGTTAGTTTACTCACAATGTCGGAACCTAACAAGTAGCGATGGTTCCCGCGGCGGAGCCGGCGCTCTTCGATGACGACGGTGGCAACTGGACTACATCCAGGATCGCTGACTGGTTTGAGCACCTTGTCCGTTCGTCATTGAAATCGATGAACGGGCCGCCGCATCGCACCGTCTATCTGTTCGATGGGATCCTCGGATCAGCTGCGGAGCGGGCTGAGCATTGAAGAGGGCAGGACGTTGGCGCGGGTTCGGCTTTCGGGCTCACACCGAACCCACCCGACCACGCCACTCGCCTTCACGACCGAATAGCGTCTTCGGCCTTGGCAGCCCGTGAAGACACCGCAATCCTCCGCGGCCATGGACGCAGCCCCTGAACTCGACCCCCATACCCAAGAGCTCCGCATGCTCATGCGGACGCAATGGGGCGACGCAGCGTTCGAGGCCGCCGACATCGACCGGATCCTCAGGCTGTTCGGCCTCGTCGACGGCCCCTATCACCGTCAAGCCTTCGGCGAGATGGCGGCCGTCGAGCGGCTCGCCATCATCGCCAACCACCAGATGGAGGCGTGCGAGTGGACGAACGCCTACCGCACGGTCATCGCCATCGACCGCATCGAGCAGCGCCAGGCCAAGGAGGATGCCGCGGAGGCGGGACCCATCACCGGCCGGTCCAGGCGGCCGTCGCCCGAGCCCCCAATGCCCGAGCCGACCGCGGCCGATCTGACCGCGCGCGAACGCTACCGCCAGCTCGCTGACGCCCGGCGCGACATGACCCGCGAGCGGGCCGGCAAGCCGCCGTTCCCCCGGCCGCAGTCCGGCCCGGTCCCGCCCGCCCCGCCGGCCGCCGACCCGCCGGCCGCAAGCCTGCCCTTCACGTGACGACGGGGCCGCCGAGCCCCGCCGAGCCCGTCCCGCCAACCCCAACGCCTCCACAATCCGGATCATATAAGACCAAGCGACCGCCGGGCGTGGTGGTATCGATCGCTGCGTAGATGGAGCGGAAGCCCAAGCCCTGCTTTTCCAAGAGTCGCTGCTGTCTCACTCAGGTGCGGAAGCGATCGGCCGAGGCGATCCAACTTCCACACGATCAGAACGTCGCCGTTCCGAACGTAAGAGAGCGCGGCCGTCAGGCAAGCTCGATCCGCCGTCGCGCCTGATGCACGATCCGCGAACACCTTCGCATTTAGCCGAGGCGAGCGCATCGAGTTGCGGCGCGGGATGCTGATCGAGGATGCTGACGTGGGCGTAGCCGACCTGTCCCGAAATGAGTTTGTCCGCTTTTTCGTCCGGCAACGATCTTGTCCGGTCTGGCGACAGCGTTCCAGGGTTGGCGGGCATCTTGGCATCGACCATGCCCCGGTCATTTGTCGAACATGTGTTCGAGAGACCGCTCGGGCGTTGGTCGGACGCAACCACACCGGTATAGCCTTGCTCTTTTCGCCAGCGCCGAAGATGCGCTCACGCCCGACGAGATTTGGGTGATGTCGCACGTCGGTGGACCGCC
The DNA here is from genome assembly GCA_965276715.1 of Acetobacteraceae bacterium. Taxonomy (GTDB): domain Bacteria; phylum Pseudomonadota; class Alphaproteobacteria; order Acetobacterales; family Acetobacteraceae; genus CAXTPV01. The sequence goes on along the minus strand of OZ255622.1, from coordinate 694,757 downwards.
CTCTTCGGCGCCCGCGCCCGAAGCCCGGCATCGAATGCCAGACGCACCCAGCGGTCCATCGAGTCCGAATTATCGAACGCGTCGTGCGGGATCGACCAATAGGGCATCATCACCTCGCCACGGCGTCCTTTGTAGGCCCACTGCGTTGAGCCAGCAGCCTCGAAGTCTGGTGCGCTGATCGCGTCGGCCTTGAGCCGCAGCTCGTCTCCATACTCGATAGCGACAATCACACCCTGAAAATACACGCCCTTTCCGCTGAACATCCGCCGAATCGAGACCGGCCCGAGAGGCGCGAAGAGTTCGCGTATGTCCTCGTCATTCATAACGGTTTCGTTTCATCGGCTCCCGATCCGTCAGGAAACGCCTTCATGCCGAACGCGACGGCATCGTACAGGTCTTCCTGTGTGGCGCCCGTGCCAGCTTCGATCGCCAACCCTCCCGCAAGAGTGGTGACGAACCGTGCCATCGACTGGGGATCGCACCCTGCGTTCGCAGGGTCGCCCGAGAAGCGTTGCTCTAGCCTGATCCGCAAGGCTTCCCGATGCCCAGCCAACCATCGCCGGAGTGCGTCCGAAGCATCCGCCGAGGGTGAGCTGTTGACGACAAGGCAGCCGGGCGCGTGCCCTGGGTCCGTCACCACGTCGACATAGCCTCGGAGCAGCATCTCCACGGCGGCGCGGGACGTGGGCGCCTGGAAAGCCGCCTCGAAAGCCCTCTCCCGGATCACCAGGTAGCGCTCTACACACTGGCGGAACAGCGCCTCCTTGCTGCCGAAAGCGAAATAGAAGCTGGCGGGCGCGATGCCCAGAGCGCCGGTCAGATCATGAAGCGACGTTCGGTCGTAGCCTCGCCAGAGCAGTTTGGCCGCAACGGCGACCGCCTCCTCGATGTCGAATGTGCGTGGTCGTCCCATAGGCGAAGCACCACTTTCTTGATCGGGCACTAAAGAAGCCGTTGACCCGAGACGCCGATAGTGTAGCAATCACTCTACTACGCCGCAACCGAGGCGGAGGCGTGGCCTCCACTGGCATTGGGCGGTACTTGGGGAGATGCAGGTGGCCAGCGGATCTTTCGCGGACAAGAAATTCATCGAGATCAAGGGCCGCAAGATGGCCTATATCGACGAGGGCGAAGGTGCGCCCATCGTCTTCCAGCACGGCAATCCGACCTCCTCCTATCTCTGGCGCAAGGTGATGCCGGCCTGCGTCGGGCTTGGCCGGCTGATCGCCTGCGACCTGATCGGCATGGGTGATTCCGACAAGCTCCCGAACTCGGGACCTGACCGCTACACCTACGCTGAGCAACGCGGGTTTCTGTTCGCGTTGTGGGAGGAGTTGGGCCTCGACCGCGACGTCGTCCTCGTCATCCACGACTGGGGTGGCACGCTCGGTTTCGATTGGGCGCATCAGCACCAGGATCGCATACAAGGCATCGCTCACATGGAAGCAGCTCCCCTGCCGCTCGTCTGGAGCGACTTCCCCGACGACTTCGCCCGCGACATCATCAAGGCGTTCAGGTCAGACGCGGGCGAGGACATGGTTCTTCGCGACAACAGCTTCGTGGAGTCTTTCCTGATCGGTCCCGAGAAGGACAACCTGTCTGACGCCGACGAGGCGGAGTATCGCCGTCCGTTCCTCAATGCCGGAGAGGACCGCAGGCCGACGCTGAGCTGGCCTCGCCAGATCCCGATCGATGGCTCGCCGCCGGAGGTGGCGGAGGTCGTGTCCGGGTTTACTGGCTGGCTCAAGGACAGCACGATGCCGAAACTCTGGGTCAGGCCCGATCCGGGCTTCATCAGCGCGGGGCGTTTCGCGGCCTTCTACGAAGGTCTCACGAACCAGGCCGAGGTGCGGGTGAAGGGTGGGCACTTCCTCCAGGAATCCAGCGGCCCGGAAGTGGGCAAAGCCGTGGCCGACTTCGTGCGCGGGCTTCGCCGCTGAGCACCAGGCGGTAGTTGCGAGACATGCCTTGGCGCAGGAGAGACAACACGCTCACACGAGGAAGCGCTGAACGATTTCTACGGTCGCGCTCGGGTTTTCCTCCATCAGCCAGTGCCCCGAGGCCGGCACGACGGGCCCCGTCACGTCATTGGCAACGAGGCGCATGAACATCTCAGCCCTCGGTCCAGCGCCTGCATCGCCGCCTATAGCGAGGATCGGGAAGGCGAGCTTGCCGCCTTCCTCGATGTATTTCCTGTTGTCCTCGGCATCCTGCGCGAATGCGTTGAATTGCGCGAAGCCGGCCCGGATCGCGCCGGGTAGCGCGTAGAGCACGGCGTAGTGCTCCCGCATTGTTTCGCTGATGTCGGCGGGATCGGCGCCTCCATCCGCACCCAGCGCGTCACCCGGTCCCTGTGTTGGGCCGCGAACGCGAAGGCGACCAGGCTGCCAATGTCGTTCGATACCAGCGCGGTCTGCCGCACCTCGAGCGCGTCCAGCACGCCGGCCGCGTCGCCCGCTTGCGTCTTCTTATCATAGCCAGCCGCCGGCTTGGAGGAGAGACCAGGACCGCGCAGGTCCGGCACGATGACGGTGTGCGTTTCGGTCAAGGCCGCTGCCGACCCGGATGTGGATGGTGGCGCCGTTGGTCTCGATGTCTTTTGTCGCCAAGCCACCCGGCAAGGGCGTCAGCACCCCCTTGGCGTAAGTGGAAACCATGGTCTGGGAACTCCCTGAAAAGGGCCGAACGGAACGTCGCGGGCTTTGGCCGCCAGCTCAGGCGAAGCGGCGCACTGCCTCCGCGGCGTGATCCTGGTAGGCGGGGTTCGCCAGGTCCGGGACGATCTCGCTTTGGTCGATCACCGGGCCGGTCAGCGCGCTGGCCTTGCTCGCGTAGAATGCGCCGCTTTTAAGGGCCGGGTTATTCAGTCCGTCGATCAATCGCCTGGCGCCCTTGTCCACGCCCTGCACCAGCCCGAATGCCGGCAGCACGATGGGCATGAGCACGGACTTCAACAGTAGGCGCATTGGTAGCGGGAAGTCGCGGGCGACCTGCGTGCCGCCCGTATTGCCCGGGCTGACCGTCAGAAGCTTCAGGCCAGGATGTTGCCGCGCCATGGCCGCCATCCACATGGCGCCGACAAGCTTGACCTGTCCGTAAGCCAGCGTGCCGTCCGGCTTGCGCCCGCGGAACCAGCTCCCGTCGCAGAGCGAGGCGAACTCGTCGGCAGAGAACGTGGCCATGACGGGCCGCTTCATTCCGAGCTTCGGGACGCCGCGGGCAGCCTCGCTGCCGGCGAACACGGCCGCCCGTTTGAGCTTGCCCGCCGTGATCAGTCCGTCCAGCAGGATCACATGGCCCAGCACATCGGACGCGAAGATTTCCGTCACGCCACCCCTGGTCAGCGTCAGCGGCGCCTTGCCGCCCGAGCCGCCGGCGTTCATCACCAGATCGTCGATCGGCGCGTCCAAGCCCGCCAGCGCCGTCCGGACCGAGGCCGGATCGGACATGTCCATCACAGTGACGACGAAGATCGACTTGCCCGTCGAAGCCTGCAAGTCCTGCTTGGCGAGGTCCGCCTTGGATCGATCGCGGCAGGCCAGGATGATCTTCCCGTATCGGCCGGACATGGCCAGTTGCTTGGCCACTTCCTTGCCGATGCCGACGTTGGCGCCCGTGATCATCGCGACCGAGCCTCCGGGACGATCCATGTTGCTCTCCGCCATGTAATTAGTTACCTCACGGTATGTTATTGTCGAGCAGGTGGGAGCGTCAAGGGTTCCATACCGTATGGTAAAAAACGCACTCCCCAAGCGGCTGCCCGGGCGTCCCCGCAAGTTCGATCCAGGGGAGGCGCTGGACCGGGCCGTTGAGATGTTCTGGGCGGACGGGTTCGAGGGCGTCGATGTGGACCGGATTGCCCGCGCGGTCGGCGTCACGAAACCCAGCCTCTACCGGCTGTTCGGCGACAAGCCGTCGCTGTTCCTCCGCGCCTTGCAGCGATATGGCGAGACGGTCGGCGCTGTCCCCCTGGCCGCCTTCCAGGCCGAGTCGAACATCGCCGACGCTGTCCGAGCCTTGTTTGAAGCGTCGATAACAACGGGCACGCCGGAGAGAGGGCCGAAAGGCTGCCTGATGGCGTGTGTGGCCATCGTGCAGGCCGAACGCTCGCCGGAGATACGGGTCGCGATCACGCGGGGACTTGCTGGCTTGGCCGACATCCTGGAACGGCGGTTCGAGCAGGAGGCGAGCAACGGTGTCATTCCTGCTGCCCCGTCCGCTCGGGTCAGGAGCCGCCTCCTTGTGGACTTGATGCAGGGCCTTCTACTGCGTGCCCGAGCCGGAGCTTCGCGCGAGGACCTTCTTGCAGACGCGAGAGACTATATTCCGTTCGCTCTCAATTGACCAAGTCCAAGGACTTAGAGCAATATCGCTTCAAGTTGCGTCAGCACGGCGATAAAATTGCTCGTCAAAACAAAGGCTAGAGCGTGATCGGCTCTCGCATTTCATGTCAACCTTAGCCGGTCACGCTCTAGACCCCGCTTACAGAGCCGGAGCGTGCCGCTTCAAAGTGCATTGGGAATGAGGTAAAAAACGGAAACCGACCGAATAGCGTCTTCGGCCTTGGCAGCCCGTGAAGACACCGCAATCCTCCGCGGCCATGGACGCAGCCCCTGAACTCGACCCCCATACCCAAGAGCTCCGCATGCTCATGCGGACGCAATGGGGCGACGCAGCGTTCGAGGCCGCCGACATCGACCGGATCCTCAGGCTGTTCGGCCTCGTCGACGGCCCCTATCACCGTCAAGCCTTCGGCGAGATGGCGGCCGTCGAGCGGCTCGCCATCATCGCCAACCATCAGATGGAGGCGTGCGAGTGGACGAACGCCTACCGCACGGTCATCGCCATCGACCGCATCGAGCAGCGCTTGGCCAAGGAGGATGCCGCGGAGGCGGGACCCATCACCGGCCGGTCCAGGCGGCCATCGCCCGAGCCCCCAATGCCCGAGCCGACCGCGGCCGATCTGACCGCGCGCGAACGCTACCGCCAGCTCGCTGACGCCCGGCGCGACATGGCCCGCGAGCGAGCCGGCAAGCCGCCGTTCCCGCGGCCGCAGTCCGGCCCGGTCCCCCCCGCCCCGCCGCCCGCCGCCCCGCCGGCCGCAAGCCTGCCCTTCACGTGACGACGGGGCCGCCGAGCCCCGCCGAGCCCGTCCCGCCAACCCCAACGCCTCCACAATCCGGACCAGACCCGAACCCGCGGCCCCGCCGGCGGGTCGCTCGCGCATGTCCGCCGCCAGCCGGATTCTGCATGTCCGGATCGTGGAATCGATCGAAAATGAGACCGCCGCCGCGGGGCGCTCCGAGGTTGTCGATCGATCTCGCCGCGACCCGTCGCGAACGCGGCTGCCTACGACCGTCGGAAAGCCGGGGCTTTGCCCCGGACCGCACCAAAGGCATCGCCTTTGGAAACCATCGACTTTTGAAACATCGACCTCATGAACCGAAGTGAAACGCAGGACAAAGTTCCCAAACAGAGACACCTCATTTTAAGTGGATCGGCGATGGCTCCTCGGCGTGCTCATCCGTTGTGCAGCTCGGTCAGAAGAGCGTCGATCTCCTTCGTGATGTCTCCACAGAGCCCACGGTTGCCGGAGGTGCAACGGGTCGCTGCATCCGCCCTGACTAGCTTGGCATCGCGCTCAGACATGGTCGTATCGATGTGCCGAACCAGGAAAGCGTGCAGTGCACGGTCGCGTCTGATGGTTGGCCCGGTACGCATCAGACCCGGCCAGTCGGTCGTCAGCAGCCTCGCCATAATCTCCGAGACGCCTTCTGCTGTGCTGGCGTCATCGCATGCGACATAGTGTCCTCGCCAGTCAACCAGCCTCGACCACGTCGTCACGTTGCCGAGCGCCCTGTCGGCCGCGTTTTCCTGGCGGAAGGTGCAGTTCGTGCTCTGCGCAAAGGCCGGCGCACCCATGCTGATCATGAGAGCCATCGCACAGGCCTCAATCGATCGGGTGAGCAAGGAGCCAAAGACGTGCCTCACCGATGGGATGACGGTGAGGTGCAATCATGTCCTGGAATGGGTAGACGCCATCGTGGACGAAATCAAATGTGGCTTTGCTGTCCGTCACGTTATGCGCTTGCCACGCACCAATGACGTTGCCCTGCCTGCTCTGCAGAGTCAGGAGGTGCTTCTCGCGCCGGCCGCCCTCTTGACGCGTCGCGGCATGGGTCGGCGATCCGCTGCACGGCCCACAGGCTGCTACGCTTCGCCCGCCGCCGACGAAGCCTTGGCCTTCTCCTTGCGCGCGGCTACCGCCACACTGAAACCCGCACCGCAGCGCGACCCGGAGACCACGACGTGACGACACAAGTCGACGAGATACGAACATTCCAGGCCGATCTCGAAGCGATCCGCCACGATCTGCACGCCCATCCCGAGCTCGGCTTCGACGAGCACCGCACCTCCGCCATCGTCGCCGGCCTGCTCGCCTCCTGGGGCATCGAGGTGCATCGCGAGGTCGGACGCACCGGCATCGTCGGCGTCCTGCGAGGCGGCAACAACGGCGGCAGCATCGGGCTCCGCGCCGACATGGACGCCCTGCCGATCCACGAGACCACCGGCTTGCCCTACGCATCGACCAGGCCGGGCGTGATGCACGCCTGCGGCCATGACGGCCACACCACCATGCTGCTCGGCGCCGCGCGCTATCTGGCCGAAACCCGCCGCTTCGCCGGGACCGTGAACTTCATCTTCCAGCCCGCCGAGGAAGGCATCGGCGGCGCCCGCGCGATGCTCGCCGACGATCTGTTCGGACGCTTCCCGTGCGCGAGCGTCTTCGGCATGCACAACCATCCCGGCCACGACATCGGCACCTTCGCCATCCGCCCCGGACCGATGATGGCCGGCGGCACGTTCTTCGATCTCACCGTGACCGGAGTGGGCGCGCACGGCGCACGGCCGGAAGCCGGCATCGACCCCATCCTCGCCGCCTCGCACGTCATCACGGCGCTGCAATCGATCGTCGCGCGCAACGTCGCCCCGATCGACACCGCCGTGCTGAGCTGCTGCGCCATCGAGGGCGGCAACGCCTACAACGTCATCCCCGACAAGGTCCTCATCCGCGGCACCGCACGCGCCTTCCGCACCGAAATCCTCTCACTGATCGAGGCGAACATGCGCCGCGTGGCGCTCGGTGTCGCCGCCGGCTTCGGCGCTGCCGCCGACCTCGAGATCCGCACCATCTTCGCCCCTCTCATCAACGAGCCGGCGCAAGCCGCGGCGCTCGCGGACGCCGCCGTCTCGCTCGTGGGCGAGGATGCCGTGCAGCGGAACCGTAACCCGGTGATGGGGTCGGAGGACTTCGCCTTCATGCTCGAGGCCGTCCCCGGCGCCTACATCAATCTCGGCAACGGAGACACCGCCGGACTGCACAACGCTGGCTATGATTTCAACGACGCGGCGATCCCCTACGGCGCCGGCCTCTACGCCGCCATCGTCGAACGCGAGCTCGGCCGCCCCGACCTCTGACGCTCCTTGCATCGACCATCGTTCTCGCTCACCCTGCGAGATGACAGAACGGTCATCAAGCCGTCGGAACCGGGGAAACGCGATGTCGATGTGGTGGCGCGCCGGAGCGGCCGTGTTCGCGATGACGGCAGCCCAGGCCCAAGCCGCGGGCCCGACCGTCTCGACGCGGGCGGGGCTCGTCCAAGGCATCGCGACCGCGGGCGCGATCGACTATCTCGGCATCCCGTATGCCCAGCCTCCGATCGGCCCGCTCCGTTGGGCGGCACCGCGCTCGGCATCCTGGTCGGGCGTGCTGCAAGCCGACACGCTCCCCCCGCCCTGTCCCCAGAACGCCGGCGATTTCGGCGTGGCCAGCACCAACGAGAACTGTCTCTTCCTCAACATCTATGCGCCCGTCTCGGGTGCCCGGAACCTGCCCGTCATGGTCTGGATCCATGGCGGCGCCGACGAGACCGGCACCGGCGGCCAGTACGACGGCACCGCGCTCGTCCAGGACGGCGTCATCGTCGTGACCATCAACTATCGTCTCGGCTATCTCGGCTTCCTGGCCCACCCGGCGCTCGATGCCGAAAGTCCCGGCCACGCCTCGGGCGATTACGGCCTGATGGACCAGCAGGCGGCCCTGCGCTGGGTCAGGGACAACATCGCCGCTTTCGGTGGCAATCCGAACAGGGTCACGGTGTTCGGCTAATCCGCCGGCGCCCAGAACATCTTCGACCATCTCGTCTCGCCCGGCGCCATCGGCCTGTTCCAGCGCGCGATCATCGAGAGCGGCGCCTACGCCGTCCAGCTGCCCTCGCTCGCCGCCGCGGACCGTGCCGGCGTCGCCTTCGCGACCGCCGCCGGTTGCGCCAGCACGACCGACGCCGCCTGTCTGCGCGCGCTGCCCGTCTCCGCGTTTCTCGCCGCCGAGGCGGCAGGCGCGCCCGGCTCGTCGGCCAGCCTCACCCAGTTCGAGCCGAACGTCGGCACCTTCGTCCTCCCGGTCCAGCCGCTGATCGCGATCGCCGCCGGCGTGCTGAACCGGGTCCCGGTCATGCAGGGCTCGAACCACGACGAGGCGAGGCTGTTCACGGCGACGGAGTTCGACTTCACCGGTCATCCGTTGGCCGCGTCCGGCTACGACCAGGCGATCGCCGGGCTGGTCGGCGCGCCGATCACGCCCTTCGTCGCGTCGATCTATCCGCTCGCCGACTACCCGACGCCCGATCTCGCCTACGCCACGCTGTTCACCGACGCCGGCTTCTCCTGCGGCGCGCGCGGCTTCGACCAGCTGCTGTCACGCAGCGTCCCGGTCTACAACTACGAATTCTCCGACGAGAACGCGGCCGCCCTGTTGCTGCCGGCCGACCCGTTCCTGCCGCTCGGCGCCCCGCACACCAGCGAGCTGCCCTTTCTCTGGCCGTTGCTGCTCGGCCGCAACGGCGTCTCCGGATCGCTCATGACGCCGGCCGAGATGAGCCTCGCCACGCAGATGCGCGCCGCCTGGACCAACTTCGCCAGGAGCGGCAACCCGAACGGACCCGGTGTCGCGCCCTGGAGCGCATACGACCCGCGCACCGACCGGTTCCAGGAGCTCATCCCCCCTGGTGCTGCCGCCGGCACCGGCTTCAACGCCGACCACAAGTGCGCCATCTGGGAGCCGATCCTGACCCTCGACGGCGTGCTCCCGCCCGGCTCGCTCTGACCGAGGCCAGGATCCTGGCCCTCGGTCAGACCGAGTAGTACATCTCGAATTCCGCCGGATGCGGCGTGTGCTCGAACTTGTAGACCTCCTTCCACTTGAGCTCGATGTAGCTCTCGATCTGGTCGGTCGAGAACACACCGCCGGCGAGCAGGAACTCATGATCCGCGGTCAGCGCGCCGAGCGCCTCGCGCAGGCTGCCGCACACCGTCGGGATGTCGTGCAGCTCCTCCGGCGGCAGGTCGTAGAGGTCCTTGTCCATCGCCTCGCCCGGATGGATCTTGTTCTTGATGCCGTCCAGACCCGCCATCAGCATCGCCGCGAACGCGAGATACGGGTTGGCACTCGCGTCCGGGAACCGCACCTCGACGCGCTTGGCCTTCGGGCTCGTCGCATACGGAATGCGGCACGAGGCGGACCGGTTGCGCGCCGAGTAGGCGAGCAGCACCGGCGCCTCGAACCCGGGGATCAGCCGCTTGTAGCTGTTGGTCGTCGGATTGGTGAACGCGTTGAGCGCCTTCGCATGCCTGATGATCCCGCCAATGTAGAACAGGCAGGTCTCCGACAGGTCCGCATACGAATTGCCGGCGAAGATCGGCTTGCCGTCCTTCCAGATCGACTGGTGCGTGTGCATGCCCGAACCGTTGTCGCCATGGATCGGCTTGGGCATGAAGGTCGCGGTCTTGCCGTAGCTGTGCGCCACGTTGTGCACGCAGTATTTGTAGATCTGCATCTGGTCGGCCATCTTCGTCAGCGGCCCGAACTTGGTGCCCAGCTCGTGCTGGCTCTGCGCCACCTCGTGGTGATGCTTCTCGATCGGCAATCCCATCTCGCCCATCGTCGACAGCATCTCGGCGCGCAGATCGTGCTCGCTGTCCACCGGTGGCACCGGGAAATAGCCGCCCTTGATCGTCGGCCGATGCCCCATGTTGCCCTCGGGATAATCCTTCAGGGCCGCCTGCGGTCCTTCGATGCTGTCGATCTGGTAGCTCGAGTAGTTCGGTCCGGTCCCGAAGCGGACGCTGTCGAAGACGAAGAATTCGGCCTCCGCGCCGAACGACGCGATGTCGCCGATCCCGGTCGACTTCAGATACTGCTCGGCGAGCTTGGCCGTCCCGCGCGGGTCGCGCGCGTAGAGCTGCCCGGTCGACGGCTCGTGGATGTCGCAGAACAGGATCAGTTGCGGCTTGGCCGCGAACGGATCCATCACCGCCGTCGACGCATCCGGCATCAGGATCATGTCGCTCTCGTTGATCGCCTTCCAGCCGGCGATCGACGATCCGTCGAACATGAAACCGTCCTGGAACACCTCCGCGTCGACCGTCGAGATATGCTGCGTGGTGTGCTGCCACTTGCCGCGCGGGTCGGTGAAGCGAAGGTCGACATATTCGACCGCGTTCTCGCGCAGCAGCTCCATCACCTTGGCGACCTCACTGGCCGCCGTCGCGGGGGGCGGGGTTGTCGGAGCCGCCGGTTTCGTTGCGGGTGCAGCAGGTCTTTTCGCCATCCGGTTCATTCCATTCGAGGCGCGACGTCGCGCGGTGATGCCAAAGTCTTCCTACACCCAAGCCTTCTTACACCCAGGCCTTTTTACACAGTGCGGCGGCGACCCGCGCACGAATTGGTCCGACGCCGCCTCGCACGGATCAGATCGCTTCCGGCCCCCGTTCGCCAGTCCGGATCCGGATCACCTCGTCGATCGTGGTGACGAAGATCTTCCCGTCGCCGATCCTTCCGGTTCGCGCGGCCGAAACGATCGCGTCGACCGCGCGCTCGGCGACTTCGTCGTCGCAGACCAGTTCGATCTTCACCTTCGGCAGGAAATCGACCACATACTCGGCGCCACGATACAGCTCCGTGTGGCCCTTCTGGCGGCCGAAACCCTTCGCTTCCACAACGGTGATCCCCTGCAGCCCGACCTCGTGCAAGGCTTCCTTCACCTCGTCGAGCTTGAAGGGTTTGATGACGGCTTCGATTTTTTTCATGGCTTGTTGCCGACCGCCGGCCGGACGTCCTCCTGATGGTCGGCGTACGGGCCGCCGAACGGGCGAAGCATCGCAGCCATCGATCGCCGGGTGCTTCGTGCGCCAGACTGCACAAGCCATGCCATCCGCCGTGCCTTCCGCATGATCCAGGTGCCACGCATGACCGCGCGCCAAACAGGCGATCGCGCGCCGAACCGCCGCTCAGACACCCACACCCCACTGCATCGAAACTAGGCATTCGGGCGCGCGTGCGCTTGAGTCCACTGGTCGAGCCCCCATCTGCGCCCATCCCGGCCTCACCTGCCCGCCGCCACCGGAGCCCGCACCGTGAAGACCCTCAGCACGCTGTTGACCGCCCAGAGCACGACGATCTTCACCGTCATGTCGGCCCTCGCGCGGAAGCATGGCGCGATCAATCTCGGGCAGGGCTTCCCCGATACCGACGGTCCGCCGGCGATCGTCGAGGCCGCGCAACGCTTCCTCGGCGACGATCGGAACCAGTACGCGCCGCTCGCCGGCCTGCCTGAGCTTCGAGAGGCCGTCGCCCGCGCCAATGCCCGCTTCCACGGGATCGCATGCGATCCCTCGACCGAGATCGTGGTCACCTCCGGTGCCACCGAGGCGCTGTTCGTCTCGCTCGCGGCCCTGATCGATCCCGGCGACGAGATCGTCCTGATCGAACCGCTCTACGACACCTACCTGCCCGCCGTCCGCATGCTCGGCGCCATCCCGCGGATCGTCCGGTTGAGGGCGCCCGACTGGTCGCTGCCCGCCGACGAGCTCGCGGCCGCCTTCGGACCGCGCACCAAGGCGATCCTGCTCAACTCGCCCATGAACCCGACCGGCAAGGTGTTCACCCTGTCCGAACTCGACCTGATCGCCGGCCTGTTGCGACGTCACGACGCCTATGCCGTCTGCGACGAGGTCTACGAGCATCTCGTGTTCGACGGACGCCGTCACATCCCGCTGATGACCCGCCCCGGCATGCGCGACCGCTGCCTCAGGATCGGCAGCGCCGGCAAGACGTTCTCGCTCACCGGCTGGAAGGTCGGCTACATCACCGCCTGCGCGCCGCTCGCCCTCCTGGCCGCGCGCGCCCACCAGAACGTCGTCTTCGCGACGCCGCCGAACCTGCAGCGCGCGGTCGCGATCGGACTGGATCTCGACGACCAGTACTTCGCCTCTCTTGCCGCCGATCTCGCCGCCAAGCGCGATCTTCTGGCGGCCGGACTGGCGGTGCTGGGCTTCGACGTGCTTCCGACCGGCGGCAGCTACTTCCTGACGGTCGACATCGCCGGTCTCGGCTTCGACGGCGATGACGTCGCCTTCTGCCGGCACATCACCGAGCATGCCGGCGTGGCCGCGATCCCGGTCTCGGCGTTCCATGCGTCCGAGCCGCCACGCACTCTCGTCCGCTTCGCCTTCTGCAAGCGGATCGAGGTTCTTGCCGACGCGTTGCGGCGTCTCGGCAGCCTGTTCGGCGAGCGGGCCGATCGCGCACGAATTGACGCGCCCGCCCTCATTGCCTAGACGAACCCGCTCGGTGGCGGCCGTAGCTCAGTTGGTAGAGCGCCAGGTTGTGGTCTTGGATGCCGTGGGTTCGAGCCCCATCGGTCGCCCCAAACGCTCCGGACAGGAACGATGGCGACAATCGCGGCGCTGATCCTGGCCGGCGGCGCGTCCAGCCGGATGGGCGGCGGCGACAAGCCGCTGCGTCCGTTGGCGGGCCGGCCGATCCTCGCGCACATTCTTCATCGCCTCTCGGCCGACCACGCCGACATCGCGATCAGCGCCAACGGCGATCCGGCCCGCTTCGCCTCCTTCGGTCTTCCGGTTCTTGCCGACAAGCAGCGGGTCGGCCCGCTCGGCGGCATCCTGGCCGGCCTGCGCTGGGCGCGGGCGCTGTCGGTCGAGTCTGTCCTGGTCGTCCCCGGCGACAGTCCGTTCCTGCCGCCGCACCTCGCCGCGACCTTGTCGCCGGCACCGTCGATGGCGACGAGCGCGGGCCGCCGGCATCCGACCGTGTCGCTGTGGCCCACGGCGGCCGCGGCCGCACTCGACGCTCATCTCGCGTCGCTCGACCCCGCGCGTCCGGCTGATTTCAGCGTCGTGGCGTTCGCCGCCGTGATCGGCATGCGGGCGATCCCGTTCGACGGCTGGACCCGCGATCCGTTCTTCAACGTCAACACGCCGGACGATCTCGCGTGCGCCGAACGTCGCCTCGGATGCTGACCGTCTTTCGCGATACCTTCCTCTACGACCTCACCGCGCTCCTGGTCATCATCGACCCGCCCGGCACGGCCGCGATCTTCGCCGCCATGACCGCGCGCGACAGTGCCGCCGACAAGCGCGAGCAGGCCACGCGCGCCGTCATCATCGCCCTCGTCGTGCTCGGCGCCTTCGGCCTGCTCGGTGCCCGCCTGCTCGCGGGCCTCGGCATCGGGCTCGCCGCGCTGCGCATCTCGGGCGGCATCCTGCTGTTTCTCACCGCCGCCGACATGGTCACCGCCAGCGGTGCCACCCGCGGCTCGAGCACCAGCGAGCGCGAAGCCGCGATCCGCACCGAGGAGGACATCAGCGTCTTCCCACTCGCCATCCCCCTGATCGCCGGCCCGGGTGCGATGACGACGATGGTCCTGCTGCGCTCGGAAGCCGCCCACGACATTGCCAGGATCGCGGCCCTGCTCGCCGGCCTCGTGGTGTCGCTCGCCGCCACCTTCGGCGCCCTGATGGCCGCCCGGCACGTCGCGCGCCTGCTCGGCCATACCGGGTCGAACGTGATCGGCCGCGTGCTCGGCGTGCTGCTCGCGGCACTGGCCGCCCAGATCACGCTCGACGGCCTGCACGAGAGTTTCCGCGCCCTATAGCGCCGCCTTCTCCTCCGCCTCCAGCACGGCCGGCATCAGCTTGCCGATCGCGCTGCGGGGCAGGCTGTCGCGTATCTCGAGGGCGACCGGCATCTCGTGCCGCGCGAGCCGATCCTCGAGGAAGCGGCGGAGCTCCCGCAGCGTCAGCGCCGGCGTTCCCGGCCGCTGCATCACGAACGCCTTGGTCGCTTCGCCGCGAGCCTCGTCGGCGACCCCGATCACGATGACCGCGGCGACGGCGGGATGCGCCTCGATCGCGCGTTCGACCGCCGCCGGATAGACATTCAGGCCGCCCGAGAAAATCACCCGCCGGCGCCGGTCGATGTAGGTGATCACGCCCCGCTCATCCATCGAGCCCACGTCGCCGGTCATGAACCAGCCATCGTGGAACGCGGCCGCGGTCGCCTCGTCGTCGTTCCAGTAGCCGCTGAACACGTTCGGTCCGCGCATCGCGATCTCGCCCACCTCGCCGGGCGCGACCGGCTCGTCCCGGTTCGTGAGCGACACGATCCGGATGTCGATGCCCGGCATCGGCACCCCGATCGCGCCATCGGCGGGAGGGACATGGCGCGGCATCCGGGCCCCCGTGGCACTGGTCTCGGTCAGCCCCCAGCCGTTGATCAGCCGCATCCCCATGATCTTCTCGACACCGAGAGCCACCTTCATCGGCAGTGGCGAGCCGCCCGACACGATCGTGTTCAGCCGCGAGAAATCATGCTCCGGCGCGTCCGGCGCACTGATCAGCGCGCCCCACATCGCCGGCACCGCCGTCAGCATCGTGGCACCCCGCTCATGGAAGTCGGTCAACGTCCGGCCGACCTCGAACGAGGGCCTGATCATCACCGCCTGGCCCTCGAGCATCGGCATCAGCAGCGCCGTGACCAGGCCGTAGATGTGAAAGAACGGCAGCAGGGCGATATAGCGTTGCGAGGCCTCCGGCCGCGGCCCTTCATCCCAGTAGGTGTAGATCCGGGCGGCCGACGTCAGGTTGTTATGGCTCAGCATCGCCGCCTTCGGCATGCCGCTCGTCCCGCCGGTATATTGCAGGACCAGGATATCGTGCGGCGAGGACGCTGCGCGCGCGCCCGCGGCCGCGGTCTCGAGCAACGCCGACAACCCGACCACATGCGGCGGCAAGACCATCGAGGGGCCGCCGCTCCATCGCGTGTCCTCGCCCACGAACAGGGTGTCGAGGTGACCCTCCTCGACCAGCCATCCGGCCTTGGCGATCATCGGCGGGAAATCGGTCGTGACCATCAGCCGCGCGCCGCAATCGGCGAGCTTCTGTGCCAGCTCGAGCTTCGCATCGAGCGCGCTCACCTGCACGATGCGTGCCCCGAGCGTGGCAAGCGCCATGAAGGCGACAGGGTGCCAGGGCGTGTTCGGCAGGAAGAGCGCGATCGGCGTGCCCTGGCCGATCCCGCGCTCGGCGAAGCCGGCGGCGAGGCTGCCGACCAGACGGCCGAACTCGCCATACGACAGCGCGCGGCCGGCATACTCGATGAAGTCCTTGTCGGCATACCGCTCGACCGACCGATCGAGCAGGGCCGTCACCGTCATCGGCTCGAACTGCTCATCCCAGCGCGCGCCCGGCGGATAGCTCGACTGCCAGGGGGGCGGATCCTGCGCCGCGGTCGAGGTCATGGCCTTCTCCTCCAGACGTGCGGTCCCGACTATTTCACCGCGCAAACGTCATCGCCAGCCCTTCCGACAGCGTCATCGGTTCGATCCCGAGCCGGGTCCGCATCGGTCCGACGTCGAATGCCTTGTCCTCGAGCAGCCGCCTGATCTCGTCCCGCCCGATCCGCGGCAGGAAAGGCAGCCAACCGATCGACGCGGCGCCCAGCCTCACCGCGAAGGCGGGGAGGCCCACGATCCGTGGTGGCCGCTGCCCATCGGCCGCCGCCACCGCACGGACCAGCCCCGCGTACCGGATCGCCGAAGGCCCCGCCACGATCAGCGCCTCCGGTTCACTCACGTCGTCCAGCTCGAGCGCCGCCACGATCGCGCGCGTCACATCCGACTGGTGCACCGGCTGGACCAGAGCCCGTCCGCCCCCCGGCAACGGCACCACCGGCAGGCGGCGGACAAGCGATGCCAGCCGCCGGACATTGTTCTCGCCCTCCGCGCCGTAGATCATCGTCGGATGCAGCATCACGGCACTGCGTCCGGACGCCATCATCGCGCGCTCGCCCGCCAGCACCCCATCGCCGTGCGCGTCGGGCCAGCGGGTGAATTTCCGCGTGCTGCCCAGGAAGACCAGCCGATGTGCGTCAGGGGCAGCCTCGAGCACCGTTCCCGCATGCCGGGCATGCGCCGTGCTCGCCACCCGCAGCGCACCCCGGAGCGCCCCGCGGACCGACCCGGCGTCCATCAGGTCCGCGAGCATCGGCTCGCCGGCGATGCCGGTCGCGGACCAGCGCGCGCGGTCCCGCACCACCGGCACCACGGACACGCCGCGGGCGACGAGCGCTCGGCAAAGCGCGGCCCCCGACCGGCCGGAGGCGCCCACGACATGAACCGGGCTGTCGAGCAGGGAAGGGGAGACATCCATCAAAGCCACCTCGGACCATCACGGCCGCTCGCGAACATTCCGGATCCTCGGGCCCGATCCTCGGGCATAATGGGCATGTTGCCGTTTCGGGCGGTCTGTCCGATCGATGGAACCTGATCCAGGGCTTGACCGCATGCAGAACACCTATGGCCTGAACCGCTCGCTCGGGAGTGCCATCGGCGCCATCGCGCTCGTCTCCCTCATCAGCGCCGCCGCCGTGCTGACCACCGTCGGCCAGCTTCGCACCGCGACCGAGCAGCGTCTTCATTCGACACGGATCATCCGCGCCGCGGACGCCTTCCTGGCCGCCATGCTGAACCAGGAGACCGGTCTGCGCGGCTACCTCATCACCGGCCGGGAGAGCAGCCTCGAGCCCTACCGGGCGGCCCGTCCGGCGCTGGACCACGCCATCGCCGATCTCCGCGGCCTGCTTCGGAACAATGCCATGCAGGCCAGCCGCCTCGCGGCGGCCGAGACGGCGGCACGCGCGTGGCAGACCAGCATCGGCGAGACGATCCTGCGCGACATGGCCGATCCCGCCACACGCCGGGATGCCGTTCGCATCGAGAGTGCCGGTGGCGGCAAGCTCTATTTCGATGCCTTCCGCGAGAAGCTCGGCGCCATGCAGGCCGACGAGGACGCCGCACTCACCGTCCAGGACCGCTTCCTTGCCACCGCCGAGCGCGAGGCAGGCATCGCCACCTGGGTCGGCAGCATCCTGACGGTCCTGATCTGCATCGGGGTCGGCATCGCGATCAACCGGCTCGTCGTCCGGCCGCTGACAGCCCTTGCCGCCGCCATGGGCCAGCTCGCCACGCGCAACCTCGACGTGACCGTCCCGGGCACCGGGCAGCGCAACGAGATCGGCGCGATGGCGCGCACGGTCGAGGTGTTCAAGACCGGTCTGATCGAGCTCGACCGCACCTCGCTGCTCAGGGCGACCGCCGATACGCTGCCCGCGATGGTCGGCTACGTCGATGCGCAGCGGCGCGTCGGCTTCCTCAACGGCGAGTTCGGCCGCTGGTTCGACCTCGGAACGGACGACGTCGCCG
Source organism: Acetobacteraceae bacterium (assembly GCA_965276715.1). Classification (GTDB taxonomy): domain Bacteria; phylum Pseudomonadota; class Alphaproteobacteria; order Acetobacterales; family Acetobacteraceae; genus CAXTPV01. The sequence goes on along the minus strand of OZ255622.1, from coordinate 677,136 downwards.
AGATCCACGGGCGCCCGCTGGCCCAGGTCTTCGCCAGCGAGGCTTTCCCTGGCGTCGGGCGGGAGCTGGAGGCGGCCTTCGCCGGCACCGAGGGCCGATTCGAGCATCGCCTCGCCCGGCGCGGCACCGGCGTGCGCGAGCTGGAGGGATTCTATCGGCCGCATCGCGCCGCCGACGGCGCCGTGCTCGGCGTCGTCACGCTGCTCACCGACATCACCGAGCGCAAGCGGATGGAAGCGCGGCTCGCGCGCCAGGCGCGCGATCTCCTGAGCTCCAACGAGGAGCTCGAGCAGTTCGCCTACGTGGCATCGCACGATCTCAAGGCGCCGCTGCGGGGGATCGAGAACCTCGTCTCCTGGATCGAGGAGGATCTGGATCAGGCCTTGACCGGCGACACGCGCGCGAACATGGAGCTGCTCAAGAGCAGGGTGCGGCGACTGGAGAGCCTGCTCGACGATCTTCTCGCCTACTCGCGCGCCGGGCGAGGCGAGGCCGACATCGACATGGTCGACACGCGCCTGCTCGTGGGTGAGCTCGCCGCCCTGATCAGCCCGCCGGCGGGTTTCCGGATCGAGCCCGGAGGCGATCTGCCGACCGTCCGGACCGCTCGCGCGCCGCTCACCCAGGTGCTGCAGAACCTCATCGGCAACGCCGTCAAGCATCATGACCGTCCCGCCGAGGGCCATGTCCGGGTCGGTGCCACGGAACGGGCCGACATGGTCGAGTTCACCGTCACCGACGACGGGCCGGGGATCCCCGGCCAGTTCCACGCCCGGGTGTTCGGCATGTTCCAGACGCTCAAGCCCCGCGACGAGATCGAAGGTAGCGGCATGGGTCTCGCCATCGTAAAGAAGCTGGTAGAACGGCACGGCGGCTCGATCTGGCTCAATGCCGGGCGGCAGGGTCGCGGCCTGACCGTTCATTTCACATGGTCGATCGGACCCGCGAAAGGACATCCGGATGGCGCCAGCCGTTAACCTGCTGCTGGTCGATGACGACGAGGTCGACGTCCAGGGGCTCAAGCGCGCCTTCGTCAAGAGCAAGATCGGCAATCCGATCACGGTCGCGCGCGACGGCATAGAGGCCCTCGAGCACCTGCGCGGCCAGAACGGCCGCGAGAAGCTCCCCAAGCCGCACCTCATCCTCCTCGATCTCAATATGCCGCGAATGAACGGCATCGAGTTCCTCGAAACGATCCGGGCCGACAAGGACCTCAAGAGCGCGCTCGTGTTCATGATCACGACATCGAAGGCGGAAGAGGACAAGGCACGAGCCTACGGGCACAATGTCGCCGGCTACATCGTCAAGCAGGATCCCGCCAACACCTTCATGCAGGCCGTCTCGCTGCTCGAACACTACTGGAAGATCGTCGAATTCCCGGAGTAGCTCGGTGACCGGCACGACGCGCATCCTGCTGATCGATGATGACCAGGTGGATCGGGCGTCCGTGCGCCGGGCGCTGGCGAAGTCCGGCCTGGCGCACGAGATCGCCGAAGCGCCGAGCGGCACGGTCGGGCTGGACATGGCCCGCGCGCGAAGCTTCGACTGCGTGCTGCTCGACTATCGGCTGCCGGACGTGGACACGTTCGAACTGCTGCCGAAGCTGCTGGCGCCCGAAGGCGGCAAGCAGGCCGTCCTGATGCTGACCGGCGAGGCCGACCAGGAGATCGCGATGCGCCTGATGCGTGCCGGCGCGCTCGACTACCTGGCCAAGCACGAGGTCACGCCGTCGAGCCTTGCGCGCGCGATCCGGTATGCGACGGCCCGGCGCGAATTCGTGGCCGAGCTCGATGCGGCCCGCCGCGAAGCCGAGGAGAAGTCGCTCGCGCTCGACACGTTGAACCGGCAGAAGACACTGCTATTCTCGATCGTCGCGCACGACCTGCGAAACCCGTTCCAGGTCATCCTCGGACTGTCGAGCGTGCTGAGCCGGGCGGTCGCCGCCAAGGATCATGCGTCGATCGAACGACGTGCGCAGGGAATCGGCGAGGCCGCCGGTCAGGCCCACGCCCTGATGGAGAGCTTGTTCGCCTGGGCCAGCGTGCAGATGGACACGCTCGCGGTCACCATGGGCGCGGTCGGACTGTCGGAGGTCGTGACGGAAATCATCGGCGGCGCCGCGCAGGCCGCGTCCGACAAGGCCATCACGCTGTGCGCCTCGGATGTCGACCTCGAGGTGCGGGCCAACCGCGACATGCTCGCGACCGTGCTTCGCAACCTCGTCAGCAATGCGGTCAAGTTCACGCTGCCGGGCGGCCAGGTCACCATCGCCGCCCGCTCGCGCGCCGGCCACGTCGAGATCAGCGTCAGCGATACCGGGGTCGGCATGCCGCCCGGCAAGGCCGACGATCTGTTCAAGCTCGATCGGCGTTCGACGACCAACGGCACCGCCGGCGAGCGCGGCAGCGGGCTCGGGCTGCTGCTCTGCCGAGATCTGCTCGAGCGGCAGGAGAGCCGGCTCTCGGTGCGGAGCGTCCTCGGCCAGGGGACGATGTTCCGGTTCGACCTGAACCCAGCCGTCCAGCCTGTGGTATCCGGTTACGCCTCTGAAAAACCGAGTTCCAGCCATGACGATCGCGGTTGACCAGCGCCGTTCCGATCTTCATATAGCCGCCTCCAGTCAATCGACCCCGATCCGCAGGTGACACGCATGAAGACCACCCTCTCGCTGAAGCCCGCGGAGGTGACCAAGGACTGGGTGCTGATCGACGCGGACGGCCTCGTCCTCGGGCGCCTCGCGACGATCATCGCCCAGCGCCTGCGCGGCAAGCACAAGCCGACCTTCACCCCGCACGTCGACAGCGGCGACAACATCGTCGTCATCAATGCCGAGAAGGTGCGCCTGACCGGCAACAAGGCCGGCCAGATGCTGTTCCACTACCACACCGGTTATGCCGGCGGGATCAAGCAGCGCACCATCGCCGACCGGCTCGGCGGCAAGCACCCGGGCCACGTCATCGAGAAGGCGGTCGAGCGGATGATCACGCGCGGCCCGCTGCAGCGCCAGCAGATGAGGCACCTGCACGTCTATGCCGGGCCCGAGCACCCCCACGCCGGCCAGCAGCCCAAGGCGCTCGATATCGCGGCACTCAACCGCAAGAACTCGATCAACGCGCCGCGTCGCCAGACCGCTGTCGCGACGCCGCACGCCGCGGCCGGAGCCTGAACCTCATGTCGACCACCCAGGAATCCACCCGCACCGGCACGCTGGCCGATCTGGGCTCTCTGAACGTCGCCACCGCCGGCACCGATGGCGCGCAGCCCGACGAGCGCGCGCCGCGCGAACCCAAACGCGACGCCCAGGGGCGCTCCTACGCGACAGGCCGTCGCAAGGACGCGGTGGCGCGCGTCTGGATCAAGCCTGGGCGCGGCGACATCTCGATCAACGGCAAGAAGGCCAACCAGTATTTCGCGCGTCCCGTCCTGCGCATGCTGATCACCCAGCCTTTTCTCGTCGCCGACCGCTACAACCAGTTCGACGTCTACTGCACCGTCACCGGTGGCGGTCTGTCCGGTCAGGCCGGCGCCGTCCGGCATGGCATCAGCCGGGCGCTGACCAACTACGAGCCCACGCTGCGCGGCATCCTCAAGCAGGCCAAGTTCCTCACGCGTGACTCTCGCGTCGTCGAGCGCAAGAAGTATGGCCGCGCCAAGGCGCGCCGCTCGTTCCAGTTCAGCAAGCGCTGACCGCGGACACCCGACCTGGGACGGACGGTCTTCATTGATGGCGAGGCCGGCACCACCGGCCTCGACATCGCCCGCCGTCTCGAAGCGCTGCCGCTCGCGGTGCGACGCATCGACCGTTCGCGCCGCAAGGATCCCGACGCACGGCGCGCGATGATGCGTGGCGTCGATCTCGTCGTCCTCTGTCTGCCCGATGACGCATCGCGCGAGGCGGCCGCACTGGTCACCGACATCGAACGCGGGGACGGTCACGCACCCAAGCTCCTCGACGCCAGCACGGCGTTCCGGATCGATCCCGACTGGACCTACGGTTTCGCCGAGCTCGAGCCGCGCCAGGCGATACGCATCGCCGAGGCGCCCCGTGTCAGCAATCCTGGCTGTTACGCGACCGGCGCGATCGCGCTGCTCCGCCCCCTGATCGATGACGGCATCATCCCGCGCGACCATCCGGTCGCGATCAACGCCGTCAGCGGCTACTCGGGTGGCGGCCGATCGATGATCGACACGCACGAGCGCGAGGGCGGTCCCGCCTTCCATCTCTATGGGCTCGGCCTCGCGCACAAGCATGTTCCCGAGATCACGCTTCATGCCGGCCTCACGCGCCGGCCGATCTTCGTGCCCTCGGTTGGCCATTTTCGGCAGGGCATGATCGTCTCGATCCCGCTTTTCCTTGACACGTTGCCCGGACGGCTGACCCCCTCGATGCTGCGCGCGTCGCTCGCGCGCGCCTACGCGGGCGCGGGCAACATCACGGTCGAAAGTGACCCGGACGTCGTCCTCGACCCGGCATCCCTGGTCGGAACCGACAAGCTCGAGTTGCGGGTCCATGGCAGCGACGATCACCCGCACGCGCTGTTGACGGCCCGCCTCGACAACCTCGGCAAGGGCGCGTCGGGTGCCGCGGTGCAGAACATCCGGCTGATGCTCGCGCTGGACTAGAGCAATATCGCTTCAAGTTGCGTCAGCACAGCGATAAAATTGCTCGTCAAAACAAAGGCTAGAGCGTGATCGGCTCCCGCATTTCATGTCAACCTTAGCCGGTCACGCTCTAGCAGAAGCGTTCATTCGCGGGCCGTTCATCCGCCGATGATGCGAGCCTCCCGCACAAAGCCAAAATCGCCCGTGCCCGGCCAGGTTCGCCCGTCCGGATAGCGCAATTCCACTCCAGCGAGCTCACCCTCATCCGCCAGACGCATATTGACGCCCATCTGGATGTTCCCGAACCTGGAGACGGCACTCGCGGTCAGAATGAAATGCGTCGTCGAACCGCAATCGACACAGAACCGGATTTCCGCGGCCGGGTCTTCCTTGTCTCCCCGGCTGTACCCCTTCGTTGATCCCTCGATGCCGACTTCCGAGGGATGGAAATAGCCCCAGCGGGCGCCCGATTTGCTGCAGAGCGTGCAGTTGCACTCGTTGATGAAGTCCGGGCGCTTCAGGATATCGACGCGGACCTGGCCGCAGAGGCACGAGACGTTCAGCTTCATTACGCCTCGCCGAGTTCCTTCGCACTCTCCACGATCCTGGCGACCATCCCGTATCCGATCGCCTCTTCCGCTCCCATCCAGTAGTTGCGATCGGTATCCTTGGCGACCTTCTCGTAGGTCTGTCCTGTCTCGCGCGCGAACAGGCGATTGAGCCGCTCGCGCATCTTGATGATCTCGCGGGCCTCGATGTCGATGTCCACCGCCGGGCCGCGGACCCCACCCATGGGCTGATGCAGCAGGAAGCGCGTGTTCGGCAGACAGAACCGGCGTTCCTTCTTGCCGGCCACATAGATCAAGGCACCGGCGCTCGCGACCCATCCCGTGCCGATCATCCGGACCGGGGCGACGCTGTCGACGAAGCGGATCATGTCATGGATCGTGTCGCCGCTTTCGACATGGCCGCCGGGCGAATTGACATAGACATCGATCGGCTTGTCGGACGCGCCGGCCAATGCCAGCAGCCGGCCCGTCACGTCACGCGCGATCTTGTCGTTGATCGCCCCGAAGATCAGCACCTTGCGCTGGTCGAACAGGCGCGTCTCGAGCTCGTTGATCGGCGAGTTCAGCGTGCGGTTGCCGTCGGGCTCGCTCTTCTCGGGCCCGATCGGCTCGGGCACGTCCGGACCGTCCGGCGCATCGGGCTCGTCGGGTTCATCTGCGAAGCGCGCTCTGAGCGCCAGATCCTCGCGGGCCATCCTGCTCTCCTTCTCCATGAGCGGAATGTAGACGCCGGAGCCCGAAAGTCGAGTTGGCGGTTCCTTGCCCGATCCGCTCGCGCTACGAGAGCCGAAGGCGCGCGGATCGATCGTCAAGCCGAGCGGGGAGTGGGGCGTGATCAATGTGGCGTCGGCATCGACCCTGGTCGGGGTCCTGCTTCTTGCCGGCTGCGGCCCCGGACGCGACCCTGTCGATACGCCTGTCGCGTGGTGGCACCAGCTCCAGGGGGGGGCGATCGCCGCGCAGCGTCCGCCGCCGCCGGGTGTCGACGCCCCCTATCCCTTGGTCGGCACGACGCCGCCGCGTCCGGCGGTCACGTCGGCCGCCGCCCGCGATGCGCTCACCGCATCGCTGATCGATCAGCAGGGCGCCTCGCACCAGCTCGACACGCACGACCCGATCCTCGTCGCAACGCCGGACAAGCCCGCGACCAAGCCCACCACAGCCGTCCCGGCGCCCCCTCCATCGACGGCGACCCTGGATGCCGCCGGCAGCGCCCAGCCCCCCGCGTCCGGCACATCGCCGAACCAGGGTGCTAAGCCGGTCCCCACACCCGAACAGCAGGAGGCGGCCGAACCCGCGCTCACGATGCCGCCGCCGCCCGGCACCCTGGTCGTGGTCGCGTCCGGTCCGTTGCCTCAGATGCCGGCCCATCCGCCCGCACCGCCCGAATTTCCCGGTTTCGACATCCCGCCGACCACGCTGCCGGCGCTGCATGCCGATCTGTCCGCGCGCCCCGCTCAGCTTTCGAACCTCGCCTTCGCGCCGGGTTCCGATGTGCTGTCCGCCGCCGACCAGGCCGCTCTGCGTCGCGCGGCGTCGAGGCGGGGTGGCGCGGCGGTCAGGATCGACGGCCATGGCGATGCCCAATCCGACACGCCCGACGGCCAGGCGGCTGCCCTGCGTCTGGGGCTGGCCCGTGCCGCCGCTGCCGCCGCTGCCCTCGAGCGACTCGGTGTCCCGTCGCAATCCATCGAGCTGGCGGCCAGCGCATTCGGTCGCGGCGGTCGCGTCGCGGTGGTACAGTGAGCGCCAGACGAAGTCGCGAATCGGGACCGTCCACGGAGCCATGACTGAAGAATTCCACCGCATCCGTCGCCTGCCGCCCTATGTCTTCGCCGAGGTCAATCGCGCCAAGGCCGCGGCGCGCGCGGCCGGCGAGGACATCATCGACCTCGGCATGGGCAATCCCGATAGTCCCACGCCGCCGCACATCGTGGCCAAGCTGGTCGAGACGGTGGCCGATCCCCGCTCGCACCGCTACTCGGTCAGCCGGGGCATTCCCGGGCTGCGGCGCGCGCTCGCAACCTACTATCGGCGCCGCTTCGATGTGGCGCTCGATCCGGAAACCGAGATCGTGGCGACCCTGGGCTCGAAGGAAGGTCTGGCCAATCTCGCGTCGGCAATCACCAGTCCCGGCGACACCATTCTGGTGCCGAACCCGTCCTACCCGATCCACCAGTTCGGTTTCATCATCGCCGGTGCCGCTGTCCGCTCGGTTCCCGCCGAGCCGGGCGAGGCGATGCTCTCGGCACTCGACCGCGCCGTTCGCCACTCCGTCCCCAAGCCCACCGCGCTGGTGGTCAATTTCCCGTCCAACCCGACCGCATACCTCGCCGACCTCGATTTCTATCGCGCGCTGGTCGCCTTCGCGCGCCGCAACGACATCTGGATCATGTCCGATCTCGCCTACGCCGAGATCTATTTCGGGGACCGTCCTCCGCCCTCGATCCTGCAGGTCGAGGGGGCACGCGACATCGCCGTCGAGTTCACCTCGATGTCCAAGACCTACAGCATGGCCGGATGGCGGATGGGCTTCGCCGCCGGAAATCCGCGTCTGATCAACGCGCTGACGCGCATGAAGTCCTACCTCGACTACGGCGCCTTCACGCCGATCCAGGTCGCGTCCGTCGCCGCCCTCACCGGGCCGCAGGATTGCGTCGAGCAGGTCCGCGCCACCTACCGGGAGCGGCGCGACGTCCTGATCCGCGGCTTGTCCCAGGCCGGCTGGGACATCCCCAACCCGGAAGGATCGATGTTTGCCTGGGCGCCGATTCCGCCCGCCTACGCCCATCTTGGCTCGGTCGAGTTCAGCAAGCGCCTGCTTGCCGGTGCCAAGGTTGCCGTCGCCCCCGGTCTCGGCTTTGGGGAGCACGGCGAGAGTCACGTCCGGATCGGCCTCGTCGAGAACACCCATCGGCTGCGCCAGGCCGTTCGCAGCATCCGCCTGTTCCTCAACGATCATGCCGAACCGTCCGATGAGCCGTCCGACGCCGCGACGCTCCTCGAGGTTGGCGTGTGACCGATCCGTTCCGCGTCGGGATCGCGGGGCTCGGCACGGTGGGCGCCGGCACCGTACGATTGCTGCGGGAAAATGCCGACCTGATCGCCAGGCGCGCGGGACGCGCCATCCTGCCGGTCGCGGTGACCGCCCGCGATCGCGGGCGACAGCGCGGGATCGGCATGGACGGCGTCGAATGGTACGATTCGCCAGCCTCGCTCGCCGAGGCGTCCGACCTCGATGCCGTCGTCGAGCTGATCGGCGGTGCCGACGGCCCCGCGCTCGGCATGGTCGAAACCGCCCTGGACCGCGGCCGCCATGTCGTGACCGCCAACAAGGCGATGATCGCGGTGCACGGCGCGCGGCTGGCCGAGCTCGCCGAACGTCGTCATGTCCGGCTCGCCTTCGAAGCCGCCGTCGCTGGCGGCATCCCGATCCTCAAGGCGATCCGCGAGAGCCTGGCCGGCAATCGCTTCACCCGCGTCGCGGGGATCCTCAACGGCACCTGCAACCACATCCTGACCACGATGCGCGAGACCGGCCGCGAATTCGCCGACGTGCTGTCCGAGGCCCAGGCCCTCGGCTACGCCGAAGCCGATCCCGCCGCCGACATCGACGGGATCGACACCGCCCACAAGCTCGCCATCCTCGCGTCCCTCGCCTTCGACCGGGTCGTCGACTTCGCGACCGTCCATGTCGAGGGGATCCGCCGCGTGGGCGGCCTCGACATCGCCTTTGCCAGCGAGCTCGGCTACCGCATCAAGCTCCTCGGCATCGCGCGCGCGACCACCGACGGGATCGAGGCCCGTGTCCATCCCTGCCTCGTGCCCGTCCTCTCGCCGCTGGCACGCATCGACGGTGTCTACAATGCGGTCGTCGCCGAAGGCGACTTCGCCGGCCGCATCACGCTCGAGGGAAGGGGAGCCGGCGCCGGCCCGACCGCGTCGGCCGTCGTGGGCGACCTGATCGACATCGCCCGCAATGCCGGCGGCGCGCCGTGGGGCACCAGCACGGCGGCTCTCGGCACAGGTGCGATCCTCCCGATCCTCGCCCACCACGGCGCCTATTACCTGCGCCTCGTCGTCCTCGACCGTCCGGGTGTCATCGCCGAGGTCGCGGCGGCGCTGCGCGACGCCGGCGTCTCGCTCAAGAGCATGCTCCAGCATGGCCGGGCGCCCGGTGAGGCAGTGCCGGTCGTGCTTGTCACCCACGAGACCAGCGAGCGTGCGATGCGCCAGGCCACGGCGAGAATCGACCAGCTCGACATCGTCGTCGAGACGCCGCTCCTCATCCGGATCGAACCGGGCTGACGCCCCAACGAAAGGTGCAAACGATGTCCCAGACCATTTCCCGGCGTGCCTACCAGGCGAGCGACAGGAACCTGGCGCTCGAGCTGGTCAGGGTCACCGAGGCCGCGGCCATCGCCTGCGCCAGATGGATGGGACGCGGCAAGAAGAACGAGGCCGATGAGGCGGCGGTCGAGGCGATGCGACGCGCCTTCGATACCGTCGAGATCGACGGCACCGTCGTCATCGGCGAGGGCGAGATGGACCAGGCGCCGATGCTCTATCTCGGCGAGAAAGTGGGTGCGGGCGGTCCGCGGATGGACATCGCGGTCGATCCGCTCGAAGGCACGACGCTGACCGCCTCGGGTGGTCCGAACGCCATCACGACGGTCGCCCTCGCCGAGGCCGGCAATTTCCTCCATGCACCGGACATCTACATGGAGAAACTCGCGGTCGGCCCCGGCCTGCCCGAGGACATCCTCGATCTCGACGCTCCCATCGGTGACGTGCTGCGCGATCTGGCCCTCGCCAAGGGGCTCGACGTCGGCGAACTCGTCCTGTGCACGCTCGATCGAGATCGGCATCAGGAACTGATCGCCAAGGCACGCGAGGCCGGAGCCCGGATTGTCCTGATCTCCGACGGAGACGTCGCGGCCGTCATCGCGGCCGGGCTCGCGGAGAGCGGTATCGATATCTTCGCCGGCTCCGGTGGCGCCCCCGAGGGCGTCCTTGCCGCGGCCGCGCTGCGCTGCATCGGCGGCCAGATGCAGGCTCGCCTGCTGTTCGAGGATGACGCCCAGGTCGCGCGAGCCCAGGGCATGCATGTCGGCGATCCGAGGCGCAAGCTCGGCCTGAATGATCTCGCTGCCGGAGACGTCCTGTTTTCGGCGACCGGTGTCACGTCCGGCGCCATGCTGCGAGGGGTTCGCTTTACCGGTAACGGCGCCATCACCCATTCGATCGTGATGCGCAGCAAGTCCGGCACGATCCGCTATATCGAAGGCCGGCACAATTTCGACACCAAGAACTGGCTGCCGGGCTAGATGCTCTCCGGCTCGGCCGCAATCTCCCGCTCTTCCGGCTTGCCGGAACCCGTTTGGGTCCCGCCATGGAACGACGCGCCGAGCGTGTGCGGGCGACGCTGGATCTGGCGCGAAACGGATGACCGTGCGGCGCTCGCCATCGCGCAGGCGCGGGAACTTCCTGAAATCGTCGGACGTCTGCTCGCGCAACGCGGCCTGCGAGCGCACGAGGCCGCCGACTTCCTCGCACCCACCATCCGGCGTTTCCTTCCCGATCCCTTCGTGCTGCGCGACATGGACGCAGCCGCCGAGCGTCTTGCCGACGCTGTCGTCCGCCGGGAGACGATCGGCGTCTTCGGCGACTACGACGTCGACGGTGCTTGCGCCGCAACCCTCGTGGCGACCGCCTTGCGCGGGTTCGGATGCCGGATCCTGACCCACATCCCGGACCGCATCCTCGAAGGCTATGGCCCCAATCTTCCCGCTCTCGACAGGCTCGTGGCTCAGGGGGCCACCCTCATCGTGTGCGTCGATTGCGGCACCGCCGCCGGTGACATCCTCGAGATCATCGCGGCACGTGCCGCGATCATCGTCCTCGACCACCACAAGGCCGACCTCGTCCCGCGTGGCATCGCGACCGTCAATCCCAACCGGCTGGACGACGATTCCGGCCTCCGGCAGCTCTGCGCCGCCGGTGTCGTCTTCCTGGCACTCGTCGCGGTCGCGCGCAACCTGCGTGCCCGCGGCTTCTTCGGCAGCCAGCCCGAGCCCGATCTCCTCGGCCTGCTCGACATCGTCGCACTGGCCACGATCTGCGACGTCGTTCCGCTGACGGGCCTCAACCGTGCTCTCGTGGCCCAGGGTCTGCGTGTCATGGCAAGACGGACGCGGCCCGGTCTTGCCGCCCTGCTCGACATCGTCGGCACCCGGGAGGCGCCCAGCACCTTCACCTGCGGTTATGCGCTGGGCCCGCGGATCAATGCCGGCGGCCGGATCGGCGACGCAACGCTCGGTCTGCGTCTGTTGCTCGCCGAGGACGATGTCGAGGCCGGTCTGTTGGCCGGCCAGCTCCACGCCATCAACCGCGAGCGCCAGACGGTCGAGGGCGCGATCCTCGACGAGGCGTTCGAGCAGGCGGCGACCCAGCTTGCCCGCAGACACGCAACGATCGTGCTCGAAGGTCGCTGGCATCCGGGCGTCGTCGGCATCGTCGCCGCGCGCCTGAAACAGCGCTTCAATCGACCGGCTTGTGTCGGTGCCCTGACCGACGGCTTGACCAGGGGATCAGGCCGCTCGGTCGCCGGCCTCGATCTCGGGGCGGCGATCATCGCGGCGAGGCAGGCGGGCATGCTGCTGACAGGTGGCGGTCATGCGATGGCGGCGGGCTACAGCCATAAATCTCGTGCGACCGACGCCCTGCATGGATTGCTCGACGAGCGCCTCGCCGGGGCCCTCGATCGTCCGCTTCAGCCGGATCTCTTGATCGACGGTTGCTTGTCGGTTCCCGGCGCCAGCCTTGATCTCGCTCGCCACATCGGCGGCCTGGCACCGTTCGGCACGGGCAACGAGGAGCCTGTCTTCGTGCTGTCGCGGGCACGCATCGTCCGCACCGATCGTGTCGGCAGCGAAGGCAATGCGATCCGGGCCTTCCTGCAGGGCGAGAACGGTCCAGGTCGGGTGAAATCGATCCTGTTCCGGGCCAACGAGCATCCCGTTTCCAACGTCATCGAGCAGATCGGAGCCGCGCCGCTCCATATCGCCGGTCATCTGCGTGTCGAGCGTTGGAACGACACCGAAAGCGTCTGTTTTGCCATCGAAGACGCTGCCATGATCTGACCGGTGGCGAATCGCGCCATTTCGGCCCAGCCAGAAATGGCACATCGCTTGCGTTATCGCGCTTCGTGACGAGTCGCCTGCTTGCTGTCCTGCCGTTCCTGGCCGCGTGTGCCGTGGGGCCGGATTTTCATTCACCGGACGGACCGCACCCGCTGTCCTATACCGAGCATACTCTCGCCGCGCGCACGCAACCGTCGGCGACCAAGGGTGGCACCATCCAGCAGCTCGAACTCGGACGCGACATCGTGGCGCAGTGGTGGGCATTGTTTCGCTCTCCCGCCCTGACGCGGATCGTGGCGCTCGCGATCCGCAACAACCCCGGGCTCGATGCCGCACGCCACGCGCTCCGTAACACCCAGGAACTGACGCTCGCGCAATACAGCTTCTTGCTTCCCACCGTGACCGGCCAGTTCCAACGGACGCACGGGACGTTCTCGTTTGCATCGTCCGACGTCGCGAACCAGGACATCGCCTTCGGCTATTACGATGCCCAGCTTACTCTTTCCTATAATTTCGACGTCTGGGGAGGGACCCGCCGCGCCGTCGAGCAACGTGCGGCATTGGCCGATTATCAACGCTCGCTGCTCGAGGCGACTTATCTCACATTGGTCGGCAACGTCGTCGCCACCGCGATCAACGAGGCATCGATCCGCGCGCAGATCGCCGCACAGGAACAGCTCATCGTCTATGACCGTCGCTACCTCGACGTCATCGGCAAGCAGTTCCAGTTGGGTGGAGCGACCGGGACGGATGTCGCCCTGCAGCAGGCCCAGGTCGCCCAGGCGGAGGCGACGCTCGTTCCCCTGCAGACCTCTCTCGCGCAGTCGCGTGATGCGCTTGCGGCGTATCTTGGCGCGGTACCGGCCGAAGCCTATCTTCCGAGCTTCACGCTCGACGAGCTGTCGCTGCCGCCCGACCTGCCACTCAGCCTGCCCGGCAACCTGGTTGCCCAGCGTCCCGACATTCGGGAGGCGGATGCGAACCTTCACGCGGCCACCGCCGCGGTCGGTATCGCTGTCGCGGCGCGGCTCCCGCAGTTCTCGCTGAACGGCCAGCTGGGCTCGGAGGCGATCCGGGCCGGAGAGCTTTTCACGCCGGGTAACGGGATCGCCAATCTTCTGCTTGAGGCACTGCAGCCGATCTTCGAGGGGGGCTTGCTGCTCCACCAGCAGCGCGCCGCCGTCGCGACCATGCACCAGCAGGCCGACCTCTGGCGTCAGACCGTGATCGGTGCGTTCCAGAACGTGGCCGACGTCCTGACCGCGCTGCAGGGCGACAGCCGGCTGCTGGCCGCCGATCTCGCGGCGGAACGCGCCGCCGCGCACGCGCTCGATCTGGCGCAGATGCAGTACGCGCTCGGCGGCACGAGCTACATCACCGTGCTGACCGCCGAAGTCACCGACCAGACCGATATCATTGCCCTGGCCCGCACCCAGGCGCAGCGTTTCGCCGACACCGCCGCCTTGTTCGTCGCACTCGGCGGTGGCTGGTGGAACCGGGACGACGTTCCGCCGCCGCCGCCCGATGTCTTCCGGTCCTTCCTGCCGTGGAGCGCATCATGAAGCGCGTTCTGTGTCTCGCCGCCATCGTGCTCGTGGCGATGACCATGTGGGTCGTCATCCGGCCGGCGCGGCACACGGCAGTCGCGGTTGCCGGGCCCACCGAGCCCCCGCAAACCGTCTCCACCGTCATCGCGCGCAGCCTGTCCTGGCGTCCCCATCTCGACACGGTGGGTAATCTGCGTGCCGTTCGCGGGGCTGATCTTTCAGCGGAAATCGCCGGCATCGTCGACCAGATCGCATTCAAGTCAGGCGAGGACGTTCCGGCAGGCTTGATGCTGCTCCGGTTGCGCCTCAACGAGGAGCCGGCCAGGCTCGCCGAATTGCGTGCCAACGCTGATCTCGCCGCGCTCAACCTCACGCGCGATACGCGCGAGAACCTGGCCCAGGCCGTCAGCCATGCCGTCGTCGACACCGACCGCGCGACGCTCGCCGCCGACCGCGCCCAGGTCGACGCCGAACAGGCCCTGATCGACGAGAAACTCGTCCGCGCCCCGTTCGCAGGCCGCCTCGGCGTCCGCCAGGTCGATCTCGGGCAGTATCTCCAGCCAGGCACCCCGATCGTCACGTTGCAGGCGCTTGATCCGATCTATGTCGACTTCTTCCTTCCGCAGGGAGAGCTGGCCGGTGTCGCCGTCGGCGATGTCGTCCATCTCGAGATCGACACCTTTCCGGGCCGTCACTTCGATGCGCACATCGCCGCCATCGCGCCGCGAATCGACCAGGCAAGCCGAACCGCTCAGATCCGCGCGACACTCGACAATCACGATCATGCCCTGCTGCCGGGCATGTTCGCGACCGTTCGTCTCGAAACCGGTGCGCCCGTGGACCGGATCACATTGCCGCAGGCCGCGATCGCGTTCGCGACCTACGGCAGCACCGTCTTCGTCCTCGAGCGGGGACCGAACGGAACGCGCATCGCGCATCAGCAGTTGGTCGTCACGGGGGAGCAACGTGGCGAACAGGTCGCGATCCTCTCCGGTCTTGCCGGTGGCGAGACCGTCGTCACCGCCGGCCAGCTCAAGCTGCACGAGGGAACGCCCGTGGTCGTCGATAACGCCCTGCCGAGCCGCATGAGCGCCGATCCGCACCCTCCGGAAGAATGATCCGATGCGTCTGACCGAGCTCTTCATCCGCCGCCCGGTGCTGTCGGTGGTCGTCAGCGTCCTGATCCTGGTCGCGGGATTGCGTGCCGCCGCGTCCCTGCCGGTCCAGCAGTTCCCGACCACCGTCAGCGCCACGATCACGATCCAGACCAACGACTACGGCGCGGATGCGGCCACCATCGCCGGCTTCATCACCACGCCGATCGAGAACGCGGTCGCCGCGACCGATGGACTGGACTACGTCACATCGCAGAGCCAGACCGGCCAAAGCACCATCACCCTGTATCTGAAGCTCAACCAGGATCCGAACCGCGCGATGACGGAAGTCCAGGCTTACGTCAACGGCGCGGAAGCCTTGCTGCCGGTCGGTTTTCAGCCGCCGCTGATCAGCATCTTCAACAACAGCCAGTCCGCCCTCTATATTTCGGTCTCGAGTCAGGTCTTGTCGTCCGCGCAGGTCGCCGACTACGTGGCGCGTGTCGTCCAGCCGCAGTTGCAATCGGTCACCGGCGTCCAACAGGCCACCAACCAGGCGAACCTCAAGATCGCGCTTCGCGTCTGGTTCGATCCACACAAGCTCGCAGGCTACGGCATGACCGCATCGGATGCGGTCGCGGCTTTGGAGAACAACGACTTCATCACCGGCGCTGGCCAGACGCTCGGCGGCATGACCTTCCTCAACCTCGCGGTGAACAGCGGCCTGCATACGGTCGATGAGTTTCGCAATCTGGTGATACGAACGTCGGGGACGGCGCTCGTCCGCCTACGCGACGTCGCACTCGTGGAGTTCGGTTCCGATACGACCAACATGAGCGCGATCACCGATCAGGGTCATGGCGGCGCGCTCATCACCGTCAACATCACGCCGACCGCCAACCTCCTGGCGACCGTCCACGCGGTCGTCACTGTCGCCGACAGGATACGCGCGCAGATGCCGCCGGGCATCCATCTCGGCATCGACTTCAATGCCGGGGATTTCGTCGAGGCGTCGCGCCACGAAATGCTGATCTCGCTCGTCGAGGCGCTCGCGATCGTGGCCGCGGTGATCTTCCTCTTCCTCGGCTCCTTCCGGTCGGTCCTGGTTCCGCTCGTGACCATTCCCTTGTCGCTGATCGGCACCTTCGCGCTGATGGCGGCGCTCGGCTTCTCGATCAACCTCCTGACCCTGCTCGCGCTGGTTCTGGCGATCGGACTGGTGGTCGACGATGCGATCATCGTCGTCGAGAACGTCAACCGTCATCTGGCGGAAGGTTTTTCCCCGACCGAAAGCGCCATTCTCGCGGCGCGTCAGCTTGGCGGGCCGATCATCGCCATGACGGTGGTCCTGATCGCGGCCTATCTTCCTGTCGGCCTCCAGAAAGGTCTGACCGGCGCTCTGTTCACCGAGTTCGCCTTCACCCTCGCGGCCAGCGTCACCGTCTCCGCCGTCCTCGCGCTCACGCTCTCTCCGATGATGTGCGCGCGCATGCTCCGTCCGCATGGCGGCGCCATCCGTCCACCCTTCCTGACCCGTTTCAGCGAGTGGCTGCTCGGGACCATGCAGTCCCTTTATGGGCAGCTTCTCCGGCTCGTGCTGCGGGTCTGGCCCCTCGCGATCCTGGTCGGTGTCGTCATTCTCGCCTGCATCCCGATCATGTTCGAGCAGGCCGGTCGCGAGCTCGCACCGCAAGAGGACAGCGGCTTCATCGTCATCAACGGCCAGTCGCCACCGAATGCGAGCCTCGACCAGCTCACCTTGTCCGATCCCTATGTCACGAGGGTCTTGTCTTCTGTCCCCGAACATGCGGCGTGGTGGAACTACGACATTCCCGGCAACATCAGCGACGGACTGGTACTCAAGCCATGGAGCGAACGTACGCGAACGTCCGCCGACGTCCAGGCCGAAGTCCAGACCGCCTTGGATCATGTTCCCGGTCTCAGCTTCGCGGCCTTCCAGCCCCCCTCGCTGCCGGCCTCGGAGGGCTATCCCATCCAGTTCGTCGTCGAGAGCTCGGGACCGATCGAGGCGCTCGCGTCCGTCAGCGACCGCATGATCGTGGACGCGCGGCGCAGCGGCCTGTTCGCCTACATCGACAAGGACCTCAAGATCGACCAGCCGCAGACCACCATCGTGCTCGATCGAAACCGCATCGCGGAGCTGGGTCTCGATGTTGCCACGATCGGCAACAATCTGAACTGGCTGCTCGGTGGCACCTTCGTCAACTATTTCAGCGTCCAGCAGCGCTCCTACAGGGTCATGCCGATGGTCGTCCGCGATCAGCGGCTCACGGCGAGCCAGATCCTCGACTATCCCATCGCCAATATCGGCGGTGTCCCGATCAAGCTGTCGAGTGTCGCGACCTTGTCCCATCAAGTCGTTCCCGAGCAGATCAATCACTTCCAGCAACTTGGTTCCACAACGCTGCAAGGCATCACCGCGCCGGGCGTCACGGTGGACACGGCTTATCGATATTTGCAGCGTCTCGCGCGCGCCGATCTTCCATCCGGCTTCGCCACCGACACATCGGGTCCGCTTCGTGAATACGTCACCGAGTCCGGCTCCTTCCTGCCGAGCTTCGCCTTTGCCATGGTGATCATCTACCTGGCACTCGCTGCCTTGTTCGAGAGCTTTCGTGATCCGGTCGTGATCCTCGTCGCTGTTCCGATGTCCGTCGCGGGCGGTCTGCTTTTCGTCTGGCTCGGCGTCGGCGGCGCCACCATCAACCTCTACAGCGAAATCGGCCTCGTGACGCTTGCCGGCCTGATCAGCAAGCACGGCATCCTGATCGTCGAGGTCGCCCGCGAGCAGCAGTTGCTCGGACGGAGCAAGCGCGAAGCGATCGAGATCGCGGCGATCCTGCGCCTGCGCCCGATCCTGATGACGACGGCGGCCATGGTGCTCGGCGTGATGCCACTCGTCCTTGCATCCGGTGCCGGCGCCCGATCGCGCTTCGTGATGGGCTTGGTGATCGCAAGCGGCTTGGCGATCGGCACCATGTTCACACTCTTCATCGTCCCGGCGTTCTATCTTCTTGTCGCCGGTCGGCGCGGCCGCGGCCCGGCGGGCAGGGCGACAGGTCGATCGCCGCGATCCGCCCGCGAACTGGCCGCCCGATGACTTGACCATCGCATCCTGCCCCGCTACCGGACAGATCGGCCAGCGTCCTGTTCGTCTAGCGGCCTAGGACACCGCCCTTTCACGGCGGGAACACGGGTTCGAACCCCGTACGGGACGCCAATCAGTCCTTGTCGCGCACGCGTTGCTGAACATCGTTCAAGGCGATCCAGGCCGGCAGGCAGACGACGACAAGAAGAAGAGGTCCGAAGATCGCCGCCAGCATCCATGGCGTCTGCCACGGATCTTGAACCAGCGTTCCGATCATGATCCACGTCGCAAGATAGACGAGGGCCACGAAAGTGGTCATCCACCGGTAGCTCGCGGCGGAGCCGACATGGCTCCAGGATGGCTGGTTGGCGAACATGACGCCTCCGCTGAAGCCCGTCCCCAAGAGAGAACGATATCACAAAATGAGACTTGTGGAACAACATAACGGAGAGCATTCGACAATCGATGGTCTTGATCCGCCCCAGCGTCCAACCCGACAACAAGGCGCGTCAGGATGTGTCGATCGTCTGGTTGCTGCGGACGAAGTCGTTCGATGTATTGGCGTTCTTCCTTGGTCGATTACTGCTCCGCCTCATCCTCGACCGATGGCCGAACACACGCGAGCTTCATCAATTCAAGCAAGGATTGCATCATTCCATCGCACCGGTGCCGCCTCTTCTTAGGGGGTTCTGCGCCGTTCCCGCCGCGCAGCCGGCTCTGACCCGGTCGATGCTTCTCGCCTGGCTGCTGGCGGACCGGAGCTATCAGGGCGTGATGCGCGAAGGGCTGGGCTCGGAGGCGCCGCCCGGAGACCATCTCAGAGTCTGGACCGGACAGCCTGTCAGCTTTCTTCATTTCGAGAAGACAGCGGGAACGACCGTGCTCGGTTCGCTCTGCCAGCAGTTCCATCCGGTGCAGATCGATCCCGACCCCTACCGGTCGATGGCGCCTCACGTCCTCAGCGCGTTCCCGTCCCATGCCGCCGCCCGTCTCGATCGCCATCAACTGGTCCACGGTCACTACGATTTCCCGGCGCTGCGGAGATTAGGCCGGGCACGGTTCATCTTCACGATGCTCCGCGAGCCCCGCTCCCGTATCCTGTCACTCTACTATTTCTGGAGAGCAACCGATCCCGCTCTTCTTGGAGCACCGGGCGATAACCTGAATGTTCGGTTCGCCCACGAGCACGATCTGCTCGCCTTCCTCAATGCTCGTGATCCGTTGATCGCGAATTACATCGACAATGTCTACGTTCGGCGTCTGATCGGTTGCTACGCGACTTCCGCAGAACCCGACCCACTGCATGAACAACCCGCGCGAAGCCTCGATCTCGCGCTGCAGGCTCTCGACACGCTCGACCTGGTCGGCATCACGGAATCGACCCAGGCAAGCCTTGCCGTATTAACCGTGCGTCTGGATGGCGAGCCTGCCGGGAGAGCCGTGATTTTGAATGACGCCGAAAGCAATCGGCAGAACCGCCCGGGGGATTACCGGCTCATCGAACGCCAGCCAATGACAGTCGCCATCGAAGCGGCACTCGACCGGCTGACAGTTCTCGATCGTGAGATCTATGCCGCCGCCTCAGCCCGGTTGAAGAAGAACCTGATACACCGCCAGCCAGTAGGGACCGATGAACAGGATCGCGAGAGCTGCAAGTCCGGTCCAGGCTCCGACAGCGCAAGCCGCCGTCAGCCCGTTGATCCTTCTCTCCCGGGCCGCCACGACCGATCCTCCTGACAGCCACACCCAGACGATGAACACGACGACGAACAGCCAGAAATACATGTCAATAGGCTCCGTCGTTGGAGGCCTGCACATAGATCCGTTCAGCGAAGTGCGTCATCCACCAAAGCCGCTGATCCGGTGAAATGCTCTTGTCTCCGTAGGCAATCGGGCAGTAGGCGACGGTCAGCCCGTTGACGAGCTCGTCCTTCTTGATATCGGGCGCCGCCGCGTGAACGGCTGCCACGATCTTGTTCGCGCTCTGCAACATTGTCGGGAGAGTGACCGCGTCCAAGAGATCGGCGACCCCGGTGCTCTTGTCAGCAATGATGCGCTTCAAATCCTCCTGTGCCAGAGGAGGACATCCATCGGGTCGTTCACCGTTCAGCAGCGTCTTGGTGTCGGCACGCATCAGTTTTGCCAGCAGCATCGTGGCGTTGGCCGGCGCGCCGTTGCCCCACGATTGGCGCACGTAATTCGTCACGTCGACCACTTCCTGATCGGTCATGGCAGAGCCGACACCGGGCATCATCGCAAAGGGACCACGCGCCTCGAGACCGCCATAGATCACGCGGAGCACGTCCTGCGGTCCATACGCCGTCACCATACCGTTGCCGTTCAGCGCGGGAATTACGTTGCGTACTCCCTCGCCATTGACTTGGTGGCACATCTGGCAGTGCGTCAAAAAGACCTGATGACCGGCGAGCATGGACGGGTTGTTCGCTGGACGCTGTCTAGGATGATAGGCGGCGAAATCGGTCGGCAGCGTACGCAGATAGGCGACGATGTCGCGCAGATCCTTCTCTGGCAGCTTGCTCGAGCTGACATCGACCATCTCGGCCATCGGTCCGGCGACAGTGCCCATCAGTGGCGAGTGGCCGGCCGCGAAATACGACACGAGGTCGTCGTCGCCGTAGCCTCCGATGCCGTCGATCTTGTTGCCGATCAGGCTCGGCGCGTACCATTTGGTGATCGGGCCACCTTGCAGCCGCAACGCCCAACTCGTATTGCCGAGGAAATTGCGGTTGTTGTGGCATTCACCGCAATGTTCGAGCCCGTTGACGATCCACTTGCCGTGATTCTGCGCGTCTGTCAGCTTCGGATCGGGCTTGAAGCGTCCTTGCGTGTTGAAGATCGCGTCATAGATGGCAAGCGCGGGACGCAAGTTGAACGGGAACCAGATCTTGTTCGGCAGACGGGGAGCATAGACTGCGTCCGTCGACATCAGATAGGCCTTGATGGCCAGGATGTCCTTGTCGCTCAACGTTCGATACCAAGGATAGGGCATCGCGGGATAGATATACTCGCCGTCGACGCCAACCCCATCCCGCATCAAACGGATGAAGCTCTTGTCGTCGTATCGGCCCAGCCCGCTCCGGGCGTCCGACGAAATGTTCGGTGTCGAAATCGCACCAAAAGGCATCGCCATGTACTGACCACCCGCCCATGGCCTGCCGCCATCAGCATTGTGGCACCCGGCGCAGTCGCCCATGTCGGTCAGATATTTGCCATAGGCCACCAGGTCCGCCGGGGCCTGCTGATAAGTTACGGGACGCTGCCCATCGACCTGGTAGGGAACCTTCAGTCCCACCTGCCCCATGGGCGTCTCGACCGCCGCCCGCACCACGCCTGAGCCCAACGCGGTCGCACCAAGAAGGCCGGCGCCGAGGCAGGCCGCGATCAGCCAACGTGTCACTGTCCGTACCCCACTTTGACCACCGAACCGAGCGTGCCCTGGACCGACGCGGTCCGGGTGGGCGCTGGACCGCGCAACTCACCGTAGGCGTCGAGGTCACTCGACCCGTAGAATGGGGCGTAAGCGCCTTGGTGACAGGTTGCACAATTGATTTTTGCTACATCGTTATAGGGCCCTCGCCGGCCTGCCGGGAAAATGTCCGTGATCGGCACCATGAAAGCGTGGTTGAGGTCCCGGACCATCTGGATGCCGTACCAGGCAGTGGTTCGATTGGGGGTCCCCTGGTCCCACTCCTCGAACGCGCGCGTGTTGTGACAGAACACGCAGGAGACCCCGAGGCTGTCGGCGAAATGGACCATCAGCGAGTAGGTCCAGTCGGTCTGGTTGATCGAGGCCCGGTCGCCAACCGGAAGGGCTGTCATCGGGGTCACCCGGATCGGCGCCGCCTGCAGGAAGAACGGCGTGAATGGATCGTACGGCAGTGATGTCTGGCCTGCTTGCGGGGCCGGCACGTTCTGGCCAACGTCTGTCTCAGCGATGCGGGAGTTGCCTCCCGGAGGCGGGGCGATGAACCACACGTTGGAGGGAACGCCCTGACCGCGGTGGCAGGTGTTGCAGGTCACCCCCACGTTACCGACATGGCTCTTCCAGTTGGTGTTGATGTAACGCGTCATCTCCAGCATATGGCGCGCGATGTTCTTCGTGTAGACCTTGTCATCGGCCATATTGACCGCCGAGTGGCAGTAGCTGCATCCGATCGAAGGCGCGAGCCAGGTCGACATCGCCGCCATCAGCCGAAGCATCTCGTTTGCATCCACGTCCTTGAGGACCTGGATATTCTTGTAGGCGGCCTCGGCGGTCTGGCCAGCGGGCTCGGCTGGTGGAAAGGGGGCCTGCAGCTGGTTTTTGGCGATCTCCCGCCTTTGGAAACGCGGATTATAGTCGACCGTCATTCCGGTGCCGCGATAGCCAAGCTGCGTGCCGTGAACCGGCAGGCCTTCGAACGTGAAGGCGAGGCCGACCATCGCTGCCAGACCGGCTACGCTTGCGCCGATCCAGACAAGACGCCGCGGCCGCTCGTAGAACGCTCCGAACAGCGCGCCGAGCACCCAGCCGACGGCACGGAACGGAGCGAGCAGGACGTTGTTCATCGCGCACTCCCTGCAGCAGTCGGATCCACACCAAGGACGCCGCGAAGCTGGCCGGGATCGGGGATGTGCGGATAGACAGGGGGATAGCTTGGGGCGATCCCATGCTTGACACCCCACAGATACCAATTGTCGACAACCGTGCCCGTCAGCAGGATGCCGATGCCGCCGGTCGCGGTGCAGAGGATCGCGAACCAGATTGCCCAGCGATGGATCGACTCGTAGCTGGCGTTGAAGCCCATGATCCAGCGCCAGAACAAACCGGCGCGTTCGGCAGCGGTGCTCCGGTCGATCGACATCTCGATCTCCCGCTCGCCCCAGTAGCGGCCGACGGCGAGAATGGTGCCGCCATGCATCGCGAACAGGATCGCCGATCCGTAGAGGAACACGATCGAGAGCATGTGGAACGGGTCGTAGTAGAGATTGCCGTAGCGGATCGAGATCGACGCGGTCCAATCGAGATGCGGGAAGATGCCGAAGGGAACGGCTTCCGCCCATGATCCCATCCACACCGGACGGATGAACCCGTCGACGAGGTAGAGCCAGATCGCGGATGCAAAGGCCCAGGCAACATGGGTTCCAAGGCCGAGCGCCCGTGCCCGCCGATAGGTGCGGACCCACCACAGCAGGATCGAGACTGTCAGGAAGAAGCCGGCGGCGAGCCACCAGCCACCCTGGTTCAGCGGGGGGATACGCAGCCCCCAGGCCGGTGCCGGCGGCTGCAACCCGAGCCACGGAAGCTGCCTGATGAACTGGATGACGTTCCAATGAACGGACGCCAGCATGTTGAGACCGATGATCTCAAAGGCGATAAAGCCGCAGACGAACGATGCGATGCCGATGTAGCCGAGATAGAAGGGCCCGACCTGGGCCGATCCGAGCAACCCCAGCAGGTTCACGAAAACCGGCTTTCCGAGCCGGTTCTCGCGCCCCCATCTCAGCGGAGGGCCTTCGAAGGGCTGTCCGCGAACTTGCTCACGGTTGAAGATATTCTGATATTCGACGCCGAAGCCGGTCCGGTAGTCCAACATCGTCAGGTCCTCCAGAACGGCAGGTTCAGCCACCAGCTCCACCACTCGGGCCAGCCCCTCGTCCATAGTGGACCGCTGATGACGATGCAGATCGCGCTCCAGACCCCTGCATTGATCGCGCAGAACCAACCGAGTCGGTGAATGCCGAGCTGTCCGATCGAATAGGTCATCAGGTCGCGAAAGAAGCTGTCCTCATGAGCGGATGTCTTGACGGGCTCGTCTCCACCGGGATTGAGCGTCGACAGGATCGCGCCGCCGTGCATGGCAAGTATGAAGGTCGTGGTGAAGAAGAAGGTGACCGCAATCATGTGCGCTGGATTGTAATGGAACTGGATATGTTCGTAACCTATGTTGCTGACCCAATCGAGATGGGCGATGATGCC
This sequence comes from Acetobacteraceae bacterium, assembly GCA_965276715.1. GTDB lineage: Bacteria > Pseudomonadota > Alphaproteobacteria > Acetobacterales > Acetobacteraceae > CAXTPV01. The sequence continues at coordinate 653,093 of OZ255622.1, read as the reverse complement.
GTACGGGAATCCATTGCCCCAGGCACCCATCAGGACCGGCCGTATCACCTCCAGAGTGACATAAGCCAGGATGGCCCCTGCGAACGCGATCGGCACATGCAGGCCCATCCCGAGCTTGCGCGCGATCTCTATCATCCGGAGGTCCCACGACACGAACGCGCCGATCGCGCAGAAGGTGATCCATTGCCATAACCCGCCCTCGCGCATCGGCGCGAAGCCCAGGCCATAACTCAGGTTCGGTGGCGCGATGTTGATCCGCCAGATGTTCCAGGTGGGACCGATCGCGGCACCCCAGATGATCAGCGCCGTTCCGATTGCCGTGAAGAACAGGGTCGTGACGCCAAAGAAACCCACATAGAACGGGCCAACCCAGAAATCGAACAGGTCGCCGCCGACTAGAGTGCCGCCACGAACTCGATACTTGTACTCGAAATTCAGCATCGCCATGACGATGGCTCTCCTCTCGGTGAGGGAAGCGGGACGTGTCCGCCTCCCTCCCGCGCAGTCAGTCCAGTGGCATAGGCTCTTACGGCTGTCGGGCCGGCGGCGGCAGCGGCGCCATCTGTTGGGACATCGCTCCGGGCAGGCGGTCATGGTTGGGGCCGTCGAGCCAGTTGAAGCGATCAGTGCTGAGCAGGATGAAATGGATTGTCAGAGCCAGCACGAGGAGAAAGCCAAACAAGACGATCAGCGTCCGACGCGGATCGAACAACATCCAGATGCGGAACATATGGTCCTCCGTCAGCCGAGCATGGTCGATGCGTGGCGAACCGCCCCATCGATCAGCATAGCCACATGATAGTCACCGCCCCATGGGCGCCACAGATAGGCGAGAAAATGCGCGACAACCGCAACACCTGTGAACAGCACGAAGCTGAAGACGAAGATGCGGTTGAATTCGCGCGCCTCGATCTCGGACAGACCCGACAGGGTCGATCTCCGTTCATACTCGGTCGCCATGATGGTACCTCCTGTTAGATTTGCCGTTTAAGGCGTCGCCGCGAGTTCTCGTCGTCCGGGCTCGAGTCGCGGCGTCTCGAGACGGTCCGGCTGTGGGGGCGCACCAGGGAGCGAGCCCCTCACACGCCGATCGGTCACGCGCGGCTCAGAGGCCATGCGCGCATCACGTTCGATCCGTTCGCGCAGCCGCTTGGCCGCCGAGATGCGAACCAGGAACGGCTCGGTCTCGAGATACGCATCGAGCACACGCGACGCGTCCGCATCCCACGGCAACGCCTCGCGCGCGTGGGTAGCCTCGATCCGGTCGAGATCCTGGCCAAGCGGCAGCATGTTGAACAGGGCATCGAACAACGCGTTGCAGTACTCCTGCACCAGGTAGGTTGCGCCGGCGTAACCCATGAAGGGCGTTCCGGTCGACCGCCTGATGATCGCGCCGGGGAACGAGGCGGGGATATAGACCGATCGTAATTCGAGTTCGGCGGCGTAGATGCGCTCGTTGTTCGAACCGAACAGGACCATCGGCTTGGTCTGCCCGAGAGCCTCACGTATCGCGCGATTGTCCGGCTTGATCCCTGGTCGACGTGCGTGACTGAATGCGCAAGGTATTCCGAGCTCGCCCTCCATGAAATGACGAAGTCCATGCTCGTAGGTCGCTGTCGCCACCACCGCAAAAGAGGCGGTGGCGAAGAAATCCTGTGTAACGCTACGCCATAAATCCCAGATCGGCTTGACCGTCTCGCGCTTTTCACGCGCAATGAACGGCTCCGGATCGATGCCTGTAAGCTCGCCCAGCGTATGCAGGAAGTTGGTCGTCGCGAACAGGCCGATCGGCGCCTGCAGATAGGGTTTGCCCAATTCCTCGCAGAGCAACCGGCCGAATTCCCGGTAGAGGCAGACATTGACCACCGCGTCGGCCAGTCGCGGCGTATCGTCGAGATGCGAGCCCATCGGATAGACCAGATTGACCGCGCAGCCGACACCTTCCACGAGCCGTCGTATCTCGGCCAGATCCGACGGCATGTTGAAGGTGCCGTGCATCGCGCCGATGATGTTGACCAGCGGTTTGCCGGACCCGGGGTCGGACGGCGCCGCGTCCGGCCGACGCACCACGGTCTTCTTCGGCTTTCTTGTGCCAAACTGGCTCCAGAGCCAGAACAGCGCTCGATCCGCGCATTGCCACTGGTCCTCGTCAATCGTGCGTGGGATGAAACGGAGCAGGTTCGAGCCCTCGGACGTGACCCCGCCGCCGATCATTTCAGCAATGCTGCCTGTAACGACCACGCCGGGCATCGAGGAGTCGCCGACCTTATTGGCCTGACTGAGCGCCGCCTCGGTTCCGTTCATCGAAAGATGGTCTTCCGACAGGCCGGTGACAGCCACCGGCAGCTCGTGCGGCGGCAGCGCGTCGGTGTAGTGCAGCACGGCGGTAACCGGCAGGTTCTCGCAGCCGACCGGCCCGTCGATCACCACGCGCAGGCCGCGCAGAGCCGAGAAGACGTAGACCGCGCCCCAATAGCCGCCGGCGCGGTCATGATCGATCACCAGCATCTCAAGCACCCGCCCCGAAGAACTCGACCATCCGCGTGAAGCGCTCACGCCCCCTTGTTTGCGCGGCCACCGTGGCCGCAATGGACGTCGCACCCGCGATCCCGAACAAGGGTCGCGACGAGACGATGTTGGTAAAATAGATCGCGGGGATGCCCGCTTCCTTCGCCTTCTGGACCACCGGTGTGGTTCCGATCGCGAGATCGGGCTTGGATTCCCGCATCGCCGCTACGTCCTGTTCGAGCGACGCTCGGAACTGTACATGCACGCCCTGTCCGGCCAGCCAGTCTCGGTCCTCCTCGTTCCAGGCGGTGCGCGGACAGGCGGTGCCGACATAAGGCACGTCGGCCCCCGCTTCGATCAGAAGCCGAGCGACCAGCAGTTCAGAACCCTCGTATCCCGATACCGTCACTCGCGCGTCAACCCGGTTGGCCTCCAAGGCCGCGCGGATCGCTGGAAGGCAGGCCGCCTTTGCCCGGTCGGCCGAGACGCCAGCGGCTTTGCCGACCGCGTCGAGCCAAGCGGCCGTCCCTTGGAATCCGACGGGTGCCGATCCCACCACCGGTCGCCCGGCGGCGCTGAGCTCACGGAGCGATGCGATGTAGAACGGATGCACCGCGGCAGCGACGGCACAGTCGAGCGCGCCGTAGAGGTCGCGCCACTCGCGAGCCGGGATCGGCGGCGCCACGGCGAGACCCATCGGTGCCAGCATTTGCCCAACACCGATCGAGTCGACGGGGAACAATTCGCCCACCAGCGTCACGGTCGGCAACTCAACCATCGGCCCGCGGGGCCGCGCGACCGGGCCGGTTTCGGCTTCCAGCCGTGCCGCCTTGAGCATCGCGCCGGACAAGACGTCTTTCGCCTCCGCATGCGTTGGCACGCCGAACCCAGGCACGTCGATGCCGATGATCCTGACCCCGTCGATCTGCTTGGGCAGCAGGTCAAGCGGAACGCCTGACGCCGTCGGCACGCACAAATTGATGATCACCACCGCGTCGACATCCGCGGGCTTGGCGGTCTCTTCCACCGCCCGGCGGATGTCCTCGAACAACTCCCCGCGAACCAGCGTTTCCGAATTGAAAGGCACATAACCGACACTTCGGCGCGCCCCATAGAAGCGCGACGTAAAGGTCAACCCGTAGACGCAGCAGGCCGATCCGCTGAGGATAGTGGCCACGCGACGCATGCGTAGACCGACGCGCAGCGATCCGAAAGCGGGACACATCGACTGTGGCTGGTCATGTGGACCGCGCGGATAGTCCGCAATCAGCCGCTCGAGCGCCTCGGCTTTGCCTGCCGCGCGGGCGGCCGTCTGCAGCGTCTCACGACCGCCATGGCATGCGCCTGTGTCAGGTTCAGTATCATGGATGATATGCGCGCCACCATCCATGGCTACACACCCTCGTAGACGACTTCGAGTGATGGTCGCGCTGCAACCGCGGCCCCGGCGCACATGTCGTCGAGCGATGCACTCTCCAGCACCACGCCGCGGCCGACCGCCTCGCCCTTGAACAGACCGAGCAGCCCGTCCTGGCTCAGCGGCCGCGGCCGCAGCGGTGGCGCCACTGCCACCTGATGAGCGAGACTTGCAAACATCGGTTCCCAACGTGATCCAGGCGCGCCGACGATCTCGTAGTTGGCACTTTTCCGGCGTATGTCATCGTCCGCCGGAATCGCCGAAAGCACCGGGATGCCGACTTCGGCAGCAAATGCCTGGGCCTCTCCCGTCCCGTCATCCTTGTTGATGACGAGGCCGGCGACACCGACATTGCCACCCATTCGAGCAAAGTAATCGACCGCCGAGCAGACGTTGTTAGCGACGTACAACGACTGCAGGTCGTTCGAGCCGACGACGATCACTTTCTGGCACATGTCGCGCGCGATCGGCAGCCCGAAGCCGCCGCACACCACGTCGCCCAGGAAGTCGAGCAATACATAGTCGAAGCCCCATTCATGGAAGCCCAGCTTGTCGAGCAGCTCGAACCCGTGGATGATGCCGCGTCCACCGCAGCCGCGCCCAACTTCGGGACCGCCCAGTTCCATTGCGAAGACGCCATCACGCTTGAAGCAGACATCCCCGATCGACACCTTCTCGCCGGCTGCCTTCTTTGCCGATGAGGTCTCAATGATCGTTGGGCATGACCGTCCGCCGAACAGCAACGAGGTGGTGTCGCTCTTCGGGTCGCACCCGATCAGAAGCACCCGCTTGCCCATCTGCGCCATGGTGTAGGACAGGTTGGCGAGCGTGAAGCTCTTGCCGATGCCGCCCTTGCCGTAGATCGCGATGATCTGGGTTTCAGTCATCCGCCTGTCCTTCAAGCATGGGGCCTCCAGTCGAGAATCATCTTCAGGCAAGCGGGATCGCCGAATGCAACCTGATAGGCGCCTTGAGCATCGGCGGCCGGCCGGCGATGCGTGATCAGTCCATCGAGCGACAGGTTGCCGGATGCGATCAGCGTTTGGACAGCCGCCAAGTCTGCCGGCTGCCATTCGGCTGCACAGCGCAGCCGGGCCTCACGCATGAAGGCAGGTGCAAAGGTGAACTCGATCGACCGGGCATAGAAACCGGCGAGCACGATCTCACCGCCCCGTGCGAGCCGCCCGACCAGGCGATCGAGGATCGAGGCGTCGCCGCTTGCGTCGATGATCGTCGGGTAGTCGCGCCGCGGGTCCTGTTCAGGATCGATCACTCCGTAGTCTGCCGCGCCGTCCCGCCGACCGGCCTGCGTCTCCCACACTACCGGCGGCGAATAGCCAATCGCGACCGCAATCCGCGCAAGCAACCGCCCGAGCGCACCATGTCCGACGATCAGCGCCGGCGCCCCGCCACCCGCGATCGCGTGGTGGGCGGTGGCCGCCAACGCGAGCAGCGTCGCCTGCTCGCCGAGTCGCTGCTCCACCACCGACACGCGCGGACCCGGCACCACCAGTCGGGCTGCCGCGCCGCCGAACAAGCCTCGCACCTCGCCGAAGCAGCGCGCGCCGGGCACGAAAACGAGCTCGCCGGCCTGACGTCCCGACTCCGCTCCTGCCTCGACAACCTCTCCGACCGTTTCGTAGCCGGGCACCAGCGGATAGCCCATGCCGGGGAAATCCGGCATCCGCCCGGTCCACAGCAGCCGCTCGGTACCGGCACTGATGCCGCTCCAAGCGACGTCGACCACCACGTCCTGGCGTCCCGGAGACACGAGCTCGAGCGTGCTCAGCGCGGCCTTTCCGGGTTCAGACATCACGACGGCGAGCGTCTGCATCTGGGCGTCCTCGGCTGGCCTGAGTGTCAGCCTTCCTAGACACTCTAAAGCGACAACTTCACTAGACACAAGCGTCAATGAACAACTGGTCATTGCGCAACAATCACCCTCGCCAGAAGCGGTGTTCGCGTCGCCAGCAACCTTGTCCGCGCAAATCCCGCCGCCCGCAGCATCATCCGTATCCTGCGCGGTGTGCGGGGCCGTCCGCTGCCCATCGCCAGCAGGTAGAAGCCGAAATACGCGTCGCCGGCGGCCAGTGCCCCACGCGTGCCGGCCATCGGCTCGGCGATGAGCAGCCGCCCGCCCGGCGCCAGGGACCGGCGCGCCGATTTCAAGAGATCGAGAGCGACGTCGTCGTCATGGTCGTGCAGCACGCGCACCAGCGTCACTAGGTCAGCGCCTCCAGGCAGCGAATCGAGCCGGAAGTCACCCGCCACAAGGGTCATTCCGTCCCGGCCCCGCTCGTGGGCCAGCGCCACCACCGCCGGAAGGTCGAACAGCGCCAGCTGCAGCCAGGGTGCCCGCCGCTCGATTTCGGCCAGGAAGGCGCCGGTGCCACCGCCGACATCAAGCAAGCGTCGATGCCGCCGCAGCGAGTAGGCATCGAGCACCTCGCTCGCCACGAGGGCCTGGGACGACTCCATGAGGGCGGAGTAGGCACCGGCGCCGGCCTCGTCGACCGCCCCGGCAGCATACGGCCAAAAGGAACCGAGCAAGGTCGCGCTCTTCCCGCGCAGCAGTCCGACCGGATCGCGCAGATCGTCATAAAGGGCCGCGTGATGCGCGATCATCGCCACCACGCCCGGGTTGCCGATCAGGGCCGCTCCCATCGGTCCCAGATCGTAGCGGCCTTCCCCGCGCGCGGTCGCGATTCGCAGTGCGGCCGCTGCCGCCAGCAAGCGCTCGGTGCGTTCCGGCGTCAGCCCCAGCGGCAGCGTCCCCGCATCCTGTGTCCCACGCAGTAGAAGATCGGGTAGCTTGAGTTCGACGCAGGCTAGCAGGATCTGCGAGTAGACGAACCCCGCACACAGATCGAACAGGGCGCCGGCACGTCGTCTCGCGATCCAACTCGTGAGCGGGAATCGGCGTGCTGCATCGCGAAACCTTGCATCGGCTTGAAGCAGGATCGGGGCTCTGCGCCAAGCCAGGCCAAAGGTTGGCCTTTGAGGACCGTCAATTCCCAAAATTTAGGCTGCGACGCGGAGTATCAGATCCTCCGGCAACAGCCGGCTCAGCTCGGTCAGGATCAGCGTGCGCAACATCTCATGATGACGGCACGCCGGGATCGCATCGATCGCGTCGCGCACCAATGCCTCGACCCGATCGCCCGCGCCGCCGACGCCCTGCTGCAGGGCAGCACTCGGCCGTCCCAACGCCAAGTCCCGTCCGGCTGGCTTGCCGAGATCCTCGGCGCTCAACGTCACGTCGCGAATGTCGTCCGCAACCTGGTAGGCTTCCCCCAGCAGCTCGCCGAGCAACCGCCACGGTTCGGCCTCCGCCCCGGCTGCCAGCGCGCCGGCCATTGTTGCCAGCGCGAACAGCGATGCGGTCTTCGTGCGTTGATATGTTGCGAGCACTACTTCGCTTTCGCTTTCCCAAGCCTGCCCCGCGACCAGCCCATGCGGGGTCCCGCAGGCGCGCGCCAGCAGCAGCAGCATCGGCGATCCGGCACCGGCGCGCACCATCGTCTCGAACGAGAGCGCGATCAGCGCGTCGCCGGCCAGTACGGCCAGCGGCGCCCCGAACCGTGCGTGAACCGCAGCGACACCTCGTCGTGTCGATGCATCGTCAAAGCAGGGCAGATCGTCATGCACCAGGGACGCGCAATGAAGCAGCTCGATCGACGTGGCCGCCGCGTCGGCCAGCGACGGATCGCTCCCGCCGCAGGCCCCAGCAACGGCCAGGCACAATCGCGGCCGCACCCGCATGCCGCCAGGAAATACCGCATGGTGGATGGCCGCCGACAGGCTCGGCGGCCCGCCCGGCTCGAACGTCAGAGCCGCAGCAAGCGCCTGTTCGATTCGAACCCAGCCGTCCACGTGAGGCTCCTTTGTGTCAGCCTAGCTTGTCAGCCACGAGTGTCAGCCCTACGTGACAGTTGCGTCAACACTCATTCTGAGAGGCTCGCATGGCCGTCCATGTCGCGGTCATCGGGGCCGGGATCGGCGGACTCTCCGCCGCTATCCTCCTTGCCGCGCGCGGCCTACGGGTCACTCTCATCGAGCGGCAGGTGATCCCGGGCGGCAAGATGCGGCAGCTCGCGGTCGGCGACGCGAACATCGACGCAGGCCCCACCGTGCTCACGATGAAGTCCGTCTTCGAGGCGTTGTTCAACGATGCCGGCGGCATCCTCGCCGACCACGTGCATCTGATCCCGGCCAGCACCCTTGCCCGCCACGCTTGGGATGGCGCGATGCTCGATCTCTACGCCGACCGGGCCCGTTCGGCTGACGCCATCGCAAGCTTCGCCGGCCCCGACGAGGGGCGTGGCTTCCTGTCATTTGCCGCACGTGCGGAGCGGATCTGGCAGACGCTCGAGCTCGGCTTCATCCGCGCCCAACGCCCCGGCGTCGCCCGTCTGACCGCGCGCGCCGGGCCCCGTGCGCTCGCCGGCATCAGCCCCTTCACGACTCTGGCACATGCTCTTTCGGAGCATTTCCGGGATCCGCGCCTTTGCCAGCTCTTCGGTCGTTACGCCACCTATTGCGGTTCGTCGCCTTATGAAGCCCCGGCCACCCTCATGCTGGTCGCTCACCTCGAAAGTCAGGGCGTCTGGCGGGTGGAGGGAGGCATGCACAAATTGGCGCAGGCCCTCGGCGACCTTGCTGCCCGACAGGGCGTCACCTTCCGCTATGGCACCCACGTCACCGCCATCACCCACGCCGCCCGAACAACCGGCGTCACCCTCGCGGACGGTGAGCACATCGACGCTGACGCTGTCATCTGCAATGCCGACGCCAACGCAGTCGCCACCGGGGTGTTCGGCTCGCGAGCCGCGACGCGCCCATTGAAGCCTTCCAGCCGCTCCCTCTCCGCGGTTACCTGGGCCGCCGTCGCAAGCCCGCAGGGCTTCCCGCTGCTTCACCATAATGTCGTCTTCAGCCGGAACTACCGTGCCGAATTCGACGATCTTCGCGCCGGGCGCCTCCCGGCCGAGCCGACCGTCTATCTCTGCGCGCAGGACCGCGCGGATCATGCGCTGGCTGCGAATAGCCCCGAGCGGCTTCTCGTGCTCGTCAATGCTCCCGCCACCGGCGATGCCGGCCACCCGACCCAAACGGAGATCGACCGATGCCAGGACCGGACCCTGCAGCAACTTTGCCGCTGCGGCCTGACGCTCGACCTGAACAGATCGAGGATGACCGGCCCGACCGGCTGGGAGACCCTTTATCCGGCGACGGGCGGCGCGCTCTACGGCGCGGCGGCACATGGCTGGGCCGCTTCCTTCCGTCGTCCGTCCGCACGGACCCGTCTCCCGGGCCTCTATCTGGCGGGCGGCAGCACCCATCCGGGACCGGGTATCCCGATGGCGGCACTGTCCGGCCGTCTGGCGGCGTCGGCGCTGATCGAGGACCTCGATTCGATGGCCCGATCGCGCCGAACGGCTATGTTTGGTGGTATGTCGACGCGCTCAGCGAGGACGGGCGGCACGGGATTACCCTGATCGCCTTTCTGGGCAGCGTCTTCTCCCCCTACTACCGCTGGGCCCGACGACACGGCCGTGCCGATCCGCTCCGCCATTGCGCGCTCAACGTCGCCCTTTACGGACGCCCGTCCGCCTGGTCGATGACCGAGCGTAATCAGGCCAGCCGGACGTCGAGGAGCCTGTCGATCGGCCGCAGCCGTGTCGACTGGGACGGCGAGGTCCTGGTCTTCCGTATCGACGAGAACGGGGCGCCGATTCCGCGCCCGATCCGGGGTGAGGTCCGCGTTCGGCCGAGCGTGCTGACCGGCCACGTCGAACGGATCGACAATGACGGCCGCCATCGCTGGTGTCCGATCGCGCCGAGCGCCCGCGTCGAGGTCGATCTTGAACGGCCCGCCTCTCGCTGGCGGGGCACCGGCTATCTCGATACTAATGAAGGTGACGAGTCCCTCGAAGCCGGCTTTCATCGATGGGATTGGTCGCGCGCGACACTGTCGGACGGCACTGCCGCAATTCTCTACCACACGGTCCCGCGGCATGGCCCCGAACGAGGGATCGCCCTTCGAGTTCGTGGCGCCGAGGTCGAGACCTTCGTCGCCCCCCCGCCGGTCGCCTTGCCGCCGAGCCGCTGGCGCATCGCGCGCACCACGCGTGCCGAAGGCGAGGCACATGTCATTCGCACCCTGGTCGACGCGCCCTTCTACGCCCGTTCGACGCTCGCCACGCGGCTGTTCGGCAGTCCGGTGGAGGCCATGCATGAAAGTGTCGATCTGGATCGGTTCTCGTCGTTCCCGACACAGCTCATGCTGCCATTCCGCATTCCGCGCGCCTTCCTTTCGTCCTCGATCCGGGCGAACAACTCCAGCGTCCAGCCGATCCGGTCGTCGATGCGTTCCCAGATCGTCTGACGTCCGCTCGTCAGGCTCCTCGCGAGCACAAGCAGCTTGCGTCCGGATGGGACGACGGCCCGAGACGACACCGAGTCGTAACGCCGGCGCGCCACCTCGAGGCCGATCGCCTCATACAAGCCCGCCGCTGCTCGGACCGCCGGGCGACAGCGCCCGGGCAGGAAGACGAAACCCGGTTCGGCGCGGGCATAGAGCCGTTCGGCCTCATCGAGAAGACGTCGCACGACGTCGGCGACGGCTGGATTGAACGACGGTGCCGCAAGCCACGCCTCGGGATCGATACAAGCGTCCCGAAGCCAGTCAAGCGGCAGATAGAGGCGGCCGGCCTGGGCATCGTCGCCCACGTCACGCGCGATATTGGTCAACTGCATCGCGCAGCCGAGGTCCGACGCTGCGGTCAGCGCGATCGGAGCGCGCACGCCCATGATCAGCGCCATCATTTCGCCCACGGATCCCGCTACCCGTCTGGCGTAGTCGATCAGCCCGGCCAGGTCTTCATAGCGCCGTCCTTCGACGTCCCACATGAAGCCTTCGAGCAGATGATCGAGCAGCGCGCGCGGCACCTCGTGCGCCTGAACCACTGCGCTTAGCGCACGATCGACCATCTCGACGGGGCGCCCCGCGTAGACAGCATCAAGCCGGGTATGGAGCGCCGCGATCGCCGTGTCCTCGTCGCCAAGATCTACGGCGTCGTCGGCGCCCCGGCAGAACGCGTAGAGCGCCGTCGCGGGTGTCCGAATCCGGCGTGGCAGCAATCGGGAGGCCGCGAAGAACGATCTCGATCCCGTCCGCATTGTCCCGCGGCATGCGAGAAGGTCACGCCGCTCGATCATGCCCGTCCCCACCGTAGCCGAAGATCCACCAGATGAGCGACGCCGGCCAGCGCGAGCGCCAAGCCGATCAATCCGGGTGCCGACCGGCGCAGGCCGCCGCGCAATGCACCGAGCAGGAACGAACCTGCGAAGAGATTGGATAGCAGGAAAGCAGGCCTGATGCCCCGACCCGTCGCCTTGTGAAGGATCGAGAGGAAAACTGCCTCGACCGCCACCAGGCCGAGGATCGCGTCGACGATCCTGCCGTTGGCGAACAGCGCTCTCATGCGACATCCTGCTCCGCGGGCAGCTTGATTGACGCTGGGTGGTTGTTGAAGTGCACGCCGGCCATCTCGGCGGCCTTCACGATCAGCCGCGCGACAGTCGCCGGATCCTCCTCGTGCGCCAGATGACCGAGACCAGGAAGCGTCACGACACGTGCATCCGGCGTGCGTGCGGCCGCACGCACGCCGTCATCCGGCCGGATCATCCGGTCATTCGAACCCACCATCAGCGTCAGTGGCACATGCAGCCGCTCGAGCTCGAGCGAGGACAGATCCCAGCCCGCCATCATTCGCAGTGCTCCTGCGACATGTCCTGGCCGTGCGAGCAGACGGGCGTAAAGGCGCGCATCCACCGGATCGATTCGCGACCCGGTGCCGGCGAGCAGACGCTCGACCATCCCGCGGCCGCTCGCCTGCATCGCGAACAGCCACGGGGCAACGTGCGTCATCGCCAGCATCCGCGCGACCGCCGGGAAGAGGAAGGTGCTCGGTCCCTCCAGTTTCATCAACGCTCCATTGATGCTGATCAGCGCGAGCGGCCCCTGTTCTTCGATCGCCATCCGCACCGCGATGGCGGCGCCAGCCGAGTGTCCAACGATGATCGTGGGTTCGGCGTCGAGAGCGTCGACCAGGGTCGCGACGACATGGGCCATGCCGGGCAGCGACATCGACGCCGATGGCGGCAGTTCCGTGAAGCCGTGCCCGGGAAGATCCGGCACGATCACCGTGAAGCGTTTCGCGAGCAGGGGGGCGAGCCGACGCCACGAATGTGTCGATGCTCCCGTCCCGTGCAGCAGCAGGGCCACCGGCGCGCTTGAGAGCGGCGCTCCCATCATTTGCACGTGCCACGTGAGGCCGCCCGCACGCACAAAGCGGCTTGACGCGCGGTTCGGCCAGTCCCTCCCGTCAACGTCCCAGACCGGCGCCCCGTTCATGCGATCGCCTGCACGGCCCACGACAACGCTGCCGCGTCGGCCTGCGGCAGCGCAACCACGCGCGCGCCCATGGCCGCGGCGAGGGTTCTCGCCGCGTCCTGAGGTCGTGGCGAGATGTCGATGACAATCGACCTCATGCTGGCTGCTCGAAGCATTGATGCGCTCGCCACCGCATCGGCCATTGCCTGGACTCGGGCCGCCGTTCCATCGCGCGCCACGTTGGCCTTTCCATCCGTCAGCACGACCACGAAAGGCGATTCACCCCGCCGCCTCAGAGCGGACGCCAGCGTCAGCGCGGCGTCCAGCCCGGCCGCCAGCGGTGTCCCTCCGCCGCCGGGCATCGAGGCGAGACAGCGCCTCGCCCTTGCCAACGCACCAGTGGGCGGCAGCAGCAGTTCCGCCCCTCGTCCGCGGAAGGTGATCAGGGCGACCTGGTCGCGCCGCACATAGCAGTCCGCCAGCAAGAGCTCGACCGCGCCTTTCGCCTCGGCCAGCCGGTGCATCGCCGCAGAACCGGACGCGTCGACGACGAAAAGGGTTGTGGTCCGGCTTCTGGCTTGGAAGCGCCGGACGTGCAGGTCCGAGCCACGGATCGCCAGCGTGCGCCCGGCGCGCCTCGGTCGCAGACGTTGCCAGGGTGCCGCGGCACGTAGCGTGTCGATCAACGCGAGGCGACCCCCTCCGCCAGGGCGACCAACGCGTGCGCCCAACGGGCGCCCGCGTAACGCGCCGGATCGCCCTGGACTCCGGCCGTTCGCACCCGCAGCACCCGGCACGTCGAGCAGGCCAGATGGCAGGGCCGCGATCGCGGCGGCGAGGATTGTCTCGGTGGGATCGGTGCCGCCGTCGGACTCCGGGCAATCGTTGTCGCCTGTCTCGCCGCCGGACTCATCGTCGGCTCGGCGATCGTCGCTCCCATCGCCCTGCGCCTCGCTGGCCTCCGGTGGTGAGGGTCGGCGGGTCGCCCGATGGGCCAGAACCAGCGTCGCCGCGCGAGCCGCATCGGCCTCGTCAGCCACCGATCTCCCTTCGAGAGCCGCGATCGTCCTGGTCACTCGGAGTGCCAGCAGCGTGGCACGCGCAGAGGACACACCCAACACATCGGCCGTCGCGCACAGGGCTTCGGCAAGCGCCGGTCCGACATCGACCTGTCCGTCCGTCGAGACGAGCGGCATGGGCGTCGGTTCGTCGCACCTGATTGCGTCAAGATCGACGCGGAACGCCAGCCGGTCGAGCAGCGAGGCCGGCGGAGGCGCATCATCCGCCAGCCCCTCGTCGAGCAGCAGCAATCCGATCCGCGCCTGATGACGCAGGCTCACGCCGCAGCACTCGGCAACGACTTCGCCGGCATCGAGCACCCCGCCAAGACGCGCTGCCATGCCGGCGGTCATGCGCTCGGCGGATCCGATCGCCACGACGCCGCCGTCAGCCTCGGCCAGCAGACCGCGCGCCGTCACCGTCTGTCCGACCGCAAGCGTTGCCGGCAGGTCTAGGCCGCCCCAGAGGCGCTCCTCGGAGATACTGGACGGACAACGCCTGAACGCCGGCAGCATCGCGAGAAACCGGTCTCGGACCGGACCGGGCGACGCCTTCAGGTGAAGACCGGTTCCGATCGGATCGGCCCGAAAGAGCGCCGCCACCAGGCAGGCCACATCCCACGGGCTTTGCCCGATGACCTTGCATGGGCGGGCGCCCGGGATGCCAGCGATCGCGCTCGTGCTTTCGCCGTCACGGAGCACTGAACAGCTCGCCGATCGCGCGCTCCACGCGTGGTGTGGCACCGGCCTCGTCAAGCACGTTCCGGCGCAACCGATGCCGCAGCGACGGCACCGCAATCCGCCGCAGGTGCGACTCCGCGACGGCATCGGCCCCCTCGTAGGCGGCGAGAGCGCGTGCCGCCCGCAGCAATGTCAGCTCACCGCGCAAGCCGTCAGTCCCGAGCGAGAGACAGAGCTCGGAGGCTCGCACGAGCATCGCATCGGGCAGCTTTGTCTCGGACAATCGTGCCCGTCCGGCCACGATCCGCGCCGACAGCGACCGTTCCGCATCCTCCCAGCGGTCGAGGAACGCCGCCGGATCGCGATCGAACCAGTCGCGGCGCCGCAGGACCTCGACACGGTCAGCCAGGACCAAGGGCGTCGTGACTTCCACCGCAAGACCGAAGCGATCGAGCAATTGCGGCCGCAGATCGCCCTCTTCCGGATTGCCGCTTCCGACCAGCACGAACCGGGCAGGGTGACGCACACTCAGACCTTCACGCTCGACGAGGTTTTCGCCGGATGCGGCCGCATCGAGCAGCAGATCGACAAGATGGTCTTCGAGCAGGTTCACCTCGTCGACATAGAGAAAGCCGCGATTGGCGCGTGCCAGCAAACCCGGCTCGAATTGCTTGACGCCATCGGCGAGCGCGCGCTCGAGGTCGAGTGCCCCCACCAGACGGTCCTCGGTCGTGCCGAGCGGCAGGTCGACCATCGGCACCGGGATTGTCCGTCCCGATGGCAGCCCTGCCAACATGCGGCAGGATGGACAGGCTTCGAGGTCTCCCGCCGGATCGCAATGATAGGGACAGTCAAGCACCGTCTCGATCGGCGGCAGCAGTCCTGCCAGTGCGCGCACGGCCGTTGATTTGCCAGTTCCGCGATCGCCGAGTGCCAGGACGCCGCCGATCCCCGGATCGACGCACGCGAGCAGCAGCGCCAAGGTCAATTCATCCTGGCCGACGATCGCGCTGAAGGGGTAGACGCGGCGCGTCTGGCCCGAGCTTCGGGTCGAGGCGCGATGGTAGGGTGCGTTCACGCCGCGCGGCGGAGGCTCAGCTCCGACCAGATCGCTTGCAACGAGCCGGCGAGATGCGCGATCTCGGCATCGCTGTGCAGGGGCGACGGGGTAATCCGCAGCCGCTCGGTGCCACGTGCCACCGTGGGATAATTGATCGGCTGGACATAGATCGCATGCTGCGCCAGCAGCCGGTCGGTGATCGCCTTGCACCTGATCGGATTGCCCACGATGACGGGGACGATATGGCTTGGATTGACCAGGTGAGGGACGCCGACATCGTCGAGCGCCGCGCGGACCCGCGCGACCCGTTCCTGATGCCGAGCGCGCAGAGAATCGCCGTTCGCGAGCACGCGCACCGCCGCCAATGCACCGGCCGCGATCGCCGGCGGCAGGGCAGTGGTAAAGATGAAGCCTGAAGCGAACGAGCGGATAAAGTCGCACAGGGCGGCGGAACCCGCGACATAGCCGCCGATAACGCCGAAGCCCTTGGCGAGCGTCCCCTCGATCAGCGTCAGGCGATCCGAGAGGCCCTCGCGCGCCGCGATGCCGGCGCCGCGCGGTCCATAGAGACCGACCGCGTGGACTTCGTCTAGATATGTCATCGCACCGTAACGATCAGCGAGGTCGCAGATCGAGGCGATCGGTGCGACGTCGCCATCCATCGAATAGACGCTCTCAAAGGCGATGATTTTCGGTGTTTCGGGCGGCAACGAGGCCAGCCGGCGCTCGAGATCGGCGAGATCGTTGTGCGCGAAGACGAGGCAGCGCGACCGGCTGTGGCGTATGCCCTCGATCATCGATGCATGATTGGCCGCATCCGACAGCACCACGCATCCGGGCATCTTTGCGGCCAGCGTGCCGAGGCTTGCCCAGTTCGACATGTAGCCGGAATTGAATAGCAACGCGGACGGTTTGCCGTGAAGCTCCGCGAGCGCGTGCTCGAGCTCGACGTGACATGCCTGGGTGCCGGAGATGTTGCGGGTGCCGCCTGCGCCGGCACCGTAACGATCGAGCGCCTCATGCATCGCCGCGAGAACTGCAGGGTGCTGACCCATGCCGAGGTAGTCGTTGGCGCACCATACGGTGACTTCGCGACCATCGCGCAGACGTGCGAGCGGAAATTGTCCGGCGATACGTTGCAGCTCGGCAAAGTGCCGATAGTTGCCGTTACGTTTCAAGCCTTCGATCTCGCCGCGGAAGAAGTCTTCGTAATTCATGGTGGCATTCTCCCGTGGGTCAGTCGTTCAAGCCGCTTCGTACGTCATCGTGTCGGCCGTCGCGAGCAGGGCCGCGCCGAGTGCCGAGCCATTGACGTCGTGGCCGATCGCGACCACGCGCGCATTCTCGTCCGGGCCAGGCGCGAACGCCGATAGAGAAGGGCGGCCGCCCGCCACGTCGAAGCGTATCCAGCCGGTTCCGGCTCGGGCGACTCCCTTCAGCCGCTTGACGCGACCGAAGCGTCCCGACGCGACATCCTCGAGAACGGCAAGCAGCCGTTCCGGCTGCAGAATGCCGTCGAGTTGCGCGTCCCAGGCGGCCATGTCGGGATGTTCGTGCGCATGCGAGTGGTCATGCGTTCGGTGGTGATCGAGGTCGGACATGGCCGCGACCGGCGCATGGACGGCCCGGACGGAAATGATCGGACCGGCGGCCGCGATCCCATAGGTGGCCGGCAGGATCGGCGCGCTCGCGTTCACAGTCCGCAATGTTGTCTCGATCATCATCAGGTCGGCGCCGGTCGCAAGATCCGCCTTGTTGATGACGAGCACCGAAGCGAGGCGCACCTGTGCTTCAAGCAACGGCCTGGTGTGCGCATAATCGTGCAGGAAAGAACCGGCGTCGACGATCGTCGTCACGGCCTGCGAGCGGAGCATCGGCCCGAGCGACGGATCGTTCAGTGTTCCCATCAGCGACGCGAGGTCGGCGACGCCGCTCGGTTCGATCAGCACGCGCTCAGGCGCATAGGTTGCCGCCATCGCCGCGAGCTGCTGCGCCAAATCCTTGCGAAGGGAGCAGCAGATGCAGCCGTTCGGAAGTTCGACCACGTCCGCGCCATGCCCCTGGAGCAGCGAACCATCGATGCCGACGGACGCGAAATCATTGACCAGGACGACGGTGCGCGGGCCGGCGGCCGCGAGCCGCCGCCGCATGAAGGTCGTCTTGCCGGCGCCCAGGAACCCGGAGACGATCTCGACATCGAACGGCGTCTGCGTCGTTCGCGACGAGAGGCTCCAGCCCCATAGTTTTGCCGCCGGCAACGGCAGCACCAGCAGCCAATGCTCCAGCACCGCGAGCGCCATCAGCACCGACAGGAAGCAGAAGCCTGCCCGGTCGAAACGCGTCGCGTGCGGGGCGACTGCCGCCTGGACCAACCGGACCAGGATCACCGTCGAGATGGTGATCGAGAACGGAAACAGGAGGTTCATCGGTTTCTTGGTCAGGAACGACCGGAGGAACTGCAGATGCTCGGGGAGGAATTCCTCGTTGAGGTTTCGCACGCCGAGGAACACGTTCAGCTTTGCGCTCTGGTGCATCCACCAGAGCACCATGAATGTCCACACCGCAATCTGGTTCGGTCCGTGCCAGGCCGCCGCGGTGATCGCGACGGCGGACGCGATGATCGCCAGCTCGTGCCAGAGGCTGGTCTGGATCGCATGGCCGAAATGCTTCCAGCCGCCGCATCCTTCCGGACAGGGCGCGCGCCGCGGACCCGTCACGTAGCCCATGTAGAAGCTGATTTCCTGCCAGCCCCAGGCCAGCAGGCCATAGGTGAAGGCGGCATAGGCCGCCCGGATCGAGGTATCGTTCCTGGTGGCGACGGTCGCCCACAGCGACAACACCGCGAGCACGCTCGCCCCGATGATGCTCCACTTGAAGGTTCGACGCGGCAGGCCGTCGAGATACATGATCGCACCGGTGCTGAACCACCAGGCGAACAGGGCGAAGAGGGTCGGGAAGCCATACAGGATCATGATCGTTCCTGATCTACCAGGCCGGCTGCAGGCGCACGTTGGCCGGCAGTGCCTGGCGGCGGACGGGCAGAAGATAGAGGCGCGCGAAGATCGCGGCGGCCTGCGCCGAGAGAGCCAACCGTGCGAGCCCGCCGAAGACGCCGCCGCGCTTCTTGGCCGCGCCGATCGCGACGGCCGTCCGGCGCATGCGCTCGAGGCCGGATCGGAATCGTGGATCGTCGATGGGCAGTGAGACCGGGAACACCTGGCTCGCGATCTCCTGGGTGATCTGGAAGACGGTGAAATCGTATGCGGTCGGATCGACGCCGAGCGCCGCATGGAAGACGGGCCGCGCATGGTCGCGCACATACATCGTCGCGAACACCGCCAGCAGGAAGAAGCGGATCCACAGGACGTTGACGCCACGCAGCAGTTTCGGGTCGGACCGCATCAGCAGCGCGAAGGCTTCGCCATGCCGGAACTCGTCGTTGCACCATTGCTCGAACCACGAGAAGATGGGGTGAATCTGCCGCTCCGGATGGCGCTGCAGATGCCGGAAGATGGTGATGTAGCGAGCGTAGCCAATCTTTTCGGAGAGGTAGGTCGCGTAGAGCACGAATTTGGGCTTGAAGTAGGTGTATTTCTTCGCCCTCGCCAGGAACCCCAGATCGACGCCCACACCGAAATCCTTGAGGCTGTCATTGATGAAGCCGGCGTGACGTGCCTCGTCGCGAGTCATGAACGTGAACAGCGCCTTGACGTCCGGATTGGTGATCCGCTTCTTGATCTCGGCATAGAGGACGCAGCCGGAGAACTCGGCGGTCACGGAGCTGATCATGAAATCGAGCAACTCGCGCCTCAGCTCCGGCTCGAGACCTGAAAAATCGACATCGAACCGTTCGTCGCGAATGAAATGTCCACGGTTCGGATCGCGTTCCATCTCGGCAACGAGTGCGTCCCACTCGGTTCGTACCAGGGACACGTCCAGGCCATTCATGTAGTCGTAGTCGGTGGTATAGAACCGGGGACTGAGGACGGTGTCCTCGCGTGCCGCCTGCGTGCTCGCGTTCGTCATCTTGCCAGGCGCGGCAGGCTTGCTGACAGCGTTCATCATGCGTCCTCCGCTTCGAACCCTACTTCGTACAACTGCGTCAACGCAAACACGGCGATGGCCCTGGTCCAATTGCGGCGCAAGAAACCCGCACGCCGCACGGTCATCCGGCATTCCCGCGCCAGCTTCTCGTTGTAGCCGATGGACAGCGGCGGGTTATCGATCACGACGATGTCGCCAGGCTCGATCTGAATATCTTCCGGGGCGGAGTAGGCGTGGAAGCTCTCCGGCGACTGCTCGATGTCGACCATGCAATGGCCCTCGACAGCACGTGCCATCAGGGTGCGGCCTTCAAGGCTGGCAATCCGAGCAGGGCCGTGAACTGGCTCGCATTTCCGGGTCCGAAACCCTCGAGATCGATCCTGGTCGCGGTCGACGGGTCCTGCAGCACGAGCCGTCCGTCGGAAAGCTCGGCCAATTCGTAGGGCGTGCCAGCCGCGACATGATGGGCACGCCGAAGCAAGTCGAGGCTGTGGAAGACGCCGCGAACGAAGCTTTCGGTTTGGCCGGAAATGCTTTCGATGACTGCGCCGCCGACGACATTACGAACAACGATCGACTCGTCCGCGGACGTCGAGACCTGCAGTGACCGGTGCGCGATGGCGCTCGCTCCGTCATCCGGCTTCGGCGGCAGGAGGGCGAGAAGACCCACCATCGCGAACATCCCGAGCGCAATTATGGGTGGAAGCGGCACTCGCGGACGGGCACGCCTGGCGGGTGAGGGTTCGTAGCGTCGTGGTGGTCCGGTCGTCCGCGCGGCGTGGTGTTGGGTCGTGGCGCTCATTGGGTCATGCTCCCGTCGCCATCAGCGGCGCATCCTGGTTGGCGGCAGCGATTTTTGCTTCCTGGTTCCCGGTCGTCTCGAGGCTGCGTGCAAGTTGGATCGACAGCATGTCGGCGACCCGCGCCGCACCGGGCAGGCAACGCATCATCGGCTGCACGCGCTGTGTCCGCCACGGCCGCACATGTGGCCAGAGCTGCAGCCATCCGATCCGTGTCTGACCACTCATCACGAGCGCGATATCGCCACTTCCGTCGGCACGAAGCCGAACCGATGCCTGCTCGATCTGACGGAATGGCAGATTGAGGCTTGCGGTCAGCGCGACGCCGATCCGGAGCACGATGCGCCGGTCCGTCAGGGTGTAGACGGTGGTGCGGGCGATCATCATCGCAAATGCAACCAGCAAGCCCATTGCGAGGCCGCCGAGCAACAGCAGGGCCGCAAGCGAGAACCACATCGCACCCGTCTGCTCGATCAAAGCGCGTGACGTGCAGATCGCGACGAGAATGCCGAAATAGATCGTCACCGATCGGATATGCAGCACGTGTCTGGCGACACCGCGCCAAGCCGGCGCGCCTTGCCACAGCAGGGTCTCGGCACTCGGGAGCGGTCCGGGCAGACCGTGCGGTCGACGGCCCGGCAGGGTCGGGTCGCGGACGACGCGAAGCCGCGCGCTCACAGCAGCGGCCCGCTGCGGCCGGGCAGTGCGAACAGGTTTCCGCCGCCGAAATAGCCGACCAGCTTGTCCTCCTCGAGTGGCGTGATCCGCTCAGGATGACGCAGGCGTGGGACTTGCGCGAATTGGGCCGCGGTGATCGATCGCACCTTCACCAGGCCGAGGCGACGGCGATACTGAACGAACCGGCTCGGGACGAGCACGTGCTGGCCCTCCGCGCCGAGCACCGTGAGCGCGACCTCGAGATAGAGAACGGCCTCCTCCAGCGCGTCGACCCAGATGTCGACGACGGTGCCCGCGGTCAGTCCGTCGGCGCCGACGACGGGAAAGCCGCGCGGATCCGGCGAATTCGGATGCAGCTGCAAGGTCGGCTCGGCGCGAAGCGGCAGGATCTTGAAGCTGCCGTCGGCATCGACCTCGGGCTCGTCGATCCGGTAGCACCACGAGGCCGGCCCGATGCCGTCGACGAGCGGATTGCCGGTCGGTTCGAGAGGAGCGCCCGGGAATGATGCGATCGGCCGGGCACCTTCGACGAGGCGCGGCTGCTGGCCGGGCGGCGCCATCATCACCGCGCCGTCCATCATCCGGAACATCTTCGGCTCGGGCGTGTGCGGCCAGGCGTCCCCGGAAAGTCGATTGATGAACGGATCGACTTCCGAGACCAGTGGAAAGCCTTCGCGCTTCGATTCCCGTTGCAGGTAGACGACGAGCCCGGCAAAGAAGATCCAGAACGCGTAGAGCGTGAGTTGCGCCGCATCGACGTAGTTGTGGCTGCCCCAGAAACTCATGACCGTGCCCCTTCAATCGACATCGCGCGGCCGAGCGCAGGCTCGGCGGATGCGAAACGAACCAGCGGCCCCAGAACGATCAGGGTCGCGAACAGCAACATCATCTCGAGCGCGTAGACGGCCTCGTATCCGGTCGCGGGTCCCGTCATCACCGGGCCTAGGCCGCCTCTTGCGGCGAACGTCCCGACCGCGTCGCGCAGCATCCCGCCAGCGGCGATGGCGGAGCCGGCCGCGAAGGCCTGTACCGCGCCCCATTGGCCGAGTGCGAGGCCGACCGAGCTTCCGTCGCGCCGATCCATCGCCCCCGACAACGTGCCGACCAGGAACAGCGCGCCGCCGAAGCCGATGCAAGCCGTGCCGGCGGCGAACATCACGCTCGACTGCATCGGGGCGGCGAGCATGACGGACATGAAGGCGAACAGCCCTGAGAGCACCCCGAGTGCCGCCAGCCGGTAGCGATCGAAGCCGTGTCCGAGTGCGCGTCCGGATATGGCAAAGCCGCAGAGACCACCGGCGGCCAACAGCGCCGTCAGCGCGGTCGTCTCGCCCACCGGCAACCCGAGGACCTGCCCGCCATAGGGCTCGAGCAGCACGTCCTGCAGGCTGAACGCGATCGTTCCCATGCCCACGGCAAGCAGGCGCCGGCGGCCCTGGGTCTCGGCCATCAGCGCGCGCCATGATTGGGAGAAGCGCTTGTGCTCGGGTTCCATCGACACCGCCGAGCGTGGCTCCTGCTTCCAGAGCGCGATCCCGTTGAGCAGGACGGTCACGACGGCGGCGCCCTGGACGACTTGGATCAACCGGAGCTCGCTGAACCGCGCGAGCAACGCACCAAACACCAGGGCGCTCGTGAGTACGCCCACGAGCAGCATCAGACACATCACCGTGACCACCTGCGGCCGTGACCGTACCGGGGCGATGTCTGTGGCGAGTGCCAAGCCCACGGTCTGGACCGTGTGCAGGCCGGCACCGATCAGCAGGAACGCGAAGCCGGCCGCGAACGGTCCGGCGAATGGCGGCGCGTGCCCGGTGTGGTATCCCGACAGGAGAAGAAGCGCGAACGGCATGATCGCCAGGCCGCCGAATTGCAGCATCGTGCCGATCCATAGATAGGGCACCCTCCGCCAACCGAGGGCGGACCGATGCGTGTCGGATCGAAACCCGATCACCGCCCGTGCCGGCGAGAAGACGAGCGGCAGGGCGACCATGATCGCGACGAGCCGGGCGGGGACGCCGAGTTCGACGATCATCACTCGGTTGAGTGTGCCGACGACGAGTGCCACGGCCATGCCGACCGAAATCTGGAACAGCGACAGGCGCAGCAGGCGCGACAGCGGCAGCTCGGTCGACACGGCATCGGCGATCGGCAGGTAGCGCAGGCCGATCCGGTTCCAGCGGCGGGCGACCTTGGAGGCTCCGGGTTCCGCGCTCGTCGCCGTCACCGGATCAGCTCCAGAGCCTGGCTGGTGTAGAACCCGCCCGAGATGCGTCGCATGCGGCCTATCTGCCAGTCGGGGAAGATACCGAGTCGGCTGGTCAGCGTGTGCTGCGCGATCGGCTCGATGGCAGGTGCCCGATCGCCGCGCGGGAACGCGCGCCCGACCGCGTGCATCGCGGCCAGGAGTGGAGTCCGGGGTGCGAAGGTGAAGACCGCCGAACACCCGACACGCGACAGCAACTGCTCGAGCGTGGCAAGAAGAACGTCCCGCGGATAATGGATCAGCGAGTCCATGGCCAGGGCGTGATCGAACCGGCCGTCGCCGGCCGAGAGCATGTCGCCAGCGATGAACGTAATGGACCCGGTCAGGCCGGCGGGCAGGCGCTCGCGCGCGAGGTCGAGCAGCTTGGGAGAGAGATCAACCGCCACGACATCCGCGCCGCGTCGGGCCAGTTCGACCGATGCGGCGCCGGTCCCGCATCCCGCGTCGAGCACACGGCAGCCGCGCAGATCATCCGGCAGCCAGTCGAGCAGCGTCGTGCGCATCCGATCGCGCCCGGCGCGTACCGAGGCGCGGATGCGTCCGAGCGGCGCGTCCGAGGTCAACCGCTTCCAGGCCTCGACCGCGGTCCGGTCAAAGTAGGTCGCAAGCTCGCCTCGGCGTTGCTCGTACGCGATCATCATTCGAAACCGAGCAGCTCGAAAATGTCCCGGTCACGAAGCGATTTGCCTTCGAGCGACGGTGTTCCGGCCCACAACGTCGAGGCCAACCGCAGATATTCCGCCTGGACGGCTGCGATCTCCGGAGTCTCTTCCATCTCGAAGACGGTCGACTTCTTCAGACGCGAACGCCGGATGGCGTCCAGGCTCGGGAAATGTGCCAGCGTGCTCAGACCCGCCGCCTCGTTGTATTTGTCGACCTGGTCGGTGTCGTCGCTGCGGTTGACGATCACGCCGCCAAGCCGGACGTCGTAGTTGCGGGCCTTGGCTTCGATCGCGGCCACGATCCGGTTCATCGCGAAGATGCTGTCGAAATCGTTGGCGGTCACGATCAGCGCCTGGTCGGCGTGCTGCAGCGGGGCCGCGAAGCCGCCGCAGACCACGTCGCCGAGCACGTCGAAGATCACCACGTCGGTGTCCTCGAGCAGATGATGCTCGCGCAGCAGCTTGACCGTCTGGCCCACCACGTAACCGCCGCATCCGGTTCCCGCCGGTGGTCCACCCGCCTCGACGCACATCACGCCGCCGGTGCCTTCGACCAAGAAATCCTCGGGCCGCAACTCCTCGGGATGGAAATCGACACTTTCCAGCACATCGATCACGGTCGGGATCAGGCGCTTGGTCAGCGTGAACGTGCTGTCGTGCTTTGGATCGCAGCCGATCTGCAGCACCCGCCGCCCGAGCCGCGCGAAGGCGAGCGACAGGTTCGACGAAGTCGTGCTTTTGCCGATACCGCCCTTGCCGTATACCGCGAACACCTTCGCCGTGCCCGCTTTCCTGGGCGCGTCGATCTTGACCTGCACGCTGCCATCGCCGTCCTCGCAGGTGCCGCAAGCGGACGCGCGACGCAGCGCCTCCGGCAGCGCCGGTATCTTTGTCGTGATCGTCATGCGGCCACTCCTATCAAGCCTTCGAGCCGATCCTCGATCGCCTCGCCGGCGCGCTTCAGCTTTTCCAGTGTCGATGCGTCCGGCGCCCAGTAGCGTCGCTCGCAGGCTTCGAGGAGACGGTTCGCGATCTTCGCCGATGCCGCCGGGTTGAGTGCTGCCATGCGTTCCCGCATTTCGGGCTCGAGCATGAATGTCTCGCTGAGCTGCTGATAGATCCACGGTGCGACCTGGCCAGTGGTCGCCGACCAGCCAAGGGTGTTGGTCACCTGCGCCTCGATCTGGCGAACACCCTCGTAGCCGTGCTCGAGCAGGGCTTCATACCATTTCGGGTTCAGCGAGCGTGTTCGTGCTTCCAGCGTGACCTGCTCGGACAGCGAGCGGACGGTGCCGTCACCCCTTGTCTGGTCGCCGATATAGATGCCGGCCGACACGCCGTCGCGCTCGCGCTTCACGGCGCGGGCGATCCCACCGAGGGTGTCGAAATAATGGTCGACGGTCGTGACACCAAGCTCGACGGAGTCGAGGTTCTGGTAGGCCACGTCGACATGGCGCAGCACGCTCGTGAGCACCTTGTCCTGGCGCACCGCGTGTCCGCTGACACCGTAGGCGAAGCCCTTGCGCTTGACGAAGGCATCGGCGAGTTCGTCTTCGTCCGACCAGCCGCCGGCGTCGACCAGGCTGTTCACGTTCGCACCGTAGGCATCTTCGGCATTCCCGAACACGCGAAGTGCGGCTGTCTCAAGATCGCCGCCGTGCCGTGTCATGAAAGCGAGAGCGTGGGCGCGAACGTGGTTCATTTCGATGGGTTCGTCCGCGCCCGCCGCGAGGAGCGCCGCTTCGGCAAGCAACGAGGTCTGCATCGGCAGCAGATCGCGGAAGATGCCGGACAGCGTGATGACCACATCGATGCGCGGCCGCCCCAGCCGATCGAGGGGGATCAATTGCGCGCCGGCCAGTCGTCCGTAGCTGTCGCGTCGCGGCTCGGCGCCCAGCAGCCACAAGGCCTGTGCGATCGGGCCGCCCTCGGTCTTCAGGTTGTCGGTGCCCCAGAGCACCATCGCAATCGTCTCCGGCAACTTGCCGGCATCGGCTTGGTGCCGTGCCAGAAGCCGCTCCGCCTGTCTGGCGCCGTCCTGCACCGCGAAGGCGCTCGGGATCCGGAACGGATCGAGGCCGTGGAGATTGCGGCCTGTCGGCAGGACTTCCGGATTGCGCAGCACGTCGCCGCCCGGGGCCGGCCTCAAATAGCCTCCGTCGAGAGCATGCAGGATCGCGGGCAGCTCGTAGTCGGTTCCCATTCCCGCATCGAGCTCCGCGCGCCGGACGGGATCGTCGACGCCTGCCGCATCGAGCATCTCGGCGCGTGCCGCCGCGGAAGGCGGCATGCCGACGATGTGCAGTCCGTGCGGGATCAGCGAGTATTCGAGCTCCAGCAATGAGGCCCTTAGCCGCTCGATGCGGCTTTCCGCTTCGGTCAGGAGCCATGCCGGCGTGGCCGACGAGAGTTCGACCAAGGCTGCCTGTGCCTGGATCAGCTCAACGAGCGAGGCACGCTGATCATCGTCGGCGTCTGGTTCAAGTCCGCGCCAGCGGTCGATCGAACTCTTGAGATCCTGCAGGCCGCGGTAGAGACCGGCGCTTGCGAGCGGCGGCGTCATGTGGCTGACCAGCGTCGCGCCGGTGCGGCGCTTGGCGAGTGCGCCCTCCGACGGATTGTTGGCCGCATAGAGATAGATGTTCGGCACGTCGCCGATCAGCCTGTCCGGCCAGCAGGCAGCCGATAAACCGGCGTGCTTACCAGGCATGAATTCCAAGGCGCCATGGGTTCCGAAATGCAGCACCGCGTGTGCCGAGAAGTCCTCGCGCAGCCAGCGATAGAAGGCCGAGAAGGCATGTGTCGGTGCGAAACCGTGCTCGAACAAAAGCCGCATCGGATCGCCTTCGTAGCCAAAGGCGGGCTGGATGCCGACGAACACGTTGCCGAAGCGTTCGCCAAGGATCTGGATGCTGGTGCCGTCGCTGTTCTGGCGGCCAGGTGCGGCGCCCCAGACGCTCTCGATTTCGGCCAGATGCCGTTCGCGCCTGACATGATCGCTTGCCGGGATGCGGGCGGCGACGTTAGCCGCCGCACCGGTGCGCTCGGCGTTGCCTTCGAGCACGCGCGCCCGCAAGGCCGCGACGCTGTCGGGGATGTCGACCTGATAGCCCGCATCGGACATGGCGATCATCGTGCGGTGCAGCGACTCGAAGACCGACAGGTAGGCAGCCGTTCCCGTGGCGCCCCCATTGGGAGGGAAGTTGAACAGGACCACGCCGACGCGCCGCTCGGCGCGTTCGGAGCGACGCAGCGCGACGAGACGTGCGACGCGGGCGGAGAGGGTGGCGGCGCGCTCCGGATGGGAGACCATCTGCCGGCGATGGGACTCTTCGGCGGCGCTGAGGCTGGAGCGGCCGCCGAACGTCATCGGCCAGATCGCGCCGTCGAGCTCGGGAATGGCAACCATCATTGCCGCCTCGACCGGCATCAGGCCACGCGGGTCACCCTCCCATTGCTCGATGGTCTGGAACTCGACCGGATGGGCGAGGATGTAAGGGACGTCGAGGCGGACGAGGATCTCCTCGGCCGCGCGTGCGTCGTTGTAGGCTGGGCCGCCGACGAGCGAGAACCCGGTCAGTGAGACCAGCGCGTCGATCGCGGGTGTGCCGTCGGCCATGAAGAACTGGTCGATCGCTGGACGCGCGTCGAGCCCGGAGGCGAATGCCGGCACGACGTACAATCCGAGCGCTTCCAGCGCTTGGATGACGCCATCGTAATGGGCGGCGTTGCCGGCCAGCACGTAGGAGCGGAGCAGAAGCAGCCCTACGGTGCCTTTTGACTGACCGTCGGTGGTTCGGGGCAGTGCGGACAGCGACGAACCGATCCGGCCTGGGATCGCGGGATGGTAGACGCCGACTTCGGGATACTCGACCGGGGGGGGCGGGGACCCGACGGCTGCCGTGGAATCGCGCCGTTCTCCCGCTGCGTAGCGTCCGACCAGCAGGCGGACGAGCCCGGCAAGATTGTCCTCCGAGCCACCAAGCCAGTATTGAAGCGACAGGAAATAGGACCGTGCGTCCTGTGCTGCACCAGGAATGAACTTCAGCAGCTTCGGCAGCCGCTTGAGCATCTTCATCTGGTCGCGGCCGCTGGTCGACACGCCTGGCTTGCGGTTGCCACGGAGCCGTTTGAGCATCGCCATCGCGCCGCTTGCTTCGGCTGACATGTCGAACTTGCCCAAGCGGGTCAGCCGGGTGATTTCGCCGGCCGACATCATGCAGACCATCGCATCGCAGGCGCTACGTCGTGCTTGCAGCGCCGGCAGCACCGCCTTGACGTGAGGATCGAGGAACAGCATCGCGGCGATCACGATGTCGCCCTTCGCGATGTCGTCGTGACACGCCTTGAGCGCGTTGTCGTCCTGTCCCCACTCGTCGGCGGCGTGAAGCACGAGTTCGAGACCGGGAAGTTCGCGTCGGATGCTGTCCCGCGCGGTCGCGGCAGCGCGCGCGAGATAGCTGTCCATCGTCACGATGACGACCCGGACCGGTGTGTGGTCAGCGTGCATGGTGGGCTTTCGCCTCATAGAGCGTCTGCACGCTGATGGTCGCGATGCCGCGCTCACTTGCGAACCGTTCAGTGTTCCGTCTCGCTTTGCCGCGGACGAACACCGGCACGCGCTTGAGTTCGGCTTCCGCATCCTGCAGCCACGACACGCTTTCGGCCGCGACCGGCGCGGGCGCATGCCCGAGATGCGACGGCGCCTGTCCTTCACCGAACTCGCTGTCCTCGCGAAACATCGAGAGCAGATGTTCCTCCAGACCCATCATCAAGGGATGCACCCAGGTGTCGAACAGCACGTTCGCACCCTCGAAGCCCATCTGCGGCGAGTAGCGCGCGGGGAAATCCTGCACGTGCACGGGCGAAGAAATCACCGCGCACGGAATGCCCAGCCTCTTGGCAATATGCCGTTCCATCTGCGTGCCGAGCACCAGATCGGGTTCGAGTGCTGCGATGCGCGCCTCGACCTCGAGATAGTCGTCGCTGATCAGCGCCTCGAGCCCATGGCGCGATGCTGCCTCGCGCACGTCGCGCGCGAACTCGCGCGAATAGGTCCCGAGGCCCACGACCTCGAAACCGAGCTCGTCGGCCGCCACGCGGGCGGCGGCGATGGCATGCGTCGCATCGCCGAACACGAAGACCCGCTTGCCGGTGAGGTAGGTTGCGTCCACCGAGCGGGAATACCAGGGCAGGTTACCGGACTCGCAGTCCGTGGGGATCGCGATGCCGGCGGCGCCGCAGACGGCGGTGATGAAATCGCGCGTCGCGCCGACGCCGATCGGCACGGTGCGCACCGACGGCTGCCCGAACTGGCGCTCCAGCCAGCGGGCCGCGGTGTCGGCGATCTCGGGATAGAGAACAATGTTGAAATCGGCCTCGCCGAGGCGCGCGAGATCGGCGACCGTCGCACCCAAGGGTGCGACGACGTTGACAGTGATGCCCAGCCGCTCGAGGAGGCTTCTTATCTCGCGGATGTCGTCGCGGTTGCGAAAGCCGAGCGCGGTCGGTCCGAGCAGATTGCACGAAGGAACGTGGCCGTCGCGCGGTGTCCGCTTGTCGCCCGCGCATGTGCGCACGAGCTGGTAGAAGGTTTCGGCGGCGCCCCAGTTCTCCTTGCGCTGGTAGGAGGGGAGCTCGAGCGGGATCACCGGCACCGACAGCCCGCGCGCCAACCCTGCCGGATCGTCCTGGATCAGTTCGCCGGTGCAGGACGCGCCCACCAGCAACACGTCGGGCTTGAACCGTTCCACCGCGTCGCGGGCCGTGCGCCTGAACAGGTCGGCGGTGTCGCCGCCGAGATCGCGCTGCTGAAAGGTCGTGTAGCTGACCGGCGGGCGCCGATCGCGCCGCTCGATCATGGTGAACAGCAGGTCGGCGTAGGTGTCGCCCTGCGGCGCATGCAGGACGTAGTGGACACCCTCCATCGCGCATGCGATCCGCATGGCGCCGACATGCGGCGGTCCCTCATAGGTCCAGAGGGTCAGCTTCACGGCTACACCGCCAGCTTGGCGCGGCGCGCCAGCGGACGCGCGAACAGGGCGGCGAGATCGGCGGCCTGCTCGAAGCCGTGGATCGGGCTGAACAGCAGCTCGATCGACCATTTGGTCGCGATCCCTTCCGCCTCGAGCGGATTGGCAAGTCCGAGCCCGCACACGACCAGGTCGGGACGCGCGTCGCGGCAGCGATCGAGTTGGCGATCGACGTCCTGCCCTTCGCTCAGCATCGTGCCAGACGGCAGCAGCGACAGTTCCTGGGCGAGATGGCGGCGGTGCAGGGTCGGGGTTCCCACCTCGACCAGTTCCATGTCGAGTTCGCGCGAGACGAAGCGTGCCAGCGGCACCTCGAGCTGGCTGTCGGGGAAGAAGAACACGCGCTTGCCGGCCAATGCCGCGCGATGCCTGGCGAGCGCCGTCCGGGCGCGGGCGCGGGCCGGCGCCATGGCCGCCTCCATGCGCAAGGCGGGCAGGCCCCAGGACGACACGGCCGCCATCAACCAGGCTTCGGTTCCCTCGACACCAATCGGGAAGGGCGCCTCGATGCGGTGCGCGCCGCGTTCCTCGAGCACACGCGCGGTCTCGGCGAGGAACGGTTGTGCCAGGAGCATCAGCGTTCCATGGCCCACGGCTGGCAGGGCATCGGCTCGATGCGGCGGCATGAACCGGACCGGCCCGATCCCGGCGGCCTCGAACAAGGACGCGAATTGGGCCTCGACGTTGTCGGGCAACGCGCCGACGACCAGCAGCGAGCGTTCCTCTCCGGCCGGCAGGACCGCCGCCATCGAGGCGAGGCAGGCATCCTCGCCCTGGGTGAAGGTCGTCTCGATGCCGCTGCCGGAATAGCTCAGCACCCGGCACCGCGGCATGAAGCGGACCTGAAGCCGCGCCGCCGCCCGGACCAGATCGAGCTTGATGACCTCCGAGGGGCAGGACCCGACCAGGAACAGCAGACGGATATCGGGGCGCCGCTCCAGCAACCGGTCCACGACCTGATCGAGTTCGGCGTCGAGATCGGCGCGACCCGCCAGGTCGCGCTCCTCGATGATCGCGGTCGCGAAGCGCGGCTCGGCGAAGATCATGACGCCGGCGGCCGATTGCAGCAGGTGCGCGCAGGTCCGTGATCCGACCACGAGGAAGAAGGCGTCCTGGATCTTGCGGTGCAGCCAGACGATGCCGGTCAAGCCGCAGAACACTTCACGCTGGCCGCGCTCACGAAGGACCGGGGCCGATTGGCACCCGATCGACGCCGCGTCCAACGCGGCGCTCATTCGGCGGCCTGCATCGCCTTCGGCGCCGAGTGTCTTGCCGCGCGGAGCTTCAGCACGAACTGGGCCGCGTTGACCACGTAGGACGCATACGCGGTGAGCGCGAGCAGCATCAGTTGCGACGGCGGAAGGGCATCCGTCAGCAGTGCCGCGACATAGGCGGTGTGCAGCCCGACGACGAGGAAGCTGAATAGGTCCTCCCAGAAGAACGCTGGCGCAAACAGGAACCGGCCGAAGACCGCCTTCTCCCAGAAGGCACCGGTGATCATGATGGTGTAGAGCAGTGCGGTCTTGACCAGAATCGATCCGGTCGCGAGACCATAACCGTGGCCGGTGGCCACGAACCGGAGCACCAGGACGACGCTGACGAGGAAGGCCGCGAACTGCACCGGCGCCAGCACGCCCTGGATGGTCGTCCAGGCGCTCTCGTCACGGAGGCGGCGCTGTTCGGGGGTGTAGAGCGGCGCGGATGAT
Organism: Acetobacteraceae bacterium; assembly: GCA_965276715.1. Classification (GTDB taxonomy): domain Bacteria; phylum Pseudomonadota; class Alphaproteobacteria; order Acetobacterales; family Acetobacteraceae; genus CAXTPV01. The sequence goes on along the minus strand of OZ255622.1, from coordinate 621,783 downwards.
GATCGACCCCGGGTTGGCGCAGATGTCGCATGCGTTTCGCCTTGACGCCGGCCGGTCGTGGCCGACCAGGGGGAGCAATCGTAAACGCCGACGAACTCGCCGATGGTCGAGAGCATGCGCGTCCCTCCGTGTCCAAGCGTCCCGCCACGACTTGCGCGACCTGTGTCGACGACGCCGACGGAAGGAACGCTACGGCTCAGCCCGGAAAAGTGTCAAGCGCGATTGACGTAACTCCTGATTGACACTGACGCTCCGCTTCGCGTCATATTCGTCCACCGAGGAGGGCCCGGATGGCCGGTGCGGCGCAACCCAGGATGGACCGAGCCGCACGGCCACGCGCTGAGGAGGGCCGATTGTCAAACAGCAATAGAGTCGTCCGTCTGCCGCTGGCGCAAGACGCGAAAAAATCCAGCTTCGCCGATGTGGACCAGCGACGGCAGCGGATCGCCGCGATCCTTGCCCGACTGGTCGAGAATGACATTGTCCCCAGGCTTCTGGCATCGCTTCCGGCGCCGGCCGCGACGAATCCCGCCGCCGCGCGCCTGATCGTCCCGGCACCGGCGACGCCGGTTCCCGCCGATGCACCGACGCAGGACGCGGTCGAGGCATTCGCCGACATCTTGCTGAAGGGCGCGGCAGGAGAGGCGGCAGGCGTCGTGGCGCGACTGCGTGACGCCGGTGTCAGCGTCGAGACGCTCTGTCTGCATCTCCTGACCGGCGCCGCGCGCCACCTCGGCGATCTCTGGGTCGCCGATATCGTCTCGTTCTCCGACGTCACCCTCGCCACCGACCAGCTCCAGCTCATCTTCCGCGGCCTCGCCCCTGACATCGAGGTCGCGTCTGCTTCTCCGGCGTTGGCGCCCGCGGCCCTGCTGGTCACCACGCCGGGGGAACAGCATTCGTTTGGCCTCTCGATGCTGGCCGCCTTCTTCCGGGCCTCGGGATGGAGCGCCCAGACACCGCGGATTCGCAATGCCGTCGATGTCCAGCGCAAGGTCGCGTCCGCTCATGTCGATCTGCTCGGTTTCTCGCTCGGCAGCGAATTTCATCTGACGCGGCTCGGCCGCTGCATCGAGCTCGCGCGCCGGTCCTCCTGCAATTCCGACCTGGTCATCATGGTCGGCGGTCCGGCACTCATCGATCGTCCTGATCTCGCATCGCTCGTCGGCGCCGACGCGACCGCGTCCGACGCCGCGAGTGCGCTCGCACAGGCCGATCGCCTGATCCGTCCGAGACGGCCGTGATGAGGGGGAGCCGGTTCGCCCAGCCCCTGTCGTCGCTCGGAACGCTGGACACCGAGGACGCGTCGCGCCTGATCGAAGCGGCCGCCGACGTGGCCCTGGTGCTGGACAGCGACGGGACCGTCCGCGACCTCGCCTTCCGCGACAGCGACCTCGAGGGGGCACTGAAGGATTCGGGGTCCTGGCTCGGCCGGAAGCTGTCGGACATGGTCACCGTCGAGAGTCGTCCGAAAGCCGCGGCCCTGCTTGACGCGGCGGCCAAGGATCGGGATCCGCAGCTCCGCCATCTCAATCATGCCGCTTCCAACGGGTCCGGCGTGGCGGTCGAATACGCCGCCATCCGCACCCGTCAGGGCGGCCCGATCATCGCTTTCGGCCGGGACCTGCGCCCGTTCGCGGCGCTCCAGCAACGTCTCGTCGACGCCCAGCAGGCGATCAGCCGCGACTACGCGGCCCTGCGTCAAGCCCAGGCCCGCTACCGTTTGCTGTTCGACACGGCGCCGGAGCCATTGATCGTCCTCGATGCGCAGACGCTGCGAATCACGGAGGTCAACGATGCCGGTCGCCATCTGCCGAGCGGCGGTCGCCGGATCGCCGGAAAACCTTTCGTCGAGCTGTTCGAGACCAGTGACCGGGCCGCGGTGACGCGCTTCCTGTCGGCCGTGCGAAGCGCTGGTCGTGCCGACACGGTCCGTGCGCGCCTGTTCGGCGCGGTGGGAGAGGACGGCGACGTCACGCTGACCGCGTCGCTTCTGACGGAGGAAGAGGCGAGCGTCGTCATCGTCCGGCTTCTTCCGCGCACGGCCGCCGCTCCCGATCCGTCCGAATTGAGCGACCGCCTGCTCAGCGCGCTCGAGCAGGCGCCCGACGCGTTCGTCTTTACCGGGCCTGAGGGCAACATCCTGGCCGTCAACAGCGCGTTTCTGGCGATGGCGCAGTTGCCGAGCGGGGATCAGGCGCGTGGCGCCAGTCTCGAGGAGTGGGTCGGGCAGCCGGGGGTGGACGTTCCTGTCCTGCTCGCCAACCTTCGCCAGCGCGGCGCGGTGCGGTTGTTCCGGACGACGGTGCGCGGCGCCGGCGGTCTGGCGACCGAGGTGGAGATTTCAGCCGTCGCGGTCTTTGGCGCCGAACTGCCGTCGTACGGGTTCGCGATCCGCGATGTCGGCCGACGGCTCGAGGAGCCGGCGGCCGCTTCGGCCGAATCGAACGGGGTGATGCCACGTTCCGTCGAGCAGCTCACTGAGCTGATCGGCCGGGTTTCGCTCAAGGACCTCGTGCGCGACGCGACCGACGTGATCGAGCGGCTGTGCATCGAAGCCGCGCTCGAACTGACGGGCGACAATCGTGCGTCGGCGGCCGAGATGCTCGGTCTCAGCCGGCAGAGCCTCTATGTGAAGCTGCGCCGCTACGGTCTCGGTGACCTCGACGATGCCGGAGACGAGCCGTGATGGCGCGGCCCGGCTCGGCCGCGCTCGAGCCGGCACTGGCGGTCCGGCTGCCGAGCGCGCGCGCTGTCCTGCAGCTTCTCAAGCCGATCACCTGGTTCCCGCCGATCTGGGCGTTCGGCTGCGGCGTCCTGTCGGCAGGCGGGACGCGCTGGACGCTGGTGGTCAGCGGCCTGATCCTGGCCGGGCCTTTGGCCTGCGGCGCCAGCCAGGCGATCAACGACTGGTATGACCGGCATGTTGACGCGATCAACGAGCCGGACCGGCCGATCCCTTCCGGTCGCATTCCCGGGCGCTGGGGCTTGTGGATTGCCTGTCTGTGGAGCGCGATCTCTCTCGGCCTCGCGTCGACTCTCGGGCCGATCGTCGCGATCGCCGCCCTTGTCGGCCTGATCCTGGCATGGCTCTACAGCGCGCCGCCGATTCGTCTCAAGCGTAACGGCTGGTGGAGCGCGCTCGCCTGCGGCTTGTCGTACGAGGGACTTCCCTGGTTCGCCGGCGCCGCCTTATGTCTCGATGGGCGCGTGCCGGGGCCGGCCGTCATCACCGCAGCCCTGCTCTACAGCCTTGGCGCGCACGGCATCATGACGCTGAACGACTTCAAGTCGATCGACGGCGATCGGCAGATGGGTCTCGGCTCGCTGCCGGCGCGTCTCGGACCTGATCTCGCGTGCCGGATCGCATGCATCGTGATGGCGACCGCGCAGCTTCTCGTGGTCGCCTTTCTCGTGGCGTATCACAGACCGATCCACGCCTCGATCGTGGGCGCTCTTCTAGCGGCCCAGCTTCTGCTGATGCGCCGACTGCTGGCTGACCCGCGCGGTCGCACCCCTTGGTACAACGGCACCGGGACCAGCCTCTATGTGCTGGGGATGCTGGTCACCGCCTTCGCCCTCAAAGGATGACCGCCATGCAAGACGGGCCGCAGGTCTATGACGTCGTCGTCGTCGGAGGCGGTCCATCGGGTGCCACGGCCGCGCACGATCTCGCGCGGCGAGGGCGCAAGGTCCTGCTGCTCGATCGGGGCGGTCGGATCAAGCCATGCGGTGGCGCGATCCCGCCGCGGCTGATCCAGGACTTCGATATTCCCGACGAACTCCTGGTCGCCAAGGCCCGTTCGGCGCGGGTCTATGCCCCGTCGCATCGTTCCGCCGACATGCCGATCGGCGATGGTTTCGTGGGCATGGTGGACCGCGAGCACTTCGACGAGTGGCTGCGCCATCGGGCGGCGATGTCGGGTGCGGAGCGTCGCCGCGGCGTTTTCGAGAGTCTCGAGCGGCAGCCGGATGGCACGATCCTGGTCCGTTGCCGGGAAGCCTCGTCGAAAGGCGAGGGCGTTTCGTTCACGCTGCGGGCCCGAGCGCTCGTGGGCGCTGACGGCGCCAAATCCCGCGTCGCGCGCGCGGCCAAGATTTCCGGCGCGGATCGCATGCGCTATGTCTTTGCCTACCACGAGATTGTCCGCACCCCCGCCGACGCGGAGGCTTCGGTCTGCCAGGTCCATTACGAAGGCAAGGTTTCGCCTGATTTCTATGGCTGGGTGTTCCCGCACGGGCAGACCACGAGCATCGGCCTGGGCAGCATGCAGAAGGGCTTCCCGCTCCGGCCCGCGACGGCCCAGCTTCGTGAGGCAACGGGTCTTGCCGGCGCCGAGACCATACGCCGCGAGGGCGCGCCCATCCCGCTCAAGCCGCTCCGCCGCTGGGATGACGGAAGGAACGTTGTTCTCGCCGGCGATGCCGCGGGCGTTGTGGCACCCGCATCGGGCGAAGGTCTGTACTACGCCATGCTCGGCGGTCGGCTCGCTTGCGGAGCGGTGGATTGCTTCCTCGACACCGGCAACGCGCGTGCGCTTCGCACTGCCCGGATCGAGTTCATGCGGAACCACAGGCAGGTGTTCCGCATTCTCGGCATCATGCAGCGCTTCTGGTATGCGAGCGACGCCAGGCGCGAGCGCTTCGTCAGCATCTGCCGCGATCCCGACGTGCAGTCACTGACCTGGGCCGCCTACATGACCAAGGAACTGGTCCGTGCGAAGCCTATCGTCCATCTCAGGATCTTCATGAAGAACATGGCGCATCTGACCGGCCTCGCCTCTACGTGATCCATCAGACCATCATCGCCTTCGCCTGCATGTCCATGGTCCTGGGGGTGGGGTTCGCGCTGACGGTCACCGAGGTCACGACCTGGTACCTGCGCCTGCGGAAACCGTCCTGGAATCCGCCGGCCTGGTTGTTCGGGCCGGCCTGGACGGCGATTGGGCTGTTGTGCGTCGCAGCTTCCGTCATTGCCTGGCGCTCGGCGGCGACACCGGCCGAGCGGGTCGCGACGCTCGGCCTGTTCGCGATCAACGGCGTCCTTAATGCAGCCTGGAGTGGCTTGTTCTTCAAGATGAGGCGGCCGGACTGGGCGCTGATCGAGGTTCTACCGCTCTGGCTGTCGATTCTGGCCCTGATCGTCGCTTTTGACGATCGTGCGCGGACCGCGGCCTGGCTGCTCGCTCCCTACTTCCTCTGGGTCTCGTTCGCCTCGGTCCTCAACCTCGCGATCGTCCGGCTCAATAGGCCATTCGGCCAGCCCATCGTCCCGTGACCAGCCTAGGCGTCGCCGACCTTGACGGTCTGGGACTTGAGGCTGTTGACCGCACGGTAGAGCCGGCTGACGGCCGTCGGCGTTGCATCGGGCCCTTCCGGATCGACGCCCACCAGGTCCTGCCACTCGCTCAGCATGGATGCCAGGCGTTTGAGATCCGGGACCGATTCGCTGTTCTGCTCGGCCGCCATCAGCGTCAGGAGCAGCAAGGCCGGTACTGCCGTGTCGACGAAGCTGGTGAGCGCCTGCAGGCCGGACGATCCGCGACCGCTGCGTCCAATCCGATCAGGCAGGACAGGACCGGCAAACTCGTTGGATCGAATGGGCGCGCCCATACATGCGTCCTCATCAAGTTTGCCTGCCCGGACATGCGCGACCATCTACCCGAAGCCGGGGTTCTTCAACCCTTTTTCACCATTGCTGCTATGCGGAAAAAACAATGACGCCGGCACTCGGCACTATTGTCGTAGGCGCCGGCTTCGGCGGCATCGCGGCCGCATTGCGGGCCCGGGCGCTTGGGCAGAACGTCACTCTCGTGGACCGTCTCGACCAGCTTGGGGGACGTGGCCGTGTGGTGGCACACGGCGGGTTCCGTTTTGATGCCGGCCCGACGGTCGTCACGGCGCCGTTCCTGCTCGAGGAGCTGTTCGCGCTGTTCGACGAGAACATCCATGATCACGTCGAGCTTCGTCCGGTCTCGCCATTCTACCGCATCACCTTCGCCGACGGCCGTCACTTCGACTATTGCGGCGACCCGCAGGCCATGCGCGCGGAGATCGCCCGCTTCTCGGCCGAGGACGGTCCCGGCTATGAGGCCCTTCTATCCCTGTCGCGGGCGCTCTACGAAGTCGGTTACGAGCGCTACGGCACGATGCCGTTCCACCGTCTGTCGACGATGCTCAAGGCGCTGCCTGGACTTCTTCGTCTAGGTGGGACTCGATCGGTCTACGCAATGGTGCGTCGCAACATACGCGACGACAGTCTCCGCCGCGTGTTCAGCCTGCAACCGTTGCTGGTCGGCGGACATCCGTTCCACACCAGCGGCATCTATGCGCTGATCCAGCATCTGGAGCGCGCGCACGGGGTCTGGTTTCCGAGCGGGGGCACCGGCGCGCTGGTCGCGTCGCTCGGCGCGTTGATGAGCCGTCATGGCGTGACCGTTCGTCTGGGGGCGGATGTCGAGCGCATCACCACCGACGCGACAGGACGTCGCGTCACCGGGGTCGCACTCGCGAGCGGCGAGACGTTGCCGGCCGATATCGTGATCGCCAACGCCGATGCCCCGGCTCTCTATGACGAGCTGCTGCCAAGCGTGCGCAAGCGCCGCTGGACCAGGCGCCGCCTCGATCGGCTGTCCTATTCGATGGGACTGTTCGTCCTCTATTTCGGCACCGCCCGGCGCTATGAGGCGACCGCCCACCACACCATCATCCTCGGTGACCGCTACCGCGAGCTGCTCGACGAGGTGTTCGGACGGCAGGCCCATCTGCCGCACGATCTCAGTCTCTATCTGCATCGGCCGACCGCGACTGATCCGTCGATGGCGCCGGCGGGGCAGGATGCGTTCTACGTGCTCGCGCCGGTTCCCAATCTGCGCGCGGCCATCGACTGGTCGAAGGCGGCTCCGGGCCTGCGGGACCGGGTGGTGGAGATCCTGCAGGCGCGGGAGCTGCCCGGTCTGTCGGATGCCATCGTGTCCGAAAGCTTCATGACGCCGGAGACCTTCCGGACCGATTATCGCAGCCGGTTCGGCGCGGGTTTCTCGACCGCTCCGCGCTTGACCCAGTCGGCTTGGTTCCGTGCCCACAACAAGTCCGAGGAAGTCGACGGCCTCTACCTGGTGGGTGCCGGCACCCACCCGGGCGCGGGTCTGCCGGGCGTGCTGACCTCGGCGAAGGTCGTCGAGACCCTGTTGCGCGAGCGCGAGCGAGAGGAGGGGCGTGCGGCCGGAGACGCGCGGATCAGCGACATGCCGGGCCGCCGGGCGTTCTCCTTTCCAGGCTGGCCGGTCCGGACCTCCTGAGCCGCGATGGCCCGGTTCGAGCCCGCGCGCTAGAAGGGCGCGCGACGGACCCGAACCTGCGGAGAGCGAGCAGTGACACAACCCGCTTCGGTAAGCCGGCCGATCTCGGCGGAGATGCCCGAGGAGCCGACCCAGGCGCGACGGTTCGGCAAGGCGCGCACGGCGCGCTCGACGACGGTGCAGGAGGATTATGTCGAGCTGATCGCCGACCTCATCCTCGCCAACGGCGAGGCCCGCGCGACCGAGGTCGCCAAGCGCCTCGGGGTGACCCATCCGACCGCGCTCAAGAGCATCACCCGCCTCAAGCGGGAAGGCCTTGTCACGGCGCGTCCCTACCGCGGCATCTTTCTGACCGAGACGGGGCAGGCGCTCGCCGACCGGGTGCGCGCTCGGCACCGGCTGATGGTCGAGCTGCTGATTGCCGTCGGCGTGCCCGCCGAAGCCGCGGAGGCTGACGCCGAGGGTATGGAACATCACGCCTCCGAAGCGACGCTTGAAGCCTTCGGACGCTTCCTCGTCCGCCATGGGGGCTGAGGGGTTCCATGGCGCTCCCACCATTCAACCTCGCGCCCGACGACGCCGTCGACAGCGCCGCCCATTTGATCCAGACCGCGTTGACGCCTGTTTTCCTGCTCTCGGGCATCGGAATCCTGCTCGGCCTGTTCAACACGCGCCTGGCGCGCGTGTCGGATCATATCGAGCACGCGACCGATCTGCTGAAGGCCGACATCACGGAGACCGAGGCTGCGGAACTCGAGCGGCATCTCGTCAGGCTGCGCCGTCGCGTGCTGGCACTCGATGCTTCGGTGGCGCTCGGCGCGATCGGCGGCGCGGCAACGTGCGGCTCGGTCTTCATCCTGTTCCTGGGTGGCGTGCGTGGCTCCGGGATCGCCGGCTGGCTCATCGGGTTGTTCGGACTGGCGCTCGGCTGCACGATCGGTTCGCTGATCGCGTTCCTGATCGACAGCCTGCTCGCCTGGCATGGCTTGAGGCGGCAGGGCCCGGTGCCGCGGTCGGTTGGCGGGAAGGGGGCTTGACCCGTCGTGCGGCGGAGACGAATTGCGGCCTTGTCATGCCGGCTCCAGCATCAGCGGCGAGCCGAGGAGACACATTGTCGTGGCGCGACAGTGTCGCGCGAACTCCGGGGTGGATGATGCGGCAGGTTGGTCATGTTCTCGCTGTTCTGGTCGGGACGTTGGCATTGACGGGGACCGTGGCTTCGGGCCGCTATCCTGGCTCGTCGGTCGGAACCGGGGGGCGTGCCGCTGTCCTGGTCGATAATGATGCTGTCCCGATCGTCAAGCCAGCTTTGGACGGTCTCGATCGGCGCTTCCTGGCGCGATCCCCCTTTCGCCTGACCGCCGACCGGCTGGACGATGCTCAAGGATGCCGGGCGATCAGGGCGGTTGTCGTTCGACCGAGATCGCCGTTGCCGGCGGCTTCGTCCCTGTGATGTCCGACGCGATGCCCAACGTGACGCAGCTTGCGACGTCGCTCGCCTCCGCCTCGCACCCGGCGATCGCCCCCGGCCGGGTCGCCGTCATCACCGGCGCCGCGAGCGGCATCGGCCTGGCGGCCGCGCACTTTCTGGCCGATCGCGGCATGCGGCTCTGTCTTGCCGACATCGACGAGGCGGCACTTGCGCGAGCGGCCGAGGCGCTGGCGATCCGTTCCCCGCAGGTGCTCGCGGTGCCCACGGACGTGGCCAGGGAGGAGCAGGTCCGTGCGCTGCACGACCGGACGCTCGAGACGTTCGGCGAGGTGGCGGTCCTGATGAACAACGCGGGCCGGGAGGGCGGCGGGGAGATCGCCAGCCCGGTCGCGCGCTGGCACCAGATCATCGACACCAATCTGTGGGGCGTCGTGCATGGCGTGCAGATGTTCGCGCCGACGATGAGCGGCCAGGACACCCCCTGCGCCATCGTCAACACCGGATCCAAGCAGGGCATCACCTGTCCGCCGGGCGATACCGCCTACAATGTCTCCAAGGCAGGCATCAAGGTGGTCACGGAGGCGTTGGCGCACGATCTGCGCAACATGCCGGGCAACCAGGTGACGGCGCATCTGCTCATCCCAGGGTTCACCTATACCGGCTTCACCCGCGCGCACGGGGTTGCGGCCAAGCCGGACGCTGCCTGGACCGCCGAACAGGTGGTCGACTTCATGGCGGCCGGCATGGCGCGAGGCGATTTCTACCTGCTGTGCCCGGACAACGACGTGAGTGCCGAGATCGACCACAAGCGCATTCTCTGGGCGGCGGGCGACATCGTGGCCAACCGGCCGCCGCTCTCGCGCTGGCATCCCGACTGGAAGGACGCGTTCGCGGCTTCCTAGAGCGTGACCGGCTAAGGTTGACATGAAATGCGGGAGCCGATCACGCTCTAGCCTTTGTTTTGACGAGCAATTTTATCGCTGTGCTGACGCAACTTGAAGCGATATTGCTCTAGGCGAGGCCGTCCACGAGGGCGTCGAAGACGACCCGGCATCGGGCGCTCGTTTTCAGGTCCTCGTGCATGACGATCCACAGGTCGAGATCGAGGGCGAAGTCGCGGGCGAGGACGCGCACCAGGTCGGGGTCACGGCTCGCGAGGATGACCTGGCAGAGGCCGATGCCGAAGCCGGCGCGCAGTGCGGCCAGTTGCGCCAGGTCGCTGTCGGTGCGCAGAGCGAAGGCGGCGCGATCGAGGAACGGGAAGCGTTCGACGATGGCACGGATCGCGGGCGTCTTGCGATCGAAGCCGATCAGGTCGTGCTGGCCGAGAGAAGCGATCTGATCCGGCGTCCCGCGCCGGTCCAGATAGTCGCGATGCGCGTGCAGGCCAAAGGGGACGGGCGGCAGCCGGCGGGCGATCAGCGCCTCCTGGGTGGCGGGACCATGCGTACGGCGATGTCGGCTTCGTGGCGCAGCAGGTCATGCAGCGCGTTCGACAGCGCGAGTTCGAGGATCAGCCCCGGGTAGCGTTGGCGAAGCGACGCCAGGATCGGCGGCAGGCGCTCGCCGCCCACCACCTCGCTGGCGCTGATCCGCACGATACCGCGCACCTCGCTCCTGCGGCCGCTGGCGGTTCGGAGCAGGGCTGCCGCGGTGGCCGCGAGCGTCTCGGCGTGGGGTGCGAGGTCGCGCGCTGTTTCGGTCGGCAGCAGGCCGCGCGGCGAGCGGAGGAAAAGGTCAGTCCCGATCGCTCGTTCAAGCGCTGCGATATGACGGGCGACGGTCGGTTGCGTGAGACCCAGGCGCCGGGCGGCGCCGGACAGGGGAACCCTCCTGCAGGACGGCCAGGAACGTCCGGTGCAGGCTCCAGTCCAGGTCGGTGTTCATCTATTTCCGTCTAGCGGCTCAACGATCCTCGGCGATTTTATTGTGTGCCGGAGGCGCGCATCTCGGTGCCGGCAATGACAATGTGGAGGATGCGATCGTGACTAGAAACACGACTGTGCTTGGTTACGGAGCGGTAGGCTGCCCGATCGCGCACACGCTGGTGGCGCGCGGCGAGGCGGTGCGGATCGCGCAGCGCAGCCGGCCGGCGGAGATCCCAACCGGGGCTGCCTTCACCGAGTGCGACCTGCTGGATCGGGAGGCTGTGCGCCATGCGGTCGACGGCGCGGGTCAGGTCGTGCTCGCGGTCGGCTTTCCCTATGACTCGCGGGTCTGGCGGACCGCCTGGCCCACGACGATGCGCAATGTCGTCGAGGCCTGCGCCGCGACAGGCGCGCGGCTGGTCTTCATCGACAATCTTTACCAGCTCGGGCCACAGAGCGAACCGCGTCGTGAGGACGTGACGCTGAGCGAAGCCGGTCGAAAGCCTGCGATCCTGACCGAGGTGACGCGGATCTGGATGACGGCCGCGGACCGGGTGCGCGTGGCAGCGCTTCGCTGCCCGGATTTCTACAGACCGGGCGTGATGGCCTCGCATCTGGGTGCCACCGCACTGGGCCGGATCGCACAGGGTCAATCGGCTCTGCTTTTCGCTCCCGACACGCCGCACGACTTCGCCTACGTGCCGGACATCGCGCGCGCCGCAGTGACGCTGCTCGACGCGCCGGACGATGCCTATGGGGAGGTCTGGAACATGCCCTGCGCGCCGACCCGCACGCCGCGCGAGATTCTCAAGCTCGGAGCGGATGCGATCGGACGCAGGCCGGCGGTGACGTCCATCCCGCTCGGGCTGCTGCCGATCCTGGGGATTTTCTCGCGGATGATGAAGGAGGTCGCCGACGTCGGTTTCACCTGGGACCGGCCGTATCAAGTCGATTCGAGCAAGTTCAGCCGGCGGTTCTGGGCTGATATGACATCGTTCGAGGTCGGTGCCGCCGCGACGGCGCGGTCATTCCTGGCGGCCGGCGATCGGTGATTTGGACGCGTCGGGCGGCGCGCGGCGCCCCGCTTGGTTTGAAATTCGGTGGCTACGAGATCAAGACCATCGACCGCTCGCGCATAAACGGGAGGTGGCGATGGAGTGGCTTGAACGGCGCGAAGCAGGCGGACCGGCGGCCGGGCCGAAATCGATGCGGGCGCGCGGCCTCGGGTTGGCCTGCCTCTCGATGCTGGCCTCGCCTGCGGCGCTGGCGCAGTTCCCGCCGCGGATCAAGAACGTCGTCGTGATCTTTCAGGAGAACCGGACCCCGGACAATCTGTTCCACTTCCTGGCGCCGGCTTGCCCGTTGCCCGCAACCACGGATGCGTTGCATGCCTGCACACCGGCCGCCGTCACCTCGGGCTGCTACGACGTCTCTCCCTGCGGCATTTCCAACCAGGGCGGCACTCCTTCTCCGGTCACGTTGAAGCCGGTGACGTTTTCCGGAAGCGTCGATCCGGATCATTCGCATACGGGTTTCGAGAACATGTGCGATCCCGATCCCGTCACGCTGGCGTGCCGCAACGACGGTGCCTGGAAGACCGCCTCGCCGGCCGGGTCGTCCTACGGGTATGTCGAGAACTTCCCGATCACCAACAGCGACGGGTCGAGCGGCGGCCGGATCGATCCTTATCTGCGCCTCGCCAAGCAGTACGGCTGGGCGAACGCCATGTATCAGACCAACCAGGGCCCGAGCTATCCGGCGCACCAGTTCATGTTCTCCGGCACGTCGGCACCGCTCGCACTCGCGGACCAGTTCTCGATCTTCGTGTCGGAGAACTTCAACAGCAAGATCATCGGCAATCAGGCGGGATGCCTGGCGCCGGCGAACTCGACCAATGATCTGATCCTTCCCGCGCCGGGCGGATTTGCCTTTCCCGACTGCAAGCGCTCAGCCGGCAACTCGGTGCAGGAGTGTCCGGTCAAGAACGTGTTCCTGTCCTATCCGCAGAACCCGGTCGGCGCCTTCTGCTACGACCATCAGAGCATGGCGGACGTGCTGGATCCGCATGCGATCTCGTGGAAATACTATGCGCCGTCGCCAGGATCGATCTGGACGGCGCCCGATTCCATCAAGTCGATCTGCCAGCCCGGCTACGTCCATCCGAACGGTGACCCGAAGTCGGCTCTGGCGTGCATGGGCAAGGAGTGGAACGCGAATGTCGACACGGCCAAACTGGGCACCGACGTGCTGCGCGACATCGCGAGCTGCAAGCTCTCGAATGTGAACTGGGTCATTCCGAACGGCGCCTGGTCCGACCATCCCGGTCCGCGGGATCTATACGGGCCTTCCTGGGTCGCGTCGGTGATCAATGCGATCGGCAACAATCCGACTTGCCCGGCCGGCACGAGGGATGCAGGCCAGAACTACTGGCGGAACACGGCGATCGTCGTGACGTGGGACGATTGGGGCGGATGGTCGGACCATCGTCCGGCGCCGTATGCCTCGACGCTGCCGTGCACGTCGTTCGACTGTCAGGGCGACTACCAGTCGGGATTCCGTGTGCCGTTGCTCATGGTGTCGGCCTACACGCCGGCCGGGACGATCAACAACGTGCCGCACGATTTCGGCAGCGTGTTGCGGATGATCGAGGGTATCAACCATCTGCCGGAGGGGCAGCTCGGTTTTGCCGACAAGCGGGCGACGACAGACCTCAGCGACTTCTTCCGACTGTCCGCGCCGCGTGCCTACCAGACGATCCCGTCGGAGAAGGATGCGAGTTTTTTCCTGTCCTATCCCGGACCGGAGATCGATCCGGACAATGATTGAGCCGCGCGACCAGCCGGCCGTGTGAGCAGAGGATAGCTGTGTCTTCAGGGCGTTACGCGCTCACTCACTTGAAATTTGGTGCCTCCGCAATCAAGCCGATCGACCATCGGGGGAGGGTTGTTCCGGATTGATCTTGCCCAGCCGCCCGATCCGTGAGCCGTTGTCGGCAGCGGGGTCGGGAGCGCGGCGATGGCTGGTCTGTCTATCGGAGACCATGTGTCCGATCTCGACGGATCGCATGACGGGACGCTGGTCGATATCGACGGCAAGACCGGTTACGTGCTGCAGAAGAACGGGGTCGAGGTCGAGTTTCCGCTGGGGCGGCTGAAGCCGTACGAGCCGCCGAAGGTCGTCGAGACGCGCACGCTGTCGGGACCGCTGCGCGACAGGATCCTCAGCCCATCGGAGAAGGCGTTGCTGGCGGCGTTCCCGCCGGCGCTGCTCGCTGCCATCGCCAAGAGTTACGACGGAGGCGGCGAGGCGACATCGCGGCCGTCTTTCGCGGCGCTGCCGGCCTCCAAGAAGCTCGATGTGTGCCGCATCTACCTGCCGTCGCTGCCGCAGCGGCTGATCGCGCCGCACATGAACCTGGTGATGGCGATGCGCGACCTGGCGAAGCCGGGACGGTAGCGTAGAGCGTGTCGGTGGCCGCGACGACAGCGCCGAAGGTCGCGACGAGGATGGCCGACTGGAAGGCGTAGTCGCCGCGGCTGTCGATGAACTGCGAAGGCCACGAAGAAGACGATGGTCTTGGGATGGAACGTGCCCACCAGGACGTTGCTGGTGAAGGCCGCTCGTGGCGAGATCGGGCGAGGATTGCGGCTCCGCGGTCCGCGGCGGCTTCTGGCGATGGCGTTGAGGCCGAGGCCGATCAGGGTGAGGGCGCCCGCCCATTTCAGGACCGTGAATGCCAGCGCGGAGGCGGCGAGCAGCGCACCCACGCCGGCGAGCGAGAGGCTGATGGCGAGGACGTTCCCGGCCGCCATGCCGGCGACGGATGCCAGCGCCGTCCGGCGGCCGGAGCCGATCGCGTAGCCGACGATGCTCATCACGCCGGGTCCGGGGATCAGTCCGATGACGAGGGAGGCGGCGGCGAAGGCGAGCCAGGGTGTGGGTTCATCCGGTTGTTCCACGTTGACAGGGTCGGGGCTGGCCGGGCTAAACATGACGTTGACGTCAACGTCATGTTTTGGGTGGCCGTCTTGAGCATGGGCCTGCGGATCGGTGAACTGAGCGAGCGCGCGGGGATCACGGCGCGAGCGGTCCGCTACTATGAGAGCATCGGTCTGGTTCCACTGGGCGACCGGGGCAGCGGCGGCCAGCGATCGTATACGGACCAGACCGTCGTCCGCCTGAAGAAAATCGAACAGTTGAAGGCGCTGGGACTGAGCCTGGACGAGGTTGCCTCGGTGATCGAGCTGTATTTCAGCGATCCGAGCGGGCGGCAGGCCAAGATCGAAGTGCTGGCGATCCTGCGCGGGCACCTCGACGAGGCACGCCGCAAGGTCGACGCGCTCGAAGGGTTCTGCGCCGACTTGCAGGCGCATATCCGACGGTTCGAGCTCTGGCTCGAGGAGCACGGCACTGATGGGGAGAATGAGCGCAATGGCTGAACGATCGGCTTCATCGGGATGGGCGATCTCGGGCGTCCGGTCGCCTCGAACCTTCTGGAGGCCGGCTACGCGCTGGTGGTCCACAACCGGACCGCGAGCAAGGTGGACGCGCTGGTGGCGCGTGGCGCCGAACGTGCCGATCGGGCAGTGGATGCGGTGAGGCCGGGCGGGATCGTCGTGACCCTGCTGTGGGATGATGCGTCGGTGGAGGAGGTCGTCGGCAGCGATGGCTTTCTCGATCGGCTGGGGCCGGGTGGCGTGCACGTGTCGATGAGCACGATCTCGCCCGAGGCGTCGCGGAGGTTGGCGGCGCTGCATGCCCGCCATGGATCGGTGCTGGTGGAGGCGCCGGTGTTCGGCAGGCCGGAAGCGGCGGCGGCGAGGCAACTCTGGATCGTCTGCGCCGGGCCGCGCAGGGCCAAGGAGCGTGTCCGGCCGGTGCTGGAGGCGATGGGCGCGCGGGAGATTTTCGATTTCGGCGCGGAGGCGGGGGCGGCGACCACCGTGAAGCTGGTCGGGAACTTCCTGCTGATTTCCGCGAACGCCGCGTTGAACGAGGGTCTGTCGCTGGCGCGGAAGAACGGCCTCGACCCGCAGGCGGTGGTCGACATGCTGACCGAGACGCTGTTCCCGTCTCCGATCTACCGGACCTACGGACGGATGATCGCGGAGGGCAGGTCGACGATCGGCGAGAGCCCGATCCCGGCGAAGGATCTCGGTCTGTTCAAGGAGGCGGCGCGGGCGGTTACTTCGTCCGCCGCGATCGCGAGCCTGGTGCTCGATCTTCGGCGCAGCGCGAAGTAATCGTTGCGCCAACTTGATCGCTGGGCGTGCTGCGAAAAAGCGGGTCGAGCGGACGCGAGAAGCTTAGATGCCGGTCGTCTTCCGCCAGGATGATTTTCGGTTTCTGTTCTACGCCAATGAGGGCAGCCCTCGGGAGCCGACACACGTCCATGCGCTGCGGGATGGGATCGACGCCAAGTTTTGGCTCTGGCCTGAGGTCAAGCAGGCCTACAATGACTGCTTCAACGCCAAGGTTCTCAGGGAACTGACCGAGATCATCGAGCAACGCCGGGACGAGATCGCGAGGGCATGGGGTGAGTTCTTCAGTGAAGGCTAGCAGCGTCCGCTGCGATCAGGACAGCATGTGGGTCGAACTTTCGGATGGACGCACCCTGGGCGTTCCCCTGGCATGGTTCCCGCGCCTGTTGCACGCCTCGCCGGAGCAACGCGAACAGGTGTCGATCAGCAGCCGCGGCCTGCACTGAGAGGCGCTGGACGAGGACATCTCTATCGCCGGCCTCCTGGCTGGTCGAGGCGATCAGACCCGCCCTCGGACGGCAGAAAAAGCTGCTTAAGACTTTGACCGGCAGGCTTGGCGTTGACCTTGAGCATTCGCGAGGCATCCAGGCCGACGGCTATGCCGAGTTTGCAGGGCTCTACAGCGACGGCCGGGTGGTCCAGGCGGCGTGCCTGGGCATGCGCGACGCGAGTTCTTTGACGTGCACGAGGCGACCAAGGCGCCGGTCGCCCGTGAGGCGCTGGATTGGATTGGCGCGCTCTGCCGCCTCGAGAGCAGCGATGAGGTATGCCAGTCTCGTGCTCTTGCTCTTCCTGCCATCGGTTGGGTCAGCGGCGGCACCTTCGATGACCGTCTACTCCTTCATGTTCGGTAGCCAAAAATGCTCGGACTGGGGCAAAGATAATCAGACACAAGTCAGTCGGTGGGCTCTTGATTATTGGTCTTATTTAGAAAACAAGAACTCGAGCTACAGACTGGACAGCAATTTAGGAATCCTCCAATCCGTCGCTGACAAATGTCGCTCCGATCCCTCGCTTTTGCTCCACTCAGCGGTAGAAAACGCCTTCTCCTCCGACGACCTGCTTGACA
The DNA here is from genome assembly GCA_965276715.1 of Acetobacteraceae bacterium. Taxonomy (GTDB): domain Bacteria; phylum Pseudomonadota; class Alphaproteobacteria; order Acetobacterales; family Acetobacteraceae; genus CAXTPV01. The sequence goes on along the minus strand of OZ255622.1, from coordinate 604,852 downwards.
GGCATTGAGTTCAAGCAATTTGATCCCCCACCGGTGCTAAATAGCCCTTGGTGATGCTGGTGGCTCTGACCGGAGGCATCCATTGCCATGAAAAGGGAAACGTTTTCGACGGGATTTTCAATCTCTCTGTGTGGTTGACGTCGGACGTTGGAGAGCGCGGGCGTGCGGGAGAGAAGTGTCCAAGGTCGTCCGTGACTGGTGTCTCGCCACCGGAGTTCGACGCGACGATCACTCTTCCTGGTTTGGAAACGTGAATGTCATGCCGGTCGTGGAGCTTGAACCGCTTCGTCCGGAGCACGCCGCCGGCATGTTCGAGGGCTTGGCCGATCCAGTGAGTTATCGTTTCCTGCCAGGCGAGCCTCCGGCAAGCGCCTCGGTTCTTCAGCTACGATTTGAACGACAGGCGGCCGGCCGATCCCCGGACGGTGCCGAAATGTGGCTGAACTGGATCGTCAGGCGCCCCCGGAGGCGGCGAGTTGATCGGCTTGACGCAGGCGACGATCCGGAAACGCGTCGCGCAGATTGCCTATCACATATTCCCCACGCTTTGGCGCCAAGGTGTCGGGACGGCAGCGGTGCGGGCGACGCTGTCGGCGCTGTTCGCGAGAGTTGACGTCGACGAGGCGCGAGCGCTGATCGACACAAGACACGCGGCGTCCATCGCCTTGGTGCGCAAGCTCAACTTCGAGCATCTCCGGACGATCGCGCATGCCGATCATTTCAAGGGCGGTCAAAGCGACGAATACGAGTTCGCGATTTCCAGATCACGAATGGATGCGGGTCCGGGGCCGCCTGGCCCCGGCGGGGTCCGGGGCGGCGCCCCGGACCTTCCTCAGGCGAAGCCTGCCACCTTGTGCGGAACGTACGGCTCCTCGAGCGCATGGATGTCCTCGTGGGAGAGCTTGACCGACAGGGCGGCGACGGCGTCCTCGAGGTGGTGCGCTTTCGAGGCGCCGATGATGGGTGAGGTCACGCCATGCTTGGCGAGCAGCCAGGCGAGGGCGATTTGGGCGCGGGGGACTTCGTGGCGGCCGGCGACCTCGCCGACATGGTCGATGACGGCGCGGTCGGCGGCTTCGGTCGCCTCGTAAAGAGTGCGCATGAAAGCGTCGGTGCCGGCGCGTTTGGTGTCCTGATCGCCGGCAGCGCGGGTGAGGCGGCCGCGGGCGAGCGGGCTCCAGGGGATGACGCCGACGCCTTCCTCGATGCAGAGGCCGAGCATTTCGCGTTCTTCCTCGCGGTAGAGCAGGTTCATGTGGTTCTGCATGGAGACGAAGCGGGTCCAGCCGTTCTGCTCGGCGAGGTAGAGCGCCTTGCAGAACTGCCAGGCGTGCATCGACGAGGCCCCGGTATAGAGCGCCTTGCCGGCGCGGACGACGTCGTCGAGCGCCTCGAGGGTTTCCTCGATCGGGGTGTGCGGATCGAAGCGGTGGATCTGGTAGAGATCGACGTAATCGGTTCCCAAGCGGCTCAGGGAGGCGTCGATCTCGGCCATGATCGCCTTGCGCGACAGGCCGCGTCCGTTGGCGTCCTTGCGCATCGGGCCGTGGACCTTGGTGGCGAGGACGACCTCGTCGCGGCGGCCGAATTCGCGGATGGCGCGGCCGGTGATCTCCTCGCTCGAGCCGTCGGAATAGACATTGGCGGTGTCGAAGAAGTTGATGCCGAGCTCGAAGGCGCGCCGGTAGAAGGGCAGGCTGTCAGCCTCGGAGAGGGTCCATTCGTGGTTGCCGCGCGCGGGCTCGCCGTATGTCATGCAGCCGAGGCAGATGCGAGAGACCTTCAGGCCGGTGCGGCCAAGATTGACGTAGTCCATGATCGTTCTCCTCAGGAATGCATCAGAAATGCATGGGCAGCGAGACGCCGTTGATGGTCACGCCGTCGTCGTCCCAGACGATGTCCCAGCCCAACGTGCCGTCCGGCTCCTGTTTCGCGGCGAGGCGCATGATCAGAAAGGCGGCGCCGGCGCGGGTGCGGTCGGCGACGGGCAGGGCGTCCTTGATGCCCTCCATGTTCTCGGCGTGGACGGTCATGCGGCCGGCGCGTGCCGCGGGACGGATCTCGCCGCTTGCCTCGACGTGGGTGTCGTCGCTGCTGAGGACGAGGCGCTCGACGGTCACGACGTCGTTGGGTGCGAGGGGATGGCCGTTGGCCAGCGAGACCAGGCGCGCGTGCGGCATCGAGACCTTGATCGAGGCGTGCGCGATCGGGGTCGCGGTCATGTCGTTGCCGGCCGACGAGAGGCCGGTCGCCTCCTCCGAGATACGGGTGACGCCGCCCTGATCGTTCTCGGCGTGGAGGTGCAGGGTGGCCGCGTCGTAGGTGGCGCCGCGCGTCTCGACCCGCAGCCCGGTCCAGCGCTGGTCGGCCTGCGCTCCTTCAGGCAGCGAGGCCGCGTCCTCGGCCGAGCGGCGGAAGGCGTGCAGGAGGTCGCACTGGCGCGGGCGGTCGTGCTCGGCGGCGACCAGCAGGCCGCCGGCGAAGAGGGAGGGGAGCGTGTCGAGCGAGGCGGGGCCGTCGGTGCGGAGCGCGGACGCGTGGAGATGGGATGCGATATCGGCCGGGGCGCCGACGGTGGCGAGGGTGGCGCGCAGATTGTCGATCCGGCGGGCGCCGGGCTGGCCGGAGGTATGGCCGGTCGCGATGGTCAGCTTGCCGCAGCGCCCTTCGTCCCAGCCTGGATCGGGCAGGGCCGCGCGGGCGGCGGACGGGAGGGCAAGGAGGAGCGTGAGGAGCGTTGCACCGTGTCGCATCGCTCGGAGGGTGGCGTCTGGCCCGACGCGATGCAATGTGAGGCGATGCTCAAAGCGCTCCTGCCCGACCGCTTCATCGCCGCACTCATCGGCACCGTGGTCCTGGCGAGCGTCGTGCCGTGCCATGGCGCGTGGTCCGTGGTGCTCGCGGACCTGACGATCGCGGCGATCGCGGTGATGTTCTTTCTGCAGGGGGCGCGGCTGTCGCGCCAGGCGACCGTCGCGGGTCTCGTGCATTGGCGGCTGCATCTGACGATCCTAGCCGCGACGTTCGTGCTGTTTCCCGTGGTCGGGATCGGGCTTCGCGCGGCGGTGCCGCACGCGCTGTCGCCGGCACTCTGGCTTGGCGTGATCTTTGTCTGCCTGTTGCCGTCGACGGTGCAGTCCTCGATCGCGTTCACCTCGATCGCGGGTGGCAACGTGGCGGCGGCGATCGTCTCGGCCACGGCGTCGAACCTGCTGGGCATCGTCGTCACGCCGGTGCTGGTGGGGATTTTGCTCTCGCTGCATGGCGAGATCTCGGCCGCCGAGATACGGGCGATCGCGCTGCAATTGCTGGTGCCGTTCCTGGCCGGGCAGGCGCTGCAGGGGGTGATCGGCGACTGGGTGCGGGCGCACAGGAGCTGGACCACGATCAGCGACCGAGGCTCGATCCTGCTGGTCGTCTACACGGCATTCAGTGCCGCGGTCGTGGGCGGGTTGTGGCAGACCCTGTCGCTGCGGCAGTTGGCGGCGGTGTTCGTCGTCGACGGCGTGCTGCTTGCGATCCTGCTCGGGCTGACCGCTGTCGCCTCGCGGCTGCTGGGGTTTCCGCGCGCCGATCGGATCACGATCCTGTTCTGCGGGTCGAAGAAGTCGTTGGCGACGGGGGTTCCGATGGCGAAGGTGCTGTTCAGCGCCAAGCTGGTGGGACTGGCGGTGGTGCCGCTGATGATCTTCCACCAGCTCCAGCTCATGGTCTGCGCGGTGATCGCGCGGCGATATGGGACAGTTAAGAACTAGGTCGCTTCGAGCATGGCGACGTCGAGAAGGCGTTCGATGACTTCGGGCTCCTGGGCGCCGGCGATTGCCATCCGCTCGCCGAGCACGAAGCAGGGCACGCCGTTGATGCCGAGGCGGTGGGCGCGGAGGTTCTCGCCATGCACCTCGTCGATCATGTCGGTGCCGGCGAGGACGAAACGGATGGCGGCCGGATCGAGGCCGAACTCGGCGCCGATGGTGGCGAGGACGCGCGGCTCGCCGATGTCGCGGCCCTCGGCGAAATGCGCGACGAAGAGGGCGTCGACGATGCCGGCGGCGAGGGTGCCGCCGGCTCGGGCGGCGAGGCGGACGAGGCGGTGGGCGTCGATGCTGGAAGGCGTGCGCGCGATGCGCTCGAAGCGGAACGGAACGCCCTCGGAGGCACCGAGGTCGGTGATCTGGCCGTAGAGGCGCCTGCTGCGCTCCTCGCTGCCGAATTTGCGCATCACGTAGTCGGCGCGCGGCATGCCGGCGCGCGGCATGTCGGGATTGAGCAGGAAAGGACGCCAGGTGAGCTCGACGACGGCATCCGATCGCCTGCGTACAGCGCGCATCAGCCGGCGCGTGCCGAGGAAGCACCAGGGACAGATCAGGTCGAACGCGACCTCGATCGGCACCCGGGTCCTGACGTCGGAGAGCATGTTCACGTCTCGACCTCTAGCGGAATCGGCGCATCCTCGTCACGTGAAGAAGGGCGTTGTCGTGACGGACGCGGTGGGTCACGGTCCGCGCGCAGCCGAGAGGATTGATGTGGATCAGCTCGCACCGACGGCGGAGGCACGGTTCTCGTTCTTCGTGGCAACGCTCGGGCGCGGACAGGGACGCTCGCGCGGCCTGACGCGCGAGGAGGCGCGCGAGGCATTCGCGATCGCGCTGTCGGGGGGTGCCGATCCGTACCAGCTCGGCGCGTTCCTGATGCTGCTGCGCTATCGCGGCGAGGATGCGGACGAGATCAGCGGCCTGGTCGAAGCGGCGCGCGCCGCCATCGGGCCGTTCGCGGGCGAGGTGGATCTGGATTGGCCTTCGTATGGATCGGGCAAGACGCGCGGGGCGCCGTGGTTCCTGCTCTCGGCGTTGGCGCTGGCCAGGAGCGGCGTGCGGGTTCTGATGCATGGGACCAACGAGTTCACCGGTGGGATCACGGTGGAGCGGGGCTTGGCGGCACTCGGGCGGCCGGTCGCGGGTTCCCTCTCCGAGGCGTCCGACCAGATGGCGGCGGATCGGTTCGCGTTCCTGCCGCTCGCGGCGTTGTCACCGGCGATGGCGCATCTGATCGGGCTGCGGCGGCTGCTCGGATTGCGCTCGCCCGTCAACACGGTCGCGCGGCTGCTCAATCCGGCCGATGCACGCGCCTCGGTCGATGGCGTGTTCCATCCGCCCTACATCGCGCTGCATGTGGCGGTGGCGCGGCGGCTGGACCGGGAGCGGTTGCTGGTGCTGAAGGGTGGGGGCGGCGAGGCCGAGCGCGCGGCCGGCAAGACGGTGAGCGTTCAGGTGTTCGACCGGATGGCGGGGCCGAACGAGATGATGCTGCCGGCGCTGCTCGATGCGCCGGCGCGGGAGACGGTGTCGGACACGCCGGAGCGGCTGGCCGCGGTCTGGCGCGGGGACGAGACGGCGGCGGCGCCCGTCAGCACGGTGATCGGCACGATCGCGATGGGGCTGCTCGCGATACGGCCGGGTTCGACTGTGGACGAGGCCGATCGGGACGCGGCGCGGATCTGGGCGTCGCGGTTCTAGGCGCCCAGTTTCGGCCAGGGAGCGGAAAAGAAGCGCGCGCTGTCGGACCGGTTGAACCAGCGCGTCGAGAGCGGGTGGAACAGGATGGCGAGAAAGATCGCGAACACGACCAGCTCGACGATCGGGATCAGCTTGAACGGCGCGGTGACGAAGGCGAGTGCCAGCATGATCGCGCCGATCACGGCGTAGATCGCGCGGCCGATGTCCCAGCCACGCAGCATGAGGATGCCGGACAGGATCTCGACGGTCGCGGCAAGGAATCCGACGGCGTGCAGCGTGGTGAGCGGGATGCCGGTGTGGCCGGCATACGCGCCCACGGTCAGCAAGGGACGGTGGACGGAGACGAAGATGACGCTGAGAAAGGACAAGGCGCCGATCGCGATGATCAGGCTTGCCACGAGGGTGATGGCGAGCGGCCGCTGCATCGTTTCTACTCCCTGACAGAATTTCTCATCCTGAACCCGATGACGTGACGAAAACAAGCGGATCGGCGAGTGCCTTTGATGGTGCGGCATTGTCGCGGGCAGCCGGCGCGGTGCGGCTGGAGGTTGCCCGGAAGGACGGACGGACGCGGCTCGCGGATCTGCGCCAGCAAGGTTGTCTGAAGCTGCTGTTTCCGCGCGCGCAGGCCGACGCGCCGCTCGAGGCGGTGATGGTCAACACCTCCGGTGGGATCGTGGCAGGCGATCGGCTGGACTGGCGTGTGCGCGCGCGAGCCGAAGCGCGTCTGGTGCTGAGCAGCCAGGCCGCGGAACGAGGCTATCGGGCACGCGATGCCGGCGAGGTCGCACGGTTGACGATCGGTCTCGATGTGGCGCGGGGCGCGCGCGTCGAATGGCTACCGATGGAGACGATCCTGTTCGACGGTGCGGCGATCGACCGTCGGATGGACGTCGATGTCGCGGCGGACGGCGTTTGTTTGTTGGTGGAGAGCCGGATTTTCGGGCGAACGAAGAGCGGCGAGTGGCTGCGGCGCGTCCATCTGCGCGATCGGATCGCGGTCCGGCGTGACGGACGGCCGATCCTGATCGACGCGTTGCGCCTCGACGACGGCGGAATGCTGTCGCGGCGTGCTGTTGCGGCGGGAGCGGTTGCCGTGGCGACGATCGTTCTCGTGTCAGGCGACACGAACGAGCGTCTTGATCCGGTCCGCGCGGTCCTGGATGGCGATGCCGGCGCGTCGGCATGGAATGGCATGCTGGTGGTGCGGATGCTGTCTCACGACGCGCAGGCGCATCGCCGCAGGATCGAGCGCGTGCTCGGGGTGTTGCGCGACGGGCGGGCGATGCCGGCAGTTTGGCGTTGCTGAGCCGGCGGCAATAGGGAAACATCGCGCGCATGAATTTGATGCCGCGGGAGAAGGATCACCTGTTGATCGCCATGGCGGCCATGGTCGCGCGACGGCGGCTGGAGCGTGGGGTCAAGCTCAACCATCCGGAGGCGGTGGCACTGATTACCGACTACGTCGTGGAGGGCGCGCGGGACGGGCGGTCGGTGGCGGACCTGATGCAGGGCGGCGGGCATGTCCTCACGCGCGACCAGGTGATGCAAGGGATCGCCGAGATGATCCACGACGTGCAGGTCGAGGCGACCTTTCCGGACGGGACCAAGCTGGTGACGGTGCATGAACCGATCCGGTGAGCCGGTCCCGGGCGAGATCATCGTGGCGGACGGCCCCGATATCGAGCTGAACGCGGGTCGGCCCGCGATCACGCTCGACGTCACCAACACGGGCGATCGTCCGATCCAGGTCGGCAGCCATTATCATTTCGCCGAGACCAATGCGGCACTTCTGTTCGACCGGGAGAAGGCGCACGGACGGCGCCTTGATGTCGCATCCGGCGGCGCATTGCGCTTCGAGCCTGGGCAGACGCGCGCGGTACGGCTGATCGCCTTCGACGGTGCTCGGATCGTGATGGGGTTTCGCGGTCTGGTGATGGGGAAGCTCGCCTGATGGTCACGATCGGGCGGCGCGCATATGCCGACATGTATGGCCCGACGGTCGGGGACCGGGTACGGCTTGCCGACACGGCGCTGCTGATCGAGGTCGAGCGCGATTTCACTGTATACGGGGAGGAGGTGAAGTTCGGCGGCGGCAAGACGATTCGCGACGGGATGGGACAATCGCAGCAAACAAGCGCGGAGGGGGCGGCCGATACGGTCATCACCAACGCGTTGATCCTGGACCATTGGGGGGTGGTGAAGGCCGATATCGGCATCGTCGGTGGCCGGATCAGCAGGATCGGCAAGGCCGGCAATCCGGACGTCCAGCCGGGCGTCGACATCGTCATCGGGCCGGGCACGGAGATCATTGCCGGCGAAGGCAAGATCGTCACCGCGGGCGGGATCGACAGCCACATCCATTTCATCTGTCCGCAGCAGGTCGAGGAGGCGATCGCGTCAGGTGTCACGACGATGATCGGTGGCGGCACCGGGCCCGCCACCGGGACGGCAGCGACGACCTGCACGCCGGGGCCGTTTCATCTGGCACGCATGCTGCAGGCGGCGGAAGGGTTGCCGGTCAATCTCGCATTTGCCGGCAAGGGGAACGCGTCGCGTCCGGCAGCACTCGAGGAGATGGTCAGGGCGGGAGCGTCGTGCCTCAAGCTGCACGAGGATTGGGGAACGACGCCGGCGGCGATCGATTGCTGCCTGTCGGTGGCGGACCGGTTCGACGTGCAGGTGATGATCCACACCGACACGCTCAACGAGAGCGGCTTCGTCGAGGACACGATCGCGGCGTTCGCCGGACGCACCATCCATGCGTTCCACACCGAAGGCGCGGGAGGCGGCCATGCGCCCGACATCATCCGGGTCGCGGGGCTCCCGAACGTGCTGCCGTCGTCGACCAATCCGACGCGTCCGTATACGGTCAACACGCTCGACGAGCATCTCGACATGCTCATGGTGTGTCATCATCTCGATGCGACGATCCCGGAAGACATCGCGTTCGCCGAAAGCCGGATCAGGCCGGAGACGATCGCGGCCGAGGACATCCTGCACGATCTCGGCGCGCTCTCGATGATCAGTTCCGATAGCCAGGCGATGGGACGCGTGGGCGAGGTCATTGTCCGCACGTGGCAGACGGCGCACAAGATGAAGACACAGCGCGGCGCGCTGGGGACGGACCCGGCGGCCGACAATGAGCGGGTCAAGCGCTACGTCGCAAAATACACGATCAACCCGGCGATCGCGCACGGGATCGCGCGTGAGGTCGGCTCGGTGGAGCCCCGGAAGCTGGCCGATCTCGTCGTGTGGTCGCCCGCGTTCTTCGGCGTGAAGCCCGACCTGGTGATCAAGGGCGGCTCGATCGCGTTCGCGATGATGGGCGATCCGAACGCCAGCATTCCGACGCCACAGCCGGTGCACTCGCGCCCGATGTTCGCGACGTTCGGTGGCGCGCTGGCTTCCTCGTGCATCACGTTCGTCAGCAGGGCGGCACTGGAAGACGGCATCGGCGAGCGTCTTGGCTTGCGACGCCAGGTCGTCGCGGTAGCAGATACGCGCGGCGGGATCGGCAAGCGGTCGATGATCCATAACGACGCGACGCCGGAGATCGAGGTCGATCCCGAGACCTACGAGGTGCGCGCGGACGGGGTCCTGCTCACGTGCGAGCCGGCATCGGTGCTGCCGATGGCGCAGCGCTACTTCCTGTTCTGATGCGCGCGCGCGAAGTGCTGTCCGCGGGCACCTGGGACCGGGCGACAGAGATCGACCGGATCGACGCCGTCTATGACGATCGGCATCGGCGACGGATCACGCTCCGCACGACGGGAGGGCGCGCGATCCTGCTCGATCTGGCGGAGACGCGGCATCTGCGGGACGGCGACGGGCTTGTGGTCGAGGATCGGGGAGTGGTGCGGATCTGCGCGCGCGCGGAGCGGCTGCTGGAGATCACCGCCGCCGACCCTGCTCACCTGATGCGTCTGGCCTGGCATCTCGGCAATCGCCATTTGGAGACCGTACTCGACGCCGACAGGCTCCTGATACGGGACGATCATGTGATCGCGGGCATGATCCGTGGACTTGGAGGGACCGTGCGGGCGATCGAAGCGCCGTTCGATCCGGAGACCGGCGCTTATGACCATTGAGCTCGGGTTGCTTCGTCTTCTGACGTGGCTGTCTCCTGCGTTCCCCACAGGCGCTTATGCCTACAGTCATGGTCTGGAATGGGCGGCCCTCAGCGGTGACGTGAGCGACGCGGGGACGTTGATCGACTGGCTCGAGGACCTGCTCGCGCATGGCAGCCTTCGCAACGATGCGATCCTGCTGCGGCACGCCTGGCGCACGCCGGAGGCGCTCGCCGAGCTTGGCGCCCATGCGGTCGCGTGCGCGCCGTCGCGCGAGCGCGCCGAGGAGACGTTCGCGCAAGGTGACGCGTTCAGCCGCGCAGTCGGCGTCTGGCAGGAGTCGGCGCGCGGCCTCGCTCTTCCGGTCGCGGTGGGTGCCGGCCTGCGGCGGGCCGGCATCGACGAAGCGACCTCTTGCCTCGCGTTTCTGCATGCGGCGGTGGCCAATCTCGTCTCAGCCGGCGTGCGGCTGATCCCGCTCGGGCAGACCGACGGACTTCGCGTCCAGGCGGCACTGGAGGTCAGCATCGTCGAGACAAACGAGGGCTCGGCCACTGCCGGGCTCGACGACATCGGCGGCTGCTGCCTGCGTGCGGAGATCGCGGCGATGCGCCACGAAACCCAATCGACGCGCCTGTTCCGCACATGAGCGGGCCGCTCCGCGTGGGCATCGGCGGCCCGGTCGGCAGCGGCAAGACCGCGCTGATGGACGCGCTGTGCCGTGCATTTCGGGACCGGTACCGGATCGCGGCGATCACGAACGACATCTACACGCGGGAAGACGCGGAATTCCTGACACGGGCCGGCTCGCTGGCGTCCGAGCGGATATTGGGGATCGAGACCGGCGGGTGCCCGCACACGGCGATACGCGAGGATGCCAGCATCAACCTCGCAGGCGTCGCGGACCTTTGCGCACGGTTCCCGGATCTGGATCTGATCCTGATCGAGAGCGGGGGGGACAATCTTGCCGCCACCTTCAGTCCCGAACTGGCGGACCTGACGATCTACGTGATCGACGTGTCGGCGGGCGACAAGATCCCGCGCAAGGGCGGCCCAGGGATCACGCGGAGCGACATGCTGGTGATCAACAAGATCGATCTGGCGCCGCATGTGGGTGCAAGCCTCGAGATCATGGAGCGAGACGCCGGACGCATGCGAGGGGACCGCCCGTTCGTGTTCGCCAACATTCGCGACGGGATCGGCGTTCCGGAAATTGTCGGCTTCATCGAACGCACCGGCGGTCTTGCGGCGACGAGAGGCTGAGGCCACCCCTCACGCCCGTTGGGCCGGTTTGTCGAGTGCCACGATGGGTTTGCTGCGGACGACGCCGAGCCCGCGACGCAGAACGACTTGCTGGTCGGCGAGGACCCCGAGCAGGATGACCGTGCCCATCACGGCGAAATTCAGCGAACTCGGAATGCCGAGGATGTTGACCAGGTTCTGCAGGACCTGCAGCAGGACGGTGCCGAGCACGATGCCGACGATGGAGCCTTCGCCGCCGCGCAAGCTGCATCCACCGAGCACGGCGGCGGCGATCGCGTAGAGTTCGTAGAAGTTGCCGAATGACGAGGGCGAGACGGAGTTGGTGTAGAACACCAGCAGGATGGTGGAGAGGCCCGCGAGGCCGCCGCAGATGATGTAGGCGCCGGCGACGACGGCACCGGTGCGTATGCCGGAGAAGCGGGCCGCCTCCTCGTTGCGTCCGACCGCGTACAGATAGCGGCCGAACACGGAGCGGTGCAGCAGCACCCACATCGCCGCCGCGACCAGCAGCAGCAGGATGAACGGATGCGGAATGCCCCAGGTGCGGCCCGAGGCGAGCCAGCCGAGCCAGTCGAAATCGTCCGTGTAGCCGAACCCCATCGTCGCGTCGGTGGTGTAGTAGCGTGCCGCGCCGCGATAGATCAGCAGCCCGCAGAGTGTCACCACGAAGGGCTGCAACTTGGCGCGGGTGACGAGCAGGCCCTGCAGGGCGCCGAGAACGAGACCGCCGATCACGACGGCGAGGATGGCGGCCGGCCAGGGCACGTTGCGGTTGACCAGCAGGTCGATGAAGATCACGCCGAGCAACGAGAACATCGAGCCGACCGAGAGGTCGATGCCACCGGTGATGATCACCAGGCCCTCGCCGATCGAGAAGATGCCGAACAGGCCGATCAGGTTCGCCATGTCGAGCAGGTTGACCGCCGACAGGAAGCGCGGGTTCAGGATGGCGGTGACGGTTCCGACCACCACCAGGAGCAGCAGGAGGGCGAGTTCCTTCTTGGCCATCAGGCGTGCTCCGCGTGCTGGGCCGGCTGGCCGATGGCCAGGCGGAGCACGTTCAGTTCCGAGAAGTCGGGGCGCTCCAGGACGCCGCTGACGGCACCTTCATGCATCACGGCGATGCGGTCGGAGACGCCGATCGCCTCCTCCATGTCGCTCGAGATCATCAGGATCGCGACACCCTCGTCGGTCAGCGCGCGCATGAGCGCGTAGATCTCGCTCTTGGCGCCGACGTCGATGCCGCGCGTGGGCTCGTCGAAGATGATCAGCCGTGGCGACATCGAGAGCCATTTTGCCAGCACGACCTTCTGCTGGTTGCCGCCCGAGAGGGTGACGGCGGTGACGGCGACCGACGGCGTCTTGATCGAGAGTTTCTTCTGCTGGGCACGCGCGGTCGCGGCCTCGCCGCTCCGGTCGATCAGCATCAGGCGCGCGTAGCGGCGGAGGCTGGCGAGCGAGATGTTCTCGGTGAGCGGCATCTCCAGGATCAGTCCCTCCCGCTTGCGATCCTCCGGGACGAGATAGATGCCCTGGGCGATCGCCTGTGAGGGCGAGGCGACTTTGACGGGCGCCCCTTCGAGCCTGATGCTGCCTGCGAGGATCGGGTCGACGCCGAAGATCGTGCGGGCAAGCGATGTCCGGCCGGACCCGACGAGACCCGCCAGACCGAGGATTTCACCGCGGCGGACGGCGAGCTTCACGCGGCGATCGGGAAAAGCGGTGGTGACGACGTCGTCGATCACGCAGGCCTCGCCCGAGGGTGGACGGCGGGGCGGGATGTAGAGCGAGCGCAGGTCGCGGCCGATCATCAGGCGGATCATGGCGCCGTGCTCGATCCGGTCGCGTGGGAGTTCGCCCACCACGCGGCCGTCGCGCAGGCAGACGACCCGGTCGGCGCAGGTCTTCACCTCGCCAAGCCGGTGGCTGATATAGATCACGGAGACGCCCGACGCGCGTAGCTCGGCGATGACCTGCAGCAGACGCGCGGTCTCCTGCAGGGTCAGGCTCGATGTCGGTTCGTCCATGATGATGATCCGCGCCTCGACCGAGAGCGCGCGGGCGATCTCGACCATCTGGCGCTGCGCGATCGAAAGGCGGCTGACCATGGCGTCGGGTGCGAATTCGGCGCCGAGCCGCTGCAGGAGCGGCAGCGTTTCCTCGTGCATCCGCCGGTTGCGGACCAGCCGCAGCGGGCCGGCCAGATGTTCGCGGCCAAGAAAGATGTTGGCGGCGACGTCAAGGTTGTCGAGGACGTTGAGCTCCTGGTGGACGAAGGCGATGCCGGCGCGGGCGGCGCCCGCGACCGTCATCGTCTCATGGGAGACGCCGTCGACCACGATCCGGCCCGCGGTCGGCGTGACGACGCCGCCGAGGATTTTCATCAGGGTCGACTTCCCCGCCCCGTTCTCGCCCACCAGCCCGAGGACTTCGCCACGGTTTAGACTGAGGGTGACGTCGTCGAGTGCCAGAATGCCGGGATAGCTCTTGCTGATCCCAGCGAGTGCGAGCAGCGGCTCGTCCATGCAGGCGTCTGGGCGCTACTTCGAGGCCAACAGCTCGCGCATCGTGTGCTCGAAGTCGCGCACGTTATCCTTCTGGATGACCCGGGTCGGAATGATGATGAGCTTGTTGGCCGGAATGAAGGACTTGTCGCCGTTGATGTACTTGATCAGGTCGGTCATCGACTGGTAGCCGAACTGGAACGGTTGCTGAACGATCGTCGATTGGATCGTGCCGTCGGCGATGCCGCGCAATGTCTGCGCGTCCTCGTCGAAGCCGACGACCTTGATCTTGCCGCTCATGCCGGCTTCCTTGACGGCGGTGTAGATCTGGGGCGTGTTGTAGGAGTAGAGGCCGACCAGCAGATCGACGCCGCCCTTGGCCAAGGCGTCCTGCACGTTGGCCTTGGCCTTAGCGAAATCGGTGCCGTCGGTGCGGATGTCGACGATCTGGATGTTGGTCCCCTGCAGCGACTCCTTGATGCCTTGGACGCGCTCGCGAGCGTTGTCGGCGTCCATGGTGCCGACGAAGCCCATCACCTTGCCCCCGTTCGGGAGCGCTTTCTTGATCTCCTCGCCAGCCTGGCGGCCGGCGGCGACGTTGTCGGTGCCGACATAGACGGCGCGGCCGGAGTCGGGGGCATCGCTGTCGGTGGTGAAGAGCGCGGCGTGGGACGCGACCTTGTTGAATTCCTCGGTCGAGTTCTTCGGGTCGATGGCGGAGATCGAGATGCCGGCGATGCCGGCGGCGAGCAGATCGTCGAGTTCCCGACGCTGCTCGGCGGCTGTCGCCTGCCCGGTCACGACCACCTGCATGGCGTAGTCCGGATGTTCGCTCTGTGCCTTCTCGACGCCACGCCGGGCGATCGTCCAGAAGTCGGCCGACGCATTGGTGACGAGGGCGAGCGACTTTTTGTGCTGAGCCTCCGCGACGCCGCCGGTCAGGCTGGCGAGAGTGAACGCGCCCGCGAGGGCGGCTCCGATCGAACGACGCATGGTTCCTCCGATTTGTTTCGTTTCTTGCGCCGGACTGGCGTGCGGGGGAGGCTAACCAGATTGTTGCGGCTTGCAAAGTGTTCGGGGGTGTCCGCAAACTTCGCCCCTTAGATCGGGGCCCAGAATGCCTGACCGATGTCAGCCTGCAGCCCGGTGAACTCCATCTGCATCCAGTCGAGGAATTCGTGCAGGCCGCGGACGAGGATGTCCTGGATCGACTGGTTCTCGATCGCCGCGCGGATCTCGTCGAGCCGCTCGAGCGGGCGCGCGCTTCCCCGCAGCCCATACTCGGATCGCAGATGCGTCAGCTCCCCATGCAGAACCCGGACGCAGCAGGGCAGCGAGCGCGGAAACCCGGCGCTCAGCAGCAGGAAGCCGGCGACCGTGGCCGGGGTCATCGCCGAGTGCGTCGTGCGGCGGAACGCGTGGTAGCCGGATGCGGCGCGCAGGACGGTGTTCCACTGGCTGATGTCGACTGGCGATCCCACCGGTGCGTTGGCGGGCAGCAGGGTGTGATACTTGATGTCGACGAGACGAGTGATCTGGTCGGCGCGCTCGAGATGTTTTCCGAGTGCGTAGAAGCACCACCCCTGGTCCCTGTAGAAGGTGCCTTCGGTGATGCCGGTGTGGGCCTGGCATTCGAGACGGAGCATCGAGCAGATGCCGGCCACGCGCGAGGTCTGGATGTCGGCCGGCTCGAGCGCACGGAGACGGTTGTAGAACACGTTGATGTGGGACCACATCTCGGTCGAGATCAGCGGGCGGAGGGTGCGTGCGTTCTCGCGAGCCGCGGTGATCATCCGGACGATCGAGGTCGGATTGTTGCGGTCAAGAATGTAGAAATCGATGACGTTCTCGGCGGTCGCCTCGTCATGGAACTTGAAGAACCGGTGCTCGTCGGCGTTGATCTGGACGATCGAATGCCAGCCATGCGCGCCGCCGCCGGTGCGCATGAAGGTTTCGGTCACGTCGATGATGCGCGCGAGGTTCTCGATCCGCTCCATGTAGCGTGCGAGCCAGTTGATGCTTTCCGCGTAGCGCGAGAGCAGATGCGTCAGGCGAGTCTGCGTCTCGCTCCCGCTCATGCGCGAAGTGCCGTCGCGCTCATGCGCGCAGCACCCACGTGTCTTTTGATCCGCCGCCCTGCGACGAATTCACGACCAGCGAGCCGCGCTTGAGCGCCACCCGGGAGAGCGCGCCGGGCAGGACCCAGGTCGACTTGCCGGTGACCGCGAACGGCCGCAGGTCGACATGGCGTGCGGCGATGCCCTCCTCGCAGAGCGTGGGCGCGACCGAGAGCTTGATCATCGGCTGGCTGATGTAGTTCGAGGGATCGGCTTCGAGCTTGATACGGAATTCATCGAGCTCCTGGCGGGTCGCGTGCGGCCCGATGATCAGTCCGTAGCCGCCCGATTCGCCCACCGGCTTGACCACCAGTTCGCTGAGATGGGCGAGCGTGTAGGCCAGTCCCTCGCGCTCGCCGCAGATGTGGGTCGGCACGTTCTCGATGATCGCGTCCTCGCCGAGATAGTAGCGGATGATGCGCGGCATGTAGGCGTAGATCGCCTTGTCGTCGGCGACACCGGTGCCGACCGCATTGGCGATCGCGACCTTGCCCTGGCGCCAGGCGTCGATCAGTCCGGGAACGCCGAGCACGCTGTCGGACCGGAAGACCAGGGGGTCGAGAAAATCGTCGTTGAGCCGGCGATAGATGACGTGGACCGGACGAGGGCCGGCCACCGTGCGCATCGAGACGCGGCCATCCTCGACGACAAGGTCGCGTCCCTCGACGAGCGGAATCCCCATCTCGCGGGCGAGGAAGACGTGCTCGAAATAGGCCGCGTTGTAGATCCCGGGCGAGAGCAGGACGAGCTGCGGATCGGGCACGTGCGCGGGAGCGAGCTCGACGAGGGCCTGGCGCAGGCGGGCGCCGTAATCGTCGACCGGCCTGATGTCGGCCTCGTCGGCGAGGTCGGGGAGAACGCGCAGCATCATGTGCCGGTTCTCGATCACGTAGGAGACCCCGGACGGCGTGCGGACATTGTCCTCCAGCACGAGGAACCGGCCTTTCTCGTCGCGCACGATGTCGGTGCCGCAGACATGGGCGTAGATTCCGGCGGGCACGTCGAGCCCGACCATCGCCTGCTGGTAGTTGAGGTTGCCGAGCACGAGGTCGCGCGGCACGACGCCGTCGGCGAGGATCTTGCCGTCGTGGTAGACGTCCCAGAGGAAGAGGTTGATGGCGGCGACACGTTGCGTCACGCCGCGCTCGATGACATCCCATTCCCCCGCCGAAAGGATGCGTGGGATGAGGTCGAAGGGAAGCACGCGGTCGATGGCGTCCCGGTCGGAGTAGATCGTGAACGTGATGCCGAGATTGAACAGCTCGGCCTGGGCGAAGGCCGCCCTGCGCTTGAGTTCGGCGAGGTCGAACCGTGCGAAGCGGCTCTTGATGGCGGCGATCCCAGGATCGTCGATGCCGTCGTTGAGATATTCGCAGAAGAAGTCGCCACCGGGGTAGTCGCCGAACAGGCCCAGGTGCGCCGGCTGGGCCTGCGATTGGGATTGCGCGCTCATTGATCGATCCTCGCCGATACCCATCGGACACGTGTCGAGCTTGGCGAGCAAGTCATGGGCCAGTTTGCCGGCGGTCCGTGACATGGTTACGTTCGGGTCGTCTTGCGTCCGTCCGCCATCGCATCGGGGCCACCGTTTGTCAGACACCGACGACGATGAATTCGACGATGCCCTCTATTTCGCGTCGAACCCGGATCTGAAGCTTGCCTTCGACGACGGCGTGATCGGAAGCGCCCGTGATCACTGGCGCGATGCCGGCAGGGCGGAGACGCTGGGCGGCGGCAGGCCCAGCCTTTCCGACGCCGTCCTCGCCGATGCCGGGCTGGAAGCGGGATCGTCCGCCCGGATGGCGCCTGGCCTCGACGTCGCGTCCTACCTGGAGATGAACGTCGACCTGCCGACCGTGCTCGGCGGCGACATCGAGGCCGCACGCCGCCATTGGGTCGAGCATGGCAGCCTGGAGGGCCGTTTCGGGGCAGGGGATGCCCCGTTCCGCGAACGCCGGCCGGATGTCGGTGCCGTGCTCGCCAGACCGTTCGGCGTGGACCTCTATTTGGATGTCGAGGGGAACCGGCCCGATGCGGTCGGGGGACGCCGCCTGCTGCGGGCGATACGCCGTGCCGGGCTTGCCGTGTCGATCCGCCCGTTCGTCACGCGCGACGACATCCCCCGCGTGCAGGCCGGCGAGGCCGGGCGGCCGGCCAGCACGCGTGTCAGCCTGATCGCGGCCTCGCCGGCGACGCTGCGGCGGCTGCACCGCCTGTATCCGAACGGGCATTTCGACGCGACCTACGTGATCGGCTTCTGGCCAAGTGCCGCCGTCACGCCTCATTTCGCGGATTACCAGACGTTCGGCGCGGTCGACGAGGTGTGGGTGCCGTCGTCTGACTTATACGAGCGACTCGCGTCGGTGGCGCCGGTTCCGGTTCGGCTGCTGGCGCTGCCGGGCGCACGCCTGCCGGCGCGGGAGGCGGCGCGCGAGCGGCTCGGCATGCCGCTCGATGCGCAGGCGATCATGCTGGTTGCCGACCTGGTCGCGGACGGAAACGGTGGGCTGAGGCTGCCGGCCCACATGGCGGATCTTGCGGGCCGCCTAAAGGGAGTGCCGAAGCCGGGGCAAACGCCCCTGCTCGTGGTGCGCGTTGATGCCCGCTCGATCGAAGCGGCCGAAGCGGCGACGCGCTCGTTCGACAATGCCATCGTCGTGACCGACCAGCGCGTCGACGGGGCCTCGCTCGTGCTTGCCGCCTGCGACGCGCTGATCGCCTCCCCCGGTCTCGAGGCCGACATAGCCGATGCCCATCGTGCCGGGCTCGCGGTCATCGCGCCGACGAGGATGGCGCTGGCGGCTTATCTCGAAAGCGGCGCGGGTCTCGCGCCGGTCGGTCTCGGCCCGCGAGCGCTCGACATCAGGGGCATTCTGGAGGCGCTGGGCCTGGATGCGCCGATGCCGAAGTTCGTCGGCCATATCGGCCGGTCCAGGAACGCATCGTTGCCGGTGCCGGTGCGCCGGGCCGGTGAGCCTTTGTCGCCCGCACTTCCGGTCGTGAGCATCCTGGTCGATGCGCGCGTCTCGAGCGCCGGTTCGATCGGCCGCGTGGCGGCGGCGCTCGCGAGCGCCGCCTACCCGTTCTGGGAGCTCTGTGTGAGCGGCGCGTCGGCGACCACCCGCGACAGCCTGGAGGCGGACCCACGGATCAGGCTCCACCCGGGATCGCCGCAAGCCACCCGGGCGGCGGTTCTGAACGGTGCGGCCCGTGTCGCGACCGGCTCGCACTTCATCCTTGCGCGCTCGATGTCGGAGGCCGTGGCGGCCGCTTCCTCGTTCGTCGCGATCGTCCGTCAGATCCGCGCCCATCCGGATGCCGACGTCCTGCTGGCGGGCGATCCGCCCGGCTGTTCGGTCATGGCCGATCGGATCGACGCCGGCGGCATCCGGCCGGTCGTCATCCGGGCTTCGGCGTTCCACGGCGCCGGCGGCTTGCGTGCCCTGTTCGATCCCGCGGCCGAATACGACCTGCTCCTGCGAGTCCGAGGAGCGGGGGGCGCCGTTGCGTGCGTACTGTCCGGACTGGCCGGACGCGATGCGGAGCCGCACGACGCGGCGGAGGCGGGACGCCTGGCGTTGAACGCGCACCTGCGTGAGACGGTGGGTCCGCTCGCGTTCGCGGATTCGGGGCTGGTGGCGGCGACATACAGGCGGCGCACCTATGTCGGCGGTTCAATCCACCCGACCATGCGCCTCGGCCGCGCGTGCCTGGCCGACCAGGCGGAGGCAAGCGGGGATTATCTGGTCATGATCGACGAGGGGATCGACGAGCCGGGGCCGGAGAGCCTCGACGCGCTGCTCGAATTCCTGTGCGAGCAGGAGATCGGTGCCGTGGGTGGCCTGATCCTGCACGCCGATACGACGGTCCATCATGCGGGACTGAGGCTGGGCGCGGATGGTGGCCTGATCGCGCCGGGGCGCGGACTGCCGAACGATCCGACCGGTCCGGTGCCGTCGCCGTTCATCGTGCACAATCCGGATGCGGTGGGTGGCGTTCTGGCGGTCAGGCGGAGCGTGCTGCTGCAGGCCGGTGGGTTCGAGCCGGCTCTGCGGGCGTCGGAAGGAGTGACGTTCGACTTGCTCGCCGCCGATCTGTGCCTTCGCCTCGGCCACGCGTTCGGGCTGCGGACCACCTACACGCCGTTCGCGGTCTTCACCCGGAGATCGACGGAAGTCGATGGGACGCCGACCGCTGCCGACCTGCTTTTCCGGAGGCGCTGGGCGCGATAGAGGAGAGGGCAGCGTCGGATGGGTGGCCGAGTGGTTTAAGGCAGCGGTCTTGAAAACCGCCGTGGGTGCAAGTCCACCGTGGGTTCGAATCCCACCCCATCCGCCAAATTGGACGCTAAAATCCTGTTTTTGTGGGATTGTCTGGATGAAACTTCAGCGGGCCACGGTCCGGTTCCCGCCGCCTCTCGTATTCCTCGTCGAGATGCCGAAGCAGGCCTCCGAGCTCATCGACTTTACGGCGTGTCTCGGCGAGGGATCGGGCGGTGGTGTCAGTCCAGCCGTTCCCGAGATCGGCGGAGGTCCTCGCCTTCTCGCTCTCGAGCAGTTCAAGGAGATACTTCGATCGGGCCTGCTCGTCGCAGCACCATCGGATGAGGCTGGCGAGCGGGGCTGCCGGTGTCAACGCGACTGATCCTTCGCCTGTGTCGGAGTCACACTTCTATCGCCCGACGCGCCGTTCGACAATTTGTCGCTTGCCTTGGTCGGGACGGTTGTCGGATTGTTACAACACGGTCGAGGTGCGTATGGCGGCGGATGGTCTTGATAGCGTGACGCGGGCGGCAGCGTACCGGGAGCGAGTGCTTGATCCGGTCGAAGAGGAGGCACAGAAGCTCTTCCGGATCGCGACACATACCTTCGAAGGGTTGTCGGCCCCCAGCCGCGAGGCTGCCGTCGCTCGCTTGATCGCCGAGATCAAGGCGTTCCTGGAAGACGGCGAGGGAATGGCGTCCTGAGTCGTGCGGCTGCGGGTCGGGGCGCCTGGCCCCGGCAGGGTTTGGGCAGGCGCTCCGAGATCTTTGCTTCAGACGATCCCGCCGCCTCCCCCGGCATGGACAGGCCGGCGCTCCGCGCAGGCGGCACGGTAGCCACTGGCGCGGAAGGCCGAGAGCGGGTCGATCGCGGCACCCTTGCGGTGGCGGACGGTGGCGAGCAGGGGGGCGACGTCGGTGGTGAAGGCGCGCTTGAGGATCTGGTTGGCCATCATGGCATCGTTGCAGCGCTGGTATTCGGCCAGGGCGCCGCGGTCGACGATCAAGGCCTGGGCATAGGCGCGCTGGATCTCGATCGCGGACGCGATCAGGCTCTCGATCGGGTCGGTCACGTTGTGGGACTGGTCGATCATGTAGGCTGGCGCAGGCGTCGCTGCCGCGTCGACAAGGACGTCGAACACCAGGAAGAGGCGGAACGGGTCGATCGCGCCCGCGTCGAGGTCGTCGTCGGCGTATCTGGAATCGTTGAAGTGGAAGCCGGCAAGCTTGCCGGCGTGGATCAGGCGCGAGACGATCATCTCGATGTTCACGTTGGGCGCGTGGTGGCCGAGATCGACGAGGCAGCGTGCCTGCGGTCCGATCTCCTGCGCCGCGAGCAGCGACGATCCCCAATCCTGGATGACGGTGGCGTAGAAGGCGGGTTCGTGGATCTTGTGTTCCAGGAAGACTTGCCAGTCTGCCGGGAGAGCGGCCGCGATCTGCTTGACGCTGTCGATGTAGCGCTCGAAGGCGCGGCCGAAATGGGACTGGCCGGGAAAGTTCGACCCGTCGCCGATCCAGATCGTGAGCGCCCTGGAGCCGAGGACGTCGCCCGCGCGGATGCATTCGACGTTGTGCGCGATCGCCTGGGCGCGGACGGCCGGATCGGTGTGGGACAAGGAGCCGAACTTGTAGGAGTGGGTCTGGCCAGGCTGATCCTGGAAGGTATTGGAGTTGACGGCGTCGAAGCCGAGCCCGAGGGCTTCGGCGTGCGCGCGCAGCGCGTGCAGGTCGCGGACGTGATCCCACGGGAAATGCGGCGAGACGGTCGGTGTCGCACCGGTCAGGCTGTTGATGACGGCGCAGTCCTCGATCTTGTCGAAGACGGTGGCCGGCTCGCCGCCGCCGGGGAACCGGGCGAAGCGGGTGCCGCCGGTGCCGGTGCCCCAGGAGGGAAGGGCGACGGCGAAGCGTGAGACGCGTTCGGCGACGGTTTCGATGTCGATGCCGCGCGCGGCAAGCTGCTCGCCGAGATGCGCGAAGTCGTGCGATGTCTGGCGTTCGCGAGCGCGGTTGGCATCCGACCGGAACCCGCCGTCGATCGGCCTGATATGGGCGAACTGGTTCATCGCATCCTCAGCGGCTGAAGGAAGGCGCATGGCCGGCATCGACGTTGATGATGTTGCCGGTCGATTTGCCGGAGTGGCTTTCGGAGGCGAAGAAGGCGATGGCTTGCGCGATGTCCTCCGGATAGACGCCGCGCTTGAGCATCGAGCGCTCGACATAGACGCGCTCGAGATCCGCGCGCGTGGTGTTGTTCGACGCCGCGCGCTGGTCGCCCCATTCGCCTTGCCAGATGCGCGAGCCGCGCAGCACCGCATCGGGGTTGACGACGTTGGCGCGGATGCCGTGCGGCGCGCCTTCGAGCGCAAGGCAGCGTGAGAGATGGACCTCGGACGCCTTGGCGACGCAGTAGGCGACGGCCCCGGGCGAGGCGACCATCGCGTTCTTCGAGGCGACGAGCACGATCGATCCGCCGGTGCCCTGCTCCTTCATCGTCCGGAAGGCCTCGCGGGTGACGAGAAAGTAGCCGGTCGACAGGATCGACATGTTCCGGTTCCACAGCGCGAGGCTGGTGTCCTCGAGGGGAGCCGCGGAGGCGATGCCGGCGTTGGAGACGCAGATGTCGATGCCGCCGAACGCGATCGCGGCCTCCGCATAGAGCGCGCCGACGGCAGTCTCGTCGGTCACGTCGGCCCACAGGCCGACGACGCTGTCATGTCCGTTGCGGGCACGGAGCGTACGTTGCGCCTCGGCGAGGACGTCGCGATCGATGTCGCAGAGCACGATGCAGGCGCCGTCGTCGGCGAGACGCTGCGCGGTGGCGGTTCCGATCCCGCCGGCGCCGCCGGTGATCAAGGCGACCTTGCCAGCCAGGCTTCCGGGCTTGGGCATGCGCTGCAATTTGGCTTCCTCAAGCAGCCAGTATTCGATGTCGAAGGCTTCCTGCTCGGGCAGGCCGCGATAGGTGGAGACGCTGGAGGCGCCGCGCATCACGTTGATGGCGTTGGTGTAGAACTCGGCGGCGATCCTGGCGGTCGCCTTGTCGGCGGCGAAGGTGAACATGCCGACGCCGGGGATGAGGGTGACGACCGCGTTCGGATCGCGCATCCTGGGCGAGTCCGGCCGTTTGCAGCGCTCGTAATACGCTTTGTAGTTGGCGCGGTAGCCGGAGAGGGCGGGGGCGAGACGGGGAAGCAGTTCGGCGAGGCCCTCGCGTGCCGGGTCGAAGGTGATCAGTAGCGGGGCGATCTTGGTGCGCAGGAAATGGTCGGGGCAGGACGTGCCGAGCGGGGCGAGCGTGTCGAGCCCGCGCGAGCAGACGAATTCGAGCACCGCGTCGCCATCGTCGAAATGGCCGATCCGGGTCGGCGCCGTTCCCGCGTGCTCGCGTCCGGCCAGCAGCCCGCGCAGGTGCGGCATGATCGAAGAGGCGATCGCACGACGTTCCAAGGGCGGAAGTGGAGCGCACCTGGCGCCACTGAATGCCGGCCCCGCCGATCTGCGCGCGAGCCAATCGATGGCGCGGTTGATGGTTTCGATCGTGGTCCGGTAGCACTCGCGTTGGGTCTCGCCCCAGGTGAAAAGGCCGTGAGCTTCGAGCACGACACCTTTTGCCTCCGGGTGTTCCTCGGCGAAGCGCCGCAGCCAGAGGCCGAGTTCGAAACCGGGCCGGCGCCACGGGATCCAGCCGATGTCACCGCCGAAGATTTCCCTGGTCAGCCTCTGGCTGTCGGCCGACGCCGCGATGGCGATGACCGCGTCCGGATGCACGTGGTCGACATGCGGATGGTGGATCAGCCCGTGCAGCGGGGTGTCGATCGAGGTGGCGCGCGGATTGAGGTTGAAGGTGAGATGGGGATAGAGGCCGACCATGTCGTCCTCGCGTTCGGAACCGGCATAGAGCGACCGCGCCTGGAGCAGCTTGTCGAGATAGAGTGTCGCGAACCCGTCGAGCGTCATCGTGCCGATATCGCCGCCGGATCCCTTGACCCACAGGACCGGGACGGTCTGACCGCTGAGCGGATCGGTCATCGGGATCTTGGACGACGTGTTGCCGCCGCCGTAGTTGGTGACCCGCTTGTCGGCGCCGAGCAGGTTGGAGCGGTAGAGCAGCAGCATCTCGGGCGAGAGGGTGGCGGCTTGGTCGTCGTCCCATCGATCCTCGAGACGCGGGGCGGTGCCGATCCGATTCATGGCGTGTTCCTGACAGGCGGCCTGAGGCAGCAATACAATCAAAACCGATCAGCGACAACCAAGGACAGTCATTTTCCAGCATGTTGCGCTTGACTTACGGCATTCGGCGCCGTCCAGTGACACGCCGAGGGTGTCAGCGTCCATGCTCGAACGTGAGCGTCAGAGATTGATCCACAGGACCGCCGAGGAGCGCTCGGTGGTCAGCGTGGCCGACCTGTGCGAGCTCCTGGGGGCGTCGGAGGCGACGATCCGGCGCGACATCGTCTCGATGGCCGAGCGCGGCGAGGTCCGCCGGGTGCGGGGGGGTGTCGAGGCGCTCGAACCGCGATACCAGCCGCATCTGGTCGGCACGCCGCTGGTGTTCAGCCGGGACGTGCAGGCCGCCCAGAAGCGGGCCATCGCACGCGAGGCGGTCAAGCTGATCAGGGCCCGGGACAGCGTCGTCATCGGTGCCGGCAGCACGACCTTCTGCCTTGCGGTTCTGCTCGAGGCGATGGAACTCGACATCCTGACGAGCTCGTTCCCGCTCGCGATGCATCTGGTCAACAACAGCCGCAATCGCATCACGCTGCCTGGCGGCACGATCTATCGCGAGCAGTCGATCGTGCTCAGCCCGTTCGAGAGCGAGACGGCGCGGCATTTCTGCGGCCGGCTGTTCCTCACGTCCTGTTTCGGCCTGAACCGTTTCGGAATGATGGAGAACGATCCGCTGATCGCGCGGTCCCAGAGCGTGCTGATGGCGAGTGCGGCGGAGATCGTCGTGCTGGCCGACAGCCGGAAGTTTCGCCAACACTCCTCGATGATCGTCATGGCGCTGTCCAAGCTGAGCCGGATCATCACCGATGACGGCGCGCGGCCCGAGGAGATCGAGCAATTTCGTTCCGCGGGGATCGAGGTAATGGTCGTGCCGACGGAGGACGCCTCGATCAGCGACGTGGCTTGACCGGGCTTGCAACAACAGAAGGAGGAATGCGTGAAAAGAAGAACATTCGCGGCCGGTGCCGCCCTGTCCGCCGCCGGCCTCATGCCACGCACCGGCCGTGGAGCAGCGCGCACGCGGATCGCCATCGTCGCCAAGTCGCTCGGCAACGGCTTCTTCAACGCCGTTCACCTTGGTGCGAATCAGGCGGCCAGCGAGCGCGGCGGGATCACCGTCATCTTCACGGGGCCGACCGATACGGCGGCCGAGGCGCAGATCGATGTCATCGACAGCCTGATCGCGCAGCATGTCGACGCGATCGCCATCTCGGCGAACGATCCCGACGCGCTGGTGCCCTCCTGCAAACGCGCCATGCAGCGCGGCATCAAGGTGATGTCGTATGATTCGGGGATCAGCAAGGCTGGGCGCCTGCTCAACCTCGAAGACGCGACGATCAAGCAGGTGGGAGAAGCCTGCAACCAGCTCGCGGCCAGCGCCAACGGCGGACGGGGCAAGATCGCGATCCTGTCGGCGACCGTTACCTCGACCAATCAGAATGCCTGGATCGTCGCGATCAAGAACGACCTCCCATCGCACCCGGGGCTTGATCTCGTCGCAACCGTCTACGGCGACGACCTGTCCGACCGCTCGTATCGGGAAGCGGCCGCGCTGCTGCAGAAATATCCCGATCTGTCGGTCATTGTCGCGATCTCGACGGTTGCGATCACCGCCGCGTCCAAGGCCGTCGACGATGCTGGCAAGCGCGGGAAGGTGTTCGTCACCGGGCTCGGTCTGCCGAGCGAATGCGCGGGCGCGGTCGAGAACGGTACGATGAAGAGCTTCGCGATCTGGAACCCGGTCGATCTCGGATACGGGGTGGTGCAGGTCGCGAGCGCGCTGGTGGCGGGCAAGGCCGCCGCCGGCGGCTCGGTTGCGGCCGGGCGCCTCGGCGCGATCGCGTTCGATGGCGACGGCAACGGTACGCTCGGCAAGCCGACCGTCTACGACGCGTCGAACATCGCCGCCGCCGCCAAGCTGTTCTGAGCATTGCTGCCGATCCTGTCCCTCGACGGAATTGCCAAGTCGTTCGGCGGCGTGAAGGCACTCGTCAGCGGCACTCTCGATCTCTATCCTGGACAGGTCACGGCGTTGCTGGGCGAGAACGGGGCCGGCAAGTCGACGCTGGTCAAGATCATCACCGGCATCGTCACGGCGGATGCGGGCACGGTCCGGCTGGACGGACGGGTCGCGCGGATCGGGTCGAGCGAGCGGGCGAGGGCGCTCGGGATCAGCGCGATCTTCCAGGAACCGGTGCTGTTCAACGCGCTGACGGTGGCCGAGAACATCTTTGTGGAACACCGTCCGATCACGCGCCGGTTCGGCATCCCCGTGGTGGACTGGCGTGCGATGCGGACGGGTGCGCGGACGGTTCTCGCGGGACTCGATCCGACGATCGATCCCGACGACGTGCTCGGGAGGTTGTCGGTTGCCCAGCGCCACCTGGTGCAGATCGCACGCGCGTTGTCGAACGAGGCACGGATTGTGATCATGGACGAACCCACCGCCGCCTTGTCGCACCGTGAGGCGGAGGAGCTGTTCGTCATCGTTCGGCGTCTGCGCGACGAGGGACGCGCGATCCTGTTCATCTCGCACAAGTTCGAGGAAGTATTCGCGCTGTGCGACCGCTATGCGGTGTTCCGCGACGGCATCGGCGTCGGCCAGGGCGCGCTGGCCGAGGTTACCGGCGACAGGCTGATCAATCTGATGGTCGGCCGCGATCTGGACCGGATCTTTCCCAAACGAGCGGTTCCGATCGGCGGCGAGATACTGCGGGTCGAGGCATTGCGGCGCGGTCTCGAGTACCGGGACGTCTCGTTCGATCTGCGGGCGGGCGAAATCCTCGGTGTCTATGGTCTGGTCGGCGCCGGGCGGTCGGAGGTGATGGAGGCGCTGTTCGGAA
This sequence comes from Acetobacteraceae bacterium, assembly GCA_965276715.1. Lineage (GTDB taxonomy): Bacteria > Pseudomonadota > Alphaproteobacteria > Acetobacterales > Acetobacteraceae > CAXTPV01. Next base: position 578,048 of record OZ255622.1, on the reverse strand, counting down.
CGGCGGCCGCCGAGGGTGGGCGGATCCTGCTGGATGGATCGCCGGTGACGATCCGTTCGGCGGCCGAGGCGATCGCGCACGGCATCGGCCTCGTGCCGGAGGACCGGCAGATGCAGGGTGCGCATCTGCTTCTGTCGATCGCGGACAACATCGCACTGCCGTCGCTCGGGCGTCTCGCGAGTTTGGGTTTCCTCCGGGCCGGACGCGAACGCGTCGAGGCGGCCGAACACGCGAGCGCGCTCGGGGTCAGGATGGCTAGCCTCGATCAGCGCGTCGAGGAGCTCTCGGGCGGCAACCAGCAGAAGGTCGTGATCGCGAAATGGCTCGCGACGTCGCCGCGCGTGCTGGTCCTCGATGAGCCGACAAAGGGTATCGACGTGGGTGCCAAGGCGCAGGTGCACGCGTTGATGGGCGACATGGTCGCGCGCGGCGTGGGCGTGATCATGGTGTCGTCCGAATTGCCGGAAATTCTCGGGATGTCCGATCGTGTTCTGGTCATGCGTCGTGGCCGGGTGCAGGGCCTGCTGTCGCGCGACGAGGCGACGCCGGAGCGGATCATCCGTCTCGCGACGGATGCATGAGAGCCCTCAGGTCACGCGAGGCGGGCCTTCTTGCACTCGACCTTCTGCTGGTCGCGGCGATCGCGCCGGCGTTTCCCGCCTTCATCGAACCCGCCAATCTGGCCCGCGTGCTCGATGACACCGCGCTGCTGATCCTGCTGGCACTCGGAGAGATGCTGGTTCTGCTGACACGCGGTGTCGATCTCTCGGTGGCCGCCAACCTGGCCCTGACGGGCATGATCGTGGGCCTCGTCAACGAAACGCATCCGGCCTGGGGCATGGTTCCGATCCTGGCGATGTCGGTCGCCATCGGCGCGTTCCTTGGCGCGCTGAACGGGCTCGTGGTCTGGCTGCTTCGTGTCCCCTCGATCGTGGTGACGCTCGGCACCCTCTCGGTCTATCGCGGGTCGGTCTATCTCGTGTCCGGCGGCAAATGGGTGAACAGCAACCAGATGTCGCCCGACTTCCTGGCATTCGTTCGCGACCGGATGCTCGGGCTGACGATGCTTTCCTGGACGGCGATCGCGGGCATCGCGGTGATCGCGTTCTTCCTGCGCAGCACGGTGGCCGGCCGCAACCTCTATGCCGCAGGCAGCAATTCCTCCGCCTCCGTCTATGCCGGTATCGATGTCGCTCGGCTCCAGTTCATGGCTTTCACCATCGCGGGCGCCATTGCCGGCTTGTGCGGCTATCTGTGGGTCGCCCGTTTCGCCATTGCCTACACCGACATCGCGGGCGGCTTCGAGCTGCAGGTCATCGCGGCCTGCGTGATCGGCGGGATCTCGACACTTGGTGGCGTCGGCACGGTGGGTGGCGTCGTTCTCGGCGCCTTGTTCCTCGGCGTGATCAAGAACGCATTGCCGCTGGTCGGCATCTCGCCCTTCTTGCAGATGGCGGTCAGCGGCGCGGTGATCACCGGCGCCGTGCTGATCAATGCACGCGGTGCGCGGCAGGTGCGGCGACGCATCCTGGAGCACGCTTAGTGAGTGCCACGATCCCGCTCACCGGTGCCTGGGTGCGCGCGCGGCGGCACCGGCTGTTGCGCTGGGAGACGTTGCTGATCGCCGCGATCGCGATCGACTTCGCGGTCAATGCTTTGGCCTCGCCGTATTTTCTCGACCCTTGGACGCTGTCGGATGTCACTGTCAGCGTCGCCGAGAAGGCGGTGGTGGCACTCGGGATGGCGCTGCTGATCATGGCCGGCGACATCGATCTGTCGGTCGGCGGCACGATCGCGCTCGCGTCCGTGGTCATGGGATTGCTGGCGCCGCATGTCGGGATGGCGTTGATGATCGCGGCCGGCATCCTGACGGGGACGGCCGCGGGCGTCGTCAACGGAGCGATCGTGACCGCCGGCCGGGTCCCGTCGATCGTGGCCACGATCGGAACCATGACGCTGTTCCGCGGGATCGCCACCGTTGTGCTCGGCGACGGCGTGCTGAAGACGTATCCACGTGGCTTCGCCTGGCTCGGACAGGGGAATGTCTATGGTCCGGTTTCCTTCGAGCTGGTCGTGTTCGTTGTCTTCGCGATCGGGATCGGGGTGCTGCTGCACCGGACCGTCTTCGGCCGGCGCGTGGTCGCCACCGGCAGCAATCCGGAGGCGGCGCGCATGTCGGGTGTCGCGACCACGAGGCTGCGCCTGATGCTCTTCGTGGGGGTCGGGACGCTCGCGGGCATCGCCGCCGTGCTGCTCACATCGCGCCTCGGCTCGACGCGGCCGTCGATCGCGCAAGGCTGGGAACTCGAGATCATCACGATGGTGATCCTCGGCGGCGTCTCGATCGAGGGCGGCGTCGGCACCATCCCGGGCGTCGTTCTCGCCGCGATCCTGATCGGGCTGGTCACGTTCGGCCTCGGTCTGCTCAACGTGCCCGGGATCGTGATGTCGGTGGTGACCGGCGCGATGCTGATCGCCGTGGTGGCGATCCCGGCCGCCGTCCGGCGCCGATGATCGACGGCCGCGCGCGGACCTGGGCGCCGGGGCGGCTTCTGGCCGTGCTCGATGTCGGCAAGAGCAACGCCAAGATCGTGCTGGTCGATCCGCGCTCGGGGACGGCATTGGCGTCGGTCCGGCGGCCGAACGCGGCGGTGGCAGGTGATCCGGTGCGCCAGCTCGACCTCGAGGGGCTGCGTGACTGGCTGTTCGAGACGCTCGCCGCGTTGCCGGATCGGCACCGGATCGACGCGATCGTTCCGGTCGCTCATGGTGCCGCCTGCGTGATGCTCGGCGGCGACGATCGTCCGCTGCTGGCGCCGGACTACGAGGATCCGTCGCTGGGCGGGAATGGCGCATACGACCGGCTGCGCGATCCGTTCGACCGCACCTTCTCGCCCAGGCTGCCGGGTGGCCTCAATCTCGGGCGGCAGATCCATTTCGTGGAGCACGCGGCGCCCGCGTTGTTCGCGCGGGTCGCCTGCATCCTGACCTATCCGCAATACTGGTCATTCGTGCTCTGCGGGGTGAAGGCGAGCGAGATCACGTCGCTCGGTTGTCACACCGACCTCTGGTGGCCAGGCGCGGGAAGTTTCTCGGCCTGCGCCGTGCGCGCGGGATGGGCGGACCTGTTCGCGCCGGTGAGGGCGGCGGACGAAGCGCTCGGGGTCATCCTGCCGTCGATTGCCGCGAAGTGCGGCTTGCCGGCGGATTGCCTCGTCCTGTGCGGGATCCACGACTCGAACGCGTCCTACCTCCGCCATCGGATCCACCGCGCTGACACCGAGCGTTTCGGCGTGATCTCGTCGGGCACCTGGACAGTGATCCTGGCCAACGGCACGCCGCTCGACAGGCTCGATCCGGAGCGGGACATGCTGGGCAATGTCGACGCCTTCGGCGGCGTCGTGGGGACCGCCCGTTTCATGGGGGGCCGCGAGTACGAGGCGGTCGCCGGAGCGGACGCGCCGCCGCCGACAATCGCGGGTCTGAAGCGCGCGTTGGAGGCAGGCGCTTCGGTCACGCCGTCATTGGCCCCGGGCGGGCAGTTTCCGGGCAGGGTTGGCGAGGTGGCGGCACACGGGCTCGACGCGGAGGCGCGCGCGGCGCTCGCGACGCTCCACGTCGCGGGGCTGACCGATGTCGCGCTGGATCTGCTGGAGGCGGGCGGCGATGTCATCATCGACGGTCCGCTATCCCGCAACCCGCTCTATCCGGCCGTGCTCGCCTGTCTGCGTCCGTCGTCCGTGATCCGGCTCGATGACGAGACGGCCGGTTCGGTCGGCGGGGCTCGATGCCTGTTGCTCGGGCCCGGGATTGCACCGCCTTCCTTGGGCCAAGTGTGCGCCGCGGACGAAGTCGAGCGTCTTGTAGCGGCGGCCGAAGCGTTCACGCATCCGTCAGACCGAGATGCCGTTCGAGGCGCGCCAGGCGGTCGGCGAGCGTCACGTTGACTTGGGCGCCGGCACGCGCGGCGTATTCGGTGCGGAGCGGCGCCGGGATCATGGCTTCCCGGATTTCGAGATCGTCGAGAAAGGCGCAGACGTCGCCGCCGGGGCTCCGCGCGTGGGCGAAACGCCGCTCGAGGAATTCGGCGGCACTGAACACCGGATGCGCCATTTCGACCCGCGACGATGCCCAGACCGGATCCTCGAGCAACTGCGGCAGTCCGATCGTAAAGGTGTCGTCGCCGTAGGCTTGGGGCACGAGCTGGTTGACGTCGCGGATGTTGAAGCCGCCGGCGGCCTGCAGCGTGCTCGGGACGAAGGTCTCGCAGAAGACGAGGCGGTTGCCGGCTGCCCGGCCGGCCTCGTCGCGCCGCGCCTGACGCAGGAATTCGATCGTTCGCGTCGACATGCCGACGAACGGGAACAGGATCGCATGCACTTCGGAGAATGCTCGCTTGCCCTCCTCGTACCACCACCAGTCCGGTTCGGCCTTCCTGACCCTGGTCGCGACCAAGTCCAGACCATCCGGGAAGCCTGCCACGATGGCGAGGATGCGTTCGACGAACTGGCGGGCGCCGTGGGGAAAATGGACGTCGTCCTCCACGACGAGAATGAAGTCGTAGCCGGGCAGGCGGTCCTGGAGGAAGCCGAAGACGGCGTCGCTGCAATGCACGAGGTGGCTCTCGCTGGCGTAGACGTCTCCAAACGGCGCCATGATGTCGGCGGTGTGCGACAGCTTCGTGACTCCGAAATCCTCGACCTGGTTGACGGTTTCGTTGGCGACCAGGAACAGGTCGTAATGCGGGGAGCCTGCGAGCGCGCGCAACGACGATTCGAGCTTGCGGCTCGATCTGTGCGCGCGCACGGCCAGAGCGGTCTTCATGGCGCCGGCTGGGCTCATGTGAAGGACGAGACTTTCCGCCAGAGATCGATCCCGCCGTCGGTCGCATGCTGGTCGATCTCGCTGAGCTCGTCGGGCGAGAACGAGAGCATCTTGAGCGCGTCGAGCGAATCGTCGAGCTGCTCGACGTTGCGCGCGCCGATCAGGGCCGACGTGACACGTTCGTCGCGCAGGGTCCAGGCGATCGCCATCTGCGCCAGGGTCTGGCCGCGGCGGCGCGCGAGCTCGCCGAGAGCCTGGACGCGGGCGAGGTTCTCTTCGCTGAGCAGCTTCTGGTCGAAGGAGCTGCCGCGCGTGGCGCGCGCACCCTCGGGCACCCCCTTGAGGTATTTCGCGGTCAGCATGCCCTGGGCCAGCGGCGAGAAGGCGATGCAGCCCATGCCGAGCTCGGCGAGCGTGTCGAGCAGCCGCTCCTCGATCCAGCGATTGAGCATCGAGTAGGAGGGCTGGTGGATCAGCAGGCGGATGCCTTCGGCGGCCAGCAGGGCGTGGGCGCGGCAGGTGAGTTCGGGCGAGTAGGAGGAGATGCCGACATAGAGCGCCTTGCCTTGGCGGACGATGTGGGCGAGGGCGCCCATGGTCTCCTCGATCGGCGTGTCCGGCGACGGACGATGTGAATAGAAGATGTCGACGTAGTCGAGGCCCATGCGATGCAGGCTCTGGTCGAGCGACGCGATCAGGTATTTGCGCGACCCGCCGACGCCGTAGGGGCCCGGCCACATGTCCCAGCCGGCCTTGGACGAGATGACGAGCTCGTCGCGATAGGGACGCAGATCCTTGGCCAGCATGAGGCCGAAATTCTCCTCGGCCGATCCGTATGGCGGACCATAATTGTTGGCGAGATCGAAATGCGTCACACCGCGGTCGAAGGCACGTCGCACCACGGCGCGGCCGGTCTCGAAGATGTCGGTGCCGCCGAAATTGTGCCACAGCCCGAGCGAGATCGGCGGCAGGTCGAGGCCGGAGAGGCCGCAGCGGCGGAACAAACCCGCATAGCGGTCGGGATGCGGGAGATAGGTCGGCGTCATTTTCGTTGTTCCTTGTCCGAGAAGATCTCGCTTGCCACCGGCGCATGATTGAGCAGGCCCACCAGGATGGTGCCACCGGTGGTGTTGCCCAGAAGGGTGGGAATGAAGAATTTCAGCAGGTAGTCGTGCAGCGAGGCGTCGCCCGATGCGACGCCGAAGACCGCTTCCGCGGAGCCCGCGACGATGTGGTTGAAGCCGGCGACCGCGACCGTGTAGGTCAGCAGGATGACGATGATGATCCGGGCGCTGCCGGCCGCGGGCAGCAGCCAGACCATCAGGCCGATCAGCCAGCCGGCGCCGGCTGCCTTCAGGGTCGTGGTCAGGAAGGGCTGGTCCATCGTGTGCGCGGCGATGGTCCGCATCGCCCGCATCGTTTCGGGCCGGAACAGGCCGGCGCGTGCGGAGACCATCCCGAAGACGATCGTGCCGATCAGGTTGGCCGCCAGCACGATCGCCCAGACGCGCAGGGTGGCGAGCAGGGATGCGAGGTCACGACGGGTGAGCGTCGGGATCAGCGCGGTCAGCGTGGTCTCGGTGAACAGTTGCTGCTGCCCGAGGATGACGATCAGGAAGCCGAGCGAGTAGCCGAAACTCGAGACGAGACGCTGCCAGGGTTCCTGCGGCAGCGCGCCCTGCAGTTCGGCCATCATCATGAAGGAGAAGCCGATCGAGGCGCCGGCGGCAAGACCCGACCAGGCGAGGCCGCCGAACGGCCGCTTGAGCTCGGTCTCTCCCTGCTCGCGGACGATCTCGTGGATGACCAGGGGACCGAGTGCCGTCGCGTTGGCGGCCTGGCGGCGTTCACTGGGATCGAGATGGGGGGAGTCCTCGCCGGCGCCGCTCATCTGACCACCCTCCGGCTGGAGCCGATGATGCCTCAACGCTAAGACGGCCTCAACGTTGTGGGTGAGGCTGGCATGAGCACCGATTCCGGGACGCGGGTGATCGACGGCAAGGCAGCGGCGGCGCGGATCGTGGCCGACGTCGCGGGCCGCGTGGCGGGCCTGCGCGATGCGCGCGGGATCGTGCCAGGCCTGGCCGTGGTCCGGGTGGGCGACGATCCGGCGAGCGCCGTCTACGTGCGCAACAAGCTCCGTCAGACGGAGGTTGCGGGCATGCGTTCGGTCGAGCGCGCGCTGGCGGCGAGTGCCACGGAGGCGGAGATCGTGGGGGTGGTGGCGCAGCTGAACGCGGATCCCGGCGTCCATGGCATCCTGGTGCAGTTGCCGTTGCCGGCGCATGTCTCGTCGGCGCGCGTGCTCGAGATGGTCAAGCCCGAGAAGGATGTCGACGGGTTTCACGTGCTCAACGCGGGCCGCCTCGCGAGCGGGCTGGACGGGCCGGTTCCGTGCACGCCGCTCGGGTGCCTGCTGCTGCTGCGCGAGATCCGGACCTCCTCGGCGGGATTGCATGCCGTCGTGCTGGGCCGTTCCAACATCGTGGGCAAGCCGATGGCGGCCTTGTTGCTGCGGGAGGATTGCACGGTGACGATCGCGCACTCGCGAAGTCGTGATCTGCCGGGGCTGGTTCGGCAGGCCGACATCCTGATCGCCGCTGTCGGCCGGCCCGAGATGGTCCGTGGCGACTGGCTCAAGCCTGGTGCGATCGTGTTCGATGTCGGCATCAACCGGATCGAGCGCGCGGGCAAGGCGAGGCTGGTGGGCGATGTCGCGTTCGCCGAGGCGGTGGGCATCGCGAGCGCGATCACGCCGGTGCCCGGTGGTGTCGGCCCGATGACGGTCGCGTGTCTGCTGCGAAACACGCTCGAGGCCACGATCCTGCAGTCGGCTTGAGCTTGAAGCCGATTTCATTGTAGTGGGGCGCTCCCAGTCGAAGTGGCGGAGATAGGCCTAGGAGGCTTCCGTCTCTCGGGTGTATCGAGACCACGAGCGCAGTGCAGAAGAGGGATCGATGCCTGACTCGTCCAGCCTGCCCATCCTCGCCAGCCAATCCGTCTATCGCGGGTATTTCGATCGTTTCGAGAACGGTCACGCCCAGGGCTGGGTGATGGATGTGGCGGTTCCCGACGAGCCGGTCGAACTGCTGGTGGTGATCGACGGCGAGGAGGTCACGCGGCTGCTGGCCGATGACAGCCGTGAGGACGTGCGGGCGATCCTGCAGCATCCGACCGGGCGCGTCGGGTTCTCGTTCGACGTGCCCGATGCCTATCTCGATGGCGTGCCGCACCGGATCAGCTTCATGCTGCCCGACGGGACCCTGATCGCACATATCGGCGAGGGTGGTGTCGCGGACCTGCTCGACGCGCATGATTTCAGCGGCTATCCGACCGTCACCATCCAGGGCAACGTCGACAATTATGCCCGCGGGGCATTACGCGGCTGGGTATTGCGCAAGGTCGGGCGGCAGGACACGGGCACCGGCGGCTGCCATCTGATGGTGACCTGCAACGGAGTGCGTATCGGCCAGGTGGTCGCCGATCGTTTCCGCCTCGACGTCGCCTCCGCGCTCGCCTGCGACGCGAATTGCGGGTTCGAGTTCAAGGTCCCGACGCAGTACCGCAAATCCTATCCGCAGACGTTCCGGTTCTTCGTCATTCCCGACCAGGTCGAGCTTGGCAACAGTCCGTTCCTGACGAGCGTCGTCGACGATTATCTCGAGGGAAGGTTGCTCGACATCAGCGTGCGGATGGACACGCTGCACCGCGACCTGCTGCGCGACCTCACCGCGCTGCGCCGCGACGTGAGCGCGATCGTGCCGCAGGCAGGCTTCAACATCGACGATTATGATCGTTGGGCACGGCAATACTACAACCATCTGCGTGCGCGCACCGCGGCGATCCGGCAGCGGGAGCGCGCAGGCGATCCTCCGCCGGAACCTTTCCTCTCGATCCTGCTGCCGACCTACAAGCCGCTGATGTCGGACTTCGTCGCGGCGGTCGAGAGCGTGATCTACCAGACCTACCAGAACTGGGAATTGATCATCGTCGACGATGGCGGCAAGGCGCCCGAGATCTCCCGGAGGATGGACGCATTCGCCGAAGCTGACAGCCGCATTCGCTGCATCAGGCGACAGAAGAACGTCGGCATCGCCAAGGCGACCAACGTCGCGATCGAAGCCGCGCGCGGCGACTGGATCGTGTTCTTCGATCACGACGACGTCCTGGTCGACGTCGCGCTCGAGGTGATGTTGCGTGCCGCCCGTGAGGAAGGCGCGCTGATGCTCTATTCGGACGAGGACAAGGTCGACAGCGCCGGCTACTTCATGGAGCCGAATTTCAAGCCCGACTGGAACTACCGCTACGTGCTGGGCTGCAACTATGTCTGCCATCTTCTGGTCGTGAAGACGGCGGTGATCCGCAAGGTCGGGGTGCTGCGCAGCGACTATGACGGCGCGCAGGACCACGATTACATCCTGCGCATCTCGGAGACGATCCCGCACGACAAGATCCATCATGTCGCAGAGATGCTCTACCACTGGCGCAAGACGCCGAATTCGACCGCGTCCGACATCTCCAACAAGGGTTACGCGGTGCAGGCCGGCGTGAACGCGGTCACCGACCATCTCACGCGGATGGGCCGCGAGGCGAAGGTCGAATCGATCAACAACCTGACGATCTACGGCGTGGAGTTCGCGGCCGTCGGGACCCCGTCGATCGCCATCGTCATCCCGTTCAAGGACGAGATCGATACGACCCGCAACTGCCTCGACACGATCCTCGAGACGACGGCTTACGACAATTACGAAATCATCCTGGTCGACAACTGGTCGACGACGCACGAGGCGCGAGACTTTCGCGACGACGTGAGCGCGATGGCACGCGTCCGGGTGATGGTCGTGGAAGAGGAGTTCAACTACTCGCGTCTCAACAATCTCGCTGTTGCCAGTACCGACGCCGAGTATGTCGTGTTCATGAACAACGACGTTTTCGTGACCGAGCCGAACTGGCTCGGACGCATGCTGGGCGAGATGTCCGATCCGGCTGTCGCGATGGTTGGCGCCAAGCTGCTGTATCCGAGCGGCGGGGTGCAGCATGCGGGCGTTCTGGTGGGCGTGCATGGTGTGGCAGCGCATATGCACGCGGGGATCCCGGCGGACGATTACGGCTTCATCGGCCGGGCGCGGCTGAGCCAGGAATTCACCGCCGTGACGGCTGCGATGATGCTCGTGCGGCGGTCGGTGTTCGACGAGGTCGGGGGCTTCGACGAGGTCAAGCTGAAGGTCGCCTACAACGACGTCGATCTGTGCCTGAAGGTCCGCGACGGGGGCTACAAGATCGTGTGGAACGCCGAGACCATCGCCGAGCACCACGAGAGCCTCAGCCGCGGCAGCGACATGCGGCCGGAGCAGGAGGCGCGCTTCTTCACCGAGCAGCAGGTCATGTTCGAGCGCTGGCGGGACAAGCCGATCTTCCTGAACGATCCGGTGTACAGTCCTTGGCTGACGCGCGAGGATCGACCTTTCTTCGATCTTGCCGATCCGTCCGGCAGCCTCCCCGGAGCCGTTGCCGCCGAGTGAGGCGACGCGTTCTTCTTGCGTCAGGGCTGATGCTTGCGCTGACGGCGTGTGTCGCTGGTCAGGCGTCGTTCTCGGCGTCCGATCAGGCGGCGATTGCTCGGGTCCAGGCGTGGCTAGACCATCTTCACGGGCTGCGAGCGCGTTTCCTGCAGACCTGGCCTGACAACGCGGTCAGCGAGGGTGTTGCGCTGTTCGATCCGCCGGGACGTTTGCGGCTCGACTACGCGCCGAACGACCGGATGGTGCTGGTGGCGAGCGGCGGACGGATCGTGGTGACGGATGCGACGGTCGGGAGCGTAACGCGCATGCCGGCGCGGGCGAGCGCGCTCGGCCTGTTGCTCGATGGCCGCATCGATCTGCTTGGCGACCGGATACGAGTGACGGATGTCCAGCAAGTGCCGGGGCGGGTGCAACTGACATTGGTGCGGGCAGCCAATCCCGGCGCCGGACAACTCACGCTCGTGTTCGACGACGTTGCCGGCGGTCTGGTCCTGAGCAGCCTGCAGGCGACCGATGCGGAGCGTCGCCGGACTGGGTTCCGGCTGTTCGACCAGACGACCGGTGTTCCCGTTCCGGCGGCCTCTTTCATGCTCTAGCCCTTGACGGCACCTGCACCGAGGCCGCGGACAAGGAACCGCTGCAGATAGACGAAGCCGATGGCGACCGGGACGACCGCCATGACGGAGGCCGCCATCAACTCGCCCCAGTTCGTCATGTGCACGCCCTTGAAGAGCATCATGCCGGGCGTGAGCGTGCGGTGCGCATCGTTGTTGATGAGCACGTAGCCGAACATGAACTCGTTCCAGGCGACGATGAAGACGAACATCGCGGTTGCGAGCAGACCGGGAATCGACAATGGCAGCAGGATCCGCGCGATGAAGCCGAGGCGGGAACAGCCATCCATCTCGGCCGCGTCCTCGAGCTCGCGCGGAATGGCGTCGAAGAAGCCGCGCAGCATGAAGGTGCAGAGCGGGATGGTGAACGTGCAATAGACGAGGATCAACGATGCGTATGTGCTGAGCAGATGGAGATGCTGCATCAGGACGTAGAGAGGAACGAGAAGCAGGACACCGGGGATCGCCTGCGAGACCAGGAGTGCTGCGCCGACGAGACGGACGCGCCCCATCGTGCCCCAGCGGCTGAGCGCATAGGCGGAGAAGATCGAGACGCTCAGGGCGAGGATGGTCGAGGCAACGGCCACGATGACGCTGTTGCGAACATAGAGCGGGAATGCCGTGTGGGTCAGCACGCGCGAGAAGTTTTCGAGCGTCGGATGCGCGATCAGGAATGTCGGGTTCGGCGTCATGACCTCCTGAAGTGGCTTGAACGCGGTGTCGACCATCCAGAGGAAGGGCATGATCGAGAACAATGCAAAGCCGGACAATGCCGCATAGGTGATGGTGGTCCGGGTGATGCGTTGCGATCTGGAGGTTACCATCGGTCAGCCCGCGCTCCGGCCGCGCCTGGCGTAGTGGGTAACGAGGAAGGCGCTGGCCAAGGTCCCGAGGATCATGGTCGCGAGCGCGCTTGCGGCGCCCACATCGAAGTCCTGCATGCCGTAGCGATAGATCATGATGGGCAGTGTCTGGGACGCGTTCAGCGGTCCGCCCTCGGTCATGACCCAGATGAAGTCGAAATTGATCGCGGTCCAGATGACGTGCAGCAGCACGAGCGTGATGGTGACGGGTCTCAGATAGGGCAGGGTGATGTGGCGGAATCGGGCGATCGGTCCGGCGCCGTCGAGGGCGGCCGCTTCGCGGACATCCGCCGGGATCGCCTGCAGCGCCGCCAGCATCGAGATGGTGTAGAACGGGAACGATCGCCAGACATTGACCAGCGCGATGGTCGGCAGCGCCAGATGGAGACTGCCGAGCCAATTGACCGGCTGTCCGACAAGGCCGGCGCGGACGAGCCAGATGTTGATCAGCCCGTAATCGGGACTGAGCATCCAGCTCCAATCGAGACCGGCCACGACGATCGGGACGACCCAGGGGATGATGACGAGGGCACGAAATGCGGCGACGCCCGGGACGGCCTGCGCCAGCGCGATCGCCGAGCCGAGACCGAGCACATATTCGCCGGTGACCGATAGGACAGTCCACTCCAGCGTTCGCCAGACCGACGGCCAGAACTGGTCGTCGGTCAGGACGGTGGTGAAATTGTCGAGGCCGGCAAAGCCGGTGACACTGGGGTCGACGAGATTGACGTTCCAGACCGCGTCGCGGACGACCTCGACAAGAGGAAATGCCACCAGCAGCAGCAGAAGGATGGCGACAGGCACGACGAAGAGAAGCGCGTTCTTCCTGGCCTTCTCCTGGCGTGTCGGACCGGTGCGCACGCCGGCTTTCCTGTAGGCGACGGTCGAGTGCGCGACCGCTTGCTGCATCAGGCGCCCCCGAGTTCGCCCGACTGCTTGAGCGAGCGATTGACCGCGCGGGCCAGCCATCGCGTGACGTCTTGCGGCGTCTCGCCCGCGATCAGGACGCGACCGACCGCATCGGTCATCGCCTTGCTGATCTGACCCAGGGCCACCGGCGGATAGGACATTCCGATCGGCGTGAGCGAGACGAGCGCGCGGCCCCACATGTCGTCGCTGGCGACGTCACGCAGCGGCGAGCGGCTCTGGAAGATGGCGGTCTGGTATTGCTTGCCGGCGACGAAGGCAGCGAGCGCGAAGGCCTCCTTCGGATGCTGGCTGTTCTTGAAGACGAAGATCGGATTGACCTCGAAGAACGTCGCGGCGTGAGCCATCTTCGGCGGCGACGCGAGGCGGACGTCGGCCATCGTCCTGGGATCCTGCGCGTCGTAGTTCGCCATCCAGGCACCGTCGACGACCATGGCGTATTGGCCGAGCGCGAAGTTGGTGTCTTCCTGTTGCCACTCCCAACCAGTGCTGGCGGGCGGGATGACACCGCGGTCGAGCAGGGTGCGGTAGAGCTGGAAGACTTCCGTCGCGCGCTTGAACGATGCGGGCTCGGTGAGCCAGGTGTTGCGGTATTTGCCGTCCGGTGTCTTGTCGGCGATGGCGACACCGTTCTCGGCGAGGATCGCCAGGAGTTCCTGGGGTGCGCGCACGCCGACGCCCGCGACGCCGAACGCGTATTTGCCTGTCGCCTGCTTGATTCTGGGCGCCATTGCGATGAGGTCGTCCCACGTCGCGGGGGGAGCGGCGATGCCGGCCTGCTTGAGGATGTCGGCGTGGTAGATCAGGGCGCGGATGCCGAGATAATTTGGCAGTGCCGCGAGCTTGCCGTCGATGGTGAGCTGGGCCAGCACGTTGGGATAGATCTCCGAGCGGCCGGGCCAGTCGGCGGCATACGGCGTCAGGTCAAGCAGCGCACCCATCCGGTGCAGTTCGCCGAGCCATTCGATCAGGCCCCAGCTCACGTCGGGCGCGTCGCCCGCGGCGATCGAGGTCACGAGCTTGTCGTGCATCGCGCCGATGGTGATGTTCTGGATCTGGACGTGGACGCCGGGGTGGGACTTCTCGAACGACGCGATCTGTTGCGCGTTGACGTTCGCTTCGGCCGAGCCGGGTTCCTCGCCTTCCCAGAACTGGAGCGTGATCGGGTCGGCCATCGCCGTGCCGGAAGCCAGGAGGGCCGTCAGCACGGCAGCGCATGCAAGACGTTTCAAGGGACTGTTCTCCTCGGGTCGGGGCCGTTTGCCGGCCCGCTTGTGGTGGATTTCAGGCTGTGGCGGTGGCCGGGATCTCCTCGACGTCGAGAGTGCGGCCGCCGGTGGCAGCGCGCAGTTGCTCGACCGAGCGCACCGCCATCCGGGCGGCGCCCTTGTTCTCGCGCGTGGGCAGACGGCTCCTGGCAAGGCGCGCTCGCGCGTCCTCGATGGCGTGCGCGTATTGCGGCAGCCAGTCGGCTTCGGCGACCAGCATCTCGTCGACCATCTGCCAGACCTCCTCGGGATTGCAGACGGCGCCCACCAGCGGATCGTGCAGGACGGCCAGGCGGAGCAGGTCGACGTCGCCTGTCACCGCGGCCTCGACGGCCATGCGCTGCACGTTGACCGACACGTTGCAGGTCGCGGCACAGCCCATGGGCAGCGCGAGCCCGGCGGCCATGTTGACGCCGAACCGGTCGACGAAGCCCGGGCTTTCGACGATGCAGTCGTGCGGGAGGTTGGTGATGGCGCCGTTGTTGCGGACGTTGAAGTGCCCGCGATAGATGCGGCCGGTCTCGAGCGCCTCGATGATGTGGCTGGCGTGCTCGTCGGTGCGTTGGTAGTCGGCGAGGCTGCCGCCGGCCTCCGCGAGCCAGCGCGGGAAGTCGGTCTCGAACCAGTCCCGCCGCTCGCTGCAGACACGCAGGTAGCCGCCGGTTTCGCCATTGATCCAGTTGCCGAGATCGATCCAGCGGCCGATCTCGTCAGGACGCTTGCGATACCAGGGCAGGTATTCGCTGAGGTGGCCGTTGCTTTCGGTCGAGTAGACGCCGAAGCGTCGCAGGACGTCGATGCGGATCTTCTCCTCGACGGAAAAACGAGGGTGGCGTTCGAAGGCGGCGAGCAATTCGTCGCGGCCGATCCGGCGGCCGCGCAGCCGCACGTCGATATACCAAGTCTGGTGGTTGATGCCGGCGCAGACGTAGTCGACCTCGTGCGGATTCTCGGCACCGAGGACCTCGGCGATCTGGCGCCAGCCGTGCTGGACGCCGTGGCAAAGGCCGATCGTGTTGGCGACGCCGCCATGCTCGATCGCGGCCCAGGTGTTCATCGCCATCGGGTTGGCATAGTTGAGGAACCAGGCGCCCGGCTCGGCGACCTCGTTGATGTCGCGGCAGAAGTCGAGGATGGCCGGGATCGAGCGCTGGCCGTAGAAAATCCCGCCGGCGCAGATGGTGTCGCCGACGCACTGGTCGACGCCGTAGCGCAGCGGGATCTCGATGTCGGAGCTGAAGGCGGACAGGCCACCGATCCGGACACACGAGATGATGTATCTGGCTCCGGTCAGCGCCTCGCGCCGATCGGTGGTGGCGAGGATGCGCGAGGACATGCGATTGGCGGCGATGTCGCGCTCGAGGATCTGACGGACCAGGTCGAGGTTTTGGGCCGAGATGTCATGCAGCGCGAACTCGGCGTCCGCGAGCGCCGGCACCTTGAGCATGTCGCGCACGAGCTTGCGGGTGAAGCCGACGCTGCCGGAGCCGATGATGGCGATCCGCATGCTTGCCTCCTACGGACATGTGAGCAATGGGGACTTTCGTGCGAAGAATAGGGCGGTCACCGGCTGATCTGGAAGACGGGCTTTTGTGCGATGACAGGTGAAAACGTGCTCCATCAGCTCCGGGCGATGATCCCCGGCCGCATGGCCACAGGATTCCGGCGTCATCGTTTCAGGCTGCACGCGATGCTGACGACGGCAGGCTGCGACCGGGTGGATGATCCCGCCTACGATCACGACGGCAGCACGCGCGGATCGTTCGTGCTGCTGCAGCACACGCTGGCCGGACGCGGACGCCTCACGTTCGAGGGGCGCGAGTATATGGTTCGGGCCGGCCAGACGATGCTGCTGCGCTTTCCGCACGACAACCGGTATCGGGTCGCGCCTGGCGATGTGTGGGAGTTCTTCTGGATTTGTCTCAATGGACGCGAGGTGCAACGGGTCTGGCGGGATGCGATGCGAACCGGTCCCGTTGTCCGACTGTCGGAACCTTGCGTTCTTCAATTGGCGTCGATCTGTCGCGATGCGCTTGAAGGATCGTTCGGAAGGCCATCGCGGGCGTCGATGATCGCCTACGAGGTGGCCATGCTCCTCGCTGATGAGCTTGTGCTCGGTGACGATGGCGCGAATGCGGGGTCGCGGACAGGGATCGAACGGGCGGTGTCGCTGTGCGATGCGGAGGCCGCGGGCGGCGATCGTGTCGACGTCTCGCGCCTTGCGGACGCGGCCGGCTACAGCCGGTATCATTTCAGCCGCGTGTTCGCCGCTGAGACCGGACTTTCGCCTGGACGATATATCGCGCTCAAGCGCATGGAGGAGGCCGTCCGGCTGCTTCGGCTCACCGACCTGCCGGTCAAGCAGGTTGCGAGGCAGTGCGGGTTTGCCGACCCGAACAATTTCGCCAAGGCGTTTCGCAGGAATCAGGGCTATTCGCCGCGGGACTTCCGGCGCGCTGTCCTGGGGTCGTGAAGGTCAATTGAGAGGATTTTCGAAATCATCTCACTCTGGAATTCCCGTCGCTCCGCGATGCGGTGACGAGCTGAAACATAGATGCGTCTGTACACTTACAAAACAAAATCTTTCGAGCCTGCGCGGGGGCTGATCGGATCCGCCTCGAAAGTGGAACCCCAGCAGTGCCGGAGGGCGGCATCCACGTCGGTCATGGTGGCGGCGACGCCGAGAGCGGCGAGGCTGGTGACGCCGTGGGCCGCGATGCCGCAGGGGATGATGCGGCAGAACTCGGCGAGGTCGGGGGCGACGTTCAGCGCGATGCCGTGCCAGGTCACCCAGCGGGTGACGCGCACGCCGATGGCCGCGATCTTGTTCTCCGCGCCGGTTCTCGGGTCGACGACCCAGATGCCGACGCGGCCGTCGCGGATCTCGCCCCTGATGCCGAAGATGGCCAGCGTCGCGATCAGCCAGGCCTCGAGGCCGCGGACATAGGCGCGGACGTCGCGGGCCGGGATTCGCCCATGCGGCCGCTTGAGGTCGAGCATCACGTAGCCGATCCGCTGACCGGGCCCGTGGTAGGTCCATTGACCGCCACGACCGACATGGTGGATCGGCAGGCCGGACGGGTCGATCAGGTCGGCGTCGCGGGCCGAGGTGCCGGCGGTCAACAGGCCGGGATGCTCGAGCAGCCAGACGAGATCATCGGCGTCACCCGTCGCGATGGCGGCGGCACGATGCTCCATGACGGCGAGCGCCGCCGCGTAGGGGGTCAGGCCGGGCGATTGGCGCCACTCGGTCCGGCTTCCCCCGTCGGCGCGACTCATTGTGTCGGTCGAAGTCATCGGATAAAACCCCGGGCGCGTCCGACGGTGCGGTCGTGGCGGAATGGTAGACGCGCAAGCTTGAGGTGCTTGTGGGGGAAACCCTGTGGAAGTTCGAGTCTTCTCGACCGCACCAATTGATCGGCCGTTGCGCCGGTGACGCGGCCGGATGATGGTCTGCCACCAGCAGGGCGGGCACGACGATGGCGATGGACGAGGATTTCAGGCGCGCGGCGCTGGACTACCATCGCCTGCCGACCCCCGGAAAACTCACCATCACGCCGACCAAGCGCATGGCGACGCAGCGCGACCTGGCGCTGGCCTACTCGCCTGGTGTCGCCGCTGCCTGCGAGGAGATCAAGGCGGACCCGCGCACCGCGCGTGATTACACGACGCGCGGCAATCTGGTGGGCGTGATCTCGAACGGAACCGCCGTGCTTGGCCTTGGCAATATCGGGGCGCTCGCCGGCAAGCCGGTCATGGAAGGCAAGGCGGTCCTGTTCAAGAAGTTCGCCGATGTCGACGTGTTCGACATCGAGGTCGACGAGCAGGATCCGCAGAAATTCATCGAGGTCGTGGCGGCTCTCGAGCCGACATTCGGCGCGATCAATCTCGAGGACATCAAGGCGCCGGAATGCTTCGTCATCGAGCAGGCGCTTCGCACGCGGATGCGCATTCCGGTTTTTCATGACGACCAGCATGGCACCGCGATCGTGTGCGCGGCCGCGGTGCGCAATGCGCTCGCGCTGCAAGGCAAGTCCCTCGCCGACGTCAGGCTGGTCACGTCGGGCGCCGGGGCGGCGGCGATCGCGTGCGTCGACCTGATGGTCGAGATGGGGTTGCGGATCGAGAACGTCACGCTGACCGACATCAAGGGCGTGGTGCACGCGGACCGCGAGGGCGAGATGGCGCCGAACATGGCGCGCTACGCGCGGCGGACGGATGCGCGCACGCTGCCCGACGTGCTGGGCGGGGCGGACATCTTTCTCGGTCTGTCGGCGCCGGGCGTGCTCAAGCCGGAATGGCTGCCGAAGCTGGCGGACAAGCCGATCATCCTGGCATTGGCGAACCCGGACCCGGAGATCAGCCCGGACCTGGTGCGGCTTCATCGGCCGGACGCGATCGTGGCGACGGGACGGTCCGACCATGCCAACCAGGTCAACAACGTGCTGTGCTTTCCGTTCATCTTTCGTGGCGCGCTCGATGTCGGCGCGCGCGAGATCAACGAGGCGATGAAGCTCGCGGCGGTCGAGGCGATCGCCGAGCTTGCCCGGATCGAAGCCTCCGAGGTGGTGGCGGCTGCCTATGGCGGCACGGCGCCGATGTTCGGGCCCGACTACATCATCCCCAAGCCGTTCGATCCGCGACTGATCCTGCAGGTGGCGCCCGCGGTCGCCCGTGCCGCGATGGAGACCGGCGTCGCGGAGCGTCCGATCGCGGACTTCGACGCCTACCGGCAGGACCTGGACGATATCGTGTTCCGGTCGGCGCAGGTGATGCGGCCGGTGTTCGAGCGGGCGCGCCGAAGCAGATGCCGGGTGGTGTATTCCGAGGGGGAGGACGAGCGCACGCTGCGCGCGGTGCAGAGCGTGGTGGACGAGGCGATCGCGCAGCCGGTCCTGATCGGCAGGCGCGACGTGATCGAGGCCAAGCGGCGTGCGCTCGGGCTGAGGCTGCGGATCGGCGACGAGGTCGAGGTGCTCGATCCGGACCATGACGAGGCGGCGTTCGCGCCCCTGATCGAGGCCTACAGCCAGATGGTCGAGCGGCGCGGCGTCCCGCCGGATGCGGCGGCGCGCGCGCTGTATCGGCGCCCGACGGTGGCGGCGGCGATGCTGCTGCAGTCGGGCGAGGTGGACGCGGCGCTGGTGGGCGGCCTGGGATCCTGGTGGCGGCAGATGCAGTATGTGCTGCCGATCATTCCGCGGCTGCAGCGCGCCGACCGGGTGTATGCGCTGTCTGGCCTGATCCAGGGCAACGGCGCGTTGTTCTTCTGCGACACGCACCTGCTGCTGGAGCCGACGGCGGAGCAGGTCTGCGAGATGACGCTGATGGCGGCCGACGAGGTGCGGATGTTCGGCATCCAGCCGCGGGCGGCGCTGCTGTCGCATTCGAGCTTCGGCAGCAGCGACTCGCCGTCGGCGCGCAAGATGCGCGCGGCACTGGGGTTGATCAGGGCGTCCAAGCCGGATTTCGAGGTGGACGGCGAGATGCATGCCGACCAGGCGCTGAGCGAAGTCCTGCGGTTCCGCAACGCGCCGAGCACCACCCTGAGCGGCACCGCCAACCTGCTGGTGATGCCGACGCTGGATGCGGCGAACATCAGCTTCAACCTGGTCAAGGCGGCGGCCGAGGGTCTGCAGCTCGGACCGATGTTGCTCGGGATGGCCAAGCCCATCCATGTGCTGGTGCAGAGCACGACGGCGCGCGGCATCCTGAACCTGACGGCGGTCGCGGCGCAGCAGGCGGCGCATGCGCGGCGTGGCGGGCAAGTCGGGGGAGGGCTCCAAGTCGGCAATTCCACCTGATCGGATGATGCTCTAGACCTGTCGGCGACAAACAATCCAGGGGGACGCCAACCGATGATCAAGCCGTTGCGAAAGGCAGTCCTTCCGGTCGCCGGTCTCGGCACGCGTTTCCTGCCGGCGACGAAGGCGATGGCCAAGGAGATGCTGCCTGTCGTCGACCGGCCGCTGATCCAGTACGCGGTCGACGAGGCGCGCGCGGCGGGCATCGAGGAGTTCTGCATGATCACGGGGCGCGGCAAGACCGCCCTGATCGACTATTTCGATGTGGCCTTCGAGCTCGAGGCGACGCTACGGGAACGCAACAAGAAGGACGCGCTCGAGACGCTGCATCAATCCCAGATGGAGCCGGGATCGATGGTGTCGGTCCGTCAGCAGGAGCCGCTCGGACTGGGCCACGCGATCTGGTGCGCGCGTTCGTTCATCGGCGACGAGCCGTTCGCGATCCTGCTGCCGGACGACATCGTGCTGAGCGACACGCCGTGCCTCAAGCAGTTGGCCGACGTGTATGCCCAGACCGGGGGTGCTGTGGTCGCGGTCGAGGAGGTGCCGCCCAATCGGACGAACCGCTACGGCATTCTCGACATCAAGAGCGATGACGGCCGGCTGGTGGAGATCAAGGGCCTGGTCGAGAAGCCCGAGCCCGCGGACGCGCCGTCCAACCTGTCGATCATCGGGCGGTACGTGCTGACCGCCGACGTGATCCCGCATCTGGCACGGATGGATCGCGGGGCGGGCGGAGAGGTGCAGCTCACGGACGCGATGGCGCGGATGATCGGCCAGGTTCCCTTCCACGGCTTGCGCTACGAAGGCGACCGCTTCGATTGCGGCGACAAGATCGGGTATCTGGAAGCGCAGGTCGCCTTCGCCCTCAAGCGCGACGATCTTGGTCCGGCGGTGCGGGAATTCCTCAAGAAATACCGGGACGCCTGACCGGTGGCGTTCCGTCATGATCTGACGTCGTCCAGCCTGCGCGAATACGACATTCGCGGGATCGTGGACGCGAGCCTGACCGAGCACGATGCGCGTGCGGTCGGTCGGGGCTTCGGGACCGTCGTGCGTCGCAACGGCGGCAGCCGGGTCGCGGTGGGCTATGACGGGCGCCTGTCGTCGCCAGCGTTGCAGGCGGCTCTCGTCGAGGGTTTGCTGGCGTCGGGCATCGATGTGTCGCAGGTCGGTTGCGGTCCGACACCGATGCTGTATTTCGCCGCGCTCACGCTCGGCGCCGATGCGGGCATCATGGTCACCGGCAGCCACAATCCGCCCGACTACAACGGCTTCAAGATGGTGCTGGGTGGGAAGCCGTTCTTCGGAGAGCGGATCCGCGCGCTGGGGCGGCTGGTCGCGGAAGGCGATGTCGAGACGGGATCGGGGACGGCGACGGCGGCCGACGTCAGCGCTGCCTATAGCGACCGCCTCCTGGCCGACTGGGACGGCGGCGACCGGGCGTTGAAAATCGTCTGGGACAACGGCAACGGGGCTGCCGGAGATGTGCTGACCCGGCTGGTGGCACGTCTGCCGGGACACCATTCGATCCTGAACGGTGCCATCGATGGTCGATTTCCGGCCCATCACCCGGACCCGACGATCCCGGCCAATCTCGCGCAACTGATCGAGGCGGTGGTGTCGACCGGTGCGGATATCGGGATCGCGTTGGACGGCGACGCCGATCGGATCGGCGTGGTCGACGGCGACGGGGCGATCCTTTGGGGAGACCAGCTCCTGGTCCTGCTCGCACGCGACGTGCTCGCGAGCCGGCCGGGTGCCACGATCATCGCCGACGTCAAGGCGAGCCAGGTCCTGTTCGACGAGGTCGCGCGCGCGGGCGGCAAGCCGCTGATGTGGCGGACGGGACATTCGCTGATCAAGTCGAAGATGGCCGAGACGCAATCCCCGCTCGCGGGCGAGATGTCGGGACATATCTTCTTCGCCGACAAATGGTACGGGTTCGACGACGCGCTCTACGCCGCGATCCGTCTGCTCGGGATCGTCGCGCGGAGTGATGTCTCGATCGGATCGATGCGAGAAGCGTTGCCGCCCATGGTCAATACGCCGGAGTTGCGGTTCGATTGTCCGGACGACCGCAAGTTCCGCGTCGTCGAAGAGGTCGCGGGGCGGTTGGCGCGGCTGGGGGCGGATGTCTCCGACATCGACGGCGTCCGCGTCAATACCGACGAGGGCTGGTGGCTGCTGCGGGCCTCGAACACGCAGGCGGTGCTGGTGGCGCGCGCGGAATCGACCTCGCAGGCGGGGTTGGAGACGCTGAAGGCGACGCTCGCGGCGCAGTTGATCGCGTCCGGGCTGCAGGCGCCCGATTTTTCGGGCGCGAACGCCGGGCATTAGAGCACGTTCAGACTGACCGAAGTCGGCCAGCCTGAAGGTCGTGCTCTAGAAACATATAAGGTAGAGCAACTTATCCCAGCCTGACAGGAACGCAGGGCGTTCCAGTCAGGCTGGGATTGCTCTAGCCTTCGGAGGAGACCGGACGGATCGCGTCCCACCGCGCCGTCAGGTCCCGTGCCTCCGGGCTTGCCTCGAGCAGGCAACCGTGACGCGCAGCGAGGTCTTCGAGGCAGCCCAGCACGCTGCTGACGGCGCGCAGCCGGTGGTCGATCGGCGGGGTATAACGCACCGCGCCGCCGCGGTAGTCGATCGGATCGTGCGAGAGGCCCGGCTTCTCGTTCTTGAAGGCCATCAGGCGCGGATCGTCGAGGATCGCCTCCGGGCGATCGCGCAGCATCTCGAAGGCCGGTCCGTAATGCGCGCTGCTGCCGCGGGCCACCTCCGCCGGACCGGCCGCGAGGACCTTCGCCCAGCCGCGGACGAACTTGCTCATCCATTGCCAGGTCGAGCGCTCGGCGTAGTGGGCGTAGGTGAGGTCCGGATCGATCACGTAGGGCCAGACGTCGCCGCCTTGTGTCCAGTAGGCGCCGTGGCCGCCGGCGTGGATCCTGGCGCCCGCTGAGAGGACGCGTGTGTTGACGATCGCCTTGAAGTTCTCGGTGCGCGCGTCCCGCCACGCGATGCGGCGCGGAACGATCGGATCGGCCATGTCGTCGGCGTGGATCGGGATGTAGTCGGTCAGGGCGACCATGATCTGGCTGATCAGGGGTCGGTATTGCTGCGCGTGGCCGAGGAGCTGCCGCAGTCCGCCCCGGACGCGTCGGTCGTCGATGAATTCGTCCGCGTCGAGGAAGACCACCCAGTGCGCGCCAAGATCGCGCGCGGTGGTGAACAGGGTGCTGTTGGCGTCGACCTCGGAGAACGAGACCGAGGGGTTGTCCAGCAGCGTGAGCGGGAGGCCTTCGCGCCGCAACGAGAGCAGGATGTCGCGGGTCGGGTCGCGGCTGCCGTTGTCGAGCAGGATGTGGTGGTCGACATGGGTGGCGGTGTGGCGGACGAAGGCCTCGACGATGTCGGCCTCGTCCCGGATACGGGTTGCCGCAACGATCCGCATCGAACCTCGTCCGTTCCTGGTCGTTCGCTCGCAATGACGATCGAGCCCCCGTTCCAGTCGCTCATAGAGCCCGGACAGTGGGTCCGCCACCCCGGCCAACCGGGTTGGGGCGTGGGCCAGGTGCAGTCGGCGATCGGCGAGCGGGTGACGGTGAATTTCGAGGATCGGGGCAAGGTCGTGATCAATGCCCGGGTCGTGGCGCTCGAGATCCTGGGCTGATGCGGACGGTCTTGCGGATCGGGGTCGGAGGGCGAATGTTTCAGCGCGTATGAACGCGATCACCAGACATGACGGTCGGTTGGCGGACGCGGGCTCCGGCGCTCCGCTGGTCGACCCATTCGGCCGGACGATCCACTATCTGCGCTTGTCGGTGACGGACCGGTGTGACTTCCGATGTGTCTACTGCATGCCTGAGCGCATGCGCTTCCTGCCGAAGCCTCTCGTTCTGACGATCGAGGAGATGGAGCGGCTTTCGCGCGCGTTCATCCGTGCGGGGACGCGCAGGATCAGGGTGACGGGAGGCGAGCCACTCGTCAGGCGTGACGTCATGACCCTGATCCGCGGGCTCGGGGAGTGGCTCGGGAGCGGGCTTGACGAGTTGACGCTGACCACCAATGGCTCGCAGCTCCGGCGGTTCGCCGCCGAACTGGCGGAGGCCGGGGTCAGGCGGATCAATGTGAGCCTTGATACGCTCGATCCCGCCCGGTTCGAGGCCATTACCAGGGGTGGCAGGCTTGCGGCCACGCTGGACGGGATCGCCGCGGCGCGCGAAGCGGGGATCGCGGTGAAGGTCAACGCGGTGGCACTCCGCGACGTCAACGAGGACGAGTTCGACGCCATGATCGCGTGGTGCGGGGAGCGTGGTCACGATTTGTGCTTCATCGAGACGATGCCGATGGGCGAGGTCGAGGAGGATCGCACCGACCGGTACTTGCCGCTGTCGACGGTTCGCGCGCGGATCGAGCGGCGATGGACGCTGGTGCCGAGTGTCTATCGCACCGGAGGGCCGGCGCGTTACGTGGAAGTGCGCGAGACCGGTGCCAGGCTCGGTTTCATCACGCCGATGACGCATAATTTCTGCGAATCGTGCAATCGGGTGCGCTTGTCCTGCACCGGCATGTTGTATCTGTGCCTCGGGCAGGACGATGCGGCTGATCTGCGCGCCGTGCTCCGATCTGGCGCGTCGGATGCGGCGCTTGACGGGGCGATCCGCGAGGCGATCGCGCGCAAGCCGAAAGGTCACGATTTCATCATCGGCCGCGAGGCGGTTTCGGGAGCGCGTGCGCGTCACATGAGTGCGACGGGCGGATGAAGGCGGGATCGTAAGGCGATCTTAATGTCTCGCGCCGATGCTCCGATGACCAGAATGGTTAGAGCGGATGGTGCGGCGACGATGACCCGACAGTTCAATCCTTGCGCGCGTATCGTGGTGGCGGACAACGATCCGATGATACGCGGCGTTCTGAGGTCGCTGCTTTCCCGTCTGGGCCTTGCGTTGTCCGCCGTCAGCGATGGTGAGCAGGCACTCGCGGCGGCATCACCCGCGACGAGCATGTTCATCCTTGATCTCGACATGCCGAGCGGCGGCGGACTTGGTGTCTGTCGTGCGCTGCGTCAGCAGGCAGCCTATCGCGAGGTCCCGATCGCGATCCTGACCGGACATCATGATCGGACGCTGCGTGAGCGCTGTCTCGAGGCGGGCGCGACGCTGTTCCTGACCAAGCCCTTCAATCCGGCAGAACTCCTGCGTGCGCTCGCGCCCTACCTGCCGCTCGATGGGTCGGCGAAGGTCGAGATGTCGCGGTTGCTGGAGATCGATCGGGGAATCAGGCTGCAGGATACGGTAACGGCGCGTGGGTCGATGGCCCTGGCGGGGTAGCCCTTAGGGACGGCTACTGGTTGAGGAGCGACGACGGCGGCTTTGACAACGGGTCGTGTCCGCCTGGCGGTGGCGAGAGGATCGGTGCGGTCTGCTGCGCGCAGCCCGCGAGGAGGACGAACAGAAGGGCAGCTGCTCGCGGGGACATTCGGACGCTCCTGCATCGGATGGCGGACGCCGACGGGAATCGTCTGCGGACGAAGCATACAGGCTCGTGGTCGCGCGTCGACCGCCTCGCGTGCTGGCGCAGGCGATGCCGAAGGCGTATCGCGCGTGACCACTTGGCGTGCTGCGCATGACGGGCGTGCGGCGGCGTCCTCAGCCGGAATCGCCGAACAGCTCGGTGAGGTTCGTGGTGAATTGGCCTGGCTTGAGTGGCTTGGGCTGGCTCGGAGCCGGCGCCCACCCGGTCAGCATCGCCATCCTGAGTTCGACCGGCGTCCGCTCGGCATCACGCAACAGGCCGGCGAGCGCCATCGGCAGCAGGGACGGCGGCGGAATCCGCCGGTCGCGCAGGCGGATCGCGTTGGTCTCGCCCGCCGCCTGAAGGTCGCGCAGCAGATCGAGCGGGTCGGCGTAGGACAGCGTCATGCGTTCGGCGTCGGCGACGGGAAGCGCGAATCCCGCGCGCTGCAGCAGGCCGGCGCAATCGCGCAGCTCGGGAAGCGGGGAGACACGCGGCGAGGCGCCCCCCCTGAGAGCCTGCTCGGCCTCCAGCAGCGCGCGACGAAGCGGACCACCCGTGTCGAGCACCGGGATGCTGGCCAGCAGCAGGCCGTCCGGCTGCAGGGCACGGCGCAACTGGATCAGGGCGCCGGGCAGATCGTTGACCCAGTGCAACGACAGGCTGGCGATGACGAGGTCGAAGCTGCCGTCGGCAAACGGGAGTCGCTCCTCGTCGCCGGCGACAGCGGGGCCGCCGGCGCGCGCCGCCATGGCGGGGGAGAGGTCCATGCAGACGGTCGCGATCCCGCGGGCGGCCAGCAAGGGGGCCACGAAGCCTCGGCCGCCGAGATCGAGCGCGCTCTCGAAGGAGCGGGTGACGTCGTCGAGGCGGTCGAGCAGGCGGTCGGCCGCCTCGCGCAGGATCGGGGCCACGCGGTCGATCCTGGCGGCCGCACGATCCCGATGGATGCGGACGGCTCGGCGGTCGAAGGGAGCTTGCTCGCTCATCGCGACCGATGTGCGCAGGCTCGGCTCGGTTGCCAAGCCCGGGCCGCAAGGTTACGTTTCGGTATCATGATGAACATCGGATCCGTCGTGCGGCATGCGGGCCGGTCGCTGCTCGATCTCGCATTGCCCGCGCACTGTCCGGCCTGCGACACGATCGTGGCGGCCGACGGCGAGCTGTGCGGCGACTGTTTCCGCCAGGCGAGCTTCCTGGTCGACCCGAGCTGCCTGCTCTGTGCGTCGCCGTTCGCGAGTCTGTCTCATGCGGGACCGTCACGGTGCTGCGCGGCCTGTGTCGAGAGGCCGCCGGCGTGGGACGCCGCGAGAGCCGCGTTCATCTATGATGCGTTCTCGCGGCGGCTGATCCTGCCGCTGAAATACGCCGATCGGACCGAGAACGCGATCGTCCTGGGCAGGCAGATGGCGCGTGCCGGGACCGAGCTCCTGGAGTCGTCGGATCTGGTCGTGCCGGTCCCGCTGCATCGCAGCCGCCTGCGCACGCGCCGCTACAACCAGGCGGTGCTGCTCGCGAGAGAGACGATCCGTGGGTCCACGAAGCGGCCAAAGCTGATGGTGGACGGGCTGGTGCGACAGCGCGCGACGCTGCCGCTCGCCGTCCGGTCGGCGGTGGAGCGGCGGCGCGAGCTCGACGGCGCGATCGTCGTGCGGCCATCATCGCTTGAGCGGATCGCGGGCGCGCGGGTGCTGTTGGTCGACGACGTGCTCACGACGGGATCGACGGCAACCGCGTGCGCGGTCGCCCTGAAGAATGCTGGCGCGGTCGCGGTGGCGCTGCTGGTCGCGGCCAGGACCGCGGCGCCACGCTTCGGGCAGGAGGTCTTGTCTTGCGCCGCCGCCGGTCGATCTCTACCGATCGTGCCTGTTGACGGGAATTGAGCTATTCATGGCCATCATCGAGGTCTTTACCCAATCCGGCTGTCCGTTCTGCCAGCGCGCGATGCGGCTGTTTGCCGAGAAAGGAGCCGCGGTCAGCGAGATCAATGCGCCGCATGGAACGCAAGCGCGGTTGGACGCCGCCCGGCGATCCGGGGGACGGACGAGCGTCCCGCAGATTTTCATCGACGGGCGCCATGTCGGCGGATGCGACGATCTGCTGGCGCTCGACCGCTCAGGGGAGCTGGACGGGCTGCTTCGGGCGGCCTGACATCACATGATCTGCTATCGGCTGCGCTGCGACTCCGAGCATGATTTCGAAGGGTGGTTCCGGACCGGGCTCGACTTCGACGACCAGGCGAGCGCCGGACTGATCGGTTGCCCGATCTGCGGGAGTGCGTCGGTCGAGCGCGCGCTGATGGCCCCCGCGGTGGTCGGAAGCAGCAAGCGGCGGCGCGAGGCGGCCGGTCCAGCGTTGGAGGGGGATGTCATTGCACCCGACAAGCGGCCGAAAGTGCCGGATGGCGAGATGCCCGCGGCTTTGCGTGCCCTGCTGACCAGGATGCGCCAGGAGATCGAGCGGAACTGCGACCATGTGGGCCGCGAATTCGCGGACCAGGCAATCAAGATGCATCGCGGCGAGACCGAGAAGCGGGCGATCTACGGCGAGACGACCGAGATCGAGCGCGAGGTGCTGGCCGAGGAGGGGGTCGAGGTGGCCCTTGTTCCCTGGATCAAGCGGGCGGATAGTTGAAGGCATTGCTCGCCGGGCTTCTCGTGCTGACGGTGACGCACGAGGCGGTTGCGGATCCGCTCTCCCCCGCCGGTCGTTGGCTGACCGATGATCGGGGCGGGGTGATCGAGATCGCACCGTGCGGCGACGCGTTATGCGGACGGATCGTCGGTATGAGATATGCCGGCCCGATGCCGGTCGACCACTGGAACCGTCCCCAGTGCGGACTGGGTTTGCTGTACGGCTTGAAGCCCGGCGAGGACAGCTGGAACGGGCAGGTGCTCGATCCGAAGGGCGGGAAGCTTTATTCGGCGCGGGTCAGCCTGCCGGACCACGATACGCTCAAGTTGCGCGGGTATATCGGCGTGGCCTTGTTCGGACAGACGGTGACGTGGACCCGCTACACGGGTGGCGCGATCGGGAATGCCTGCCACATGAAGCCGTAGCGGGTATTTGTCGCGGTCGGGCGGTTGGGCGTATGTGACCGCGCCATGGAAGGCTTTCGGCTCCCGCGTCGGATCGTCATGAAGTTCGGCGGCACGTCGGTCGCCGACCTCGACCGGATTCGAGCCGCGGCCGGACGTGTCGCGGAGCAGGTTGCGGCCGGCGATCAGGTCGCGGTGGTGGTCTCAGCGATGTCGGGTGTGACCAACCAGCTGGTCGGGTGGTGCGAGCAACTCGCGCCCTTGCATGACGCGCGCGAATACGATGCTGTCGTCGCGACCGGGGAGCAGGTGACGGCCGGGCTGCTCGCGATCGCGCTGCAGGCGCAGGGGATCGACTCCCGGTCCTGGCTCGGGTGGCAAGTTCCGGTCCGGACCGACGGCGCGCACGGCAGGGCGCGCATCGCCGGGATCGATCCGGCGCCGGTCCTGCAGGCGATGTCGGAGGGCCAGGTGGCGGTGCTCGCCGGCTTTCAGGGTGTGTCGCCCGACCGGCGGGTGACGACGTTGGGACGGGGCGGGTCGGACACGTCGGCGGTGGCGCTCGCGGCCGCGATCGGTGCGGATCGCTGCGACATCTACACCGACGTCGAGGGGGTCTACACGACGGATCCACGGATCGTGCCCAAGGCGCGCAAGCTCGACAAGATCGCCTACGAGGAGATGCTGGAACTCGCCTCGGTGGGGGCGAAGGTGCTGCAGACGCGCAGTGTCGAGTTGGCGATGAAGGAACGGGTGCGGGTTCAGGTGCTGTCGAGTTTCGCCCCGTTGCTTGCGCAGGGCGCGGACGGCGAAATCAGCGGCACCCTGGTGGTGGACGAGGACGAGATCATGGAAAAGGAAATCGTCGCCGGCATTGCCTATTCACGCGACGAGGCGAAGGTGACGGTCCGGCGGGTGCCGGACCGGCCCGGCATCGCGGCCGCGGTTTTCGGGCCGCTGGCGGAAGCCAATGTCAACGTTGACATGATCGTGCAGAGCACGGGTGCCGACGGCATGACGGACATGACGTTCACCGTGGGGACTGCCGATCTGCCGCGGACGGTCGCCATTCTCGAGGGCGAACGGGGCGACATCCGCTACGGAGAGCTTCTCACCGACCCGGATGTCGCCAAGATCAGCGTGGTCGGCGTGGGCATGAGAAGCCACGCCGGGGTGGCGAGCACGATGTTCCGGACGCTCTCGGACAAGTCGATCAACATCCAGGTGATCTCGACGAGCGAGATCAAGGTCAGCGTTCTGGTGGGTGTCGAGTATACGGAACTCGCGGTGCGCGCTTTGCACGCCGCCTATGGATTGGACCGGGGATGATGCCGATGGACATGCAGGTGGCCGTCGCGACGTCGAGCCCCGATCTCGACGCGGCGCGCGCGCGGCTCGATCGGCTGTGGGAGCGCGGCGTGGCGTTTCTCGGCACGCGCACCGCCATCATGGGCGGCGCGATGAGTTGGGTGTCGGATCGGCACCTGGTGTCGGCGATCAGCAATGCCGGCGGCTTCGGCGTGATCGCCTGCGGCTCGATGCCGCCCGACCGGCTCGCGGCGGAGATCGCGGGGACGCAGGCGCTGACCGCCAAGCCGTTCGGCGTGAACCTGATCACTATGCATCCGCAGCTGGCCGATCTCATTGGCGTGTGTCTCGAGGCCGGCGTCGGCCATGTGGTGCTGGCGGGCGGGATCCCGCCGGGTTTCGCGGTCCGTGCGGTCAAGGATGGCGGGGCGAAGCTGGTGTCGTTCGCGCCCGCGCTGGTGCTGGCGAAAAGACTGGTCCGGTCGGGCGTGGACGCACTGATCATCGAGGGTTCGGAGGCGGGCGGGCATATCGGGCCGGTGTCACTGACGGTGCTGGCGCAGGAGATCCTGCCGCATGTGCGTGAGGTGCCGATCTTTGTCGCGGGTGGCATCGGGCGTGGCGACGCGATCCTCGGCATGCTGGAGATGGGTGCCGCCGGCGCCCAGCTCGGGACCCGGTTCGCGGCGGCGAGCGAGAGCATCGCGCACCCGGCGTTCAAGGAGGCGTTCGTGCGCGCGAACGCTCGCGACGCGCTGCCGACCGTTCAACTGGACGACCGCTTTCCGGTCATCCCGGTGCGCGGGCTGGTCAATACCGGTTCGGCGATCTTCCGGCGGCATCAGCGCGAGGTGGTCGAGCGCTTCATGGCGGGGAAGGTCAGCAAGGAGGCGGCGCAGCTCGAGATCGAGCATTTCTGGGCAGGCGCGCTGCGCCGGGCGGTCATCGACGGGGACGTGGAGAACGGCTCGGTGATGGCGGGGCAATCCGTCGGCATGGTGCGGTCGGTGCAGCCGACGGCGGACATCATCGCCGAGCTCGTCGAGCAGGCCGTGGCCGCGATCGCGGCTCGCGGAGCCTCGAGCTGAAACGGTTGGCGATGCTGGGCGGGAGCCTGCTGCTCGCGGCTTCCGGACCGGTCGGATCGGGTCTCGCCCCGGGCGCCGCCGCGGGGGCTGGTACGGGTCTGGCACCTGGCGCCGGAGGTCCCGCGCCGCCGCCGCCCGTGGTCACGCAGGCGCCGCCACCCGTCGCGCTGCCGCTGCCGCTCGCGTTGACGCCCGGGCTCGCCCCGGTCGGCGGCGGCCCACCGCTGGTGCCGGTGCTGCCGAGACGGGTCGCGAAGCCGCATCGATGACCGGGTTGCGGGTCAGAGCAGGATGCCGGGCCGGGATCGCGTGGGCCGTGCTCGTGCTTCCGGCGGCCGCCCGTGCGGACAGCGAGGGCGTCCACCTGTCCTACGCGATCTACGCGCACGGATTCAGGGCGATGCTGCTGGACGCCGGGCTCGTGTTCAACGGGGACCGCTACCGGATCACCATGTCGGACCACACGGTGGGCTTCGTCGGCGCCTTCATCACCAATCGGGTGGCCAGCGACGTCAGCGGCCGGCTGACCGGCGACGTGCCGCATCCGACGCGGTTCGAGAGCGCGGGGTTCTCGCGCGGTGCCGACCGGCGGACGGTCATCGACTATGCCGGCGACCATCCGGAGGTGAGCGTGCTCAGTCCGGCCGAACCCGAGCGCGACAAGGTCCCTGGCTCGGAGACTCAGGGGACGATCGACAGTCTCAGCGCGGTGGCGGAGCTGATCCGGGAGATTGCCTTGACCGACCGGTGCGACGGCACCTT
Source organism: Acetobacteraceae bacterium (assembly GCA_965276715.1). Lineage (GTDB taxonomy): Bacteria > Pseudomonadota > Alphaproteobacteria > Acetobacterales > Acetobacteraceae > CAXTPV01. The sequence continues at coordinate 546,513 of OZ255622.1, read as the reverse complement.
GAGAGTGTTCGACGGCGCGCGCCTGACCGAGATCACGGCGCGCACGGCGGGCAACGTGTCGCTGCCGACGACCGATCGATCGCCCTATGCCGGGACGGCGCTACGCTGCGACTTCACCACGCAACTGCTCGCGGGCTTCCTGCACGACGACAACTACGCTCAGAGCCACAAGACGCAGCACGGGTCGGCCTGGGTTGCGCAGGTCGTGCCGGGCGGCCCTCCGGTGCCGATCCGGGTCGAGTTCACCACGCCGGAACATGGTTCGATCTCGATCTACCTGCAGACCGCGGGGCGTCAGGGCGCGTAGACGCCACCCATCAGACGAACGCGCAACGGGTGCAAATCGTCCTCCGGATCGAGCCGATAGAGAGCGGTGGCTTCGTTGGTGGGAGCGCCCCGCAGCGAACGCAGACGTCCGAACACCATGCGGTCGGCCGACATCGCCTTCGGGTCGCCGGGCAGCGGCGTGGTCCAGGCGACGATCGCCTCGCGGCAGCGCTCGCGGTCGATCATCAGCGTGTTCGGATCGACGAAGCCGCCCATCCGTTCGGCGAACATTCCCTGGCCGGGACCGACCGATTCCCAGTCGTCGACGGCGAGCGGGCGGCGGGAGTCGTGATGGACGAACCAGCGCCGGCTGAAGGCATAGTCGGCGTCGGCGTCGGCGATCGCGCGACGCAGGCGGAACAGATGGTCCTGCGTCCAGGCGTTGTCGTCGTCGAGGTAGGCGACGAAGGGCGCGTTGGCGAGATGGGTGAGGACGGTGCGGAGCGTGCCGCCGTCGCGCGCCTGCGAGAGGCCGCCGTGGCGGACCGAGGTCGAGTAGCCGGGGAAGAGCAACTGCACGGCGCAGTTGGCGGGCATGTCGACGCAGGTCTGCTCGACGGGCGCGAGATCCGCAGCCGGCGCATCGCCCGGGCGATCGAGACCGATCAGGATCTGGATGCGGCCGGGAAAGTTCTGGGCGAACACCGATCGGAGCGCGTCGGCCAGGGAGGGGCGCAGGATGCTCGGGATCACGACGGCGACGCCGAACGGGCGCTGGAGGTTGTCGCCGGGCGCGTGGAACGAGCGCAGGAAGCTCATCGGGCTGGCGGATCCGCGAGCAATGTGTTGGCGAGCGAGGGCACGTCCGACCAGTGGTCGGCGGTCGCGTCCGCGAGGGAGGCGGTCTCCGGCTGACCGTAGCCCCAGGACACCCAGATCGAGGGGATCCCGGCCTGCCTGGCGGCGGCGAGGTCATGATGCAGGTCGCCCACCATGACCGCGTCGTGTGGATTGCCGCCCGCTGTCTCGATGGTGCGTGTGACATGCGCCGGGTCGGGCTTGCGGATGGGAAAGCTGTCGCCGCCGCAGATCGCGGCGAAGCGGCCGGCCGCTCCGAGATGGGCGAGCAGAGCGCGCGCGGGGGCCTCGGGCTTGTTGGTGCAGACCGCGAGGGTGAAACCTCGTCGTTCGGCGTCCGCGAGAGCGGCCTCGACGCCGGGATAGAAGCGGGCGCGCTGTCCCGAGGTCCGGTCGTAGGAGGCGGCGTAGGCGGCGTGGTCGTCCGGTCCGGCCTGCGCGTGGCGCAGCGCGAAAGCGCGAGTGAGAAGGGCCGAGATGCCGTCGCCGATCAGGGGCCTGACCTCGCGCGCGTTCAAGGGGGCGAGCGCGTGGGCGGCGAGCACGGGCGTAAGCGCGTCGGCGAGATCGTCGAGCGTGTCGACGAGGGTCCCGTCGAGGTCGAGCACGAGCACGGCCAAAGGCGTGGTCCTTTCCTGGTCAAACCGATATCAGGAATGAATGGCGGAGGTTTGACAGTGATCAGGCGGGGAAGCTACCGCGAGTGACCATGGGAAGCACCGCGATCATCCTTGCCGCCGGCCTCGGGACGAGGATGAAGTCCTCGTTGCCGAAGGTGATGCATCCGCTCGGTAATCGGCCGATGCTCTTGCATCTGCTCGCGAACGCATCCGTGGTGTTCGACCAGGTCGTCGTGGTGATCGGGCCGGACATGGACGTGGTGGCGGCCATGGCCGCGCCGCACGCGGTGGTGGTCCAGGAGGAGCGGCGTGGAACCGCGCATGCGGCGCTGCAGGCGCGGGCCCTGTTCGGCGATGGCGAGGTCGCGATCCTGTATGGCGACAATCCGCTCATCACGCCCGAGACGATGCGCCGCCTGCTCGCGCATCGTCGCGGCGAGAATGCCGGGCTCGCGCTGCTGGCGATGCGGCCGGCCGATCCGTCGGGCTATGGGCGGGTGCTGGAGCGGGACGGGGCGGTGGCGCGGATCGTCGAGCATTCCGAGGCGGACGATGCCGAGCGTGCCGTCGGTCTCTGCAACGCGGGGGTGATGGCGGCCGAAGCGACGGCGTTCGTGTCGTGGCTGGCGCGGGTCGGCTGCGAGAACGCGAAAGGCGAATACTACCTGACGGACGTGGTGGGTCTCGCGAACGCGGACGGCGAACGGGTGGTGGCGCTCGAGGCGCCGGCCGACGAGTTGCGCGGGGTCAATTCGCGCGCCGAGCTCGCGCAGGCGGAGGCGATCCTGCAGCGGATGCTGCGTGCGGACGCGATGGCGGCCGGGGTGACGATGGTGGCACCCGAGACGGTGTTCCTGTCGGCCGACACGGCGCTCGCGTCCGACGTGACGGTCGAGCCGCACGTGGTGTTCGGGCTCGGCGTGTCGGTGGCGTCGGGGACGCGGATCAGGGCGTTCAGCCATCTGGAAGGATGCCGGATCGAGGTGGGTGCCACGATCGGACCCTATGCGCGGCTGCGGCCGGGGACCGTGATCGGCGAGGGCGCGCATGTCGGCAACTTCGTCGAGCTGAAGGCGGCGACGCTGGGGCGCGGGGCGAAGGCCAATCACCTCAGCTATCTCGGCGACGCGTCGGTCGGTGCGGGAAGTAATATCGGTGCAGGAACGATCACGTGCAATTATGATGGCTTTCACAAGCATCGTACGACGATCGGAACGAATGTGTTCGTGGGATCGGACAGCGTGATCGTGGCGCCGTTGTCGGTGGGCGACGGCGCGATGATCGCGGCCGGGAGCGTGATCACCGGCGATGTGCAGGCCGATGCGCTCGCGTTCGGTCGGGCACGCCAGGTCGACAAGCCCGGTGGTGCCGTGGCGTTTCGAAGCGACAAGGAAAAATGATCGATGTGCGGGATCGTCGGCGTCATCGGGCTCAAGCCTGCCTCTCCGCTGCTGCTCGAGGCGCTGCGTCGGCTCGAATATCGGGGCTACGACAGCGCGGGGATCGCGACGCTGGTGGGCGGACGGATCGAGCGGCGGCGCGCCGAGGGCAAGCTCGACAACCTTGCCGCCTCGCTCGCGGCGACGCCGCTCGCGGGAGTGACCGGGATCGGCCATACGCGCTGGGCGACGCATGGCGCGCCGACCGAGGGCAACGCGCATCCGCACGGCACCGAGCGCGTATCGATCGTCCATAACGGCATCATCGAGAACCATATCGAGCTGCGGCGGGAACTCGAGCGCGAAGGGCAGGAGTTCAGCACCGAGACGGATACCGAAACGGTCGTGCAGCTCGTCGATCTTCATCTCAAGCGCGGGATGGAGCCGGTGGATGCGGCGCGCGCGGCGTTCGGGCGGCTGGAGGGGGCATACGCGCTGGCGATGGTCTTCGCCGATCACCCGGAACTGATGGTGGGTGCACAGTCGGGCGCGCCGCTCGCGGTGGGGTTCGGCGACGAGGAGATGTTCCTGGGCTCCGACAGCATCGCGCTTGGGCCGCTGACGCGGCGGCTCGCGTATCTGCGCGACGGGGACTGGACGGTCCTGAGCCGCAACGGAGCGCGGATCTTCGATGTGTCGGGTGCCGAGGTCGAGCGGGAGATCAGGCTGACCGCGATGTCGTCGGCCAGCATCGGCAAGGATGGCTACCGGCACTTCATGGAAAAGGAGCTGCACGAGCACCCGCTGGTGATCGGCCAGACGCTGCGCCGGATGATCGATCCGGTCACACGCGAGGTGATGCTGCCGGAGCTGCCGTTCGATCTCGCGAACGTGCCGCGGGCGACGATCACGGCCTGCGGGTCGGCGTTCTACGCCGGGCTGGTCGGACGATACTGGCTGGAGTCGCTGGCGCGGTTGCCGACGGACGCGGATGTGGCGAGCGAGTTCCGCTATCGGGCGCCCCCGTTGCCGGCTGGGGGCCTGGGGATCCTGATCAGCCAGTCGGGCGAGACGGCGGACACGCTGGCGGCGCTGCGCGGGCTGCGAGCGGCGGGGCAGTCGGTGCTGTCGGTGCTGAACGTGCCGGAGAGCACGATGGCGCGCGAGAGCGACGCGGTGCTGGAGACGCTGGCGGGACCCGAGATGGCGGTCGCGAGCACCAAGGCCTTCACGGCGCAGTTGGCGACGCTCGCGTGCCTTGCGATCGGGATCGCGCGTCTGCGCGAGGTGATCGACGCCGAGGAGGGGCGGCGGCTCGCGGCCTGCCTGCTGGATCTGCCCGGGCGGGCGTCGGAGGTCCTGGCGCGTTCGGGCGAGTTCGAGGAGGTGGTCGCGATGGTCGCCGAGGCGCGCGACGTGCTGTTCCTCGGCCGCGGCGCCTGCTTCCCGGTGGCGCTCGAGGGGGCACTCAAGCTGAAGGAGATCAGCTATATCCATGCCGAGGGCTATGCGGCGGGCGAGATGAAGCATGGTCCGATCGCTTTGATAGATCGGTCGGTTCCGATCGTGGCGTTGGCGCCGTCGGGCGGGAAGCTGTTCGAGAAGACGGCGTCGAACCTGCAGGAGGCGGTGGCGCGCGGTGGGCAACTGGTCGCGATCACCGATCCGCGCGGGGCGGAGCGGCTGCGGTCGATCGCGCGGCACCTGATCGTGCTGCCGGAGGTCGATCCGTTCGCGGTGCCGATCCTGCAGGCGATCCCGGTGCAGATGCTGGCCTACCAGGTGGCGGTCGCCAAGGGCACGGACGTGGACCAGCCGCGCAATCTCGCCAAGTCGGTGACCGTCGAGTAGCTTTCCGCGCACGACGGAGAACATCGATGACGATTCCCATGGCGCTCCTGGGCTGGTCGGCCTTTCTCGGCACGCTGCACGCGGTCAGCACCGGTGTCGCGACCACCATCCAGCATGGCCTCGACTACGGGTCGTCGCCGCGCGACGAGGAACGGCCGCTTTCGTTGCGGCGGGCGCGCAACAGCCGCGCGTTCGCCAACTTCATGCAGACCTTCCCGTTCTTCGCAGCCGCGGTGCTGATCTCGCATGCAGCGCTGCGCGACCACGGGGTGGCGAGTTGGGGCGCGCAGATCTATTTCTGGGCGCGCCTAGTCTACGTCCCGCTCTACATCAGCGGAACGTCGATCTATCGGACGCCGGTGTTCTTCATCTCGCTTATCGGCCTGCTGCTGGTGTTCCTGTCGATCGCGTGAGGGTCATGTTCGGTAGGCGCGCTTTTGCCAATCGTAGCTCATCCGGTCGAAGAGGCGCGGTTCGCGCTGCCAGGATTCCTGCGGACGGGGGACGGTGTAGCAGGAGAGATCGATCGTCTGTTTCGAGATCTCGAGACGCAGAAACCCGAAACGATCGTCGTAGTAGCTCTCGAGTGTCGTGCCGGTGTCGTTCGGGACCTGGTAGGGCGTCATGATCGGCTGGCCGCCCACTTTGGCCACCTTGTGCAAATTGTGATAACCGCCCTGGCCCGCGACGATGTGCGGTGTCACGCCGTGCGCGTCGGCAACCGTGAAGCGCTGGTAGTTGTGGACGTGGCCCGAGCATAGCATGTCGGGCTGCCGCCCGGTCTTGGCGGAGGCGTCGGCGACGAGTTTGGCCATCGTCTTGCTGCCGGAATGGTAGGTGTCGAGCGAATTGAGCGGGTGGTGCAGGGCGACGATGAGGGCGCGATCGGCGGCTGCCGCGGCGAGCTCGCCCTCGAACCAGGCCGCCTGGTCGGGGTGGACGACGCCACCCTCGGGCACGTTGGTGTAGAGGCCGACGATGGTCGCGAAGGGAGTGATGAGCGTCCAGTAGACGTTGGGCTGGACCATCGCGGTACGGACGGCTTCGCCGGCATCGGGGGATTTCTGACCCGGTCGGGCCGCGCAGAAGTTCCGCACGAAGGTCGCGAGCGACGGGAGCGGGTTGGTCCGGGTGCCGTTGTCATAGACGTCGCCGTCGTGATTGCCGGGGATGCCCATCATCGGGAGCGGGTAGTTGGCGTAGGGGTCGTAGAACTGGGGGACGTATTCCGAGGCCTGGCCGTCGAAATAGATCACGTCGCCGAGATGATAGAAGAACGCTGGCTTGCCATAGGGCCCGGCGATGCCGGCGTCGGTTTCCAGCCCATGGGCAACCAGCGTCTGGGGATTGGGGTCTTTGACCCCGCCGGTGTCGCCCACCATGTGGAGCGCCATGCCGCCGGCCTTTTTCATGGCGGCCACCGCGTCGGGCACGATGTCGGCGAGGTCGAGCCGGTAGGGTGCGGCGCCCGTGGGCGGCGGCAGTGGCTGGAAGCCGCTGCCCTTGAACAGGGGCGATTGCTGCGAATGCGGCGTCGGCGTGGACGCCCGCGGCTGGCCGAACCGATGGGGATGCGGTGCTTTCGTCATCCCACCCGTTTACCGGTGGTCGCAGAGAGGGAACATGACAAATCCGCGAACGATGGAGGGCGCCATCGCGCTGCCGCAACCGGTGCGGGACGTGCGGACCTGGGTGTTCCGCGGTTCGGATCTGACCGCAGGGCAGCGCTGCGTGGCCGAGGAAAGCGCGGTGGCGCTGACCTACAACCGGATCACGCATGCGGTGATGATGGCGAGCCCGTCCGATCTCGAGGATTTCGCGCTCGGCTTCAGCCTGTCCGAGGAGATCGTCGGGTCACCCGACGATGTCGAGGAGCTCGCGCTGGTCGCGACCGAGGAGGGCGCGATCGAGTGCCGGATGTGGATCGGCGCGGACAGGATGGCCGCACTCGACCGCCGTCGTCGACGGGTGGCGGGCGCGACGGGCTGCGGGATGTGCGGGCTCGAGAGCCTGCGGGAGGCGCTCAGGGCGGTGCCCGCGGTGCCGGAGGGCCGAGTGTTCACCGCGCGGGATGTCGCGGCCGCGGTCGCGTCGCTCGGACCCGCGCAGACGCTTGGCCGTGCCACACGGGCGGTGCACGCGGCGGGGTTCTGGACCGCGCGAGAGGGGCTGGTTGCGCTGCGCGAGGATGTCGGCCGGCACAACGCGCTCGACAAGCTCGCCGGGTGGCTGGCACGCGAAGGTCGTCGGGCGGCAGAGGGGATCGTGGTGCTGACCAGCCGGCTGTCGGTCGAGCTGGTGCAGAAGGCGGCGCGGATGGGGGCGCCGCTTGTCGCCGGGGTCTCGGCGCCGACCGCGCTGGCGCTGCGGAGCGCGGAGGCGGCCGGCATGACGCTGGTCGGCGTCGCGAGAGAGGACGGGTTCGAGCTGCTGACGCATCCGGGGCGGCTGGGGATCGGGGTGGTGGCCGGAACGACGTTCGACGTCGTTTGAAATTCGGTGGCTTCGGTTTCAAGGGAGGGTGTGGTCGAGAAGGCGTTCGGCCTCGGCAAGTCGAGCGTCGTCGACGCGGGCGCTGACCAGGGAGCCGCCTTTCCTGATGCCCTCGAGAAAGCCGTGCGCGTCCTGCTCGTCGACGCCCGCGTGGGTGAGGGCGCCGATCAGCCCGCCGCCAGCGCCACCGAGGGCGGCACCGATGCCGGCACCGCTGAGGGTGGAGACCAGCCAGCCGGCGGCGACCACCGGACCGAGGCCCGGGATGAACAGCGTGCCGAGGCCGGCGAGCAGACCGAGGCCGCCGCCGACGACGGTGCCGATGCTGGCACCGCTCCCGGCGCCGTGGGCGGTGGTGTCTTCCGAGACGGTGGGTGGCGCGTCCCTCTCCGCGTTGACGGACGGATCGCCGGCGCCTCCGAGCGTCGATCGATGCGCGCCGTCGCTGGCCAGGATGCTGACCTGCTCATGACCGAAGCCCGCCTCCTCGAGCGCGCGGACCGCGGCGACGGCCTCGGTATGATTGTCGTAGAGGCGGACGAGGGTTCGCGTGGTCATTGGTATCGGTTCCGGATGGTGTGGGCAGTCATGCCGATCGCGGTGACGGGACCCACAATTTCGTCACGTTCGTGCTCTCTTCTGCGTCGTCGGTTCAACGCCGCGGGAGGACAACGATGACGACCAACGTAGTCGGCTTGATCGGTGCAATGACAGCACTTTCGGCGGCCGGCCCGTCACAGGCGGCGACAGAGGCTCCGTTGACGGCCGAGACGTTGCTCGATGTCGGCTCATACGCGGACCTGCTCAAGCCGATCCCCAATTCGGTGGCCCTGCTCCGCGAGGTCAACGCGGCGCGGGCGCGCGATGGAGAGCGCGGCGGACAGGACGCGGAGGCACGGGTGCTGGAGGTGCAGTTTTATCACCACCATCACCACCACCATCATCACCACCGGTATTACGGTCCCCGCTACTACTATCAGCCGCCGGTCTATCAGCCTCCGTATTACCAGCCGCCGGTGCTACCGCCCGCGTACTATCCGCGTCCGTTCTACCATCACCATCACCATCACCATCACCATCACCATCACCATCATCACCACCATCGTTTCTTTCGAGACTGACCGTTCTAGTCGGCGGCGGGGAATGACGCGCCGAACGGACGGCGTTCGACCATGGATGGATCGCCGGCGAGGACTTCGTAGTCTGTTCGTCCGTCGTCACGCCAGAACCGTATCGAGAAATCCTGCCGCCCGACGGTCAGGTCCCGGATCGTGATTTCGGGCATCCATTCCGGGAGATCGGGATCGACGAAGACCTTCCGGTCGGCCGCGTGGCCGGAGAGGCCCAGCATCGCCTGCAGCAGCATGAAGGCGGAACCTGCCGCCCAGGCCTGCGGCACGTTGGCGCCGAGATACTGGACCGGGAAGTTGCTGCCGTCCTTGGTGATGCCGGCATAGAGTTCGGGGAGCTGGTTGCCGCGGAAATGGCTTGCCGCGTCGCTGATGTCGCGCGCGATCCGCGCGGCCTCGGCGCCGAACCCGTAGCGCTTGAAACCGAGCGCGATGATCGAGTTGTCATGCGGCCAGACGGCGCCGAGCTGGTAGGCGTAGGGATTGAAGGAGACATGGTCGGCCGAGAGCGTGCGGATGCCCCAGCCGGACCACATGTCGGGGGCCATGAGGCGCGCGACGACGCGCCCGGCGCGTGCGGGCGGAACGATCCCCGACCAGAGACAATGGCCGGGGTTGGAGGCGACGGACAGGACCTTGTTCTTGTCGCCGTCGAGAGCGTAGGCGTAGAAGCCGGTGTCCTCGTCCCAGAACGCCTCGTCGAACCGGACTTGAAGGCTGGCGGCCTTGGCGCGCAACTCGCGGGCGCGGTCACGGGCGCCGAGAGCATCGTAGAGCTGCGCCATGCGACGCCAAGCGTCGTAGACATAGCCTTGCAACTCGCAAAGCGCCTTCGGACCGCGGACCAGCGTGCCGTCCGGATACATGACCGCCTCGCCACTGTCCTTCCAGCCCATGTTCTCGTAGCCGGCGGTCGAGCGGGTCTGGTATTCCTGGAAACCGTCCCCGTCGCGGTCACCGTAGTGGTCGATCCAGTCGAGGCAGGCCTCGGCGGTCTTGAGGTGGCGCTCGACGAGAGCGCGATCGCCGGTCGCGCGCCAGGCGGCGTGCAGGGTGATGAGCCAGAGCGGTGTTGCGTCGGCGGTGCCGTAATAGGGCGTGTGCGGGATCAGCTTGAAGTGCGCGAGTTCGCCGTAGCGCAGCTCGTGCATGATCTTGCCCGGCTCAGCGTCGCGGTAGTCGTCGCGTTCGGTTGCCTGCAGGCCGCCCAAGACCTCGAGCGCGCCGCGAGCGAATTCCGGATAGACGGTGATGTTCTGCAGCGAGACGACGAGGCTGTCGCGTCCGAACGGGGCCATGAACCAGGGCAGGCCCGCGGCCGGCAGGAAGACCATGTGGTCATGGTCATGATCCGCCATCGGCAGGCGCAAGGCGGCCATGTCGGCGATGGCCTGGTGGAAGTAGCGGTAGAATTCCTCGTTGGACGTGGTGATCTTGAGGACGCGACGCTGCCAGTCGCGAAGGTCGGCGGCGCGAGGACTGTCGGCGTCGTGCTCGACGCAATCACTGGGAGCGACCGTGCGGGTGTCGCCGTCGGTCAGGTCGTAATGGAGGCAGCAATGCCAACGGGCTCCGGGTGCGAGATCGACGTCGAAGGTGAGGCGGCCGTTGGCGTAGAGGCCGGCGGCGCCATAGGCGGTGATGTCGACGGCGCGGACGAAGTCCTGGTTGCGGTAGGTGTTGCCGAGGCGTTGCGCGCGGGGATCCCACTCGGTGCTGATCTGGCCGCGGCGGATGATATGGCCGGCCTTGACCTCGAAGAGGTCGGCGAAGTCGCTACGGATGGACAGTTCGAGATTGAACCTGACCGGTGTCGAACCGAAGTTCACGATGTCGAGATCCTCGTGCATGCCGCCGTCCATCTCGCGGCTGACGATCAGGGACAGGGTGCGTTCAGCGATGTCGCCGTCCTGGGTCGGGAAGCGGCCGTTGGTGAGAAAGATGCGGGATGCGTAGTAGGTGATGGGTCCACCATTGAGCAGCGTCCAGGGCTGGCCGTTGGCGAAGATCGACCATGCGCTGATCACGCGGGTGTCGAGGAAATAGAGGCCCTTGTCGGTCGGCCAGGCGATCTGGCCGTCCTCTTCGGTGATGAGCACCGTCTGGCCCTGATGGATGGCGATCTGTGGCGGACCGACCTGGACTTCGAAGGGCATGGGACGACTTTCAGGGCGAGGCGGATGACGGCCGCACGGGTCGATGGGTCACGATCGGCTCTCCTTGGATCGGCGGCAAGCGACATCGGAGGACCCGATGGACCGACATGGCGCCTCGAGAGACAACCAGCAGGGAAATCCGAATTTCAGCCCCAGATGGCCGACGATCGGCTTCGGGGTGCTTTGCAGGTCGATGCCTGGATCCGTCGTGAAGGTCGCGATACCCGAGCCGATCGACCGCAAGGGTTCGAGCAGCATGCCGCCCGCGACCGGAACCGCCTTGAAACCGTCGTTCTCCGACAACTCCGTCTCTCCGACCTGCAGGTGATTGTCTCCACCGTAGATCGCATCGAACGATCCCCTGGCCGGGATGAGGACAGCATCGAGTGGACCGTGCAGATCATTCGTCAGGCTCAGGGCATGTGGGCCGGTGACGAGGGGGTCGGCGAGACCCAAAGACGGGCGCCAATCAGCTCGCCACGCGAAGAGTGCGACCACGGCGACGACCGTTGTCGAGAGCAGCATGATCCGCCTCCGCGACACAGCCAGCCGCAGGGCGAGCAGGACATTGTAGACCGCCAGTATGGACAGGACCGGCTTGAAGTAATGATAGTTGTTGAATCTCCACAGCCCCTGGGGATGAAGGTCTCGATAAGCGAGGTAGAACATCATGTCCGTCGTCACGAACGTGGCGACGACGAGATGCCGCCGCCATCTCCCGTCAAGCAGACCAGCGACTCCCGCGACAAGGGCGGCGATGCCGGGCGCGAACCACGGGAAGCGCTGCGCGAGCCCGGCGCCATCCGGAAACACGCCATGCGGGCTAATCACGATGGTGACCCAGCGGAAGGGGACCAGACGCCACTCGAAACCTGTGTTGGCGGACTCGATGAGATAGCTTCCCTTCGTCCATCCGTGCACGGCGAGGTGGATTGCCAGGAGTGTCGTGAGCGGCACGATGCCGCCGAGCATGCCGGCGAGGATGATGCGGAGGAGCCCTCGCGCCGTCCGCCGCATCGACGCCACGAGCACGAAGATCGGGCAGATGATGATCAGGACAAGCGCGTCGGTCGGCCGGAACAGCGCGACCGAGGCCGCCGTCAGACCGATCAGGAACGCCAGTCTCGGTGTCGGCGCATCCTGGAAGCGGAAGACGAGCAGGATGGCAGCCAGGGTGAGCGGGACGATTGGCGTCGTCGACCAGGGAATGATCCAGGACTCCCTGAACCAGTCGGACGCCATGAAGATCACGGTGAAAGCCAGCGCCCCGAAGACGGAAGCCCAAGGATGGTCGGGTGCTAACCGCCTTGTCAGCGCGGCGCAGCACGCGAGGGTCGCGAGGGTGCACAGCAGGTCGGGGATCATGAACGGATCGCCCGTCCGGAGGAACACGAAGGGGGCTGCAAGGAGCGGGTACCCGGGGAAGTACCAGTGCTCGGCCGGGTTGAGATCACCGCGTGCCCAGGCGAGGGCCGCCTCGAGATACCGATGCTGGTCAGTCCACCACCAGAAGCCGTTCCGGACCGTTGTTCCGGTCGGATGCAGCGGATCGAGGTGATGGGAGACGAGAAAGACGATAGCGGTCGCGACAAGCGCCAGGGCGGTAAGAGTTCTGGTTGTCAAGCGCGTATCCTGTATGCCAGCGAAGTTCGGCGATCCGATCCTGACAACCGCCATGTTCCCAGCCCGCGGGATCCGTAACATGTTAGGATGGCGCGGATCAGGGTGCGATGCGCAAGCATCCAGGCGCGCCAGAGAGATAATTCGCGGCACCGCGATTTGATCGGCTCAGGGGGAGACCGAGGGTTTCATACAAGGTAGTCAGCAATGAAGCTTGGCACGTTCGAAGGCGGGTCGCGACCAGGAAGTATGACTTGGTGCTGATGTCGCCTTGAGGATGCGGCCGTTCTATTCGGGTGCCGGTCCGGTCGGAACGGAGGGCGGAAAGGCGATGGCGGCTGCAAGGATCAGGATGGCGATGAGGATCAGCACATAGCTAAAGCGTCCTTTTTCGACATAGGCGTTGTAGATCGCGATAGGAACTAAAACGGCCGCGAACACTAAAGTGCGGTGTGCGTCTGGAGAGGCGAGTTCCACAATCAGGAAGATTATTCCAATTGCAGCAAACTCGACGAACTTGAGTGGCCTGCCCGCCCTGGGGGCCGACGGACGAGCAGTCACAGCGAAACAATCTGCTTATAGCTGCTCAGTCCTTGAGACGAGAGGTGAAGACGCCGTTGTTCGTCAATCGCATATCGAGTCGTCAAATCCCGGAGCTGTGCCTTCTGCAGCTGGTCGGCCAAGACAGACCATGCGACATCGATCGCGGCTGCTCCTAACGTCGTGTTCTTGATCTTGAAGATTGTGCCTATCAAACGACCGCCGACAAGGATCGCGCCTTTTTCAAGATACTCCAGCGCCTTATCCTTGAGATCATCGGTCACTCTGTCGGCGACCAGCTCTTGCGTCGGGGTCAGGATGTGCTTCTCGAACTTGTCGGTATCGGGCGTGCGGCCGGTCTTGATGTACATCATGCAGTAGGCAAACTCATGATCACTCAGGGACCATGGGTTGGAGACCCGCATGGGCTGCAGGCGGACCGACTTGTCATCGAAGGCGGGTCCATACACTTGCATCCTGAGCTGATTGAGCCAGGCCAGGAATGAGCCTTCGCGTGTCTTCTGGACGCCTCGCTGCCCGATGTCGCTCTGCTGATTGTTGGCGCGAGACCAGACCATCCGTCCCTCGGGCGTCAGATGATCGATATAGTGGATCAGCGACAGCACGGCGCCGTAGGCGATCGTCTCGAACTCCCTAACAGCCGACATACTCCAGCCCACTGTCCGGAGGCTGTTGTCGAAATCGATCAGATCCGTCGGCATGCTCGGGTCCTGTCTCGAGACGATGGATCCGTAACACGTTATGAACCGGAACGAAATTCGTATCGGTGCGCGGGTCTGGGGCGGCTCGCCCCAGCGGGGTTCAGGGGCGGCGCCCCTGAGCTTGCCTACGCGGCCGCGGCTTTCGCTTCGCGGCGGCGGCGGGTGAGAATGAACTCGGTGTAGCCGTTGGGCTGTTCGCGGCCGCGCAGGACAAGGTCGCAGGCGGCCTTGAAGGCGGGGCCGTCATAGGCGGGGGCCAGCGGCTTGTAGGCGGGATCGGTGCTGTTCTGGCGATCGACGACGAGAGCCATGCGGCACAGCGTTTCGAGGACCTGCTCCCTGGTGACGATGCCGGCGTGCAGCCAGTTGGCGATGTGCTGGCTGGAGATGCGCAGCGTGGCGCGGTCTTCCATCAGGCCGACATCGTGGATGTCGGGGACCTTGGAGCAGCCGATGCCGGCATCGACCCAGCGGACGACGTAGCCGAGCAGGCTCTGGGCGTTGTTGTCGAGCTCGGCGCGGACGTCGTCGGGGGACCAGTTGCTGTCGGGGGCCAGCGGGACGGTGAGCAGGTCGGCGAGGCCGGTCTTCCGGGTCCGGGTCGCTTCCGCGATTTCGCGCTGGCGGGCGGCGACGTCGATCTCGAGATAGTGCAGCGCGTGCAGCGTGGCGGCGGTGGGCGACGGGACCCAGGCGCAGGAGGCGCCGGCGAGCGGGTGGGCGCGCTTCTGCTCGATCATGGCGGCCATCTGGTCGGGGGCGGCCCACATGCCCTTGCCGATCTGGGCGCGGCCGACGAGGCCGGCGGCGAGCCCGATCTCGACGTTGCGGGACTCGTAGGATTTGAGCCACGCGGTGTTCTTGATCTCGTTCTTGCGGATCATCGGGCCGGCTTCGAACGAGGTGTGGATCTCGTCGCCGGTGCGGTCGAGGAAGCCGGTGTTGATGAAAAAGACGCGTTCGCTGGCGGCGGCGATGCAGGCGGCGAGGTTGGCGCTGGTGCGGCGCTCCTCGTCCATGATGCCGATCTTGAGGGTGTTGCGGGGGAGCGAGAGGAGGTCCTCGACGCGGCCGAAGACTTCGGTCGCGAAGGCGACTTCCTCGGGACCGTGCATCTTGGGTTTGACGAGGTAGATCGATTTGGCGCGGCTGTTGTGGATGATGTTCACGCCGCGGACGTCGTGCAGCGCGATCAGCGCGGTGAAGACGGCATCGATGAGCGTTTCGGGAAGCGGCGTGTCGTCGGGCCCGCGCACCATGTCAGTCAGCATGTGCATGCCGACATTGCGGACCAGCAGCAGCGAGCGGCCGGGCAGGGTGAGGGTGGTGCCGTCCGGCACCGTGATCGGGCGATCGGGGTTCAGCGCGCGCTCGACGGTGTGGCCGTCCTTCTCGAAGCTTGCGGTCAGCGTGCCGCGCATCAGGCCGAGCCAGTTGCGGTAGACGAGCACCTTGTCTTCGGCGTCGACGGCGGCGACGCTGTCCTCGCAATCGATGATGGTGCTGAGCGCGCTTTCGAGCACGATGTCGGCGATACCGGCGCGGTCGGTCCTGCCGATACGGTGGCCGCGGTCGAGGACGATCTCGAGATGCAGGCCGTGGCGGACGAGCACGAGCGAGGACGGGGAGTGGGCGGCGCCGGTGAAGCCCACGAACTGGGCGGGGTCGGCCAGCGCGGTCGGGTCGGAGTGGGGCAGGGAGACGGCAAGCTGGCCGTCGCGGACGCTGTAGGCGGTGGCGTCGGCGTGGCTGCCGTGGGCGAGGGGTGCTACCTGGTCGAGGATCGCGCGGCCGCGCGCGATGACCGTCTCGCCGCGGCTCGTGTTGAAGGTGCCGTCGGGATGGCGCGCGAGGCCATCCTCGCCGGGGATGGCGTCGGTGCCGTAGAGCGCGTCATAGAGGCTGCCCCAGCGAGCGTTGGCGGCGTTGAGTGCGTAGCGGGCGTTGCTGACGGGAACGACGAGCTGCGGGCCGGCGACGCGTGCGATCTCGGGATCGACGTTGGCGGTGGTGATGGCGAAGCCGAGCGGCTCGGGGACGAGGTAGCCGATCTCGTGCAGGAAGGCCTGGTAGGCGGCGGCATCGTGGGATTGATTGCGGTGGTCGATGTGCCAGCGGTCGATGAGCATCTGCAGCTCGTCGCGTCGCGCGAGGAGGCGCGCGTTGACCGGCGAGAGATCGGTCATGAAGGTGGCGAAGCCGGACCAGAACTCGTCGGGCTTGAGGCCCGAGCCGGGGAGCGCCTCGTCGTTGACGAAGGCGTGCAACTGGGCGGCGATGGTAATGCCGCCGATGGTGACGTCGGCCATGGTCGCTCCTCGTTTCCGGTGTCGGCCCCTACTGCTTGGGAGCGATTTTCTGCAGCTGGCTCGCGATCCAGGCCTGGGTGGTCATGTGCGCGGAGTGGGCGGCCTGGTTGATCGTGTCGGCCATGTCGGGTGTGACGACGGCGCTGACGAGGACCTTCTGGGTGGATTGCGGATAGATGACCGCGACCTGCCGGCCAGCCTGGACGGCGAAGTCCGCGAGGCGCTGGCGTTTCAGGGCGTCGCCGATGCGCGGCGTGTTGGCGACCACCGGGCAGTAGGCGGCGACGATGGTGCGCAGCACGTCGGCGGGTGTGGCGTCCGGGTTGTCGCGTTTGGCGCGGTTGGCGAGAGCGAGGATCGCGTTCTGCGCATTGCCTTCGGCGGCCCAACTCGCGATCGAGACTTCGTCCTCGGTTGCCATGGTGTCGGGGACGGTGCCGTCGCCGATCTTGCCGCAGCCGAGCGCGCGAGCCGGCGGCGAGCCGCCGAGACCGGTCGGTGCGTCGGCGCGGGCGGATGCGACGATGGCGGGGGTGGTGCTGGCGTCGGTGGTGTTGCCCCAGGTGGTGCGGACATAGTTGACGACATCGGCGACCTCGCGGTCGTTCAGCGCGCCGCCGAAGGCGGGCATCGCACCGTAGGTCCCCTGGCCTTCAAGACCGACGAGGATCGGCATGATGACGTCCTCGGAGCCGCGCTGGATGACGACCGAGTTCCTGGCGAGCATGGGGATCGAGTCGGCGACGCCGGCCCCGTTCGCCTGGTGGCACTGGGCGCAGTTGGTCGCGTAGATCGTGCTGCCGCGCGCGACCGACTGGCGCTGGTCGCGGGCGGGATCGATCAGCGTGTCGTGCCGGGGCGGCGTGGATTTCAGGTAGGTCGCGATCGCGTGCAGGTCGTCGTCGGTCATGTAGGCCATGCTGTCGTGCACGACCTCGCTCATGGGGCCGAAGACGACGGTGCGCGCGGTGTTGCCATGATGGAGGAAGTCGACGATCTCCTGCTCGGACCACTCGCCGATCCCGAACTTCGGGTCCGAGGAGATGTTGGGAGCGAGGAAGCCGTCGACGACGGCGCCGGCGAGCGAACGGCTGTCGGTCATGCCGCCGAGCGCATTGCGCGGGGTGTGGCATTCACCGCAGTGGCCGGCGCCGCTGACGAGGTAGGCGCCGCGGTTCCAGGCGGCGGTTTGGCGAGGATCGGGCTTATAGACGCCGCGGTCCATGAACATGATCTGCCAGCCGAGCAGCGACGGGCGGATGTTGAACGGGAAGGGCAGCGAGATCGGCAGCCTCGGCGCGTCGACCGGCTTGAGGGTTCGCATGTAGGCCCACATCGCATGGACGTCGTCGCGTGTGAGCTTGGTGTAGGAGGTGTAGGTCATCGTCGGGTAGATGTATTCGCCGAGATGGGGACCCTTGCCGTTGTGCAGGACCTGCCAGAAATCGGCCTCGGTCCATCTGCCGAGGCCGGTCACCTTGTCCTGGGTGATGTTGGGGCTCGCCATCTTGCCGAACGGCGTGTTGAGGATCAGGCCGCCGGCGTAGGGCGTGCCGCCGGGGCGCGAATGGCAGGGCATGCAGTCGGATGCCTCGACCATGTATTCGCCGCGCCGGATGAGGGCCGCGCCGGCCTGATCGGGGACGAGATGGCTCGCCTGCTGAGGGGGCGTGGGCTGGGCCATCGGCGCGGGATGGGCATCGAAGCGATCACGCCTGGCAGCGTCGGATTGGGGCTTTCCGCCTTGCTGCGGTTCGACGGCCGCCGGCACGCGACCCGGCGCCTGGGCGGTGGACTGGGCGTGGACGAGAGGGGCACCGGTGGCGAGGCCGGCGATGAGCGCCGTCCCGCCGAGCAGGGCAGACAGGCGTCGAACCGTAGCAGCCATCAAGCACTCCCGTGGGGGCCGCCGGACCCCGTTTGCTGAGACGTCTCATCGCCAAAAGGTGGGGGTTTGTCCATCCGCGCGCGGGGTGGCCGCATCCGTCCTTGGCAGATGGTAGAGTTGGGGATGCGACGGTGGGCCGGTAGGAGGGCGATCGATGGTTGGCTTGCCTGGGGTCATGCTGGCGATCGCGATCCTGCTTGTGCTCGTCAGCGTGGCGCAGCCGGTGGCGCGGCGGCTGGCGCTGCCTGAGACGGTGGTGCTCGCGGTGATGGGCGTGGCCATCGGCGGCGGGGCCGACCTGCTGCTGCGCCAGCCGGGATCGCACGTGCTGGACCGGGCGGCGCGGACGGTGGTCGATCTGCCGATCGGCAGCGAGACGATCCTGCTGGTGTTCCTGCCGATGCTGGTGTTCGCGGGGGCGCTTTCGATCGACGTGCGACGGCTCGCGCACGACGGGGCCTCGGTGCTGGCGCTGGCGATCGTGGCGGTGATCGCGAGCACGGCGGCGATCGGGCTCGCGCTGATGCCGTTCACGCGCATGCCCCTCACGGTCTGTCTGCTGCTGGGCGCGATCGTGGCGAACACCGATCCGTCGGCAGTGACGGGGATTTTCCGCGACATCGGCGCGGCGTCGCGCCTGACGCGCCTGGTCGAGGGCGAGGCGTTGCTGAACGACGCCGCGGCGATCTCGATCTTCTCGATCCTGCTGGCCGGCGTGACCGAGCATCGGGCGGTCGCACTCGGGCCGGCGGCAGGGGTGTTCGCGCTGTCGTTCCTGGGTGCGCTCACAGTCGGCGTGCTGCTCGGGCGGGCGACGCTGCTGCTGATCGTGGTGGCGGGCGAGACGGTGGCGGGCGAGGTGTCGCTGACGCTCGCACTGCCGTTCATCGCCTACATCGTCTGCGAGCACGGGCTGCATTTGTCGGGCGTGGTGGCGGTCGCGGCGTCGGGCCTGACACTGTCGATGTACGGCCCGTCGACGATGCGGCCGCAGACCTGGCGGTTCCTGTCCGACCTGTGGGAGCAGCTCGCGTTCTGGGCCGGTTCGCTGGTGTTCGTGTTGGCGTCGATGTTCGTGGCCAAGCTGATGGTGGGCATCACCGGCCGCGACGTGGTGCTGATCGGTGTCACGGTGGTGGCGGCCCTGGCGGCACGCGGCGCCGTGCTGTTCGGCCTGCTGCCGGCACTGGTGCTGGCGAGAATCTCCCGGCCGGTGCCGACGCCCTACAAGGTCACGATGCTGTGGGGTGGTCTGCGCGGCGCGATCACGCTGGCGCTGGTGCTCGCGGTGACCGAGAACCCGGCTGTCTCGGGGCAGACGGCGCATTTCGTTGCTGTGGTCGCGACCGGTTTCGTGCTGTTCACGCTGCTGGTGAATGGGACCACGCTTCGTCTGCTGGTGGTGCGGCTCGGCCTGGACCGGCTGTCGGCGCGCGATGAGGTTCTCAAGCGGCAGGTGCTGGCGATCGGGCTCGAGGAGGTCAGGGACAGGACGCGCGATGTCGCGGGGGAACTGGGGTTTTCGGAGGGGGCGGTGGGCCATGTCGTGGGCAGGATCGAGCACCGGGTGGAAAGCGAGCAGGAGGGCCACGATTTTGACGCCGCCATCGGCGATCGCGACCGGATCGCGCTCGCGCTGATGACGGTGGCGGCGCGCGAGCGGGCGATGCTGATCGACCTGTTCCGGTTCCGCGGGCCGTCGCGCGGCGTCGTCGAGCGGCTGCTCCGCACGGCGGACGCGATGATCGATGGCGCGCGCACTGACGGGCGATCGGGCTTCATCCGGGCGGCGGGCTCGCGGTTGCGGCCGGGCCTGGCCTTCAGGATCGCGCAATTGCTGCATCACGTGCTGCGGTTCGACGCGATGCTGGTGAGCCAGATGACGGCGCGTTACGAGATGCTGCTGATCAGCCATCTGCTGGCGTTGCGTCTGTCGCGGTTCATGCAGCTTCGGGTCGAGCCGATGCTGGGGGCGCGGGTGGCGGAGATCGTCTCGGAGGTGCTCGAGCGCCGGCGCAAGCTGTTTGGCGACGCGCTGGACGCGATGCGGCTGCATTACGCGGGCTATGCGGAGGCGCTGGAGAGCCGGGTCCTGCGGCTGATCGCGCTGCGCATCGAGACCGACGAGTACGACGGGCTGCTTGCCGAATCGTTGATCGGCGAGGAGCTGCATCACGAGCTGGTCACCGGGGTCGAGGGGCGTCGCCGCCGGCTGCAGCGGAGACTGCGGTTCAATCTGGCGGCGGGCGTCGACGTCCGGCTGCGGTCGTTCGCGCTGTTCGAGGGCGTGCCGGACGCGGTGCTGCACGATCTGGGGATGACGCTGTCGGTCCGCTTCGCGATCCCGGGCGAGACGCTGCTGCGCCGCGGCCGGCGGCCGGGGCTGGTCTATGTGGTGAGTTCGGGCCTGTTGGAGCAGCGGCTCGGCGAGAAGGACGTGGCGCTGGAAGCGGGACAGATGGTAGGTGGCGCGGAGGTGCTGTCAGGGTCGCGTATGGCGGGTTCGGTGCGGTGCTTGACCTTCAGCCATCTGCTGGCGATCCGCAAACGCGATTTCCAGCGGCTGGTCGACGAGCATCCGGCGCTCAGGGCGAAGCTGTCGGTCGCGGGGGCTTCGGCGGATCCGCAAGCGCCGTCCATCGAGGCTGGGAGGCCGGCGCTGCTTGCCTCGGAGTGACGGGGTTACCCGATCTTCCTCGCAGCAGGGCGCGGATTGGAGGTAGGCGCCTGCCACCGCCGCACCGCCGCACCGACGCCGAGGCCGAGCAGCGCGCCGCCGACGACGCCGGGGCCGACGCGGCGATCGCGGTGCCAGCGGTAATCCCCAACCAGGATGCCAACCATACCCGTGCCAATCGTAGCCTTATGCCAACCGCGGCGCCTCCAAGCCAGCGACGGCGTCGGGGCAGGGATGCGCGGTCTTACCAACCGTGCAGTTTTGAAACAGGCCCCTGTTCAGAGCGCTTCACGTTTCATTTCGAGGTCGAGCCATTGCGCTTCGGCGGCTTCCTTCCCCCGGGTGGCCTGTTCGAGCGAGCGGGTGAGTTTGTCGAATTTGTCGCGGTCTTTCAGATAGAGGGACGGGTTGGCAAGCTCGTCCTGAAGTGCGGCGATCTTGCGGACGAGCGCCTCGATCGTGTCGGGCAGCGTCCGCAGGGCGTGCAGATCCTTGAAGGACATCTTGGCGGCGGATGCCGATTTGCTCCGGGGCCGTGGCGTGGGGGCGCGTGGAGCGGCGGGGGCGAAGGGCGACGCGCCGCGCTGCGCCAGCATGTCGGTCCAGCCGCCGGCATATTCGAGCCAGCGCCCGTCGCCTTCCGCGACGAGGAGCGACGTCGCGACACGGTCGAGGAAATCGCGGTCATGGCTCACCACCATGACCGTGCCGCCGTAGTCGGCGATCATGTCCTCGAGCAGGTCGAGCGTCTCGAGGTCGAGGTCGTTGGTGGGCTCGTCGAGGATGAGCAGGTTCGAGGGCCTGATCAGAGCGCAGGCGAGGGCCAGACGGCCTCGCTCGCCGCCAGAGAGCGTGCCGACGGGCGTGCGGGCCTGCTCGGGGCGGAACAGGAAATCCTTGAGCACGCCGATGACGTGACGGCGCTCGCCGCCGATCGCGACCATGTCGCCGGAGCCGCCGGTGAGGGTGTCGGCGAGGCTGACGGCCGGATCGAGGCTCGCGCGCTGCTGGTCGAGCGTCGCGCGCTCGAGCGAGGCGCCGACGGTGATGTTGCCGCCGTCGGCGGCCAGCGTTCCGGTCAGCAGGCCGAGGAGGGTGGACTTGCCGGCACCGTTGGCGCCGACGACGCCAAGGCGGTCGCCGCGCAGGACGCGCAGGTCGAGATCGCGGACGACCTGCTTGCTGCCGCCCTCGGCGGTCGGCCAGGATTTCGCGGCATGTTCGGCGACAACGACGAGCTTGCCGGAGAGGCCCGCGTCCTGGCCTTGGATGTTCAGCGTCGCGGTGCCCGGCTGGGATTCCCGCCGCTTGCGCCGCAGCGCGGCGAGCTCGGCCACGCGGCGGACGTTGCGCTTGCGGCGGGCGGTGACGCCGTAGCGCATCCAGTCTTCCTCGCGTGCGATCTGGCGGCCAAGCTTGTGGCGTTCCTGTTCCTCGATCTCGAGGGTCTCGTCACGCCAAGCCTCGAAATGTTCGAAGCCGCGGTCCATGCGGCGGGTGCGACCTTCATCGAGCCAGACGACGGATTTGGCGACGCGCTCGAGCAGTCGCCGATCGTGGCTGATCAGCACGAGCCCCGAGCGCATGCCGGCAAGTTCGGCCTCGAGCCACTCGATGGCCGGCAGATCGAGATGATTGGTGGGTTCGTCGAGGAGC
The DNA here is from genome assembly GCA_965276715.1 of Acetobacteraceae bacterium. GTDB lineage: Bacteria > Pseudomonadota > Alphaproteobacteria > Acetobacterales > Acetobacteraceae > CAXTPV01. Next base: position 524,347 of record OZ255622.1, on the reverse strand, counting down.
AACAGATCGGGGGCCGGCGCCAGGGCGCGCGCGATGGCGGCGCGCCTGGCCTCGCCGCCCGACAGGGCGGCGGGGTGCTCGCGTCCGGTCAATCCGACCGCATCGAGCAGGGCGGTCGCACGATACTGGTCGTCGCCGGGGCCGAGCCCCCCCTGGACGTAGGAGAGAACGGTGTCGTGTCCGCCGAAGTCGGGCTCCTGCGGCAGGTAGCGGATCGTCGCCCCTGGCTGGACGAAGCGGATGCCGCCATCGGTCGCGATCAGCCCGGCGGCCGCCTTGAGCAGCGTGGATTTGCCGGAGCCGTTGCGGCCGACGAGGCAGAGCCGGTCACCGGCGCCGACCGCGATGTTGGCGCCATCGAGCAGGCGTGCGCTGCCCAGCGACAGGACGGTGTCGGTGAGCGACAGGAGGGGTGGTGCCATCGGCGGGTTCTGGGGCCGTGCGGCGGGCGGTGCAAGCGATGGCCGGGTCCGTGCGGCCACGGGAAGGGAACGCGAGACGCTGTCAGGCGAGCGTCTCCGCCAGCCGCGGGAGTTTCTGGCTGGTCCTCGTCCTCATGATGCCGGCGATGACCTTGGCGGAGCAAGGGCGGCCGAAGAGGTAGCCCTGGACCTGGCTGCAGCCGGTGCGTTGCAGGATCTCAGCCTGGAGGGCGGTCTCGACACCCTCGCCGGTGGTGCGCATGCCGAGGCTGTCGGCCATGCCGACGATCGCCTGGACGATGGTGATCGAGTCCTTCCTGGTTCCCAGATCGCGGATGAAGGACTGGTCGATCTTCACCTTGTCGAAGGGGAAGGAGCGGAGGTAGCTGAGGGAGGAATAGCCGGTTCCGAAATCGTCGAGCGCGATATGGATGCCGCGCGCTCGCAGCGCGTTGAGGAGGGCGACGGTCGGGTCGACGGCATCGAGGAAGACCGACTCGGTGATCTCGAGCTCCAGCCGTTCGGGGGATAACCCGGTCGAGGCCAGGACCTCGTCGATCAGCGACAGCAATCCGGGATCGCGGAACTGCGCCGGCGACAGGTTGACGGCGATGCGAGCTTTCTTCTCCCAGTGATTGGCAGCCTCGCAGGCATGGCGAAGCACCCAGGCGCCGAGCGGCAGGATCAGGCCCGATTCCTCGGCGAGAGGAATGAACTCGCCCGGCGGGATGCGGCCTTTGACCGGATGGTTCCAGCGCACGAGGGCTTCGGCACCCGTCACCTCGCGCGAGATGACGTCAAGGATCGGCTGGAAGTCGAGGACGAGCTCGTCATGCCCGATTGCATGACGCAGGTCGGTCAGCATGGCTTGGCGTTCCTGCGCGCGTGCGGCCATCGAGGGGGTGAACACGTGCCAGGTGCCGCGTCCCTGGGCCTTGGAGCGGTAGAGGGCGAGATCGGCGCCCTTGAGCAGGTGTTCTGGCTCGAGACTGGCGTCGTCCGGGAAGACGATGCCGATGCTCAGACCTATGCTGGCGGTGACCATGTCGAGATGATACGGCGCGGAGACGGACGCGGTGAGGCGGCTCGCGAGCCGCTCCGCGCCCGGCCGGTCGCCGCTCGCGAGCAGGATCGCGAATTCGTCGCCTCCGAGGCGCGCGGCGATGTCGGCCTTGCCGAGGCAGGCGCGCAGGCGCTCGGCGACCGCGACGAGAAGCGCGTCGCCGACCTGGTGGCCGAGGGTGTCGTTGACCGCCTTGAAACCGTCGAGATCGAGCAGGAGCAGGGAGAGCGGCCTGTTGGCCTGGCAGGCCCGCGACAGCGCCTCGCGGAACCTGGTCCGGTTGGGCAGGCTCGTGAGGCTGTCATACTGCGCGAGATACTCGAGCCGCTCGTCGTAAAGGCGCATGGCGGTGATATCGGAACCGACTCCCCGATAGCCCGCGAAGCCATTGTTGCGGTCGAAGACGGGCTTTCCGGTCAGCGAGAACCAGCGCGCCTCGCGGCCCGACGTGATGTGGACCTTGAGGTCACGGAACGGAGCGTGGTTGTCGAGCGCCGCGAGCAGTGCGACGGCATCGCCCGCGTCATCGCTCTCGCGCAAGCCGCGCTTGATCCAGGCGCGAAGGGAGGCGCCCTGCAGCATCGTCCGCTCGTAGCCGAGCAGATCGGCGAGGCGGTCGGAGACGCGGCGAAGCTTCAGGTCGCCGTCGGTCTGCCAGAGCCAGTCGCTGGCGCTCTCCTCGAAATCGCGGAGCAGCATGCCGATGATCTCGCCCTGGTCGAGCACGGTCAATTCGTTGCGGACACGACGCGCGAAGTCGCGGCTCTGATGGATGACGACCGTTGTCGTGACACCGGCGTAGATCAGGATCAGCAGCGAATGGTGGCCGATCATCCCGCCGTCGGCGAGGAAGGCGGCGACCAGCAAACCCAGCGCGTTGACGCCGGCGAAGACGAGGGCGACCGAAAGCAGGGGTGCGAGCAGGACGCTGCAGGTGATCAGTCCGGTCCCGACGAAGGTCAGCATGTCGCCCTGCTTGCCATCGGCAAAGGGCGTCAGCACGACGGGCACCGACGCCCAGATCAGAGCGATCATGGCCGCGATGATCGTGCCGGACACGCACGTGCCCACCCAGATCCGGTCGGGAGACCGCGTCATCCAGACGCTGCGCAGGATCGAGACCGCGTGCGCACCGAACAAGGCCGCCATGAAACCGGTGAGGTAGCGGTGAGGGGCCGTGGGCCAGAACGACGCCACCACGACGAGGCAGGCCAGGATCGAGCCGATCGCGACGATGCGGCCGCGGCGCGCGACCGTCATCGCCTGCTCGATCAGCAGAGGATCGGCGAGACGTCGCTTGACGCTGGGCCGTTCATCGATGTTGGCCTTGGCGCATATGATCGGCATCGCAGCCCTCTCCCGGCTGCGCCAGTGTCGGCCATACAGGTGACGAATTGCTTAAGGCCGGTCAGCGAGCCTTGCGTCGGGCGTAGCGGGCGTCCCGGGCGGCCTTCTGCTCGGCGGCGAGTGCGAGGGCGCGCGCCTTGTGCTCGGCGTTCGCGGCCGCGGCATCGTCGGCCTTGCGCGCGAGATACGCCTCGAGCTCGGCGGCCTCCCGCTGCTTCTCGGCCTCGATCAAGGCTTTATCGGCGGCGATGCGTGCGGCCTCGGCCTCCTTGGCGGCCCTGCGCTCGGCGGCGCGCTTGTCGCGAGCCTCGGCGATCGCCTTGCGTTCGGCGATGCGGGCCATGACCTCGGGATCGTCGGGGCCGGGCTTGGCGCGAAATCGTTCGAGCATCGCCTTCTTGGCTTTGGCTTGTTCGGCGAGGCGGTCGGCGGCACTCTGGTCTTTGTAGAACGGCATGGCCGGGGTTCTACTCAAGCATGTGCGGTTTGCAAAGGGAGCGGACGCGCGTCTCTCGCCTGCTCAGTGCGCGGCCTGCAGATCGGTCGGCGACAGGGCCAGCTTGGGCCGGGTCCGTTCGATCGTCGGGCCATCGTCGTTGACGCGTGTCAAGGCGGAGACAAACGAGCGGCCCCAGCCGAGCGTCGAGGTGTGGCCGAGTGCCTTGGACAGCATTTTCCACCGGTCCTGCCGCTCGGGCCGCGTCATGTTCAGCGCGGTGTCGAGCGCGTCGGCCATCTCGTCGGCATCGTAGGGGTTGACCAGGAGTGCCGCGCCGAGCTGGCGCGCGGCGCCGGCGAAACGCGAGAGGACCAGGACGCCTGGGTCCTGCGGATCCTGGGCGGCGACATACTCCTTGGCGACCAGGTTCATGCCGTCGCGCAGAGGGGTGACGAGGCCGACGCGGGCTTCGCGCATGTAGCCGGCGATCGCCTCGCGGGCGCCACCGCGGGCGAGCAGGCGAACCGGGACCCAGTCCGGCTCGGACCACTCGCTGTTGATCGCGCCCGACATGCGCTCCAGTTCCTCGCGCAGCGCACGATAGGATTCGACTTCCGTTCGGCTCGACGCCGCGATCTGCAGCAGCGTCGTGCGTCGGCGCCAGGCGGGACGGGTGTCGAGCAGGCGGCGGAAGCCTGCGAGGCGATGCGGCAGGCCCTTGGTCGGATCCATGCGCTCGGCGCCGAAGATCAGGGTCTGGCCCTGCAGGCTCCGGCGCAGGCGCTCGGTCTCGGGGGAGCGCCAACCGGTTTCGGCCATGGCGCGGAACTCGTCGAAGTCGATCTCGACGGGAAAGGCGCCGAGCCGGATCTTGCGGCCACCATAGAACAGGCCGGTGCCCTGGATCCTTGTGGCGCCGGCGTAGCGCGCGGCGGCGGCGGCGAAATTGTCGACGTCGTTGGCGGTCTGGAACCCGATCAGGTCGGCCGCCAGAAGGTCACGGACCAGCGTGCCGCCCTCGGGGACGGAGGCGAGCATGTCGGCCGATGGAAATGGGACATGGAGGAAGAAGCCGATCGGACCCTTGAAACCGCCGGTGCGCAGCGAGGCCGCGAGCGGAATGAGATGGTAGTCGTGAACCCAGACCACGTCGGTCCGGCGGAGCAGCGGCTGAAGTGCCGCCGCCATACGTTCGTTGACAAGGCGATAGGTCTGCAGGTTGCGCCGCTCATACGTCATGTGCTCGAGGAGCGAGTGGAGCAGCGGCCACAGCGTAGTGTTCGAGAACCCCGTGTAATAACGATCGTGTTCCTCGCGGGTGAGGTCGATGGTCGCGTACTGGACCTCGCCTGCTTCCTCCGTCTTGACCTGGTGGACGATCCCGTCCTCGGCGATCTCGCCGCTCCAGCCGAACCACAGGCCGCCGCTCTGTTCCATCAGGCCGCGCAAGGCGACGGCAAGGCCGCCCGCCTTGGCTCCGGCCGATGCTACCGGCACCCTGTTGGACACCACGACGAGGCGGCTCATTGACGCTCTCCCAAGGCCGGCTCGGGCCACTCGACTTGTCGCCCAACAGAACCATCGCGGCGCATCAAAGTTGCGCCCCCGGAGTGTGTCGGGGTCGGCACCCGCGCCGCAAGGATTTTGCGATCCCGCACGCGACCGATCGGTTCATTTCGTGCGCCGGATGGCGTCCAGGCATCGCAGTCTGGTCGCCACGTGCGGCTCGTCGAGCATGTCGGTGGCGTGACCGGGGAGGCGCCTGCGCCAGTTCGGGTGCTCGTCGACGGTGCCTGGCACGTTCGGCGCCTCCTCGATCGCGAGCGCGTCCTCGAGCGGCAGCATGACGAGCTCGCAGGCGGAGAGGCCGACATGGGCCACGGCGGCATCGACGATCTCCCAGCCGTTCCATTCGCCCGGCGCCTCGCCGCTGCCCGCACCGCTGTCTCGCATGGCGTGCCAAAGCTGGCCGCGTTCGCGGGCGCGCTGGTCGCGCGCGGCGGCCGGATCGTCGGTGCGCCCGAGCTGCTCGTTCCAGTCGATGTCGCGGCCGCGCCACCACCCGGAGACGGTTGCGAGATCGTGCGTGCTGGTCATCGCCGACGCGCCGCGAGTCCAGCGGGAGGGCGGCCGGAACTCGTCGTCGCCATCCTTCTCGAACCAGAGGACGCGCATCCCGTCCACGCCCTGACGCTGCAGGCGGTCGGTGAAGCCCTCGGGCACGGTGCCGAGATCCTCGCCGAGCACGATCGCGTCGTGACGGCGCGATTCGAGCCTCACCAGGCGGAGCAGGTCGGCCTCCGGCATCGACAGATAGGCGCCGCGCGAGGAGGGCGCGCCATTCGGGACCACCCAGAGCCGGTTGAGGCCCATGGCATGGTCGATGCGGATGCCGCCCGCGTGACGGAGAGCGGTGCGCAGCATCTCGACGAAGGCGCGAAAGCCGTGCTGGCGCAGGCCGCGGGGCGAGAAGGCGGTGATGCCCCAGTCCTGGCCGTCCCTGGACAGCAGATCAGGCGGCGCGCCGACCGTCAGGCCGATCAGGGTCTCCTCCGATCGGCTCCAGCATTGCGAGCCGCCGGCATCCGCTCCGACCGCGAGATCGGCGACGAGCCCGACCGCCATCCCGGCGTCGAGGGCGGCTTTCTGTGCGGCGGCAAGGCCGAGCTCGGCACGGTGTTGCATCCAGGCGTGGAACATGACGTCGCGCTCGTTGGCGCGGGCGAAGGAAGCCACAGCCTCGGAGCCGCTCTGTTGCAGGGCCTGGGGCCAGTCGCGCCAGTTCCAGGGGCCGTGACCGCCGGCGAAATGGTGCTGGTGCAAGGTCTCGAAGCGCGCGTGGAGTTCGACGCCCTCGTCGGCGTCGGCGCGCCAGGACTCGAAGGCCGCGAGCTCGTCACGCTCGACCGCGCGGTCGAAGGCGCGGCGCATGGCGGCGAGCCGCATGCGGGCCGCCTGGGGCCAGTCGACGAGATCGGCGGCTTCGAGGGAAGCGGCCTCGGCGCCGGTGAAGTCGACCGTCGCGTGGAGCACGTTCTGGGCGACGCGGCTGGAAGGGGCGTATGGGCTGAAACGGTCGGGATCGGCGCTGAACTGGGCGTGGACCGGACTGATCGAGACCGCGTCGGCGCCATGGCGCGCGGCGGAGCGGACGAGATCGGCGAGGCCGCCGAAATCGCCGAGGCCGCCATCGCCCGGCCGTCTCAGCGAGTAGAGCTGGGCGGCGAGGCCCCAGGCGCGCGGCTGGTCGCGTCCGGCGGCTCGGATGGCATCCTGGAGCGAGAAGCATCGTTCGGGGGCGACGGCGAGGATGCACTCCTCGCCGTCGATGGCGAGAAGGTGGTAGCCGGCCTCGGCCGGGGCCTCGATGGTCGCGCCGGACCCTGACTCGGCCGCGTGACCTTCGGCGATGCCGCCGTTCTCGAGTCGGATGACGTAGGCGCCGGCACGGGCAGGCACGGTGAAGGGCAAGCCGGCGTCGGCGGTGACCAGCGGCGGCAGGCCGTCATGGGCTGCCAGCAGGTCGAGGCTGTGCGCGATCTCTCCGTCGCCGCCGGCGGGCAGGTCGAGGGCAGCGAGGACCGCGCGAAGCGTGTCGACCGAGACATCCTGCTGCTTGCCGAATGCGTCCTTCCATTGCGGAGCGAGGCCCGCCGCCCTGGCGAGCCTCCTGAGACCGTCGTCGTCCATGATGTCCCTTGCTACTCATCCCGCAGCAGGATGAGCGTCGACAGTGGCGGAAGCGTGAGCGAAACGGAATGGGCGAAACCATGGTGTTCGCCGCCGTCGGCATAGGCGCCGCCGCTGTTGCCGGTGTTCGAGCCGCCATAGAGGGCGGCGTCCGTGTTGACGATCTCCCGCCAGTGGCCGGGGGCGGGCACGCCGAGACGGTAGCGGGTGCGCGGCAACGGGGTGAAGTTGCAGACGACGAGCGCGGGCGGCGCGCCGGGCGCCCGGCGTATCCAGGCGTAGACGCTCTGGTCGGCGTCATGCAGGACGACCCATTCGAAGCCTTCGTGGCTGGCATCGAGCCGGTGCAGCGCGGGGTGGTCGCGATAGGCGCGGTTCAGATCGGCGACGAGGCGCTGGATGCCCTTGCGGTTCGGATCGTCGAGGCTGAACCAGTCGAGCCCGCGATCGTGGTTCCATTCGCGCTCCTGGGCGATCTCGCCGCCCATGAACATCAGCTTCTTGCCGGGATGACCCCACATGAAGCCGTAATAGGCGCGCAAATTGGCGAAGCGCTGCCATTGATCGCCGGGCATCTTGCCGATCATCGAGCCCTTGCCGTAGACGACCTCGTCGTGGCTGAGCGGCAACATGAAGCGTTCGGAGAAGGCGTAGACCAGACCGAACGAGATCTCGCCGTGATGCCAGCGGCGATAGATCGGCTGCTCCTCGATGTAGTGCAGCGTGTCGTGCATCCAGCCCATGTTCCACTTGAAGTCGAACCCAAGGCCGCCTTCGGACGCGGGGCGTGAGACGTTGGGGAACGAGGTGCTTTCCTCTGCGATGAGGACGGCGCCTGGAACGCGCTCGTGGACCGCACGGCTGAGGTCCTGCAGGAAGGCGATCGATTCGAGGTTCTCGCGGCCGCCGTACTGGTTGGGGATCCATTCGCCCTCCTTGCGGGAGTAGTCGCGGTAGAGCATGGAGGCGACCGCGTCGACGCGCAGGCCGTCGACATGCCATTGCTCGAGCCAGTACAGAGCGCTGCCGATCATGAAGCCGCGTACCTCGTTGCGGCCGAGATTGAAGATGTTGGTGTTCCAGTCCTGGTGGAAGCCTTCGCGCGGATCGGCGTGCTCGTAGAGTGGGGTGCCGTCGAAGTGGGCGAGGCCGTGCGCGTCGGTCGGGAAATGGGCGGGAACCCAGTCGAGCAGGACGCCGATGCCGGCGGCGTGGCAGCGGTCGACGAAGCGGCCGAACCCGTCTGGCGGCCCGAGGCGGGCTTGCGGCGCGAACTGGCCGAGCGGCTGGTAGCCCCAGGAGCCGCCGAACGGGTGCTCCATGATCGGCAGGAGCTCGAGGTGGGTGAAGCCCATCGCTTCCGCGTACGGGACAAGCCGGTCGGCGAGCTGGTCCCAGCCGACGGTGCCCTCGTTGCTGGCGGGGAGCCAGGAGGTGGCGTGGACCTCGTAGACGGAGATCGGGGCGGTGTCGGCTTGCGCGGCGGCGCGGCGTTCGAGCCAGGCGGCGTCGGTCCATCGCGGGTGCGGGTCGGCCACGATCGAGGCGGTGGCGGGCGGGATTTCGGCGGCCCAGGCGCACGGGTCGGCGCGCAGCGGCAGCAGCTCGCCCCAGGGACCGACGAGCTCGTACTTGTAGAGGGCGCCGGCGCCGAGGCGAGGGATGAAGAGCTCCCAGGTGGCGCTCGGCTCCCGCCTGCGCATCGGATGGCGGCGGCCATCCCAGTTGTTGAAGACGCCGACCACGGAGACGCGCTGGGCGTTCGGGGCCCAGACGGTGAAACGGACGCCGGTGACGCCATCCGCGGTCACGACATGGGCGCCCATCATGCGGGCGAAATCGTGGTGGCGGCCGGCGGCGAGAAGGTAGAGATCGAGGTCCCCGAGCAGGGGCGGGAAGCTGTAGGGGTCCTCGAACTCCTGCCACCGTCCCTGGCTGACGGACCGGAACCGGTAGGGCTCGTCGGTGGCGACGCGGCCGCTCCAGAGTCCGTCGGGATGGAGGCGCGCGAGCCGGCCGATCACGAGACCGCTGTCGCGGCCGATGATGTCGATGGCGTCCGCGCCGGGCTGGAAGGTGCGGACGACGAGGCCGTCGGGGGTGCGGTGCGGGCCGAGCAGCGAGAACGGATCGCCGTGACGGGCGGCGAGGAGGCTGGCGATGGCGCCGGCATCGGGTTCGGGGCCGGGATCGGCGACAGGGATGACGATCTGGTCCATGGCTGACTTCCTCGGATGCCAGGCGCGATGTTCGGCCTGGTGCGGACCGATGTGAAGGCGGCCGGCGATGGCGAGTTTCCTTCCCGTCGCGAAGGCCGGCTGCGTGAGGCCGCGGCGGGATGGCGGAAGACCGCGGGCGGCCGGTCGGGTTCGCGGGGAACTTGATCGGTGGCGGCAATCAAGTGAGGTTTTTTGTCCTCCCGGTGCCGATGATGGCCGGTTTCGTGGTGGAGGACCGGCGCTGGCCGGGTGACGCCGTGGATGGATATCGCGGCATCCCGGACGCCCGACTTGAATGTTTCTTTGCAATCAAGATAGGAATTTCATCTTCCGTGTCGGAGGGCGCGGCTCACGCATGGTTTTACCGGTGGCGGCATGTTCAAGCCAGTCCCGGATGCGCTCAAGGCGTTGGTCGGTGGCTGGCCATGCCGCCCTGATGGAGCACCTGTCCCCGTTTCGTCAGATAGGGCGCGTAGATCGCCAGCACCTGGGCATAGCCCCATTCCAGGTCCTCCTGCCCGAACTCGGTGCGGCCGGTGGTGAAACGCCGATAGTCGATCCAGTGCGTCGCGACGATCCAGATGTTGGAAAGCACCTGTTCGAGCTGCTCGGGACTCGTGCGCAGCAATCCGCATTCGACCATTCGCTCGAAGACGGATGTGACGAACTGCCGGTTGCGCACGGTCATCGCGCGAACGCGGGGGAGCAGGGCGGGCGCGATGACGAGCAGCGACGATGTCCCGCGATAGAACCATTGATGTGTCCACATCAGCCGGAACCAGCAGCGCTGATGTTCGGCGAATTCTTCCACTCTGCCGTCATCGCCATACCTGCGGGAGACCAGGATGTCGGCGTCGACTTCGAACATGTCGAACAGGGCGGCCAGGAGGTCCGATTTTTTCTTGAAATGATATTGAAGGTTGCCCTCCGCGATCCCGGCCGCCTCGGCGATTTCAGCGGTGGTGACCCTCGACGGGCCACGCTCGTTGAAGAGGGCCAGAGATCTGGCCAGGATCCGCTGCCGGGTCGCCGTTCGATCCGCGGTCGGGCGGATTGCGTGGGTGGAGCTCAACGTGACATTCCCCTTGCGCGTCGGACCACCGGGCCATATACGATGGCGCTCTAGGGTAAACACCCTAGGCAGGTCCCGACACCAATCTATCGCCAATTTCGACATCGGATCACGGCGATTCGCCATCGGCCGCACGCCGCCTCCGACGCGGGAGTGGAGCGATGTTCGAGCGTCAATGCGCGGAGCACACCTCATCATGCGTGCAAGAACTCCCATCCTCGGCGTGGCGACCGGTCTGACGATGTTGGTCCGGACGGAGAATGCGATGGCGGCGTCGCCCGACCCGACCGACTGGTTCGACAAGTTCGTGATCGCGACCGCATGGTCGAGCGCCGGCAACGGCGATGCGGACCACCACGACGCGCCCTATGAATTCCTCATCAATCCGCTGACGGTGCCCTATCTGCAGACGCGCTGGGTCTTCACCGCGAAGGGCGAGGTGTGGGGCACCCCGACCGTCGAGGGGGATGCGGTCTACGCCTCCGATACCGGCGGTTCGGTGTGGCGCATCGACGCACGGACCGGCAAGCCGGTCTGGGAGACCGGGCTTGCATCGGTTTCCGGCATCGCGGGATCGTTCTCCCGGGTGAGCCCGGCGATCGGCCCGGACACGATCATCATCGGGGACCAGGCGTCCGCCACGGTGTTTGCGATTTCGAAGGGAACCGGCGCCCTGGTGTGGAAGACCGTGCTGGCCACGAACCAACTGGCCTTCATCACGAGCTCGCCGACCATCGTCGACGGACGCGTCTATGTCGGGATTGCCTCGGATCAGGAGGTCGGCGCGGTCGAGGTGCCCGGCTTCAAGATCGATTTTCGTGGCTCGGTCGCTGCCCTCGACCTGAAGGACGGGAAGATCGTCTGGCAGAGCTATATGGTGCCAGCCGGCTACACCGGCGGGGCGGTCTGGGCCAGCAATCTTGCCGTCGATGCACGACGGCATGCCGTCTATGTCGACACCGGAAACAACTATTCGGTCCCCGACGCGGTCTCGTCATGCCAGCTGCGTGCGACGACGAACGGCCAGCTCGACGCCTGCCTCGACCCCGACGATCATATCGACAGCGTCCTGTCGCTCGATATCGACACCGGCGCGGTGAAGTGGGCGGACCGGTTCACGCACCGGACAACTATACCGACTCCTGTCCGGGCCTGACGCCGACGCCGGCGACGCCTTGCCCGCTTCCGGCGGGCGTGGACAGCGACTTCGGTGCCGCGCCGAACCTGCTCACGATCGATTCCAGAGGCTCTGCCCGGGACGTGGTCGGCGCCGGGCAGAAGAGCGGCGTGTATTGGGAACTGGATCGCGACACGGGAAAGATCCTATGGGGCACGCAAGTGGGGCCGGGCGGCCATTACGGCGGCATCGAGTATGGAACCGCGACCGATGGCAAGCGGATCTACGTGCCGGAGGGTAATTTCGCCTATGCCGAGACGACCCTGTATCCATCCGGCAAGAAGACGAACGGCGGATACTGGTCGGCGCTCGATCCCGCAACGGGCGCAATCCTGTGGCAGACGCCCACCACGGACCTCGCGATCGACACGCCGTTCCCGCGGACGCCGTACGGGGCGCCGGCTGGAGGATTGTCCGGTGCCTATGGTTCGGTCAGCGTGGCCAACGGAGTGATGTTCGGCGAGGACCAAGCAGGAACGTTCGTGGCACTCGATGCGGCGACCGGCAAGACGTTGTTCAGGTTCGCGAGCGGCGGCGCGTCGATCTCGGGACCGGCGATCGCCGACGGAAGCCTGTACTGGAGTTCCGGCTACAAGAACCTCGGGCCCACGAACAACAAGATCTATGCGTTCGGGTTCGGGTCGTTGTGAGGCGGCGATGGCGGTCGTCGGTTCCGCCCGCAGCCTTGTGGCGCTCGGGGCGATCTGACGAACAGGAGTGCCGATAGGCGTGAGCCACGACCTGAGGTCGTCGGCGGTCGGCGTGTGGTGGCGGGCGATTCTCTGGCAAACGGACGTCTGACAGAGTGTTACGGTCCGCCGCCTGACATGGATCGTCTTGAAGCTTACACGTTGTGCGACAACGAGCCTGGCGGAACGTCTATGCCAGCGCGGTTCGCCACATCTATCTCCTCCAGCAGATTGGCGGCCCGGTCGGCCCCGTGAGCATCCGTCCCGTGGCGGTGTCCGGGAACAGGGTCGCGAAGCTGTCGATGTCGATCAACGTCTGTGCCTCAGCCATGGAATTGCGCGTGACCACCGCCACAATCGGCGTTTGGCACGGTTTGGATGGTCACTGCGGACCCGTCCCCGATTGCTACACCTTCGCCTGTCTCGATGCGGATGCCATTGACGATCGTTGCGCCGGCCGCGGGAACAAGATAGCCGCCTACTTCTCATCGAACCTGGGGTCTGGCAGCAACGGAACCGGAAGTCCGATTCAATGGCTCCGATCGGGCGGCGCGAAAAGTTCCGGCTTGAGAAAGCGGCTGCGGGCGGCTGCAAAACTCTCCACTTCGGTAATGACCCAGGCAAAGAGCGGGGCGGTTCGAACCAAAAGGTCGCTCCCGAGAGCGGTCAGTGCATAATCAACGCGTGGCGGGACTTGTGGATAGAGCGTGCGGGTGATGAGGCCATCACACTCAAGTTGGCGCAGCGTTCGCGTCAACACTTTCTGGGTGATGCCTTCGACCGCTGCTAATACATGGGTAAAGCGCATGGGGCCGTCCGCGGCGGCAAGCACGTGCAGAACCCAGAGTGGCCATTTGCCCGATAGGCGGCTCAGGACGTCACGTGCCAGATCCTGCTGGCTCTCGGAAAGCTGTTCAGATGCAGCGTCACAAGCTGCAACGACGGCTTTAGTATCCTTCAGGTCAGTATCGGACATTCAGGTACCTTCTTTCCAGTGCGCGCTTACGTCTCTACCTCTTTCTCAGGGAAGAGGAACACCATGGGACGAGCAGATCACCACGCGGCGTGGACAACCCGCGATATTCCGGACCAGTCCGGCCGAAAAGCTGTTGTAACCGGAGCGAATGGCGGCCTGGGCTTCGAGATCGCGCTTGCGCTGGCAGGTGCTGGAGCGAAGGTGGTCGTTGCTGCGCGCAATGCCAACAAGGGCCGCGCCGCCGCAGCGCGCATCAAGGCCGCCCATCCACAGGCCGCCGTGACGTTCGAGGCGCTTGACCTTGCCGATCTTGCCTCGGTGGCCGGTTTCGCGACCCGCATGGCAGACTGCCACGAGCCGATCGAGCTCTTGGTCAATAATGCTGGCGTGGCATCGCCGCCGCGGCGCGAGACAACGGCTGACGGGTTCGAGCTGTAATTTGGCACTAATCATCTTGGCCATTTTGTTCTGACCGCGCGGCTGCTCCCGTTGTTGCGACGCGGCGCCAATCCACGCGTGGTGACGCTCAGCAGCGTGATGCACAAGGTTGGCCGGATCGACTTCGACGACTTGCAGTGGACGCGTCGGCGCTACTCTCCCGTGAAGTCCTACAGCGATTCGAAACTCGCCAACCTGATGTTCGCGTTCGAACTCCAGCGCCGCAGCGATCAGGCGGGATGGGGCGTCTTCAGTGACGCAGCGCATCCCGGCATGGCCCGGACGGACTTGACCGCAAATGGCCCCGGGCTGGACAGTCTGACCGGTCGGTTTTTTACGATCGCGATCCAACCGTTCTTCACACAATCGGCGGCAGACGGTGCCCTGCCCAGCCTTTTCGCCGCAACTTCGCCGACAGCTATGAGGGGCGGCTACTACGGTCCGTCGCGATTGCTTGAGTTGGTCGGACCGCCAATCGTGGCGAAGGTGGCCAGGCGTGCTTGCGACACGGACGTCGGAAAGCGTCTCTGGGATGTGTCAGAGACGCTTTCCGGTATCGGCTTCGCTTGAAGGCTTGTCAGTCAGGTCTGGATGCGATCGCGGGTCTGGGGCCGCTTGGCCCCAGCGGGGTCCAGGGGCGGCGCCCCTGGCCTTGCTTGGCTTACCCTCGCAGCAGGCGCGTCGCGATTTCGTCGAGACCGCCGAGCGGGATCGGCAGCCAGGTCGGGCGGTTGCTGACCTCGTAACGGATCTCGTAGGCGGCTTTCTCGATCAGGAAAAGATCGAGCAGGGCGTGTTGCGCGTCGGACGACACCCAAGGATGCGTGCTGGACGCGAGAACATCGTCGTAGGCGGTCCTGAACGTGTTGAAGGCGATGTCGCGGAAGGCGGCCAGCGCCGCGAGCTGGCGTTCGGCACCGAGACCGGGGGCGGCCCGGGCGCGGATTTCGGCCGAGGATGCCGCGTAATCGAACGAGCGGATCATGCCGGCGACATCGCGCATCGGGCAGGAGTGGGCGCGGCGTTCCTCCATCGACTTGGCGGGCTCGCCCTCGAAGTCGATCAGGAAGGCGTCGCCGCCGACGACGAGGACCTGGCCAAGGTGGAAATCGCCGTGCACGCGGGTGACGAGCGCGCCTTCGCCGTGGGCCGCGAGCTCGCGGATCCTGGCGCGCAACGCATCGGCGCGGGTGACGGTACGGTCGGCCATTTCGACGGTGGCGGCGTCCGCCGCGCTGGTGTCGCCGGCGAGGAAGCGCGCGAGTGCGGCGACCGCACCGTCGAGCTGCGCGATCGCGCCGTCGGCCCAGGTCTCGAGATCGACGCGCCGGGCCACGCGTGGCGTGAAGGCGGCGTTGTCGGTGGGTGCGGACAGGACGTCGTGCAGCTCGGCGAGACGCTTGCCGACCGCGGTCGCGAACGGCAGGTAGCCTTCGTAATGCTCGGCAAGCGCCTGATCGCCTTCGGGCGCGTCCTGCATGCCGATATCGTCGGTGACGCGCGCGAGGTAGTCGAGCGTCCAGCCCCAGCCATCGCCTTGGTTGCGGACGAAGCCCTGCAGCAGGATCAGCGTGTGCGGGGTTCCGTCGGCGCCGACGCGGATGACTTCGCCGAACAGCGGCGCCGTGTTGGTGAAGCCCTGTTCGGTGAGGTGGCCGGTCATCTCGCCCTCGGGATGGACGCCCGCGAGCACCTTGCGGATGATCTTGAGCACGAGCAGGTCGGAGATGATCTGCGAGCTGTTGGACTGTTCGGCCGACAGCCGCCGGATCTCGGGCGGATCGGGAAGGTCGAGCCCGTCGAACGTGGGGCCCTTTCGGAACTGGAGCTCGCCGCCGGCGATCGCGATGTGCTCCTCGCGCCGGATGAGGTCGAGAAGGGCGATGGTGAAGTCGTCGGACGCGAAGCCGTCGGTCAGGAAGCCAACCAGGGCCACGCGCCTGATGCGGCTCAGGGCGAGCTGCTGGACGAGCGGGTTGGTGACGTTCTCGGCGACCGCGCCGAACGGGAGGACGTAGTTCTCGACCCGGTCACCGATCCTGGCGGTCACTTCGGCGAGCGCCACGCGATTGTTTCGCCTGCGGTCGAGCGGCACCGCGTAGGCGATCGCGAGGCTGTCGATGTGCTCGCCCTTGGAAGCGAACCAGCGCCGCTTGTTCAGATATTCCGGCAGCACCGACTGCAGGCTTGAAAGCTGCTTGCCGTTCTCGAAGATCTCGGCAACCGAGTTCCTGACGACGAAGGTTTGCAATTCGGGGAGTGGCTCCGAGTTGGGTGCATGCCAGTCGGGAAGGGCTTCCCTCTCCGCGAGCAGGAACCAGTAGAACGAATAGGGCGGCAGGGTGAGGAGATAGGTGAGTGCGCCGACGGCGGGGAAGATCGAGCCGCCGACGACGTCGACCGGAATGCGGCCTTCGTAGTTGTGCAGGTCGAGTTCGACCGCCTGGGCGGTGCGCGAGAGATTGCTGACGCAGAGAATGGTTTCGCTGACGCCGTCATGATAGTCGCGCAGGTAGGCGAGCACCTTGCGGTTCTGCGGGTAGAGGAACCGCTGCGTGCCGCGGCCGAAGGAGATGTGACGGCGGCGGACGGCGAGCATCCGGCGGGCCCAGTTCAGCAGCGAATGGCTGTCGCCGGCCTGGGCTTCGACGTTGAGTGCGAAATAGCCGTAGATCGGGTCCATCAGCGGGGGCAGGACGAGGCTTGCGGGGTCGGCGCGCGAGAAGCCGCCGTTACGGTCGACCGACCACTGCATCGGCGTGCGCACGCCGTCGCGGTCGCCGAGATGGATGTTGTCGCCCATGCCGATCTCGTCGCCGTAATAGATGACGGGCGTGCCGGGCATCGAGAGCAGGAGCGCGTTCATCAGCTCGATGCGCCGGCGATCGCGCTGCATCAGCGGCGCGAGCCGGCGCCGGATGCCGAGATTGATCCGCGCGCGACGGTCCGACGCGTAGGTCTCCCAGAGATAGTCGCGCTCCGACGAGGTGACCATCTCGAGGGTGAGCTCGTCATGGTTGCGCAGGAAGATCGCCCACTGGCAGTTGGCGGGGATCTCGGGCGTCTGGCGCATGATGTCGGTGATCGGGAACCGGTCCTCGCGCGCGATCGCCATGTACATGCGCGGCATCAGCGGGAAGTGGAACGCCATGTGGCATTCGTCGCCGTCGCCGAAATAGGCCTGCACGTCCTCGGGCCACATGTTGGCTTCCGCGAGCAGCATCACGCCGGGTGCGTAGCGGTCGAGCTCGGCGCGGATCTTCTTGATGACGCCATGGGTCTCGGGGAGGTTCTCGTTGGTGGTGCCGTCGCGTTCGACGAGATAGGGGACGGCGTCGAGCCGCAGGCCGTCGATGCCGAGATCGACCCAGAAGTGCATGACGGACAGGACTTCGTCGAGCACGGCGGGATTGTCGAAGTTCAGGTCCGGCTGGTGGCTGTAGAAGCGGTGCCAGTAGTAGGCGCGGGCCTCGTCGTCCCAGGCCCAGTTCGATTTCTCGGTGTCGAGGAAGATGATCCTGGTTTCGTTGTATTTGTCGTCGTTGTCGGACCACACGTAGAAGTCGCGTTCGGGCGAGCCCGGCGGCGCGCGCCGCGCGCGCTGGAACCACGGATGCTGATCGGAAGTGTGGTTGATGACGAGCTCGCTGATGACCTTCAGGCCGAGGTCATGGGCGCGGCCGACGAATTCGCGCAGCTGCTCGATGGTGCCGTAATCCTCCGAAACGCCGCAGAAGTCGGAGATGTCGTAGCCGTCGTCTCGCCGCGGCGAGGGATAGAACGGAAGCATCCAGATTGCGGTGACGCCGAGATCGGCGATGTAGTCGAGCTTCTCGAGCAGACCGGAGAAATCGCCGATGCCGTCGTTGTTGCCGTCAAAGAACGACTTGACATGCACTTGATAGATGACCGCGTCTTTGTACCACAACGGATCGTCGACGCTGGTGGGCGTGCTCGGGACGGGCGTGGTGGTGGAAATACTCATCGTGCGTGGGATGCCTCAGGCGAGACGCCAGATCGCGTAGGGGCGATCGGGTGCCAATGTGATGGTCTGGTATTTGCCGTTCAGGCGGAAGCGCCGCTCGACGAGAAGATCGTCGAGGTCGAGACCCGCGGTGTCGGGCAGGTTCGATTTGTAGAGCGGCAGCTCCACCGGTGCCGTCTGGGTGTTGACAGGGTCGACGCTGATCGCGATCAGGACGACGTTGTCGCGTGAGGGCGTCGCCTTCTCGAAGAACAGGATGGCATCGTTGGCGGCGGGAAGAAACGTGATGCCGAGATGGGTCTGCAGCGCCGGATTGGCGCGCCGGATCGCGTTCAGGCGCGTGATCTCGGGGATGATGTTGCCCGGCCGGTCCCAATCCCAGGCACGGATCTGGAATTTCTCGCTGTCGAGATATTCCTCCTTGCCCGGGCCGAGCGGCGTGCTCTCGCAGAGCTCGAAGCCGCAATAGACGCCCCACAGTCCGGACATCGTAGCGGCGAGGGCGGCCCGGATCAGGAAGCCGGGACGTCCCGAGTTCTGGAGAAAGAACGGGTTGATGTCAGGTGTGTTGACGAAGAAATGCGGGCGGTAGAAGTCGCGCATCGGGCCGTCCGAGAGTTCCGTCAGGTATTCGGCGATCTCGGCCTTGGCGTTACGCCAGGTGAAGTAGGTGTAGGACTGGGAGAAACCGACCTTGCCGAGGCGCGCCATGATCTTGGGGCGGGTGAAGGCCTCGGCGAGGAAGATCGCGTCCGGATAGCGTGAGCGAACGGTTCCGATCATCCACTCCCAGAACGGGAAGGCCTTGGTGTGCGGGTTGTCGACGCGGAACAGGCGCACACCCTGCTCGCACCAGAACAGGACGGTCTCGGCCAGCTCCAGCCAGAGACCTGGCAGGGCACCGCCGGCGTAGAAATCGACGTTGACGATGTCCTGGTATTTCTTGGGAGGGTTCTCGGCGTAGCGGATGGTGCCGTCGGGCCGCCAATTGAACCAGTCCTCGTGTTCACGAAGCCACGGATGGTCGGGCGAGCACTGGATGGCGAAGTCGATCGCGAGCTCGATCCCATGCGACGAGGCGGCTTCGCGCAGGTGGCGGAAATCCTCGAACGTGCCGAGCTCCGCATGAAGCTCGCGATGGCCGCCATCCTCGGCGCCGATGGCGTAGGGCGAGCCAGGGTCGGTGTCGGACGGTGTGAGGGTGTTGTTGGGGCCCTTGCGGTTGGTGCGTCCGATCGGATGGACGGGCGGGAAATAGAGCACGTCGAACCCCATCGCCTTGATCCGCGGCAGATGGCGTTCGACGTCGCGAAAGGTCCCGTGTCGACCGGCATCGTCGGACATCGAGCGCGGGAAGATCTCGTACCAGGCGGCGAAGCCCGCACCGGTGCGCTCGGCGTCGACCGGGATCGGATCGCTCGTGACGGAGAAGGGCCGCGGATCGGCGGCCGCCATGATGGATGCGGTGGCGTCGGCGAGCAGGATCGTGCGCCGCGCGTCATCGTCGGGAGCGTCGGCGAGTGCCGTGGAGAGGGCATGGCCGGGCAGGATCCGGGTGACGAGGGCGATGCCCTCGCGGATTTCGAGTGCCGTCGGCACCGCGGCCGCGTGCTTCTTGGCAAGCTCGTCGCGGAAGGTCGCGAATTCGTCCCGCCAGGCGATGATGCGGTAATGATGCAGGCCGACGCGCGTGAGAGGGAAGGCGGCCTGCCAGCGATCGTTGCCGACCGGGCGGAGCGGGATCTCCTCCCAGTCGCCGCCGGCAACGCGCCATTGCAGGACGCCACCGAGCTTGTCGTGGCCGTCGCAGATCAGGTCGGCGCCGGCGGCCACGAGCTCGCCCGCGATGCGCTTGACCGAGAAGGCGCCGCCGTCGACCGCGGGGGAAGGTGCCTCGATCGAGATGCGGCCATGCGTACGCGCGAAGTCCGAGGCTTCCGCGGCGGCGAGGGGTTCGCGGGCCGGCATATCGAGAGCACGGGCGGCGAACAGCTTGAACTCGCCGGGCCGGAGCGGCTGCCCGATCCCGGGCCGCAGCGAGGCGCCGTCCGCCCCCTCGAACGCGCCGAACATGCCGCCAACGGCGGGCAGGAAGGAGGCCGGATCGATCGAGACCGACCGGGATGGATCTGTGTTGAGCAGGGACAGGAAGGCAGAATTCGCCGCGCGCGGGTCGTCCGTGGGGGTGCGCAAGGTGGCGAGCACCGTGCCGTGCACGCCGTTCAGATGGACCAGTCCGGCGGATGCCATGCAGTGCGCGGCCGGTTCCTCGCCGAATGTCCGGTTGAGCGCGCCCACCTGTTCGACGGAGGCAAGCGGAGCGCCGGCCGGCAGGATCCAGCCGGCACCGAGGGACGCCGCGAGGCCGAGGTCACGCGCGATGCGATCCTCGAGGCGGGCGGTGGGATCGGTCGCGGCGGTTGACGCCGGGATCAATGGCGGGGCGAGGCGACGCAGCCGGTCGAGCTCGGCGTAGAACCACAGATCCTGCCGGTTCCACCAGGCGGAGGATGCGACGCTGTAGTCGAACAGTCCGGCGTCGATCCGGTCGAGCTCGTGCCACGGGATGCCGGGCGTATCCGCGATCAGGATGATGTCGGGATCGGCCCTTCGGATCGCGCCGAACAGGGTGTTGATCGTGCTTGCGCCCCAGGCCTCGAGGCCGCCGAGACGCACGCCGCCGATGCCGGCCTGGCGCAGTCCCGCGATCACGGCCCGCAGGACGGCGGCGTAGTTCGCGATGTCGTCGGCGGTCTCGAGGCGGATCCGGACACGGTCGAGTTCGAGGGGGAGCCTCGGGTCGAGGCGGCCGCCATGGTCGACCGGAATGAAGCGATCGGGGGCGCCACGGTGCAGGGGCGAGTCGGTGGCGACAATGCCGACCGGCAGATCGACGACGACGAGCAGGCCGGTCTGGGTGCGGACGCCCTGCAGAAGCGGCGCGATGGAGTCGATCGAACCGCCGCCATAGGAGGGCGCGGCCCGCCCCATGTCGGCGGGGACGCCATGCACACAGGCGTAGGGACAGGGCAGCAGGATCGCGTCGAACCCTGCCTCCGCCGCCTCGGCGGCCGCCCGGGAGAGGTCCGCGCCGTTCTCGTGCGTGACCTCGCGCAGCCGGAAGGGCAGGTCGGCGAGCGTGCGTGCGGCGCGTTCCACCTGCATGGTGTCCATCGTATCCCCCGTGTCGGCGGTCGCTCGGTGTCAGGCCAGCGAACGTGGCGGCAAGCTGGCGGGTTCCGGCGTTCGGCGCGAGCCGCGTTCTAGGCCAGCGTGACCCCGCCGGTGACCGCCTGGTAGGTGGCGATGGCGAGCGTGAGCGGCTCGAATGGCTTGGTGATGACGAAGGCGGGCTCGAGCGCCTCGCCGGTGAGCAGACGTTCCGGGTAGGCGGTCACGAAGATGACCGGTGCGCGATGGTGGCGCATGATCTGACTAATGGCCTGCGCGCCGTCGCCGCCCTGGCCCAGATTGATGTCGGCGAGAATGAGGCCGGGCCGGGTGGTCTCGGCGATGCGGATCGCCTCGGCTTCGCTGCTGGCGACGCCCACGACACGATGGCCGCAGTTCTGGACGAGTTCCTCGATGTCCATGGCGATGATCGGCTCGTCCTCGATGATGAGGACGTCGGCGGCGGCCGAGGAGCGCAGATGGTCGCGCGCGACGGTGACCAGATCCGCCGCGCGTTCCTCGGGGAGGGCCACGATCGAGGCGGCCTCGGCGAGCGGCAGTTCCTCGAGCGTCGTGAGCAGGAGAAGCTGACGCTGCTTGCTCGACAGTCCATCGGAGGGGTCGATGTCCGCGATGCTGTCGTAGCGGCTGGTGATGTGGGCGTAGAGGACGCGCCGCGCGCCGTCACCGCCGTTAACAGCGAGGATGTCACGAATGCTCTCGGCCACCAACAGGTCGCCGCGTGGTTGGCTTCCGGTCAGCGCGCGTGCATATCTGCGGGCGTATGGAAGGGCCCTGATCAGGTCGTCGCGCCAGGAGCTTGTCATCGCCAAAGTGCCTCCATCCTCACCCGATCCGTCGAGCGCCCGCCTCGGTCGAGTAGCGATAGCAGTTTGAGCGCCGAAGCAAAGGGCCGGGTGGACGCGACGGTCGAGGGAGAAGCGGCCGGCCGGCCGGCCGCCGACCTCGCGGGGCTCCGGCGGGAGCTCACCGGCTGTCTCTCCGATCTGCGCGGGTTCGCCCGTTTCCTGGCGCGCGATCCCACCGAGGCGGACGACCTGGTGCAGGACACCGTTCTGCGCGCACTTGGCGCGCTCGAGCAGTTCCGTCCGGGGACCAACTTCAAGGCATGGCTGTTCACCATCCAGCGCAACGCGTTTTTCGAGAGCGCGCGCCGGCGCAAGCGCGAGAAGCGGATCCTGTCGGAACGCGGCGCGGATGCCGACAGCGAGGCGCCGCGCCAGATCAGCCGCGGGGACGTGTCGGACTTGCAACGTCTGCTGTTCGATCTGCCGCCATTGCTGCGCGAGGCGCTGGTTCTGGTGGGTGCGCAGGAGCTAAGTCACGAAACGGCCGCCTCGATCTGCGGCGTGCCGGTCGGGACGATGAAGGCGCGCGTGTCGCGGGCGAGGACGTTGCTGGCGAAACGCGCGGCCGACCAGGCGACCGGGCCCGGCTGAGTGGTCCTCTCGGTTTCGTGAGACCGATCGCGCAACCTTCGGCTTTCGCGGGTCATTGCTCGAACAACAGTCACCAGACAGGGACGCCAGATGACGATCGCTTTTCACGACCAGGTCATTGCCATTCTGCCGAAGCTTCGCGTCCAGGCACTTGCCCTGACCCGCAATCGGGCGGCGGCGGAGGATCTGGTGCAGGATGCGGTCTGCAACGCCCTGTCGGCGCAATCAAGCTTCATCCCGGGGACGAATTTTGCCGCCTGGATGCACAGGATCTTGCGAAACCGATTCATCTCTAATCTGCGCAAGCGCCGCGACACGACGGATATCGACGACGTTCCGTCGTCGGCGTTGGCGACCGAGGCACCGCACGAGGACAGGCTGGCGTTGAAGGACCTGGGCAAGGCGATGACTCGTCTGCCGCATGACCAGCGCGAGGCACTGGTCATGGTGGTGGTGCACGGGATGAGCTACGAAGCGTTGGCCGAGGCGACCGGTTGTGCGGTCGGCACCGCCAAGAGCCGGGTGTTTCGCGCGCGCCGACAGCTCGAGAGCTGGCTGATGGGCGAGAAGGTCGAGCGCAAGGTTCCGATGGCCGTTCGTGTGCCGCTGGCACAAGACGTGCGCGTCAGCCTCTCCGCCTAGCTTCCTCGGTGCTCTCTCCGGCGGGACTTGGATGGTCCCGCCGTGGAAGTCGATTGGGTGATGAACTTTATCCTGATGACGTCGAAAAAGGGCAACGAGTGTGTTCCGTCCGTCCGTCAGTCTTCACGGCGGGCTGGTGGTGCATTTGATGTATGGCTCACGCGTGGCCTTCACCAATTGTTCGACGATGTCGCCAACGAGCCGATCCCGGACGATTTGCTTCGCCTGATCGAGGATGATCGCGAGCGAGACGCGCACGGCGGGTGTTAACGAGGGCCTGACAACTGGAAGTGTGGCCATAAAGGGTGGCCGGACACTTTCCTCGGTCAATACTCGGATCATCGTCGTCATCCTGTTGTCGATCCTGCCACTCGCCGCGAGCGCATCGCTTCTGGCTTGGCATGACTATCGCGAGCAGGTCGATCTCAGTGCGCGGCGGGTCGATGCCGCTTTGTCTGACTATCTGGCTGCGGAGGGGGCCGATGTCGACGCGGCCCTGGAGTCGGTTGAGGTGCTGGCCGGGCTGGTGAGCAATATCCCGGCTTCCGAATGCTCTCGCGTCCTTTCCCTGGCCCTTTCATTAGGGAACGGGCGGTTCGAGGATTTGGCGGTTCGCGGCTCGGATGGCCATTTCGGCTGTGTGTCGTCGGCTCGGCACGTCATGGATCTGCCTGTCGGCGCGGGAGATTTCGGTGGGGTTTCACGTCTGGCGGATGGTGCGCTGGCACTTCCCGTCATCCGCCGGCTCCATGACGGATCTGGGTCCGTCCTGCAGGCGGCGTTGCGGCTGCGGCGACCCGCCGGTGGCGCTATTCCGCTCGAGGCCTGGTTGATCGATCGAAGCGGCCGGGTCTGGCCGTTTTCGTCGTCGACCGACATGCCGCCGCCTTTGCCCCGGCTCGACAGGGTCGGTCGCGCGGTCTTCTCGGGAGGAAGCGGTGGCATCGATGGCATCTTTGCCGTCGGACGGCTGGCTGGTGACAATCTCGTCGTGATCGGGGGCCGGGCGACCCGGGAAGAAGCGCGCGCGGCGTCGCTGTTGATCGAACGGATCGCGTCCATCGCCTCCATCCTGGCGTTCGGCCTGGCTCTGGTCACTGTGGGTGCGCACGTCACGGTCGCGGCGCCGATCCAGACGTTGACGCGTCGCGTGACGCACTGGCGCAACGCGGGCACGTTCGATGAAGGGCACATGAAGTTCGTGCCGGCCGAAATGGCCGAACTGATCGACGCGTTCGCGCTCGCGACACGGTCGCTGGCATCGCGCGAGCAGGAGCTGGAGCGCGCCCGGCTGGAGCAGGAGCTGGCGTTCAAGGAGATCCACCACCGGGTCAAGAACAACCTGCAGATCATCGCGTCGTTGCTGAACTTGCAGGGCAATCGGATCAGGCTTCCGGAGGCCAAGGCCGAATTCCAGTCGGCGCGGGACCGGGTCAGGGCGCTGGCGACATTGCATCGTCATCTCTACGCGGATGCGGGACTTCACACGATCGCGATGCGCGGCTTCCTGCTCGAATTGTGCGGGCAGCTCTTCCAGGCGATCGGCGAGCGCGAGGGTCACCGGATACGGCTCGATGTAGAAGCGCCGGAACTGCAGATGTCGAGCGACCAGGCGGTGCCGGTGGCCCTCATCGTGACGGAGGCGGTCAGCAATGCGGTGAAATACGCGTTTCCGGATGCGCGTTCCGGCACGGTGAGCGTCAGGCTGCGCACGCTCGCGGGCGGCCGCATCTCGCTGACCATCGAGGACGACGGCATCGGCATCCCGGCGGGGCAGGCCGAGACCGAGACCGGCGTGCGTGACGGTCTCGGCATCCAGTTGATCAGCGGCTTCGCCAAGCAGTTGGGTGCCTCGTTGACCGTGAGCCAGGGGGATGGGACCCGTTACCATCTGGAGCTGCTGTTGCGGCACGCCGACGCTGAACGTGCCGAAACCGAGCGCGCGTGACGCGCGACCCGATTTGTCCTGCCGCGGGATGAAGCCTTATCCAGGAGGCGGATTTCGTCCTGGTGCTGTGCGATGCAGGGCCCAGATCGAGCGTCATTGAGGGCGGTGAGATGAAGAGAGCGAGAGGCCCGCTCACAGGCGAGGCGGCACGGGTCAAGGAGTGGATCCGTTCGGAGACGCGTCTCGGGCGCCGCGCCGTCAGGCCGATGCTGGCGCTGGGACTGTTGCAGGTGGTACTGGCCCTGTCGCAAGCCTGGTGCGTGGCGCTCGTGCTCGGCGCGCTGGTGGCCGGGACCGCGGTTCCGGTGTGGCCGCTGGGGGGCTTTGGCGCGGCGGCGTTGGCGAGGGCGGGGTTGCAGTTCGTGTTGAACGTGCGCGCGGCCAATGCGGGCGCGGGGGCAAGACGGCGCCTGCGCTCGGCAGCACTCGGGCGCATTCTCGACGATGCGCCGGGTTCGTCACGCGCGTTCGCGCAGGGCGATCTCGCGACGCTGCTGGTCGACGAGGTGGAGGGAGTCGACGGTTTCTATGCCCGCTGGCTGCCGGCGGCCCAGCTCGCGCAGGCGGCACCGATCCTGGTGCTGGCGATCGTGCTGCCGGTCGATCCGTTCGCGGCGCTCGTGCTGCTGGCGGGCGGCATCGCGGTGCCGCTGATGCAGGCGGTCTTCGGCGTGGGTGCGGCGGCGGCGTCGCGACGGCAGTTCGCGGCACTCGCACGCTTGCAGGTCCGCTTTGTCGATCGGGTTCGCGGGATCGCGACCATCGTCTTGTCGGGTGCCGTGGAGGATGAGGCGCGCGCGCTCGCCGCGGCCGCGGACGAGCTACGCGTGCGGACGATGCGCATCCTGCGGGTGGCGTTCCTGTCCTCGGCGGCGCTCGACTGCGCGCTCGTGGCGTCGGTCGTGGTGATCGCGATCGCCGACCGGCATGCGCTGCTGGATCATCCGACGGCGCAAGGTGCCGCGCGCGCGCTGTTCGCGCTGATCGTGGTGCCGGTATTCTTCGCGCCGCTCCGCAATTTCGCGCTCGCCTATCAGGACAAGAACCGGATCGTGGGCGCGGCCGAGCGGCTGGCGGTGCTGCCTGTGGCCGAGACACCTCCGGTGCCGGCACCGGCGATCCGGCACGTGCAGGCGCGTGGTGTGACGATCGCGTTCGAGGATGTGGGTTTCGCCTGGGAGGGCCGCGGGCCCATCCTGCGGCATCTAAGTTTCAGGGTGCCGGCCGGCGAGACGGCCTTGCTGGTCGGACCTTCCGGATCGGGGAAGTCGACGGTGATCGAGCTGCTGCTGGGCTTCGTGACGCCGCAGTCGGGCCGGATCACGATCAACGGCGCCGACCTGGGAACGATCGTGCCGCAGGCACTGTCGCGGATGACGTCATGGATCGGACAGAGGCCGGTGCTGTTCGCCGGTAGCATGCGGGAGAACATCAGGTTCGCGCGGCCGGATGCGACCGAAGCCGAACTCGCGGACGCGGTTCGCGCGGCGCGCCTCGACGAACTGGTCGGCGCCCTTCCCGACGGGCTGGAGACGGTGCTCGGCGAGGGCGGCTACGGGCTGTCGGGTGGGCAGGCGCAGCGGGTCGCGGTCGCGCGCGCCTTCCTGCGCAACGCGCCGCTGCTGCTGCTCGACGAGCCGACCGCGCACTTGGACCCGGCGACGGAAGGCGAGCTGCTGGAGAGCCTGCGCCGGCTGGCGCTGAACCGGACGGTGATCATGGCGAGCCATTCCAGCGCCGCGCACGTATTCGCGGGCCGCAAGATCGAGCTCGGGATGGCCGAGACGCGGGAAGTCGTCGCGTGACGGCCTTCGCGGCGGGGCGCGATGTCGTGCGTGTGCTCGGATTGTGGCGCGGGCAGGCCAGGTTGCTGGCTGTTGGCGTCGCGATCTCGGTCGCGGCACTGCTTTGCGGGGTGGCGTTGACGGTGTGGGCCGGCCGCGTCGCCGTGGCTGGGGGTGCGATCGGCACGGCGGTGGCGGGTGCGGCGATCCTGCGGGCACTCGGCGCCGGACGGATCGTGTTGCGTTACGTCGAGCGGCTGGTGACGCACGACGCGACGTTCCGGGCGCTTTCGGACCTGCGCGTGTGGTTCTTCCGCGAGGTGGCGGCGAGCGCTTCGAACGGGATCGGATTCAGGCGCTCGGGCGATCTGCTGTCGCGCCTGGTGGGCGATGTCGAGGCGCTCGACTCGCTCTATTTGCGGATCGGCGTGCCGCTCGCGGGTGCGCTCGTTCTGCTGCCGTGCCTGGTGGGGGTCATCGGCCGTCACGACGTGATGCTCGCGGTGATCATTGGCGGGCTGTTCGCGATCGCGGCCTTCATCGTACCGGCGTTGGCGGCCTCCCTGACGCTGCGTGCCGGGACGCGTCTGTCGCAGGGCCAGTCGGCCTTGCGGGTCTCGGTGCTGGATGCGGTGGTCGGCCTGCGTGAAGTGCGGGTGTTCGGGGCCGAGGGCCGCGTCCTGGCCGGCGTGCAGGGACGGGAGAGCCGGCTGATCGCGGCGCAACTCGACCTCGCGCGGCGCGCGTCGGCCGCCGACGCGGTGGCGTTCGTGCTGGGCCAGGCAGCTTTGCTCGCGGTCCTGGTCGCCGCCGCGTCGGGGTTCGGGCGTGGTGATGCCGGGCCGGCGGCGGTCGCGGTGTTCCTGGTGCTGGCTTCGTTCGATGTCGCGAGCGGCATGCCGCGCGCGGGCGTGCTCGCCGGCCACGCGGCCGCGGCGGCGCGGCGGGTGATGTCCGTCGGGGGCGCGGATCCGGCGAAGCGTGCCGACGGGGGCAGGATCCCGGTCTCGGATGCGATCCGGTTCGAGAACGTGTCATTCGGCTGGCGGCCGGAGCGGCCGGTGCTGCGCGACTTGACGCTCGAGATCGCACCGGGATCACGCATCGCGGTGCTGGGGCCGTCGGGGGCCGGCAAGAGCACGCTGGCCAACCTGATGCTGGGGGTGGCGCGGCCGGACCAGGGGATCGTCACGCTGGGCGATGTCGATCTCGCATCGTTGGCGCCGGAGATCCTGCGCGCGCGGGTGGCGCTGCTGAGCCAGGCGACGCATCTGTTCGGCGATACGATCAGGGCGAACCTGCTGATCGGACGGCGCACGGCGAGCGAACCCGAATTGTGGTCGGCGCTCGAGGCGGCGGCGATCGCGGACTGGGTGAAGGGGCTCCCCGAGGGGCTTGATACATGGCTCGGCGAGGCCGGTGCGACGGTCTCGGGCGGCCAGGGACGTCGGCTCGCGCTCGCGCGCGCACTGCTTTCGGACGCGAAGGTGCTCGTTCTCGACGAACCGGGATCGGGGCTCGACGCGGAGACCGAGCGCGCGTTCCTCTCGACGTTGTTCGCCCGGTCCGAGCACCGGACGATCATTCTGATTGCGCACCGTCTGACCGGCGCGGAGCGGTTGGACCGGGTCTGGCGCCTCTCGGCGGGGCAGGTCTCGGCGGCGGCTGCTTGAGCGCATCCCGAGCCGCGAATTGACGGGCTTCGGCGCGTGGCGCAATCAGGCTGCCCCCGACCGCAACAGATCAGAGGATGCAGGATGCGCCGGCTTTTGACCCTGTCCGTTGCCGCGATCCTGGCGGCGTGCGCGATGAGCGAGCCGAGCCGGCCCAAGATCCTTGTCTTCTTTCAGCACGACTCGACCCGGCTCGATCCGGCCGCCCAGGCGCAGGTCGCCAACGCGGCCCGCGAGGCGGTCGCCTCGCCGTCGTCCCTGCTGACGGTGGCAGGCTTTGCCGCGGCAAACGGCAGCCTCGATGCCGATCAGCGGCTGGCGTCGTCACGCGCGCAGTTGGTGTCGGCGCTGCTGCAGCAGGACGGGGTGGCGGCCAGCCGGATCGAGGTCGTTCCTCGTGCGCCGAGCAACGAGGACGCGGCGGTGGGCGCGCGCCGGGTCGAGATCAGCATCGGCGATACGGCCGGCAGCTAGGGTCCGGCAGCCACACCGAGGTGGCGGTCTCGCGGGGAACGCCGTCCGAGGTCCTGAAGGACGTCTTCGGGTTTCCGGCGTTTCGCGGCCTGCAGGAGCCCTGTGTCTCGCGGATGATGGCGGGCGGCGATGCCCTGATGCTGATGCCGACGGGAGGCGGCAAGAGCCTCTGCTACCAGTTGCCTGCCCTGTGCAGACCCGGAACGGGACTGGTGATCTCGCCGTTGATCGCGCTGATGGACGATCAGGTCGCGGCCTTGCGGCAGCTCGGGATCGAGGCGGCGGCGCTGCATTCGGAACTGGAGGAGGAGACGCAGGCGCTGGTGCGCGACAAGCTCGCCGCCGGCCGGATCGAGCTCCTGTACGTGTCGCCCGAGCGGCTGCTTTCCGGCTCGCTGCTCGAGCGGCTCGGCCGTCGGACCTTGTCGCTGATCGCGATCGACGAGGCGCATTGCGTATCCGCCTGGGGGCACGAATTCCGGCCGGAATATCGCGCGCTCGCCTGCCTGCCCGAGCGGCTGCCCGGCGTGCCGCGGATTGCGCTGACGGCGACAGCGGACGCGCGCACGCGCGCAGACATCCTGGCTGCGCTCGCGATGCCGGAGGCCGAAACGTTTGCCGCCAGCTTCCACCGTCCCAATCTGCATCTGCGGGTGCTGCCCAAGGAGCGCGAGCTGTCGCAGCTCGCGGCGCTGCTGTCGGCGCACGAGGACTCGGCGGGCATCGTCTATTGCGGTGCGCGGGAGAAGACCGAGCGCGTGGCGGCGGAGCTGCGCGGCCGCGGGCGCAACGCGGTGCCGTTCCATGCCAAGCTGTCGGCGATCGAGAAGCGTGCGGCGCTCGGACGATTCCGGGCCGGCGAGGCGATGACGATCGTGGCGACGATCGCGTTCGGAATGGGGATCGACCGGCCCGACGTGCGCTTCGTGGCTCATCTCGACATGCCGGACAGCCCGGAGGCCTACTACCAGCAGATCGGCCGGGCGGGCCGCGATGGGGAGCCTGCCGACACGCTGCTGCTGTACGGCAGCGAGGACATCGCACGCGCGCGCTACTGGCTGGAGCAGAGCCACGCGCCGGATCACCAGAAGCGCGTGATGGGTGACCGGCTCGAGGGCATGATCGCGCTGTGCGAGACGGCCGAATGCCGGACGGCGTCGCTGCTCGCCTGCTTCGGCGAGGTGCTGGGCGCGCGCTGCGGGCACTGCGACAATTGCCGGTCGCCTGCCCGCCTGTTCGACGCGACGGTGGCGGCGCAGAAGGCGCTGTCGGCGGTCTACCGGACCGGTCAGCGTTTCGGGGCCGCGCATATCGTCACCGTGCTGCGCGGCCGCGAGACGGAAGGCGTGCGGCGGCACGGTCACCAGACGCTGCCGACCTGGGGCGTCGGTCGCGACCGGTCGGAGCAGTTCTGGCGCGGCGTGATCAGGGCGCTGCTGGCGCGCGGGGCGCTGCGGCGCGATCCGGAGCATGGCGGACTTGCGTTCGCCGGACCGGCACGCGCGATCCTGCGCGGGGAGACGACGCTGATGCTCAGGGCGGAGGAGGAGCGTGCCCCGATGCCCGTGGTGGGACACGCGACGCTGCCGGCGGATTCGGGCCTGTTCGAGCGGCTGCGCGCCTGGCGCGCCGCGGAAGCGCGCACCCAGGCGGTTCCGCCCTACGTGATCTTCCACGACAGCGTGCTGCGCGAGATCGCGGAGTCGAGGCCGGAGACGCTCGGTCGGCTGGCCACGATCAAGGGCGTGGGGACGTCGAAGCTCGATCGTTACGGATCGGCGCTGCTTGCGGTGCTGAGCGGATAGGCGGTCAGAGCAGGCGCTCGATGTCGGGGCGGATCCGTTCGGGACCGACGGCGGGGCCGAAGCGGTTGACGACCGCGCCGGCCTTGTCGACGAGGAACTTGGTGAAATTCCACTTCACCGCGCCGGATCCGAACAAGCCGCGCCTGGCGCTCCGGAGATGTTCATACAGCGGATGCGCGCCGCCGCCATTGACCTCGATGCGGCCGAACATCGGAAACGAGACGTCGTATCTGGCGGCGCAGAAGGCGGCGATCTCGTTGTCGGTTCCGGACTCCTGGCCGGCGAACTGGTTGCACGGGAAGCCGAGCA
Organism: Acetobacteraceae bacterium; assembly: GCA_965276715.1. Taxonomy (GTDB): domain Bacteria; phylum Pseudomonadota; class Alphaproteobacteria; order Acetobacterales; family Acetobacteraceae; genus CAXTPV01. The sequence goes on along the minus strand of OZ255622.1, from coordinate 493,564 downwards.
CCGAGAAGCTGCGTGGACCGATCGTGCGCTGCAGATGCTCGAGGCCGGCGTATTGCGGCGTGAAGCCGCATTTGCTTGCCGTGTTGACGACGAGCAGGACCTTGCCGGCATAGGAGGCGAGAGGGATCTCACGTCCGTCGATCGAGGTTGCGGAGAACTCGTGAACACTCGCCATGACGGGCCTCCTGTCCGGATGGGAGATCATCGCGCCCGCTTCCTGGCCTGGCTAGTGGCGGCGGAAGGTTCGTGGCCGGTCATTTCTTCGCGCAACGCGGGATCGATCGCCGTGCGGTGCGTTCTTCAGGCTGGACGGCATGCACCGTTCGCAACGGGATAGGGCGAGAATGATGAAGGAACCGAAGCAGGGCGACGAGGTCACCTGGGGCACCGCGCAGGGAAAGACCAAGGGAACGGTCGAGAAGAAGGTGATGGCGGAGACCAAGATCAAAGGCCACACCGCGAAGGCGTCGAAGCAGGATCCGCAGTTCATCGTCAAGAGTGCGAAGACCGGCGCCAAGGCCGCGCACAAGCCGGGCGAACTCAAGAAGAGCTGAGAGGCTGGAGATCGACCGGCGAGGCGATCACAGGGTCGTGATTTTGGTGTGACTGGCGCTCCGGTCGTTCGGGGCGATGTCACGGATGATGAACGATCGAAAGGCCGACGGATGGGTCGGTGCGTTTCCGGCCGGACTTCTGTCGTTGATGAGAGAGATTGGCGAACTCAAGCGTGTCCGGTCGGCCGGACGCGATGGCTCGTTCGCCGAACGGTTGTTCTCGAATGGCTGGTCTCGATTGAGCGCCGGGGTGCCAGTGGCCGATGCCCTTGGCGGCAGCGTGCGCGATGCGCTGTGCGGGACGCGGCTGGGTGACATCGATCCGGCGGCGATGCGTGATCTCGGGATCGTTGAGCAAGGGGTCGACCAAATTCGCGAGCGCGCATTGCGTGATGCGGCCGTGGCGATCGACCCTTCCCTGGCGACGATCATCGGGTGTCCGCAGTCGACTTCGCGCGCGGCATTGCCGGAATTCGTCAGCCTGCTGGCGAGACAGCCGCGCGCCGGCGTCACCTGTCCCGGCCGTCCGCGCTTGATCTTCGAGCCGGCCGAGAACCACGCGGAACATTGCGTCATCGTCGCCGTCTACGGCGTGCTGCTGTCGCCGCTGTTCGGCGCCGATCCCGCCACCGTGTGGCTGGCGTCGATGGCGCACCATTTTCACAATGCGTTCCTTCCCGACTCCGGCTTTACCGGCGAGGTCATGCTTGGCGCCGCGCTCGAGACGGTCATGAGGCGGGCGACCGAGCGTTGCCTGTCGCAGCTTCCGCCGGCGCTCTCGGCACGGGTGGAGAACGCGCTCGCCATCCTGCCGGACGCGTCGACCAGCGAGGGCCGCGCGTTTCATGCCGCCGATACGCTCGATCGGGTCTGGCAGATCGACCAGCATCTGCGAGCCGGCCGGATCGGGCTCGATGTGGTGCTCGGCGAGATGGCGCTCGTCCACGATGGGCCCGCGAAGCCGTTCCAGGACGGCGTGCTGCGCGCGGCAGGACTGGCGTGAGGCTGGTTTCGCCCGTGTCGGGGACGCCGCTTCGCGCCGATGGGCCTGATGCGCTCACGGATGGCACGTCGCGCTGGCCGGTCATCGACGGCATCCCGTATCTGCGTGTCGGGCGGACCGCTCTTGTCGCTGGCATATTGGAACGGCTCGACGCGGGTGACAGAACTGAAGCGCTGGTCCTGGTGCTGGCGGACCAGGACGATTGGTGGCGCGGGCCGGTGGCAAACCCCGAGGCGATCGCCCGACTGGTGCGCGAACAGGATCGGCTCAGCCTGCGCGAGGCGATGGGATTGCTCGAATGGGGGCCGGTCGCGGATTATTTCGCCCACCGCTGGAGTGATCCGACCTTCATCGCGGGCCTGGGGCTGGTCGAGTCGTACTGGAACGCGCCCCGGCACGCATTCGAACTCGCCTGCGGCATCGGTCATCACCTGCGCGCACTCGGCCAGCAGGGCGTCGCGGTCTCGGGTGGCGACGTAGTGTTCGCCAAGTTGTGGGTAGCGCGTCACTGGATCGTGCCGTGCGCGGACCTGGTCTGTTTCGACGCCGCTTCGGAATGGCCTGTGCGGGATGCGCGGTTCGATCTCGTGGTCTGCCACGATGCGTTCTATTTTCTCGAACCCAAGCAATGGATCTGCGACAGGCTGCGCACGATGACAGACGATCGTCTGCTCGTCAGCCATGTTCACAACAGGAACTGGCCCAATTTCTCGGCGGGTCACGCCATCGACAGCGCCGAACTCGAGGCGCTGTTTCCCGATGGCGTCTTTCATGACGATGCGGAGCTGCAGGGGGCGATGATCGAGGGACGCGCGCCGGTCGCGTCGCGGCCGTCGGGGCTCGGCCGCGTCGAGGCGTTCTCGATCGCGGAGGGTCGTTCGCTCACGTCAGCACGTCCGATCATCGGGGGCGTTGCGATGCCGGCCATCGGGACCGCGCTGCGCCGCAACCCGCTCTACCGGGAAGACGGTGTCTTACAGTGGCCGTCGGAACGTTATGCGCTCGAATACGGGACGCGGTCGACGCTCGGGCCGCGCACCGACTGCCCGCCGAACGCCGTCAACGGCGCTTCCGTCGAGGGATGGGTCCGGCGTCGGGAGTTGGTCGATCTGCCGGAGCGTTGGTGATGAGGCCGGTCGGCTGGGGCATCGTTGGCTATGGGTGGGTGGCGCGCGATCATGCCGTGCCCGGCATCGTGGCGTCGGGCGGTGTGGTCGTTTGCGTCGTCGATCCGAGCCTGGAGGCGCGCAGGGCTGCGTCTGCGAGGGACGTCGTTGCGCACGAGGACATGGACGACCTGCTTGCCGATCCGGCGGTCGAGGCGGTGTATGTCGCGACACCCAACGACACCCATGCGCGCGTCGTCGCGCGTGCGGCGGCCGCTGGCAAGGCGGTGCTGTGCGAGAAGCCGATGGCGTCCACCCTGGATGGCGCGTGGGCGATCGCGTCCGCGGTGCGCGCGAACGGCATCCTCTACGGCACCGCCTTCGACCAGCGGCACCATCCGGCACATTCGACGATGCGAGGCGTGATACGGGACGGCAGGGTCGGCGTGGTGACGGCCGTACGCATCGTCTATGCCTGCTGGCTGGATCGGGACTGGGCCGCTCGCAACTGGCGCATCGACGCGGGTCGCGCGGGGGGCGGTGCGCTGATCGATCTTGCGCCGCACGGGCTCGATCTGGTCGAGTTCCTGCTCGGCGAGCCGGTCGTGGACATCGCGGCCTTCATCCAGAAGCGTGTGCAGGACTATGACGTCGATGACGGTGCCGTGCTGGCCGGAGCGACGCGAAGCGGCGTGCTGGTCTCGCTGCACGTTGCCTACAATCATCCCGAGACGCTGAAGCGGCGGCGGCTGGAGGTCGTGGGCACGCGCGGGATGCTGGTGGCACAGGATACGATGGGTCAGGACGCGGGCGGATCGGTCGTGCTGCATGACGCATCCGACGGTCGGGGCACAGGTCTTGCCGTCGGCGGCATGTCGCCATTCGAGGCACAGATGCGTGCGTTCGGTGCCGCGATGCGTGGCGATGGCGCCGGGATGTTCGATGTCGAGCGTGACCTCCACACGATGGCGCTTCTCGATCGGGCCTACAGGAGTGCCCGATGCCACTGACGATGCATGCGTGCGCGAATTGCGGGCATTGGCAACGCTATTTCGCGACACCGCCGGATTGTCCGGTGTGCGTCGACACGCGCAACGACCTGCCGGAGGATGGCTGGGATTTCCGGACGGAGATGGCGGTCGCGCGCGCGCTCGAAGGAAGCTGGCGCGTGCTGGCACGCGACATGATCGCGTTCTCGACCTCGCCGGCGTTCGGGTTGAATGGGACCGGCTGGTTGCTGCTGCATCCCGAGGGCAATGTCGCCTTCGAGGCCGCACCGTACTATACGCCGCCGATGCTGGCGGAGATCAGGCGGCTGGGCGGGATCGCGATCCTGGCCGCGAGTCACGTGCACGGTTACGGCGCATTGTGGCAATTGCAGGAGGAATTCGCGCCCGCGCTGGCGATCCAGCGTGAGGATCTACGGATGACCAAGGCGTTCCGTGTCACCTGGCCCTACGACCGGGCGCTGACGCTGCCTTCGGGGCAGACGCTGCACCACGTGGGCGGCCATTACGAGGGGCAGGCGGTCCTGCATGATCCGGGTCGCCGTACCTTGTTCTGCGGCGACGCCTTCAAGATCGATCAGGACGAGGCAGGCGGCAATCTGGCGGTCTCGAGCCACAAGGCGTTCCACAAGAACATCCCGCTGACGCATGACGAGCTTCGGCATTATCGCGAGGTGATCGAAGCGCTGGATTTCGACACGGTCTGCACGCCGTTCGAGTATGCGCCGGGGATCGATACCGGCATGGCGGTTGCCGTGCTCGAGGACGGGATGCGCGGGCCGCCCGGTGTGCGGCGGATCCCGGTGGCTGATCTCCGCCACGGACGCTCGTCGTGAGCGAGCTCGCGCCGGTCGCGGCGGCTTTCCGGCAGTCGCTCGCCGGACATGAGATGTCGGTCGTCCGGATCGACGGGCTGGACCGGACGGGGGTGCCCGTCGTGCAGGGCAATCTGTCGCTGCCTGGCAAGCCGGTGACGACGGGGCACGGTTACGGCTTCGATCCGGTCGAGGCCGAAGTGGGCGCGCTCGGCGAGTTGTGCGAAGAGGTGCACGGAACGCAATGGGTCGGCGGCATCGAGACCGTCATGGGCTCGTACGAGATGCTGGTCGGCTTGCATGGCGAGCGCGGCGTGATCGATCCGCTGACGCTCTGCCTCCCGGCGGGCTCCCGTTATACGCCTGACATGCCGCTTGCCTGGGTCCGGGGCGCCCGCTTCCCGAGCGGCGAGGCGGTGCTGGTTCCGGACGAGTGGGCCGCATCGCATGGCTATGATCTGCGCCATCGTGCCGGCCTGATCACGCCGATCACCAACGGGCTCGGGGCCGGCCTCGACATGGCGCATGCGGTCGCGCATGGCGTGATGGAATTGCTGCAGCGTGACGGCAACGTCGTCGATTACCGGGCGCTCGATCAGGGCGTGGTGGTGGAGCTTGACGCGATCGGCGATCCGCTCGTCGGTTCGTTGCTCGACCACCTGCGCGCGCTCGGGATCGACGTGACGGTCAAGCTTGCCTCCACGGAATTCGGGATCAGCAATCTCTATGTCGTGGGCGACGATCGCGGCGACCCGTCGATGCCGATCCAGGTGACGGCGTGCGGCGAGGCGGCGCATCCGGATCGGGAGCGTGCGCTTCGCAAGGCGCTGCTGGAATTCTGCGGATCGCGGGCTCGCAAGGCGGCGACGCATGGCACGGCCGATCAATGCCGTCGGGTGATGTCCGACGCGCATGTCGCGGCCGGCCTCGCCGCCGTCCGGCTCGAGGAGGAGGAGCCTCGCGCGCTCGCGGCAATGGTCGAATGGCTGGCGCAGGATGTGGCCGAGTTGCGGCAACGTCTGCGGGACAGCGTGTTCCGTCATCGGCGCACCGTCCGGTTCTCGGACCTGCCGACGGTGCCGTCCTCGGCGGTGCTGAATGCGGAGGACCGCCTGGCCCTGCTCGCCGAACGTCTGTCTGCGGCCGGCATGGACATCATCGTCGTGGACTGTTCGCCGGCCGGCTCGCCAGTGCGCGCGGTGAAAGTCATCGTCCCGTTCCTCGAGAGCGAGACGATGAGCTATGGGCGGATCGGCTGGCGGGGCGTCGCGCGCCTGCGCGCGCGCGCCGATCCGTTGATCCTTGACTCGCCGGGGCCGGGCGCGCGGCCGGTGGTGCTGCGCGCGGGCGACGAGGAACGGGCGGGCGGTCCGGCCTGGTTCGACGCCGTCCGCGCCGATCGCATCGTGGGGCGCCTCTACCCGCTCTACCGGGAGCCCGGCTGCTTCTCGGCGCAGATGGCGCGACAAGAACAAAACGGGCGGGAGAAACGTCGATGACACTACGATACGCCTACAACACGAACGGGACGATCCACCATCGCATCGGTGACGCGATCGCGTTGATCGCCGACAGCGGGTATGACGGGGTCGCGCTCACGCTCGATCATCATGTGCTCGATCCGTTGTCGGAGGGCTGGGAGCGCCGCACCGAGTTGCTTGGCCGGGATCTCGCGCGGCGCGGCCTCGGGTCGGTGATCGAGACCGGTGCCCGGTTCCTGCTCGATCCTCGGGCGTGCCACTGGCCGACGATGCTGAGCCCCACCGAGGAGGGGCGGAACGCGCGGATCGGCTATCTGCAGCGGGCGACCGACATTGCGGCGATGCTCGGTTCCGAGGCGATGTCGTTCTGGTCGGGCCGGGTCGGACCCGATGTCGATCGGCGGCAAGCGGGCATCTGGCTGCGCGAGGGCGTGTCTCGCGTGCTCGACCATGCCGCGCGGCAGGGTGTCGTCGCCGCGATCGAGCCGGAACCGGAACTGCTGGTCGAGACGCTGGATGATTTCCAGGCGCTGGCGACGGAGTTTTCCGCGCTCCGCCTGGCACTCGACCTCGGGCACGTGATGGTGACGGGCGAGCGGGTGCCCGAGGAGTCGGTTGCCGAGTTCTCGTCTTCGATCGCGACCGTCTCGCTCGAGGACATGAAGCGCGGCAAGCACGTCCATCTGGCGTTCGGCGACGGCGACATGGACCTGCGCGCGTGTCTGCTCGCGCTGGAACGGATCGGGTTCGACCGGCTCGTCTGCATCGAACTCTCGTCGGACAGCCACCGTGCCGACCGGATGATTCCTTGGAGCCGGCGCTGGCTGCGGGATTGTCATCCTTGAGGATCCTGTTCTGCTCGCGGCGCTATTTTCCGGCCATCAGCGGGATGAGCGTCTATGCGCAGAACCTGCTGGGCCAGCTCGTCCGCGCCGGCCATGACGTGACGATGGTCAGCCAGTATCGGGAAGATCCCGCCGGCACCGGGATCTATGGCGGTGGACCGCCGCCGCCGGTGGAAGGCGTGCGGGTGATCGGCCGCCGCTCGCTCGGCGAGGAGGCGGGCGGGGATTTCGAGCGCGATATCGAGGACATGCTCGAGATCATCGAATGGGAGCATGCGCGCGCGCCGTTCGACGTGCTGCATGCGCAGTATGGCTATCCGAACGGATGGACGGTGCTGCGAGCGGCGCGATCGTTGGGCGTGCCGTGCGTGGTGTCGATCCAGGGCGGCGACGGCCATTGGGTCGGGTCCTGCTGCGAGACGCATCGGCTGGCGATGGTGCGTGTGCTTGAGCACGCGAACGCGGTCCTGGTCGGGTGCGAGAGTTTTGCCGCCGAGATCGTCGCGCGGCTCGGCGTGCCGCGCTCGCTGCTGACGATCGTCCCGGGCGCTGTCGATGTCGGGCGTTTCGCACCGGAGCCGGGATGGGTGGCGGGGGCCGCGCACGATCCGGTCAGGCTGCTCTATCATGGCCGGGTCGATCGACGGAAAGGTGCGATCGATGTGATCGACGCGATGGCTCTGCTGCGCGACGGGGGGGTGCGCTGCTCGCTGACGGTGTCGGGAATCGGACCGGATCTCGACGCGGCGCGCCGTCGTGTCGCCGAGCGCGGTCTCGAGGGGCGGGTCGGGTTCGGCCTGTATGCGGGATATGACACCGCGCCTTCGGTCTATCGCGGGCAGGACGTGTTCGTCTCGCCGACCTATGCCGAAGGGTTCTCCAACACCGTGCTGGAGGCGATGGCGAGCGGCCTGCCGATCGTCTCGTGCGATGTGGTCGGCGTGCGCGACTGCCTGCGCGATGGCGAGAATGCCTTGCTCGTGGAGCCGGGCGACGTTCAAGGGCAGGCGCGTGCGATCGGGCGGCTGATCGAGGATGGCGCGCTGCGTGCGCGTCTGGCGCAGGCGGCCTTGCAGGAATGCCGGCGGGTCTATGCCTGGGAGTCGGTGGGACGGGAGATCATGGCGGTCTATGGGCGGGTTCATGGCGAGCGGCCGCCCGGCCCATTCGAGACGACGCTGCCGATGACGCCCTGCCGGTTTCGCCAGGCGCCGCATCTGCTCTGAGGTCATGCCGCGCGCGCTCGCCATCTCGCCGCATCTCGACGACGCCGTGTTCTCGTCCGGCGGGCTGATCGGAAAGCTGTCGGACGCCGGCTGGTCGGTGACGGTGGTGACCGTCTTCACGGCGTCGGTGACGGCACCGACCGGGTTCGCGCTGGCCTGCCAGCTCGACAAGGGGCTGGGGCCGGACGTCGATTACATGGCGATGCGCCGGGCGGAGGATCGGGACGCGTGCGCGCAAGTGGGCGCCGTGGCGCGATGGCTGCCGTTCGTCGAGGCGCCGCATCGGGGCTACGGGTCGGCGCGCGCCCTGTTCGGCCCGCGGCGAGCGGAAGACGATGTCGATCGGGCGATCGCGTCGTCGCTTGGCCGGACCGTCGACGAGGTGCGGCCGGACGCGATCCTGGCGCCGCAGGCGATCGGCGGTCATGTCGATCATCGTCTGACCGTGCGCGCGATCGAGCGTCTTGGGCGGCGTCCTGTCGTCTGGTGGCGTGATTTTCCGTATGTCTCGCGCGGCGTGTCGCCGGCGGAGCCGTTCGCGGACGCGATGGCGAAGCTGCCGGAACGGTCAGTCGCGATCGATGTCGCGCGAAAAGCGCGCGCGTGCGCGGCCTATGCAACACAGATCGGGTTCCAGTTCGGCGGCGAGGATGGATTGCGGGTGGCGATCGAGAGCGCAGGCGGGTTCGAGCGGGTCAAGCTCGATGGTGAGCTGGCGCTGCCCTGATCGTTTGTGTGTCGATCCCGGCCGGCGCGCCGGAACGCGCCGGCCGGGACGGCTCAGATCACGCCCAGAACGAGCAGCACGATCAGGATGATGACGACCAGGCCGATGCCGCCGCCATAGCCATATCCGGTCCAGCCGCCGAAACCGTATCCCGCACCGCCGCCGAAGAGCAGGAGCAGGATGAGGATGATGATCAGTAGGCGCATGCGGATCTCCCGGGTTGATCTTCTTGTCGAGGGAAGTGTCCACGCCTGTCGGGTCGAGGGCAAGGTGCATCGGGACGCCGGACTCGATGCGGCTCGCCGGGCGACGGTTCCGCGTCAAAAATGATCGCGCGACCGCGGAGTTAGGAAGCGTTAGCGAAGCCGAGAGCCCGGGACGAATTTCGGGCTGCCGCCGGGGTCGTTGCCGAGGTCATCGGTCTGTTTCGCCACCGATGCTCGTCGTTTGATGTCACGTCACTGCAACTTGTCTTTTGACGGCGGCCTGGTTGAGAATTCGCCCCGATGGAGGCGCGCCGGGCGAAGCACGTCGGGAGAGCCCGTGCCAGTAGCTGGCGAGGACACAGGGAGCCGCCCCGGTTTCGATCACGAACGTTTGAGTTGTAACAAACATCGCAACGCAACTTTTGCCGCGACTGTGCAAAGGCGGCATGAGTAGAACTCAGCCAAGGCAACTTCGCGGTGACTTGGCATCAAACGTTTTGTTGCTGTCAAAGTATTGGCGAAAGTCGAAAATGTTCGACTAGAGGTATTGAATGCAGATCGATGCAATGGAATTGCGGTGGATTGCGCCGCCTGGTATCGACGCCCATCCCCGTTTCGCATTGGTGAGACATTCCGAGCGCCTGTTCTCCTATTCCGAGCTTCTGCTCCGGACGCCGGTTGAACAGATCGTGGCATCACTCGACGCAGGGGTCTCGACACCGCAGCAATGGTGGGACGAATTGGTGAGCCGGTCACCGGACACGGCGCGGGTCACGGCGTCGCTCTGCCGGCCGCTCGATTTCGAGGTCCTCGATCTCTATGCGGTGCGACCGGCGGGGACCGCCTGACGTGGTGATCGGATGGCAAATGCGGGCGATCTGGCGAGCCCTGGTGGATTCGAACCACCGACCCACAGCTTAGAAGGCTGTTGCTCTATCCAACTGAGCTAAGGGCCCGCTGATCGACGGCTGTCGTGACGACGTGGTCAGTGTGTCCAGTTGAACAGGCGGCCGGGCTTGAAATTGTCGGCGTAGGCCTTCGGTTTGACGATCCGGTCGGGCACGATCTCGATCTCGTAGGAGAGGTTCTCGCGTTTGGCGTAGGCCTCGGCCTCCTCGCGGCTGTCGAACTTCAGACGGAGCTGCGTGCGTGTGTCGCCGCTGCCCCACCAGCCCATGATCGGGTCGGCCCGCTTGGGCTCGGTCCGCTCCCATTCCAGGACCCAACCGTCTTCCTTGGCATGGCCTGACTGCATCGCCGATTTGCGTTGCTTGAAGATGCGGGCACGCAACGCCATTCCGGCTCCTTCTCACTGGTCGGGGCGGCCGGACTCGAACCGGCGGCCTCCTGTACCCAAAACAGGCGCGCTACCAGGCTGCGCCACGCCCCGCCTGGCCGGAAGCTATGGGTGGGGCGAGGATGATGCAAGCGCCGCGCGCAGATCGCCGCCTGCCTCGGCCAGGGCGCGGTCGGCCTCCGCCGGGGTCCGCCCGGCGGCGATGAGGATCGCGGGCTTGAGCCGGTTCCCGGACTGGTGCAGAGCGGCGGCGGCCTGGTCCTCGCCGGCGCCGGCGAGGTCGGCCACCATGCGGATCGCGCGGGCGCGCAGCTTGGCGTTGGTCGCGCGCATGTCGACCATGCGGCCGCGATGGGTGCGGTGCAGCCCGACCATGATGCCGGTCGAGAGCAGGTTGAGCGCCACCTTCTGCGCGGTGCCGGCCTTCATGCGGGTGGAGCCGGCGATCGCCTCGGCGCCGGTCGGGATCAGGACCGGGTGGTCGACGGCATCGAGCAACGAAGCGGGGGCGTTGGCGATGCCGATGGTGAGCGCGCCGGCGGCGCGCGCGGCACGCGCCGCGGCGACCGTGAAGGGCGTGGCGCCGCTGGCCGCGAGCGCGATGAGCACGTCCGCCGGTCCGATGGCGTGGTGGCGGATCGCGGCCTCGGCCTCGCTCGTGCCGTCCTCGGCGTTCTCGATCGCTCGGGCGAGGGCGCCGGGGCCGCCGGCGGGCAGCAGGAGAAGGCGCGCCTCGGGCCAGTCGAAGGTGGGCGCGAGCTCGGCGCCATCCTGCGCGCCGAGACGGGCCGAGCTGCCGGCGCCGGTGTAGACGAGGCGGCCGAGGTGCGCACGCAGGCGTGCCGTGGCGGCCTCGGTGGCGGCGGCGAGCGACGGCAGCGCCTGGTGGATTGCCGCGACGGCACCGAGCTGACCCTCCCAGAGCGCGTGGAGGAGGGTGGCGGCCGGCCAGGTGTCGAGGGTGTCCGAGCGCGGGTCGAGGGCCTCCGTGGATTCGAGGCTCGTCATCGTCAGCCGACGGGGTCGCCGGTGCGCGGATCGGTGGTCAGGACCTGGGTCGTGAAGCGGGCGAAGAAGGCGAAGGTGCGGCCGGTGCCGTAGCGGATGAACAGCGCGCCGTCGCCATTGACGCGGTTGTCGCCGGCGAACCGGCCTTCGTTGCCCTGCATCATGTGGATATCGTGCACGCCGCGTTCGGGCGAGAAGCCGAAGGTCCGGTCGGCGCCGGCATCCTGGAAGAAGGCGCCGAAGGCGACGAGGACGGCGTCGGGGTCCGCCTTGGCGGCGGCGATCCTGGCGTCGAAGTCCGGTGTGAGTGTGGCGCCCGGGCCGTCCGGCGGGATCGCGGTCATGGCGGCGAGGTCGAACAGGTTGTCGCGGATATAGTCGAGGCCCTGGCCGCCCGGCCCGGTCGCGAGCGGCTGAAGGCCCCTCGGGCCGGCGGCCAGCGACGGGAGGTCGCGCTTGGTAGGATTGACGAAATTGTCGGTCAGGAGTGCCAGGACGTCGCTGCCGTCCTGGGAGCGGACGTTGACCGCGATCCGGAAGGCTCCCTGGGCCTGGACCAGGATCTCGTAGTGCGGCGAGCGGCCACTGTCCTCGCGGCCGTCCTCGATGTTGCCGACGAGGACACCGTAGGTGCGCGGCGGCCCGGGGGGCTTGCGGCGCGCCTCGCTCATGGGACGGTCCGGTCGGGGGCGGGTTGGCGTGCCAGAGGCGGCACGAAGAGCGGTGCGGTGTCCCATGGGAACAGGATCCAAGTGTCTTGAGACACTTCCACGACAAAACTGTCGGTGGCGGGACGGCCCTCCGGCTTGGCGTAGAGGCAGGCGAAGTGCGCGCGTGGGAGCAGGCGTCGGACGAGGCCGGCGGTGACGCCGGAGTCGACGAGGTCGTCGATGATCAGGAAGCCGTCGCCGTCGCCGGCGGTCGTGGCCGGCTTGACGAGGAGCGGTTGCCGGCGGGACTCCTCGTGAGCGCCCTCGGCACCGTAGGCGACGATGGAGATCGTCTCGACGACGCGACATTCGAGCTCGCGCGCGATGATGGCGGCCGGGATCATGCCGCCCCGGGTGACGGCGACGATGCCGCGGAACGGGCCGAGCGGCATCAGCTTGGTGGCGAGCAGGCGCGCGTCGCGGTGGAGCTGGTCCCAGGTGACGGTCGCGTAGGTGATCGCCATCAGTAGAGACGGCCGCCGTCCGGAACCTGGTGGTCGGGACGGACCAGCACGACCTCGCCGGCCTCGTCGGGGACGCCGAGGGTGAGTACCTCGCTGACGAACGGTCCGATCTGGCGCGGCGGCAGGTTGGCCACGACCAGGACCTGGCGGCCGATCAGCTGGTCGGTTCGGTAATGGCGGGTGATCTGGGCCGACGATCGCCTGGTGCCGAGCGGGCCGAGATCGATGGTGAGCTTGAGCGACGGCTTGCGCGCCTCGGGAAAGGGCTCGGCGTCGATGATGGTGCCCACACGGATGTCGAGGCCGAGGAAATCGTCGATCGTGGCGGGAGGGTGCGTCGGATCGCTCATCGCTCCGTCTTGCCGGGTTGCGGCGTGCTTGCCAAGCATCCGGGTGGTGGGTAGAAGGCGCGGGCTTGCTGGTCGGGCGTAGCTCAGCGGTAGAGCAACCGGCTGTTGAACGACTTTGACACTTCGGCGGGAAACCGCCGTCGAACTTCGGGTGAATTCGGCGAAACCCTCACGGCGCGATGATGTCGCGGCACGGGCAACGCCGAGCCGAGCCGGACGCAGGGCCATGCGACCCGTTTGATCGGGAGTGTGTCGCGTACGGAAGGTGTAGAGACTAGGCGGTGAGGAGCCCTTCCGATAACCCGCCCTCGAGCGCCCGACACCCTAGCGGCCTGTTCCGAAGGAACAGGTGTCGCGGGTGAAGACATAGTCCGACACCGTCAGGAATGGCGGACACCGGTGAACCGGTTGGTCGTAGGTTCGAATCCTACCGCCCGAGCCACAAGCAATCCATCCTCGACGATCGGCCGGCGCGACCTCGCGCTGGCCGCCGTGGCGTTGGCTGGCGTGCCGGCCAAGGCACACGCCGATGACGGACTCCGCCTGGGGTGGCCGGCCGGATCGATCGCGGATCTCGCGGCGCCGGCCGCGGCGCGGTTCGGGCTCTTCGCCCAGTACGGCCTCGAGGTCGCGCTGGTGGGCGTCGCACCGACCGGGAAGTCGTTAGCGGAGGCGCTGTCGAGCAGTCGCGTGGATGCGGTCGTGGGGCCGGTGTCGCTGCTGCTCGAGCCGCTGCGGCTGGGGCTGGATGCGCGGATCACGACCGGGATCAGCGGCGGCGGATTGCGCCTGCTGGCCGAGAAGCGTTCGGGGCTGCGCCATATCGAGGACATGAAGCACGCACGCATCGGGGTCGCGGATCTGGACGGCCCGTCGCGCCTGTTCTTCTCGATCATGATGCGCCGGAAGGGAATCGACCCGTTCAAGGAGGTCGAGTGGATCGTGGTCGACCCGTCGCAGCAGGAAGCGGCGCTGCGCGCGCGGCGGGTCGATGCGGTGGCCGCATCCGATCCGCAGGCGTTCTTTCTGCTCAGGGCGGTGCTGGCGGTGGAGATCGCGTCCAACGTGTCGGGCAGCTATCGGCAGCGTGTCGCCAATGTGCTCGCCTGCGGCGGCCGGCTGGTGCGTGATCGAAGGCGGGAGGCGACCTCGCTGACCCGGGCGCTCAGGCAGGCGGCGTCGTGGGGCGCCTCGCATGTGCGCGACGCGGCCGGCCTGGTGGCACCCTGGGCGCCGAAGCTGGGCGAGGCCGACCGGATCGCGATGATTGCCACCGAGACGGTGGGTGAGCGTCCTGCCGGGCACGCGCTGGTCGACGATGTGGCGGAATACGCGGACGAGATGCGCCTGCTCGGGACGTTCCCCTACGAATTGAACGCCGAGACGTTCGCGCGTGAGGTCTGCGACGACGTGATGGCGTGATTATAATGATTAATACGCTGTAAGCGGGAGTTTTTTCGCATCTCCTTTTCATCGCGGTTGTTTTGATACATATCTCCGCCCGGAGCGAGGTGACATGTATCAGACCGCGTATCGTCCACGTGCGTACGAACTGGGTTCGCGGGTTTTCGACGGCGAGCTTGCGTACGATGCGCTGGCCGGATCCGGTCTAGCGGGCGAGGGCTTGCTGGACCTGGCGATCGCGCAAGGCGTATCGGGCCGCACTGCCGTGATGTCGTCCTTTGGCGCGGAATCGGTCGTGTTGCTGTCGATGGTGGCATCCATCGACCGCACCTTGCCGGTGCTGTTCCTGCAGACGGATCGCCATTTCGAGGAAACCATCGCGTATCGCGACGAGGTCGCCTCGTTCCTTGGCCTCGCCGACGTGCGCGATATCGTACCCGACGCCGCCGATGCGGCACGACGCGATCCGACCGGGGATCTCTGGTGGTTCGATCCCGACGCCTGCTGTGATCTGCGCAAGGTCGGGCCGCTCGAGCGGGCACTCGAGGGTTTCGATTGCTGGATCACCGGCCGCAAGCGGCATCAATCCGTGACGCGGGAGAATCTTCCGCTCGTCGAGCGCGAGGCGGGCCGTCTGAAGCTGAACCCGCTGGCGGGCTGGAGCGGGCGCGATCTGGACGCGGCGATCGAGCGGATGGGGCTGCCGCGGCATCCCCTGGTGGCGCAAGGCTACACGTCGATCGGGTGCGCGAACTGCACCCGCGCCGTGGGATCGGGCGAGGCCGGGCGGGATGGACGCTGGTCGGGGACCCAGAAGGTCGAGTGTGGCATCCATCGTGCTAGGACCTAGGACACGGGCTGTTACAAGCCGGGGGCTGATCCGGGAGGTTGGCTGGTGTAAGCCTGCGGCGGACAATCCAGATGGGTAAGATATGGACAAGCTCGACGATCTCGAGAGCCAGAGCGTCTTCATCTTGCGCGAGGCTTATCGGCGACTGAAACCGCTCGGCATGCTGTGGTCGCTCGGGAAGGACAGCAACGTGATGCTGTGGCTGGCCCGCAAGGCGTTCCTGGGGCGCGTGCCGTTTCCGGTGATGCATGTCGATACGGGGAAGAAATTTCGCGAAATGTACGAATTCCGGGATACCTACGCCAAGGCGTGGGATCTCGACCTGATCGTGCGCGAGTGCCCGCCGATCGAGGAGATCGACCCGACGCTGCCGCCCGCCGCGCGTTCGGCGGCACGCAAGACGGCCGGGCTCGCGCGCCTGATCGAGGAGAAGGAACTCGCGGGCGTGATCGCCGGGATCAGGCGCGACGAGCAGGCGACCCGTGCCAAGGAGCGCGTGTTCAGTCCGCGCGGCGCAAGCAATCGATGGGACACGCGCAACCAGCCGCCCGAGTTCTGGGGCCAGTTCGTCGTGCCGTTCGAGCGCGGCGCGCATGTCCGGGTGCATCCGCTGCTGGCCTGGACCGAACTCGACGTGTGGCGCTACATCGAGCGGGAGGGCATCCCGGTCGTCGACCTGTATTTCTCGCGGGACGGCATGCGCTACCGGTCGCTCGGCGACCAGGACATCACCTTGCCGGTTCCGAGCATGGCGTCGACCATCGCGGAGGTGATCGAGGAACTCCGTCAGACCCGGACATCGGAGCGTGCCGGCCGGGCAATGGACAGTGAGACCGAGGACGCCTTCGAGCGGCTTCGCGTGGCGGGGTATCTATGATCCTGGATCTTGCACCGCCGCGGCGGGTGGCGGTCGACGACACCACCCCGACACCGATCGTGATCGTGGGGCACGTCGATCATGGCAAATCGACCTTGATCGGGCGATTGCTGCACGACAGCGGCAGCCTGCCGGAAGGCCGGCTGGAGGCGGCGCGTGCGTCGAGCCAGAAGCGCGGGCTGGAGATCGAATGGTCGTTCCTGCTCGACAGCCTGCAGGCGGAACGCGACCAGGGTGTGACGATCGATGCGACCCGGCTGCCGTTCCAGGTCGACGGGCGGCCGTTCGTGATCATCGATGCGCCTGGCCACCGGCAATTCCTGCGCAACATGGTGACGGGCGCCGCCGGTGCCGCCGCGGCGGTGCTGGTGATCGATGTCGCCGAGGGCGCGCGGGACCAGACCAGGCGGCACGCGATGCTGCTGCGCCTGATCGGGGTTCGTCATGTCATCGTGCTGATGAACAAGGCCGATCTGCTGGATTACGACGAGGCGGCGATCGAGGCGGCCGCCGGAGCCGTGGGCACCCTGCTCGCGTCGCTCGGGTTGCACGCGTCGGCCCTGATTCCTGCGTCGGCCCGCCATGGCGACAACGTCGCCGCGCGCTCGACCAATCTCGGCTGGTATAGCGGGCCCACGCTGATGGAAGCCCTGGCCGCGGTGCCGATGCTGGCCTCGCAGGCCGACCGGGCGTTCCGGCTGCCGGTGCAGGATGTCTATCGCGATGGTGACGTGCGGACGATCGTCGGCCGGGTGGAGGCGGGCCGGATCGCGGTCGGCGACGAGGTCCTGGTGGGAATAGCGGAGACCAGGGCGCGGGTGGCAGCGATCGTCGGCTGGCAGACGGGCGTGCGGTCGCATTCGGTTGCGGGGGAATCGACCGCGATCGTGCTGGAGCCGGACGTGGTGATCGAGCGCGGCGACATGATCTTCCGACCCGGGGAGCGGCCGATCAGGGCATCGCGGGTGCGGGCACGTCTGTTCTGGCTGCGCGCCGAGGCGCTGCGGCTGGGCGAGGCGTTCCGGTTGCGGCTGGCGACGGCGGAATACGCGGTCACCGTCAGCGCGATCGAGAACGTGGTCGAGATCGACGAGCTGAGCGAGCGGACGACGCACGAAGTACCTCCGGACGGCTTCGCGGAGATCGTGCTGGCGGCGCCGCAGGGCATCCTGTTCGACGTCTTCGAGCCGGGCGGCCGCGGCGGCCGCGGGGTGCTGGTCGATGCGTATGGACGGATCGTGGGCGGCGTGCCGCTGCTCGGTGCCGCCGAGATCGACGGCACGCACGCGATCCATCCGGTGGACAGCGCGGTGACGCCGCTCGATCGGGCGCGTGCCCGCGGCCATGCGGGCGGCGTATTCTGGATGACCGGGCTGCCGGGCGCCGGCAAGAGCACGCTCGCCCGGGCGACCGAGAGCCTGCTGTTCTCGCGCGGATCGGACGTGGTGGTGCTCGACGGGGACACGCTGCGGTCGCGCCTGAACAGCGATCTCGGGTTCTCCGACGAGGACCGGACCGAGAATATCAGGCGGACGGCGTCGGTGGCGCGCCTGATGTCGGACGCTGGCCTGGTGGTGCTGGTCGCCTTGATCTCGCCACTCGCGTCGCAGCGGGCGATGGCGGGTGCGATCGTCGGGGAGACGTTCCGGGAGGTGTTCGTGGCGGCCGGCGCGGATGTGTGCGAGGCGCGCGATCCGAAGGGCCACTACGCGGCGGCGCGTGCCGGCAAGCTGCCGGGCTTCACGGGCATCGACGGCGGCTACGAGGTGCCGACCGATCCTGCGTTCAGGGTGGAGACCGCGTCCCGGCCGGTGGCCGCATGCGCCGAGGCCCTGGCACTGTTCGTCGAGGCGGTGACCGCGGTTTCGGAGCCTGGAGTGCAGCGTCGGTCCCGATAGGAGACCTGGATGTCGGCAACGATCGCGATCGTGGGGGCGGGCTTCAGCGGGACCCTGGTGGCACTGCATCTGCTGCGGCGCAGTCCGGACTGGACGCGGATCATGCTGATCGAACGCAACGCTCAATTCGGCAAGGGACAGGCCTACGGGACCGGGAATGCGAGCCACCTGCTCAATGTGCCGGCAGGGCGGATGAGCGCATTCCATGATCGGCCGGACGATTTCATCGCCTGGCTGCGGCGCCAGCATGCGTTGTCCGGCGGGGACGCTTGCGGGCCTTGTCCGCGGGCGGACACATTCGTGCCGCGCCGTGATTTCGGCGCCTATGTGCGCCACCTGCTCAACGAGGAGCTCAAGCGGCCCGAACTGGGCGACCGGCTGGACCTGGTCCGCGGCGACGTGTGCGACATCGACACCGGCCAGCGTCCGATGCGGCTGTCGCTGGATCGGGGGCGGACGCTGGATGCCGACATGGTCGTCCTGGCGATGGGCAATTTTCCGCCCGAGCCGCCTTCGGTGGAGACTCCCGATTTCTACGACAGCGTGTTCTATCGGGCCGATCCCTGGGCCGCGGACGCGCTGGTCGGGCTGAGCCCGTCCGATTCGGTGCTGCTGATCGGGACCGGGCTGACGACGGTGGATGCGGTCGTGACCCTGCTGGACGCGGGTCACACCGGGCCGATCCATGCGATTTCGCGACGCGGCCTGCTCCCGCATCGTCATGGCGCGCATGCGGGCGCGCGGCCGGCCGAGCCGCTGTCGTATCCGACCTCGATCACGGCGCTGTCGCGGATGCTGCGACGCGAGACGAGGGGGATCGCGGCGTCGGGTGGCGACTGGCATCCGGCGGTCGACGCACTGCGCCCGTTCACGACGGATGTTTGGCAGGCGATGGCGGTGGCCGACCGGCGGCGCTTCCTGCGGCACTTGCGGCCGTGGTGGGACATCCATCGGCATCGGCTCGCTCCTGGTGTCGCGGACCGGATCGAGGCGGCCCGCGCGTCCGGACAGCTTGTCGTGCGCGCTGGCCGGATGCGGTCGTTCCAGGTCGTGGACGGGGTTGTGCGGGTCACGTTCAGGGCACGTGGCTCGGTCGAAGTCATGGAGCAGCTCGAGGTGGCGCGGGTGGTCAATTGCGCGGGGCCGGGGGCGGATTACGACCGGATCACGCATCCGCTGGCGAGAGCCATGCTGCGCCGGGGTGTGATGCGTCCCGATCCGTTGCGTCTCGGACTCGACGTGTCCGGGACTTGCGCGGTGATCGACGAGGCGGGCGCGATCTCGCGCCGGCTGTTCGCGGTGGGCCCGGTCACCAAGGGCCAGTTCTGGGAGATGACGGCGGTTCCGGACATCCGACGCCAATGCGAGGTTCTGGCGGCTCATCTCGCGGGCCTGGTGCGTCCCGCGAAGGTGCTGGTCGAGGGCGGCGCGTGATCGCACTCTCGCGGCGCGTTGGAGTTCCTGCTATTCCGGCCTGCCTCGCGAGAGTGACGGAACGGTAGACGTAGTCGGCTCAAAATCGACCGCCGCAAGGCGTGGGGGTTCGAATCCCCCCTCTCGCACCAGCCCACATCCCTTGGACCTGTTCATGCTTGCCGTTCCCATGCCGGCGTCGAGGCCGGCGAGGCCGTTCTTCTCCTCGGGACCCTGTGCCAAGCGGCCGGGATGGTCGATGGCGGCGCTCGAGGGAGCGCTCGTGGGCCGCAGCCACCGCTCCGGGCCCGGGCGCGCCGCCTTGCGCGAGGTGATCGAGCGGTCGAGGGCGCTGCTCGGTGTGCCCGCGGATTGGCGGGTCGGGATCGTGCCCGGCTCCGATACCGGTGCGGTCGAGCTGGCCCTGTGGTCGCTGATCGGCGATCGCGGCGTGGACGTGCTGGCCTTCGAGAGCTTCTCGCGGGCGTGGGCGGTCGACGTGGTGGACGAACTGGCGGCCGCCGACACCCGCGTGCTCGAGGCGGCGTATGGAGAGTTGCCGGACCTCGGGGCGGTCGACTGGTCGCGCGACGTGGTGTTCGCCTGGAACGGCACGACGTCGGGCGTTCGGATGCCCGACGCGGACTGGATCGCGCGCGACCGGACGGGACTTG
The DNA here is from genome assembly GCA_965276715.1 of Acetobacteraceae bacterium. Taxonomy (GTDB): domain Bacteria; phylum Pseudomonadota; class Alphaproteobacteria; order Acetobacterales; family Acetobacteraceae; genus CAXTPV01. The sequence goes on along the minus strand of OZ255622.1, from coordinate 473,649 downwards.
CGATCTGCGACGCGACGTCGGCGGCGTTCGCGATGGTGCTGCCGTGGGACCGGCTCGATGTGGTCACGTGGTCATGGCAGAAGGCGCTGGGCGGCGAGGCGGCGCACGGCATGATCGCGCTCTCTCCCGCGGCCGCCGAACGGTTGCGGGCCGCGCGGCCGCGCGGCCTGCCCAAGCTGTTCCGGCTGGCGTCGGGCGGACGGCTGAACGAGGGGATCTTCGCCGGCGATACGATCAACACGCCCTCGATGCTGTGCGTCGAGGATGCGCTCGACGGGCTGCGTTGGGCGGAGGCGATCGGAGGGCTGCCGGCCCTGATCGGGCGAAGCGAGGCCAACCTCCAAGCGGTCGTGGATTGGGTGGCGGACTTGGACTGGGCGTCGTTCCTGGCGCGTGATCCGACGACCCGTTCGAGCACCTCGATCTGCCTGACGCTGGGGCGCGGTGACATCGCGCCCCGGCTTGCGTCGATCTCGGCCGCGACCCTCGACACGCTTGGCGTGGCCTATGACGTCGCCTCGTACCGTGACGCGCCGCCCGGGTTCCGGATCTGGGGGGGGGCGACGGTGGAGACGTCCGACATCGAGGCGTTGATGCCCTGGCTCGATTGGGCGGTCCGGGATGCGGAGCGACATCTGTGAGTGCGGGACGAGGGCATGAGGCGCTGCTGCCGTCGGGATTTCGCGACCTGCTGCCGCCGGAGGCGGAGGCGGAGGCGCGTACGGTCTCGATCCTGGGGGAGGTGTTCGCCGGGCACGGCTACGAGCGGGTCGAACCGCCCCTGCTCGAATTCGAGGACACGTTGTTGTCCGGCTCCGGCGCGGCGGTCGCGGAGGCGACGTTCCGGATGGTCGATCCGGACAGCCACAGGACGATGGGCTTGAGACCCGACATGACGCCGCAGGTGGCGCGGATCGCGGCGACGCGGCTGGCCAGCGCGCCACGGCCGCTGCGGTTGGCTTATGCCGGACCGTGCGTCACGCTGCGCCGGGGCCAGTTGACGGCGGACCGGCAGATCCCGCAGGCCGGGATCGAGTTGATCGGCGTCGATCGGCCGGAAGCGGACGCCGAAGTGGTGGCGATCGGGGCCGAAGCGATGGCGGCGATGGGGCTGGCGCGCGCGAGCTTCGATTTGACGATGCCGCCCCTGGTCACCGCCCTGATCGAGGCATCGGGCGTCGCCGACGGCGAGCGCGACGCCTTGCTGCACGCGCTCGATCGGAAGGATGCCGCGGCGGTCCGGCGGCTCGGCGGCCGCATGGCCGAGACACTGGAAGGCTTGCTGCTGGCGGCAGGACCCGCCTCGCGCGCGTGCGCAGCCCTGCAGGCCGCGCGTCTGCCGCCCGAGGCGCGTGACCTCTGCGGGCGCTTGCAGGCGACGGTCGCCGCGATCGAGGCTCGGTCGCCGGGAGCGACGCTGACGATCGATCCGGTCGAGTTTCGCGGCTGGCGCTACCATACCGGCGTGTGCGTGACGGTGTATGTCGCGGGACGGCATGAGGAGCTCGGTCGCGGTGGACGCTATGGCGGGGGCGCGAGCGGCGAGCCTGCCTGCGGGCTGACCTTGTTTCCGGCGGCCCTGCTGCGGGCTGCCCCGCCGATGGCGAAGCGGGCGCGTGTCCACCTGCCGGTCGGCACGCCGCCCGCGACCGCGCAGGGTCTTCGGCGCGACGGCTTCGCGACCGTGGCCGCACTTGGGAATGGCGACGGGGGCGACGAGGCGCGGCGGCTGCATTGCACCCACAGACTGGTGGATGGGCGGCCCGTGGCGATCGATCCGGAGGCGGCATGACAAACGTGACGGTGATCGGCGCCCAGTGGGGCGACGAGGGCAAGGGCAAGATCGTCGATTGGCTCGCGAGCCGCGCCGATATCGTGGTTCGCTTCCAAGGGGGACACAATGCCGGCCATACGCTGGTGGTGGGCAACCAGACCTACAAATTGTCGCTGCTTCCGAGCGGACTGGTCAGGGGCAAGCTCGGGATCATCGGCAACGGTGTGGTGGTCGATCCACGGGCGCTGCTCGATGAGATCGAGCGGCTGCGCGGGCAGGGGCTCTCTGTCACACCCGATAATCTGCGGATCGCCGAGAACGCGACGCTGATCCTGCCGTTGCACGCGGCGCTCGACCGCGCGCGGGAGAGCGCGCGGGGCGAGCGGAAGATCGGCACGACGGGGCGCGGCATCGGGCCAGCCTACGAGGACAAGGTGGCGCGCCGCGCGATCCGGATGTGCGATCTGGCGGAGCCGGCCACGCTGGACGGCAAGCTCGACGAGATACTCCTGCACCACAACACCCTTCTGGCCGGGCTGGGTGCCGAGATTTTCTCGAAGGACGCGTTGCTCGCCCACCTGACCGCGATGGGCGAGCGACTCGGGCCGTTCATCGAGCCGGTCTGGGAACGGCTCGATGAGGCGCGGCGTGCCGGCAGGCGCGTTCTGTTCGAGGGCGCGCAAGCGGTCATGCTCGATGTCGATCACGGGACCTATCCGTTCGTGACCAGCAGCAACACGGTCGCGGCCCAGGCTTCGACCGGCAGCGGCGTCGGTCCGGGCGCGGCAGGCTTCGTGCTCGGCATCGCCAAGGCCTACGCGACGAGAGTGGGATCAGGTCCATTCCCGACCGAGCTCGACGACGCGATCGGTCAGAGGCTCGGCGAGCGTGGTCATGAGTTCGGCACGGTGACAGGTCGTCCGCGCCGCTGCGGCTGGTTCGATGCGGCGCTGGTCCGCCAGGCGGTCAAGGTCGGTGGCATCCAGGGCCTGGCGCTCACCAAGCTCGACGTGCTGGACGGGATGGCGGAGCTTCGTGTGTGCCATGAGTATGACGTTGACGGGCTGGCGTCGCGCCGGCTTCCGGCGGGAATGGCAGCGCAGGCGGCGGCACGTCCTCGCTACGAGACGATCGAGGGCTGGACGGGATCGACGCGTGGCGCGCGATCCTGGGCGGATCTGCCAGCGCAGGCCGTGAAGTACGTGCGGCGGATCGAGGAGCTGGTCGAGGTGCCGGTCACGCTGCTCTCGACCTCGCCGGAGCGGGACGACACCATCCTGGTGAAGGACCCGTTCGAGACGTGATCCGTTAGGGAAGAATTCATCGGGCGCGACGAGACTGCGCGGACACAGGTCACGAGCGCAGGCCAGGATGGCGAGCGGCAAGACTGTCAACGAACGTTATTTGATCGAGGCGGCCGCCGATCCGTCCTCGCCTTTGGCGGGTCTGGTCACCGGAGCTCGCGCGGCGCGCGACACCGCCAGCTTCGTCGCGGGCGCGCCGCTCGCCCTCTGTGCGTTGCCGGTCCAGCTTTCGGCGCCGCCACATCCCTGGCTCGACATGCTGTCGCGGATGTCGCTCGACGGGGTGATCCTGCCGAGCGCGCGTGTCACGGCGCACGGCATCGACTGGATCCTCTGCCCGCGGCCCGGCCATCCCACAGCCGAGCGCCCAGGCGGTCTGGACGAGCAGACCCTGGTGAACAAGGTGCTGCGACCGGCGGCCCTGGTGCTGGATCGGATGGCGGCCCAGCAACTGACGCATCGGGCGATCAGGCCGGAGAACCTGTTCGCATCGGACAGCGGCCTGGAACTCGGACCGTTCTGGCTCGCGCCGCCCGCCTGTCTGCAGCATGCGATCTACGAGACGCCCGCGGTGGCGTCATCGCTGCCGCAGGCGCGCGGGCGCGGGACGATCGCGGATGACGTCTACGCGCTCGGGGTGACGATCCTGGCGCTGTTCCTCGGCGAGATGCCGATGGCCGGGATTCCCGAAGCGGAAATCATCGAACGGAAGCTGTGGCAAGGCAGCTACGGTGCGCTGACCGAGGGGAGACGAATCCCGTTTGCCCTGGGCGAGATCATCGCCGCCATGGTCTCCGACCAGCCCTCGCAACGGCCGGCGCCGGACCGGCTCAGCCGGGCTTCCTCGCTGACGGGTCCCGCGACGAGCTCGCGAAAGCGGGTCAACGCCGCCATCCCGATGGCGCTCGCGGGCCGGGAAGTCTGGAACGCGCCACAACTAGCCTATCTGATCGGCGAGGAACCCGAGTTGGTCGCGACCGCCCTTCAGCTTGGGCAGGTCGATGGATGGCTCAGACGCGGCCTGAACGAGGTGGTTCTGGCCGAGCGGATCGAGACGGTCGTTCATCCCGGCGGCACGCGCCTGTTCGGCGGGAAGTCGCGCGAGCTCGATGCACACGCACGCACGTCCCTGCTCAGCCGGGTGGCGCGTCTTCTCGATCCGGAGGCCCCGGTGGTCTGGGATCGGCTGCGCATGATGCCGGAAGGTCTGGGCGGCCTGCTGGCGGCGAACGGCAACGATCCCGCCTTGCCGCAGGCCTCGGTGACTGGCCTGCTGTCGAGCGAGGTTTTGATCGTTCGCGCGATGGACGAACCATCAGGCCCGAAGCGGGAGTTGGCTCTTGCTTGGGCGCGGCGGGCGATGTCGGCCGTGCGCAACCAGGCGGCCCTGGCGAAGCTGACCTATGAGCTCAACCCTGCGATGGCCTGCGCTTCCCCGTTGCTGGCACGGCACCCGGTGACGTCGCTTCCTGGTCTCCTGCCGGCGCTCGAGAGGATCTCGGAAGGCGTGCAGGGGGGCGCGGTGCTCGATCAGCATCTGCTGAGCTTCATCACCATCCGTCGCAGCGCGGCCGGGCTGAAGTCGGTCCGGTCGGGCGATTCGTATGCCGACCTGCGATTGGCCGCGTCGCTGTCCGCGGACTTCAAGGGAGGTGCGCTGCCGAACCTCACGCGCCGCTTTGCCGCACCCATCCTGGCTGATGCGGAGAGTTGGCCCGGCACATCCCGCCGTGCCTCACGCCGCGACGCCATCGGTCAGGCGATCGCGTCCGGCGACCTGGGTGCGTTGGTCGCAATCGCGAATAATCTCGACAGCCTGGCCGGCGAACGCGCGTTGCAGGCCGAGGCCCACGCGCGGATCCGTACCCTTGGCACGGCGCGCGATGCAATCGAGGTCGCGCACGCTCGACGAACTGCGACCGCGCGTCGCTTCGGGCGCGAGGGCGTCGCTGTCATCGGTGCGGCGGCGTGCGCGGTGATGTTGCTGTTGCAGGTGCTGCCATGAGCAGGCCGGTTGCAAAGCGGTTTCCAACGGGATGGCTGGGCGGCCTGGGCTGTGGCGCGCTCATCATGGTCGATCCGGCCAGCGTCGTGTTCCTGGCGATCCTGCTCGCGCCGTCGATGCTGATGCGCATCGGCGATGGACGTCCGGAGGGTGCCGGGGCCCGGGCCGTGCTGCTCTGGAACATGGCCGCTGTCATCGGTCCGGTCTGCCGATTGTGGCAGGAGATGCCCCCGTCGCTCGCGCGGGCGATCGACATGCTGTCGGGCGTTACGATCGTGGCGTGGGCGTGGCTTGCGGCCGGGCTTGGCTGGCTATTGAGCGAGGGGCTGATCTTGGCCGCGAATTTATGGCTTTCCGCGCGTGATCGTCAGCTCCGAGAACGGCTGCAAGCAGAGGTGGATGTGCTGATGGCGGAATGGGGCAAACCGCCGGACACGCACAAGGCGCCAGCTTGACGCTGGCGCCTTGTGACGCTTGTCAGAAAACTGGGATCAAGCGGCCCGCATCACGCAGCCTGGGCGATCCGTTGCTCAGCGACCTGGGTCTTCATCGACTTCTGCAGCTTCTCGAAGGCACGCACCTCGATCTGACGAACGCGCTCGCGGGAGATGTTGTATTGCTGGGACAGCTCTTCGAGCGTGGTCGGGTTATCCTTCAGGCGCCGTTCGATCAGGATGTGGCGCTCGCGGTCGTTGAGGGTCCGCAGCGCGCCGCCGAGCAAGGCGCGTCGGCCGGTGAGCTCCTCGTGCTGTGCCAGCACCTGTTCCTGGCTTTCCCCTTCATCGACCAGCCAATCCTGCCACTCGCCCTCGCTGTCGGCACGGACCGGGGCATTGAGGCTGTGATCGGGAGCGGCAAGACGCCGGTTCATGCTGATCACGTCCTGCTCGGGAACGTCGAGCGCCTTGGCGATCTTGCCGACCTGCTCGGGCTTGAGGTCGCCGTCCTCGATCGCCTGCATCTGACCCTTCAGGCGGCGCAGGTTGAAGAACAGCTTCTTCTGCGCGGCGGTCGTGCCCATCTTCACCAGCGACCAGCTATGCAGGATGTATTCCTGGATGGCCGCACGGATCCACCACATCGCGTAGGTCGCCAGCCGGAAGCCGCGATCCGGGTCGAAACGCTTGACGGCCTGCATCATGCCGACATTGCCCTCGCTGATGAGCTCGCCGATCGGCAGGCCGTAACCGCGGTAGCCCATCGCGATCTTGGCGACGAGACGCAGATGCGACGTGACAAGCTTGTGGGCGGCCTGGGTGTCCTCACTGTCGCGCCAGCGGCGCGACAGGCTCAGCTCCTCCTCTGGGGCAAGCATCGGGAACTTGCGAATTTCCTGGAGGTAGCGAGACAGGTTGCCTTCGGGGGCAACGTTGATGATGCTGGCGGCCATGACTGACGGCTCCTTTTCGCCTGCGCGGCGCGGTCTGCTCCACCCATAAGGCATGGACGACAGGCCGGTTTCGCGACGCAGCAATTAACGGGCGCGGAAGGGTTCATGTGCTCCCGACGGAGGTCAAAGCCCGTCGGGCGCCGGCGGCGCGCACCTTGTCGTCGGTCGCAATGTCATACCGGACCGCTGCGGTCCGGTCAAGATTTGTGCGATGCGGCGTGGATGCCGATGTCGTGAAGAAGGCACGCGAAGTCCGGGGGGACCGGGGTCTCGAAGCGCAGCTTTTCTCCCGTCGACGGATGGCGGAAGCCGAGCACGGCGGCATGCAGCGCTTGGCGGGGAAAATCGAGCAGGGCGACCATGACGGCCGGCGGGAGTGTGGTGGCGACGGCCGGAACCCGCCGCAGATAGAGCGGATCGCCGACGAGCGGATGTCCGTGGGAAGCGGCGTGAACTCGGATCTGGTGGGTGCGCCCGGTCTCGAGACGGCAGCGCAGCAGCGTGACGGCGATGCCGATGCCGGTCACACGGTCGTAGTCGGTGATGGCGTGCTTGCCGCCGCGCCGAACCATCGCCATCCGCTTGCGGTCACGCGGATCCCGGCCGATCGGACCGGTCCAGCGGCCGGATTGCGGCGTCGGCGATCCCCACGCCAAGGCTAGATAGGAGCGTTCGAGATCGCGCCGGGCGAAATCCGCGGCGAGCGAGGTGAGCGCTGGCTCGGTTTTGGCGACCACCATGACGCCGGAGGTGTCCTTGTCGAGACGATGGACGATCCCCGGCCGCCGTTCGCCGCCGATCCCGGGCAGTGTGTCGCCGCAATGAGCGAGCAGCGCATTGACGAGGGTGCCGTCCTCGTTGCCGGGCGCCGGGTGGGTGACCAGGCCCGCTTGTTTGTCGAGCACGATGAGATCCGCATCCTCGAACAGGATGCGCAGGGGAATCGGCTGGGCACGTGGCGTCGCAGGCACGGCGACGGGCATGTCGATGAGGTAGACCGATCCTGGACGGACCGGATCGGCCGGTTCACGAAGGACGATCCCGTCGCGGGCCACGCGCCCGTCCTCGATCAGCGTCTTGATGCGCGACCGGGACAGTCCTGCCACATGGTCGGCGAGAAAGCGGTCGACGCGCTCGGGCGCCGCCTCGGACGATGAGACGACCCTGATCGCGTCGGGCTTGTTCGCGCTCGCAATGGCCTGCATGAGCAACGGCATAGGCGCTCGGACGGCCAATGGGGAGAGCATCGCGATGGGCGGAACGAGGGCCCTGCTCGGTCTGGTGATCGGCCTTGGGGTGTTGATCGTGGGCGGTTTCGCGGTCGTGGTGACCACATTGGCGCACAGGGTGCTGGCGCCGGAGCGCACGGCCCCGGCCGACGCTTCGATCACGCTCGGCGAGCCGCCGGGAACGCGCGTCGGCGCGCTGGTCGCCGACGGGGACCGATTGGCGTTGTTGCTGCAGGGGAGCGGCTCCGATCGGGTAGTTCTGATTGATACGCGGGACGGAAGCCGCGTCGGGACGATCTCGATCAGCGGGCCGGCGCGTCCGCCCGCCGGGGCGCGGCGGTAGTCGAGCGACGTGCCGGAAACGCGCATTGGTGCGCACTTGCGAAGGTCTGGCGGGTCGCGTAGGACACGGCGCCTGGCTCGCGTCCTGTTCGTCTAGAGGCCTAGGACACCGCCCTCTCACGGCGGTAACAGGGGTTCGAATCCCCTACGGGACGCCAACCGTGCATCGCATCAAAAATAGTATCGCGTTGTCGCCGTGATCGCAGTAGCGGGCGAGCCCGCTCGATGCCTATCATGTGCGCAACAAATCAACCGTCTGGGACAAGGGCGGAGCCGAGGAACCGATGCATGCTGGACCAACTTCGATCGCCAAGACGGAGAGCGTCGCGATGAGCGATCGTGTCGCCTCCGAACCTGATCTGGAACTGGTGGAGGTCGGGCGCGGCCAGTCGTTCCTGGTCTTCTCGCATGGCTATCCGTTTCGCACCGTGCGCTGGCACTTCCATCCCGAATACGAGATACACCTGATCACCGAGACGAGCGGGCGGGCGTTCGTGGGCGACTATATTGGTCGCTTCGCACCGGGCAACCTCGTCATGACCGGTCCCGACCTGCCGCACAACTGGATCAGCGAGACCACCGCGGATGCCGAGGTCGACCGCCGCTGCCTGTACGTGCAGTTCACCACGTCGTTCATCGCGAGCTGCATGGCGATCTTTCCCGAGATGGTCGGCATCGACACGCTGCTGGCGGACGCGCGCCGCGGCATCGAATTCGCGCCCGCGACCGGTGTTGCGGCCAAGCCGATCCTGACCCGGCTGTTGACCGCGCAGGGACCGCGCAGGATCGGCTTGTTCATGGAACTGCTCGGCTTGCTGAGCAGTTCCCCCGAACGGCGACTGCTGGCGAGCGAAGGCTACGAGCCGACGCCGGCCGACTACATGGCCGCACCGCTCAACCATGTGCTTGCGCATATCAAGCGAAACCTGACGGGACCGCTCCGCGAGGGCGAACTCTCCGAACTGTGCGGCTGCAGCCGGAGCGCCTTCTCGCGACGTTTCAGGCGGCACACCGGGATGTCGTTCGTGCAGTATGTCAATCGGCTGCGCATCCATCTTGCCTGCGGCCTGCTGTCGCAGGACAGGGACGCCCGTATCATCGACGTCTGCTACCAGAGCGGCTTCAACAACCTGTCGAACTTCAACAGGCAGTTCCTGGCCCGCAAGAAGGTGACGCCGACCGCGTATCGGGAAAGTCGGCACGTGAACATGGCGCTGTCGCCCGAGGCCTCTCTGCCGGCGCGCCGGCACGACCGAGCGCCGGCTGTTGTGCCGGATGGCCGCCGGTCGATCTCGCGCGATCTCAATCACAGCAACAACGGGTGGACCTGACGGCCATGAACGACAAAGCGAGAGAACTGTGCGAGGCGTTCGTCCAGGGCGGGATCGGCAGGCGCGAGCTGATGAGGCGGCTCGGCGCGCTCGGCCTCGCGGCGGCTGGTGCCGACATGCTCGTCAACGCGACGGCCACGCGGGCGCTTGCCGCGGATTTTGACTGGAAGGCGTACAAGGGCACCGGCATCAAGCTGCTTCTCAACAAGCATCCCTATGCGGACGCGATGATCGCGGATCTCGACGCGTTCAGGAACCTGACGGGGATGGACGTCAAGTATGACATCTTTCCGGAGGATGTGTATTTCGACAAGGTGACCGCAACGCTGTCGTCACGCTCGAACGAGTACGACGCGTTCATGACCGGTGCGTATCAGACTTGGCAATATGGACCGGCCGGCTGGCTGGTCGACCTGAACGAGTACATCCACGACACGTCCAAGACCAACCCGCATTATGACTGGGAGGACGTGCTGCCCAACCTCCGCGCGTCCGATTCCTGGTCCGGCAAGCCGGGTGAGGCGCTCGGGGGTCCGGGTGCCAAGCAGTGGGCGCTGCCGTGGGGCTTCGAAGTCTACATCACGACCTACAACAAGGCGGCGATGTCGAAGATGGGTCTGACGCCGCCCAAGAACATGCACGAGCTGGTCGACATGTCGGCCAAGGTGACCAAGGACAGCGGTGGCAGCATGTACGGCTGTGGTGTCCGCGGCAGCCGGTCGTGGGCCACGATCCATCCCGGGTTCCTGTCCGGATACGAGAATTACGGTGCCAAGGACTTCACCTTCGCGGACGGCAGACTGACGTCGGCGGTCAACTCCAAGCAGTCCAAGGAATTCACGGCGCTCTTCGTCAAGCTGGTCCAGGAGGGCGGCCCGAAGAACTGGGCGACGTACACCTGGTACCAGGTCAACCAGGACCTCGGTGCGGGGGCGGCGGCAATGATCTATGACGCCGACAGCCTTGGTTATTTCGCCAACAGCGGCAACGACAAGCTGCACGGCCAGCTCGCCTACGCGCCTTTCGCACCCAATCCGGCCGCGAGCGGGCCCACCTCGAACGTCTGGATCTGGTCGCTCGCGATGTCGAACTTCTCGCAGAAGAAGGATGCGGCCTGGAATTTCCTCCAGTGGGCGACCGGAACCGACCATCTGCTGTTCGGCGCGCGCGGCAAGGATCAGATCGATCCGGTCCGGGCCAGCATCTGGAAGGACGCCGAGTTCACCGACCGGTTGAGCAAGAACTTCGAGAATTTCACGCAGACCTATCAGGCGACACAGCCGGACGCGAAGATCTATTTCACGCCGCAGCCGTTGTTCTTCAACGTCACGACGCAGTGGGCGGCGTCGCTGCAGCAGATGGTGGCACGCGAGGTGCCGGTCGACGAAGGTCTCGACAAGCTGGCTGACAGCATCAACGGCCAGATGCGCGACGCCGGACTCGGCTAGGCGTATCCAGTCCTGGATCGTGACGTGAGCGGTCTTCGGACCGTTCACGCGAGCTTCGGAGTGGTCGATGAGTGAAGCCGTTGCCGTCGGTGGATCAGTGCAGCGGCGCCGGAAGTTGCTGTCGCGTGCATTGCCGTACTGGCTGAGCCTGCCGGCACTGATCGTGTGCATCGGGATCCTGGTGCCGTTCGGAACCGCGGTCTATTACAGCCTGGAACGGTACAATCTGGCACTGCCGTTCAGCCGGCGGTTCATCGGGCTCGGCAACTATGTCAGCCTGCTTGGTGCGCCGGACTTCTGGAATACGGTTCGCGTGTCCATGATCTATACGGCGGCCACGGTCGGGATCGAGCTACTGCTCGGCCTCGGGATCGCGTTGCTGCTGCGCGAGCGGACACGGTTGAACAACGCGATCTCGATCGCGCTGCTCTTGCCGTTGATGACGGCCCCGGCGATCGCGGCCCTGATGTGGAAGTTGATGACCAATCCGGGGTTCGGCATCTTCAGCTGGGCGCTCTCTTCGCTCGGCATCGACGACTTCAAATGGGCGTCGGCCCCGTCGACGGCGATGTTCACCGTCGTTCTGGTCGATGTCTGGGTCTATACGCCGTTCATGATCATCCTGCTGCTGGCCGGGCTGCGCAGCCTGCCGCCGGCGCCGTTCGAGGCGGCACAGCTCGACGGCGTGCCGGCGAGCTTTGTCTTCTTCAGGATCACGCTGCCGATGCTCACACCGTTCCTGCTGACGGCGATCCTGTTCCGGCTGCTCGACTCGATCCAGCAATTCGACATCATCTATGCGATGACGCAGGGCGGTCCGGGCGACAGTCTGCTGGTGTTCCAGGTCCGTGCGTATCTGGATTTCTTCCAGTACACGAACGTGGGCCGGTCGGCGGCCGTGCTGATGATCCTGTGGATCATCACCTATGTGCTGTCGAACGTGTTCGTCAAACAATGGCACAAGCTTCGGGAGAGGGCGCGCGGGCATGCCTGACGTCATGTGGCGCGTCCTGCGAGCCGTGACGCTCGCGGTCGTCGTGGTCTTCTTTCTGTTCCCGATCGCCTGGATCCTGCGGATGTCGTTCGAGACGAACGAGGCTGTGCTGCAGATTCCGCCATCTGTCGGCTTTCACCCGGTGTTGTCGAACTATGCGGCCTTGTTCTCGGGCAAGCTGCAGACCGCCTCGGGCTCGCTCGACATCACGTTCCTCCACAACCTGTGGAACTCGGTGTTGCTGTCGGTCAGTTCGGTTGCGGTCGCCCTGGTGCTCGGGGTGCCGGCCGCCTATGCGTTCGCACGCTTCCGGTTTCGCGGCGGCGAGGATATCGCGTTCACGCTGCTGTCGTTCCGCTTCGCGCCGCCCTTGCTGGTGCTGCTGCCGTTGCTGCTCTATTTCCAGGATCTGGGCCTGGCCAACACCTATATCGGTTTGATCTGGGTCTATCAGCTGATCTGCCTGCCGCTGATCCTGTGGATCGTGCGTGGCTATTTCGAGGATGCGAGTCCGGACATCGAATATGCCTATCGCGTGGACGGGCATTCCTGGTGGAAGGGTTTCACCAAGATCGCGCTGCCGCTCGCGGCTCCCGGGATCGCGTCGGCCGGATTGTTGAGTTTCATCTTCGCGTGGAACAACTTCGTCTTCGCGCTGATCCTGGCGTCCGCGGACAAGCAGCCGATGACGGTCGGCGCGCTTGCCTTCGTCACCGCGTCGGGCATCCAGTACGGGATCATCGCGGCGGCGATCGTGCTGTCGATCCTGCCCACGCTGGCGCTGGCGCTGTATGCGCAGCGCTGGCTCGTCGAGGGCCTCAGCCTGGGAGCCGTCAAGGGATGAGCGAGACGGGAGGGCTTGCGTTTCGCGAGATCGGGGCGTCGTTCGGCAAGAACGTGGTGCTGCACGATGTCGGGCTCGCGGTCGAACCGGGCGAGACACTGGTGCTGTTCGGGCCGTCCGGCGCGGGCAAGACGGTTCTTTTGCGGGCGATTGCGGGACTGGACCCGCAATCGACCGGCGAGGTCCGGATCGGCGGGCGCGACGTGTCGATGGCGGGACCGGAGGCGCGCGACCTCGGGGTCGCGTTCCAGAACTTCGCCCTCTATCCTCACATGTCGGCGCGCGAGAACATCGCGAGCCCGCTCCGGGCCCGCAAGGTGAGCGACGCGGAGCGCCAGGCACGGATCGCGCGCGTGTCGGAGATGCTGCGCATCACGCACGTGCTCGACCAGTTGCCGCGCGCGTTGTCGAACGGGCAGAAGCAGCGGACGGCGCTCGCGCGCGCACTGGTGGGCGAGCCCAAGGTGCTGCTGCTCGATGATCCGCTGCGCAACGTCGACGCCAAGCTTCGCTACGAGATGCGCATGGAACTGCCTCGCCTGCTGCGTCGGTCCGGGGCGGCGTCGATCTATGTCACGCAGGATTACCGTGAGGCGATGGCGCTCGGCGACCGGATCGCGGTGATGATCGAGGGCCGGATCGTGCAATGCGATGATCCGGAGGAGGTCTATGACCGGCCGGCAACGACCGCGGTCGCGCGGCTGTTCGGCGATCCGCCGGTCAATCTGGTGCCGTGTCGTCCGATCGCCGGCAATGACGGCGTCCGCATCCGGGCGCTTGGTCTCGATCTCGGCTTGCGTGCCGGACCCGCGCTGATCGGGCGCGACGCGCTGCTGGGTCTACGGCCCGAGGACATCGCGGTCACCTCGCATGCGGGGGCGGGCGCCGCCGAAGCGGTGGTGCAGGCGATCACGCCGCTGCACGACAAGATCATCATGCTGCTCAGAACGCCGGGCGGGGAGGAGATCCTGGCAAGCGGAGGGCAGGCCCTGGACGCCGGCACCACACTCTGGTTTCGGCCCGACGCGGAGCGCGCGCTGCTGTACGACGCGTCGACCGGATTGCTCGAGCGGACGGACATCGCGCGATGAGCCTGACCCTCAAGAGCGTCAGCAAGGTCTACGGCAGGAGTGCGAAGGCGGCGGTCAAGGACCTCGACCTGCTGATCGAGGAGGGTGAGTTCATCGCACTCCTCGGATCGTCCGGATGCGGCAAGACGAGCACGCTCCGCATGATCGCGGGTTTCGAGGCGGTCACGAGCGGCACGATCGAGCTCTCGTCGCGGCGGATCGACATGCTGCCGCCGGCGCGGCGGAAAGTCGCGATGGCGTTCGAGGCCTATGCGCTGTATCCGCCGCTGACCGTCGAGGACAATATCGGCTTCGGGCTTGGACGGGACGGGCGCGGGGCTTTCGCGGTCGATCCACGGCGTCGCGTCAAGGAAGTCTCCGACCTGCTCGAGATCGGCCCGTTGCTGGGCCGGAAGCCTTCGGGATTGTCGGGTGGACAGGCGCAGCGGGTGTCGCTGGCACGTGCGCTGGCACGCGACGCGGACCTGCATTTGCTCGACGAGCCGATGGGCCAGCTGGAGCCGCAATTGCGTGCGGTCCTGCGCGGCCGGGTCAAGGCGCTGACGCGCGCGCGCGGATTGACCTCGGTTCTGGTGACGCACGACCAGACCGAGGCCAACGCGATGGCGGACCGGATCGCGGTGATGGAGGGCGGGGTGCTGCAGCAATTCGCGGCCCCGTCGGAGTTGCGCGACCGCCCGGAGAACTTGTTCGTCGCCACCTTCTTCGGCGAGCCGCCGATGAACGCGCTCGCCGGCACGGTCGCGTCGGGCGGGGTCGAGCTCGCAGGCACGGACCGCGCATTCGTCGATCTGCGGGGCTACGCGCTGCCGCCGGCCGGACAGGATGTGGTGGTGGGGGTGCGGCCGCAGCATCTGCGTCTCGGCGAGGAGGGTTGGCAGGCGACCGTCGTATCGAACCACTGGCTCGGCGACGAGGCGCATGTGGCGCTCGATCTGGGTGGGCGCCTTCTGGTGGCGGTGTCGCCGGCGCGCGTGGCGGCGCGGACCGGCTCGACGCTGGGTGTCGTCGCACCATCCGAGCATGTGCACCTGTTCGATGCTGCGAGTGGCAATGCGCTGATGCACGGGGCCGTGCGTGGGCGTCACGCGGCCTGACGCTTGCGGCGACGTCCCGATCCTCGTCTGGTGTCGTCATGCTCCTGAATGCTTTCGCGATGAATTGCGTGGGCCACCAGTCGGCCGGGTTGTGGACACATCCGCGCGACCGATCGTTGGACTTCACCTCCCTCGATTATTGGATGTCGCTGGCACGGCTGCTGGAACGGGGCCTGTTCGACGGCGTCTTCCTCGCCGATGTGGTGGGCGCCTACGACGTGTTCGGCGGCAGCGCGGACGCCGCGGTCAGGGCGGGAGCGCAGATCCCAGTCGGCGATCCGCTGTTGCTCGTGCCGGCGATGGCGGCGGTCACGCGTGACCTCGGGTTCGGGATCACGGTGTCGGCGTCGTACGAGGCGCCGTTCCTGCTGGCGCGGCGCTTCTCGACGCTCGACCATCTGACGCGCGGTCGGGTCGGATGGAACATCGTCACGAGCTATCTCGATAGTGCGGCGCGCGCCGTCGGGCGGGAGCGGCAGGTCGCGCATGACGAACGGTATGCGCTGGCCGAGGACGCGATGACGCTGCTCTATGGCCTGTGGGAAGCAAGCTGGGAGGAGGGCGCGGTTGTCGAGGATCGCGCGCGCCGCGTCTACGCCGATCCGGCGCGTGTGCATGTGGTGCGCCATGACGGGCCGGCGGTCGCGAATTTCTCTGCGATGCACCTGTGCTCGCCGTCGCCGCAACGCACGCCCGTGCTCTACCAGGCGGGAAGCTCGACGGCGGGACTGGCGTTCGCGGCGCGTCATGCAGAGTGCGTGTTCGTGTCCGGACCGAGCGCGCAGGTGCTGGGACCGCGCGTGCGGGCGATTCGAGCTTCTGTGGCGGCCGAGGGCCGCACGGTCCTCGTGTTCTCCCTGCTGACGGCGATCGTGGCGCAGACCGACGCGGAGGCCGCGGATCTGCTGGCGGATTACCGGGATCATGCGAGCGTCGAAGGGACGCTCGCCTTGCTGTCGGGATGGACCGGGGTCGATTTTGCCGGTCTGTCGCTCGACGATCTGGTGCGGCATGTCGAGAACGATGCCGGCCGGGCGGCGCTCGAGAATTTCACCCGGGCCGATCCGGACCGCCAGTGGACCGTGCGCGAGGTGGTCGCGCACGCGTCGATCGGCGGGGCGGGGCCGGTTCTGGCGGGCAGTGCGTCGACGGTCGCGGAGGCGCTGGCGCGCTGGGTCGAGGCGACCGGCGTCGATGGGCTCAATCTGAGCTACGGGGTGATGCCGGCCGATTTCGAGGCGGTGGTGGAACGGCTGGTGCCGGCGCTGCAGGACCGGGGGCTGTACAAGAGCGCCTATGCGCCGGGCACGCTGCGGGAAAAGTTATTCGGGCAGGGGCGGCTGCTGCGGGCGCCGCATCCGGCCGGGTTGCGGCGCGGCTGATCGCGTCGGCGTGCTCATGCCGGTCGATCCGCATGACGGCGAGGCTGTCCGAAAGGGAGGCGATGAGGCCGATCGTGCCCGTCATTTCGGTCGGCGCGACGGGTCGCCTGCCGAACTGCTCGCTGATCTCGGTGACGGCCTCGACCGGCATACGCACGCCTCGGCACCACGCATCGTGACCGCGGCCGACGTCCGAGCGAACCACTTCGATGGCGCTTCCCGCAAGCGGAACCGCGGCTGGGCGGACGGCGACGGTCCAGAAGCGCGTGCGCATCGTTCTTCCTCGCATCAGGAGAAGCGAGCGTAGGCAACGACACGTTAAAGAACGATGTCGGCTCCATTGCAGACAAAATCATTGCGAAACGCCCGGAAGAGGGATCAGGCTCTTGCGTGTTGCGCAATCCGCGCACGCGCTGCGGGAGGTTCGACCTTCTCATGAGCATGACCAACGGACAGGCCGAGATCGCCGGCGAGCCGGTGATCGAAAGGCCGGAGATGAAGTCTTCGTACGATCTCGAACCGGAGAACTGGTTGTCGCGCGGGATCGGGATTTTCCTTGGCTTGGCGATCAGCGCCGCGGTTGTCGGTGGCGTGGTCGGGTTGCTGCATCTGGGCGGCCGCCTCTGATCGAGCGCTAGACCGTCGCCCGCTGGTACTGCGGCGGAAGGAAGGGCGCGATACCGAGCGCCCGCGCCGCCTGCACCGGCCATGCCGGATTGGCGAGGATGGCGCGGGCGAGAAGGACAATGTCGGCGCGGCCGTTCGCGACGATCTCCTCGGCGTGCTCGGGTGATGAGATCAAGCCGACAGCACCGGTGGCGATGCCCGCCTCGCGCCTGATGCGGTCGGCGAACGGGACCTGGTAGCCGGGATGCAGCGATGGAATCGCGGGTCCAGGCACGGTGCCGCCGGAGGAGCAATCGATCAGGTCGACGTCGCCACGCGCCTGGAGCATGCGCGCGAGCTCGACCGTGTCGTCGATGGCGAGGCCGCCCTCCGCCCAGTCGGTGCACGAGAGGCGAACGAAGAGCGGCAGATCGTCGGTCCATTCGGCGCGGACCGCGTCGATGACCTCCATCAGTGCGCGCGCGCGACCGGCGAGATCGCCGCCATAGCGGTCGTTGCGGCGGTTCGAGAGAGGCGAGAGGAACTGGTGCAGCAGGTATCCGTGGGCCGCATGGATTTCGGCGATTCGGAAACCGGCCAGGCGGGCCCGTCGAGCGGTCGCGGCGAACTCGTCCACGATGCAAGCGATGTCGGACACCGGCAGGGTGCGCGGCGTGGGCGACGCTTCCGAGAACGGGATCGCGCTGGGCGCGACGGGGATCCAGCCACCGTCTTCGACCGGTATCGCGCCGCCGCCGCGCCATGGTTGGCTCGTACTCGCCTTGCGTCCGGCATGCGCGATCTGGATGCCAGGGATGGCGCCGGCCGAGGCGATGATCCTGGCGAGGCGTGCGAGCAGTTCCGCGTGCGCGTCGTTCCAGAGGCCTAGACAGAACGGCGTGATCCGCCCGATCGCCGAGACGTGGGTGGCCTCGGTGAATACGATCCCGGCACCTCCCATCGCTTTGGCCCCGAGATTCTGGATATGCCAATCGTTTCCGAGTCCGTCATCGGCGCTGTATTGGCACATGGGCGCAACGGCGATCCGGTTGCGTGCGGTCACACCCCGCCAGGTGATCGGCTGGAACAGTTTGGGGTCGCGCATTCGGCTCCTTTCGGTCGGCTGAGGCACTATGCGAGCGCGTCCTGCCGACAGCCAGCCCCGAGACCGTCAGGCGGCGCGGTCGCTGGTCCGGACGATGACCGACGTCAGCCGGTCCAGGTGCAGCATCAGGGCGTCGAGGCTCAGCCCGTGATGCGTCTGGCGCCATTCATCGTGGGTGAGCGCTGCGAGCGAGAAGCCGGACGAGGATCGGGTCGCGACGTAGGACGACGATTGTTCGTCGAGGTGGGTCACGACGAGCGAACGCTGTCCGTCGTAGCTGGTGAAGATCTCGGCGCTCCAGCCCGGCATGAGCCTGTCCTGGAGGATGCGGGTGAGCTTGTCGTAGTGATCACGCATTCTGCGTCTCCCGTTCCGGGCTGGTCGTGCCTGACGCATGATCGGCCGGCGCCGAGCCGCTGTCTCTGTTGTGGTTGTCAAGCGATGCGACCTGAAGAGATACGGCTCGACATGAGCGGGAAAGAATTGTCCGAAAAAGTTAACGAGTGGTGAAGATCGGCCGCGCTGATCCGGCCGATCGAACACGGTCGCGTGAGATCAGGTCCTCTCAGGACATGAGGGGTGCGGATCTTGCTGATATGACACATGCAGGTCAGCCGAGCTGGGAACGAGGACAACATGGCGCGTCGCTTTGGGTGGGCAGTTACGGGCTTGTTGGCGTTGCCGTTTGCCGGAACGCAGGCGCGGGCGGACGAAACTTTTGCGCCCGGTTCCAGCAACGCCGTCAATATCGAGCCGGCCGTGTCGCATCCGGCCGAGACGCCCTGCGTGGTTCCGCTCTTTTCCGGAGCGACCTTCGGGGGCAACCCTGTGCCGTTCCGATACGCGCCCCCCCGGTCATGCGGGACATCATGGGCGCGGGTGGTGCTGCGCACGACGATCGGCCTTGATGCCGGGCGGCAGTATGACCGGACCGGTTCGATCACGCTCGATGGGGTATCGCTCTGGTTCGGCACGACGGCCGAACCGCGGACCGGGCTCGCCCCGAACTGGACGGTGGAGACGGACGTGACACGCGACACCGCGTTGTTGCGCAAAAGCGGCGCCGGGCGGGTCTTGATCGGGAATTATCTGAACGACGTCGACACAAGCATCATCACGTCGAGCGCCGAATTGCTGTTCTATCCGGCGAACCCGCTTAATCCTGCGCCACCTGTCCCTGATCTGGTGATCCCGCTCGCGTCGAATGCCGACGGCGACAGTGCGGGACTGAGTAATTCCGCGGCGACGCTGTCGGCAACGCTCAACCTGCCAAGGAACGTGGTCGAGGCCACGCTCGACGTGACGCTCCAGGGCCAGTCGGGCGACGAGTTCTGGTATACCTGCGTACCCGACCCGCTGATGAAGGCGCTCAATTCGTGCGGGGGCGGTGCGTTTCGTGTGGGCGAGGTGACGATCGACGGACGACCAGCCGGTGAAGCGCCCGTCTACCCGCTGATCTTCACGGGCGGGATCGATCCGTATCTATGGGAGCCGGTTCCGGGCGTCACGACGCTGAGCATCAAACCGTTTCCGGTCGAACTGACACCGTTCGCGGGAATGTTGTCGGACGGCGCGCCGCATCTGCTTTCCGTGTCGGTGAATGGCGCGAACAATTACTTTTCGGTGTTCGGCGCGCTCTACGTGACGCTGGACAAGGCGGCAGGCCTCGTGACCGGTGCGGTGACGCAGGACAGCCTGACCGGCGCGCCCACGGTCTCGGTGTCGACCGCGGCCGGCAACATGAGCAATGGTGCGACGACCCATCTGGCGACGCTCGCCGCCAACGACTTCACGATCGGCGGCTACGCCGATACGTCGATCGGGCGGGTCGAGACGACCGTGCACCAGACGTTCGACTTCTCGAACGTGCAGGATTTTCTCATCGGTGGCCCGACCTACGACCAGGCGATCGTCCAGGGCACGAAGACCCACACGGTTGTGACGCGGGCGACGCGGCTGGGCGTCTTCAAGAGCGTGGACGACCAGAGCTATCCGCTCAAGGCAGTCTTCGACGAGGTGATCGCGCCGGACGGTAGCGCGACGCAGACGACCACGATCGAGCAGACGCTGCACGCCAGCGGGCTCGACACGTTGGACGGATTTCCGGTCGCGTTGCGCGATCTTCTCTGGACTGCCTCGCCTGTCGATACGGTCGCCTTCTCGGCGGCAGGCAGTATCACCAGCCATTCCGGGGAGAAGGGGCAGTCGATCTATGCCGACATCGATACGTCTGGCGGGTGCAACCTGGTCACCCTGGCGACCACGACGAACGTGCTGACGTCTGCGGCGCGCAGCACGTCGTGCGTGGCAGTACTGAAGGCGCTGTTTCCCTGACGCGACGCAGGTCGTTACGGTCATAGTCATTCTCATGAGGAGATCGTTGCCGGCTTAACTATTTGTTGAGGATGCTCGGCTAGTTTTCTTGGGTCAGGAGAAAATCTCACATGACCCAAAGCATCCTCGCCGGGGGCGAACCCCTCGACGGCGCCGACATCCAGAACGCGTGGACCGATCCGTCGGTCGACGGACCGCGCCTTCCGTTCAATGACGGCCAGGTCACCGGGATCACGGAAGATCTCAACCCGGTTCTGCCAGGCATTCCGGGTCCGGTATCGGCGGATTGGCATCTCACCCAGTGGAACCCAGGGGCGTGGTTCGATCCTGCCGCGGTCGATGTCGCGCCGCCCATCGTCGACCCTGTGCTTGGCCGGGCGGCTTACGGCTGGCAGGCCGGCGGCTCGGCCGTGACCGTGTTCGGGACGCCGGGCAATTACACCTACGCCCTGACGGACGGGAACGGGAACCTGCAGGACCTCAACCTCGAGACGGGTGTGACGCCACCAGCCTCTTTCTCGTTCGACAAGCAGGTGATCTTCACGGCCGACGAACGCATCGCGGCGGCAAGCAACTTCGGCCCCGTCGACGGTGCATCGGCTGCCAACTGCTTCACGGTCGCGTTCAACCGCTACGATGCCGCGAATTACGATCCGCGCCTGCCCACGATCTCGATGTTCCTCCAGGTGGAACTCGCCGTGGCGGGCGGATCTCCCAAGGCGTATGCGAGTTTCGGAACACCAGGCGGCAACATCTACAACGTCGTCCCGGGTTCGGAAGGAAATCAATATTTGCCGGGCAATCCGGACGGCGGTCCCACGCACGCTGTCAGGATCGATCTCAGCAGTGCGGTCGCGCAGATGACGCAGTGGCTCGCGGGCGCCGATCCTGCCGCGGGCAGCGCGGTCCTTGACCTCTCGAAATGGAGCCTGACCGGGGAATATATCGGGATCGAGGCATCGACAGGGTCGTCGATCACGCTTGACGTTGCTCATCCGATGGTCGCGCGCGATCCGTCCATCGCGATCACGCATGTCGCCTCGCAAACGGTCTCGATCGTGGGGGGTACCACGGCGGCGATGCCGGTCCTGGTCGACGTGTCGGACGTGACGGCTTCGGCGAGCGAGACAGGCCCGCTCGGGGTCGGTACGACGGTGACGTTCACCCTCGCCGGCTCGAGCGCGTTGACGCAGGCGGGCGGAACGGAGACCTTGTCGCTCAGCGACGGCGGCCAAGCATTGTTCTCCGGCGTCACTGATGCAGGCGCGCTGACCTTCACGACCACCGTGGCGCGGGGCGATCAGTCGGCCGACTTGAAGGTGGTCGGGCTGACATTGAACGGTTCGACCGTCATGGACCGTTCTGGCGCCGCGCTGGATCCAGCGACGCTCCTATCGGCGCCCGGGATCGACACGGGGATCGTCGTCAATGCCGTGGCGCCGATGATCGTGGGCGACACGGTCCACTTCAATGCGCCGACCGACGCCGACGTGACGATCACGGGGAACAGCTTCGCGCGTGCTCATCTCGGCCTGCTCGGCTCGACCGGCGCCCAGACCGGTTCGACCGGTCTGAACGTGATTGGCGATACGGGATCGCATGTCCTGATGCTGCCGAACGCTCTCGGCGGCGTCGCGGTCAGCGACGATGCCGGCTGGTCGACGGTGATCGTGGGCGACGGCACGAACCTCTCGTACACGGGGGATAGCAACGCGCTCATCATGGGCGGCGCGGGCAGGGACATCGTCGTCGCAGGAAATGGGAACGACACGATCGCGCTTGGAAGCGGTGCCAATCAGATCTTCCTGGGATCGGGCAATTCGCAAGTCTATTCCGAAGGCACCGATCTGGTACAGGCCGGGTCGGGGCATGACACGGTTTCGGTCAGTGGTCGAAGTGCGACGATCAACGGTGGGTATGGGTCGAGCACGCTGCTGGTCGACGACAGCGCGGGTTCCGGCACCGTGATCAATGCAAGCACGGGTGCGACCGTGCACGGATCGAGTTCCTCCGTCACGACGATCAACGCCTACGGCAATGCCACCGTGCATGGCGGCGCGGGCGGCACGATGTACAACGAGGAGAACGGCACGCTCAAATTCGTCGGCGTCGGAGGTTCGGTCACGATTGCCGGGAGTCAAGCGGCGGGCAACGACACACTCTACGGCGCGAGCGGCGCCAACATCATCCTGACCAGTCAGGCGCATGACAATGTGTTCGTGGCGAATGATCCGCGCTACTGCGACGGCGGGAACGTCACGCTGGATGGCGGCATGGCCAGCGGCGGCAATCAGTTCTGGGCCGGTTCGGGCAACGCGTCGCTGATCGGCGGAACTGGCGGCGACACCATGGTGGGCGGCGCCGGGAGCGTGACGATGGTCGGTGGAACCGGCTCGGCTGCGAATGCATTCGACCTGTTCGAGAACGGGTCGGGTGCTGCGACAAAAATGACAATCAAGGATTTTGGTACCAACGCGGACAACACGATGACACTGTTCGGCTTCGGCCAGGATGCGGCAGCCGCTTCCTTGCAGGCGGCCACCGAGGCGGGCGGTGCCACAACTCTGCATCTGGCGAACGGGGCCGCGATCATCCTCGATGGCGTGACGATGAGCCAGTTGACGACACGGAACGTGTTTTCGACCGGGACGACATGACAGGTCGTTGCTCGTCGCGCGCCCTGGCCGTGATCTGGCTGGCGAGATGTTCGGCATCTCGCGCGACGCCGGAGAAGCGGCCCGAGCCCCAGGTGTGAAGCCAGGGCAGTCCGAGGAAGTACAGGCCTTCGACATCGGTCACGCCCCTGGTGTGACGTGGGCGGTGCTTTTCGTCGAAGATCGGCGCGTCGATCCAATCGAAATTCATCCGGTAGCCGACACACCAGACGACGCTGGCGATGCCGTCCTGCCGTGTATCGAGCGTCAGCTTCAGATCGGCCGGGGGATGCCAGATCGGCTGATAGGGCGGTTCGATCGGAGCATCGACATCATTCCTGGCGATCCACGCATCGATCGAGCGCTTGATGGCCTCGTTGCTGGCGTCAGCCCGGTCGAGGTTCAGGCCGAGATCCGGATCGAAGCGGATGGCGGTGCCGTGCGCGTCGGCGAGGCGGCCATGCAGGTGCATGCCGCTTGATGCGTGCGCGCGCAAGTCGATGTCGCGACCGCCGTCGCGGCCGGTCACGTAGTGGTTGGTGTTGTCGCGCACGCCCTCACGAAGCGGATGGTTCTCGACGGGCATGTCGTAGAAGCTCATCAGGTGAAGCCACTCCACGACGTCGCGGCCGCGATAGCGGCGGGCGACCCGGGGCGCCTCGCCGACGCAGAGATGGGTGATGCGACCGGCGAGATGCAGATCCTCGGCGATCTGGCAACCGGACTGACCGCTGCCGACCACGAGAATCGCGCCTGGCGGCATCTGTCCCGGGTTCTTGTAGTCCGACGCGTCGATCTGCAGGATTGCCGCATCGAGCGTCCGGGCGGCCGGGAGCGTGATCGGATCGTGATAGCCGCCCGTCGCGACAACGACCCCTTGGGAGCGGATGGGCCCGGCGGTGGTTTCGGTCAGGAAGCCGCCGGACGGCTGGCGGGCAACGCGAGTGACCTCGACGCCCGTGTGCAACGGCGGATCGAAGGAGGCCGCGTAGGATTCGAGGTAGGCCACGATGTCGTCGCGCGGCATGAAGCCGTGCGGATCATTGCCGGCGTAGGGGAAGCCGGGAAGCTGGCATTGCCAGTTCGGGGTGACCAGGCAGAACGTGTCCCATCGCTCCGCGCGCCATGCATGGCCGGGCGCGTTCCGGTCGATGACCACGTGGGGAATGGCGCGCTGCTTGAGTTGCCAGCTCATCGAAAGTCCGGCCTGGCCAGCGCCGATGACGACGATCCCGGTCTGCGCTGGGAGGGTGGCGCCCAGGTGGCGCTCGGTTGACGCGTTCATCGCGCGGCCTCTCGCCCTGGGCGATCGAAGGCGAGGATGGTGACCTGACCGCCGTCGAAGGCGGCGCCAAGCCGCGCGATCGCGTGCGACTGCCCGATCGCACGACCGCAGGGCATGCCATACCTCGCCTCGACGCGATCGCTCGCGATGCGCAGCGCGACCCTGCTGCGTGCCAGGAAGTCGGCGAGCTCATAGGATTGGCCCAGAGCGAAATGCTCCTCGATCACCAGCGATGGCGAATAGTGCGTGGTCTCGCTGGCGTCGGGCCAGCGGAGACGGAAGAGCATTTCAGGCATGGGCTCGGGCGCTCGTGCGATAGAGATCGAGATGGCGGCAGGCGACGTCGGACCAGGCGAAGCGCGAGGCGGTCCCGGGACCTGAGAGGCTCAGGCGCGCGCGCGTTGAGGGATCGAGCGCCATGCGCATCGCGGCCTCGATCGAGGAAACGTCGTGCGGGTTGGCCCAGATCGTTTCATGCTGCTCGAAATGTTCATTGAAGGGGGCGGTGTCGGAGACGATGGTGGGCGTGCCGCAGGCCATGGCCTCGAGCGGACACAGACCGAAACCTTCGACGAGTGACGGAAAGACGAAGGCGTCGGCGATGCGGTAGAGCGCGGGCATCGCGTCGTCCTCGATGACGCCGGCGAGAGTGACGGCGTCCGCCGCGTCCGAGCGGGCGAGGACGTCGTCGAACTCGCCGCGTGCCGCGCTGTGGTCGAGCAGGCTCGCGCCGCCCGCCACGATCAGCCGTCCGGCTGGAAGGTCGGCGTGGATGCGCAGAAAAGCGCGCAGGATCGCGGTCGTGTTCTTGCGGGCTTCGATGCCGCCGACGGCAAGATAGATCGGGAACGGCGGCTCTCTCGCATCGTGCTCGCTGAGGTTCAAGCGCATACGCAGCGCGCCATCGTCGTCGCCATTCGGAGCGAAGCGCGAGCCGACGCCGTTGCCGATGCAGGCGGCCTCGATCCCGAATGTCTGTCTCAAGGATGCCTGCGAGCGCTGGCTGACGGTCAGGACCTGGTCGGCTTCCTCGATGCCAATTCGCTGCCAGGCGGCGAGTCGAGGGTCGGTGAAATGATCGAGGTGATGGACGGTTCGCGTGAAGCCTCGGATCCGTCCGAGGCGTTTGAGCCGCGCGAGCGCGTTGCCGGTGATCGAGCAGTGCGCGTGCCAGACATCGAACGTGTGTTCGGGATGGTCGAGGACATGGTCCGCGATCTCGATGATGCGAGTGGCGACAAGGTCGATCAGGTCGGAGCAGCGGGCCGCGGGAATGGTTTGCTGCCGGGTGGTGGTGCGACGGAAGAATCCGCGCCCCTCGCTGTCGGGTGCCAGGATTGTCGCGTCATGGCCAAGCTCGGTCAGAGCCTCGGCCAGCTCGAGCGCATGGACGACGCCGCCGCGCGGATTGGTCGAATGGGCGAAAAGGGCGACCTGCACGGGGATCTAGACAGAGGCGATCGGGCGGCACCCGATCAGGGTGTCGCGGTTGAAGTCCCAGATGATCTCGCCGGTGGCGAGGCGGACCAGGCGGCTGTCGTCGCAGACGCCGATCGCGGCGCAGTCGATGCCGCGTGCGGCGAAACGGGCGATGATGGCGCCCGCATTGGTGGATTGCGCGGTCAGCAGGTAGCCGAAGCTCGGAAAGCAGGTAAGCCAGAGCGCCAACTCGACGTGTTCCGGGCGCGGCACACGATCGGGATCGATCGCGAGACCGACACCGGAGGCTTCGGCGAACATGAGGGCGGTGCCGATCAGGCCGCCCATGCTGATGTCCTTGCCGGCGCCGACCAGGCCGTCCTCGGCGAGGGCGGGCAGGATCTCGAGGTCGGCACGCAGGCGGCCGAAGTCGGTGACGTGGCTGCTGGCGTCCCACCAGGCAGCGGGCGTGCGCAGGCGGCCGCGCAGGTCGATGGCGGCGAGCAGGACCTGCCCGGGCTCGGCGGCGAAGCTGCTGATCAGGCGGCTGGCGCGGCCGAGAATGGCCACAGACAACTGGGAGCGGTCGTTGCGGGTGTTGGTGTGGCCGCCGACGATCGGGATGCCGTAGGCGTGCGCGCCAACGGCGAGACCGTCGAGGATGGGCGAGGCGGCCGCGTCGCTCTCGCTCCAGAGGGCGTCGACGACAGCGATCGGCCTGCCGCCCATCGCGGCGACATCGCTCGCATTGACCATCACACCGCAGTAGCCGGCAAACCAGGGGTCGCTCGCGACAAATTCGTTGAGGAAGCCCTCGATGGCAAGAAGCAGGAAGCCGTCCCGGTCGTCGATGACGGCGCAATCGTCGCCGACGCCGATGTCGGGACGGCCCTCGATGCCAAGGCGCGCGAGCACCGGTGCGATGCCGGTCTTGTGGGCAATGCCGCGCGCGGCGCGCAGCATGGCGGCGTCGAGCGGCATCAGGCGGCGCGGCGAGCCGCCCGGCGCGCCGGGCTCACGAGCGGCAGGTGGCGGATCGTCGGCAGCGAGATGGGCGGGTAGCGCGAGAGGTCGGCTTGCATCAGCGCGTGTGGACGGCCATGCAGCACGAGTTCGTCCACAGTCCGCCAGGCAAGACGCTCGAACAGGGGGACGTTCTGCGACTGGACGTGGGCGCGGAAGCTCGTGCATCCCTCGGCATGCGCGGTGCCGACGGCGAAACGGATCAATTCGGCGCCGAGCTGGGCGCCCCCGCGCAGGTGGGAGGCGACGGCGAGGCGTGAACCCCACCAATGGCCGGCCGATGGCTCGTGGATGCGCACGGCGCCCATCACCTCGTCGGGATCGCCGAGCAGGCAGGAGACGGCGACGATCGGAATCGCGACGTCGTCGTTCGCATCACGATCGTTGCTTTCGAACAGGCACTGTTCGATGACGAAGGTCCGGTGGCGGAGGCGATGGTGGCCGAGGATCTCGAAGGGCATCTCGGCGCGCTTGACCTGGAAGTCGGCGGGGCGGAATGGAATGATCGGGTCGGTGTAGAGGTTCATGCGGCGATCTTCTCGTAGGTTGAGAGGCTGGAGCAGGCGCCGCATTTGCCGCAGCCGGCCTTGATGTCGGACGAGAGGAGCCGGGCCACGGCGAGCATGCGGCCAAGTGGCGCCAGGATGGCGCCCATGAAGGCCGGGGTCGGGGCGGGATGGTTCTCGAGCGGCGTGCCCGAGATCGGGACGAACGGGACGACGAAGGGATAGACGCCGAGCTCGATCAGGCGCCGGGACAGGTCAAGGATATCGTCGGGCGTGTCGCCGAGGCCGGCAAGGATGTAGGTGCTGACCTGGCCGCGGCCGAAGACCTCCACGGCGGCGGCGAAGGCGTCGAGATACCGTTCGATCGGGATGGTTGCCTTGCCGGGCATGATGCGGCGACGGACCTCGTCGGTCGCGGCCTCGAGATGCATCCCGAGACTGTCGACGCCGGCCGCGCGGAGGCGCTCGAACCAGGCGTGGTCGCGCGGGGGTTCGCACTGCGCCTGGATCGGCAGGTCGATGGCGGCCTTGATGGCGGCGGCACTGTCGGCGAGCACCGCGGCGCCGCGGTCGACGACGTTGGGCGTGCCGGTGGTGAGCACCATGTGGCGCACGCCGTCGAGAAGGACGGCGGCGCGCGCGACCTCGGCGAGCTGGGACGGTGTCTTGCGGGCGATGGTGCGGCCGCTCCGCAGGCTCTGGCCGATGGCGCAGAACTGGCAGGCCGTGGCGCGGTCGCGGTATCGAATGCACTCCTGAAGCACGGTGGTGGCCAGCACGTCGCGTCCATGCAGGAGGGCGATCTTCCAATAGGGAATACCGTCGAAGGTCTGCAGGCGGTAGAAACGCGGCGGCGCGGGGAATGCGATGTTGGCGACCGGCACGCCATCTCGGGTGAGGTCGCCGGACGCGTCGGCCACTAACGGCGAGCGCGTCGCCTGCGCGGTGTGGATCGGGACCATGACGGTCTGGCCGGCGATGGTGACGGCGCGGTGATCCGAGGGGCCGGCGCCGCCGCGGCGGCTGCCCGAGGCGGCGTCGTCAGTCAGCCGCATCCCGAACGACTGGAGCTCCGTGATCAGCATGCGGCTCGCGTGAGGGATCGAGGCTGGAAGGCTCATGGGCACTCCTGGTGCGGGCGGGCCTGGTGTCGTGCTGGAGACTGAGCAGCTCCGGTCTGGCGTAGTGGCCGACGCTGTCCATCATCCGCTTTCGCTTGGTGATGAGCGACATGTCGAGGTCGGCGATGACCATGCCTTCGCCCGCGGTGATCGGTGTGCCGAGCAGCCTGCCCTCGGGGGAGATGATGGCGGTGAAGCTACCGCCGCGCACGCCGCCGGTGAGTGCCGTCCGCTCTGCATCGGGGATGTCCCTGGTCACGAACGCGACCTGGTCGTCGGTCAGCCAGCCGCAGGAATTGACCACGAAGCAGCCGGACTCGAGCGCGTGATGACGGATGGTCACTTCCATCTGATCGGCAAAGATCTGGCCCACGAGCGAGCCGGGAAATTGGGCCGCGTGGATTTCCTCGTGCTGGGCCATCAGCGCGTAGCGGGCGAGCGGGTTGTAGTGCTCCCAGCAGGCGAGCGCGCCGACGCGCCCGGCCGCGGTGTGGACGACGGCAAGTCCGGCGCCGTCGCCTTGGCCCCAGATCATGCGCTCGTGGTAGGTGGGCGTGATCTTGCGCCGCTTGAGCTTGAGGCTGCCGTCGGAGTCGATGATCAACTGCGTGTTGTAGAGCGTGCCGTGATCGCGCTCGTTGATGCCGAGAACGACGACCATGGCTGCCTTGCGAGCGGCGTCGATGATGGCATCGATCGCGGGGCCCGGCACGGTGGGGGCGTTCTCGTAGAGGCGGAGATGCTCGGCGCCGATCGCGGCTGGGGGCCGGACAAAGGAGAAGTACGGGTAGTAGGGAACGAAGCTTTCCGGGAAGACCGCAAATTCGACGCCGCGGATGGCCGCATCGCCGATCGCGTTGCAGACTTTCTCGACCGTTCCGGTCGCGTTCTCGAGCACCGGCGCGAGCTGGATCGCGGCGGCCCGTATCGTCGAAGCGCCTGATGTGGGGCGCGTCATGGCGCGTTCAGACGGTCCAGGTATCGAGGACGAACGCGTTGTCGCGCTTGTGCAAGAGCAGGCAGTCAAGGACGTCGAGAGGATTGATCGGGCGCACACCTTCCATCAGTGAGGGTTCGCCATGCCCATACAGGGCCTGGAGCGAAAAGCGGCACGCGTAGACCTTGCCGCCCTCTTCGATGAACTTCTTGAGCTGGTTGTTGAAATTCTGATGGCCGGGAAAGGCCTCGTCGCCCAGACGAGGGAAGCCGCGCATGACCGCGAGCGTCACGCCGGGGCCGTAGAGCAGGATCGAGGTCTCGAAGCCCTTGCGCTGCAGGCGGGTCGCCTGGAGCAGGTTGACCAGACCGATCGATCCCTCGAAGGCGACGGTGTGGAAGGCGACGAGCGCCTTCTGGCCGGGTTCGGCCTTGACGTCCTCGAAGACCTTCTCCTCGTAATCGACCAGCGCGTCCCCGGCCTTGTGCTTGGGATAATCGACGGCGGGCATTGCGTGCTCCCTGGCTTTGGCAATCCTCGTGACCGCCTGGTCGTCCATTGTCGGCAAGCCTCGTGCCAGCTTCCGAATTCCGACCACCGGCCCGCAGGGCTCGACGTGTGCTTACAAACCTTGCGACTTGAACGACGGGGGATGTTGCGACGCTCGAGTTGATCAAAGTCTGGGCAATCAGCCCGATCGTCGAGAGCAGTTGCCCGGTTTTGCTCCTGTCAAACAACCGACGCACATCGCGTTCGCGGCATCGGCGATCACAACGGGCGTTGTATGAGAGCTCGATGGATAATTTGACGGGAGGTTCGACGATGGATTTGGCCGAAGAGACGGCGCGCGCGATCGAAGGGTGCGGGTGCACGATGCCGACGGGGCCGGTCGCGGCCCGCACGCCGATCTCCGGCGAGGTGATCGGGCATGTCGCGTTCGGCGGCATCGGTGCGATAGACCGGGCGGTCCAGGCCGCCTCGGCGGCCTTCGGCGCGTGGCGGCAAGTCCCGGCACCACGGCGGGGCGAACTCGTCCGCCTGCTCGGCGAGGAATTGCGAGGCGCCAAGGAGCGGCTCGGACGTCTCGTCTCGATCGAGGCAGGCAAGATCGTCTCCGAAGGCCTCGGCGAGGTGCAGGAGATGATCGACATCTGCGATTTCGCCGTCGGACTGTCGCGCCAGCTGAACGGTCTCGTCATGCCGAGCGAGCGGCCCGATCATCGGATGCTCGAGCAGTGGCATCCAGCGGGCGTGGTCGGGATCATCTCGGCGTTCAACTTCCCGGTGGCGGTCTGGTCATGGAATGCGGCGCTCGCGCTCGTGTGCGGCGATCCGGTGGTGTGGAAGCCCTCGGAGAAGACGCCGCTTTGCGCGCTCGCGGTCGATGGCCTGATGCGGCGTGCGCTGGCTCGCTTCGGCGACGCGCCGGCGGGGCTTGCGACGGTCGTGCTCGGGGGCGCGGACGCCGGCGAGGCACTGGTCGCCGATCGCCGGGTGGCGGTGGTGTCGGCGACGGGATCGACGGGGATGGGCCGGTCAGTGGCGCCGATCCTGGCGGCACGGTTCGCGCGCGCGATCCTCGAACTGGGCGGCAACAACGCCTCGATCGTCTGCCGGTCGGCCTCCGTCGACCTTGCGGTCCGGGCGATCGCGTTCGGGGCGATGGGGACGGCGGGCCAACGATGCACGTCGTTGCGCCGCCTGTTCGTGCAGTCCGAGCTGCACGGGACGCTGCTCGATCGGCTGGGGTCGGTGTATCGGCGCGTCACGGTGGGCGATCCGCTGGTGGCCGGGACGCTGGTCGGGCCGCTGATCGACGAGGCGGCATTTGACGCGATGAGGGACGCGATCGAGGCGGCGCGCGGCGAAGGGGCCACGGTGGTCGGGGGAGAACGGATCACGGTCGCCGGACGCGAGCGGGGGGTCTATGTGCGACCGGCGCTGATCTCCATGCCGCGCCAGTCAGGCCCGATGCTGCGCGAGACGTTCGCGCCGCTGCTGTATGTCGTGGCGGTTGGGACTGTCGACGAGGCGATCGCGCTGCAGAACGACGTGCCGCAAGGTCTGTCGTCGTCGATCTTCACCAACGACCTCAGGGAGGCGGAGCGGTTCCTGTCGGCGTCCGGATCGGACTGCGGCATCGCCAACGTCAATATGGGAACCTCGGGCGCGGAGATCGGCGGCGCCTTCGGCGGCGAGAAGGAGACCGGCGGTGGCCGCGAGTCCGGCTCGGACAGCTGGAAAGCGTATATGCGGCGGATGACGAGTGCGGTGAACTATGGCTCGGCGTTGCCGCTGGCGCAGGGCGTGACCTTCGAGGTCTGACCGTGATCCGCGGCGCGGGCACATCGGAGTTGATTCTCCGTTCCCCGTCGGGTCTGTTCTGACCGGCCATTCCTGTCCTGGCGGGCGCAAGGTCATCCGCTTCGGCGGCAAGAAGATGTGGGGGAAGATTTGTTCCATCAGCTCCTGACGCCGATCGGCGGCAGCCTGTTCCTGTCGTTCCTGGTTGGAAGCCTGCCGATCGTGACGCTGCTTGTCATGCTGGGTGTGCTGCGGCGGCCAGCGTGGCAGGCGTCGCTCGCCGGCATGGTCGTCGGCCTGATCGTCTCGATCGGGTTCTGGCAAATGCCGGTGGGGCTCGCGATCGACAGTGTGGCCGCCGGCGTGACGTTCGCGCTGTGGCCGGTGATGGGGATCGCGTTCAACGCGCTGGTGCTCTACAACGTTGCTGTCGCGACAGGTCGCTTCGATGCGTTCCGGGAATGGGTGCTGGAGCATCTGCCGGCCGACCGACGGGTGGTGCTGATCGTCATCGGCTTCTGCTTCGGCGCGCTGCTCGAGGGCATCGCGGGCTTCGGATCGACGATCGCGATCTCCGCCTCGCTGCTGATCTCGGTCGGGTGGCCGCCGCTCGAGGCGCTCACCTATACGTTGATCTTTGACACGGCGCCGGTCGCCTACGGAGCACTCGGGATCCCGATCACGGTGCTTGGCAAGATCACGCACCAGTCGGACGTGGTGCTCGGAGCGATGGTGGGCCGGCAGCTGCCGGTGATTGCGCTGATCCTGCCGTTCTACGTCATGGCGGTGTTTGGCGGCCGGCGATCGATCAGGGCGATGTGGCCGCTGCTGCTGGTTGCCGGCGGAAGCTTCGCGGTGATCCAGTTCAGCGTTTCGAACTTCTACGACTATCGGCTGACCGACATCTTCGCGTCGCTCGGATCGCTCCTGGTCACGATCGGGTTCCTGCAGGTGTGGCGGCCGGCGCCGGATCGGGAATTCGCGGCAGCGACAAGGACGGACGCCGCGACGATGGCGGTGCCGCGTTCGTTGAGCGCCGCCTCGCCCCGGGTCTCGCCGTGGCAGGGCTGGATACCGTGGATCATCGTTGCGGTCGTGGTGGTGATCTGGACGAACCTGAAATTGTCCGCCGTGGGCGAGACCGACGTGCATTGGCCAGGGTTGGACAAGGCGGTGTTCATCACGCTGTTCAACAAGCCATATGCGGCAGTGTGGGCGTTCAAGCCGCTGGACACGGGGACGGCGATCTTGGTCGCGAACCTCCTTGCTGCGGCGGTCTTCGGACTCGGGCCGCGCGCCTATCTCGGCTGCGTGGTTCGGACCTGGAGGCAGATCCGGCTCGCGGTGCTGACGGTGGCGCTGATCATGGGGCTCGCGTTCCTGATGAACTACGCGGGTGTGACCTATACGCTGGGAGACGCGGCGGCGCATCTCGGGCTGCTGTTCTCGGTGGCGTCGGCCTTCCTGGGGTGGGTAGCGGTCGCGCTGACGGGAAGCGACACCTCAGGCAACACGCTGTTCGGCAATCTTCAGGTGGTGGCTGCACGGCAGCTGCATCTGAGCCCCGTGCTATTCGCGGCGACCAATTCCTCGGGTGGGGTGATGGGCAAGATGATCTCGCCGCAGAACATGTCGACCGGTGCAGCGGTCACGGTGCTGAAAGGACAGGAGGGGCTGATCTTTCGCCGGACGTTCAAGCACAGTATTGCGTTGACGTTGGTGATCGCCGCGATCGCGGTCTCCCAGCAGTTCCTGTTCCCGTGGATGATCGCGCGCTGAACGGTGCCTCAATCCATGTGCCAGCCGTGGGTGACCAGAAGGGACTGACCGGTCATCGCCGTGGTTCCGAAGCCGGCGAGGAAGAGGGTGGCTTCGGCAACGTCATCGAGGGTGGTGAAGGTCCCGTCGACCGTCTGGCCGAGCATGATGTCGCGCACGACCTCGTCCTCGGAAATGCCGAGGGAAGCGGCCTGCTCGGGGATCTGGCGGTCGACGAGCGGCGTGCGGACGAAGCCGGGGCAGACGACGTTGGCACGAACGCCATGCTCCGCACCCTCCTTGGCAACGGTGCGGCAGAGACCCAGCAGGCCGTGCTTGGCGGTGACGTAGGGCGCCTTGAGTTTCGATGCGACCTTGGAATGGACCGAGCCCAGGTAGACGATCGCGCCTTGGCCGTGGGCATACATGTGAGGCAGGCAGGCCCGGGTGGTGAGGAACGCGCCGTCTAGATGGACGGCGAGCAGGCGCTTCCAGTCGGCGAACGCTAATTCATGGACCGGACTGATGATCTGGATCCCGGCGTTGCTGACGAGGATGTCGATCCGGCCGAAGCGATCGACGATGGCGGCCACGCCCCGTTCGACGTCGTCCTCGCTGGTGACGTCCATCGCCAGTGTCATCGCGAACGGGGTGGGCGCGCCGTCGAGGTCGGCGGCTGCGACCTGCGCGCCCTCTCGGGTGAAGGCCTCGGCGATCGCGAAGCCGATGCCGCGCGCGGCACCGGTCACGAGCACCACCCTCTTCTCGAAGCGGTTCACAGCCTGCTTGCGTCCAGTCGCGGCTCGAACGTGTCGAGCAGGCCCCGCCGCATGAACAGGTCGATCAGGACCAGGTTGACGTTGAACTTGAAGTCCTCGGTGTCGCGGACCGTCTCGAGCGCGCGCGCGAGCGGCCAGAGCTCGAAGGTCTCGACCTCGCCGTCATGGGCGACCGGTTGCCAGGTCGCGGGAAGGACGATGTCGTAGCAACGCAGGACGTCGCGACGCAGCCCCTCGGGGCGCTGCATCGCGTAGCGGATGGTCGCGACCTCGCGCGCGGTCGCGACCTGGGCATGGGTGAGACCGCATTCCTCGGCCGCTTCCTTGGCCAGCGTCTCGAAGGGTGTCAGTCCGGCGGGAACGCCGCCGGCGGCGAGATGGTCGAGCTTGCCCGGATCGAGCAGCTTGTCGGCGGCGCGGCGGGCGACCCAGAGGAGGGTCTCGCCGTCGCGCTCGACGAGGCCGTTGAGATGGACGCCTGTCGCTGCGATGCCGAAATTGGGCAGCGCGCCGCGGTCGAGGGTGCCGAGGACCGGGCCATCGTCGCTCGCGCGGATGTCGAACATTTCGTCGCGGAGCACGATCAGGCCGGAGTCCGCGAGGAGGCGCGCGGCACGGCGCAGCGTCGCCGCGTCGGTCTCGACCGCGTTATCGGGTCCGAGCGGAAGAAGGTCGGACAGCAACCCGCCGACGAGCGGCGGCTCGACATAGCCGACCTGATGCGTGCCAAGGCGAAGCGGATGGCGGCCACCCGGCAGCGTGGTGTTGTTGCATCGGTCGAAGTGACGCCGAAGGTCTCCCTTGTCGGTCATCGGGTCGGGCGTCCTTTGCGTCTCGCTTCTTTGCAACCGTGGCGCAGAATGCCACATCGGCGGCATGACCGCTCAACGACGCGTCCAGCGCAGCACGTTCACTCCACATGCATCCCTGGCCGGAACCGAGGATGGTTCGAGCCAAGCTCCGAACGGCAGCATTCGCAGCCTGTTGCCCTACCTGTGGCCAAAGGGCGACATCGCA
Source organism: Acetobacteraceae bacterium (assembly GCA_965276715.1). Taxonomy (GTDB): domain Bacteria; phylum Pseudomonadota; class Alphaproteobacteria; order Acetobacterales; family Acetobacteraceae; genus CAXTPV01. Next base: position 438,570 of record OZ255622.1, on the reverse strand, counting down.
ACGCGCGCCCGGGTGGTCGGCGCGATGTTGTTCCTGATCGCGGCGAAGCTGGCGACGGTGATGGTGCCGATCTACTACGCGCGGTCGATCGACGTGCTGTCCCACCATGCCGGCCGAGCACAGGTGCTGGTGGTGCCGGCGGCCTTGATCCTGGCCTATGGGGGCCTGCGGATCGCGTCCGGAGCGTTCGGGGAGTTGCGCGACGCGGTGTTCGCGCGGGTCAAGCAGCGGATCGTCCGGCGTGTGTCGCTGCAGACGTTCAGGCACCTCCACTCATTGTCCTTGCGGTTCCATCTCGACCGGCAGACCGGCGGAATCAGCCGCGCGATCGAGCGTGGCCAGATCGCGATCGAGGCGATCCTGCGGCTCGGCGTGTTCAATATCGTGCCGACGCTGGTCGAGGCGGTGCTGGTGGCCGGCTTCATCTGGGTGAAGACGGACTGGCGGTTCGCGCTCGTCGTGATGGTGGCGATCGTCGCCTATATCGGGTTCACGCTCGGCTTCACGACGTGGCGGATGAAGATCCGGCGCGCGATGAACGAGGTCGACAGCGAGGCGAGCAGCAAGGCGATCGACAGCCTGCTGAACTACGAGACGGTGAAGTATTTCGGCAACGAGGCGCACGAGGCGCGGCGATTCGACGAAGCGCAGCAGCGCTACGAACGGGCCGCCGTGCGGACCCAGGTGTCGCTGAACGCACTCAATATCGGCCAGCAGGTGATCATCTCGGTGGCGCTGGCGGCGGTGATGCTGATGGCGGCCGAAGGCGTGGTGGCGGGCCGCCTGTCGGTGGGCAAGTTCGTGCTGGTGAACACCTACTTGATGCAGCTCTATCTGCCGTTGAACTTCCTCGGTTTCGTCTACGGCACGCTGCGGCAGAGCTTTGTCGATGTCGAGCAGATGTTCCGGTTGTTGTCCGAGCCGCAGGAGGTGTCCGACCGGCCGGGTGCCGCGGTGCTGGAGGGGCATCTATCGGCCGCACCGCCGGCCCTGGTGCGGTTCGAGAATGTGCGTTTCGGATATCGGCCGGATCGGGAGATCCTGCGCGGCGTGTCGTTCGCGGTGCCGGCCGGCGGCAAGCTCGCGATCGTGGGGCCGACGGGGGCCGGCAAGTCGACGATCAGCCGGTTGCTGTTCCGGTTCTACGACGTGACGGAAGGGGCGGTGACGATCGATGGCGTCGATCTGCGCGATGTGTCGCAGACGAGCCTGCGGGCCGCGATCGGCGTCGTGCCGCAGGATACCGTGCTGTTCAACGACACGGTCCGCTACAACATCGCCTATGGCCGCATCGGCGCGAGCCAGAATGAGATCGAGCAGGCCGCGCGGCTCGCGCAGGTGCACGACTTCATCGTCTCGCTGCCCGAGGGATACGAGACACGGGTCGGCGAGCGCGGGCTGAAATTGTCGGGCGGCGAGAAGCAGCGCGTGGCGATCGCGCGAACGATCCTGAAGGATCCGCGCGTGCTGATCCTCGACGAGGCCACGAGCGCGCTCGACACGGCGACCGAGCGCGAGATCGAGGCGGCGCTGAAGGCGGTCTCCGCGCGCCGGACGACGCTGGTGATCGCGCACCGCCTGTCGACGGTGGTGGATGCCGACGAGATCCTGGTGCTGGACCAGGGTGCGGTGGTCGAGCGCGGCACCCATGCCGGTCTGCTGTTGGCGGACGGCCTGTACGCCACGATGTGGCGTGTCCAGGCAGAGGCCGCCGAGGAGAACGTGCCCGTCTGAGAAGGGTGCGGTACAGGAAGGAACGACGATGGCGACGGGACTTGATCCGGACGAACTGCCGCAGGAACTCAGTCAGGCCGGCGAGATGGTCGATCGAGTGATCCAGCATCTGCTGGAGAAGAAGTTGCCGCCGCTCGCGATCGCATCCGCGTTGCTCGGCGGTTCGATGGGGCTCGTGGCGCGGTCGATGGGCAATGCCGCCTTGCTGAACGTGCTGGACCAGGCGCGCGAGTCGGTCCGGTCGGGCGATTTCGGGCATGTGTCGGAGACGCCATCCCATGGCCGGGCATGAAGCGGCGATCTTGACCTTTGATGGCGCGGTCTTCATACACCGCGCTTCCGTTTGACCAGGGTTCATCTCATGTCACGCCGCTGCCAGATCACGGGCAAGGGTGTGCTGACAGGCAACAATGTCAGCCACGCCAACAACAAGACCCGCCGCCGTTTCCTGCCCAACCTGCAGGAGGCCTCGCTGGTGTCGGACGCGCTCGGCGGACAGGTGCATTTGCGGCTGGCGACGAATGCGCTCCGGACGATCGAGCATAATGGCGGCCTCGACGCATTCCTGATCGGGACCTCGGACCGGAAGCTCCCCGACGACGCGAAGGCTTTGAAGCGCCGGATCGTGCGCGCGCGCGACCGGCGCGCGGCCGCTCAACCGACCGCCTGAGCGACGGCGCCGATGCGGGCGCTGCTGTGCCGGGCCTTCGGGCCGCTGTCGGATCTGCGGGTCGAGGACGTGCCATCGCCGGCTCCGGGCCCCGGCGAGGTCAAGATCCGCATCCAGGCCTGCGGCGTCAATTTCCTCGACGCCCTGATCGTCCAGGGCAAATACCAGGTTCGCCCGCCACTCCCGTTTTCTCCTGGCGGTGAGATCGTCGGCAAGGTGATCGGCCTGGGCGAGCGGATCGAGCACATCAAGCTTGGCGATGTGGTGGCGGCTGCCGGGGTATTCGGTGGCTTTGCCGAAGAGGCCGTGGTGACTGCGCGCGGCGTGCTGCCGATCCCGCCGGAGCTGGACCCGACGCTCGCCGCCGCCGCGGGGATCGGGTACGGCACGGCCCTGCATGGCCTCGAGGATCGCGGCAGCCTGCAGCCCGGCGAGACGCTGCTGGTGCTGGGTGCGTCGGGCGGCGTCGGGCTGGCCGCGGTTCAGGTCGGGAAAATGCTGGGCGCGCGAGTGATCGCCGCGGCATCGACGGAGGCCAAACGCACACTCTGCATCGCCCATGGCGCCGACGCGGTGGTGGATTACACGCAACCCGGCTGGCGCGAGGCGCTCAAGCAGGCGGCATCCGACGGGATCGATGTCGCGTTCGACGCGGTTGGCGGTGCGTTCACGGAGATCGCGATCCGGAGCCTGAACTGGCGTGGGCGGCATCTGGTGATCGGTTTCGCCGCCGGCGCTATCCCGGCGCCGCCGCTCAATCTGCTGATGCTCAAGGGAGCGTCCTCGGTGGGCGTGTTCTGGGGCGGCTTGATGCAGCGTGAGCCGGCCAAGGGCGCGGCGACCATGGGCCGGATCCTGTCGATGGTGGCCGAGCGGCGTCTGGTCCCGTTCGTTTCTGCGACCTATCCCCTTGAGCGGTCGGTCGACGCGTTGGCGGCCATGCTCGAGCGGCGCGCCACCGGCAAGCTGGTCGTCACGCCAGGGTAGACGGTCAGACGCGCAGAAGCCCCGATTGCGGGGCGGCCTCTCTGCTGTGCGGAAAGATGCGCGAGAGCGAGGCGGCTCCCAGGCCGAGTTGGCCGGCGAGAAGGCCCTTGATCACGCTGCGCAGGTCGCGGGTCGGCTGGAGATCGCGGTCGTCGAGGAGGCGGCCCGCGCCGAGGCCGGGCCAGTCGGCGAGAACGCGGCCGCCGCTGATCGAGCCGCCGGCGAGGAAGGCCACCGTCCCGGTGCCGTGGTCGGTGCCATTGGTGCCGTTGATGCGGGGGGTGCGGCCGAACTCGGTCACGGCGAGGATGGCGGTGTCGCGCCACGCGGAGCCGATCGCCGCATGAAGTGCCGCGATGCCGCGGTCGAGATCCGCGAGGGCTGTAGCGAGCTGCCGCTGCTGGTTCTGGTGGGTGTCCCAGCCGCCGATCTCGAGCGCGGCGATGCGTGGGCCGTCCGGAGCGGCGAGGAGGCGGCCGGCGGCCTCGGCGAGCACGACGAACGGGCGGCGGTGCTCCGGAAGGGATGCCGGCGCCAGTGTGCGTCGCGCGAAGTCGCGTTCGGCGATGCCTTCGACGAGGGCGGCGTGCAGCAGCGGGTCGTGACTGTCGAGCGCCACGATCTTGGCAAGGAGTGCCTCGTCGGCAGCCGGCGTCTGGCTCGGGGCCCACGCGCCGATGTCGGCCGGTCCGCGCGCGATCAGCGGCGTGCCGTTGCCGATGGTGATCGCGCCCTGGTCGCGCCGCCCCACGGGAAGTGCGGTGACGGCACGGTTCAGCCAGCCGCTGGAGAGGCGCTGATCGGCGCCGCTTTCGAGATAGTCCTGCGCTTCAAAATGGCTGCGGCTCCGATAGTGGCCGGCGACCGCATGGACCGGCAGCATCTCGCCTGCCTGGTAGAGGGTGTGCAGGTTCGCGAGCGCCGGATGCAGACCGTAGAAGCCCCCGAGATCCCGTAGGCCGCCGGGTTGGCCGATCTCGGGCTGCGGGAGGAGACCGGCGCGCAGCCCGATGAGTGCCGGATCGCCATAGGGAACAACGGCACCGAGCCCGTCCATCGCACCGCGCAGGATGATGACGATCAGGCGCTTGTCGGTGGGCGCCGGCGCGAGCGCGAGCGCGCTGCGGCCGAGCGAGACGGCGCCGGCGAGGCCGAGCAGGGCGGTGCGCCTGGTCATGATGGGTGTCATGTCATCGCCTCTGGAATTCGGCGCTCGCCAGCAGGAGGGCGAGGCCCTCCTGGCGGGAGCTGGCGTGGTTGATGCTCGCAGCCGTTGCTGGGCGCAGCAGCGGGCCGAGGGACGCGTGCGCGACGGCCAGCGGGTCGAGGCCGGATGGCGCGTGGGCCGCCAGGATGGCGGCTGCGTCGGCGCGGCGCAGGATCGGCAGCGGGCCGGCCCAGTCGGCGCCGCGGTCGGGCCAGCCATTGGGAAGCGGCGCCTCGAACATCGGCTGGCCGAGATAGGCCGCGAGGTCGGGCCCGCTCGGGAGCGGCCCGGGCGGGAGCGACAGGGCGCGGAAAGCGCCCAGCAGATAGTCGTTGGGACTGCGCAATTTCGTCCCCGGCCGTGTGGCCGAGGCAAGGCGCAGCAGGGCGAGCGAGGTCGCGTGCAGGTCGCCGCCGGTGTTGCGCAACGTTTCCTCGATCAGGCGGATTTCGCGTGGGTCTGGATTGTCGGCGCCGAAATGGGTGACGAGCTGCCGGGCGAGATGGGCGTGGGTTGCGGGATGGGCGGCGAGGAAGGCGAGTGCCTCCACGCCGCCCTGTTCGCCTTCGGGGAAGGTCTGGCCGATGAGGGCCTTGGGGCCGGGTTGATGCGCGTTCGGCCGGAAGATGAAGCCATAAGGCAGGTCGTGTTCCTGGACCGACCAGCCGGTGAGAATGGCCGCGAAGCTGGTGACGTCGGCCTGGGTGTAGCCCGATGCAGGGCTGAGCGTGTGCAGCTCGAGGCATTCGCGGGCAAGGTTCTCGTTCAGGCCGCGGTGGGAGTGCTGGCCGGCGCGGCTGTCGGGACCGACCGAGCCGACATTCTCGAGATAGTGGAGCATGGCGGGGTGGCGCATGACGGCGAGCAGCATGTCGCCGAAGCGGCCGGTGACGTGAGGCGCGATGGCCTCGCGTCGAAAGGCGCCGGCAAGCGGCCGGCAAGGGCCCTGGCGGACGCTGACGGTGAAATGGTTGGTCCAGAAGATGGTCAGGCGCTCGCGGAAGCCGATCGGTTCGGACAGGCCGCGCGTGAAGGTGTCGGCCCGGTCCGCGAGCAGGATGTCGCGGACGGCGTTCTGGGACGGCGGAGCAGCCGGATCGCCGCCGAGGCGCCGTGCCCTGCGAAGCGCGCGCTCGGTCTTCAGCGCGACAAGCCCGTCCGATGCGTTGGCGAGCGGCGCTGAAGGCGCGATCGGCGTGGCGTCGAGGTCGGCCGCGAGGCGGCCGGTCATGTCCGCGCCGAACCGGTCGCCGAAGCGTGGACCGAGCCCGAAACGAATACTCTGGACGATGGGTGGCGCCTTCATGAGCGTATGATACCGGGACAGACACGTGCCCGGGCGTTTCATGGCGTATCGAAGTGCGACAGCCCTGATCGCTTGCAAATCAGGGCAGGGTCGCGCATGTGAGGCGCGAACGTGGGACGGAAGCCGGTATCCCGGAGAGCCCGCGCGCCCATCCGCGCGCCGGGCCACCTGTCCATCATTCTGGAGGTACCAGCGTGTCCGGCCAACACTCCGACCTGTCGAAAATCCGTAATATCGGAATCACCGCTCATATCGATGCGGGCAAGACGACGACGACCGAGCGGATCCTGTTCTACACCGGAGTGTCGCACAAGATCGGCGAAGTCCATGACGGCAACACGACCACGGATTACATGGACCAGGAGCGCGAGCGCGGGATCACGATCACCTCGGCGGCGGTCACGTGCGAATGGAAGGACCACCGGATCAACATCATCGACACGCCGGGACACATCGATTTCAACATCGAGGTTAACCGGTCGCTGCGGGTGCTGGACGGGGCGGTCTTTATCATCGAGGGCGTGGCCGGCGTGCAGCCGCAGTCGGAGACGAACTGGCGGTTGGCCGACCGCTATAATGTCCCGCGCGTGATCTTCATCAACAAGCTCGACCGGACGGGGGCGGATTTCTATCGGGCGTTCGACACGCTCAAGGAGAAGCTCGACATCGTGGCACTGCCGCTGCAGCTGCCGATCGGCGTCGAGGAGAATTTCATCGGCGTGGTCGACCTGGTCGAGATGAAGGCGATCATCTGGGAAGGCGGCGAGCTGGGTGCGAAGTTCCATGACGAGCCGATCCCCGAGGACCTGATGGAGAAGGCGAAGGAGCATCGGCAGACGCTGCTCGACACCGCGCTCGCGGTCGACGATGCGGGCATGGAGGAGTATTTCGAGCACGGTGACGTGTCCGTGGCCACGCTCAAGCGCGCGATCAAGACGGGGACGATCTCCGGGGCGTTCCGGCCCGTGCTGTGCGGAACCGCGTTCAAGAACAAGGGCGTGCAGCCGTTGCTTGATTCGGTGCTGGATTATCTGCCGGCGCCCGACGACGTCGAGGGCATCCGGGTTGCGCCGCCGGAGGACGAGGAGGTCGACGAGAACACGCTGCAGGTGATCCCGATCGATCCGAACGGGAAATTCGCCGGCCTCGCGTTCAAGATCATCAACGACAAGTATGGCACCCTGACCTTCGTGCGGGTCTATCGCGGCGTGCTGAAGTCGGGCGACCAAGTCATGAACACGACCAAGGGCCACAAGGAGCGCATCGGACGGATGTTCCAGATGCACGCCGACAAGCGCGCCGAGATCAAGGAGGTCCATGCCGGGGATATCGCGGCGTTCGTGGGGCTGAAGGACACGGTGACGGGCGATACGCTCGCCGACGGCGCCGATCCGGTGGTGCTGGAGCGGATGGCGTTCCCGGTGCCGGTGATCGACATCTCGGTCGAGCCGAAGACCAAGGACGGGGTCGAGAAGATGACCCTCGGCCTGCAGAAGCTGGCCGGCGAGGATCCCTCGCTCCGCCTCAAGACCGATCAGGAAAGCGGGCAGACGATCCTGTCGGGCATGGGCGAACTGCACCTGGAGATCATCATCGATCGGCTTCGGCGCGAGTATGGCGTGGATGCCAATATCGGCGCGCCGCAGGTCGCCTATCGCGAGACGATCAGCAAGGAGCACACCGAGACGTACACCCACAAGAAGCAGTCGGGCGGCTCGGGGCAGTATGCCGAAGTCAAGATCGTGTTCTCGCCGCGCGAGCGGAACGAGGGCGTGCTGTTCGAGAACAAGGTGGTGGGCGGCACCGTGCCGAAGGAGTACATCCCGGCGGTCGAGAAGGGGATCAGGGTGCAGGCCGAAACCGGCGTGCTCGCGGGCTTCCCGACTGTCGATTTCAAATACACGCTGGTGGACGGCAAGTATCACGACGTCGACAGCTCGGCGCTGGCCTTCGAGATCGCGTCGAAGGCATGCTTCCGCGAGGGCATGAAGAAGGCGTCGCCGGTGATCCTGGAGCCGATCATGGATGTCGAATGCACGACGCCGCAGGATCATGTGGGCGACGTTGTCGGCGACCTGAACCGGCGCCGCGGGATGATCCAGAGCCAGGAGAGTTCCGGCTCGACGGTGATGGTGCGCGCGCACGTGCCGCTGAAGGAAATGTTTGGTTACATCTCGGACCTTCGCAGCATGACCAAGGGTCGAGCATCCTTCACGATGCAGTTCCACCATTACGATCCGGTGCCGCGAAACATTGCCGACGAGATCATGGCGAAGTCGGCCTGAGGCGCGGCGCCGGGATCAGGAGATCATCTCGTGCGCGTCAGGATGCGTCTGCTTGCTGTGACTTGGGTCGGTGTGCTGGCGGCGGTCGGCACGGCCGGCGGAACGCTGGAGGCGCTGGGCGCCCCCGAGCATACCCCAGCCGTGCCGTCGGCCACCGTGACGGTTCATGCCGCGTCCGCAGTGCCGGCGGCGACGCCCACGACGTTGGCGCAAAGCGGGCTGCAGGCGGGACCGCTCGAGGGGCCTCTGGGGCCGTCGAGCGGTTCCGGCGGCACCTGCTGCCCCTGCCGGCCGGTGCATCACGTGGTGCATCATCGGGTGGCGCGCCGTTCGGCGCCCGTCGTCGTGGCGCAGGCTCCGATCGTGCCGCTGGTGCCCTATCGGCCCGTCTACGTCTATCGGCCGCTGATCGCGTACCGACCACTGGTGCCCTTTTACGGTTACCGCCCGTTCTTCTATCGCCCGTATGTCTACGGACGCCGTTTCTACTAATCAGAACGAGGGCGGCGTCGGCTGATCCCGGCGCCACACGACTTCACCTGGTTCGATGGCGGCCTCTTCCTCCAGGCGTGCCAAGTGACCCGCGATATTGGCGCGGGCCGCGAAGTCGAGGCCCGGCTTCAGCGCGGGATAGAGCCGTGCCATTAATTCATCGATCGTCCTGCTCCCCGCGCGCACAAGCTCGGCGACCTCGCGTTCCCGACGCAGCCGCTGGGTGATCAGGTTGGAAACCATCTTGCGCGGGTTTTCGATCACAGGGCCGTGGCCGCTGAAATAGACGTGGTCGTCGCGCTCGAGCAGCAGGCGGAGGCTCGACAGGTATTTACCCGCGCTGCCTTCGGGCGGTGGCGGGACGACCGATGTCGACCAGCCCATCACATGATCGGCGGTGAACAGGCTGTCTCGGTCATAGGCGAAGCAGAGATGGTCGGTTGCGTGGCCCGGCGTGTGGAGGGATGCGAGGCGGCCGAGGATGAAGCCGTTCTCGATCGGAATGTCGGCCTCGATGCCGACGCGAGCCACCAGGCGATGGGCGTGGATCGGCAGGCCGAGCGCGCGGGATAGTCTGGGCGCGAGCGCGATATGGTCGCCGTGCGCGTGGCTGACCAGGAGGTGGGTGATCCGGCCGGCGCCGGCAGCGATGATCGCGGCGAGATGCGCGTCGTCGTCCGGGCCGGGATCGATCAGGGCGAGCGGGCCGCCCGGTTCGGCGATCTCGGCGAACCAGGTGTTGGTGCCGTGATAGGTCATCGGGCCGGGATTGGCGGCCACCACCCGGAACACGCCGGGGCGCTCCTGGATCGGTGCGCCGATCCTGGGCGGCGGCTCGAGCGCCCTGACGGATCGCGACGTCCTGTCGCGCTCGACCGGCGTCTCAACCAAACGCGCCGACCTCGTGCATGATCGCGGTCCCGAGTTCTCGCACCAGAGCGAACAGTTCGGCGATGGGCCGGAAGATCTCGTCGTGCTCGCGCGCGTAGGCCTCGCCGGATTGCGGCGCGCGCGGCTCGTGGAAGTCGAGCTGGCTTGACTGGTCGGGAGCGAGCGGAAAGATCCGCGCGAGATGGGCCAGGGACGAGGGAATATCGAGGCGCAACATCTGGTCGCCGAGCGTGTCGCGCGTCGTGCCGTGACGTGGCGCGAAATAGGGGATGCGCGCCGCGAGCAGCCAGATCCTGGCGATCAGCGCCTGGCGGAGCGCGTGCAGCAGGATCTCGCGGCAGGGCATGTGCGGCGCGTCGGGCCAGGCGTCGCGGAGCATGAGGTAGTCGTTCTCGATCCGATGCGACATCGCCTGGGTCGACGCCCAAAGATCGAGCCGTTCGAGACCGTGGGCGACTGAGACGAGGTCATGGCGCCGTCCGGGTTCGCCGGCGTGCGCGGCACGGTCGAGCCAGGTGGCCGGATCGAGCAGCATGATCGTGGCGCGCAGCACGTCCCGGTCGGAATGAGCGAGAGCGTGGGCGGCGAAATCGAGTGCCCGGCGAAAACGCGGACTGTTGGCGAGGAGCCGATCGAATGCCTCCGGGTGGCGGGCCGCGGCGGCGCCGAGCCCCTGGAGGGTGTTGGCGCACCAACCGAGCTGCTGGAGGATGGCGTTGTTGGGAATGGCACGCAGTTCGCGCGGGTGACGGATGCGCGCGGAGGCGCCGGTCGCGTCGGTGATGCGTGCCGACGGGCGGGAGCCGGTCTTGTCGATCAGGGCCGGCCCGAAGGCGCCGAGCAAGGCGGCGTAGCCGGGGTCTTCGACGAGGAGCTGCATCGAGCTGCCGATGGCCGCGAAGAAGTCGGCCGAGAAGTCGGGATCGTCGTAGATCGGGTCGGGGAGCTCGACCGTTGCTTCGAAGACGTGGGTGGCGAGGCTGGCGATGGTGGCGTTGGCCAACGACGCGGTGCCGAACAACGCGTAGCCGTCGCCGCCCTGGAAGGCGCTTTCCTCGCGCAGACGGATGCCGGCCTGGGCGAAGCTCGCGCGCGCCTGGGCGGGCGAGAGATAGGCGAGGCGGTCGGCGAGCGAGCCCGGATGGCCACCCCTGCCGATGCTTTCGCCATGGGTGTCGAACAGGACGACCTCGATATCGGTCAGGCCGCGCTTGAGCAGAAGCTCGCCGATCTTGAGGCGCAGGCGCTCGATCTGGTAGGTCGCCGCGAGCTGGCCCACGTAACGGCCAGAGTCCGAGTAGCCGAACTGCAGGCACAGCCGTCCGGTGCGCCGGAGATAGTCCTGAAAATGCGGCGAGCGGACGGCTTCGTCGACGACCCGGATGCCGCGTTCGAGCGCGTCGGCGGTCTCGAACAGGGGACTGATCTCGATATGGTCCTCGACGCCGAACAGGCGCGCCAGCCAGAGAGCGACAAGGAGCGTATAGCCGCTTTCGGTCTCGGCGATCAGGAAGCGGACCGGCGATGCGGCATCGACGTGCTTGACGATCTGGGCCGCGGTCATCATCAGCCGGGCGGCCGACACCTGTTCGACGAGAAGCGAGCCGAAATCGACCGGCACCGGTTGGACGACGTCGAGCGCCTCGTTGATGCGAGCAAGCAGGGAGCGGCGCCTGGACACGTCCTCCGGGCTGTCGGTGATGCCGAGACGTTGGCGGGCGACGTTGTGGATCTGGGTCGCGTTCAGGCGCGTGTGGCTGTGGGCGAGACCGAGACCGTGCGAGCGGAGCCCCGCGCGCGCGACCGCGAGAGGCAGGTGCAAGGCCGGGTCGAGCGCGCGGAAGGCGGCCTCGAACAGCGGTTCGAGATCGTCCGGATGCAGGATCGCTCGTTGACGTTGGTCGATCAGCGAAGCGGCGAAGCCTGCCACCTGGTCCGCGTCGGCAGCGATCGGGCAGGCCTCGATCTGGCCATGAAGGGCCTCGACCGCTTCGCCCAGGCGGCGCGTAAGCTCATCGCAACCTTCGACAGCGGCGACCTGGTCCCGGCTGCGCTCAAGCTGCAAATGCTTCATTTTCAAGCGCATGCGAAGCGTGTCGTACCAATCGATATCGGTGCGGCCGTCGGTATCGTAGCCGACCCAGCTCGCGAGGATGATCGGCCGCGGCGTCACCGTTCGCCAGGCGCCCGGCCAGATCGAGCGCGCGGCTTCGAGCAACGAAGTGGTCAGGAGGTCGAGCGCGTCGCGGCCGCGACGGATGGCGGCGACCGCCTGGATGAACTCCTCGTCGAGCGTGATCGGACCGGGACGATGGGAGATTTCGCAGCGCGCGAGGCCATCGCCGCTGGCGAGTCCGGCGAGGGCCTCGTACAGGTGTCGCGGCATCGCGAACGTGGGATGGGCGGTGAAGACGGCGGCGAAGCGGGTGCGTGCGACGCCGTCGCGGAAGGTGGCGAGCGGGACCGGGCTGTCATACGGATCAGGGCGGACGAGGTGCTGCGCGATCGCGGTGAAGCGCCCGGCGGCATCGAAGCCGGGAGTGAGACCGACATAGTCGGCGAGGCGGGCGGCGCGGCGCTCGAAGGCGGCGTCACGGAGATGGCGAACGAGGGCTGCGAGTTGCGGGCCGTCGAGACTGCCATCCTCGAGCTGACGCGAGACGAGGAGGGCGATCGAAAGGACCGGGTTGGCGAAAGGGTCGTCTTCCTGGCGGGCGACGAGCTGTTCGACGAGGCCGATATAACGGGAGGCGAGAGAGATGGCCTCGTTGTCCGGCATCGGTCGTCCTGCGAATGTTGCAATGCGAAAGCGTAGGCCAGGGGCTGCCCGCCTGGAACCCTTGATCGGAACCATCACCGGCAGCGTGCAATGGCTCAGCGGTTGCGGTGGCTGAGCGGTTGCAGTCGAGCCGTTGGCCGGTCAAAGGGAGCGGATGAGCCCGATCGACCATGACGCGACGCTCAGGCGCCGGCTTTCGCGCCATCGGCGGTTCGCCACCGGGTTGCTGTTGGCAATGGCGGCGTCCGCGGTGGGCGGCCTGTGGCTGCCGCACGGTCGCTGGTACGACATGTTTCGCGCCAGCACGCGGGCAGGCTTCATCGGCGGGGTCGCGGATTGGTTTGCGGTGACGGCGCTGTTTCGCAGGCCATTCGGACTGCCGATCCCGCACACGGCGGTGATCCCGCGCGAGAAGGCACGGCTCGGCAAGGCGCTCGGCAATTTCATCGCCAATCAGGTTTTCACCGAGGGTGAAATGCTGCGGCTGGTGGCGCGGCTCGATCTGCCCAGGGAGGTCGGGCGGCTGTTGTCGGAGGCCGAAGTCAGGGCGACGCTGGGGCCGGCGGTTGCGGGCACGGTTCCCCGGCTGTTGCGGACGATGTCGGACGGCAGCGCGCGGCGGCTGTTCGCGACGATGCTGCCGACGCTGTTCGACGGGCCCGAGGTCGGGCGCGTGTTCGCGCGCGCGCTGCGAGCGCTCGTCGAGGGACAGCGGCATCAGGCGGTGGTGAGTTTCGTCGTCGAGCAGCTGCGGGTGGCGCTTGCCTCCAAGGAGATCCAACTGCGTGCGCTGATCGCCGACCGGGTCCGTGAGCAGGGGGGCCGGGTGGTCGGGTGGGCGCTGGGCGGCTCGATCGCGAGCCGCGTGCTGACGGCGATCAGGAGCGAACTCGACGGGATCGACCCGGACGGCTCGGAGATACGCGAGGCGGTGACGACCTGGATCGAGGCGCAGATCGCAGGCTTCGAAGTCGATCCGGAGCGGGCGACCGAGCTTGGCAGGACCCTGCAGAACCTCGTGACGCACGATGCGGTGTCCGCATGGGGCGGCGATGTGTGGCATCGGCTCAGGATGGGGGTCGAGCGTGACGCGGAGCGGCCGGATGGGCATCTGTCGCGACTGGTCGATGATGGGCTGTCGCGTCTGGGTGGTCTGCTTGAGAATGATCCGTCGACCCGCGCGCGGGTCGACGCGGCGATCGCGCGCGGCGTGGTGCGGGTCCTGCCAGGCGCGCGGATGAGACTGGCGGACTTCATCGGCGGGGTCGTCGCCAACTGGGACGACCGGATGGTGGTCGACCGGCTCGAGCTTCGGGTCGGGCGCGATCTCCAGTATATCCGGATCAACGGGACGCTGGTGGGCTTCATCGTGGGCGCGCTGGTGTTCGCATGCCTCGGAAATGGCTGACGCCTGGCCCATATGGACGGCGATGAAGCTGTCCGTTCTCGATCAGTCGCCGATCAGGCAGGGCGCGATGCCTGCTGATTCCATCGTCGAGTCGCTGGAGCTCGCGTCCCTGGCCGATCGGCTCGGCTACGCGCGCTACTGGGTGAGCGAGCATCACAACTCGCCGAGCGTGGCGGGCACGGCCCCTGAGATCCTGATGGCGGCGATCGCCGCGCGCACGACGCGGATACGGGTGGGGAGTGCAGGCGTGATGCTGCCGCACTATGCGAGCCTGAAGGTCGCCGAGCAGTTCAGGGTGCTCGAGGCGATCGCGCCTGGCCGGATCGATCTCGGGCTTGGTCGCGCGCCAGGTTCGGACATGGCGACCGCGCTGGCACTCAATCCCAATGCAAGAGGGCAGGCCGAACGGTTCGGCGGCCAGGTCCAGGAAGTGATGGCACTGCTGGACGGGCACGCGCTCGGGACGCAATTCACCGGACATACCGTGACCGCCGAGCCGCGTGGCCAGACGTCCCCGGAGGTCTGGATCCTGGGCAGCTCGGAGTGGGGCGCGCAGGCGGCGGCGCTGCTGGGGCTGCCCTATTGCTTTGCGTATTTCTTCAGCGACGGCCTCGGCGCGGAAGAGGCGATCGAGCTCTATCGGCGTCATTTCCGTCCCGGCGACCGTCTCGCATCATCACACGCCGCGATTTGCGTCTTCGCGATCGCGGCCGAGACGGAAGCGGAAGCCTGGCGGCTGAACCGCTCGCGCGAGATCTGGCGGCTCGACCGCGATCGGGGACGATATTTGCCGGTCGTGCCGGTCGAGGAGGCGCAAGCGCGTGTCCTGTCGGCCGCCGAGGAGGCGAGCATGGCGCGGCTACGGGAGCGCGCGGTGGTGGGTACTGGGGCCCAGGTGGTGGCGAAATTGCAGGCGCTGCAGGACCAGCTCGGAGTCGACGAGATCGCGGTGGTCTGCGCGACCTACGATATCGCGGCTCGCCGGCGATCCTATGCGCTGATCGCGGAGGCGGCGGGGCTTTCGTCGCGCTCATAGGCGCGGAACCATTCGATGAAACGAGCGACGCCCTCCTCGAGCGGGATCGAGGGGACATAGCCGGTCAGCGCTCGGATCGCATCGGTCGATGCGAAGGTTGCTTCGACATCGGTCGCGGGGCGAGCGACGCGCTCGCTGATCGCCCGACGGCCAAGGTGATGCTCAAGAAGGGCGATCAGTCGCGCGACGGGCTCGGGCCGTTCGTTGCCTATATTGAGAATGCGAGCCGGCTCGCCGGAAGGTGGCGGACGGTCGAGACAGCCGACAATCCCCGACACGATATCGTCGATGTAGGTGAAGTCGCGGGCGAGCGCGTCTCCTTCATAGAGGGTGATCGGGCGCCCGGTCGCGATGCGTCGGGCGAAGTCGTAGACCGCCATGTCCGGACGCCCCCAGGGACCGTAGACGGTGAAGAAGCGCAGGCCGGTCTGCGGCAGCCCGAACAGATGGCGATAGGTCTCGCTCATGAGTTCATCGGCGCGCTTGGTGGCGGCGTAGAGGGAGACCGGCCGGGACACGTCGTCGGTCTCGCGGAACGGCATCACGTGGTTGCCGCCGTAGACGGACGACGAACTCGCGTAGACGACGTGGCGGAGGCCCGGAAGATGACGGGCGGTCTCGAGCATCACGAGATGTCCCATCACGTTGGCGGTCACGTAGATGAACGGGTCGACCAGCGAGTGACGGACGCCCGGCTGGGCGGCAAGATGGACGATGCGGTTGATCTCGGGATGGGCGGTCGCGAGACTGGCCATCGCGTCCCGGTCGGCGATGTCGGTTCGGTGGAAGGCGAAGTTCGGGTGGTCGACGAGCCGGTCGAGACGGGCCTGCTTGAGGCGGACGTCGTAGTAGGCGTTGAGATCGTCGACGCCGATGACCCGGTCGCCGCGCTCGAGCAGGGCGGCTGCCGTGTGCATGCCGATGAAGCCCGCACAGCCGGTCAGCAGGATGGTCACCGGCGGGTGGGCGGCCGGGGCAGGACCGGCCCGGAACCGGCCCGGACGAGAAGGGTCACGAGCGCGAGCGCGATCATTGCCGGCACGGCGACGATCAGGATGCCGACGAGGAAGACCGCAAGGGTTGCCAGCACGATGATCGCGACGAGAAGGGCTGGAACCGTGCCGCGCGGCAGCACGCGCCAGATCGCGCGCGCCCTGGTCCAGAAGGAGGGCGGTGCGATCACATCGCCCTCAAGCGTCATGTCGATCGTCGGCGGACGATGGTCGCTCGGAATGCCCATGTCCTCAAGATCGGTCGGAAGGAGATACGCCGCAAGCACGTCTTGACGATGGTGCGCGCGGGGCTCATTTGCCGGTAATCAGGACAAGCGCCGTCCACAATGGTCCAAGCCGACGAGGCGTCAGATGTTGAAAGTGTCCCGGCTGGCCGATTACGCGGTCGTTGTCCTCGTTAATCTCGGCCGGAGACCGGGGGTGACGAACGCGACGAGCCTGGCCGGTGAGACCGGTATCCCGGAACCGACGGTCTCGAAGGTGTTGAAGGCGCTGAGCGGTGCGGGATTGGTGGTGTCGCAGCGGGGCGCGCGCGGCGGCTACCAGATCAGCCGGCCTTTGCGTGAGGTCAGGATCACCCACGTGATCGCGGCGATCGACGGACCGATCGCCTTGACCGCCTGCGTCGACGGCGAAAGCGGCGCCTGCCAGTCCGAAAGTCGCTGTCCGGTTCGTGGGCGATGGGACATGGTCAACGAGGCTGTCCGGTCCGCGCTGGAGCGGATCACACTCGATGAGATGGATATGATGTCGATGCCTCAATTCGCGCGCCTGCCTGAGGTGACCCCGCCTTCGAGGCTGGTGGACCGCGTGTCCGCCTGAAGTTCGTCGTCGCAGCTTTTTTGAAAGCAGGATTGCCATGCCAGCCGTTGCCGAGACCCTTCACGCCGTCGAAAGCCTCAGCGATGGCGGCTACAAGTACGGGTTCGAGACCGACATCGAGATGGAGTTCGCGCCGAAAGGCCTGTCGGAGGACACGATCCGGCTGATCTCGGCAAAAAAAGGCGAACCGGACTGGCTGCTCGAGTGGCGGATGAAATCGTACAGGGCGTGGCTGAAGATGGTCGAGCCGACATGGGCCCTGCTGGGCTATCCGCAGATCGACTACCAGGACGCCTACTACTACGCCGCGCCGAAGAAGAAGGACGGTCCGCGTTCACTGGATGAAGTCGATCCGGAATTGTTGCGCACCTACGAGAAGCTCGGCATTCCATTGCGGGAACAGGCGATCCTCGCGGGGGTGCAGGGGGCGGGGGAACGCGAGGACGACGATGACGACGACGACCGGGGCGGCAGGCCGCAGGTGGCAGTCGACGCGGTCTTCGACAGCGTGTCGGTCGCGACCACGTTCAGGAAGACGCTCGCCAAGGCAGGCGTGATCTTCTGCTCGATCTCCGAAGCGGTGCGTGAGCAGCCGGAGCTGGTACGGAAGTATCTGGGCAGCGTCGTGCCGGCGGGCGACAATTATTTTGCCGCGCTGAATTCGGCGGTGTTCACCGACGGATCGTTCGTATTCATCCCACGCGGCGTGCGCTGCCCGATGGAGCTCTCGACCTATTTCCGGATCAATGCGCGCAACACCGGGCAATTCGAGCGGACGCTGATCGTGGCCGAGGAGGGTGCGTCGGTGAGCTATCTCGAGGGCTGCACCGCGCCGCAGCGTGACGAGAACCAGCTTCATGCGGCCGTTGTCGAGCTCGTCGCACTCGATGATGCCACGATCAAGTACAGCACCGTGCAGAACTGGTATCCGGGCGACAGCCAGGGACGTGGCGGGATCTACAACTTCGTCACCAAGCGTGGCGCATGCCGCGGGGCGCGGTCGAAGATCTCGTGGACACAGGTCGAAACCGGCTCGGCGATCACCTGGAAATACCCGTCGTGCATCCTGCAAGGTGACGGCTCGGTGGGCGAGTTCTACTCGGTGGCGGTGACGAACAACCACCAGCAGGCCGATACCGGCACGAAGATGATCCATCTGGGCCGCAACACCTCGAGCACGATCGTCTCGAAGGGGATCTCGGCCGGCCAGTCGAGCAACACCTATCGCGGGTTGGTGCGGATCCAGCCGAAGGCCTCGGGCGCGCGCAATCATACCCAGTGCGACAGTCTGCTGATCGGCGACCGGTGCGGAGCGCACACGGTCCCGTACATCGAGAACCGCAATCTCACCGCGAAGGTCGAGCACGAGGCGACGACCTCGAAGATCGCGGACGACCAGCTGTTCTATTGCCGGCAGCGCGGTCTGTCGGAGGAGGATGCGGTCGGCATGATCGTCAACGGGTTCTGCCGCGAGGTGCTCAAGGAGCTGCCGATGGAATTCGCTGTCGAGGCGCAGAAGCTGCTCGCGATCAGCCTCGAAGGCAGCGTCGGCTGAGGATGACGAGGATGAGCGAAGGGCTGACGATCGAGGGGCTCCATGCCGGCATTCCGGATCGCGAGATCCTGAGCGGCGTGGAGATGATTGTTCCTCCCGGTGAGGTGCACGCGATCATGGGACCGAACGGTTCGGGGAAGTCCACCCTAAGCTACGTCCTGGCCGGGCGGAAGGATTACGAAGTCACGGCTGGATCCGTTCGGTTTGCGGGACAGGACCTGCTGGCAATGGAGCCGGAGGAACGGGCCGCCGCTGGCGTGTTCCTGGCGTTCCAGGCGCCGATCGAGCTGCCAGGGGTGAACAATGCGACCTTCCTGCGCACGGCGGTCAATGCGGTTCGGCGTGCACGCGGCGAGCCGGAGCTCGACACCGTGCAGTTCCTGAAGTCGGTCCGCGCCGAATGCAGGCGGCTGTCGATGGCAGACGACATGCTCAAGCGCAGCGTCAATGTCGGTTTCTCAGGGGGCGAGAAGAAGCGCAACGAGATGCTGCAGTTGGCGATGCTGCGGCCCATCCTGGCCGTGCTGGACGAGACCGACAGCGGCCTCGACATCGATGCGCTACGCATCGTGGCCGATGCGGTCAACGTGCTGCGCGGACCGGCATTCTCGGCCCTGATCATCACGCATCATCAGCGTCTGCTCGAGCTCGTGGTGCCGGATCGTGTCCACGTCATGGCGCATGGGCGCATTCTGCGGTCCGGTGGTCCCGAGCTTGCCATCGAGCTCGAGCGCACCGGCTATGCGCAGCTTCTGGCGGACGCCGCATGAGCGAGACGCTGTTGCCGCCTTCGGCCGGCATGAGTGCCGAACAGTTCATCGGACGCTACGAGGGCCTGAAGCGACGTCTGCCGGGCGAAGCGATGGTGCGCGAGGCGGCGGCCAACCGGCTGCGTCATGTGGGTCTGCCAACGGTGCGCGACGAGGATTGGCGCTACACGAGTCTGCGGATGCTGGAGACGATCCGGTTCGACGAGGCGCTGACGCCGGTGGATGAGGCGGGCGACGCACAGGCCACTCTCTCGGCGTTGAACCTGCCGGCGCAGCCGACCATGGTGTTCGTCGATGGACGGTTCGTGCCCTCGTTGTCGACGCTGCCGGATCATGTCGGGATCACGAATTTCAGCGGCGATCCGAGCTTCGGATCGATGTCACGACCGGACAGCGAGCAGATGGTGGCCCTGAACACGATGCTGGCCGAGGACGGTGCCAAGATCGTGCTCGACGCCGGAACCGATGGCGGGACGCTGGTTCTGGTCTCCATCGGCGCGCATGCGGGCGTGCGGTCGGTGGCGTTCCATCCGAGGCACCGGGTGACGCTCGGGGAAGGCTCGCGATTGACGCTGATCGAGATCTCGGCAGGGTCCGGTGCCTACCTGCACAATCCGGTCTTCGAGGTCGCGGTCGCGTCGGGTGCGGCGCTGACCCATGTCAGGCTGCAGGACGAGAGCATGCAGGCGATCCATCTGTCGACGACGTATGTCGAGATCGCCGAGGACGGTGTCTATGACAGCTTCGGTCTCAATCTCGGCGCGTTGCTGACAAGGACCGAGATCCATGCCGCGTTGCTGGGCGAACGCGCGATGGTGCATCTGAACGGGGCGCAGTTGCTGACCGGTCGTCAGCATGCGGACTTCACGACCGCGGTGTCCCATATCGCGCCCAGTTGCGGTTCGCGACAGACGGTGAAGAATGTCCTGGCGGGGCATAGCCGCGGCGTCTTCCAGGGACGGATCGATGTGGCGCGCGAGGCGCAGAAGACGGATGGCTACCAGATGAACCAGGCGCTGCTGCTGTCGGAGCATGCCGAGATCGACAGCAAGCCGCAGCTTCGGATCTTCGCGGACGACGTCAAATGCAGTCATGGCGCGACGGTGGGAGAACTCGACCAGGAGCATCTCTTCTATCTGCGCAGCCGCGGCGTTCCCGCGGCGGAGGCGAAGGCGATGCTGGTCAGGGCGTTTCTCGCGGAAGCGATCGATGGCGTTTCGGACCAGGAGGCGCGCGGCGTTCTCGAGGACGCGATCGGGAAGTGGTGGGACCGCAACGAGACCGGGTTGATTGCCGCATGAACGTCGTCTCACCGCTCGCGCTCGATATGTCCGCCCGCCGCGCGGACTTCCCGATCCTCGGCCAGACGATCCGCGGCAAGCGGTTCGTCTTTCTCGACAGTGCGGCGTCGGCCCAGAAGCCGGTACAGGTCATCAATGCGATGGCGGACGCGATGCGGACGCAGTATGCGAACGTCCATCGCGGCCTGCACTGGATGAGCGAGAGGACGACGGACGCCTATGAGGAGGCGCGCGGCCTGGTGGCGGGGCTTCTGAATGCGGTCTCGCACGAGGAGATCGTCTTCGTGCGAAACAGTACAGAGGCGATCAATCTGGTCGCCCATTGCTATGGACGCGGCATGATGCGGCGCGGCCAGGCGGTGGTGATTTCGGAGATGGAGCATCACGCCAATATCGTGCCGTGGCAGATGCTGCGCGATGCGCACGGGATCGAGTTGCGGATCGCGCGGATCAGCGATGCCGGGGAACTCGACTTGGCGCACCTGGCCGAGCTGCTCGATGATGGGCGCGTCGGACTGGTGGCGGTGACGCACATGTCCAATGTGTTGGGCACAGTCACACCGGCGGCGCGGATCGCGGCAGTCGCGCACGCGGCGGGTGCCAAGGTTCTATTCGACGGATCGCAGGCAGTGGTTCATCGGGCAATCGACGTGCAGGCGATCGGGGCCGATTTCTATGTGTTCACCGGCCACAAGCTCTACGGACCGACCGGGATCGGCGTGCTCTGGGCAAGGCGAGCATTGCTCGAGGAGATGCCGCCATTCATGGGCGGCGGCGACATGATCTCGAGCGTGACGTTCGAGCGGTCGAGCTGGGCGCCGGTGCCGAACAAGTTCGAGGCGGGGACACCGGCGATCGTCGAGGCGATCGGACTTGGGGCGGCGGTTCGCTACGTCCAGTCGATCGGTTACGAGGCGCTCGAAGCGCACGAGTTGGCATTGACCGAGCACGCCCTGTCCCGGCTCGGCAGCCTGCGTGGCCTGCGCGTGTATGGGACCGCCCAGGACCGTGGCGGCGTGATCTCGTTCACCGTCGAGGGCGCGCATCCGCATGACATCGCGACGCTGCTCGATCTGTCGGGCATCGCCGTCCGGGCTGGCCATCACTGCGCTGAACCGTTGATGAACCGGTTGGGGGTCGCGGGAACAGCGCGGGCAAGCTTCGGCCTCTACACCACGCTCGACGAGATCGACTTCTTCGCCGAGACCTTGGAACGCGTCCGCGACAGGCTCACCTGATGGACGTGGAGACGATGCCCCGAGACGAGACGCTCTACCAGGAGCTGATCCTGGAACGAGCCCGTGCACCGCGGAACGGCATACCGCTCGCCTGTTTCGACGCGCAGGCGGAGGGGAACAACCCGATGTGCGGCGACCGGCTCAGGTTGCAGGTCAAGCACGACGCGGACGGCACGATCGAGGCGGTCGGGTTCGATGCCCGCGGTTGCGCGATCAGCGTGGCATCGGCCGATCTGATGGCCGATTCGGTGCGGGGCCTGTCCGACCAGGACGCGCGCAGGCTTTGGGCTCGCTTTGCCGAGATGGTCTCGACGGGCGACATCCCGGCCGGTCGCGAGTTCGACCAACTCGGCGCGCTTGCCGGTGTGCACGAATTCCGCTCCCGTATGCGGTGCGCGACCTTGGCATGGTCGGCGCTGGAACGGGCCCTGTTAGGGGATGAACGATGACCGAGCAGGGCGCACAGGACCGGGTGGGCACGTGGACGCCGGACGGATCCGTGGAACCAGCAATCAGCGAGGACGACGTGATCAACGCGATCGCGACCGTGTTCGACCCGGAGATTCCGGTCAATATCTATGAGTTGGGGTTGATCTACGCGATCGACCTGCACGAGGATGGGCGCGTCAAGGTCGAGATGACGCTGACCGCGCCCGGTTGTCCGAGTGCGCAGGAGTTGCCGGTGCAGCTTCGCGACGCGGTGATGACGGTGTCGGGCGTGATCGATTGCGAAGTCGAGACGGTGTGGGATCCGCCATGGGATCCGAGCCGAATGAGCGACGATGCCCGGCTCGCCCTGAACATGTATTGAGCGTCATGAGGTCGATGATGAGTGTTTCGGTCGAACCAGGGCGAATCCGCCGGGCGCTACCGCCCTTGATGTCGGTGTCGGATGCTGCCGCCGCACGGCTGAGGGCGCTCTACGAGAGCGGTCAGAACGGCAAGCTGCTACGCGTGTCGGTTGGCACGAAAGGTTGTTCCGGCTTGTCGTACAACATGGACTGGGTCGACGGGGCTGGTCCCGGAGACGAGACGGTGACTGACAACGGTGTCACCGTCCTGGTCGATCGAAAGGCGACGCTGTTCCTGATCGGAACCGAAATGGACTACGAAGTCGTGCAGCTGACATCCGGCTTCACGTTCAGGAACCCGAACGAGAAGGGACGGTGTGGCTGCGGCGAGAGCTTCCACGTCTGAAGACGGACACGCTCTCGATCCGCGACGAGAACAGGAACTGATCGATCGTCGTTGAACGTTCATGCTGAAAGCCCGCCTGCTGGAGGATGCCGGCCTCGCGACGTAGAGCGGCCGGATTGCAACTGACGAGGATGACGGTGCCGGCGGGTGTGCGAACCACCTCGTCCATTTGGCGACCAGCACCGGCATAGGGCGGATCGAGGACGATGACGCCGGCGTCGCGGATTTCCGACGCGGCCACCGGATTGAGGGCAAGGTCCCGTCGCCGTGCATCGATCCGCATGCCGCCGCTGGCGCTGATCAGAGCGGCGGCCGCGTCGGGGTCCCCTTCGTAGGCACGCACTCGGCCTGCCGTCGCCAGCGGCAGGGTCAGGGTCCCACAGCCTGCATAGAATTCGACGATGCGCGACCTGGTCGGCAGCGTCGATGGCAGGCCCGCCAGGACGGCATCGATGATCGCGGCCTCGCCCTGTTCGGTCGCCTGGAGGAAGGCGCCGGAGGGAAGCTCGACCGGGCGGTCCCCCATCATCACGCTCGCCGGCGCAAGCTGGGCAACGGTTTCGGGCGCCGACCGACGGCCGACACGTTCATGCTGCCAGGCGACACGGCAGACATCGTGGGTGGCCGCAAAGGCCGCGAGACGGATCCGATCGTTGGAGCCCGGCGACCTGTCGGTGCGGAGAAGCAGGTCGGGCCCGTGGTCGAGACGGTTCATGACCAGGGATCCTGCCCTGGTCAGGCATTGCAGTGAGCGCAGGCTGTGCCGGAGCGGCGCCAGCAGCGCGAACAGGGCGGGATCGAGGATGTGGCATTCGGTCATGTCGACGATGTCACGGTGCTTGCGACGGTGCAGCCCGACCTCGATCCGCCCGTCGGGGACGCGGATGATACCCAGATCCATGCGCCGCCGCGAACGCAGGCCGACCTGGATCGGCACCGACATCACCGGGTCGTCGAACCCGGCGAACTCGAGCGCGCGGGCGACACGGGCGGATTTCCAGGCAAGATTGGCTGCTTGAGCCTGATGCTGCAGCGCGCACCCGCCGCAATCGGCAGCAAGCGCGCAGATCGGATCCACCCGATGCTGGCTGCGGGTGAGCAACATCTCGAGGCGGGCCTCGGATCGGCCGCCGGTCGTCGACACCAGCACACGTTCGCCAGGGAGAGTGCGAGGGACGTGGATCAGTCCATTGCCATCGACGCTATGGGCGCTCCCGTCCGCATCTTCGTCGAGAAAACTGATCTCGATCGTCTGGCGGGTGGATTCAGGGATTGTCGATGGTGGGGTTGTCGGCGCTGTGCTCGCCGCTGAAATCCGGTCGCGGCCCGTCCTCGGTCAGGGTGTCAGGCGTTTCCACCTCGAGATCGCCAGGCTCGGTACGATCGAGTTCACTGATGACCGCGGCGATCCTCCGGGGAAGGAGCATGAAGCCAGGGGTCAAATCACCGAAGCCGATCACGGCCGGCCCGAGATCCTCCGGACGACGCGGCATGTCCCGCCCGGTCTCTCGCGCGGTCGAAGGCATTGTCGGACGGGCCGGGACGGTCTCGGGCCGGGCCTGCGGTTGCCGCCGGGGTTCGGCCCGTGCTCGGGGCGGACGCGTGATCGCCGTTGGCGCAGGGCTGGCCGAGGCGGTTGCCTTGGCGGGAGGCTTGGTCCCGCGGCGCGGACGACGCTTTCGTCCGTCGATGTCCGACCAATGCGCAGTCTCGACATCAGGGACGGCCATGCGTGGAATGGGTGCGCCGGTCAGCTTCTCGATCGCGTCGACGAACATCCGATCATCGGGAGCGGCAATCGTATAGGCGTGGCCGGTACGGCCGGCGCGACCTGTCCGCCCGATACGGTGGACATAGTCCTCCGCGTGAATGGGAACATCGAAGTTGAAGACGTGGCTCAGGCCGCCGATGTCGATGCCGCGTGCAGCGACGTCGCTGCAGACCAGAAGTCTGACGTCGCCTGCCTTGAAGCCTTCGAGCGTGGCGAAACGCACCGGTTGAGGCAGGTCTCCGTGCAGGGCACCAGCAGAGAAATTGTGCTTCTGGAGCGATTTGGCGAGAATGTCGACATCCCGCTTGCGATTGCAGAAGATCAGCGCGTTCTGGACATCCTGAGTATTGAGAAGCGAGCGGAGCGCGCGCCTCTTGTCGGTCTCGTCGACGAGGGCGAGACCAGCTTCGATGGTGGTGGCCACGCTCGCGGCCCGCGAAACCGTAATGAGCTTCGGGTTCTGCAGGAACGCGTCTGACAGGCGCTTGATCTCGGGTGCCATCGTCGCCGAGAAGAAGAGCGTCTGCCGCTGCGGTGAGACCAGGGACGCGATGCGCTCGACGTCAGGGATGAAGCCCATGTCGAGCATTCGGTCGGCCTCGTCGATGACGAGGACCCGAGTGTCGTTGAGAAGCAGACCGCCGCGTTCGAAGAGATCGAGAAGACGGCCCGGCGTCGCGATCAGGACGTCGACACCGCGTGCGAGAGCCTCCTTCTGATCGGACATGCTCTCGCCACCGATCAGGAGGGCATGGTTGAGCTTCAGATAGCGGCCGTAATCGACAAAATTCTCGGCGACCTGCAAGGCGAGCTCACGGGTAGGCTCCAGAATCAGACTCCGTGGCATTCGCGCCCGTGCCCGCGATCCGGACAGGATATCGAGCAGAGGCAGCGTGAAGCCCGCGGTCTTGCCAGTCCCGGTCTGGGCGACACCGAGCACGTCGCGTCCCATCAGCACATAAGGGATCGCCTGTTCCTGGATCGGTGTCGGGTGGAGGTAGCCCTTCTCCTCGACGGCACGAACGATTTCGGGCGAGAGACCAAGGTCGGTAAAGCTGATCCGGGGAGGTTCGGTCGCGTCGATCTCGTCGTGGTCCGTATCGGCGGGGTCGCCTGGCAGCGTCTCCTCGAAA
Organism: Acetobacteraceae bacterium; assembly: GCA_965276715.1. Taxonomy (GTDB): domain Bacteria; phylum Pseudomonadota; class Alphaproteobacteria; order Acetobacterales; family Acetobacteraceae; genus CAXTPV01. Next base: position 412,975 of record OZ255622.1, on the reverse strand, counting down.
TCATCCGGCTCGGCGATGTCGACTGAGGATGACACGGCATCCGAGGACGGCGTGTCGGAGCCGATCGTGTCTCCAGCGGCAGCGCCGGTGACATGGACGGGATGTTCGCCCTCAGGGTCGTCCGTAGACGGTGCGGCACGCGTTTCGTTCAATACTCTCTCGATTTCAGCGACTGGGCAGCCCACCGATCGGCGAATGGGGCCTGGTAAGCCGGCACCTCGGGCGACCGCACGCGGTCGAGCAACGGCGCCACGGTTGGCCCACTGCCCTCGGCGTCCTGGATATCTTCATCGCCGGACCGAAAGTCAAGCAGGCGGCCGGTGGGGCTGGGGAATGGAGGCAACCGAGCGGTCGTCCGTTCGTATTGTGGGCGCCTGCGAACCGAGCGGGGGTAGGGAGCGAGGTGTCGATGGCGTATGTTCCTCTTGGCATCGCGGATTACGGAATGATCGGCGATTGCCGGAGTTGTGCCCTTGTCGGCCGGAACGGATCGATCGACTGGTTGTGCTGGCCGCGGTTCGACGGTCCTGCGTGTTTCGCCGCCCTGCTCGGCAACGACGACAATGGAAGGTGGCTGCTCGCACCGGCCGACAACCACGCGACGATCACGCGGCAATACCGCGATGACGGCATGGTGCTCGAGACCGTGTTCGAGACCGCGAGCGGCACCGTCGCGCTGATCGACTTCATGGCGATCGGTCCGGACGATCCGACGCTGGTGAGGATCGTCGAGGCACGGCGGGGCCATGTCGCAATGGCGATGGAAGTCGGCCTTCGGTTCGACTACGGCAGCGCGATCCCCTGGGTGACGCGGATCGGGGACGGCAACGGAATTGTGGCGATCGCCGGTCCCGCGCAGGTCGCCTTGCACGGCGACGTCAAGCTGCACGGCAAGCACATGCGGACGGTGGCGCATTTCAGCGTCGAGGCGGGTCAACGCCGCACGTTCACCCTGTCGTGGCGTGCGTCGCACCGATCGGCTCCGGGTGTGATCGATGCGGTCGCATCACTGGATGCGACGGAGCAGTTCTGGCGCGAATGGGCCGGACGGTCCGGCTTGGGCGGCAACTATCAGGCGGCCATCAGACGGTCGTTGCTGACGCTGAAGGCGCTGACCTTCGACGAGACGGGCGGAATCGTGGCGGCGGCGACGACCTCGCTGCCCGAGCAACTGGGCGGTGCGCGGAATTGGGACTACCGGTTCTGCTGGCTAAGGGACGCGACATTGACGCTGTTCGCGCTGATGAGTGGCAACTACTACGACGAGGCGCGCGCCTGGCGGGATTGGCTGCACCGGTCGGTGGCCGGTAGCCCGGCCCAGATCCAGATCATGTATGGCATCGGCGGCGAGCGGCAATTGTCGGAATGGGAGGTACCCTGGTTGTCCGGCTATCAGGGCGCGGCGCCAGTGCGCGTGGGCAACGCGGCGTCAGCGCAACTGCAACTCGACGTGTATGGCGAGGTGATCGGGGCGCTGCACCAGGCGCGGATCGGCAATCTGCGCGATCCGAAGGCCGGATGGCCGTTACAGCGTGGGCTGATGGAGCATCTCGAGACGGTCTGGCGGATGCCCGACGAAGGCATGTGGGAGGTGCGCGGCGGTGCGAAGCATTTCGTCGCCTCGAAAGCGTTCTGCTGGATGGCCTTCGATCGGACGATCGAGGATGCCGAGCGGTTTCATCTTCCGGGTCCGGTCGCGCATTGGAAGGCGATCAGGCAGGAGATCCATGACGAGGTGTGCGAGAGGGGATTCTCGCCCGACAGGAACAGCTTCAGGCAGAGCTATGAGAATGACGGGCTGGACGCGAGCCTCCTGCTGCTGCCGGCGATCGGGTTCCTGCCGGCCGACGATCCGCGGATCGCCGGGACGATTTCGGCGATCGAGCGTGAGCTGGTGCAGGACGGTTTCGTGCTGCGCTACCGGACCGAAGGGGGTGTCGACGGATTGGAGGGGGTCGAGGGAGCGTTCCTAGCCTGCTCCTTCTGGCTGGCGGATGCCTATGCCCTGCAGGGGCGGATGGAGGAGGCACGCAATCTGTTCGAACGTTTGTTGTCTCTCCGCAACGACCTTGGATTGTTCTCGGAAGAGTACGACTCCGTGGCTGGGCGTCTCGTCGGTAACTTCCCCCAGGCGTTCTCGCACACCGCGATGATCGGAACGGCCGCGCGGCTGTCAGATCCGCTCGGTGAGGAGGCGAAGCCGCGCGGGTAGGTCAGGAGGCGGGGAAATGACCGAGGCATGCGACAAGCACGGTTGCGCAACCGAGAGCCAGGTTGGTCGTCAGCAGTGACCGGACAGCGTCGAGGGCCCGTGGTTGCGGACGGATGGCGCGACGCAAGCGGCGATAGGGTCCGTAGAAGATCCAGAGGAAGGTCGCTGCCATGAGAATGGCCAGCCCCTGCATTCCATTCACATACCAGGGGGCGTGCGAGAAACCGCCTTCCTTCCCGGCGAGCATGGCCCAGCCGCTCAGCAGGCTGATCGGCATGACGATCCAGACGAGGCGGAAGAAGCGACGCAGCGATTGGAGATTGACGCTCATGCGGGGGGTCGCATCCAGCAGCCCGAGGCTCGGGCTGAGCACGATCAGCGTGTAGGCGAGACCCCCGACCCAGGCTGCCATGCACAGCAGATGGGCTGCCAGGACGACACCCCATGCCGCATCGGCACCGGCGAGGTTCTGGGGCATTGTCATCGTCATCGCTCCGTTCTGCTGGCGGGCCGCTCCGGGAGTGTGCCTTACGTCCAACCGCCGGGTCCGGTCCACGTTGACGGTCTGATGCGGATGGAGGGCGGAATGGTCGCGGGCACTGCGAGCCTGGAACTGCTGACCCCGATCGAGATGAGCGACGTGGATCGCCTTGCCGGCCGGTGGATAGCACTGACGAGCCTGATGGAGAATGCCGGCCGGGCGGTCGCCCGGGCTGCGATGCGTCATTTCCCGCCGTGCCGGGTGCTTGTGCTGGTGGGGCCGGGACACAATGGCGGAGACGGATACGTCGCCGCACGGAGGCTGGCATCGCGCGGCTGGCCGGTCGCGGTGGCGGCGCTGGCCGCGCCACGACCCGGTGGCGAGGCGGCGGCGGCGGCGGCTCGTTGGCGCGGGCCAACGGTGGCTTTCGCGGCCGAGGAGGTCGCACGTGCCGGATTGGTGGTCGATGCGGTGTTCGGCGCAGGCCTCGCGCGGCCGCTGGACGGGAAGGTGAGCGACGTCCTGGCGCCCGCCAAGCGTGTGCTGGCGGTCGATGTTCCGAGCGGTGTCGATGGAGGAACCGGTGAGGCGCGCGGCGCGGTGCGAGGAGCCGACGTCACGGTGACGTTCGTCCGGTTCAAGCCGGGCCACCTTCTTTATCCCGGGCGCGGGCTTTGTGGCCGGCTCGTGCTGTCGGACATCGGAATGCCTTCGGGCGCCCTGGCCGGAGATGGGCGGCAGGCGTCGCTTTGGCGCAACGAGCCGGTGCTCTGGCCGCTGCGGAAGCCAGGAGCATCGGACCACAAATATGCGCGCGGCACCGTCAGCGTGATCGCGGGCGCCTCGATGGGAGGGGCGGCACTGCTTGCGGCTAATGCCGCGCGCCGGGCGGGAGCCGGCCTGGTCCGGATCGCCGCGCTGTGGGATCCGGCGGGCCTGGAGCGGCGGGAGCCTGGACTGATCATGGACCGCGGCTCGCTGGCCTCGATGCTCGAGGACGACCGGCGTCATGTCTGGCTGTGCGGATCGGGCCTGTCTCCCGAGGAGGCGACCGCCTGTCTCCCGACATTGTTCAAAGCGGGCCGGTCCGTCGTGGCCGATGGCGGGGCGTTGGTCGCGTGTGCGGGTGCTCCGATCGGTTTGCGCGGCGCCGCAGTGCTCACGCCGCACGCAGGTGAGTTCGCGCGCGTGTTCGGACCACCGGGCCCGGACCGGCTTTCGGCGGCCCGGTCGGCAGCGCGCGAGACCGGGGCGGTCGTGGTGATGAAGAGCGCGGACACGATCGTGGCGTCGCCCGATGGACGGGCGACGATCAACGCCCACGCGACATCCGCGCTGGCGACCGCCGGGACAGGCGATACGCTCGCCGGCATTGTCGCCGCACTCCTGGCCCAGGGGATGAAGCCGTTCGAGGCCGCGTCGGCCGCGGTCTGGCTGCACGGCGAGGCCGGGATCCGTGCCGGAAACGGGCTGATCGCGGAGGATCTGGCCGAGCGTCTGCCCGGCGCGATGGAGGCGGCCCGGCGCGTGGTCGCGGATGGCCGGTCACTTGAAGGCGGAACGTTGCTGACGTAAGGCATTCGGCTTGGCCGCGGGCGTGGTGGAATTGGCAGACACGCCAGATTTAGGTTCTGGTGGCGCAAGCCATGGGGGTTCAAGTCCCTCCGCCCGCACCAGCGTCGCGTCCCCCGGAACTAGCTCAGCGATTGTGGAAGGCTCCTTGCCATGCAGGTTACCGAAACGCTCACCGACGGGCTGCGGCGCGGCTTCTCTGTCGTCGTTCCTGCCGACGAGCTGAAAGGGCGGCGTGACAAGCGGCTGGCCGAGCTCGGTCACGGGCTGAAGCTGCCCGGCTTCCGGCCGGGCAAGGTACCGTTGTCGGTCGTCAGGCAACGCTACGGAACAGCCATCGAGGCGGAGGTCCTCGAGCAGAGCATGAGCGAGGCGACCGAGAAGCTGCTTGGCGATCGCGGATTGCGGCCGGCGATGCAACCGAAGGTCGACCTGCAGGGCGGATCGGACGGTGCCGCGGACCTCGCGTTCACTGTCGAGTTGGAGTTGCTGCCGGAGATCGCGGTGCCGGATCTTGGTGCGATCGCGCTGACCAGACTCGTGGCGTCACCGAGCGACGAGACGATCGACAAGGCGCTCGCGGAGGTCGCCAAGCGGAACAGGACGCTCGAGGATGTCGAGGAGGTCCGTCCGGCCGTCATCGGCGATGTGCTGGTCACGGACTTCACCGGCCGGATCGACGGCGTTGCGTTCGAGGGGGGCACTGCCACCGACACGCCTGTCGAGGTGGGCGGGGACGGCTTCATCCCCGGCTTCACCGAGCAGCTCGCAGGCATGTCGGCGGGAGAAACACGCACGATCGACGTCACGTTTCCAGCCGAGTATCAGGCGGCGGAGCTCGCGGGCAAGCAGGCCCGGTTCGAGATCGTGGCCAAGTCGATCAAGCAGTCGGTGGTTCCCGGGATCGACGACGACCTGGCCAAGCGCGTCGGCTTCGAGGAGATCGGGCGGGTTCGCGACGCCGTGCGCGACCAGATGACGCAGGAATACGCGCAATTGTCGCGCCTGCGGATCAAGCGCGATCTGCTCGATGCGCTGGCGGGCCAGACGGGTTTCGAGGCGCCGGTGTCGATGGTGGAGGCCGAATTCACGCAGATCTGGACCCGGATCGAGGCCGATCGGGTGGCCGGGCGGCTGGACGAGGAGGATCGGGACAAGGACGACGAGACGCTCAAGGCGGATTACCGGGCGATCGCGGAGCGTCGGGTGAAGTTGGGCCTGCTGCTCGCCGAGATCGGCCGGCTCAATTCGATCCAGGTTGGCCAGGACGAGATGTTCCGGTCGATGCGCGCCGAGGCTGGTCGCTATCCTGGACAGGAGCAACAGGTGATGGAGTTCTTCCGCACCAATCCTCGCGCCGCCGAGACGCTTCGCGGCCCGATCTACGAGAACAAGGTCGTCGACTATATCCTCGAGTTGGCGCAGGTGTCCGAGCGCGAAGTCTCGGCCGAGGAGCTTGCCGCGATGCCGGACGAGGCGGCGTAGCCACTCTCGGGTCGAGTGTCGGGGCTCGCAAACGCGTGCGCGTGATCTATGTTGGATGACGATCTGATTTGTATCACGGTTCCGCTGCTGGCGGGCCGATCGAGGGGCGGAGCAGGGGCATGAGGGACCGAGATCCGGTCGAGATCTATAATAACGCCCTCGTGCCGATGGTGGTCGAGCAGACCTCGCGCGGCGAGCGGGCCTTCGACATCTATTCACGGCTGCTCCAGGAACGGATCATCTTCTTGACCGGGCCGGTGTACGATCAGGTCGCGGCCTTGATCTCGGCACAGTTGCTGTTTCTCGAGAGCGTCAATCCGTCGAAGGAGATTTCCTTTTATATCAACAGCCCGGGCGGCGTTGTTTCCGCAGGTCTCGCGATCTACGACACGATGCAATATATCAGGAGCCCCGTAAGCACGGTCTGCATCGGCCAGGCGGCATCGATGGGGTCGTTGCTGCTGGCCGCGGGTGAGAAGGGCAAGCGCTATGCGCTTCCGAACGCCCGCATCATGGTTCATCAGCCGTCCGGCGGTGCCCAGGGGCAGGCGAGCGACATCGAGATCCAGGCCCGCGAGATCCTGTACCTGCGACGCCGGTTGAACGAGATCTACGAGACACATACGGGCCGTACGTTGGAGCAGATCGAGCAGAAGCTCGACCGGGACACCTATATGTCCGCCGAGGAGGCATTGGGCTTCGGCTTGCTCGACGAGGTCGTGCAGAAGAAGTCCGGTGGCCCGGACGACGATCAGAGGCGTTGAAGACCCGCTCGCGCCGCGTGGCGCCGGCCATCTTCTTGCTACGTCCGGGACATTTCGGCTGATGCCGCCGTCTTGTCAGGTCCTCGTGCCAGGGGCAGCATACCGTTTTGATGACTTCCGCCATTGGTCGGGGGCCCGGCATAGGCCGGGGCAGGAGTGACGATGAGCAAGGCCGGCGACTCGAAAAACACCTTGTATTGCTCGTTCTGCGGCAAATCGCAGCACGAGGTGCGCAAGCTCATCGCGGGGCCGACGGTGTTCATCTGCGACGAGTGCGTCGAATTGTGCATGGACATTATTCGTGAGGAGCACAAGACCCACCTCGTGAAAAGTCGGGATGGGGTTCCGACGCCGAAGGAAATCTGCAAGGTCCTCGACGACTACGTCATCGGGCAGAGCCACGCGAAGAAGGTCCTGTCGGTCGCGGTGCACAACCACTACAAGCGCCTGGCGCACGGTCAGAAGAACAACGACGTCGAGATCGCCAAGTCGAACATCATGCTGGTCGGGCCGACCGGGTCGGGCAAGACGTTGCTGGCCCAGACGCTGGCACGTATTCTCGACGTGCCGTTCACGATGGCGGACGCGACGACGCTGACCGAGGCCGGCTACGTGGGCGAGGACGTGGAGAACATCATCCTCAAGCTGCTGCAGTCGGCCGACTACAATGTGGAGCGGGCGCAGCGCGGGATCGTCTACATCGACGAGGTCGACAAGATCAGCCGCAAGTCGGACAACCCGTCGATCACGCGCGACGTCTCGGGCGAGGGCGTGCAGCAGGCCTTGCTCAAGATCATGGAGGGGACGGTGGCGTCGGTGCCGCCGCAGGGCGGCCGCAAGCACCCGCAGCAGGAGTTCCTGCAAGTCGACACGACGAACATCCTGTTCATCTGCGGCGGCGCATTCGCGGGGCTGGAGAAGATCATCAGCGCGCGAGGCAAGGGCTCCGGGGTCGGATTCGGTGCCGACGTGCGTGGGCCGGACGAACGCAGGACGGGCGCGATCCTGCACGAGGTCGAGCCCGAGGACCTGCTGAAGTTCGGGCTCATCCCGGAGTTCATCGGCCGGTTGCCGGTGGTCGCCACGCTCGAGGATCTGGATGAGGCGGCGCTGATCGAGATCCTGACCAAGCCGCGCAACGCGCTTTCCAAGCAGTACGCGCGGCTGTTCGAGATGGAGGGCGTGAAGCTCTCGTTCACGGAGGACGCGCTGAAGGCGGTGGCGGTGAGGGCGATCGCACGGCGGACCGGTGCACGCGGGCTGCGTTCGATCCTGGAGGCGGTCCTGTTGCCGACGATGTTCGAGCTGCCCGGGCTCGAGGGCGTGGAAGAGGTGGTGGTGAACCGCGACTCCGCGGAAAGCCGGGCACAGCCGGTTCTCGTCTATGGTAAGGAGCGGGCGGCAGAGCACTCCGCCTGATCCTCGGCGCTCGGTTGGGCCTTGCTGCCCAGCCGCTGTCTGCCGATATCGGCTGTTGTCGGATCGTAAGCCAGGGCGGCTGACGGACCGGGTTCCACGTGCCGCGTGGCGGGCGTCGAGGATCAAACGACTGTCCATCAGGAGGTCAGCATGACCGAGGCTTCACTTGATAAAGACAAGGACGTCGAGACACGCCCGGAGATCTTGGCGGTCCTGCCGTTGCGCGATATCGTCGTTTTTCCGCACATGATCGTGCCATTGTTCGTCGGACGCGAGAAATCGGTCCGGGCTCTTGAGGCGGTGACGAAGGATGACCGGCAGATCCTGCTGGTCGCGCAGAAGAACGCGTCGCAGGATGATCCGGCGCCCGACGACATCTATCGAGCCGGAACGGTCTCGACGATCCTGCAGCTGCTCAAGTTGCCCGACGGCACCGTGAAGGTGCTTGTCGAGGGTCAGCATCGCGCGCGGATCACGGAGTTCCACGAGACGGACAGCCATTTCGAGGCTGAAGTGGAAGCGTTACCGGAAATCGGCAGCGACGACGCGCCGGAGATCGAGGCGCTGGGGCGGACGGTGGTGTCGCAGTTCGAGCAATATATCAAGCTCAACAAGAAGATCGCGCCCGAGGTCTTGGTCTCGCTCAACCAGATCGATGAGCCGAGCAAGCTCGCCGATACGATCGCCAGCCACCTGTCGCTGAAGATCGCGGAGAAGCAGGAGCTGCTCGAGACCGAGCGTGTCGCCGAGAGGCTCGAACGCGTGTTCGCGCACATGGAAGCCGAGATCGGCGTGCTACAGGTCGAGAAGCGCATCCGCAACCGCGTCAAGCGGCAGATGGAGAAGACCCAGCGCGAATATTACCTCAATGAGCAGCTCAAGGCGATCCAGAAGGAGCTTGGCGAGGGCGAGGACGGCAAGGACGAGACTTCCGAGCTCGAGGAGCGGATCAAGTCGACCAAGCTCAGCAAGGAGGCGCGCGACAAGGCGCTCGGCGAGCTCAAGAAATTGCGCACGATGAGTCCGATGAGTGCCGAGAGCACTGTCGTTCGCAACTACCTCGACTGGATCCTGTCGATCCCGTGGAAGAAGCGAACCAAGGTGCGCAATGACGTCGAGGCGGCGGAAACGTCCCTGGATGTCGACCATTACGGACTCGAGAAGGTCAAGGAGCGCATTCTCGAGTATCTCGCCGTGCAGTCGCGGTCGAACAAGCTGAAGGGTCCGATCCTCTGCCTGGTAGGACCGCCTGGAGTCGGCAAGACGTCGCTCGGCAAATCGATCGCCAAGGCGACGGGCCGGAACTTCGTCCGCATGTCGCTGGGCGGCGTGCGCGACGAGGCGGAAATCCGCGGGCATCGACGCACCTATATCGGCTCGATGCCGGGCAAGATCGTGCAGGGGATGCGCAAGGCGAAGAGCTCGAACCCGCTGTTCCTGCTCGATGAGATCGACAAATTAGGTGCCGACTGGCGCGGTGATCCGTCGTCGGCGCTCCTCGAGGTGCTCGATCCGGAGCAGAACGGGACGTTTGCGGATCATTATCTTGAAGTCGATTACGACCTCTCGGACGTGATGTTCATCACGACGGCCAACAGCCTGCATATGCCGCAGCCGTTGCTCGACCGGATGGAGATCATCCGCATCCCCGGCTACACCGAGGACGAGAAGGTCGAGATCGCCAAGCGACACCTGATCGCCAAGCAGGGAGAGGCCAACAGCCTCAAGCCCGCCGAATGGTTGATCACCGATGAGGCGCTTCGGGAACTGATCAGGACATACACGCGTGAGGCGGGGGTCCGAAACCTGGAGCGCGAGATCGCGAACCTCGCCCGAAAGGCGGTCAAGGCAATCGTGACGGGCAAGGCCAAGCAGGTCACGATCACCGGCGAGAATGTGGGCAAGTATGCCGGGATCCCGAGGTTCCGCTACGGCGAGACCGAGGCCGAGGATATGGTCGGTGTGGTGACCGGGCTCGCCTGGACGGAAGTCGGCGGAGAGATCCTGACGATCGAGAGCGTGATGGTGCCCGGCAAAGGCGCGATCAAGCACACCGGCAAGCTTGGTGACGTGATGCAGGAGAGCGTGACGGCGGCATTGAGCTACGTTCGCTCGCGGTCGACGCATTTCGGCATCAAGCCGACCCTTTTCGAGCGGCGCGATCTGCACGTGCATGTGCCGGAGGGCGCCACGCCGAAGGACGGCCCGTCGGCGGGCATCGCGATGGCGACGTCACTGGTCTCCGTTCTGACCGGGATTCCGGTGCGGCGCGATATTGCGATGACAGGAGAGATCACGCTTCGCGGGCGGGTGCTGCCGATCGGCGGATTGAAGGAGAAGCTGCTGGCGGCACTCCGGGCTGGCATCACCACGGTGCTGTTCCCGAAGGACAACGAGAAGGACCTCGCCGAAATTCCTGACAATGTGAAGAACGTGATCACGTTGATCCCGGTGGCGCATGTCGACGACGTGATTGCCCAGGCTCTGGTCAGGAAGCCGGAGGCGATCGAGTGGGCCGAGCCCGCCGAGCCGGTCACGACCCCGGCGGGGACTTCTGGCGCGACCGCACTGACGCACTGACGCGGTAGACGGCGGAGTTACTTGAACAGGATGGAGCTTATCGCGAAGGTCGCCGAGGATACCGACTTGTCCCGTTCCAAGGCGAAGGAAGTAGTTGTCGCTCTCCTCGCGGCCATCGAGGCAGCGCTCCAGCGGACCGAGGGCGTGCGACTGAGTGGATTCGGCACCTTCGTGACGACCACTCGGAAGGCGACCAAAGGACGCCATCCACGAACCGGCGCGACGATCGACGTGCCGGCGTCGGTATCGGTTCGGTTCAAGGCGGCAAAGAGCTTGAAGGATAGAGTGGGTTCGTCTTCCTGATGCTGTCGAGGATTGGCTTTCCGGGCGGTTAGCTCAGCGGCAGAGCGTCTCGTTTACACCGAGAGGGTCGGCGGTTCGATCCCGTCACCGCCCAGGTCCCCTGTCCACGACGTGGCGAGGGATCAGCTTGACGGGACGCGAGGCAGGGCTTAGTCGACGGGCCCTTGATGCGGGTGTAGCTCAGTTGGTTAGAGCGCCGGCCTGTCACGCCGGAGGTCGCGGGTTCGAGCCCCGTCACTCGCGCCACCGAGGATCGCCCGACCGAACCTGACACGCTGGTCGCGATGGTGTTTCGGAGGTAGAAGTCGGGCCAGTTTCGAGGTCCCGCCATGCATCCTGTGATCGCCAGCTATTTCCCGATTGCCGTGTTCATCGTCATCGCGGCGGTGATTTCTGGGGCGATGGTCGGGGCGTCGTTCCTGGCCGCTTGGCAGAGACCGGACCCGGAAAAGGTATCGGCCTATGAATGCGGGTTCGAGCCGTTCGATGACGCGCGGCGACGTTTCGACGTGCGCTACTACCTGGTGGCCATCCTCTTTATCATCTTCGACCTCGAGATCGCCTTCCTGTTTCCGTGGGCCATCAGCCTCAAGCACATCGGCGGATTCGGTTTCCTTTCGATGCTCGCCTTCCTTGCCGTGCTCACTGTCGGGTTCATCTACGAATGGAAGAAGGGCGCTCTCGAGTGGGAGTAAGGCGGCGATGAGCATGACCGAAACGATGTGGAACCGGGAGCACCTGCCGGCGGGACCAGAGCAGGATGCGGTGGTCAAGGGGATCACTGGCGAGATCAGCGACAAAGGGTTCGTCGTGGCCAATGTCGACAAGGTCGTCAATTGGGCTCGGACGGGAAGCTTGTGGCCGATGACGTTCGGCCTGGCCTGCTGTGCGGTGGAAATGATCCACGCCTATATGCCGCGTTACGACCTCGACCGGTTCGGTATCATCCCGCGCAACAGCCCGCGCCAGAGCGACGTGATGATCGTCGCGGGCACGTTGTGCAACAAGATGGCACCGGCCCTGCGCAAGGTTTACGACCAGATGGCGGAACCGCGCTGGGTGATCAGCATGGGAAGCTGCGCGAACGGGGGCGGCTACTACCATTACTCGTACTCGGTGGTCCGAGGTTGCGACCGGATCGTTCCCGTCGACATCTACGTGCCCGGCTGTCCGCCGACCGCGGAAGCCCTGGTCTACGGAATCCTGCAGTTGCAGAAGAAGATCCGCCGTACCGGGACTATCCTGCGTGGCTGACGCCGCGAACCGCGCCCGCGCACGAGCGGCGGCGCTGGCGGTGGACATCGCGGGCTCATTGCCTGGAGTTCGCTCGGCGTCGGTCGATCGAGGCGAGCTGGTGGTCCACGCGGAACGCGACCATCTGATCATCCTGATGACGGCCCTGCGTCAAGACCCCGGATTTGCCTTCGAGCAGATGATGGATGTGTGCGGCGTCGATTTTCCCGAGCGCGAGAACCGGTTCGATGTTGTCTACAACCTCCTGTCGGTGAGCAGAAATCAACGTGCGCGGGTCATCGTGACGACGGACGAGGTGATGCCGGTTGCGTCGGTGCACCGGCTCTGGCCGTCGGCGACCTGGTGGGAGCGCGAATGCTATGACCTGTTCGGCGTCTTGTTCTCGGGCCAACCTGACCTGCGCCGGATCCTGACCGACTACGGTTTCGAGGGGCATCCGCTGCGCAAGGATTTTCCGCTGACTGGTTTTGTCGAGCTTCGCTATGACGAGGACCAGAAGCGGGTCGTCTACGAGCCCGTCAGGCTATCGCAGGAGTTCCGGAGCTTCGACTTCGAATCCCCTTGGGAAGGCGTGGTGACATTGCCAGGCGACGAGAAGGCGCATGAAGACCGGCACGACGTGGATGTGCGGCGCGCCATGATCAAGCGTGCTGATCTGCAGCCGAAGGGCGGCGCGTGATGAGCGATCTTGTGGTCAAGCGGGACATCCCGGACACGATGCAGCCGGACGGACGCCGCAAGCACGTCGTCGAGATCGACAGCCACTCGATCAATATCGGGCCTCAGCATCCGGCTGCTCACGGCGTGCTGCGCCTGATCCTGGAAATGGACGGTGAGGTGGTCGAGCGTGCCGACCCCCATATCGGGCTGCTTCACCGCGGGACCGAGAAGTTGCTGGAATACAAGACCTACACCCAGGGTCTGCCGTATTTCGATCGTCTCGACTATGTCTCGCCGATGTGCATGGAGCACGCGTTCACCTTGGCCACCGAGAAGCTGCTCGGCATCGAGGTGCCCGAGCGTGGCCAATGGATACGGGTGCTGTTTTCCGAGATCACGCGCGTTCTGAATCATATCCTGTCGGTGGTCTCGATGGCCCTCGATATCGGAGCCCAGACCGTCTCGCTGTGGGGTTACGAGGAGCGCGAACACCTGCTCGAATTCTACGAGGCGGTATCGGGGGCTCGTTACCACGCCAACTATTTTCGGCCCGGCGGAGTCGCGCGCGACATGCCGGCGGGCCTCGCCGAGCGGATCATGGACTGGTCCAAGCGCTTTCCATCGTTCTTGGACGACATGGAGAAATTGCTGACCGGCAATCGGATCTGGAAGCAGCGGACGGTGGGCATCGGGGCGTTCACGGCCGAGCAGGCGCTGGCTTGGGGATTTTCCGGTCCCAATCTGAGGGCGAGCGGCGTGCCTTGGGACCTGCGGCGCGCGCAGCCGTACGACAAGTATGACGAGGTGCGCTTCGACGTCCCGGTGGGCGCCGCCGGCGATTGCTACGATCGGTATCTGGTGCGGGTGGCCGAGATGCGGGAGAGCGTCAAGATCATCCAGCAGGCGCTCGGCGCGCTTCGCCCCGGCCCGGTCAAGCTCCAGGACCGGAAGATCACGCCGCCGCCGCGCCACGAAATGAAGCGCTCGATGGAGGCGCTAATCCATCATTTCAAACTCTACACGGAGGGCTATCACGTGCCGCCGGGCGCCACCTATACGACTGTCGAGAGTCCGAAGGGAGAATTCGGCGTCTATCTTGTCTCGGACGGCGGCAATCGGCCTTATCGGTGCAAGGTGAGGCCGACTGGTTTCTCGCACCTGCAGGCGATCGATGAACTGTCGCGCCACCATATGCTGGCCGATGCGGTTGCGATCGTGGGCTCGCTCGACCTGGTGTTCGGCGAGGTCGATCGATGAGCGGCGCCGGTAGCGGGTTCGGCGCGACCGGCGGCCCCGGCGGCGGGTTCTCGGACGCGGAGAATATCGGGCATGGCGCGCCGGGACATTCACCGGAGGCGCGGGCGATGCCGGCGGTCGCGGTCTTCGAGTTCGACGCGCGGTCCGAGCAGGACGCGGCGGCCGCAATCGCTAAGTATCCCGACGGACGGCAAGCGTCGGCGGTGATGCCGTTGCTCTACATCGTGCAGCACCAGATGGGACGAACGACGGGAAGTGCCTGGATACCGCGCGTCGCGATGGATCTCGTCGCGTCGCGGCTCGGGATGGCGCCGATCAGGGTCTACGAGGTCGCGACCTTCTATTTGATGTTCAACACCAAACCGATCGGTCGGTATCATCTGCAGGTCTGCACGACCACGCCGTGCTGGCTGCGCGGATCGGACGCGATCGTGAGTGCCTGCAGGAAAATTGGCGGCGTGCCCGCGTTCGGCGAGACAAGCGACGACGGCATGTTCACGATGAGCGAGGTCGAGTGCCTGGGCGCCTGCGTCAACGCACCGATCCTTCAAGTCGATGACGACTACTACGAGGATCTTGACGAGGAGCGCTGCGCAGTCCTGCTCGACGCCCTGAAGCGAGGCGAGCGTCCCAAGCCGGGACCCATGATCGACCGGCTCAATTCGGCAGCCGCCGGCGGCCGTACGACTCTGCTCGGCGACACGCAGGTGGAGGAGGCGCGCTGATGCTCGGCGACAAGGACCGCATCTTCACGAATATCTTCGGCCAGGCGGAGTGGGGGCTGGAGGCTGCCAAGCAACGGGGAGATTGGGACGGCACCGCTGCGATTCTGGCGCGTGGGCGGGGTGGCATCGTCGACGAGATGAAGGCGTCCGGTTTGCGCGGGCGTGGCGGGGCGGGATTCCCGACCGGTCTCAAATGGTCGTTCATGCCCAAGGAGAGTGATGGGCGACCGGCCTACCTCGTGATCAACGCCGACGAAAGCGAGCCAGGAACCTGCAAGGATCGCGATATCCTGCGGCACGAGCCGCACAAGCTCGTCGAGGGCGCACTGATCGCGTCCTTCGCCATGGGTGCGCACGCTTGCTACATCTATGTGCGCGGTGAGTACTACAACGAGATCCACAACCTGCAGGCAGCGGTCGACCAGGCCTACGAGGCGGGGCTGATCGGACCGGATGCCTGCGGCTCGGGTTGGGATTTCGACCTGTTCGTGCACCGCGGTGCCGGCGCGTATATCTGTGGCGAGGAAAGCGCGCTTCTCGAGAGCCTCGAAGGCAAGAAAGGCATGCCGCGGATGAAGCCGCCGTTTCCGGCGGCGATGGGTCTGTACGGTTGTCCGACGACGGTCAACAATGTCGAGACGATCGCGGTCGTCCCGGCCATCCTGCGACGCGGCGGTGCCTGGTTCTCGGCACTGGGACGGCCAAAAAATTCGGGAACGAAGCTGTTCTGTATTTCCGGCCATGTGAACCGGCCATGCAATGTCGAGGAGGAACTCGGCATGCCGTTGCGCGAGGTGATCGACCGGCATGCGGGCGGCGTGCGGGGCGGCTGGGACAATCTGCTTGCGGTCATTCCCGGCGGCTCCTCGGTGCCGGTCATTCCCAAATCGGTCTGCGACACGGTGCTGATGGATTATGACAGCCTGCGCGACGTGAAGTCGGGTCTCGGAACGGCGGCGGTGATCGTGATGGACCGCTCCACCGACATCATCAAGGCGATCGCGCGCCTGGCGAAGTTCTACAAGCACGAGAGCTGCGGTCAGTGCACGCCCTGCCGGGAAGGCACCGGTTGGATGATGCGGGTGATGAACCGCATGGTCGAGGGTCGAGCGGAGCTCGAGGAGATCGACATGCTCGAGCAGGTCACGCGCCAGGTCGAGGGTCACACGATCTGCGCGCTTGGCGACGCGGCGGCGTGGCCGATCCAGGGACTGATCAGGCATTTCCGGCCGGTGATGGAAGAGCGCATCAATGCGGCCAAGCAGCGCGGCGGACGCGGGCGGATCGTGCCGACCGAGACGAACCTTCCGGTGGCGGCGGAGTAGGCGCGATGGCAAAAGTCACGATCGACGGCCAGGTGATCGAGGTTCCGGGCGGGTCGACGGTGTTGCAGGCGTGCGAGGCAGCGGGTCGGGAAATTCCGCGCTTCTGCTATCATGAGCGGCTGTCGATCGCCGGCAATTGCCGGATGTGCCTGGTCGAGGTGGAGCGCGCGCCCAAGCCGGTGGCGAGCTGCGGCTTTCCGGTGGCCGACGGCATGGTCGTCCGCACCGACAGCAAGATGGTGCGCGACGCGCGCCGGGCGGTGATGGAATTCCTGCTGATCAACCATCCGCTCGACTGCCCGATCTGCGATCAGGGCGGGGAGTGCGACCTTCAGGACCAAGCCTATGGCTACGGCATGGACCATTCGCGCTACGCCGAGAACAAGCGCGCGGTGAAGGACAAGTATCTGGGGCCGCTGGTCAAGACGGTGATGACGCGCTGCATCCAGTGCACGCGCTGCGTCCGGTTCGCGACCGAGGTCGCCGGCGTTTCCGAACTCGGCGCCACCTCGCGCGGCGAGAACATGGAGATCGGGACCTATGTCGAGCGCGCGCTGACGTCGGAGCTGTCGGGCTGCATGATCGACATCTGCCCGGTGGGTGCGCTGACCTCCAAGCCTTACGCGTTCGTCGCGCGCCCGTGGGAACTGGCGAAGACCGACAGCATCGACGTGACCGACGCGACGGGGACGAACATCCGCGTCGATGCGAGAGCGGGCGAGGTGCTTCGCATTCTGCCGCGCACAAATGATGAGGTGAACGAGGAGTGGATGGGCGACAAGGGCCGGTTCTCGTTCGACGGCTTGCGGCGTCGGCGGCTGGACCGGCCCTGGGTGCGGCGCGGTGGCAAGTTGAAGGCCGCGTCCTGGAACGAGGCCTTCGACGTGATTGCGGGGCGGATCAAGGCGGTGCGACCGGATCGAGTGGGCGCGATCGCCGGTGATTTGTGTGATGCGGAAAGCATGACGGCGTTGCATGACCTGATGGGTGCGATCGGGTCACCCAACCTCGATTGCCGGCAGGATGGGGCGGCGCTCGACGCGTCGCGCCGCGACTTCTACCTGTTCAATACGACGATCGTCGGGATCGAGGAAAGCGACGGGCTGTTGCTGGTGGGCTGCAACACGCGCCGGTTGTCGCCCGTGATCAACGCCCGGATCAGGAAGCGCGCGATCGGAGGAAATTTTCCGATCGTCGCGATCGGCGATGCCGGCGTCGACCAGACCTATCCCGTGACGATCCTGGGTAACGAGACCGAGTTGCTTTCGCGGCTCGTCGAGGACCAAGGGATGCTTGCCGGCTGCAAGCGGCCGATGATCATGGTGGGCGAAGCGGCGCTGGCGCGGGAGGACGGAGCCGCGATCCTGTCGGCGTGCTGGCGGCTTGCCGAGGCGATTGGCGGGCTGACGCCGGAATGGCATGGATTCAACGTGCTGCACTCGGCGGCTGCGCGCGTGGGCGGCCTTGATCTCGGACTGCTGCCTGGCCCGGGCGGCCGCACTGCGCGCGGGATGATGAGCGGCGGGGTCGATGTGCTCTGGCTGCTCGGGGCGGATGAATTCGACATGTCGCTGATCGGGCCGGAGACCTTCGTCATCTACCAGGGAAGTCATGGCGACGCCGGGGCGGCGCGCGCCGACGTGATCCTGCCTGGTGCGACCTGGGTCGAGAAGGAAGGCACCTACGTCAACACCGAGGGACGGTCGCAGATCGCGTTCCGGGCGAGCTTCCCGCCGGGAGAGGCGCGGGAGGATTGGCGCATCCTGCGCGCGATGAGCGACGTGCTCGAGCGCGCGTTGCCGTATGACGACCTTGGCGGCGTGCGGGCTCGGATGATCGCGATCAACCCGGTGTTCGCACGCGAGCATTTGCCACGGTTCGGCGTGTCGGACAGGACGGGTCCGCTTGCCGCCGGCAAGGTTGGCCGCGTGCCGATCCGGGCCAGCGAGTTCGATTATTATCAGACCAATCCGATCAGCCGTGCCAGCGTGACCATGCATTCATGCACGGCGGTCATCGGATCGCCGTTCGGCGGCGCGCCCCTGGCCGACGCGGCGGAGTAGGGGATTGAGCGACTTCCTTCTGCGCACCGAGGCGGGCGACGCCATCCTGACCGTGCTGCAGACGGTTGCGGTGCTGGTGCCGGTGCTGATCGGGATGGCGTATGTGACCTATGCGGAGCGCAAGGTCCTGGGTGCCATCCATCTGCGCAAGGGCCCGAATGTGGTGGGGCCGTTCGGCTTGCTGCAGGCGTTCGCGGACGCGATCAAGATGCTCACCAAGGAGACGATCATTCCTTCCGGAGCCAACCGGGCGCTGTTCCTGTTGGCGCCGATGATCACCTTCGCGCTGGCGATGATCGCGTGGGCCGTGATCCCCACCAACAACCATTGGGCGGTCGCGAACATCAATGTGGGCGTGCTCTACCTGCTCGCGATCTCGTCACTCGGGGTGTACGGCATTCTGATCGCCGGCTGGGCGAGCAACTCGAAATACGCCTTCATGGGCGCGATGCGGGCCGCATCGCAGATGGTCAGTTACGAGGTGTCGATCGGGCTCGTGCTGGTGAGCGTGTTGCTGTGCGTCGGCAGCCTCAATTTGAACGACGTCGTGCTGGCGCAGAGGCATGTCTGGTTCTGCCTGCCGCTGCTGCCGATGTTCGTGATCTTCTTCATCTCGGGCCTGGCGGAGACGAACCGGCCGCCGTTCGACCTGCCGGAGGGCGAGACCGAGCTCGTCGGCGGGTTCATGACCGAATACAGCTCGATGACGTTCGCCCTGTTCTTCCTCGGTGAATACACCAACATGATCCTGATGAGCGCGATGACCGCCGTGCTGTTCCTGGGAGGGTGGCTCGCGCCGTTCGGCATCGCCCCGTTCACCTGGGTCCCGGGACCGATCTGGCTGATCCTGAAGATCATGTTCGTGCTGTTCGTATTCATCTGGGTGCGGGGGACGTTTCCGCGGTTCCGCTACGATCAGCTGATGCGCCTGGGTTGGAAGATCTTCCTGCCGGTCTCGCTGGGCTGGATGGTGCTGACGGCGGGCTTCCTGACCCTGACCGGCTGGTTGCCCGATGGCGTTTGAAGACACTGAATTTCAAGGGATTCTGGCGATGACGGTTCTCGATCGCGCCGCCCGCAGCTTTCTTCTGACCGAGCTGCTGGGCGGCATGGCGCTGACGCTGCGCACCATGTTCAGGCCGAAAGCGACGCTCAATTATCCGTTCGAGAAGGGGACTTTGTCGCCGCGGTTCCGTGGCGAGCATGCGCTCCGCCGGTATCCGAACGGGGAGGAGCGGTGCATCGCGTGCAAGCTGTGCGAGGCGGTCTGTCCGGCGCTCGCGATCACGATCGAGGCGGAGCCGCGCGAGGACGGGTCACGCCGGACCACGCGCTACGACATCGACATGACGAAATGCATCTATTGCGGCCTGTGCGAGGAGGCGTGTCCGGTCGACGCGATCGTGGAGGGGCCGAACTACGAGTATTCGACCGAGACACGCGAGGAACTGCTGTACGACAAGGACCGGCTGCTCGCGAACGGGGACCGGTGGGAAAGCGTGCTCGCGCATCGACTGGAACAGGACGCGCCCTACAGGTAGGGTCCGCCATCGTCGGTCGGGACCGCTCATGATCATTTCGCTCGTTTTCTACCTGCTCTCCGCCATCCTGGTCGCTTCCGCCGCGATGGTGGTCACCGCGCGAAACCCGGTTCATTCCGTGCTGTTTCTCATCCTCGCGTTCTTTAATGCGGCCGGACTGTTCCTGATCGCCGGCGCCGAGTTCCTGGCGATGATCCTGGTGATCGTCTATGTCGGTGCGGTCGCGGTCCTGTTCCTGTTCGTCGTGATGATGCTGGACGTCGATTTCGATCAGCTTCGGGCGGGCTTCCAGAAATACGCGCCGATCGGCGTGGTGCTCGGTGCGGTGCTGCTCGTGGAGCTGTTCGTGACCGTTGCGGGATGGAAGGCGGTGGCCGGAACCTCGGTCCTGCGCGCGGCGGCGGCGTCACCCATGCCGCTCGGGGTGACGAACACGTCGGCCCTCGGGCGGGTGATCTACACGGACTACGTGTTCCTGTTCCAGACCGCAGGGTTGATCTTGCTGGTCGCCATGATCGGGGCGATCGTGCTGACGTTGCGCGAGCGCCGGCCGGTCAAGCGTCAAGATGCCTCGGTTCAGCATCGCCGGCAGCCTTCGGACACCATCCGGATGATCGATCTGCAGGTCGGCGGGACGGTCGGCCAGAATGGCGGGATACGGCGTTTCGATCCGGCGACGGTCAAGGAGCCGAGCCTCGGGGAAAGCCCGCGATGACGATCGGGGTGGGTCATTACCTGGTCCTGTCGGCCATCCTGCTGGTGCTTGGCGTGTTTGGCATATTCCTCAACCGGAAGAACGTGATCGTCATCCTGATGTCGGTCGAGCTGATCCTGCTGGCGGCCAATCTCAATCTGGTCGCGTTCTCTGCGGCGCTGGGCGATCTGACAGGACAGGTGTTCGTGCTGTTCGTGCTGACGGTGGCCGCGGCCGAATCAGCCATCGGGCTCGCGATCATCGTGGTCTATTTCCGCAATCGCGGCTCGATCCAGGTCGAGGATGTCACGATGATGAGGGGCTGAGGCGATGCTGGCCGTTGCGGTGTTTGCGCCCGGCGTCGGCGCGCTGATTTCGGGTCTTCTCGGCCGCGTGCTCGGTGACGCGGCGGCGCGGCTGGTGTCCGTCGCGCTGATGATCGTGGCCGCGGTCGCCGCGGTCGTCGCGCTGGCGGGGTTCCACGCGGGCGCGCGCAGTCATCACGACATCGGGATCGCGGACTGGATCAGGGCGGGCGGATTTTCGTGCCGCTGGACGCTCAGGGCGGATGCGCTTTCGACGTCCATGGTCGCGATGGTGACGTTCGTCTCGGCCCTCGTTCATGTCTATTCCGTCGGCTACATGAGCCGTGAGGAGCGCCCGGTCTTCCGTTTCTTCTCGTATCTGTCGCTGTTCACCTTCGCGATGTTGATGCTGGTGACGTCGGACAATCTGATCCAGCTCTTCTTCGGATGGGAAGGGGTCGGGCTGATGAGCTATCTGCTCATCGGTTACTGGTATGATCGACCGTCGGCGAACGCGGCAGCGATCAAGGCATTCATCTTCAACCGGGTGGCCGACCTGTTCTTCATGGTCGGGATCGCGCTCACCTTCCTGGTGTTCGGCTCGGTGGACTTCGACGAGATCTTCAGGGCGGTGTCCGCGCACACCGGCGATCTCTATCACGTGGCGGGCGTCGCGATGCCGGCACTCGAGGTCATCGGGGTGCTGCTGTTCGTCGGCGCCATGGGCAAGTCCGCACAGTTGTTCTTCCAGCCCTGGCTCGCCGACGCGATGGAGGGACCGACGCCGGTCTCGGCGCTGATCCATGCGGCGACCATGGTGACGGCAGGCGTGTTCCTGGTCGGCCGGTTCTCGCCGTTGCTGATTGCCGCACCGGTGGCCTTGTCGTTCGTGGCTTTCATCGGCGCGAGCACGGCGTTCTTCGCGGCGACGATCGGGCTCGTGCAGACAGACATCAAGCGCGTGATCGCCTGGTCGACCTGCTCGCAGCTCGGCTACATGTTCCTGGGCTGCGGGGTCGGCGCTTTCAACGCCGGGCTGTTCCATCTTTTCACCCACGCCTTCTTCAAGGCACTCCTGTTCCTCTCGGCAGGATCGGTGATCCACGCGCTCGCGGGCGAACAGGACCTGTTCCGAATGGGCGCCCTGTGGCGAAAGCTGCCGGTGACCTACGGCACGATGTGGTGCGGCGCCTTGGCTCTCTCGGGCGTTCCGCCATTCGCGGGTGCCTGGTCGAAGGACGCGATCCTGGATGCCAGCTTCGAGACGTCGGGCTGGGTGGCGATGTATGGCTGGCTGCTCGGCGTCTCGACCGTGGCGCTGACCTCGTTCTACACGTTTCGACTGATTTTCCTCGCGTTTCATGGCCGGTCGCGGGTGTCCGGCTCCGCGCATCCGCATGAGAGTCCGCCGGTCATGCTGATCCCGCTGGGACTGCTTGCCGTGGGCGCAGTCCTGTCCGGTGTGCTGCTCGATCACGCATTGGTCGGCCAGGGCGCATCACGGTTCTGGCGCGGCGCGATCGTGCTGTCGCCGTCCGTGCCGGCTGGAATCCTGGTTTCGGCACTTCCGACCATTCTCGGACTTGGAGGGATCGCGGTGGCCGCGTTCTTCTATCTGGTCTCGCCGGAGGTTCCCGAGCGCCTGGCCTCGCGCCTGGCGCCGGTGCACCGGTTTCTGCTGAACCGGTGGTATTTCGATGAGCTGTACGACCTGATCTTCGTGCGGCCGTTCAGGGTGATCGCGGGCGGTCTTGCCCGTGTCGGCGACAGGGGCATGATCGATGGCATCTCCTCGGGGGTCGCCAGCGCGACGCTCGGAGGGTCGGGGGCGGTGGTTCGGATCCAGACAGGGTCGATCGCGGTCTACGCCTTCACGATGCTGATCGGGCTTGTGGTTCTGCTGACGACCTTCCTGGTGGCGGGAGCGGGCCTGTGATGGGTCGGGTCGGGCTCGGACACTGGGGTCTGGCGACGCCCGAGATCGTGCTGGCGCTTGTGGCGATGGCGGCATTGATGTGGGGTGTGACACGCACGCGCGGCGGAGAACTGTCCTGCAGCGTGATCGTGCTGTTCGGTTTCCTGCTCACCGCGATCCTGGTCGCGACCGGAGGAACCGGGACCGGCTATCACACGACGTATGTTGCCGACGGGTTCACGCGCTTCCTGAAGATACTGGTGCTCTCGGCGGCCGCGCTGACGACGCTGCTGTCGATCGACTATAACGGTCGTGAGCGCGTCGGACGCGTCGAATTCCCCGTGCTGCTGGCCTTCTCGACGCTCGGCATGTTGATCATGGTGTCGTCGGACAACTTGATGACGGCCTATCTCGGGCTCGAGCTGCAGAGTTTCTCGATCTACATCCTCTGCGCCTTCGCGCGGGAACAGGTGCGCTCGTCCGAGGCGGGGCTGAAATACTTCGTTCTCGGGTCACTCGCCTCCGGCCTTCTGCTGTACGGGATTTCGCTGGTCTACGGCTTCGGCGGATCGATGGAGTTCGGCGCCCTCGCGCATGCACTGAGCGGTGCGGCGCCGGCGTCGCCGGGCCTGGTGGTCGGGATCGTGTTCGTCATCGTGGGCCTGGCGTTCAAGCTTTCGGCGGCGCCGTTTCATATGTGGACGCCCGACGTCTATGAGGGTGCGCCCAGCTCAGTGACCGCGTTCATGAGCACGGCACCGAAGGTCGCGCCGTTCGCTGTCCTCATGCGTGTGATGATCGGGCCGTTCGGGCACCTCGTGGGTGAATGGCAGTTGCTGCTCGAGATCATCGCCGTCGCCTCGATGGTCGTGGGTTCGTTCGCCGCGATCTCGCAGGCGAGCTTCAAGCGCATGATGGCCTACTCGTCGATCGGCCACATGGGCTACGCGATGATCGGGATTGCCGCCGGCACCGCGGCCGGCGTCCAGGGCGTTCTCGTCTACCTGATCGTCTACGTGTTCATGAATGCAGGGGCGTTTGCCTGCATCATCGCCATGCGTCGGCACGGACACGCCCTCGAACGGATCAGTGATCTGTCCGGGTTGGGGCGGAACGATCCGGCGCTTGCCGTTCTCCTCGCCGTGTTCATGTTCTCGATGGCCGGAATTCCGCCGCTCGCGGGCTTCTTCGGCAAGTTGTATGTCTTCCTCGCCGCGATCCAGGCGGGGCTCTGGACGGTGGCGGTGGTAGGCGTGCTCACCAGCGTGGTCGGCGGGTTCTACTATTTGCGGGTCGTCAAGGTGATGTGGTTCGACGTTCCGGCCGAGCGCTTCGACCGCCGGGCGTTCCCGATCGCGCTGGTCTCGTCACTCGCCGGCGGCTTCACGCTGCTGTTCATCGTCTTCGGAGGTCCGGTGGTCGCGGCGGCGGCAACGGCGTCGAGGGCGCTGTTCGGTTGATCCTGCCCCTGCCTGCATGGCGTCTCGAAGTCGTCGACGAGATCGGATCAACCTCGGACAGCCTGATCGAGCGTGCCGCCATGGGCGAGGCGCCCCGTCTGGGATTGCTTGCGCGACGGCAGACCCAGGGGCGCGGGAGACGGGGCACGACGTGGCAGGCGGCGCGCGGCAATCTGTCGATGTCGATCCTGCTGCGTCCAAACTGGGCTGCCGACGAGGTCGGCCGCGTGACGTTGCTCGCCGGGCTGGCGATGCGGGATGCCCTTCAGGCGTATAGCGACCGTGGATCGCTGGTGCTGAAGTGGCCGAATGACATCCTGTCGGACGACGGTGGCAAGCTCGCCGGTATCCTGGTCGAGAGCGCTGTCACGGCGGCCGGCGGTGTGGAGTGGCTGGTGATCGGGTTCGGCGCCAACCTCGCCCAGGCACCGTCGCTCCCGGGTCGTCGCGCCGCCTGTCTGGTGGCTTCCGGTGCGCCGCCCGATCCGGAACCGGTCGCGCGGCTGATCCTGGGCCGCTTCGATGACTGGATGGGGTTGATGGAGCGGGAGGGGTTCGCCGCGATCCGGGCGGCCTGGATCGAGCATGCGCACCCGATCGGCACGGTCCTGACGGCGGATGGACACCCCGGGAAGTTCGCCGGCTTGTCGTCCGACGGTCATCTGCTGCTGGACGCCGCAGAGGGCTTGACGGTGGTGAGGACCGCAGACGTGGTGGCCGGTGCGCGCTGATCGGCGTCTTTGATCTGGCGGATGTTGGCGGGGCGGCGCCTCGCCCCCAAATCGAGCGGTGAGAGAATGCGCCCGACGGCGCCCATGTCTGAACTTTAGGAAGCAGCGCCCTGATGAGCTCAAACGCGGGCGATCTCGCCTTCCTGCCACTCGGCGGGACTGGCGAGATCGGCATGAACCTGAACGCCTATCGCTGCAATGGGCGGTGGCTCGCGATCGATTGCGGGATCGGCTTTGGCGGAAACGAGTTGCCTGAGGCGGAGATCCTGCTGCCCGATCCGGAATTCCTTGTCTCGCAAGGAGATCGGTTGCTCGGGTTGGTGATCACGCATGCGCATGAGGATCATATCGGCGGCGTCGCGCATCTGTGGCCGCGGCTGCGGTGCCGGGTGTTCGCATCGCCTTTCGCGGCCGCGATCCTGAGGCGGAAACTCGGTGAGGCCGGTCTGCTCGGTGACGTGAAGCTGACGGTCGTCCCGGCCGGCGGAACGCTGGAACTGGCGCCGTTTTCGCTCCAGTTCCTGCGGGTCGCGCATTCCATCCCGGAGGCGCAAGCGGTCGCCATCCGCACGCCGTACGGCCGGATCCTGCACACCGGCGACTGGAAGCTCGATCCGGAGCCGCTGGTCGGCCCGCTGACCGACGAGGCGGGGTTTGCCGCGTTCGGGCGCGAGGGCGTGCTCGCGATGGTTTGCGACAGCACGAACGCGATGGTCGAGGGCCACTCCGGATCGGAGGCATCAGTCAGACGGACGCTGACGCGACTGATCGCAAGCATCAAGACGGGGCGGGTCGCGGTGACGTGCTTCGCGAGCAACGTGGCGCGCGTGGAGAGTGTCGCGCTGGCGGGCCTGGCTGCTGGGCGCTCGGTATGTCTGGTCGGACGCAGCCTGCGCAACCTCGATGCGGCGGCGCGCGAGACGGGATATTTCAAGGGCTTGCCCGAATTCGTTCCCGAGAGTGATGCAGGCAGCATACCGGACGATAATCTGCTGATGCTGGTGACCGGGAGCCAGGGCGAGCCGCGATCGGCGCTCGCGCGAATTGCCGCCGACAGTCATCCCAATATCGCGCTAGGCGAGGGCGACACTGTCTTGTTCTCGAGCAGAATGATTCCCGGCAACGAGCGGGCGGTTGGCCTCGTGCAGGACAATCTCGTCCGGCGCGGGGTTCGCGTGATGACCGACGAGGATCATGCGATCCATGTGTCGGGCCATCCGGCTCGCGACGAGTTGCGGCGCCTCTATGAACTCGTCAGGCCGCGCTACGCGGTGCCGGTTCATGGCGAATGGCGGCATATGGCAAGCCATGCCGCCTTGGCGCGCGAAGTGGGTGCCGAGCCGGTGGTCCTCGAGGATGGCGACGTGCTGCAATTACTGCCGGACGCCACGGAGGTGATCGACACGGTGCCGGTCGGACGTCTGGCCATCGACGGCAAGCGTGTGGTTCCGCTGTCGGGCGGGGTGCTTGCGGCACGCAAGCGGATGCTGTTCAACGGGATCGTGCTTGCCAGCATCGCGATCGACATCGATGGACAGGTTCGCGGCACGCCTCGTGTCTCGGCACCGGGGCTGCTCGAGCAGGACGATCCCGAACATGGCCGGGTGGAGATCGATTTCGCGGAAGCGATGGCGGATCTTCCCGCGCCATTGCGGCGTGATGACGCAGCGTTCATGGAGGCGGCGAAGACTGCCTTGCGACGAACTCTCGGGCGGCGGCTGCAGAAGCGGCCGATGGTGGACGTCCACCTGCTTCGGGTCTGACGAGGCTGGACCCTGCACATGGGCTGGTTTACCGGAAGCGGTCTGTTCGTGCTGATCTGGTGGACGGCGCTCTTCGGGGTGCTGCCGTTCGTGGCGAGACCAATCGCCGATCCGGATCCGGTCTCTGGTGTGAGAGGGGCACAGGGCGCGCCGTTCGTGGTCAAGACGATCGTGCTGACGACGATGGTGTCGGGGCTGATCTGGCTGTCATTGCTGTTGATGCTGGACAGCGGCTTGCTGAGCTTTCGACATGGCTGGTTCGCGGTGCACGGTCATTGTGCGACCGATGTCAGATTCTGCTCATAATGATGTCATGTTTGTCTGTGATGCTGGGATTTGAGGCTTCGAATATCGTTTTTGTGTGGACGGAGCGCACGCCGTCGCGCAACCATCACGGCAGGATGAGGAATGGTCCTCATCCTGCCGTGTGACTGGCGTTTCCTCCCTAAACTTTGGCCTGCGCGCCGTCCGGCTGCGCGGGCCTTTTTTTACTATCTTTCCAATCCCGTGTTGTCACGCGCTTTCCTACGAATCTTTGGATTTATTCGGATCGTCTCCATTCGTTACTTGTGCGATGCACCATGAATGTCTCTTGCGGTCGGCGATGCGATCACACAAGAAGCGCATGGAACATCGACGAGCCAGCCATGCGATTGTCACGTAGCTTCTTGCCGACCCTGAGGGAGAACCCGGCCGAGGCACTGGTCGCCTCGCACAGGCTCATGCTGCGGGCCGGACTGGTGCGCCAGGTGACTGCCGGGATCTATGCGTGGCTGCCGGCCGGAGTGCGCGTCCTGCACAAGATCGCGGCCATCGTGCGCGCCGAGCAGGACGCCACCGGTGCGCAGGAAGTCCTGATGCCGACCCTTCAGCCGGCGGAGCTTTGGCGGCGGTCGGGTCGATACGATGATTATGGCGAGGAGATGCTCAGGATCCGTGATCGCCATGAACGCGACCTCCTGTACGGACCCACGAACGAGGAGATGATCACCGACATCGTCGGTCAGACGGCGCGGTCGTACCGGGATCTGCCTCAGGTCCTGTATCATGTTCAATGGAAATTCCGTGACGAGGTGAGACCGCGCTTCGGCGTGCTACGCGGTCGAGAGTTCCTGATGAAGGATGCCTATTCGTTCGATTTCGATTATGCGGGCGCCGTGAACAGCTACAGGCGGATGATGCTCGCCTATATGCGGACGTTCCAGCGTCTGGGGATCCAGGCAATTCCGATGCGGGCCGCGACAGGGCCGATCGGTGGCGACTTGAGTCATGAATTCATCGTGCTGGCGCCGACAGGTGAGAGCGGCGTGTTCTATGATGCTGATTTCGAGGATCTCGATTGGGTGGGTTCGGATCTTGACTATGCCAGCGAGGCCGATCTGTCCCGTTTTTACGAGACGGTCACGTCGATCTACGCCGCGACAGACGAGAAGCATGACGAAATGGCCTGGGCTGCGGTTCCGGCAGCACGGCAACGGCAGGGACGCGGGATCGAAGTCGGCCAGATTTTCTATTTCGGTGACAAATACACGCGTTCCATGGGTGTGACGGTGATCGGACCCGATGGCGAGAAGGTGCATCCGGAAATGGGGAGTTACGGGATCGGTGTGTCCCGTCTGGTGGGCGCGGTGATCGAGGCGAGCCACGACGAGGCGGGCATCATCTGGCCGGATGCGATCGCCCCGTTCGACGTGGCCATTCTCAATCTCAAACCGGGTGACGCGGCCTGCGACGCGATCTCGGAGCGCCTGTACAGCGCGATGCCGGGGCGGGCATTGCTCGACGACCGTGATGAACGGGCCGGGGTGAAGTTCGCGGACGCCGACCTGATGGGCCATCCTTGGCACCTGGTCGTCGGGCCGCGTGGCGCCGCGTCCGGCCGCGTCGAACTCAAGCGGCGGCAAAGCGGAGAACGAGTCGAACTGACGACCGAGGACGCGATCGCGCGTCTGGCCTGAAGGCGATGTTTGGTCGCTTCGAGCGGATGGTCGCCGCGCGTTATCTGCGTGCGCGACGTGGAGAGCGGTTTGTGTCGGTGATCGCGATCTTCTCGCTGGTCGGCATCGCGCTCGGTGTCGCGACGCTGATCATCGTGATGTCGGTGATGAACGGGTTCAAGTCGGATCTTCTGTCTCGGATCCTCGGCTTCAACGGCGACCTCAGCGTCTACGGTGAAGGCCGATCGATCGTCGATTACGAAACCCTTTCGGCGCGCATCGCCAAAGTCGCGGGTGTGGTGTCGGCATCACCAGTGGTCGAGGGCCAAGTCCTGCTGTCATCGGGCCCATATTCCGGTGGGGGCGTGGTTCGTGGCGTGAGCGAGACCGACCTGCGGCGGTTTCGTCCGGTGAGCGGAAACATCAAGAGCGGGACGCTTGACGATTTCAAGGGCGATGACGCGATCGCGATCGGCATGACCCTGGCACAACGGACGGGCCTCGTCGTCGGGAGTCGGGTGACGTTGATCTCGCCCCATGGCGCGGCAACCGCCTTCGGTACCGTGCCTCGCGTCAGGGCATATCAGGTGGTGGCGATCTTCCAGGCCGGGGTCAACGACTACGACGCAAGCTATGTGTTTCTTCCGCTGCACGCGGCACAGCTCTATTTCCAGCTTGATGAACCACCACAAGTTTCTCAGATCCAGGTGAGCGTCGTGGATCCGGAGAGGGTGGAGCCGGTCACACGCCGCATTTCCGAGGCGCTATCCGATCAGCGCCTGCGGGTGCTGGATTGGACACAGAGCAACAACAGCTTCTTTGGCGCCGTCCAGGTCGAACAGAACGTGATGTTCCTGATCCTGACGCTGATCATTGTGGTCGCGGCGTTCAACGTGATCTCCAGCCTGATCATGATGGTCAAGGACAAGACGCGCGACATCGCGGTGCTTCGAACGATCGGCGCGCGACGTGGCGCGATCATGCGTATCTTTTTGATGTGCGGCGCCTCGATCGGCGCGACGGGCACGGTGGCGGGAACGTTGCTGGGTGTCGTGTTCTGCTTGAACATCGAGCGGCTCAGGCAATGGCTGCAGTCCGCCACAGGGACAACGCTGTTCAATCCGGAGGTCTATTATCTCGAGCATCTGCCGGCGAAACTCGAATGGGATGAGGTCGCGAAGGTGATCGTGATGGCATTGTCGCTCTCGGTCCTGGCGACGCTCTATCCGAGCTGGCGCGCGGCGCGCACGGATCCGGTCGAAGCCTTGCGCCATGAGTGAAGCGGCGATTGAACTGCACGGTCTCGAACGACGCTTCCGATCGGGCGACGTCATGTTGGAGGTGCTGCGCGGGGCGGATCTTGTGATCGAACCAGGAGAGGTGGTGGCGCTCGTGGCACAGTCCGGCACCGGCAAGTCCACCTTGCTGCATCTGGCTGGGCTGCTGGAACGTCCGGACGGTGGCGAGATCATCGTCTGCGGCAAGCAGGCGGGCGCCCTGCCGGATGCGGAACGCACGGCAACGCGACGGTCACGGATCGGCTTCGTCTATCAGGCGCATCATCTGCTTGCCGAGTTCACGGCACTCGAAAACGTCGTCTTGCCCCAGTTGATCGCCGGGACGGATCGCCGCGCGTCGGTCGCGCGAGCACGGGCATTGCTGGCGGCCTTCGGGTTGCAGCGACGGGAAGGGCATCTTCCCGGTGCGCTGTCGGGCGGCGAGCAACAGCGTGTGGCGGTCGCCCGGGCGTTGGCGAACCGGCCGGCGGTGCTGCTTGCCGATGAGCCGACCGGCAATCTGGATGTCGGAACATCGGAGATCGTGTTCGCGGAGTTGCTCCGGGTCGCGCGCGATCATGGGGTCGCGGCGCTGATCGCCACGCACAATCGGGATCTCGCGTCACGAATGGACCGCGTGGTGACGCTGCGCGATGGACGAGTGGGTCCACTGTGAGAGAACTTCTGCAAGGCCTGGCGAAGGTCGCGCGGACGGGCGCGTATGATTTTGGCGGCATCATCGTCTTCTATGCCTTGCTGGAAACGGTTGGCCTCAAGCCGGCGATCGCGGGCACGCTGGTGTTCGTGGCGTTCGACATATGGCGACGGCGACGCTGGGGGATCGGCTTTCCCCGGCTCTACGTTCTGACGACGACGTTGGCGATTGTGTTCGGTGTGGTCGATCTGGCGGCGAAGACGCCCTTCATGCTGAAATTCGAAGGGGCAGTCAGCGCGTTCCTGGTCGGGGTCTTTTTCGCCTTTGGCGCACGAGGGCGGTCCGTGATCGAGGAGTTGCTGACCCAGCAGGCGGGCGAGGAGGCGGTGGCGTTTCCTCATGCGCGCCGGTTCTACCAGCTGATGACGCTGACCTGGGCGGCCTATTCGGTGCTGATGTCCGGCTTCTATCTCTGGGTCGGCTTGCACTATCCCTATTTGAAGGCGATCGGGATCAGGCAGGTGGGAGGCTTCGTCGGGATCGGCGTGATGATGATCCTGAGCGTGAACATGATGCGTCTCTACGCGGGCTTCAGGCGTGTGGGTCTGATCCCCTCGGGAAACGAAGGCGCATGAGCCACGCCGACTTCGTCCATCTGCGGGTCCATTCCGCCTACTCCCTGAGCGAGGGGGCAATTCGTATCGGAGAACTCGCCGCGCTCGCCAAAGCCGCCGCGATGCCTGCCGTCGCGATCACCGACACGGGCAACCTGTTCGGGGCGCTCGAATTCTCCGATGCATGCAGCAAGGTCGGCGTGCAACCGGTCATCGGATGCCAACTGAGCGTGGCAAGGCCGGTGCGCGAGGTCGGTGCGTTGCCTGCGGGAGCCGATGCTTTGGTCGTGTTGGCGCAGAACAGTGTCGGCCTCGCCAACCTGCAGCACCTGTCGACGGCTGGGTTCCTTGAGAGCGATCCGGGAGCACCTTCCATCGGGCTTGAACGGCTCTGCGCGCGCGGCGAGGGGCTGATGCTGCTGACTGGCGGGGCAGGGGGCCCGATCGGCCGTCTCCTCTTGGAGGGACATGAGGCGGAAGCCTCGCGCATGTTGGCGCGGCTCGGTGAGGCTTTCCCGGGTCGCGTGGCGGTCGAGCTGCAAAGACATGGGATGAGCGCGGAGAGCGCCGTCGAGGGCGGCCTGATCGCACTGGCCGACGATGCCGGCCTGCCGCTGGTCGCGACGAACGAGTGCTTCTTCCCAAAGCCCGAGATGCACGAGGCGCACGATGCACTGCTGTGCATTGCGCAAGGCCGAACGCTCGGGGAGATCGCCCGCATTCGGGTCAGCCAGGAGCATTGGTTCAAGGATGCGGCCGCGATGCGGGCCGCCTTCAGCGATCTGCCCGAGGCTTGTGACAACACGTTGGCGATCGCGCGGAGTTGCGCGGTGATGTCGGAGGGCCGACGGCCCCTGCTGCCGATCTGCCCGAAGGTCAGACCGGGCGAGACCGAGGCGCAAACGCTGCGTGCGATGGCGCTCGAGGGGCTCGAACGGCGGCTCGAGTCGATGGCGGTCGACGGGCGTCCGTATCGCGAGCGGCTCGCCTACGAGGTCGATGTGATCGAGGCGATGGGGTTCTCCGGCTATTTCCTGATCGTCGCCGACTTCATCCAGTGGGCGAAGCTGCAGGGCATCGCGGTCGGACCGGGACGAGGATCGGGCGCAGGATCGGTGGCGGCCTGGGCGTTGACGATCACCGACATCGACCCGCTCCGGTTCGGGCTGCTGTTCGAGCGTTTCCTGAACCCGGACCGCGTCTCGATGCCGGATTTCGATATCGATTTCTGTCAGGAGCGGCGCGATGAGGTGATCGATTATGTCAGGCGCGAATACGGGGCCGACCGGGTCGCGCAGATCATCACCTTCGGCAAGCTGCAGGCGCGTGCGGCGGTCCGTGATGTGGGTCGTGTGCTGCAGTTGCCGTTCGGGCTGGTCAACAAGGTGGCCGAGCTGATCCCGAACAATCCGGCGAGGCCGGTGACGCTGGGGCAGGCGATCGCCGGGGAAGAACGGCTCCGGCAGATGCGTGCGGGTGACGAGGGTGTCCGGCGGCTGCTGGAGATCGCCTTGCAGCTCGAAGGTCTGTACCGTCACGCGAGCACGCATGCCGCCGGCTTGGTGATCGGCGACCGGCCGCTGGTCGACCTGGTCCCGCTCTACCGCGATCCGAAGACGGACGGGCTGGTCACGCAATTCAATATGAAGTTCGTCGAGCAGGCCGGTCTGGTGAAGTTCGACTTTCTTGGCTTGACGACGCTGACGATCCTGGAGCGCGCGATCGGGTTCCTGCGCGAGACCGGAACGGAGATCGATCTGGCGAGGATCCCGTTCGACGATACGAAGACCTACGCGATGCTGGGACGCGGCGACACCGGCGGCGTGTTCCAGTTCGAAGGGGCCGGCATGCGCGACGTGCTACGGCAGATGCAGCCGGATCGGCTGGAGGATCTGACGGCCGCGGTTGCGCTGTATCGTCCCGGACCGATGGCGAATATCCCCGATTACTGCGCGCGCAAGCACGGTGCGACGTGGATGGCGCCGCATCCGGAGATCCACGCCATCCTGGAAGAGACCTACGGCATCATGGTCTACCAGGAGCAGGTGATGCAGATCGCGCAGACCATGGCCGGCTACAGCCTCGGGGCGGCCGATCTGCTGCGGCGGGCGATGGGCAAGAAAATCCGCGCCGAGATGGACAAGCAGCGCGAGATCTTCACCGGGGGCGCCGTCGGGCGTGGTGTGGCGCAGGCCAAGGCGGTCGAAGTGTTCGAGCTGATGGCGAAGTTCGCCGACTATGGCTTCAACAAGAGCCATGCAGCAGCCTATGCCCTGGTGTCCTATCAGACGGCTTGGCTCAAGGCGAACCATCCGACTGCGTTCCTTGCGGCATGCATGTCGCTCGCGATCAACAACACCGACAAGCTGGCGGCTCTTCGCCAGGAGGTCGGCCGGCTCGGAATCAGGTTGCTGCCGCCGGACATCAATCGGTCGGGCGCCGACTTCAGGGTCGAGATCGATCAGGAGGGGGAGGCGATCCGCTACGCGCTTGCGGCAGTCAAGCGGGTCGGTGCGGCTGCGATGGAGATTGTTTGCGCGTCGCGGGGAGATCGCCCGTTCGAAGATGTGAACGACTTCGCGCTGCGCGTCGATCCTGGGCCGCTCAACCGGATGCAACTTGAGAATCTGGTCAAGGCAGGTGCGTTCGACAGCCTCGAGCCGAACCGGGCGCGGCTGTTTGCCGGCGTCGAGACGGTGCTGAAGCGGGCTCAGAGCAACAGCGAGGAGGCTGCGAGCGGGCAGATCGGCTTGTTCGGAGCTGCGGGCGCGGCCGCGGGCGTGAGACTGCCGGATCTGCCTGATTGGCCGGACGTCGAGCGCCTTGGCTTTGAGGCGGACGCGATCGGGTTTCATCTGACGGCGCATCCGCTCGACGTCTACCGGAGCCTCCTGCGACGGCTCGGGACGACGGGAACAGCGGACGTCGAGAGCGAGGCACGCGCGGGCCGAGCACGGGTCAGGGTGGCCGGTTGCATCGTCGATCGCAAGGAGCGACCGACACGGACGGGTGGCAAGATGGCGTGGCTCCGGGTGTCCGATCCCGATGGTCTGCTCGAGATCACCTTGTTCTCCGAGGTGCTGTCGCGGCGGCGGGATCTGCTGACAGCTGGCCGGGCGGTGTTGGTCACGGCCGATCTTCGCGTCGAGGGTGAGGCGGTGCGGATCACGGCACAAGACGTGGTCGATCTCGAGCAGGTCGCGGCAGACTCGGCCGGTGGCGTCCTGAGGATCTGGATCGATCGAGTGGATGCCCTGGAGCCGATCAGGTCGGTCCTCGCGCGCGGATCGCGAGGGCGCGGGCATGTGTTCCTGATGCCGAATGTCGATGGCGCGCGCCGGGTCGAGATTGCGCTGGCGGAGCTCTATGCGGTCACGCCGCGTCTGGCGCAGGCGCTGAAGAGCCTGCCTGGCGTGGCACTGGTCGAAGAGGTCTGACAAGCAGGGTCGGACTTGTCTTGCGGGATCGGATGCGCGATACGGGCGTGTCGGCCAACCTGCGCGTTGGACGATAATTCGCACGCGGGGTGAAGCTTCGGTGTGGCTCGACCGCCACTCAGGCCCTGCGGAGGTCCAACCGAACCATGAAAGGTCACGCCACATGGCGATGCCCGATTTTTCTCTGCGTCAGCTGCTCGAAGCCGGCGTGCATTTCGGTCACCACACGCGTCGGTGGAACCCGCGTATGTCGCCGTTCCTATTCGGTGTCCGCAATCAGGTCCATATCATCGACCTGCAGCAGACGGTTCCGATGCTCGACCGGGCGCTTCGGGCGGTTCGTGACACGACGGCCGCGGGCGGGCGTGTGCTCTTCGTCGGAACCAAGCGCGCCGCGGCCGAGCATGTGGCCGAGGCGGCCAACCGCTGCGGACAGTATTACGTCAACCATCGATGGCTCGGCGGCATGCTGACGAACTGGAAGACGATCACGGGGTCGATCAAGCGTCTGCGGCAGATCGACGACATGCTGTCGGGCGATACACAGGGCCTGACGAAAAAGGAGATCCTGGAGATCACGCGTGATCGTGAGAAGCTTGAGCGCTCTCTCGGCGGCATCAAGGAGATGGGAGGTCTGCCCGACATCCTGTTCGTGATCGACACGAACAAGGAGAAGTTGGCTGTCGAGGAGGCCAACAAGCTCAACATTCCGGTCATCGCCGTGCTGGACAGCAACTCCGATCCGGCCGGCGTGACCTATCCGATCCCTGGCAACGACGACGCGATCCGTGCGATCACACTCTACTGCGACCTCGTCTCGAGTGCTGTCCTGGACGGCATCTCCGCGGAACTCGCTGGTTCGGGTCAGGACATCGGTGCGTCCGAGACGCTGCCGCCCGAAGCGTTGCCGGAAATGTCCGAGACGGCCGCCTGATCCGGCTGGAAAGGGAGAGAGATGATGGCCGAGATCACGGCTGGCTTGGTGAAGGACCTGCGTGAGAAGACCGGCGCGGGAATGATGGATTGCAAGAAGGCATTGGGCGAAACCTCCGGCGACGTGGAAGCGGCAGTCGACTGGCTGCGCAAGAAAGGTCTGGCTGCGGCGGCGAAGAAATCAGGTCGTGCGGCAGCCGAAGGATTGGTTGGTGTCGCGTCCGAGCCGAGAGCCGCGGCGATGGTCGAGATCAACGCTGAGACCGATTTCGTTGCCCGGAACGCGCAGTTTCAGGATTTCGTCGAGACCGTGGCTCGACTTGTCCTGGCAGGCGGGGACGATCTCGAGACCCTGAAGGCGCTGCGTTATCCCTCGAGTGACCGCACGGTCGCCGAGGAACTTACCCATCTGATCGCCACGATCGGGGAGAACATGACGATCCGGCGCGCTGCCAGGATCGGTGTGACCGAGGGCGTGGTTGCGACCTATGTCCACCAGGCGCTCCGGCCAGGACTGGGCCGGATCGGTGTCCTTGTCGGCATAGAGTCGTCGAGCGAGGTCGAAGCGCTCGAGGTGTTGGGGCGGCAGGTCGGAATGCATGTCGCGGCGACCAGGCCGGAGGCCCTCGATGTGGACGCGGTCGATGCGTCGGCGCTTGAGCGCGAGAAGTCGATTTTGATCGAGCAGGCACGTGCGTCGGGCAAATCGGACGCCATCCTGGAGAAGATGGTCGAAGGTCGGATCAGGAAGTACTATGAGGAAGTCGTACTCCTCGAGCAGGTCTGGGTTCATGACGGAGAAAGCCGGGTGAAGGTTGTCGTGCAGAAGGCCGGCGCGGTGCTGGCAGGGTTTGCGCGTTATCAGCTTGGTGAGGGTGTGGAACGGGAAACGTCCGATTTCGCAGCCGAGGTGGCGGCCGCAGCCGGGGTCGTGGCGCCCGTCGACTAACCTGCCGTCGCGCGTCCCGAGATGGAGTGGGAGGGAGTCGGCATCGTGTTGTCGTCCGCCCCTTTCGGGGAGGCCGACGCTGTCGTCACGCTTTTGACAAATGCGCACGGCGCGCATCGTGGCTTGGCACGCGGCGCGCGATCGCGCAGGCCATCCCGTTCGATATGGGAAATCGGGAACATCCTGTGCGTGACGTGGACAAGCCGTGTGGCTGACCAGCTCGGATCGTTCAATGCTGAGATGCTCGAGGCGCCGTCGTCGGAATTGTTCGATGCACCGCTGCACATGGGAGTGTTATCGTCAGCCTGCGCGGTCGGCGCGGGCGCCCTGTGGGAGCGTGCTCCCCATCCTCGGACATACGACGGTCTGGTGGACTTGCTGGCGAGGCTCACGAAAGGCGATGCGGGCGTACCAGCGCTGATACGTTGGGAGATGACCCTGCTCGGCGAGCTGGGCTATGGCCTCGATCTGTCGCGATGCGCTGTGAGCGGGCAGACGGACGAGCTGACGTTTGTCTCGCCGAGGAGCGGTTGCGCGGTCTCCGCAGCGATTGCGGCGCCTTGGCGGGACAAGCTCCTGCGATTGCCGCCATTCCTGATCAAGGCCCATGAGGACAGTCATTCGACGGTAGGAGATTGGATCGACGGTCTGAAGTTGAGCGGCCATTTTCTGCAGCGGGACGTCTTCGGGCAGCGCCACCAGCCAATTCCTGCGGCACGGCATCGGCTTGCCGACATGGTTACGCGACTTGAGAGTTTTCCCGGAAGCATGAATTGAGGTCAGCACCCGTGTGTCGCCATGCAGTGGACATAGTGGCTCTGGTCGTCGCAGTGCTCATTGCGCCAGCGCTGGCCGATGATCTGGATCGCGCGGAGCCGTATCGTACGACCATCAACGGCGCGATTGATGTTCTTGCCGCTTCCAACGCAGCGCCATCGCAGTCCTGTGTTTCAGCGATCGATGAGATGCACGTCACCGATGGCCAACTGAAGGATTTGACGGGACGTCTCGATGAAGGAGGCGAGGCACCGCAGGCAGCGGGTGGTCAGCAGAGCGAGATCGATGTCGCGCGAGACGTGCTGGCAAGCGATCTGCAGTCTGCGGCCGCTGCTTGTACACCAGACACCGAGCGAGTGTGTGCAAATGTAGAGACGGCTTCGGTGGCCAAGCTGTGCACGACCTTCGAGAAAGACATCGCATCAGAGAGATCAGCCAAGCGGTAGGGTGAGCGCCGCAGCCTGAAGGACCGCTTACTCGGCACGAGTTTAACCGGCTGGATGGCCTCGGCCGACCCGCACAAGTTGCTGTCTGAGCGGGTTCGGCCGTCCAGATCAAGGCCGATCTAATCGGGCTTGGTTGCAATTCCAAGATCGGTGATTCCGTCCTTCCGGACAACATCCATCACAGTCATCAGCTGCTGCATGGTCGTTCCTTTGTCGCCCGCAACGATGACATTAAGCTTTGCTGTAGCTTTTTGCTGGTCAAGATACTGGGTTAATTCATCGGCTGAATAGATCTTGTCCTGGACGTGGATGTCCCCGACTTTATCGATGACGATGACAACTTGAGTGTCGGGAAGCTGTTGGGTCGTGGTCGCGGTCGGTAACGACAAGCTCACACCGGCGTCGGGGATCATCCGAAGAACGAGCATGATGAAGAACACCAGAAGAAACATCATGATGTCGATCATCGGGACGACTTCGAGGCGCGGACGCGGTCTTTCGTGATGTCGTCTGCGGTTCATCATTCCTGTTCCTCGCGATCAGCGGCGTGCAGCGGCGGTGCGGAGATCGGCCACCGTTCCCCCGGCATTCTGCGAGACGCCACCGCCGTGTGTGCGGTTGATCAGGGTAATTTTTATGACCTCCAACTGGTGCGTGACTTGGCCAACCAGCGTGTTGAGATAATTCATGGCGTAGACGGCGATGATGGCGATGAGGAGACCGGCGCCGGTCGACACCAGAGCGTCGGCGATACCGCCGGTCACTTCGCTCGGACCACCGTGGTTGGAGAGGACGTTGAAGGCCTGGATCATGCCGATGATGGTGCCGAAGAGGCCCAGGAGTGGTGCGATCGTCACGGCCGTGTCGAGGATCCACATCAGGCGGGTGACACGTGGCAAGGCGTACAGGATCTCCTCCTCGAGATGGTATTCCATCTCGTCGGAACTCTCGCCGCGCGATGACAGCGCGGTGATCATGAGATGGCCTTGAAGCGTTTTGGCGTTTGTCTCCGCCAGCGTTCGAATGCTGTCGATATCCTGATAGGGGATTGAACGCATGCGGTTCATGATCTTCCGGCCGGTGCTTAGGGTCTTTTTCAGCAGCCAAAGCCGCTCGATGATGACGGCGATCACGACGATCAGCAGGATCGGCATGATGGCCAGCAATCCTGCACTGAGTTCGACATAATGGAGGAACAATTGGATCATGGCGTCATCTTTCGTTGGGAAGCGGAGAAGGGATCACGGCTTCTCCGGGTTGTCCGATCTTGTCGAGCGATGTTGTCACAAAACCTGGACTAACGTTCGATCGTCGGCGAGCAGCAATCCGCCTGATCGTCGATTTCCAGACGGCACTGCTGCAGCGCAAGCTTCACTAGCCTACTATATAAGCATCTGGCGCTGCCTAGTTTCGAGGCATCACGGGGTTGCGCTTCCTCACTCATTCACCGCCGGTGCCGGTGATCTCAATCGGGACATCGAACGGGAGTGGACGTGTGGGCATGTTCACGGTGAAGGCGTGATAGCTCGTGTGTCTTACAGCTGCCAGGGCTGCCTGGTCGATCAGAGGATTGCCGCTCGATCGGGAGACACGAGCATTAGCCAAGGCTCCTTGGGGGGTGATCGTGAAGGCGACGTAGGTTGTTCCGGACAGCCCCAATTGCTGGATCGCGGGCGGCACCTCGACGTTGTTCTGGATCTCATCGTGCAGAGCCGCCCGATAGCCCGGTATTCCGGACGTCTGTTCCGCCGGAGCCGTTGGCGGTGGAGGATTGGTCACCCTCGGTGCCTGGATTTGCGGCTGCGGCGGTGGTGGCTGGGGTACGACATGGTGTTGCGGCGGATGTCGCACGACACGCTTGACCGGCTTCGGCGGCGGCTTCTGGATCTGAATCTTCGCGGGCGCCGGTGCTTCTGGCGGTGGAGTGATTGGCGGCGGCTGTAGCGGCTCGGGGGGCTGAACGATTTCCGGCGGTGGTGGAGGTGGCGGCGGCAGGGTCACCATCCTCGCATGCGTGACGAGAGGGGGTGGCGCATGATGCCTTGCCGGGACCAACGATATGATCGCGATGACGATCGCGACGCTGAGCACGACGGACGCTGCGGTCGCCCGCACCATGCCAAGTTCGGGGGCCTCCCAGTGAGGATAGGTAGTCGGCGCATATTTCATGGGCACTCAGACGCAAGCGGCGTACCAATCATAGCGTGAAGCACGGTTGGGACGGACACGATTTCGTTCGCTGATGGCCTGCTGCAACTTGAGGTTGTAATAGTTTGGCGCACGGTCGGCGGGCTCTCCTGACATGTTTCGCAAAAGACAAAGCCGAGTCTTGGCTTGCACGAATACTTCAAAATTTTATACGGCTTAAATAACGAAACTAAGGAACATATTCCGCTAACGGAATTTTCTCGGCCGGAGGACTGTGTTGGCGCTTGTACGGCGCCAGAACCGCAGCCACCTTCTAAGCCGCTGAAACACATGACTTTCTGGGGGGTATTTCATGCCTAAGCCGGTGGAGTGGTCGTTCGAGCTCGATGAGGCCCTGCATGATTTGCTCGCGAAACGCCGCGTAAGTCTACGTGTCGCCGAGCAAGCACTCGGCGTCAGCCGAAGCGTTCTCGCCAAGCGCGCCTACGTTATTGGTGCCCGACAGATGGATGTCGCTGGGGAGCGGGGTTTCAGTGGATCGGCACCACTTCCAGCGGGCCATCCGATCACGTGGGGAGCAATCTGCGAGGGGATGTCAGGACAGGGGGATGCCTATCCATTACCGGTCTTCCTCTGAAGCCGGGCTTTGGTCCGTCCAAGCAGTTGTACGGTTATCATCACGACATCCCGCTCCAGTGTCGAAAGCGTGGAGTCCCTGATGTCAGCCCCCTTGTTAGACGACGGAGACCGCATTGTCCGATGGACCGCCTTCCGGTCACGATCGAGCAAACACGGCTGGTGGGAGCGGGACAAGAACTGCCAGCGCTCTCTCAACCTTGCGACGGTCGAACGACATTGACGACACCCATATCGCCGCGGCCGACCGCTGGCATCGTGACTGGGTGATGGGCGTAGTGGGAGCTTGTGACCCGTCGATCCCGCGGTCCGGTCAGGCAGCAGATCCGCACGTTCGTATGCTAGCTCGCATCGCGGCGTCATCGCGCTGCACCGCTGTCCGCGAGTGTTTGGGCATGCAGGCGGAGAAGCGGCTACGCATGATCCTCGTCGAGGAATTGTCGTTTTCCGAGATTGGTCGGCG
The DNA here is from genome assembly GCA_965276715.1 of Acetobacteraceae bacterium. Classification (GTDB taxonomy): domain Bacteria; phylum Pseudomonadota; class Alphaproteobacteria; order Acetobacterales; family Acetobacteraceae; genus CAXTPV01. The sequence continues at coordinate 372,194 of OZ255622.1, read as the reverse complement.
GCTGCTCCCAGGAGACGTCAACAGCCGAAAGAAGATCGCCGCGCAGACGATGCTTCTGCTGGAGATGCTGGCCGAACACTACGAGAGTCGTGGCCGTCATCATCACGCTCTCGAGACGGCTCGATACGGCCGGGCAACGTATAGCATTGACGCCGGGTCCAGACACGATTAGACGACTTCTATACTGAAAGATCTAGGTTCGGCCAAGTCCGAGCCTTTCGCTGGGGGCGCCCATGAGCGGGGGCCAGGATCAATCGTCTCCGAAAGATGAAGAGCTTGCGACCACAAAAGGCGTTGGAGGTTGGCGAGACTTCGAGCCAAAGGAACGCCTTCTTGATCATTCTCATCTCCGGAAGTCGAGATCGCGCCTTTCCCGTTACTCGAGATTGTCGTGTCGACCACTATGACCGCTTGGGTGCCGGAAGCCGGCCGGCTGGTGTGATGGCGCACGCCGTGCACGATCGCCGCGGCTGGGTCGACAACGTTGCGATTTTGACACTGACAACTAAGTCGAGTTTTGGAAGTCAAAGCACTATACAGTCCGCTTCATTCAGGCTGGTTGAAGCCGCTATGGATTGCAACTGAGCGACTTCAGCGAAGCAGCGGGTCGAGAGACATCGCTGAGCGGAGCGCCTCTACAGACTAGCGAGTTTCTGCAGGGCTCTGACCTTCGTCCTGTCGGCTTCGCGGACCGCGAGGCGACAGGAGTGGCACAACATGGCGGCGATGGATCAGGGAAGGATGACGATCTTAGCACTTTGAAACGAATGACCGATCAATGCTTCGAGAACTGCAAACGCGAGGCGCACCGCCGCGCGATTTGCGGCGCTCCAGAACGAGTCGTCAAGTCTGGTGCAAGTGTGACGAACCCTGCCACGGGAGCACCGATTATTGTCCGGAAGTATAGCGATGCGCTCTTGATCATGCTGCTCAAGGCAAATCGAGCCAAGTCTAGTCAAGACGAAGGTCCGACAGAACGGGGAGTGCTTGAGGAGATCAGGAACGACCCTGAACCGCAACGGTCGAATCGCGGGAGGGCTGGTTGAAGCCGAACACTCACCGCGCCGCCTTGACTCTACCGCAGTGGGAAATCTACCGACATGGATGGTCTCCTGATGCGCGGTTCCGGGTTGCTGTCTGTGGCCGCAGGTTCGGGAAGAGCTTTCTCCTTGCGGAAGAACTTCGCAGAGCTGTCAAACTTGCTGTCGCGAAATCTATCGGGACCGAAAATGAGATCTGGTACGGGGCGCCTAACTTTGTCCAAGCAAAGCGAGTGATGTGGAGCCGCCTGAAGAAGACGATCCCTCGCCATTGGATGGACGGTGATCCGTATGAGACAACTTGTTCAATCCGCCTGCGGTCCGGACACGTCATTCGCCTCGTTGGACTCGATCACCATGACGGTCTCCGGGGTTCAGGCTTGTGGTTCTTTGCAGGGGATGAGTGGGCAGATTGTCGCCCGGAGGCTTGGCTCGAAACCGTGAGGCCCATGCTGTCGGTTTCACGGGGTCATGCTCTCTTTGTCGGCACTCCGAAAGGCTTTGATCACTTCTACGAAGCGTATCTTCGTGGCCAGCCAGGTGGTGAGGATGACTTCAAGTCCTTCCTGTATTCGACGCTCGACGGTGGAAACGTCCCCGATGAGGAGATTCGAAGCGCCGAGAAAATGTTGGATGCCCGGACATTCAGACAAGAATACAATGCGAGCTTCGAGACTTATGCCGGACGGGTTATTTATGCATTTGACCGATCGTATAACATCGTGACGCGCGAAATTGAGATGACCTCGGCCTTTCATGTCGGGATCGACTTCAACATCAATCCCATGTCGGCGACCGTTTGGCAGGAACACGGATCAAGCGTCTTTCAGGTTGACGAGATCATTTTGCCCACCTCGAACACCGACGAGATGTGCGACGAGATTGTCCGACGGTTTGGCCGTCCCAGTCATGATCCAATGTCAAGAGACGTCTCGCGTATCCACGTTTATCCGGATCCAGCAGGTGCACAGAGGAGAAGCTCCGCGCAGGGGCGGACGGACATAAGCATCCTCAAGGAGAGAGGGTTCAAGGTGATCGCCCTGACAAGCCATCCCCTGGTTCGAGATCGGATGAATGTTGTCAACAGCCATTTTCAAAGCGCCGATGGTCAGAGGCGTGCGTTTGTTGCGTCCACATGTAGTCAATCGATCGCAGCGTACGAACGATTGGCCTTCAGAGCCGGAACCAACGAGCCAGACAAGACAAGCGGTTTTGATCACTTGGTCGATGCAACTGGTTACTTTTTCTTTGCGAGACAGAAAACCGAGGGGTCCAGAAGCAGATCTCACGCACACAGTCTCGGGCGGTAAAGGATGGACTGGATCTCTCTTCAGTCACGTTTTCCTTCCGATCCCGACTTGCCGCAGCGGACCGGGCGGCTGATGGCCCTCGAGGCGGTCCTGGACGGTCGCCTCTATGACGTCCTGCCATACCCCTTCTCCTGCGAGCGGACGGCGGCTGGAGAGTATGTACCGTTGAGCGAGAGACGACCATCCGTACGCACTGGCCTGAGCAGGGTTGTTGTTGAAGATTCGGTATCCCTGTTGTTCAGCGATGGCCATTTCCCGACGATCCAGGCTGCGGATGGCCGTACGGCACAGGTCGCGCTCGATCTGATCAAGGAGTGCCGCCTGAACGAGACCATGCTGGAAGCAGCGACCCGCGGAAGTGTGGGCTCAGTGGCCATCTTGTTTCGCACGTTCGAAGGTCGCCCCTTTTTCGACGTGCTATCGTCAGCCTACTTGACACCCGAATGGGCAACCGAGGATTCGCGTCGACTTGTTCGCGTCACGGAGCTGTTCAAAACCAGAGGCGCCGATCTTGCGGCCCAGGGTTATGATGTCGATCCAAGCCAGCGTTACTGGTTCCGCCGGGTCTGGGATGAACAGCGCGAGGTATGGTATCTCCCCAGCCTAGTCAGCACCGGCGAGATCCCTCAGAGGGAGGACAAGACCAAGACGGTGGAGCATAACCTCGGTTTTGTTCCAGTCGTCTGGGTCAGAAATCTCCCGGCGAATTCAATGTCGGGACCAGACGGAGCCTGCACGTTTGCCGCGGCCATCGATACGATCATCGAGACCGACTATCTGCTGAGTCAAGCCGGCCGCGGGCTCAAATACGGTTCCGATCCGACCTTGGTCCTCAAAGATGGAGGGGACATGGCCTCCGGAGCATCGAGGCGCGTTGGGGGCGCGGCATCCGCGCTCGTATTGCCGCCGGAAGGCGACGCGAAGCTCCTCGAGATCAACGGGAATGCAGCCGGCGCCGTGCTTGCTCATGTGCGCGAGTTGAGGGCGATCGCACTTGAGGCCATCCATGGCAATCGTGCTCATGGCGACCGCGTGGGGGTGCCACAGAGCGGGCGGGCGCTTGAGCTGATGTGTCAGGGCTTGATCTGGCTCGCGGACCGCCTGCGCATTTCGTATGGAGAGGGGGCGCTGCTTGGACTGTTACGAATGGTTTGTCTCGCGTCTTCGCGCGTGCCTGGTGGCGTCGTGATCATGGGCCACCGCTATGTGGGATTAGATCCGACTGGCCTGGGTCTACGATGGCCAGACTGGTTCGCACCTGGGTTCGCAGACCGACAAGCTCAGGCCAGCACGCTGTGCATGCTGGTCGATGCGGGCATCCTAAGCAGAGAAACCGCAATCGCATCGGTAGCGGCGGTCTACGATGTGGAGACCCCGGCTCAGGAAACGGGAAGAGTAATCCTTTCAGCAAATGATGATTGCGAGGCGTGAGGCGGATGAGCAGCGACGATCACAATGATGAGCCAGATCGTGGTTCGGCGCAGCGGGACGAGAACGCTGCGGCGACTGCCAGGGGTGAGGTGCAGACTTCAGACGTGGAGTTGCGTCTTCGTAAAGACATTGCGAGATTTCGCGAACAAGCCCGATCGGCGCAAGCGGAGCGAGATGCTGCCATTACTGCGATGCGGAGTGAGACCGATGCACGACTGATACGATCAGAGCTGCGCGTCGCCGCCATGCGCAGTGGTATCATCGATGTCGATGCTCTTAGGCTCGTTGATACCGAGGGTCTTATGGTGGGACCTGATGGGACAATCGATGGCGCCGAAGGCGTGATCGCCACCTTGAAGGCCAACAAGCCATACTTGTTCGATGATGGGAGGATCGCGTCACCAGCATCGCACACGACGAGTCAGGTGAGGCGCCCGCCCGCCCCGGCAGAGCCAGCGATGATCGACGCAAGGACGTTATCACGTGAGCAGTGGCAAGCTGAGCGAGCAAAGGTGCTCTCCCGTCACCGACTCTGATCATATCCAAAAGTCTGGATTGACTTGTCTCTGATGGCGAATTGTTCGTCTGTCAGAAATCCGTAGTGGAACACAAAATGGCAATACAGAACTTCCCGACCCAATTGCAGCCCATCGTCCAGCAAGGCTTCCTTGCGCGGGAGTTCCAAGATGGTCTGACCTCAAGACTCGGCTTCCGGGCAATCGCCGACCGGGAGACGTTTCCCAACCGTATTGGCGAGTCGATCACGAAGACGCGCAAAGGCCTGAAAGCACCGGTAACCTCACCGATGTCGCCCTCGTCGAACACCAACTTCGACAACGGGCTTTCGCCGTCAAGTTGGTCGGTCGAGCAGTATGTCTTGGCAATCAACCAATACGGAGACACCATCGACCTCAACATGGTCGCCGAGGGTGTGGGGATTGCCTCCCAGTTCCTGGCAAATGCCCGGACCAATGGTCTTCAGGCCATGCAGTCGCTCGACCGTCTCGCCCGGAACGCATTGTTTGGGGGGACACAGGGCGGCGTCGGCGGATACCTCGGCGGCAATACCCGTGTCTTGACGACACTAGGGTCAGCGGCAACGGCAATCCATGTCGACGACATCCGCGGGTTCCAGGCTATATTTACTCCGCAAGGTCAGATCGCGCCCACTGCATCCACAGCGGGTATGGTGGTTACGGTTGGATCGAACGCGTACACCCTGATCGCAACGGCGCCCGATGGCATCAATGTGTCTTCCGCACCGTCCGGCATCTCCGGCACCTTGACATTTTCGAGCAATGTTATCGTATCGGATGGGACCACAGGGCAAGCAGTCGTCGCGTCGACCGCACCACTCGTGCTGCGGCCCAACGGCCGGCTGACTACTGCCGGGCTGACGGCGCCTCTTGGCACCTACGGCGCGTCGAATTATGTCCCCGGCGACACGCTCGGGATCCAGACCGTACTGACAGCGGTCGCCGCGCTGCGATCGAACAACGTGCCGACCGTCAATGGTTCCTACAACTGCTATTTGGATGATGCACAGTTGCTCGGATTGTTCCGCGATGCTGACTTCAAGTATCTGTATCGTGGTGCCTACGGATCCGAGGCCTATCAGGCTGGAAGCGTGATCGACTTGCTTGGCGTTCGCTTCGTGCCAACGACGGAGGCACCACAGCAGGCATCACTGGGCTCAGGACTGATCCATCGCGCGATTGTCTGCGGACAGGGGGCTTTGATCGAAGGTGATTTCGCCAACGTCGGCAACATGGACATTCCTGACGCGGAACAGTCTTTGTTGGAGATCATCGACGGTGTCTGCATGGTGACGAGGGAGCCCCTGGATCGACTGAAGCAGGTGATCGCCCAGAGCTGGTACTGGATTGGCGGCTTTGCCCTTCCGACTGATTTGACGGCGAATACGACGATCATTCCAACCGCAACAAACAGCTACCTGAAGCGTGCGGTTGTGATCGAAAGTCTGTAGTCGGCTCGGAACGGAGACGCTCCTCGTCAGCGGGACCATCCTACTGGCCCCGCTGACGGGCTCGACACAGTGTGCCCGGCAGGGATCGGAAAGCACAGAGACAACGGCCAGCGGGGGCACATGTCAGACACAGCAAGCGCACCTCTGACAGACGCGGAACGGACCGATGCCCGGCGATTCTGTGGTTATCCAGCTTATGGTTCCGGTGCAAGTGGCTTCGAGTCCTGGCGGTTCTTTCAGACGTACGGAAGTCTTGAGTATCGTTTGAGCAACCTCGCGCCAGGTGAGTTGTCAGTCGTTCGGGCTTACCTCGGTCAGCTGAACGCTCTTGAACTTGCCGTCGTAACTGCCGGCCAAAACCTGGACACTGATCAAGCGGCCGTCTGGCACCGAAATAGGGATGAGGTGCGAGACCGCACCGCCCTGTTGGGATCGTGGTGCCTTCGGCTCTGCGGTTTTCTTGGGGTGCCACCTGGTCCAGGTATGGCAACGACCAAAGACATTGAGATTTAGGTCCCTGTTACGATGACTCAAGCTGTTGCATTCTTTGCGGGTTGGCTCGGCTACGGCAGTTCCATGCAGTCGTTGCGTCTTGTCGAGCCGTCAGACCCGTCGTACGCCAGACGTCCCATTATCTACGGGCCGCTCAACGGCGTCGACGTGCTTGATGAAAGCACAGGATCGATAGGACCAGCCGGACAGCCTTGGATCGGTCTGGACTATGCCGGCCTTTTTGACGCCGCGATGGCGGGAAATCAGATCGCGGCGATCCCGCTGATCCGTCCTGTCAACATATCGGCTGGAGGGACGCTGACCGACAGTGGACGGTTCGGGTTCACGCTGGCCCAGGTGGGCGGTGGCTTTACGGCTACATCATCCTGGGTCGCCGGCTCCACTCTTGGGCGGACAATCGATGGATCAACGGTCGTTGCATGTAGCAACCTTCAACTGTCTGGCGGCTCTCTCGCGGTCATCGGGAACCTGACGTCGGTGATAACCCTGGCTGATCTTCCTGTTGTCGCGCCGGCATCGGGCTCTGGCCTCCTTTGGAACAACGGTGGGGTGATCTGTGTCGCGTGATCATTCAATCCGGGAAGCACATCAATGAACCAGAGACGGCTAGCCGTCCTGATAGGGACAGGACTGGGACGCGCCGCGGACATCATCGGCAGCGCCTTCCTGGTGTACCGGCCAATCACTGTTGAGAGTCCTCTCGCTCAGACCTCAATCTTGACAATCAACGGTTTGTTCGACCCAAGCGACCTCTTTACCGTGGTCACATCTGACTTCAGGCACCAGAACCAAGCGTCCTTTTTCGGAGATGCCACCGGTTTGCAGCCAGGTGACTACCTTGTCAGCGCACAGACTTGGTTCGTTTCTCACATTGAAGCGCTGAGAGCAGCATCGTGCATTCTATGCAACAGGATGCTCACGATCAGCAAGCCGGCAACGCCTGCCTCCAGTGGCGCCAACGCCTATGGCGGGACGACTCTCGCCACAAATGTAACCCTTGCGGCCGGATGGCCGGCTAGTGTCCTAGCAAAAACCCATATTGATATAGATCCTACGCATCTCCCGGCAGACACCAAGACCTCGTACTTTGAGGTTCTTCTGCCACCGATCCCGGGTCTAGACATCATTTTCGGGTTTTTGCTGAGTGACGAGATCGGACAGACCTATACGATATCGTCAGCCGAACTGTCACTGACAGGTTGGCGTCTGCTCGCCGGCATCCAAACGACCTAACAGCGTTAGAGGCTGCCGTGGCTGACTTATCAGACGTCGAGCGTGAAGTCATGAATGTGGTGGTACGTGCGATCTATCCGGGGGGAACAACTGTACCAAGCATCACAAACGGTGATGTGAAAATCTATCGCGGCTGGCCTTCTCCGGTTGGACTGAACGCTGATCTGGCGAAGGGGATCAGCACAGTCAGTATTTTCTCCGATCCAAAACTCACGCGCGAGACAACGCGGTATCCGAGGGTCTGGCGGACTTCCAGCATTACTGCTCCCTCGCTGACCGCGTCGACACTTGGAAGAACTATCACATTTGGGGGGATCGGAGGTGCCGGGCAAGTCGCTGGCATCACAGTGGACACCGACTGCTACGCATTGACGCTCAGTGACAGTGACACTCCGAGCAGCGTCGCTGCCTTCTTTGCCAAGGCTATCGTTGGCGCCATCGTGACCGGCCCGAATATTGTTGTTCCCGGAATGGGAAACCTTTGTTGTCGAGTTGTTGGGAGTGGAGTTTCGATCATGGAGACGCGGCGGCAGGAGCAGAGGCTCGTCGTCAGTATCTGGTGTGCTGATCCTGTCTCTCGCGACGTGTTGGCAGGCAATCTCGATTGTGCCTTTTCTCCCATCGACTGGGTGCATTTCAGCGACGGGTCGGCCGGCAAGCTCAGCTACCGGCAGACGTCAGAAATCGACTCAAGCGAAAACGCCAGCTTGTATCGACGAGACCTCTGTTACGATATCGAGTATCCAACCATCATATGCAAGACTTCCAGCGAGATGTTGTTTGGCTCGGGGGTTCTGACAGGGCTCGTGGCTGACGGAGCGTCAATAGCGTCGGCTGCGGCGGCCGCGATGCGGCCGCTTCTTGGCGCCATCCGTTTCGATGCCTGGTATGATCCAATGGATGTAATCGATCAGCAATGTGCGGCCGCTTTGTCCGATGCGAAATGGTCGATGCGGCTTCCATCCAACGCAAGTGTCTCATCAGGTGGCGTCAGCTGGCCGGTGGCCGACCAAGCTGTCATCGATGGAGAGATCGCAGCGGCGGTGACAGCAGGTCTGGATTTCTGGGCGTTTGATTCGTATCAGCCCGCCGACGGCCTCAGCCGGGCGCTGGATCTCTACCTGCGCAGCCCGCTCCGATCGCATCTCCAATTCTGCATGCTTGGTCAGATCTCAAATTGGTCCGATCCGCAGGCCGCTGGCGGCTATTCGGCTGTGCTGCTGCGTGATCTGGAAATGATGGGCGAGTCCGGCTATCTCGCGACAGCAGATGGCCGCCCTGTATACTTCGTGCTTGACGCAGATGCCGCGCAACTGTCCAGCCTGCCTGGCAACGGTATCGTAGATGCCATTCGTTTTGTTCGACGTTGCGCAGCATCCCGACATATGCGTGATCCTTATATCATCTGGCTGTCAGCCGCAGCCCTGGCAGATTACGACAATACAATCGCGGCCAGAGAGGCGGGGGCTGACGCCGCTGGAGCTTATGCCTGTCCTCGCCTGTCTGGCGAGACATTGACCTATGCCGATCTGGTCCGATCAGCGGAAGCCGACTGGGCGGCTCGGGCTCGAACCGGGTTCAGCATGATACCGACTGCCATGACGGGCTGGGATCAGCGACCGCTGATCGAAACACCACAGCCTTTCTACCCGATCGCGCCCGGACTCAGCGCCAGTGACTATTACCTGACAGGAAGTGACGCTGACATTGCTCAGCACATTTCTGATCTCGCAACCTTTGTCGCCGCCAACTCGGCGGCTTGTCCCGTCGGGATCGGTCTCGTTTACGCATGGAATGAACTCGCAGAGGGGGGATGGCTGATGCCGACCTTGTCGCCGAACGGCCCCGACACGTCGCGTGCGAGCGCTCTTGGTCGGCAACTTTCATCCTGGCGGATGCCAGACCTTCGATCTGTAACCTTCACCGCATAATGGAGGCTTTGAATGGCAGTCTATGAACAGAGAGCTCTGGTTGTCGTGCATCCGTTTGCAGGATTTACAAAGGGTCAGCTGATCACAAACGCATCCGACATCGAGGCTGTCGCAAAGAATGGCCAAATGTCGTTTGTTGTGGCGACGCAGGTGGCTGGGAACAGCGAAGTGACAGCCGAAGAGGGTAAATGACGTCATGGCGCAAATCACCCAGGCGGGAAGCCTCAACACCACCGCTCTCAGCGTTCCGGATCTTTACGTACAGATCGTTCCTCCCCAACAACTCCTGCTGAACGGCGTCACGAGCAACGTCATTGGGATTGTCGGCACCGCGTCGTGGGGACCGGTTAATCAGGCTGTGGTTTTTGGCAGCATCGCGCAGCTTGCCTCGATCTATGGCGCGCCAGTGCCCCGCAAATACGATCTCGGAACACATGTCGGCACAGCGGCCGCACAAGGCGCCGCTGCCTTCGTCGGTGTCCGTGTGACGGACAGTACAGATGTTGCGGCGAACTATGCCTTGCTCTTCGGTGCGGGAAGCTACCCCGTTCTGCTGACTGCTCTTTACACCGGCAGCCTAGGAAACAGAGTGGCCGTTGACTTGGAGCCGGGATCACGCGCCGGAAGCTGGCGACTTGTGTTGTCCCTTCCAGGAAATATTCCGGAGGTCTTCGACAATATCGATGCAACTGTTGGAGGCGTCGTCTTCTGGTCAAATCTTGTCGCTGCAATCAATGGGGGTGTCGGCGTTCTCCGCGGGCCATCCCAACTGGTGGTGGCGTCACTCGGAACAGCAGTTTCTGTACCACCATCGGTGGTGCAGGCACAGACACTGCTCGGTGGTACAGATGGCGCGTCCGGTGTTGTAGCCGAAACGCTGGTGGGCGGCGACGGGATCCCAAGATCGGGTATGTACGCGCTCCGCGGACAGGGATGTGCGCTTGGCATCCTTTCCGATGCTGACGACAATTCGACTTGGTCAAGCCAGGTCGCATTCGGTCTCTCAGAGGGGATCTACATGATCCTGACCGGACCAGCCGGACAAACGGTGGCTGCCGCAATCTCAGGCAAACAGGCAGCGGGTATCGACAGCTATTCCGCGAAGCTGATGTTCGGCGACTGGCTTGCTTGGTATGACCAAGCTAATCAGCAAACGCGGTTGGTCAGTCCCCAGGGATTTGTTGCCGGGCGGCTCGGCAACCTTGCGCCAAGTCAGTCCAGCCTGAACAAGCCTTTGTATGGCGTGGTCGGCAGCCAACGTTCAGGCGCAATCGGGAGCAGTCAGACAAGCACATACTCTACAGCCGAGTTGCAGACGCTGTTCAGTAATGGGATCGACGTCATCTGCAACCCGGCTCCTGGTGGTCCGTACTGGGCGGTCCGATGCGGTCACAATTCATCCAGCAATGCAGCAATATATGGGGACAGCTACACTCGTCTGACAAACTACATCTCAGCAACACTTGCCGCCGGTATGGGCAGTTATGTAGGGCAGTTGATCAATCAGTCGCTGTTCGCGAATATCCGCGCGACGCTTCTCGGCTACCTTGGCAATCTGTTGTCCCAGGGCATCCTGGGAAGCCCGGATGGGTCGACGCCATATGCTGTTAAATGCGACCTGGCAAACAATCCACAAAGCCGGACCGCGCTCGGTTACGTGCAGGCAGACGTTCAGGTTATCTACCAGGGGATCAACGAGAAATTCCTCGTCAACCTCCAAGGCGGCGCCGGAGTGCAAGTGACCTCCACATCTTCCAGCTCATAGATACGACTCGTCACGGCTTTGATGGAGAACGCAGATGGCGAATACCTACACGATTGGCAGAAACTGCCAACTGATTCTTCTTTGGAACGGGTCGAGGATCGATCTTCGTGATGTGACAGGTTTTAGCGCCGCTCAGGAAGTCAAGCATCAGCGAGCCGATCCGCTCAACAGCGTTCCCGTGGAATTCACGACCCCGTCGGGATGGAGAGGTCAGTTCCAAGTGGACAGGGGAAGTTCGGCGGTTGACGATCTCATTGCATCGATCGAGGCCGCCTTCTGGTCTTCAGGGCTGATTGGAACGGGAACGATCTATCAGTATGTCAGTGAGCCCGACAACAGTGTGAGCACTTACGAATTCATTGGTGTGTCTCTCGTTCTGTCAAATGCGGGGCACTTTCAAGCTGACAATATCGTGAAACAAACAATTGGCTTCTTCGCCAGTCAGCGCATCCGGATGTGAGCAAAAGATATGCAAGAAGCATCGATCAGGGTCGAGAAGACTGATTTTATTATCAACAATGTCTCCAAGTCGGGAGTCAGGGTTGGTGTCGGGAGCTTAATCATCGAGGCTATCGAACTCGACATGGCAGACCAGTGGGATTTCATGGAATTGGCTGGATCGCAGATCGACAATCAAGCTTGGGTCAATGTGGCACTGTTGGCGGCTTCCGTCATCAGCATCAATGGCACTCCACAGCCGAGCGCTTTGAAGACGCGAGAGACCATACGGAGCATCCTTCGCAAACTGGGTCCGGAGGGCCTGGAAGCCTTGCAGGTTGCCTTCGGGGAAGATCCGGCTGACATCAAAGAGCACGAGATGCTGGATGAGGCGATAGCAGCGGGAAACTGACCAGGCACGCCGGCTTTCGTGAGATCATCGTGCTTGCGAAACACGGCGTGCCTTGGCAAGTGGCCATTGATTGGTCCTCGGGGCGTCGACAAGCGGCCCTGCGGATCATTGATGATGAGTGCGAACAGCAAGCGTATAAGTTTTGGTCGTTCTCAAGACGGGATTGGTAGTCGCAGGGGCAATGATGGCAGGCACTCCCTACTCCGCAATGCGAAGCCGTCTTGCTTGCCTGTCGCGGCCAGGAATGCTGTTTGCTACCATTACACCGATGCCGACAGCTGCGCGTCTTCAGAGGTTGGGAGGCCCGCTTCGGATTGCACGTTTTCTTCGGTCGAGATTGGTTCAGAGGGCCGATTTGTCATCCGGGCGGAGCGAGCCGCTATTTAAGGCGCTACACTCGGCTTCATGGACGTCGAATCCCCTGTCTATGTTGCACCATCGATCTCAGTCAGGCGATCGGCCGATGGTTTCAACGCGGCCGCACCACTATTCTTCAGCACGACGGCTTCAGGCGCGACGGAGCGATGAGCCGTGGGCCGTCGACCTGGGCGTACAACTCGACTCCCAGATTGGAAGGCCGATCGACAGATCCAGTGTGGCGACGCGAGGCTTAGGCCAGATGCCGCATCGAGGCAATTCTGCTCCATCTAGACTGATATCCTCGTTCGCTAAGCGGGGACATGCCGTGCCGTGGGAGCTGCAGTCATCGCTGAAAGAACAAACGATCGGAAGCGGATCGCGCTCAAATCTTTGGCCTGACAGTCGCTTATCGCATCATCTGCGAAGAAATCTGGTTGATGAGGGAAATGGCCGTCTTAACCGCCAGGACAGACAGCCTCACAAATTTCAGGACGTGAATGGTCCCATTGAGCGGCGCGTGTCCAGCGCGATGTCGGCGCACTCACAGAGCAGCTTGGGTGGGCACGTCATGAGAAGGCCGCCTGCCAGGGAGTTCGGGCTAGACAGCGGCAGCGCAAAAAATATCGAAGGATCAGGATCGGACACTCAATCAAGCACGATGATTCTTTCCGGTGAGGTCATTGTCGATGGCCGTCGCCTGGGTGAGATCATGGCTGCTCATCAGGCACGCGCTCTTACCAGCGAGCCAGCAGGTTCACGTTTTCTAAATTTGCGCGCGTCGCCTTTGAGTGTCGGGTCAAATGTCCCTCCCCCTTAAACCTGAATAAAGGTCAACAGATTGCTGGGCATTTCACCGGTCGTCCTGGGTCCGCTTGAGCTTGTGGGTATGGAGGTTCCGACCTTCTTTGATCACGGCGGCCGGATGCGTGTTGCTGTCCACCACGTCATTGGTGGTGACCGCGTCATTCAGATCTTGGGGGCTGATCCACAAAGGCGGGATCTGCAGGGCTGTTTCATCGGTCCGACTGCCGCTGAAAGGGCACAACTGCTTGAAGCCCTTCGTGATGCCGGACAGCCACTCCAACTCACGATCGGCGCGTGGACCGAGCTTGTCCTCATCACCGGCGTCGTGGTCCGTTACGGCGAGAGAGGCAGTGTCATCCACTACGCCATACAGGCGGAGGCGATCTCGCGAGGCTCAACCTTTGATATCACCTCAACAAGCGCAGGGTTGAGCGGCATTCTGGATGACCTCGGCCGCGCCACGATTGCTGTGGGAAGCATCCCTGACTCGACATTGTATTTCCCGTCACTGCCAGCAGGACTGACGAGTGCAGTCAACAGCCTGACGACTACGAGCACCCTGACGTCCTCGTCCCAGACCGCTCTCCTTGTTCCCGGAGAGGTAATCTCCGCCGGTTTGATTGCGGCAAGTTCCTCTCTCTTATCTCTGTCTGCAAGTTCAGCAACTGGAAGTATCGTCAAAGGTTCGTTCAGCCTGGTCCAAGCAATCCAAGATGCGTTGATCATCGCCATTGCTTGTCAGGCGGGGGGTTACGTGAACCGGGCGGCGTCGAACTTGGCGTTTCTGAACGGCGCCGGCTTCAGCCCAGTCGTACATTCTTAATCCCATGCGAATTAGCTCGGACGAAACAAATGCAGGTAACTGTGACCGATACGACGCTTTTCCATGTTGCAGCGACATGGTTGTCGGACGCCACGTCCTGGGACCACATTGCAAGCCTTAATGGCTTAGACGATCCGATGATTATCGGAACGGTCACGTTGACACTGCCACCACTCGGCGCCTCGCTCCTGATGCCAACAAGGCAGCTCCCATGACCCAAATCCAGAACGCCTCGGCCAGACTGCGGATCAACGGCATCGTCTGCGAGAGATGCCTGAGCGTCGGAATGGAGCAGACCAGGTACGCCGAGGCGGGCACATTCCGGGCATGCGTCATTCTTGATGATAGACCCGATTTCGCACCTGTCTGGTCAACTCTCATCCCGACGATATCGAGTCAGCGTCAAGAGATCCTGGTCGAAATAGCTTTCGGAACGACAGATTCTGCTTCGGGACCGGCTGCCTGGCAGTCAATGATGGTCGGCCGCGCCGATCACTTGGCGATGGATGTTGAAAGCGGGATCATAGAACTTGAGGGACGCGACCTTCTAGGTCGGTTGATGGATTTGCCGTCGACCACAAGTTTTGTCAATCAGACTTCTTCTCAGATCGTGGCTGCCCTAGCGGCCGAAGCCGGACTGGTGGCGAACGTCCAAGCGACCTCTACGATCGTGGGTCAATTCTATGAACTCGAGCACTCGCGCGCGTCGTTAAACGCCTTCACCAGATTTTCCAACGCGTTTGACATCGTATCCTATCTTGCGCATGCAGAAGGTTTCGATTGCTGGGCTGATGGACAAGTCCTGAATTTCCAGCCAAGCGGAGCCGGCGGAGTCACGGCGTTGACTATAGATTTGTCGCGACTTGGGCCCTCCACGGAGACGGCAACGCCGTTCAAGCGACTGAGGCTCAACCGGCGTGTCGGTCTCGATAGCGGCACGCGCGTAATCGTGAGAAGCTGGAACAGTCGGCAACGAGTTGCGGTTGAAGGAAGTAGCTCGCTCACATCCGCCGCGGCCAACTTCACCTTTATCTCTCCCAACCTAACGGATGAAGCAGCCTCGGTACGAGCGTCGGCTTTATACAATGACATCGTGCGCCATCGTCGGAGCCTGTCGGGCGACATGACCGGTGACACCTTGTTGATGCCAAGGTCGACTTTACAGGTTGTTGGCAGCAATGGCTGGGACGGCCTTTATATCGTCGACTCAGTTAGTCGGCAGCTTGATGCCACGGGCGGGTTTTCGCAGTCATTCGTTGCTCGACCACAATAGGCAGCCGATAATCTGGGAAAGAGAACGTCATGAACAGCCTTTTACATGCGAACCGTCTACAGGATGCAGGCCTGTCAGGGCAGCAGGGCCGTGCTCGTCACGGGATCGTCACGGCGGTAGATCCAGTCAGCCACTCTGTCAAGATCACGATCCAGCCCGAGAATGTGGTCAGCGGATGGCTTCCCGATGCCGGCCTCGCGTGTGCTGGTTTGAAAATATGCTGTCCGTCCGAAATCGGGACGCAGGTTCTTGTTGTGCCGGTTGAAGGCGATGCTGAACATCCTGTCATCGTGGCGCGGGTCTTTGACACCATCATGTCACCACCCAACTCACCGGTCACTGGTAAGCCTGTGCAGCCTGGGGAGATCGGCTTCTTTCTCGCAAACGGCAATTACCTGCATCTGTCTGAAACTGGCATCGCAATCAGGGGAGATGTCAGCATCGAGGGCACCGTGCGGGTCACGGATGATGTTGTGGTGCAGACAATCAGCGCTGTCGACCATGTGCACGGTGGTGTCGCCGCTGGTTCAGCGACGACGACAGCTCCGAGTCGTTGACCATGCCGGACATTGCGCACGTGTTCGGCGACGATCTAAACGTCGGAAGCAGCGGCGATCTCGCTTGCGTGTTTGACGACGAGGCAGTGAGGGAGCGTGTTCTGAGGCGCCTTCTCACGTCGCGAGGAACATATATATGGCAGCCATCCTATGGAGCCGGCTTGGCGTCATTTGTCGGTGACATCGCAAACGCTGCGCTCCTCTTATCAATCGTCCGGGGTCAGATGCTGCTGGAGGCGGACGTGGCAAGGCGGCCGCTACCGACGGTGTCGGTTTCTGCTGCAGACAGCGGTATCGTCACTGCCATGATCACTTACGTCAGCGCGATGACGGGTCTGACACAGCAACCTGTGTTGACGCTTGGGAGCCGATAATTGCAACTCTCGCTTCAAAGTTTCACAACACTCGTCCAGAACATGAGCGCAAGTATTCAGGGTGCCTGCTCAGTCTTACTGGACGTATCGGTCGGATCAGTGACCAGAGCTCTGCTCGAGGCATCCGCGTCAGTTGCGCTGTGGCTGCAGTACCTGATCCTGCAGGTCATGGCGATGTCGAGGTTGGCGACCTCCAGCGGGACGGACATCGACAGCTGGGTCGGCGACTTCGGTTTGACACGCTTGCCGGGGACTGCAGCAGTCGGCGCTGTGACGCTGACGTGTCTGGCACCACAATCGCAGTCTGGCGTGGTACCAGCCGGGACGATTGTCAAAACGTCAGACGGCCAATACATGTTCGCAGTCTCTGTCGATCCCGCCAGTCCGTTCTGGTCAGCAGTCACCAATTCCTACATCCGGCCGGCAGGAACTCCGTCCGTCAATGTCCCGATCAAAGCGGTGGCGGCGGGCTCCTCAGGCAACGTCCAAGCCGGAACGATCAACCTTCTCGGCGCAGCGGTGGTCGGTATCGATGTCGTGACAAATCAGCAGGCGCTTTCCGGCGGCCTCGATGCAGAGACAGACGCGTCGCTTAGGGCGCGGTTCGTCAGCTACATAAACTCACGATCCCGCGCGACGATTGCTGCGGTCGAGAATGCCGTGATGAGCGTCCAGCAGGGTCTGACGACGACCGTGATCGAGAATTCCGATTCCTCCGGATACGCCAGGTTGGGGACGTTCACGGTCGTCGTTGATGATGGTTCTGGAGCTCCACCTGCCGATCTGTTGGCATCTGTCTCCGCTGCGGTCGATGCTGTAAGGCCGATTGGATCGATCGTCCTGGTTGTTGGTCCAACCTTGATCAACGCCGACATCTCGATGCAACTCTTGGTGTTGCCTGGAGCAGACGTTGGACTGACGCGGCAACATGTGGCGACCGCCCTGACGCGATTTGTTGATGGATTGGCAGTGGGTGCACCGCTTCCCTACACAAGGTTGGCGAATGTAGCGTACCAAGCGGATGCCAACGTTGCGAACGTTCTAGCCTTGTTCGCGAACAACGGCACCGCCGATCTCGGTGGCGGCATCGGTCAGGTCGTCCGGCCTGGCACGATCACGGTGTCCTGACGTGGCGACCGGTGATGTGGATGACATGGCTTGGCGTATGTTCAATGTCCTGCCACTTCGATGGTTTGGGGCGCTAGAGAATGCGCCTATACTACGGGGCACTTTGTCCGGCATCGGTACGGCTTGGGCCTACATCTTTGCCTTGATCACTTATGCGAGGGAGCAGGCGCGAATGGCGACTGCGACAGGTGCCTTCCTCGACATGATCGCGCTAGACTTTTATGCTTTGACGCTGAGACGGCATACTCAGGAAGACGATGTTAGCTTTCGAACTCGGCTGACTGCGAGGTTGCTTGCGGAACGGGCGACGCGAGCCGGCGTGATTTCAGCTGTGAGGTCCCTCACAAATTCCCAGGTCGAGGTCTTCGAGCCGGGGAGACCAGCTGATACCGGGGGTTATGCGTCACTTGCAGAGCCTGCAGACGGCGGGGGGAGAGGATACAATTATTCCGGTCTCGCCTACGGGTCGCTTCAGCTTCCGTTTCAATGCCTTATCAAAGTCAGGCGACAAGCGGAGACCGCCGATCTGCTTCAGGTGAATGGCTACTGGCATCCCGGAGACATGAATGTTCCATGGGCATCTGGTGGCTACAATATCGGGGCAATCGAGTATGTGACAGACACCTTTCTCGGTGACACTGTGACAGATGATGACATCAGGAACACCATCATAGACAGTATGCCTGTGAACACGCTTGCTTGGCTGTCCCTGATCTGACGGTTGTGCGGTCAGGCTTCATCAAGAGGATCAGCGCATGATCAGTGACAAGCCCATTGGGACGCGTATTCGTTGAGAAAGATGCTCGGTCAGTTGTCACGAATGTCCCCGACAATGTCGGTATCGACAATAACGTCTTCATCGGGCGTGACCGAATGAGGGCATGCGACAGATTGGCAACCAATCCGCCCTCGTGATGATTGCTCTGCTTCTGTTGGCAGCCTGATTTCTTATCGGGCACGGATCTAGCCTCCGATGGGTGAAGCCGTCGCTCAATCAAGACACACGACGACCGGCTCTCACGAGAAACCCGTAATGGTAGCGCAATCACTCTGATGATAGGTGCGGAAGTGGTGACAGATGGTGACTTTTCTTACTGCTTGGATTTCACCAGGCGTGAAGAGGGTGGGTACTCTTGTCTGCCCGAGGACTCCGGCAACTGGTCGAGCGGGATCAGCGGCCATGGCCGCCTCATTGGCTCAAACATGGGCGTCAGCGCACCCACTCTCATTTCGTGGCTGGGCCGGGAGAATGCAGACGCTGTCACTCAAGATACGATGAAATCATTGCCACCGTCCACTTACCAGGCTATCGCGCGCGCACACTATTGGCGCAGTCTCGGTTGTGACGGACTTGCTCCAAGCGTTGCGTTGATGGTCTTCGACTTCGGCTGGAATGTGGGCATTGGCAAATCGGCGCGTCTGCTGCAAACGACGCTGGGTCTAAGCGGTGTAGCCGTTGATGGAGATCTTGGGACGCGAACGCAGGCGATCGCCGCTATGCCAAACTGGTCGCGTCTTCTTGACGGTCTTCACGCGGACTCGATCCGAGAACTGCAGGGCCGATGCCAGCTCGACCAGGATGGAATTTGTGGTGCTCGAACGGTTTCCGCTCTTTCGGACCGAGGCGATCTTTGGCCTTTAGCAATCGCGCTTAAGCTCGGGCAGGAGCAAACGACTGTATATCAGGGGTTCACGAACTTCCGCGAATTCGGGGCCGGTTGGGTTTCGCGGACAGTGCGCCGGGTCGGTGCGGCATGTGCAATGGCATTAGTCTAGAGCCTTGCAACGGTCCGCTAGCTACTCCAACGGGCGATCGGGTTTCCAACGAATTCACTCATGCCGCAATGAGAGAGTTCTGACTTGGTGTCGAGCCAGATCTCGCCCCGGATGCGTCGCCAACGAGAGCAGAAAGCATAATCTTCGGATAGATAATAGCCGGTATCAGGATCAATCAAGCAGTCGAATAGTGCGTAGACCTGAAAGGAGTCGTCTTGGCTGGCGACGTGCGCATGCTGACAAAGCGTCTCGGGGTATTTAGCGATCATCTCGGTAAAGGCATACCTGGAGATCAGCAAAAAGCCCGTGCCGGCATATTTCGCTTGGACGAAACCATCCTTGTCAGGTTCGCCAAATGGCTCGCCGACATAATCCAAACCGGCGCTGGCGAGGGATTCACCACCTCTCACCCGCGCGAGTGACATGTCGTCCCAACGCGTGGCGCGGAGCGGATAAAGTCCACCCACGACGTCCCGACCCGACGAAACCAGGCGCATGACGTCGTTCACTCCAAAACCAATGTCCGCATCGATAAAGAGAAGATGTGTTGCCGTAGTTCGCAAAAATTGGGCAACCAGGGTATTTCTGCTCCGAGTGATGAGAGCGTCCTGGCCAAGGAGGCCGAGTGTAAACTCTGTTTTAATCTGGTGAGCATTCGCCACGAGCGATAGCACTGACTGCATGTATGTTTGCGTGACCAAGCCACCGTAGCACGGTGTTGCTATGAAGAGGTGCGGTGACATCTGCGTCCGAATCCTCTTTCAAGGCCGTTCTTGCCTCTGAGTAGATGAACCAGCCGCCATCGTCATTAAAAAGGTGCGATAGATCACCGGAGCGCACTGCCGATGAGTGGGTTGATCAGATCAGCGATCCGCTCTTGCGCCTGCGCGGTGGGATGAAGCGCCGGCTGCGGGGGTTCAAGTCTGGGATCGATGAACTGATTCGGATCCACCGAGCCGTTCTTCATGAAAATCGGCGATGCGTCCACGAAAACGACATTGGTCATGTTGGCGATCGCGGCCTTGACCCTGTTGTTTGCTTGAATTGTATTGACGTCGACCCATCGTGATCGTATCGACGGCAGTATTCCGAGAACAATGACCTTCGTCCGCGGGAGGTGCCGCGTTAGAAGCGACACGATTGACAAGATGCCGTGGGCTGTCTCATCGGCTGCCGTGTGGATATGGCCGAAGTTGTTGGCACCGATCAAGAGGACGATGACCTTCGGATGCATAGCAGACAGCTCACCGTTCTCGAGGCGCCATAGCAGATGACACGTGCTATCGCCTTTAAAGCCGAGGTTGACGGCTCCAATCGAGCCGTAGAGCCTCTTCCAGATGGACCTGAATTGCAGCCAGGACTGGGAGCCATCTCGCTCCCAGTCCTGTGTGATCGAGTCTCCAAGCCAGACAACCGGCGAAGGATGTGCGATGAGCTCGACCTGCTTGTCCGTGAAGCGCTCCTTCCACCACGAGGTCTGCAAGCGTGATACGGGTGTCGTTGCGAGGTCCCCTGATGATGCCGCGATGAAGATGGAGCAGGCCAAGCTAGCCAGCCTTCGCCCGGCATTAGGTTTGGAGCAGACTAAAAGCCACGCAAAAGCCTCCGGCCAGAAGGCAATAGATCGCAAACGGGCGGAGCGGCTGTCTATCGTCACTACGGAAATACCTCATCAACACGGAAAGACTGAGAAAGGCAACGATCGCCGCGACGATCGCTGCGAGCGATGCGAGCCCGATGACGTGCGAGCCCGACGAAGAATGGAGAAGCTTGGGGATCTCTAATACAGTTGCGGCAAGAATGATCGGAAACGCGATCAGGAACGAGAAATGTGCGGACACCTCGTGATTTACGCCCCGAAGCAGTGCACCAACCATCGTTGCACCAGATCGAGACATTCCAGGAAGGAGCGCCAGACACTGCCAACATCCCACAGCAAAGGCATCTGCCATGTTCATCCTCGAGATGCCCTTGCCAGACGTGGACTTCGCTGTCCTACTTCTCAGATGCTCGCCAAAAAAGAGCATCGTGCCATTCAACATGAGAAAGATGGCCGCCAGCGAGGGCGTAGAGAAGAGGCGGCGGATGATCGGTTCCAGCACGCCGCCCAGCACGACAGCAGGTAAGGTGGCCACGATGATCAAGACGGCAATGCGCCGGCTTTCGGACACTCTTCCAGTCGGCGCAAGACCGAGCACGCCGGCAGCCAGACCGGTCCAGTCGCGCCAGAAATAGGCGAGGAGCGCGGCTGCGGTCCCGACATGCAGCATGACGAGAAATGGAAGGAAACTCGCTCCTAGCTCGTCGAGTCTCCAGCCGAGCAGCCAGGGGATGATGACGGCGTGCCCGAGACTGCTGATCGGAAAGAGTTCGCTCGCACCCTGCATGATTGCGATGATCATGGCCTGTAAAGTGGTCATCCTGATATCCCATGGACGATCAGAGTGGTGACCGATTTTACGGTCGACTGCAATTGCACTATTATCGGTTTCGTCTCTGGAGGACTGAGGTTGGCGAGCAGGAAGCTCAGTTCATACATCGCGAGTGGTGCGGTCGTCTGCGTCGCCGCTGGTTTCCTAGCCTTCATTGTGAAGGAAACACGCGAGGGGCACGGGAGCGGGATCAGTTTGATCGGATATTTTTCGTCGAGCAACGGACTGCCGACCAACGCGCCCGTCGAGGTCGGTGGCGTGACGGTCGGTCATGTCGTCTCGGTAGGCCTTGACCTCAAGTCGTTTTCATCGAGAGTGGTGTTTACCGTCAACCGAAAGGTCTGCCTCCCGGACGACAGCAGTCTCGCACTCCAAAGCGGTGGGACCTCAAGCTCAGCGGTTCTTACACTCAGTCGGGGCAAGTCGCTCACATGCCTGCTTGCGGGATCAGTCGTGCGTCATACCGTGCCGGCGGGCAGTCTCGAGCACGACATCGGCGACTATATCTTCGGTAATGGTGGCCTTGCTGACACAAATTGATCGGTCTGATCAATCGCTCAGCGGATACGAGGCCATCAGGCGCGTTTGTCTGCGCCAGAGCTTTAGAAGGGCGAGAGCCGATGTTGGGTGATAGCCGGTCTGCCGCATGAGGCTCCCGATCGTAAAGGCTGTCTTGTAGTGCTGGAACTGTACTCGATAGGCCTCGACCAAGCTTGTGCCCGGGTCCCAGATGTGAGTTGCTTCTGAACCGACGCCGTTGATCTCGATGATACGAAAACCTTCACCTCTGCGTAAGCTGGCCGTGTCGGCGTATCGCAGGTCAATCCGACCAAAATGGAAGTTCGGCATCGCACGACATATCTTATCAATTCGAGATGTGAGGCTTGTCGTAATGTCTGCTCGGCCGTCCCGGAATTCCGAGCCCTTGCAGTGGTTGCCGGTGAAGACGAGTCGGACCGGCTGATTGAAGGCAACTATCGAATCAAGACGGTCCTGAAGGCGGGGGAAGTAAAGATGCGAGATTTCGCGTGTCCGCGGCTCCGCGAGGATGAGTTCCCGAAGCGTCGAGCGACCATCTCCGACAACGGATGGAGCATGTTTTAGGGTAAGCGACGTGATCTGCGGCTCGGCACCTGGGATCCGCACGTAGAAGACGCCTGCTTCCCCTTCGAACGCGACATATTGTTGAAGGAGTAGCGAGGTGCCGCTTTCGAAGCTGTCCAGGACTTCTTCAAGCGCCCCCGGTTCCACAACCAGGCGGACGCCGTCACCATGACATCCGATGTCAGGCTTTACGACGATCGGAAAGATTATGCCGCGAGCCTCGATCTGGGCCAGAATCGTGTTGATGTCGCTCGTGTCGGTTGCGATCTTGATGTAGTCGGCCAACCATGCGCGCTGTTCGAATGCGACCTGGTCAAGTATCGCTGATTTACTTTCGCCGCAGAGGCCGCCGGCTTCAATGGAGGGGTTGGCAGCGGTCGGCAGACAGAAACTCCGGTGTCGAAGTCCCAGGAGCAGCCAATACACGACAACAGGTGTATAGAAGAGCCATCCGGGCCAGAACTCGAAGCTGGAGAGAACGGCAGGGCCGGACACCGTCCGTCTGGACGTCAGAACGCCACTCACTCAGGGAGTCTCTGTAGCCCAGCGGCAAGACGCCCGGCAAGGAGGACCACACCGATGAAGGTAATCGCCCCCAGCCATCGCCAAGCGCCAAGATGGTTCATGAGCCATTCTCCAACTCGAAGCGATATGCCGAACAACGTTGTGGTCCAGAGAAGCGTCGCCAATGACGCGGCGGCCGAGAAACGCAGGAAGCCGGCAGACAGGAAACCGCAGGTCGTGTAGGTCGGAAGCCGAGCCCCAGGCAAGAACCGACTGATAAAGACAACCCTGAAGACGCGTCCGCGAAGCCACTCCTTTCCCCTGGCCCGGCGATCAGGCCTGATGATCCTAAAGAGCATCGGCCAGAGGGCGGCGAGCTTCCCGAGCCCGTAGAGCCCCATATCACCGAGGATGACACCGACATACAAGGCGGCGAGCGCGAGCGGCCAGACGAGTTTTCCGTCTTGAACCTGCATTCCGGCAACGACCGTCGCAGCATCTTCTAGGATGAATGTGCCGAGGATCAAGGCGGCCGCCTGGGCCAGGGGCCGGTCACTGGCGCCCTGTAAGATCGCGGAGACTGAAAGACTTATCACGCTGAACGCTTTGCGTCTCTCAGGACGACGACGCAGACGGACGGTCGGGCTTGCCTGGGCTTGGTGATGTTGAGTATGAGAGAAGGTACAACTCCTGCGCCACCCATGCGTTGCCGACGGCAGACCGCAGGTCCGCCTCGGTTGATATCTCGAAAGGGGTGGTAGCGGGTTTCCACCATGCCGTCACCCCGGCAGGCGTTGTCTCCCCCGACCTTTGAAGTCGATGTCGAAGGGCTTCAGGCGTGAAGTCCGGATGGGCAGGTGTCGTTTCCATCGACGCCCAGTGATTTTCGGTAACCGCACTTTCGTAGTATGTCAAAACACCTGGACAGTAGGGCAGACCAACGTGCGGGGCTGATTCGAAATGGGCATGCCATTGTGAGTGACCATCGGTACTCGACGGTCGTCCACGGGAGCGCGGACAAGAAGAAGATGAACGAGCCAGCAGTTGGTTACTCGCGTGTGGTGGAGGCCTCCCCGCAATGGGCCAGCGCGCCCGACCCGGAGAGGATGAGGGCCGGACGGAGAGTTGACCCGAAGGGCGAACCGGCGAAAGCCGGCACGGAAGAGGCCCGAGCGATGACCGAGCGAGGAAGTTCCAGCGTCGCAAAACCGGACGCAGGACCCCCAGGGTCCGAGCAACCGCCGCGAACGTCACCCAATCTCCCGGTACACCATCTCAGCCGCGCTGATCCACCTCACCACAGCGATCAGTCGGCCGATCAAGGTTCCCGGTATTATCAAACGCAGAGGTCCAGACCGTTCACAATCGACGTCCGATCGCTGGTGTTCGACCCGACGTGGTACCTTGCACAGTATGAAGATGTCGCTGCTGCCGAGCTCGACCCCGTTCAACATTATCTCGACAATGGAAGCGATGAAGGTCGAGATCCGAACCCCTTCTTCAGCACGGTCTACTACTGCGATCAAAATCCGGATGTCGTTGCGTCTGGGATGAACCCATTTCTCCACTATGTTCTTTATGGAGCGAGGGAGGGCAGGGTGCCCCGTGCATAGGCGACTTTTGTTGCGATCGACACGCCGGATGGTTCTTGTCGCCGGTACTGGATTTTTAGTGTCACCAGCAAGGGCCGACGGCGGCTTTTTGGATTTCGTGGCTTCGCTCAAAGCCGAAGCTGCCGCGTCCGGCATCAGCAGGCCTACAATCGACACAGCGTTGATGATCTCTTCGCCTGATCAGCGCGTTCTTGCGCTTGACCGTCATCAGCCAGAGTTCACGCTCACGTGGTCTGAATATCGTGCACGGGTTCTTCCGCAAGCGCGCTTGGTCCGCGCCGCCGCAGCATTTAGCGCTAGAAAAGAGGTGTTCAGTCAGGTCGAAGACCGATTTGCTGTCGATTCAGGCGTCATCGTCGGCATATGGGGTCTGGAATCGAGCTTCGGCGAGAAGCAGGGCAACTTCAACATCTGCGAGGCTCTGACGACGTTGGCGTATGATGGACGACGGAGGAGCTTTTTTCGTGCCGAGCTTATGAATGCATTGTCGATCATCGACCGACGCGGCATCAGCGCGCGAGAACTGACGGGAAGTTACGCCGGTGCAATGGGGCAACCGCAGTTCATGCCGAGTGCGTATCTCAGATTTGCCACATCGTTTTCAGGTGGCGATCGCGCCGACATCTGGCGAAGCGAACCCGATGTTTTCGCTTCCATTGCGAACTACTTGGCGCGTTCTGGCTGGAGGCTGAACGAACCTTGGGGGCAACCGGTTCATGTAACGAGGCCAATATCGGTGTCGCTCCTCGGACACGATAAACGCCGTCGGTTATTGGAATGGTCCGCGCTCGGCGTCAAGCGAAGTGACGGGCGGAATTTTTCACGAGCAGATGTAGTCGGCGGACTGTTGATGCCCGATGGGGAAGGCGGAGATGCGTTCATGGTCTATCGAAATTTCGACGTCATTCGTCGATACAATCCATCGGATTTCTACGCCCTTGGTGTCGGTCTGCTCGGTGATCAAATAGGTTGACCCTGGGCCGTAACAACCTGATGGCTGGCATTCTTTTCCTTGCCGTTCTCGATCAGGCGGCGTGCAGGAAGCAGCCGATCGGGTCTCGGCCGGCTGATGTGCGGTATGTCGTCGGGCCGGCCTGGTTCAGCACCGATCAAGCCTGGTTCTATCCCAAGGAGCAGTTCAGCGGATTGTTCACCGGCCTGGCAGTGGTAGAGGCCGATCATGATCCGGAGGGCCTGACCGCGGACGGTGAAGCACTGGATCTGTCGATGCCGCAAGCGGCCATACAATCGCTTCAACTGCCGATCATCCTGATCGTGACTAATCTCGAGAATGGTCGAGAGATCTCCCTCCGTGCGAACGATCGGGGTCCTCCGTCACCGGGCCGCTTGATCGCGGTGAACAAGCGTGCCGCTGAAATGCTCGGTATGTCTTCAGTCGCAGCAACCCGCGTGCGAGTCGACATCGACCAGAGGCTCAGCGAGGCTGCCGTCATTGGCCTGCCCGGACGATCTGGCCTCGATATCGCGGCTGCTCCGCAACCGAGAGTCGACGAACGGCCGCTTGACAATCCATCCGGGTCGGCCGGCCCACTGATCCGACTGAGCGAAGGCCGCGAAGATGATGCCAGCAGATCGATCAACGTCGATGACATTCTTCATATTGAGATGATCCGCAGCCATCCCGTGCATCCTACTGTTTTATGGGTCGACATCGGGAGTTTCAGCAGTCAGCTTGTCGCTCGTGAGGTCGCGTCGTCCACAGGAGGAACGGATGCGGTGGTTCGTTCGGGACCAATCGTGATGTCGACCGTAAGATCGGGCCCGTTCGCCTCGATTGCCGAGGCCGATGCTGCCTTGAAGCGGGCTCATGACCGTGGACAAGCAGGTGCCAAGATCGTGGTCGAGGAGGAGAGTAGCGTTGAGAGGTAGGCGATCGTTGCTATTGGCGAGTTGTTGCGCTATTGCAGCAGACAGGGTCGACGTCCGCGCCGCTGAGCGGCGCCCACGGCATGAACCGCAAACGCGCCCCTCGCCTGACGCCGGATCCCCGGCGCAGACATCCGTCGGCCCACTCGATACGATGGCGACGTGGGCAATCATCGTCGACCATACAACCGGTTCGGTAATCCTGGAGAAGAACGCCGACGAAACAATGCCACCATCGTCCCTGACCAAGCTGATGACGGCATATTTGGTCTTTGATATGTTGAAGGCGGGTCGTCTACGTCTGGATCAGACTCTTCCTGTCAGTGAGCGTGCCTGGAGGATGCAAGGATCGAAGATGTTCGTGCCCCTGGGTCAGCAGGTCAAGGTGGAAGATCTGATCAGGGGAATGATAATACAGTCGGGGAACGATGCTTGCATCGTTCTGGCTGAAGGCATTGCGGGATCGGAGGAACAATTTGTCAACCGGATGAATGAGGCTGCACAGCACCTCGGCATGACGCATACCGTGTTCACGAATGCGACCGGCTGGCCGGATCCGGAGCATCATATGAGCGCGCGCGACATCGCGACCTTGACTTCGGCTCTTCTTGAGGACTTTCCTGAGTACTATCATTTCTTTGGTGAGAAGAGCTACAGCTTCAACAACATCGATCAGGGCAATCGGAACGTCCTTGTCGACAAGGGGTTGGCGGACGGGTTGAAGACGGGCCACACCGACGCAGGTGGCTTCGGCCTCTGCGCAAGCGCTGAGCGCAACGGACGTCGTATCGTCATGGTTTTGAACGGGATGCCGACGTCGAAAGCTCGGATCGAGGAAAGTGAACGTCTGCTCGATTGGGCGTTTGCTAACTTCGAGGACGTGAGGCTTTACGCTGCCGGTGATCCGGTGGACAAGGTTCCGGTCTGGCTTGGGGCTAAGTCAACGGCGACTTTGGTCAGTCGTACGGATGTTATCGTTACGATGCCCCATGGATGGCAGACAGTGACGAAGATCGTGATTGCCTATCTGTCGCCTGTCGCAGCACCCGTTGCCGCGAATCAAGCCCTCGCGACGCTGTCGGTGGAAGTGGCTTCCGTATCGCCTCGGGTCTTCCACTTGGTGTCGGCAGAGAGCATTGGTCGGATGGCACTCCCGCTACGGTCGGTTGCCGTGCTCGAGCACGCGGTCCTCGGTAGTTGACGTCTCTGTTCGAGCCGCGTGCAAATCCGGTTCTGTTTGGCCATGCTCGCCAGGAGCTCATGCTGCGGACCGCCGCGCAGAGTCACCATCTGCATCACGCGTGGCTTGTGACCGGTCCGGAGGGTGTGGGAAAAGCGACTTTGGCATTTCGGTTCGCGCGCGCGCTGTTGGCCGGTTTCCCCGGCCCATGCTTGGAGGTGCCTCAATCGCATGAGACCTTTACTCAGGTTGCGGCCGGAACTCATCCCGACTTGGTGACAATCGAACGAGGTTGGGATGACAAGCGGCAGCGTGCACGAGCTGGGATGGTTATCGATGATGCCCGACAAGCGCTGGAACACTTCGCGTTGACGCCGATGTCTGACAGTTGGAGGGTCGTCATCGTCGACGGCGCCGATTACCTGAACACGAGTGCTGCCAACCTGCTCTTGAAGCTGCTGGAAGAGCCTCCGGATCGTGCCGTTTTTGTGATGACTTCATCTGCTCCAAACAGGCTTTTGAGGACTTTGCGGAGCCGTTGCGTGCAGTTGCCACTTCATCCGCTTGACGCCCCAAGTCTTTCAGCTGTGTTGCGACATTTCGGTTTGGACTTCGACGCGGATCGACAGTCGGCGCTCCCGCGGGAGTTGGGGGGTTTGCCTGGCGAAGTGTCAAAGATTGATGGAATTGGCGCTCGATTGGTCACCTCAATCGGGGACGAAGAAGACTCGGGCGATCACGCGAGGGAGGCTGCTCCTCGGCGACCGGACAGGGCGCTACTGGCTGGTGATCGTGATATCGCTCGTGCGATCTCCGTAGTCGAAGAGAGCGTTCGCTCATGTCTTGGCCGCCAGAGGACCGATCTCGAGATCGTTGAGTCTGGCCATTGGCTCGATTTGAACCGGTGGCATGGGGTTCGCAGCGATCTCCTTCGCCTAATTGCCGCGACAGACCAATTCAATCTTGATAAGCAACAGTTAATGCTCGAGATCATGAGCGCGGTCCGATCATGAGTGGTACTTACTTTGTCACCACGCCTATTTACTATGTCAACGGCGCCCCTCATATCGGCCACGCTTACACATCTGTTGCGGCAGACGTCTTGGCGCGTTTTAATCGACTTGATGGGAAGCGTGTGTTCTTTTTGACTGGCACGGACGAGCATGGGCAGAAGGTCGAGAAGGCAGCACGGGATGCGGGCTTGTCTCCGTCGGCCTATGTCGATCAGATCGCTGCAGAGTTTCGTGCCGTTGCGGAGACACTCGGTATCTCGTTTGACGCATTTATCAGAACCAGTGAACCGCGCCACACTCGAGCATGCGAGACTCTCTGGAAGGTTCTCTCGGACGCTGGTCAGATCTATGCCGGCTCTTACGAGGGGTGGTATTCGATCCGCGACGAGGCTTACTACAGTGAGGACGAACTCAGGCGCGGGCCGGACGGATCTCTGTACGCGCCAACAGGGGCTTCTGTTGAGTGGGTCTCCGAGCCTTCATATTTTTTCCGCCTGTCGTCGTGGCAGACGGAACTTCTCAATCTGTACGATGAACATCCGGAGTTTCTCGGTCCGGTCGGCAAGCGGAACGAGGTGATATCCTTTGTGAAATCGGGGCTGAAGGATTTATCCATAAGCCGAACGGGTTTCACTTGGGGCGTCCCTGTACCAGGTGATCCGACGCATGTCATGTACGTTTGGTTCGATGCGTTAGTGAACTATCTGAGCGCGCTTGATTGGCCGACAGAAGATGGTCATCAAGATGCTAGATGGCTGTCGTTCTGGCCTGCCGATCTTCATCTCGTCGGGAAGGAGATCGCGCGTTTTCATGCGGTGTATTGGCCGGCTTTCCTGATGGCTGCGGGCTTGGAAGTACCGAGGCGGATTTTCTCCCACGGCTGGTGGACTGTCGAAGGGGAGAAGATCAGCAAGTCTGCTGGCAATGGTGTCGATCCAAGAGGTTTGGTCGCTGAGTTTGGTCTTGATCCTGTGCGCTTCTTTCTTCTTCGAGAGGTGCCGTTCGGTCGCGATGGGGACTACAGTCGACGCGCATTGATCGGCCGGATGAATGGTGATCTTGCCAATGATCTTGGTAATCTCGCGCAACGTGTTCTTTCTATGGTCGCGCGGCAGCTTGGCGGGATCATTCCGGATGCTACGGATCGGACGGACGACGGTCGGCAGCTCGTCGATGACGCCGACCTTCTACCGGACCGGCTGCGTGTTTTGCTGGCTCAACAACGGTTCGGTGACGCACTCGAAGAGGTTTGGCGCGTCGTAAGGGCTGCCAACGTGTATGTCGACAGGCAGGCACCTTGGGCGTTGGCAAAGACGGATCGGAGCCGAATGGGCGAGGTTCTTGGCACGCTCCTATGCGTGCTTCGTATCATCGGCGTGGTTCTCCAGCCATTCATGCCTGCCAGCATGGAAAGCCTCCTCGACCAGCTCTCGGTGGCTAAAGGGCTTCGATCCTTTACCGATCTGGATCGTCCTCTAGCCACTCGTCTCCAACTTCCTAGACCGCAGCCGATATTTCCGCGGTTCGTGGAGCCGCCGTCGGCCGACCTTACCTCCGAGACGATCTGATGGAGGGTGAAGGCCTGATCGATACTCACTGTCACCTCGATCACTATGGCGACGAGGAACGCCACGGCGTGATCTGTCGCGCCGCGGCTGCCGGCGTAAGGGACATGGTGACGATAGGAACACGTCTGTCAGAGGCCGCGATCGGTCTTGCGATCGCCCGCGTTGCTCCCGAGCCCGCGACAATATGGTGTACTGTCGGAACGCATCCGGAGTACGTGGATGATGAAGTGGCGCTCTCGCCGGCAGATCTCGCCGCGCTGGCTGATGAGCTGGAGATCATCGGGATCGGCGAAAGCGGCCTTGATTTCGCTGTCGCTACGTCCGATCGGCGCCGACAGGAAATGTCGTTCCGGCTACACATTGAAGCCGCTCGTCTTGCCAGATTGCCGTTGATCATCCATTCACGCGGGGCTGACGCGGACACTGCGAGGGTTCTCCGAGATGAGCAGAGCGCAGGCACATTCGATTTCGTTTTGCACTGCTTCAGCGCGGGACGAGCGCTGGCTGAGACCGGGATCGAGCTTGGCGGTTATCTCAGCTTCTCCGGAATATTGACCTTCGCGAAGTCGACGGAGCTTCGTGCGATCGCAAGCTCGGTTCCGAGCGACCGATTGATGTTGGAGACAGACTCGCCTTTTCTTGCCCCGGTGCCCTTTCGGGGCCGACCAAATGAACCAGCCTTCCTGTTCCATACGGCTCGTATCTTGGCGGAGACAATTGGCTGCTCGCCGGAGGAAATCGCCTCTGTGACAAATCGGAACTTCAGGCGCTTGTTTCGCAAGGCGCGCTAGATGCGCGTGGTGGTCCTTGGTTGCGGGGGCTCGTCGGGTGTTCCGATGATCGGCGGCGAGGACGGGCGCGGTGATTGGGGCCTTTGTGACCCGCTTGAGCCACGCAACCGAAGGACACGAGCGTCCATCGTCCTGCAGACAAGAGGAGGAGCAACCCTGGTCGACACCGGGCCCGACATGAGAGAGCAACTGCTCGCATGCGGCATCCCGAGGATCGACAGCATCATCTTCACACATGCGCACGCGGACCACGTGTCTGGGATTGACGATGTCAGAGGGCTCAACCGTATCGTCGGACGTCCGATTGCGAGCTACGGCTTTGCGGAAACTGTCGCCGAACTGCGGCAGCGATTTGGGTTCGCCTTCTTGCCATGGTCGCCACCAGGCTTCTTCAGGCCCGTCCTGGACGCTCATTCTGTCGAGCCCGGGACGTCGATCGACCTCGGCGGAAGTCGCTTTGCTCTCTTCGAACAGACGCACGGGCGGACCCGGACACTCGGCTTCCGAGTTGGCGACTTTGCCTACTCGACCGACGTGGTGGCGCTGGAGCCGGGCGCGCGAGCGATACTCCACGGGGTCAACACCTGGATGGTCGATGCTTTCCAACGGGATCCCCATTCGAGCCACGCGCATTTGGGGCAGGCGATCCATTGGGCACAACAGTTGGGGGTGCGGCGGACCGTGCTGACCCATATGGGGATTGACCTCGACTGGGCGTGGCTGAAGGCGACCTTGCCGGAGGGTGTGGAGCCGGCTTTCGACGGGATGGAGTTCCGGTTTCCCGGGTAAGGCGTGTGGCGGCCAGGCAACGCTCGCCCACTTCAGGAGGTTCGGCTCGCAACCGCGTGATTAAGGTTGAAAGCGGTTGCGGGCCAGCGATAGCCTTCCAGATGTCGTGTCAGGTACGGCTACAGGATTGGTTGGTCCGATTGGCTCACGCGAGACAGGAGTGGCTGAGTGACGGGCACAGGCCTTATGATGCTGGCTGTCTCGCCAGGAGCGCTCCCGATGCGGAGCGTGTCCTTCGGTCACATCATTCACAGGTCCGGTTACCGGACGGAGCCTTGTGGTTTATCCGACTGTGACATCGGATCATTCGACCGATCGGGGGCAAGAGTATGGCGCCACTTGATGATGTTTTCTCCTTAGCGACGTCTCTGCGGGAGCAACGCCGCGAAATCGAGATCAGCCTCTCCGACTATCTTGATTTATGTGCGAAGGACCGTTCCTGCTACGCCAGCCCTGCCGAGCGGATGCTCAAGGCGATCGGTGAACCGGAACTGGTCGACACCTCGCGTGAAACACGCCTCGCCCGTGTGTTCTTGAACCGGACAATCCGACTGTATCCGGCGTTCGCCGATTTTCACGGCATGGAAGAGACCGTGGAGCGAATCGTAGGCTTCTTCCGGCATGCTGCCCAAGGTTTGGAGGAGCGCAAGCAGATCCTCTATCTGCTCGGGCCGGTTGGCGGAGGCAAGTCGTCCTTGGGCGAGAGGCTCAAGCAGCTGATGGAGCGCGAGCCGATCTATGTCCTCAAGGCGGGTGATCAGGTCAGCCCGATCTTCGAGAATCCACTGGGTCTGTTCGATCCGGAGCAGTTTGGCCCCATGCTGTTGAGCAGGTATGGCATCCCGCGGCGGGTCTTGACTGGTGTTGCAAGTCCGTGGGCGCTCAAGCGTCTCGAGGCATTTGACGGCGACATGTCACGCTTCAGGGTCGTGAAGTTGTTTCCCTCCCGAACACGGCAGATCGCAATCGCGAAGACGGAGCCGGGCGACGACAACAATCAGGACGTATCTGCGTTGGTTGGCAAGGTTGACATCAGGCAGCTTGAAAATTTTAGTCAGAACGATCCTGATGCTTACTCCTTTTCCGGCGGCCTGAGCCGGGCAAACCAGGGCGTGCTTGAGTTCGTCGAGATGTTCAAAGCGCCGATCAAGATGCTCCATCCGCTCCTGACCGCAACGCAAGAAGGTAACTACGTCGGGACAGAAAATATCGGTTCGATTCCATTTACGGGTATTATCATTGCCCATTCCAACGAGGCGGAGTGGCAGACATTTCGCAATAACAGGACGAACGAGGCGTTCCTCGATCGGGTCTGCGTCGTGAAGGTCCCTTATTGCTTGAGGGTGTCTGAAGAGACCAAGATCTACGAGAAATTGCTTGAGCATTCCGAGTTGAGCGCTTCGCCGTGCGCACCACACACCTTGGAGATGTTGGCCCGATTTGCGGTCCTGTCGCGGTTGAAGACTCATGCAAACTCGACCCAATGGGCGAAGATGCGCATCTATGATGGAGAAAACATCAAGGAGACGGATCCAAAAGCGAAGACCATGCAGGAATACCGTGATGCCGCTGGCGTCGACGAGGGCATGGAGGGGATATCGACGCGATTTGCCTTCAAGGTCCTTTCGGCGACGTTCAATCACGATCCGAATGAAATCGCCGCTGACCCTGTCCACCTCATGTATGTCTTGGAGCAGGCAGTCAAGCGAGAACAGTTCGCCGCTGAGATCGAGGCCAACTATCTCGCTTCAATAAAGTCCGATCTGGCCGCTCGGTATGCCGACTTCATCGGCAATGAGATACAGAAGGCTTACCTGGAGAGCTACCATGACTATGGACAGAACCTGTTTGATCGATACCTGGAATATGCCGATGCGTGGATCGAAGACCAGGACTTCAAGGATCCCGACACCGGACAACTTCTAAACCGTGAGTTGCTCAACGCCGAGTTGACAAAGGTTGAGAAGCCGGCCGGCATTGCGAATCCGAAGGACTTTCGAAATGAGGTCGTGAAGTTCGCGCTTCGATCACGAGCGCAACGTGGTGGTCGCAATCCTTCGTGGACAAGTTACGAGAAGATACGGGACGTGATCGAGCGACGGATGTTCAGCCAGGTGGAAGACCTGCTTCCGGTAATCAGCTTTGGATCAAAGAAGGATGGGGATTCGGAGCGGAAGCACGCCGACTTTGTCGAACGGATGGTGTCGCGCGGCTATACCGAACGGCAGGTCCGCCGGCTGGTTGAGTGGTATATGCGTGTCAAGCAGTCCGCTTGACCGATCGGATCAGAGACACTCTTGGACATTATTGACCGCCGCCCCAATCCTCACGGCAAGAACCTCGAGAATCGACGAAGGGTGTTCCTGCGCGCCCGAACGGCGATGCTTCGCGCTGCGCGCGATGCGATATCAGCGGGCAAGTTGAGAGATGTCGGCAAGGGAGAAGCGGTCAGCATCCCCGCCGACTCTCTTCATGAACCGAGTTTTCGACCGATTTTCACCGGCGGTGAGCGTGATATCGTCCTTGCCGGCAATCGAAGTTTCTCCACCGGGGACCGGTTGAAGAGACCCGAGGGTTCGGACAACCGAGGCAGCGGAGCTTCTGGCGAGGATGGACAGGACGAGACCGACGAATATAGGTTCGTGCTGACCCGGGACGAGTTTCTCGATCTTTTCTTCGAGGATCTGGAGTTGCCGGATCTTATCAAACGACAGATTTCGTCGACCGATACCATGGCGCTGTCTCGAGCCGGGGTCTCGAGTGATGGATCGCCGATCCAGCTCGATTTGGGCCGTACCATGCGGTATTCGATGGCGCGGCGGATCGGTCTGAAGCGTCCCAAGCCCGAAGAGTTACGCGAATTGGAGGACGAGATAAAGCGCCGGGACAGTGACGGCGACGACACAAGTGAACTGCTCATCGCGCTGGAGACGATGTCGAGGAAATTGTCTCGGGTGCCTTGGATCGATCCGATCGATCTACGTTATCGGCGTTTCGTAAAAACTCCAAAACCGAATACCCGGGCTGTCATGTTCTGCCTGATGGACGTCTCAGGGTCTATGACTGAACAGATGAAGGAGTTGGCCAAACGCTTCTTTCTTCTTCTGCACGTGTTCCTGGAGAGGCGCTACAAGCAAGTTGATGTGGTGTTCATTCGTCACACAGAGGCCGCCGAAGAGGTCGACGAGCAGACCTTCTTTTCCGATCCTCGCACGGGAGGAACCATCGTCTCCAGCGCTCTTCTGGAATTCTCGAAGATCCAGGCAGACCGTTATCCGGCCGATCGATGGAATATCTACGTCGCCCAAGCGTCAGATGGCGACAATTTTTCTGGCGATACTCATAGAGCGTCGGCCTTGCTTGAGGACTATATACTCCCCCTGGTCCAACATTATGCCTACATAGAAATTTCTGGTTCGGGCGCGGTCATCCGAGGGGAGACGGACCTGTGGCGGGGATATGCCAGGGTCGCGGAAAAAGCCCCGCATCTGGCAATGCGGCAGGTGGGCGACAGGCGTGACATTTTCCCTGTTTTCAGGGAGCTGTTCGCGAGAAAGACCCTCTCAGGAGAACGCGTTTGACGTTTGTCTCATCTGGTAGTCGGTCGGAGTCGCTGTTGTTCAAGGGGGTCGATTGGACGTTCGACACCATTCAGAAGTCCTACGATGCCATTGAGCGAATCTCTTCGGACGAGCTCGGCCTTGATATTTATCCCAATCGGATCGAGCTGATCACCGCGGAACAGATGCTGGATGTCTATACATCAGGCGGCATGCCGGTCATCTACAAACATTGGTCATTTGGCAAGCGTTTCGTAAGCAACGAGAACGCTTATCGTCGTGGCATGATGGGGTTAGCCTACGAGGTTGTCATCAACTCCAACCCGTGCATCTCGTATTTGATGGAAGAAAATACGGCGACGATGCAGGCGCTGGTCATTGCGCACGCGGCGTTTGGACACAACCATTTCTTCAAGAGTAACCGCGTCTTCCAGCAGTGGACCGAGCCATCGGGTATACTTGACTATCTCGGGTTTGCGCAAAGTTATATTGCACGATGTGAAGAGGCCCACGGTCATCGAGCCGTCGAAAGGATCGTCGATGCTGCTCACGCGTTGCAAGGACAGGCCGTGCACCGGCATTCCGGAGCGCGTCCTCTGGATCTGAAATCTGAGCATCTACGCGATCAGCAACGTCGTGATCACGAGGCGCGAACCTTCAACGATTTGTGGCGCACGCTGCCGCTGTCACGTTCAGCGGACCGCATCGATCCGTCAAATGACAGGCGAAGGCGGCTGGGTCTCCCCGAGGAAAACGTCCTCTATTTCTTGGAGAAAAGCGCACCGAAGCTCGAACGGTGGGAACGCGAGGTTATCAGGATCGTCCGACTTATCGCGCAGTATTTCTATCCTCAGCCCCAAGTCAAGATGATGAACGAGGGCTGTGCGACCTGGGTCCACCACCATATCATGCAGAGGCTTTACGAGACGGAGCAGATTGATGATGCCGCGTTTCTTGAAGTCATGCATTCAACGACAAACGTCACGATGCAGCCAAATTATGACCACCCGGCGGCTTCCGGTTTCAACCCGTATGCGCTTGGTTTCGCGATGATGTCGGATATCAGCCGGATGTGCATGGAACCCACAGACGAGGATCGCCGGTGGTTTCCAGACATCGCTGGTTGTCAGGAACCGCTAAAGGTCCTCAAGCACGCGTGGGCAGAGTATCGGGATGAGAGCTTTATTCTCCAGTTTCTCTCGCCGGCCGTCATGCGGCAGTTTCGGATGTTCAAGCTGCTCGACGATGCCGCGAAGCCTTATCTTCTCGTCGATGCGATCCACGACGAGGCAGGCTATCGCGAGATTAGACGGTCGCTGTCACGAGCATATGACCCTAGTCGATACTCTCCGGACATCCAGATCGTCGATGTTGATCTCGCCGGAGATCGGTGTCTGCATGTCGAGCACCGCACCAGAACAGGCCTGACGCTGCAAAAGAAGGATGCCGAGTTTACGCTACGCGCGTTGGCTGATCTCTGGGGCTACGAGGTGAAGTTGGTTGAGACAGATGACCAGACCGAGGCTTTGCTCGCTCGCCAGGCGGCGCATCCTTCGGTGGACAGAAAGGTCAACTAACGGGTTGGCATAATATATCTTATGCACTTTTGGCTCGTTCGAGTCAGTCTTTCGGGTTGATGGCGTTGTCCGCGTGTGCGTGCCTCTCGAACCGGCCCCGATCTGATGGAAACAGCCTGACCTGAAGCCTGACTCCCTCGTCACCATCGTCCCGGCTGATCACCTCGCCGTGATCGTACAACCATGACAGGCGTGCGCCGTCGGACTGGTCGAGGATGTACGACACCATTTCCATTCCAACGGAAAGCCGATCGTCTATGGCTTTGAGCAATCCAGGGATACCTGCTCCAGAAAACGCCGAGACTTGGGCAGCTTGAGGCTCCGGATCGGATAGATCGATTGTCCGCAGAAGGTCGATCTTGTTGAGAACCTCGATGGTTCTGACTGGCCAATCGGCGTCGAGGATCAAGTCTTCCACCATGCCTTCTAGAACGGCCCTGACGTCGCTTCGCTGTGCCAAGCCTTCGGGATGCGCTGCGTCACGAACGTGCAGTATGATATCGGCCGCGCCGACCTCTTCCAGGGTTGCCCTGAATGCCGCAATCAGCTCGGTGGGCAGCTCGCTGACAAAACCAACTGTATCGGACAGGATTGCCCTCCGACCAGATGGCAGACGAAGCTCTCGCATGGTCGGATCCAGAGTCGCAAAGAGCTGGTCTTTCGCCGTGACCGATGCCCCTGTCATCACATTGAACAACGTGGATTTGCCGGCATTTGTGTAACCAACCAAGGCGATGACAGGCAGCGGTACCTTCTGTCGAGCTGTTCGATGCAATCCCCGTGTGCGGCGTACATTCTCCAGTTCTCGTTTGGTTCTCACCAGACGTTCATCGATGAGCCGTCGATCGGCCTCGATCTGGGTTTCGCCTGGGCCGCCGAGGAAACCGAATCCACCACGTTGCCGCCCGAGATGTGTCCATGACCGTACAAGTCGAGACCGCTGGTAAGCGAGATGTGCAAGCTCGACCTGAAGGACCCCCTCTCGGGTCGCCGCCCGCTCGCCAAAAATATCGAGGATGAGGCCGCTTCGATCGATGACCTTGCAGTTCCAGGCGCGCTCGAGATTACGCTGCTGTACGGGGCTGATGATCGCGTCCAGGACGACGAGGGACGCATCCGCCGCCACGAACTGTTCGCGCAGCTCCTCGATCTGTCCCTCGCCGAGCAGTGTTGAAGGCCGGCGTCGCCGGAGCTGGAAGATGCTTTCGTAGACGATAACGAGATCGATCGACCGGGCGAGCCCAACGGCCTCGGCTAGCCTGGCGTCGGCGCTTCTCAGGCTTCCGTGTTGCTCCCAAGGGAGCAGAACCGCCGCTCTCGTTGGCGCCTCACTGATCTTCAAAACGGTCTGATCAGGTGGCTTCGCCGGTCAATCCAGGTTCGCGGCCTGGATTGACGGGCGCACCGATCGCCTCTTTGGTCGGATCAAAGAGCTGGATCGGAGCTCCAGGCATGACGGTACTAATTGCGTGTTTGTAGACAAGTTGCGTGTGGCCGTCTCGCCGAAGCAAAACCGAGAAATTGTCAAACCAAGTTATGATGCCTTGAAGCTTTACCCCATTGACAAGGAAAACGGTGACTGGGGTCTTTCCTTTTCGGACGTGATTGAGAAACACGTCCTGGACATTCTGTGCTCGTTCGTTTGCCAAGGCTGATCCTCTTGCTTTTCAGGGGCGGTGCCATCTGCCGTTGGACTTCGTCATGCCTTGCTGCTCCGCAACGCCTGAATGAAGAAGGGAGGGTCGAACCGACCAACCCGGAAGGCTAGCTTGCCTGCCGCTCCTCCGAATTAACACCTAGCTGTTTAAGTTTCCGATGCAAAGCACTGCGCTCCATGCCGACAAAACCAGCGGTCCGGCTGATGTTGCCTCCAAAACGGACAAGCTGAGCTTGCAGATACTGCGTTTCGAAGAGATCGCGCGCCTCGCGAAGTGGCAGCCCGATGACATCGGCGCCCGGATCAAAATTCAGCAGGATAGGAGCGCCCTGGCTGATTTCTGGCGGAAGCATCTCTGCTCTGATCGGTTCCGCCGACGTTCCTGGGGCCATAATCAACAGCCAGTCGATCGTATTGCGCAATTGGCGAACGTTACCGGGCCAATCATAGCTTTGCATTGCCGCAAGGGCATCCGCCGACAATTGACGGCGCGGTATTCCAGCCGTCTCGGCCGACCGAGCAATGAAGCTCCGGGCTAATTCAGGAATGTCTTCTCGCCGTTCCCGCAACGATGGCAATCGGAGTGGGACAACTGCCAATCTGTAATAGAGGTCTTCCCGGAGCCGACCCGCTGCGATTTCCGTCTGCAGGTCACGGTTCGTGGTCGCAAGTACGCGAACGTCTACCTTGACGCGCGAGGAACCGCCGAGCCGTTCGAAGGTCTGATCCTGCAAAGCCCTGACGATCTTGCCCTGTGTCTCGATTGGCATGTCACTGATTTCGTCGAGAAGAAGCGTGCCACCGTGGGCGCGTTCGAGGAGGCCTGTCCGTCGCTTCACGCTTGCGTCCGCACTCCCCTCAAGACCGAAAAGCTCCTCTTCGAAACGCCCGGGCGCCAAGGTCGCGCAATTCAAT
Organism: Acetobacteraceae bacterium; assembly: GCA_965276715.1. GTDB lineage: Bacteria > Pseudomonadota > Alphaproteobacteria > Acetobacterales > Acetobacteraceae > CAXTPV01. The sequence goes on along the minus strand of OZ255622.1, from coordinate 332,449 downwards.
GCGACAAAGGGACCGTCAGAGCGCCGCGAGCGCGCGTGGACCATGCGGGCAGCAACCTCCTTCCCCACCCCTGCTGCACCGGAAATAAGGACTCGGGAGCCGGTCGGCGCAACCCGGTCTATCTGCTGACGGACGGCGGCAATGGCCTGACTATCGCCTTCAAGACGATTGTCTGGTCCAGCCCGCAGGCGCAGCTCGGCGTTTTCCCGCTCGAGCCGGGCGGCCTCCAACGCACGATTTAGACAAAGAAGGAGGCGGTCCGACTGGAACGGCTTCTCGATGAAATCGTAGGCCCCGCGTTGAATTGCGGTCACGGCTGTCTCGATGGTCCCGTGACCGGAGATCATGATCACGGGTATCGGTGGCGTTTCATCACAGATCGCCTGCAAAATCCCCAATCCATCGAGGCGGGAGCCTTGCAGCCAAACGTCAAGCACAACGAGCGCCGGGCGGCGTGCCCGGAACGCCGCGATAGCAGCATCCGAGTCACCCGCCTGACGGGTCTCATACCCCTCGTCCCGCAGGATCCCCTCGATGAGTAGCCGGATGTCCGGTTCGTCGTCGACGATCAGAATTTCATACGCCATCGCCGTCTCTTACAGGCAAGGTCAAGGTCGCAACCGCTCCTTCATCGTCCGCTCGGTTATCGAGCGCGAGCGATCCGCCATGGTCCTCCATTATCTTCTTTACAATGGCAAGCCCTAGGCCGGTGCCCTTGGGTTTGTGGGTGACGTAGGGCTCCGTCAGACGTGCGTGATCGTCGTCAGGAAGACCTAGACCATCATCCCGAACCGTGAGGGATACCGTGCACGCGGCTTGACAAACTGACAGCCGGATGTGTCCGACACCCTTACGGTCGCTCATGGCGACTGCGTCGGCGGCGTTCAGAAGAAGATTGGTCAGGGCCTGCCCGATGAGGCGGCGGTCGCAGGGCACTATCGGCCCCACCTCGGGAATATCTGTCTGCCAAGCGATTCGCGGGAAGGCGTCGCGCTGCAGAATGATGGCCTCCCGGGCGATCCGTCCCACATCCTCACGCTTGATCGCCGGCTGCGGCATCCGGGCGAAGGCCGAGAACTCGTCGACCATCCTCCCGATGTCGCCGACGTGACGGATTATGGTGTCGGCGCACTGACAGAACGTCTCCGGATCGGACGCGATCTCGCGCAAGAAGCGACGCTTGAGACGTTCGGCAGAAAGCTGGATCGGCGTCAGTGGATTCTTGATTTCGTGTGCGATCCGTCTGGCGATGTCTGCCCAGGCCGCCTTCCGCTGGGCGGCCTGCAACTCGGTGATGTCGTCGAAGGTGACAACAAAGCCATCGAGGTGTCCGCCTCGGACTTCTGTTCCAATACGGACCAGCAGTGTACGCCGCCGGCCTGCAGGACCGATTTGAACCTCCGCGGTGTGGGCGCGCTCCGGCGCTTTCGCTGCGACTTCGAGTAAAGGCGTCAGCTCGGGTGCCAAGTCGGCTAACTTTCGTGCCACCGCTGCCAGTAGATCCGTACCCAAGAGATCGCTGGCGACGCGGTTTGGAAGCTCGATCCGCTGCTCGACGTCCAGCCCGATCACTCCAGCTGAAACGCCTGATAACACCGTCTCCGTGAAGCGCCTTCGTTCATCGATCTGACTGTAGGCTGCCATCAATTCGGTGCGCTGTGCGGCGAGTTGATCCGTCATCCGGTTGAAGGCTCGCGACAGGCCTGCCACCTCGTCGTCTGCGTCCCGTTCAGGCACACGAACCGCCAAATCGCCTGTGCGCACCCTTTCGGCTGCAACGATCAATGTCCCGAGCGGGCGGGCGATCTGATTGGCAAGCACGAGGCCGAAAAGCACCGCCGCGGATAGAACGAGAAGTGCGACGAGGATAAAGATCAGGACGAAGGTGACCTGCAGGCCGGATCGATGCCGGTCGAGTCTGTTATATTCGCCGACTGCCTCCTCAGTGCGTTGCATGTGACCAAGGATCGTCGAGTCGACCGGCCGCGCAATCATCAGGACGAGCATCTCGGGCGCTTTGAGAAGAATCAGCGCACGCACGGTCGTATGGTCCGGACTGTCGATAACGGCCACTTCACCCGATCGAGCCTTCAACAGAGCAGAGGCTGGCGGCAATGGCGCTGGCCTGCTGCTCATCGCTGCCATGATCTGCCCAGTGACCGGATCAAAGATCATCGCCTCGGAAAGCCCGTTCAACGCACTCTGATCGAACAGGATCCGTGTCACCTCTTCCGGGTCTGAGATGACCAGTTCGCCGGCGTGCGCCATCGCAAGATCGTCGGCCAAGTTCACGGCGTCCGATCGGATCGCGTCATTATGCTCAGTCAGATAACCACGGGCCGCCTGCAGGCTTTCTGCGAGAGCCGTTCGGACACGGTCGTTGAACCAGGCTTGTATCCCGACCTGGAACAGGACGGTCGCGAAGAGGGCGACGACCACGGTCGGGGTGATCGCGACGACGCTGAACAACATGACGAGACGCACGTGGAGGCGGGCTCCGGCCAATCCCCGGCGTCGATCGATCCAGACGCGCGCGACCCGGCCCGCGAGAGCCAGCCCGAGAAGAAGCAGCGCCGCGGTGTTCGCGATGAGAAGGAAGATGTCGACATGCGGATGGCGGGTCAGCGACAGGCCGCCGGACAAAAGGATGAAGGTGGCGATGCCGGTGATGAGTGCCACGCTCGCCAGTACGAACGTCGCGACCTTCCCGGGCAGCAGGTCGACAAGCAGATGCCGCTTGCGGTCGGCGATCGGTCCCTTGGCCCGTGGCGAGGGTGGCAGCGCGTCCATCACGTCCTGCGGCCGACGCCAGCGGGCATCGCCTGCATCCCTAGCCGAGCCCCCTGACGACAGGGATTTCAAGATCCCTGATCTTTTTCCTCAGCGTGTTGCGGTTCAGGCCGAGGACGGCCGCCGCCTTGATCTGGTTTCCCTTGGTTGCGGACAACGTCATCGCGATCAGAGGCCGTTCGACTTCGGCGATCACGCGATCATAGATGTCACGCATGGGCATGCCGTCCTTGCTCGCGGACAAGAATTGCTTGATGTGCCGCTCGACGGATACTGCGAGTGTCTCCTGTCTCCCATCATCCGGCTGATTGTGGCGGTCGGAAAACGACGTGGCCTCCGCTAGTTCGCTGGAGATGATGTCGTCGCCAATCGTCTCCTGAGGATAGAGTGCCGCGATCCGGCGCATGAGGTTTTCGAGCTCACGGACGTTGCCCGGCCACCGATGCGCGCGGAGGCTGTCAAGCGCGGCTTCGGTGAGCGTCTTGCTTTGCAGCCCATGCTCATGCGCTCGATCGAGGAAGTGGCGAGCGAGAACCGGGATGTCCTCGACGCGCTCGCGCAAGGGGGGAAGCCTGATCGGCACGACGTTCAAACGGTAGAACAAATCCTCCCTGAACGTTCCGGTCCGGATCGCCTGCCTGAGGTCGCGATGGGTCGCGGCGACGATGCGGACGTTTGCCTTGATAGGTTGCCGTCCACCAACGGTGCTGAACTCACCCTCCTGCAACACGCGGAGCAGGCGGGTTTGCGCCTCGGGCGGCATGTCGCCGATCTCGTCGAGGAACAGTGTTCCCCCGGCAGCCTGCTCGAACCGCCCAAGATTCCGGTTGGTGGCACCGGTGAAGGCACCGCGCTCGTGGCCGAACAATTCGCTTTCGATCAACTCACGAGGGATGGCCGCCATGTTGATCGCAACGAAGGGTCCGGAACGGCGGCGGCCGTAATCGTGCAGCGCGCGCGCGACGAGCTCCTTTCCGGTCCCGCTCTCGCCATTGACCATCACTGTCAGGTCAGCCGTCGTGAGACGTGCGATCGATCGATAGATCTCCTGCATCGCCATCGACCGTCCGAGCAAAGGAAGCTTTTCCTCCGCGTCCCGTACCTCCGCGGCTGGCGGTGCCGGCGGAGGAGCAGCCAGAGCCCGGCCGACAACGGCCAGTAATTCCTTCAGATCAAACGGCTTAGGGAGATATTCGAAGGCGCCGCGCTGGGTCGCCTTGACCGCCGTGATGAGCGTGGACTGGGCACTCATCACAACGACCCGTAGTTCCGGCCGGATACGCTTGATCCGCGGGATGAGGTCGAGACCGTTCTCATCGGGCATGACCACGTCAGTGATCACTAGATCGCCCTCCCCGTCCTCCACCCATCGCCAGAGCGTCGTGGCGTTGCCAGTGGTCCTGACCTGGTAGCCAGACCGGCCGAGGGCCTGTGTCAAGACCGTCCGGATCGAGCGATCATCATCGGCGACGAGGACTGTCGGCAGGGTCATGATCTCTGTCCGTCAGCTCGGGTTTGGGTCGTAGTCTTCCGAAAGCACCGGGAGATGCAGGCGTACCTCGGTTCTACCGCCATGACTGTCGATCTCGATCATGCCGCCGTGATCGCCGATGATCTTGGCGGCGAGCGCCAGGCCGAGGCCACTGCCTGACGGCTTGGAGGTGATGAAGGGCTCGAACAGATGCGGCTTGATGTCCTCGGGAATGCCCGGTCCCGTATCGCGAACCGTGACGAGGAGGGGAAGGTGAACACGCTCTGCGGAGCCCGGCATGACGAGGCGCAGGCCGTGCCGATAGGCGGTGGTCAGGGTGATCTCGCCACCTGATGGATCGGAGCTGATCGCTTCGGCCGCGTTCTTTACGAGATTGAGGAGTACCTGGACAAGCTGGTCCCGATTTCCGAAGACTGACGGTAATGACGGGTCATATCGCTCGACGATCCGGATGTGGGCGGCGAAGCCGGAATGAGCCAGCATCCGGACATGCTCGAGCACGCGGTGGATGTTGACCGGCCGGCGCTCGATTGGCTTCTCGCCGAACATCTCCATCCTATCGACGAGCAGTCTGATGCGATCAGCCTCCTCCCGGATCAGAACGGCGAGTTCGCGATCGCCGACTGAGGCCACCGTTCCCTCCAGCAACTGCGCAGCCCCGCGAATGCCTGAGAGCGGGTTCTTGACCTCGTGCGCAAGGATTGCTGCCATGCCTGCCACGCTACGGGCGGCGTTGCGGAATGTGAGCCTGCGATCGAGTGCCCGAAGGCTCGAACTGTCCTGCAATGTCAGAAGAACCGAGGTCGGATTCTCGCTGAGCAATGTGCCTTGTGCGATGACTTCGTGCTTGGACAGGCGTGGACTCTCAAGTGTCAGGTCGTGTTCCACAATCGTTCCGCCGCGTGACCGGACCTGGCGAACCATCATGAACAGCGGGCTATCGCTCGGAATGATGTCCTGCAACTTCATTTGCGTGAGCGACGCGATCGATAGGCTGAAGAATGGCTCGGCGGTTGCGTTGGCTGCTTCGATACGATCGTCACTGTCGAGCACCAGGACAACCAGCGGCAGTGCGTCGATGACCTGCCGCGGGTCGATGTCGGTCTTTCGTGCAACGGCTTGCCCAGCCGGGACGCGCCGGAGAGTCAGCGGCTTCAAGCTGCCCAAGCGATCGGCTCCGGCTCGGCAGCCTCGCGCGCAACGTGTCGTGGCGGTCGCACGAACGACCGATCGATCAGATCGTCGTAGAACCTCGCGATGGTCGACTTCGCGACCCTGCAATCGTCGATCCTGTTGACGACGGCACGGAACGAGGCGGAACCGGGCAGACCTGCCGAATACCAACCGATATGCTTGCGCGCCATCCTCATGCCTGGCACCTGGCCAAAATGGAGCAACATCGCCTCGTAATGCTCGGAAAGGATGGTCTTCTCCGCCGCGAGATCGGGTTCATCGGGAAACGCGTCACCACCAAGATACCGGCTGAGCGAACCGGGGAGCCAGGGCCGGCCATAGCAGCCCCTTCCGACCATGACGCCATCGGCGCCGGATGCGGACAGTGCATGGTCCGCATCCTCGGGAGACCTGATGTCGCCATTGACGATGACCGGAATGCCAACGGCCGACTTGACCGAACCCACGAACGCCCAGTCAGCATCTCCCTGATAGAATTGCTGCCGGGTTCGGCCGTGGATTGTGACCATGCGGATGCCGCAATTCTCAGCCGTTCGCGCCAGAGCAGGCGCGTTCAGGCGTGAATGGTCCCATCCCATCCGCATCTTCAAGGTGACGGGCACGGGCACGGCGCGAACCGTCGCCTCGAGAAGACGCGCCGCGGCCATTTCGTCGCGCATCAGCGCGGAGCCGGCCTGCTGGCCGACGGCGACCTTCTTGACCGGACAGCCGAAATTGATGTCGATCAGATCTGCCCCGCGGCCGACGGCGATGCGCGCGGCCTCCGCCATGGCTGCAGGCTCGCAACCGGCGAGCTGGACCGCGTTCAGTCCGCCCTCCCCGACTTCCGCCATGCGGAGGGTCGCCGCGTTCTCACGCACCATCGCCCAGGACGCGATCATCTCCGACACGACAAGTCCGGCTCCGAGGCGCCTGGCCAGGCGCCTGAACGGCAGATCGGTGACACCCGACATCGGCGCCAGGATCACGGGAGATCCGATCGTCAACGACCCGATCGAGATCGGCTTGAGTTTAGATTTGCCCAGCATTTGTGCAAATTAGACGGATCACTCTCGTGGCGCAATGCGAAGGCCCGTCGTTGACGGGGATTGGATCACGTGGCAGCCGCTGAGATAACAGACAAGGACGGCTTCGATGACCCCTCGCATCGGGATCGGTTATGACGTGCATGCGTTGCAGACCGGCCGGCCGCTGGTTCTCTGTGGCGTGACGCTACCTCACACGCATGGGTTGACCGGGCACTCCGACGCGGATGTCGGGATCCACGCCCTGTGCGATGCGATCTACGGGGCGCTTGCCGAGGGCGATATCGGACGGCACTTCCCGCCGACGGACTTGCAGTGGAGGGACGCGGATAGCGCGCGCTTTCTGAGCCACGCCGCGATGCGCGTCGCCGCACGGAGGGGGGCTTTGACATCCGTGGATGTCACCCTGCTGTGCGAGCGGCCCAGGATCGCGCCCCACGTGCAGGCCATGCGTGACCGCCTCGCCAGCCTGCTCGACATCCCCGTCGGCCACGTATCGGTCAAGGCGACAACGACCGAACGCTTGGGGTTCGTTGGACGCGAGGAGGGGATGGCAGCCCAGGCGGCCGTCATCGTGATGCTGCCGGATTGACGGGCCGGTCGCCGATCGACCGCCTAGGCGCTTCGCATCGCCAGGCATTCGACCATCATGGCGACAGGATGAGCCAATTCGATCCTGACCATGCCTGAGCAGAGGTCTTCCCGGATCACCGTGCTTGCGTTGATCAGCGCCGCCACGAGCTCAGATCGGCCGTCGATGAAGATGATCTGGCCAGGACTGACGACCAGATCACGACAAGGCTGCATCGAGCCGAATGCATCGCGCCTGATCCTGACGGCGCGTCCACGCAACGCGACCTGGCGTGACCGCGGCTGGAGCACGACGCTGCGTGATCTGACCTTCGAGAACCGGCCGCACGACGTCAGGATTTCTTCTCCTACCTTGAGGTGCTCGATCAGGATTTCTCCGCGTCGTGTCTGTAGCCGGCTGCCGATCGCGATCCCGGCGCACTCGTCGGTGGAAAATGACGCACGACCTTCCGGGAGATATCCCGCAAGTCCGCGTCCAGGCTCCAATATATTCTGGACCGACATATCTCTCCCCCGCCCCACGCGGTCTTTGCCGGTTGGAGCAGGGTAAGCAGGCATCCGGTCCGGAGGATGCGTCAAGTATCCTGATGCGCGAGCGGGACGATGGCTGGCGATGAGTGTCTATCGTGTGACGGCACGGCCGAAGCTGAGCAGGGCATCGCCGGCGATGCACCCCGCCGCGAAGACCTGCATCGAGGACCGAGATGTCGTGCCGGCCGCCCTGATCCAGATTGCCCTGGTCGACAGGCCGGCGAGGATCGCCCAGCCGGCGAGCGGCGCGTGCAACAGCAGGCCCGTCGCGAACATGACACCCAGTTGACGGCGAGGTCCGCCGGCCAGTTGCAGCAGCGCGCCGGGGATCGCCCAGATGAGCAGGACATGCGCGACAGCTTTGTTCGAACCCGCCTTGATGGCGTCGACGAAGACATGATCGACCGGCGCAATCTGGCCGCGCGTGAAGTAGCCATGGAACGTGACCATCACGACGACGCAGGCGATCAACAGGGCGAACATGGCTGCGATATATTGCTGCCGCCTGCCATCCTGCTCGAAATCCGGATCGCTTCCTTCGCCTCGCAAGAGAAAGCCTGCCTTCAGGTCACAGCCCATGTCGGCGAAGGCGGGGCCGGTGGATGCGGTAAAGCCCGTGAGCAACGCCAACGGAGCGGGCGGAAATCCGATCAGCAGGCCGATCCCGAGGCTGACCACGGCGACCGCGAAGGCCGGGAACCAGCCGGAATGCATGCCGGCCAGACCGATGATCAGTTCGTGCAGCAGGGCCGCGAAGGCGGCATAGAGCACGAAGGTGACCAGCAGGCCGATCGGCATCGCGGTCTCGAACCCGGCTGCGAGCGCGATGATGGAAGCAATCGCGAGATAAAGGGCGGCGCCCACGCCGAGGGTCCTCGGCAGCAGGCGGTCGATGCTGCGGCTGGCCTCCGAGTTCTCGTCGCGGCGACGGGAGAGCGTGTAGATGACCTGACACAGAGCCAACAGCCCCGCGCCGAGCATCATCGCCTGCGGAATGTGCGTCCGGCCGAGATCCCCGCCCGGGACGACCCGCGCGAACAGGCTGAATCGGGCAGACACGACACCCGGATATCCACGCAGCAGCAGACCGGTCGCGAATGCGAACAGGGCAGCGGCATTGCCGATGAACGCGACGCCGAAGCCGGCCATCGGGACACCCGCGAGCGAACCGGTGACACCGAGCGCGAGGCCGCCACCCAGAATCACGGTGCGTTTTCCGCCCTTGTCGCCGGCTTCGATCGCCTCGGCCGCCGCGACGCCGGGTGGCCACGCCCCCTCGGCCGGAAAGACGCGCGATCCGAACATGCGGTAGAGCAGGGTCGCGTCGAGCAGCATCGCGAGCATGGCCCCGATCAGCATCGGCCAGACGAGGTCGGCTCGTCCGAGAAGAAACGGAATGCCGATCGGCAACATCAGGCTGTTGGCGGCACCGAACGTGCTGGCCGAGATCGCGCTCTGCGCGAGGTTCTGAACATGCGGCGAACGAAAGACCCGCAAGCCGGTGAATGGCAGGCGGCCCAGCGCCATGCCGGCAAGCGCCCCGATCAGGGACGTGTTCGTGGTCACACCGAGCCTGACGAGAACCTGAACTCCGACGATGGAGCCGAGGACGCACAAAGGCGTCACGAGCAGGAGAACGGGTGCCGAGAAGAAGCGCGGATGACGCTGGGTGGGCGTTACCTCTTGCTTGAGTGCAGCACTCAGGTCAGGGCCACGATCGCAACAACCATTGGGATGGCGGCAAGGACGACCCAGGATCCCATTGCGAGGATCGCGAAAGCACCCGAAATCCGATAACCGAGACGACGTGGCGGCCTCGATTGACTGCCGTGATCCTCGTCCATCGCGCCGCTCCCGCTATCAACCTGTGGCGAGGCTATCAGCCGCGCGCATTGCCGTGTGTAACCATCCGTCGCGTCGATTCACGGCATGCCAAGGTTTGGCCCGATGTCATGCCGACGCAAGAGCAAGCCCGGCTCACCGTGAAGACGTCGGCAACGTTTGGAAGGCTCGGCGAACTCCCCGCCCAAACGTCGATGCTTTACCCTCAGCTACTTAAATCCCGTTTCCGTGATCAGGGCGGGTTTCGCGCAATTCGATCACTTCCTCGTGAGATGTTGCTAGTCTCTCGGCATCTACCGAAGGATGCCGAGCGCGCGCAGGAAATCGGCCGGCTTGGGCGGCTTGCGTGGTCGATCCACCGTTGCCGCGCATCGCCCGAGATCTGTACCCTGCACATGTCCGATTTGAAAGCCGACCCGACCGTCATTGGGCTCCAGCGTTGCGATCGGTGATGTCGTCGTTCCAGACAGGGCGACGCTGGTCGCGAGATCCGTCGGGCCGAGGCGAAGGATTGGCTGCAGATCAAAATCCAGCACTCCACGAGGCAGATCGATGTCCCCGCGACCAGTCATGGTGAGTACCGGAGATGCAACTGCCAACTGCTTGACCGCCACGGTGCCGTTGGTGATGACGCCGACGCCGTTGGCGCAGCGTATTCGGGCCGACGGTGACGCCATGTTCGGCAGGTGCGCGGTTCGCAACACCTCGCCGAGCACGCCCCGCAGCAGGGAAGGTTCCAAACTCGCATCGATCAGGGTCATGTCGAACGGACCGTTGATTGTCGCGGCATCGAGTTGGGAACCGGTTGCGTTCGCCTCGATCATCGCCCTGATCGTGAGCTTGCCGTCGACCAACGGACCGCCTGTCGCCAGCGAGAACAGCGGAGCCGCCGGCAGGCTGCTTCCCTCGAGCCTGATGACGACATGGTGCGGGACCCGACCAAGGTCTTCTCGCCAGATGATCCATGGCGAGGCGTCCGGGAACGAGGACCGCAGGACCAGCAGTCCCCGCGTGATCGTCGCTTCCAGTCGCGAGCGGGACAGGTCGGCGTTCCCGACCCGCAGCGTCGCCGCATCGAGCGAACCCGAAAAGTCGGTCGGCGAGCGGCCCGACATGGCGAGCCTGCCTGCAACCGTCGCAGGCTGGAGCGCCAGGCCGAAGCCGGCGTTCAGGCGTGAAGGGTCGGGTAGATGCAGCGACAGATCGGCCGCGACACCGTACTGCCGGCTGTCCTGGCGCGACAGCGATCCTCGGACCGAGGCGGTATTGTCGGCCGTCGACAGTGCCACATCGATCGGCGCACGGCTGGATCGTGCAAGCCAGAACTCAAGCGATCCGAGTACACCATTGATACTGAAAGAAACTTGTTTGAAAGAACCCGCGACGTCGATCGAAAGCGGTGCACCGGGCGCGTTCGCCGTGGCAGTGACGTGATCCACGAGAAGGCCGGCGCGATAGGCGGTCAGATCGAGCCGTCGACCGGCGCCGGCGAAGCGCGAGATCCGCCATTGTCCCGATCGATCGGCGACAAGATTTGCATCGAGGGTGACGTCGGAGGCCGTCGGCAGGGCGGCGTGCGGGAACAGACCGTTCAGATCCGCCACTTGCGGCAGGATGGCATGGATACGCCCGTCGATCCGACCGGCTTCGAGATCGACATTGCCGTCGAGATGGAGCCGGTCGCCATTTTCGCCATGACCGAGCGACAGCGTGGCGCGAACCGGCATCTGCCCCGCCGACGATACCGCGAGGGAGCGGGGTCCCGCTGCAAGCGAGAGCGAGAACGCTGTCTGTCGGTGGTGACCGGCGATGAAGAGCGTCGACGAGGATTGGTCCTGCTGCTGGGCGTGCAGGCGGTCGATCGTGACGGCGCCGCTTCCGGCCTTCCCAAGTCCTCGCCAGGCTATCCTGCCTCCCGCGGCATCGAGTTCGCTGATGCGGTAGCCGGGTCTGGCTGCGGCGTGGGCATGGGTCGAGGCGTTGCCACCGTCGGCCGGCGAACGCTGGAAGCGCCAGTTCGGTCGGCCGCCGACCTCCTCGAGCAGGATGTCTGGATCGGTGAACGTCACGCTCTCGACGTGGATGGTCCGGTGGAGCAGGGCGAATAGATCGACGCTTCCCGCGACTTTTCGCGCCACGAACATCGCCGGTCGCGAACCGCCCGGAAGGTTGTCGATCGAGACGTCGTCGGCCACGAACCCGGGCGAAGGCAGCAGGCTGAGGTGGAGCGGACCGGCGATGCGCAAGACACGGCCGGTGGCACGCTCGAAGGACGCCTCCAGCCGCGGCTTGAAGGCATTCGCATCCAGCCGCCTGACCACGATCGAGGCGACGGCCAGCAACAGCGCCAACCCCAGCAGGATGAGGATCGGCCGGACGCGGGCGGACGCTCGAGGTGACATTCAGGAACGCTCGATGACCGGTGCCCGGCCCGGCGCGAAGCCGAGTTGACGAAAGGTCTCGCTCATGTGGGCCGGGAGCGGCGCGGTGACGGTGAGTGCCGCACCGTCAGGATGGACGAAGGACAAGGCTCGAGCATGGAGATGCAGGCAGGTGGGGAAGCCGTCCATCCGCGAGCGCCCCTCGCCGTATTTCGGGTCGCCCAGGATCGGCACGCCGATTGCCTCGCAATGGACACGCAGCTGATGGGTGCGCCCGGTCAGCGGCACCAACTCAAGCCAGGCGAGACGTCGGGCCGCGGCATCGACGGTCCTGTATTCGGTGCGTGCGGCCGCGCCGTCCTCGTCGCCGCGTTCCGCGAGCACGGTCAGCGCCCCGGCGCCCCCGCCGAGCCGTGCGAGCGGCGCGTCGATGACGCCATCGGCCGGGACCGGCTTGCCGACGACGACGGCCCAATAGGTCTTTCTCATCTGTCGCGTCCGGAACAGTGCCGCAAGACGAGCGGCATTCGACGGTCCCTTCGCCAGGAGGAGCACACCGGACGTATCGCGGTCGAGGCGATGGACCAGCAATGGACGGCGGCCGCGCCCATCCCGCAACGAGGCCGCCATGCCGTCGACATGGTGCACGATGCCCGGACCGCCCTGCGTGGCGAGCCCGCTCGGCTTGTTGAGGATGAGGAGATCGTCATCCTCGTGGATCGTCATGGCGGCGAGCGCTTCGATGTCGCGATGGTCGATCCGTCCGTCGGGACCTGGCGCGAGGCGGAGCGGCGGGATCCGGACCGCCTGACCAGGCGCGAGCCGGGTCGCCGCTTCCGCCCGATGTCCGTCGATCCGGATCTGGCCGGTTCGGCACAGCTTCTGCAGCGCCCCCTGGGTCAGGCCGGGATGTCGGCGACGGAACCACCGATCGAGCCTGATGCCCGCCTCCTCGGCGGACACGATTTCGCTCCCGATGGTCATTGCGCGTCCCCGCGCGAGCGGCTCTCCCTCAGGCGCGACCATTCGGCCAGCCTGGATTTGATCGCGCCCTCAAGCCCGCGGCGGGTCGGCGTGTAGAAGGTCTGACGGGGCATGTCGTCCGGAAAATACCCTTGTCCGGAGAAGGCATCGTCGGTGTCGTGATCATATTCGTAGCCCTTGCCGTAGCCGAGGTCGCGCAACAGCCGCGTCGGCGCATTCCTGATATGAGCCGGCGGCATGAGGCTTCCCGTGGATCTGGCCGCCCGCATCGCGGCGCCGAAAGCCTTGTAGACGGCGTTCGACTTCGGCGCGACAGCGAGGTGGATGACCAGTTCGGCCAGGGCAAGCTCTCCCTCCGGGCTGCCGAGCCGTTCGAATGCTTCCCACGCGGCAAGTGCGAGGCCGAGCGACGACGGGTCGGCGAGGCCGATATCCTCGGCCGCGAAACGCGTCAGTCTACGGGCGAGGTAGCGCGGGTCCTCGCCGCCGACCAGCATCCGCGAGAACCAGTAGAGCGACGCATCCGGATCGGACCCGCGAAGCGACTTATGCAGTGCTGAGATCAGGTTGTAGTGCTCCTCGCGGTCGCGGTCGTAGAGCACGGCGCGACGGGCCAGCAGTGCAGCGAGGTCGGCGGGACCGAGATCGATCGCCTGTTCCGGACCAAGGGCAAGGATCTGTTCGACCATGTTGAGCAGGTAGCGGCCGTCGCCGTCGGCCATGGCGCGCATGGTCGCGCGGGCATCGTTGTCGAGCGGCAGCGTCCGGCCCTCGAAGGCTTCGGCCCGGCCCAGCAGATGCTCCAGTGCCGCGTCGTCGAGCCGCTGCAGGACAAGCACCTGGCAGCGCGACAGCAAGGCGGCATTCAACGCGAAGCTTGGGTTCTCGGTCGTAGCGCCGATCAGCACGATCGTTCCGTTTTCGACGACCGGCAGGAAGCCGTCCTGCTGCGCGCGGTTGAACCGATGGATCTCGTCGACGAACAGGAGGGTGCCGAGCCCGGTCGCCTGCAACCTGCGCGCAGCCTCGTCGAAGAGCTTCTTGAGATCTGCCACGCCGGAGAAGACGGCTGAGAGCTGCACGAAGCGCAGATTCGCGGCTTCCGCCAACAGCCTCGCGATGGTGGTCTTGCCGGTTCCGGGGCCACCCCACAGGATCAGGCTTGCCAGGCTGCCACGTGCCAGCATGCGCCGGATCGCCCCTTGTTCGCCCACGAGATGATCCTGGCCCACGATGTCGGTGAGCGTCGCGGGCCGCAGCCGGTCGGCGAGCGGCCGGGAAGAGGGTTCGATCCCCTGCCCGGCTCGGCCGCCCGGCTGGTCCGGATCGGGAAACAACTGGGCGGCCGGCGCGCCGCGAGGCTGGGGACGGGTTGTCACGCGACGCAGGATAGCCGCAAAACGATCACGGTGAACTGCCGCCCTCGGGCGGGTTTGATCGAACCCCGAGTCGAGCGGAAACAGCATGTCCGACGAGAAGAGCAGCGCGAAGCGGGGCTTGGCGGCCGGTGGCCTCGCAGCCCTTGGCATCGTGTTCGGCGATCTCGGCACGAGCCCGCTCTATACCCTGCAGACCGTGGTGGGTGATGCGGGCGGCAAGATCGACCACGGCGCGCTGATCGGCAGCCTGTCGCTGCTGGTGTGGTCGCTGATCATCGTGGTGACGCTGAAATACGCGACCCTGGTGATGCGCGCCGACAACCATGGCGAGGGTGGCATCCTGGCGCTGCTGTCCCTGATCGGCCCACGTTTCACGGGAAGCCTGTTCTCGCGGGCGACCTTGCTGACATGTGCCGGCTTGTTCGGCGCCGCCCTGCTCTACGGCGACGGGGTGATCACGCCGTCGATCTCGGTGCTCAGCGCGCTTGAGGGGACCGAGACGGTCACGAGCGTGGTCAAGCCCTACATACTGCCGCTTGCCGTGCTGATCCTGGCGGGCCTGTTCGCGGCCCAGCCATTCGGGACCGCGTCGATCGGGATCGTCTTCGGTCCGGTCATGCTTGTCTGGTTCGGTGTCGTCGGGGCTCTCGGCGCGATCAATCTGCTCGGCCGTCCGTCGGTGCTGATCGGTCTCGATCCTGTCATCGGGCTGCGTTTCCTGGCCCATCATGGCTGGGGCAGCTTCGTCGTGCTCGGCGGCGTATTTCTGGCATTGACCGGTGCCGAGGCGCTGTACGCCGACATGGGCCATATCGGCAGGCGCCCGGTCAGGGGCGCGTGGCTCGCGATCGTCTTTCCGGCGCTCCTGCTGAGCTATGCCGGACAGGTCGCGTTCATGGATGCGCACCAGGACGTCAAGGGCAACCCGTTCTTCGTGTCGATCCCGCAGCCGCTGGTGCTGCCGGTCGTGGTGCTGGCGACGTGCGCCACGATCATCGCGAGCCAGGCCATCATTACCGGAACGTTCACGCTGACCCGGCAGGCGATGCAGCTCGGCTGGTTTCCGGGACTGAACATCCGCCAGACATCCGACAAGGAGTACGGCCAGATCTATGTCCCGGTGGTCAACTGGATCATGATGCTCGGCACGATCGCGATCGCCATCGGCTTCAAGAGCTCCGACAATCTATCCGGGGCCTACGGAACCGCCGTGTCGACGACCATGCTGATGACCACCGCGCTGATCTACGACGTGATGCGCGTCCGCTGGCGGTGGAGCGTGATGATCGCCGCACCGATCGCGCTGTTCTTCCTGCTGGTCGATGTCTCGTTCTTCGGCGCCAACCTCCTGAAGATCATCCAGGGCGGCTATGTGCCGCTCGCCATCGGCATCGCGCTCTTCACCATCATGCTCGTCTGGCACAAGGGCATCGGCCTCGTGCGCGACGGCTTGGCTCCTCTCGGGGAGCGCGCCGAGGAGGTCCTGGCCAAGCTCAGGAACAACGAGATTGTCCGCCCGCCAGGCTCGGTGGTGTTCCTGTCACGTTCGGAATCGGTGGTGCCGCCGCTGATGGCGCGGCACATCGCAGACTTCCATTCGCTTCCCGAAAAGGTCGTCGTGCTGTCCGTCCGCTTCACCGAGGATGCCCGGGTGCCGGACCGCGACCGGATCAAGACGCGCGCCGTGATGGACGGCATCTGGCAGGTGACGGTCTGCTTCGGGTTCGTCGAGGTCCCCAACCTGTCGCAGGCGCTGGCGAATGCCAAGAAGCTTGGCTGCAACATCGATCTCGACCAGGTGCTGTTCCTGGCAGGAAAGGACGATATCGTCCCTCACGAGAAGCGGCCCCATATGCCGCTCTGGCAACGTGTCCTGTTCGGGTTAATGTATCGCAATGCGGTGCGGGCGTCCGATCGTTTTGCCCTGCCGAGAAACCGGCTGATCGAGATCGGGCACCAGGTGGAGGTGTAAAAGCCTGACGGGCCTGGGCTTCGTCCCAGACCCGTGCCGACCGTTACTTCGTCTCGGCGTGAGCCTCTGCCGAGGCATGCGACAACGCGTCGCCGAGCGCCTTGATCTTGGTGGCCTTCTCGCCGTCCGCCTTGCCGGCGATGCTGACGGTCTCCTTGCCGAGCTTGGCGACGAGCTTCGCGATCGCGTCCCCGTCGAGCTCCTTGGCGTGCAGATGCTTCTTGAGACTTTCAAGATCGCGCACGATCCCTTTCACTCCGGGCGCATCGATCTTCTCGAGCGTGGCTTCCCAGCCCTCGATGTTCTTCGTCGCGGCGGCGACGGTGAACCCCTTCAGGCCCTCCTTGATGTGTTTGATGGTGGCGTCGAATTGCGGCATGTGCGTTTCCTCGTTCGGGCGCTGCTGACGTGGCGCGGGAACAGAAAACCGGTAGACTGGCGAAGTTGCCTATTTTGCCTCCGTCTTCAGGCGCGGCCGAACAAGAACGCGTCAGGATGCGTCGACAAAAGCGGTGTAGGCTGCGGCAACGATCGCGGGAGACGACAGGAACGTGATCCGCCCGGTCCGTCGGGAGAGGGCGAGGCCGGCCGCGAGCCCGAGGATGTTGGCGACGATCATCGGGCGCGGAAGATGGACGGTGCAGGCGGCCAGACCGGCCAGTACGACAAGGCCGACGGCGGCGGTGGGCAGTGCTCCCCTGCGTCGCTCCGCGGCACGATCACTCCACAGCACGGCGCACAGCACGACGAGGCAGGTCAGGCAGAGCGGGATTGCCGCGGACGGCGTCACGGCAGCGGACGTCAGGGCGGCGGTGGCGGCGAGCAGAATCCGCAAGGCGCGGCCGCGCATGGGTGCGCCATCCGCGAGGGGCACCAGCGCGAGGCAGGCGAGCCCGATGACCGGCAGCAAGCGGCCGAACGCCGGGGCGATCCCTGCCCGGGTCGCGTCGATGTGCCAGCCGCGTGGCAGCAGGACGGACGGCCAAGGCAGGTTCGCTCGCACGGCCCCGGAGAGCAGCTCGGCGGCCCCGATCGGCGACGCAAGGACAGCGCCAAGCAAGGCGCCGAAGCCGACACGGTTCAGGGTTCGCCATCGGTAGCCCTCCTGGACGGAAGCAAGGCGCACAACGAGCCATGCGAGGCCGAAGCCGAAAATGGCGCCGGCCGCCGGCGTGGGGCTGAACGCGCAGACGAGGCCGATCGACATCGCAAGTCTCGCGATGCCCGGCTGGCGCCCCCTGATGCTTCGCTCGAGAGCGGCGAAGAACGCCGGGCAGACGATCAGGGCAAGCAGCGGGCGCCAGCCCGTCGTGCCGACGGCGAGCGACGCCAACTCGAACAGGAGGCCGCCCGCCAGCGTCGCCCGAGGCAATTCGAGCGTTCGCAAGAGCGACGCGCAGGCCAGCCCGCCGGCGCCCAGCAGGAGCGCGTGCCCGGCCAGCAGAGCGAGGCCTGCGTCCCTCGCCGTCTCGATCGGCAGGATGAGCGCGCCCCGCAATATCGGATGCGCCTGGACGAACGACGCGACCATGTCCAGCGCGGTGCGGTTGCCAAGGCCGAGTAGTTCGGGCGCCGCGGAAAGAAGCGGCGCCAGCAGCAGCAGGAGCGGTTCGAGGCGTCGCCGGGTTGATGCGTCCGACCGGGAAACGGCCGTCACGCGGTCGAGGATGGGCGCCATCGACCGGCGATGAAGGGTTCATCGATGTCGGTCATGAGCGTCTCCATGCTTTCAAGGATCGAGCCTGGACGTTCAGACCAGCAGATCCTCCACCCGGATCGGCAAGCGGCGGATCCGGCGGCCGGTCGCATGGTGGACCGCATTGGCGATCGCGGCCGCGGTGCCGACGATGGGAAGTTCGCCGATGCCGCGCGCGCCGAGAGGATCGACGATCTCGTCGGACGACGCGATGGTCGCCACCTCGATCGATCCGACATCCGCGTTGACCGGTACGAGATAGTCCGAGAGGTTGTCGTTGACGATCCTGCCGGTCGCGAAATCAGGGATCGCCTCTTCGAGCAGGGCCTGGCCGATGCCGAAGACGATGCCGCCGATGAGCTGGCTCCGGCCCGTGCGGGCGTTGAGGATGCGGCCCGCATCGTAGACGCCGACGAAGCGGGAGACGCGCACGGTGCCGAAATCGGGATCGACGCGAACCTCGGCGAACTGGGCGCCGAAGGAATGGCGGGAAAAACTCGCGAACTCGGTGCCGGGCTTGGCCCCGGCCTGCGCCTCGATCGATGGCAGACGCGCGCGCGACAGCAAGGATGCATGGGAAATCCGACCCGCGGGCCCCGCGACGGCGCCGTTCTCACAGCGAAGATCGGCGGGCGTCAGGCCGGACCAGGCAGGACCGCCGGTCGCGAGCGCCAATCCGAACAGACGCGCGCGAACGGATCCCGCGGCCATACGGACGGCGGGGGTGACGCTCGCCGCCGTCGTCGAGCCGCCCGATGTGGGTGCGTCGGGCAGCGAGGTATCGCCGAGCTCGGCGCGGACGTGGCTCATCGGCAGGCCAAGCATGTCGGCGGCGACTTGCGCCATGATGGTGTAGGTCCCGGTGCCGATATCCTGGGTGCCGGACTGGACGAGCGCGTTGCCGTCGGCCGACAGAAGCACTCGGGCGCTGGCGGGCGCCCGGTTGGCGGGATAGGTCGACGTCGCCATGCCCCAGCCGATCAGAACGCGGCCATCGCGCATCGAACCGGGCGCGGGCGAGCGCCGGTCCCAGCCGAACATGTGAGCCCCTTGTGAGTAGGCTTCGCGCAGGTGCTTCGACGAGAATGGCTTGCCGCTATCGGCATCGCGGTCGGCGTGATTCCTCAGCCGGAGCGCGATCGGATCCATCCGCAGTCGGGTCGCAAGCTCATCCATCGCGCACTCGAGCGCGAAGACGCCCGAAGCCTCGCCTGGCGCGCGCATGTAGGTTGGCAGGCCATAGTTGGTGGTGACGAGACGATGCGAGGTCGCGACGTTGTCACATGCGTAGAGCATGCGCGATGCGGTCGCGACCGGTTCGGCGAATTCGCCAAGCACCGGATCGGACATCTGGGTCAGACCGTCATGGCGTAGCGAGACCAGCGTGCCGTCCTGCCGTGCGCCGAGCCTGACGGTCTGGCGGGTCCGCGGACGATAGCCGTTGTTGGCATACATCTGCTCGCGGGTGAGCTCGAGACGCGCCGGCCGTCCGACCCGGCGAGCCGCGAACGCTGCGAAAATGATCGGCGGCCAGGCATTGCCCTTGCTGCCGAAACCGCCGCCGACATAGGGGCAGATCACGCGCACATCGTCGGGCGGCAGCCGGAAGAAGGCAGCGAGCGTCTTCTTGACGCCGCTTACTCCCTGCGTCGCGGTCCAGACGGTCAGCCGATCGCCCTCCCAGGACGCGATCGTCGCGTGCGGCTCCATCGGGTTGTGGTATTCGGGCGGCGTCTCGTAGACGGCGTCGACCTTGACCGGGGCGCTCGCGAATGCGGCGTCGGGATCGCCGCGGCTGCTGTCGGCCGGCGTGCTGCCGCCACGGAAATCCTTCGGAAGATAGGCATCGGCGAGCACGGCGTTCATGTCGGTGACGGCGGCGGTTCGCGCATAATGGGTGACAACGAGGGCGGCGGCATGTTGGGCCGCTTCGTTGGTTTCGGCGACAACGAGCGCGATCGGCTGGCCCTGGAAACGGACCTGGTCGTCCTGAAGCAGCGGTTCGGTGACCGTCTGCTGGGAGGCTTTCGTCACACGCAGGCGGTCGGCGTTGGCGGGTGTGATGACGGCCAGCACGCCGGGTGCCGCTCGGGCGGCGCCGGTGTCGAAGCCGGTGACGCGTCCGCTCGCGATCGTGCTGGTGACCATCGCGACATGGGTCATGTCGGATTGCGTGAATTCCGCGGCGTAGCGTGCGCCGCCCCGTGTCTTGAGCGGCGCGTCGACACGCATGACGCCGTCCCCGATCATGCCGACACGGTCTCGAGGGCGCGCCGCGTGACGTTGACCAGAAGGGGCAGCTTGAAGCCGTTCTCCGACCGGGAATCGGCGCCGGTGATCGCCAGCGCGGCGGCCGCGCGGATGTTCTGCTGTGTCGGCGCCCTGCCGCGAAGCGCGGCTTCGGCATCCTTCAGGCGCCATGGCCGGGTGCCGACGCCGCCGGCGGCGAGGCGGACGTCCTGGACCAGTCCGCCCTCGATATGGATGCCGGCGGCGACGGACACGAGCGCGTAGGCGTAGCTCCGGCGGTCGCGGACCTTGACGTAGGTTGACGTCGTGGCAGCCGGGGCGGCCGGCACCAGGATGGCGGTGATGAGCTCGTTCGATCCGAGGACGGTCTCCAGCCAAGGCGTGTGTCCGGGAAGCCGGTAGAATTGGTCGATCGGGATGCTGCGGCCGGCATCGGTCTCGATCAGCGCATCGAAGGCCACCAAGGCGACCGGCATGTCGGACGGATGGGTCGCGATGCAGGAGGAACTGGCGCCGAGGATGGCGAGCTCGCGGTTGCGCCCGTCGATGGCCGGGCAGCCGGAACCGGCGTCGCGCTTGTTGCAGGAGAATGCGATGTCACGGAAGTAGAGGCAGCGCGTGCGCTGCAGCAGGTTGCCGCCCATGGTGCCGAGGTTGCGGATCTGCGGCGAGGCGGCGGCAAGGAGGGCGTCGGAAATCGCCGGCCAGTGGCGGCGAACCTCGGGGTGGTCGCCCACTTGCGCCATGGTTGCCAGTGCCGGGAGCCTGAGCACGCCCTCTGCGACCGTGATCGGATGCCTGGCCGCGACGTCGAGGCTGCGCAGATGCGTGGGCTGGATGACGCCGTTGCGGAGCAACTGCACCATGTCGGTGCCGCCGGCGATGGCCATGCTGCCGGAAGGGGCGACCCTTGCGGCCGGATCGATGCGGAACGGATGCATCAGCCCCTCTCGACGTGGCTGTCGCGGTCGGCGCGCTGGCCGGCGGCGTCGCGGACGGCGGCCACGATGTTCGGGTAGGCGCCGCAGCGGCAGAGATTGCCGCTCATCCATTCGCGGATCTCGTCGTCGGAGCCGGCGTGGCCCTCGTCGATGAGGGCGGCGGCGGACATCACCTGGCCCGGCGTGCAGTAGCCGCATTGCAAAGCATCATGCTCGGCGAAGGCGCGCTGAACCGGATGCAGCGTGTCTCCCTCGCTCAGGCCTTCCACGGTGCGGACCGAGCGGCCGTCGAGGCGCGCGGCGAGGATGAGGCAGGAGACGACACGCTCGCCATCGAGATGGACGGTGCAGGCGCCGCACGCGCCCATCGCGCAGCCCTTCTTGGTGCCGGTCAATGCCAGATGGTCACGCAGCGCGTCGAGAAGCGTGGTCCGCGGATCGATGTCGAGGGTGACGTGGCGCCCGTTGAGTTCGAAGGCGACATGTTGCGTCTCGGGCAATTGGCCGGGCCGGGTCGGGGCAGCCGCGCCGGTGTCGAGCGGCAGGAGAGCGAGACCGGAGGCGGTGGCGCCGAGCACGTCCCTTCGACTGACGATCGGATCTCTCACAGGCAGCTCCCACCTCATGCGGAGAGGTAGGGTGGCCTTTGAAGCCGTTCTGTCTCCTCAAAACTTCGCGATGACCAGACTTGAACTTGAATTATTTTTTCGAATCAAGATAGGACCAAAATCATACAGCCTCGGTGTCGAGGGCGTAGCCCGCGGCCCGGACCGTCCGCACGATGTCGGTGTCACCGTCCGCGTTGATCGACTTGCGCAGGCGGCGGATGTGTACGTCGACCGTACGCGGCTCAACGTGGATATCGAGGCCCCAGACGGCGTCGAGCAATTCCTCGCGGGCGAAGACGCGGCGCGGGTGCTGCATGAAGAATTCCAGCAGGCGGAACTCGGTCGGCCCGAGATGGACGGCGCGGCCGCCACGTTGAACGCGGTGGGCGGCGAGGTCCATCGTGATGTCGTGAAAGGCGAGCATGCCCTTGGACGGCACGGCGCGCGCGCGCCGCAGCAGGGCGCGCATCCGGGCGACGAGGGCTTCGACGTTGAACGGCTTGGTGATGTAGTCATCGGCCCCGGTGTTGAGCCCCCGCACCGTGTCCTGGTCCTCAGTGCGGGCGGTGACCATGATGACGGGCAGGTCTCGCGTGGATGGGCGCCGGCGGATCTGGCGGCAGACCTCGATGCCCGACATCGATGGCAGCATCCAGTCGAGCAGGACGATGTCGGGAGCGAGTTCGGACAAGCGGGTCAGCGCTTCCTGACCATCGCCCGCCTCCTCGACACGGAAGCCCTGCTTCTCGAGATTGTAGCGGAGCATGGTCAGGAGTGCGGCTTCGTCCTCGACGACGAGGGCGAGCGGCCTTGTGGACAGAGCGGGCTCGGCATTGGTGATGCTCATCGCGTGGCGCCCTCGCCCTCCGGGTGTCGGTTGACCGCGCTCTCACCCTTCGGCCGCGCGTCCGGGAGGTTTTCGCCGGTGGAGGCATAATAGACTGTCTCCGCGATGTTGGTCGCGTGGTCACCGATCCGCTCGAGGTTCTTCGCGATGAAGAGAAGGTGGGTGCAGGGCGTGATGTTGCGCGGGTCTTCCATCATGTAGGTGACGAGCTCGCGAAAGATGGCGGTGTAGATGTCGTCGACCGCCTGGTCGGCGCGCCAGACCTGCTCGGCTCTGGCGGGGTCCGCGTCGCCCAGCGCGTCGATCACCAGCCTGAGATTCTCCTGCACCAGGCGTGACATGTGGGCGAGCCCCCCGAGCCGATGCGGGAAGCTCGTCTCCCGCAGCACCAGGCTTCGCTTGGCGATATTGCGCGCGTAGTCGCCGATCCGCTCCAGCGCCGCGGTGATGCGGAGCGAGGCCACGATCTCGCGCAGGTCGCGCGCCATCGGCTGGCGCAGGGCCAGCATCTGGATCACGAGCGTCTCGACGCGCCGCTCGAGCTGGTCGACCTCCATGTCCTGTTCGATGGCGCGATCGGCGGACGCCCCGTCGTGTTCGAGCACGGCGCGCATCGCGAGCGTCACCTCGCTTTCGACCAGGCCGCCCATGTCGGCGAGCTGGTCGCGCAGCCGTCGGAGCTCCTGTTCATAGCTCGTCACGATGTGGGCGGCATTGTGGGACATGTGCGTGCTGCTCTCGCGGCTTGTGGTCGTTTCAGCCAAAGCGGCCCGTGATGTAGTCCTGCGTGCGCCGCTCGCGCGGTGCGGTGAACATCTTGGCGGCCGACGTGATCTCGACGAGCTCGCCCAGGTAGAAGAAGGCGACCTGGTCGGCGCAGCGCGCGGCCTGCTGCATGTTGTGCGTCACGATGGCGATGGTGAAGTCGCGCTTGAGCTCGTCGATCAGCTCCTCGACCTTGAGCGTGCTGATCGGGTCGAGCGCGCTGGTCGGCTCGTCGAGCAGGATGATCTCGGGACGCGTGGCGATGGTGCGCGCGATGCAGAGCCGCTGCTGCTGGCCGCCCGACAGGCCGGCGGCCGGTGTGGCGAGCCGGTCCTTCACTTCGGTCCAGAGTGCCGCCCTGGTCAGCGACCATTCGACGCGTTCGGCCATGGCCGCGCGGCCGAGACGTTCATGCAGGCGGATGCCGAAGGCGATGTTGTCGAAGATCGACATCGGAAACGGGGTCGGCTTCTGGAACACCATGCCGATGCGCGAGCGCAGCCGGTTGAGGTCGATGTGGCTTGCGATGATGTTCTCGCCGTCCATCATCACCTCGCCGGCCGCGTGCTGGCTCGGATAGATGTCATACATCCGGTTGAGCACGCGCAGCAGCGTCGACTTGCCGCAGCCGGACGGTCCGATCATGCCGGTGACCTGGCGGGCGGGGATGTCGAAGGTGATGCCCTTGAGCGCCTGGTTGCGGCCATAGAAGAAGTCGAGCTGCCTGATGGAGAGACGGGCCGGACTGAGCGCCGCATTGCGCGAAGCGGTGTCACCGAAACCCATCTCCGGGACGCGCCGCTCGGGAGCCGGCATGGCGGATTGCTCCTTCATCGGATCTCCTTGCAGGGTCGATCTTAGCGTCGGCGAAGCACGAGGCGCGCGGCCAGGTTGATCGCGAGCACGCCGAGCGTGATGATCAGCGAGCCGGCCCAGGCGAGGTCGACCCAGTCGGGATAGCTGGAGCCGGCATACTGGTAAATCGTGACGGGCAGGCTCGACATGGGGGCCGCGAGGTCGGTCGACCAGTTGAGGTTGCCGAGCGAGGTGAACAGCAGCGGCGCGGTCTCGCCGGCGAGGCGTGCCATGGCGAGCAGGATGCCGGTCAGGATGCCGTCGCGGGCGGCGCGTATCGAGACCTGGACGATGGCCCGCCATCGGGGCGCGCCGAGCGCGATCGCGGCCTCGCGCAGCGAGACGGGCACCAAGCGTAACATGTCCTCGGTCGTCCGGACGATGATCGGCACCGCGATGATGGCGAGCGACACGGCCCCTGCCCAGCCGGAGAAGCCGCCGAAGGGTTCGACGAGAAGCACGTAGACGAATAGCCCGACAAGGATCGACGGCGCCGACAGGAGCATGTCGGAGACGAACCGGACCAGTCCGGCGACGCGGCTGCCGGCACCGAACTCGGCGAGAAAGATGCCGACCGCGAGGCCGAGCGGAACGGCGCCGGCAAGGCCCAGGAC
Organism: Acetobacteraceae bacterium; assembly: GCA_965276715.1. Taxonomy (GTDB): domain Bacteria; phylum Pseudomonadota; class Alphaproteobacteria; order Acetobacterales; family Acetobacteraceae; genus CAXTPV01. The sequence continues at coordinate 307,692 of OZ255622.1, read as the reverse complement.
GGTCTGGATCAGGCTGCCGATGATCGGATTGAGCAGACCGCCCTGCCCGCCCGGCGGCGCGGTCATGCGGATCACGGTGCGCAGATGGAGCGCGCCAAAGCCGCGCCAGAACAGGGTGACGAGAATGGAGACGAGGAGGACGAGCGCCGCGATCGTGGCGGCTGCGCAGAGCGTCGAGACGAACAGGTTGTTTCGCTTGCGTCGGCGCCCGAGTGCGGCCGCGATCCGCTCGTGTTGCGCGACGGCGGCCCCACTCATGCGAACGCTCGGGCGCGCTTGAGCAGCAGGCGGGAGATCGTGAGCGTGACCAGGCTGATGACCATCAGGATGAAGCCGAGCGCCAGCAGAGAGGCGAGGCGCAGGCTGCCGTTCTGGGCCTCGGAGAATTCGAGCGCGATCAGGGACGCGATCGTGTTGCCGGGAGAGAACAGGCTGGCCGAGATCCGGTTGGCGTTGCCGATGACGAAGGTCACCGCCATCGTCTCCCCGAGCGCGCGGCCGAGGCCGAGCATGATGCCGCCGACGACCGCGCCCCTGGTGTAGGGAAGCACGATGTAGCGCATCACCTCCCACGTGGTGCAGCCCAATCCGTAGGCACTCTCCTTGAACACTGCCGGGACGGTCAGGAACACGTCGCGCATGGTGGCCGCGATGAACGGCAGCACCATCACCGTCAGGATGAGCGAGGCGGTGAAGATGCCGGTGCCGTAGGGAGCGCCGAAGACGAGGTCGCCGATCACCGGGACATCACCGAGATTGTCCGACAGGAAGGGCTGGACGACGTTGGCGATGATCGGCGCCACGACGAAGAAGCCCCACATCCCGAAGATGATGGACGGCACGGCGGCGAGCAGCTCGACCGCGGTGCCGATCGGCGGCCTGAGCCAGGCGGGCGCCATTTCGGTCAGGAAGAAGGCGATGCCGAACGCAAGCGGCACGGCCATCAACAGCGACAGGATTGCGGTCACCAGCGTGCCGAAGATCGCCGTCAGCGCACCGTAATGGTCGGTGACAGGGTTCCAGGCAGCGGTAGTGAGGAAGGCGGGACCGAAATGGCGGAACGCCGGCAGGCCGCCATAGAAGAGGACAAGGATGATCGCGCCGAGCAGGGCGAGGACGAGCAGGCTCGCGGTCCGGACCGCACCGGAGAAGATGGCGTCGGCGTTCACGCGTGGAATGTCGCCGAGTTTTCGGGCCGGAATGGAAGCCGCGTTCTGATGCACGCGCATGTCCTTGTCTGGACGCGGTTGGATGTCCGGCAGGACGGGTCCGAACGTCAGAAGGACAGTTTCTGGCCGTCCGGACCCTTGATGTCGGAGGTCCAGGCGGCGCGAACCGCGTCCTCGACCGCCGCCGGCAGGGTCACGTATTTGAGGCCGGTCGCGATGTCGGCTCCGCTCTGGTAGCCCCAGTTGAAGAATTTGAGCACGGCGGCCGCCCTGGTGGTGTCCTTGGGCGCCTCCGGAACGATGATGAAGGTCGCCGAGACGATCGGCCAGCTCGCACTTCCCGGCTGGTCGATCAGGCTGACGGCGAAATTCCTGGCCCCTGCCCAGTCGGCATGGGCGGCGGCACTCTGAAAGCCGGCCAAGGTCGGAACGACGAACGAGCCGGCCGGGTTCTTGAGCGAGACGGTGGTAAGGTTGTTGGCCGAGGCATAGGCATATTCGACGTAGCCGACACCGCCGCGCGTGTTCTTGACCGTCCCGGCCACCCCGTCATTGCCCTTGGCACCGGCGCCGGTGGGCCATGCGACCGACGTGCTGGCGCCGACGTCGGACTTCCACTTCGCGTTCTCGGCCGACAGGTAGGACGTGAAGACGAAGGTCGTGCCGGACCCGTCCGCCCGATGCACGGCGGCGATCGGCAGTCTCGGCAGATGCAGGCCCGGGTTGAGGGCTTTGATCTTGGGATCGTTCCAGGCGACGATGTCACCGTCGAAGATCGCGGCGAGGACGTCGCCGGTCAGCCGAAGCTGATCGGGCTTGATGCCTGGGATGTTCACGATCGGAACGACGGCACCCATCACGGTCGGAAACTGCAGCAGGTGGTTGCTGGTCAGCTTGTCCACGCTCATCGGAGCGTCGGACGCACCGAAATCGACCGTGCCCTTGATGATCTGGTTTTGCCCGGCTCCGGATCCGAGTGCCTGGTAATTGAGTGTAACACCGACCGCCGCACGCGCGGCCGCGCCCCATTTCGTATAGACCGGCGCTGGAAACGTGGCGCCCGCGCCGGTTATGTCCTGCCCGTTGGCGGCAGCCGTCACGCCGAGCGATGCGCATGAAGCCGTGAGGGCAAGCAGATGGGCGCCGAACTTCATGAAACCTCCGAGGATGCGCGTGATCGCCGGCCACGTTCCTGCCTTATCGCGGACGTAGAACCGGATCGGTGACAACGGGCGGACCCTAGGTGCGAGCGATGACGGTTCGATGTCGGTTCGGTGAAGGTTCTATGATGGTTCCGCGCCGATGGCGCCGGTCACCCGACGCGCCCGTAGGATGGCGCACCCAGGCCCGGGCATGAGCAACGGCTGCCGAGCGGAACCTGCTGGGGCAGGTTGCACTGGTAGAAACCGGCGTGGCAGACATAGCCATAGCCGCCCGCGGCTCCGATGCCTTCGGCGCTCGGCGCTCCCTCGCAACCCGACAGCAGTGCCGCAACCGGCAACACCGCCAGAAGCCACAGATAACGGGCGGCCGCCTGGCGGGGCAGGTCGATTGCGTTCGAACGCGGGCGGGTCGACATGTTCATCTCTCCTCGAGAATCGTCTTGTGGCGGATGTGAAGCGATGACGGAAAACGTGAGCCGAACGTCCATCGACGGCGACGGTTCGATGGTCCTGCCGGCTGGCGCCATCCGCGGGCCGCATCTGCTGATCGCGACGCTGTGCACGATCGCCGGCTTGGCGACGCGGCTGCACGGATTGGGGGCCAAGCCGTTCTGGCTCGACGAGGTGACGACGCTGAAGCGCTCGGCGCTGCCTTTCGCCGCGATGGTGCGCGACTCGCTGAGCTTTCACCATCTGCCTGCGTATTTCTGGCTGAGCTCGTTCTTCCTGCCGTTCGGCTACGACGAGACGGCGCTCCGGCTCCCGGCGGCGCTGTTCGGCGCGCTGTCGTGCGGCTTGGCCGCGATGGTGGCGGCCTCGCTGGCCGGCGCCGAGGCGGCCCTGCTGTCCGGGATGCTGATGGCGGCCGCGCCGATCGAGGTGCAGTATGGCCAGGAGGCGCGATCGTACACGCTGGTGATCTGCCTGATCCTGATCGCGCTGTGGGGCCTGATCGGGTTGATAAGGGATCCGCGGCGGGCGGCGCTGCCGTTTCGGGACAAGCGGATGCCGCGCGCATCATGGGTCGCCTATGCGGGTGGCAGCCTGTGCGGACTGATGGTGCTCGGGGTCGCGATCTCGTGGTTCCTCGTCGCCAACCTCGCCGTGCTGCTCCAGGCCTGGCGTGTCGGATTGCCACGGCGCTTCGTCGGGCGTTGGCTGGTCGTGCAGGGCATCGTGGCTCTCCTGGCGGCGCCCGGGTTTGTCGCGATGTTCGTGTTGGTGATGCGGGCGCACGGCACCTTCAAGAGCGGGCTCGACTGGATCCCGCCCGTGTCGTGGCACAACCTCGCGACCTCGTTCGAGGCGCTTTACATGTTGCGCACGTCGAGCCTGATCGCCGATCGGCTGTTCGCGTCGCCGATCCCGATCCTGGGCCCGGCGGTGCTGGCTTTGGTGGCGGCGGGGATCGCGGTGCTGCGGCCCGATCGGAACGCGTCGCGCCTGCTGCTGGTCAGCTTCGCGGCGCTGCCGCTCGGCACCATCGTTGTCTCGCTGGTGCAGCCGATGTTCATGCCGCGCTACGTGCTCTGGAGCACGGCCCCGTTCATCGTGCTGGCCGGCGTCGGTGTCGCTATCTTTCCCGGCCGGCTTCGACTTCCGGCGGCTGCCCTGGTGATCGTGGCGCTGTTCGCCAATCTCGTTCCCTATTACCGGACCGAGACCAAGCCGCGCTGGGAAGTGGCGGCCACGACCGTGACGTCGTTGCTTGGGCCAAGAGACGTGTTGCTGATCGACGATCCGGGTGCGGTCGAGATGATGAATGTCTTCCTGCGTCAGCGGGCCCACGTTCCGATCGGTCCCTCGGCCTGGACCGAGAACGTGACCGAGGCCTCCTGCGTGCTCTATGGCGGCGGCCGCGTCTGGGCGCTGCAGGGGCGCGTGGGCCAAGTCGACCACGAGATGCTCGATGGCTTCCTCAGCCGGCTCGAGCCGCTCGGCCAGCCGTCATCGATCCAGAAGATCGGTCTCGACATCACGCTGATGCGGTTCGACCGGGCCGCCGGTCCGTGTCGCGCCCAGGGTTGAGGCAGCGCGCGCGATGATCCCCGTCGTCGACTGACCGCCGATGAGGTCGGCGAGGACGATCCGGCCGCCGGCGGCGCGCACGATGTCGGCGCCGACCACGGTCTCGATCGTATAGTCGGCACCCTTGACGAGGACGTCCGGCATCAGGGTTTCGATCAGCGCGAGAGGGGTGTCCTCGGCGAATGCCACGACGCAGTCCACGTGCCGGATGGCGGCGATGACGGCGGCGCGTGCGGCCAGGTCGTTGACCGGCCGCCCCGGTCCCTTGAGGCGGGAGACGCTTTCGTCGGTGTTCAGCGCCACGACCAGCCGGTCGCATTGCGAGCGGGCGGCCGCGAGCAGCGACACGTGGCCGGCATGGAGGATGTCGAAGCAGCCGTTGGTGAAACCGACCGACATTCCCTGTTCCTTCCAATGCGCGACGAGGCCGGCGGCGCGGTCGGCGGGCTGGAGCGGGGAGATCGTGCCGCTGTCGTGTCCGCCGGCCTCGAGTTCGTGGACCACCTCGGCGATGGTGGCGGTCGCCGTGCCGAGCTTGCTGACGACGATGCCGGCGGCGGCGTTGGCGATCCGCATCGCCTGGGCGAGGCTGCTGCCGGCGGCGCTCGCGACGGCGAGTGCGGCGATGACGGTGTCGCCGGCGCCGGAGACGTCGAACACCTCGCGCGCGCGCGCGGTGACGCTGACCACGTCGCCGGATCGGGCGACGAGGGTCATGCCCTTCTCCGACCTTGTGGCGAGAATGGCGCCGGTTCGCACGCGCGCCATCAACGACATGCAGGCGGCGACGATGCCGGCCTCGTCGTCGATGGGCATGCCGCTCGCGCGCCCGAGTTCCCTCCGGTTCGGCGTGATGCAGGCGGCGCCGTCGTAGCGCGCGAAATCGTCGCTCTTGGGATCGACGAAGACCGGGATGGATCGGCCGGCCGCGAGATCGATGACGCGGCCGATCACGCGGGCGCCGAGGGTGGACTTGCCGTAGTCGGAGAGAATGACCGCATCGGCGGCGCCGATCCGCGCGGCGACCGCGTCGAGCAGCGCGTCCTCCTCGGCCGGCAGCAGGGGGGCGAGGCTTTCCTCGTCGATCCGGACCACCTGCTGGCGTGCGGCGATGAAGCGGGTCTTGCGTATCGTCGGGCGCGCGTCCGACGCGATCAGGACGGCATCGATCCGTCCGGAAGCGGCGAGGGCGCGGGCGAGGCTGGTCGCGGCGTCGTCGCGGCCGACGAGGCCCACGAGGATCGCACGCGCGCCGAGAGAGGCGATGTTGCTCGCCACGTTGCCGACGCCTCCCGGCATTTCCCTGGTGCGCGAGAGACGGAGCACCGGGACCGGCGCCTCGGGCGAGATGCGCTCGATCTCGCCTTCGACGAAGCGGTCGAGCATGACGTCGCCGACGGCGAGGACGGTGATGTGCGAGAAATCCATCAGCGCCGCCCTATCACGCGGGCGGCCGGATCTCCAACGCGCGCTTGTGGAAGAAGAGCATGACGCCGCGCGCCTACCAGGGCGGATCGTCTTTCATGTCGAACCGGCGACGGCCGGCGAAGCGGTCGCGACCACGGACGCTCAGCGATCTTCGAACGGTTCCACGATATGGCGGCGTCCCAGCACGAAGGCATCCGACGCATGCATCAGCGGCAGGATGTCGGCGTCCGACGTGAGGCTGCCGACGAGGCTCACGAATTGGCGGTAGAGGCCACGGTATTCGTTCGGGGAAAGGCCGTCATGGACGATCGGCGTCTCCTCGACGATGACGGCGTTGTCGCGTGTCAGACGGGCCCCGCCGTCCGACAGCGTGAACCGGCCGTCGTCGGTCTCGATGTGGATGCTCCAGATGCGTGGCTCACGGTGGCGGAAATCGAAGTGGGCGGTGATCGGCACGCCGCCGGTGTCGGCGAACGCCAGCGAGGCCGCGATCGGCATGGCCCGATTGGCGGGGACGAACAGGTCGGCCGCGGTCAGGAAGAACGGGCGCGGCAGGATGCGGGTCGCGATCGACAGCGCGTTGATCCCTGGATCGAAGACGCCGAAGCCGCCCGGCTCCCAGATCCAGTCCTGCCGCGGGTGCCAGAAGCGGACATCCTCCTTCCATTCGATCGCGACCGACCGGACACGGGATCGCGCGAGATGTTCGCGTGCCGGCTCGACCGCGACGCCGAAACGCGAATGCCAGGTGGCGAACAGGACGCAGCCGGCCGTGCGGGCCTGGGCGAGCATCGGCGCCATCTCGGTCAGCGCCGCGACCGGCGGCTTTTCTAGCATGACGTGCTTGCCGGCAGCCAGGATCTGCTCGACCTGGACCCGGCGGCCCCGCCCCGGCGTGCAGAGCGTCACCGCGTCGAAGGCGACGGAAGACGACAGCAGGTCGTCGAGCGTGCGGAAGCACGTGAGGCCATCGAGGCTCGCGTTGCGGCTGGCGACGGCGACCAGGTTCACGCCCGTCGTGTCGGCGATGGCTGGCAGGTGATGGTCGCGGGCGATCTTGCCGAGGCCCACCAGGGCAAGACGAACCGGCTGGGTCATGTCAGTCCTCCGATGCACCTGTTGCCTCAGGGCGTGGGCGTTGGACAGGCCCCTTTGGGCGTCGCCGACAAAACGGTGGGCATGGTGGGGTCGAGCGCGATCGGGCATTTGAGGTCGCCGATCGTCAAGATGGCGTCCTGGCGTGGCCCGGGGACGTCGCGCTGGATCGCGATCGTGTGGTCCTGGTCGAAACGGAACAGCGACACATCGCCGCGGGGCCCGGTCGAGGTCGCGACCGCGGCGAAGGGCTCGATTTGCGCGCGCAACGCCGGCATGTCGAAGGAGGTGACCCGCTGGACGATCGAAGCGAGCGGACTGGTCGCGCGGGGACGGCCGGTCTCGTCCCACTGGCCGGGCTCGATGTCGGCGATCAGGTGGCCGCCGCGGGCCGCGAAGGACCGAAGTGTGGCGAGGGTTGCGTCCGACAGCGCGATCGCCTGCGGGAGGATGATCGTGTCGAGACCTTCGAGCCGCTTCATGTACGCGGCGTCGATCCAGACCGGGTTGCGGCCCAGATGGCCGAGCGAGGCCGCGAGGTCGATGAGCGCGTTCCGCCACGGGCTGTCGCCGAGATCGGTGTCGTTGTCGCGGCGGGTCCAGTCGAGGCCGCGCGCGTGCTCGGCCCGGCGGTCGAGCAGCCAGCGCATGCGGAACGAGGCCTGGCTGTAGAGAACGCCGATCCGGTCGGTGGTCGGAGTCGACGCGAGCAGCCTGCGACCGATCGGGCCGCGCAGGCCGCCAAGGGTCGTCCGCAGCCAGGCGCCGCGCGCCTCCGGCTTGCCGGACGGGTCGACGATGGTGTGGTCCGGGTCCCACAGGACGACACCGCGTCCGCCCAGCAGGACGAAGCGCCAGAGGCGCAGCGCCTCGGCGTCGCCGGTGGAGGCCGAGGTCGTCAGCATGATGAGGTTCGGGTTGAACCCGCGCGCGATCAGGGTCGTGACGCCGACCTCTCCGATCTCCATCACGTCGACCGCGGGGGCAAGATCGGGATAGTCGTAGCCGCCCCAGCCGGGACGCTGCGCGCCCTCGATGCCGGCGCGCGCGGCGGCATCGGCGCGATGGACGGCGTCGGTCCCGAGTGCCACGTCGCGGGCGAATTGCCGATCGGTCCAGCACTTGAAAGACATCCAGGCGGGGATGGGGCCGGTCGCGTCGAGGGCATCGTCAGTGCGGGTGGGTATCGCGTCGTTCCAGCTCGTCCAGTGCGTCCCCCAGGCACGGTCGAGGGAAGCGACGGTCCCGGCACGCTGTCGCAGCGTCGCGCGCCAGGCGGCGATGCTCGCCGGCGATTCGTCCAGATCCGAGGCCGCCGACAGATCACCGATCCCGGTCTCGTCGCCGAGCGACAGGTAGAGCGCGGGATGCGGCTCGAGCGCCCGTACGTGGGCGGACAGGCGGCCTTCGATGACCGAGAGGGCCCGCTCGTCCGACAGGCCGGGGTCGCGAGACCAGACCGGACCATCGCGACCGGCACGGAACCTCGCGAGCAGGGCAAGGAAGGCCGCGTTCACCGGACGGTCCGGTCCCTGCCAGCGGTGGTAGGGGGCGTAGAAGTCGGTGGCGACGTTCTCGACCATGATGTCGAGGCCGGCTTCTCGCAGCGGCGCGAGCGACTGTTGGAACCGATGCGGGTCGAACGCGCCGCGCTCTCCGAACACGCGCCCGGCGGTGATGCCGAGCGCCGGCAGTGCGGCGAGCGAAGCCGCCGGCAGGTCGCTGTGCCAGAGGATTGCCGCGAATTGGCGCCACGGGCCGGGGGCGGCTCCGGCGGGTGCGCAGGAGAGCAGGAGTGACGCCGCGAGCAGCGTCCGCTTCACGGCGGATCTCGCGTGGCGGCGGCGATCGAGGGAGAGGCGGAGACTGCCATGGCTTCCACCGTCTGGCGTGCACCCGATCCGGTGCCGGCGATGGTCACCACGACGGGCAGGAATTCTCCGCCGAGCAGGCTGGCGCGCGCGCGCGCCAGCCTGCCTCGCAGGTCGAGCGCGAATGGATGGCCGCCGATCCAGACGGCGCTCGCGGTCGCCTGCTTCGGCAGTTCGGTGGATTGGAGGGTCCAGAGGCCGCCGTCGGTGCGAAGGGTCGTGGCCGCGACGTCCTCGACCTCGCCGCGCGCGTCGGGCTGCGGCGCGGGATCGTTTGCGCGCAGCGCCGGCAGGAGCTGGCCCACGCCGGCATGCGGTCCGAAGACGCGGACGCTGACGGCAAGGTCGGCGTCCGGACAGCGGAGACGCAGCAGGCCGTCCTCCGGAGGAGAAGGGGACAGGCACCCGGGCGGCAGCTCGAGATGGTCGAGCAGGGTGGCCGCGATCGGCGCGAGCGGTTCGCCGCGCGCGCGCCGGTCGAGTGCCATGGACAGGGCCGGCCCGAGCAACGCGAGCAGGACGGCAAGGGTGCAGGCGACCAAGCGGGATCGCGGGTCCGGGGTCGCCTGCCCGTCACGCCGAAGGCGTGCTGACGCACGGCGGGTCCAGGGCAGAGCCCCGGCCTCGATGACGGCCTCTCGGCCATCCTCGCGGAACGGCAGGCCGACGACGATCAGCGACAGGATCACGATCGAGAAGAACAGCCAGCCATAGAGCACGTGATCGACCGCGCCGGCCTCGGCGCTGCCGCGCCAGTGCCCGAGCATGACGATGCCGAGCGCACGCAGGCCGTTGGCGAAAACCGGAATGACGACGCAGGCGCCCAGGAACAGCAAGCGACGGACGGGCGAGAGGTAGAGTGTCGCGGCGTAGAGTGCGCCGAACGCGATCGAGGCGATCAGGAAACGCAGGCCCGCGCAGGCCTCGGCGACCCGGAAAGTGTCCTCGGGAATCTCGATCGAGACCTGGTCGACGACATGCGGCACGTCGAGCAGGTCGAGGCCGACATCGACGAAGCCGGCCGTCACCTGCTGCAGAGCCGGTACGGCGAAGGCGCCGAACGGCACCAGGAAGACGAGATAGGCGAGCGGGATCGACATCCCGCGCGTGAGTTCGGGACCGAGGCAGGCGAGCGCCGTCACCCAGACCATGAAGAGGGCCGCGAACTGGCGCCCCTCCATCACGCCGATGCGCTCCGCGCAGAGCCAGGCCAAGCCGCAGGGCAGCATCAGCAAGGCGGCGATCGGCAGCGGCCGGGACACCGAGGCGCGCAGCCGGTCGCGTCGTTCCCAGGCGAGCCATGCCGCGATCGGCAGGACGAGAAAGCAGTGGCCGTAGGCGGTCGAGGTCGACCAGACCGCGACGGCGGCCGCGATCTCGCGCCGGAACATCACCGCGAGGATCAGCAGGCAGAGGGCAAATGCCGCGAACGGTGGCCACGCGATGCGTCGGGCGCCGGCCTGGACTGCCGCCGTCGGCACGAATGGCATGATGCTCTAGCCGACGCCGCGGACGAGATGCGGCCCGAGCAGGTTCGCGACCGGCATCGGCAGTTTCTTCCAGGCGGCGATCATCATTCGGTATTTCGGGTTGAGCGGGTTGTGCTCGGGGATCTCCTTGCCCTCGCGCATCAGGAAGCGGTAGGCGAGCGGCGTGGGCTCGAAGCCCCAGTTCCGTTTGAAGGCGTAGGCACCGGTGCCCTCCTTGCTGCGTCCGAAATCGAAGATCGTGGCGCCGCGCGACGCGGCCCGGCACATGACGTTCCAATACATCGTGTCGTAGGCTTGGCATTCGCGTGCGGCGGGCAGGCCGCCGCCATAATAGGGCAGCACTTCGTTGCGCCAATGCAGGTTGAGGACGGCGCTGACCGGGCGTCCGCCGTCGACGACGACGGTGGCGTCGGCCCCGTCCTGGAAGGTCGCGAGCAGCCCTTCGAACCATGTGCGTGGAAAGACCGGGCTGCCGAGATTGCGGACGCTCTCGGCATAGATGCGCCAGACGGTCGATGCGTCGCGGACGTTCTCGACCGCGAGCCGGCGCTCGATCCCCTTGCGGACGACGGCGCGCTGCTTGCGGGGGATCGCCTTGAGGTTCGCGGCCTCGTCGGCGACGATCGCTCGACGGAAGGTGGCGTAGAGCCCGGTCCGCTGGCGCCAGGCGTCGTCCTCGGCGAACCATTCCTCGCTCGCCACATAGAGACTGCGCAGTTCCAATGTGGCCGCGCCCGTTTGCCGTCTGAGGTCGGCGGCGTGCGCGAGCAATGCCCGCCCTGCCCCGGCCTCGGCCGCGAGCGGCCCGGCATAGACGCAGAACGGGAGCGAGGTCAGGGCGTGGCCGAACAGGCGGGTGCGCAGTTCCACCAGCGGCAGGATGCCGACGACGTCTCCGTCCTGCAGGACCATCAGCGAGCGGTCGCTGTGGCCGAACACGCGGGCGATCAGGCCGGGCATGGCCGCCTGGTGGAAGAACGTCGCCTCCGGCCGGCTTGCGACGAAGCGGTCCCAGGCCCCGTGCATGCCGCGCTCGAGCGGGACGATGCGAACGCTCACGATGCGAGCTCGTGGACGGCCTGGTCGATGCGCGCCCAGCGGAAGTCCCGGAGCAGTTTCGCCATTCGTCGCTCGGTGCGGCCGAGGTTGACGCGATGGCGCCAGCGCGCGCCTCGGCCCGCCGCGGGGACGTCGGGTTGGCCGGGATCGATCTCCCAGGGATGGAGGTAGAAGATCCGGGTCCCGTCGCAGCGGGCGAGTGCCGCGTGGAAAAGCGGATAGGGCGTGATCCGGAACCAGCCACCGCCGGCGCAGGGCAGGTTGCGTCCGGCGACCCGCAAGGTGGTCATAGGGATCTCCCACAACGCGCCGCCGGCGCGTCGGTGCGGGACGCGCGGCGCATCCGGATCGCCGTAGAGGTCGTGCCGCACCGGGAAGAGGCTGGACGAATAGACGTGACCGGTTTCGGCGAGCACGTCCCAGGCCCAGGGCGTCGCGGGGCCGACCGAGAAGGTGGGCGCGCGGTAGCCGCGCACGGCGGTGCCGGCCGCGTCCTCGAGGCAGGCGCGGGCGCGCGCGACGTCGGCGCGGAAGGCCGCGCGGCTGTCGCTGTCGACGCGGCCGTGCCAGTGGCCGTGACTCGCGATCTCGTGGCCGCCCGCGACGATGCGGCGGACGAGCGACGGATGGCGTTCGGCGATCCAGCCAAGGGTGAAGAAGGTGGCGGAGACGCTGGCGACGGCGAACATGGCGAGCAGCCGGTCGGTGTTGGCTTCGACCCGCCGCGGCAGCTGCTCCCAGTCGTCGCGCGCGATCACGCTTGCGTAGCCCTGGACCTGGAACCAGTCCTCGACGTCGATCGTCATTGCGCCCACCGGCCCCGGATCCCGGGTCATCGCTGCGTCTCGAGCAGGTCGATCAGGCGGCGGAACACGCCGTCGCGCCGCGCGACGGTGCGCTCGAGTGCTTCGACCCTCGCCACGAGATCGCCCCTCTCCCCGGGGTCGCCCCTGACTAAGAAATCGCCCTTCGAGGGGGCGGCTCTCCTGACCGGCCCGTCGAGGTCGGCGGCCAGCTCGCCGGCCGTGTCCTCGACCATCGCCAGGGTGACCGTTTCCGTCTCGTCGAGGGCGGCGAGGAGGAGGACGCGCGAAAACAGCCGGTTGATCCGGCGCGGAATGCCGTCCGTGATCCGGTGGACGGCGTCGAAGGCACCGGCTTGGATCGCGGGCCGTCCCGACCAGCCGGCGGTCGTCAGGCGGTGCTCGATGTAGGCGCGGGTCTCGTCGGGACCGAGCGAGGCTAGGTGGAACGAGGCGATGACGCGCTGACGCAACTGGTCGAGCTCGGAGGAGGCCAGCATGGCGCGGAACTCCGGCTGGCCGAGCAGGATGGTCTGGACCGCCGCGTGTCCGTCATCGGCGATGTTGGAGAGCATGCGGAGTTCCTCGAGCGCAGGCCGGGAGAGGTTCTGCGCCTCGTCGACGATCAGCACGCAACGCCGTCCGGCGGCGCGGTGGGTGCGCATGGCATCGGCGAAACGGAGCAGGAGCGCTCCCTTGTCGAGGCCCTGGACGCGCTCGTGGCCGGTATCGACGCCGAAGCCGGCCATCGCGAGGCGGAACAGATCATCGCCGGAGAGCTGCGTCGTGGCGATCCGCGCGACGGCGAAGGCGCGATGATCGAGCGACGACCAGAGATGCTCGATCAGGGTGGTCTTGCCGGCGCCGACCTCGCCGGTGATGACGACGAACCCTTCGCCCTGGTCGAGACCGAAGGTGAGATGGGCGACGGCGCGCTTGTGGCCGCGGCTGGCGAAGAAGAAGCGCGCGTCGGGGGAGAGCTGGAACGGCGGGGCGCTGAAGCCGAAGACCTTCTCGTACATGGGCATCCATCAGGGCGGCCGGCCCTTCTTAGCGGAATGATTTTGTTACCGTAAAGAGAACGACGTTGGCGGAGTAGTTCGATGCACGCTGTCCGCTCGAGACGTTGTTATAGCTGTAGCGCAGTTGCGCCGAGAGCGTCTGGCTGAGCGTCTTGACGAGTGCCAGCGAGAGGAACGTCACGTCATCGGTCGTGCCGAGCGGGCCGGCGTCGGTGCGGACGCCATACTGCCCGTCGAACGTGAGGCTGAGGGTAGGCGACAATTCGTGCGACCAGTCGATCGTGCCATACACGCCGTTGTTGCTGCCGAGGCTGCCGGGAACGCCACTCGACGAGATCAGCTTGTTGTCCTCGAATTGGAAACCGGCCGAGACGATGTCCCGATCCTCTGTCAGCACCGCGGTCGCCGAGGCGAGCTGTGTCCGGTAGAGGTTCTGCTGGGCACCGAAAAAATTGTCGCTCAGGAGCAACGGCGTGCCGGTGCTGTGATCGACCGGATCGCCGAGTTGGTCGAGATCGGTGGTGGCAAGCGCGTTCTGCAGCAGTTCGCTTTCGGTGCTCAGACCCTTGGAATAGCGCAGGTAGATCGTGGTGCGCGTGGTCGTTTGCAGTGCTGCGTCGAGGGTGGCGGCGTCGAGCCCGTCATGGTGGCCGTAGCGGAGCTCGAGCGAGCTGTCGGGGGCCGGCCTGAGACGAAAGCCGACGTCCCAGGTGGCGTCGTCGATACGCAGCGGCGACGTCCCCGCGTAGCGGATGTGCTCGTAGCCGGCCTCGACGAGTGCTGTGATGTTGCGGGTGACGGCGTAGCCGTTGTCGATCGAGGCGGTGTCGCGCGTCGCGCTGGACAGCACGCCGGTGCCGCTGGTGTGCGCCCCGTCGATGAGCGCGGTGCCGCTGTAGCGGCCGAACGCCTCGCCGGTCGCGAAGGCGGCGTGGCCGCTGAGGGTCGTGGCATCCTGGTTGCCCGGATTGACGAAGGGCGAGACCGGACCCGCCTGCGGTGAGAAGACGCCGTTGACGCTGTCCTGGGTGGTCCGCTCGATCGTGCCGCCCACCTCGCCGGTGCCGAGCGTCCCGAAACGGTGCAGCACGTAGGGAGTGGCGGCGAGATCGACCGTCTGGGTCGCCTGATTGGCCGCACTCGGGCCGATGCCGAACTGGCCGCCAGGGCCGGTTCCGGGCTGGCCGCCGAGGCCGTTGGTGGTGACGGCACCATAGCCGCGGAGATTGACGAAGACGGCGCCCGGAACGATGGCGGCGCGGATGTTGCCGCTGAAATTCTGGTCGATCTGGGTCTGGCCGGAGTTTCGGGCATAGATGTCGATCTCGGGATCGTAGGACACGCTCCCCTGTAGCCGCGGCGTGTCGCCGGCGATGTTCAGGCCGGGAAGCAGCAGGGTAATCAGGTCGCTGCCGCGTCCGGCACCTCCGAATGCGAGAACGTTGTCGGTGTATTCCTCGCCGGCGCCGATGCTCGGCGTGAAGGTCCATGGCCTGGCCGCGGGTTCGAGCCTCGAGCCCTGAAGGTTGGAGGCGAGCCTGTCGTCGAAATCGCGGGTGCCGGCGGCGGCGGTCGCGGGCAGCAGGGAGTCGGGGCCCGCGAGCGGCGGCGGGATCGTGCCGATCGAGCCGACGCCGGCAGGACCGGTGCTGAGGCTGTCCGGTGGCGAACCGATCAGCGGATTCGAGGCGAGGCCGGCCTGCGCATAGGCGTGCAAGGTGCCGGCGAGGAGAACAGGCATCGCGAGCAGCGACCGGATGGGTACGGCGGCTCTGCGCTGCCGGGCGCGATCAGGAGTGCCTCGCTGCCGCGGCGCCATCGCCGATCACCGCTTTCCGCCGCCGTAATAGCCGCCATAGCCGTAGTAGCCGCCGCCGAAATGTCCCCTGGTCGAGGCTCGGCTCTTGTTGAGCACGAGGTTGACGCTGGGACAGGTCTCGAGGAGTCCGAGTGCGGCCTCGAGTTCGGTGCGCTGGGTTCGCTCGGCCTCGACCACCATGGCGATTTGGCCGACATGCGGCGCCAGGGTTGCGCTGTCGCTGGTGGCCAGGCAGGGCGGCATGTCGAGGATGAGCAGATGGGCCGGAAACCGGCGTCCGATCCGTTGCAGGGCGGCGAGCACGAGCGCCGTCACGCCGGTCTCCGCGCGTGCATCGTCCGGCTGCCCGAGGGGCAGCAAACCCAGGCGCGCGACCTCGGAGGTCAGCACGAAGCGAGCCGGATCGATCCCCTGATCGCGCGACAGGTCGAGCAATCCCGGACGATGGCCGAGACCGAGGACCGCCGAAAGAGCACGCGGCTTGCCGTCGAGGTCGATCAGGATGATGTCGGTGCCGGTGCTCGCCAGCGTCGCGGCGAGATTGAGCGCGCAGAAGCTCTTGCCCTCGGCGGGCTGGCAGCTCGTGACCATCAAGGTATTGGGAATCGTGCTGCCGGGGGCGGCACCGGACCGGTGGCTGCGAAGCAACGAGGCGGCGGTGATGCGCCATTCCTCCATCACCCGCGAGCGTCCGCCGATCGCGACGAGGCCGGCCTGCCGCAGGACGTCGATCGGGATCGATGGATCGATATAGGCACTGATCGGTTCCGGCGCGGCAGCGCGCTTGTTCATGACCGGCGCTGCGGCGATCGGGGCGGCATCGGGCGGTGGTGCCTCGACCGGTGCCAACACGGGCTTGAGCTGGGCGATCCGGTCCGCCGCCCGCTCGATGAGGTGTGCCGACGGGGTTTTCACGTCGTCAAGCTTGGCCGGCAATGTTGAGCGAACGGTAAATGAGGCCGCCATAGGCGACGCAGAGCAGGCCGACGGCGACGCACGCGCCGACGATGCCCACGCGGCCGGAACGATGGCCGCCGCTGGTGACCGCAAGCAGCGATATGCTCCCCGCGACCGCATAGCCGAGCGCGCGCAGATCCTTGATCGAGCGGAAGGACCGGTCGAGCCTGCCGAGAAGAAGCACGCTGCCGATGCCGCTGCCCAGACCGGCGAGCAGGACGAAGGAGAGCAGAAGCGGCCGGCGGGGCGAGACCGGGATCTGCGGGACCTGCGGTGGATCGATGACTTCGATCTTTACCTTGTCGGCCTCGGTGTCGGCGGCAGCCGACAGCCGCATCGACTCGCGACGCGCGAGCAGTTCCTCATAGTTCTTGCGGAGCACGTCATAGTCGCGGTTGAGGTTCGACGATTGCGCCTGGACGGTGGGGACGTCGCGCGCGATCTGCTCGAGGCGGGCGCATTCGGAGCGGGCGTCCGCGACCTGGCGCGTCAGCGACGAGATGTCCTGCTCGGACGTGACCAGCATGACCTTGAGCTGCTGGTAGACCATGTTCGGCTCGCTGCGGCTGCGCGCGGGACGCCCGGGTCCGCCGCCACCGCCATGGCGCAACGTCTCGACGAGCTCCTGTTGGCGGATGACGTCCGGATGCTGGTCGGTCAGTGTCGTGCGCAATTCGCGCAAGCGCGCTTCCGCCTCCGCGAGCGAGGCATTGCCGCCAGGACCGCCCGGGTCGGTTTCGGTGACGACGGTCACCGCGGTGGCGGCAAGTTCCTGTCCGAGCACGAGACGGCGCGCCTGCGCATCGGCAAGCTCGCCGCTGAGGCGGCGCAGGTCGGAGCGCGCCTGGTCAAGCCCGCTGGTCCCGGAGACGGCCGGCAGGAGTTCAAGATATCTCGCGCGGAAGTCGGCACGCTTGGCCTCGGCCTGACGAAGCTGCCGCTCGTAGCTGGCGATCTGCTCGCCGAGGAAGGCGCGCGCATTCGTCATGTCGCTGCGGCTGGTGCCGGCCTTCTCCTCGATGAAGATGCCGAGAATGGTTCGGACCACGTCGTAGGCGAGATGCGGATCGGTGTCGCGGTAGGTGATGGTGAACAGGTCGTCGGACTGCGGCACGACCGCGATCCGGTTCGCGAGCCCGGCCACCATGCGCTCGAGGTCGCTCGGGCCGCCGACCCGGAGCGAGAGGTCGGTCTTGGAGATCAGCTTTTCGAGGTTCGGCCGGCTGAGCAGGGTTCGCTGCAGGACCTCGATCTGCGAGGCGAGCGAATTGTCGAGCGCGAGGCCGCGCAGCAGGGGTGTGAGCACGGCGTCCGCGTCGATGTAGACGCGGGCGTCGGACTGGTAGCGGTTCGGCATCGACGAGACGCCGATCCAGCCGGCAACGCAGACCAGCCAGGCGAGACCGACGGCGAGCCATTTGTGACGCAGGACGATCGCGAACTGGTGGGCGATCTCGGCGCGCAGATCATCCATGGGGCACCGACGCCGCTAGAACCAGGCCTGCGGGATGATCAGCGTGTCGCCCGGCTGCATGTCGACATTCTCTGACACGTCGCCGTCCTTGATCAGGTCGGCGAGATGCACCTTGAAGGTGATCTCCCGGCCCGGTGCCACGCGACGAACGATGACCGCCCGGTTGCCGGCGGCGAACCGGGTCAGGCCGCGCGCCTGGATCATCACGTCGAGCAGGGTCATGTGCTCGCGATACGCGATCGCCTGGGGGTCCGCCGCCTCCCCGATGATCCTGATCTGCCGATCGACCGGTCCCACGAAATCGTGGACCATCACGGTGACGTTCGGATCCTTGACGTATTTGGCGATCCGGCTGGCGATCTCGTGCGACAGCTCGGCAGGTGTCCGGCCGGTCGCCGGCAGGTCCTGGATCAGCGGCAGGGAGATGAGTCCGTCGGGCTGGACCGGGATGTCGGTGACGGAGATCTGCGGGTTGTCGTAGACGAACACGCCGAGATGATCGCCCGGACCGATCACGTAGGGCGCGGAGGTCGCCGACGCGGACGCCGGCGGCACGTCCGATGCCGCGCGGTCCATGCAGCCCGAGGCGGACAGCAGGGCAGCGAGCAGCACGGTCGGCGCTGAAAAGCCGCGGGGAAACGCTGACGCTGCTGCCGACCCTTGATGGCCGCCGCGGCTGGACCGCGTTCTCATTTCTGACATCCCCGGACCCGGCTCTGCACGGCCACGTCCTTAGTTGAGCGAAACGCCCTTGTCCAGGAAACTAACATCATATCTCGGCATAACGTCACATGTTTTGAGACAGATGCGGATAAAGTAACGAAAAACCGGCTGGTTCATCAAAAACCATCTTGACCCGCGTGTGTGGCGGATGTAACAAAATAGAGACGCCCGAGAGGCGGTTGGCCGTTAGCGCCGTTGGCCGGATGCCAGTCTTGCACATCGCAAGTCGAGTGCGTTCGCAGGCCCGGTGGCGAGCGAGTTCCTCTCTCTCTGGCGATCATGGTTCCGAGCGAGGTCTGGCTTTCCGGCGCGCGTGTCGCCGTTGTGTTGCATCAGCAATGAACATGCGGCGGCCGTTCTCCGCAATCGGGGATGGCTGTCGCCTGCGGAGACGTCAGAGTCATGACTCGTATCTTTGGACAATATGTCCTAGCCGACATGGTCGTGTTGTGGGCGTTCGAGACCCTCGTCTGCTTCCTGCTGTTCCTCGCGGCCCTCGATCATGTGGCACTGGTGCCGGCGGCGGCGCATGCGGGCGCGGCGGACAGTGCCTGCCTGCTGTCATTGCTGGCGGGGCTGCTGTGCATCGCCGTGGGCCTCTACAAGCCGTCCTTCATCCTGGCGACGCGCACGCTGCTCCCGGCGGCCTGCGTCGCGGCCGTCGGCACTGTCATGATCCTGTGGGCGGCGAGCTCGGCCGGCCTGATCGATGCCGGCGCCCTGCTCGGCGCGCGGCCGGCCTGGCTCGGCGAACTGCTCGCCATGTGGCTCGGCCTGCTCGTCGGCACGCGGCTGCTCTATGCCGCTTGCGTGCGCAGTGGATTGCTGGTCCGCGAGGTGCTGGTGCTGGGCGACGGACCGTCGGCCCGCAGTACTGTCAAGGCGATGTCGGACATGCGGCCGGCATTGTTCCGCGCGACCGTCGCGTCGTCGCCTTCGCCGGCGGCGTCGGGCCGGTTGAGCTTCCTGCGGATCGTCATGGCGACCGAGGGCGACGTGATCGGGGAAGTGCCGGCCGTCTGGGCCGGCCGGCTGGCCCGGCTGACCGACGCCGCCACCTTCTGGGAGCGGCATCTCGGGCGCGTCGATGTCGACGCGCTCGGCGACGTGGCGGCGGCGGTCCTTGTCCCGCCTGCCTCGAAGAGGTTCGTGGGCGGGATGCGGCGCGCGATCGACATCGCAATCGCGGCCGTCCTCCTGCTCGCCGCCGGTCCGCTGATGATCGTCACCGCGACCGCGATCGCGATCGGCAGCCCGGGACCGGTGATCTATCGGCAGGAGCGGGTCGGGCTCGGCGGCCGGCGCTTCACGATCCTGAAATTCCGGAGCATGCGGATGGACGCCGAACGCGACGGGGTCGCACGCTTCGCGCAGCCTCGCGACGCCCGGACGACGATGGTCGGCCGCTTCATACGCAAGGTGAGGATCGACGAACTTCCCCAGCTGATCAACGTCATTCGGGGCGAGATGAGCATCGTCGGTCCGCGTCCGGAACGGCCCGAATTCGTCGAGCGCTACCGCGCGGTCATCCCGGGCTACGATATGCGTCACGCCGTCAAGCCGGGATTGACCGGCTGGGCGCAGGTCAACAGCGCCTACACCGCCAGCGAGGCCGAGACGCGCGAGAAGGTCTCGTACGACCTCTACTACGTGCGCCGCCGATCGCTGGCCCTCGACCTTTCCATCATGGTCTCGACCGTCCGCGTCATCCTGTTCCAGATCGGGTCGCGCTGAATTCCTTCGCCACCGGCGGCGCAGGCCATTATGATCAAGAAATGATCGTCTTGCTGACCTACGTGTCCTGTGCGGCCATCTACCTGCTGCTGGGCGCGATCATCCTCGCGCAGGCGCGTCGCAGCCGGGCGGGGTGGCTTCTCGCTGCCGCGTCGATCGCGACGGCCGCCTGGGCCGCGTCGGTCGCCGCCTTTCCGGGTTGGTCGAGCCGGACGCCGGCCCTGCTGGAGATCGTGCGCGCCGGCGCCTGGTATGCGGTCACGCTCTATCTGTATCGCCGCACGATCGGAGACCGGGTTCGTGCCGCCCGGCTGGCCTGGGTTGGCTTGGCGCTCGTGCTCGCGTCGGTCGCGTCCGTGCTATGGGCCGGCGCGTCGGCGATGATACCGCTCAGGATGCTGCTCGCGGTCGGGCAGCTGGTCCTGACCGAAAACCTCTATCGCGGCGTCGATCATGATCGGCGCTGGCATGTCGGGCTGGCGTGCGTGGCCCTCGGCGGTCTCGCCCTGTTCGACCTCGTGCTGTGCGCCGACGCGGTCCTGTTCCACCACGAGGCGGCGGGGCTGGTCGCCGGCAGGGCGGCGGCCGCGATCCTGGTCGCCCCGCTGCTCGCGGTCGCGGCGGCGCGAAACCGGGACTGGAAGGTCACGCTGCATGCTTCGCGCGCCGTGGCGTTCCACTCGGCGGTGCTGATGGGGACCGGCGTGTTCCTGATGTCGCTCGCAGCCGTTGCGGAGCTGGTCGGTTCGCGCTGGGCACCGGATCCCGGCTGGACGACCCTCATCGAGGTTTGCCTCGTGTTCGGCGGCGCGATCGGCATGGCGGCGGTTCTGGTGTCCGCCTCGACACGGCACTGGATGGCTCGTCTGGTGGCCGAGCATTTCTTCACATACCGTTATGATTACCGGCGCGAATGGCTGGCGTGCATCGCCACGTTGTCGGCGCACGACAGCTCGGATCCGGACGGATTGCGCGAGCGCGCGGTTCGCGCTCTCGCCGACATCGTCGACAGTCCGGCCGGGCTTCTGCTCGAGAGCGAGGTTGGACACGGCGGCTTCTGCTGGGCCGGTTCATGGAACCTGCCGGCGACCGGTCCCGTCCCGCCCGGACATCCTCTGCCGGCGGCGATCGCCACGAGCCCGTGTCTGGAGCTCGGCCAGGATCTCGTCGGCTGCCCGCCGTTCGCCGGCCTGCGCCTGTGGCTGGCGATCGCGCTGCCCGGCCAGGCGAACGGTCCAGCCGCCGGGATCGTGCTCCTGTCACCTCCGCGCGGCCCGTTCCGGGTCGACGAGGAGGTGACAGCCCTGCTCGGGGTGGTGGCGCGTGAGGTCGCGACGAGGCTTGCCGAGCAGCGGGCCATGCGGACGCTGGTGGAGACCCGCGACCTGCGTGCCTACGGCGAACGGTTCGCCTTCGTCGCCCACGATATCAAGAATGTCGCCGGACAATTGCGGTTGCTGACGGCCAACGCGCGCTCCCATATCAGCAATCCCGAGTTCCAGGCCGACATGCTGGCGACGATCGACGCGTCCGTCCGCAAGATCGGCGGCCTGATCCGGCGTCTCGAGATCGTGGAGGGCACGGCGGAGCCGGCGGCGACCGCGCTATGGCCACGGCTCGAAGCCGCGTGCGCCGCACGACGCGCGATCCGGATCGTCGCGCCGGCGTCGGTCGACTGGCTGGTCGCGATGGCGGAGGCCGATCTCGACGCGGTGCTGGCCCACCTGATCGATAATGCGGTCACGGCGGCGGGACCAGCCGGCACGGTCCGCCTGGCCGTGGACCGTCAGGGCAGCCGGGTGCAGGTCGACATCACCGATGACGGCCCGGGGATGACGGCCGCGTTCATCAGGGATGAGCTGTTCCGGCCGTTCAGCAGCCGCACCGAAGGCGGCAGCGGCATCGGAGCCTTCCAGTCCCGCGAATTGATCCGGCGTCATGGCGGCGATCTGGTGGTGATGAGCCGCGAAGGGGAAGGCACCACGATGCGGCTGCTGCTCCGGTTCGTCGAACGGGTGGAGAATTTGAAGCTTTCAGCGTAACGATGGCTGACGATGATGCTCGCTTCCGACAATGCGTTGCCGAAACTTCTGATCGTCGAGGACGATCCCGGGTTGTGCGGCCAGTATCGCTGGGCCTTCGACGGCACGCGAACGCTGTTCGCCGGCGATCGCGCCCAGGCGCTCGCGATCGTGTCGCGCGAGCAGCCACCGGTCGCGATCGTCGATCTGGGACTGCCGCCGGATCCGGACGGCGTCTCGGAAGGGTTCGCCACGATCGGCGAGATCCTGGCGCGCGCGCCGCATACCAAGGTGATTGTCGCGACCAGTCACGGCGACCGCGTGCACGCGCTGCGCGCGATCGGACTTGGCGCTTACGATTTCTCCGAGAAGTCCGGCGAGATCGAGCTGTTGCAGGGTGTCGTCGCGCGTGCACGCCATGTGGCTGACCTGGAACGGGAAAATCGACGGCTGGCGTCCGTGGTGCCTTCAGGGCCGATCAAGCGGATCGTCACGCAGAGCGGCGTGATGCTGAAGGTCTGCCGCGACGTGGAGCGGCTGGCGCCCACCGGCGTGACGGTGCTGCTGGCGGGCGAGAGCGGAACCGGCAAGGAGGCGCTCGCGCAGGCGCTGCACGAACTCGGCACCCGATCGAAAGGACCGTTCGTCGCGATCAATTGCGGCGCGATCCCCGAGAACCTGCTCGAGAGCGAGCTGTTCGGCCATGAACGGGGCGCCTTCACCGGGGCGGTGGCACGCAGCCTCGGCAAGATCGAAAGCGCGCAGAAGGGGACCCTGCTCCTCGACGAGATCGGCGATCTGCCGCTGCCGTTGCAGGTCAAGCTGCTGCGTTTCCTGCAGGAGCAGGTGATCGAGCGCGTCGGCGGTCGCACGACCATTCCGGTGGATGTACGGGTGGTCTCGGCGACGAACATGTCACTCGATGCGCTTGTTGCGGAGGGCCGGTTCCGTTCGGATCTCTTCTACCGGCTCAACCCGGTCACGGTCCGGATTCCGCCGCTGCGTGAACGTCCTGGGGATGCCCTGCTGCTGGCGCGCTTCTTTCTCAATCGCTTCAATGTCGAATTTCGCCGCGACATTCGCGGCTTCGGCGACGACGCGGTTGCCGCCATCGAATCCCACGCGTGGCCTGGCAATGTCCGCGAACTCGAGAACCGGATGAAGCGCGCGGTGATCATGGCGGATGCGAAGCTGATCGAGGCCGCCGACCTCGAATTGGCTGCCCAGCAGTCGGCGTCGCTCGACTTGCGCGAAGCCAGGCTGCGCATCGAACGCGATCTGCTGACGCGTGCGTTGGCGCGCAGCGACGGCAAGCTCGCCGTGGCGGCCCGCCTGCTGGGTGTGAGCAGACCGACGCTCTACGACCTTCTGCTGACGCACGGGCTCGGCCGTGCCGCGGCCGCCGAAGCGGCCCATGAGTGACGCGCTCCCGCGCAATGGCGGAAGGGCCGACCAGAAGCGGAACAAGACCATGCGTCGTGCTCGTCTCATCGTCCCTGCCCTGCTCGTGTGCGTGCTTGCGGCCGCGGTCGGCTACCACCGGTGGACGCATGATCCGATGGCGGATGTCCGGTCGATGCTGCAGCGTGGTGATCTGCGGGGCGCGCAGCTCACGCTGAGACAGATCGTGCGCAATCATCCGGACCGCGCGGAGGCGCATCTTCGCCTGGGCAAGGTCCAGCTCCAGCTCGGCGATCCGATCGCGGCGGAGCACGAGCTGCGCGAGGCCGCCGAGCGCGGTGCCGACGAGCACGCGGTTCGTCCGTTCCTGGCCGAGGCGCTCGTCGGAGAGGGCCACGGCGACGTCGTGCTCCGTGATGACGACGATCGCGGGCTCGATCCGGGCCAGTCGGCGACGTTGCACATGGCCAGGGCAATGGCGGCATTGGCGGGCAAGCAGCCGTTGCTGGCGCGCAAGGAGGCCGATGCCGCGCGACGGGCGGCGCCGGGATCCAAGGATGCCGCCTTGAACGGGGCCAGGGTCGCGCGTGCCGTGGGCGATCTCGAGGGTGCCCGTCGCGCCGTCGATGACGCGCTGGTGACGGATCCGGCATTCTCGGCCGCCCTGCAGCTGCGTGCCGAACTGCTCGCCCAGGCGGGCGACAGGGCTGGCGCGATCAAGGCGTATGATGCCGCCATCGCTGCGGTGGGGCGGGCCAATGCGGCTTCGGTTCCGTCTCGTCTCGCGCGCGCGAACCTGCTGATCGGCATCAACAGCGATGGAGACGCCAGACGCGATGTCGACGCGACTCTGGCCATCGCGCCGCGCGATCCGGTTGCCAACATGCTGTCATCCGTCCTCGATGCGCGGGCCGGTCGCTGGAATGCGGCGGACGAGGCGTTGACGCAGGTCGGAACCGCGATCGACCGGTTCCCGCGGGCGGACCTCCTGATTGCCACTGTCAAGGCGCGGATCGGCCAACCGCAGCAGGCGCTGGCAGCCGCCGAGCATTTCGGACTGCGACATCCGGATGACCGCGCGGGTGCCGTTTTGCTTGGATCCCTCGAACTCGGGGATCATCGTCCTACGGACGCGATCCATCTGCTCGAGCCGTGGGACGTTCCCGGCCGGATTGATCCGGATGTGCTGGCTCTGCTCAGCCAAGCGTATGCGATGGCGGGTGACCGCGCCCGTGCCGACGCGACTTTGCGCCGCGCCGGCGATGCGGGCGGCAAGCAAGATACGCAGGGCCTCGACCGCCTGGCCGCGATCGCGCTGGGCGAGAACGATCCCGATCTTGCCGCCGATGATCTTTCCAAGGCGCTCGATCGGAGCCCGGAGCCCGAACTGGTCGACGTGCCTGGCCGGACCGGGTCGGGCGAGGCGCCGCCGTCGCAGAGCCAGACCGCGGCGGCGCTGGTCGTCACGTCCTTGCGTGCCGGCGAGATCGATCGAGCGGCCGCCGCACTCGGCCGGCTGCGGCAGACCAACGCGGCACCCGAGCAGATTGACCTGCTGACCGGCGCGGTCAAGCTCGCCCAGTTCAACGTGCGAGACGCAAGGGCCGCGTTCCAGAGTGCCCACGCGCGCGACCCGGGATCGGTCGAGGCGACGGTGAACCTGGCGCGGGTCCTGCGTCTCGAGGGGGATCTGGACGGCGCCGCTGGCCTGCTGAAAGATGCCCTGGCGAGACAGCCCGCGGATCCGACGCTGCTCGGCGCTTTTGTCGATCTCTCGACGGCGCGTGGTGGGGCGGATGCGATGAAGGCGGCGCTCGATGCGGCCGAGGCGGCGCACGGGGCGTCGCCCGGTGATGCCGGCATCACCGGCGGCCTGGCGACGCTGGATCTTCGGATGGGCCGCGCTGCCGAAGCGCTGGCGCTGGTCAAGCTGCTGCCAGGAGAGACAATCCAGAAACTCGGACTGCGGGCGGACGCGCAGCGCGAACTCGGGCGGATCGATGATGCGGTGGCGACGTGGCGCGCGTTGCTGGCGCGGTCTCCGTCGAACATCGCGCTCCGGCATCGGATCGTTGGCCTGCTGATCACGGCCAAGCGGTTCGACGATGCGCGGTCGCTCGTCGATGATGGGCTCGCGGCGACGCCCGACGATCCGACGCTGCAAGCCGACGCCGTCCGGATGGCGTCCGCAAGGGATGGGCTCGCCGCCGGCGTCGCGCGCGCCGAGGAATTGGCGGCGCGGTCGGCCGATCCGCGCGCGCTGCTGCTGAAGGGCGAGTTGCTGCTCGCGGCGGGCAAGGCCGATGACGCCGCGCGGGCTTTCGCGGAGGCGAGAGCGAAGCTCGGCAAGGACGCGGCCGCCGATGTCGGTCGCGCGCTGATCCGCCTTGAGGCGATCGCGCGCGTCGAGGCCGGCGACCGGGCGGCCGGCGTGGCGCTGCTGGAAGCCGGATTATCGGCCGACCCGAATGCCGCGAGTCTCCAGGAGACCCTTGCCGAGATGGAGATCGGCAGCGGCGACCTGGCCGCGGCCAAGCCGCGCCTCGTCTCCGTGCTCAAGTCGGATCCCGACAACGCGGTGGCATTGAACGATCTCGCTTGGATCGAGCAGCAGCAGGACGACCTCGCCGGTGCGCATCGTGATGCGGCGCGCGCCTACCGCATCGGACCGACGCCGCAGATCGCCGACACGCTGGGCTGGGTGCTGCTCGCGCAGGGTCACACGGACGACGCGCTGGCACTTCTGCGCCAGGCGGCATCCCAGACAGTCGACCCGGCGATCCGATACCATCTCGCGTCCGCGTTGCAGGAGGACGGGAAGTCCGCCCAGGCGAGGGCGCTGCTCGGACCGGTTCTGAACGGCCGCGTCTCGTTCACCGAGCGGCCCGCGGCCGAGAAGCTCATGCGGACACTCGCGTCTCCTTGAACCTGCTCACGTTCTCGACCCTCTATCCGAACGGCGAGCGGCCGCAGCACGGTGTCTTTGTCGAGACGCGGTTGCGGCAACTGGTCTCGACCGGCGCCGTGACGAGCACGGTGCTCGCCCCCGTGCCATGGTACCCGTCATGGGCGCCACGCTTGAATGGCTGGGATCGATATGGGCGCGTGGCGCGCATCGAGCGTCGGCATGGATTGACGGTTCATCATCCTCGCTATGTCACGGTGCCGCGGATCGGCATGAGCGCGGCGCCGCTGCTTCTGGCGGGTGCGGCACTGGCCTGGGTTCGAACCTGTCCGGAGGCGGAACTTACGCGGTTCGATCTCGTCGACGCGCACTATGTCTATCCGGACGGCGTGGCCGCGATGGCGATCGCGCGAGCGCTCGGCCGGCCGCTGGTGATCACCGCACGCGGTTCTGACGTCACGCAACTTCCCGATCATGCCGGACCACGCTGGATGATCCGGCGCGCGCTCCGGCGGGCGGACGCGCTGATCGCGGTCAGTTCGGCGCTTGGTGCTCGCCTGGTCGAGTTGGGCGCCGATCCGGCTCGCGTCCACGTGCTTCGAAACGGTGTCGATCTGACCGTGTTCCACCCGCCGCCGGACCGGCAGGTGGGGCGGCGGATGCTCGGTCTGACAGGACCCATCCTGCTGTCGGTCGGTCACCTGATCGAGCGGAAGGGACATGATCGGGTGATCGGCGCGCTCGCGCAGCTTCCGCCCGACGTCTCGCTGCTGATCGCGGGCGACGGACCGCTCGAGCAGACGCTCCGAGGCTTGTGCCAGCGCCTCGGTGTCGAGAGGCGCGTGCGTTTCCTCGGGCTTCTGGCGCCCGAGGCACTTCCGGCGATCTATGGCGCCGCCGACATGCTCGTCCTGGCGTCGAGCCGCGAGGGCTGGGCGAACGTCCTGCTCGAATCGATGGCATGCGGCACGCCGGTGGTGGCGAGCCCGATCCCGGGCAATGTCGAGGTGGTGGGCGACCGGGCCGCCGGTGTCGTCGCTTCCTCGAACACGGCATCAGGCCTCGCCGCGTCGATCCGCCTGTTGCTGGATGCCGCGCCCGCGCGCGCGGCGACGCGGGCCTACGCGGAAGGATTTGGTTGGGAGGCCGTCAGCGAGGGGCAGCTGCGAGTGTTTCGCGGCGTGACGCGGGGGACTTGATCGGTCTTGCCTCATCCGTCGAGGCAGACGCGGATGAAGGCTTCGGTGCGACGCGTCCAGTCGGCCTCGCGCGCAGCCGCGAGGCCGTTCATCGACAGCTGATCGCGAAGGGCCGGATCCGAGCGCAACCGGTGCATCGCCGCCGCGATCTCCGCCACCGACCGGCCGTCCACGACGAGCCCGTTGTCGAGATCACGGACGGCGTCGACGCTGCCGCCGTCGCGTCCGGCGATGACGGGGAGGCCGCAGGCGTTGGCCTCGAGAAAGACCAGGCCGAATCCCTCGGTGTCGCCGTTCGTGAGCGCGCGGTTCGGCATCACGAAGACGTCGCCAAGCCGGTAATGCGCAACGAGTTCGTAGTCGGTCACGTTTCCCGCGAAGGTGACCGAAGCGTCGATCCCGAGTTCGGACGCGAGGCTTCGCAGTGCCGGCTCGTGGGGCCCGGTGCCGACGATGAGGTAACGCGTGCCCGGATGCGTGGCCAGCAGTGACACGAAGGCACGCAGCGTCTGGTCGACACCCTTCTTCTGGAGCAGGCGGCAGACGGTCACGAACACGAAGTTGCCAGCAAGGCCGTAACGCTCGACGAGGTTGGCGTCGCGCGCCGCCCGACTGAAGCGCGTGGTGTCGACACCGTTCTCGACAAGCACGACCCGATCTTGTTCGCGACCGCCAAGAAGATCGAGCAGTAGACCCTGAGTGAAGCGGCTGACGACGATGACGCGGTCGGCTGCGAGGAGGGTTCGCCGTCTGCGACGGAAGTCCGGATCGTAGGAGTCCGCAGTGGTGATCTCCTCTCCATGCACGTAGACGACGCGGCGCAGTCGCGGGAGACCGGGCACGAGACCCCAGAGATTTGCCAGCATGACGATAAGCCAGCCGCTGGCGGAGAGCTCACCGATGCAGATCGCACGCGGGCGGCTGCGCGCGACGGCGGCGAGAATATGACAGGCGACCCGCGCGCGGATCGAGACATCGGCGACGGCCAGACGGAGTTTAGCGGTCGGACCCTGGTGATTGCCGATGATGGTGCGCAGCAGACGCAGCCGGACGATCCGGAACGGAGCTGACCGGTCGTGTTCGCGCCAGCCGATCAATGGCAGGCCGTCCGCGTAGCTGACCTTGGGGGCGAGAATGCTGATCCTGCCGCCGGCGCAGCGCGCGAGGCTTGCGTAGACCGAACCCGAGCCGCCACGCACGGGCGGGAAGTTGTTGGCGATCAGCAGGATGTCGGATCGGCTCAAGGTGGTGGCACGCCGCCGAGCACAGCCGGCATTTCGGCCAGGGTCGCGAACTGGAAACCGCCGGCCGACATGGTGTCGAGGACTTCCGAAAGACGATCGTAGAAATAGTGCAGGTCGGATCGGGAACGCACGTACGGATTGCGTCCCGGCAGGAGCGACGAGCTGTGGAAGCTCAAGGAGAAGACGTTCTGGCCGGCCCGGCGGCGGTGACGGAGAAATCGCTTCATTGCGGCGGCGTCGTTGCCTTCGGGCGACAGGGTAATGCGTTCCGCGCAACGCAGCCGGCTGAGGACCGCCGTGAGATGCCAGCGCTCGATCCTCGGCGAGGCGGCCGTCCTGTAGAGGATGGAAGCCAGCATTCCGCTCCAGCCGACGAGGCTGCGGCAGAGCGGCATCTCCAGCAGCGATCGCCGTTCGCCGAACCAGAAAGGATCACATTCGTAGTCGGAGAAGTCGGGTCCGCCGGCGCCGCGAAAGTCGGTTCGCGGAGCCAGGCTGGTGTCGATGGCCAAGCCGTGCTTTTCGAGCAGACGAGGGGTTGAACGGCTGAGGCCGTAGCGGCCGGCACGAAAACTGGTGGGCGGGATGCTGAACGCCGTGCGAAAACGTTCGATCAGCGTGACGAGCTTGTTCTCCTCGAGCGTTGCGTGGAGTCTGCCGAGATAGGATGATTCCGTGAGCTGCTCGTCGAATGGTGGCGTCATCCAAGGATGGAGCTGGATGCCGATGTCGCATTCGCCCCGCTCGTACTGGTGGCGGATCATTCGGACGGCTTCGATGTCGTCGAGGACCGGATAGGTGAGCAGGTAGGTCGGCCGCAAGCCGTAGGCTGCGACGATTTCCCGAAGATCGACGATCCGTCGCATGCATTCGGTCGAATAGAGGATCGAGCGGATCGGCCGTTCCCAGTCGAAATCCTCCTCGGCGTCGATGGCGAGGCAGCAGACGGGGATGCTCGACGATCGTGAGGGCGCGCGTGTCTTGCC
Source organism: Acetobacteraceae bacterium (assembly GCA_965276715.1). Classification (GTDB taxonomy): domain Bacteria; phylum Pseudomonadota; class Alphaproteobacteria; order Acetobacterales; family Acetobacteraceae; genus CAXTPV01. Next base: position 278,101 of record OZ255622.1, on the reverse strand, counting down.
GAAGAGGCTCGTGTGCGGTGATCGATAGGCGTCACCGTCCAAGGCGGGATGCCTCGATGGTCCGGTCGAACAGTGCCGCCCAATCCTCGATCATTCGCCGCTGGTCGTAGCGCTCGACAGCCAGCGCGCGATTGGCTGCACCGAGCTCCTTTGCGAGGCCGGGTCTCGTCGCGAGCGCGCCGAGCACGGCCGCGAGGCTGTCCGTGTCGCAGCGCGTGACGAACGGGCGGTTCGCCTCGGCCACCATGCGCTTGACGTCGCCGACGTCGGTCGAGACGACCGGCAGGCCGCTCGCCATCGCCTCGAGGAGCGAGAGCGGCATCTGTTCGGTGTCCGACGACAGGCCGAAGACATCGAGATGCTGGTACACGGGCGCCGGATCCGCGGTATGGCCGAGGAAGGCGTAATGGCCGGCCCCCAAGGCTGCGTGCGCCAGACGCTCGAGCGAGGCCCGTTCGGTCCCCTCGCCCGCGATGACAAGGCGCATTCCGTCCGGACGGGAGTTTCGTGCCGATGCCACCGCCTCGATCAGCCGTCCGAGATTCTTCTCGGGCCGGAGTGCCGCGACCGTGCCGACCACGACGCCGCCCGGCGACAGGCCCCACTGGCTGGGCGGCGTGCCAGGGGTTCGTGGCGTGAAGCGTGACACGTCGATCCCGTTCGGGATGTGGTGCAGCGCGACTTCCGGGAGGCGCCAGCGCTCGCGGGCGATGCCCATGAGCGTGAGCGAGGGCAAGGCGACGGCCGCATGGCGGAGTGCCAGCCGCCTGGCCCAGACACGCCGCGGAAGCTGGCGTGCTCGTTCCTCCGGCCCGAAGCCGTCCTCGGCATGAAGATGCGGCACGCGACGGACCGACAGGAGGTTCGCGAGACCCCATTCAATGCTGCCCCAGTTGTGCGTGAGCAGCAGATCGGGTTGCCATGCGCGAAGGGCTGCCTTGATCCGCAACAACAGGCGGGCCGTGTCTACCTTGATGGGCCGGAAGGCCGGAAAGACCGCCTCGAGGCGGGTGTCGAGGCGCGCGCGGCAGTCATGCCTTCCGTCCATCGACACGATCACGTGCCGCCATCGGAGGCCCATCGCATTGGCGATCGTGGCGAACCGCATCTGCGCGCCGCCGTCGACGAAGGTCGGAAAGACCGATAGCAGCGTGGGCGCGGGCATGGCCGTCATGCCGCGAGTTCGGTGGCGACGAAACCCGCGAGGACCAGCAGCTGCCAGATCGGCTGCGCGTGGTCCAAGCGTCCGCTGGCGTGTTCATCGAGCAGACGGACAACGGCGTCGGGCCTGACGAGGCCCGCGTCGAGGAAGGTCGGATCGGAGAGGCGGTCGCGCACGCGCGGCATGCCTTGGCGAAGCACGGCGCCGAGCGGCATCGCAAAGCCCTGCTTCGGCCGGCCCAGGATGTCGGCGGGCAGCCAGGGGGCGACCGCCGCCCGCAGGACGGCCTTCCCGCGACCGTGCTGCAGCTTGAAACGGGCCGGTTGGGCAAGCCCCCAGGTGACCAGGCGATGATCGAGCAGCGGCGAGCGGACCTCGAGGCCGCTCGCCATGCTGGTGCGGTCGACCTTGGTCAGCATTTGGCCGGGCAGCCAGGTCTCGATATCGACACGCTGCGCCTGCGAAAGGGCGTCGGTGTGTTCGAACTGGGCCATCAGAGCGACGAAGCGATCCGCGGGGTCGTGACCATCGAGGGCAGCTTCCATTTGGGGATGAAGCAGGGAGCGACGCCGATCGTCATCGGTTCGCGCCATCGTGCGGTAGTAGCCGAGGGCGGACGAGAGGCCGAGTTCGGTGAGCGTGTGCTTGGCGCGCAGGAAGCGCGGTGCGCGATCGAGTTTCGGGTAGAGGCGCGCGAGTGCCGAGATGGGTCCCTCGCGCACTTTTCTCGGCAGGGTGCGGCGGCCGGCCTCAACCAGCATGTGCCAGCGATGACGCCGATAGCCCGCGAATACCTCGTCGCCGCCGTCGCCCGAGAGGGCGACGGTGACGTGACGGCGGGCGAGCGCACAGACCTGGGCTGTCGGGACGGCCGAGCTGTCGCCGAAAGGCTCGCCGAACACGCGGCCCTGGCGGGATGCGGCGTCGATCCAGTCGATCTCATCGGCGCGTTCGACCGTGTGCGCGGCGCCGCAAAGGCGCGCGATGGCAGTGGCCGGCCCGGTTTCGTCGTCCGCTCCGGGGAAGCCGATGGTGAAGGTCGAGAGTGGCGCGCCGGGGCCGCGGTCGCGGGAGGCCGCGGCGACGACGGACGCGCTGTCGAGGCCGCCCGACAGGAAGGCGCCGAGGGGAACGTCGGCCACAAGCCTGTCGGCGGTCGCGCGCTCGAGGGCGTTTCTCAGCGTGGCCGCGGCCTCGGCGAAATCGCTGTGAGTGGCGGCCGTCGCGGGGCGCCAGTAGCGCACGGGCGCCGGAAATGCACGTCCCCCGCGCAGTGCGTCGACGGAGATCGTTAACACATGCGCGGGCGGCAGCTTGGTGATGCCGGCGAAGATGGTGGACGGGTCGGGGACATAACCGAGGGCCAGATAATCGTCGAGGGCGGCGGGATCGATGCGCCGGACCACGCCGGGAAGTGTCGCGAAGCAGGCAAGTTCGGAGCCGAACGCGAGGCCATCGGGCAGAATGGCGAGGTGCAACGGCTTCTTGCCCAGACGGTCGCGCGCGAGCATCAGCAGGCGCCGGCTTCGATCCCAGAGCGCGAAGGCGAACATCCCGTCGAGACGCTCGACGATGCCACCGCCCCATTCCTCCCAGCCATGAACGATGACTTCGGTGTCGCTGCTGGTGGCGAAGCGGTGGCCGCGTGCGGCCAACTCGTCCCGCAGCGCCATGAAATTATAGATCTCGCCGTTGAAGACCGTCATCACGGTGCCGTCCTCGTTTCCCATCGGCTGGGCACCCAACTCGATGTCGATGACGGAGAGCCTTCGATGCGCCAGGCCGAGGCCGGGTTCGATGTGCAGGCGTTGGCCATCCGGACCGCGATGGGCGAGAGAGGAGGCCATGCGGTTCAGCCGGTCGGGATCGATCGGGCCGCTGTCCACGCGCAGGAGGCCTGCGATGCCGCACATCTTCATCTGTCCTTGGGAACCGGAACCGGACGCCCCTCTACACGGCGCCGGGTGGATCGGCAACGGAACGATTCCGCGGGTCGGGCCGCTCGCAAGCGGGAGGCGGATCTAGGCCGCGACAGGTGCGGTCGCGCGAGAGACCGGCTGGTCGTGCGCCACGCTGATCTGCCGCGCGACCACCGACCGGGTGGCGGCGATGAGGCAGACGAGCAGATAATCGATGTCGTAGTAGGCCGCGCTGAGAAGACCGCCGGACACCAGGAAGGCGAGCAGCGAGACGCGCAGTTTGGACGCGAGGTCGGCCGCCCAGGCGAAATCGTCGCGTCTGGACGCTCGCACCATCGCCACGATCGCTCCGGCGTCACGCCAGGCGCAGCCGAACAGCAGAAGGAACAGGCCGAGGCCGAGGAAGCCCATGTCGCCGAGCACCTCGAAATAGATGCTGTGGGCCGCTCGAGCAATCGCGCCTTGGGGTTCGGTCGGCACGATGTCGAGTGCGAGGAAATTGCCGGCCTGGCTCGCCCAGACCTCGCCGTGCTGGATGGCGTGGAAGCCGCCGCCGGTGAGCGGGCGCTGGATGGCAAGGGCGGTGCTGACCTTCCAGGCGATCACGCGGCCCATGAAGGAGCTGTCCTCCTGCGCATTCTGGACGGTGTCGACCCGTGCCGTCCAGTCGCTGCCGACGACCTGGGAGACCAGCAGGCCGGCCAGCAGGACGAGGATGATGCTGGCGCCCTTCCGACGGCTGACGGCGATGGTGGCGATCGCGACGATGGCGAGACCGACGGCACCGCCGCGCGAGAAGCTCGCGATCACGGTGACGACGGCGAGCAGTCCGGTGCCAACGCAGGCTGCCCGCACGGCCCAGGACGTTGCAGCCCCATATAGATATTGCAGGATCGGGATGATCAGGAGGACGTCGAGCGCGATCTGGTTGTTGTCGCCGAGCGACGGCGATCCGAGGATCTTGTGGCCGCTGCCGGAGAGGATGAACTTGGCTCCCTCGTCGACGGCGATGTAGCCGAGACCGAGGCATATCGCCATCAGCAGGCCGTGGATGCGCAGGCGGTCGGTCATCGTCCAGAGGACGGCGAGGCCGAGTGCGAGGATTTTCAGGTATTTCTCGCACAGATCCCAGCCGGGAGCCGTGTCAGCCATCACGGTGACGGTCTGCGAAAGGATCGCGACGCAGGCGAGGGCCACGAGCAGCAGGCCGGTGCGGCCGAAGCGGATCCGAGCCTGGCCGGGCCGTCCGAAGACGAGGAGGAGAAGTGTGGGGATGGCGGCGACCTTGGCGAACGGAACGGCGGCGCCGAGCCCGAACAGGAGGTCGTTCGGAGCGAGAAGCGAGGTCCAGGCCCACAGCATGACGCCGAGATGCGCACCGCGAAAGGCGAGCGGCAGGAGGGCGATCCAGAAGCCGAGGAACATGAGGTCACGCATGGTGGGTCAGCGGCGCGGACGGATGTCGGCTTTTGGCATGGATGGCGGTTGTCGCCATTTGAAGAGTCCCTCCTCGCCTCGGCCGAACGCGATCCAGCGCATCGCGAGGAACATGCCGATGCATTCAAGCAGCAGGAGGACGGCGTCCATCTGGATCCATTGCCTTAACGTAACTGAAGACAGTTTGATACGTCTCTGCAGTTAGCATGAAGGTCCATGCACATCCGCAGAGGTAGATGACGTCGCCTTTTCTGTCATGCGGTAGACCGGAATCTAGCATCATTTTCTTTCACCATCGGCTTGTCAATTCACTATTATACGGACGATCCGGCGTCTCCGAGGTCCCTGACTGTCATCTCTGGACGAAGCGTTTGACAGCGTGAACCTGTCGTGGCTGAAACCGTGGCCGCGACTTATAAATATGTCACGTCGAGATGCTCTTTGACCACCCAATGAAAATGATTGCTCCAACGCCCTTCGGAGGTCCACTCAGACGGAGGAGATCCTTCGAGACCACCTCCGGTTCAGGCAACGACAACCGGCCGGACCGGACAATCAATGGATCTTTCGGTCGGGGGCGAGAACCTGCAGCAAAAAGGGTAGGAGGCGTTTTGCAAGCGACGGCCTGCTTGCGCCTTTTTTCATTCAGACAACAATAGATTACAAGCAACCGGCCTTCGGATGGGGAAGCTAGCGTGTTGTATCGAGTCAAAAAGAATGTCTCGCGCAGGATCTTCGACTTTCAGATACGCAAGATTCTGAAGACACCACCTGTCAAGGTGGTGGAAGGACCGTTGACTATCGTTACTATGGTGGCGAAGGTCGATGTGTTAATGTATCTACTTTCTATGAAGTCGTTTTACAGAAAAATTGGGTTTGGTAAGATAACGGCGATCATCGATCGAGACATGCCGAACGTCAGTCGCCGGTTGTTGGAAGAACATTTTCCCGGGATCCGTATGGTGGTTTTAGAAGATATTGATCCCAGTCCCTGCCAACGAGGCGGTACATGGGAACGCCTGGTCTACGTCGTCGGTCTGTCCGAGCAAGGGTATGTGATTCAAATCGACTGCGACACTCTCTCACTTGGGAACGACCTGCGTGAGGTTACGCAATGCATCAACAACAACATTGCTTTTGCGTACGCTGACAATAATTGGTCGATCAAGTCTTTGCTTGATTACGCATGCGAGTCAGCAAAGATAAAATCCGATTATGTCGGCATCCTGCTGGAGCAAACTTTCGCAACTTGGGCAAACGCCGAAGCACTCAAATATGCCAGAGCGTCTTCGGGCTTCGCTGGTTTCGCAAAGGGAGGCACATCGATTGATCTTCTGCAGTGGTTTCACGCACAGATGCGGCAATCGCTGCTTCATCGTTGGCGTGACTGGGGAACCGAGCAATCAGGATCAAACTTCATCATAGCAAATACTCCGGGTGCTATCATGCTTCCCTACCCCTCTTACGCTACTTTTCCGCTGCCGACGGCAAATGAAAGAGCCAAGTTTTTCCATTTTATCGGAAGCAACCGATTCAATGAGTTATTCTTTGCCCGGCAGGGCCAACGTATTATCGATCTTCTTATAAGAGAATGAGATGGGGCTGCGTGTAAACAACTTGACTTGGGCTGCTTCATGCCAAGTGCGAGGGTTTGTCGATTTGCCGCGGGATGACTGTCATACGCTGGACCAGGGCTAGGCAGCCCCTGCCCATAGCGCCTGCATTCTCTCGTGGTCCTCGCCAAAAAACACAGGAGTGAAGCATTGCTCCAGCCGGATGCGGCTCAGCGCATCGCGAGGAAGATGCCGATGCGATCAAGCAGCAGGAGGGACGGCGTCCATATCGATCCATTGCTCTACCATGGATCCTTGCGATGAACGGCAGATTATGGAGTGGTAGAGCATGACATCAAAGGCGCTTGAAGCCTACCGGTCGAGCCGACCGGTCAACGACGCCGCGGCGTGCGCAACCGGAGCGGGTAGAGAGCTGATCAAGCCCTTCACGCGCCGGCGCAGTGGTCGGTGGCTCGATGGGAGCAGGCGTTGGATGTCCAGGACGGACGTGAAGTCGCGGCGGTCGAAGGCGATGTCTGCGGCGGCGGCTCGGCGATCGGCGATGCTGGCGAGAATGATCGAGCGATACGGCGTCAGGGCTGGCCGCGTTGCAAGCGCGTGCTCCAGGATACGTGCGTCGCCGAGGTTCATGGCTTGCGTGTCGCCCGAATAGTTGTTGTCGTGCCGGCGTATGCCGACGAGAGGCAGCCAGACGACGCCGACCGGTCGCTCGGCCAATCGCAGCGTTGTCGCGAAGTCGGTACCGACAATACGGCTGACCGCTTCGTCCCAGCCACCCTGGTCGAGGAACCTGACGCGGTCGACTACCATCGCGGAGGGGAAGAAGGGCTGGAACCGGAGAAGCCGCGGGACGATCGGATCGTCGAAGATGCCGGCGTCGGGGCCGACGGACCGCAAATCAGTCCAGAAGCCAGGCGGAGCGTCGTCGAACTTCGTACCTCGCTCCCACACGTCGTTCCTGATCGTCTGGAAATTGCCGTAGGCGGCGGTCAAATCGGGCTGATGGTTCCAGAGATCCGTCATGGCGGTCAGGAAGCCGGGACGCCAAAGATCGTCACTGTCACAGAACGCAATGAGGCGACCCGCGGCGGAGCGAACTCCGATATTCCGCGCGGCGAGATCGCCGCCGTTTGCAACACGGAGGGTGCGGATTTGGTGGTGATAGGTTTGCAGAACCTCCGATGTGGCGTCGGTCGACCCATCGTCGATGACGATGATTTCCGAAGCCGGTGTTTCCTGGTCGAGTATCGCGTCAAGCGTGTGCTTGATCAGGCTGGCGCGATTGTAGGTCGGTATGACAACGCTGATGCTCAACGGATGCACCTTCGATCACTGAGATGAGATGATGCTTTCGAACGAGGTGTCCTGCCATGCCCAAGACACCTTCTCCGTATGCCCCTGAGTTTCGTCGACAGATGATCGACGTGGTTCGAGCCGGTCGTGAACCTACGGATCTGTCGCATGATTTCAGACCGTCTGGCAGCCGATCCGCGCTTGGATCAACCGGGCCGACCGCGAGGAGGGCCGACGGGAGGCGAAACCGCCTGCGGCCGAAGTGGTTCTGCCGCGGCCGGAGCGCGATGAGCTGACGCGGCTGCGGTCCGGACCAGCTCTGGGTCACCGACATGACCTTCGGCCGACCATGGCGGGATTTCGCTCTCTCGCCATCGTACTCGACGCCTGGAGCCGCAGGGTTGTCGGCTGGTCCATGGCAATCGCTGCCGCGAGGGCGCGTGCGGCCCTCGGTGAGATCGGTCGACGACGCTTATGATAACGCCATGGCCGAGAGGTTCTTTTTCACGCTCGAATGCGAGCTACTCGCCCGATGGCGTCTCGCTTCCCAGGCAGAGGCTCGCATGGCCTGCTTCAGCTTCATGGAAGGGTTCTACAGCCCTGTCCGCCTGCACTCCGCGTTGAGCCGCCAGTCGCCCATCAACTAACAGGAGCAATAGATCCAAACTTTTGAAGCGGCTGCGTAGTCAGCCAAGCCCGTCAACCGTCCACGAGAGTAGGTGCATCCCGATCTCCTTCAGATTGTCCCTGGGAGCAGAGGGTCTTTGCGAATGGGCTGAACAAATTGCTTGCTACCGTCGTTCGAAAGCGGTGGCACCCGAGAGCTTTCGCATCAAGCGACATTGCGGCCTGGGCCCGGGCGTGCTCGCGTCTTTCTCGGATGACAACGCCACGTAAAGCCCTGCTCCTTTCCTTCATCGATCGCTATTCGACGGTCCTGGTGTATGCCACGTCGAACGTCATCCTGTCGCGCCTGCTCACACCACACGACACCGGATTGTTCACCGTCGGCTTCGCTCTGACCGTCATGATCGGGACGCTGCGAGACTTCGGGGTCGGCACGTATGTGATCCAGGAGCCCGCGCTGACCGATCAAAAGTGGCGATCGGCTCTCGGCGTCAGCTTGGTCACGGGGCTAGCCGTGTTCGCAGCCGTGGTTCTCGCGAGCTTCGTGGCGGGACATGTCTACCACGACCCTCAGGTCAGGCGCGTGATGCTGATCTCAGGGCTCACGCTTCTCCTGATTCCCTTCAATGCGGTTGTGCTGGCGTGGCTTCGCCGGGAGATGCGTTACGGTGTGCTCACGCGGATTTCGCTGCTTGGTGCAGCGATGCAGAGCCTCGTGACCGTAGCGCTGGCGTGGGCAGGTCATGGCGCAATGAGCATGGCCTGGGGAAGCGTCGCGAATTCGTCCGTGCTGCTGGTCGGCAGCATTCAGTGCCGGCCGAGGCATTTCGGGTATCTGCCGACGCTTGCGGGCTGGCGGCCAATCGCGGGCTTGGGCCTCTATTCGACCGTCGGCACGGTTTGTAACGAAATTACGCCGAATGGGGCCGACCTGTTCATCGGCCGGTTCGCCGGTCTCGCGGCGCTTGGCCAATTCGGCAAGGGAGCGAGCCTCGTAACAGTCGTCAACCAGGGCCTGACGAGCGCCATTCTCCCCGTGGCGCTCTCCCTGTTCGCGGCCAAGCGACGCGCAGGCGAGACCCTCGCAGAAGCTTTGCCACAGGGTCTGACTTTGCTCACCGGGATCACTTGGCCGGCGTTCGCGGGCCTGTCGCTGACCGCGTATCCCGCAATCCGGCTGCTGTTCGGACCGCAGTGGGACCGAGCCGTGGCGCCGGCGCATGTGGTGGTGCTGGCCGCCATGCTGACGTCGATGACGGCGTTGCACGCAACTGTCTATGCCGCCGCAGGTGCGATGCGAGCACGCATGATCGTCCAACTCGCGGTCACACCGGCGCAACTCGCCGTGCTGTTCGTAGCAGCCCATGGAACCCTGGTGCAGGCCGCCTTCGGCACCGTCGCCAGCGCCGCCATCGAGTTCGTGCCCTCGCAGATCATGGTGAACCGCATTTGCGGGACCAGGATGCGGTCGATCGTCTTAGCGCTCGTGCCGAGTGGCGTCGTGACCATCTGCACGATCATCGGCCCGGCGCTGGTCGCCAGCCTGATGCCTTCACATCCATATCCCCTGTTCCTGTCGCTCGGCGCGATGCTGGCAAGCGGTGCGGCAGGATGGTTCGCCGGTCTACTGATTTCTGGTCACCCACTCTGGAAAGAAGTCGTCTCCGTGCTCCGATCCGCACGTGTCCTCCTCGCTCGGCGAGGACCGGCTGGTTCAGCCAGACCTCATTGATCAAGCCATGGATATTGGTTGTTGAGATCGAGACAGCAAAGCGTCCATTCGGCCGAGCGTTGCCGACCAGGCGTAACCACCTTCCATCGCCGCTCGTGCCATCCGTTGCAGGTGCGGATGCCTACCCTCCAGTATCTCGGCGACCGCGTCGACGAACCCGTCGCAGTGATCGGCCACCAGCAGATCCCGGCCGGCTTGCGCACGCACACCTTCAAACGCTGGAGATGAGGCTATCACCGGACGGCCCATTGCCATGCCTTCGAGCACTTTGTTCTGAATGCCACGCGCGATGCGAAGCGGACAGACGACAGCAGAGGCGTGCGCCACGTAAGGCCGCACATCCTCAACCCTGCCGGTCACGTGAACACCCGGCAGTCGAGCGAGTGCCCTTACCTCGGGACCTGGATTGGCGCCCACAGCCCAGAACTCGATCCCGCTGATGCGAGCGCGCATGGCAGGCATGACATCACGCGCGAACCAAGTCACTGCGTCGGCATTTGGCCAATAATCCATGTTACCGGTGAAGACCAGACACGGAGCATTGCCGACTGGAGAGTCGAATTTGAGCATCGGGGAGAAGCGATCAAGATCGACTCCATTCTCGACTGCGACCACGCGCGCTGCGAGTTGAGGCGCGAGTTCGGAGAAGCGGCGTGCCTCGGGTTCCGATACGAAGAAAGTCCAATCACAGGCCGACGCGGCAGCGCATTCGTAGCGGAGCAGATTACGAGCCTCGCGGGCCCACATCGCGCGCATCGGCCAGCGCGTAGAGGTGGCGTATTGCGCCCACTTCTCGGAGTCGATGTCTTGCGCATCGAGGATCTTGCCGGGACGGTCGAGATGGATCGCGTAAGGACCCATGGCAGCGGAAAAGATGTAGACAACGTCGATCGGCACGTTCGCCAGCGTGTCATCCACCCACTTTTTCAGGGCCCGAGAGAAATAGAAGTCCGGCATGAGCGGCCTGCCAGGCCGAGCGCCGGCCAACGCACGCAGTTTCTGCAGTCGTTTATCTATCGGAAAGGCGCCGACACTGGCGCAGACCTTCTGGAGCCGGGGAACGTGATCGCGGTCTTCGAGGTTGTCGATGACGCAGCCCAGGTGGACGTTGAAGTCACGCGACAAGTGATTGATGACGTTCCAGGCGCGGATTTTCTCGCCCTTGTTCAGAGGCCATGGAAGGCGATGGCTGATGAAGATGAGGTTGCGCACGGCCAATCCCTACCTGGGAGAAAGTGAGCCGGCGATTTCGATGACGCGTTGGGCGTTATGGCCCCAGGTGAGCTGTCTGCTCTCGATGGTTCGCGGCGCGTTCCGCGAGAGCCGCTCGCGCAAGACGGGATCGGTGAACAGGCGCAGCAATGAAGCCTCCATCGCATCTTTGGCCGCGGGATCGAACAGGAGGGCGTCGTGTCCGTCGGTGAGGATCTCACGAATGTTTGCGCTGTTTGGCGCAACAATGGCGCGCCCGAGACGGAGATACTCGAACAGCTTGAGGGGCGATGAGTATGGTGTGACGCCGGGAAGCACCGCAATGTCGAAGGCAGCCACATGGCGGGCCACGTCGTCACGGCCGACGATGCCGGTGATGGTGAGCCGGTCGGGGATGCCGCGTGCTCTCGCATGCGCCTCCAGCGAGGCGCGCGCCGGCCCGTCGCCTACGACGAGAACGTGCAGATCGTGCTGACGGTGGTCGGCGGCCACGTCGATCAGCCGATGGACCGCGTTCCAGCCGCGCACGAAGCCGGTAAAGCCGAGCACGAGCCGCGGCGGAATGCTCAATGCCATCTTGGCTTGCTTCGTCGCGAGCACCGCGCCGAAGCGGGCCGCGTCGATGCCGTTCGGGATGACGGTGATCCGTGACTCGGGGACGCCGTTGTCGGCCACCATGCGCGCGAGAACCGCGGTGACAGGCAGCACATGGTCCGCGCCGCGCCATAGCGCTCGCTGCGCCCGTCGGCCGAGACCGCGCAGCCGCAGGCCGTCGTTGGCTGTCCGCTCCTCGCACAGGGGGGAGTTGACCTCCAGCAGAAGCGGGATACCGGACAGACGCCGCACCCATAGTCCCGCGAACAGGAACAGGCTGAACCGCTCGTAGATCAGGTCGGGACGATGCCGCCGGACGGCGGCGCGGAGGCGGAGGAAGGCGCGGAAATTGTAGGCGAGCTCGCCGAGTTCGTAGGTGACCGAAGGGGCGAACCGCTTGATCAGGTCGATCAGGCGGCTGGAGCCTCCAAAACCGGTATCGAGCAGACCCGGCGGCCCGACGAGGATGATCTCATGGCCGTGCGCCCGGAGGGCGCCCATCATCTCCTCGATATGGACCGCCTGCCCGTCGCGCGAGGCGATCCGGTGATGGAACAGGACACGCATCGCGCCGGACGTCAGAGCCGGCTGCGGAGCGCACTAAGATCATGGTGGAGAGTTCCGAGTGCTGCATGCGCGCGGGACTTGGTCGCGATGATCAAAGCCGCGAACCATCCCCCTCCAAAGGGCGCACCTGCCCGACCAGCGTGTCGCCGATCAGTTGGACAGGGGTCGCGGTGACGTTGCGGACGAAGGTGGTCGAGCGCCCTGTATCGTTGTGAAAGACGTCGCGCCGAAGAACGATCTCGTCTGTCGGTCGATCGACCCCCTCCTCCCCGATCGACACCGCAGTCCCGCGGTTGGTGCAGTTCGGACCTTTCTCCAGCACGCTATCCGTGATCGTCAGCGCGCCCCCGTTGGGCAGATCCACAAGGTAGCTCGACGTCCCATTGGGGCCGTCCTCGATCGTGCTGGCGGTGATCTCGGTCCGGAGCGCACGGGATTTGATGTCATGGCCGTCGCGGGTGTCGTTGAAATGCGAATGGTCGATATGCAGCAGCGCCAGTCTTCCCGTGTAGACGGCATGGGCGCAGCCGCCGGACGAGAGGCAGACGCCGTTCTGCTCGAAATCGCTGAAGCTGATCCGCAGGCTCGCGGCCGTATTGTCGGCCGTCAGAATGCCGTCCTGATTGTTGATGAAACGAACCCCTGACACGGTCAGGTTGCCGCCTTCGGCACGGATGCCGGCGCCGTTGCCATCCGGCACGCGGGCGCGTTGCAGGGTCAGGTTTCGGATCGTCACGTTGTTCCCATCGACGACGAGCAGGGCTTTTCCGCCGCACGTCTTGTCCGTCAGCACGGTAGAGGGGCCGTCGCCCTCGATCGTCAGGCTGTCGCGGCCGACGAACGCGCAGTCGTAATAGGTCCCGCCGGCGATGTGGATCGTGTCGCCGCCACGTGCCGCGCCGATGGCGGCACTGGGGGTCTGAAATTGTTGTCCTTGACCGACTGTCAGTGTCGAAGCGGCCGCCGCGGCGGATGCCAACACGCCCGCCATCACCGCCGCATACGCCATTGGCCGCGCAAACATCCAAGCCGCCTCTTCACGAACGCGTCATACTAGCGGCGATTGTTCGCCATGGGAATGAGGTGTCAGAGCAGGTGTTTGGCGACCGCGATGACGAGGAACCAGGTCAAGGCGCTGAGTGCTGCGATGGCCAGCACCGCGGCGGGCCAGGCGAGCGGCGATCCACTGGTTCCGGCGTGTAGCGCAGGCTTGGCCGAACTCATCGAGCGGCTCGCAGATCGGCGCATCGAGTTCCCTCTTTGCAGCTACACCATATCCATATCAGCAGAACGTTTAATGGAATGTAACCACTGATCGGCAGTTCCGCGATCTTTGTCATTTGTCTTCATTTTGAGCGCCTGCGCTTGTCATTGATCCAGCGCAGAACCGTCTGCGGCCAGCCCCGAAGGCTCCACCATCCCGCGACTTCGATCCAGGCGAGGTCGATCGATCGATTCGCGAGGCTGCGCTTGTAGCGCGACTCGCCCGCAAGGAAATCGTAACGCGTGAAGCCTGCCCGCATCGCATGCTCGGCCGCATGGGCATGCGCGAGAAGGCCGGGCGAGACGTTGGCCGCGACGTCCCGATCGATGCCACTTTGGTAGGCGATCACCGAGCCTCGCCATCGGAAGTCATAGAGATAGCAGACCGCCCGGCCACCGACCGAAAGGTGGCCGATCGAGATCTCGCCGCGAGGAAATGAGCGCCGGATCAGATCACGATGGAATTGGAGGAAGGTGGGATTGGCGAACGCACCGGGCAGGCCGCTCTGCTTCCAGCGCGCCTGATGCAAGGTCGCAAGTCGGTCGAGATCCGCGATCGCTTCGTCGACATCGCCCGCGGTCCGCCACGCAACCGGTCCGATCGCATCGAGACGATGCTGCGAGCGTTGCAACTGGGCGCGGGTCGAAGAGCCGAGCCCGGCTCGCCAACCAGACGAGCTGGTTCCGGCAAGCGCGGCGAATGGCGCCGGGCGGACGTTGCGAACGTGACACCGTGCCACGCTTTCGGCAACCTTCCTCGTGTCCGGTCCGACACCGTTCAGGACGACGACTCCGCCAGCATCCCGCAGTGCGGCGCGGATGATCGCGCGCGTGGCCGACTTCCATACTCCGACGACCAGAGGGCCGTTATGCTCGATGAAGACGCTGTCCTCGGCAGGGTGCCCGGTTTCGTGCAACCAGAGGGTCCGCCGGGCGAGGGGCAGAGGACAGCGATTGAACAGGGCGATCCCGATCAGTTCGGCGTGCAGGTACGCGCGGACCAGACGCGGCCGATCGAAGCGACTGGCGATCCCGCAGCCGATCCAGCTCCACGATTGAAAGAACGAGCAATCGCAGCGGGCTTCGAGCGCGCGCCAGTCCGCTTCGAGAGCGCCGAGCGCCGATCCCGTCAGCGTCGGCGTTTCGATCGTGATCCGCATGTCCCTGTCCATAGCGGGGAAATATCGCGTCGCGCGATCGGTTGATATTGTTTCGACGCCGGGAGCGAGATCATGTTGCGATGACGAGGACGACGGTCGCGGATGTTCCGCTCGAAGCGCTCGACGGCCTGGCCTTGCTGCGCGAGGTGCCGTTCCAGTCGAGTGCGGGATGGTGGCGCTGCGTCGTCCGCGCTGGACTACGGTCATCGGCGCGCGCACGGTTCCTGCTTGTTTCGCAAGAGGGTCAGCCGGTGCTGCTGATGCCGCTGATGGTCGACGGCGATCGGATGGAGTCGCTGACGACGCCCTACACGTGTCTCTATCAGCCTCCGGCAAGTTCCGCGTGCGACTTCGAGGCGGCCGGCGCGCTGCTCGGGAAGCAATTCGGTCCGGTCCTGCGTCTGGACGCGATCGACCCCGCCTGGCCCGGATGGGACGGGTTGAGCCGCGGCTGGAGACGGGCCGGCCGATCGGCCATGCGGTTCGAGGGCTTTGCGAATTGGCGCGAGCCGATGCTTGGACGGGGCTGGACCCAATATCTGGCGGATCGGCCGGGAACGTTGCGGGAGACGATCCGACGTCGGCTCGGGAAGGCGGAGCGCGATCCTGACATCGCGATCACGGTGGCCGGACCAGGGGACGCGGTCACAAACGGGTTTGCCGCCTACGAGGCGGTGCATGCAAGGAGCTGGAAACCGCCGGAGCCATTTCCGACTTTCCTTCGCGCCTGCTCGATCGAAGCCGCTTCACGAGGCGTGCTGCGACTCGCGGTGCTGACGTCTCAAGAACGACCCCTCGCCGCCCAATGGTGGACTGTCGAAGGAGGTGTCGCCACAATCCACAAACTTGCGCACGACGAGGCGGCCGGCGCGCTGTCGCCGGGCACTGTGCTGACAGCCTGGATGATCCGTCGCCTGGTCGAGGAGGAGCACGTGAGCATGCTCGATTTTGGCAGGGGAGATGATCCCTACAAACGATCATGGACGACGGAGCGCCATGTCCGCGCTGGAATGCTGATCGTCGATCCGCTTTCGGTGAGGGGAAGCCTGACGATTGCGCGACAGGGGCTTGGGGCGGCGCGGAAGCGGCTCGCGACCGGCCCTTGGCGATGAGCGGCTCGGGGCGGTCAATGCTGGTGACCGGCGGCGCCGGCTTCATCGGCTCGCATCTCTGCGATTCCCTCCTCGACGACGGCTACGACGTGCGCGTGATCGATGATCTCTCGACGGGCAAGCGGCTCAATCTCGATGAGCGCATCGCGCTGGTCGAGGGTGACATCACGCGGCAGGATGTCGTGACGAAGGCCGCCCGCGGCGTTGACGGGATTTTCCATCTTGCGGCCATTGCCTCGGTTGCGCGCAGCAACGAGGACTGGCCGGGAACACATCGGGTCAATCAAACCGGTACCGTCATGATGTTCGATGCAGCGCGTTGCGCGTCGAAGGGTGGGGGTCCGGTGCCCGTGGTGTTTGCATCGTCAGCATCGGTCTATGGCGACACACAGGGCGTCATTGCCGCGGAAGACATGGCACCGATGCCGTTGACCGCATATGGGGCGGACAAGCTCGGTTCCGAATTGCATTCCCGCGTCGCATCGATGGTGCATGCGGTGCCGACGCTCGGGCTGAGATTTTTCAATGTCTACGGCCGACGCCAGGATCCGGATTCGCCCTATAGCGGTGTGATTTCGATCTTCGCGAAGCGGATCGCCGCCGGACAGGGGATCTCGCTTCACGGGGATGGCAGCCAGACCAGGGATTTCGTGCACGTGAAGGACGTTGTTGCCCACCTGCGTGCATCGATGGACCATCTTCAGGGTGGCGGACCGTCGACGATCCTCAATGTCTGTACGGGTGTGCCGACATCCATCGCGTCTCTTGCACAGATCATCGCAGACAAGAGCGGTCGTGAATTGGACACGCAGCGTATCCAGGCTCGGCTAGGGGACATCCGGTATTCGTGTGGCGATCCCACCCGTTCAAGTCGATTGCTTGGGGTTCGATCGAACATTGTCTTGTCGGACGGTTTATCCGATCTGCTGTGACTTGGTTGCGGGGACAGGATTTGAACCTGTGACCTTCAGGTTATGAGCCTGACGAGCTACCGGGCTGCTCCACCCCGCGTTGGTTGGTGATGGTGGTTTGGGCTGTTCTGGAAGACCTGGCGGCGACCGACTTTCCCGCGGCTTGAGCCGCAGTATCATGGGCGCTGGGGGGTTTCACGGCCGAGTTCGGGATGGGATCGGGTGGTTCCCTCCCCGCCATGGCCACCAGGTCGTCCGGGGCAGCCCGTCCGATGCTTTCGCATGGGTTTTGGGCGTGTGGACGGGTTCTGGGGCGTGTGTGTGCGTGGTGGTGTGTGTGGCTGACTGCTGTGCATGGTGTTTGTTGGATGAGCGGGTGTGTTTGAGCCTATCGGGCGATTAGGACCGCTCGGCTGCGGGCATTGCTGCCCTTCCACCTGCGGCCTATCGACGTGGTGGTCTACCACGGCCCTTGGGGAGACCTGGTTTTGAGGAGAGTTTCCCGCTTAGATGCTTTCAGCGGTTATCTCGTCCGCACGTAGCTACCCGGCTGTGCCGCTGGCGCGACAACCGGTGCACCAGAGGTGCGTCCATCCCGGTCCTCTCGTACTAGGGACAGCGCCTCTCAAGTCTCCAACACCCACGGCAGATAGGGACCGAACTGTCTCACGACGTTCTAAACCCAGCTCACGTACCACTTTAATCGGCGAACAGCCGAACCCTTGGGACCTGCTCCAGCCCCAGGATGTGATGAGCCGACATCGAGGTGCCAAACCTCCCCGTCGATGTGGACTCTTGGGGGAGATCAGCCTGTTATCCCTAGAGTACCTTTTATCCGTTGAGCGATGGCCCTTCCACGCGGGACCACCGGATCACTATGGCCGACTTTCGTCTCTGCTCGACCTGTCGGTCTCGCAGTCAGGCGGGCTTATGCCATTGCACTCAGCAGCCGATGTCCGACCGGCCTGAGCCCACCATCGCGCGCCTCCGTTACACTTTGGGAGGCGACCGCCCCAGTCAAACTGCCCGCCATGCAGGGTCCCGGACCGGGATGACCGGCCGCGGTGAGACATCAGAAGAGCCCAGGGTGGTATTTCAAGGTTGGCTCCACCCGAGCTAGCGCCCCGGCTTCAAAGCCTCCCACCTATCCTACACAGTGCTCCCCTGATGCCACTGCAAAGCTGCAGTAAAGGTTCATAGGGTCTTTCCGTCTGACCGCGGGTACCCCGCATCTTCACGGGGAATTCAATTTCGCTGAGCCGATGCCGGAGACAGCGGGGAAGTCGTTACGCCATTCGTGCAGGTCGGAACTTACCCGACAAGGAATTTCGCTACCTTAGGACCGTTATAGTTACGGCCGCCGTTTACCGGGGCTTCAATTCAGTGCTTGCACACCTCCTCTTAACCTTCCGGCACCGGGCAGGCGTCAGACCCTATACGTCGTCTCTCGACTTCGCAGAGTCCTGTGTTTTTACTAAACAGTCGCTACCCCCTGGTCTGTGCCACCCGCCCATGGTTGCCCACGAACGGGTCCTCCT
>OZ255622.1:0-255000 GCA_965276715.1 Acetobacteraceae bacterium | reverse complement strand
CGCCGCGCTGGCGAGCTCGGAGGCCAGCGCCTGGGGTGGCTCTCCAAGCAGCAGGCTGATCGCGTTGATCTGCTCGTCGATCTGCTGCCGCAGGTTGGGAATCTGGCTTTGGGTCGATGCCACCTGCGACAAGGCATTCTGGACATCGAGATCCGTCGTCAGGCCGCCAGTGTAGCGCTGCCTGGTCAAGGTCAGTGACTGCTGGGCAGTCGCCAGGTTTTCCTGCTGGATCTGCAGCAAGGTCTGCATGCCGCGTAGCTCGACGTAGTCGCGCGCGGCCTCGGCCTCGGCCGAGATGAGCGCGCTTCGGCGGGCATCCGCCGACTGCTCCTGCTGCGCCGAGGCGGCCTCGACCTGCCGGCGCACGCTGCCCCACAGATCGAGCTCGTAGCTGGCGTCGATCGCATCCTGCCAGAGGTCGACGGGTGGTATCTTGACCTCCCCCGCCTCCTGCCTGATCGCGTCGACCTGCTGGCCCGCCAGAGGCAGGCTGGAGACCGACGACTGAAGCAGTCGTTGGACCACCCGGTTGGGTATCTTCTCGCGCGTATACTGGCCCGTGCCCTGCAGCGTCGGATACAGCGCGGCCGCGCTGATCTGGCGCTGCGCGCGGCTTTCGACGAGACGGAAGGTCGCCTGCCGCACCGACAGGTTGGTGCCGGCGATCCGGCTCTCGATCGACGTCAGTTCCCGATCGCCGAAGATGTTCCACCAGGAGGGATCGGGCGGCGCGGGCACGGCCAGGCTGCCGCTTCTCCGGTCATTGGCAAGCGTCGGCCCGTGCACCGCCTCGAACGTTCGGGCCGACCATGAGTTCGGCTGCTCGAAATTCGGACCGAGCATGCAGCCTGCCGTCGAGAGGGCGAGCGGGACCGTCGAGGCACGCAGGAAGGACGATGTGACGCAAGCGAGCATCGTGCGCGCACGAGGAAAGGCACCTTCCGACACGAGCGCTCCCGGGTGCCTGTGATGAAACTGACCGACCGGTTCGGTCAGCGTTGACAACCTATCGGCTTTTCCGGGATCGTCAAATGCGGTCCAAGCAAGGAAGAATCCCAGTGCTCCCTGCCATACCGGCGGATGAGGCCGGCAACCCGAAGCGTTGTCAGATCATCGAAGGCGCCGCGGCAATCTTCAATCAATCGGGCTACGACGGCGCGAGCATGTCGCGTATCGCGGACCGGGCGGGTGTCTCGAAGGGCACGCTCTATAACTACTTCGAAAGCAAGTCGGCCCTCTTTGCGGCTTTCGTCGAGCGCGAGACGGGCGCACGTGTGGCTTGGGTGCTGCAACCGAGCGAGCCCGAGCCGCCGGTCGAGGTGTTTCTTGCAGGGGTCGCGCGGCGGCTCATCCGGACGCTGTTGTCGCACTCTTCCCAGACACTGCATCGCATCGTCATCTCGGAGGCGGTGAAGTTCCCCGACCTCGCTCGGATTTATCTCGATGCGGGTTACACCCGCGGCTGCGCCGAATTCGCGCACTGGCTTGGGCTGCAGGCGAGCCGCGGGCTGATGACCATCGGGGACCCGATGCTGGCGGCCGAGCAGTTCAGCGCGTTGTGCCGGACGCGCCTGTGGATCAGGCGTTGCCTCGACGTGGACACCCCGACAAGCGACGACGAGGTCGACGCCATTGCGGACTCGAGCGTCGTGATGTTTCTCAACACCTACGGACCCGCGGGACCAGGACGAGGACAGCAATGACGTTTGATGCCGGGACGCTGGATGGGGTGCTACGCTCACTGGAGGAGGCGCAACCGGCGATCGAGGAGCGGCTCGCCTCGTTTCTTCGGATCCCGAGCGTGAGCGCGCAGCCGGCCCACGCCGGCGATTGCAGGCGGGCGGCTGGGTGGCTCGCCACTGAGCTGGCCGGACTCGGCTTTACGGTGTCGGTCGACGAAACGGACGGATTGCCGATCGTGCGCGCGACGCACCCGGGCTTGGGGAATGCGACTGCGCCACGGGTGCTCTTCTATGGCCATTACGACGTGCAGCCGGCCGAACCGCTCGGGCCCTGGACCGTGCCACCCTTCGAGCCTGCGTTCGTCGACGGCCCGTATGGCAGACGCGTCGTCGCGCGCGGCGCGGTCGACGACAAGGGGCAGGTGATGACGTGGCTCGAGGCGTTGCGCGCCTGGCACGCGGTGATCGGCGGACCGCCGGTGCCGGTCACGGTGCTCGTCGAGGGCGAGGAGGAGATCGGCAGCATCCATCTGGAGCCCTATCTCGAGGCGAACGCCGAAGCCCTCGCCTGTAGCGTCGCCCTGATCAGCGACACGGGGATGCTCGGCATCGACCGTCCCGCGATCACCACGCGCCTGCGGGGTGTTGCCTATGTCGAGGTGACGCTGCGCGGCGCGTCCCATGACCTGCATTCCGGCATGTTCGGAGGCGGAGCGCTAAATCCCCTTAATGCGCTGACCGCCATTCTCGGCAGCCTGATCGACGAACATGGACGGGTGGCCATTCCCGGCTTCTATGACGGGATCGTCGAGCCATCGGACGCCGTCAAGGAGAGCTGGTCCCGTCTCGACTACGACGAGACCGCGTTCCTTTCGGCGATCGGCTTGTCGAGCCCGACCGGCGAGGTCGGCAGGACCCTGCTCGAGCGGCTCTGGTCGCGACCGACGGCCGACATCAACGGCATCTGGGGCGGTTATCAGGGCGACGGCGCCAAGACCGTCATCGCGCGGGAGGCCCATGCGAAAGTCTCGTTTCGTCTGGTGCCCGGGCAGTCTCCGGCGCGCGTGACGGAGGCGTTCAAGGCGTTCGTCCGACAGGCGGCCCCTGCCGACGCGGTCCTGGAGTTCGTCGATTTCGGCGCGGCGCCGGGGCTGGAGATCGCCGAGGACAACCGGTTCATCGACGCGGCCACGCATGCGTTGACCAGTGAATTTGGACGGCCCGCGGTACTGATCGGCTGCGGCGGCTCGATTCCCGTGGTCGAGAGCCTCAAGCGTATGCTCGGGGTGGAGAGCGTGCTGATGGGGTTTGGCCTGGAGGACGACCAGATGCATGGGCCGAACGAGAAGTTCGAGATGCGGTGCCTGCACGCCGGCGCACGGTCTCATGCCAGGCTTCTGGCGTCTCTGTCGGTGTCCTAGCGGCAGAACCGCGACGAAACGTCTGATCGTGCGGTGAAGACAGGTTTATTCCGGATCGATATCGATGTGCCGATCGGCGCCGGGGACCGCCTCCCCGTTTGCGCTTGCGGCCAATCCGGGAGACGTCCGCCTGTGAGAATGTTCGGCCTTGCCCTCGCGATCGCTTGTCTTCCCCAAGCCGGCCTGGCCGCCGGCAATTCACTGACCACGACCGCGACGACCTACGACACGGCGACCGCGCGGTTCACCGGGGCGCTTTCGGGTGGCTACGGCACCGCGGTAATCAATATGGCGGCAAGCAACAGCTTCACTTGGGAGGCCTGGGTAAAGCTCTCCGCCGCTCCCGGGCAACCGGTTGTCGCGGTCGGGTCCGGCATTGTTGGCTACCTTGGTGCGAACGCCCAGGGGCAGGAGGTCTGCAACGTCTCGTCGGGCAACATTTCGGTCACCGGTCCATCGCTGGTGGACGGCAAGTGGCATCTCATCGATCTCGTCGGCAGTCCGTTCGGCATTGCCTGTTTCCTCGATGGTAATTCGGTGGGCACGGCGGGCGTGGCCCAGACCGTTCCCGCCAACGCGACCTTCGGGGTCGGGACGATGGGGCTGTTCGCCGGCAACAATGTCTGGCCGGGTGAGATCGACGAGGCGTCGATCTGGAACGTGCCGCGCTATGGCGGCAACTTCACGCCGGCAACCGCTCCGTATCTGGGAAGCGAGTCGGGCCTGGTGGCTCTTTGGCACCTGAACGGCAACGGCATCGACTATGCAGCCGACAGCGTGCTGCAGCCGAACGACCCTTCGATCCTCTATTCACCCTTCAACTGGTCGGTCGGACCCGGATCGGCCACGACGACCAACGCCGGCGCCTATTTCCGGACGATGTTTACTGGAGGCTCCTGCAGCATCGATTTCGACCTGTCGACCGCGATGTCACCGGCGAGCGAGATCTACTGGCGCGTGGACGGCTACGAGGCAGGACAGCCCTGGGCAAGGGCAAATCCCGGTGCGAACGTGGCCTGCCCTCCCCCGGCTGACCTCGGCGGCGCTCCTTGGCACGAGGTCGAGATGGTGGTGAAGTCGACATCGGAGACCATCAATCGATGGAATGTCTCGACGCCGGGCACGGCGGTCCGGCTTGCGGGACTGGTCTTCCAACAGGGTGCCGCCGTGCAGAAGCCGATCAGCGCGCCGTGGAGCATGCTGTTCCTTGGCGACTCGATCACCGAGGGCGTGCGCACCGTCAATCAGACCGCTTCCCTCGACACCGATCGGAACGACGCGACGCTCGGTTGGGCCTATCGGCTCGGCGAACTGATGGGCGCGGAAGTGGGCGTCGTCGGGTATGGCGCCACCGGCTTCACGGTCAGCGGGAGCGGCGGCGTGCCCGCCTTGACGTCTTCGTTCAACCAGCTCTCGAGCGGCGTGCCGCGGGCCCCGGCCACTGCGCCTGGATTGATCGTCATCAACGAGGGAACGAACGACAGCGCGAACGTGACGGCGGCCGCGCTCAGCGTGCTCAACGGACTGATCGCGCAGTATCCCGACACTCCGATCGCGCTCCTTGTGCCGTTCAACCAATCGCACGCCGCCGAATTGCAGGCCGCCGCGCAGGGCTGCAGCCGCCCTGGGCTGGTCCACCTCGTCCAGACCTTGGGCATCCTCAATCCAGCCAACGGCGTCGACGGGTTCGGCCTGCATCCAACGGGTCCGAATAATCTGGGGTTCGTGGCGCCGCGGCTGGCCTCCCTGCTGACGCCGATCCTGATGGGTGGATCGGCGTCGCTGACGGCAGCCCAGATCGCGCGGGTTCCCTGACGTTAACGCCTGGGTCATGCGCGGCAGGCATGCTGCCGCGCATGACCCAGGCCGTCCGAAGCGCTTTCGCGCGCACGCTGATCGATCTCGATTACCACTGGCCGTTCCACGTCGAGCCGCCGTGCGCCCCGGTTGTTCCGCCGATTGGCGGTGAGCGCCGGCGGTGGCCGGACGCTTGCGAGCGTCCCGCCGGGCCGCTAGGAACAGCGGCGTCTTTGGCGGCGCTGCTGTAGCTCAGTGGTAGAGCACTCCCTTGGTAAGGGAGAGGTCGACAGTTCAATCCTGTCCAGCAGCACCATTCTGTCTTGTTGGATCGCGATGGTTCGTTTGAAGAATGGCGAGTCTCCATCGGTGCGAGAGACGCACGATGATCGTATCGAGGCGAGAGCCACGTCGCTGCGGCTGAACCTGCAGCGCCGGAAGGCGCAGGCGCGGGCTCGCAGTGAAGCCAGCGACCGGTCCGTGCCGCCGACGGACAACGATCTCGGTTGAGGGGTTTCTTGCCGGACTCGCGGGGCCTGGGCTAGACCGCGCGCTCGTCTCGCGGAGCGCCCGATGTCTGTGATGTCCGATCGCTGGATCCGCCGAATGGCGGTCGAGGCCGGGATGATCGAGCCGTTCGTGGAGGCGCAGCGCCGGGACGGGGCAATCAGCTACGGGCTCTCCTCGTATGGATATGATGCGCGGGTCGCCGACGAGTTCCGCGTCTTCACCAATGTCGACAGCGCGATCGTCGATCCCAAGGATTTTTCACCCGACAGCTTCGTCACCCGCCGGGGCCCGGTCTGCATCATTCCGCCCAACAGCTTCGCGCTGGCGCACACGATGGAGTATTTTCGGGTCCCGCGCGACATCCTGGTGATCTGCCTCGGAAAGTCGACCTACGCGCGGTGCGGGATCATCGTCAACGTCACGCCGCTTGAGCCGGAGTGGGAGGGCCAAGTGACGATCGAGATCAGCAACACGACGCCGCTGCCGGCGCGGATCTATGCCTTCGAGGGCATCTGCCAATTCCTGTTCCTGCATGGTGACCAGGCTTGCGAGACCAGCTACGCCGATCGCGCCGGCAAATACATGCGCCAGCGCGGCGTGGCGCTGCCGCGCCTGTGACGATCGGAATGGCTGAGGACGAGTGATGGACAGGTTCTTGATCAATGGCAGGCGGCCGCTCTCCGGCACGATCGCCATCGGTGGCGCGAAGAATGCCGCCTTGCCGTTGCTGGCGGCGGGGCTTCTGACGGACGAGCGTCTGACGCTCTCGAACGTGCCGCTGATCGCCGACATCAGGACGATGGTGGAATTGCTCGCCCAGCATGGGCTCGCGATCGACGATGTGGGTGGCACCGGCCGAATTCTCTCGATCGGCGGGAGGATCACCAACACCGAGGCCCCCTACGAGATCGTGCGCAAGATGCGCGCGTCCATCCTGGTGCTCGGCCCTCTGCTCGCCCGCACCGGACGCGCCCGAGTCTCGCTGCCTGGCGGCTGTGCGATCGGCACGCGGCCAGTCGACCTGCACCTCAAGGGGCTGGAGCAGCTCGGCGCGCAGATCACGCTGGACGGAGGCTATATCGTGGCCGAAGCGCCGCGTGGATTGCGGGGCGGCACGATCGTGTTGCCGTTCGCTTCGGTGGGCGCCACCGAAAACCTGCTGATGGCGGCAACGCTGGCCAATGGCCGCACCGAGCTCGTCAACGCCGCCAGGGAGCCGGAGATCGGTGATCTGGTCGCCTGCCTGGTCGCGATGGGTGCCCGGATCGAGGGCGCCGGAACCGACAGGCTGGTCGTCGACGGCGTCAGCCGCCTGCATGCCGCGACGCATCCGATCCTGCCCGATCGAATCGAGACCGGGACCTACGCCTGCGCGGTCGCCGCTGCCGGCGGCAGCGTCAGGCTGAGGGGTGGACGGCTCGCGCATCTGGGCGCACTTGCCCGCAGTATGCAGGAGGCAGGGGTCGGGATCGAGCAGGACGGCGACTGCCTCGTCGTGACACGCGACAAGGGATTGGCGGGCGTGGACGTGATGACCGAGCCCTATCCGGGGTTTCCCACCGACATGCAAGCGCAGTTCATGGCGGTCATGTCGGTGGCCGACGGCGCTTCGATGGTCACGGAGACGATCTTCGAGAACCGCTTCATGCACGTTCCCGAACTCGTCAGGATGGGTGCCCGGATCAACGTGCACGGAGCGTCGGCGATCATTCGCGGCGTGCCGACGCTGTCGGGTGCACCGGTGATGGCGACCGATCTTCGGGCCTCGGTCTCGCTGATCCTGGCCGGACTGGCGGCGGAGGGACAGACCGTCGTCAGTCGCGTCTATCATCTCGATCGCGGCTATGAGCAGGTGGAGCGCAAGCTCGCCGGGTGCGGCGCGCGGATCGAGCGCGTGGCGGATTGATCCAGTGACCGCCGCCTTTCCCGCCGAGCGGCTGGTGGCTGCGGATCCGCTGGCGCCGTTGATCATGGCGGTTCCGAAGGGCCGGATCCTGCTCGAGGCGGTGGCCCTGCTTCGCCGGGCCGGGATCGTCCCCGAGGCCGGCTTCGATGATGACGGCGACCGGCGGCTTCGTTTCTGCACCGACGACCAGTGCGTCGAGCTGATCCGCGTGCGATCCTTCGACGTGGCCACGTTCGTCGCCACAGGTGCCGCCCAGATCGGCATCTGCGGTGCCGACGTGCTGATGGAGTTCGACTACCCGGAGATCTATGCGCCGGTCGATCTCGGGATCGGACGCTGCCGCATCTCGGTTGCCGAACCGGCCGAGACGGCGGGCCTCGACGATCCCGCACGGTGGTCGCAGGTGCGGGTGGCCACGAAGTATCCGCATATCGCCAAGCGTCATTTTGCCGCGCGCGGCGTGCAGGCCGACATCGTTCATCTTCACGGAGCAATGGAGCTCGCACCGGGGCTCGGGGTGGCGCGCCTGATCGTCGATCTGGTGCAGACCGGCGCCACGCTGCGGGCCAACGGGCTGGTCGAGATCGAGTCGATCACGGATGTCACCAGCCGGCTGATCGTCAACCGGACCGCAATGAAGACCGGCGCCGAGCGGATCATGTCGATGGTGGCCGCGATCGGCGCGGCGGTCGGACTTCCGTGAGGCGCCTGCATGCCGGCGACGCGGATTTCGAGCGTGCGTTCACGAGTCTGCTCGATGACCGCGACGGCGATCAGGCGTCGGTGGCGGCCGACGTCACGGCGATCATCGAGGAGGTCAGGCGTGGCGGCGATGACGCCCTGCTGGCGCTGACCGAGCGGTTCGACGGCGTCGCGTTGACCATCGAGACATTGCGCGTGACCGACGAGGAGGTCGAGCGGGCGATGGCGACGGTGCCGTCCGAGCGGCTGGATGCGCTCGACCTGGCCGCGACGCGCATCGAGGTCTTCCACCGGGCGCAGATGCCGTCCGACCTGGCGATGCGTGACACTGCCGGCGTCAAAATGGGTATGCGCTGGAGGCCGCTCGAATCGGTCGGCCTCTATGTTCCCGGCGGCAAGGCCGCCTACCCCTCCTCCGTGCTGATGAATGCGGTGCCGGCCAGGATCGCGGGCGTCGGGCGGCTCGCGATGTGCGTGCCGTCGGGACGGGGCATCCATCCTCTGGTTCTCGCCGCCGCACGCCGCGGTGGCGTGACCGAAATCTACCGCGTGGGTGGCGCGCAGGCGATCGCGGCCCTGGCTTACGGGACAGGCCGGATCGCGCCGGTTGACCGGATCGTGGGGCCCGGCAACGCATGGGTCGCGGAGGCCAAGCGGCAGGTGTTCGGCCGGGTCGGCATCGACAGCATCGCCGGCCCGTCCGACGTCGTGGTGCTCGGCGACGAGTGGGCAAACGCCCGTGCCCTGGCGGTCGATCTGCTGGCCCAGGCGGAGCATGACGAGGATGCGAAATCGACGCTGATCACCGATGATCCGGCGCTCGCCGACCGGGTCGCGGACGCGGTGGAGCGCGAGCTGCCGTCGCTTGCCCGGGTCGCGATCGCGCGCGCGAGCTGGGACCGGCATGGCGCGATCATCGTGGTGCGGGACTGGAGCGAGGGCTGCCGCCTGGTCGATCGACTCGCGCCCGAGCATCTGCAGATCATCACACGCGACCCCGAGCTCCTGTTTGGACAGATCCGTCATGCGGGATCGGTGTTTCTCGGACATTGGACCCCCGAGGCGGTCGGCGACTATGTGGGCGGCCCCAATCATGTGCTGCCGACCGGGCGCACTGCTCGCTTTGCCTCCGGTCTGTCGGTCTACGACTTCCTCAAGCGGACGACGTGGCTGCAGGCAGACCCGTCATCGCTTGCCCTGATCGGGCCGGCGGCGATCGTGCTGGCCGACGCGGAAGGCCTGCAGACGCATGCGCGAAGCGTGGCGTTGAGGCTCGAACAGAACCGGGTTGCTTGACCCGTTGGCGCCCCGTGATCATGTTCCGGCCCAAATGAAGACGGGTCCGGTCCTGTCGCGACGCGGTTTCGCGTGCCGGCACGATCGCGGTTTGAAAGGATAGAATGTCCAAGGAAGACATGATCGAGTTCAGCGGCACCGTCCTGGAGCTGCTGCCAAACGCGATGTTTCGCGTCAAGCTCGATAACGAGCATACCATTCTTGCCCACACGAGCGGAAAGATGCGCAAGAACCGCATCCGGGTCCTGGCGGGAGACCGGGTCAATGTCGAGATGACTCCCTACGACCTCTCGAAGGGCCGGATCACGTTTCGATTCAAATAGGACCGGCACGACGGCTGGTGCTGGCCTCGGCCAGTCCACGACGCGTCCAGCTGCTGGAACAGATCGGCATCGTTCCGTCCGATATCGATCCGGCTGATGTCGAAGAGAAGCCACATCCTGGAGAGACCGCCCGCAACACGGCGGCCCGGCTCGCTCTCGCGAAGGCTGTCCTGGTCGGCAACCGGCCGGCGCATGCGGACGCCTTCGTTCTGGCGGCCGATACAGTGGTCAGCATCGGTCGGAGGCAACTTGGCAAGGCCGATACCGAGGACGAGGCGCGCCGTTGCCTCGGCTTACTGTCGGGCCGGCGTCACCTTGTCACGACCGCGGTCTTGCTGCGCGCGCCATCCGGACGGCTCTCGGCGCGCGTCGTCGAGACCGCCTTGGCTTTCTCGCGTCTGACCGCGGGACAGATCGACCGTCTGGTCGACGCTGGAGACTGGCGAGGCAAGGCAGGCGGCTATGCCATCCAGGGTCACGCCGCCTCGGTTGCGCGTTTCCTGTCGGGCAGCCATTCCGGCGTCGTCGGCTTGCCGCTGTTCGAGACCGCGCAGCTGCTCCGGGGCCACGGATTGCTGCCTTGACCGGCACGATCTGCTTGCGGGCGCGGCCAGGCGAGATCGAGATTGCGGTCGAGATCGGAGGACGCCTGGCGGATTACGGGTTGTGGCGACCCGGTGCTCCGGATGGATACGGGGATGTGCACCGGGGACGCGTCGGCGCGAGGGTTGCAGCACTTGGCGGCGCCTTCGTCTGCCTGGAGGGGGAGGCGGACGGCTTTCTGCCGGATCGGGACGCGACCTCGCGTGCGGGCGCGGGCACATTGATCGGCGTTCGGATCACGCGGTCGTCGCGTGCGGACAAGGGCCCGAAGCTGGTCGCACTTGCTGATGCGGACGATCCGGAGGCTGCATCGGGCGGTATGCGGCGCGTTCGCCGCGGCCCCTCGCCGCTCGACGAGATTCTGGCTGCGTATCCCGACCTGCCGGTGCGGACTGGCGATGCCGGGCTCGCCGCTGACATGGGTCCACGCCTGGGGGACCGATTGACGCGAGGAGCCGCGGGCTTCGACGCGGCGCTCGACGACGAGATCGAAGCGCTGCGTGATATCGGGGTCGCACTGCCCGGAGGCGCCCGCGCGACGATGTGGCCCACGCCCGCGCTGGTGGCGATCGATGTCGATACGGCAACCGGGACGGAGAGCGGCACCCTCAAACAGGTGGCGCAATTCGCGGTCAATCGCGCGCTGCTCGGTCCCCTGATGCACCAGGTCCGGCTGAGGAACCTGTCGGGCGCGATCCTGGTCGATTTCGCGGGCCTGGCCGCGCGCAAGCGGTCCCTGCTATCGACCGAGATCGAACGCGCGCTCGGAGCCGACCCGCTCCATCCCCGGCTGCTCGGGTTCACCGCGCTCGGACTGGCGGAGATTGTGCGAGCGAGGAGAAGGCCGGCCCTGCACGAGCTCCGGCAAGGATCCTACGGGCGCATCCTCGACGCCGCGTCGGCTCTTGCCCGTGCGCAATCGGATGATCCGCATCGCGCGCATGCGCTGCACGCCGCGCCGGCGCTTGCTCGCCTTCTGCTGGCCGACCCGGTCATCGGCCGTGACCTTGCGCGGCTGAGCGGGCGCCCCCTCATCGTGCGGTCGGACGCGACGCTGGAGGCGGGACGGTGGGAAATTCGGGAGCTAGAGGGATGAACGGAGCCAGGCCGTGCCCGGTGTGCGGCAGGGAAGCGGTGACCGATGGTCCTCAGCAACGATTGGCGCCGTTCTGCTCGGTCCGGTGC
Organism: Acetobacteraceae bacterium; assembly: GCA_965276715.1. Lineage (GTDB taxonomy): Bacteria > Pseudomonadota > Alphaproteobacteria > Acetobacterales > Acetobacteraceae > CAXTPV01. Next base: position 243,575 of record OZ255622.1, on the reverse strand, counting down.
GCCGATGTCGATCTGGGGCGCTGGTTCACCGGCCGCTACAGCGTGCCGGTCAGGTCCGACGAGGAGGTTGATCCCCCCGACACTCTGGGCTAACCCGATCGCCGCACAGCGATGCGTGTCGGTGCGCCCAGGTAGCTCAGTTGGTAGAGCATGCGACTGAAAATCGTAGTGTCGGTGGTTCGATTCCGCCCCTGGGCACCACACCGACGTGAGGGCGGGGATGATCATTCGTCAGGCCGGCTACGCGGATCTCGCGACACCGACCGGTGTGATGCGGACGCATGTGTTCCGTCCGAAGGCGGACGGTCCTTTCCCCGGCCTGGTGTTGTTCTCCGAGATCTATCAGGTAACCGCGCCGATCGCGCGGCTTGCCGCCTTCCTGGCGGGAACCGGGATGGTCGTGTCGGTTCCCGAAATCTATCACGAACATGAAGCCGCCGGGACGGCGCTGGCCTACGACCAGGGCGGCACCGATCGTGGCAACGCGCTGAAATTCACCAAGCCGATCGCCGCATTCGACAGCGACACCCGCGCCGCACTCGATCATCTCAAGGCGTTGCCCGGATGCACCGGGAGGGTCGGCGCCGCCGGGGTTTGCCTCGGGGGTCATCTCGCTTTCCGGGCGGCGTTGCAGCCGGATGTGCAGGCGAGCGCCTGCTTCTATCCGACGGACCTGCACACGGCGTCGCTCGGCGCGGATCGTTCGGACGATACCCTCGCGCGGGCCGAGGAGATCAGCGGCGAGATGCTGCTGGTGTTCGGGCGATCGGATCCGCACGTGCCGTTCGAGGGGCGGCAGTTGATCCGTGCGCGGCTCGAGCGCGCGGGGACGCTTTATGGCTGGCACGAGGTCGACGCCGCGCATGCGTTTCTTCGCGACGAGGGACCGCGCTACGATCCGGTTCTGGCGCATCTGTGCCAGGGATTGATGATCGCGCTGTTCGGGCGGCTGAGGATCTAGACTCACCTGCCGTCCGGCGGATGAGGTCAGCGCGCGGAGACCATGCGCTTCTCTGTCTGGAGCCACGCGAGTACCTCCTCGCTCAGGGCGGGGCTTTCGCCGGTCATGCCGGCGGAGGCCATGATGTCGGCGGTCCTCGGCTTGATGCGACTGCGCGCGGTGAAGACGAAACGCACGGTCGCCGCCGCCGACAGCTTCTCCTCGCCTCCGCGCTCGCGGATCATCCGGTGCTCGAACATCAAGCCCTCGTCGTTCCAGCCGAGGATGCGGCTTTCCAGCCGGAACCGGTCCCAGGGATCGAGCGCGTGCCGGTAGCGGACACGCTGGACCGCGACGACGCCCTGCAGCTTCTGGTGGTTCATCTGGCGCCACAGACCGGTCCGGATCAGGAGATCGATCCGGCCAAGATCCATGATCGTGAGGTAGCGGCCGTTGTTCATGTGCAGATTGACGTCGATGTCGCCCGGTGCGACCCGGAAGCGAAGAACCGACCGGGCATCGGCACCGATCGAGCCGGAACGGCGTAAGGCGAACCAACCGACACGGACAAGACGAACCCAGACCTGCATCGATCCTTCTGCTTCGCTTCGAGAGGCTTCCATAGTGCCCTGCATGATGATGCGTGGCGAGACGGCCCGACGGCGGGCTTACGGTCGCCCCTCATCCGCGCTAGCGTCCAGGCAAGGTCGAACCTGACGGCCGTGGCGATGGGACGGATTGCACATGCGGCTGGCGGTTCTGAAGGAGCGCGCAGCGTTCGAGACGCGCGTGGCGGTGACGCCGGAGACGGTCAAGAAGATCGTGACGCTCGGCCTTTCGGTGGCGGTAGAGACCGGCGCGGGTGTGGCGTCGTCGATCAGCGACGAGGAGTTTCGCGCGGCGGGCGCCGAGATCACGCCTGATACCGGTGCCACTTTGGCCGGGGCCGGCATCGTGCTGAGCGTGCAGGCGCCGGAGGCTGACCTTCGCGGCCAAATCGAGCGCGGCGCGGTGCTGGTCGGCGTGTCCGGCGCGCTTTGGGACAAGTCGATCGTGACCGACACGGCAGCGGGCGGCGTCGATCTGGTCGCCATCGAGCTGCTGCCGCGCATCACGCGCGCCCAGTCGATGGACGTGCTGTCGAGCCAGTCCAATCTCGCCGGGTATCGCGCCGTGGTCGAGGCGACGACCGCGTTCGATCGCGGATTTCCGATGATGATGACGGCCGCCGGAACGGTGCCGCCTGCGCGTGTGCTGGTGCTCGGCGCCGGTGTCGCTGGTCTGCAGGCGATTGCGACCGCACGCCGGTTGGGCGCGATCGTGTCGGCAACCGACGTCCGCCCGGCGGCGAAGGAGGAGATCAAGTCGCTCGGCGCCACCTTCGTCGGTATCGAGGACGAGGAGAGCAAGGCGGCCCAGACGGCGGGTGGTTACGCGAAGGAGATGAGCGAGGATTACCGCCGCAAGCAGGCGGAGCTGATGGCGGCAACGGTCGCGAAGACCGATGTGATCATCTGCACCGCGCTCGCGATGGGCCGGCGTGCACCGGTGATCATCAACGACGAGATGGTCGGTTCCATGCGCGCCGGCAGCGTCATCGTCGACATCGCCTCCGATGCGGGCGGCAATTGCGCGGCGACGAAGCCTGGTGAAATGTTCGTCACCGAGAACGGCGTCCGGGTGCTCGGTTGGCGGAACTGGCCCGGCCGCATTCCGGTCGCCGCGAGCAGCCTGTTCGCGCGCAACCTGCTGACGTTCCTGACCACGTTCTGGGACAAGGAGGCGGGTCAGCTGAAACTCGACGCGGACGATCCGATCGTGGCCGGGGTGCTGCTGACCCGCGGCGGCGACATCGTCTCGGCGCAGTTCAAGCCGCAAACCTGACACGCGCTCCAATCAGGATAAAGCCATGGATCCGCAGCATTTCTCGCAGGCCGCCTCGTCCCTCGCGCAGCGCGCGGCCGCTCTGTCAGCGCAGGCAGACCTGCTCGCGCGACAGACGATCGGCTTCTCACCCGCTTCTCAGCCGGTCGCTTCGATCGAGCCCATCGTGTTCCTGCTGGCGATCTTCGTGATGGCCTGCTTCGTCGGCTACTACGTCGTCTGGAACGTGACCCCTGCGCTGCACTCGCCGCTGATGGCGGTCACCAATGCGATCTCGTCGGTGATCATCGTGGGCGCCATGCTAGCGACCGGGCTCAGCCACGGTGTGGTGCCGAAGATCTTCGGGTTTGTCGCGGTGACGCTGGCGAGTGTGAACATCTTCGGCGGCTTCGCGGTCACGCAGCGAATGTTGTCGATGTTCCGCACCAACAAGCCTCGTTCGGCGAAGTAGGACCGAGACATGTCACTCAACCTGCTTTCGCTGTTCTATCTTGTTGCGGCGGTCCTGTTCATTCTGGCGCTGCGCGGCCTGTCGAGCCCGGCCACGTCGCGTCGCGGCAACCAGTTCGGCATGGCCGGCATGGCGATTGCGGGCGCCGCCACGTTGTTGCGTCCCGGGATGACGGGCAGCGGTATCGCCCTGATTATCGCCGGCGTGGCGATTGGCGGCGCCATCGGGATCGTGGTGGCGCGCCGGATCCAGATGACGGCGCTGCCGCAGCTCGTGGCGGCGTTCCACTCCCTGGTGGGATTGGCGGCGGTGTTCGTCGCGGCATCGGCGCTGAACGCACCGCAGTCGTTCGGCATTGGCGTGCCCGGGGCAATCCACGCCGAAAGCCTGATCGAGATGTCGATCGGGCTCGCGATCGGTGCGGTGACGTTCACCGGATCGTTGGTCGCGTTCGCCAAGCTGCAGGGGCTGGTGAAGGGCGCGCCGCTGAAGTTTCCGAACCAGCACCCGCTCAACCTGGGTCTTGGGATCCTGCTGGTGGTGCTGATCGTGGTGTTTGTCGCCAGCAGCTCGCAGGCGGTGTTCTGGTTGATCGCGCTGCTGTCGCTGGCACTCGGGTTCCTGCTGATCATGCCGGTCGGCGGTGCCGACATGCCGGTGATGGTGTCGATGCTCAATTCGTATTCGGGTTGGGCGTGTGCGGGAATCGGCTTCACGATCCAGAACCTGGCTTTGATCATCACGGGAGCGCTCGTGGGCGCGTCGGGCGCGATCCTGTCCTATGTGATGTGCAAGGGGATGAACCGCTCGATCTTCAACGTGCTGCTGGGCGGTTGGGGGACGGATACAGGCGGGGTATCGGCGGTCGATCCGGGTGCCGCGGACCGGACGGTCAAGGCGGGCAATGCGGACGATGCCGGCTTCATCATGAAGAACGCCTCGAAGGTAATCGTGGTGCCCGGCTACGGGATGGCGGTCGCCCAGGCGCAGCACAGCTTGCGGGAAATGGGCGACCGGCTGAAGGCGGAGGGCGTCGAGGTCAAGTATGCGATCCACCCGGTGGCGGGGAGAATGCCCGGCCACATGAACGTGTTGCTGGCCGAGGCTAACGTTCCGTATGATGATGTGTTCGAGCTCGAGCAGATCAACACCGAGTTCAGCACGACCGACGTCGTGTATGTGATCGGAGCGAACGACGTCACGAACCCTGCGGCGAAGACGGACCCCAAGAGCCCGATCTACGGCATGCCCATCCTGGAAGTGGACCGGGCCAAGACGGTCTTGTTCGTCAAAAGGTCGATGGCTTCGGGCTACTCGGGCGTGGACAACGAACTCTTCTTCAAGCCGAACACGATGATGCTGTTCGGGGATGCGAAGAAGATGACGGAAGAGATCGTCCAGTCGCTCGGCCGGTAGACGCTACCAGCGGGCGCGATCCCGGGAACGCGCCCACATGTAGGCGAGGCCGATCACGGCGACGACGAGAATCAGCGCCTGGGTCAGGGTGAGCTGCGAGATCAGACGGAAGATGACGCTGAAGATCAGGCCGTTGATGACGCTGTGGACGATCATGCTGGTCAGGCCACCGACCATGCCGCCGCCATGGTAATAGTCGAGGATGACGAGGTTCATCGGACGAGCGCCTTTGCAATCGTGGGGCCGGGGATGGCCATGACACCGGCCGAAACCGTTGACAAGCCGAACCTCTGTCGTAACGGTGTCAGAGACGCCGGACGGATCAAGAAGCCGGCAAGCGGCAGAGGGAGAACAGGGATGCGGCGCAACCGTTGGTGCGGCGACGCCTCGGCCGACCCGGCAGGAAGCGGGGCCTGATGGACGCGACAGTCGCCCGCCCGGCGGTTCGCAGAGAGAAACGCACCAGCATCCGGGGCGTCACGCTGCCGTTGATCGCGCCCGCGGTAGTGGTGCTGCTCGTATGGTCAATCGTGCCGCTGGTGATGACGCTGTATTACAGCGTGCAGCACTACAACCTGGTCGATCCGACGCAAACCGGCTTCGCAGGGATCGACAATTACTGGTACCTGATCACCGATCCCGACTTTCTGACCTCGCTGATCAACACATTGATCCTGGTGGGCAGCGTCCTCGTCATCTCCGTCGGGCTCGGAACCGTCCTTGCCGTGCTCTACGACCAGGAGTTCTTCGGACGCAACATCGCCCGGCTGCTGGTGATCGCGCCATTCTTTGTCATGCCGACGGTCTCGGCCTTGGTGTGGAAGAACCTGATGCTGCACCCGATCTACGGCGTGGTGTCGGCGTTGCTGCGCGCGGTCGGCTTGGCGCCGGTTGACTGGTTCGGCCAGGTGCCGTTGCTGACGCTGGTGCTGATCCTGTCGTGGGAGTGGCTGCCCTTCGCTTTGCTGATCCTGCTGACCGCTGTGCAATCTCTCGACCATGAGCAACGCGAGGCAGCGCGCATGGACGGCGCCGGGGCGCTCGCTCAGTTCCGCTTCATCATCGTCCCGCACCTCAGGCGGGCGATCGGCGTGGTGATCATGATGGAGACGATCTTCCTGCTGACGATCTTCGCCGAAATCCAGGTGACCACGTCGGGCGGTCCGGGCACGGCCACCACCAATCTCGCCTACCTGATCTTCAGGAACGCCCTGCAGCAATTCGACATCGGCGGCGGCTCGGCGGGCGGAGTGGTCGCCATCCTTCTGGCCAACATCGTCGCCTTCTTCCTGGTCCGTTCAGCCGCGCGCAACCTGGAGACCTGAGCGATGAAGCAGAGCGCGTTGCAGAAGGTGATGATCGGCCTTCTCGGCTGGGCGATCGCGATCATCATGTTCTTTCCGATCTTCTGGATGGTGCTGACCGGGTTCAAGAGCGAACTGACGGCGGTGGCGACGCCGCCACGCCTGTTCTTCCACCCGACGCTGCAGAGCTACGCCGAGGTGCAGGCGCGATCGAATTACCTGCTGTTCGCGTTCAACAGCGTGGCGATCTCGGTGGGTGCCACGGTCGTCGCGTTGCTGCTGGCGATCCCGGCGACCTACGTGATGGCGTTCGCGCCGACCAAGCGGACGCGCGGCACGCTGCTCTGGATGCTGTCGACGAAGATGCTGCCGCCGGTCGGCGTGCTGATCCCGATCTATCTGCTGGCGAAGAACACGGGCCTGCTCGACACCCGGTCCGGCCTGATCATTGTCTATGCGTTGTCGAACCTGCCGATCGTTGTCTGGATGCTGTTCACCTTCTTCAAAGAGGTCCCGCGCGACATCCTCGAGGCGGGCCGCATGGACGGTGCGACACGCACCGGCGAACTGTGGCATGTGCTGCTGCCGCTGGCACTTCCAGGCGTCGCGTCGACCGGGCTGCTGTCGCTGATCCTGTGCTGGAACGAGGCGTTCTGGTCGCTCAACCTCACCTCGTCGAAGGCCGCACCGCTGACCCAGTTCATCGCGTCGTTCTCGTCGCCCGAGGGCCTGTTCTTCGGCAAGCTCTCGGCGGCATCGACGCTTGCGGTGGCGCCGATCCTGATCTTCGGCTGGCTCAGCCAGCGTCAACTTGTGCGCGGGCTCACATTCGGCGCCGTCAAATAGGAGACCGATATGGCCACTCTCGCATTGCGCAACCTCCGCAAGAGCTACGCCGGGCATGAGGCGATCAAGGGAGTCACGCTCGACGTGGCCGACCGGGAGTTCGTGGTGTTCGTGGGCCCGTCGGGTTGCGGCAAGTCGACGCTGCTGCGGATGATCGCCGGGCTGGAGGAGATCAGCGACGGCGACCTGCTGATCGATGGGCAGCGGGTCAACGAGGTCGGGCCGGCCGACCGGGGGCTCGCGATGGTGTTCCAGTCGTATGCGCTCTACCCGCACATGACGGTGGAGGAGAACATGGGCTTCGCGTTGCGGCTGGCGAAGGTGCCGGTCGCCGAGCGAAAAGCGAAGGTCGCCGAGGCCGCCCGGATCCTGCAGCTCGAGCCGTATCTGGCGCGCAAGCCCGGCCAGCTCTCCGGTGGCCAGCGTCAGCGCGTCGCGATCGGGCGCTCGATCGTGCGCAAGCCGAAGGTCTTCCTGTTCGACGAGCCGCTGTCGAACCTCGACGCGGCGCTGCGCGGCCAGATGCGGATCGAGCTCGCGAGCCTGCACGAACAACTGGCCGCGACGATGATCTACGTCACCCACGACCAGGTGGAAGCGATGACGATGGCGGACAAGATCGTCGTGCTCCAGGGGGGCTTGGTCGAGCAAGTCGGCTCGCCGCTCGAGCTCTATCACCGGCCGCGCAACCTGTTCGTGGCGGGCTTCATGGGCTCGCCGCGGATGAACCTGCTGCCGGCTTCGGTCAGTGTCGTCGACCAGTCAGGCGCCACCGTCGATGGGCCGGGCGGTATCCACGTGACCAGCCCCGTCGCGACCGACCGGATCAATTCGGGAATGAACGTCACGCTCGGAGTACGCCCGGAGCATATCGCGATCAACGACAATGGTCCGATCGCCGGCAGGGCGTTGATCGCCGAACGCCTGGGCGGCCTGACGCTGCTGCATGTCGAACTGACCGACAAGACGATGCTCGTCGTCCAGACCGATGGCGCCGACGCCACCCGCGTGCACGAGCCGGTGCGGCTGTCGATCGATGGCGCTCATTGCCAGATCTTTCTTCCGGACGGTCTGGCCGCCGACCATCGCGAGAGGCATCCGCTGGTCGCATAGACCGGCATCCTGCCCTCCTCGCTTGCGTCCGCGTGGACGGCGCTTGTGCCGCGAGCCATTTGCGAATAGCTCTCACTTGCACATCGCAGTGAGGAGTTCGTCAGCTTGATAGAGCAGCAGGGTGCGGTGTCGTCCGGTCGACGCCCGCGACGATTGAGCGGCCGGTTGGCCATCGCGGTGTTCGGGCCAGGCCTCGTCGTCATGCTTGCGGATACGGACGTGGGCAGTGTGATCACCGCTGGCCAGAGCGGCGTGCAGTGGGGCTATCGCCTGCTCCTGCTGCAATTCCTGCTCATGCCGATTCTCTACATGGTGCAGGAACTGACCGTCAGGCTGGGTGTCTTCACGGGCCGAGGTCACGGCGAGCTCATTCGCGACACGTTCGGTTCGTTCTGGGCCTGGGTGTCGGTGTGCGGCCTGGGTGTCGCGACCATGGGAGCGCTGCTGACGGAAATGTCGGGGGTGGCCGGTGTCGGCGAGCTCTACGGCATACCGAGGGGCCTCAGCCTGACCCTCGCTGCTTTCTGTCTGCTCGCCGTCGTCACGACAGGGTCGTATCGCCGCGTGGAACGCGTGGCGATCGCGCTCGGCTTGTTCGAGGTCGCATTCTTCGGCGTGGCCTGGGAGGCGGGCCCGAAATTGCCGGAGATGATCCGCGGTGCCACGAGCATCCCGATCGGCAACGTGGACTATCTGTTTCTCGCGGCCGCGAACATCGGAGCGGTGATCATGCCGTGGATGATCTTCTATCAGCAGTCGGCGATTGCCGATAAGCGGCTTCGTCCCGAGCATTTCACTCATGCACGGATCGATACGGCGGTTGGCGCGGTCCTGACGCAGCTCGTGATGGCGGCGGTGCTGGTGGCGACCGCGGCGACCATCGGGGCCAAGAGCGGCCAGACCAGCCTCAACTCGGTCGGAGAGATGAGCGAGGCGCTGACTCCCATCCTGGGCACCACCACCGGGCACCTGGTCTTCGGTCTCGGTGTGCTGGGCGCGGGCATGGTGGCGGCGATCGTCTGTTCGCTGGCTCTCGCCTGGGGGGTGGGCGAGGTGACAGGCTATCGTCATTCGCTCGAGCACAAGCCGCTGGAAGCCAGCTGGTTCTACGGGATCTACGCGGTGGCGGTGATCGGTGGAAGCGTGCTGGTCGGGCTATGGCCGGACCTGGTCTCGCTTAACATCGACGTGCAGATCATGAACGCGTTGCTGCTTCCGCTCGTCCTCGGCTTCCTGATCGCGCTGGCCGTCAAGGCGTTGCCTCCGGCGCATCGTCTCCGTGGCCCCTATCTCTGGGTCGTGATCGCGGTCTCGAGCGTGACGGCATTGTTCGGCGTTTTCGGAGGCTTGCAGGGTGTGGGAATGTTCTGACGACAGGGGACCGCGAGGACCCGCTAACCCCCTGTCTGTCCTGTCGTCGACACCAACAATTCCGTTGTCAGAACGACACTGGTCCTGTTAGACAGACGGGGCGTTGCAGGTGACGCTTGCGTTAAAGTTATCGTCTCGCCGTCGGGACGGAGCTCTGTTATATCTGGGCTTTTAGCTCCACGAAAATTCAATGAGGGAAGCTTTGTGATGGTCGCTGGACGGAAAGACACGCACGCGGGCGAACGCATGAAGACGATCCGCCAGAGTCGACATCTCACGCAGGACCAGTTGGCGAAGGCGGCAGGGGTGTCACGGAGCCTCGTCGCACAGTGGGAAACGGGGCGCTCGGGCTTCGCAGGCAAAGCCGTGCAGATCGCCAAGGCGTTGGAGGTTCCGGTGCGTCTGCTGCGGCCGGAGATGTCCGCGGAAAACGCCACGAACGGAGCGTCAGCTTCCCGCGCAGGCCAGGAGCAGACGCTGATCGAGGCGTTCCGACAACTTCAGGTCGATGATCAGGCCTGCCTGGTCCATCTTGCCCGGCGATTGACACGGATTGTCTGAGGTCGACGAGGGTGGCGGAGGGGATGGGATTCGAACCCACGGTAGCCCTTGACGGACTACAACGGTTTAGCAAACCGCCGCCTTCAGCCACTCGGCCACCCCTCCGCCGAGAGGTGCAAACACGGCGTTTGCAGGGGCAGTCTTAGGGGGGCGCAACAGCCGCGTCAAACGACTGGGTCGCCTCGACCGACCGGCTCAGGCGCTGGATGGGACCGGGGATCGAGTCGCCGCCAGAGATGTCCTTAAAGTGACCACATAGCGGCGCATCTCTTTGTTGGTCTTTCAGGACAGCGCGCGTCTCAGGGCCTCGTTGACCAGGGCCGGGTTCCCCTTGCCGGCCATCGCCTTCATGACCTGACCGACAAAGAAGCCGAACAGCTTGTCCTTGCCGTTACGATAATCGGCGAGCTTGTCAGCGTTCGACGCCAGGATCTGGGCCACCGCCTGGTCGATCGCGCCGGTGTCGGTTACCTGTCGGAGGCCGCGATGCTCGACGATCGCCGCGGGACTCTCCCCGGTTTCGACCATCGCCTCGAACACCTCCTTGGCGATCTTGCCGTTGATGGTGCCGTCGGCCACCAAGTCTAGCAGGCTGCCGAGTGCGCCGGCCGAGACCGGACTCTGGGAAATCGAGAGGCCTGCCTTGTTGAGGGCGGCGAACAGATCGCCGATGACCCAGTTCGCCGCCAGTTTCGGATCGCGGCCGCCGGCCACGATCTCGTAGTAGGCGGCGACGGCCTGTTCGGCCACCAGAACGGAGGCGTCGTACGGGGTCAGGCCGTAGTCGCGGACGATGCGGGCACGCTTGGCATCGGGCAGCTCTGGAAGGCCTGCGCGCAGCTGCTCGATCCAGGCCTCGTCGAGGACGAGCGGCACCAGGTCCGGATCCGGAAAATAGCGATAATCGTGGGCGTCCTCCTTGCTGCGCAGGGAACGGGTCTGGCCGCGCGCGGGATCGAACAGGCGCGTCTCCTGGTCGACCGTGCTTCCCCGCTCCCAGATCTCGACCTGCCGGTGGGCTTCGACCTCGATCGCCTGCATCACGAAGCGCACCGAGTTCACGTTCTTGACCTCACAGCGAGTGCGGAACGGTTCGCCCGACTTGCGGACGGACACGTTCACGTCGGCCCGTAGCGATCCCTCGTCCATGTTGCCGTCGCAGGTGCCGAGATAGCGCAGGATGGAGCGGAGCTTGCGGATGTAGGCACCCGCCTCCTCGGGACTGCGCAGATCTGGTTCGCTGACGATCTCCATCAACGCGACGCCGGAACGGTTCAGGTCGATGAAGGAGCGCTCGGGATCCTGGTCGTGGAGGGATTTGCCGGCGTCCTGTTCGAGATGCAGGCGCGTGACGCCGATCGCGCGTGTGCTGCCGTCGGCGAGTTCGATCTCGATTCGGCCGGCGCCGACGATCGGGTGCTCGAACTGGCTGATCTGGTAGCCGGACGGCAGGTCGGCGTAGAAGTAGTTCTTCCGGTCGAAGCGGCTGACGATGTTGATCCGTGCGTCGATACCGAGGCCGGTCCTGATGGCCTGGGCCACGCATTCGCGGTTGATGACAGGCAACATTCCCGGAAACGCGGCGTCGACGAAGCTGACTTGACTGTTCGGCTCGGCGCCGAACTCGGTGGCCGCACCGGAAAACAGCTTGGCACGGCTGATGACCTGCGCGTGGATTTCGAGGCCGATGACGACCTCCCACGGGCCGGTCGTGCCTTCGACGAGATAGCTCATCGGTGCGCACCCGCGTGGATGGTGGGCCGATGGATGAAACCTGCACTGTTTTCGATCACCTGCCCCACCGCGATGATGGTCTCCTCGTCGAACGGGCGCCCGATCACCTGCAGGCCGAGCGGCAGGCCTCGATGGTCGAGGCCGGCTGGCACGGACAGGGCCGGAACACCTGCCATGCTGGAGGGCACGGTGAAGATGTCGTTCAGATACATCGTCACCGGGTCGTCCATGCGCTCGCCCTGTGCGAACGCGGAGGTGGGCGTGGTCGGGGTCAGCAGGGCGTCGACCTTGGCAAAGGCCTCGGTGAAATCGCGCAGGATGAGCGCCCTCACCTTTTGTGCCTTGAGGTAGTAGGCGTCGTAGTAGCCCGAGGACAGGACGTAGGTCCCGATCAGGATCCGCCGCTTGACCTCCGCGCCGAAGCCGGCATCACGGGTGTTCTCGTAGAGGGCGCCGAGGTCGCGGCCGGGCTCGCGCAGGCCGAACCGGACGCCGTCATAGCGCGCCAGGTTGGACGAGCATTCGGCCGGTGCCACGACATAGTAGGTGGCGAGACCATATTTGGTATGGGGCAGCGACACGTCGACGATCTCGGCGCCGCCCTCGCGAAGCCAGACGATGCCTTGTTCCCAGAGACGTACGATCTCATCGGGCGTCCCGTCCATCCGGTATTCGCGCGGGATGCCGACACGCAGGCCGCGGATCCCCCGCTTGCAGGCCGCGCGGAAGTCGGGAACCGGATGATCGGCACTTGTGCTGTCGTTGGGATCGAACCCCGCCATCGAGCCGAGCAGGATCGCGCAGTCCTCGATCGTCCGGGCAACGGGCCCAGCCTGGTCGAGCGAGCTCGCAAACGCGACGATACCGAAACGGGAGCAGCGTCCATAGGTGGGCTTGATGCCGGCGATGCCGCAGAACGACGCCGGCTGGCGGATCGAACCACCGGTGTCGGTCGCGGTGGCACCCAAGGCGAGCCGCGCCGCGACGGCAGCCGCGGAGCCACCCGACGAGCCGCCGGGAACAAGCTTGACGCCTTCGTCCGCCGGTCCGGTCCTGTTCTCGCCGCTTCGTTGCCACGGATTGCGTACCGGGCCGTAGGCCGAGCTCATGTTCGATGAGCCCATGGCGAATTCGTCGAGGTTGGTCTTGCCGAGGAAGACGGCGCCGTCGGCGAGCAGGCGCGCCGTCACCGTGCTTTCGTAGGGTGGCGTGAAGGAGCCGAGCATGCGGCTCGCCGCCGTCGTTCGTATCCCCGCGGTGCAGAACAGGTCCTTGATCGCGAGCGGGATGCCGGTGAGCGGGGATGCCTCGCCGTGCGCGAGTGCCGCGTCGGCGGCATCCGCCTGCGACAAGGCGCGGTCCGGAGTGGGCGTGATGAAGCAATTAAGTTGCCCGTCGAGAGCGTCGATCGCGTCGAGATGCGCGATGGTCAGCTCGCGCGCGCTGATGTCGCGGCGACGCAACGCGTCACCGGCGCCCGCCACGGTGAAGTCAGTAGGAGTCATTCGACGACCTTCGGAACCGTGAAATAGCCTCGCTGCGGATCGGTCGCGTTGGCGAGGACCTCGTCGCGCTTGCCGCCATCGGTCACGACGTCGTCGCGCATGCGAAGCCTGGTGGCGACGGCGCCCGTCAGCGGCTCGACACCCTCGACATCGACCTCGTTCAACTGCTCGACCCACTGGATGATGGCGCCGAGCTCGGAGCCCAGCCGCGCGAGCTCCTCCTCGTCCACCCTGATGCGGGCGAGCTTGGCGATACGTCTGACGGTCGCGATATCGAGCGACATGAAGAGCCCTTGCTGTGAGATCGCCCATGCGCTCAATGACGGCTGGCAGAAAACGGCTGGCGCGGACCATAAGGCTCGGTATGGCGCTCATCAACCTGACCGACTTGCGTGGCGAACTGTCGAGGCATCAGCGGATCCTGGGAATCGATCCGGGCCGCAAGCGGATCGGTCTCGCCTTGTCCGACGTGCGGCTGGTGCTCGCCTCGCCGTTCGGAACGCTGCCGCGGCGCAAGCTGGCGGTGAACGCGACCGAGATCTCGGCGATCGCCAAGTCCCAGGACGTGGGTGGCCTCGTCGTCGGGCTGCCGCTGTCGATGGATGGCGGTTTCGGACCAGCGGCACAGGCGGCGCGGGATTGGGCACGCGATCTGGCCGCGTTGACCGGGCTACCGGCCGCAATGTGGGACGAACGGCTGTCATCCGCTGCGGTCAACAGGTTCCTGGTCGAGGACGCGGATCTCAGCCGTAGCAAGCGTGCCGGTATCGTCGATCGAGCCAGTGCGACCTGGATCCTGCAGGCGGCGCTGGATCTGGGTAGCGTGTCAGCGGACTGGTCATGACGGTGACGAGCACCAATGATTGCCGCCGCTTGCGCGTCCAGGAGAGCGACGGTAGGAACAGCAACCGGGCCGGTGGGGCGCATAGCTCAGCGGGAGAGCACTACCTTGACACGGTAGGGGTCACAGGTTCAATCCCTGTTGCGCCCACCATCGGATGCGGTGACGATCGGCATCGATCCGAGATCACCCGTCGTCACGCTGGGCGATCAAGACGTTGAATGCGATCTTGCGGGCGGTAGAAACGCCGAGGCCTGCCCTCGTGCTGGTGCGGCCCTCCTCGCAGATGTCCCCGCTCATCCTTGCGTCGCCTCACTCGGGACGGGACTACCGCCCCGACTTCGTGGCTGCTTCGCGGCTCGATGCCCGTGCGCTGCGCCGCAGCGAGGACAGCTTTGTCGACGAGTTGTTTGCGGCGGCTCCAGGCATGGGCGCGCCGCTGCTGTCGGCCTCGTTCCCGCGCGCGTTCTGTGATGTCAATCGCGAGCGCTGGGAGCTCGACCCGGAGATGTTTGCCGATCCGCTGCCCGTCTATTGCAACACGACGAGCCGCCGTGTTGCCGCCGGTTTCGGGACGGTCGCACGCGTGGTTGCGAACGGCGAGGTCATCCATCGACGCAAGCTGCGCTTCGAGGAGGCGCGTCAGCGGATCGAGACGTGCTGGGAGCCCTACCATGTCGCGCTGCAGGCGCTGATCGCTGAGACCAGGCAGGCGTTCGGGCGCTGCCTGCTGATCGACTGCCACTCGATGCCCGACGATCTCGCGGGCAGGAGCAGGGCGCCGGCCGGCTTCGTGCTGGGCGACGCGCACGGCGCATCCTGCGCGCCCGAGATCGTGGGGCTGGTGGAAGAGTGTCTGCAGCACTCCGGGTATGTCGTTCGGCGCAACGATCCATATGCCGGCGGCTTTGTCACCCGGCATTACGGGCGGCCGGATGCGGGTATCCACGTGCTGCAACTCGAGATCGCGCGCGGGCTCTACATGGATGAACGACGCAACGAGAAGCGACGTGGCTTCGACGCACTTCGACATCATCTCGACCGGCTGGTGGCAACCGTCATCGAGAAGATCGGGCATCGCGACGACAGGGTGTCGGGCGGATCGGGGCGGACGATGCACGGGTAAAAAAAAGGCGGCACCGAAGTGCCGCCAAGTTTAGGGAGGAAACGTCCAAGATGCGGCGCGGCAAGGCCAGCGCCACACCCACAAGCTATGGATGGGCTCACCGTCCGTCAACAGGTTTTTTGCAGCGCACCATCTCGTGAACGTCGCCATGGACTAGTGCCCTTCACGGCCGGTTAGGAAGTGGCGGGCATGATCGAGGAATGCGTGTTTCGAAGACGCTTGCCATAGCCGTTGCCATTCTGGCCCTGAACCTCCCGGACCGAGCGCGCGCGGACGGCTCGCCGACCGACCGGGTGCTCTGCCACATGGCGACCGTCGCCGCCGAGCGTGCCACCGGCGTGCCCGATCAGTTGCTCACGGCCATCAGCAGGGTCGAGAGCGGACGGGTCGATGCCGCCACCGGGCGCAGCGACGCATGGCCCTGGACAATCAATGTCGAGGGGACCGGCCATTTCTACGAGTCCAAGGATGCGGCGATGGCGGCGGTGGTCGCCTTCAGAGCGCAGGGCGCGCGCTCGATCGACGTCGGATGCATGCAGATCAACCTCAAGCAGCATCCGGAAGCGTTCGCCTCGCTCGACGACGCGTTCGACCCGCCGACCAACGCGATGTTCCGCGCCCGCTTCCTGCGCGGCCTGTTCGAGCAGACGGGAAGCTGGCCGCATGCGGCGGCGGCCTACCATTCGCTGACGCCCGAGGTCGGTCGCGACTACCAGAACCAGGTTCTGCAAATGTGGGCGCGAGGGGATACCCCGCAGGATCCGGGGGGCGGCAAAGAGGACAAATCGCACGGCACTCCGGGGCCGAACGCGAGTGGATCGCTGTTCACATCGACCGGATCGACGGGCGGATCGCCTTTCGGCGGTGCACCGTCGACGTTTGTCGCGACGCGCTACGGGCCGCGGCCCACGCTGCTCCAGACCACCCAGGGCCGTGGACTTGCCGAATACCGCAACAGGCCGATCGCGCTCGCGTCGCGGATGATATCGGCGCGCGGGTTCTGAGCCCGGCTGGAGATCGATCCGCATTGATTCCCGCCTGCGACGCGTTCATATCGCGCGCGTCCAGGGACGAGGCGGGAGATCATGATGGTCGAGGCGAACGACGCCGTTTCATCGGCAACGTCGAGCGAGGAACAGAGGGAGTTCGGTGCGGAGGTCGGCCGCCTGCTCGATCTGGTCGTCCATTCCCTCTATTCCGATCGCGAGATCTTCCTGCGGGAACTGGTGGCGAACGCGGCGGACGCGACCGATCGGCGCCGGTTCGAGGCGCTGACCGAGCCTTCGATGTCCCTGCCCGACGGTGCCAAGGTACGCATCGTGCCCGACAAGGACGCCAAGCTGATCACGATCAGCGACGACGGCATTGGAATGACGCGCGAGGATCTGGTCCAGAACCTCGGAACCATCGCACGGTCCGGGACGCGTGCGTTCGGCGAGACCCTGGGCAGTGTCTCGGCCGAGGAGCGGCCGAGCCTGATCGGCCAGTTCGGCGTCGGGTTCTATGCGGCGTTCATGGTGGCCGAGCGGGTCGAGGTGGTGTCGAGGCGCGTCGGAAGCGACGAGGCCTGGCGTTGGGCCTCGGATGGACGCGGGACGTACTCGCTCGCTCCGGCGACGCGGGAGCAACCGGGCGCGGACATCGTGCTGCATGTCCGCGACGATGCGACCGAGTTCCTGGAAGCCTATCGGCTCGAGTCGATCGTCAAGAAATGGGCGGACCACATCACCTTGCCGATCACCATCCGTCGGGATGGCGACGAGGTCGCGGCGAACGAAGGCACGGCGCTCTGGCGCAAGCCGAAATCCGAGCTGACCGCCGAGCAGACCAAGGAGTTCTACCACCATATCGCGCATGCCTTCGACGAGCCGTGGGCGACGCTGCATTGGCGCGCCGAGGGGGCGCTCGAATTCACGGCGATGATGTTCGTCCCTGGCGCTCGTCCGTTCGAGCCGCTGGAGCAGCAGCGCGAAAGCCGGATACGCCTTCATGTACGCCGGATGTTCATCACCGACGAGGCGGAGCTGTTGCCGCCGTTTCTTCGTTTCGTGCGTGGCGTCGTCGACACCGAGGATCTGCCGCTGAACGTGTCGCGCGAGATGCTGCAGGCGACGCCGGTGCTGGCACGTATCCGCAAGGCGGTGACCGGCAAAGTGCTGAACGAGCTGAAGAGCCGGGCCAAGGACGTGGAGGACTACGCGAAGTTCTGGGAGAATTTCGGGCCGACGCTCAAGGAGGGCATCTGGGAGGACGCGGAGCACCGGACGGAGGTCGCCGGCCTGTCGCGCTTCAAGTCGTCCTCGGTCGAAGGCTGGACCACACTTGCCGACTATCTGGGCCGGATGAAGCCGGAGCAGGAGGCGATCTACTATCTCACCGGCGAGAACGCCGCGGCATTGGCGTCCTCTCCCCAGCTCGAGGGATTTCGCGCACGCGGTCTCGAGGTTCTGTTGCTGGCCGATCCCGTAGACGCGTTCTGGCCGGACCGGCTCTACCAATACGAGGACAAGAAGCTGCGCAGCGTCACGCAGGGTCTGGCCGATCTGTCGAAACATGCGCCGGAACAGGCCGACGGTGCGGAGCCGGCTGATCTCGACGCGCTCGTCACCGCGATCAAGACCACGCTCGGGGACGCGATCGCGGACGCGAGATCATCCGATCGGTTGGTGGCGAGCGCCGTCGTGCTCGGCGCATCGAGCATGGGACCCGATCTGCAGATGCAGCGGTTGTTGCGCCGCAGCGGACAGTCGCTGCCGCCCTCGCCGCCGGTCCTGGAGCTCAATCCGCGCCATCCCCTGGTGCGATCACTCGCCGCGCGGGCGGCAAGCGGCGACGATGTGGGCGAAGCCGCCCATCTTCTGCTCGATCTCGCACGGATCCAGGACGGGGAGCCGCCTGCGGAGCCCGCTCAGTTCGCTCGACGCGTCGCGGATGCGCTCGGGGCGTCGCTCGCTGGATAGGTCGAGAGGAGCGCTCTGATGCGGGTCGATCGGTCGACTGACATGCTCGGACTGATCGACGTGCAGAAGACGTTCATGCCGGGCGGCGAGTTGCCGGTGCCCGACGGGGATGCGGTCGTTCCGGCGATCAATCGCCTCCTGTCCGGGCCGTTCGCACGCGCCTTCGCGACGCAGGACTGGCATCCGGCCGGCCACGTGTCGTTTGCCAGCCGCCATGAAGGGCAGGTGCCGTTCGACGAGATCGAATTGCCGTATGGTCGCCAGACGCTTTGGCCGGATCATGCGATCCAGGGTTCGCCGAACGCGTCGCTGCATCCGGACCTCGAGACGGCACGCGTCGAGCTGATCGTGAGGAAGGGCACACGACGGGAGATCGACAGCTACTCGGCTTTTCTGGAGAACGACCGGCGGACGCCGACCGGGCTTGCGGGGGCCTTGCGGGAGCTCGGCGTTCGCCGGGTGTTCTTCTGCGGCCTGGCGCTGGACTATTGCGTCGCCTGGTCGGCGGAGCACGCGGCGCAGGCCGGGTTCGCGACATTCGTCATCGAGGATGCGTCACGGGCGATCGGGCCGCTCGAGGCGGCTCGTGCACGTCTCGCCGCGGCGGGTGTCCAGGTTATCTCAAGTGGCGTGATTACGATGGCCGCCGCTTGAAGACATGTTCGGCGGCAGGAAAGCGGCGTGCAGTGACGTCGGCGGCGTAGGTCGCGGCGGCCTCGGAGACGGACGCTCCGAGTTCGGCGTAGCGGCGGACGAAGCGGGGGGTGAAATCGGCGAACAGGCCAAGCAGGTCGTCGCTGACGAGGATCTGGCCGTCACACTCGGCCGAAGCCCCGATGCCGATGGTGGGGATGGCGACGGCACGCGTGATCTGGGCCGCGACCGTCTCGACGGTTCCCTCGATGACGAGAGCGAAGGCGCCGGCATCCGCGATTGCGTTGGCGTCGGCAGTCACGCGTGATGCGTCCTCGTCGGTGCGGCCGGTCGCGCGGAAGCCGCCCGCGACGTTCACCGACTGCGGCATTAGGCCGATATGGCCACAGACGGGAACGCCGCGATCGACGAGGAAGCGCACCGTCGGCGCCATCGCGGCACCGCCTTCGAGCTTGACGGCGGCGGCACCGGTCTGCTGCAGGATGCGCGCCGCACTGCGGAAGGCCTGCTCCGGGCTTTCCTGATAGGCGCCGAACGGCAGGTCGACGAGGATGCAGGCGCGCGAGGAGCCGCGCACCACGGCGGCACCATGGGCGATCATCATGTCGAGCGTGACCGCGAGCGTACTCGGCAGGCCGTAGACAACCATGCCGAGGCTGTCGCCCACCAGCAGCATGTCGCAGTGCGGATCGAGCAGGCCGGCCATCGGTGCGGTGTAGGCGGTCAGGCTGACGATCGGCGGACCGCCCTTGCGGGCGCGAAGGTCCGGAACGCCGATCCGCCGGCCTGACGCCTGGACGCTCACGACGGGATCAGGTCGACTTCGCCGCGTGCTTCCTGTGACCGGCCATGTGATAGCCGGCGGCCATGGCATCCTTCTCGCAGGTGAAGAACCCGTGCTTCGACTTGCCGAAATAACGATCGCCACTGGGATGGAGCGCCTTCGAAGTCGCGTTCGCCCAGACGACGGTGTCGCTGCCGCACTTGGCGGTCGCGTCGGTCTGGGAGCTGTATTGCGCGACCGATCCGGACGCGGCAGCGGATCCCGCCGACGTCGCCGGTGCCTTGGCCGGTCCCGTGGTGGTCGCGGCAGGGGCGGAGGGCGCTGGCTTGGTGGACGTCTGCGCGGTCGCGAGGGAGGGTGCGGCCAGCAGGGCAGCACTGATGATCAGGGATCGGAACACGGTGGTCCTCCTGGTGTGGGTGACGGGCGGCAACGTCGCTTGCCGTTCCACCGCTGTAAAGCCGGCATCGATGTTGCCAAGCCGGTGGCACCTGTCTAGGAACCTGTCCGTCGGATGGGCGCGTAGCTCAGCGGGAGAGCATCGCCTTCACACGGCGGGGGTCACAGGTTCAATCCCTGTCGCGCCCACCATCCGGTTCAGGCCGTTTGCAGATCCGCCTCGATCTGTTCGAGCGAACGGCCTTTGGTTTCCGGCACCCGCGCGACGGCGAAGACCAGGTTCAGGGCTGTCATGAGTGCGAACAGGCCGAAGGTGGCCGCCGAGCCGATGCCGTTGATCAGCAGCAGGAAGACCTGGCTCACGATCAGGTTCGAGCCCCAGTTGGCGACGGTCGAGACGCTCATTGCGCGGCCGCGGATCGACAGCGGGAAGATCTCGGAGATCAGCAGCCAGAAGACCGGGCCAAGGCCGATCGCGAAGCACGCGACGTAGGCCGCGACCGCAAGCACGGTGATCCAGGCGAAGGAGGCGCTCATGCCGACGGCAAAGCTCACGGTGAGCACGACGAGCATCGCCAGCATCCCCGAAAGGCCCCAAAGCAGCATCGTGCGGCGTCCGGCGCTGTCGAGCAGCCTCAGCGCCACATAGGTCATGACGACGTTGACGATGCCGACGCCGGTGGTGGCAAGGATGGACGTCGAGGCTTGGCCGAAGCCGGCGGTCTGGAAGATCGTGGGCGCGAAATAGATCACGGTGTTGATCCCCGTGATCTGCTGGAAGACGGCGAGCCCCACCCCGACGACAAGCGCCTTGCGCGCGCCGCCGTGCAGAAGATCCGACCACGGCGCGGCCGTTCCAGGGCCGCTTGCGTCTTTCCTGATCTGACCGAGTTCCTGTGTGACGTCGTTGCCGTCGCGCATGTGCCGCAGTGCCTGCTCGGCTTCCTTCATCCAGCCGGCGCCGGCGAGCCAGCGCGGGCTGTCGGGCATGAAGATCATGCCGACGCCCAGGATGATGCCGGGGACGCAACCGAGGCCGAGCATCCAGCGCCAGCCGCTGGCGGCGCCCGAGAAGGCGTAGTCGACGCCGTAGGACGCGACGATGCCGAGCGTGATGCACATCTGGTTCAGCGAGACCACCGCGCCACGCTTCGCCGCCGGCGCCATCTCGCTCAGGTAGAGTGGCGTCAGCATCGAAGCGATGCCGATGGCGACTCCGATCACGAAACGGCCGGCAAGCAGGAGCGCGGCGCTGCCGGCGAACGCGCAAAGAAGCGAGCCCGCGACGAACAGGCAGGCGGTGACGATGATGACCCGGCGTCGGCCGAAACGGTCGGAGAACGAGCCAGCGAAGGCCGCGCCGAGGGTGGCACCGGCGAGTGCGAGGGCCACGACCAGACCCTGCATGAAAGGATTGAGCCCGAACACTTTGCGAATGAACAACAGTGCGCCGGAGATGACGCCGGTGTCGTAGCCGAACAGCAGGCCGCCGAGAGACGCGATGGCGGCGACGATCGTGAACCGGGACATCGGGAGGCCTTTCCGGTCGTCGGGCTCAGAAGCCGAACATGTGGTCGAGCGAAAAGCCGCCCTGCTGGTCCATCTGCCCGTGATAGCCGAACAGGCGGCAGGTCTGGTCGCGGATCAGCACATATCCTGCCCGGCCGGCGCGCTCGATCAAGATCGGCTCGAAGTGCTCGTGCGGGAAGACAAGGGACGATCCGGAGCGGGCGATGACGAGCTTGCTTTCGGCGAGTGCTACGCCATCGCTGCCGTGCAGGTGAAGCGTGGTGGTCGAGAGCGGATGCCAGTCATTCGAGGCCGGATAGATCAGGAAGGCGAAACCGTGCCGTCCCTCCTGACCCAGCTTGAGGAACAGGCGGGTCGACAGGCCAGGCGGCGGCCCGGCATAGGATTGAGGCTCTCCACGATAGGTCATGATGGTGTTGAAGACGTGCGCGCCGAAACTCGTCTCGGCGACGTGGAAGCTGGCGCGGTCGTGGAAGCGGACCAGGGCGTGCATCCAGCCGTCCGCCTCGCCTCCGTCGCGAAAGTCATAGACGAGTTCGCCATGGCCGCCGCCCTCGCCGAGGGCGGTCGTGTCGTCCTCGAAGCCGGCCGCCAGATCGAAGCATCGCGGCAGGTTGCCGAGGAAGCGCTGACGCACGAGGCGTCCATCGGCTGCGAAGATGTCGAGCCGGAGCGGCAGGCTCGTCTGGGTGTGCGCCATCGGATTTGGCTGGATTTCGGTGCGAAACCGGCCGGGTGGCAGGATCGGGAACGGCAGCAGGAAGCCGCGGCCGAGGGAGGATGGCAGCCCCGGGATGTTGGGATCGGGCTGTAGATCGGCGCGTTCGACGTTCATGTGCGCGATGCGCGTGCGGCCGTGACGAAGCACCTCGTAGCGGGGACGGACGACGTGGCGGCCGGCGCGAAGTTCGATCTGGGCCGGCCAGCGCAGGCGGGGCAGAACCGTCGCGACGTCGACGGGCACGCTCTCGAACGGCCCGATCGCGCGTGCGATCGGGACCGGCTGTTCGGCACCCATTCGGTCGAGGCAGATGCTGCCGGCCGGAATCGGGGCCGCATGGCTGTTCTGCAGCCACAGCGTCACGCGTTCGTCGAGGTCGGGCGCCGGCAGTCCGGCATAGCGCTCCGACGGCCAGGCATTGGCGTCATGGGTGACGGAAAGGCTGCGCTCGTTGCCCGATCCAATCGTATCGAGCGCGTATTTGACCACATCGTGGCCGGCGATCCCGATCGCGTGGATGAAGAGCTGGCCGGTGAATTCGGGCAGACCGAAGCGGCCGCGGATGTCGCGGCTGTCGATGACGATGCCGGCAGGCCCAGATGCCACGGGATCTTCCCACTCGGCAAGCACGGTGCCGTCGGTCCCGAACAGCCGGCACCACAGGCGGACGTTGGTCGCACCGTAGTTGGCCCAGTAGTTCGCGGTCACCAGGCGCGTCGAGAGGCCGTCGCTGTCGCGGAAGAAGGCGAAGTTGGTCGCGAAATTGAGCCGGTCGAGATAGAGGCGGGAGTTGGTGAGCATCGATGCCGGCAGCTTGGCCTCGTCGAGGGTGACGACCGAGACGGACGGCGGGACGAGATGGCGGATCCGGTCGACGATCCGGCCGGCATCGAACGCCGCCACCAGGAGAATGCTCTCGCGCAGTGCCGGGAGCCGGTCGAGCCCCACGGTCTCGGTGCCGAGGCGCCGGCGTCCGACCTGCTCGACGTCGTGCACGAGCAGCGTGACGGGTCTCGGCAGGAGCGGAGCCAGGGCGAAGAGGGCGTCGGCGATCCCGTCGGGATCGTAGACGGCGAGTCCGTCGTGCGCGGTCAGCCGACGCGCCAGCTCGTCGAGACGCTCGGCCGCGACCGGGTGCGCGAACGCCTTGTAGAGGACGTTGCCGCCCTGCCCTGCGTCGAAGGTGAGAATATCGAGCATCAAACTCTCCGGCCGGCCGGCATCACAAATCCAGCCGGCGGCGCATGTCCTGCCCCGCTTCCGCCGTATCGTCGAGGGGCCGTGCCTCGAAACGCTCGAGCCGGCCGTCGAAGAGGCGGATTCGGCGCGCGTCGAGCAGCTCCCTGAGAAAGAGGCCGATGCGGCGCGATCGGCCCGGCAGTTCCGCGACCAGGACCGGGGCGGCGGTTGCCACCGCTTCGGAGATCATCGAGATGCTGTCCGCGGTCACGATGATCGTGTCCGCGGTCCCGAGCAGCCCGAAATAGGGGTTCTCGCCCTGCCCGTCCCAGACCCAGCCCCCGCCCGGCTCGATCGCACGCCGGATCGCGGCGATGATGCGCGGATCGGTTCGGCGCGATGGCGTGACGGCGAGTGCGATGCGCTCGCGCGCCATCAGCCGCGCGAGCTGGCTCGCGAGCTGGGCCCCGGTGGGCCCGTCAAGGCGGAGCCGGCCGTTCGAACCGCCAAGCAGGACCACGACCAGCGGGCAGTCATCGGTGATGGCGGACAAACGCGCGGCCCAGGCGACACGCGCCTCCGACAGCCGGGCCGGGGTTGCACGGTGTAACGCGGTGCGGGTGACGATCACGTTCGGGCCGACGATCTCGTCGTGCCGGTTGACGACCACGAGATCGAACCGGTCCAGCCTCATGCGCGGGTTCTGCACCTGGACGACCGGACGGTGGTCGCGGCGCTTGAGCGCATGTGCGACGGCAGCCGCGGTGCCACCGGCGGCGATCACGAGACCCGCCTCGAGCCGGTCGAGACCGTCGACGGACTCGAGTGGGCGGGGCCACGCCCTGGCCGGAAGCCGCGACCAGAAACGGCGGGGCGTGATCCTGCAGATGGCTGGGCTGAGGCCGGCGGCTTCGGCGAGACCGAGAGCCTGATTCTCCAGGCCGGCATAGGCTTCGCTGAGGATCGACGTCATCGGCAGCGGATGCGTGAGGCTGCCGAGGACGTCAAGAGCCGGCTCGCTTGACATTGCGTGCGCCGGTCACCACAAACGGACCGCACGACGAAGCGGGAGTTCCCGCTTGGGAACGATCGAATGCGCCGGTCACGACCGGTCGCCAGCTGGTCCGACCAGACATCTCGTGCAAGATAGAAAGACAACAAAATAGTGACAGACTTTCAGGCGCTCGGCCTCGCGGCCCCGCTCCTCAAGGCGCTGGCTGCCGAGGGTTATGCCCGGCCGACGCCGATCCAGATCCAGGCGATCCCGCCTGCACTTCAGGGACGTGATGTCGAGGGCATCGCGCAGACGGGCACGGGCAAGACAGCGGCCTTCGCGCTGCCGATCCTGCACCGGCTCCTGGCCAACCCGAGGCGTGCCCCGCATCGTTCGACCCGTGTCCTGGTGCTCGCGCCGACACGCGAGCTTGCGGCCCAGATCGCGGAGAGTTTCCAGGCCTACGGAAAGGAGACCAGCCTACGCGTCGCCGTGATGTTCGGCGGAGTGCCGAAAGGCAAGCAGGCGCGGGCGGTCGCTTATGGCGTCGACGTGCTGGTTGCGACACCCGGGCGGCTGCTCGACCATATCGGCGACGGTGCGCTCCGCCTCGACAGCGTCGAAGTGCTGGTGCTGGACGAAGCCGATCACATGCTGGACCTAGGCTTCGTCGTGCCGATCAAGCGGATCGTTTCGATGCTGCCTCGTGAACGGCAGGGGATGTTCTTCTCGGCGACGATGCCGAAGGAAATCACGCAGCTCGCCTCCACGCTGCTGCGTGATCCGGTCAGGGTCGCGGTGACGCCGGTCGCGACGACGGCGGACCGTGTCGAGCAGCGCGTGGTGTTCGTCGAGCAGGCGGAGAAGCGCAACCTTCTCGCACGCGTCCTTCGCGGGACGACCGATGGGCGGGCGCTCGTGTTCACCCGGACCAAGCATGGCGCGGATCGGGTGTGCGAGCATCTGGGCCGTTCGGGTCTCAACGCTGCGGCCATCCATGGCAACAAGAGCCAGGGCCAGCGGGAACGTGCTCTCGATGCGTTCCGTGAAGGCGAGGTGCGTGTGCTGGTGGCGACAGACATCGCGGCGCGTGGGATCGACGTCGATGGCATCACCCATGTGATCAATTACGAGCTGCCGAACGTTCCGGAAAGCTATGTGCATCGGATCGGGCGAACCGCGCGTGCCGGCCACGCGGGGATGGCGATCAGCTTCTGCGACACCGCCGAACGGAGTTATCTGCGTGATATCGAGAAGCTGATCCGGGCCAGGGTGACGGTCGCCGACGCGCGATCGCTCTAAGTCTCTGTTCCTGGCGATTCTTGTCGCGGAAAGGTGAGGCCGGCGGCTCGGAAAGGGCCGAATGTCGCGTCGAGCTGGACGAGGAGCGTGGCGGCGGCCTCGGGCCAGCCGGACACAGGAGCGAGTTTGACAGGGGTGGGTGAACCGGTCGCGAGTTGAGCGATGGCCGCGGCAATGCTGGCGGCATGGGGCTCGCACATCAAGGCGAGTTCCTCGCCGCGGAACTGCTCCTCGAGGCCACCGACGCGGGTTGCCACGACATAGCGTCGCGATGAAATCGCGGCCGCCGCGACGCCACTCTGGCTCGCCTCCCGATAGGACAGCACCAGCGCATCCGACCAGGCGAGCAGGGACGCGATTTCATCCTCCGGAACCCAGCGGTTCTCGACGGTGACGTTCGCAAGCGCCCTGAGCTCGCCGAGCGATGGGCTTTCCGGCCCCTCGCCGACCACCCTGACCTCCAGATCGTCGCGCGGACCCAGGAGTCTCAAGGCGGCCGCCAACAGATCGAGTCCCTTGTAGGGAAGCAGGCGTCCGAACGAGAGCAACCGGAGCGGTCCGCCATGCTTGCGTGCCTCGGCCGTGGGCGGCCCGAAACGGAACGGTGGCAGCTTGCCCTTGAGCAGCCTCTGTGGGTGGGCGGGACCGAGCTGCTCGCGCACCCGTCTCTCGACGTGGTCGGACAAGGTGATCAGCGCGCCGGCGCGGGCCATCAGCCGGCGCTGCATGCGCATCTGCAACGGTACCCCGTCGCCCGGATGCAAGTCGGCATCGTGGACGATGACCGCGAACGGCACCCGCAAAGCATCGAGCGTGTCGGCCATCATGACATCAAGCAAGGCGGGCATGGCGCAGATCGCGACGTCGGGCCGCCAGGCGGCGACGTTGCGGACCAGGGACCGCCGTGCGATCCGCGATGTCAGAAGCCGATAGAAGAAGCCGGCCGGGCTGTCATAGGTCGGAACGGTCAATTCGCAGCGAATCGTCTGGGAGCCGAGAGTGAGGATTTCGGCGCTTTCGGCCAGCGACAGCACGACGCTGTCGGCGCCCTGGGCGCGCAGGCCGTCGGCGAGCTCGAAGGCAACACGCGGCCCCGCGCCGAAGCGCCCCCATTGCCAGACCAGCAGCCTCACGGAATGGCGACGCCGGCGTGCACGAGGGCCGCCAGGAGCGGCGCGGTGCCGAAGCAGGCGTGCGCGCGCACGCGGCCGGCGGCACCGAGCGTCGCTCGCCGGTGTTCGTCGGCTGCCAGGGTCCTGAGTGCCTCGATGGCCGCGTCATGGTCCGGCTCCGCCCATACCGCGCCGGGCGCCTCGTGGACGGCGCGCGGATCTCGCGCGGGAATGAGACGGACCGGGATCGGCAATCCGCAAGTCTCATCGATGAATTCGGCCGTTGCCGACCAGTCCGTCGCGATCACTGGTCGTCCGAGCATCATCGCCTCGGCGGGGACCAGTCCGAAGCCTTCGCTGCGATGCAGCGACAGGACGATGTCGGCGGCGCTGGTCAGCGCATGGGTGTCGGACGTGGAGAACATGCGGGTTTCGATCGTGATGTTGCGGCTCGTCGAGACGGCGTCGCGCAGACGCCGCATATCGGCGGGGAAATGATCCGATTTGCCGACCTTGACGAGAAGGTGACGATCGGCACGGTCGCCGAAGGCCGCCTTGAAGGCGGTGATCGCGCCAATCGGATTCTTCCGCTCGAAGCTCGAGGCGAGATTGAAGGAGACGAGGACGATCACGGCATCCGCGGGAAGACCGAAATCCGCCCTCGTCAGCGCGCTCGGCCGCGGCATGCAGGCCGCAAGCGCATGAGGCACGACGCGGACACGGCCGGGCAGCAGTGGCTCGATCGCGCCGGCGGCGAAGTGCGACGGCACCCAGGCTTCATGAACGAAACGTGACGGTGCTCGCCACGAGGGCGGGACGACGGGCAGTTCCCAGGCCCAGAAGCCGACCACGCGCCGATGGCGGAGCGCGGCGCGGCCAAGCCGCAGACAGGCTGCTGGCAGGACCGGCGGATTGACGTGGAGCACGAGGAGGGAGCCCGGCATGTCGGTCGTGCCCGTCGATGTGCCGAGTTCATGGGTCTCGCCCGGCAGGACGAGGCCCGCCTCCCTCCTGGCCACTCGAATGCCGAGCGTCTCGGTCGCGTCCGCCATGATCCGCGCGCCTTCGCCGAGGCCGGATGCGCGGCCGATCTCGCCGGCAACCGTGACACCCGATGACGATCCGGGCGGCCTGCGGTCCGGGTGCGGCGCGAGAAGCGTGGTTGCCGTCTGGAAGGCCGCGCGCCGCGCGCCGCTTGGCAGCCGGCGCCAGAGACGGTGGGCGGTGGTGAGTTCGCTCGTGATGGGCACTCCCGCGAAGGCCGGACGGCGAGAGGTTGTCGCCGTCCTCGCCGGGTATACAATCTTGGCATGGTTCAGCGGGCAGCGCCCTCCACATCCGAAATCCTGGCCAAGATCTTGTCGTTCGACACGACGAGCCGCCTGTCCAACCTCGCCCTGATCGACTGGATCCGCAGCTATCTCGACGAATACGGTGTGCACTGGCGCGAAAGCCGGAACGAGAACGGTGGCAAGGCGAACCTGCACGCGGTGATCGGACCGGTCGAGCCCGGTGGAATCGCACTTTCGGGGCATGTCGATACGGTGCCTGTGGATGGGCAGGACTGGCGGACCGATCCGTTCGTCCTGACCGACATCGACGGTCGCCTGCACGGACGCGGATCGACCGACATGAAGGGGTTCGTGTCCAGCATGCTGGCGGCCGTTCCGGATCTGGTCGCCCGAGGCTCGGCGACACCGGTGCATCTGTTCATGACCTTCGACGAGGAGGTCGATTGCAGCGGAGCGCGCCTGCTGATGCGCGACATCGACGAGAGCGGGTTGCGGCCGGCCTGGTGCATCGTGGGCGAGCCGTCATCGCTGCGGCCGGTCTCCGCGCACAAGGGGCGGTTGTCGGTCGCGGCCCATGTCCGTGGCAGGGCGGCGCACTCGGCCGATCCGGGACAGGGGGTGAATGCCGTCCATGCCGCCGCCCGGGCGGTCGCCTGGATCGCCGACGAGGCCGATCGGCTGGCGCGCGACGGGCGCCGGGTCGACGGCTTCGACCCGCCGTACAGCACGACGCAGTGCGGCCCGATCTCGGGTGGCTCGATCCTGAACATCGTGCCTGAGCAGGCACGCTTCGACATGGAATGGCGTAACGTGCCCGGCGATGACTCATCGTTGATGTTCAGGCGTTTATCGGATTTTGCAGCCTCCGCGCTGGAGCCGGCGATGCGGCGTGCCCATCCCGAGACGGGCTTCCGGTTCGACGTGTTGCACGAGCTGCCGCCACTCGCGTTGCCGGAAGGCCATCTCCTGGCCGACCTGGTGATGGAGGCGAGCGGCGCCGGCGCGAACCGTCCCGGCGCTGTCAGTTATGGCACGGAGGCGGGCATCTTCGAGCAGGCCGGCATTGCCTCGATCGTGTGCGGACCGGGCGACATCGCGCGCGCGCACAAGCCCGACGAATGGATCGGCCGCGACGAGCTCGATGCGTGCGACGGCTTCATCCGGCGCGTGACGTCACTCGCCACGCGGGATCATTTGTGAGCGAACCCATTCCGCTGTCGGCCGGTCCGAAACTGCCGGCCTTCGAGGTGCGGCTCGCCAAGCCGGATCTCTCACCGTGGCGGACCGGGAACGTCGGCGTCGCCGGGTTCATGAGCTTCCGCGGGCCCGAACTCGGGCCGCATGTGATGATCATGGCGCTCGTCCACGGCAACGAGATCGCCGGGGCGATTGTCCTGGATCGGCTGCTGCGGTCGGGCATGCGGCCTGCGCGTGGCAGGCTGACGTTCGGTTTCGCCAACCTGGTCGCGTTCGACCGTTTCGATCCGGCACAGCCGACGGTGTCGCGGTTCGTCGACGAGGATTTGAACCGGATCTGGGACGCATCGGTGCTGGACGGGCCGCGCGTGTCGACCGAGTTGATGCGCGGGAGGCAGATGCGCCGGCTGGTGGATCAGGCCGATATCCTGTTCGATCTGCACTCGATGCTATGGCCGGCCGATCCGCTGATTCTGTGCGGCAGCACCGAACGAGGGCGCGCACTTGGCTGCGAGATCGGGGTGCCAAATCTGGTCATCGCCGATCGTGGCCATGCGGGTGGCTTGCGGCTGATCGACTATGCGCCGTTTACGGCGACCGACAGCCTGCGGACGGCCTGCCTGGTAGAGGCGGGTCAGCACTGGGAGCAGGAGACGGTCGCCATCACCGAGCAGGCGGTAATGTCCCTGCTGCGTCTGCACGGCATGGTCCACGGAACGTCGGACCCGTTCGCGGCCACGATAAAGTCCGCGGAGGTCACAGAGGCGATAACGGCGAACACCGGCTCGTTCTCTTTCATGCGTCCGTTCCGCGGTGGC
Source organism: Acetobacteraceae bacterium (assembly GCA_965276715.1). Lineage (GTDB taxonomy): Bacteria > Pseudomonadota > Alphaproteobacteria > Acetobacterales > Acetobacteraceae > CAXTPV01. The sequence continues at coordinate 213,541 of OZ255622.1, read as the reverse complement.
GACGTGATCGGGGAACGCGGCACGCTGATCGCGGTCGATGGCACGGCCGAGATCAGGACGCCCTACGACCGATGCCTGCTGGTGATGCCGAACCTGCGCCCCACCAGGGGGCACACGGCCGTGCGCCTTGCCCGCTTCACCTGAGCTTGCCGGCCCCTTCCTCCTCCGGCGTCAGTAGCGTGAGCGAAAGCGCGTGCAGGCCGGCCGCGAATTCGGCCGAAAGCGTGTCGTGCACGGCCCGGGAGCGCGCGATCCGGCTCATGCCGGTGAAGGCCTCGCTGACAACGCTCACGTCGTAATGGGTCTCACCCGCGTCGGCGGCGCCGGCGTGGCCGACATGCTGGGCGCTCTGGTCGAGCACGGAGACACGGGCCGGGGCGAAGGCATGTTCGATGGTGCTCCGCATGCGTGCCGCTCGCTTCTGTTGTTGGCTCATCGATCCACTCCTGCGGCGTTGTTGCCTCTTGCTCTGCGAGGTCCGGTTCGCACATCTAGATGCGTGATCAATCGTCGAACTCAGCGGTCCCGGGCCTTCGCTCCCGACCCGGATGCGCCGGGTCGCACCTGCGACATCCCGGGATGTGTCGAGGAAGGTGGTTATCGCGCTCCGAAATCGAGGACCAGCCTGAACGATTATTGGTGGTTCTGTCTCGAACACGTTCGCGCCTACAACAGCGCCTGGGACTACTACAAGGGTATGACGCCGGGTCAGATCGAGGCGCAGATCCGGGCGGATACACAGTGGCAGCGTCCGTCATGGCCGCTCGGGCGGATTGGCGGCGGCCAGATCGACGAGGAGGCGTTGCGCGATCCGTTCGGCGTGCTGGCCGCAGGACGGATGCATCCCGACCAACGGCGGCGTCCGCCGCGACAGGAAGGTGCCGAGGCGCCGCACCGGTTGCGCGATCCCTTGCAGCAGCTCGGCCTCGCATGGCCGGTTTCGCTGGCCGAGGTGAAAACCCGCTACAAGGATCTGGCCAAGTCCCACCATCCGGACGCGACCGGGGGCGACCGGATCGCGGAGGAGCGTCTGAAGACGATCAATCTCGCCTACTCGACATTGCGGCGGCACCTGGAAGGGACCGAGATCGCGAGCGGCTTGGCGGAGGCACGATAGAGCCGAATGGACGAGGATTCGACCACAGGATGACCAGGATCGCTGCGCTGAACGACGAGACCGGAATTGAAAGCACGGTGGACGATGCGATGCCGAGCATTTCGACGATCGGTCATCCGGACAAGCGCGTGTCGGCCCGCGAGCTGTTCGGGATCGACAGCGACGTGACGGTTCCCGCGTTCGGCCGCCGCACCGAGCATGTGCCTTTGGTGGACGAGACCTATCGGTTCGACCGCGAGACGACGCTCGCGATCATCGCGGGTTTCGGATTCAACCGCCGGGTGATGATCCAGGGTTACCACGGCACCGGCAAGTCGACCCACATCGAGCAGGTGGCGGCGCGTCTGAACTGGCCCTGCATCCGGATCAATCTCGACAGCCACATCAGCCGGATCGATCTGGTCGGCAAGGACGCGATCGTGCTGCGTGACGGGCAGCAGGTGACCGAGTTCCGTGAAGGGCTGCTGCCGTGGGCGCTGCAGCATCCGGTGGCGCTGGTGTTCGACGAGTACGACGCTGGACGTCCGGACGTGATGTTCGTCATCCAACGTGTGCTCGAGGTCGAGGGCAAGCTGACGCTGCTCGACCAGAACCGGGTGATCCATCCGCATCCGGCGTTCCGGCTCTTCGCGACCGCCAACACGGTGGGGCTTGGGGACACGACCGGGCTTTACCACGGCGTGCAGCAGATCAATCAGGGTCAGATGGACCGCTGGAACATCGTTGCCACCCTGAACTACCTGCCGCATGCGCAGGAGACGGCGATCGTGCTCGCCAAGATGGGTGCCGAGTCGACTGACAGGGAGACGAAGAAGCGCGTCGAGGCGATGGTCGCACTTGCCGACCTGACGCGCGCCGGGTTCATCGCCGGCGACATCTCGACGGTGATGTCTCCGCGCACGGTTCTGACATGGGCGGAGAACGCGAAGATCTTCGGCGATGTCGGGTTCGCGTTCCGGCTGACTTTCCTCAACAAGTGCGACGAGGCGGAGCGCGGAACGGTCGCCGAGTATTACCAGCGCTGCTTCAACAGCGAGGTCGTGACCGGCAACTATGTGCCGCAGCGGATGCGCTGATGGCCGAACGCGACGGCGGGAAGAAGGCCGAAGGTCGCACCGAGGAATTCAAGCGCGCGACGGCGGGCGCACTCCGGGCGGTCGCTCAGGAACGCGATGTCCAGGTGACGTTCCAGGCGGGGAAGGAAGCGGTCGCCGGAAAACGTGCCCGGCTGCCGCTGCCGACGCGTGCGTTGCCCGCTTCGGAAGTGGCCCGGCTGCGCGGGGCGGCGGATGCGCTGGCGCTCCGGCTTCGTCATCACGATGCGGTCATGCATGCCGAGCGCAACCCGACGCCGCGCGATGCGCGCGATGCGTATGATGCGATCGAGGAGGCGCGGGTCGAGGTGGTCGGCGCGCGGCACATGAGCGGGGTCGCCGCCAACCTGCAGGCGCGTCTGGTGCAAGGCTGCGAGCAGGACGGTTTCGACCGGATGACGCGCAAGGAGCAGCTCCCGGTCGCGGCCGCCCTCGGACTGCTGGTCAGGGAGACGCTGTCAGGCGAAACCGCGCCTTCGCAGGTCGAGCGCGTGATGCGGCTGTGGCGCGATGGGCTCGACGCGAAGGCCCGGGCGGCACTAGCCGAGTTGGCCGAGCACCAGGACGACCAGGGGAGGTTCGCGCGCGCGTCGCGGCGGCTGCTGGCCTCGATGAATCTGGCCGAGGCCGAAGCGGACGGCGACGGCGAGGATGGCAACGAACAGTCCGACGAGGGCCAGCAGAGCGAAGGAGAGCAGGCCGCACCCCAGGATCTGCGTCAGGACGACGAAGGTGTGCAGGAGAGCCAATCCGAAAGCCTGCTCGGTGCCCAGCCCGCCGGTGAGGACGCGGGCGAGAGCGAGCAGGAGGGCGAGGAGCCCGACGACGAGGGCGTCACCGAAGGCGAGGACCGGCCGGGAGGGCCGCCGCCGCGTCGTGAGCGGACCGAGCCGGGCGACGGCGTGCCTTACGCGGCGTTCGCCCGGCAGTTCGACGAGGAGATCCGAGCCGAGGATCTATGCGATGCCGACGAGCTCGCGCGGCTGCGCCAGCAGCTCGACCAGCAGTTGCTGTCCCTGCAAGGCGTGGTGTCGAAGCTGGCCAATCGCCTGCAGCGGCGGCTGATGGCACAGCAGACGCGCGCCTGGGAGTTCGATCTCGAGGAAGGGATGCTGGATGCGGGACGGTTGGCGCGCGTGGTCGCGAACCCGACCGTGCCGTTGTCCTACAAGCGAGAACGCGACACCGAATTTCGCGACACCGTGGTCACGCTGCTGATCGACAATTCGGGTTCGATGCGCGGCCGCCCGATTACGGTGGCCGCGATGTGCGGGGACATCCTGGCGCGGACACTCGAGCGCTGCGGCGTGAAGGTCGAGGTGCTGGGCTTCACGACACGCGCCTGGAAGGGCGGCTTGTCACGTGAACGGTGGGCGGCCGAGGGCAAGCCACGCGAGCCGGGGCGGCTGAACGATCTGCGCCACATCGTCTACAAGGCGGCCGACGCGCCGTGGCGCCGGGCGCGGCGCAATCTCGGCCTGATGCTCCGCGAGGGACTGCTCAAGGAGAACATCGACGGAGAGGCGCTGCTATGGGCGTATCGCCGGCTACTGGCACGTCGCGAGAACCGGCGGATCCTGATGGTGATCAGCGACGGTGCGCCGGTCGACGACAGTACCTTGTCGGTCAATCCGGGCAATTATCTGGAGCGTCATCTGCGCGAGGTGATCCGCGACATCGAGGCGCGCCAGCAGATCGAGCTGATCGCGATCGGCATCGGGCACGACGTGACGCGCTACTACAGGCGCGCGGTGACGATCGTGGACGCCGAGGAACTCGGCGGCACGATGATGCAGAAACTGGCGGAGTTGTTCGAAGAGCGGGGTCGGCTGAAGCTCGTGGCGTGAAGCGAGCGAGGAGACCAGGGCATTTGGAGCCTTCAACAGAACATACCAGGGCTCTGCCCTGGACCCGCTGGGGCGAGCCGCCCCAGACCCGCATCCGGTCTCAGGAGCCTTTTTCAAAGCGGCGGTCGGTTATGACTGGCGCAGGCGCCGTAGGCGCGGCAGCTCTTGATCCTGACCAATTAGGCAGGTTTCGCCTCGAAGTCGTCGAGTACGATGGCTCCTCGCAGCCGGCTTGCTCTGGCTCGATCGATGCGACAAGCGACTGGGAATTGCTGTCCTCTTTCCCCTTGTCGAGCTTCGATTTCGAGGTCAGCAGGATCAAGCCCCGTAGTTGAAGCGTTTGGGACATTCGCTGCGGGTCCGGGGGCGCCTGCCCCCGGCGGATCCAGGGCGGCGCCCTGGTCTTATGTTCGTCTGGTCAGGATCGCGTCGATCAGCGCGTCGGCGTCGTCGGTTCGGGTGCGGTGGTTGACGATGGCGGCGCGGATGGCGCGGACGCCATTGATGGTCGTGGTGGATGGGGCGGCGATGCCGGCTTCCTGCAGGTCGGCGACGATGTCCGATTGGAGATCGTCGGGATCCTGGCTTTCGGCCGGGATGAGGCGAAAGCAGACGATGTTGAGCGCGACCGGCGCGAGCAGTTCGAGCGAGGGCTCGCGTGCGACGCGGTCGGCGAGATGGCGTGCGACATCGCAGCATTGGTCGACGACACGTGCCAGGCCTTCGGTGCCGTAGGCCTGCAGCGTCATGAAGATCTTGAGCGCGCGAAAACCTCGCGACAGCTCGGGGCCGAGATCGCAAGGCCACGGGGCGTTCCCCGCCAAGCCGCGCTCGTCGCGCGCGAGATAGGCGAGCGATTGGGCGAAGGTCTGGGCGTGCAGGTCAGCGTCGCGTATCAGGATACAGCCTGCCTCGTAAGGGACTTGTGCCCATTTGTGGAAGTCGAAGGCCAGGCTGTCGGCACGTTCGATGCCGCGCAGCTTGTGGCGATGGTGTTCGGAGAGGGCGGCGAGCGCGCCGAAGGCGCCGTCGACGTGAAACCAGAGCCGCTCGCTGGCACAGAAATCGGCGATCGCGGCGAGGTCGTCGGTGGCGCCGCAATCGACCGTGCCGGCGCTGCCGACGACCAGGAACGGGGTGTCGCCTGTCGTCCGGTCGCGATGGACGGTGCGTGCGAGCGCGTCGAGATCCAGGCGATGATCGGCATCGACCGGGAGGATGCGGAGCGCGTCGGTGCCGAGTCCTGCCATGTCGAGCGCTCGCGGGACGCAGCCATGCGTGCTGGACGCCGCGTAGGCGGTCAGGCGCGCGGCTTGCAGACCCGTCCGCCGGACCGAAGGACCTAGGCGCGCAGTGCGGGCGACGAGAACGGCGATCAGGTTGGCCATCGATGAGCCACTGACGAGGAGGCCGGAGCTGGCGGCCGGCATGCCGACCATGGCGGCCGCCCACGCGATGACCTGGCGCTCGACCTCGATCCCGGCATGGTCGCGGCCGCCGCAATTGGCGTTCAGGCCGCCGGCGAGGAGTTCGGCGAGCATACCGACCGCGGTGCCCCCGCCATGGACCCAGCCCATGAAGCGCGGGTGGGTGTTGCCGGTGACATAGGGGACGATCTGACGGCGGACATCGTCGTAGACGTCGGCAAGCTCGCGCCCTTGCCGCGGCAGCTTCGCGTGACGTAGTGCGGCGCGCGTGCTGTCGGGCAACTTCTGCCACACGGGGCGGTTTCGAAGTTCTTGCAGATGTTCGACCATGTCGTCGACCATGCGATGGCCGAGCGACCGGAGTTCGGACCAGTCTTCCGGATCGAGGCCATCCATCGGGCTTGCCTAGCGCCGCTTCGGTCACGGGACAATCGGGAGACAGGATGTTCTTCGAAGGATTTGGCGAGCCCGAGATGCTGGACGTCGGTGGCGAGTCGATCCGGTTGAGACGGGCGGGTCGTGGGCCGGCCGTGCTTCTGCTGCATGGCCATCCGCAGACCCATGCGATGTGGCATGAAGTGGCGCCGCGGCTGGCCGAGGCCTTCTCGGTCATCTGCCCGGATCTGCCGGGCTACGGCGGGTCGCGCGCGGCTGCGGGCGCCAACGCGCCGGCGGGCAGCAGCGACAGCATGGCGCGGCGGATGTTCGAGATGCTGGACGTCCTGGGCATCGCGGACGTGTCGGTTGTCGGACACGAACGAGGCGGCAGGGTCGCGCACAGAATGGCGACAGGGTGGCCCGAGCGCCTCGACAGGCTGGCGCTGTTCGACATGGTGCCCGCGCCTCAGGCGGTGGAGCGGGACGACATGGCGTTCGCGCTCGCGACCTATCGGATGTTCTGGTTCGCGCAGACCCATCCGAAACCGGAAGCGATGTTCCACGAAGAGCCGAAGATCTGGCTGCCGGGCACGTTGCCGGGCGTCGAACCGCAGGGGCATTTCCACATCGCGGCGATCGCCGACTACCTCGCGAGCATCCCGGATGCGGAGACGATGTCGGCGTTGAACGAAGCCTATCGCATCGCGGTCGAGCGGGACGCGATCGAGGACAGGATGGCGCGCCTGGACAGAGTGAGGATGACGTGTCCGGTGCTGGTGCTTTGGGGTGCGATGGGACGGATCGGCGGCTGGTACGACCCGCTGGACCTCTGGCGCGACCGCACCGCGGGACCGGTCACCGGCGGTGAGGTCGCGGCAGGGCATTTTCTCGCCGAGGAGCAACCGGCGTTCGTTGCAGCTGAATTGCTGCGTTTCCTGAAATCGCCCGAGTCGGTGCCATTCGTCGCGTCTTGAACGCTCGCGAATAGGGTATTTATTGATCGACAGCGGCGGATCGTATGATCGCGGACCCGTGGCTCAGGAGTGAAGATGCGAGTCCTCGTCGCGCTGATGTCGTTGATTACGATCCTTGCCTCGTCGCCGTCGCACGCCGGAACATTGCACGTCGGCTATCAGCGCTATGGCACGCTGATCATCCTCAAGCAGCGGGGCACACTCGAGCGCGCGCTCAAGCCGCTTGGCTGGTCGGTGGACTGGGAGCTATTCGCGTCCGGTCCGCCGCTGATGGAGGCGCTGAACGCGGGGGCGATCGATTTCGGGATCGCCGGGGAGACCCCACCCGTGTTCGCGCAGGCGGCCGGCGCGCCGCTGCTCTATGTCGGCGCGGAACCGCCGGCGCCCGCGGGCGAGGCGATCCTGGTGCCGAAGGGGAGTTCGATCGCGACGCTCGCGCAGCTCAAGGGCAAGCGGATCGCCTATACGCGCGGCTCGAACGCGAACTATCTGCTGGTGCGGGCGCTGGCGGAGGCGAAGCTCGGCTGGACCGACATCACCCCGGTCAATCTTGCGCCCGCCGATGGGCCGGCGGCATTCCAGCAAGGTGCGGTCGATGCGTGGGCGATCTGGGATCCCTACGCGTCTGCGGCGCGCGACACGCTCGGTGCGCTTGTATTGCATGACGGCACCGGCCTGGTGCCTAACCGGGAGTATTTCCTGGCTTCGCGATCGTTCGCATCGGGCAACGCCGCCATCCTCAAGGCGGTGCTGGCGGAGGTTGCGTCCTGTGACGCGTGGAGTGTTGGCCACCAGAGCGACGTGACCGATCTGCTGACGGCCACGTCGGGACTGCCACGGCCGGTGGTCCAGGCAGCGGTGTCGCGTCTGGCATTCGGCGTCGGTCCGATGACGCAAGCGGTGGTGGCGCAGCAGCAGAAGGTTGCGGACGCAATGGCGGCCAGCGGGCTGATCCCCGACGCCGTGAAGGTGGGCGACGCCGTCATGCCGGGCGGACATTAGGCGATGCGCAAGCTTGCAGGACGGTTTGCCTCGACGCTGCTGTTGTTGGCGGCCTGGGAGGTCGCGTCCCGGAGCGGTGCGCTGTCGCCGCGGCTGCTGGCCGGCCCCGACACGATCCTGGCGACGTTCGGGCACCTGATGGCGAACGGGACACTGGAGCGGAATTTGTTCGTCTCGCTGCTCCGCGTAGTCGCGGGCATGAGTTTTGCGATCGTGGTGGCGGTGCCGCTGGCCTTCCTGGCCGGCATGTCGCGGGCCGGCGAGAACATGGTGGACGCGCCGCTGCAAATGCTGCGCACCCTGCCCCACCTGGCGCTCGTTCCGCTGTTCATTCTGTGGTTCGGGATCGGCGAGACGCCAAAGATCATCCTGGTCGCTCTTGGTGCCGGCATCCCGATCTATCTGAACCTGTTCGCCGGCATACGCGGGGTCGATCCCAAGCTGATTGAAATGGCGCGGGTGCATGGGCTGTCCCGTGCCGGGATCGCGCGTGACGTGATCCTGCCGTCGGCCATTCCTTCGCTGCTGGTCGGGCTGCGTTACGCGTTCGGGATCGGATGGCTGAGCCTGGTGGTGGGAGAGCAGATCGCGGCGAACAGCGGGATCGGGTTCATGATGATGGACGCGCGCGAGTTTCTGAGAACCGACATCATCGTCGTGGGGTTGCTGGTCTATGCGCTGCTCGGGACGGCGACCGATCAGATAGTGCGAATGATGGAGCATCGTCTGCTTGCCTGGCGGCCGCAGATGGTCGGGAGTGGCGCATGAGCGGCGTGCAGGTGCGCGGGCTGGGGCGAAGATTTGGAAGCGCCCGGGTGCTGGACGGTGTCGATCTGGACATCGCGCCGGGCGAGTTCGTGGCGCTGATCGGAAAAAGCGGTTCGGGCAAGACCACCCTGCTGCGCATGCTCGCGGGTCTGGACGCGGCGACCGACGGGTCGATCGACGTTCCGGAGTCGCGCGCGGTGGTGTTCCAGGAGCCGCGGCTGCTGCCCTGGCGCCGGGTCTGGCAAAACGTGGCGCTCGGCCTGCCGCGGGACGGCAAGCCGCGCGCGGTCGAGGCGCTGGAGGAAGTGTCGCTCGGCCATCGGGTGGATGCGTGGCCGCTGACCTTGTCAGGCGGCGAGGCGCAACGGGCCGGGCTCGCGCGCGCGCTGGTGCGGGAGCCGGATCTGCTGCTGCTCGACGAGCCGCTTGGCGCGCTCGACGCGCTGACCCGGCTGAAGATGCAGCGGCTGGTGAGCGAGCTGTGGGCACGCCACGGCTGCGCAGTGCTGCTGGTGACGCACGATGTCGACGAGGCTTTGCTCCTGGCGGATCGGGTGGTGCTGCTTGATGAAGGGCGGATCGCGCGCTCGTGGCGCGTGGATCTGCGCCGGCCGCGGCATGTCGCCGCACCTGGCTTCGCGGCGCTGAAGGAAGCGCTGCTGGCGGGATTGGGCATGGAGGACGAGAGCACGGCGCCGCCGGTCCGGCTCGAGTGGGCACGGAGCGGCTCGTTGTAGCGGCCGTCGGCCGGGCAGTCTGCAAGACTTGAATTTCGCGGAGGTTTTTCCGCGGGCGATGAGGGTGTTGGGCAGGCCTGGCTGGGCGAAACCGTGTCCGCGGCAGGCAGCTTCTCCATCGCATTGAAGAAATTTCAGCCAAATTCATCGGCGATTTCAGGACTCCGGGTGCCGCGTGCGTCGAGGACGGTGCGAGCCATTCCGGGGAGTCTGCAGGATGAACGTCGATTTGAATATCGCGGAGGCAGAGCCGCCCGATCGCGCCGAGATCGCCTGCCTCTGCCGGATCGAGTTCACCGTGGGCGCCGCCCTGCTGAGCGGATCGCTTTTTGGCGCCGTCCGTCTGATCGGGCCGGACGCGAGCGCCGGCTCGATCGAGAACGTTGCACGTCTGGTGCTCGATGGCTTCGCCTCGCTCGGCGGGTCGATGGCGATCATTTCGCTCATCGCGGTGCTTTTGAGCCTCCGCCGCGGAACCGTGCCCACGACGGCGACAGATCGGAGCACCGGCCATCCCTGATGATATCGACGTCTTCAAACGATAACCAACGTCGCGCGCCCGGTGATATGCTATGACGAGCAAGCCGGTGTTCTGGCGGATCGATGGTCAGCTTTCTCCGGCTCAACGAGAAGGGGGCGTCCATGACTGTCGCTTTCGATTTCGTCAACCTCCCCGTGCTGGCCGATGCTCAAGTCCGCGCGAGCGGTATCAATGACTTTGGCATTGTGATCGGCGTGGGGGTATTTCCTGTCGAAGGTGTTACAAAGGGGTTTCTCTACTTTCGGGGCCAATACTACACCTTCAAAGCTCCACCATACTGCAGTTTCACGACAGCCAGCAGCCTGAACAACTCGGGTGGCGCGGTTGGAACAAACCAATGTGGCCCAGGCGCCTTCAGCGACTGGCTGTTTCTGGGCGGCCACTTCCAGACGTTCAACGTCCCTGGAGCGCAGGAGGCGCCGCCGACCGGCGTCAATGATCTCGGAGTCGTCGTCGGCACCGGGGACGAATTCTTTGGAACTTCGGCTTGGCGTTACGCCAATGGGCACTTCACCTCGATCGACGTGCCTGGAGCGAACGAGACGTATCCTCAGGGCATCAACGATTTCGGGCAGATCGTCGGATCGTACCATGCGGGGAGCCAGCCAACGGTGGCCTACGTGCAGACCGGCGGCGTAGTGTCGAACATCAACCTCCCCACGACCACATCCTCCGTCGCCACGGGGATCAACAACCTCGGCGAGATCGTCGGGTATCAGGGCGATTACGACTTTGGCGAGGCGAGTGTCGGGTTCGTCGACATCAAGGGGCGGATCACGACGGTCAGCTACCCGGGAGCTGCTTCGACGGAGATCCTGGGAGTGAACGATCTCGGACAAATCGTTGGAAATTACGAGACACCCGATGGTCGCCAATTCAGCTTTGTCGCCACACCTCGCAAGTAACCCTGGATGCGGGAGCGGGGGTTTGGAAGCGGGCCTCAGCCCCCTTCTCAGGTGCGCCGTGGCGGCAGCGAAGACAGGGCTTTCCAGCCGAAGGTGAGCAGCGGCATCGCACTCGCGGCGAGGCCGGCGAGCGTGTCGACGAGGTCGGGGCGGCCGATATCCCTGGTGGTCAGCGTGCGGCTGATGACGAAGGACGTAAAACGGATGGCGTGGCCGACGTGGCTGGTTGCCTCGGCGTCGAAGCCGCGCGGGAGACGGGTGAGCGTGTGCTCGGTCGATAGCGGCAGGTCGTGTCGTTCAAGGGTCTTCTCGATGGCGAGCCAGCGCGCGGGATCGGCGGCGATTGCCGTGCGGAGCGCATGAAGCTGGTCGGGTTCCGGGCCGTAGAAACCGGCGGCGGCGAATGCGCCGTCCATTCCGGCCTGGAAGTAGAGCAGGCCCTGCGCCTTGCGGGTCGCGTCGCGAGTCCAGACGGCGCTCGCGTTGGTCTTGTAGGGGTGCTTGTCCTTGGAGAAGCGGATGTCGCGGTTGATCCGGAAGATCGACGTCTTGGGGTCGCCTCGAAGCGGCACGTCGTGGGCGACGAAGGCGAGCGTCAGCGAGCCGACGAGCTCTGCCATGGGCGCGCGAATGTCGGCCTCGTATGTCGACCTGTGTTCCTGGAACCAGTCGCGGTTCTGGTTCCGCGCGAGTTGCTTGAAGAAGGTCTGCAGGCCGGGACCGAAGCCGGTGAAACCGGAGGTCAATGCCAGCGCCGGACGAAGGCATCGAGGTCGTGGATCGGGCGCTGCTCCTCGCGCTCCGAGGTGCCGACCATGAACATGCCGAAGCAACGCTCGGGCGGGCTGAAGCCAAGGCCTTCGGCGAAGAACGGATCGTAGGCATTCGGGCCGGTGACCCATTTGCCGGCGAAGTCGAGCGCGTGCAGTGCGTTGAGCAGGTTCATGCCGGCGGCGCCGATCGAGAGGATCTGCTCCACCTCAGGGATTTTCGGGTGGGACGGATCGATCCGTCCGCCGAGTGCCAGGACCATCGGCGCGCGGGTGAGTTTCTCACGGGCGCGGTCGAGGTCGGCGTCGGTCGCCGCGGGGTCGCGCCGCCTCAGCGCGGCCGCGCCGAGGTCGCCGAGGCGGGCAAGACCGTCGCCCTCGATGACAAGGAAGCGCCAGGGGCGCAGAGCGCCGTGGTCGGGCGCGCGCATGGCGGCATGCAGGATATGGTCGAGCTGGTCGCGGGTCGGCACAGGGTGGGCCAGCTTGGAGGTGGAGGCGCGGGTGAGAAGTGTCTTGATCGCGGTCATTGCCATTGCGCCTCGAGTGAGACCAGTCCGCGCAGCGTGGTGGTGTCGCGCCAGCGCGGTGCGTGCCGGTCGGGAAGATGCAGGTTCGGCAGGCGTGCGAACAGGCGGCGGAAGGCGATCTCGGCCTCGGCCCGGCCGAGCTGGGCGCCCATGCAGTAATGGATGCCGCCGCCGAAGGAGGCGTGCCTGATGCCGTTGCGGGTGACATCGAGCCGGCCCGGTTCGTCGTAGATCGTATCGTCGTGGTTGGCGGAGCCGAGCAGACCCGCGATCTTCTCGCCCTGCTCGATGCGTTCGCCGCAGATCTCGACGGTGACGAGCGCGCGGCGGGCGGCGATCTGGACCGGTGCGTCGTAGCGGAGGAGTTCTTCCAGGGCCGGGGCGATCAGGTCAGGATTTTGCCGGAGGATGGCGAGCTGGTCTGGATTGCGGTGGAGCGCGAGCAGGCCGTTGCCGATCAGGTTGGTGGTGGTCTCGTAGCCGGCGGCGAACAGCAGGACGACGTTGGCGATAATCTCGTCGTCGGTCAGGCCTTCCTCACCGGTGCCGACATCGAGCAGGGCGGTCAGCAGGTCCGGCTTGGGATCGCGCCTGCGCTCGGCGAGCAGCCGGGTGAGGATGTCGTGCATCACGAGGGTCGCCTCGTTGCAGGCGCGCGTCTGCTTGCGCGTCATCGGCAGCGGGTCGATCGAGCGGAGGGCCACGAGCACGCTGTCGATGAGCATGTCGCGGTCGGACTCCGGGATGCCGACCATGTCGCAGATGACGATCGAGGGGACCGGGCGGGCAAAGTCGGCGATGACGTCCATCCGGCCCTGCGCCTCGACCTTGTCGATGAGATGGTCGACGGAGGCCTCGATGCGGGGCTTCATGTCCTCGACGCGGCGCGCGGTGAACGCCCTGGTGACGGCGCCACGCAGGCGGGTGTGGGTGGGCGGATCGCGGAACAGCATCCAGCGGCCGATCATCATCGAGATCGGCTCGAGCGAGGGTGCCGCGGTCACGCGTTCGACGTCGAACCCGAAGCGGGGATCCTTCAGCATAGACGTGACGTCGGCGTAGCGCGCGAGTGCGAGGATGCCGGACGGCATCAGCGAGAGCGGCGCGTCACGTCGCAGGGCGGCATAGGCGGGATAGGGATCGGCGAGGAAGCCGTCGTCCGTCGGATCGAAGGTCGGGATGGTCATGTCACATCTTCGCATCTTCGGCGTCGAGCGTGCGCCAGAATTCGATGCTGTCGATTGGCTGGCCGTCCTCGGTGCGCTTATAGCCGGGGAGCTGGCCGGACTGGTGGTAGCCGGCCGAACGCAGGAAGCGCTCGCCGGTGCCCCCGGCGTCGGCGCGGACGGTCACGAGCACGCGAGCGTGGGCGAGCGCGGTCCGTTCGGCGGTGGCGAGCAGCATGCTGGCGAGACCGATGCGGCGCGCGCTCGCGTTGACATGGACGAGCGTGAGGTCGGCGCGGTGCCTGGTGTTGGCCATTGCCGGCAGGTCGAGGGTCAGCACGCCGGACAGGGTTCCGAGGTACCAGCCGGCGCAGACGATCTTCTCGTTCTTGGCGACCGCGCGGGCCACGTTCTGCCAGAAGGTCTCGTCCTCGACGAGAACGGCGAGCGGGCGGATGGCGGAGCGCGCGGCAGCCGGACTCAGATGCTCGACGGCAAGCGGCCGCATCGGCTTGGCATACGGATATTCGAGGGAGTTCGAGAGATCGTCCAGCGCGCGGATCGCGCCCGCGGCCACGAAGCCTTGGCGTTCGTAGAAGCGGTGGGCGCGGGTGAAGCGGGTGTCGGTCCAGATCCGCAGGCGCGGCACGTTGCGGTCGCGCGCGATCGTCTCGACCGTGCGCAGCAGGGAGACAGCCAATCCCGTGCCGCGATAGGCCGCGTCGACATAGAGGCCCTTGAGCTCGAGGTCGCCGTTCCGGGACGGGAACGAGGAGACGCAGGCGATCACCCTGCCCGCTTCGTCCTCGGCGACCGTCAGTGTGCCGCCGAGGTTTTCGTAGTGGGTGGCCGGGGCGCGGAGGTGGGCGTTCTCGTCGAGATCCATCACGCAGCCGGGATATTCCGACCAGCAGGCCGCGATCAGTGCGATGATCGCCTCGCTGTCGTCGTCGCGGCCCGGGCGGATCTTCATGACACGCTCTCGCAGAAGCGGACGATGCGGCGGCAGGCATCGGTCAGGCTCGTCTCGTCGCAGGCGATGCTGAGGCGGAGGAACGGGCTGGCACCGAAGGCGGCACCGGCGACGACGGCGACATGGACCTCCTCGAGCAGCGCATTGGCGATGTCGATGTCGGTGTCGAGCAGCCGCCCAGCCGGGGAGCGACGGCCGATCAGGGCAGCGACAGAGGGGAACAGGTAGAAGGCGCCGTCGGGACGTGCGCAGGCGAGACGATCCGTGCGCGCGAACTCGCGGAGTGCGAGATCGCGACGAGCGGTGAAGCGGGCACGCATCTCGAACACGGGGTCTTGCGGACCATCGAGGGCGGCGATGGTGGCGGCCTGGGCGATCGAGGACGCGCCCGAGGTGACGTTGCCCTGGACCGATGCCATCGCCTCGATCAGGTCGGCAGGACCGGCTGCCCAGCCGATCCGCCAGCCGGTCATGGCGTAGGATTTGGAGACGCCGCCAATGGTCAGGATTCGGTCGCGCAGATCCGGCGCGACCGTGGCCAACGTCGCGTGGGGCGAGCCGTCGTGGATCAGGTGCTCGTAGATGTCGTCGGACATGATCTTGACATGAGGATGGCGCCCGAGGACCGCCGCGATCGCGGCGAGAAGATCGGGCGTGCAGACCGCACCGGTGGGATTGTTGGGGAAGTTGAGCACGATCCAGCGTGTGCGTGCAGTGATCGCGTATTCGAGCATTTCGGGATCGACGCGGAAGCCGACACTTGCCGGGCAATCGACGAAGACGGCGACGCCGCCGAGCATCTCGGCGATCAGCGGGTAGCTCGCCCAGTAGGGGGTCGGCACGATCACCTCGTCGCCCGGCTCGAGCGTGGCCGCGAACGCCTCCTGGATCGCTTGTTTGCTGCCGTTGGTGACGATGATCTGATCGAGGGTGACGTCGAGGCCGTTCTCGCGGGCGAGCTTGCGGGCGATCGCCTGCCGGCAGCCGAGCGTGCCGGTGATCGCCGTGTATTTGGTCTCGCCGCGCAGAGCGGCGTCGTGAGCCGCTTCGATGATGTGGTCCGGGGTGTTGAAATCGGGTTCGCCGATGGCCAGCGAGATCACGTCATGGCCCTCGGCGCGAAGCGCGCGCGCGCGCGCCGCGACGGCG
Source organism: Acetobacteraceae bacterium (assembly GCA_965276715.1). GTDB lineage: Bacteria > Pseudomonadota > Alphaproteobacteria > Acetobacterales > Acetobacteraceae > CAXTPV01. Next base: position 198,163 of record OZ255622.1, on the reverse strand, counting down.
ATGGTGGCGGCCACGGGACGCATCATCGAGCGGGCCCCGGGTCGCTCAGGTCAGGGACGCCACGAACCTGGCGATCCGCTCGCAGGCCAGTTCGAGACTCGCGGTGTCGAGCGCGTAGCTGATACGGAAATGGCCCGGGAACATGAAGGCGGTGCCGTGTACGGTCGCGACACCCTCGTTCTCGAGCAGGGCGGACACGAAATCCTCATCCGATCCGACGGCCAGACCATTGGGCGCGGTCTTGCCGAGGCATCCCTGGATCGAGGGATAGACGTAAAACGCGCCTTCGGGCTTGTGGCAGACGATACCCTCCATGGCATTGAGCGCGCCGACGACGATGTCGCGCCGTTGCTCATAGATGCCGGCCATCGTGCCGACGCTGTCCTGAGGTCCGGACAAAGCCTCCAGAGCGGCCGCCTGGCTGACCGAGGATGGATTGGAGGTCGACTGGCTCTGCAGCTTGTCCATCGCCTTGGTCAGGGTCGCCGGCGCGCCGCCATAGCCGATGCGCCAGCCGGTCATGGCATAGGCCTTCGAGACGCCGTTCATCGTCAGGGTGCGGTCGCGCAGGCGCGGCTCGACTTCGGCGACCGTGACCGCGCGGAAGCCGCCATAGACCAGCTTCTCGTAGATGTCGTCGGCGAGGATCCAGACATGCGGGTGGCGCAGCAGCACGTCGCAGAGCGGGCGCAACTCGTCGGCCGAATAGGCGCTGCCGGTCGGGTTGTTGGGGCTGTTGATGATCACCCAGCGGGTTCGCGGCGTGATCGCCTCGTCGAGCTGGTCGGGCCTGAGCTTGAAGCCGGCGTTGGGGCCGCAGGGGACGATGACCGGTGTGCCGTCGGCCAGCGCCACGATGTCGGGATAGCTGACCCAGCCGGGGCTCGGGATGACGACCTCGTCGCCTTTTTCGAGCGTGGCGAGGAGCGCGTTGAAGATGACCTGCTTGCCGCCGGTCGAGACGATGATCTCGTCCGGCTTGTAGTCGAGGCCGGAGTCGCGGCGAAACTTGTCGATGATGGCGCGCTTGAGCGCCGGCGTGCCGGAGACGTCGGTGTATTTCGTCTCGCCGGCCTCGATGGCACGGATCGCGGCCCGTTTGATGTTGTCGGGCGTATCGAAGTCGGGCTCACCCGCCGAGAGGCTGATGATGTCGCGGCCGGCCGCCCTCAGCGCGCGCGCCTTGCTGCTGATGGCGATGGTCTGGCTGGGGCTGATGCGGGAGAGGCGCTCGGCGATGAGCTGCATGGGTTGGTCCTCGATAAGGCCAGGGCTCCGCCCTGGACCCGCTGGGGGCAGCGCCCCCAGACCCGCATGACTTAAGTGAATGGTTTTCAAAGGCTAGCCTTTTGTGGGGTCGAGCCGCGAAGCGGATCGATGGGCAAAGCCCCAATCTTGAACACGTTGACGGCCCATGGCGGAAGATCGAGGAACAGGTCTGCGCTGTTCCGCTCGTAGCGTTCCGTGCCGAGCTGGTCCTCGAGCGTGACGTAGCCGGCATCGAAGCCGACACGGCACTGCGCCTGGTGCGGCGAGAGGTTGACGCACACGAGGAGCGCTTCGCGCCAGAGGACAACCACGAAGGCATCGTGGCTCGGGTTGCCGGGCCAAGCCGGGGTCGGGATGAGCGGCGTGAAGCGGCCCTCGTGTGGCAGGAGGGCGATAAGCGCGCGGTGGAAGGCGAGCGATTCGTTATCGACCGGCTCGTCGGGGCCACGCGCGAAGTGGACCGAGTTGTGGATGCGTGCGCCTTCCATCTGGCCCTCGCGGAGGAAGCGGAGGCCGGGTGACAGGAAGGCGATCGTGGTGGCGGCGCGACGTTCGGGCCAGTCGAGGAGCGAGGCGGCCCTCGGCTCGTCGTGGTTCTCGAGGAAGCGAGCCATGTGGGCCTGGTCGCGGGCGGGCGCGCCGAGCAGGGCGCGCACACGGGCCGGATCGCGTGCGATCAGCGCGTCGTAGAAGGTCTTATCGTAGGTGTAGTCGAAGCCGCGCTCGCGTAGTGCCTCCTCCAGACCCCAATAGACCTCGGCGAGCAGGGTGAAGCCGGGGTTGATCCGACGGGCACCGTCGATCGCCTCGGGCCAGAACTCGGCCGTCTCGCGGCTCCAGGTCCGTTGGAAGATCTCGGGCAGCACCAGCATGGCCATGTCGGCGCGGACGCCGTCGCAGCGAGCGGCGACGCGGGCGAGTTCGCCCGCCATGAGCCCTCGGGTGAGCGGGTTGGCGTAGTCGAGCTGCAGCGTGTCGGGCCAGCCGTCGAAATACGGATCACGGCCGAGGGCGATGATGCGATCGCCTTGTTCCGTCTGGACGCGGCGCCAGTTGCGCGGGTCGGATGCCAGTCTCGCTTCGTCTTCATTGATGTAGAGGTCGGGCGTCGCATGAGCCCAAGGGTGGTCCGGTGCGGTGTGGTTGGGGATGAAGTCGAGCATCAGTTGCAGGCCGCGCGTCTGCAGGCGCGTCCGCAGGTCGGCGAGTGCCGTGTCGCCGCCGAACGCGGGCGAGACGTCGTAGCCGGTGATGGCGAAGCAGCTTCCGGTAATGTCGGCGGGCACGAAGCCGGGGAGCGTCGCGCGGCCTTCGGCGAGAAGCGCAGGATCGGCGCGCGAGATGGCGGGCGCGGCCTGCCCGAGCTGCCAGACACCGAGCAGGTAGACCCATTCGACGCCGAGCGCTGTCAAATTGTCGAGCGTGCCGTCGGGGATGTCGTGCAGCGTGGCATGAGCGCCCAGCCGATGGAGCAGCAGGCGCGTGTTGAGCTGGACGAGGAGCGGATGCGCGGTCTTCATGAAATGCCGAACTGCCGCCTCAGTTCGGTGGCCGTCACGCCCCTCTCCCGCATCGAGCGGAGCGATTCGACGCCGTCGCGCTTGGCCAATCGCCGTCCGTCGGATCCGACGAGAAGCGGATGGAAGCGGTAGGCGGGCGTGGTCCAGCCCATCAGCGCCTGGAGCAGGCGATGAATATCGGTCACCGCGCGGAGATCCTCGCCCCGGGTCACGAGGGTGACGCCCTGCAGCGCATCGTCGTGGGTGACGCAGAGATGATAGCTCGCCGGGATGTCCTTGCGGCCGAGGACGACGTCGCCGAAGCGCTCGGGACGGCAACCGACACGTTCTTCTCCTTCGCGGTAGGAAAGGTCATGCGGACATGAGCGGCGTGCGGCGGTGAGATCAAGACGCCACGCATGCTGGTCGCCGCGCGCGAGGCGATCGGCGCGAAGCGCGGGATCGAGCCGTCGGCAAGTGCCGGGATAGACGGATCCGCCCGATGGGTCATGCGGTGCGCTGGCGCTGGCCGCGACTTCGGCCCGCGTGCAGAAGCAGGGGTAGAGCAGGCCACCGGCGCGGAGTGCCGCAAGGCAGGCGGCGTAGTCGGGCATGTGATCGGACTGCCGTCGCGGTTCGGGGCATTGGAGACCAAGCCAGGCAATATCTTCCAAAATGCCGTCGATATGGGTCGAGCGGCAACGGGTGCTGTCGATGTCCTCGATCCGGAGGAGGCATCGGCCGCCGACTCGCGCATGTCCGGCCGCGAACAGAGCGGCGTAGGCGTGGCCGAGATGGAGGGGACCGGTCGGGCTCGGGGCGAAGCGGGTGACGATCATGACGCAACGATGTCAATGGGTTGGCCACCGTCGTGATGACAGGATGATGACGATCGGATGGAAGCCGCTCCTCCGCCGGGCGCTCGGCTTGCGGCAGGGGGGGGCGTCTGCGATAACCCGGATAGGTTGTTGGCGATGCGAACATCCCCGCGTCGCCCGTGAAGGAACGCGCACTTGCCTGATGGCGGCCAGCACTTCCCGGCCCTGGTCCTGAACGCGGATTTCCGTCCGCTGTCATATTTCCCGTTGTCAGTGTGGTGCTGGCAGGACTCGGTCAAGGCCGTCTTTCTCGACCGCGTGAGCGTGCTGAGCGAGTACGATGCGGTGGTTCGTTCACCGTCGCAATCGTTCCGGCTGCCGAGCGTGATCGCACTCAAGGAGTATATTCCGACCTCGCGGCGCCCGGCGTTCACGCGGTTCAACGTGTTCCTGCGCGACAATTTCTCCTGCCAGTATTGCGGCGACATGTTGCCGACGCAGGAGTTGACGTTCGACCACGTGGTGCCGCGCTGCCGCGGTGGCCGGACGACGTGGGAGAACGTCGTGACCGCCTGCGGCGTGTGCAATCTTCGAAAGGGTTCGAAGCTGCCGCGCGAGTGCCAGATGTTTCCCCGGCACCGCGTATCGCAGCCGACAACGTGGGAGCTGCAGGAGAACGGACGGGCCTTCCCGCCGAACCACCTGCACGAAAGTTGGCGTGACTATCTCTACTGGGACATCGAACTGGAGAGTTGAGCGGGCTCATCGCGCGCGCAGTCTCGCCAGACTGTCGAGCGCCCCGTCGTTGCCTTGCACGGCCAGACGCTCCTGTCGGGTGAGGCTGCCGGTCGCCTCGCCTAGGTCGGTCGCCTCGGCGAGCTTGGCGAGAGCGGTGAGGAGGTCGGGTTCGATTGCGGTGGCGCGACCAGGCAGCATAGCCCGGTGGGCGGCAGCGAGCTGGCTGGTTTCGAGCAGGTCGTGCAGCGTCGGAACCGGCTGGTTGCGAAGTTCGGCCGTCAAGGCGTTGGCGCGCGCGAGCACGGGCGGGATGTCGGTCTCTTCCGGGATCGAGAGCAGGCCTGCGCGACGCAGCGTTTGGCCGGCGGCGCGTGATGCGGTGAGTGCCACCAACGGGATCGCGAAGGCGAGGCCGATCAGGACGGGCAGCATCCAGAGCGTCAACGGCCACGACACCGCGTACGCCGCCGCCGCCAGCAGGAGGCCGACCAGGGTGTGGATACGGTAGCCGCGCCAGATCTCGGCGAGCGGGATGCTGCCATCGTCCCTGCGTTGCGCGTTCCAGCCCGAATCGCGTCCGGCGAGGATGGAGGCGACGGCGCCGGTCTGGAGCAGCATCGCGATCGGTGCGATCAGGCCGCCGATCAGCGTCTCGATCAGCAATGAGACGAACAGGCGCAGCGTCCCGCCGGCGGCGCGTCGCGATCGCCGATCCACGATCACGGCGGCGAAGGCGAGCAGCTTGGGTGCGAGCAGCACCACGACGGTGCCGAGGAAAACCCATTTGGCGAGCACCGGATCCACATGCGGCCAGTTCGGAAACAGACGTCGCGTGGTCCCGAAATATTCGGGCTTGATGAAGTGCGACTGCAGCGAGATCAGGATGCCGGCGAGCAGGAAGAGCAGCCACAGTGGCGAGGTGACGTAGCTGCCGATGCCCATCATCATGTGCATGCGGCTGACCCAGTGCAGGCCGCGGGCGCGCACGATCTTGGCGTGCTGGAGATTGCCCTGGCACCAGCGGCGGTCGCGGATGGCGATATCGGTCAGCGACGGCGGGCTTTCCTCGTAGGAGCCGGCGAGGCCCGGGACCATGTGGATCGCCCAACCGCCGCGGCGCATCAGGGCGGCTTCGACGAAATCATGGCTCAGCACGTGACCGCCGAACGGCTTGCGTCCTGGCAGGTGCGGCAGGCCGGCCTGTTCGGCGAAGGCGACGGTCCGGATGATGGCGTTGTGGCCCCAGTAGTTGCCTTCCGAGCCGTGCCACCATGCGATGCCGTGCGCGATCAGCGGCCCATAGAGCCGGCCGGCGAACTGCTGGGTGCGGGCGAACAGCGTGGTGCCGTTGACGATGACGGGGAGCGTCTGGATGAGACCGACCGTCGGGTTGGCTTCCATGGCCGCGGCGAGCCGGACGAGGATGTCGCCCTGCATGACGCTGTCGGCGTCGAGCGTGATCATGTGGGTGTAGGCGGCGCCATATCGGCGGACCCACTCGGCGACGTTGCCTGCCTTGCGGTCGGTGTTCTTCGGGCGCCGGCGATAGAAGATCCGCGCACCGGCGTCGCCCACGGCGGCACGCAGCGCCAGGAAGGCGGCTTCCTCGGCGATCCACACGTCGGGATCGGTGGTGTCGCTGAGGATGAACACGTCGAAAGCGTCGGAGCGGCCACAGGCGACAAGGCTCTCGACCATCGCCTGCAGGCCCGCACTGACGCGGGTGGGATCCTCGTTGTAGGTCGGCATGAGGAGTGCCGTGCGGGTGTTCAGGAGCGGCAGCTTCCCGTCGGATTCGATGCCGAGGCTCTCGCCGCCGGTCAGAATAGATAGAAAACCGCCCAGCGCGCTGGTGAACGCGAGCGCGATCCACGCGAACAGGCTGACGAACAGGACCACGACCAGCACGCCGAGGGTGGTGACGGACGTGGCGTTGAGCACGCGGTTCATCTCGTAGGTGGCGAAGGCGGCAAGCAGCGTCGCGCCGCCGACGACGAACAGACGACGCGCGGCGAGACCGGCGGGGGCGGTAGCCTGACGCCCGCGCGCGACATGCGGCGCCTCGGCGAGCGATTGCACCGCCATCATGAGCGGCGCCTCGTCGGGAAGCGCGCGGAATGCGGTCACGCCGTCCAACGGTAGATCCAGGTCTCGGTCAGCGCCTTGTTGTCGGCACCGAGGATGCGGGCGTGCATGTCGACCAGCTTCTCGCCGTCGGGCACGAGCTCGAAGACGAGGCGCCAGCCGCCGACATGCGGGTTCGCCATGGAGTTCACGTTCCTGGCCGTGCCCTTCGAGGCACCGACGTCGAGGTTCAGCTTGGCGTCGGGTGCAAGTGCCTTGACGGCGTCACCTGCGAAATCGACGACGATATGGCGCGTGTGCGGATCGGCACCGGCGCCGATCCTGGTGTCGACGGCGCGGCCGAGCGGGGTCGCCGACGGCGCATCGGCTCCCCAGTGCATGCGGTAGGTAAAGGCGTATTCGCCGCCCTTGGCGAGCTTGTCCTTGGGACGCCAGAAGGCGACCATGTTGTCGTTGACCTCGTTCGGGCTGGGCAGCTCGATCAGGTCGACGGCGCCCCCGTTCCAGGCGCCGACCGGTTCGATGAACAGGCTGGGACGGTTCTGGTAGTCGAGTGCGAGGTCCTGATAGTCGGCGAACGCGCGCTTGCGCTGCATCATGCCGAAGCCGCGCGGGTTGGTGTCGACGAAGGACGTGTATTGCAGGTCGACCGGGTTGTTGAGCGCGCGCCAGATCTGTTCGCCGCCGCCGGTCCAGAACGAGAGGCCGTCGCTGTCGTGCGCGGCGGGACGCCAGTCGTCGAAGCGGGCGTGGTTGTTCGCGTCGAAGTCGAACATGCCGGTCATCGGTGCGATGCCCGATTCCGTGATGTCGACCCTGGGATAGAGCACCCCCTCGGTGTCGAAGATCGTGGTCTGTCCCGGGCGGATGGTGAAGCGGAACGCGCCCGCGGCACTCGGCGTGTCGAGCAGGGCATGCACGACCACCGCGTCCGAGCCGGGCTGGGGGCGCTCCAGCCAGAAGGCGCGGAAGCGGGCGAACTCCTCGCCCTTCGGATTGCCGGTGCCGATCGCGAGGCCGCGCGCGGACAGGCCATAGGTCTGGCCGCGAGCGACAGCGCGGAAATAGCTCGCACCCTGGAAGACGCAGACCTCATCGTAATAATCGGGACGATTGAGCGGAGTGTGCAGGCGCATGCCGGAGTAGCCGAGCATGTCGGGCACTTTCAGCTTGGGATCGGCATAGTCGAAGACGCCGGGGTCGTAGGGCACGGGCTTGGACTGGCCGTCGGCCACTTCGAACATGTCGACCCGCTCCGGGAAGAGGAAGCCGCGCGGCAGGAACTCGGCGGTAAAGCGAAGATTCTGGCCGGCCCAGAGGGCGCGGTCCTTTCGGTAGCGGATGCCGCGATAGGCGTCGAAATCGAGATGCGCGATCGGGGCCGGCAGCGAGGCCGCGGGTTTTTCGAACGGATGCTGGGAGATCGCGCGCGCCAGCGTGCGAACGGTCGAGCCGTCGAACGGACCGGGCGCGGGTTCCGGCTTGGAGACCTTGGCGGCCCAGGCGGCAGGCGCGAGCAGGGTCGCGGTGGCCGCGAGAAGTTGGCGTCGATGCAAGCTGGATCCTTCTGGGCGAGCGTGTTGCGTAGGGTGGGCTTATGGCTGTTTTGGGGCGCTGCCCCACAGCCCGCCAAGGGCCGGGTCCTTGAAACCCGTCAAACAGATGGGCGAATCGTGATCGCAAAAGCGCTCGCTTGTCCAGTTTGTTCGCTTTATGTTCTTCACATGCCGGCTGAGCTGTTGGGCGGCAAAAGCGCGGTATGGGCAGGCTTTTATGTTGAAATGTCAGCGGAATGCAGAGCGAGGCTCAGGTTTTTCAGGACGCCGGCAGGGCGTCGATCGAGCGGCTGCGCGCAACGATTGCGCGGATCGAGCGAAATTGTCCAAAACGCGCGTCGGATCCGCTGCTACGGTTCGGGATCGCGGCGATCGATCGGTGCCTGCCGTTTGGCGGACTGACGGCCGGACTGCACGAGATTGCCGGGACAGGGGCGGATCGCGAGCATGCGACCGCGCCCTCGCTGCTTGCGGCGTCGCTGCTTGCCCGGAGCCATGGGCCGGTGATGTGGGTGGTCGAACGGCATGACCTGTTCGTGCCTGGCTTGCTGGCGGCGGGTCTGTGCCCGGACCGGCTGATCGTGGTCGAAGCCGCCGGCCAGGTGTTCGCGACGATGGAGGAGGCGGCGCGGGTAGCGGGGCTCGCGGGCGTGGTCGGGGAATGCTCGCAGGCGCTCACATCCAAGGCGTCGCGCCGCCTGCAGCTTGCCGCCGAGACGGCCGGGATGCCCGTGCTGGCGGTGTGGCGGCCACGGCATGCCGCGCTGCGGGACACACCGAACGCCGCGGCGACGCGCTGGCGAGTGGGGTGCCTGCCGTCCGCACCGGCCGATGCGTTCGAAACCGGGCCCTTCTCGCTCACCGTGGGCCGTGCGCGCTGGCGGCTCGACCTTGTCCGCGCGCGTGGTGCGGCACCCGCGTCATGGATCGTGGAGGCTTTCGATGAGGCGGGTCGTCTCGCTCTTCCTGCCGTACCTGCCGACCGACCTGCTTCGTCGCCGCGGCAAGTTGCCGCCGGGACCTTTGGTGACGTCGCTGCATGACGGGCGGCAACTGACGATCGGGGCAGCGGATGCGGCGTCGGTGTGGCTCGGATTGCGGCCCGGGCTGCCGATCGGACAGGCGCAGGCGCGCGTGCCAGGCCTGGTGGTGGTGCCGGCCACGCCCGATCGCGATGCGGCCTCGTTGCGACGGATCGCCAAGCTCTGCCTGCGCTATGCGCCGCTGACGGCGCCATGCGCACCCGATGGCGTGTGGATCGATGCAACCGGCAGCGCGCATCTGTTCGGCGGCGAGCGGCGGATGCTGGGCGCCCTGATCGCGCGCTTCAATGCGGACGGGATCGAGGCGCGGGCGGCGATCGCGGGAACACCTGGAGCGGCGCATGCGGTCGCGCGCTTCGGCCCGCTCGAGAGGAATGTCGCGGTGGTGGCGCCGGATGGTGAACGCGCGGCGATCACCGGATTGCCGATCGAGGCGCTGCGTCTGGAGGCAGAGACCTGCCGCGACCTGCGGCTGATCGGGCTCGACATGGTCGGGGCGTTGCTTGGGATGCCGCGCGGGCCGCTGGCACGGCGGTTCGGGGCTGCATTGGGGCTCCGGCTCGACCAGGCGCTGGGCGGCGTTCTCGAACCGATCCGGCCCGAGCCGCCGCCACGGCCGATCGCATCAAGGCTGGGTTTTGTCGAGCCGCTGCTGACGGCCGACGCGTTCGTGGCCGTCATCGAGCGGCTGACGGGCGAGTTGTGCACAAGGCTGGAGACGTCCGGACTGGGTGCGCGACGGCTCGAACTCGCCTTCGAGCGGGTCGACGGGACGGTGCAGACGGTGCGCGTCGCGACCGCGCGGCCGGTTCGCGACCGGCGCCGGCTCGGGCGGCTGCTGGCGGAGCGGATCGAGACGGTCGATCCCGGGCTGGGGGTGGAGGCGATGCGGCTGTCGGTGCGCAGCGCCGATCCGCTGGGCGCGGTGCAATTTGATGCGCGGTTCGGCGTCGTGAGCGGGTTCGGCGAGACCGTGTCGCCGCTGATCGACACGCTGACCAACCGGTTGGGTGTGGACCGCGTGTGGCAGCCGGTGCTGGTGCAGAGCGACGTTCCGGAGCGCAGCGTGGCGCGCGCGGTGCCGTTGCACGGCGGCGGCGATGCGTGGCCGGCGGACCTGCCGCGGCCGGTGCGGCTATTCGATCCGCCGCAGCCGGTCGAGGTGATGGCGCTGATGCCCGACCACCCGCCGGCGAGCTTCACCTGGCGCCGGGTGCGCCATCGGGTGCGCCATGCGGACGGGCCGGAGCGGATCGCGGGCGAATGGTGGCGGCGGCCGGGCGAGGTCTGCGCGCTGCGGGACTATTTCCGGGTCGAGGATTCGGACGGGCGTCGGTTCTGGCTGTTCCGGCGCGGCGACGGGGTCGATCCGGCGACGGGCGACATGCGGTGGTTCCTGCATGGGTTGTTTTGAAGCCGTTTGAGAAGGCTCGGATGGTGATGGCTGACAGATGAGCACGTATGTCGAGCTGCAGGTGACGACGAACTACTCGTTCCTGCGGGGGGCGAGCCATCCGGAAGAGCTGATGGCGCAGGCGCGCGCGATGGGGCATGCGACGCTCGCGGTCACTGACCACAATACCCTGGGCGGCATCGCGCGGTCGCATCAGAGGGCCCGCGAGGCGGGGGTGCGGCTGGTGGTTGGGTGCCGGCTGGACCTCGCGGATGGAATGCCGGTGCTGGTCTACCCCGAGAACAAGACGGGGTGGTCGGGGCTGTGCCGTCTGCTGACGCACGCCAAGCGCCATGGGAAGACCTGCTTCGATCTGCGATGGGACGAGTTGCGGGCGGCCAGCGAGGGCTTGCTGGTGGCGATGATCGGCACGCGGGTGGACGAGGCGCTGACTTGCCGGCTGGGCGAGTTGCGCGAAGCATTCGGGGATCGGGCGTTCCTGGCGATGTCGCTTCGCCGGCGGCCGGACGATGCGGCGCGGCTGCGGGCGCTCGGGCAGGCGGCGCGCGAGGCGCGGGTGCTGCCGCTGGCGGTGGGCGACGTACTGTATCATGCACCGCCGCGGCGGATCCTGCAGGACGTGATGACCTGCATCCGGGAGGGCTGCACGATCGATGCGGCGGGGTTCCGGCGGGAGCGTTCGGTCGACAGGCATCTGAAATCGCCGGGCGAGATGGAGCGGCTGTTCGAGCGCCATCCGGAGGCGGTCGAGGCGACCGGAGTGCTGGCGTCGCGCGCGCGGTTCTCGCTCGACGAGTTGCGTTACCAGTATCCGAGCGAGGCGGAGCACGGGGAGACGGCGCAGGAGACGCTGGTGCGGCTTTGCCGCGAGGGGGTGCGCGGACGGTATCCGCAGGGGCCGCCTGCCGGTGTCCTGACGCAGCTCGAGCATGAGCTGACGCTGATCGGCAGTCTCGGTTACGCGTCCTATTTCCTGACGGTGCACACGATCGTGCGCGAGGCGGACCGCCGCGGCATCCTCTGCCAGGGACGCGGGTCGGCGGCCAACTCGGTGGTGTGCTTCGTGCTGCGGATCACCGCGATCGATCCGGTGGCGTCGGCGCTGCTGTTCGAGCGGTTCATCTCGGCCGAGCGGCACGAACCGCCCGACATCGACGTCGATTTCGAGCATGAGCGCCGCGAGGAGATGATCCAGTTCGTCTATGACCATTACGGACGGCATCGGGCGGCGTTGTGCGCCACCGTGATGCGGTTCCGATCGCGTGGCGCGGTGCGCGATGTCGGCAAGGTCATGGGGCTGACCGAGGATGTCACCGGCGCACTCGCGTCCCAGGTCTGGGGGTGGTCGGAGGACGGTGTCGACGAAAGCCACGCGGCGGGGCTCAACCTCAATCTCGACGACCGGCGGCTGCGGCTGACGCTCAAGATCGCGCGCGAGCTGATCGGATTTCCGCGTCAGCTGGGGACCCATCCGGGCGGGTTCGTGCTGACCGAGGACGCGCTCGCCGACCTGGTTCCGATCGAGCCGGCTTCGATGGACAACCGCCAGGTCGTGGTGTGGGACAAGGACGATATCGACACGCTGCGCTGGATGAAGGTCGATGTGCTGGGGCTGGGCATGCTGGGCTGCATGCGCCGGGCGTTCGCGTTGCTGGCGGCGCATCGCGGGTTGGTGCTGGAGATGGCGACGATCCCGCAGGAGGATCCGGCGACCTACCGGATGATCCAGAAGGCGGACACGCTGGGGACGTTCCAGATCGAGAGCCGGGCGCAGATGTCGATGCTGCCGCGGATGAAGCCAAAGACGCTGTACGATCTGGTGATCGAAGTGGCGGTGGTGCGGCCGGGGCCGATCCAGGGCGACATGGTGCACCCGTATCTGCGCCGGCGCGAGGGGCTGGAGCCGGTCACCTATCCGACGCCGGAGCTCGAGCGGGTGCTGGGCAAGACGCTGGGTGTGCCGCTGTTCCAGGAGCAGGCGATGCAGGTGGCGATCGTGTGCGCGGGATTCACGCCGGGGGAAGCGGACCAGCTCCGGCGCTCGATGGCGACGTTCAAGATGACCGGCGGGGTCAGCGGATTTCGTGACAAGATGATCGGTGGGATGGTGCGGCGGGGCTACGAGCTGGCATTCGCCGAGAAGACCTTCAGCCAGATCGAGGGATTCGGATCATACGGGTTTCCCGAAAGCCATGCGGCGTCATTCGCGCTGATCGCCTATGCCAGCGCCTGGCTGAAATGCCACCATCCGGACGTGTTCTGCGCGGCCCTGCTGAACGCGCAGCCGATGGGGTTCTATGCACCGGCGCAGATCGTGCGGGACGCGCGCGAGCATGGGGTGCCGATCCGGGCGGTGTCGGTCAATGACAGCGATTGGGACTGCACGCTCGAGGACCCGGGCTTAGACGGGGGCGGCAGGTGGCTCGCGGTGAGGCTCGGGTTGCGGATGGCGCGCGGGATGTCGGAGGCGCATGCGGGCCATATTCTCGCCGCGCGAGGCGCCCTGCCCTACCGGTCGATCGAGGAGTTGTGGCGGCGGTCCGGCGTGCCGGCGTCGGCACTCACGCATCTGGCGCAGGCGGACGCGTTCGCGGCGTTCGGGCTGTCGCGACGCCAGGCGCTGTGGGAGGTCGAGGGGCTGACGGACACGGCGCTGCCGTTGTTCGCGGCCGCCGACCGTGGGTGCGCGCCACGGCGGGAGATCGTGGAGGCGCCGGTGGCGCTGCCGGCGATGACCGAAGGCGGTGAGGTGGTTGCCGATTATCGCAGCGTGGGGCTGAGCCTTCGGCGCCATCCGCTGTCGTTCCTGCGGCGCGAGTTGCGGGCGCGCGGGATGATGCGCTGCGCCGATCTCGAGACGACGAAGGACGGCAGGAGGGTGATCGCGCCGGGGATCGTGCTGGTCAGGCAGAAGCCGGGTTCGGCCAAGGGGGTGATGTTCATCACGATCGAGGACGAGACGGGGATTGCCAACATCATCGTCTGGCCTTCGATCTTCGAGAAGCAACGGCGGCTGATCCTGTCGGCGAGCACGATCGGGGTGCGCGGACGGGTGCAGCGCGAGGGAAGCGTGATCCATGTGGTGGCGGAGACGCTGATCGATCTGTCCGACCTGCTGCGCAGCGTCGGCGAGCGTGGCGATGCGGACTTCAACTGGCCGACCGGGCGGGGCGACGAGGCACGGCATGGCGGCGCGCCGGACCAGCGCGAGAAGAAGACGGTGCGGCCGCGGGATATCTACTGCCCGGAGGTCGACACGCGCGGCATTCGTGTGCCCACACGGGATTTTCGATAAATGAAGGAGGTTTCAGTCGTTCGCGACGTGGACGTTCTCGTCGAGAATCAACGGGGACGGCACGTCCGTCATGGAGACGTTGCCAAAGGTTCCATCCACGTTGCGCAGTTCGAGACCCGCCACACGGTTCGCCGGGGTCGAGCATCATATTTCGCATCGGCGCTTCCGGAAGACCGATGATTTCGGACGAGGTGGCGGCCGACATCTTCGCGTCGTCGACGGCGGTCAGGCCGGAGATGGTCACGTCATCGGCGCGTTCTGGAGGTGAATCCCGCTGATCGCCACGTTGCTCGCGTTGTAGAACTCAAGCAGCCAGGGCCGTGGCAGACCGTTGCTCGTGCGATGAGGAGCGAGAACAAGGCGACGCCGAGATAGCCGGCCGCAAGCGCAACCGGTCGCGGTCGCGACGTCGGCCTTGTCGAAACGGTCGGTGACCAGCGCTTACATCAGGCTCGACAAGGTTCCCGAAGCGATCGAGCTGCGGCGGGTGCTCGAGGAGGCGGCTGCGCGGGCCGCAGCGCCGCGTGCGGGTGCGGCAGGCGTGGCGCGGCTCAGGGAGGAACTCGCGCGGCAGACGGCGTGCGAGACGAGCGTCGACCATGCGGGTTTTGACGCGTCGGACGAGCGCTTCCACGAATTGCTGTCGGAGATCGCGGGGCGGGCGCGATTCTGGCAGGTGGTGCCGCAGACGAAGACCCAGGTCGACCGGTTCCGGCACCTGATCCTGCCAGCTTCGGGCCGGATGGGCAGCGTGGTCGCCGAACATGGGGCGATCGTCGATGCGGTCGCGGACGCCGACGGCGCGGCTGAAGCGCTGTCACGGCATCTCGATGCGCTGCTTGCAGCCCTGGACGGGTCGCGGAACGTGCATCCGGAGATGTTCGGACGGCAGTCCTGCCACTCCCGTCAGTGGGACTTGACGTCGAGTGCCACGATGTTCGGGCCGTAGCCCGCCGGGTTGGCGAAGGTGATGCTGTTGCTCCCGGCATTGAGTGTCACGAGAAGCGGGAAGATCCCGACCGTGTCGAAGTCCTTCCCCGCGATCGGGAAGCTGGCGCTGGTGGGAGCACCGCCGTTGATGCTCACGTCGGCGACCCTGGGCGCGCCGTCTGCGTTGGAATAGGCGATCAGCAGCGTATACTGGCCGGACGTAGGCACCATCACGTTGTTGACGGTGAGCGTGCCGCTGTTGCCCGATCCGCTTCCGATGAAGCCGACATCCGTGCCGTCATAGCAGGCTGCACAGGACTGGATGACGGCGGTTCCGGTCAGCGTGTTGCCTGAGGCGTCCGCCTCGTAGAGGGCGGAGAACACGGGAACCGGTCCGGCAACCAGGGAAACCGTCTGGATGGTGGGCGCCATCCCGGTCGGTGTCGAGAAGACCAGGTCGTTGTAGCCTTGTGTCGTCAACGGTGCCGCCAGGGTGACTGTGCCGGCGGCAGCCCCGGTGGGTGGGAACGCGACTGTCGTCGCGGGCTGGCCGGAGACGGATAGCGAGGAGTAGCGTGTCGACTTACCCGCATTGCGATAGCCGATGTCGAGGTGGTTGATGCCGTTCTGCATCTGGAACGTACTCGCGCCAGTGCTTACTGACGTCGTTGCGATCTGGAACTCGTTGCGTCCCGGCCCCGAGGCTGTGTTCGGCTGAAAGGTGGTTGCCGCGAGATCGGTCCCGCTCACATGGAGCATCCGTGCGGCCTGGGGCGGCACGGTCAGCGTGATCGAAGACGATCCGGCGGCCGGTGTCACCGCCGAATGTGACCAGAGATCGCTGTAGGACGCTCCGGCGGCAGGATCGAGTCCGAGCTTGGAGAGATCCGACGCGGACAGGGTGACCGTCGCACTCGATGCCGTCTCGTTCAGCACCACCAGCGCGCGCTGTCCGGATCCGGCGAGAAGCTTTGCCCAGATTTCGACTCCCGGTGCCGGCGTCTCGACCTCGATCCCTTGCAACCCACGCGGATCCTGATCGACCTTGATCACGTCCTCGTTGGTCAGCGTGCCGACGACAGGACTGTGCTCAGCCTCGATGGTGACGAGGTTCGCGCCCTGGATCATCGGTGCGCCGGAGATCGCCCAGAGGCTCATATGGGCCTGGCTCTGCAACGGATTGGCGGGGTCGGCGTCCACGCCGGGGAGGCCGGCGACCATCATGTCCGGATCGTTGTCGTAGCCGGTGTGCTCGGCTTGCGGGTGATAGGCCGAATGAAAGTTGTTGAGCACGTCCTGGAAGGTCGCGTGGGGCGACAAGCCGCCGCCGCCGGTGATGTCGTCGCTGGTGCGCCAGATGACGCGCGGCAGGTCGCCGACACCGGGGGCCCAGGACCATGGCCCTTCACCGCTGTCCGGGAATCCGGCCGTCGCATACACCTGACCTGGATTGCAGACCGAGAAGACGAACTTCCGCCCGGTCTCGTATTCGGCATAGGCGATGGCTTGAGCGATGTTGGTGAAGGTCTCCAGCGGGTCGAGATTCTCCGCGCGGCCGCCGCAGTAGTCGACCTTGACGTAGTCGAAGCCCCATTCGGCGAACTGCAGCATGTCGGGAATGTAGTAACCTTCGCTGCCGTTCTGACCACCGCAGCCGGTCTTGCCGGCATCGGTGTAGATGCCGGCCAGCAACCCGTCCTTGTGGATGTGCGCGACCGTGTCGGCGAGACTGCCGTTGTCCCACTGGTCCGGATTGAGCGCGAAACCGCCCGACGCGGTCCGGTTGCCGTTGGCACTCAGCCACCAGCCGCCGTCGATGTTGACGTAACGGTAACGATAGGTCTTGTCGCTGATGCTCTTGTTGAGCTGGACCAGCGCGTCCGCCTGCTGCTCGATGGCTTGCTGGTCGACGTCGTTGCCGAGCGGGTTCCATGACGACCAGCCGAGAGGCGGGGGCGGAACCGCGATCTGTGGCGCGCTGCCGGCAGCGTTCGCGCTTGCGAGGGCCGTGCAAGCCATCGCGCATGCGAGAACGCTGGTTCCACGGGAGCCGGTCCTGTCACGCATCTTTTCTGTCCCTGTTCGGCCCTTAACGCTGAGCCAGTTTCAACCGGTGTAGAGAGCCGGATCGTAGCGGGGGCTCTCGACGAGGGGGACCTCGACACCGCCGAGGACGTTGCCGAGCACGACAAAGGAGATCGCGCCGAGGCCGCCCGTGCCGTCCGCGCCGTCGAGCACGGCGATGGCGAGCGTGTTCTGGCCGTTCGGGTTCAGAATGCCGTTCGGCACCACGAACTGCGTCTGCGGACCGACCTTGTTGATGTAGATCCCCATGTGCCAGCCATTGACAAAGATGCGCGTCCGATAGTCGCGCGTGTTGTGGTCGGTGATCTGCAGCGCGAGCGAGACGTCCTGGCCAGACGGCACGGCGAGGGCCACGGTGGTCCGATACCAGGTGACGCCCGGTGTGGGTTGGCTGGCCGGCAGCGTGACCTTGGTCCAGGTACCGTCCGGATAGCCCGGCAGGTGATAGCCGGCGCGTTCGCCGTGAAGACCGCCGTTGTTGTAGGGGCCGCGCACGGTATCGACCTGATTCTCAGCGCCGAGCACGCCCTGGATCCTCCAGGTGATCGCGGCACTCGAACCGACCAGTTCATAAGCGGTCAGGCCGCGCGGCTCCTTGTAGCCTTCGATGTGACCGAGATTCTCGACCAGCACCGAGACGACGTTCGCCGCGCCCGATTTGAGCGCGCTCCCGAGGAAGGCGAACGTGGTGGTGGCGTTGTCGTTGGTCAGGCCGACCTCGGTCTGGCCCAGGAAGACGCCGTTCAGCCACACGAAGAAGCTGCCCGGGCGGCCGGTGTAGGCGGTCAGCGTGATGCCGGTCTCGCTACCGGTCGCGGTGAAGTGGGCGCGATACCAGGTGTCGCCGTGGTGATAGCCGTAATCGTCGGCATAGAGCACGACCTGGCCGGCGGGTTGCGGGAACGCATCGTTGGTCATGGTGTGGTTGGCGACGATCCATTTCACGTCGTTGAAGCCCGGCGCCGCCTCGGGGATGTCGGTGATCATGCGCCAGCCGGTGATCGAGGGCGGCGTGTAGGACGCGGGTCCGGACAGGGCCCCGAGCAGCGACCCGTAGGTGGTGCGGGTGAGTTTCAGTGGCACGCCATTCCAGGTCACGACGGTCGATTTGGCAGCGGCGTGGGTGAAGAGCTCGATCGCCGCCGCGTCATTGGTGTCGCCGGTCAGCGCGATCATGTTGCCCTCGAACGTCACAGTCCGGACCAGCGACGGACCGCGGACGAACACGAACTCGTTGGCGATCTCGAAGCGCCAGAAGGTGGCAGCCGCCGCATCGTCGGCGAGTGCCAGGACGAGCGGCGCCTTGCCGCCGGTGATGCGGAGCAGCGTCAGGCCGTCGTGGACGTAATTGAGGCGCAGATCGCCCGAACTCGGGTCGTAGGCGCTGCTGACGCTGCCGGCGAAGACGTCGATCACGGGCGCGTTGGCGAAGCGGAGCACGGTCTCGCCGTCCTCGCCATTGCGGCCATAGAACACCGCGACGTCGCTGGTTCCCATGCGGGCGTGCGTCATGATCTCGGAGGTGGAGTACATTAGCGACTGGCGGTCCATCGCGTAGCCGGCAACGAGCAGCTTGCAGTCGCGCCCGTTGATGACCAGCGAGCCCTGCTGGGGGACGGTCTCGTAGGCGGCGTCGGCGAGCGAGATCGGGAACGTGACCTGCTGGAACGCAGTCGACGTTGAATCGGCCTGGATCAGGGTGAAGAACTGGGTGAGGTTCGACGGATTGACCAGCGAGCGGACACGCAGGTTGGTGTTCGAGGAGGCGACATCGGGAACGGTCTCGGTCTCGAGCAGCGGTGTGACCGAGTTGACGAAGTAGCCGATCTTCTTGTCTTCGTCGTATTTGCCGGTGAGCTGGCGCCCTTCGGTGATGGCGGCGCCGTAATCGTAGGACGTGTAGAGGTCCTCCGACGGCAGCCATCCCCAGCTCGTTCCGCCGAACGTCATGTAGAAGCTCTGCATGGTGACGCCGCCGGCAATGTTGTTCTTGTAGAAGATGCGATTGAAGTTCGGGTCGGTCAGCGCGTAGCAGTTGGCGAAGCCGGCGCCGGCCCAGGGGTCGAACGAGCCGCCCTGGGTCTCGGGGAGGAATTCCGGATTGAGCTCGGCGCCGTCCTGACGCAGGTAGAAATAGTCCGGCACCTGGTGCCAGTCCTGCGGGTTGGTGGCGTTGAAGCCTTGCGGGTAGGAGTCGGTGCCGTAGATGTCGACACCGCCCGGCGTGCCGGGACGCCACAGGCCGGCGGCACCGATGTTGTTGACGAACAGCGGCACGGTGATGCCGTTGGCGCGCGCCTTCGCCTCCAGCGCCCGCATGTAGGCGATGGCTGACGCGTCGCTGGATGAGTACTCGTTCTCGATCTGGTAGAGGATGATCGGGCCGCCGCTGTCGATCTGGTATTTGGACAGGATCGCGTTGATCGTGTCGTACCATTCGAGCGCGGGGTCGAGATAGCCGGGGTCTGACGTCCGCAGGTTGCCGGGCTGCGGAATGAGCCAGGCCGGGAAGCCACCGAAATCGGTCTCGGCGTTGATGTAAGGCCCTGGCCTGGCCGCGATGTAGATGCCCACTTCGGCCGCGATGTCGAGCAGGGCCGCGACATCGCGAATGCCGGTGAAGTCGTATTTGCCCGGCGCCGACGAATGAAAACCCCAGTGGAAATAGACCGATGCCGCGGTGAAGCCAGCGGCGCGGTACTTCTGCAGCGCGTCGCGCCACAGTCCGGGGCTTGGCAGGCGCCAGTAATGGAACTCGCCGCACCAGTGGTAGAGCCTCTGGCCGTAAATCTTGAGCGAAAAGAGGTCGTAGGTGACGGGAGAGTTGGGCGTGGTCGCAGCCAACACTTTCATCGGCCGCATCGCATGCGCAGCAATGACGAAGCCCGGGACGGCCAGCAGGCCGCGGCGTGTGATCGACATGACGTTCTCCCCGTCCGCGACTTGGCGTCGCGCGTTGGTTAGTTCGGTAACGGTGTTGCACCGCCTTTGTCACGTCAAATTCCAGTGACCGCATCAATGCAGTTCCGGATGACGGTGCAACAGGTGATGACCGCAGGTTTGGTCCTGAAACGGGCGTCCGGTCGGTTTCTAATCTCGTTCGGGTGAGTCGGCTCGCCTCCTCGTTACGCGGCGTCACATGCGATGTCGCGGAGGCCCGATGCGAAGCGCGGTGGCATCATGGCCGGGCAACGAGGATGGGAGCGTGATCCCGAGCGTGTGGTCGGGCAGGGTGAAGGCAGGGTCGCCGTCCGCGCCCAGGATCGACACGCGGGCCGAACACCATCCCGTGCTTGCGGATCGCCTGCGAGAGTTCGCCGATGGCGTCGCGTTTGGGCCCCTGCAGCGTCGCCTTCCATTCGCTGCCGAAGGCGGGGCCGAGAAGACGTCCCAGTGGATGAAGATGCCGAACTTGGCATTCGTGTCCCATTTTGGGACCGTGTATTTCTGCAAGGACGGCCAATCGGCCTGGAACGGCCCCTGTGCCACGCGCTTGTCGACATCGGCGAGCTTTGCGGCGACGCGGGTGATGGTTTGCGTATCCTCGAAGTTCTTTCCCAGGCGAATCGTGGCGACCGCGTCACGTCGCGGATCGGGTTCATCGGTATCCTCATTCATGGGATCCAAGGGCAGCCGGCCCTTGGCAGGTCGAGGACAGCGTCCTCGTCTTCCCTATGCTCCTCGCAGGAAGTCGAGCAGCGCCGCGTTCACCGCGTCGGGCGCTTCCTGCTGGATCCAGTGGCCGGCGCCGTCGACGATGACGCTGCGCACGAGGCCCGGGGCATTGTGCGGCAGGTCGCGGGCGAAGGTGCGGGAGAAGTCGAGCACGGCGTCCCTGGCGCCGGCGACGAACAGCGACGGTTGCATGATACGCGCGGCCTTGAAGGGCGCCATCAGTTCGAAGGTTCGGTCGATGGCGCGATACCAGTTCAGGCCGCCGCGGAAACCGGTCCGGGTGAAGGTCTCGATCGCATGGGCGAGATCGTCCGGATCGAGCCAGGCGGGCATCGGGTCGGGCGGCGGTGCGGCTCGGGTTCCGGGTGCGGCGAAGGGATTCCAGCGATCGGCATCGGGGGCGCTGCCGGAGGCGGCATAATACCCGGAGCGCAGGGTCGCGGAGACGTCGAGGCCGAGGACCAGGTCGGCGGCGGGATGCTGGAACTGGAGCATGTAGAAATCGGGCGCGCTGATGCGGCACTGATCAAGCAGGCTGATGTCGCCGCGCGGCACATACGGAACGCTGAGTGCGGCGATGCGGCTGAAGCGGTCGGGACGCATCAAGGCCGCGTTCCAGGCGGCGATCGCGCCCCAGTCGTGGCCGACGATCGCGGCGGTCTCGCAACCGAGCGAATCGAGCAGGCCCACGAGGTCGCCCACGATGTGGAGCTGGGTGTAGAGCGCCGGGTCGTCGGGGGCGGAGGAGCCGCCGTAGCCGCGCATGTCGGGCGCAATGACATGGTAGCCGGCGGAGGCAAGGGCCGTGATCTGCCGGCGCCAGCTCCGGGAGGTTTCAGGAAAACCATGGCAGAGCAGGACCGTTGCGCCCTCCCCTTCCTCGGTGACGTGCAGCTCGATGCCGTTGGTCGGGATCGTGGAATGCTTCATGGGCTATCCGATCGCCATCAGGGATGCGTTGCCGCCCGCGGCGGCGGTGTTGGTGGTGACGACGCCTTCGGCGAGCAGGAGTTCGGGCGCGTAGGGGGGCGCGAAGAGCGGGACGATCGGACCCGCGCGCGCGGCGAGGCGGCGGGCCAGGGCGCCGGTTGTCGCAGCGTCGGTGTCGATCAGGACGGCTTGCAGGTCGCCCGTGAACGGCTCGAAGAAGGGCTCGAAGCCGGGCGGGCAGGGAAAGCCCGCCTCGGCGGCGGGACGGTTGCCGGTCGCGAGCACGCAAGCGAGCTGTTCGAGTGCCGCCGCCTCGGTGCCGGCGACGCACAGGATCGTGCCACGAGGCTGGAGGGTATAGAGGTTGCGCTCTCCGACCGGACCGGGAAGCTCGATGTTTGCGCCAGACGGGCTGGTCTCGATCCGGATGCGGAGCGCGCCGTCGGGGTCGAGGCCCGACGAGTCGAGCAGGGCCGCAAAGGCTTGGGCGCGGGCCGTGGGGGCGCCCTTCAGCGACGGATCGAGTGGCCCGGAGCGGGTGCGCAGGCGGTGCAGCGTCAGCGGGCCGCCTGCCTTTGGACCGGTGCCGGACAGGCGGTGGCCGCCGAAGGGTTGGACGCCCACGACGGCGCCCACCATGTTGCGGTTGACGTAGACGTTGCCCGCCGACTGGCCGGCTTGGCAGCGCGCGATGGTCTCGTCGATTCGAGTGTGGATGCCGAACGTGAGGCCGTAGCCGGTCGCCTCGATGTCGCCGAGCAGCTTGTCGAGGCCGGACCGGCTCCAGCGGACGACGTGCAGGACAGGGCCGAAGATCTCACCGGTGAGGCGGCCGATGCGGTCGAGCTCGATCAGGGCGGGGCGGACGAGGCGCGGGTCGGTGCCCTCGACGCGGCCGCCGCGATGGACAGGCAGGCCCGCCGCGCGCATCGCATCGATGTGCGCCTCGATGGCGGTTGCAGACTCCCGCGTAATGACGGGGCCGATGTCGGTCTCCAGACGGGTGGGATCGCCCAGCACGCGCTCGTCGATCGCGCCCTTGAGCAGGGCGATGATGCGCGGCGCGATCTCGTCCTGCAGGCAGAGGATGCGCAGCGCCGAGCAGCGCTGGCCGGCGCTGTCGAAGGCGGAGGCCACGACGTCGGTCACGACCTGCTCGGGCAGCGCCGAGCTGTCGACGATCATCGCGTTCTGGCCGCCGGTCTCGGCGACGAACGGAATCGGGCGCCCATGCGCGGCGGTGCGATCGGCGAGCGCGCGGGCGATGGATCGCGCGGCATCGATGGAGCCGGTGAACATCACGCCGTCGATGCCGGGATGGGCCACGAGTGCTGCGCCGATGGTGCCGTCGCCGGGGAGGAGCTGGAGCGCACCGGGCGGGACGCCGGCCTCGTGCAGCAGGCGGACGGCGAGGCCGGCGAGAGCGGGCGTCTCCTCGGCGGGCTTGGCGAGGACGACGTTGCCGGCGGCGAGTGCGGCCGCGACCTGGCCCACGAAGATGGCGAGCGGGAAGTTCCAGGGGCTGATGCAGGCGACAGCGCCAAGCGGCCGGTCGTCGTCGTCGCCGGGCAACGATGCGTAGTAGCGGAGGAAGTCGATCGCCTCGCGGGTCTCGGCGATGGCGTTGGCGATGGTCTTGCCGGCTTCGTCTGCGAAGGGACGGAGCAGGCCCTCGATGCGCGTCTCGAGCGTGTCGGCGGCGCGGTCGAGAATGGTGCCGCGCGCGGCGCCCGGCAGGGAGGACCAGGCGGGAAAGGCGGCGCGCGCGGCGCCAACGGTGTCGTCGAGGTGCCGCGGGTCGAAAGCGGGCGGCGGATCGAGCGGCGGCGTGTTGGCAATGGTGTCGGCCAATCCGGCAAGCGTGCGTTCGCAAGCGAGGTCGATGCCGCGCGAATTGGCGCGCGACGCGCCGAACAGGTCCCCTGGGCGTCGGATCGCGGGATGGATGGCGCCGGGCGGTTCGTGCGCGAGAACAACCGCGCGCGGATCCTCGGCAAGCCGCTCGGGCGGGATGGCGGGATCGGCGATCTGGTTGACGAAAGAGGTGTTGGCACCGTTCTCGAGCAGGCGGCGGACGAGGTAGGGCAGCAGGGTCTCGTGGGTGCCGACCGGCGCATAGATGCGGCAGGCGGCGCCGAGCTTGCCGGGACCCACGACCTCCTCGTAGAGGGCCTCGGCCATGCCGTGCAGGCCCTGGAACTCGTAGGCGCGGTCGCCTGCCATCCGATGGATGGTGGCGACGGTCCGGGCGTTGTGGGTGGCGAATTGCGGATAGATCGCGTCGGGTGACGCGAGCATGCGGCGGGCGCAGGCGATGTAGGCGAGGTCGGTGTGCATCTTGCGGGTGAAGACCGAGAATTCGCGGAGGCCGGCCTCCTGGGCGCGCTTGATCTCGCTGTCCCAGTAGGCGCCCTTGACGAGGCGGATCATCAGGCGCCGGCCGGAGCGTCGGCCGAGCTCGGCGAGATGATCGATGAGGGCGGTGGCGCGCTTGCCGTAGGCCTGGACGACGAAGCCGATGCCGTCGCCGACCGAGCGGTCGAAGCAGAGCGTCTCGAAGATGTCGAGCGAGAGATCGAGGCGGTCGGCCTCCTCGGCGTCGATGTTCAGTCCGATCCGGTGGCCGGCGGCACCGCGCGCGAGGCCCGCGAGCACGGGTCCGAGCTCGGCGCGCACGCGGTCGCGCTGACCGCGGACATAACGCGGGTGGAGTGCGGACAGCTTGACCGAGATGCCGGGCCGAGTGAGGTGGTCATTGCCGGTCGCGGCGCGGCCGATGGCGTCGATCGCGTCCTGGTAATCACGGTGGTAGCGGGCGGCGTCATCGGCGGTGACGGCGCCCTCGCCAAGCATGTCGTAGGAGTAGCGGAAGCCGCGCGCCTCCCGCGGACGGGCCCGTTCGATCGCCTGCTCGATCGTTTCGCCGAGGACGAAGTGCTCGCCCATCAGGCGCATGGCGAGGTCGAGCGCGCGCCGGATCACCGGTTGGCCGCCGCGGGCGAGGATGCCGCTCAGCGCGCGGGCGAGGCCGGTTTCGCTGGTGGTCGCGGTGAGTGCGCCGGTGACCAGCAGGCCCCAGGAGGCGGCGTTGACGAACAGGGATGGGCTGCGGCCGAGATGGGCACGCCAGTCGCCGGCGCCGACGCGGTCGCGGATCAGGGCATCGCGGGTAGCGGGATCGGGGGTGCGGAGCAGCGCCTCGGCGAGGCACATCAGCGCGATGCCCTCGGCGCTGGAGAGCGCGTATTGGCGCATCAGCGCCTCGACCGGACCGCGTGTGCCACGGGCACGCAGCGCCGTGATCAGCTGCGTGGCAAGCGCTTGAATATCGCGGTTCTCGATCGGGGCCAGTTCGGTCTCGGCGAGGAGGGACGCGACGGCGACGGGTTCGGGCAAGATGGCCGCGTCGGTGATGGCGCGGCGGAAAGGATCGGTCTGGAGGGGGATCGGGCGCAGGAGGTTCATCGGCGGAGCCTATACGAGCTTGCGCCGCCACTTGAAATTGATGGTGGTCAAGGCCTTCCGACGCACGGGGGATGACCTGGGACCCAGGCTGGAATCGCTGGCCTGCTAGCCGATGTCGCGTCGGGAGAACGGCGCGAGAGGTGCCGCGAGCTGGTCGCGGCCGGCTTTGCGGGGGCGCTGGAACGAGACGACGGAGGCCTTGTCCGAGGGCATGGGATCGCCATCGTCGAGGAACATCGTCGGTAGAAGCTCAGCGAGCTGGGCGCCGCGGAAAGGCTTCTGGAGCGTGGCGAAGCGGCCTTCCACGCCGGGCAGGTGGTCGGCGTCGGCATAGCCGGTGATCAGCAGGATCGGCAGCTTGGGCCGGATCGCGCGGATCCGCTCGGCGGCGTCGGCGCCGGTGAGGCCAGGCATGGCGAAGTCGATCAGGACCATGTCGATCCGCTCGGCGCCGGCGACGCGCGCGACGGCGGCGCGGCCGTCGGCCTCCTCGATGACGATGCAGCCGAAATGTGCGAGCAACGCACGGGCCGCCGTGCGGACATCCTGATCGTCGTCGACGAGAAGCACGATCTTTCCGTCGAGCACGGACGTGCGGTCCGGGCCGGCGCTGGCGAGCGGCCGGCTCTGGACCTGTGCCAGGCTGCGCGGCATGAACAACTGGACCGTGGTTCCGTGGCCGGCGTCCGAGAATATGCGCACACCGCCGCCGAGCTGCTGGGCGATGCCGAGCACCTGAGACAGGCCGAGGCCGGAGCCGCGGCCTGGCCCCTTGGTGGTGAAGAAGGGCTCGAAGGCGCGCGCGAGGGTTGCCTGGTCCATGCCGGTGCCGCTGTCGCGAACCGATAGCATGACGTACTCGCCGGGCGGCGGATCGGTCGGACCGAGCGGATCGGCCAACACCATGTTTTCGGTGCCGACATGGATCGCGCCGCCCGCCGGCATGGCATCGCGCGCGTTGATCGACAGGTTGAGCAGGACGAGCTCGAGCTGGGTCGGGTCGGCGAAGGCGGGCCAGAGATCGGCCTTCAGCGTGCACTCGATCCGGATGGTGCCCCCGAGCGTGCTGGTGAGCAGAGGATGCATCTCGGCGACCGCCTGGTTGACGTTGACCGGGCACGGCATGAGGGACTGGCGGCGGGAGAAGCCGAGCAACTGGCTGGTGAGTTTGGCGCCGCGCTCGGTGGCCGAGAGCGCGTTGCGCAGGAGGATGCGCTGCTGGTCGTCCGCGAGGCGTGGCTCGAGCAGGTCGAGGTTGCCGAGGATGGCTGTCAGCAGGTTGTTGGTGTCATGCGCGATGCCGCCGGTCAGCTGGCCGAGCGCGTCCATCTTCTGCGCCTGGCGCAGGTCGGCCTCGGCGCGGACACGGTTGGAGACGTCCTGAAAGGCGGCGATCGCGGTGACGAGACGATGCTGCTCGTCGTAGATCGGCGAGGCGCTGATCTCCAGGGTGACGGCGGTCCCGTCCGGACGCCGGAAGAACTGCAATTCGCGGTGGACGGTTTCCTCGTCGCGCAGCGCGCGCTCCAGGGGATCTCCCATCGCCTCGCCGGTCGGGAAGAAGCCGTGACCGTGGGCGCCGGGCCTGTTGAGATCCTGCAGGACGCGATCGGCCTCGCGGTTGGAGAAGACGACTGCCTTGGTCGTCACATCGGCAACGACGATGCCGAACGGCAACTGGCGGAGGATGTCCTGCAGACGCTTCTCGTTCTGGCGGACCAGCCGGGTGGAACGTTCGGCGAGCTGT
Organism: Acetobacteraceae bacterium; assembly: GCA_965276715.1. GTDB lineage: Bacteria > Pseudomonadota > Alphaproteobacteria > Acetobacterales > Acetobacteraceae > CAXTPV01. The sequence continues at coordinate 171,614 of OZ255622.1, read as the reverse complement.
TCGAGCCGGCGATCGAACGAGGCCGCGAGCCAGCCGATGGCGGACAGCAAGGCCGAGCAGAGGGCGGCGCCGGCGCCAAGGGATGCGGCGGGCAACGCGAAGGCACGCGAGACGGGGACGTGCGGCGCGAGTGACGTGGCCTCGACCGAGATCCAGATCATCGCGGTCGCAAGAATCGCGACGACGGCGAGGCAGGCGGCGTTGCCGAAGCCGCGACTGCCTCGCTGGCCGAGCCAGGATGCGGTGGCGGAGGCGGCGGCGCCGAGGATGATGGCGAGCACGACCAATCCTGCGTTGACCACGTCGGCCTCGACGCCCGCCAGACCTGTCGCGTCGATGAAGAAGACGCTGCAGAAGCCGACGCCCGTCACGGTGGCGACGAGCGCGAAACGGCGTCGGTCATGCGCGCGTCCGGCGAGGGCGAGGCTGAGCCAGGCGGTCAGCACGGCCATCAGCAGGGACACGAATGTGCAGCCCGCATCCCAGCCGACCAGCGGCGGCCGGGCGCGCGTGAAAGCCACCAGATGCATCGACCAGGTCGCGAACCCGATCGGGACGGCGGACGCCGACAGCCATGTGAGGCGGCGCCAGCCGTTCCTGGAAGAGGCTCGGCGGACGAGGGACAGGGACGCATGCCAGCCGAGAAACGCGATCAGGAAGCCAAGGCCGACAAGCGCCGGATCGATAGCTTCTTGCATGCTGAGAGGACCTGTTCAGGTAGCGCGCTTGAATCAACTAATCTTGATCGTTTCGGTTCCGTTTTACAACAGAATTCCGGCTACGCGTGAAAGACATTGCGGCAGTCTCAAAAACGCACTTTCGACCGGTTTTGTATCAGAAGTGACTGAACCCGTGCTTATTGAAATCCATCGCTCGACCATTCCGATCACGCACGATCACGCATGGCGGACCGGGATGAAAATGTCCAATCGGTGTCAATTCGCAACCGTGACGGCTCGCGGCGGCCGCCAGGTCGGTTTGCGCCTCGTGGGGGGCTGCGATCAGTAGTTCGTAGTCGTCGCCGCCCGCAAGGCAGGTTTCGAGAGGAATGTCGCCGAGCGCGCGGGCCGCTTCCGACAACGGAATGCGAGCGGCCTCGATCTCGAGCGAGACATTGCTCGCGCGGCAGACATGCATGGCGTCCTGCAGCAGGCCGTCCGAGATGTCGATCGCGGCTGTCGCGATGCCGCGGATGGCGAGTCCGACACGCGGCCGCGGCAGGTGGTAGCGATCGGCGAGGATGCCCTGTGGATCGGCGACTTCTCCCCTGAGGGCGAGCAGACCGAGCGCGCCGTCGCCGATTGTGCCGGTGACCCACAGCGTATCGCCCGGGCGCGCACCCGATCGCCGGATGGCGGTGCCGGTTGGAAGCTGGCCCACGATCATGAGCGACATCGACAGCGGACCCGCGGTCGCGGTGGTGTCACCGCCGAGCAGTCCGATGCCGTAGAAGCGCTGGTCGGTGGCGAGGCCGCGAGTGAATTCCGCGAAGAAACGATCATCGCGATGCGCGGGCACGCAGAGCGTGAGGAGGTAGCCGAGCGGGTCGGCCCCCATCGCCGCGAGATCGGACAGGTTGACCCGGAGCAGCTTGCGGCCGAGATCGTGCGGCGGATCATCGGCGAGGAAATGCACGCCCTCGACCATCGCGTCGGCGGCCAGCACGAGCTCGTGACCAGGCTGGGGCGACAGGAGGGCGGCATCGTCGTCGAGGCCGAGGCTACCCGGGCCAGCGAGCGGGCGGAAATGGCGGTCGATGAATGCGAATTCGGCCGGTAACGCGGTCACGGCGAGGCTCTGCCGGAAGTGGGTCGGAGGTGCTGCTCTGGACTCATCTCGCCGAGGGCGATGCCAGCCTGCTTGTTCGATAGTGTCACAGTTTTTCGGCGGCGAACTCGGCGGTGCGCAGCGTGCGGGCGAGGCGGTCGAGCAGGCCGTTGATCAGGCGGGGCTCGTCGCCGTCGAAGAAGCCGTGCGCGACATCGAGATATTCATTGATCACCACGCGGGCGGGCGGCCCGTCCCCGAGCGAGAGCTCGGCGCAAGCAGCGCGCAGCACGGCGCGCAGGACCGGGTCGAGTCGCGTGAACGGCCAATCTGCCGGGAGCGCCTCGGCGACCAGGGCGTCGAGCTGGTCCTGCTTGATGGATGCGGTGCGGACGATGCGACTGAACAGACGGACGTCGGCATCAGGCACGCGGCCTTCCTCGAAGCCGTTTTCGCCCGGCAGGCGTCCGAGCCGGTGGCGGACGAACTGGTCGATGACGGTCTCGGCGGTCTCGCCCGCCTGTTCGGACTGGAACAACGCCTGGACGGCGCCGACACGCGAGGCCGTGCGCGGGCGCGCGGCGGGGATCATCGAAGCACGCGCTGCGGGTCGCCATGGAAACGGGCGACCGCGATCTGGCCTAGGCAGGCGCGCGCCGCCTCTTCGCCCTTGTTCGCACCGCCGTCAAGGCGTGCGCGTGCGCGCGCCTGGTCGATCGTCTCGACGGTCAGGAGGCCCGTCCCGAGCGCGATGCCGTAGGTCAGGGCCACGTTCATCAGGCCGGCCATGGTGGCGTCGCAGATATGGTCGTAGTGCGAGGTCTCGCCGCGGACGACGCATCCGAGCGCCACGAACCCATCGAAACGATCCGCACCTCTCAGTGCCAGCCGGATCGCTTGAGGCAATTCGAAGGCGCCGGTGACGTTGACGGTCGTGACGGTGGCACCGGCGGCGGCGAGGATGCGCGCGGCCCCGTCCGAGAGAGCGTCCACGATATCGCGGTAGTAGGGCGCGCGGACGACGAGGACCGAAGCGGGCGGCCCTTCGAGAGAGGCTGTGGTCGCGCGGGTCGCGTCCCGGGTGCTCATGGGGCGGTCACGCGGCGTCGATTTCCGGAATCGGCCGCTGTTCGACGACTCTCAGGCCGTAGCCGTCGAGCCCCACGATGGTGCGCTTGTGGCTGGTGAGCAGGATCATGTTGGACACGCCGAGATCGGTCAGGATCTGAGCGCCGATGCCGTAATCGCGGAGGAAGGCGAACGGCCGGGCGCCGAGCGAGAGGTTGCCGACGCGCTTGGAGAGCGCATCGCGGCCGGTGTCGCGGATCATGACGACCGCACCGCGCCCTGCCCGCTCGATCGCGTGCATGGCGACGGGCAGGACTGCATTGTCGGAGGCGTTGATCATGTCGGTGACGAGATCGACCGCGTGCATCCTGACCAGCACGGGTTCCTCGGTCCGGATGTCGCCGTGGATCATGACGGCATGCTCGGATCCGTCGATCGTGTTGGCGTAGACCGACAGGGTCCAGAGCTTGCCGCCCGGGCGGGTCAGGGTGTTGCGCGCGACGTGTCTGACGAGCTTCTCGGTGCGTCGGCGATGAGCGATCAGGTCGGCGATGGTGCCGATCTTGATGTTGTGGAACTGGGCGAATGCGACCAGTTCGGGCAGCCGGGCCATGCGTCCATCGTCGCTCATGATCTCGCAGATCACGCCGGCGGGTGCGAGGCCCGCGAGCCGGGCGATGTCGACGGCGGCCTCTGTATGGCCGGCTCGGACCAGGGCACCACCGTCGCGCGCGAGCAGCGGGAAGACGTGGCCTGGCGTGGTGATGTCCTCGCGCCTGCTTTCCGGATTGATCGCGACCGCGATGGTGTGCGCGCGGTCGTGCGCCGAGATGCCGGTGGTGACCCCTTCGGCAGCCTCGATCGACACGGTGAAGGCAGTCTGGTGGCGGGTGCCGTTGGCCTGGCTCATCAGCGGCAGGCCCAGTTGCTCGACACGATTGCGGGTCATGGCGAGGCAGATCAGGCCGCGGCAATGGCGAGCCATGAAGTTGATCGCGTTCGGTGTGGCGAACTGGGCCGGGACGACGAGGTCGCCTTCGTTCTCGCGGTCCTCGTCGTCGACGAGGATGAACATGCGGCCCGCCCGCGCCTCCTCGATAAGGTCGGCGGGACCGCTCAGGTAGTTCGAGAGGCCGGCACGGGCGAGGTCGTCGAGGTCGCTCATCGGCGTGTTCATGGCGAATTACCGGCCCAGGGTCCAGAGACCGGGACGGTGGCATCTGGCGCGGTCATGGTCTCGGCCAGGCGGGCGACATAGCGCGCGAGCATGTCGATTTCGAGATGGACCGGATCGCCGAGGGAGAGGGCGCCGAGGGTGGTGTGGCTGGCGGTGTGAGGGATGATGTTGACCTCGAAGCCGTCGGCCGAGACCGCGTTGACGGTGAGCGAGACGCCGTCGACGGCAATCGAGCCCTTGCGCGCGATCAGCGGCGCGAGGTCGGCCGGGACGGCAAAGCCGAGACGCAGCGAGCCCTGGTCGGGATCGGCGTGGCGCAATCGGCCGAGGCCGTCGACATGGCCGGAGACGAGGTGGCCGCCGAGTTCGTCGCCCACGCGCACTGAGCGCTCGAGGTTGAGACGGGTGCCGGGTCGCCATCGGCCGAGTGTGGTCAGCGACAGGGTCTCGGCGGACACGTCGACGGAGAAACGGTCGTCATCGAGGCTCACGGCGGTCAGGCAGCAGCCGGCGCAGGCGATCGACGCGCCGAGCTCGGCGGGGGGACGCACGCCGCCGGACAGGAAGCCGGCGCCGGCCCGGATGGTGAGACGCTGATCGTGGCCATCGCCGATCGGCTCGACCGCAAGCACCTCGCCGATGCCGGTGATGAGGCCCGTGAACATTCAGCCGCTCCTGGCGAACAGGCCCATCATGTCGTGGCCCGCCCGGCCGGTGTGAAGCGGTGTCAGGCGGATGGCCCGCGAGAGAACGGCGGTTTCGAGCGCGCCCACGGCGGGGCGGCCTTCATCGCCGAGCAGGATGGGCGCGGTGAACCAGGCGAGATGGTCGGCGAGGCCGGCGCGCAGCAACGCGGCCGCGATTGCCGCACCGCCTTCGCAGAGCACGCGAGTGAGGCCGGCGCCGCCGAGTGCCGCGAGAGCGCCGGCGAGATCCTCGACCGGGATCAGCCTGACGCCGGCGGCGGCGAGGGCTTCGGCCCGGGCGGGATCGGCGAGCGGATCGTGCGCGACCCAGACCGGCTCGTCGCCGGCGGTGGCGGCGAGCCGGCCATCGAGCGGGAGGCGGAGCTGGCGGTCGATCACGATGCGCACGAGCGGCCGGTGGCGGGCGCCGTCTATTCGGCAGGTCAGGTCGGGATCGTCGGCGAGCGCGGTGCCGATGCCGACCATGACGGCATCGTGCTCGGCCCGGAGGCGGTGGGCGTGACGGCGAGCGGCTTGCCCGGTGATCCAGCGGCTTTCGCCCGTGCTGGTCGCAATCCTGGCATCAAGGCTGGCCGCGAGCTTGAGGGTGAGCATTGGCCGGCCGCGCTCGATGCGGGAGACGAAGCCCTCCGCGAGGGCGGCGCCTTCGGCGGCGAGCAGGCCGGTTTCGACCGCGAGGCCGGCCTCGCGGAGGTGCGCGAAGCCGCGGCCGCTGACGCGCGGGTCGGGGTCACCCGCGCAGACCACGACGCGTGCGATCCCCGCCTCGATCAGGGCGCCCGTGCAGGGCGGCGTGACGCCGTGGTGGGAACAGGGTTCGAGGGTGACATAGGCGGTGGCGCCCGCGGCCCGCGGCCCGGCCATCGCGAGCGCGATCGTTTCGGCATGCGGGCGGCCGCCCGATGCTGTGACGGCGCGGCCGACGACCAGGCCGGAGGGTGCCACGATGACGCAGCCGACGGACGGGTTGGGCCAGGTCTCACCGAGGTGGCGCCGGCCGAGCGACAGGGCTGCGCGCATGTGGGCGCGGTCGGCGGCCGGCCCGGTCATCGGGACGGGCGTTGCTTGATGTCGAGCGCGTCGAGGAACTGCTCGAAGTCCCTGGTCTCGCGGAAGTCGCGGTAGACGCTGGCGAAACGGACATAGGCGACGTCGTCGATGCCCTTGAGGGTGTCCATGACGAGCTCGCCGATCTGGTTACTGGTGACGTCGTTCTCGCCCGCGGCTTCGAGGCGACGGACGATGGTGTTGAGCATGCGCTCGATCTGCTCGTCCTGGATCGGGCGTTTGCGGAGCGCGATGCGGATGGAGCGGGCGAGCTTGTCGCGATCGAACGGGACGCGGCGCCCGTCGGACTTGATGACGGTCAGTTCGCGGAGCTGGACACGCTCGATGGTGGTGAAGCGCTGGTTGCAGTGGCCGCAGGAGCGGCGGCGGCGAATGGCGCCGCCGTCGTCGGCGGGGCGGCTGTCCTTCACCTGGGTGTCTTCATGGCCGCAAAACGGGCAGCGCATCGTCTGGGGTTCCGGTAGTCGGTGCTTGGCGGATGGTGGTGCGGGACGTGCGGGCGCAAGTCCAGTGCTTGTTGTTTCAGCCCTTGTCGGGCGGGTGCCTGTTGTGCGGGCACTGCAATGGCGTCGTGAGCATCGATGTCGTGCGATCGAAGTCATGGGCGGGGCTCTGCCCTGTTTGACCGGTCACATACCTGACACTTCAGACCGGTCACATACCTGACAGTTCCGGTTGTGCCGGTTCAGCGCGCGCCGGCCGGGGCGCGCTGAACCGGCGAAAATCATTCGATCCACGCGTGATCACGCCGAGATCGATATCGGCGAAACGCGCAACGCTGTCGCCGGATGCCACCGGTGCAATCCCGATCAGCTCCCCCGTCAACGCCTCGCTGATATACATCGGCTCGTCCCGATACCGGATCTCACCTTTGCTCAAGACCCGATGAACCGTGTGCTCGGCATCATACCAGGGATCATCCAGCCGACCGGTGTAGCGACGTTCGTTTGGACGGTGCGCCGACGCCGGCGTCCGCTGACCCAGTGCCTCGTGCGGACGCACGTCGTTGAACTCGCGCTGGAACGCGTCAAAACGGGCTTGCTGCGCCGCAAGCGATCCCGAGGGCGGTCGCGACGTCTCCTGCTTGAGCGTCCGATGCATCCGCTCGTGGCGCCCGTTCTCGCCGGGACAGCCAGGCGTGATGAGTTCCAGCGCAATCCCGAGCTTGACCCAAAGCACCGACAGCTTCGTCAGACCAGCCGCACCCTGGCTGCCGAACGGCGTTCCGTTGTCCATCCGCAAGGCACGCGGTTGCCCGTGCTCGAGAAACAGACGCTGGCATGCGGGCCAGACGCCCTCCGTGGTTGGCGACACGATCTTGCACAGCAGGAGATAGCGACTGCACGCATCACTGACCGTCAGCGGATCGCACCGGTGGCCGTCGCCGGTGCGAAACCAGCCTTTGAAGTCGATGCACCACAGGTCGTTCGGCGCCGTTGCCGACGTCGGCGACCGGCTTTGCGGCAAACCCGCCGACCAGACCTGCCGGGCCTTGATCAGCCCGTGACGCCCAAGCAGATCGCCGATCGTCGAGGCCGCCGGCCAGCTCAGGGCCGGCCACGTGCGCGCCAGCACCGCCCGCAGCTTCTTGGGACCCCAGTGAGGGTGCTCCTCGCGCAGCGTGCGGATCATCGTCGACATCCAATCAGGCGTCGCCTCCGACTGCGTGTTGCGGGCACGCGACAGGTCCGACAACGCGCTGAAGCCACCACGCCGATACCGCGCCAGCCACGTGTAACCGGTCTCCCGGCTGATCCCATACAAGGCGCAAAGACCCGTCATCGACAGCTCTTGGCGATCCGCCTCAACGACAAAGCGAACACGCTCGTCCATCACACACGTGACTTTCCAAGGCACTGGCAGGTCCTCCCCACCAGCGACTGAAACCGTCAACCATGTGACCAGTCTAATCTGTCAACTATGTGCCCGGTTCATACCCCCCGCGCCCCGCCAGGGGGAGGCCCCCTGGACTGCCCATGATATCAATGTTTTGCGGAACTGGGACCGTCACGCCAACTCGTGCTGACGCACGATGGCCCCAGCGGGGACCGGGGCAGCGCCCCGGACGTTCTTGGTCAGTGGCCGTAGATCGGGAAACGGGCGCAGAGGGAAAGCGCGCGCTCGGCGACGCGGGCTTCGGCGGCATTGTTGGTGCCGTCGTTCGAGGCCGACAGACCTTCGACGACCTCGTCGATCATCAGGCCGACCTCGCGAAACTCGACCGGGCCGAAGCCGCGCGTGGTGGCGGCGGGCGTTCCGAGACGCACGCCCGAGGTGATCGCCGGCTTCTCCGGGTCGAACGGGATTGCGTTCTTGTTGGCGGTGATGCGGGCGCGCTCGAGGCTGCGCTCGGCATCCCGGCCGGTGACGCGCTTGGGGCGGAGGTCGACGAGGACGAGGTGGGTGTCGGTGCCCCCGGTGACGAGGTCGAGGCCGCGCGCGACAAGGGTCTCGCCGAGCACACGGGCGTTGGCGGCGAGTGCGGACTGATAGGTGCGGAAGGAAGGGGTCAGCGCCTCGCCGAACGCGGCGGCCTTGGCGGCGATGACATGCATCAGCGGGCCGCCCTGCAGGCCGGGGAAGACGGCGCTGTTGATTTTCTTGCCCAGTTCCTCGTCGTTGCTGAGGATCATGCCGCCGCGCGGGCCACGCAAAGTCTTGTGGGTGGTGGTGGTCACCACGTGGGCGTGCTCGAGCGGGCTCGGATAGAGGCCGGCGGCGACGAGGCCGGCGAAATGCGCCATGTCGACCATGAACAGCGCGCCCACTTCGTCGGCGACCGCGCGGATCCGGGCGAAATCGATGATACGCGGATAGGCCGAGCCACCGGCAATGATGAGCTTGGGGCGATGCTCGCGGGCGAGCGTCTCGAGCTGGTCGTGGTCGAGCAGGCCGTCGTCGCGGCGGACGCCATACTGGACGGCGTCGAACCATTTGCCCGAGAGGTTTGGGGCGGCGCCATGGGTGAGATGGCCGCCGGCGGCGAGCGACATGCCGAGCGTGGTGTCGCCGGGCTTGAGCAAAGCGAGGTAGACGGCCTGGTTGGCCTGCGCGCCGGAATGGGGTTGGACGTTGGCGAAGGCGCAGCCGAAGAGGCGGCGGGCGCGGTCGATGGCGAGCGTCTCGGCGCGGTCGACCTCGGCGCAGCCGCCATAATAGCGGCGGCCGGGATAACCCTCGGCATATTTGTTGGTCAGCACCGAGCCCTGGGCTTCGAGAACCGCGGCGGAGACGATGTTCTCGCTTGCGATCAGCTCGATGCCGTCCTGCTGGCGGTGCAGCTCGGCGCCGATCGCCTCGGCGAGCTCGGGATCGGTCTCGGCGAGCGGGGCGGTGAAGAAACGCTGGAGGCTCACGCCGGTCGTTTGTTCGTTCATTCCGAGACCTCCTGATTGCCGCCTGTAGCTGGGCCGTGCGGGCCGGGGTGGCAAGCGCGTTGCCTACTCGGACGGATTGGTGTGAACAATCCAGCCATCGCACGGCCGAAGCCGATCGAAAGGGATGCTACAGATGTCAGAAGCGACCGCGCCGGGTCCGCTCATGCGCCGCAAGCCGATCGAGTCGCTCGTCGCACAGACCGGCGGCGGCGAGCTCAAACGAACCCTGGGGCCGCTCGGCGTGATCGCGCTCGGGATCGGGTGCATCATTGGTGCGGGCCTGTTCTCGCTGACCGGCATCGCGGCGGCGCAGTATGCCGGGCCGGGGGTGACGCTGAGCTACGTGATCGCGGCCGTCGGATGCGGCTTCGCCGGGCTGTGCTACTCGGAGCTCGCCAGCATGATCCCGGTCGCCGGCAGCGCCTACACGTATGCGTATGCGACGATGGGCGAGCTGGTGGCGTGGATCATCGGCTGGGATCTGGTGCTGGAGTATGCGGTGGGTGCGGCGACGGTGGCGACGAGCTGGTCGCGCTACCTCAACTCGCTGCTGCTGGATTTCGGGGTGACGCTGCCGCCGCGGCTGATCACGGCGCCGTTCGAGACGGTCAAGCTCGCGGACGGGACGATCACGAGCGGGCTGATCAACCTGCCGGCGATCTTCGTCATCGTGATGGTGTCGTTGCTGCTGATCCGCGGGATCTCGGAGAGTTCGAAGGTCAACAACACGATCGTGGTGATCAAGGTCGCCATCGTGCTGTCGGTGATCGGCTTCGGGGCCGCCTACGTGAACACCGCGAACTTCAGGCCGTTCGTGCCGGCCAACACGGGAACGTTCGGGCATTTCGGGTTCTCGGGAGTGATGCGCGCGGCAGGTGTGATCTTCTTTGCCTATATCGGCTTCGATGCAGTCTCGACAGCCGCGCAGGAGACGGTCAAGCCGCAGCGCGACATGCCGATCGGGATCCTGGGCAGCCTTGCGATCTGTACGGTGCTGTATGTGCTGTTCTCGCTGGTGCTGACGGGGATCGTGAATTATCGCGACATGGCGGGAGACGCGGCACCGGTGGCAACCGCCATCAACCACACGCCCTACCACTGGCTGCGCTACGCCGTGAAGATCGGGATCATCCTCGGCTACACCTCGGTGATCCTGGTGCTGCTGCTCGGGCAGAGCCGGGTGTTCTATGCGATGAGCAAGGACGGCCTGCTGCCGCGGATGTTCTCGCAGGTTCATTCGGTGTGGCGGACGCCCTGGCGGTGCAACGCGCTGTTCATGGTGCTGGCGGGCGCGCTTGCGGGCTTCCTGCCGATCAGCACGCTGGGCGAGATGACGTCGATCGGGACGCTGCTCGCCTTCTGCATCGTATGCGGCGGCGTGATGCTCCTGCGCCGGTCGCAGCCCGGGATCACGCGCGCGTTCCGCACGCCGTTGAGCCCGGCCATTCCGATCCTCGGCATCGTGTCGTGCTTCGCCTTGATGGTGTCGCTCGATGCGCTGACGTGGATACGGCTGGCGATCTGGATGGCGATCGGGCTGGTGGTGTATTTCCTATACGGACGCTTCCATGCACGCCGTGTGTGGGACGTTTGAGATGACCGTTGGACGTTTTCCGGCGACGCGGCTGCGCCGCAACCGGTTCGACGAGGCGACGAGGCGCCTGGTGGCGGAGAACCGGCTTTCGGTCGACGACCTGATCTGGCCGATCTTCATCGTCGAGGGACAGGGCGTCGAGCAGCCGGTCGCGTCGATGCCCGGAGTGGTCAGGGTGAGCATCGACCGGGTCGCGGGCCATGTCGCGGAAGCGGCGTCGATGGGAATCCCGGCAATCGCGCTGTTTCCGGCGACGCCGCACGAATTGCGCGATCCGGACGGGACGCAGTCGGCCAATCCGGAGAACTTGATCTGCAAGGCGGCGCGCGTGCTCAAGCGCGAATATCCGCGGGTCTTGCTGGTGGGCGACGTGGCACTCGATCCGTATACCGATCACGGACATGACGGGCTGCTCCGCGACGGGCGGATCGTCAATGATGCGACGATCGAGGCGCTGGTTCGGCAGGCGATCAACCAGACCGAAGCGGGCATCGATATCGTCGCGCCATCGGACATGATGGACGGACGGATCGGCGCGATCAGGACGGCGCTCGACGCGCAAGGCTTCATCGACACGCGGATCATGAGCTACGCGGCGAAGTATGCGTCGGCGTTCTATGGACCGTTCCGGGATGCGGTCGGATCGGGAAGCACCCTGAGGGGGGACAAGAAGACCTATCAGATGGATCCGGCGAATACGGACGAGGCGTTGCGCGAGGTGGAGCTCGACCTGATCGAGGGCGCGGACATGGTGATGGTCAAGCCGGGCATGCCGTATCTCGATATCGTGCGGCGCGTGCGCGAGCGGTTCGCGGTGCCGACGTTCGCCTACCAGGTGTCGGGCGAGTATTCGATGATCGCGGGGGCGGCCGAGCGCGGCTGGATGGATCGGGACCGGGCGGTTCTGGAGTCGCTGCTCTGTTTCAAGCGGGCGGGGGCGAACGGGGTGTTGACCTATTTCGCGGTCGAGGCGGCGCGGCTGATGAGGGGCGGGTCGGTGTAGGGGATCGCCAGGTGGCAAGCCTTGTCGCGTCAGGCGGCGCGAACGCCGTCGAGGAAGGTTTCGACTTCACCGGTGATGGTGGTCGCTTGGCGGGACAGGGCGTCGGCCGCGCCGAGAACGTCTTCGGCGGCGGCGCCGGTATCGTTGGCGGCGTCGGTGACATCGGTCATGCTGACGGTGATCTCGCTCGTGCTTTGGGCGGTCTTCTGGACATTGCGGGCGATCTCGGCGGTGGCTGTGCCCTGTTGCTCGACGGCGACGGCGATCGTCGTCGTGATCAAGCTGACTTCCTCCATGATCGCCGTGAGGCCGCCGATGGCGGCGATGGCGTCGCCGGTGGCTGCGCCGACGTCGCCGATCCGGGCCCCGATCTCGGCAGCCGCCTGGGCGGTCTGTGCGGCGAGGTTCTTCACCTCCGCGGCGACGACCGCGAAACCGCGCCCGGCCTCGCCGGCCCTCGCCGCTTCGATGGTCGCGTTGAGCGCGAGTAGATTGATCTGTCTCGTGATGGTCGCGATCAATCCGACGACGTCGCCGATCCGCTCGGCGCTGCTGGCCAGGTTGCGGACGATCTCGTCGCCCCGGCGCGCCTCGACGGCGCCGTCGTTGGCAATACGGGCCGAATGGGTGATCTGTCGGCTGATCTCGCCGATCGAGGCGGTGAGCTGATCGGCGGCCGCGGCGACGGTCTGGACGCTGGCGGTCGCCTGTCCGGCGGCATGCGACACGGCCGCCGCCTGCTGGTTGGTCCGTCTGGCGGTCGCGGACATGGTGGTCGCGGTCGAGATCATGCCCCGCGAGGATTGGGAGAGATAGCCGACCTGCTGGCTCACGCTCGTCTCGAAGGCCGCGATGAGGTCGCGGAGCCGTGCCGTGCTCATGGCCCTCTCCTTCTGCTCGGCTTGCCTGGCGTCGGAAAGCTCGGCTTCGCGTTCGATGCTGTCGCGGAAGACCGAGAGCGAGTCGGCCATCATGCCGACTTCGTCACGTCGTCCGAGGAATGGGATCGGGCCGGTGTATTCGCGCGCGGCAAGACGGCGCATGATCGTTGCCATCACGGTCAGCGGCATGGCCACCGTGCGGATCATCAGCGCGCCAAGCAGAGCGCTGAGCGTGAGCCCCAGCCCGATCGCGAGCATCGTCAGAAGCCTTGCGCTGGCGTAGGTGGCGTTGGCGTTGCGGGCGACCTCGAGACCGCGCGCCTGGTTCTGGTCCATGACGGCGGCGAGGATCGCGCGCATGCGGCCATAGGAGCCCTGCATCCTCCCCCAGAAGAAGGCCGCCACCGAATCGGCGTCGGAGTTCTGCTGCAGGACGGCGAGGTTGGCGTGATCGGCCTGGTAGACGGACCAGAGCGTGTCGAATCGCTGGAAGTGGGCCACTTGCGCATCCGCACGCAGCAGGGATCGAACGCGCTGCCGTGCGTCGGCCAACTGGCTGGCGAGACCAACCAGGCGCCGTCCGCTCGCGCGGGCGTCGTCGGGGTTCGGGGCGTCGAGCTGCTGGCCCTCGGCGAGGCGGTAATCCTGCAGCAGCAGGGTCAGTCGGTCGAGGGCGACCGTGCTCTCGAGGGTTTGGGTGCGGAAGGTCGTGGCGGCCGCGTTCAGGATGCTCATTCGGTCGAGCGCGAACACGCCCAGCATCAGCAGGATCATGGACAGGATTGCCGAGAAGGCGATCGTCCGGTTGCGTATGCTGATGTCGGACGCTGAAACGTCGGCAAGCCTGGACATTCCGGAGCTCCCGTTCGTCCGGTGGATGAGGGCTCGATACTAAGCGGTCCTGGTTAACGCAGGGTTGAGGTGGCGCCCCCGAGCCGCGATCCGGCGATGTCGCCGAGTGCGACGGCGCCGAGGCATAGGACGACGGAGAGGACGATGTTCAGGGCGGCGCGCGTCAAGTCGCCGCCTCGGATCAGGTCGAAGGTCTGCAGGCTGAACGAGGAGAACGTGGTGAAGCCGCCGCAGAAGCCGACCATGACGAAGAGGCGGGTGCTTTCCGAGGGCGCCGCGCGGCCGTCCGAGAGACTGAACGTTGCCCAGAACCCGATCACGAATGAGCCCGCGACATTGATCCCGACCGTGCTCCAGGGAAAGTGGCGGCTGATCGGCAAGGCCGCGACCGCGACGAGGTAGCGCGCGAGGGTGCCGATGGCGCCGCCGACGGCGACGAGCAGGCAAGCGGTCAGGGACATCATGACACGGTGACGGCGACGCGGTGCCAGGTGGTGCAGAGATAGCCCTTGAAGTTCCAGACATCGACGGGATCGGAGGGCTGGGTCTGGCCGGCGCCGTCCCAGGCGCGAACGGCGAGCTCATACGCGCCCGGCGCCAGCTCGATCGCGCAGTCCCAGAAGGTCCAACTCCAGGGCGAGGCGCCTCGCTCGATTCGGGCCTGGCGCCATTTGGCGCCGCCGTCCGCGGAGACGTCGACCCGAACGATCGGGCGGCCGCTCGCGGTGGCATAGCCGCGGATCACGGTGATGCCCGATGCGAGGATGGCGCCGGCGGCGGGCTCGCAGATGGCGGCGTTGATCGGCATCTCGTCGATGACGAGGCCCTGGTCCCAGTCGACGGTGTCGGGCGTGACATCAGGCGGGACCAGACGATAATCGCGCGCCTGCATGTGGTTGTCCGATGGCCGGTCCTGGACAGTGATGCGCTTGAGCCATTTGGGACTGCGCACGCCGGCATAGCCGGGGACGACCAGGCGAAGGGGATGGCCGTGTTCCGGGAGGAGCGGCTCGCCGTTCATCGCCCAGGCAAGAAGAACATCGTCCGAGAGCGCCTTGGCCATCGGGATCGACACGCCGAAAGGAGACCGGACGTTCTCGTTCACGGATTGGTCGGCGGCCTCGAAGGCGACATATGGCCTGGCGGTGTCGGCGCCGGCTTCGTGCAGGACGCGCGACAGCGGGATGCCAGTCCATCGCGCATGGCCGATCGCGCCGGGCGCCCAGGGGTCGCCGGTCGTGGGAGCGACCGGCTGGAGGTCGGCGCGGCGGTTGCCCGCGCATTGGAGAACGGCATGGATGTCGTGCGCGGGTGCCAGTTCGCGGAGTGTTGCCAGAGACAGATGGAGCGGGCTGGCGACGAAGCCGTCGACGGCAAGACGATGGCCACTCTCGTCGAGGCGGGGGATGTCGCCGTGGCAGCGGACGTAGAAATCGCGCGCGCCGGTGATGTAGGCGGTTCGCAGGCGGCCGAGTGAGGGTTCGGCGTTGTAGGGGTCAAGGCCGTGGACGATGAGCGCGGTCATGCCTCGGCTTGGATGTCGCGCCGTGTCGTGATTTCGGTCCGCAGGCGGTCGAGGATCTGCTCGACGGTCATCGTGCCGAGGTCGCGGCCGCCGCGAAGGCGGACGGACGCGGTGCCGTTCTCGGCTTCACGGTCGCCCACGACGAGGACGGCCGGGATCTTCATCGCCTGGGCGTTGCGGATTTTCTTCTGCATGCGTTCCGATGACGCGTCGACCGTGACGCGCACGCCGGCGGTGGCGGTGCGGATGTCGGAATTGGCGAGCAGGGCGCGGAGGCGTTCGGCATAATCGATGTGGCGATCGGCGATCGGCACGATGGTGACCTGGGTGGGCGCGAGCCACGTCGGGAAGCTGCCCGCGTAGTGCTCGAGCAGGAAGCCGATGAAGCGTTCGTGGCTGCCGAGCGGGGCACGGTGGATGACGTAGACCGGCTGGTCGGTGCCGTCGGCGGCGCGGTATTTCAGGTCGAAGCGGGACGTCGCGAGGAAATCGAGTTGGTTCGTTGAAATGGCGTATTCGGTTCCGATCGCGCTGCGGATCATGAAGTCGATCTTGGGACCGTAGAAGGCGGCCTCGCCTTCGGCCTCGACGTAAGGATAGCCTCCGTCGCGGATGGCGGCGCGGATGATGTCGAGCGCCCGGGTCCACTGGGCGGGCTCGCCCATGTACTTCTCGAGCTTGGAGAGGTCGGGCAGCGACAGGCGCATGTAGAAATCGTCGATGTCGAACAGACGGTAATATTCGGCGTGCAGGTTCATGACGCCGACGAACTCGTCCTTGGCCTGGTCCTCCGTGCAGTAGAGATGGGCGTCGTTCTGGCAGAAGCCGCGCGTGCGCATCAGGCCGGAGAGCGCGCCATGCGCCTCGTAGCGGAAGACCTTGCCGTATTCCGCGATCCTGACCGGCATCTCGCGATAGGAATGCGGCCGGGCGAGGAAGACGTGATGGTGATGCGGACAGTTCATCGGCCGGAGGTAGAATTCCTCCTCGTCCAGCTTCATCGGCGGATACATGTCATCGGTGTAGTACGGCAGGTGGCCGGATTGCCGGTAGAGCGCGCCGCGGGCGATCTCGGGCGTGATCACCTGCTGGTAGCCGTGGCGGGTCTCGTATTCGCGCGCGAGCTGCTCGAGCTCGCGGCGCAGGACGGCGCCGTTGGGCAGCCAGAGCGGCAGGCCGATGCCGACCTCCTCGGCGAAGGCGAAGATGTCGAGCTCGCGGCCGAGCTTGCGGTGGTCGCGCTGGCGCATCTGCTCCTGGCGCCATAGTTCCTGCTCGATCTCGGCTTCGGTGTCGAAGCAGAGGCCGTAGATGCGCTGCATCTGCGGGTTGTGTTCGTTGCCGCGCCAGTAGGCGCCGGCGATCGAGGTCAGCTTGAAGGCGCCGATGGCACCGGTGTCTGGAACGTGCGGGCCGCGGCACAAATCGACGAAGTCGCTGACGGTGTAGAAGGAGACGGTGTCGACGCCGGTTGCGCCGCCGACGTGGTCGGTGTCGCCCGCGGCGCTGGAGTCGCCGGTCTCCTTGGCCACCGCGGTGCTGCCCTTCGTGCGCAGGAGTTCGAGGAGTTCGACCTTGAAGTCCTGGCGGGTGCGACGCATGAATTCGGTGGCGGCCGCGATGCCGATCTCCTCGCGGACGAAGCCGACGTTTCCGGCGCGGATCTCGCGCATGCGCGCCTCGATCCGGGGGAAATCGGTCTCGCTGATCGGCTCGGGGAACAGGATGTCGTAGTAGAAGCCCTGATCGGTGGCAGGGCCGACGCCGAAGCGCGCTTCGGGCCAGATGTCCTGGACGGCGGCGGCAAGCAGGTGCGCGCAAGAATGGCGCATGAGTGCGAGATGCTGGCGTGTGGCGTCGTCGATCGGGCCGGTCCGGCCGGGACGCGGTGCCGGCTGGGCGGGGCTGGGTTTCGGGGCGGACACGGTTTCGGCCATTCGGATGTCCTACACGTGGGGGCATCTTGTGTCACCGCGCGGACGGCACGAAATTCCTGTCGTGGCGGGGCCGGACTGGCTAGGCTTGCGTGGCCGAGCCGGCGGATACCCGGGGAAAGCATTCCGCAAGCGAGACGGGTGTGATGATCGACGCGGCGCATGACGAGTGGCTGACCGAAGGGGTGATGGCAAGGCGGGTGCTGGCCTGGCTGATCGATGCGGTCGTGGTCGCGGTGCTGTTCGTGATCCTGAAGATCGCTTTCCTCACGTTCGGGATCATGACACTCGGGCTGGGGCTGCCGCTGCTCGGGCTGCTGCCCGTGGTGCCCTTTGTCTACATGATCGGGTTCGTGGCGGTGCGCAGCGCGACACCCGGTCAGCAGGCGATGGGGCTGTTGATCCGGGACAACGAGGTGCTGTCGCCGCCGAGCTGGTTCCAGACGCTGGTGTGGACGGTCGGACTGTTCGTGACGATGGCGGCGGGCGCCGTCTGGGTGCTGGTGGCGCTGGTCACGGTGCGGCACCGGACGTTGCATGATCTGGCATCGGGGCTGGTGGTGACGCGAGCGCGGTCGCTGGCGCCCCGGACCGGCATCTGGACCATGCCGGGCCGAGCGGGGCCGAGCCGGTCGGGACGGCCGTTTGCATGAGCTATAACGGGCCGCGGCGGCCGCAATTCTTCTACACCACGGCTCCCCTCCCCTGCCCCTATGTCGAGGGCAGGGTCGAGCGGAAGGTGGTGACCGAGATCACCGGTTCGGATGCGGAGGAGCTGCACGACCGCCTGTCGCGGGCGGGTTTCCGCCGGAGCCACAACATCGCGTATGCGCCCGTCTGTCCGAACTGCAATGCGTGCGTGCCGATCAGGATCCCGGTCGAGCGGTTCCGGCCGGGCCGGAGCTTGCGCAAATGCGCGCGCGCCAACGAGGGTGTCGAGGGTTTCGAGGTGCCGGCGCATGCGACGACGGAGCAGTATGCCCTGTTCCAGCGATACCAGACCGCGCGGCATGTCGAGGGCGACATGGCCGGGATGACGTTCTACGACTATCGCGCGATGATCGAGGATACGCCGATCGACACCTTCATGGTCGAGTTCCGTGAAGAGGACGACAGGCTGGTCGGGGCTTGCCTGACGGATCGTCTTGGGGACGGGCTATCGGCGGTCTACAGTTTTTTCGATCCGGAACTGGATCGACGCTCACTGGGCAGCTTCTCGGTGCTCTGGCTGGTCGAACGGGCACGGCTGCTTGAACTGCCTTACATCTATCTCGGCTACTGGGTCGCCGACAGCCGAAAGATGGCCTACAAGGCGCGCTTCCGGCCGAGCGAGATCCTGGCGGGCGGCGTCTGGCGCGAGCTGCTCGACGAGTTCGACGTGGCGCCCGATGGGCAGGCGGGATTGAGCGAGCCAGGGTTCTAATCGCCGGGGGTTTCGGCGCCGGCTCCCAACTTCTTCCTGAATCGCTGCGCGTTGGCCACGTAATGGCGGGCGCCGGCTCGCGCGGCTTCGACTTGCTCCGGACGCACCTCTCCGGTGATGCGACCGGGGACGCCGAGGACGACCGAATGATCCGGGATGGTCTTGCCCTCGGGGACCAGCGCCTTCGCGCCGATCAGGCAGTTGCGGCCGATGACCGCGCCGTTGAGCACGCAGGCGCCCATGCCGATCAGCGCGCCGTCGCCGACGGTGCAGCCGTGCATGATGGCGCCGTGGCCGACGGTCACGCCGACGCCGATCGTGAGCGGGAAGCCGATGTCGGTGTGCAGGACCGCGTTGTCCTGCACATTGCTGCCCGGTCCAACGGCGATGCGTTCGTTGTCGCCGCGCAGCACCGCACCCCACCAGACCGAGGCGTCGGCGGCGAGCGTGACGGCGCCGACCACGATGGCGTTCGGGGCAACCCAGGCGGTCGGGTCGATGTCGGGGACGATGTCGTCGAGCGCGTATCGCATCAGGTTTCCTTGCGCAGGGTCAGGCCGATCATGACCGGCATCGCGAGCAGCACCAGGGGGAATTGCAGCAGCAGGCCGCAGACGATGGCGATGGCGAGCGGCTGCTGGATGCCGGAGCCGGCGCCGACGGCGAGCGCCAGCGGCAGCAGGGTGAGGATGGCGGTGACGGTGGTCATGGTGATCGGCCGGAGGCGGTTGCGGGCGGCTTCGCGGATGGCGGCGCGTGGCGTCATGCGATGTTCGAGCTCGGCGAATTCGGAGACCAGGAAGATCGCCATCTCGGTGCCGATGCCGATGATCATGGTCATGCCCATGAGCGCGGTGATGTTGAGCGCGATGCCGCTCGCCCACAGGCCGGTGAAGACGGCAATCGTGGAGAACAGCGAGCAGGCGATGATGATCGCGGGCAGCCAGAACCGCTCGTAGAGGAACAGCAGCAGGATGAACTCGACGATCAGGGCGGCGACGAAGACGCGAGCGAGACCCACGAACGCGATCTGTTGCTGCTGATAGAGACCGCCCAGTTCGTAGCGGGTGCCGGCGGGCAGCATCCCGGGTCGGGCGAGGACGCGCCTGATGTCGGCGATGGCAGCCCCGACGCCGCGGCCCTCGATGCGGCCGGTGACGGCGAGCATCGGTTCGAGATTGTCGGTGGAGATTTCAGGCTCGCCGGTGACGGGATGGATGGTGGCGACGCGGTCGAGCGGGACGACGTGACCGTCCGGGGCGCGGATCGGCAGGCGGGCGAGATCGATGTCGCTCAAGCTCAGGGCGTCGGGCAGACGGACGCGGACGGCGACCGTCTTGGTGGGCTGCAGAAGCTGGGTGGCGACGGCGCCGGTGAGCGCGTCGTTCAGGGCCTGGCTGACGTCATTCGGGGTGAGGCCCTCGATCGCGGCGCGCGCGGGATCGATCCGCAGATCGAGCGAGTCGCCGGCGAGCTTGACGCCGCTCTTGACCTCGACCACGCCGGGAATCTTGCCGATGGCGCCGGCGACCCGGCTCGCGATCGGAATGAGATGCGGCTCGTCGGCGCCGTAGAGCTGGATCTCGATCGGCTCGGGGACGGCGGTGAGGTCGCCGATCCGGTCCTCCATCAGCTGGCTGACCTCGACGTCCATGCCGGGGACGTTGGCCTGCACCCAGGCCAGGGTGGCGGCCATCGTCTGCTGGGTGGAGACGGTGTGGCCTGGCTTCATCCGGACGAAATAGTCGCCGTGGTAGCTCTCGCCGAGATCGTTGCCGAGCAAGGTGCCGAGGCGACGGGAGAAGGTGGCGACCTGGCGGTTGGCGTGCAGGTAGGCGTCGACTTCTGCCGCCTGGCGGCTGGTCTCGGTCAGCGAGGTGCCGGCGGGCGTGTAGTAGTCCATCGTGAAGCCGCCCTGGTCGACGTCGGGCAGGAAGCCGGTGGGAACACGCTGATAGGCGAGAACGCCCACGCCAAGGAGCGGCAGCGCGAGCAGCGCGAGCAGGACCGGGCGGCGGATCAGGCGATCGAGCAGCCGGCCGTGACGCCGTTCGAGCCAGCCGCCGCCGGCGGCGGCCGGGTCCTGCCAGCGTTCGAAATCGACCAGGCGGCGCATGATCACCGGCACCGCGAAGGTGACCATCAGGTAGGAGACGATGAGGGCGACGGCCATGGTGATCGAGAGCGCCTTGGAGAAGGCGCCGGTCACCCCGGTGAGCAGGCTGAGCGGGACGAAGACGATGATGGTGGCGAGGCTGGAACCGGTCTGCGGCTGCATGAATTCGCGGCCGGCGGGGAGGACGGCGCCGGCTCCTGCCCCCGCGGCACCGGCGCGTCGGGCCAGATGCTCGACCATGGTGATGACATCGTCGATGAGCAGGCCGACGGCGGCGGCGATGCCGCCGAGCGTCATGATGTTGAAACTCAGGCCGAGCAGGCTGAGGACGAGCACGGTGACGGCGAGCGTCGAGGGGACGACGAGAAGTGCGATCAGGGTGACGCGCAGGCTGCGGAGGAAGGCGAACATGACGAGGCCCGACAGGACGAGGCCGATCAGGACGGCGTCGCGCACGCTGCCGGCGGAGGCGAGGACGAGCTCGCTCTGGTCGTACCAGTTTCGGAGCGAGACACCCTTGGGCAAGGCGAAGCCGGCAAGTCTGGCGCGGACGGCGGACGCGATCTGCACCATGTTGCCGTTGGGCTGCTCGTAGATGTTGAACAGCACCGCGGGCTGGCCGTCCTCGACGACCCGGATATAGGTGGGCTGAACGCCGTCGCGGACGGTCGCGACATCACGGACACGGACCAAGCCCGCGGGATCGGCGCGCAACACGATGTCGCCGATCGCTTGGGCGGCGTCGAGCGACCGGTCGGCCACGACGAGGTAGAGTTTGTGGTTGTCCTGCAGGCGGCCGACGGCCTGGAGCTGGTTGCCGTTGCCGATGGCCGTCGCGAGGTCGGGAAGGCCGATGCCGTAGAAGGCGAGGCGATTGGGATCGGCGAGCACTTCGACCTCGCCGGTGTCGCCGCCTTGGATGTCGGTATGGCTCAGGCCGGGAATGGCGGCGAGCAGCGGGGCGATCTGGGTGCGGGCGAGATCCTGCAGGACGACGGGTGAGGCCGTGTCGGAGACCAGCGCGTAGGAAATGATCGGGTAGACGGTGGGGCTCATGCGCTGGACGTCATAGGCGGTGCCGGAGGGCAGGTCGGGCAGGATGGCGGCGATGGCGGCGTCGACCTCGAGCGTGCTGGTGATCATGTCGGTGCCCCAGTCGAAGTCGATCGCGAGCTGGGCCTGGCCGCGGGTGGTGGCCGAGCGGACGTCGCGCACGCCGGGCACGGCGCGCACCGCGAGTTCGGCCGGCCGGGTGACGAGGAGCGCGGTCTGGCTGGCCGGGCGGCTGCCGGCCTGCAGGCCCACCAGGATGCGGGGGAAGGTGGTCTGCGGGAACAGGCTCACCGGCAGTGCGGTCGCGGCGAGGATGCCCGCGAGCGTGAGCGACGCCGCGATCAGCAGGATGGAGCGCGTATGGCGAGCGACGAATTCCGTGAAGCTCACGGTGCGGTCCTGACCTGGGCGCCGTCGTCGAGTTGGGGTGCGCCATCGACGACGACCGGCCGCTTCGGGTCGATCGGGCCGGTGACGATTTCGGTGTCGCCGGCACGAAGCGTGACCCGAATGGTCACCTTGACGGCCCTCGCACCGTCGAGCTGGAAGAGCCAGGCGGAGTCGTCATCGGCGACCACCGATTGGTGCGGCACCAGCCAGCCCGGCACCTGGCGGATGGTGATATCGGCGCGGAAGGCCTCGCCGGAGAGAACGGCATCGGGCGGCACGGAGACATCGCTGTCGACCATCCGGGTGCGCGGGTTGAGGACGCCGTCGATCCGGATGATCCTGCCGTCGAGCGGGGCGCCGCCGGCGAGACGGGACAGGCGGACGGCGTCTCCCGGATGCACGCTGCCGGCGCGAGCCGGATCGAGGCCAACAGTCACGACGAGGCCGTTGCGGGCGGTCAAGGTCAGGAGCGGCGTGCCCGGCGCGATGCGGGCGCCGAGCGCCACCGGCACGGTGTCGACGATGCCGTCGAAGGGGGCGGTGACGGTGACGCTGGACTGGCCGCCGCCTTGCCGCCGGAGCGCCTCGAGGGCGCTGTGCGCGTCGGTGAGCGCCTTGTCGGCCTGGGCGAGCTGGTCACGGGTGGCGAGACGCTCGACGAGCAGCTGGGCCGTGTGGATGCGGCTGTCGCGCGCGGTCGACAGCGTGGTGATCGCCTGTCGGTAGAGGCTGACGGCGGCGGGAGACGGATGGAATTCGAGCAGGCGCTGGCCCTGACGCACGATCTCGCCGGGTGTGACGGCGATGGCGGCGACCTGGCCATCGAGCTGCTGGCTGATGGTGGAGGCGGCGTCGATGGCCGGACGGGCGGAGCCGTAGGCTTCGAGCTGCTCGGGGAGCGTTCCTCGCCGGGGAGCGGTGGTGCTGACCAACGTGGTCGTGGGCGGGTCCGCACGGGCGCAACCCGCGGCGACTGCCAGGGCGGCGGCGAAGAGACGGGTTCTCATAGGGGCGCGTCCTCGCGGGCGGTGAGCGCCGGCAGGCCGGCGCCGGTCAGGGTGGCGATCGCGGCCTGCTGATCGAGGATCGATTGTTCGAGATCGAGGATCTGGGTCTCGGTCGACAGGCGAGCGGAGACGAGATCGGTGTAGGTCAGTTCGTCGAGATCGCCGGCGCGCCAGGCGCGGGTGGCGGTCTCGGCGGCATTGCGGGTGGCTGCGATGCCGGCACGGTTGGCATCGAGCTGGCGCTGCTGCAGGGCGATCGTGTCGAGCATGGCGCGAACCTGGCCGTCGGCGGTGGCCAGGGCTGCCACGTACTGGTCGTGCAGGAGCGCGCGGGTGGCGCGTTCGATCGCGATCTGGCCCTGGTTGTGGTTGAAGATCGGCAGGTCGAGCGTCGGAGACGGGCCGACGCTGTAGTCGCGCGTGTTGTCGATGCCACCGACGAGGCTGAGCACGAAGGTCGGGAACTGGCCGATGATGGCGGAGCGGACTTTCGCGTCCTGCGACCGATAGCCCATCTGGAGCGCCACCAGGTCCGGGCGGAAGGATGTGAGATGCGCGAGGCGCTGGCGGACGAAGGCGGGGTCGATCGGCGGCAGATCGGGGGTGGTCGCGAGGGTGAATGCGGCCGACGGAGACAGGCCGAGGAGATCGGCGAGCTGCTGGCGGCGGGTCTGCTGCAGGCGGTCGAGCGTCTGGATGGCGGTGGTGGCGGATTGCAATGCCGACAGGTCGGGGATGACGGTGGTCAGCGTGGCGTTGCCGTCCGCCAACGCCCGTGACGTGTGGCCGTAGCGGTCGGCGAGCAGGCGCCTGGTGCGCTCGAGGATGTCGCGCTGTTGGCCGCCCTCGATCAGGTCGAGGGCGAGCAGGCGCGCTTGGCCTTCGGTCTGCCATTCCTGCCAGAGGATCTGGGCGTCGACCTGCCGCTCGGCGAAGCGCGCGGCGCGTTTCTGGGTGGGCAACAGGATCAGCGCCCGCAAATCGTACGACAGGGCGATCGACCAGGCGTTATCGACCGCATTCGGAGCGTAGGTGTTGAACTGGTAGACCGGCCCGAGGGAGGGGTTGGGCAGGAGGCCGGCCTGAAGCAGCTGCGCGCGGGCGAGGCCATGCTGGCGCCGTTCCGCGACAAGCGCAGGCGCGTTCAGGACGGCGAGCGTCACGACCTCGTCGACCGTCAGCGGCCGGCCGATGGGGATGCCGTGATGGTCGAGCGACGCGAGGTCCGGCGCGAGGGTCGCCTTCGTGGGCAGTGGAAGCGGATGGTAGGACGCGCAGCCGGCAAGCAGCAGCACGAGTGCCGAGCGTGCGGTTTTCATGGGTCGCGCGTCACGATGTTCGACTGGACATCGAACCCTCTTGACGCATCGCGGCTTGCCCTTGCGTGGGGCGGACATTCGCAATCGACAACTTGACGGGACGGCAGGCACCGATGCGGATTCTGGTCATCGAGGACGATCTCACGGCGGCCTCCTTCGTCCGCGAAGGACTGGTCGCCGCGCATCATGTCGTGGATGTCGAGACGGAGGGGCGGCGCGGGCTTCTCCGCGCGGCGGCGGAGGAATGGGACCTGCTGATCGTGGACCGGATGCTGCCGGGACTGGACGGGCTCGGCCTGGTGAGGACCTTGCGCGGCGGCGGGATCTCGGTTCCGGTGCTGTTCCTGACCGCGCTCGACGGGATCGACGACCGGGTGTCGGGACTGAACTCGGGCGGGGACGACTATCTGGTCAAGCCCTTCGCTCTCGCGGAGCTGACCGCACGGGTGGTGGCACTCGGGCGGCGTCCGCGTCGGCCGGCGCCCGAGACGAGACTGCGGATCGCGGACCTGGAGATCGAGCTGCTGAGACGGACGGTTCGCCGCGGTGGCCGGATGGTCTCGCTGCAGCCACGCGAGTTCGCGCTGCTGGAATTCCTCGCTCGTCACGCGGGCCACGTGGTGACGCGAACGATGCTGCTCGAGAACGTGTGGCACTTCCATTTCGACCCGAAGACGAACCTGGTGGAAAGCCATGTGAGCCGGCTGCGGGCCAAGCTGGATGATGCGGGCGGGGATCTGATCCAGACGGTGCGCGGCGCCGGATATCGGCTCGGTGCGTCCGCCTAGGCTGATCCGCACGTCGGCGTTCCGGCTCGGGCTCGGAACGGCGCTCGCGTTCGCCGTCTCGGTGGTGGTGCTGTTCGGGATCGTCGAGTGGTCGGCGTCCGGTTTCATGCTGCACCAGATCGACCGGACGATCGACAACGAGCTCGACGAGGTCAGGGCGGACGCGGCCTCCCCCGGCAGCGATCTGGTCGGCGTCGTGTCGGCGCTGACGCGGAACTCGCCGGGATTGGCGTATTCCCTGTCGGACGCGGACGGCCGGACACTGGCGGGCAATCTGGCGCCGGTGGCGCACGTCTCCGGGGTCCAGGTGCTGCGGAGCCGCAGCGGACGCATTCGGGGACATGGCGTGATGCTGCCGTCCGGCCTGTTCCTGTTCGTGGGCATGAGCGATCTCGAGGCTCGCGCGATGCGCGAGGCGATCGGGCGTGCTTTCGGGGTCGGCTTCCTCGTCGTGCTGGGCTTTTCGACCGTCGGCGGACTGGTCGGTGGCCTGGGAATCCTGCGGCGGGTCGAGGCGATCAGCCGGACCAGCCGCGATATCATGGCCGGCGATCTGGCAAGGCGGATCGCGCTGGGCGACAGCGATGACGAGTTCGATCATCTGGCGGCGAGCCTGAACGCGATGCTCGACCGGATCGAGGCGTTGATGGCGGGGCTCAAGCAGGTGTCGAGCGACATCGCACACGATCTGCGCACGCCGCTGAGCCGGCTGCGTCAGCGGCTGGAACGCGCGCGAGAGATCGGAACGGTCGATGGCCTGCGGGATGCGCTCGACGGATCGATGGAGGAGATCGACGGGATCCTCGCGACGTTCGGGGCCTTGCTGCGGATCGTGCAGATCGAGTCCGGCTCGCGACGGTCGGGCTTCACCGAGGTCGATCTGTCGTCACTCCTCGACGATCTGGCGGATTCGTATGTGCCGGTTGCCGAGGAGCGTTCGCAGACGGTCGCACGCGCGGTGGAGACGGGCCTCGTGGTGTTCGGGGATCGGGAGCTGCTGACGCAACTGTTCGTCAACCTCATCGAGAATGCGATCCGTCACACGCCGGTGGGCACGAGGCTGTCGATCGAGGCGCGACGGGCGGCGGGGGAGGTGCAGGCCGTGGTGGCGGACAGCGGCCTCGGGATCCCGATGGCATATCGCGGTTCGGTGCTGACGCGGTTCGTCCGGCTCGATGCGAGCCGGACGACAGCGGGAAACGGGTTGGGGCTCGGACTGGTCTCGGCGATCGCGGCACTGCACGAGGCGACGCTGACGCTGGAAGACAACGAGCCCGGGTTGCGCTGCGGCGTGCGCCTGCGCGCGCCGGCGCCGAGCGTTCATGGGCGGGCGATCTCGCGGACGGTGGAGCTGCGCGCGACGGCTTCGGGCCGCCTGTAGGTGCGCATCAATCGGTCCATGGCCGGATGGGTGACGCCGAACCAATAATGCTCGTTGCGGAAGTGATGCCAGAGGTGGCTGTTCTTGAGGTGGCGCCCCCAGGCGGAGCGCGGCCGGTAAGGGATGTGCGCGACGTAATGCGTCCATTCGTAGTTCAGGGTCGCGATGACGATCCCCGCCGCGAGCGACGCCAGGCGGTCCCGGTCGTGCCAACGGCAGGATGCGAGGAGCAGGGCGAGCAGGAGACCCGGGAGGAACAGCCAGAGAGGGAGGAACAGTCGATCCAGACGGTCGGGTTGCGCATGATGGTCGTAGTGGAGTCGGTGCTGCAGATGGTGGATGGCCGAGCCGGCGCGCGCGGACGGGGCATGCAGGACGAAGCGGTGGAAGCCGTATTCGCCGATCGTCAAGGCGCCGAAGCCGAGCAGCAGGACGCTCGTGTGGATGCCCCAGAGGCCGGCCGCGGTTGCGGCGAGCCAGGCGAGGAGAAGGAGAACAAGGACGGCGTTTGAGCCGTGGGCGAGAAAGATCCGGATCATGGTCAACTCGAGCGTCGATGGTCCCATTCTGCTCTTGTCTGACCCCAGACGTCGACCAGCTCGCCGGCATAGGGGTCTGGCATGCCGAAGACACGGCGGCGCGCGGAGCCGAGCCGTTCGGCGAGTCGGAGCGAGGGGGTGTTTTCGGGATCGATCAGGTGGATCGCATCGTCCCACCCGAGGGTCGCGAATACGTAGTCCATGGACGCGACGACAGCTTTGAAGGCGTAGCCCTTGCCGTGGGCGGAGCGGACGAGGGCCCAGCCGACTTCCCTGCCCGGCCAGCCTTCCGGAAACCAGGGACCGATCCGGCCGATACAGGCGCCGGTGGATTGCTCGATGACCGAGAACATTCCGAAGCCGCGCAGCGACCAGGAGCCGGCCATTGTCGCGAGAGCGCGCCACGCGATCGGGCGGGAGCGGACGCCACCGATGTAGCGTGCGGTCGACTCGTCGGCGGTCAGCGCGTGCCAGCCCGTCGAGGTCGGCTTCGATCGGCGGCCGAAGCAGGAGGCGCGCGGTGACGAGTTCGGTCATGCGAAGCGGCCGTTGTCGAGCAGGTTGCGGGGGGCCAGGCGGCCGGCGTCACCACGGTTGCCAAGCCACTCGCGCAACTCGGCGGCGGGGCGGGTCTTGCCGGAGCCGGTCGGAAGGCCCTCGGAGAGCGTGAAGAGGCGGATGTCGGCGAGGTCGCCGTCCTTGTATTTCTGCAAGGCGACGCCGCTGCCGCGGGTGAACTCGGGGATCTCGGCGAGCGGGAAGATCAGCAGCTTGCGGTTCTCGCCCACGGACGCGACGTGGTCGGCGTTGCCGGTGGCGAGGCAGGCGCGCACTTGCGCCCCTTCACGGACGTTGAGGATCTGCTTGCCGGTGCGCTTCTCGGCGAGCAGCTCCGCACCTGGCACGATGAAGCCGCGGCCATCGGTGGTGGCGAGCAGGCGCCGAGCGCTGGCGTCGTGGATGAACAGCGTCAGGACGGCGTCGTCGCCGAGCTCGATCAAGGTGCGGATCGGCTGGCCGTCGCCGCGGCCGCGCGGGAGTTCGGACGCGCGCAGCGTGTAGACGCGGCCGTTGGCGGCAAACAGGCAGATGCGGTCGGTCGTTTCGCATGGCAGCGCGAGATGAGCGGCGTCGCCCTCCTTGAACCGCTGGCCGGCGGGATCGACGTCGTGGCCGCGCGCGGCGCGGATCCAGCCCTGCCTGGAGAGGATGATCGTCAGTTTCTCGCGTTCGACATGTTCGTTCGGATCGATCTCGATCGGCGTGGGCGGCAGGCCGATGTCGGTGCGGCGGTCGCCGAGCGGGCCGGTTCCGAAGGCCTTTTCGGTCGATTCGATCTCGGCGCGGATGCGATGCCAGCGCAGACGTGCATTGCCCGGCGCGAGCAGGCGTTGGAGATCGAGGCGTTCGCGGTCGAGCTTCTTGTGCTCGCGGCCGATCTCGATCTCCTCGAGCCGCCGCAGGCTGCGCAGCCGCATGTCGAGGATCGCGGTCGCCTGCAACTCGGTCAGGTCGAAGGCGGCGATCAGAGCCGTCTTGGCGTCATCCGCCTCGCGGATGATGCGGATGACCTCGTCGAGATTGAGATAGACGCGGATGAAGCCGGCGAGGATTTCGAGACGGCGCAGGATCGCGTCGAGCCGGTGGCGCGAGCGGCGGATCAGCACCTCGTGACGATGATCGAGCCAGTGGCGGAGCACCTCGCGCAGGCCCATCACACGCGGCGTGCGGTCGGGGCCGAGCACGTTCATGTTCAGGCCGAAGCGGGTTTCGAGCGCGGTCGCGCGGAACATCGTCTCCATCAGCGAGGCTGGGTCGACGCTCCGGCTGCGCGGCTCGAGAACGAGGCGGACACGCTCGTCGCTCTCGTCGCGGATGTCGGCGAGCAGCGGCAGCTTCTTGGCCTCGAGCAGCTCGGCGACCTGCTCGATCAGGCGGGATTTCTGCACCTGATAGGGGATCTCGGTGACGACGACGACCCAGGTGCCGAACTTCCCTTCCTCGACCGTCCAGCGGGCGCGCAGCCGAAAGCCGCCGCGTCCGGTCTCGTAGGCGGCGACAATGGAGGATTGCTCCTCGACAAGGATGCCGCCGGTCGGGAAGTCGGGGCCCATGACGTGGGTCAGCAGGGCGGCGGTGGTGGCTTGCGGGTCGTCGATCAGCGCGATCGCGGCGCGGCAGAGTTCGCCCGCGTTGTGGGGCGGGATCGAGGTCGCCATCCCGACCGCGATCCCGGCGGCGCCGTTGGCGAGCAGGTTGGGGAAGCCCGCGGGCAGGACGACCGGTTCCTGGTCTTCGCCGGAATAGGTCGGGCGAAAATCGACCGCGTCGTCGTCGAGGCCGGTCAGCAGGGCGCCGGCGACCGCCGTGAGGCGGGCTTCGGTGTAGCGCATGGCGGCGGCGTTATCGCCGTCGATGTTGCCGAAATTGCCCTGGCCCTCGACGAGCGGATAGCGGACGGCGAAATCCTGGGCAAGACGGACGAGCGTCTCGTAGACGGCGACGTCGCCGTGCGGATGATATTTGCCGATGACGTCGCCGACCACTCGCGCGCACTTCTTGAAGCCGGCCGCGGGGTCGAGGCGCAATTGCTGCATCGCGTAGATCAGGCGGCGATGGACGGGCTTGAGGCCGTCGCGCACGTCGGGAAGCGAGCGCGACATGATGGTCGACATCGCGTAGGCGAGATAGCGCTCGCTCAGCGCGTCGGTGAGTTGTGTCGGCTCGATATGGCCGGCGAGGTCGTCGGGCACGCTGGTCGCTCCGTGGATGCTCGCTCAGGGCGGATCCCCGGCCGCCCGAATGCGTCCGGCCCTGATCGCGTCGTTGAAGCTCTGGAAGTCGCGCTCGGTCTGGTCGGCGTAAAGGTCGCCGAAGCGGGCGACGGCGTCCGCGAAGCCGTGGCCGCGGCCGAGATAGCCCGCGAGCATGGCGGCGTCGGCGGAGCGGGCGTGGGCACGGCCGAGGGTGCGGCCGCAGAGGCTGGCGTAGGCGGGAAGGTCGATCGCCTGCAGTTCGGTGGCGATCGCGGCTAGGCGGGCGTTCTTGAGCTGGCGGACGTAGAGCTGCTTGCCGTCCGGCATCACGGTGGCGCCAAGGAACGGGTCGGATGCGGCCTGCATCAGGCGTTGCCCGCTGACGACACGCTCGCCCTGGTCGAGGAAGATCGACGGTCCGGCGTGGGGTGCCAGGACCGAATGCTGGGCCTCCTTGATCTGGAGCAGCAGGGTGTCGTTGTCGGCGGTGGTGAAGAGGCCGATCGCGCAGAACGTGCCGACGCTGCCGATGCCGACGACCTTGAAGGCGACATCGCCGAGGCGGTAGCGCTCGAGCAGCACGCGCCGCTCGACGGGGAGGGCCGCGATGTAGAGGCCGAAGGCGGCGCGCACCTGGTCCTCGTGCTCGGGGATGTGGAAGACGAGCGGCGGATGGTCGCGCAGGCGGTTGCCGTCGACGAGATGCTGCTGGAGGCCGCCATCGGCACCCTCGTGCAGCATGCGTCGGGCATGCACGCGCGCCCTGCGCTGGTCGATGGCGTCGATCGCCTGTTCGACATCGATGCGGACCGACCAGGCATCGACAGGCGTGCGGCCTGCGATCGCGGCGATCTCGTCGCGGTAGGCCTGGACGGCGTCGGCGGCGATCGCGCGGGCGGCATGGCCGGAGACCTCGTTCTGGCGCGCGGCGAGGACGAGGCTGGCGGCGAGGCGCTTGACGTCCCACTCGAACGGGGCGGGCAACGTCTCGTCGAAATCGTTGATGTCGAAGATGACGCCTTCCGGGGTCGGGTAGCTGCCGAAATTGGCGAGATGGCAGTCGCCGCCGCTTTGCGCGCGCAGGCCGGTCGCCGGCGTATGCGCGAGGTCGGCGGCCATGACCGCGGCGGCACCGCGCAGGAAGGCGAGCGGGGACGCGCTCATCCTGTCGTAGCGGATCGGCAGCAAGGCCGGGATGCGCGACGCCGCCTGCGCCTCGATGATGCCGACCGGGTCGGCGCGCGAGGACGAGGGCTCGAACAGGGCGTGCGCGCTGCGTGGGGTCGCGGCGCGGAGTGCGGCGCCGGCGGCGGTTCGGTCGGCGCGTGGGTGGTCGGCGCTCCCGGGCAGCGTCAGGGGTTTGGTCATGGCCCGCAGCGTAGGGCGAGCCGGCGCGGTTGTCGCGGAAACGTCATGCAATCGGTGCATCCGGCATCGCGGAGGCTCCGTAATAACGATGTGGCCGGAGTGGAGCCGCCCGCCGCGAGATTTCGCGCGCGGATCGTCGGGAGAGGAAATCTCATTATGCCAGACAATACTGGACAGAACGTGGCCGGACTTCTTGGCAAGTCATCGCGCCGTACACTGATCGAGCGGGCCGGCCTGGGCGCGGTCGCCATGGGCGCGATGGCGGCGGGTGCGGGGCGGATGTCTCCCGCGGTCGCGCAGAGTGCCGACATCGACGTGGGCATCCTGAATTTCGCGCTGAACCTCGAATATCTGGAAGGCGAATTCTACAGCCTCGGCGCCTTCGGCCACAGGCTGTCGAACATCGGCACGCCGGGCAGCGTGAAGGGCGGCAGCCAGGTGCCCTGGACGGTTGCGGGTGTCGAGCAGTTGATCCACGAGATCGCGACCGACGAGGGCAACCACGTCAAGTTCCTGCGCGGCGCGCTGGGTTCGTCGGCGGTGGCGGAGCCGAACATCGACTTCACCGATACGTTCGCGACCCTCGGCCAGGCGATCGGGCTGCCGGGCTTCAACCCGTTCCACGACCAGCTCAGCTTCCTGCTCGGTGCCTATATTTTCGAGGACGTGGGTGTCACGGCCTACCACGGGGCGGCGCCGCTGGTGACCGATAAGACGTATCTCGGTGCCGCGGCGGGCATCCTGGCGGTCGAGGCGTATCATGCCTCGGCGATCCGGTCGCTGCTGCTCGAGTTCGGCGGCGGCGAGTTCACCGACCGGATCTCGGCGATCCGTGCGGCGGCGTCGGGGACGGGACCTGGCACGAGCCTGCCCGCGGACGACCAGGGGACCTTGGTCAACGGCGTGGTCAACATCGTGCCGACCGACACGAACTCGCTCGCGTTCGCGCGCACGCCGCAGCAGGTGCTGGCGATCGTGTTCAACGGCGGGGCGACGAGCGGCGGGTTCTTCCCGAACGGCGTGAAGGGGTTGTTCACCTCCTCGGCGGCATAGGGCGTATCGAGGCGGGGGGCGGACCGGGCGGGAGCCATGCTCCCGCCTCAGCCGGCGTGGGCGAGGAAGGGCAGCACGCGGACGCGCAGGCGCGGGTCGACCAGGCGCTTGCCGTTGACGAAGAGGTTCAGGAGGCGCTCGGCGAAGTAGCCGAGATAGCGCTCGCGCAGCGGAATGCGGTGCTCGAGCATTCGCATGCATTCCGACCAGAACTCCATGTATTCGCGGAACAACGCGGTACGCGCGATGTACATGTTGCAGAAGAAGGTGCTGCGGAGCGAGAAGTCGATCAAGCCGCCGGTGCTGTGGAAGAAACGGGTTTCACGGACGGTCGACGTGAA
Source organism: Acetobacteraceae bacterium (assembly GCA_965276715.1). Taxonomy (GTDB): domain Bacteria; phylum Pseudomonadota; class Alphaproteobacteria; order Acetobacterales; family Acetobacteraceae; genus CAXTPV01. The sequence continues at coordinate 139,127 of OZ255622.1, read as the reverse complement.
GATGTCCCAGTGTTCGGCCGGATGGCATTGCTTGAACTGGTCGTCGAGCTTGATCGGCTGGAGGCGGTGGGTGACGATGTCGCTGCCGGCCATGATGAAGTCCATGTGCGACATCATCTCGCCCGCGCAGATCTCGCGGAGGTCGAGATAGGCGTTGAAGAGGTGTTCGTCGAGCACGGCGCCGACGCAGAGCTCGTCGGAGACGAGCTGGTTGACGATGTCGAGCAGCCAAGGATTGAAGCGGCGCAGGCGCGCGGCGTTGAGTGGGTTGACGAGGAAGACCCGGCGGTAATGCTCGAAGCCGACATAGTCGAGGCCGTCGAGACGGTCGTGCCAGACATGGTGCTGGTGACGCATCTCGGAGTGCCAGTTGGGCTGTGCGATGTTGTGGCCGCCGAGATCGCCGAGCAGTCCGCTGCGCTCGTCGTCGTGGGCGCCCGACATCAGGGTCGCGAACAGGCCTTCGCTTGTCACCCGATCCGGGATGGTGTGGTGGCAGGTGAAGATGCGGCCTTGCAACGTGTCAGGCCCGGGCGCCATCGATGGTCAGGATGGTGCCGTTGGTGTAGCCGGAGCGCGGTGACGCGAGGAAGGCCGCGGCGCTTGCGATCTCGGCGGGCGTGGCGGGACGGCCGAAGGGCATGGCGCGGTGATATTCATGCCAGCGTGTCTCGTCGCCGAGCTCGCGGGCGGCGCGGGCGCGTAGCAGCATTTCGATCCGGCCGGTGGCGACGGAGCCCGGGTTGATGCCGACGACGCGCATGTTGTCGCGCGCGGCCTGCTTGCCGAGGCTCCGGGTGAGCGCCATCAGGGCGGCGTTGCCGGCGCTGCCGGCGATGTAGTTGGGATCGAACCATTCGCCGGCGGCGCCGATGACGTTGACGACGACACCCGCGCGTTCCTTCAGGCGCGGGTAGAGGGCGCGGATCAGGCCGATATAGCCGAACACCTTGAGGTCCCACGCGGCGCGCCAGCGGTCGTTGTCGACGCCGAGGATGTCGCCGGGCGGGATGGCGCCGGCGTTGTTGACGAGGATGTCGATCGAGCCCGCCTCGGCGGCCACGCGCTCGACCTCGGACTGGCGGGAGAGATCGGCCGGGATGGTCTGGACCGCGGTCTGGCGGCGGTCACGGGCGAGATCGGCGGCGGCGCGCAACGCGTTGGGATCGCGGGAGACGAGGACGAGATCGCAGCCTTCCTCGGCGAGCGTGATCGCGATGGCGCGGCCGATGCCCTGGGAGGCGCCGGTGATCAGCGCGCGTTTGCCGGCGAGGCGGAGGTCCATGCGGTCGAGGCTACGCTAGTGCAGGCAGCATTTCTTGTATTTCCGGCCGCTGCCGCAGGGACAGGCCTCGTTGCGGCCGATCTTGTGGCTTCGCGCCGGGGCCGGGGACGGCGTGCCCTCGGGGAGGTGGCTGTAGAAAGGCCGTGGCGTGGTGCGGTGCAGTCGCAGGCCGAGGGCGATTTCGGCGTCTTCCTCGTCGCCGGGGATCGAGATGTCGACCATGTCGGTGCGATAGGCGTCGCGGATTGTCTCGATCGCCTCGACCGCGTGCAGGTCAAGCAGCGAGGCGATCGCGAAGCCGTTGACGCTCGCCTGGGCTGGCCGGCGCTCGAGGATGCCGCGCAGGATGTCGACGCAGGGTCCGCGGGACTTGGGGTGCCGTGACGCGATCTTCTCGAGCGCGGTCATGGCGGTGACGACCGGCATCATCGGAGCGGATCGATCGGCCACGAAATCGGCAAGGAGCGGGATCGCCGGCGGTCCGATCATGCCGAGGACGGCGGGGAGTTCGAGGTCGACCGCTTCGTCCTCCTCCAGGCGGAGCAGGAGATCGAGCAGGGGTGCGACGGCCTCGGCGGCGCGCAGCTGGCCGAGCGCGCGCCAGGCGTGAACGGGCGCCCAGATCGCGTCCGACTCGGGGTCTGCTTCATGCAGCGCGGGATCGCAGGCGAGCCGGATCAGGGCGTCGACATGTTCGGGACCGAGGCCGAATTCGGTGCGGTAGTCGGGCCAGTTCTCTGGTGGCGCATAGGAGCCGGTCACGCTCAAGCGCAGGTCGAGCGGGTCCGCGTGACGTTCGCTGATGCTGTCCATTGTCGACACCTGTGGCCGGTCGAGTCGCGAGCGGATTGTGGACGACGGGCGGGGGTGGAGGCAAATGGGATCGGGCGGCTGATCGGCTGCGTCGGGTCGATTGTACCGATAAGGTCGATACATCGGTTTACGCTCATCCGATGAGGAGGCCGTCGTGCGGGTTCTGGTGAAGAAGTCGGGAAATAGTGCGTCGGTGCGGATTCCCGCCGCGGTGATGGCGGCGGCGAGGTTGCGTCTCGAGCAGGCGGTCGACGTGCGGGAGGAGGACGGACGCGTGGTCATCGAGGCCGTGCGCGCGGAAATCCATGATCTCGACGCGTTGATCGGCGGGATCACGGATAGGAACCGGCACGATGCGATCGAGACCAGTGATGCGGTTGGCCGGGAGATTTGGTGACGGCGTATGTCCCGGAAGCAGGCGACGTGGTGTGGCTGCAGTTCGATCCGCAGGCGGGTCATAAACAGTCTGGGCGTCGGCCGGCGGTGGTGTTGAGCCCAGCCGCTTGTAACGGCCGGGCCGGGTTGATCGTGTGCTGCCCGATGACGACGCGCATCAAAGGCTATCCGTTCGAGGTGGCGATTGCGGGAACGATATCGAGCGTGGTGCTGGCGGATCAGGTCAAGAGCCTGACTGGCGCGCGCGGCAAGCCTCGCGCAAAGGGCGGGTGACGGCGGCGGAACTCGCGGAGGTGCGGGCGAAGCTGCGGGTGCTGATCGGATAGAGGACGCGCGAAGTTTCCAGAGGCGAGCCTTTAGCGGGATCGAGCCGCAAAGCGGATCGAAGAGGCAGCGCCATGCACTCTCATGCACTGAGATCCTCAGAGATCCGTCAGTTCGAGGCGGCGCTCGATGCGGTCGATGCGCTGGCCGAGCCGGTCGAGATCGTGCCGAACATGAGCCACGTTCTCGGCGTCTAGCGCGATCTCGCGACGGATGCCGGCGACGCCGAGCTCGACAGACGAGAGTCGTTGCTTGACCTCAACGAAATCTTGCGTGTGCTTGCCCTGGACGTCCAGCACGCGCTGGAGCATCGCCTGTATAAGTTCCAGATTGACTTCAGGCATCGCATTCTCCCGGAGACTTCGGTAGAGCGAACACCATACCCTCGGCCAGGACCGACTGGCCAGGGAGCGCTGCCGCTGGACTGAGAAGATATTCATCACCTCGTCGCCGAAGTGGTTGTTGACCTTGATGGCGACGCGGCGGCCGGGCGGTCGGCGGAACGGGGGAGACGTCGCCGTAGAGGGTGGCCAAGGCGGCCTTGTCCGCAGCATAACGGTCAGCACGTGGCGAATGGCTACAGCGGTTTGGGGGTGGGGAAAGATAACCCCGCCATGCAGGCGATGCATAAGATAGGGCCATCCCGCAGGGCGTTACACGATCGGGGCGCCGCGGGCGAGCCTTGCCAAAGGTCGATGGACGATGCCACTGACCCCGAAACCCGATACGCAGGTATTCGGTCGGAGCGGGTTTCTCATCCATGCCGACAGCATTCATCATCCGGGCGAGGCTTCGATCGGGTGCATCATCTTGGCCCCGCCGATCCGGCATGAGATCGCCAGCGATCCGGACCGCGATCTGGAGGTGGTCCCGTGAGCAGGCTTATGCAGACGTGCATCCTGGTCATGTTGTCTGGCGGCAAAGCCGTCGCGGCCGTCCCCGGCGCCGCAGCCTTGAAGGCCGACATCCTACATCACGGCGCGAAGGCAGTCGTCGATCGTCTCGTCGCTTCTAACGAGTGGGATGAAGTGTCCGACCGGATCGCAAGCGGCAGAACCGAGTGGGTGACCCTTGCGCCGAAGCTGGCGGACGGGACGGATGCGGGGAGTTCGGAAGAACTCGGGATCGATCTGGCGTTGGCACTTCCGAAGAACCCCACGGTTGTCTTGCGAAGCATCAACGACAAACCGTGGCGTGAGGGTGGGATCATCGGAGTCGAGCGCGTGTGCGGGGCTCCGTTCATCGAGGACACCGAGCCGCGCGGGTATGTGGCCGATGCCGTTGTGGCGGTTGGGCGGGTGTCTGGTGTGACCGTCGCCGGGAAGAAGGCCGCTTGTCTGAGGGTGCTGGGGAAAGTGCGGGCGCGGTGAGTTTGGTTCAGCCTCCGGTCACACGCGCGAGGATGAGAAGAATGCACTCGATGCTCAGTAGCCTCGAGAGGATCAGAATGGAAACATTCAGGTAATTAGGGCTGCGGTATAAAGGACCTGTGGGATCTGGAAGTCTCAATCTCAACCACACGAGGGAGAGAAGAATGAGGACCCCTGCTGGAATTGCAGAAAACGCATCGTGACGGAAGCCGAATGCCCAAATGACCTCTACAAAACAGAGTGTTATCACTCCGCGGACGACATACTCTTCGTTCTTTCGCATCGACGATTGGCTCCGGCGCGAGTGACGATCCCTGTTGCAGCGTTCCCGGATACAACCGGCTGCGATCACGGTACTTTCATCGACTCCAACACCCTTAACGGCCGTCAGCCTCCGGTCATTCGGGCGAGTATGAACACGATGCACTCAAGACCCAGCAAACCCGACAAGATCATGATTGAGGCATTCAGGTAGGCGGGTCGGCGATAGATGGGACCCGCCGGGTCTGGAAGTCGAATTCTGAACCAGACTAAACAGACCAGTCCCACGAGGAGCGCCGGTGTCGCGGCGAGCGATTCGTGCCTTACACCTAGAGCCCAAATGATCTCGACAAAGCATAGAGTAAGTATACACCGAATGAAATACTCCTCACTTGCGCGCATCTATTTTAAGCTTCGCCTCTCAAAATCCAGAGTGTAGCGTCTCCACAGTCGGTCCTTTTTCGCTGCATCCCATGATCCACCGGGTAAGATGTGCGCAAGGCCATAACCGACCGCAGTGCCCGCCGCAGTCCGTGCGAATGACACGCCAGCGGCCGCCACCTCACCTGCGCCGGCCCAAACAGGTATCAAAGCGGGGAGAAAAATCGCGGCCCCAGAACCGGCGGCGATTAATCCTAGGTCCTGGAGTAAAGCCGCATAAAAATTAGGTGGTTTGTAGATGTCTTCAATGTCGCCGATCTGGCCGCCGAAGTTTTGTTGGGCGTAGTAGGCGAACTCCTTTTCGTTCAGCGCGAAGGGGAACGCGCTCGGGTCGTCGTCGATCTGGAATTTCAGGCTGGTGAGCCAGGCAATGAAGGGCGTGTAGTTCAGCTTGTTGCGGTAGATCGTCAACTCGTCTTCGAGCGCGGACCTGACCCGGGGATCGGCGCGAAAGACGTTCAACCATACGAACAGGCGGCGCGACTGGCTTGGATCGGGCGTCGAGTTCAACACGCCGATGTTCATATGCACCTTCTGCAATTGCAGGTCGACCGCGCGATCAGACAACCAGGGCGTTGTCGGTTGTGCCATCTGTCGAGCTCTTCGTTGTCTGTTCGAGCCGACCCTAACAAACCTCGTGACGGTTTCCAAAGGCTAGCCTTTGGCGGGGTGCAGGGGTGGAACCCCTGCCCTTATGTGGCTGTGCTCAGTGGGTTTCGGGCGGCCCAGGACCTGTGCGATTTCAGCGTCGACATCGTCGGAAAGTACGAAGATGTCGGTCTCTTCCGCGCGCAGCAATGCGCTTCAGGGACGCTGTCGGACTTCAGCGCGGCCCCGACGATTGTCGAGACGTCGAAAACGATCAATCGCCTGGACGACCTTGGCGATGTTCGGGGTTGTAGGCGGTGAGTTCGGCTTCGACGTCCGCATCGGTCAGGCTGGCTCCCTGGCAGCGGCCTTCATCTCGGCGATAGCGTGAGCGAGGGCGCTGGGACCGGGCCGAGGATGTAGCACTCGACTGACGAGCCTACCGACCGCTTCGCGATTGCGCGCGTCAGCGAGCGCCAGCGCCGCATCAGGCTCGACCGGGATTGTGACATCGATCAGGTTCTGCAATGTAACTTCCCGTGATGGTTCCCAAAGGCTAGCCTTTGGCGGGGTGCAGGGGCAGCGCCCCTGCCCTTCTCGCGCTGTCCTTAGTGCGTGGCCATGACTTCCTTGCGGACGTGGGGGCGGCGTTTGTCCCAAAGGCGCAGGCCGGATGCTGCCATGTCGGCGATCGACGGCAGCAGGCGGGGCTGCAGCAGGTCGGGGTCGAAGGCTTCCATGCGGCGCGCGTTCTCGCGGTAGCAGTCCTCGACGAAGTCGCGGAACGAGAAGCCTTCGAGGAACATGTTGGCTTGCGTGACGGCGAAGTTGCGGCCGTCGTTCTGCTCCTTGCCGCGGCCGACCATGCCGGTCAGGCGGCGAGCGGCGCGGGCATAGAAGTAGGCGTTGGTGATGCTGCGGATCGGCACGAGACCCCTGCCCTGCTGCACCTGGCGCCAGGCCATGTAGTTGATGAAGAAGACGATGTGACGGGTCTCCTCGAGCATGAGCATGTCGAAGATCTCGAACATGCCTTCGGGGAGGAATTTGCTCTCGCGCGCGGTCTTGAAGGCGCCGAAACCCAGGAACGCGTCCAAGCACTCGCCGAAGCCGAAATCGATGAAGGCGATCTCGAGCTTGGCGGGGAAGGTCTCGAGCGGCTGCTCGGTGGCGTCGATGCCGTAGCGCTCGATCATGGTGGCGAGCAGCTTGGCGTGGCGGGTCTCCTCCTTGCCCTGCAGGGCCACGGCCTCGCGGACGAGCGGGTCCTTCACGTGCGGGGTGAAGGCCTTGACGATGGCGCCGGCGCGACGCTCGGTGTGGTAGACCTCCTGCCAGAACGGGACGCCGCGCAGGCGCGCGAGCTCCTCGGGGGTCAGTTCGGGCCACGGCAGCGACGGCGGGTCGAACTCGATGTAGCTCTCGATGAACTGGCGGCAGAACAGTTCCTTGTGGGCCTCGGACCCGACCTTGATCTTCACGCTTGGGCTCCTGCGATGGGACGGCGATAGCGGCGGGGGATGTTCTTCAGGCTGGTCCAGGCGCGCAAGGCGGCGAGTGTGGTTCGGACCAGGCTGGGCATGGTGGTGGGGCGGACGAGGCGCTCGTCGTAGCCGGCGAAGCGGCGGTCGTTCTCGTCGAGGCAGAGCTGCATCAGGTCGGGGACGCTGAGCTCGATGTCGGTGACCGCCTTGCTGCCGGTGACGGTGAAGTTGTTGTCCTGCGGGTTGGTCGAGCGCGGATTGCCGCCGTCGAGGCCCTTGGACATGTTGATCCGTTCGAGACCGAGGAAGATCCAGACGGCGGCCACGCGAACCTCGAAGGCGATGCGCCTGAGCGGGACGAGGTGGCGGCGCTGCCAGGCGACCCAGTTGGCGAAGAGGAGGATGTGGCGGCACTCCTCCTGCATGACGGGCTCGAAGGTGTCGACGAGCTCCTGCGGAAAGAGGCCGGAGCGGCGGGCGGTCTCGAACAGGCCGAAGGCGAAGAAGCTGTCGATGCACTCGGAGAAGCCGGTGACCATGTAGGCCCACTCGGCGTCCTTCGGTTCGAGATAGGGCGGCTCGGGTTCGAGCTCGATGCCGTAGAAGGCCACCATGTTGTGGAGGACCTCCTTGTGGCGGCCCTCCTCCCAGCCGTTGTGGGCGACGGCCTTGGCCCAGTCGGGGTCGCGGGCGGTGTTGGCGTAGGAGAGCATGCGCAGGCGGGCCTTGCCTTCGGTCTGCACGGCGATGTCCCAGATCGGCAGGCTGGTGATGCGGCGGCGCGCCTCGTCGTCGAGGACGGGCCAGTCGATCACCGACGGTTTGTAGGGATTGAAGGTCTCGTGGAACATCGTGCAGGCGGCCACCTTCTGGCGGTCGCTGCCGTGGCCGAACGCGCCCGGCTCGGGACTCGTCCAGTGGCGGGCGTTGCGATCCGCTTCCTGAACGGTGGCTGCATCCATGACGTTACACCTCGTGGTTGGCGCGAACATGGCGTCGGCGGACGGGCTCGTCCAGCGGGCTCGTCCAGGACGGGGGGCCGATCGGGAGGATGCGGATGAAGGTCGCGGTGGTGGGGTTGGGGCCGATGGGCGCGCGGATGGCGATGCGGCTGGTCGAGGCGGGGAACGAGGTGGCGGTGTGGAACCGGTCGGCGGGACGCGCGGACGCGCTGGTCGAGCGGGGGGCACGGGAGGCGGAGACGCCGGCGGAGGCGGCGGACGGGGCGGCGCTGGTGCTGAGCATGGTGGCCGATGACGCGGCGGTCCGCGCGGTGGTGCTGGGCGAGGACGGGGTGGCGGCGGGAATGGCACACGGGGCGGTGCATGCGTCGTGCAGCACGATCTCGGTGGCCTTGGCGAAGACGCTCGAGGAGGCGCACGGCAAGCGGGGGCAGGACTTCGTGTCGGCGACCGTGCTGGGGCGGCCGCCGTCGATCGAGGCGGGGCAGCTGTTCGTGATGCTGGCGGGGCCGGAGGGGGCGCGGGCGCGCGCGATGCCGGCTCTGGCGCAGCTTGGTCAGCGTGTGTTCGTGGTGGGGGACGCGCCGTGGCACGCGAACCTGGTGAAGCTGTCGGCGAACTTCATGATCTTCTCGACGATCGAGCAGTTGTCGGAGTTGTTTGCCCTCAATGAGAAGGCGGGGGTGTCGCCGGAGACTCTGTTCGAGGTGCTGAGCGGGAGCTTCTGTTCGGCGCCGGTGCACAAGAATTACGGGCGGCTGGTGCTGGACCGGGCGTTCTCGCCGCCGGGCGGCGCGATGGGACTCGGGACGAAGGACAACGCGCTGATCCTGGAGGCGGGGGATGGGTTCGGTGTTCCGCTGCCGATGGCGTCGCTGTTGCGGGACCGGTTCCTGGCGAGCATGGCGCGCGGAGATGGGGCGCTTGATTTCGCGGCGCTGAGCAATCGGGCGCGGGAGGATGCGGGGCTGGCCTGAGCCAGCCCCGAGTCCGATCGGTCGTTACTCGGCGGCTTGGGCAGGGGTCGGGTGCTCCGTCGCCTGCCTGGGAGCCGAGTTGTCGGATGCGACGTGCACGGTCCGGAGCGCCGCCTCGACGCCGGCGCCATAGGCGGGATCGGCCTGGCGAAAATGCACGAGCTGGCGCTCGACGATCTCCGCGGGCACGCCCTGCATGGCGGCGGCGATGTTGGCGAACAGACGATGGCGCTCGCCCTCATTGAACAGGCGGAAGAGGTCGCCTGCCTGGGTGGTGTCGTCGTTGCCGGCCCGGTGGTCGTAGCGGGCAGCGTCGCCCTCGAGCGGCAGCGGCGGCTCGTCGGTGTTGTCCTGCACGGGCCCGTTGAAGGAGTTGGGCTCGTAGTAGGCGTCGGTGCCGCGCGGGCTGTCGAACCGCATCGAGCCGTCCATGTGGTAGGTGTTGACGGGCGACAGCGGCCGGTTGACGGGCAGCATCTCGTAGTGGGTGCCGACGCGGTAGCGGTGGGCGTCGGCGTAGGCGAAGAGGCGGCCCTGCAGCATCTTGTCAGGCGAGAAGCCGACGCCGGGGACGATGTTGCTGGGCGAGAACGAGGATTGCTCGATCTCGGCGAAGTAGTTCTCGGCGTTCTCGTTGAGCTCGAGCACACCCACCTCGATGAGCGGGAAATCCTTGTGGCCCCAGACCTTGGTGAGGTCGAAAGGGTTGTATTTGAAGGATTTCGCCTGCTCGTCGGTCATCACCTGGATGCAGAAGCGCCACTTCGGGAATTCGCCCTTCTCGATGCTGTCGAAGAGATCGCGCTGGGCGCTCTCGCGGTCGGTCGCGATGATGGCGTTGGCTTCATCGTTCGTCCAATGCTTGTGGCCCTGCATGGACTTGAAGTGCAGCTTGACCCAGGTGCGCTGGTTGGCGGCGTTGATGAAGCTGAAGGTATGGCTGCCGTAGCCGTTCATGAAGCGATAGCCCTGCGGCAGCCCGCGGTCCGACATCAGGATGGTGACCTGGTGCAGGCTCTCGGGGCTGAGCGACCAGAAGTCCCACATCGCGGTCGCCGAGCGCATGTTGGTCTTGGGGTGGCGCTTCTGGGTGCGGATGAAGTCGGGGAACTTGACCGGGTCGCGGACGAAGAACACGGGCGTGTTGTTGCCGACGATGTCCCAGTTGCCCTCCTCGGTGTAGAGCTTGATCGAGAAGCCGCGGACGTCGCGCTCGGCGTCGGCGGCACCGCGCTCGCCGGCGACGGTGGAGAAGCGCATCAGGGCACGCGTCCGCTTGCCGACTTCCGCGAAGAGCTTTGCCCGCGTGTATTTCGTGACGTCGTTGGTGATGGTGAGCGTGCCGTAGGCGCCGGAGCCCTTGGCGTGCACGACCCGCTCGGGGATGCGCTCGCGGTTCTGGTGGGCGAGCTTCTCGATCAGCTGATAGTCCTGCAGCAGCAGCGGACCGCGCGCGCCGGCGGAGATGCTGTTCTGGTTATCGGCAACCGGGTTGCCGGCGGTTGTCGTCAGGCGGGTCGTGTCGGGCATGCTGCCTCCTCGCGAGATCGGGAAAGCGCGAACGATAACGGGTCGGCTTGATAGGGGAAGTCGATATTCCCTATCTTGCCGATCGGTGGAGGTTATCGCGTGGCATCGCTCGGCGGGTTGTCGCTTCGGGATCTGGAGTATGCGCTGGCGGTGGCGGAGCATCGGCATTTCGGCCGGGCGGCTGGTGCCTGCGGCGTGAGCCAGCCGGCGCTGAGCGAGCAGGTGCGCAAGCTCGAGAGCCTGCTGGGGGTGACGCTGTTCGAGCGGGCGCGCGGGCGCGTGGCGCCGACGGTGGAAGGCGAGCATCTGCTGCGTCAGGCGGGCACGGTGGTGCGGCATGCGCGCGCGCTGCTCGAGATGGGGCTCGGGCAGAGCGAGACGCCGCTGGGCGCGCTGCGGCTGGGGGTGATCCCGACCTTGGGGCCCTACTACCTGCCATTCCTGCTGCGGTCGGTGCGCGAGGCGTTTCCGGCGCTCGACATGGAGCTGGCGGAAGCGAAGACGCCGGCGCTCGTGGACGGGCTGCGGGCGGGCAGGCTCGATATGGTGTTGGCGGCGCTGCCGCTCGGCGAGGAGGGGCTGACGACGGTCGCCCTGTTCGACGAGCCGTTCCACCTGGCGGTCCCGTCGGGGCATGCGCTCGAGGGGCTCGAACGGCTGGTGCTGGACGACCTGGTGGGAGAGGATCTGCTGCTGCTCGAGGAGGGGCATTGCCTACGCGACCAGACGATCTCGCTGTGCCGGGTGGGCGAGCGAGCGGCACGGAGCGGGCGGGCGCGGCAGGCGAGCAGCCTCGAGATGCTGCGGCACATGATCGCGGCGGGCGAAGGGTTCTCGCTGCTGCCGCTGCTGGCGGTGCGCGACGGGCGCGACTGGGAGGGGCTGGTGGCGACGCGGGCGATCCCGGATTCGCGGGCGCGGCGCACGGTCGGGGTCGGATGGCGGAGCTCGGATCCGCGGGACGGGCAGTTCCGGCAGTTCGCCGGGTTCCTGCGCGAGAGCGCGCCGCCTGGGACGGGGGTGGCACGCTGAGGGGATTACCTCGCAAGGGTGCGCCGGTCAGCCTCGCGATCGTGCGAGCATCCATCTCGACCGCGCTGCTGGTGACGCGATGGCGGATGCGGGCGACCTGAGCGGGAGGAATCCCGCGCGAGGTCAGACGGGCATGACCAGCTTCACTGTCTCGACGAACGGGAACGACGCGACGGGGGACGGCAGCGCCGGGAACCCGTTCGCGACGCTGCAGCGCGCGCAGGCGGCGATGCAGGCGAGCGCGATCAAGACGACCATCGTGGAGGGCGGGGTGTATGACCTGTCCTCGACTCTGGCGCTCGGCGCCCAGGACGACGGCGAGACGTTCATGTCGGCACCCGGACAGACGGCGACGCTCGACGGCGGCGGCTCGCTCGCGACGCTGATCAGCCTGACCGGCACGTCCGGGGTGTCGCTCGACGGGCTTGGGTTCGAGAACACGGCGGTGACGTCGGGTCTTTCGACCGGCGCGATCAGCCTGACGGACGCGAGCGGAACGTCGATCGTCGGCAACAGCATCCAGGGCGCCGGGTCGGACGCGATCCTGATGATCGGCTCGACCGGCGGGATGGTGTCGGACAATCGGATCACTTCGTCGGCGCGCAACGGCATCGAGGACCAGGACGGCGGCAGCGGGAACAGCTTCACCGGCAACACCATCGACGGTGTGGGCGCCACCAACACGAATGGCGGCGGGATCTTCCTGCATGGGACCGACCGCGAGACGATCAGCCACAACCTGGTCGAGAACCTGCAGGGCAGCGGGATCACGCTTGAATCGATCGGCGGCTTCGACGGGGCGTCGCTGCTCGCGCGCAACACCAACACGACGATCAGCGACAACCTGATCCGGAACTCGAGCCAGAACTCCAAGGACGCCGGCGGCATCTATGTGCTCGACCGGACGGACCAGAATACGGGGATCGTCATCGACAACAACGAGGTCGACGGGTCCGGGGTCGGTTCGTATGTCGGCGGCATCTATCTGGACGACGATGCGAGCGGTGTCGCGGTGACCGACAACATCGTCCGCGGCATCTATGCCCGCGACGCGCAACTGCATGGCGGCCACGACGACGTCTTTTCCAACAACATCTTCGATCTTGGCAACACAACCGGGTTCGGCGTGCTGTTCCAGTCGAGCAACATCACACCGAACGGCGGGGTGCAGCCTGCGACGAACAACCAGTTCACGCACAACATCCTGATCTCGACGGAGACCAATCCGGACGCGCTGATCAATCTGAACCTCTCCCCGTCTCCCGCCGTCGCCGGCAATCTGTATTACGATCCGAACGCGGCGTTCACCGGGGTGCTGGATTCGGCGCCGCAATTCGGCAATCCGGACTTCGTCGATGCGGCCGGCAACGACTACGCGCTGCAGCCGGGATCGGCGGCGAGCGGGATCGGGTTCGTGCCGATCGACCAGGGCGCGATCGGTCCGGTCGGCGGTGGGCCGCCAGTGAGCGTCGGGTCGGGGCCGGACGCGATCGTGCTGGTCGTGTCGGAGGACTACTACCTCGCCGACGCCCAGTTCACGGTCAGCGTGGACGGACAGAAGGTCGGCGGGCTGCTGACCACCACGGCGATCCGAAGCCAGGACCAGACGCAGGCATTCACGCTGAACGGCACGTTCGCGCCGGGGCCGCACACGGTGGCGGTGGATTTCACCAACGATGCCTACGCCGGCACGGCGGCGACCGACCGCAACCTGTATGTCGACACGATCGCCTATGGCGGCACGACCACGGTCGAGAACGCGGCCCAGCTCAGCGCGGGAACGGTGGACTATGTCATCCCCGGTGGCCCGGCTGGGGACCAACTGGTGGTGGATCTGTCGGAGGATGCGTATCAGGGGGACGCGCGGGCCGACATCCTGGTCGACGGCAACCAGGTCGGGGGACCGGTGACGGTCACGGCGCTGCATGGCAGCGGGGCGACGCAAGCGTTCGCGATCGATGGGACCTGGGGTTCGGGCCCGCACACGGTGGGCGTGACCTTCCTCAACGATGCGTACGGCGGAACGGCGACGACGGACCGCAATCTGTACATCGACGCGGTCAGCGACGACGGCAATCGGGTCGCGGTCGGCACGGTGCAGGCGACCGACGGCACGACGAACGTCGCGGTGCAGGGCGGTGCGCCGCTCGGATCGGGTCCGGACCAGCTCGTGCTCGACCTGACCGAGGATGCGTATCAGGGCGACGCCCGCGCGGTGATCCTGGTGGACGGCCATCAGGTCGCGGGCCCGGTCACGGTGACGGCGCTGCATGCGGCCGGCCAGTCGCAGGTGGTGGCGATCGACGGCGCCTGGGGGAGTGGCCAGCATACCGTCGGCGTCGCTTTCATCAACGACGCCTACGGGGGAACGGCGGCCACGGACCGCAATCTCTATGTGACGGGCGCCTCGTATGACGGGACCCTATTCAGCGAGAACATCACCGAGCTTTCGAACGGCACCAGGACCCTGACGGTGAGTGGCGGCCTGGCGGCCCTGGCGGCGACGGTGCGGCTTGGTCCGAACGAATGGATGGGGCCGAGCCCGGCCCCTGTCGCTGGCGGGACCGGACGGATGCTGGCGGGCGGGACTCTCGACGCGATGTCGGCTTCAGCCCTGCATGCGGGTTCGCATGCGCTGTTCCCGTCGTAGGATCGGCTGGAATGGCGGCTGGGAGAGTGCGATGCGGATCGAGAGCGGGTTCCTGTTCGACCTCGATGGGACGCTGGTCGACAGCGTCTATCAGCATGTGCTGGCGTGGAAGGACGCGCTGGACTCGGAGGGGATCGAGCTGTCGGTATGGCGGATCCACCGGCGGATCGGGATGAGCGGCGGGTTGTTCATGAACCAGTTGCTGCGCGAGACCGGGCGGACATTCAGCCAGGAGCAGGTGGACCGGCTGCGGGCGGGGCATCGGGCGGCGTACGAGAAGCACGGGGCCGCGATCAGGCCGCTGCCGGGGGCACACGCGCTGCTCGGCACCTTGACGGCGGGCGGAATTCCCTGGGCGATCGCGACGAGCGGGCGGATGGAGACGGCGTCGGTGAACCTGGCGGCGCTGGGGGTGGATGTGAGCGCGGTGCCGGTGGTGACACGCGATCAGGTCAAGTACGCCAAGCCCGATCCTGACCTGTTCGTGGAGGCGGCGCGCCGCCTGGGAGCGGATGTCGAGCACTGCGTGATCGTGGGCGACGCGATCTGGGACATGCTGGCGGCGCGCCGCTGCCGCGGGCTGGGGGTGGGGCTGCAGTCGGGCGGCTACGGGGTGGACGAGCTGGAGCGCGCGGGTGCGGCGCGAGTATACGAGGATCCGGCGGACCTGCTGGAGCATCTCGACGAGGTGGGCGGGCGGCGGTAGGGCGCCCCGCCGATCGCGGTCGGCGGGGACGGCGGTTAGTGGGCGATGGTCACCGGTTTTTCCCGCTCCTCCTCGATGCGGATGATCTCGCGGAACGCCTTGCCGGCGTTCCGGTAGTCCCCCTCATGGAGCAGGTTGACGGCGCAGATGCGCATCAGCTCGAGCGTGGAATACTGTCCGAAGAGGACCTGCTGGCGGAAACGCTGGGCGGCGGCCCGCAGCCTGAGGAGTTCCGCGCGCTCGGCGGCGTTGAGCGGATCGGCGCTCGTCCGGCCGCCCCAGCGGGCGCGGGCGAGTTGGCGGAACTCGGCGATGAGATCCTGATGGGATGCGTGATCGGGGTCTGGGTGCTTTTCCATGCGCCGAGCATGGCGCTGTCTTCAGGCTGGGGTAACGGGTTTTGCGGGGCGGCCGGTTCCGGGTCCTCGACCGCGAGCTCGTAGTCCGGTTCGGGCGCCGGCGGCGGCTCGGGCATGCCGAGCATGGCCAGCTGGTGGCGGGTCACCTGGTTGAAGAGCCGGCCGGCTGCCCGGAAGTCCTGCGCCTCCATCAGATGCATCGCGCAGATGCGCATCAGCTCGATCGGGGAGCGTCCGGCGAGTGCCAATTGCAGGTAGGGGCTCTCGGCGACGTCGAGGAGGGCGGCGGCCCGGTCGATGTCGCGGAGGATCTGCTTGCGCGGCTTGGCGCCGGCGCCGGCACGCCGGCCGCCCCAGCTATTGCGCGCCTGCTCGCGGCGTTCGTCGAGGAGTTCGGGAGTGGGCTCGGCTGGCATGGACGGAGGATGGGCGTGTCTTCAGCCGGGACGCGAGGGCTGAAGTTGAACTTGAATGTTTTTTTGCAATCAAGATTCGGAGCTGGGTGGCGCTGGCGGCGGGCGGGCATGATGGCGCTGTCCGGGTGCGGGCGGGAGCCAAAGGTTGTCGGCTCGGGGCGGGCCTTCTATATCGGGTAGGTGTTTCTATACACGGAGAGACGAGATGGCCCTGAGCTTGAAGGACAAGGAGACCGATCGGCTCGCTCGGGCTGTCTCTTCGCTCACCGGTGAGACGCTCACGGACGCGGTTCGTATCGCACTGGCGGAGCGGTTGGAGCGCGAAACCTTGCGACGCGGGTGCCCTGCCCGGCTTGCGGATCAGTTGGTGGCGCTTGGCCGCGCGTGTGCCGCCTCGCCGGATTTCGATCGTCGGAGCCCGGATGAGATCGTTGGCTACGATGAGACCGGCATGTGGCGTTGATGGTGATCGACACGTCCGCGGTGGTGGCGATCCTGTTCGGCGAGGAGGATCAGCTGCGTTATGCGGCCGCGATCGAGGGCGCGACAAGCCGTCTGATGTCCGCCGTCACGCGCGTCGAGTTGTCGTGCGTCATCGAGGGTCGAAAGCGGGTGGCTGGCCGCGCGCAGTTGGAGCGTTTCATGGCCCTCACCGGGAGTGAAATCGTGGCGGTGACAGCGCAGCAGGCGACGATCGCGATCGACGCGTTCCGCAATTATGGCAAGGGACGGCATCCGGCGGCGCTGAATATCGGCGATTGTTTCGCCTACGCGCTCGCCAGCGCGACCGGCCATGCCTTGCTGTTCAAGGGAGACGATTTCGCAAGGACGGATGTCCGATCGGCGCTCGGGTGATGCGCGTGATCGGACATCTTGTCATGGTGCGTCCACGATGCCGACCGGGCGGAGCCAGGCGCCGCTGGCGGCGCGGACCTTGACGGGGAAGCAGGCGATCTCGAAGCCGCGTGACGGCAGGTCCTCGAGCCGGTGCAGCTTTTCCATCTGGAAATAGCCGATCTCGCGGCCGGCCTTGTGGCCCTCCCAGATGATCGACGGGTCGCGCGTGGCTGCCCAGCGCCGGGCGGTGTGCGCGAACGGCGCGTCCCAGGACCAGCCGTCGGTGCCGACGATCCTGACGCCGCGCTCGGTGAGATAGAGCGTCGCCTCGCGGCCCATGCCGCAGCCGCTGGCGACGTAGTGCTCGCTGCCGTAGGCCTCGCCGGCGCGGGTGTTGACGACGACGATGTCGAGCGGCTGCAGGTCGTGGCCGATCCGGTCGAGCTCGCGGGCGACGTCGGACGCGGTCGCGACGGCGCCGTCGGCGAGGTGGCGGAAATCGAGCTTCACCGCCGGCCGCCAGCACCAGTCGAGCGGGAGTTCGTCGATCGTCATCGCGGGCCGTGGGCCGTCCAGGGCGGCGTCCTGGGTCGCGTGGTAGTGCCAGGGCGCGTCCATGTGGGTGCCGTTGTGGGTGGAGATCTGCGCGCGCTCGAAGGCCCAGCCCTGGCCCTCGGGGAGATCCTCCGGGCGCAGGCCGGGAAAGGCTTCGGCCAGGTGGACGGCCCCCTCGGCGTGGTCGTGGTAGCTCAAGGCGGGACCGTAGCCGGGCGGATCGGCGGGGACGTCGTTCTCGAGCGGGACCGACAGATCGATGAGACGGCGTGGCATGCTCTACTCCCCGTGCCTGTGCTGAGATGGACGCCAGGATGACGGAGATGGGGCATGAGCGAAACCGGACGGATCGTGTGGATCACGGGGGCGTCGTCGGGGATCGGGGCGGCGCTGGCGCGGGCGCTGGGCGCTGCGGGCTGGGGGCTGATCCTGTCGGGGCGGCGGGTGGCGGCACTGGAGGACGTGGCGGCGTCGATCGCGGCACCCGCGCTGGTCCTGCCGTTCGAGGCGACGGAGCTCGCGGCGCTGCCAGGGGTGGCGGCGCAGGCGCTGGCGTGGCGCGGGCGGATCGACATGCTGGTCAACAACGCGGGCGTGAGCCAGCGCAGCCTGGCGCTGGACACGGAGTTGGCGACGTATCGGGCGATCATGGAGACGGATTTCTTCGCGCCGCTGCGGCTGACGCAGCTGGTGGCGCCGCACATGGTCGAGCGGCGGTCGGGGCGGATCGTGGCGGTCAGCTCGCTGGCGGGACGGACCGGGACGGCGCTGCGGACGGGATACTGCGCGGCCAAGCACGCGATGGTGGGCTATTTCGAGGCGCTGCGGGCGGAGTTCGAGATGGCCTACGGGGTGGGCGTCACGATCGTGCTGCCGGGGTCGGTGCGGACACCGATCGCGGTCAACGCGCTGCAGGGCGACGGATCCGTGCGCGGGGTGTCGGACGAGAATATCGAGGCGGGGATGGACGCGGACGAAGTGGCACGGCGCATCGTGGACGGGATCGAGGCAAACGCGCGCGAGATCGTGGTGGCGCAGGGGGCGGAACTCGCGGGGATCGGGCTGCGGGCGACGGATCCGGAGCGGCTGTTCGACTACCTGGCACAGGAGGGGGCGCGGCTGGCGCGGGCGCGGGAAGCGGCGAGCGGGGGGTTCCGGCCGGATCCGGCGCGGGTGGTTTAGCCGATCGGGGTGGAGGCGCCGCGCATCCGCCTGGCGTTCACGCGCTTGCCGCTCGACGGCCACGGGCCCTGGTGTTCGAGCGTCAGGAGCTCTCGTCCGCGACGAGCAGGTCGAGACCGATGGCCAGAGCGATCTGGCGACGGATGGCGGCGAGTTGGCCGGCTGTGATGCGCGAGCCGGTCGGACGGACGCGTGATTTCGATGTCGTGGTGACGAGGTGGGAGGCGGCCCAGCAGGGCTTGGCGCAGCCGTTCTCGGAGCTGGGCATGATCGGAACCGACAGGTCGGCCATGACGAGATGCTCGTCCTCGGTCAGGGGGACTAGGAGAGCGTTGGGGTAGGCCGGGACAAAAAGGGCGTCATCCTCGACGACGATGGCGGGGCGGCGCTTGTCGGGTTCCTTGGGTTTTGCGTCGCCGCGCACGATCTGGCCGGCGACGAGGGCAAGCGGCTGGTCAGCCGGCATCGACCGTGGGGGTGCCGACATCGTCGTAAAGCGCCCCGCCCTGCTCGGTGCCTTGCAGGTGGTGGGCGACCTGAGCGCTCTGAGCGCGGATCCGGGCACGCCTTGCGTCCCGGGCGGCTCGGGTGGCGAGGTCGCGGACGAAGGTGGCAAGGCCGACGCCGCGGGCGCGTGCCTCGGATGCGAGGATGTCGCGGACCTCATCGTCGAGGCGGATCGAGAGCGGGACACCCATGGTGACCTCCGTAATCACGCGAGTACTACACACGCGAGTACTACAAAGGTGTAGTGTGTGGGTGCAATCGGGTCGATCTTCCGATATGTCGGCGACGGCTCGCGGGCTCCGGTCTGCTTTCATTGTGTTATCGAATGGTGGTAGCTATTGTCTTACCTTACGACTGGGCTCGGATGAGCCGATGCTGACCGGTGCAATCCGCAACGAGATCGACCAGATCCGGAACAGCTATCGGTATCGCTGGTGGTTTGGAGGTAGGGATTGAAGCACGGGCCGTTCGTTGCGGACTTGAAAGCGGCGCGGGGCTTGCTCGGGACGCTCGTCGGTGACGGGCAATGTGTCACCTTCGTTCACGCAGCGGTTTCCACGCCGCCTGCGTCACTCTGGAACGAAGGCTCGCTCGTCCGCGGCTCACAGACGATCGTGCCGGGAACGGTGATTGCGACCTTCGACGCGAATGGCCGGTATGGCAACCATCTGGATGGGCGTAGCCATGCCGCCATCTATCTCGGTCAGAACGCCGTCGGCATCCAAGTTCTCGATCAATGGAATGGGCACACGCGGCAGCCGGTCCATGAACGGACGATCCGGTTCAAGAGCGGGCATGGTTCGAAGGACAATGACGGGGATGCGTTCCATGTCGCGCAATAGATGGCTTCCCGGTCTCCTCGTGGTCGCCATCGCGTGCGGTGGGGCCGGGTCGGTCACGTGTCCTCCTTTGGTCGAGGATGCGGCGGGGACTCACCGTCTCGACAATGCGTCGCTCTTCGACGGGCCACCCAATGAGATGGCGGACCTCGAACCGGTGTCGGCGGGCGCGCTCGATCGATGGAATCTCGACGGGGTCGACCCCTACCTCGTGTGCAAGTTTGCCGGGACGACTCGGCTGGTCACCTTCCATGCCGTCGGAGCCAAGGCATGCGCCGCGGGCGGGTCGCCGTTTCGGGCTTATTGCCGGGGCTGATCAGATGGCGGGCACCAGCCGTTCGGGCAGGCCGGGTTGCGCGAGGGAGGGCGATCGCTCGATCTCGACGGTGAGCCGATGGCCGAGCGCGGATAGGGCGGCTTCGAGTTGGGCGATGTGGCTGCGGTGGAGCGGGTCGCGGAGGCGGCGGACGGCTTTCTCGTCGATGCCGAGATGGCGGGCCAGCTCGACGTCGGAGCTGCCGGCTGTGATTATGGCGTCGTGCAAAGCAAGCTTGGCGGCTTGCAGGGCCGGGACGGCGATCGCGTCGAGCCCCGGGTTGGGGGGTGGGCTCAGGAGCGGCCTGTCCTCGTCGACATAGAACGAGAGGGCGGAGACGAGGGCGTCCTCGGCGCGGGCGAGGGCTTCGACGCGGGTGTCGCCGCAGGTGATCAGTTCGGGGATGAGCGGCGATGTGATGGTGACGCCGTCGGGCGCCTCGGCGAGGTCGATCGGGTAGACGCAGCGCATTGTTCCAGCCTCATCAGGGATATCGGCTGGAATGCCGAACCCGCGAGCCTGATCGGAACGCTTCCAGCGATAGACCGAGTTCTGTTAAACTGTTGGGAGACGTGTGGGCGTATCTATCGCCTGCAACACGCTATACAAAGCTTTGGCCTCAGACAGACGAGCAATCGATTTCTCAGGCTTTCTCCTCTGGGTCTCTGCCCAAGGATCATTGTGTCCCTCCTTGGCGAGAAACGCGGCAGTCGCTGCCAACTCAAGCGCGATCGGGTCGGCTCGCGAGGCCTCATCGATGAGCCGCCGACGCGCTTCAGAAACTTGAGAAGCAGCCAATTCGGTGGTTGTGAAAACCGAGTACTTTCCGCCCCATTGAGCGGAGTGCTCCACTTCCATCAGCCTCCCCAGCATACCGGCGCGCATGCTCGCTCCGGCAAGTTGCTCGCTATACGGCCCGTAATGGCGGTAGACGAACGAGAAACCGTCACCCAATCCAGTAATTTCAAGGAGATAGGCGAGTTTCTGAAAGCGCGTCCGGCCGACGATCTTTCCGCCGGCGTCGCGGACAATGTCGGTCGCTTTGTCAGCGTCTGTTCTACGCTCACGCACGTCTGACATGTCTCAACTCCGATTGGATTTCCGAACGGATGACGCGGGACGCTTCGTCGTCTTCCGGAGCCACGTACAGACGATCCAGGCGAAACGTTTGAATTGCGTTTACGACCGTCGAAGTCTCGGCCAGATCGACCAGTCCACCGTTTGCCTTCCTGATCATGATCTGGTCAAGAGGGCTCGTAGTTTCCTGAAGTCGTTTATAGGGGGGTCGCGAAGCGCCGTCGATAAGGATGCGAGATCTCCGGTCGGGTAATTCGGACTTCCACGCTTCCAGCGTCTCAAGGACGGCAGCGCAGTGTCGGTTCAGCATTTCGCTCGTTAGCGACATTGGATCGGCAAGCCGTCTGAATTCCTCGCGGAGGTCAATGCATTTGAACAGCCTGCGATCCTGAAGGCGCCGTGCCAATCCGCTCACGAGAGAGTCCGACCCATCCTGCATCATGGCGAGTGACCCCCATACGACGGTGTCGTCGAGCGCCAGGAGTCTTTCCGGATTTTCGGCATCCTGCGCGAAGGTTATGACGGGATGGTTAGGCGCCAAGCCGGTGTCGGACGCCGAGCCGTCGCGCGTCAGGTTTATCAGCCTGAGAAGAAGCTCTGCAAAGATCGCCTCGGCGCCTCGGGTCGTCTTATGAAAGTAGACAGTCGGGTAGAGCTGGAACAGGCCGAGGACGAATGTTTCGGCAGCATGGTTCGCCTTCGGACCAAGGACGAAGGTTTCGACCTCTCCAAGTTCGGTTTCATCGACACCTAGGCCGACGTGACCGACTTCGAGGTTCGACATCAGCCAATCAAAATCTATGGCGCCATGCTGGGTGCCGGTCATTAGGCGGTCTCGACGGATATAGTCCAGGCGGTCGGCATCGAACTGGCTCGCGACGACGGCGGTGTAGATGCTGGCAGGACCGTCCTTTCGGATCATGTCGGCGACGTCGTCAGCGAAGCCCTGTCCGAGCGAACGCAGACAATGCCGGATCTCATCGGACCGGATGAGGCAATCGCTCATCGCTTCATGGTGAGCGAGCTTGAGGCCCAGCTCGTCACCAACCTTCTCGAACGCATGACTGAACGGACCGTGACCAAGGTCGTGCAGGAGCGCCGCCGCCAACGCTTGATGTGCTCTCGTCGCCTGGAAGTCCTGTTGTCCGAGGTGACGCTGGATCACCGACATGAGCCGGCGCGCTGTGTGGAAGACGCCTACGCTATGAGCGAAGCGGGTGTGTGTGGCGCCCGGAAAGACGAGTTCGGAAAAACCGAGCTGCTTTATGCGGCGGAGGCGTTGGAAAGGACGGGTCTGCAGCGCACGCCAGATCGCATCCTCGAACTGATCGTCCTCGAACTCGATAATGTTGTGAAGTGGATCGCGGATACGCTGGCGCTTGTATTTTGGCGGACGAGTCATCCCTTCACCTCCGCGTCCGGATTTCCGGCCAGCAGGGCGGACATGAAGCGAAGCACGAGGTCGCGGGTTCGGAAGCGGCCTCCGAACCGCGATTCCTCCTGTTGGCGTAAGATGGGAAAGCTGTCGAGGATGTCGGCGGCGGCGTCGCGATCGAAGCCGTAAAGCAGCATGAAGACGGCATCCAGCCTTGCGCGACGGCGCCGACGGTCTTCATCGTCCCAGAGAAAAGGTGGACCGCTATTAGCCTGGTCGCGCGCGAAGGGGGCGAGGTCGTTGGACGTATAAGTCAGCCGCAGGACGTCCTCGCGAACGATCTCCTCGGCGGTGCGGGGGCCAAAATAGCGCGAGAAATCGGCAGGCAATACAATCGGCAACTGTTCGAGAATGTAGAAGTTTAGATGGGCTGATTGGACCTTGCAACGCGCAACGAAGTCGAGGGCGAGCGAGCCGAGAGCGCCGAGAAACAGGGGCATGCCTCGGCGATATTCGACGATGATGTCGGCGCACTTCTCCCGCCATGCTGCCTCGGTCTGTTGTCTGCCGTCGATCGGCTTGCCCGGCAGAGCAGGCAGAAGAAGCGGCAGCGTGTTTCCGAAGGCGGCGCGCGGCACGATGCAGGCAATCGCGGTTCGGACGTCCGTGGGCCGGGCGATGTCGCGGAAGGCGACGGCCCATTCAAGGCCTTCGGGCCAGCGTTCGTCGACTTTCGACTGGTCGATCCAGTAGCGTGGAGTGGGATTGAATGCGGGATCCGCGTGCTGAGCATCGGATGTGCCACGGCTGCTGTAAGGATTGTGCAGGCTGCGTTTTCGCGCGGACCGTGGCGCTGATGACGCGATGTCCTGGATCGTGTCGTCCTCCGGTTCGTCCTCGAGAACGGATGCGAAGCGGTGGTCGAAAAGGTGGATGGAGCGTCCGACGAAGAGCGGAAGGAAGCGCGTATTGCCACGCTCGAACGCGCCGCCCACGACCGGGTAAGCGCCGTCTGCTTCGAGCTCGCCGGCGGTCCGAAACAGCCTGCTGTCGTTGGTCATATCGAACATTCTGCTGTAGCTCAAAGGATATGGCGCACGTGGCGCTGATCCAGTGCGGTCGATGAGCACTGGCAGTCGCCGATACGCTGGGAGGACAAGTTCAGCGTCGCGGCGGGAACGGAAGATCGGCGCAGTGCCGGTGTTGGGGTTGACCAGCGCGAAGTCGGCGGGAGCGATGGGGAATGCCTCGGCCTCCGCTTCCTCGGCGCTCTGTTTGAAGAAAGCGCAGTCAGCGCTGGCGAATGTCCGCGCGGTGCCGCCGTGGATGAAAGCTGCAAATTTGAAGCGGCTGTCGACATCGGGAAAAAATGAATCGAGGCCCAGACGGTATCGCCGATTTTCAAAGTCCAGAAGGGCAGCTAGTGTCCCGATTGGCAATTGCTGACCAGGAAGTCATGCAGCCGTGGTTTCGGTAAGCGCGACGCGTGCTCGTTTGATTTTTGCGAGGATTTCGGCGCCCGTGGCTTTCCAGACGTATGGCTTTGGATCGGCATTGCGCACGGCGAGATAGGCTTTGATGTCACGGACCAGTTCGTTGACCGACGTGAAGCTGCCGACACGGATCACGTCGCCGGTTAGGTCGGCGAAGAAGCGCTCGACCAGATTGAGCCACGAGGACGAGGTCGGCGTGAAGTGCATGTGGAAACGAGGGTGTCTGCCCAGCCACGCCCGCACATTGGGATGTTTATGGGTGGCGTAGTTGTCCGCGATCAGATGCAGATCGACGTCGGACGGCGTCTCGCGATCAATCTGCTTGAGGAAACGCAGCCATTCGACATGCGTGTGGCTCGCCTCGGTGCGGCTGATCAGCTTTCCGGTCAACTGGCTGAGGGCTGCGAACAGTGTGATCGTGCCATGCCTGACGTAGTCGTGCGTCATCGTGGGCGGGCGCTTCGGCGCCAGCGGGAGGCCCAGTTGCGTGCGTTCGAGCGCCTGGCATTGGCTTTTCTCGTCGCAGCACAGCACCAGCGCCTTCGCGGGCGGATTGAGATACAGCCCGATGACGTCCCAGAACTTCTCCTCGAATTTCGGATCGTTCGACAGCTTGAAGGTCCTCAGACGATGTGGCTTGAGGTCGTTCCTCGACCACAGGCGCTGGACCGAACTCGCGGAGACCCCGGCGTGACGGCTCATCGACCGCAGGCTCCAGCGGCGTCTACCCTTCGGCGGACGGGTCGCTTCGGTCAGCACGCGTGCCACTTTCACCTCCGGGATCGAAGCCTTGCGGCCACGACCCGGTCGATCATCCAGCCCCGCAAGACCGAACCTCTCGAACCGCCTCGACCACGTCGAGACGCGCTTGGGCGTCGTATTCAGCCGCTCGGCGACGGCTTCAACCCCGACGCCGTCGAGCCGAAGCAGGATGATGTCGGCACGCTCGCGCTCCCGCACGTCGACGATGGCCGACCGCGACCGGCGTCGAAGCTCCGTGACAGCGCCAGGTTCAGCACGCAGTCGCTTGATCGGTCGTCCCATCAAGGCATTTCTCCCGAAACTCTCACGATCAGGAGATATTAGTCGGCAATTGCGGAGCAGGACACTAGTCTTACTGTGTCATAAACAGCTTGTACGGCTTCAGATTGTGTGTGTACGCATGGAGATTCCGACTCGTGGAGGCGAGGTATGGGTCTCTTATCCGGTTCGCGCGGCAGCGAATCACGTCTGGCTGTCTACGTCGACAGGCTTTCGGCGGCTCTCGGTCATGCCGACCGTGTCGCACCGTTCCGATCGTATTGCGCCGGTCTTCTGTTGCCGGGAGCGCGCAAGAGCGTCGAGCCGATGGCGGCGCGCGTCGAGCCGGCGCGCGTGCAGGCCGCGCATCAGTCGCTGCACCATTTCGTCGCCAAGGCGGACTGGTCCGACGAAGCGCTGCTCAGCGCGGTCCGCGCGCAGGTGCTTCCCGTCATGCAGAGAGCAGGTCCGATCCGCGGCTGGATGATCGATGATACCGGCCTGCCCAAGAAGGGATCGCACTCGGTCGGGGTGGCGCGGCAATATTGCGGACAGCTCGGCAAGCAGGACAATTGTCAGGTCGCCGTCACGCTGTCGCTGGCCAGTGATCATGCCAGCCTGCCGGTCGCGCATCGACTTTATTTGCCGCAGCCCTGGGCTGAGGATGCTCCGCGACGCGCCAAGACTGGCGTTCCGGACGACGTGACCTTTCAGACCAAGCCTCAGATCGCGCTCGCGCAGATCCGCGCCGCTCTCGCCGCCGGCGTGCCGCCCGCCCCGGTGCTGGCCGATGCCGGCTATGGCGTCGATACCGCGTTCCGGGACGGCATCACCGAGCTCGGATTGGCCTACGCGCTCGGTGTGCAGTCGCACACCAGCGTCTGGCCGCCAGGCACGCAACCGCTGCCGCCGAAAGCCTGGAGTGGACGCGGGCGACCGCCGTCGTTGATCCGGCGCCGTGACGGGCATGCGCCGGTCTCGGCCAAGGATCTGGCGATCAGCCTGCCCAACAGCGCCTGGCGCCGTGTGACATGGCGCGAGGGCAGCAACGCGACCCTCGCCTCGCGCTTCGCCGCCGTGCGGGTTCGTCCGGCGCATCGCGACTACAACCGGCCGACACCGCGTCCCGAAGAATGGCTGCTGATCGAGTGGCCAAGCGGCGAGAAGGAGCCGAGCAAATATTGGCTCTCGACCCTGCCGCCCAACATCGCACGAAGAACACTCGTCGATCTGGTCAAGCTGCGCTGGCGCATCGAGCGCGACTATCAGGACCTGAAACAGGAACTCGGCCTCGGGCATTACGAAGGACGCGGTTGGCGCGGCTTTCACCATCATGCGGCGCTCTGCATCGCCGCCTACGGATTCCTGATCGCCGAGCGGGGCGCTTTTCCCCCCTCAGACGAATTCTGGCCGACTTCCTTGCAAACACCTGCCATACCCGAACGCTACCGACCCCGCGGCTCTCCCGATCCGGCCTGAGCGCCATGTCGCAACCTCAATCACAACACTGCGCACCACCATCGCCCGCGCCATCGCAAGAGCGCTCCCGCAATGCCCATGTTGTCAGCGCCGTGCCAAACGAGCCTTCAATTTATGACACAGTAAGACTAGGCGTCCCGTCCGGCTGATGCTCTGGAAGAAATCGGCCGCGCCTTTGTCGGCGGCGACGCCTGATGGGACCAGTAGTCCGACGATGCCGTCGGCGTTCACCAGCCTGCCGGCTCGCTCTAGGAACAGCGAGTAGACGTTGATGTCGCCACGGGCGAACAATGGATAGAGCTGGTAGGGACCCTTGATCTTGCCGTTGCGGTCCGGTTTCGGAGGAAGATAGCGGGCCACTTCCGACGCCTGCTTGGCGCGTGCGGCCGCGCGGTCGTATTCGGCCGCCAGAGGGTCACCCTGTCGACGCAACTTCGCGATGGCGACCTTTCGGTCGCTCGCACGAGCATGGCCGGCGACATCGGGTTGGCGGGCAGCCCACCATTCGACCTCCTGCATCTTGATGCGGTCCCATGGGGGATTGCCAATGACCGCGTCAAAGCCGCCGCGTGGGGCAGCTTCCTCCCAGTTCTGCCAAACGCCGGGGAAGGCCACTTCCCAATGGAGGAAACGGCTTGCCTCGGCGTGCTCCATCGTAGCCGTGACGAATCGTTCCGCAGCGGCGAATGCAGCGATGGCCGTGATCTCAGATCGGGTGCGGGAGGATGCGCGCAAAATAGCGGCGTCGCCACGCGGCGCGCGCATCGGTTTTCCGGCGGCGATCGCGACGGGGTCACCGTAATCGCCGCCGAAGAACAGGGCGCGGCCGATCTCATCGACGTCGTCGATTGCCGGCAGCCATCGCGCGCCGTGGTAGATATGGAGAAACCGACGTAGGGATCGCGTCGCGATTTCCACTCCCTCGAAGGTCGCACGACTCAGCTTGACTTCGGCGATGTCGGCATCGGTCAGCTCCTCGACTTCGGCCATTCCAGCTGCGGATTTTTGCGCGGAGACGGCGGCCTGGGAGATGGCCAGCCCATATTCTTCTCGTAGCCGCGTAACTACAGGGCCGACCAGCTCGCCGAACAAGGAATCTCCGCAGCGAAGATGATGGTCCAGAAACGATAACGGCGCGCCGACGGTGAAGGAATGCAACCAGAGCGACAGCTTGGCGAGCTCGACGGCCATCGGGTTGAGGTCGGCGCCGTAGACGCAACGCTTGAGGACCATCCTGCGGACGATATGGCGATCATCCAACTGCGCCTCTGGCACGAGCCAGCCGTTCTCTACCGCGTTGGCAAGAATGCGGGTCCGGATGTCGACGATGCGTTTCGCCAATGGTGAATGATAGTTGCCCCACTCGACGTCGATCTCGGCCTCCGTCATGGCGGTGAGGATGGCGTCGGTCAAATGGTCGACCAGGGACACGAGGAAATGGCCCGATCCCATCGCCGGGTCGCAGATCCGAAGAGCGAGCATTTGTTCGGCAGGGTCGAGCTTGTCGAGCGCGTCGAGTCGGATAGCGGTCTGGCGCCGATCACTTGCCAATAGCTTTGCCTTGGCCTGGAAGGCGGCACGTCGCTCGGTCAGCAGGGGGTCGACAGCGCGACGCAGAATGAGGCCCACGAGTTCTTCAGGGGTATAATAGGAACCGGTAGTCTTGCGCGCGTAGAGATTGGGACGGAGTGCCACACCGTCGCCGTCCTGGACGACGTCACGTTCAAGGATCCGCTCGTAGATGCTGCCGAGATGCTGGACGGAGAGGTCGCGGTAGTTGATCCAGCGGCGGTCCGACAGCGCTCCTTCGCGAGACATGCCTTCAATGACGCGGGCCAGCGACGCGTCAGGCAACATGATGCGCGGCAGAAGATCATCTGGCTCGTCGTCGAACAGGCCTCCGTTGTAGGGTGGAAGTCCGAGATCAGTGTCGCCCGCCCTCACCGCGACGAACAGCGCGAGGAGCTGATGCCACCAGCTGCCAGCCTTCGATGAAACGGTGAGTTGGCCGTCTGCGACCTGGGCAGCCCTTTCGCGTAGGCCGCGCAGCGCATAGTGCGCGTAGCCGGGATGGCGGATCGGCAAGAGGTCACGGTCTTCGGCGAACAATAGGAAGAGAAGACGAAAGAGCAGCCTGAGGGCGCTCCGGCGAGCGAGTTCGCGCCACGCCGAGTCGGACGGTCGCGCGTGGGGGTCGTGGGTAGCGATGGCGGTGACGAGTTCGGGAAAGACTTCTTCGAAAACGGCTCTTGCGAGCTCCGCCGTGGTGCGCGCCTTGTAGAGGCGCCCCTCCGCCAGCGCCAGTTCGAGGAACGTGACACCCTCCGGCGCATCTGCCTGTAAAGCCTGGCGACGAAACAGCAACAGGAACGTCCGAAGCCAATGGTCGGCTGGCGCGCCGGCCGGCACGGTCAGCGGCGCGATAGACGGTGGATCGAGGATGTCGGCAAGGTCGAAAGAAACGAAGCCTTCCGCGCGGGACGGAGCGAGGCCGTCGTAGAGGCGCCAAGTGCGTCCATTCGTGAGCAATCCCCAACGCATCGTTCCGTTGGAGTGAGTCGCGGAGCGAGACATGTAGCGAAGGATTTGAGAGGCGGGAGACTCGTGGCCCGCAGCGGCACGATCGAGGCGAGTTTCGCGCGCCTCGTTCTCAACGATCATGGAACCATGGGTGAAGCGATCGATGGGCTTTCGTGGTAGCGAGGCAGCCTTCGCCGATGGTGTCAGGAACAACAGTGCATCAGCCACGTCTCGGCGACGCCGGTCAGCGATCGGCTGGTGGAGATATTGCCATCCCAGGATGTCCAGAACTGGGAAGATAAACTCGTGCTCGGTCTCGGCCTCGCTCGGCGAGGGCATCGACGCGAGTGCACGCCACAACGCGCGTAGGCGGCTCTCCGCCTGGGCCAACGAGGTGGTTTCCATCTCGCGATAAGCGTCAGTCTGACGGATACCATCCTGCAGAAAGTATTGAGTGAAGAGCGTGCCGGCTACCATCTGCTATTTGCCGCCATGGCTCAGTCGCGCTCCGCAGGGACCCGGGTTCTCGAATAGGGACCCCAAAACGGTCAGCTTGCGCAAGGCGGTCGTTATCTGCGACGACCGGGGTCCCTACCGAGACGGGTGGTCGGGACATATTTCGGCCTTCGCGCTGTACTTGCATCTGAGATCGGAACTGCTGACATCGACGTGTTGTCCAATATCAGCTTCCCATTCAGCCAATGCATTCGTAGAGTCTCGTTTTGGGACTTGGCGGCAAAATTGCACAAGAACCGAGCTGATATCTCGATGGAGAAGCCCCAAGAACCTTGCATCTCCACATCAGCGGCAGCGTAGAAGCTAGAAAGAGTGAGAATGCCTGGTGCACCGGATGCTAGTATCACGCTGCCCGGGTCTCGCTTCTCCGCTTTCGGCAAGATCTTGAGCAGACTGGAAGCGAGGTCTCGAACGGAAACCGTCGCGTCAATAGATAGTTTGTTCATCGAGGTGTCTTTGACCAAAGCCCCCTTGGATGGCGTCCGCAACGATATGTCGTATTCTCCCGGAGCGGGAGGGCTCAGATCGGGCGGCATACATCCTCCGTTATCGTATGTGCATTGTTACGATAAAAGGACGTTATGAGGTTTGCTGGCGTTTGCCAACCTCTAACGCGCCAGGTCAACTGCTCGTTCTGAATGGGGCGGAGTGGTCTCGGCTCGATAAGATTCAAAGCTGCCAACACCGGACTCAAGGGACGGTCTGCATTTATTTATCGGTTCATCCAGCAATCAAGGACTCCAGCTGCAATCGCGCTTGGCGAGGTGAGCCCTATCCTTCCTCGCCCTTGCTGTAGCTCGCTGTTCAGTCGTCATCCGATCAGCCGGATCGCGGTGATGGGGCGGCGGGTCGACGACACGGTCGGCGATGTCGGCGCCGATGGCGAATTTGGTGAAGCCGGTCTCTCGTGCGGCCTGGGCGATCCGTTCGGGACGGACGGCGAAGCCGATGCAGCCGAGGCTGGCCTTAGCGATCTCCCCGATGCTGGCGGCCCTGAACGCCACCTCGTTCGCCGGGTTCTCCAGGAGGGGCGGGTTCCGGCGGTCAGACGGGCCGGTTCGACGAGCGCCCAGAGCAGGATCTGGGTGTCGAGCAGCAGGCGCATCAGCGCCCTTCGAAGGCCTCGAGCACGTCGTCGGGCATCGGTTCGTCGAAGTTTTCGGGCACGGTGAGCTGTCCCGTGAGGCGACCGAGGACGCGATGGCGTGCTGCCGGCGGCTGGGCGAGCGACAGCAGGCGGGCGATAGGCTTGCCTGCGCGGGCGAGGATGATCTCCTCGCCGGCGGCCGCCTCGTCGACGAGGCGGGACAGGTGGGTTTTGGCAGCGTGGATGTTGATCGTCCGCATGATGGATGCCCCTAAACGTAGTCCGGCTTAGTCCGATTGAGGCTGTGGAGGGAAGTGTTGTAGGTGGCCCGGTCATGCTCGCCGGCTGGGCTTGCCGCTGTCACACGGCCAGCGATCAGGCCGGGAGGAGTTCGACGCCCGCCTCGCGGGCGGCGTTGCGCAGCGGGTTGTCGCTGGTTGCCAGCGGCATCGCGAGGCGCAGGGCCAGCTCGAGGTAGGCCGCGTCGTAGGCCGTCAGACGGTGGCGCTCGGCGAGAGATGCGATCCCCGACCAGACCTGAGACATGGTCTCGCCGTCGATGCTGATCGGCAGTGCCCGCAGGAAGCCGCCGAGGCGTTGACGCAGGCCGCCGTCGATGCGTTGCCGGCGCTCCGCAGTGAGCAGACCGTTGAGCGCCTCGAGCGGCCAGAGTTGCGGGGCCATGGCACCGGTTTCGGCGACGCGGTCAAGCAGCGCCATGATCGGCGCGGTCTGCTCGTCCTCGAAGCACCAGGCGAGTGCGATGGAGTTGTCGAGGACGAAGCTCAGCGGCGGCCCTCGTCGATCAGTTCGCGCAGCGTGACGCCGCCGAGGGTGACGCCCTTGCTGGCGGCGCGAAGTGCCGCGGCCACACGGCGTGCGGCCTCGCGGTCGACGCCTGGGGCAGCCGGAACCAGGCGCGCGACGGGCTTGCCACGGCGGGTGATGAGGACGTCGCCGCCTTCCTCGACCTCATCGAGAAGGGCGGTCAACCGGTTCTTGGCCTCGAAGACGCCGACCGTGTGCATGTTCACGTCCCGCTTGGTTGATGATTGATGATTGGTGGTTGGCTAGGTATCTAGCTAGCTTGGAATTGAGGGGGAGTCAAAAAGGGTTTGCCGGGTGGTGGGCCGGGTGGGGTTCGAACCCACGACCATTCGATTAAAAGTCGAATGCTCTACCACTGAGCTACCGGCCCAAGTCGTGCGGGTCCGGGGGCGTCACGTCGGAGACGTGCTCCGAACGATGCCCCCGGCGGGATGCGGGGCTGGCCCCGCCCTTCCCTGCCCGTCTCTACTTTGCGGCGTCGCTTTCGACGCGCATGTGGGTGATGCGGGTGGGATCGGTGACCGTGCCGCTGCCGCCGCTGCCGCGTTTGACCTTGTCGATCACGTCCATGCCGCTGATCACCTGGCCCACGATCGTGTACTGGCCGTCCAGGCTCGGGGCGGGGGCGAACATGATGAAGAACTGGCTGTTGGCGCTGTTCGGATCCGAGGTCCGGGCCATGCCGACGGTGCCGCGCAGGAAGTTCGCGTTGCGGGTGAACTCGGCCGGCAGGTCGGGCAACTGGCTGCCGCCGGTGCCGGTGCCGGTCGGGTCGCCGCCCTGGGCCATGAAGCCCTCGATGACGCGGTGGAACGGGGTGTTGTCGTAGAAGCCCTGGCGGCAGAGCGTGCGAAGGCGCTCGGCGGCCTTGGGGGCGAGATCGGGGCGGAGCCTGATGACGACGGTGCCGCCCGGCAGGGTGAGGTCGATGAGGTCGGACTTGTCCTCGGTGGCGTCGGCGGCGGCAGCTCGGTCGGACATGATGGTTCCCAGGATAAGGGCGGCGCCGAACGCGGCGCGGCGGGTCAGGATGGTCATCGGCTCTCCGGGCGGTCAGGTCAGGCGGGCGAGCGTCGCGCGCAGGGTGTGGGGCGGGACGAAGGCGGAGACGTCGCCGCCGAGGCGGGCGATCTCCTTGACCAGGCGCGAGGAGACGAAGCGGTTGTCGCCGGTGGCGACGAGGAAGACGGTGTCGATGGAGGGGTCGAGGCGGGAATTCATGCCGAACATCTGGACCTCGTAGTCGAAGTCGGCAACCGCGCGAAGGCCCCGGAAAAAGGTGCGCGCGCCGATCTCGCGGGCGAAATCGACGAGAAGGCCATCGAAGGGACGGACGAGGACCTCGCAGCCGTCGAGATCATCCCGGGCGCGCAGCGTATCGATCTCGGTCTCGACGAGGCGGGTGCGCTCGTCGTGGGTGAACATCGGGCCCTTGCCGGCGTTGGCGGCGACGCCGACGACGAGGCGGTCGAGCAGGCGGCTGGCGCGCCGGACGACGTCGAGATGGCCGAAGGTGGGTGGATCGAAGGTGCCCGGATAGAGGCCGCAGCGGAGCGCGCGGGATGCGTCAGGCATCCTCTGGGCCCGGGTCGGGATCGGCGATGTCGGTCTCCGGGTCGAGCCCGTCGGGTGCGAGGGCGCCGGCGCCGAGCGTGTCGGTCGGGTCCTCGGGACCTTCCAGCGGGTCCTCGCGCACGGTGAAGGCGCTGCCGACGCGCTCGTTGTTGTCGAGGCGGAGCAGGGTCACGCCCATGGCCTGGCGGGCGGTGATGCGGACCTGGTCGGCGGGGACGCGGATCAGGCGGCCATTGTCGGTGACCAGCATGACGTCGACGCCCGGCTGGACCGGCAGGGTGGCGACCGATTCGGTGCCGGTGCGCTTGCTGAGTGCGACGTTGGCGATGCCCTGGCCGCCGCGGCCGGTGGTCCGGTATTCGTAGGCGGAGCTGCGCTTGCCGAAGCCGCCGTCGGTAACGGTGAGCAGGATTTCCTCGCGCAGCGCGAGCTCGGCCTCGCGTTCCTGGGTGAGGTCCTGGGGTTCGCCGTTGGTGTCGTTGGCCGGTTCCCCGGGCGCGACTTCCTCGGGTTCGGCCTCGATCTCGGCCGCGGCGGCGGCGATGTCGGTGTCGTCGATCGCGTCCTGGCCCCGGCGGCGGGCGGTGGCGGAGCGGAGATAGGCGGCGCGCTCGGCGACGGTCGCGTCGACATGCTCGAGCACGCAGAGGGAGTTGACCTCGTCGCCGCCCATCAGGCGGATCCCCCGCACGCCGGAACTGTCGCGGCCGGCGAAGACGCGCAACGCGTCGTCGGTGATGTGGAAGCGGATGCAGCGGCCGCGCCGGGTGGCGAGCAGGACGTCCTGGCCGTCGCGCGCGGTGGCGACGCCGATCAGGCGGTCGTTGTCGTCGAGCTTCATCGCGATCAGGCCCGACGAGCGGACGTTGCGGAAGTCGCTGAGGCGGTTGCGGCGGACGTTGCCGGTGGCGGTGGCGAAGATCAGGAACAGGTTCTCCCAGAGGCTCTCGTCCTGGGGGAGCGGCAGGACGGTGGTGATCTGGTCGGCGCCGAGCTCGGGCAGGAGATTGACCAGGGCGCGGCCCTTGGCGGTGGGCGCGGCCTCGGGGAGGCGCCAGACCTTCTCGCGGTAGGCCTTGCCGCCCGACGAGAAGAACAGGACCCACTGGTGGGTGTGGGCGATGAAGGAGCGGGTGATGATGTCGTCGCCACGCCGGCCGGCGGCGGTGCGGCCGCGGCCGCCACGGTTCTGCTGGCGGAAGATGTCGAGACCGGTGCGCTTGATGAAGCCGTCGCGGGTGATGGTGACGACCATGCGGCCGGGCTCGACGAGCGATTCCTCGTCCTGATCGGCGACGGCGTCGACGATGTCGGTCAGGCGCGGGGTGGCGATCTCGTCGCGGACGGCGGCGAGTTCGTCGCGGATGACCTCGAGCCGGCGTGGGCGGCTGCCGATGATGTCGAGCAGGTCGGTGATCTTCTGGGCCAGCTCGTTGAGGTCGGCGGTGATGCGGTCGCGCTCGAGGCCGGTGAGGCGCTGGAGGCGGAGGTCGAGGATGGCGCGCGCCTGGGCCTCGGTCAGCTTGACGCGGCCGCCGGTGATGGTGTTGGCGACGTCGTCGATCAGGGCGAGCAGCGGCTCGACGCCGGCCGACGGGAAGTCGCGGCCCATCAGGGCCGCGCGTGCGGCCGCCGCGTCGGGCGAGGCGCGGATGAGGCGGATGACCTCGTCGATGTCGTCGACGGCGATGGCGAGGCCGACGAGGACGTGGGCCCGCTCGCGCGCCTTCGCGAGATCGTGGCGGGAGCGGCGGAGGACGACCTCCTCGCGGAATTCGAGGAAGAGCTCGAGGCACTGCTTGAGGCCGAGCAGGCGCGGCTGGCCGCGGTCGAGTGCCAGCATGTTCACGCCGAAGGAGGTCTGCAGGCTGGTGAAGCGGTAGAGGTGGTTGAGCACGATCTCGGGGGTGGCGTCGCGCTTGAGCTCGATGACGATGCGCATGCCCGACCGGTCGCTCTCGTCGCGGATGTCGGAGATGCCCTCGATGGTCTTGGCGCGGACGAGTTCGGCCATGCGCTCGAGGAGGGTGGATTTGTTGACCTGGTAGGGGATCTCGCTGACGACGATGGCGGTGCGCTCGCGGCGGATCTCCTCGATCTCGGCGCGGGCACGGATGACGACGGAGCCGCGGCCGGTCTCGAAGGCGGAGCGGATGCCGGCGCGGCCGAGGATGAGGCCGCCGGTGGGGAAGTCGGGGCCGGGAACGATCGCGATGAGCGCATCGAGCGTCATGTCTGGATCGGCGATGAGCGCCAGCGTGGCGTCGATGATCTCGGTGGGATTGTGGGTCGGGATGTTGGTCGCCATGCCGACGGCGATACCCTGCCCGCCATTGATCAGCAGGTTGGGGTAGGCGGCGGGCAGGACGGTGGGTTCCTGCTCGTTCTCGTCGTAGTTCGGCTGGAAATCGACGGTATCGCGGTCGATGTCGTCGAGCAGGAACATCGCGCTGCGGGCGAGACGCGCCTCGGTGTAGCGCTGGGCGGCGGGACTGTCGCCGTCGATGGAGCCGAAATTGCCTTGGCCGTCGATCAGGCGGACGCGCATCGACCAGGACTGGGCGAGGCGGACGAGGGCGTCATAGATCGAGGCGTCGCCGTGCGGATGGTATTTGCCCATCACGTCGCCGACGATGCGGGCCGACTTCCGGTAGGGCTTGTCGGGGGTGAAGCCGCCCTCGCGGGCGCCGTAGAGGATGCGGCGGTGGACCGGCTTGAGGCCGTCGCGGGCGTCGGGCAGCGCACGGCTGACGATGACCGACATCGCGTAGGCGAGGTAGGAGGAGCGCATCTCCTCCTCGATGGTGACGGGCAGTCTGTCGGAGGGCGGCTGGCCGGGGGTCTGGGCGTCGCTCACGGGCGACGCCGCGCGGCTGGGGCGGTGGTCTGGGGCACTCGATACCTTCGGGGCGCGGTTCGTCTGGCGACACCGGTCTAGCATAGGTGCGTGAGGCTTGCGAAACGGCGGGGCCGGTTAGCGGCGCTGACGGTATCGGCGCGACAGTTTTGTTACGTTCAAAATAGAGATCGGCGTTGACGGCGCAGCAACGCGCGAATGCTCTACTTTGATCTGGCTGCGACGGCCTACCAAATGGTCGTAAGGCCGGCAAAATGATCGGTTAACGGAACAAATAGTGTGAAAGGTTAGAAATGTATTATTCGCGAACGTCGTTCTCGCCTGATGAGACAGGCGTGGACGTGCCGGTGGCGCGCGATCCGCGGGTGGCGATGGCGGAGCGGCTGCCGGGTTTCGTCCAGCCGCTGCTGACCTGGATCACGGCCAAGCCCGCGCCGGGAGAGGCGCCGGTGGTCAAATCGCCGCTGGCCTACGTGGGCGAGGCGCTGGGGCTGACGATCGGGGGCATCGCCGCTGGAGCCTTGGGGGCGCTCGTGCTGGGCGGGATGATGCCTCCGGGGGCGGCCGCGTGGACGATCGGCGGCTTGCTGCTGGCGGCGGGCTGGCTGGCGGCCGCGTCGGGGCTCGGGCTGTTCCAGGTGGTGGTGTTCCATCATTGCTCGCACGGGACCGTGTTCGCGACCCGCGAGCGCAACCGGCGGGTGGGGCGGCTGGTCTCGGCGATCCTGCTGTTCAAGCATTTCGACCTCTACCAGCGCGAGCACATGGTGCATCACAACGCCAACAAGCTGTTCACCGACGACGACGAGTTCACCGACTTCGTGGTGGGGATCTGCGACCTGGCGCCGGCGTCGAGCCGGGAGACGCTGTGGCGGCGGCTGCTGCTCGATCTGGTCTCGCCGTGGTTTCATGGACGGTTCCTGTACAAGCGCGTGCGCGGCGGGCTGTTCTCGCACGACCGGGCGCACAACTGGATCGGGCGGGCGTTCTGGGGCGGGCTGCTGACGGCAGCCTTGGCTGCACATCTGCTGTGGGTCTTCGTGCTGGCGGTGGTGGTGCCGGTGACGGTGCTGCTGCAGGTGGCGACGGTGTTCCGGATCCTGTGCGAGCACCGGTTTCCGCCGATCGAGGTGATCGAGGGGCGCGGCAAGCGGCTGGTGTGCGAGGCGACGGCGGGGGTGTTTCCGGGGGCGCAGCCG
The DNA here is from genome assembly GCA_965276715.1 of Acetobacteraceae bacterium. GTDB lineage: Bacteria > Pseudomonadota > Alphaproteobacteria > Acetobacterales > Acetobacteraceae > CAXTPV01. Next base: position 102,271 of record OZ255622.1, on the reverse strand, counting down.
CCGGACGCGCGGGCGTCGAGCGTGCGCGGCCTGGCGGCCTGGGCGGTGTGGTGGGCGGACATGCTGACGGTGCAGGCGCTGGTGCGGGTGTTCGTGCTGGTGGGCGACGCGCCATGCCACGACTTCCACCATCGGCGGCCGGCCAACAAGCGCTGGACGGATTACGCACATGCGCGCCAGGCGGACCTGGAGGCCGGGTGCCCGGGGTTTCCCAGCAACTACATCGACACGTGGGGGCTGTTCCGGGCGCTGGACCAGAACTTCCACGCGATGGCGCGGGTGCCGGCGGACCTGCTGGGGTAGCGGGCACCTGGGCGGTCGAGGGATCCGCGCTCAGGCGGGGACGCTGGTGACTTTCTGGCGAGCGCTGCCGCGCGGCAGCGTCACGATCACCTCGGTGCCCTCGCCGTGGGTGCTGGCGATGGTCAGCGCGCCGCCATGCGCCTCGGCGAGCTGCTTGGCGATGGGCAGGCCGAGGCCGGTGCCGCGGAAGCGGCGGCGGAGCATGTTCTCGAGCTGGACGAAAGGCTCGAGCGCGCGCGGGATGTCGTCGGGCCGCATGCCGATGCCGCTGTCGCGGATGACGATGCGCGCGGCATCGTGGTTGGCGAGTTCGGCGGTGATGACGACACGGCCGCCCGGCTGGGTGAACTTCACGGCGTTGCCGATGAGGTTGTTGAGGATCTGGCGGAAGCGGTCGTAATCGATCAGCAGTTCGATGTCGGGGTGCCCCGGCGGCAGCGCGACGTCGAGCGCGCGGGCGGCGCTGTCGGCGGCGAAGGCACGCACGGCGGCCTGCAGCAATTGCGCGGCGGGCACCCAGCCGAGGCGAAGCCTGGGTGCGGCGTGGCTGAGGCTCGAATAGTCGAGGATGTCGTTGACGAGCAGCAGCAGGCGCTGGCCGGCGTCGAGGATCTCGCCCGCGAACTCGTGCCGCTGGCCCTGGCTGGGCGCGCGCGGTCCGCTGTCGAGCAGCAGCTCGGAGAACCCGATGACGGCGTTGAGCGGGGTGCGCAGCTCGTGGGTGAGGGTCGCGAGAAAGCGGGCGCGCGCGTTGTTGGCTTCCTCGGCGGCGGTCTTGGCCTGGCGGAGCGTGGTCTCGGCGAGCTTGCGGAGCAGGACGTCGACATAGACCGAGAGCGCGCCCTGGACGAGCTCCTGGTCGCCCGGCTCGAAGGCGCGGTGGAGGTTGCTCTCGGAATGGCTGCCGAGAAGGAGCGCCCGCCTGCTGGCGGGATCGTAGGCCCAGAGCAGGTAGGGAACGCCGAGCAGGGTGGTCAGGGCCTCGGCGGGCTGGCCGGACGCGAGGCCGGAGGCGGTGTAGAGGAAGGCGGGCGGATGTCCGATCGCGACGTCGGCGCCGCGGGCGACGCCGATCGCGTGCTCGACCTGGAAGCGGCCGGGTTCGTGCGTGTCCTCGACGAGGAAGGCGGCGCGGTCGCAGACGGAGATGTCGGCGATGGCGGAGAGGATGGGCTCGCCGATGCGGTCGGCGGCGATATCGCGGTTGGCGAGCTGGTAGGCCTCGCGGATCAGGTGGGCGACGGTGCGCGCGCGCCTGGCCTCGCGCGCGGTGCGGCTCTGCTCCTCCTGCAGCCGGAGCAGGCGGCCGCCGATGTCGTTGCATTCGCGCCGGTAGTAGGCGAGCTCGCGCTCGAGGAGCTGGAGGTCGGGATCGGTCATGCCGGCGTGCGTCGCAGCGTCATGCCGCCGGCGTGCGTCGCAGCACGGTGAGCACGCCGGTCCAGTCGAGCGGCCGGCTGTAGTCGCCGGCGAACGGGGCGATCTCGACGCCGGAATAGAAGCCCATGAAGGGGAAGGCGGGCTGGAGGGTGCGCAGGACCAGCTCGGCCTCCTCGATGGCGGCGCCGGTCATGACGCTGGCGCGTCCGGCGCAGTCGATATAGAGGCCGAGCAGGCAATCCGCGCCGGCGATCTCGGCGCGCAGCCGGGCGACGCCGCGCTCGACCGACTGGAGCATCAGGTCGTTGTCGCGGCTCATGATCTGCACGCGCGTGCCGATGGTGAAGTCGGGCTCGAACAGGGTGATCGAGCCGGCGTCGGGATCGGCGCGCAGGATGAGGCGATTGACGTAGTTGTTCTCGTCGTAGGGGGCGAACGGGTCGCCCTGCTTCTGGCCCAAGGTGGCGACGAGGGAGAGTTGCTGACCGCTGGTGGTGCCCAGGGCGAGACCCAGCATCCGCTCGACGACGGCCAGAGCGGGGGCGCCGTCGAGTTCGAAGACCTCGGCGCCATCGACGCGTGTGATCTCGAGAAAGGTGCTGACCGGGCGACAGCCATGCAGGATGGCGGTCGAGGCGGTGATGCCGGCCGGGAAGACGAGGGCGATGGCGGCGTGGGCGCAGACGCGCGCGCCGTCGAACACCCAGGCGTTGCCGAGATTGATGTCGGTCAGGAGACCGCCGCCGACCAGATGGAGCACACGGTCGTCGAGCCCTTCGCTGAAGCCCTCGACGAGGAGGCTGGCCGGGTGCAGGCGAAGCGGCGTGGTCTCGGCGACGCTGTCGAACAGGAGGAGGACGGCCGCGCCGTCGTGGGAGGCGGCGCGGGTGGCCTCGCCGAGGGCGATGCCGGCCTGGCGCTCGCCGGCGAGCAGGTCGTGGTTGACGATGACGCGCGGGACGATGTCGGCGCCGGCGAGACCGATCAGGCCGAGCTCGAAGCCCGTGTAGCCGAAGCCGGCGGTCGCGATGATGCCGGCGGCCGAGCCGCCGACGACGGGGATGTCGCCGAAGGCGGCGCGCAAGGCCGCGAGGACGCCTTCGGGCGGATGCTTGCCGCCGACGAGCGCGATGAGGAGGTCGGAGGGCTGGGAGGCGAGCTGGGTGGCGCAGGATTGGACGGCGGCCTGGGCGCCGACGTCACGGGCGAATGCGGTGCGGACGCCGGTCACGTGCCGAAAGCGGCGGTGGGGCGGAAGGCGGCGACCTCGTCCTCGTGCGACGGCGCGGGCGACGGAGGCACGAGGACGAGATCGCCGGCGTCGGCGACTGCGACGCGGTTGCGCCCTGCCCGCTTGGCCCGGTAGAGAGCGCGGTCGGCGGTGTCCATCAGCGACGCGGGGTCGCGGTCGGGCGCGGCGGCGACGCCGATGCTGACGGTGACGGGGAGGTCGGCCGCGCGGCTGGCGCGCTCGACGGCGTCGCGCAGCCGCTCGGCGAGCGCCTCGGGCCTCTCGTCGGACGAGAGGGTGGCGACGACGACGAATTCCTCGCCGCCGTAGCGGGCGATCAGGTCGGTCTCGCGCAGGTTGAGGCGCAGGATGCGGCCGATCTCGGCCAGTACGGCGTCGCCGGTCGCGTGGCCGTGGCGGTCGTTGATGGTCTTGAAGTGATCGATGTCGATCATGAGGATCGCGTGCCTGGGGCGATCCGGCGCGTCGGGTTCCTCGCAGATGCGGGCGAGATGGTTGACCAGCGTGCGCCGGTTGTAGAGGCCGGTGAGCGGGTCGATCGCGGCGAGCTGGATCGCGTGGCCGACATCCTGGCGCAGCTGGTCCTGGTAGCGCTTGCGCCGGATGTGGTTGCCGACGCGCAGCGTGAGCTCGGTCTCGTCGAGCGGCATGATCAGACAGTCGCTGGCGCCGAGATCGAGTCCGGCGATCAGCACCGGACGCTGGTCGGGCTCGGCGATGAGCAGCATCGGGGTGTCGCGGGTGCTGTCGGCGGCGCGCAGCCTGGCGATCGTGCGCAGCGGATCGCCGGCGTAGGGCGCGAGGTTGATCGTGAGCAGGTCGAAGCTGTCGTTCTCGATCGCGCGCAGCGCGTCCGCCTCGTCGCGCGCCAGGCAGGTGGTGACCGCGCCGCGATGGAGGATGTTGCGGATGCGCTGGGCGCGCACGTCGAGATCGTCGACGACGAGGACGCGGCCCGAGCCGGACAGGGTGTCGGCGGCGAGACCGAGGGCGCGCGCGGTGAGGCCGCGGGCGCGCCACTCGTCGAGCAGGCGCTTGAGGCGGAGCACGCTGCGCAGCCGGGCGAGCAGGATGCCGTGCTCGATCGGCTTGGTAAGGAACTCGTCGGCGCCGGCGGCGAGCGCCTGCAGCCGGTCCGGCGTGCCGCGCAGCGCGGTCACCATGATGACCGGGATATGCGCGGTTCGGGGCTCGGCCTTGAGCGAGCGGCAGAGCTGGATGCCGTCGATGTCGGGCATCATGATGTCGAGCAGGATGGCGTCGGGTTGCCAATCGATGGCGAAGGCGAGCGCGCCGCGGCTCTCGCAGAGCGAGGCGACGTCGTAATATTCCGCGGTCAGGCGGGCCTCGAGCAGGCGGACGTTGGCGGGAACGTCGTCGACGACCAGGACTCGCGCGGTCACGAACCTCTCCCCTGCTGACGGCGCGGGACCGCCGATGTTGGTCCGTGGACGAGAGCGGCGCCGTCCTTGTCAGGACGATCACGCTCACGTCCTTGTCAGGACGATAGCGCTCGCGTCCTTGTCAGGACGATAACGCTCGCGTCGTTGTGTTGATGATAACGCATGTCACGCCCAGCGAAAACGTGTCGCGCGCGCGAGCGGATGCGGGGGACGGCGAAGTCGTTGCGGAGGTGGTCGGAGTCGAACGAGAGCGGGATAGATTTGTGCATCGCACCAAAATGCTTGACTCAGGGATGGGATAGCCTATTTTTGCATTGCACCATTTCGCTGATCTGAAAGGATCATCCCATGTCTCTCTCCCAGGCTTATGCTTCCACCACCGGCGGATCCGCCTCGGGCTTTGCCGTCGCGCTGCGCACCCTCCGGTCGACGGTGGGCAAGACGCTCGAGCAGCGCCGTATCAGGGCCCGCGCCCGCCACGAGCTCGAGGCCTACAGCGACCGTCAGCTCATGGATCTCGGTGTCAGCCGCTCGGACATCCCGTCGATCGTGGACGGCACCTTCGCGCGCTGACGGGAGCGGCACGGCACCCGGCGGCCGTGGCCGTGCCGATCGCGGACCGGGGCGATCACGCCTCTTCGCCAGCTGACGTCCGCCCACGGCGCGCCGCCTGATGACAATCGCCCGTCAGGCGCAATTTCTCCCGACAGGCCAGGCCTGCATCCCGCCCGCACGGGCGATGGTGCGGCCGGCCGTCAACGGGAGTGTGCCATGAGTGCGTCCAAAACAGCGATGGACATCTATCTGACCGGCCTGCGCAATCAGCACGCGGTCGAAACGCAGGCGATCGGGACGGTCAAGAACGAACTTGGCCGGATGACACCGTACCCGGACCTGCACGCGCGGATGCAGGTGGAGATGGAGCGGTCGACGGCTCAGGCCGCGCGGCTCGACGATCTCCTTGCCAGGCACGGCACCAGCAAATCGGTGGCCAAGGAAGCAGTGGCCGGGACGGTCGCGACCGTCTCCGGCTTCGCGCATGCCGCGGCGGCGGACGACGTGCTGAAGAACGTCCTCGCGGCCGTCGGCTACAAGGCCTACGAAATCGGCTCCTACAAGGTGCTGCTCACCCTGGCCGAGGCGGCGGGTGCCGCGGAGGATGTCGCGGTGCTGGCGCTGTCGATGAAGGAGGAGCAGGAGATGGGTGACTGGCTCGGCAGTCATCTTCCCGGCTTCGTGCATGCGTTCGTCGCACAGCAGGCGGCTTGACGGGCGAGCGCAAGCACAAAACCGCGACCGTCGTTGCGGGGCGGGAGCGCAACGCCAGCTTCCGGGTCGGGGATTGATGCACTCTCATGAGGTTGTCCCATGAACGTGATCTGGATTCTGGCCGCGTTCACGATTGTCGCGGTAGCGGCGTTCGGCGGTTATTCGCTCTTGTCTCACCGCCGTCTCGAGAAGCATGACGGCAAGGCGGCCGGCATCGGCGGCCCGAACGATCCGCTGGCGGGTGCCCGCCCGCTGGATCGCAGTCCTCGCGAGATGACCGAGAGCCTCCGCGACAAGAAGCGGTGAAGCGAAGCGGAACAGGCCGGCTATTCGGCGGCCATCAGCCCAGGCTCACACGGCACCGCCGCCAGGAACGCCCGCATCGCGCTGGACAGGTAGGACTGGGCGCGACGGACCCGAGGCGGTCGGGGCGGCCAGGTTCGGCACGCCTGGACCGGCCACGACGTCGCGTTATCGGAACGTGGCGTAGTCCTTGCCGTCTATCCGGAAAACGACGGGCATGTCGTGATGCGCGCCTTCGATGAGCACATCGTCATCCGCAGGTCGACCCCGAGAAGCCCGCTTGAAATGAAACCGAGATCTACGAAGACTTGACCTGATCATCCGTGACGTCCTGATGCACGAGGACGTGCATCTGTCACGCGGACTGACCGCCAAGGAGGTCCAGAGGTGGCACAAGTTCAGCGGATGGGGGAGCGTAGCCGCCAGACATTGTTGATGTTGTCTATGACTTCGGCGATCACCGGCAGAAGCCCGAACTGACAGGCCGCACAATGCACGACAAGCCCGTCGGGCCGGACGTGAAGCAATGTTTCGAAATCGGTTTGCACGTTGACGGACTGCGACACGCAGACTCCGGCAGAGGGTCACATCACGCTTGGTTAGTGATGTCAGTTGCCGAACGGATCGATGTCGAGCCTGGCATGATCCCGCGGGTCAGGTCGGACTGACCATCCGGTCCGGAGCGGATTGCTCCTGCATGCGACGGCGATAGGCTGCCATGCTCGGCAACACGAGCAGCGTGCCGACGACGGCGGTGGACAGGAACGTGGCCAGGAGCGAATAGCGGATGCCCGCCACGAAGGGGAAAGCGTGGTCGCTCAGCATGCCGACCATGAGCGGTCCGAGCGTGTTGGTGATCAGACCGAGTGCCAGCGTCTGCAGGCCGGCGAAGCGGCCGCGCGCGGTGGCAGGCAGCAGATCGCCCATGGCCGCGAAGATGCTCACGGCAGGCATGTAGCCGCAAAAGCTTGCGAGCGTGAGCAAGGCCATCGCGACCGGCGCGGTCGGCACCATGACGCCGATGCTTCCCATGACCGCGAAGACAACGCCCGAGATCATGCCGATCCAGAACGGCGCACTCACCACGCCGCGGCGGCGCACGGCCTCGATGATGCGTCCGCAGGCCAGGCATCCGAGGAGGGAAGAAACGGCGGTCGTGCCACTGAGCACGATCGCGCTCTGCGACAGGCTCCACCCATACACCCGACCGAGGAACACGACGCCCCACGTGGCCCAGGTGAACGATCCCAACTGGCATACCGAGAGTCCGATGAACATCGACACGAGCAACGGCCAGTGGCGCCTGACAAAGAGGCCGATGTCGTCGTATGCGGCGACCGCGGGCGCGCGGGCAAGCGTTCGAGGCGGCTCATGAAGGCGTAGCAGCACGGCGAACGCCAGGACGAACCCGGGCAGGGCCGCGACGAGGAAGACAGCTCGCCAGGGCGCGACCAACCCGACGCCGGGGACGAACAGGCCGCCTTGAGGCGAGCCCGAGAACAGGTGGACGACGCCGGCGCCGACGACGAAGGCGAGGATCGTGCCGATCGTGCCGGCGCTGAGATAGAAGCCGAACACCCTGGCGCGGTCTTCACGGCGCACGCTGTCGCCGATGAGCGAGACGGCGAGCGGCCCGAGGAGGGACTCGCCCATGCCGACGCAGGCACGCACGAGCGCGAAGGCCAGGAACGAGCTGACGAGCCCGGTGACGAACGTCATCGCGCTCCAGAACGCGATGGCAGCGACCATCACGGCCTTGCGGTTGACCTTGTCGACGATCAGGCCGCCGATCGGGCAGAAGAGGGCGTAGCTCAACGCGAACGCGGCGCCGGCCAGGAGGCCGAGCTGGCCATCGGAAAACCCGAGCGCCGCCTTGGCGGGCTTCATGACGATGCCGAAGACGACCCGGTCGGCGAAGCTCAGCATGTAGCCGAAATAGAGGAAGATGACGATACCGCGTCCGTTTGTGTCGGAAGCAGCATGAGTCGGCTGATGACGCTCAAGCATGTCACCTCGGGCAGGTCGTTTCTTGGATCGTGGACGTCCCGGATGTGGAAGGATGCTGGCCCTGCCACGCCGACGAGATGGTTGTCGGCACAGTGCACTGTCAACCTTGATAAAATCAGTCATGTCTCCCGCCATGCCCATCTCGCCATTTGTATGGATTAGAATCGTCAAGATTGATTGGCTCCGCCGGCGCTGTCATCATCCGACCTGCAAGACCGGCGTCCAAGGCGTCGGCGCGTCAATTCGGGCAGGGAGAGCGGACATGGCAGTCATCATCGAGGATCTCGCTGACTGGCGCGCGGCGGACATGGAAGACCAGGGCGAATGGGTGATCCACCTCACGTCCGATCAGGTCGGTGGCCTGGATCGCGCGCTGACGGCCGCGAAAGCGTCCGGCACCACCCTGGATGGCCTGTCCAAGGCGAACTTTCCGCTCGACGGGTTCGACGATTTGTTCGCCGATATCCTCAAGCGGCTCGAGGAAGGGCGCGGCATCGCGGTGGTCCGCGGCCTGCCGGCCTTGAAATACAGCAAGGACGATCTTCGCCTGATGTACTGGGGCATCGGCCGCCATGTCGGCGTCGCCGTGTCGCAGAGCAGCAAGGGCGACTTGCTGGGCGACGTGATGGATTTCGGCAGCGACGTGAACAGCTCCACCGGCCGCGGCTACATGTCGCGACAGCATCTGGGCTTTCACACCGACACGAGCGACGTCGTCGCCCTGATGGTTCTGCGTCCGGCGATGAGCGGCGGCCTGAGCATGATCTGCAGCTCGCTGGCGATCCGCAACGAGATCGCGCGCACGCGTCCCGACCTGCTCGAACTGCTCTACCAGCCGTTCTACTGGACCTGGAAGGGTCAGCAGCAACCCGGCGAGGCACCCTACTACCAGCAGCCGATCTACTCCGAGCGGGACGGCAAGTTCTCGTCGCGCTACATCAAGACCCACATCCTGTCGGCGCACGAGGATCACCCGGAGCTGCCGAAGCTGACCGACCTCCAGCACGAGGCGATGTCGGCGATCGATCACATGGCGCTCGATCCGAAGTTCCATTTCAGCATGATGTTCGAACCGGGAGACATCCAGTTCCTGAACAATCACGTCACCATGCATTCGCGGTCGGCGTTCCAGGATCATCCGGAACCGGATCGCCGCCGTCATCTGCTGCGCATGTGGTTGTCGGTGCCGAACAGCCGGGCGCTCAATCCGGCGATGGCGCCGATCTATCGCGACCAGGCGCGAGGTGCGGTTCGCGGCGGGTTTCCGTCCAGGACCGGCAGCCACAGCTTCGAGACCGTCCAGGCGCGCGACTGAGCGGGGCTGCTCGTGGGCAACCAGCCTCTCGCATCGGCGCTCGCAGCCAGCCTGGCCGGGGTCGGGATCGAACGGGCAACCCAGGCGGGGGTCCGGATGGCGATGCTCGCCATCACCGACACCGTGGGCGTCACGCTCGCCGGCTCCGCCGAGCCGGCGGTCGCCATCCTTCGCCATGCGTTGGTCGATCACGCATCGGCGGGGCCCGCGCTGATCCTCGGAGACCGCCGCCGGATCGGCGTGCTCGATGCGGCACTGCTCAACGGCACCGCCTCGCACGCGATCGACTACGACGACATGGCGGAGGCGATGGGAGGGCATCCGTCGGTTCCGATCGTGCCGGTCGTCATCGCTCTCGGCCAATCGCTCGACGTCTCGGGGCGGGCGCTTATCGACGCGTATATCGTCGGGTTCGAGGCGGAGTGCAGGCTCGGCCGTGTCGTCCATCCGCACCACTACGACAAGGGCTGGCATCCGACCTCGACCCTGGGCGTCTTCGGGGCCGCCGCGGCGGCCGCGCGCCTCCTCGGGCTGGACCAGGCGCGGACCGCGACGGCGCTCGCGCTGTGCGCCTCGCTCGCGTCCGGCGTGAAGGCCAATTTCGGGACCATGACCAAGCCGCTGCATGTCGGCCATTGCGCCCGCAACGGCTTGATGGCGGCCTTGCTGGCGCGAGACGGCTTCACCGCCAATCCGGACGCGCTCGACCACAAGCAGGGATTCTTCGCGGCCTATGACGGTCTGGAGAATGTCCATCCCGAACAGATGATCCGAGGCGAGACGGAGCCGCTCGAGATCGAGCGCGCGGAGATCGGTCTCAAGCAGTTCCCATGCTGCGGCAGCACCCACCCGGCGATTCTCGCGATGCTCGAACTCGCCGGCCGCGAACGCCTGACGTCGGCCGACGTCGATGCGATCGACATCAGGGTCCATCGGCAGCGTCTGCCGCACACCGACAATCCGGCGCCCACGACGGCGCTGGGTGCCAAGTTCAGCATCCAGTATGCCGCCGTGCGGGCGCTTCTCGACGGGCCGCCGCGGCTGCATCACTTTGAAGGGACGGCCTATCTCGAGCCGGAGGTGCGCAGGCTCCTGGCCCGGACGACGGCGCGGCCCTTGCCGGAGGCCTCACGCGACTTGTCGGATGGGTTCGCGGCCGAGGTGAGTGTGACGACGCACGACGGCCGGCGGCTGACCGGCACGGTCGCCGGTGCGCTCGGACGCGGCCCGACCAACCCGATGTCGGACGGCGAGATGTGGGCGAAGTTCCGGGACTGCGCGGGCCTGGTTTTGCCGGAGGCGTCGGTGTCGAGCGCGTACGACGCGCTCGCCCGGCTCGACCGCCTGGATCGGCTGGCGCCGTTGACACGCGCGTTGGAGCATGTGTCCGAGCCCTCACCTTCCGGCCGCGGATGACGGGACAATGAGCATCGATGAGACCCGGGTCGTCGTGCCGCTGGGCGTCCTTGGATCCGGTGCCAAGGCGGAAGAGCTGGAGGCCGGCCTGGCGCTTCGGCCGCACGCGATCGCACTCGACGCCGGCTCGACCGACAGCGGACCGGCGTCGCTGGCGACCGGCGTGTCGAAATACAGCCGGCATTCGATCAGGCGGGACCTGTCGATCCTGATGGAAGCGCGCGCGCGGGCCGGCATCCCGTTGCTGGTGGGCTCGTGCGGCACCTCCGGATGCGACCAGGCGGTGGACTGGACGGCGGAGATCGTGCGCGAGGTGGCGCGGGAACAGGGCAGCATGCCGCGGATCGCGGTGCTGTATTCCGAGCAGGACCGCGCGGTGATCAAGGCCAAGATGCGAGCGGGAGCGGTCAGGCCGCTGCCTCCCGCAGGCGCGCTCGACGAGGCGACGGTCGATGCTTGCGAACACATCGTCGCCCTGCTCGGACCGGAGCCGTATGTCGCGGCACTGCAGGCCGGCGCCGACATCGTGCTCGGCGGCCGCACGACCGACACCGCAATCCTGGCTGCCGTGCCGCTTGCCCGCGGCGCGCATGCCGGCGCCGCCTGGCATGCGGCCAAGATCGCCGAATGCGGCGGCCTGTGCACGGTCAATCCTGGCAGCACCGGTGTGATGATGACCGTCGACGCCGAAGGTTTCACGATCGCCCCGCTCGCCGCGGACAATCGGTGCACACCGGAGACCGTCTCGGCGCACATGCTGTACGAGAACGGTGACCCGTTCCGGCTGACCGAGCCGGGAGGCGTGCTCGACGTGACCGACGCGCGCTACGCGCCCGTCGACCACAGGACGGTTCGGGTCACCGGTTCGCGCTTCGAGCCAGCGCCCTACACCATGAAGCTCGAGGGTGCGGGTGGCGGACCCTATCAGACGATCATGCTCGTGGGCATCGAGGATCCGGCGGTGCTGGCGGACGTCGATGGTTTCCTGGGGCGGATGTCGGACGCGCTGCGTGAGCGCGTGCGGCGCATGATGGGCGGGGGCGCCGGGCGTTACCAGATCTCGCTTCGGCCGTATGGCTGGAATGCGGTGTCGGGCCTGCCTCCCGGGGCCGGCGCCGTGAGGCCGCGCGAGATCGGGCTCCTGTTCGTGGCGACCGCGGCGACCCAGGCGCTGGCGACCGAGATCACCAAGGTCTGCAATCCCTACTTCTTCCATTTCCCGGTCCGCTTGGGCAAGGAGCTGCCCAGCTACGCCTTCCCGTTCTCGCCGGCCGAGATCGAGCGTGGACAGGTCTTCGCATTCCACCTCAACCATGTGGTCCAGACCACGCCGTCGGAGCTCGTTCGGATCCGGTGGGTCGACGTCGCCGATCCTGCGCGGCCCGATGATGCCCAGGCCCGATGATGCCTAGGCTCGTCGACGTCTGCCGCCATGTCAGGTCGAAGAACGCCGGGCCGTTCTGGGTCACGATCGACCTGTTCTTCGACGGCGAAGACGCGTTTCGGCGCCACCAGGACGATGCCGCCATCAGCGGCGACGCGATCGCCGCGATCTACGGCGTCGACCCCGATCTGGTCAGGCGGTTCGTGGTCGAGACACTGCACGTGGTGAAGATCACGATGCCGCGGGCCGCGCCGCAAGGTGGTGCGCACGAGCGCGACATGCACAGCGGCCAGCACTACGTCCGGCTGCTCGAGCTCGCGCTGTCGTAGGCTCGTCACCAGCAGCGCATCCCGGACGCTCACGTTGACGAACGCCGTCAACCTACTCTAGGACAATGGCGCCAGGTCGGCGATTTCGAGGAACGCGCATGTATCTCACGGCCGAAGAGGCTGCTCGATCGCTGGGCGTCAGCGTCTCGACGCTCTACGCTTACGTGAGCCGCAAGAAGATCCGGTCGCAGCCGATCCCCGGTTCCAAACGGCGGACCTACTGGAAGGACGACATCCTTCATCTGGGCCGCGAGACCGACCCGCCCTCGCGTGACCTGTTGATGCCGACCACCCGGATCACCTTGATCAACGAGGCGGGCCCGTTCTACCGCGGCCGGAGTGCGCTGCGGCTGGCCTCGTCGGCGACGATCGAGGAGGTTGCAGGCCTTCTCTGGGAGGTCGATCCGGTCGAGGTGTTTTCGCAGCGCCCGTTTGTCGTGACCGACACCTACACCCGCATACGCCAAGCGCTCGAAGGCGTGACGGTCATGGAGCGGGTCATGACGCTGCTGCCGGTGCTCGAGCGCGGCAATCCCCGGGCCTACGACCTCTCACGGAGCGGCTATGTCCGGACCGCGGCGGACATCATGCGCTGGCTTGCGGCGATGATCGTCGGCGCCGCGGCGCCGGCACCGGCGGACAGACCACTGCACGTCTTCCTCGCGGAGGAATTGCACAAATCGGCCGCCCATGCCGACCTGATCCGTCGCCTGTTCGTCCTGGCGGCGGATCACGAATTCGATCCGACCACCTATGCGGTCCGTTCGGTCGCCAATACCGGGGTGACGGCCTACCAGATCACGCTCGCGGGTCTGGCCTGCTCGGAAGGACGGCGGCTCATCTTTGGACGCGCGCAGTCATTGTCGAGAATGCTTGACGAGGTGGCGACCGTTGCCGATCCGAGCGAGCCGGTGATTCGCCGGCTGCGCGAGGGCGAAACGCTGCCTGGGTTCAGCCAGTCGCTTTACCAGGACGGGGATCCGCGGGCGGCTTGCCTGCTGGAAAGCATCATCGACATCCTCGGCGAGGAGCCCCAGGTGAAACGACTGATGACCGCCATCTCGGTCGCGCGGGACGCAACGGGCCGTTCGCCGGATTTCGCGCTTCCGGTGATTTTTCTGAGCAGGCAACTCGAACTCGGCAGCGCGGAAAGCCTGCTGTTCCGGCTCGGTCGCTTCGTCGGCTGGATCGCTCATGCGATGGAGCAGTATCACACGTGCGAGCTCGTCCGTCCTCGCGCGCTCTACCGGGGAATTCTACCGGAGAACCCCTCACCGCAGGAGTGACGCAGCGGAGCATTGATGAAACCTGTCAAGATTGACGGCGCAGTCCCGGGACCTTAGCGTCGTTCCAAGATCGCTCGGTCGCGCAGACGCCCGCCGGCCGCTGCGCGTGGCAGAGAATAAACGATGCTTGGGAAGCAACGACCCATGTATAGATGGCTTCGATCGGCAATCGGATCGGCGATCGTCGCCTGCATCACGAGCCATGCAGCGTGCGGCTCCGAAAGCGACGTTCAAGGCGGACCGATCGGCGGGACCGACATCCGCAACGCATTGCTGCCGGCTGTTCCTGGATTGTATTTCGGTCTCGCCGACGTCCCCGCCTATTACAGGCAAGTCAATGGCGACAACGGGAAGAAGCTGCCGGGGATTCATGACATCGATGTCGAAGCCAACATCATCGGCGGCGCCGCGCAGTATGTCTATCCGTTCAAGCTGTTCGGCGGCACCGTCGCGTCGCTCGTCCAGTTCGACTATGCACCGACATCCACTCTCAAGATCGGCAATGTCGGTATCCGGCAGACGTCGGTCGGCTGGGGCGATCCCTATCTGGACATTCTCAAGTGGAGCCGCAACTTCGGCAGCTTCGGTGGGCCGCCCAAGCACACGCGCTACAAATTCCCCTACGGACTGACCGTTCTTGCGGCGTATTCGATGGAGGTCCCGATCGGAACGTATGAGCCGCAGAAACTGGCTCCCGACGGCCACAACGTCGTCTTCATCATCCCGAACATCGCCGTGACCTACATGACGGCGCCGAATTTCCTCGGCGACGGGGCCGAGTTCGACGCCCACCTGTTCTTCGACTTCTCGGCGGAAAATCACGAGACGGACTACCAGAGCGGCGCCCCGATCGACGTCGATTTTGCCCTCACCGAGAGAAACAAGATTTTTCAGTTCGGCGTTGCCGGGTTCTACGCCAGGCAAATCCAGAACGATTACCAGGCCGGCTTCCTGGTTGCTCCGAACGGCAAGCACTTCGAGGCCCTCAAGCTTGGACCGATCGTGGCCGTCGACTTTCCCAAGCAGCACCTGACCTTGAAATTCAAGGCGTCGTTGGGTGTGGAGTCGCGCAACACCCTCGATGGCACCAACTTCGTCCTTTCGGCCGGGTTCAAATTTTGAACCGCGCCTTGGCATGGCGGGTTGGCGACCGCGCCGAGCGACATGTGAGGCGCCGCTTGCCGCTTGTGCTGTGGGTGGCCGCGGGATTGAGTGTGACGGGCCTGGGTGGGTGCGCGGGAGACGTCAAACCGGTGACGCCGGTCACTCCAGCGACAGCCAAACCGAACGGAGCCCGCCCTCCGCCACTGGCTGCGCCGAATGTGCTTCTCTGAGGCGGCGTCACGGAAGTCCCGCGCGCCGACAACAAACTTCGGTCGATGACTGTCAGGGACCTCATGAGCCGAACAAGCGTTGTCCTGATCCACGGTCTGGGTTGCAGTCGCGAGGACTGGTCGGCCCAGGTGGAATACCTCGCCGAGCTCGCGGACGTGACGGCTCCTGATTTGCCCGGCCATGGTCGTACCTTCGTCGCTGGCCAGAATTCGATCGATGCGATGGCGATGTTCGTCAACACCGGGAGGCCCGGTCCGTCGCAAGCCCGCACCGTCCTGGTCGGGCACAGCATGGGCTGCCGCGTCGCGCTCGAGGCTGCGCGACGCGAGCCGGACGGGCTTGTCGGATTGGTGCTCATCGAGGGCAGCCAGCGGGCGGCCGGTTCGGCGCAGGATGCCGGCCGCCGCGACGATCAGGCGTTGACCGGTGGCAGGGCGGCGCTGCTGCAAGGCTTCCTCGACATGTTCAGCGACGCCACGCCGGAGGCCTTCCGGGAACTGGCGCTTCGCCGCATGGAAGCGATGGATGCAGGCGTGATCGCAAGGTCGGTGGTCGAGATGACACGGTGGGACGCCGAGGATGCGGTCGACGCCCTGCGGTGCGTTCGCGTGCCCGTCCTCGTGATCCAGTCGACGTTCAAGTCGCCCAGCGAGAGAAGGAGACCGATCGAGCCGAACGAGATGTCACCATGGCTTCGTCTGGTCATCGAGCACGTGTCGAGCGCGGAAATCGTCTGGCTGACAGGGCTTGGTCATTTTCCGCAGGTCGAAGCGCCACGGACGATCAACACGCTCCTTGGCGAGTTCATAAGCCGTTTCAAGTGAAAGCCCGCGGCCCTTGCCGTTCTTGCTCCCCGACCGGCTCATCATCGGGGGTGAGGTCGACGGAGACGCGGAGTGTGTGGCGGCCGCCGCCGAGGATGACGCCGAACAGCGGGCTCACGTCCGAATAGTCGCGGCCCCAGCCGAGGGCGACGTGCTGGTCGGAGACGACCAGATCGTTGGTGGGATCGAAGCCGAGCCAGCCGTGCCGGGCGCCGAGCCAGACGCCGACCCAGGCGTGGCTCACGTCCGAGCCGGGGCGTTTCTCGGCGCCCGGCGCCGGACGGGTGCGGATATAGCCCGACATGTAGCGCGCCGGCAGGCCGAGGCCGCGGAGGCCCGCGATCATCACGTGGGAAAAGTCCTGGCAGACGCCGGCGCGCAGCCGGAGGATGTCGCCCACGCTCGAGCGCAACGTGGTGACGCCGGTGCGGAACTCGAATTCGCGGCGGATGCGGCGCGTCAGGTCGCGCGCGCCCTCCAGGACCGTGGCGCCGGCGGGAAAACTCGCCCGCGCATAGTCGGTCGCCGCCCGGTTCGGTGGCAGCAGCGGGCTCGGCATCGCGAATTCCGCCGCGCGCCAGGCGTCCGTGCCCGTCGCGAATTCGGCGGCCAGCAGCGACCAGACCGGCGTGTCATCGTGCGCGGAGGGCGGAAGGATCTCGACGCGCGATACGGCCTCGACCTCGAAGCGCATGTGCGGCTGCTCGATGGTGAGCCACGCGATCCGGTTGCCGAAATGATCGAGCTCGTCGCGCCGGAAGCTCGCCGCGGGGTCGGTCGACAGGTGGCTCGCGAGCACGCGCTGGACGCCCGGCATCGGGCGCGGCAGGAGGTGGGCGAGATGCGAGCCCAGCTCGACCTTGCGGCTGTATTCGTAGGTCGTGGTGTGGCGGACGCGATAGATCATCCCGGCTCGAGTGTCTGCATCTCGGGCAGCAGGTCGATGTAGCGCCGGGCGATGGCGCGGCGCAGGGCGACGATGCCGGCTTCGAGGGCCGCTAGCCGCTCAGGCAGGACGCCCAGCGCGCGTTCGCCATCCGACAGGGTGGCGGCGACGTTGTCCCGGTTCTCCGCGACCAGGCGTTCGGCGGCCTCGAGCAGTTCGCCGCCGCCGACATCGCCGAGCCGGACGAGAAGATTGCAGACCGCGTCGAGCTGGCTGCCGAGCGCGCGCGGGTTGGCGGGGTCGGCGAGGATGAGATCGAGCACGGGCGCGGCCTCGAGGCGCGTGAAGTAGCGGCCACGGTAGGTGATCGCGCTGTCGCGCAGCTCGAGCGCGAGTGCGAGGCCGGTGTCGAGGTCCGGGCCAGCCTGCATCGGCAGGGTGGCGGCAGGTCCGAGGCAGGCGCGCAGCTCGGTGGTGACCGTCTCGGCGCGGGTCAGGCGCATGCCGAGTTCGAGGAACAGGCGGCCGCCGCCCCTGACCATCGTCTCCGACACCAGGCCCGCGAGGGTGGCGGCGAAGCCGAGCATGCGGCCGGTGACGTGGGCGAGATCGTCGAGGGTAGGATTTCCTTTCCCATCGACGAGACCCGTCAGCCCGGCATCGTTGATGCCGGCGAAGGAGCCGAGCACGTCGCCGAGGTTCTGGGTGAGGATGAAATGCATCTCCGCGGTCAGGCGATCGCGGAGCTGATTGATCTGGCCGAACAGGGCGAGCGCCTGCTCGGCGAGTGGACTTCCGGCGTGCGCGAGACGGACCAGGCCGGCCGCGAGACCGGGGGCGGCCGGGTCGATCAAGAGATCGGACGGGACGAGCTTGAGTGGCGTGAGGCAGGCGGCGAGCACGCGAAGCTCGACGAGCTCGCGCGGACGGTGGACGAAGCGGGTCAGGCGGACGGCGAGCACGCGGACCAGGCGGGCGCCGGTTTCCAGCAGCTCGAGCTGGCGGCCGAGCCGGAAGAATTCCTCGGCGACGCGGGCCGGCAGGTCGCCCTCGGTGCGCCTGATGGCGAGCGGTGCCACCGTCGCGAGCGGAAGCACCGGCTGCGACCAGGGGCGCGCGCGGCCGAATTCATGGTCGGCGAGCACGAAGACGTCCTTGGCGATGCCCTCGCGCGGCAGGAACGAGGAGGCAGGCGCGTCGCCCGGAACGATCCTGGCGAGGCCGCCACGCATCGGCACCCAGCGCTCGCCGTCATGGATCAGGAACAGCCGCAGGACGACCCGCCTCGGCTCGAGCCGAGCGGGCTCGACTGTCGGCACGACCGAGCCGGTGATGGCGGCGACGGCGGCGAACCGTTCGGGGTCGCGGTCGATCTCGTCAAGCAGGCGCGCGCGTGCGCGAGAGGAGAGCATCGCGCCCGCCAAGGGAGGCACCTCGGCATCGTGGGCGGAGCGGAACAGCCAGCGTTCCGGCTCGGCCCGGACCCGCGTGCGTGCCTGCCTGTGGCCGAGCCAGAGCGTCTCGGCCGACGGGAGCAGCAGCGTCTCGCCGCGGAGCGCGCCGGCGATCGCGGGCAGGAAGGCGGCCAGGCCGGGCTGCTCGGCCAGCATGGCGCCGGGATCGTTGAGGATGGCGACGCGGCCGCCGCGCCAGGCCGACAGCAGGCCGGGGACGCCGGCGGTGTCGTGCCAGTCGAGCTCGAGCGGATCGAGCAGCGGGACGTGCTGGCGGTTGAGCAGGATGTCGATCGGTTTGAGGCCGCGCAGCGTCTTGAGCAGCAGGACGCCGCCGCGCAGCGTGAGGTCGCCGCCGCGCACGAGGTCGATGCCGAGTTCGCGGGCGAGCAGCACATGCTCGAACCAGGCGGGATCGCGATGGCCCTCGGTCAGCAGCGCGATGCCCGGGTTGGAACCGGATGGCGGCGCGGGGGCGGCGGCGCGCAGGGTGTCGCGCCAGAGCTCGAAGAACGGGTCGAGGCTTTCAATGTCCTGGCGGAACAGCTCGGGGATGACGCGCCAGAGCAGGCGGCGGTTTTCCAGCGCGGCCGCCATGCCGCCCGGCTTGGCGCAGCGGTCGGCGAGCACGCGCCAGCCACCGTCGGGCGCGCGGACGAGATCGGCGGCGTAGAGGTGAAGGCGCTGTCCGCGGCGGCCGGGCGGGTGGCCGTCGCGCGGGATGTGGGCGGGGCGGAGGAAGGTGCGGAACACCATCGATGGCGGCAGCAGGCCGCGCTCGAGCAGCGTCTGGCCGCCATAGAGGTCGCGCAGCATGGCGTCGATGATGATGGCGCGCTGGGCGAGGCCGCGCGCGAGGAATGCGAACTCCTCGGCGGCGAGCGGCAACGGGATCGGATCGCAGCGCCAGGACTGGATCTCGATGCCGGCGAGGAGGCTTGCCGCCCCTTCCTCGATGGCGGCGCGCTCGAGCAGGCGCGCGCGTTCGCGCAGCGCTTCGGCGCCGAGGGTGAAGCCGCGCTCGACGATCCCGCGCCAGTGCGGCCGGGTGCGGCCGGCGCCGTCGACCATCTCGTCGAGCGGGATCTCCGCCTCGAGCATATCGATGCCGTGCATCGTTCAGTCGCGGCGGCGCAGGTCGAGGGTTCGCGGGTATTCGCGCGAGACGGATGCGCGCGGCGCCGGCCGCGGGCCCGCGCCATGGCCGAACGAGAAGAACCGCGCGCGGCGGCGGGCCTCGGCCTCGGCCGCGTTGACCGGGAAGGTCTCGTAGTTGCGGCCGCCCGGATGGGCCGCATGGTGGCTGATGCCGCCGAGCGAGCGGCCGGTCCAGCCGTCGTGCAGCTCGACGACGACCGGGGTCTGGGCAGGAATGGCGGGATGCAGCGACATCGACGGCGACCAGGCCTTGAAGCGGATGCCGCCGACGAATTCGCCCTGGCGGCCGGTGGCGGCGAGCGGGACCGCGCGGCCGTTGCAGGCGAGCGTGTAGCGGTCGGGATTGAAGCCGGTGACGCGAGCCTGGAGCCGTTCGACGGCGCTGTCGACATGGCGGACGGTGCCGCCGATGCCGGGGACTTCGCCGAGCACGTGCCAGGGTTCGAGCGCATGGCGGAGCTCGAGGTCGATGCCGCGGAATTCCTGGGTGCCGATGACGGGGAAGCGGAACGCCATCTGCGGCGCGAACCATTCGGGGTCGAGCGCGAAGCCGAGCGAGGCGAGTTCGTCGAGCGCGTCGCGGAGATCCTGGTCCACGAAATGCGGCAGCATGAAGTCGTCGTGCAGGCTGGTGCCCCAGCGGACCAGGCGGCGCTCGTAGGGGCGTTGCCAGAAGGCGGCGACGGCGGCACGGACGAGCAGCATCTGTGCCGCCGACATGCGCGCGTCGGGCGGCATCTCGAAGGAGCGGCATTCGACGAGGCCGAGGCGGCCGCTGGTGCCTTCGGGGGCGTAGAGCTTGTCGATGCAGAACTCGGTGCGGTGGGTGTTGCCGGTCATATCGGCGAGGATGTTGCGCAGCAGCCGGTCGACCAGCCAGGGCGATGTCGTTTTGCCCGGATGGATCTGGCTGAAGGCGATCTCGAGCTCGGCGAGCGCGTCGTCGCGGGCCTCGTCGATGCGCGGATGCTGGCTCATGGGGCCGATGAAAAGGCCGCTGAACAGGTAGGAGAGGCTCGGGTGGTTGTGCCAGAAGCCGAGCATCGACTTCAGCAGGTCGGGGCGGCGCAGGAACGGACTGTCGGCCGGGTCGGCGGCGCCGAGCACGACGTGGTTGCCGCCGCCGGTGCCGACATGGCGGCCGTCGAGCATGAATTTCTCGCAGGCGAGGCCCACGGCGCCGGCTTCGTCGTAGAGTCGCACGGTGCGCTCGACGAGCTCTGTCCAGGTGCGGGCCGGGTGGATGTTGACCTCGATCACGCCGGGATCGGGGGTGACGGAGAATGTCTCAAGGCGCGGGTCGCGCGGCGGCAGGTAGCCCTCGAGGATCACCTTGCGGCCGAGTGAAGCGGCGGTCGCCTCGACCGCGGCGGCGAGGTCGAGCCAGTCCTCGGCGTGGGTGAGCGGCGGGAAGAAGATGTGCAGCTTGCCGTCGCGTGCCTCGACGGTGAGGGCGGTGCGGACCAGGCCGGGCTCGCCGCGCCCGATCGCGAGCGCCTCCTGGCCGGTCGGACGGAAAGCCTCGACACCCGGACCGGGAGAAGGGAGTACCGGCTGGCCGCGCGCGCGCGGTCCGAGCGATGGGCGGGGTGCGAACGGGTCGCGCTCGATTGGGGGCTCGATGCTGTCCTGCGCCGCCCAGGGCAGGCTTTCGAGCGGCAGGCGGAAGCCGATCGAACTGTCGCCGGGCACGAGGAACAGGAGGTCCGAGCGCAGCAGCCAGCGTCCGCTGACCCAGCGCTCGCCTTCCGGGCCGCGGTCGCGCCGCAGCGGCAGGACGCTGCCAACAGCCCGGTTCAGGCCGTGGGCGAAGGTCCGGGCGAGGCGCGCGCGGGCGAGCGGGTCGCGCAAACAAGAATCTTCGGCGAGCACGTTGGCCGGGAGGCGGTTCTCGCGCCAGAGATTGTAGTGGACGTCCTCGTAGGCGGGGAGGACGTGATCGGGCGGCACGCCGAGGCGTTGGGCGAGCGCGTTGGCGACGCGGTCGCGTGCGTGTCGTCGACCGCCTCGTGGTCCTCGTCGCCGGCGAGCAGTCCGGGGTCGAGCCAGACCGGCACGCCGTCGCGACGCCAATGGGCGTGCAGCGCCCAGCGCGGCAGTTGTTCGCCCGGATAGTGCTTGCCGGCCGCGTATTGCAGGGCGGCGCCAGGCGCCCAGAGCGCGGCGAGTCGGCGGATCAGGCGGCCGGACAGCGATCGCTTGGTCGGACCGAGCGCGTCCGCGTTCCATTCGCCGGCTTCGTTGTCGGCGCGCGAGACGAAGGTGGGCTCGCCGCCCATCGTGAGCCGGACGTCTGACGCGGCCAGGGCGCGGTCGACATGCTCGCCGGC
The DNA here is from genome assembly GCA_965276715.1 of Acetobacteraceae bacterium. Classification (GTDB taxonomy): domain Bacteria; phylum Pseudomonadota; class Alphaproteobacteria; order Acetobacterales; family Acetobacteraceae; genus CAXTPV01. The sequence continues at coordinate 80,637 of OZ255622.1, read as the reverse complement.
CGCCATGATCGCGCGCCAGGCCGCGTCCGTGTACGGCCTGGTGACGCGCGGGGTCTCGCGGATGCGGGCGACGGACATGGCGACGTCGAACGCGGTCTCGGCGGGACCGACGAGGCCGGAGATCGCGGCGGCGGACGCGGGCTCGGGCGAGGCCGCGAGCGGGATGTGGCCCTCGCCGGTCAGCAGGCCCGAGGTGGCGTCGAGGCCGATCCAGCCGGCGCCGGAAAGATAGATTTCCGCCCAGGCGTGCAGGTCGGTGAAGTCGGCGGACGGCCCGGGCGCGGCGGGGTCGGCGATGTCGGGCTTGAGCTGGATCAGGTAGCCGGAGACGAAGCGCGCGGCGAGGCCGAGATGGCGCAGCGCCTGGACCAGGAGCCACGCGCTGTCGCGGCAGGAGCCGCGGCCGAAATCGAGCGTCTGCTCGGGGGTGAACACGCCGGGCTCGAGGCGGACGATGTAGGCGACCCGGTCGAGGACGCGCCGGTTGAGGTCGACGAGCATGTCGATGGTGCGGCGCTCGTGACGGGGGACGGCGTCGAGGAAGGCGGCGAGATGGGGACCGGCCGGTTCGCGGATGCGGAAGGGTGCGAGCTCGGAATCGAGCACGTGGTCGTAGGTGAACGGCCAGGTCTCGGCCTCGGGTTCGAGGAAGAAGTCGAACGGGTTGATGGTCGCCATGTCGGCAACGAGGTCGACGGTCACCTCGAAGCGGTCGACGGGCGCCTCGAAGACGATGCGGGCGAGGAAGTTGCCCTGCGGATCCTGCTGCCAGTTGATGAAATGGCCGGCGGGTTCGATGTGCAGCGCATAGGAGACGACCGGTGTGCGCGCGTGGGGAGCGGGACGGAGGCGGATGGTCTGCGGGCCAAGGGTGACGGCGCGGTCGTAACGGTAGGAGGTCCGGTGGGTCAGGGCCACGTGGAGCGTCATCGGTGGTGGATGTCCATCAGGAGCGGCTCGACTTCACGACAAGAAAGCCATGCGAGCACGGCGGGACAACAAGAAAGCCATGCGAGCATGGCGGGCTTAGCAACAAAAGCGCCATGCGAGCATGGCGGGCGGATCCCGGTCATTGCGCGGCGGCGCGGCGGATCAGGTCGGCGAGCTCGGAGGGCCGGAACGGCTTGAGCAGGACGTGCTCGTGCGGATGGGGCGCGCGGCCCTCGCGGTCGACCGGCCGGCCGGAGATGAAGATGAGCTCGATGTCGGGATGGCGCGTGCGCGCGACGGCGGCCACATCCATGCCGGTCAGGCCGTCGCCGAGATCGATGTCGGTGACGAGAACGTCGACCGGTTCGCCGCTGCCGAGCAGGACGAGCGCGTCCTCGGCGAAGGCGATGCCGGTGACGTCGAAGCCGTGGTCGGCGAGCCCCTCGGCCACGAGCTCGCGGACCAGCATGTCGTCCTCGATCAGCAGAACGCGCAACTAGCGGAACCGGCGCGGGGCCGCGTTGGCGTCGGGGTCGCGCATGTCCGCGCCCGGCTCGCCGTCTTCCAGATCATCGTCAGCGAGATTCTCGCCGCCGGTCATGCGGTCGCCGCCATGGGCGATGACGGCGCGCTCTCGCTGGCCGCTGGTGCGGTCGATGGTCCAGATGCGCTTGAGGCCCTCGGACTCGGCGCGGGCCCGGGCGACGTCGAGGGCGGTGTCCCAGTCCAGCGGCGCGCCCGATGCGTCGGTCGGCACGGACGTCTCCTCGCTGCGGTCGGGGTTGGTGACGATCATCTCGATCATGAGCCGGTCGGGCGCGTCCTCGGCGAAGCGGCGCATCAGCACCACCGAATGCCCACCGGGCAGCGGGTCGTGGGGCTCGAGTCTGCGTGTGTCGGTCATGCTGGTCTCCTTCGAGGGCGAGAACGGATGGCGGGCGGGCGAGTTGTCCGCCCCTGGCGTGGCGGGCGATCGGGGCGACATGGCGGGCATGGCTCGAGACTGGATTCCGCGGCGCGTGCTGGTCACGCCGTCCGCCCTCGGCTGGGAGGCCGGGCAGGCAATGGTGGAGCGCGCGCGTCACCTCGGATCGGAGGTGGTCCATCTCGGATCCGACCGGCTGAGCGGGCTGCCGGACGCCTATCGAGACGCGAAGACGACGCTGGCGGTGGTGACCGCGAGCGCGAGCCGGCGGCGGCTGCAGGCGATCCCGCCGAGTGCCGACTGGCGGTTTGACCTGGCCGAGGGGTGTCCCGCGCATTGCAGCTATTGCTATCTGGCGGGATCGCTGGCGGGGCCGCCGATCGTGCGCGCCTATGCCAACCTGCCGGAGATCCTGGGCGAGTTGCCGGCCTCGGTCGGGTCGGGGCGGGTGACGTCGGCGTCGGCGGCGCGGGCCGCCGAGGGGACGACGTTCGAGTGCTCCTGCTACACCGATCCGTTGGCGATCGAGCATCTGACGGGGCATCTGGCGGCGAGCATCGCGTTCTTCGGGGCGTGGGACGCGCCGGTGCAGTTGCGGTTCACGACCAAGTTCGACGCGGTGGCGCCGCTGCTAGGGCTCGCGCATGGCGGCCGCACGCGGGTCCGGTTCTCGGTCAATGCGCACGGCGCCGAGCGGCACGAGGGCGGGGCGCCGCGGATGACGCGGCGGCTGGCGGCACTGCGGGCGATGGCCGAGGCCGGCTATCCGGTCGGGCTGACGGTGGCGCCGATCATGCGGCTGACGGACTGGGAGGCGGAGTATGACCGGCTGTTCGCCGACGTGGCGACGGCGCTCGACGGGATCGACGTGGACCTGACGGCGGAGCTGATCACGCATCGGTTCACGCCGAAGTCCAAGACGGTGCTGACCGGGTGGTATCCGGGCAGCGCGCTCGAGATGGACGAGGCGGCGCGGTCGCGGAAGACGACCAAGTTCGGATCGACGAAATGGGTGTTCCCGAAGGAACAGATGGCGGAGATGCGGGCTTCTCTGGAAGGATCGTTGCGGGCGCGTCTTCCTGGGGCGCGTCTGCTGTACTGGACGTGATGGGCGAGGTGGGGATGGACGGGATCGAACGAGCGGGCAGCGTCTGGACACGGCGCAAGCGCCATATCGAGGATCTGTCGGACCCGGAGGTGCTGGCGCTCGCGATCACGAACGAGGAAGAGGCGGCGCGAACCTACATGGGCTTTGCCGAGCAGCTTCGCGACGACTATCCGGACAGCTCGCGCATGTTCAACGACATGGCCGAGGAGGAGACGGAGCACCGGCACCTGCTGCTCGACCTGTTCAGGAAGAAGTTCGGCGAGACGATTCCGGCGATCAAGGCGGCCGATGTGCGCGGGCTCGCGCAGGAGAAGCCCGCCACGACGCTGACGCCGCTGGGTGCGGAGGGGATGCGGCGGCAGGCGCGGCAGATGGAGACGAACGCGAGCCGGTTCTACCATCAGGCCGCGAGCCGGACGCTGGACGCCTCGATCCGCAAGGTGTTCGGCGACCTGGCGTTCGCGGAGGCCGCGCACGAGAAGACGGCCGACGAGATCGACGAGGATACCGCCCCCACCGAGGCGCGGACGAAGGAGACCGACGACGCCAAGCGGCGGTTCGTGCTGCAGATCGTGCAGCCCGGGCTGGTCGGGCTGATGGACGGGTCGGTGTCGACGCTGGCACCGGTGTTTGCCGCCGCCTTTGCCACGCACTCGTCGTGGAACGCGTTCGTGGTCGGGCTGGCGGCGTCGATCGGGGCGGGGATCTCGATGGGGTTCGCCGAGGCGCTGGCCGACGACGGGCGGATCTCGGGGCGGGGAACGCCGTATCTGCGCGGGCTGGTGTGCGGGCTGATGACGATCGCGGGCGGGATCGGGCACACGCTGCCGTTCCTGATCCCGGCGTTCTGGACCGCGACCGGGATCGCGGCGGTGGTGGTGGTGATCGAGCTGCTGGTGATCGCGTGGATCCAGTGGCGTTACATGGACACGCCTCCGGTGTCGGCGGCGGCGAAGGTGATGCTGGGCGGCGCGCTGGTGCTGGCGGCGGGGATCGCGATCGGGAGCAGTTGAGGCGGAAGGGAAAGAGCCGGGGGCCGAGGCCGGCCCCCGGACCCCCGGCTTGACGTGCGGGTCCGGGGGCACGCGTCCCCGGCGGGGTAGAGGGGCTAGCCCCTCGCTTCCCGTGCCTAGAACGGGATTTCGTCGTCGAGGTCGCCGGCGGGCGGGGCGTCCCAGGCGCCGCGGCCGCCGGCGGGTGCCGGGGCGCGCTTGGGAGCGGCGGCTGGACGCGGGGCGTAGTCCTGGTCACCGCCGCCATCGTAGTCATCGCTCGAGCCGCCGCCGCGGTTGCTGTCGATCAGGACGAGTTCGCCGCGGAAGCGGTCGATGACCACCTCGGTGCTGTATTTCTCGACGCCCGATTGGTCGGTCCATTTGCGGGTCTGCAGGCTGCCCTCGATGTAGACCTTGCGGCCCTTCTTGAGGAAGCGTTCGGCGACGTCGGCGATGCGCTCGTTGAAGACGACGATGCGGTGCCATTCGGTGCGCTCGCGCTTCTCGCCGGAGGCCTTGTCGTTCCAGGTCTCGCTGGTGGCGATGCTGAAACTGACGATCTTCTGGCCGGCCTGGCTGTTGCGGACCTCGGGGTCCTTTCCGAGATTGCCGACCAGGATCACCTTATTGACGCTTCCGGCCATCCGCCGCTTCCTTTCCGTTGCACTATCGTTACGCCTTGCGGGCTGCCAGTCAACCTAGACCGGTGTAGGCTGGATGTCATGCGGTCCGGGGGGCTCCGCGAGGAGGCAAGCGGATGCCTGACGAGCTTCGGCATGAGCGGCGCGTCGCGTTGCCAGCGGCGAGCCGGATCTCGGCGCTCTATCAGGGGGCCGATCTGGCGGACGCCTACGCGATCGGTCTTGCGCCGGGCGCTGCGCGCGACGTGTCGAGGCTCGCGCGCCTGGTCCTCGGACAGTCACCGGCCTGGCTTCGGGCGTTGATGCGGATGCGTGACAACCTCGTGGCCCCGTTCGGCATCCGGACCTCGCGCCAGCTCGTGGACGCGTCGGAGGTCAGCGGGGTCGATCATATCGGCCTGTTCCGGATCTATGCGGTGGCACCGGACGAAATGATCGTCGGTCAGGATGACATGCATCTGGATTTCCGTGCATCGGTCCTGCTCAGGCGGTCCGAGGGCGGACCCGGAGACGAAGTGGTCGCGACGACGGTGGTTCACTGCCACAACCTCCTTGGCCGGGCCTACCTCATGGGGATCGCGCCATTCCACAGGCTGGTGGTGCGCGCAAATCTGCGGCAGGCGGCGCGCGATGGGTGGGGCCGGATGTCCTGAGTCATGCGGGTCCGGGGGCGCGTGCCCCCGGCGGGGTTGCAGGGGTGGAGCCCCTGCCCTTCCCTTGTGACGCCTCGGGTGCCACATGGCGTCGGGATCGGGGGGGAGCACGGCGCTGGCGGGCAACATCCATGTGCGCGGCGCACGCGAGCACAATCTCAAGAACATCGATGTCGAGATCCCGCGCGACGCGCTGACGGTGATCACGGGACTGTCGGGGTCGGGCAAGTCGTCGCTGGCGTTCGACACGATCTATGCCGAGGGGCAGCGGCGTTACGTGGAGAGCCTGTCGGCCTATGCGCGGCAGTTCCTGGAGCTGGCTGGGAAGCCCGACGTGGATTCGATCGAGGGGCTGTCGCCGGCGATCTCGATCGAGCAGAAGACGACGAGCCGGAACCCGCGCTCGACCGTGGGGACGGTCACCGAGGTGCACGACTACATGCGCCTGCTGTGGGCGCGGGCCGGGGTGCCGTATTCGCCGGCGACGGGGCTGCCGATCGAGGCGCAGACGGTCAGCCAGATGGTGGACCGGGTGCTGGCGATGCCGGAGGGGACGCGGCTGATGCTGTTGGCCCCGGTGGTGCGCGAGCGGAAGGGCGAATACCGCAAGGAGCTGGCCGAGCTGCAGCGGCGCGGCTTCACGCGGGTGAAGGTCGACGGGACGCTGCACGAGGTGGGCGAGGTGCCGAACCTCAACCGCAAGCTCAAGCACACGATCGAGGCGGTGGTGGACCGGGTCGTCGTCAAGGCCGAAGGGCTGTCGGTTCGGCTGGCGGAGAGTTTCGAGAGCGCGTTGGCGCTGGCGGACGGGGTGGTCTACGCGGAGGAGGTGGTGCGTGGCGCGGCGGCGGACGCGGAGGGACCGCGAACGGTGTTCTCGTCGCGGTTCGCGTGTCCCGTGTCGGGGTTCACGATCGAGGAGATCGAGCCGCGGCTGTTCTCGTTCAACTCGCCGCAGGGCGCGTGTCCGGCGTGCGACGGGCTGGGCGTGGAGCTGTTCTTCGATCCGAACCTGGTGGTGCCGGACGAGCGCGTGTCGCTCAATGGCGGGGCGGTGGCACCTTGGCGGGGAACCCAGAGCCCGTACTACGACCAGACGCTCGCCTCGATCGCGCGGCACTTCAAGGTGCCGATGGCGACGATCTGGTCGGAGGTGCCGGAGCGGATGCGCGACGTGCTGCTGGACGGATCAGGGGTGGAGGAGATCTCGTTCGTCTACAAGGACGATGTCCGATCGTATACGGTCAAGAAACCTTTCGAGGGCATCCTTCGGAACCTCAAGAGGAGATTGGTCGAGACGGATAGCGCGTGGGTGCGCGAGGAGCTGTCGCGCTACCAGGCGGAGAAGGCGTGCGACGTATGCGGCGGCAAGCGGCTGAAGCCCGAGGCGCTGGCGGTCAAGATCGGCGGCCTCGACATCGCCGAGGTGTCGGAGATGCCGATCCGGCGGGCGCTCGAGTGGTTCTCGGGAGCGGAGGCGACGCTGACGCCGCAGCGGGCGGCGATCGCGGGGCGGATCCTGCGCGAGATCAACGACCGGCTGCGGTTCCTCGACGATGTGGGGCTCGATTATCTCACGCTGTCACGCGGGTCGACGACGCTGTCGGGCGGGGAGAGCCAGCGGATCAGGCTGGCGAGCCAGATCGGGTCGGGGCTGACGGGGGTGTTGTACGTGCTCGACGAGCCGTCGATCGGGCTGCACCAGCGCGACAACGAGCGGCTGCTGGGGACGCTGCGGCGGCTGAAGGCGCTCGGCAACACGGTTCTGGTGGTCGAGCATGACGAGGACGCGATCAGGGCGGCGGATCATCTGATCGACATGGGGCCGGCGGCGGGCGTGCATGGCGGCCATGTCGTGGCCGAGGGAACGCCCGACGAGGTGGCGGCGAACCCGGCGTCGCTGACGGGCGATTATTTGTCGGGGCGCAAGCGGATCGCGCTGCCGGGCAAGCGGCGGACGCCGGACCGGCGCCGGATGCTGACGGTGGTGGGAGCGACGGGAAACAATCTGAAGTCGGTCACCGCGCATTTTCCGCTCGGCACGTTCACCTGCGTGACGGGGGTGTCGGGCGGGGGGAAGTCGTCGCTGGTGGTCGACACGCTGTACAAGGCGGTGTCGCGGCGGCTGATGGGGTCCGGCGAGGTGCCCTCCCCGTTCGAGCGGCTCGACGGGCTGGAGCAGCTCGACAAGATCATCGACATCGACCAGTCGCCGATCGGGCGCACGCCGCGGTCCAATCCGGCGACGTATACGGATCTGTTCGCGCCGATCCGGGACTGGTTCGCGGAGCTGCCGGAGAGCCGGGCGCGCGGCTACAAGTCAGGGCGGTTCTCGTTCAACGTGAAGGGCGGCCGCTGCGAGGCGTGCCAGGGCGACGGGCTGATCAAGATCGAGATGCACTTCCTGCCGGACGTGTTCGTGACGTGCGACACGTGCAAAGGGCACCGGTATAATCGGGAGACTCTCGAGATCAAGTTCCGCGGGCTGTCGATCGCGGACGTGCTGGAGCTGACGGTCGACGAGGCGGTGCCGCTGTTCTCGGCGCAGACCCGGATCGGCGACCGGCTGGCGGTGCTGAACCGGGTAGGGCTCGGCTACGTCAAGCTCGGACAGCAGGCGACGACGCTGTCGGGTGGCGAGGCGCAACGGATCAAGCTCGCCAAGGAACTCGCCAAGCGGGCGACGGGGCGGACGCTGTACATCCTGGACGAGCCGACGACGGGTCTGCATTTCGAGGATGTGCGCAAATTGCTGGAGCTGCTGCACGCGCTGGTCGACACCGGCAACACGGTCGTGGTGATCGAGCACAATCTTGAGGTGATCAAGACGGCGGACTGGCTGCTGGATCTGGGACCGGAAGGTGGCGAGGGGGGCGGCCGGATCGTGGCGGAGGGCACGCCGGAACAGATCGCGGCCGATCCGTCGAGCCATACCGGGCGATTCCTGCGGCCGCTGCTGGCGCGGATGGTGCCGGCGGGGCGGGCGCGCAAACGGGCGTAGCCGATGGTCTGCGGCCGACAGAGCCTACGCGGCGATCGGAAACCGGTCGGTTTCGATCTGCTGTCGGGCGATGTCATACGTCGTTTGCGCATTCATGATCCGTCATCCCCAAGCTGGTCCGCGTTGATAAACCATAGCGGCACGAGCTCTCAAACCTAATCAGCCGGTCGGTCTGACTGCCCACGTGCCATCCCATTGCGGCTCGTGCCAGGATAATGCGATGACTGTTACGGGCGTATCTTTGGCGCCGGCTTCGCCGCTGTACAAATCCCAGGTGGCTCATGCGTGTTTTCCTCACCGGTGCAACGGGCTTCATCGGTTCTCGCGTTTTGCAGGAACTTCTTGGCGCCGGTCATCAGGTGCTGGGGCTGACCCGTTCCGACACCGGTGAACGCCGGCTGGAAGAGGCGGGGGCAACAGCCCATCGCGGCACTCTCGAGGATATCAACAGCCTCGCGCGCGGAGCGGCGCAGGCGGACGCCGTGATCCACACGGCCTTCGATCACGATTTCTCACGCTTCGCGGAGAACTGCGAGAAGGACCGCCGCGTCATCGGGGCGATGGCGGAAGCGCTCATGGGCTCGAACCGGCCGCTCATCATCACCTCGAGCACGGGCATCGGCAATACCAGCCCGGGTCAGCCGGCCGTCGAGCAGGCGGTCGACTGGAGCCACGCGCTCCCGCGCATCGCGGGTGAACGGGCAGGCGTCGAGGCCGCGAACAAGGATGTGTCTGTCGCGGTGGTTCGCCTTCCCCAGGTGCATGATACCGAGAGGCAGGGTCTCATTTCGCTGTTCATCGAGGTGAGCCGGGCCAAGGGCCGGTCGGCGTATGTGCGTGACGGCAGCAATCGATGGCCGGCGGTCCATGTCGACGATGTCGCGCGGCTGTACCGACTTGCCCTCGAGCATCACGAGGCCGGCGCCCGATACCATGCCGTCGCGGAGGAGGGCGTTCGCTTGCGTCAGATCGCCGAGCTCGTTGGAGCCGGCCTCGGCGTGCCTGTCGTCTCGTTGACGACCGAGGAAGCCGCCGAACATTTCGGCTGGCTTGCGACGTTCATGGGAATGGACATGCCAGCATCGAGCGCTTGGACCCGAACCAGCCTACATTGGACGCCGACGGGTCCCGATCTTGTCACCGACTTGAAGGCCATGGATTATTGAACCGCTGGCATGGACAGCCCGAAAGCCCACGCCGCGTCCGGCAATGGTTCTAGGGCGCGCCGGAGCCGGGGGCGCCGATGTAACTACCCTGGTCGACCCGGTTGGGCGGGATCTGCGTGTTGTGGTCGACGCAGGCAGCGGTCGCGAAGAGGGCGCAAAGGCAAAGCGCGCTTGCGAGCAGCTTCATGATCGTGTCTCCCGAAGGTCGGTCAAGGCACACGACTTCGCCGGTCCGGTCAACAGCGCGGGCATCGCGCGGCCGCCGGTTCGAACCACGCGCGGCCGTTCGCGAGGTCCAGCGTGATGTCCCATCGACGGAGCACGCCCTGGCTGATGTCGCCGTCCATGATCAAGCGGCTCACGCGGGCGGGGCCTCGAACGGGGACGCCACCGGCCAGGGCGAAGCCGGCCGGTTGTCGATCGGCCTCGATCGCGGACAGGCCGAGCGAAGTGGCGACGTGCTCACCGACCAGGACCGGCCCGAGATTGGCGATGTCGAGTTCCATCCAGGCGCGGCTGGCCGGTGTATCAACCGCGCCGTCGACGCTCAGCGCGACGCCTTCGACGTCGCGCACGAGGCGGACGGGCACCTGATGCGCGCCTTTCATGCGGTCCCGGAAGCTCGAGGCGGTCTCGACAACGAATTCGTGCGCGAGCGGCCGGATGGTGATCGCCTTGCCCGCGAAGATGTCGAGCGCGACGAGGCCCGAGAGAGGCGGCAGTTCAGGCCCGACCAGCGGCGCGAGGTCGAGCACGGAGGCGATCGGCGCCTCGAATGACCGGCCGCGAAAGCCGTACCGATCGCAGAATGTCGATGAACGGTGTAGCGCGCGTTCGGAAACGGGATGCAGACCTGGACACAGTCGTGAACCTCTTCCGGGTAGAAGGCAGGAGGGGAGACATGCGCATAGACAAGGAAACGCTTGGAAGAAGCATATCCTACTGGACGACGATCCATTGGGTGACCCTTGTTTTCTTTCGGGCAGACGCAACACTGGCGGATCCGTCGCATCCCCCGACAACCGGCGTGTCGCTCATCAGGAGGCGCCTTCACCCAACGTTACAACCTCCCGGTAAGGCTTTCATCCCGTCGCCGCTACCGACGTTTTCGACAATCTCTTCGGAGTCCGAACCCTCGACACAGCCAGGGCGCCGGCACGTTCTCCCGATGGGTTGACGAGATCTTTTGGTTCTAGAGTGATGAGGCTAAACCGGCCTAGCTAGCCCAGCACGGATCAGAAGCCGCATGGGCCTGGCTGAGGGGGAGCTGACTTCAGTCTTTTGCCGGATGGTGACCGCGTCGGCGAAGACGCGACCCTCGCGGATATGGGTTCTGTGGCCCAACCCATCCTGAACGGCTTTCATAGACGGTTTCCAAAGGCGACTGCCTTTGGCGGGGTCCGGGGCAGCGCCCCGATCTGTCTTCTTCTATGGCCATCACCGGCGCCGATAGACCGGCCTAGGCCTGGCGGGACCGGGATCGTTGGCGGGCGCGAAGCGGACTTCGTTCTTTTCGCGGATCGTGATCGCGTCGGCGAAGTCGTTGGCTTTCTGGCCGCGGATCTCGAACAGGGTCTCGCTCTCGAAGATGCGGATGGCGCCGATGTCGGGCTTGCGGACAGGGCCCGCGCGGCAGATCAACGGGATCAGCCATTTGGGATCGGCCTTGTCGCGGCGGCCGACGGCGACGCTGAACCAGGTGGCCTCGCCGTCGGCGAGCGCATGCCGCGGCTCGCGGCCGGGGACGCTGCCGGGGATGGTGACTTCCTCGGGCTCGGGCAGGCTCTGGCGATGCATGCGGAGCAGGGCGACCGCGACGTGCTGGGCGTCGAGGGTCTGGAGCAGGCCGGCAGCGGCGGCGGTCTCCTCGTCGCTCGGCTCGGTCGCGAACATCGGCGCCTGCAGCAGGCGCTCGGCGTCGCCGGCGCGGACCTGGTCGGCGTCGGGGACGGCGGTCCACTTGGCGTCGATGCGGGCGGCGGCGAGCAGCTGGGAGGCCCGTCTCCTTCGCATCTCGGGGACGATCAGGACGCTGATGCCCTTGCGCCCTGCCCTGCCCGTGCGGCCGCTGCGGTGGAGCAGGATCTCGGGGTTCTGCGGCAGGTCGGCGTGGATGACGAGGCCGAGGTCGGGCAGGTCGAGGCCGCGGGCAGCGACGTCGGTCGCGACACAGACGCGGGCGCGGCCGGTGCGCAGCTCGTGGACGGCGCGCGAGCGCTCGGCCTGGCTGAGCTCGCCAGACAGGGCGACGGAGCTGAAGCCGCGCTCGACCAGGCTGGCGTGGAGGTGGCGGACGGCCTCGCGGGTGCCGCAGAAGACCATGCTGGCCGGGGCGCCGACGAAGCGGAGCACGTTGACGACGGCGCGTTCGCCCTCGTTCTGGGCAACGCGGACGGCGCGGTACTCGATGTCGGTGTGCTGGCGGCCGGGCCCGGCGGTCTCGATGCGCAGGGCGTCGCGCTGGTAGGTGCGGGCGAGCTGGGCGATGCCGTGCGGGATGGTGGCGGAGAACAGCAGCGTGCGGCGCTGATCGGTGGTGGCGTCGAGCAGGCGCTCGAGCTCGTCGCGGAAGCCGAGGTCGAGCATCTCGTCGGCCTCGTCGAGGACGACCACTTTGATCGCGGCGAGCGCGAGGCGGCCGCGTTCGAGATGGTCGCAGAGGCGGCCGGGGGTGCCCACGACGACGTGGGCGCCGGCGGCGAGGGCCTGGGCTTCGCGTCTGGCGTCCATGCCGCCGATGCAGGAGACGACACGGGCGCCGGCCGGCGCGTAGAGCCAGGCGAGCTCGGCGTGGACCTGGACCGCGAGCTCGCGCGTGGGGGCCACGACCAGGGCAAGCGGCGACGCGGCCCGGCCGAAGCCGGAGGCCTCGCCGAGCAGGGTGCGGGCGAAGGCGAGCCCATAGGCGACGGTCTTGCCGGAGCCGGTCTGGGCGGAGACCAGCAGGTCGGCCTCGGGTGGCGCCTGGAGCACCGCCTCCTGGACCGGGGTGAGCGTCGCGTAGCCGCGCGCGTCGAGCGCCGCCCGGAGGGCGGGATGGATGTCGTCTGACAAGGTTGTTCCGATGGCTGGGGCAGCTGTAATGTAAGGCTGGCTTCGACGCAGCCAAAGCTTATCGTGCATTCCTGCCGGTGATCGGCCGATCGAGAAAGGCGAGGACGGGCTCGATCGCGCGTTCGGGCTGCTCCTCGAACGGGACGTGGCCGAGGTCCGGCAGGGCGGCGAGCGTCGCGTGCGGGATCTCGCGCAGGTAGTCGCTCGCGTTGCCGACGGGAATCATCGCGTCCTTCTCGCCCCAAAGCAGCAGGGTGGGAGCAGCGATCCGGCGCAGCGAGGGACGCGGATCCTCGATCATGGTCTGGCCGGTGCGGGCGACGATGGCGGCGCGGGTGCCGGGCGCCAGCATCAGGTCGCGGTAGCGGGTGACGGTGGCCGGGGTGAGCCTGGTCGGGTCGGCGTAGGCGGGTGCGAGGCTCGATTTCAGCAGGAACCGCGGCAGCACGTAGGGCAGGAAGCGCACGATGAGGGGGACGTTCGGCGTGCGGCCGTATTCGACGCCGGGGCTCGCGAACCCGTCGGGCGAGACGAGCACGAGGCGGTCGACACGGTCGGGATGGTTGGCCGCGAACAGCCAGGCCATGCGGCCTCCCATCGAGTTGCCGATCAGGGTGGCGCGAGCGAGACCGAGACGGTCCATCAGGGCGCCGATGACGACGAGGGAGCGGCGGTCGGAATAATCGCCGGTGGGATCGGGACCGGTCAGGCCGAAGCCGGGCAGGTCGAAGCGGACGACGCGGTAGCGGTTCGACAGGATGTCGGACCAGGCGTCCCAGGTCTGCAGGCTGGCGCCGAAGCCGTGCAGCAGGATCAGGGCGGGCGCGTCGCGCGGGCCGGTGTCGCGAACGCGGAGTCTGATACCGGCGACGTCGATATATTGTGCGGGATAACGCGCCTCGAGGACCGCGCGCGACCGGTCCGGGGTGTAGAGCCACGCCCCGGCACCGAGCAGGATCGCCGAAAGCGACAGGGCTAGGCTTGCCGAGAGCTTCATCGATGCGCTTTCGTAAGGTTAATCTTGTCTGTGACAGTCGGAGGATGCGGTGCGAGCGACGGGCAACACGATACTGGTGACGGGCGGGACGAGCGGCATCGGCCTTGCGCTGGCACGATCGCTGGCGGACGGCAATACGGTGATCGTGTGCGGACGCGACGCGGCGCGGCTGGAGGCGGCGCGCGCGGTGCCCGGCCTGGTGGCGATCAGCGCGGACGTGGCCGAGCCGGCCGATCGCGTGTCGCTGGTGGCGCGCCTTGCGACGGACCATCCCGGTCTGAACGTCGTGGTCAACAATGCGGGCCGGTTGTCGGTCTGCGACCCGGCGAGCCCGGAGATCGCGCGAACGCTCGAGTCGGAGCTCGCGACCAACGTGATCGCGCCGGTGGCGCTGACCGCGATGCTGCTGCCGACGCTGCGGCGCGCACGGGCGGCGACGATCGTCAACGTCACGACCGGCTACGTCTATCTGCCGAGCGTGCGGGTGGCGTCGTACAGCGCGTCGAAGGCGGCATTGCGGGTGATGACGCGGACGCTCCGGTTCTCGTTGAAGGGAACCGGGATCAGGGTGGTGGAGGTGATGCCGCCGGCGGTCGACACGGCGATGGCGCGCGATTACCCGGGTGCGAAGATGTCGGCCGAGGCGGTCGCCGTCGCGATCCGGAGCGGCCTGATCGCGGGCCGGAGCGAGATCGTGATCGGGATGTCGCGGGCGGCGCGTGTGTTGGCGCGGCTGGCACCCGGGATCGCGTTCGCGGCGATGAACCGGACGGAGGCGCGAGGCGCACGGGACGTCCGGTGAGCGACGGCGATGCGGCACGCCGAATATGCGGCGTTCGATGCGATGGGGCTCGCCGCCCTGGTCGCGCGCGGTGAGGTCTCGGCAGCGGAATTGCTCGACGCGGCGGTCAGGCGGCTCGACGAGGTCGGCGGCACGATCAATCCGATCGCGGTGCGGATGATCGACATCGCCCGGGCACGGGTGCGGGAGAGATTGTCGGGTCCGTTCGCCGGGGTGCCGTTCCTGCTGAAGGACTGGCACCAGGACTACGAGGGCCAGCCCAGCACGGGCGGGTGCCGGGGCCGGGTGCGATGGGTGAGCGAGGCGCACAGCACCTACACGCAGCGTTGCCTCGATGCCGGGCTGGTGGTGTTCGGCCGGACGACGACGCCGGAATTCTCGCTGATGGCGACGACGGAGAGCGCGCTGTATGGCGCGACGCGCAACCCGTGGGCCCCGGCGCGGACGCCGGGCGGATCGTCGGGCGGTTCGGCGGCCGCCGTCGCCTCCGAGATCGTGCCGATGGCGGGCGCGTCCGACGGCGGCGGATCGATCCGGATCCCAGCCGGCTATTGCGGCCTGTTCGGGTTCCGGCCCGGCCGTGGCGTGGTGCCGGAAGGGCCGGAGGCGGCGGAAGGCTGGGAGGGTGCGAACAGCAACTTCGTGCTGACGCGCAGCGTGCGGGATGCGGTGTCGATGCTGACGGTGCTGGCCGGGAGCGACGAGGGCGCGCCGTTCGCGCTGGCGCAGGCGCCGGCAGGCGGGACCGGGGCGTGCACGCGCCTGCGGGTGGGTTTCGACACGCGCTCGGCGCTCGGCGCGGTGCATCCGGCGGCGATCGACGCGGTGCATGACGCGGCACGCTTGCTCGAGGGGCTGGGTCACGAGGTCGAGGAGGCGGCGCCCGCGGTGGACGGAGCGGAGGTGGCGCGCTGCTTCTTCGATCTGTATCTCGGGCAGGTGCCGGCGCATGTCGCGGCGGCTCGGGCGCGGACCGGATCGGGACCGGACGAGTTCGAACCGGTGACGCGGAGCCTGGTGCGTCTTGGCGGCGCGATGAGTGCCGGCGAATACGTGACGTCGCATCGGCAGTGGAACGCGTTCGGACGGGCACTCGGCCGGTTCTTCTCGCGGTTCGATCTGTTCATGTTGCCGACCGCGGCCGGGCCGCCGCCGCTGATCGGCGAGCTGGCCCCGTCATGGACCGATCACCTAATGATGCGCGCGCTGGACATGCCGGGCGGGGCGAGGATGGCCCGGCGGCTGGGCGTGCTGGAAGGCTTCGCGCGCACCTCGCTGTCGCGGACGCCATTCACCCAACTGTCGAACCTGACCGGCACGCCGAGCATGTCGGTGCCGCTGCATTGGGCGCCGCCGGCGGCAGGGGAGCCGGATGTGCCGTTCGGCGTGCAATTCGTGGGACCGGTGGGCGGCGAGGCTCGTCTGCTGGGTCTGGCAGCCGAGCTCGAGATGGCGCGGCCGTGGGCGGGGCGGCGGCCGGTGCCGAGTCGCTGATCGCGAACGCCATGAAGTCCCGCGTCAGGGCCGGAATGCTGCCCTTGCGGCGCGCGAGAGAGGCGGTTGGTGTCTGACCGCTGATGGCCCGAAAGACGATAGGGGTCACCTGACCGTTTGTTCAAAACTGCACGCCAAGGGTTTACGGGCTATGTCTTGGTGGATGGAGCGTCCCAGTTCGCGGCGATCAGCTCGCGCATCCAGCGCGTGAGGGCGACGAGTTCAGGCACGAGGCGGGCCATGGTGCGCATGTCGCCATCGAAGCGGGGGCGGTTCGGGTGTGGCGGCAGGAAGCGTTCCCGCGGAACCGGGGGAGTGCGCCGGTCGCCGGTGTCGAGTGCAAGACCAAACATCGTGGACCCGATCGCGTGCAGTGGCGTGTCTCCCTCGAACATCGGCTCGAGCCTGTCGTATTTCTGGACGACGAGCTTCCCCCGCCACGTCCAGCCCGCGGCCTCTTGCGGATCGAACGTGAAAACCTTGAAGCGCTTGTCGAGATGGACCTGCACGCCCGCGTTGCGGAAGATGCCGACGGTCTGCGCGAGATCCAGGCGCGGACCATCGAGGTCGCGGTCTATCTCGAAGTCGTTGCACAGCTTGAGATACCGCTCGACGTAGTCCGACGCTGCAAAGGTTGCGATCAGGCGCTCCTGGCTCACCCGGTCCAAAGTCTGCTGGGTCGCGCTCATTGATACACCTTTCCGGTCACATCGCGGACTTTGATCGAGAGCTGTCGAGCCGTGGCGAGCACCGCACCGGGTATGGGCTTCGTCTGAACCGGAACTTCAAGCCAGAGCTGACCCTGACTTGTCGCGTCCAACAGGTCGCGGGGGCCCCACGGAACGTTTGCGAAAGTCTGGCCAGGTCGATACTTGCGGTAGGCTTCCTGCAGCATGCTTGCGGCGGACTCGATCCGGATATCGGCCAACTGAGTGAACTTGCGGGAGACCGGTCCGGCTCCGAACGCTGGATTGGAGGGCCCGTAGGAATCGAGAATCCAGTAGCCCCGTCCACTATCTTTTACGATGTAAACTTGGTTGAACTGATATTGCCGCGCTTGAGCCCGGTCGAACGCCTGTCCGGCGCGGATGCGCGAGAGCCAGCCCTGTACAGTGCGGCCTTGCATCGCCGACCCCGGCAGCGCCGGGTCCGCCTCCACGAGGTCGACGACGCGAAACATGCGTCCGAACGGCAACCCGGTCGCTCGCTCGGCGCGGAGCACGATCGGCGACAATACGCCTCCTGAAGCGCGCGAGAGGACTGCCGCACGGCTTGCGGTTGTGCGCAGCGCCGCCGAAGACACCTCCGGCGCCCTTCCCGCTTCGGCGCCGAGGACGATGGTGAGCAGACCGAGATCGCGTCTGAGCCGGCCTGCGCTCGTTTCCTCCATCCAGCCCCGGCGCGCCGCAAGTTCCGTGCTCCCTACGATCGTCGCATCGATCCCGTAGGATGCCAGGTGAAGCAGCAGCGCCGCCTGGTCGATCGGATAGAGGATGGCCCGGTTGATCAGACCGATCGGCGTATCCCGGTCGGCGCTCACGAACCGGTAGACGCTGGGATCGAGGCCCTCGCGCGGGACCGGTCCCAGTTCGCGTTCGATGACGTCCGCGACAGTGTCGACCTGCTGCTGCGACGGCTGGTAGCCGGGTATCGCGTAGACGAAGCAGGCATTGCCGGCGGGGTCGGTTGCCTGGAGCGGGGTGGCACCGTTCGGTGAAAGCGTGAAGCCTGGCGGCAGCCACCAGTCCGGCGGCTGCTCCAGCATGATCAGGCCGACAAAGGTGTCGTCGCCAGGAGCCGCGGCAGGGAATGCCATGGTGGCTCTATCTCCTCCGCTCGGCGACCGGTCTGGCCCTGGCAGTTCCGGCCACCCGGTGCACCGCGACGATCCGGCTGATCGTCGGCTGGCTCACCTTGTAAAGCCGGGCCATGTCCGCCGCGGTAGGCCGCCCTGACAGCACGTTCTCCACGATGTCGACCTGCTGCGCCTTGGTCAGCTTCGGGCGGCGCCCACCCATGCGTCCCTCGGCTCGGGCGGCGGCGATCCCGGCCGAGGTACGTTCCCGGATCATGGGCGTTCGAATTCGGCGAAGGAGCCGACCATCTGCATCATCATCCGGCCGGCGGCGGTAGTGGTGTCGATGTTCTCCGTCAGGGATCGGAAGCCGGCGCCTGCTTCGGCGACGCGCTCCATGATGTGCAGCACGTCCTTGAGCGACCGTGAGAGCCTATCGAGGTTCCAGACTACCACTGTGTCGCGCTCGCGGAGTTGGTCGAGCATGCGGTGCAGCTCCGGCCTGTCCCAACGGCCGCCAGATGCCGCCTCCTCGAACAGCTTGCGGCAGCTGGCCGCCCGGAGCGCCCTGGCTTGGAGCACGTTGTTTTGCTCATCGCCCTTCGAGACGCGGGCATACCCGAGCAGCATTCTGTCGCCAGGACTGCCGCGTCGCGCGGTCGTGTCGAGGTCTTTCGCAAACGGTCGTTTGCGCAAGGGTTTGACGGCCACGGTGCAGCCTGCGGCTTTTGCTTTCAATACTTTGTTGCGGAACGCTACCGAAAGGCAAGCAGCTTACGAACGGGCTCGCATTCCGCGCTGAGGTCCCATGTCCCGCCGTTCCCTCCTGTCCGTCGAGCCACGCGCTCGCCTGTTCGAAATCCCGACCACGCTCGCCGAGACGGCCAGGCACTACGTGCTCAGTCCGGAGGACCTGCTGCTCGTACGAGCCAAGCGCCGCAGCATGAACCGCCTTGGCTTCGCCGTGCAGCTTTGCTTTCGGCAATATGATGGGGCTGTCCTCGACGCAGCGGGCGCACGCGCCGATCGGGCTGGCGCATCCCGCGTTCCGAGAGGGCCCGTGTTCCGAGAGGGCCGGCGTTCCGAGAGGGATTGATGGCTTCGGCCCGAAGACGGCATCCTGTCCGACGGCATCGTCATCAATGAGCGGGGTCGGTGACATGGGCAAGACCGTTGCAGACCAGATGGTCGAGACACTCTCGGCCGCCGGCGTTCGCCGGATCTACGGCATCGTGGGCGACAGCCTGAACGGCTTGACCGATTCGCTGCGGCGGCATGGCGGCATCCAATGGCTGCATATGCGCCACGAGGAGGTCGCGGCCTTCGCCGCCGGCGGCGACGCGCACGTGACGGGCGAGGTCGCGATCTGCGCCGGGAGCTGCGGGCCCGGCAACCTGCATTTGATCAACGGACTGTTCGACTGTCACCGCTCGCGCCTGCCGGTGGTGGCGATCGCGGCGCACATCCCATCGCCTGAGATCGGGTCGGGTTATTTCCAGGAGACGCATCCGGAGCAGTTGTTCCTCGAATGCAGTTCCTATTGCGAGCTGGTCTCGAGCCCGGCGCAGATGCCGCGCGTGCTGGAGATCGCGATCCGGCGCGCGGTCGCCGAACGCTGCGTCTGCGTGGTGGTGATCCCGGGCGACGTGGCGTTGCAGGCGGCGGCCGACGCACCGGCGCCGCATCCGATGGGCATCCTGCTCGAACCGCCGGCCGTCACGCCGCCGGCGCGGACGCTGGACCGGCTGGCGGCCCTGTTGAACGACGCGGCCCGGGTGACGCTGCTGTGCGGGCGCGGCTGCGAGGGCGCGCACGACGAGGTGGTGGCACTTGCCACGGCCCTGCAGGCGCCGGTGGTGCACGCACTGCGCGGCAAGGAGCATGTCGAGTGGGACAACCCGCACGATGTCGGCATGACGGGGCTAATCGGGTTCTCATCGGGCTACTACGCGATGGGAAGCTGCGACGCGCTGCTGATGCTGGGGACCGACTTCCCCTACACGCAGTTCTATCCGAAGGGCGCGCGTGTGGCGCAGGTGGATGTCCGACCCGAGGCGATCGGGCGGCGGACGCCGATCGAGTTGGGCGTGATCGGCGATGTCCGCTCGACGATCGAGGCGCTGCTGCCGCGCCTGGCGGGCCGCAAGGACGGCACGCACCTGCGAACCTGCGTGGCGCACTACCAGGATGCGCGCTACAGCCTCGACGAGCTCGCCGACGGGCGGCCCGGCGGACGGGTGCACCCGCAGCATGTGGCCCGCGTGCTGAGCGAGACGGCGGCCCAGGATGCGATCTTCACCTGCGACGTCGGCCTGCCGACGGTGTGGGCGGCGCGCTATCTGGCGATGAACGGCAAGCGCCGGCTGATCGGCTCGTTCTGGCATGGCTCGATGGCCAACGCGATGCCGCAGGCGCTCGGCGCGCAGGCGGCGTTTCCAGGGCGCCAGGTGGTGTCGCTGTCTGGCGACGGCGGCTTCACGATGCTGATGGGCGACCTGCTGTCGGCCAGGCAGCTCGGCCTGCCGGTCAAGATCGTGGTGTTCAACAACGGCTCGCTCGGCTTCATCGAGCTCGAGCAGAAATCGTCGGGTTTCGTCGACACCGGGACCGCGCTCGAGAACCCGGATTTCGCGGCGATGGCGCGCGTCGTGGGCATCCATGGCGTGCGGATCGACGATCCGGCCGACGTCGAGATGAAGATCGCCGAGGCGCTGGCGCATCCGGGCCCGGTACTGATCGATGCGGTGGTCAACCGGATGGAGCTCGCGATGCCGCCCAAGGTGACGGCGGGCATGGCGAAGGGCTTCACGCTCTACATGCTCAAGGCGGTGATGAGCGGGCGGGGCGACGAGGTGATCGAACTCGCGCGCTCGAACCTGCTGCGGTAGCGACCGGCAGTTCCTTTCCACGAGGCGGGAAGAAGGTTCTATCTAGACAACGTTTTCGGATCGTGGAACTCATGCGGCCCCATCGATGATGTGACACGGGGTTCGCATGAGGGCTCGACGCGCCAATCCGGTTCATGTCGCCGCCTGCTGCCTCCTGGCATGCGGCGTCGCCGCGAACGGGCGGGCGGAGACACTGCTCAACGTGTCGTATGATCCGACGCGCGAGCTCTACAAGGACGTCGATGCGGCGTTCGCGGCGCTGTGGAAGCAGCGGACGGGCGACACCGTCACCATCCAGACCAGCCATGGCGGATCCGGCGCGCAGGCCCGCTCGGTGCTCGACGGGCTGCGCGCGGATGTGGTGACACTCGGGCTCGCGCACGACATCGACGTGCTGGCCGCGCACAAGCTGCTGGCGGCGGACTGGGCGGAGCGGTTGCCGAACCACTCGGTGCCCTACACCAGCACGGTCGTGTTCCTGGTCAGGCACGGCAACCCGAGGCATCTGCGGGACTGGCCCGACCTGGTCGCGAGCGGCATCGAGGTCGTGACGCCGAACCCGAAGACCAGCAGCGGCGGCCGCTGGAGCTATCTCGCGGCCTATACCTGGGCGCTGCACCGGCCAGGTGCGACGGAGGCAAGCGCGGAGGCGTATCTGCGGCAGCTCTACGCGCACGTGCCGGTGCTGGACACCGGCGCGCGCGGGTCGACGAACACGTTCGTCCAGCGCGGCGAAGGCGATGTGCTGTTGGCCTGGGAGGACGAGGCGCTGCTCGCGAGCCGGGACCTGGCGGCGGGCGGGTTCGATGTCGTCTATCCGTCGAGCAGCATTCTCGCCGAACCTGTGGTCGCCTGGGTCGACAGCACGGTCGGGCCGAAAGGCGACGAGCATCTGGCCGAAGCCTATCTGCGGTTCCTGTTCTCGCCGGAGGGCCAGGAGCTGGCGGCGCGTCACCATTACCGGGCGATCGATCCGGCGGTGGCGGCGCGCCATGCCGGCGAGTTCCCCGCCGAGCGGACCTACGATGTCGCGGGGCTGGGCGGGTGGAGCGCGGTGCATGCGAAGCATTTCGCCGATGGAGGCGTGTTCGACCGGATCAGCGCACCACACGGATGAGCGGGCGCCGACGGGGCAGCGGCTCGGCGATCCCGGGATCGGCGATCTCGCTGGGTGTGGCGACCGTTTGGGTGTCGCTGGTCGTGCTGATCCCGCTGGTGTCGCTGGCGATACGGCCGTTCGCGGACGGGCCGCGCGCATTCCTGCATCTGTTCGACGATCCGCGCGCGTTCACCGCGCTGCGGCTGAGCTTCTCGAGCGCGCTTCTCGCGGCGCTGATCTGCATGCCGCTCGGGCTGCTGCTGGCCTGGGTGCTGGAGCGGATCAGGCCGCGCGGCTGGCCGCTGCTCGACATGGTGATCGACTTGCCGTTCGCGTTGCCGACCGCGGTCGCGGGGATCACGCTGACGGCGCTCTACGCGAGGCACGGGTGGGTCGGCGCCGCGTTGGCGCCGCTCGGCGTGCGCGTCGCCTATGCGCCGGCGGGGATCGTGATGGCGCTTATCTTCGTGGGGTTGCCCTTCGCGGTGCGGAGCGTGGCCCCGGTGGTGCGTGCGCTGCCGGCGGAACTCGAGGAGGCGGCCGCCACGCTCGGCGCGCGGCCGGTGCAGATCGCCCGGCGTGTGCTGCTGCCGGCCGTTGCCCCTGCCCTGCTGACCGGGTTCGGGCTCGCCTTCGCGCGCGGGGTCGGCGAATATGGCAGCGTCATCTTCATCGCCGGCAACCGGCCCGGCGTGTCGGAGATCGCGCCGCTGCTGATCGTGATCCGGTTGCCGGAATTCGACTATGCGGGTGCCGCGTCGATCGGGCTGGTGATGCTGGCACTGTCGGCGATCTGCCTGCTGGCGGTGTCGCTGCTGCGGCGCGGGATGCCGGCCTCGCGGGCGCTGCCTTGATCCGGGCAGGGCTGGTCGCGGCCGGATGGCTGGTGGCGCTGCTGCTGCTGGTGCTGCCGCTCGCCTCGCTTGCGACCGAGGCGCTGCGGGGAGGTATCGTGGGCCTGGTGGGTGCCCTGGCCGATCCCGAGGCGCGGGCGGCGATCGGACTGTCGGCGCTGGTGGCGGCGATCGTGGTGCCGGCAAACGGGGTCGCGGGACTGTTCGCGGCCTATGCGCTGACGAAGTTCACCTTCCCCGGGCGGCAGGCGCTGCTGGTCGCGATCGAGCTGCCGCTGTCGGTCTCGCCGGTGATCGCGGGCCTGGTCTGGGTGCTGCTGTTCGGGCGCAATGGCTGGCTGGGGCCCTGGCTCACGGGGCACGGGGTGCAGGTCGTCTTTGCGCTGCCGGGGATCGTGCTCGCGACGCTGTTCGTGACGTTCCCGTTCGTGGCACGGACCGCGATGCCGGCGATGGAGGCGGCAGGGCGGTCGCAGGAGGAGGCGGCGACGATGCTGGGCGCGGGGTTCCGCGACGTGCTGGTCCGGGTGACGATCCCCTCGGTGGGCTGGGCGCTCGCCTCGGGCGTGCTGCTGACGGCGGCGCGGGCGCTGGGCGAGTTCGGCGCGGTCTCGGTGGTGTCGGGGCACATCCCGGGCCTGACGGAGACGGTGCCGTTGCGGATCGAGACGCTGTACGACGACTATGCGACGGTCGCCGCGTTCTCGCTGGCCGCACTCTTGGCGTGCGTGTCGATCCTGGCGGTGGGGGTTCGCTCGATGCTCGAGTGGCGCCATCGTCGCGCCGACGCTTTAGCGGCATGAACGCACTCGGCGAGCGACCGCGCGGACTGCTCGCGGCGGGCGTCTCGCTTGTCGGGATCGAGGCCTCGTTCAGCGACGTGCCGGCGGTGCGAGGGATCGACCTCGAGGTGGCGCCGGGCGAGTTCCTGGCCCTTGTCGGACCCTCGGGCGCGGGCAAGACCACGCTGCTGCGGATCGTGGCGGGGCTGCAGCCGGGCCATGACGGCACGGTCGCGATCGGTGACCGCGACGTCACGCGGCTGCCGGCCCGGGCGCGCAATATCGGGTTCGTGTTCCAGAACTACGCTCTGTTCGGCCACATGTCGGTGGCCGAGAACGTGGCGTTCGGGTTGCGGGTGCGGCCGCGGGCGACGCGCCCGGGGCCGGCTGTGATCATGCGGCGGGTCGGCGAATTGCTGGAGCTGGTGCAGATCGGCGGTCTGGCGGGGCGTCGCCCGGGTCAGCTTTCGGGCGGACAGCGGCAGCGGGTGGCGCTGGCGCGCGCGCTTGCGACCGAACCGGCGCTGCTGCTGCTCGACGAGCCGTTCGGAGCGCTCGATCCGCTGGTGCGCAAGGAGATCAGGACCTGGCTGCGTGGCTTGCACGACCAGCTCGGGCTGACGAGCATCCTGGTGACGCACGACCAGGGCGAGGCGGTGGAGATCGCCGATCGGATCGCGGTGCTGCGGGATGGCAGGCTGCAGCAGGTCGGACGGCCGGACGAGCTGGAAGACCATCCCGCGAACGCGTTCGTACACCGGTTCCTGGGTGAGCAGGTCGCGTTCGAGGGAACGTGCAGCGCGGGTACGATCACGCTCGATGGCGCGCTGGGCTTGGCGCGGACGCGGCGGAAGGTAGCGGACGGGCGGGTGCTGGTGTCGATCAGGCCGTGGCAGATCGGGCTGTCGCGTGGCGACGGAGAACCGGGGGGCACGATCGGCGGGGTGCACCGGGCCGGGAGCCATTTCCGTTACGAAGTCGGGATGGGGGAGCGGACGATCGAGGTGCTGGCGCCCGCGTCGGGCGAGGCGTTCAGGACCGGCGAGCGGGTGGCGCTCGACCTCAAGGCCGCGCAGGTGTTCCCACAGGGAGATGCCGGTCAGTCGTAGTGGTAGCGGCAGGCGGCGATCTCGAGCCGCTGGTCGAGGCCGGGTTTGCCGGCGGCGCGATAGACGAGGCGGTGGTCGCCGGTGATGCGGCGCGACCACCAGCGGGCGAGATCGCCCTTGAGCGGTTCGGGCTTGCCGAGGCCCTCGAACGGATTGCGGCGGGAATCCTCGATCAGCAGATGGAGGCGCTTGAGCGTGTCGAGGTCGGTCCGGATCCAGGTCTGGTAGTCGTCCCAGCCGTCGTCGGTGAAGTGAACCTTCACGCGGTTTGGTCAGTCGTGGGGGACGAGTTCCCGTTCCTCGGTGCGGCCCGCGTCGGCGGCGCGGACCGACCGCAGCAGGCGCTGCGCGTTAGCGGGGCTGCGCAGAAGGTGGACGGTTTCCTGCCAGCCGAGGAACTCGTCCTCGGAAATCAGCACCACGTTGCCTTTCCCGGCCTGGCGGGTGACCAGGATCGGGGCCCGGCCGTCGACCGCCTCGTCCATCGTGCGGGCGAGGTTCTGGCGCAGATCGGTGTAGGACAGCGTTGGCATGGGATCAGGACTCCTGACGTACAGAAATATGTACTGAATGGCTGGCGGTGTCAACGCGTCAGGCGACGATGGTCAGGCCGGGCACGTGGCGGGAGGTCTCGACACAGAGCGTGACCGCTTCGCGCAAGGTGGAGACATAGTGGTCGGCGCCGGTCATGCCGCGCAGATCGTCGTCGGCGAGGAACGGGTCGTCGGCCGGCCAGAGGCCGACCAGGATCGAGGCGTTCGGAACCCGTGCGCGCAGGCGGCGCAGCAGGTAGCGCAGATGGGTCTGCTTGCCGGTGATCTCGAGATAGGAGACGCAGACCATGGCCACTCCGTCGGTCGGCATCGCGTCGATGCCGACACGCGAGACGGCCTCATGGGAGACGACGCGGGCGCCGACGCCGTGCTTGCGGATGAGCTGCGCCATCATGAGCGCCGCGGCTTCGTCGAGTTCGCCGCGGCCGGCGACGCAGAGGACGGGGCAGTCGCCTTGCCAGGCGGGTGCGAGGGGCGCGTGCTGGTCGATCTCGGGCATCGGCGCCGGCTCGACGACGACGCGCCGCTCCGGCCGGTCGTTGCCGGCGACGCCGGGGTCGACGCGGCCAGGCGCCGGGTCGGTGTCGTCATGGCCGTCGAGCTCGAGGACCAGCTCGGCGACCGCGCTGCGGATGACCGTCACGCGGTCGCCCGGCAGGGTGCCGCGCCGCATGTCGCCGGCCGCGAGCTGGAGCGCCTTGAGGGCCACGTCGTCATAGTAGGAGGAGAGCGAGCGGGTCCGGAGCAGGGTCTCGGCCTGCTCGAGCACCTCGTCGGCGTCGCCCGCGAGCATGCGCTGGTAGAAGCTCTCGATCGGGGTGAGCGCCGGACGGTCGCCGAGCAGGACGTCGAGGAATTCGAGCCGTTTGACGTGGCGGCCCAGGACCACGAGGCACAGGGTCAGCGGCGTCGACAGGATCAGGCCGATCGGACCCCAGAGCCAGCTCCAGAAGATCGCGACGATGATGACGGCCGCCGGCGAGAGGCCGGTGCTGTGGCCGTAGAGCAGCGGCTCGACGATCTGGCCGAGGACGCCCTCGAGCAGGATGAACAAGGCGAGCGTCCAGAGCGCCATCGACCAGCCGGGATCGACGGCGGCGGCAAGTGCGATCGGCAGGATGGCGGCGATGTAGGAGCCGATATAAGGGACGAAGCGGAGCATCATGCCGATGACGCCCCACAGGACCGGGCTGGGGACGCCGATGATGGCGAGGCCGATGCCGATCAAGAAGCCGAACGAGGCATTGACCGCGAGCTGGGAGAGGAAATAGCGCGACAGGCGGCGCGCCGCGTCGTCGATGGCGATGGTGGTGCGGTGCAGGTCGCGCGAGCCGAAGAGGCGGATCAGGCGGTCGCGGAGATCCTCCTGCTGGACGAGGATGAAGATCGCGACGACGAAGACGATGCCGATCGTCTCGATCGGGGCGAGGATCGGCGCGAGGAAGCGGCTGGCGAGCGCTACCGGTGACGGCGCGTCCTGGACGATGGTGACCGGGGTGGGTGCATGGTTGCCGCGCTGGAGCGCTCCGAGGGATGGCGGCGCGGCGCCGGGGGCCGCGTGATGGTGGCCGATATGGTGGAGGTCGGCCACGAGCCGATCGGTCGCGTCGACCGCGAGCGCCTGGATGCCCTCGATCTTGGCGCCGATGGTGGCCTGGTAGGCGCGCGCATTCTGGGCGAGGTCGGCGAGCTGGGTTCCGATCAGGGCACCGAGCAGCAGGATGACGGCGAGTGCCAGCACGACCGAAACGAGGACGGCCGGCACCTTGGGCAGCCGCAGGATGCGGAGCAGGCGGACGAGCGGCGCGAGGACGAAGCTCAGCAGGATCGAGAGCGTGATCGGGATGAGGACCTGGCGGCCGAGATAGAGGGCGGCGATGGCGACGACGCCCACGGCGAGACCGAGGAGATCGCCCGCGCGCGGGGTCTGGGCCGCGGGGATCTCGGCTTTCGGCAGCGGCAGGACGTTCTCGGCCATGGGCGGGCTCCGGCCGGGCTGACGCGCCCTGCCCTACGCGGTCATCGATGAGATCAAAAAGCCGGGAAGCCGTTCAGGTTGCAAGCGGAACGGATAGGCGGCTCACCGGAGGAGTTGCCGAGCGAGTGTCACGAGGTCAGGCGCGGCCAGATCGGTGCCCTTGGGTGCGCTCGCGGTGTTCGGCGCGTCGGGACCGAATTCGAGCGGACGCTCGAGGAAGGCGGTCCGCATTCCGCGGAGGCGGGCCGCGTCGAGATCGTAAGGGTGGGAGGCGACCATCAGGACGCGGTCCGGCGGAAAGCCGAGGCTGTCGAGCGCGAGGCGGTAGGTCTTCGGGGCGGGCTTGAAGCTGCGGACGAGCTCGGTCGCCAGGATCGCGTGGAAGACGAGGTCGTGACGGGCCGCCAAGGCCACGGTCGCGGCCATCGAGCCGTTGGTCAGGGTGGAGAGCGTGAAGCGCGGTCGGAGCAGCCTGAGGCCGTCGGCGGTGTCGGGCCAAGGGACGAGCCGGGTCCAGATGCCGGTGAGGCTGTCGCGGTCGGCATCGGTGAAGTGCCGGGCGAGGCCGGCGTCGGCAAGGATCGCGTCGAGGCCTTCGCGGTAGATGGTCCGGGTGGGCACGAAGGGACGATGGTCCTCGGTGACGCCGGCCATGCCCGCGAAGTAGGAGCGCCGCCATTCGTTGGTCAGCGCGGACGGGTCGGCGTCGAGCTGGCGCTCGACGAGTGCCGCCGCGAATGCCGCGCGGACAGGGGTGAAGAAGTCAAGCAGCGTGCCCTGGACATCGAACAGGAGGGCGTCGATGGCGCCGATCATGGGGTGGGCGTGGTGGCGAGGCGGCCGAGACTGGCGACGAGGTCGGTGGGGATGAGCACGGTCGCTCCCTTGTCCTTGTTCATCTCGTAGAGCAGGTTCATCTGGCGCAGGACGAGCGCGTTCGGGTTCGAGCCGTAGATTGCCGCGGCCTCGACCACCTGGCGCGCGATGGCCTGCTCGGCGGAGGCCAGGGTGACACGGGCGTCGCGCTCGCGCTCGGCCTGTGCCTGCCGGCTCATGGCGTCCTGCAGGCTGGCGGGGATGATGACGTCGCGGATCTCGACCGAGCGGATCGCGACACCCCAGCCGGCGATCTTGCCGCCGATGGTCTGGCGGAGCTGCTCGTCGGCGGCGCGTCGATCGGAGAGCAGCTTGCCGAGGTCGGACGCGCCGATCATCTCGCGCAAGGAGGTCTGGCTGACGCTCTCGATCGCGCGCCGGTAGTCGGCGATGGCGAGTGCTGCCTGCTTGGCGTCCTCGACCTGCCAGAAGACGATGGCGTCGACGCCGACCGCGACCGTGTCGTGAGTGAGCGCCTGTTCGGCGACGATGCCGGCGGTCTGGATGCGCAGATCAATCGTCGCCGCGACCCGGTCGACGAAGGGGATCAGGGTGTAGAGGCCCGGCCCGCGAACGGCGCGGAAGCGGCCGAGCCGAAGAACGACGGCCCGCTGCCATTCGGCGGCGATCTTGACCGTCATGGCAGCGAGAGCCGCGCATGCGATCAGGAGGAAGATCGCGATCTGGATGGGGACGAGCATTCGCCTCAAGGTGGGTCCGCGCGGCGCCCGGACAATGGAGATCGGCCGGTCAGGGCGGCGGCGGTGACGGCCAGCCGATCAAGCAGGGATCTCGGATGGTCCTGGTCGAGGCCGGACGCGGCGCGGGCGAGGTCGCGTCCGGCGAGGATGGCGGGGAGCGAAGCGGCGCGCTGGGATCGGGGCAGACGAAGGGAGCGCGCGGACGCGAGGAGGGTGCGGGCGACGGTGATGGCGGAGCTCGACGTCTCATCGGACGGCATCGGCTGGCGGCCGAGCCGGTCCAAGGTCGGGCGATGGCGCAGCATCTTGCCGATGGCGTAGGCGGCGCCGAGGTCGGCGAGCGGCTGGCGCGCGGGTTCGGCGATGGCGAGGAGTTCGGCGGTGGGCACGGTCACGCCGGCGCGCAGGGCTGCGATCCAGGCGTCACGGTCCGGGACGCCGTCGAGCTCCACCTCGCGGGCATCGATCATCGCCAGAAGAGAGGAGCGGGTGACCAGGCCCTGGTCGAGCAGGGCGGCGAGCGGGGTCGCGACCTCGTGCGCCTTGAGGTCGCCTTCGACGACCTCGCGCCACCATTGCAGGCGGATGTGGCCGCCCATGCCGCCGTATTCGCCGCGCGCGCCGGCCGCGACATCGAGCGCGCGGGCGAGCTCGTGGTTGAAGGCGATCAAGGTGAAGAGCGCCTCGCGCCGGTCGGTCGGGGCGAACAGCGCGAACAGGAAGCGGTCGGGATCGTGGGTGCGGGCGATCAGGCCCGCGGGTGACAGATTCGTGGCGGCGTGTTGTCCGGAGCGCGGCGCCATTACATGGTCAGGCGCATGGCTGCCACTTCGGTGGCGCCGATGCGTTCAAGCTGGGACTCAATTCAACGGAGACGCATGTCATGGCTTTCGAATTGCCCTCGCTGCCCTATTCGCACAACGCGCTCGCGGGACGCGGCATGAGCCAGGAGACGCTGGAGCTTCATCACGACAAGCATCACCAGGCCTACGTGACGGCACTGAACGGTTTCGTCGAGAAGGACGCGACGCTCGCCGGCAAGTCGCTCGAGGAGATCATCGCGATGACGCACGGCAAGGCGGACCACGCGCCGGTGTTCAACAATGCCGGGCAGCATTGGAACCACATCCTGTTCTGGCAGGCGATGTCGCCGACGGGCGGCGCGGTGCCCGGCGCGCTGGAGAGCAAGATCGTCGAGGATTTCGGCTCGGTCGAGACGTTCAAGGAGCAGTTCAAGCAGGCGGCGACGACGCAGTTCGGCTCGGGCTGGGCGTGGCTGGTGCTGGCCAGCGACGGCAAGCTGAAGGTGACGAAGACGCCGAACGGATCGAACCCGGTCGCGACCGGCGAGGGCAAGCCGCTGCTCGGGATCGATGTGTGGGAGCACTCCTACTACGTCGATTTTCGCAACCGGCGCCCGGATTACATCCAGAACTGGATGGACAAGATCGCGAACTACGAGTTCGCGGAAGCGTCGCTCCACGCGGCTTGAGTCTGGCGGGCGGACTAGGTCAAGCAGGTCTGGGGCCGCCTGGCCCCAGGTCCTAGGTTTTGGCGGGCGCCGCGTCGTTGGCCGGCTTGGGCTTGACGACGGTGCTGATGGTATCGCGCAGCACCGTCACTCGGACGTTGGGCGCGATGTCGACCTCGACCTCGTTGGTGCCGTCCTTGACACGGTTGACGGTCGCAAGGATGCCGCCGGCGGTCACGACCCGGTCGCCACGACGGAGGGCCGACAGCATCGCCTTGGTTTCCTTCTGCTTCTGCTGCTGAGGGCGGAAGAAGAGAAAGTAGAAGACGATGAAAATCAGGATGATCGGAGCGAACTGCAGCAGTTGCGCCGACATGCCGGCGGCGCCCGCGGCCTGTGCGTAGGCGGGTTCGATCAGCCAGTTCATGGAATGCTCCGGGTTGCTCTCGTCGGCGCGGCGGACCATAGGCTGCGGCCCCTGCCCGTCAAGCGTGTCGAAACACCACGGATTGCCGCATGGATCGCCTGATGCCCCTGCTGGATCGGATCGCCGGCGCGCTGGACCGGCTGGCGCCGTCGCCCCCCGGTCCAGCGTCGATCGCGGGTTCGAACGCGTTCGTGTGGCATGGGGAAACGCGATCGCTGTCGGCGGTGGCGATGGTGAGCCGGGTCGAGATCGGGCTGTTGCGCGGGATCGATCGGCAGCGCGATCTGGTGCTGGACAACACGCTGCGCTTCGCGCGCGGCCGGCGTGCGAACAACGTGCTGCTGTGGGGCGCGCGTGGGATGGGCAAGTCGTCGCTGGTGAAGGCGGCGCATGCGGCGGCGCTCGCCGAGCGGGCGGACGCGCTGGCGCTGGTGGAGATCTCGCGTGACGAGCTGCCGACGTTGCCGTCGCTGCTGGGCATGCTGCGGGGAGCGCCTCGGCGTGTGCTGGTGTTCTGCGACGACCTGTCGTTCGACGGCGGTCCGACCGACAGGGCGGACTACAAGGCGTTGAAGTCGGTACTCGACGGCGGGATCGAAGGTCGGCCGGAGAACGTGCTGTTCTACGCGACCAGCAACCGGCGGCATCTGCTGTCGCGGGAGATGATCGAGAACGAAAGCGGGACGGCGATCAATCCTGGCGAGGCGGTCGAGGAGAAGGTCTCGCTGTCGGACCGGTTCGGCCTGTCGATCGGGTTCCACCATTGCGACCAGCCGACATATCTCGCGATGGTGGAGGGCTACGCGTCGGCGCTCGGTCTGGCGACGGATCGGGAGCGGCTGCACGCGGACGCGATGGAATGGTCGATCACCCGTGGCGCCCGTTCGGGTCGCGTAGCGTCGCAGTTCATCGAGGACCTGGCTGGACGCCTGGAGGCCTGAGGTGAGACGGATCGTCCGGTTCCACGAGACGGGTGCGGCGGACGTGCTTCGGATCGAGGCGGTGGCCGAGGCGGCACCCGGGACCGGCGAGGTGCGGATCGGGATCCGCGCCGTGGGGCTGAACCGGGCGGAGGTGGCGTTCCGAGAAGGACGGTATCTGGAGAAGCCGGTGCTGCCGTCGCGGCTGGGCTACGAGGCGGCCGGCGTGATCGAGGCGGTCGGCGACGAGGTCGCGGGCATCGCCGTGGGAGACCGGGTCGCGGTGGTGCCGCTGCTGTCGATGAGCAGTCATGGAACGATCGGCGAGTTCGCGGTGGTGCCGGCGGAGATGGTGCGGCCGATCCCGTCCGGCGTGTCGTTCGAGGTCGCGGCGGCGGCCTGGATGCAGTTCCTGACGGCCTACGGGGCGCTGGTCGAGTATGCCCGTATCGAGGCCGGGGATGCGGTGGTGATCACGGCAGCCTCGTCGTCGGTCGGGCTCGCGGCGATCGGGCTGGTGCGGTCGGTGGGCGGGGTCGCGATCGCCACGACCCGCGGCTCGGCCAAGTGCCAGGCGTTGCTGGCGGCGGGGGCCTCGCATGTGATCGTGACCGAGGACGAGGATGTCGGATCGGCGGTGGCGCGGATCACCGGCGGGCAAGGGGCACGGGTGGTGTTCGATGCGGTGGCGGGCGGCGGGCTCGCGTCCCTGGCCCGGGCGGCCGCGGTGGGCGGGACGATCATCGTCTATGGCGCGCTGTCGCAGCAATTCACCGCGCTGCCGGTGCTGGCGGCCCTCGGCAAGGGACTGACGGTTCGTGGCTGGACGATCAGGGACCTGACGCGTCGCGACGGCGCGCTTGCGCGGGCCTGCGCGTTCGTGTCGGACGGGCTGGCGTCCGGGCGGCTCGCGCCGGTGATCGCGCGGATGTTCCCGTTCTCGGAGATCGTGGACGCCTACCGGTTCCTGGAGGGCAATACCCAGGTCGGGAAAGTGGTCGTCACGGTGCCGTAGAGGGACGCGGGCAGGCGCCCTTCCGCGTTCAGCCGAAGATGGTCTGGTAGGTCGGACTGTCGACGAGAGACACCGGAACGCCGCCCAAGACATTGCCGAGGAGGGTGAGCGACAGCGCACCGAGACCGCCGGTGCCGTCGGCGAAGCTGATCGACGCGATGGTGATCGTGTTGGGGCCGTCGGTGTTCAGGATGCCGTTCGGGACCACGTAGTTCGTCTGCGGGCCGACATTGTTGACGTAGCGGCCCATGTGCCAGCCATTGACGTAGATGCGAAGATTGTAGTCGCGCGCCCTGTCGTCGGTGATCTGGATGCCGATCGAGACGTCCTGGCCGGCTGGCGTGGCGAGGTCGACCCGGGTCGAATACCAGGTGATCCCGGGCGCGCTGTTGGTGGCTGGGAGCGAGACCGGATGCCAGCTTGCCGTCGGGTAGCCGGGGAGATACCAGCCGTTGCGCTCGCCGAACAGGCCGCCGTTGTTCAACGGACCGTGGACGGGATCGATCGGTTCCTGGCCGCCCTGGTTGCCCTGGATATGCCAGGTCCGCACCGCGGCTGACCCTTGAAGGGCGTAGCCGGTCAGCCCGCGCGGCTGCTTGTGCCTGTCGTTCGATGAGCCGTCCTCGTTGTGGCCGTAGTTCATCGTGAGGACGGCGATCAGCTTCGACTGCCCGGCGACGATGCTGCCCGACGGGAAGGCGAATACCGCACTCCCGGTCGGATCGCCGGCGCACTGGCCGTTGATCCAGACATTGTAGCCGGCGACCAGAAGCTTGGCGTCGCGGCCATTGATGATCAGCGAGCCCACCTGCGGCACGCTCTGGTAGTTCTGGTCGGCCAGCGTGAGCTCGAAATTGACGGTGTCATACCCGGTCGAGGTCCAGTCGGCCTGCAGGATGGTGAAGAACTGGGCCAGCGTCGCGGGGTTGGCCATGTGGCGGACACGGAGGTTCTTGTTGGTGGACGTCGCGTCGGGAAGCTGGACGGTCTGCAGCACGTCGCGGACGGAGCCGACGAGGTAGCCGGGGCCGTCCCACGGGTCGAACGAGCCGCCCTGCCCTTCCGAAAGGAACAACGGGTTGAGCGCGCTGCCTTCGGTTCGCTGGACGGTGTAGTCGGGGACCTGCAGCCAGACGGTGGGGTGGCTCGCGTTGAAGTTCTGCGGGTAGCTGTCGAAGCCGTAGATGTCGGCCCCGCCCGGCGTCCCCGGCGCCCACTTCCTGCTCTCGTTGGTGAACGTCGGCACGACGATGCCGTCGGCGCGCGCGATGCCTGCCTCGGTGTCGACCCATCCGTGGAAGCCGCCGGAATCCGTCTCGGCGTTGGTGTACGGGCCCGGACGCGCGGCGATGTAGATCCCGACTTCGGAGGCGATGTCGAGCAGGCGCGCGATGTCGCGGACGCCGGTGAAGTCGTAGGTTCCAGACGCAGGCGAGTGACAGGCCCAACTGGAGTACACGGAGGCCGCGGTGAAGCCGGCGGCCTTGTATTTCTGCAGGACGTCGCGCCAGAGATCGGGACTGGGCAGACGCCAGTAGTGGAACTCGCCGCACCAGTGACAGGTGCGCTTGTCGCTGATCTTGCGTGAGAACGTATCGAACGTGACGGGCGCGCGTGACCCCAAGACGGCCAGAGCCGATCAGGCCGGCGGCCGCGAGTCGCCAATATCGAGTGTCGCGTCACGGTCATAGTTCCGTCCTCCCCTCAACGGTGCGTCGTTCGTCGCGCCCCATGCCCGGCAGGAAGATGACACCAATACCGCCGGCGATTGGTCTGCAAGTTCGTGATTGGCTCCGAACCGAGGCCGCTCCGTCGGCGAGAGCGAACATTCGCGCCGATGTCCAGGGAGGTTTATCGTCGCGGCATGTCGGCGAGAGGAGGGTGGCGATGCGTCTGGCTGGAAAACGGGCCTTGGTGACGGCGGCGGCACAGGGGATCGGGCTGGCGGCGGCGGCGATGTTCGCGCGCGAGGGAGCGGAGGTGTTCGCGACCGACCTGCGGATCGCGGCGCTCGCGGGTGCGGCCGGGATGCAGGTCCGGGCGCTGGACGTGACCGATGCGGCCTCGATCAAGGCGTTGGCGGCTGAGATCGGGACGGTCGACGTGCTGTTCAACTGCGCCGGCACGGTGCAGCACGGGTCGTTACTGGAATGCGACGACGCGGCGTGGGAGTTCTCGTTCAGGCTGAACGTGACGGCGATGTTCCACACCATCCGGGCGTTCCTGCCGGGCATGCTGTCGGCGGGACGCGGGTCGATCATCAACATGTCGTCCGTGGCGTCGAGCGTGAAGGGAGTTCCGGTGCGGTTCGCCTACAGCGCTTCGAAGGCGGCGGTGATCGGGCTGACGAAGTCGGTTGCGGCGGACTATATCGGCCATGGCATACGCTGCAACGCGATCTGCCCGGGCACGGTGGAGACGCCGTCGATGCGGGAGCGCGCGGCGACGGCGGCGGCGGCGGGCGGGATCAGCGAGGCGGAGTCGCTCTCGGCATTCCGGGCGCGTCAGCCGATGGGGCGGTTGGGGACGGCGGACGAGGTCGCCGCGGTCGCGCTCTACCTGGCGTCCGACGAGTCGAGCTTCACGACGGGAACGACGCAGATCGTGGACGGCGGATGGTCGATGTGACGCAGCACCCGCGGACGCGGGCATTCGGTCATTTGCATGACCATTGCATCGATCCATGCGCGGTCGAGGGTGCCGCGTGACGGGGCGCCGGAGGTCTTGGTCGCGATGGGCGAGGGTTGCGGCGGCGGATTGACACGCGTCCGGACCGCTCTAGGGTCTCAACCAACCAAGAAACACGTCGGTCCGCACACATAACGTTGCTCAATCGGAGTGGATCCTTGATCGTTTTCTCACCGTGCGCCAAGCGGGCCCTGCTGCTTGCCTCCGCCACCTTCGCCGCGACCACGCTCGCTGGTCCGTCATCCCGGAGCGCCACGTTCGCGAGGCCGGTCCAGGATCTGGGACCGGTCGACGGCTCGGCGCCGATCAGTGCGACGCTGTGGCTCCGGCCGCATGACGAGACGGGCTTCGAGGCCGCGGTCGCCGACCGGATGGACCCGGCCTCGGCCGCTTATCATCGATGGATGACGCCGTCCGAGGTGGCGGCGCTGGGCGCCGGCGCCGGCGAGGTCGGCGCGCTGGTGGCCTCGCTGAAGGCGGCGGGTCTGACGGTGACGGCGCGCGGCGGGACAGCCGCCGCGCTGCGGGTGACGGGGAGTGCGGATGCGATCCGGCGGGCGCTCGGCACGACGTTGCACGGCTACGTGGCGGGTGGGACACGGTATCGCGCGCCGTCGTCCGAGCCGCACGTGACGGTGGCGGGCGGCGGCCTGGTCGCGGGGATCACGGGCCTCGATACGGCGCCGATGGTGCCCTACGTGCTGGCGCAGACCAGCCTCGTGACGGGCAAGCCGTTGCAATTCCCGTTGGCGGCGGCCGCCAATCCGGCCAGCGTGTTCACGACGCAATGCTTCGAGGCGACGGGCACCTATACGCTGGCGCATTTCGTGCCGAACGGAGGGACCGAGCATGCGAGCCTGACCGGTCCGCAATATGTGTCGACCGGGGTGGCACCAGCCGCGAACACCTGCGGCTACACGGCGACCGCGGTCAGCGCGCATTACGGGCTGCCGGCCGTCTATCGGACGGGCGACGAGGGCCAGGGACAGACGATCGTGCTGGTGGATGCCTACGGGTCGCCCACGATCATGTCGGACGCGAATGCGTTCTCGACGATGATGGGGCTGCCGGCGTTGACGGCGTCCACGCTGAGGATCGTCTATCCGGACGGGCCGCCGATCGCCAATCCGTATCCGACGGGATGGCCAGTGGAGATCTCGCTCGACGTCGAGTGGGCGCACGCGATCGCGCCGAAAGCGAAGCTGGTGCTGGTGGTGGCGCCGAGCGACGATGCGGAGGAGCTGTCGTATGCGCTGAACTACGCGGTCAGTCACCGGCTCGGTGAGGTGATCTCGAACAGCTACGGCTATCCGGAGTCGGGCTTCGGGCCGGCGACGGCACGGGCGTTCAACACGGTGATCGCCAAGGCGGCCGCGGCGGGGATCGCGGTGAACGTCTCGACCGGGGACAGCGGCGATTTCGGGCTCGGCACGCCGTTGGGCGCGGCCTCCATCCCGGCGGACTCGCCGTTCGCGACCGGCGTCGGCGGCACCAGCCTCGACGTGCCGAGCGACATCGGGCCGGTCGAGAGCAGCTGGGGGACGACGGAGACGTTCATCGGCGACATCAACGGCATCAATGTGCCCCCTTCCCCCGGGAGCTTCACCCAGGGCGGCGGCGGGGGCGAAAGCGCGTATCTGCAGAAGCCGCGCTGGCAAGCGGGGCTGACGGGCGCCGGACGGAAGCTGCCCGACATCTCGGCGGTCGCGGACCCGTTCACCGGTGGGATCATCGTCACGCCGAACGGCGACGGCACGCAGAGCGTGGTCGAGGTCATCGGCGGGACCAGCCTGTCGAGCCCGGTGTTCTCGGGCATCTGGGCGCTGGCGAACCAGGCGGCCGGGGCAAGACTGGGGCAGGCCGCGCCGATCATCGCGCGGATGCCGGCGACCGCGATCACGGACATCGTGCCGGTCCAGGCGAGCCAGTCGAACCTGTCCGGGACGATCGGCGCCGGCACGTCGTCGACGTTCTATACGCCGGCAGGACTGTTGAGCCTGACTCAGACCCAGCCGAACGGGTTCGTGGGGACGGCGGTGCAGATCACCTCGCCGACCGTGGGGATCGGGGCGCTGCTGGATGTAAGCTTCGGGGCTGATTCGTCGTTGATGGCGTTGCCCGGCTGGGACGATGCGACGGGGTACGGCGTGCCGAACGGACTGGCGTTCGTGCGGGCGGCGGCGCTGGCGAAGTGAGCCGGGACACGACTGTCGGATCGACGGCGAAGCGGGCGGATTGGGCGAAGTTGGTGTTCAGCGCAACGAGGTTGCCATCGTACCGCCGTCGACGGTGATCACGGCGGCGTTCACCTTGTCCATCAGGGCGAGGTGAACGAAGGCAGCGGCCACGTCGGCCGCGGTGACTTCCTCGCCGAGCAGGTTTCCGGCCATGTAGAGCTCGGGGGTCAGGCCACGCGCCTCGGCGCGTTGGCGGATCGTGGCGTCGTCCAGGAGTCCGGTTCGGATCCGCCCGGCGTTGACCCCGTTGGCACGGATGCCCTCGGCGCCGTGATCGAGCGCATACTGCTTCATCAATGCGAGAAGAGCGGCCTTGGGGATGCCGTAGGGTCCGAAATTCACGCCCGGATTGACCGATTGGTTGGAGATGTTGAACAGCAGCAGGCCGCCGCGTCCCGATGCACGGAACATGGTCAAGGCGGCCTGCGCGACGCGCTGGTGGCCGAACAGATTGAGCTCGAAGCTCGTCCGCAGCGCATCGATGTCGACGTCGCCGATCGGCGCCTGCCGGGCCGATCCGGCATTCGAGACCAGGATGTCGAGACCGCCCAGCCCGGCCTGGATCTCGCCGAACGCGGCCTGGACGGAGCGCGCATCGGTCACGTCGCATCGGATCGGTCGAGCATTCGTCTCCCGAGCGAGCTCGTCCAGCCCGACGAGATTGACGTCGAGGGCGGCAACGGCCGCTGAACATGCGCGGAAAGCCTTGACGATCTCGCGGCCGATGCCGCTCGCGGCCCCCGTCACGGCAACGCGCCGATCGTGCAGCGCGTCGATGTTCATGCCGCGCGTGAGGCTCCGGTCAGGCGCGCGCGTCGTCATCGAGGAACATGGCGTGCGCTCGCGCGCCGGTCTCGCCGCCGTGAACGACGGCCGCGAGCGCACGCAGCATCGCTCGCGGATTGGTGGACTGGAAGACGTTTCGACCCATGTCGACGCCAGCCGCACCCGCGCCGATGGCGCGGTAGGCCATCTCGAGCGCGTCGCGTTCCGCAAGCTTCTTGCCACCGGCGATGACGATCGGGACCGGACAGCCGAGCACGACCCGCTCGAACCCTGTGTCGGTATAGTAGGATTTGACGAATTGCGCGCCGAGCTCGGCCGCAATGCGCGTGGCAAGGCCGAAATAGCGAGCGTCGCGGACCATGTCCTTTCCGACCCCGGTGACCGCCATGGTCGGAATGCCATAGCGCAAGCCGGCATCGACGAGCTTGACGACGTTGCCGATCGATTTGTGTTCGTGCTCGGCGCCGACATAGATCTGCGCCGCCATCGCGGATGCGTCCAGCCGGATGGCGTCCTCGATCTCGACCGACACCAATTCATTGGAAAGCTCGGTCAGGATGCTGTTGCCGCCGCTGCATCGGAGCACGACCGGCTTCGTCGTCTCGGGCGGAATTGTCGCACGCAGAGCGCCGCGGGTGCACATCAGGACGTCCGTATGCGGGACCAGCGGAGCGATCGTCAGATCCATCCGCTCCAGGCCGGTCGTCGGTCCCTGGAAGTAGCCGTGGTCGAACGCCAGCATCACGGTTCGGCCGGTCTTCGGATTGAATATCCGGCTCAGCCGGTTCTTCATGCCCCACTCGTGATGGGCGCTGCCCTTGAGGAAGAAACGGCTTGTATCGGGGTTACGATCCTCGCCGAAGTTCTTGCCGTCCTTGATGTCGTCAAGATCCGCCACGATCGACCTCTTCGTCCTAAACAGTGTCCTGGCAGTGGCCAACGTCGTCCGCACCCCGTCGCGGTAGACCGCGCATCGATAGACCGGAGGCAAGGGGATGACAAGAAAATCGGGTTTCGATGTCACGTCGATTGCCGACGATCCGGGATTGCGGGAGCACAAGCTTGTGATATGTCGTATTTCCGACGTCTCCCGTGCATGGTGCCGTTCGGGAGGTCGAGCTGACTTCAGAGGAACGGCGGACCAGAATCGCGGTGCATCGGCACCTGGCGGAGCCGACAGGCATCGAAGGCCTCGTGGCGCCGTGCCTGGTCATTTCGATCTGTCTGACGATGTCGTGACAACCGAACCGCTCGACGCCGACAGCGGCGGCCGCTTACCCAACGAGCAGGCGAGCCTGTCGCTGCTGCCGTTCCCCCGACATTCGATGACGGCATCCGCCGCGGAACCTGTGCGCGAGAGACAACAAAAAGACGAGGAGGCGTCTCAATGGTCAAGAAGGTCATCAACGACTCTGACAACATCGTCGATGAGGTGATCGACGGCATGGTGCTCGCCGCCGACGGCCGGCTCGTCCGGATTCCGGACGCGGACTCGGTGATGCGCACGGATGTGGCGGACGACAAGGTCGCGTTGCTGATCGGTGGCGGCAGCGGCCACGAGCCGATGTATTCGGCCTTTGTCGGGGAGAACTTCGCG
Source organism: Acetobacteraceae bacterium (assembly GCA_965276715.1). Lineage (GTDB taxonomy): Bacteria > Pseudomonadota > Alphaproteobacteria > Acetobacterales > Acetobacteraceae > CAXTPV01. The sequence continues at coordinate 41,094 of OZ255622.1, read as the reverse complement.
GACGCCGCCGTCTGCGGGAACATCTTCGCGTCTCCGACCCCGGACCTGATCCTGAACGCCACGCGGGCGATCCATCGCGGCAAGGGCGTGCTCTACGTCTATGGCAACTATGCCGGTGACAACATGAACTTCGACATCGCCGCCGAGATGGCGGCTGGCGAAGGGATCGAGGTCGAGACGGTGCGGGTCCGGGACGACGTCGCCGCGAGCCCGCCCGAGGAGGCCAATGAGCGTCGCGGCATCGGCGGCGCCTTTTTTCAGGTCAAGATCGCGGGCGCCATTTGCCGCACGGCGACGAGGCTTTCGGACGCCGCTTCCGTGGTCCGGTCCGCCCAGGGGAGCATTCGTTCGATCGGCGTGGCGCTGAGCGCGGGTTCCCTGCCGCAAACCGGTGAGCCGACCTTCCTGATCGGGCCGGACGAGATCGAGATCGGCCTGGGCGTGCACGGCGAGGCCGGCGTCGAGCGCCGCGCCGCGATGCCGGCCGATGCGCTCGCCGAGACGATGGTCGATCGTGTTGTCCGGGATCTTCCGTTCAATGCGGGTGAACGGGTCGCGCTGCTGCTGAACAGCCTGGGTGCGACGACGATGATGGAACTGATGATCGTCAATCGTCGCGTCCGCGCGCTGCTCGACGGCGCCGGGCTGACGGTCGCCGCGACATTCTCCGGCCCGTATTTCACCTGCCAGGAGATGGCGGGTTTCTCGATCTCGCTGATGCGGCTCGACGACGAGGCCGAACGCCTGCTTCGCGCGCCCGCCTGGTCGCTCGGCTACCGGTGCTAGGCGGCATGCGCGTGCTCGACGGCGCGGCGACGGTGACCATGCTCCGCGGCGCGGCGGCGCGCGTGATCGAGAACGAGCAGGCGCTGACGCGCGCCGACCAGACGATCGGCGACGGTGATCACGGCGTCGGGATGGCGCGTGGTTTCGGATCCGCGTTGGTGGCGCTCGATGGTCTCGACAGCGGCGCCGGACCCGGGTCTGCGTTCTCGGCCGTTGGGAAGGCGGTGCTGATGAGTGCCGGCGGCGCGTCGGGTGCCGTGTTCGGGACTTTCTTCACCGCCGTTGGAAAGTCGCTCGCGGGCGGCGAGGTCGACAAGGCCGCCCTCGCCGCCGCGTTGGGTGAGGGCGCGCGGGCGGTGATGGCGCGGGGCAAGGCCCGCGCGGGCGACAAGACGATGCTGGACGCGCTGCTGCCGGCGATCGAAACGTTCGACGGAGCCGAGCCGGGGGATGATCTTGCCGGTGCGATGAAAGCCGCTGCCGCCGCGGCGCGAAACGGGATGGACGCGACCGCGAACATGGTTGCCCGCACCGGACGCGCGAAGACGCTCGGGCAGCGCTCGCTGGGACATGTCGATCCGGGTGCCCTCTCGATGACCCTGCTGTTCGAGGGCATGGCGAGTGTGTTGGCCGAGGAGGAGACGCCCTGAGGGACGATCCGACCAAGCGGTTCCGTTTCCCTTCGCGCAGAAGCCTTGAATGAGCCGATGGCCGAGCCTGGCGTGCATCGAGGATTTCCAAAGGCTCGCCTTTGACGGGATCGAGCCGCGAAGCGGATCGATGGGGCAGCGCCCCTGCCCTTCCTCGGCCCAGCTTGATAGGGCGGAGCAGTCTGCTACGGTTGCGCACCGAGACGGCGCCGGACGAGCGCTTCCGGAGGGATGAACGCGTGTCGCTGTTGAAGCTCGATCATATCGGCAAGTCGTTCGGGGCGATCCAGGCGCTGACGGACGTGAACCTGACGATCAGGCCGGGCGAGATCGTGGGCTTGATGGGCGACAACGGCGCCGGCAAGTCGACGCTGGTGAAGGTGATCGCCGGCAATTTTCCGGCGACCTCCGGAGAGATGATGTTCGACGACAAGCCGGCGCGGTTCACGCGGCCGGTGGATGCACGGTCGGCCGGGATCGAGGTCGTGTATCAGGATCTCGCACTGGCCGATAATCTGAGTGCGGCGGCGAACGTGTTCCTGGGACGAGAGATCAAGCGCGGGGTCTGGCCGGTGCGGCTGCTGGATCATGCGGCAATGGCCAAGCGGGCGAGCGCGCTGTTCGCCGAACTCAAGAGCGAGACGCGCTCGGGCGACCTGGTGCGGCAGATGTCGGGCGGCCAGCGGCAGGCGGTGGCGATCGCGCGCACGCGGCTCGCGGACGCCAAGCTGATCATCATGGACGAGCCGACCGCGGCGATCTCGGTGCGGCAGATCGCGGAGGTGCTGGCGCTGATCGGGCGGCTGCGCGATTCGGGCATCGCGGTGATCCTGATCTCGCACCGGATGCCGGACGTGTTCGACGTGTGCGACCGGGTGGTGGTGATGCGGCGGGGGCGGAAGGTGGCGGACAAGGCGATCGCGTCGTCGTCGCCGCACGAGGTGACGAGCCTGATCACCGGCGCGCTGGAGGCGGCATGAGCACGATCAAGCAGCTCGCCGTCAGCGAGTTCACCAATGTCGGGCGGGTGGCGTGGCACCGGCGTGGGTTCTTCGCGAGCCAGACCGCCTATGTGACCGGGGCGCTGCTGCTGCTGGTGATCGCGATCACGACGATCGCGCCCGAGTTCCTGACGGTCGGCAACCTGACGAACGTCTTCACCAACTTCTCCTATGTCGCGATCGTGTCGCTCGGCTCGACGCTGGTGATCCTGACCGCGGGCATCGATCTGTCGGTCGGGTCGACGATGGCGTTAACCGCGATCATCACCGCACTGCTGTTCAAGGTGCTGGGTACGACGGCGCTCGCGCATGTGCCGGGACTGGTGCTGATCGGGGCGTGTCTCGGCGGGATGGCGACCGCGGTCGCGGTGGGCGGGATCAACGGGTTCCTGATCGCCAAGATCGGGCTGACGCCGTTCGTGACCACGCTGGGGATGCTCTCGGTGGCGCGCGGGCTCTGCTACGCGATCACGCGCGGCCAAGGGGTGGCGATCGACGGGCCGGATTCGGATCTGTTCTTCCGGCTGACGGACGGAACCATCCTGGGCGTGCCGATGCCGCTGATCTATCTGCTGGTGCTGGCGGGACTGATGGGGATGTTCCTGCATCACACCGCGACGGGGCGGCATGTGTTCGCGCTTGGCGGCAACGAGCGGGCGGCGGCGTTGACGGGCGTGCCGGTGGCGAAGATCAAGGCGGGGCTGTATATCGCGTCGGCGATGTCGGCGGGCTTCGCGGGGATCCTGATGGCGGGCTGGCTCGGTTCGGTGCCGGCCAATCTCGCGACCGGCTACGAGCTGCGGATCATCGCCGCGGCGGTCATCGGCGGTGCCAACCTCAATGGCGGCATCGGCGGACCGGTGGGGGCGGTGGTGGGCGCGGCGCTGATCGAGGTGATCCGCAACGGGCTGGTGCTGGCCAAGGTGGACACCTACTGGCAGGACACTTTCGTGGGTGTCATCATCGTGGCCGCGGTGTTCGTCGACCGGCTTCGCTCGCGGCGGGCAGGCCAGTAGAAACGTCCAAAGACAATGATTCACACCAAGGGGGGAAACAGAACCATGAAGACGATGTTGCTGGCCTGCGTCGCGTCGATGGCGCTGCTCGCGCGGGCGGAGGCGGCGGACCTCAAGTTCGCGATCATTCCGAAATCAATGAACAATCCGTATTTCGACCTGTCGCGGGACGGCTGCCAGAAGGAAGCGGCGAAGATCGGGGCAACCTGCATCTATCAGGGGCCGGTGGAGCAGGAGCCGGCAACACAGGTGCAGATCATCCAGGACATGATCTCGCGCCATGTCGACGGGATCGCGATCTCGGTGGCGGATGCGGCGTCGGTCAGCCGGGTGATCCGCCAGGCGCGCGCGGCCGGGATCGCGGTGATCACGTTCGACGCCGATGCTCCGAGCAGCAAGCGGCAGGCGTATGTCGGCACCAACAACGCAGACCTCGGCAAGCAGCTCGGCGAGGCGCTGATCAAGGTGCATTCAACGCCGGGGACGTTCGCGCTGGTGTCGGGCGGTCCGGCGGCGCGCAATCTCGCCGAGCGGGTCGACGGCGTGCGCAGCGTGCTGAAGGCGGCGGGCTGGACCGAGGTCGGCGGCTCGCCGACGTTCTGCAACGACGACGCGGCGCTCGCGGTGCAGCAGATGACCGACCTGCTGACGGCGAACCCGAACCTCAGCGCGATCGTGCCGGTGGGCGGTTGGCCGCTGTTTACCGGCGAGGCGTACAAGCGGTTCGTGTCGCGGGTGAAGTCGCAGATGTCGGCGGGCAAGTTCGCGATCGTGTCGGCCGACACGCTGCCGGTCGAGCTCGATCTGCTGAAGGACGGAGACGTCAATACGCTGGTGGGTCAGCGCCCGCGCGAGATGGGGGCGAAAGCGATGGATCTGCTGCTGGCGCTGCACGAGCACAAGTCGGTGCCGGCGATCACGTATGTCGGGCTCGATACGGTGACGCCGGCGACGGCGGCCACGTTCGGGAAATAGGGCGACCGGCGGGACGTAGAGCAAAACGGGGGCACCGGATCCGGCGCCCCCGTCGTGCGGAGTTCGACGATGGACACATTCAAACCCGCCCGCTGGTTCCCGATGAGCGACGGCAGCACGCTGATCGCGCTGCATGACGGGTTTTTCGCCGCCAAGGCGGAGATGATCGTGGATCTGGCGGGCGAGGCCGAGACGGCGTCGTTGCGTGCCGCGGAAGGCGATCCGACGATCGACGTGAATGCGTATGCGCTGCGCCGTGACGGACAGGTGATCCTGATCGACACGGGCACAGGGAGCGCGTGGGGTCCGGCGCTCGGGAATGCCACCCGGGCGCTGGCGGGATTGGGCGTCAAGCCGGACAGCATCGACACGATCCTGCTGACGCATCCGCACGGTGATCACGCGCTCGGGCTCCTGTGCGACGACGGCTCGCTGCGGTATCCGAATGCTGACGTATTCTGCCCGGCCATCGACATCGATTTCTTTCAGAGCGACCGGGAGCGGGATGCGCGCGGGCCGGCGGCGGCGCAGTCGTTCGAGATAGCGCGGACGGTGTTTGCGGCGCTCGGAGCCCGGCTGCGGTCGTTCTCGGCGGGCGAGGTTCTGCCGGGGATCGAGGCGATCAGCCTGCCGGGGCACACGATGGGCCATAGCGGCTTGATGGTGGCGGGCGAGACACTGATCTGCGGCGACGTGCTGCATCTGCCGGCACTGCAGGGACATCGGCCGACGATCGGCACGGTGTTCGATCTGGATCCGCCGCTCGCGTTGCAGACACGGCGGACGATGCTGGCGATGGCGGCGGAGCGCCGGCTGAAGCTGCTCGGGATGCACACGCCGTTCGGCCGGGAAGGCAGCGTGACGAGCGATGGCGAGGGGTTCGCGGTCGCGTTCGATTGATCAGCGTGCGGGTTTCGCGCCCTGGAGCGCGAGCCAGGCGAAGACTGCGACCAGCATGGCGGCGGGGATGCCGAGGTCGAGCCTGGCGGTTTGATGGACGACAAGGCCGGTCGCCGCACCGGCCGCCCATGCGGCGATCCCGGCGCGGTTGATGCCGGCCCGGTCGCGGTAGGGGTTGGCGGGATCGGTCAGCGCGAAATCCTGCAGCGAGGGCGCGTCGAGGCGCGGGCCGAGGAGGCGACCGACGATGGCGATCGCGATCCAGGGTGCGACGAGGACGCCCACGATGGTGCAGAGCGTCTCGAGCGAACGCACAAGATCGAACAGGACGAGTGACAGGAACGAAGCGGTGACGCCCAAAGCGGCGAAGAGGATGCCGGCCTGGAGGCGCGTCCATCGCCAGAGGATCGCGTGCAGATCGAGCATGCCGTTGTAGAGAATGGTGCCGCCGCTGGTGACGTTGCCGAGGATGCCGGCCAGCACGACGGGCACGACGAGCGGGACCGGCAGCAGATCGACCATCTCGCGGACGGTCTGGCCCGGATCGGGGACCGCGGATCCGATCAGGAGCCCGGCGAGGATCGAGAGCGATCCTGCGAGCATGCCGGCGAAGGCGGCCTTGCTTGCACCGGGGCCGGCGCGCGGATGGATGTAGCGCGCCTGGTCGCCGACATAGGGGGCGTAGGAGATGGCGTTGGCGAACTGCACCGCGGTCGCGAGAAGGATCGCCGAGACGGGTCCGGGCGACGGTGCGGGGTGCGTCACCGGAGGGTGCGGCGACGCGAGGTGGAGACTGGCGAAGACGGCGAGCGCACCCACGGACGCGAGACCGGCCAGGCTGTTGAGCTTCTGGGCGGCGATCAGCGTGCGGTGACCGAAGATGCCGAGCACGATCGTGCAGGCGGCGGTGACGGCCATGGTCGGGATCGCGCTCGACCGGCCGGCGCCGAACAGGCGCGACAGGGCCTCGTCGATGGCTGGCACGGCGAGGACGAGGGCGAGCGCGAAGTAGCCGAGATCGACGATCTGGACGATGGCGGAGCCGAGATAGCGGCCGCGGATGCCGAAGAAGGCGCCGCTGGCGACGGTCGCATTGGTGCCGGTTTCGGTCGAGAGCGGCGCCATGGCGGCGACCGCGAGGGCGCCCGCGATGCTGCCGATGAGGATGGTGGCGAGGGACGCTTGCCAGGAGAGGCCGAGGGCGAGCGGGAGCGCGCCGGTGAGCAGTGATCCGTAGGTGAGCTGGAAGCCGGCGAGGAGCCAGAACAGGTCGCGTGGCCGGCCGGTGCGGGCGTCGCCGGGGATCTGCTCGATGCCGCGCCGTTCGACGACGCCGATCCGGTCAGCCGATATGGTCGAGACCGTTCATGGAGGGGCGCAGGACGGGCGGGATGGCAATCGAGCCGTCGGCGCGCTGGTTGTTCTCGATGACCGCGATCAGGGCCCGGCCGACGGCGACGCCGGAGCCGTTGAGCGTGTGGACCGGCTGGACGCCGCCGGCGCCGCGATGGCGCGCGTTCATGCGCCGGGCCTGGAATGCCCGAGTGTTGGAGCACGACGAGATCTCGCGCCAGGCGTTCTGGCCGGGGAGCCAGACTTCGAGGTCAAGGGTGCGGGCGGCGCCGAAGCCGGTGTCGCCGGCGCAGAGCAGCATGCGGCGGTAGGGCAGTTCGAGCCGCTCGAGGACGGTCTCGGCGGCGCGGGTCATCCGCTCGTGCTCGGCGTCGCTCGCCTCGGGCGTGACGATGGAGACGAGTTCGCATTTCTGGAACTGATGCTGGCGGAGCATGCCGCGGGTATCGCGGCCGGCGGATCCGGCCTCGCTGCGGAAGCACTGGGTGAGTGCGGTCATGCGCAGCGGGAGCGAGGCGTCGGGGAGGATCTGTCCGGCGACGAGGTTGGTGAGGGCGACTTCGGCGGTGGGGATCAGCCAGCGGCCGTCGGTGGTGACGAAGGCGTCGTCGGCGAACTTGGGAAGCTGGTTGGTTCCGAACATGGCGGCTTCGTTGACGAGCAGGGGGACGGCGGTTTCGGTGTAGCCGTGTTCGGTGGTGTGCAGGTCGAGCATGAACTGGCCGAGCGCGCGTTCGAGGCGGGCGAGCGCGCCACGCAGGACGACGAAGCGGCTGCCGGAGAGACGGGCGGCGTCGTCGAAGCTCATCAGGCCGAGGGCTTCGCCGAGCTCGAAATGCTGGCGCGGAGGGAAGTCGAACGAGGGCGGGACGCCGTGCTGGTGGAGAACGACGTTGGCGGTCTCGTCGGTGCCGGGCGGCACGTCGGGGTCGAGGATGTTGGGGAGTTCGGAAAGGCGGTTGCGCAGTTCGGCGTCGAGGGCGGAGGCGTCGGCTTCGAGGCGCTCCATGTCCCGCTTGAGGGCGGCGACCTCGGCTTCGAGGACGGCGGTGTCGAGGGATTGACGCCGCCCCTGCCCTATTTCTTTCGATATCGCGTTGCGGCGGCCCTGCTTGTCCTGGAGTCGGGTGAGAGCGTTTCGGCGGCGGGCGTCGAGTTCGATGAGTTCAACGGCTTCAGGCGCAAGATTACGGCGCGCGAGTTCAGCATCAAAGCTCACTGATTGCTCTCGGATCATTCGGATGTCGTGCATAGGGCGATGTTGGTCCGGCTTTTCAGCGTGTGATGGTTAGCGGAGCCTGAGATTGTCTCGTCGCGTCAGTTTCACCGGCATCCGCCGTGTAAACCCGGCGTAGGCGCCTGCCAGGAATGGCACGGGACCGTATCGTCAATACTGTGTTGGACATTGGCGTCTACCGCGTGAATTCAGTATACGTGCCGAACAGGAATGGCAACGCTATGTGTTTGCGGGAAATCACCGCCACGTACCAGTCGAAATGAATGGTGGCGTCCTCGAAACGGTGTGGCGGAAAGGGAGATTGGGCCAAATTCTGCTGGCATGTGAATTTGTAGGTTGGGAGGGTCGATCTTCGAGAAGGGAGTCCAAGATCTTGCGGCGCGCTGCCTCCAGCCTCGTGGTATAAGAGCGACGCCAAGGAGATGCGAGAGAAGGATGCGCGGGGATGAAGGCAGAGGTATCCGGCGAACATGAGACGTTCCGGACTAACCTCAATGCTATCGTTTGCCCACCAAGCGACTGGTCCCGGAGCAGGACTGTACGGTCTCGAGTCACTTTGGTGAACCCGTTTGAGCGACCACGTTCCAAGAAGCCAAGGTGGTATATTGTCGGCTGCCTTCGCGGAAAAGCATGCAGTAAGGCTCACGCCGACAACGACTAACTTACTTAGCCTATCCATGACGGATACCGGCGTTTTGCACGTCGTCGTAGAATTCAGTGTCAATGTCGCGCAGACGCATGGGCTTGAGTTCGTATTCGCCTTCTTCGAGGAGATTCTTCTCCCGTCGCCGCCTCGATGGAATTCCGGGACCACCTCTCGTTAGTGTCAAGATCGCCGGGCCTGCCGCGATAAGGTCGCCGTGGTCGACGCATTTATTGAAACTATAGTGTCCATATCGACCAGTGTTCCACGCCAACGACAAGAGGGCGTCAAACTCGTGTTGTTGAACACGCTCCCTCATTTCTGCGGGCAGTGTTCTTTCAACCACGCTCTCGTAATTAGGAACTACCTTGTAAAACAGCTGATCTTGCTGGACGACGGAAAGGCGAAGAATCGATTTGTGCGATGCGACGAAGTCTCTCGCTTGATCGCCCGTCGAACCGGCACCCTTTGCCACGGCGGCGGCCGTTGCCTGACCAACCCCTACGCTGACCAAATCGGCGATGACATCGCCGGGAGCTCTATTCCCGATGTCGTAGCCCGGACCCATCGTCACACCACTGTTTTCGCCGCCCGGCCAGTAGATGGTCGGGCCGAGGCCTTCCTCGTGGCGGACGAATTCCTTGCCTTGGAGGGAGACCTTCATGTCGGAGACAGTGACGCCGGGGATCGGGACACCTTCGACGAGAAGCAGGCCCGCGCGAATGAGGGAGACGATCGCCTCGACGAGGTCATTGCTCGTCAGCGGCGCACCCTGATGCACATGCGTACGGATGGAACGGCCCTGAGGCGCGCCCCAGGCGACAGGGGCGCGAAGCCTGCTCGGGTAGTCGCTCGGCAGATGATGCCAGATCGACGGAGCCTGCGTCGCGACGTCCGACAAGATGGCGGCGGCGTTCTGCCACACCATGTCGACGAAGGATCGGCGCGACGCGTCCATGCGGCCGCGGGCCTGGCGGTGGAGCGGCTTCTGCGCGACTGCTTTCGAGAAGCGGTAGCCTCCGACCTGCCAGGACTGGACCGCTCCGGGCGCGGGGAAAGTGTCACGGCGCGGCCTCCTTCGTCATCGGGTCTGGGCCTCAGGCCCAGCGGGGTCCAGGGGCGGCGCCCCTGGCTTTACTTATACGTCGACCGGCTTCGGCTCGACGAAGCGGGCGCAGATGATCGAGATCTCGTAGAGCGCCATCAGCGGCACGGCGAGGCCGGTCTGGGTGATGACGTCGGGCGGGGTGAGGACGGCGGCGACGATGAAGGCGCCGACATAGGCGTAGCGGCGCGCCTTCCTCAGGCCCTTGGACGAGACGATGCCGACCTTGGCGAGCAGGGTGAGTGCGACGGGAAGCTGGAAGGCGATGCCGAACGCCATGATGAGCTTCATCACCAGCGCGAGGTATTCGCTCACCTTCGCCTGGAGCTGGATTTGCAGGCCGTCGGCGCCGTTGGTGGTCTGGAAGCTGAGAAAGAAGCGCCAGGCGACGGGAAAGACGAAATAGTAGGCGAGTGCCGCGCCGGCAAGGAACAGCACGGGGGTCGCGATCAGGAAGGGCAGGAAGGCGCGCTTCTCGCTGCGGTAGAGGCCGGGGGCGACGAACATGTAGCCCTGCGTCGCGATCAGCGGGAAGGACAGGAAGAAGGCGCCGAACATCGCCACCTTGATGTAGGTGAAGAACGCCTCGTAGAGCGCGGTGTAGATCAGATGCGGCTGCTCGCCGCGTGCCTTCATGATGTGGGCGAGCGGCTGGGCGAGGAAGAAGTAGATCTGGCTCGAGAAGTGGAAGCACAGGAAGAAGGCCGCGGCGAAGCCGACGGCGGTGTAGATCAGGCGGCGGCGGAGCTCGATGAGGTGCTCGAGCAGCGGCATCGGCTTGTCGTGGATGGGATCATGGTCGGCGGGACCCGCGCCCGGAACGTCACGTGGTGACATGGGCGTGGTTCAGGTGGGCGCGTCGGCGGGGGGCGCGGGGCGCGCGGCGGGCGGGATGAAGGCGGGCGCGGGCGACGCGGGCTCATGCTCGACGGTCACGGGAGAGCGCGCGCTGTTGGGCGGCACGAAGGCGGGCGGCCCGCCGGCCTCGGGTGATGGCGGCGGGATCAGGCGCGCGGGACCGGTACGGGTGAAGGTGCCGGCGGACGAGGTGCCCGCCATGATGTTGGCGTCCGCGAGCGGCTTCTCGGTGAGAGTGCGGCGGAGCGCCCCGTCGCTGTCGACCGCACGCATGAGCTGGCCGCGGATGTTCATGCCGCGCAGATCGCGAAAGGTGTCGCGCGCGTCCTGAAGGTCGGCGTCGCGGACCATGTCGTCGACATGGGTCTGAAGCTCGCCCGCCATGCGTCGCATCTTCTTGATGGCGTCGGTGACGGCACGGACCGCGACCGGAAGGTCCTTGGGCCCGATCAGCACGAGGGCCACGACGCCGATCAGGGCGATCTCGGACCAGTTGAAGTCGAACATGGGTTCCTCTTCCGTGAGCGCCCGTCGGGGAGCCGGTCGGGTCAGCCGTCGGGAAGGGCCGCGTGTAGCACGGGCTGGGGGCGAGCGGAATTGCGGGCGGCTTGATCGGTGGCGACGGCGGGGCGATCGACGAGGATGTCGTCACGCCTAGGCAGGTCGGCGAGCGAGCGGAGGCCGAAGCGGACGAGAAATTCGGCCGAGGTCGCCCACAGCGATGGCCGGCCGGGGGTCTCACGGGTCCCGGCGGGACGGATCAGGCCGGCCTCGAGCAGGAGCTCGAGGGTCGTGTGGGCGAGGGCTACGCCGCGCCGGTCCTCGATGTCGGCCCTGGTGCAGGGCTGGTGGTAGGCGATGACGGCCAGCGTCTCCATCGCCGCGCGCGGGAGGCGTCGCGGCTTCTCGACGGTGCGGGCGAGGACGGGTGCGAGATCGGGGGCGGTGCGGAACATCCAGCCGCCGGCAACTTCGACGAGATGGACGCCTCGGGCGCTGGTTCGCTCGGCGAGGATCGCAAGGACTTCGGAGGCGTCGGGCGCGTCGGGGCCGAGCAGGTTGGCGAGCTGCCGGGCGGGCACCGGGTCGGCCGAGGCGAAGACCAGCGCCTCGGCGAGGCGGAGCGCGTGCTCGAGAGGGTCGGTCATCGTGCGTGGCGCAGCATGACGGGGGCGAAGGGGGCGGCCTGGTCGAGCTCGCAGGCGCCGCGGCGGGCGAGTTCGAGGGCGGCGACCAGGGTGCTGGCGACCGCGGCGGTGCGGGCGACCGGGTCGAGGGGATCGCGGGGGAGGAGGGCGGAGAGATCGGTCCACCCGGGCTCGAGGCCCAGCATGCGCTCGAGGCGATCGAGGGCGGCGGCGACGGTCCAGAACTCGCGCCGTGCCGGACGCCATAGGCGGTTGGCGGCGACGCGGCACGCAGCGGAGAGGTAGCCGCCGAGCAGGCCTGGGAGATCGAGGCGGAGACCGGACCGGTCGGCGACGACGAAGCTCTCCGGAGCGGCGCGACGGAAGACGTCGCGGCCGAGGACCGGGCGGCAATCGAGCCAGTGCGCGAGCGCCCGGATCCGTTCGAGTTCGGCGAGACGTTCGGCCAACCGGTCGGTGGCGTCCTCGACCTGCTCGCCGGGCTCATGGTCGTCGGGCAGGAGAAGGCGAGACTTCAGCCAGGCGAGCCAGGCCGCCATGACGAGCCAGTCGGCGGCGAGTTCGAGACGGATGCGTCGAGCGCCCTCGATCACGGCAAGGAACTGCTCGACGAGGGCGAGGATGGAAATGCGGGACAGATCGACCTTCTGAGCGCGGGCGAGATCGAGCAGGAGGTCGAGCGGGCCCTCGAAGCCGTCGAGGCTGAGGACGAGCTGTTCGGCGCGTGCGGCGCGGTCCGGAGCCAGGATGTTCATGCCGGCAAGCTCTTCGACCGCCGGGCGAGATCGGCGGCCCGGTGGAGGCGGGTCAGCGAGATGTCGGTGATGGCCGGCAGGGCGTCGAGGATGGAGGCGCTGGTGGCGAGATCGCCGTCGCAGGAGAGGGCGAGGTCGCAGCCGGCGTCGATCGCGGCGCGAGCGAGGCTGGCCTGGTCGCCGGTGAGCGCGCGCATGGTCAGGTCGTCCGAGACGAGCACCCCGTCGAAGCCGAGGGTGCCACGGATCAGCCGGCCGATGATGGCGGCGGACAGGGTGGCCGGATGGACGGGATCCAGATCCCGGTAGCGGATATGGGCGGTCATCAGCCACGGCAGACGGCCGGCGAGTGCGGCGAACGGGGCAAGGTCGTCATCGTTGGGAGCGTCGAGCTCGGGGAGTCCGAAATGGCTGTCGGTGGTCGCGCGTCCGTGGCCGGGCACGTGCTTGCCGACGGGCTGGATGCCGGCGGCGAGCAGGCCCGCGGCGAAGGCCGATCCGAGCGTGGTGACGAGCGCGGGGTCGGAGCCGAAGGCGCGGTCGCCGATGATCGGGTCGGCGTCCGACGCGCGGACATCGAGGACGGGGGCCGCGACGACGTCGATGCCGGCGGCGGCGCATTCCAGGCCGATCAGGACGCCGCTGTCGTAGGCGGCGCGTTCGGGTTCCGCGGTCTCGGCGATGGCAGCGGCGGACGGATGCGCGCGCCAGTGGGGCGGACGCAGCCGTGCCACGCGGCCGCCCTCCTGGTCGATCATGATGACGGCACCGTTCGGGAGGGCCGCATGCAGATCGTCCGTCAGCGATCGGAGCTGGGCTTCGGTCTCGATGTTGCGCCTGAACAGGATGATGCCGGCGGGTGGACAGGCCTGGAGCAGGGCGCTCTCGTCGTGATCGAGTGCCGCGCCGGACAGGCCGATGATGGCCGGTCGCATGTCAGAAGGCGGCGATGGTGCAGGCGGCCCCCGCGGCACGCGAGCGGGCGCAAAAGCCGGTGGCGTCGGCGACGGTCTCGAAGCCGCCGGTGCGCAGCCGATAGAAGGTCCTGCCGTCGCGGGAGGCGGGCACGATCACGGGCGCGCGGTCGGCGAAGAGGCCGGGATCCTTGCGCGAGAGGCGGGTCCATTCGGCCTCGGCCTGGGCCTGCGTTTCCATCGCGGCGAGCTGCACCTCGACGCGGCCGGTCGCGGGCGTTGCGGCTTCGGCCGCTTTCGGCGGCGGCGCGGCGGGTGCGGGTGTGGTTGCGGGCTTCGTGGCGACGGATTTCGTGGCGGGCTCGCTCGCGGCGTCGTCCTTGCGGGCGCGGTCGAGCTCGGCCGCGAGCGCCTGCGGATCCGGCTTCTCGGGACCGGGGGCGAGGCTGGTGGTGCCGCCGGCGGCGGTCGAGGGCGGCGGTTCTGCGCCCATGAGCTGCATGCCGCCCGGGTCGGCGGGCTTGACCCGGACGGGGCCGGTCGGTGCCTCGATGACGGGGATGCCGCCGGCGCGATGGCCGGTCAGGGACCAGCCGCCGACGAGGGCCACAAGGACGGCGCCGATGCCGCAGGCGATGATCGAGAGACGCCTGGTGGCGGGATCCATGCCGCCGCGGCTCGGGCGGTAGACGGGCTGCTCCGGGCGGTTCAGGTCGGACATCGGGCCACTCCGTTCTCAGCGCATCTCCTCCACAGGGGCGACGCCGAGAACGGCGAGCCCGGACCGGATGGTGATCGCGGTCGCGCCCACGAGGGCGAGACGGGCGAAGGTCGGACCGGGCCGATCGGCCTGGAGGAACCGCAGGGTCGCATCGGAGTTGCCGCGATTCCAGAGGCCGTGAAAATCGGCAGCAAGATCAGCGAGATAGAAAGCCACGCGATGCGCCTCGCGGGCGATGGCGGCGCCGGCGACGAGTCGCGGCCAGCCGGCCAGGCGCCGGATCAGGGCCAGTTCGCCCTCGTCGGTGAGGGTGGAAAGGTCAGTCGTTTGAAGATGGTCGAGGGCATCGGCGCCGAACATCCCGGCCGCGGCGCGCAGGACGGAGCGGCAGCGGGCATGCGCGTACTGGACGTAGAAGACGGGATTCTCGCGGGTCTGGGCCACGACCGCGTCGAGGTCGAACTCCATCTGGGCGTCGGGCTTGCGGGTGAGCATGGTGAAGCGGACGGCGTCGCGGCCGACCTCGTCGATCAGGTCGCGCATTGCGACATAGGTGCCGGCCCGTTTGCTCATGCGCACCGGCTCGCCGCCGCGGACGATATGGACGATCTGGCAGAGCAGGACCTCGAAGCTGACGGCGTCGCCGGCGAGCGCGCGGACGGCGGCCTTCATGCGCGGGGCGTAGCCGCCATGGTCGGCGCCGAGGACGTCGACCATGATCTCGGCGCCGCGGGCGATCTTGTCGGCGTGATAGCCGATGTCGTTGGCGAAATAGGTGTTGGTGCCGTCGCTCTTGCGTAATGGACGGTCGACGTCGTCACCAAAATCGGAGGCGCGGAACAGGGTCTGCGGGCGCGGTTCCCAATCCTCGGGGAGCTTGCCCTTGGGGGGTTCGAGCACGCCCTCGTAGAGCAGGCCCTTCTCGTCGAGGCGGGCGATGGCGGCGCCGACCGCGCCGGACGCGAGCACGGCGCGCTCGGAGCTGAAGACGTCGTGGTGGACGCCGAGGGCCGCGAGGTCGTCGCGGATCTGGCGCATCATCGCGTCGAGGGCCTCGTCGCGGACGGTGTCGAGCCACAGGGCGGGATCGGCCACGGTCAGGCCGGGTCCGGCGAGGGAGGTTCCATGGCGCGCGGCGAGGTCGGCGCCGACCGGAACCAGATAGTCGCCGCGATATTGCAGGCCACCGGGGACGGATCCGGCGAATTCCTCCTCGGTGAGAGGCGTGCCGAGCGCCTGGAGCATGCGCCAATAGGCGGCCCAGGCGAGGGCCGTGACCTGGTTGCCGGCATCGTTGACGTAGTATTCGCGGGTGACGGCGAAGCCGGCCTTGGCGAGGACGTTGGCGAGCGCGTCGCCGACGACCGCGCCCCGGCAATGGCCGACATGGACCGGGCCGGTGGGATTGGTGGAGACGTATTCGACGTTGGCGCGCTTGCCGGCCCCCAGCGTTGCATCTCCGTAGGCCTCACGCGCCTGGAGGATCGGCGGCAGGCAGGCCTGAAGGGCGGCCGGGTCGAGACGGATGTTGACGAAGCCGGGACCGGCGGGCTCGGCCGCGACGCCGTGGCGTTCGGCGAGGATCGAGGCGAGGGATGCGGCCAGGTCGCGAGGCTTGGCGCCAGCGGTCCTGGCGGTGACCATGGCGGCGTTGGTGACGAGGTCGCCATGCTGGGCGTCGCGCGCGGGCGTCACCTCGACGCGGACCAGGGCGTCGGCGGACAAGTCGACGATGGCAGCGAGAGCGTCGACGACGCGCGCGCGCCAGAGGGTGAAAAGGTCGTCCATCCGGCAGGCATAGAGCAGCGATGCGACGCTAGGCCAGGGGCGGTGTCAGGCCAGGGCGGCGGGAAGAGGCCTGCCTCGGATTGCTTCAGCTGGCGTCGTGGGGCAGGAGATGCGTCTCGTTCCCCTTCGGCGCCTCGGAATCGCGCACGAGCCAGTAGACGATTCCGAGTGCCAGGACCGAGATCGCGATGGCGACGGTTTCGGGAACGTCGGTCTTGCGGAGGTCGTCGATGATGACCTTCCGGACGGTCGCGAGCATGCCGATCAGGATGATCGAGCGGATGCGGATGACGCTGGTCTGGGTCGCGGTCGCATTGAGGAACGAGTGCTTGAACTCGAAGCCGATCAGGATGGTGAAGATCAGCGAGAAGATGTCGGGGTAGACCTTCGGATCGTTCGGATCGAGATTGCCGCCGACGACGAGGTGGAAGATCGCCATGATGAGGTTGAAGGTCGCGAAGGCGATCATCAGCACGAGCAGGATGGTGAGGATGAACATCACCCACTGCTCGAACTTCTCGTAGAGTGTGTCGCTGATGAAGGTGCGGAGATTGACGCGCATCAGCCGGCGATCGACAGGTCGGTCAGGCGCCGGTGCTCGTCGACGGCGAAACGGTCGGTCATGCCGGCGATGTAGTCGGCGACCGCACGGGCGGAGCGTTCCGAGGTCCCCTCCCCGGCCGACGCCGACCATTCCGGCGGGAGCAGCCTTGGATCCCGATGGAGGATCGAGAAGAGCGAGGCGGTGACATGGCGTGCCTTTTCGGTCATGCGGTTGACCCGCCAGTGACGATACATCCGCGTGTGCAGGAATGCGCGGATCGTCTGATTGGCGTGGGCGGTGGTCTCGTCGTAGGCGACGACCGGATGGCCGGCGCGGCGGATCGCGTCGGCGTCGGCGGGTGCGAGGGCGGTGAGACGCCGCCGGGTTTCGTCGGTGAGCGCGGTGCAGAGGATGTTGATCACGCGCCGGATGGTCTCGTGACGCAGCTTGGCCGGTGACAGGCCGGGCCGCAGGGCGCGGGCCTCGGCGAGCGCGCCGTCGAGGATCGGCAGGGCGGCGATGTCGTCGAAGGTGAACAGGCCGGCACGCAAGCCGTCGTCGAGGTCGTGGCTGTGATAGGCGATGTCGTCGGCGAGCGAGGCGACCTGGGCCTCGGCGGAGGGATGGGTGTCGAGCTCGAGCGGGTGGCGCCGGTCGTAGTTGGTGACGTAGGACGACGGCGCGCGCAGCGGGCCGTTGTGCTTGGCGATGCCCTCGAGGGTGTTCCAGGTGAGGTTCAGCCCGTCGAAACCGGCGTAGCGGTTCTCGAGCAGGGTGACGATGCGCAGCGCCTGGGTGTTGTGATCGAAGCCGCCGAAATCGCGCATGCCGTCGCGCAGCGCGTCCTCGCCGGCGTGGCCGAAGGGGGTGTGGCCGAGGTCATGGGCGAGGGCCAGCGCCTCGGTCAGGTCCTCGTCGAGTGCCAGTTCGCGGGCAATGGAGCGGGCGATCTGGGCGACCTCGATGGTGTGGGTCAGCCGGGTGCGGAAGAAATCGCCCTCGTGGTTGACGAACACCTGGGTCTTGTATTGCAGCTTGCGGAAGGCGGCGGAGTGGATGATGCGGTCGCGGTCGCGCTGGAACGGGCTGCGGGTGGCCGCCTCGTCCTCCGGATGAAGGCGGGTGCGGCCGGCGACGGCAGTCGTGGCGTAAGGCGCTTTGTTCATCGGTTCCCGGCGTAGCACCGGCTGGCGGATGGCAGAAGGCGGCGCCGAGGGCGCTTCAATTGGAGGCCGCCCCGCGCTACATGAACACCATGGATCAGATCGCCGTCAGGCCGTTTTCCGTCTCGCCCCGCGCCGCAACCCGGATCAACGAGATCGTGGCGGGCGCCGGGGACGGACCGGACACGCTCCGAGTGGCCGTCCTGGCGGGTGGTTGTTCCGGGTTCCAGTACAAGTTCGAACTCGATGGTGCGGCCGCGCCCGACGATGTGCTGATCGAGCGGGACGGTGCGCGCGTGCTGGTCGATCCCGCCAGTCTGGACTTGCTGGCCGGGGCGGAACTCGATTTCGTCGACAAGCTGATGGGGGCGCACTTCACGGTGCGAAATCCGAACGCGACGTCGGCCTGCGGGTGCGGAACGTCATTCTCGATCGAGTGATGATCGGTGAAGCTTGCCACCTGGAACGTCAACTCGGTGCGCGCGCGCGAGGCGCATGTCGGGCGATACCTGGCGCGTGCCCAGCCTGATCTGCTGCTGCTGCAGGAGATCAAGTGCGAGGCGCTCCAGTTCCCGTCCAGCTTCGAGATGCTCGGCTATCGGGCGGCGATCGTCGGCCAGAAGAGCTACAACGGGGTGGCGGTGCTCGGGCGGATGCCGTTCGAGGTGTCGTACGAGGGCCTGCCGGGGCTCGCCGAGGCGGCGCCGACTGCACGCTATGTCGAGGTGAGAGCGGCCGGCCTGACGGTGGGCAACCTCTACCTGCCGAACGGCAACTCGGGCGGAGCGGACGGGTATGGCGCGAAGCTGCGCTGGATGGATGCGCTTGTCGCGCACGCCGCGGCGCTGCTCGAGGCGGACGCGCCGCTGGTCCTGGCGGGCGACTACAATGTCTGCCCGACCGACGAGGACTACGCCCCCGGCACGCTGCCGCCCGATGACGCGCTGGTGCGTCCGGAGACACGAGCGCGGTTCCGGGCGCTGCTGTATGGCGGCCTGACGGATGCGGTTCGGGCGCTCCAACCGCACGGGGCTGCCTACACGTTCTGGGACTACCAGGCGGGGTGCTGGCAGCGGGACCGCGGCTTGCGGATCGATCACGCGCTGCTGTCGGCCGAGGTCGCCGAGCGGCTGGTGTCGTGCACGATCGACCGGGTTCCGCGCGGCGAGGAGCAGCCGTCGGACCATACGCCGGTGATGATCGAGCTGGCGGCTTGAGGGGACGCGATGGCGGGATGGAAGTCGAGATCGGACGACATCGGCAGGCCGGCCTGGTGGCGCGCGGCAGCGCAAATGGGAAGCCGATCGGCGCAGCCACTCAAAGCGAGCAGTGTCAATAACCACTGATTGAGGGTTTCCAAAGGCCCAGCCTTTGGCGGGGTTCGGGGCAGAGCCCCGCCTCTTCTGAGCGAGGGACAAAACATGCCGGCCTATCGGTCACGCACCAGCACACACGGCCGCAACATGGCGGGGGCGCGCAGCCTGTGGCGGGCGACGGGGATGACGGACGCTGATTTCGGCAAGCCGATCGTGGCGGTGGCCAATTCATTCACGCAGTTCGTGCCGGGACATGTGCATCTGAAGGATCTGGGCCAACTCGTGGCTGGCGAGGTGCACGCCGCCGGCGGGATCGCGCGCGAATTCAACACCATCGCGGTCGATGACGGGATCGCGATGGGGCATGGCGGGATGCTGTATTCCTTGCCCTCGCGCGAACTGATCGCGGACGCGGTCGAATACATGGTCGAGGCGCATTGCGCCGACGCGCTGGTCTGCATCTCGAACTGCGACAAGATCACGCCGGGCATGCTGATGGCGGCGATGCGGCTGAACATCCCGGCGGTGTTCGTGTCAGGCGGTCCGATGGAGGCCGGGAAGGTTGTCCGCGGTGGCGTATCCAAGCGCGCCGACCTGATCACGGCGATGGTGGCCGCAGCCGACGAGACGGTGACGGAAGCCGAGAGCGAGGAGATGGAGCGATCGGCGTGCCCGACCTGCGGCTCGTGCTCGGGGATGTTCACGGCCAACTCGATGAATTGCCTGACCGAGGCGCTCGGGCTCGCGTTGCCCGGGAACGGCTCGACGCTGGCGACACATGCCGACCGCAAGCGCCTGTTCGTGGAAGCGGGCTGGCTGATCGTGGATCTGGCACGGCGTTGGTACGAGCAGGACGACGTGACCGCCCTGCCCCGTTCGATCGCGACGCGGGCGGCGTTCGAGAACGCGATGAGCCTCGACATCGCGATGGGCGGATCGACCAACACGGTGCTCCATCTGCTGGCGGCGGCGCACGAGGGGCGCGTCGAATTCAGCATGGCCGACATCGACGCGTTGTCGCGCCGGGTGCCGAACCTCTGCAAGGTGGCGCCGTCGAAGGCGGACGTGCACATGGAGGACGTGCATCGGGCGGGCGGGATCATGGCGATCCTGGGTGAGCTCGACCGGGCCGGGCTGATCCACGCCGGGCTGCCGACGGTGCATGCGCCGACGCTGGCGGACGCGCTGGCGCGGTGGGATGTGTCGCGGGTGGGTCCCGAGAGCGAGGCGGGGCGGTTCTTCCGGGCCGCACCCGGCGGGGTGCGGACGATCCGGGCGTTCAGCCAGGAGGAGCGCTACGACACGCTCGACCTCGATCGGGCGGGCGGGGTGATCCGCGATGCGGCGCACGCGTTCTCGCATGATGGCGGGCTCGCAGTGCTGTACGGCAACATCGCGGTCGACGGCGCGATCGTGAAGACGGCGGGCGTCGATCCAGGCAGCCTGGTGTTTCGCGGGCCGGCGCGGATCTTCGAGAGCCAGGAGGATGCGGTGTCGGGCATCCTGGGAGGCAAGATCGTGCGCGGCGACGCGGTGCTGATCCGCTACGAGGGGCCGAAGGGCGGCCCGGGCATGCAGGAGATGCTGTATCCGACGAGCTATCTGAAATCGAAGGGATTGGGGCCGCACTGCGCACTGATCACCGACGGGCGTTTCTCCGGCGGCAGTGCCGGTTTGTCGATCGGGCATATCTCGCCCGAAGCGGCCGAAGGGGGCGCCATCGGCCTGGTCGAGGAAGGCGACATCATCGAGATCGACATCCCGGCGCGCGTGCTGCGGGTCGATGTGGATGACGCGACGCTGGCCGCGCGACGGTCGGCGATCGGCGCGTTCCGGCCGGTCTCGCGCGAGCGGAAGGTGAGCCAGGCATTGCTAGCCTACGCCGCGCTGACGACGAGTGCCGCGCGTGGGGCGGTGCGCGATGTCGGGCAGTTGAGTTGAGGGAATTCGGCGGAGGCTGTTGAGCCAGGGCGCCGGGCGGGCTACCGCCATGGCATGGATGTCCGACACACGCTGATCGCCGGGGCTTCGCACGGCATCGGCCGGGCGGTCGCGGTCGCCTGCTCCCGCCCCGGGGCGGTCCTGCATCTGTGCGATCGGGAGACCGACGCGCTCGACGAGACGGCCGGCGCCTGCGCGGCGCTTGGCGCGCGGGTGGTGGCACAGGTGATGGACGTCTGCGATCGGCACGGGATGCAGGATTGGATCGGGCGTGCCGGCCGGCTCGACCTGGTGGTCGCGAATGCGGGCGTCGCGGCGGGCAACCCGATGGTGGGCCCGGAGACGGATGTCGACGTCAGAGCGATCTTCGAGACCAACCTGTTCGGCATGCTCAACACGGTGCTGCCGGCGATCGGGGTGATGCGGACGCAGGCGCCGCGGGACGGCAGGCGGGGGCGGATCGCGGCGCTGGCGTCGACGGCGGGGTTCGTGGCCGTGCCGGCGGCGGCCGCGTACTGCGCGTCGAAGTCGGCGGTCGATGCCTGGATCGTGGGCCAGGCGCACGTGGCGCGGCGGCAGGGCATCCAGCTCACCAGCGTCTGCCCCGGCTACGTGCGGACACGGATGACGGCGGGGAACGACTTCCCGATGCCCGGATTGATGGAGCCGGACGAAGCGGCGCGGCGGATCCTGCGGGCGGTGGCGCGCGGGCGGGTGCGGGTCGTGTTCCCGTGGTGGATGGGGGTCGCGGCGCGGCTGGGTGCGCTGCTGCCGGCGGGAAGCATGGGACGCCTGCTGGGCGGCTCGTGCATCGTGCCGGACCTCGTTCCAGCGGCGGAGATGGTGCTCGGAGACGCGGCGTGAGTGGCAGCACTCGGCCCGTGGCGGTGGTCACGGGTGCCACCGGCGGGATCGGGCGATGGATCGCGCTGCATCTGGCCCGGGCGGGCCTGCACACGGTGCTGGTGGGACGGGACGCCGCACGCCTGGAGGCGGCGCGCGGCTTCATCGGGACACGGATTGCGAGCGCGTCGCTCGAGCTCGCCCGGGCCGATCTTTCGCGGCTGGACGAGACACGCAGGCTCGGGGAGACGATCGCGGGAAGGCACGAGCGGGTCGACGTGCTGGTCAACAACGCGGGCGTGTTTCGCGCGACTCGCGAATGGACCAGCGAGGGGCGCGAGATGGTGCTGGCGGTGAACCATCTGTCGCCGTTCGTGCTGACGCGCGCCCTCAGAGGCGCATTGCGGGCCGGCGGGCAGGCACGGGTGGTCAATGTCGGGTCGCGCATGTCCGAGCGGGTCGGGATGGATGCGGACGATCTGGAACTGCACCGGCACTGGGGCCCGGTGCGTGCCTATGGCCGCTCGAAGCTCGCGATGACGATGGCGACGTTCGAGTGGGCGGCGCGCCTCGGGGCGGACGGCGTCCTGATCAACGTGGTCCATCCGGGGGATGTCGCGACTGGCCTGATGGCTTCGAGAGGGATCGGCGGGGTCGTGTGGCGGCTGCTGACGCCGTTCCTGATGACGCCGGAGCAAGGGGCGGCTTGCCCGTTGCACGCGGCGCTGTCGCCCGCGCTCGCCGGCGTCAGCGGCTGCTACTTGAAGGACAAGCGGATTGCGCTACCCAATCCGCTGGCGCTCGATCCGGTGCTGCGGCGTGCGGTATGGGACGCGACCGAGCGGCTCACCGATGGCGCATAGCGGGATCGCACCGGTCGAAACGGATCCCGAAGGAGATCGACGATGAGTCTGGCGGGCAAGACCCTGTTCATGACGGGAGGCAGCCGCGGGATCGGGCTGGCGATCGCGCTGCGGGCGGCGCGCGACGGTGCCAACGTCACGATCGCCGCGAAGACGTCCGATCCACATCCGAAATTACCGGGCACGATCCACACGGCCGCTTCCTCCATCGAGGCGGCGGGCGGCCGGGCGCTTGCGGTGGTGTGCGACATCCGTGACGAGATGCAGGTGCAGGCCGCGGTCGATCGGACGATCGAGGCGTTCGGCGGCATCGATATCTGCGTCAACAACGCGAGCGCCATCGCGCTGACCGGCACGCTGCAGACGGACATGAAGCGATACGACCTGATGAACGGGATCAACGCGCGCGGGACCTTCCTGTGCTCGAAGCTGACGCTGCCGCACCTGCTGCGGGCGACGAACCCGCACATCCTCAATCTCGCGCCGCCGCTCGATCTCGAGGCGCGCTGGTTCAAGGGCCATGTCGCCTACAGCATGGCGAAATACGGGATGAGCCTGTGCACACTGGGCATGGCCGAGGAGTTCAGGGAGCACGGTGTCGCGGTGAATTCGCTGTGGCCGCTGACGGCGATCGACACCGCGGCGGTGCGGTTCGCACTCGGCGGCGACGCGATGGCGCGTCTGAGCCGCGGTCCGGAGATCGTGGCGGACGCGGCGCACGCGGTGCTGACGCGCCCCTCACGCGATTGCACCGGTCAGTTCCTGATCGACGAGGAGGTGCTGCGTTCGGCGGGGGTGACCGATTTCTCGATCTACGCGCCGCAGGCGGGCGACGAGGCGCTGTTCGCGGACTTCTTCGTGCCCGACGCGGTGTTCGAGCGCTCGCCCACGAAGGTCGTGCGCGGCGACTGAGGAAGGCGGACGCAGATGCGTCAGCTCGAGACGATCGCCGGCTGATCCTGCCAGGTGCCATGAAAGCCGAACGGGACGCGGCGCGGCAGGGCGACGGTGGCGACCGGACCACGTTCGATGGATGCGGCGTCGAGGATGAGCAGTGCGCTGTCGTTGCGGGCCGGACGGTGGACGATCGTGAGCAGCCAGCCCTCGCCTTCCGGCGATCCGGCGGACGCGGGCACGAACACCGCCTCCGACGGGCGCTGCCCATCCGGCGGGGCGTAGCGGGTGACCGTGCGAGCCTGCAGATCGTGGCGGACGATCTCGTCGCCGGGCGCGTCGGTTCGCGGGCAGGTCCGGAAACCATAGCGGTAGGAGAGGCCCGAGCGGCGCTCGTCGATGCGCGGGAACTCGCCCGCTTCGTCGTGGAGGATCTCGCGCCGAAGCGGGGCGGCGCCGGATGGATCGACATGCCAGCGGCACAGGCGCGAGCGGACCGGGTCGGCCGGCGGGCTGCCGTCGGCGTGCGGGAACAGGGGCGCCTCGTCGTATTCGACGACGTCGATGACGACCTCGGCGTGCTCGTCATAGGCATTCATGACGTGGAAGACGAAGCAGGTCTCGCAGGGCTGCCAGAGCAGGCCCGGCACGCCCTCGTCCCGCCGCATCACGCCGAGGAAGGCGCCGCGCGCCGGCTCCCACGCGAAGGCCGGACGGCCGGACATCGCGCGCCCGAGATCGCCGGTCAGCGGCAGGACCGGAAAGACGATGTGGCGGGCGGTGACCGCGAAGTCGTGCACCATGCTGCAATAGGGTGCGTCGAAGATCTCGCGCCGGGAGAGACGGCCGTCCGCCTCGATCGTGCCCCAGGACATGCCGGGCGTGAGCGGGCCGGTCGCCGAGTAGCTGAAGAAGACGAGCTGGCCGGTCACCGGATCCGTCTTGGGGTGGGCGGTGAAGCGGCCCGTGAGACCACCGAAATCCTCCGTGCCGAGGGTCGCGAGGTCGCCGGGATCGAGCCGGACGGGGAGATGGGCCTCCTCGAGGGCCAGCAGGCGGCCCGCGTGGGCGAGGATGTGCGTGTTGGCGACGCCGTTGTCGAGCGAACGGGCGGCCTCGGTGAGCGGCTGGCCGAAGCCCGCGAACAGGGCGCGGCCGGCGCGCGCCTCGGCCTCGAAACGCGCGGTCCTGATCCAGCGGTTGCGGTAGGTGGCCGTTCCCTCGCCGAGGGTGATCGCATGGACCATCCCGTCGCCGGTGAACCAGTGGTAGGGCTCGACGGGTGGGAGATGCGGATTGGGGCCGTTGCGGAACAGCGTGCCGCGGAGGCCGTCGGGAATGCGGCCCTCGATCGGGAGGCCGGACGCGACGCGCTCGTCGTCGACGGGCGCGTAGTTTCCGTCCAGGAAGGGCGAGGCCAACGCTCAGGCGCTCAGGCGCGCGAGTGCGGCGTCGATACGCGCGGCATCGTGACGGAGCGAGGTCAGGCGATCGCGGGTCTCCTCGACGATTTCGGGCTTCGCGCGGTCAACGAAATCCGATCGGGACAATTTCAGCGCGAGCCGGTCGGCATCAGCATCGGCGCGGTCGCGCTCCTTGGCGAGGCGGGCACGCTCGACGTCAAGATCGATCACGCCGGCGAGCGGGACGACCAGGAGCGCCTCGCCCACGACGAGCTGCGCGCTTTGCGGCGGGATGTCGCCGTCGAGCGTCTCGGTGCCGGCGACGCGCGCCATGCGGGCGATCGGCTCATGCCAGGCGGCGAGGCGTTCGAGCGTGCGGGGTGACGCGTCGCGGATCTTGACCGAGATGCGCGCGGCCGCCGGCACGTTGAGCGAGGCGCGCATGGCACGCAGATCGCCGATCAGGCTGGTGACCCAGCCGAGCTCGGCGGACGCCGCTTCGCGTTCCGGCACATGTAGCGGCATCGGCCACGGGGCCTTGATCAGTCCCGCGTCCGGCACGTGACCGAGTTGTTCGGCCAAGGTCTCGGTCACGAACGGCATCACCGGATGGCAGAGCCGGAGGATAATCCCGAGAACGTGGCCGGCGGTCGCGCGGAGCTCCGCCTGTTCGCTGGTGCCGTTGTCGAGGAGACCCGGTTTGGCGAGCTCGAGGAACCAGTCGCAAAAGATGTTCCAGGTGAAGCGGTAGCAGGCGGCGGCGTAGTCGTCGAAACGGAAGGCGTCGAGCGCGTCGGTGGCGGCGACGATGGCGTCATTGGCCTCGGCCACGATCCAGCGGGCGAGTGGCGAGACGAGTATGGCGGGGTCGAGGCCACGGTCCCCGGCGGCGTCGTTGAGCTCGCAGAAGCGGGCGGCGTTCCAGAGCTTGGTGACGAAGCTGCGCTGGTCCTCGACACGGCGGGCGGAGAGCTTGATGTCGCGGCCGGGACCGGTCAGGGCGCAGACGGCGAAGCGCAGCGCGTCCGCACCGTATTGATCGATCATTGCAAGAGGATCGACGCCGTTCCCCTTGGATTTGCTCATTTTCTGGCCGCGTTCATCGCGAACCAGGCCGTGGATGACGACGTGACGGAACGGGACGTCGTGCATGAAGTGCAGGCCCATCATCATCATCCGCGCCACCCAGAAGAAGATGATGTCGAAGCCGGTGACGAGCACGTCGGTGGGATAGTAGCGGGTGAGCTCGGCGGTCGGATCGGGCCAGCCGAGGGTCGAGAACGGCCACAGCCCCGACGAGAACCAGGTGTCGAGCACGTCGGGGTCCTGTTCGAGCGGCTCGGAGCGGCCATAGTGGGCATCCGCCTGGCGCTGGGCCGCCTCGGCGTCGGAGGCCACGAAGATGTGGCCGTCCGGTCCATACCAGGCCGGGATGCGGTGGCCCCACCAGAGCTGCCGGCTGATGCACCAGGGCTGGATGTCGCGCAGCCAGGCGAAGAAGGTGTTCTGCCATTGGCGCGGGTGGAAGACGGTGCGGCCCTGCTCGACCGCCTCGACCGCCGGCTTGGCGAGCGTCGCGGCGTCGCAATACCACTGCTCGGTCAGGCGCGGCTCGACAATGGCGCCGCCGCGGTCGGCATGCGGCACCTGGTGGGTGTGGGGTTCGGTCGCGACCAGCAGGCCGAGCCGCGCGAGTTCGGAGACGATCGCGGCCCGCGCCTGCTCGCGCGGGAGGCCCGACAGGCCGCGCACGAAAACGGGATCGGCCAGGCCGTCGACCTGGCGGAGATCGGCCTCGATCTCGCCGAGCGCGATGGCGGCACCCTCGTCGAGGATGCTCGGCATCGGGAGCCCATGACGTTGCCCGACAAGGAAGTCGTTAAAATCGTGGGCCGGCGTGATCTTGACCGCGCCCGTGCCCTTTTCAGGGTCGGAGTGGGCGTCGGCGATGATCGGGATGCGGCGGCCGGTGAGTGGCAGCACGGCATGGCGTCCGACGAGGGCGGCATAACGCGAATCCTCGGGATGGACCGCGACCGCGGTGTCGCCGAGCAGGGTCTCGGGGCGGGTGGTGGCGACGATGATGGTGCTGTCGGCGCCCTCGATCGGATAGGCGATCCGCCAGAGGTGGCCGCGCACCTCGCGGCTTTCGACTTCGAGATCGGAGATCGCGGACCGGAACACCGGATCCCAGTTCACCAGACGGCGGGCGCGGTAGATCAGGCCTTGCCCATGCAGGGTGACGAAGACCTGGCGGACGGCTTTCGAGAGGCCGTCATCCATGGTGAAACGCTCGCGTGACCAATCGAGCGATGCGCCGAGGCGGCGCAACTGCTCGGTGATCTGGCCGCCATGCGCGCGTTTCCAGTCCCAGACGCGGCCGAGGAAGGCGTCACGGCCGACGGCACGGCTGCTGCTTCCCTCGGCGGCAAGCTGACGTTCGACCATCAGTTGCGTGGAAATGCCGGCATGATCGGTGCCGGGCTGCCACAGTGCGTCGCGGCCGCGCATCCGCGCGCTGCGGATCAGCACGTCCTGGAGCGTCATGTCGAGCGCATGGCCGACATGAAGGCTGCCGGTGACGTTCGGCGGCGGGATCATGATGGTGAACGGATCAGCCGACGACGCGACATTGGCGGCGAAGGCGCCCGAACGTTCCCAGCGCGCATAGAGCGAGCGCTCGACGGTTTCGGGCACGAACTGCTTATCAGGCATTGGCATCTTTACGTTCACGAAATATTGATGAAGACAGGCTCAAGGTGACGCGGTCGGGGTTGATCTGGAGATGGGGGTGCCGGTCATGCACGGAACAAACCGGGACAGGATCGAGGAGCTTGCCGATCGGCTGGAGAGCGATCTCGATGCGCTGGAGACCTGCTGGCGTGCCGTTCCGCACGATCAACGTGCGATCGTGATCGGACGTATCAATACGATTGCGCCTGGAATCGCTCGGCTGCTGTGCCCGCACTACCAGCGTTTCGGCGGCACCGTGTGAAGGGTAGGACCGAACCCTAGGACCCTTCCCGCTCGACGATACGCGAGATCTCGGACCGGACCATCTGTTCGACGAGGCCTGGGAGGTTGGCGTCGAGCCATTCACGCAAGAGGGGCCTGATCTCCTCGCGTATGATGTCCTCGATGCTCGGACCGCCACGGTGGGTCAGCAGCGCGCGCTGCTCGCGCATGACGGCGCGCAGTGAACCCAGGGATTGCCGGGCGGTCTGCTCCGCCTGATCGCCGACGAGCTGGCGGTCGGTCTCCAGCGTGTGCGAAGGCGGTGTCTCGATCATCATCGTCGGCTCCAGCTCGAGCACATCGTCATCGATGGTTCCTGGTGTGGTGGCCGTGGTCGCCGGACGGGCGAACGGATGGCGGGCCTCGGCCGGAGGCTCGGTGCTCCGGGCCTGGTCCTCGTGGAGGATGCGGCGGACGGTGTCGAGGATGCCCTTGTCGTCCTGATCGGGTCGGCCGCGCTCGTCCATGTCTTCCTCCTCGTGGTCAGCGTCCCGGCTGTTTGACGGCGTAGTCGTTGGTTCCCCACAGCCGATCCTTGACGGCGTTGTAGTAGGCGGTCTCGTCATAGAGGGGAGTATCGAGATGCAGGTCGGTGGCCGTCAGCCGGCCCAACGCCTGTGCGACCTGGTAGGAGGCCGTGACCAAGGTTGTGAGATTCTGGACGAGGGCGGTCTGGGCGTTCAGCAGGGTCTGCTGCTGCTGGAGCACCTCGAGCGTGGTGCTGGTGCCGACGATCGCCTGGCGCTCGACGCCGTCAAGGGCAACGAAGCCGGCGCGGATCGCGGCATGGTCGCTTACGACGGCCGCACGCGTTGAGATCAGCGTTTCCCATGACGAGACGGAGGTCTGCAGGGCGGTCCGGCGCGCTTCGTCGACGGTGCGGTGCTGCTGCTGTTCGGTCTGCCGTGCCTGGCGGATGGCGGCGTATTCGGAACCGCCCTGGTAGAGCGGGAAGGTCAGGTTGATCAGGCCCTCGGCGCCCTCGGTCTGGAAACCGCTCGACCCCTGGTTGACCTGCTTGAAATACTCGCCCTGCAGCGAGAGCTTCGGCATGACGGCGGAGAACGCGACGTCGACCGCGTCACGCGCGGCCGCTTCCTGGAACAACTGGTAGACGACGTTCGGGTTGTTCTCGACCGCCTGGACCATGGCTTCCTGTTCGGTCCGGACCGGCAGCTTGAGCGGCTGCGGATCGATCAGGGTGTCGGGAGGCGGAGAGCCGACCTGCTGGAGATAGGTCGCGTCCGCGGTCAGCAGCGTGCCCTCGGCGCTTTGCCGCTGCGCGCGCGCACTTTCGAGCGCGGATTCGGCCTGGGCCACATCGGTGCGAGTGATCTCGCCGACCTTGAAGCGGTCCTGGGTGGCGCGAAGCTGCTCGGCGAGCACCTGCTCGTTGTTGATCTGCAGCTGCAGGAGCTGCTTGTCCTCGATCACGCCGACATAGGCCTGCACGACGTTGAAGAGGACGGTTTCCTCGGTCGCGATCAGGTTGGCGCGTTCGGCGAGCACCTTGTTGACGGCCTCGTGGGTGCTCGAGGTGGTGCGGCCGCCATTGTAGAGCGGCTGGGTCACCTGGGCGGTGAGCTGATAGCCGAGCGGCTTGAGGAAGGTTCGGCTGGCACCGGGCTCGGAGCCGCCGGGCAGTGGTAATCTACCGAATCCCGGTTGGCCCGGACCTGCGGTCCCAGCGGTTTGCGTTCCGGTCCCGAAGGACGTGATCCCACCCGCCTGCTCGGTGAAGGTCTCACCGTAACGGCTGCCCGCGCCCGAGAGCTGGACTGTCGGGCGCCAGCCGGCGAGAGCCGTGGGCACGCCCTCGTCGATCGAGCGCAGGTTGGCGCGCTCGGCCTGCAATTGCGGATTGGTCAGATAGGCCTGCGCGAGAGCCTGCTGCAGCGTGTGCGGGACGAGAAGCGGCGGGTCGGACGCCGGATCGGCGAAGGCGGCTGCCGCCACCGCTGTCGTGCCGAGAAGGGCGGTGGCAAAGCCGAACCCCGCCTGAGACCTTTTCATCGCCGGACCCCCAGAACCCCGAGGCGTTTCTGCCATAGAGCGAGCGCGGCTGCCAATGATGTCGGCGCCGGCGGCCGGGTCTAGAAGCGGAAGCCGGCGGGCCTGGCGAAACCGGGCAACAGTCGCGCGGCGGCGTCGAAATGAGGCCGCGCGCGCAATCCGTCCTGCGAACGCTCGGCGACCATCCCTTGCCAGACGCCGCCCTCGCGCATGACGGCGACGAGCCGGCCGCGTCCCAGGGCCACGAGCCGCTCGAGGGCTGGCGGGATGATCTCGACGCCGCCTTCCACGAGCACGACGTCGAAAGGAAGCTCGTCCGGCAGTCCTTCGGCCGGACGGCCATGATGGAAGATGACATGGAGCTGGGACGACGCGCAGGCCGCGGTCGCGATGGCGAGAAGAGCCGCGTCCTCCTCGACGGCGACGACATCGAGGTCGAGGGAGGCGAGCAAGGCGGCGCCGTAG
The DNA here is from genome assembly GCA_965276715.1 of Acetobacteraceae bacterium. Lineage (GTDB taxonomy): Bacteria > Pseudomonadota > Alphaproteobacteria > Acetobacterales > Acetobacteraceae > CAXTPV01. The sequence goes on along the minus strand of OZ255622.1, from coordinate 10,784 downwards.
CCGGTGTTGGCACCCAGAACCAGCGCGCGCTCTCCCCGGCGCGGGGCCGCGAGCTGGACGAGGCGGGCGAGGACGCGCGGTTCGGTGACGGTGCGGCCGCCGCCGAGCTCGATCGGGGTGTCGATGTAGGCAAGGCCCGCGAGCGACGGGGGGACGAAGCGTTCGCGCGGGAGGGCGCGCATGGCGAGGATGATGCGCGGATCGTTGACCCGGACCGGCCTGATCTGACCGTCGACCATCTTGTTGCGGGCAAGTGCGAAGTCGGACATGCGGGCGAGGATCCCTTTCGTCGGCGCGCGCCGGCTTTAGAGCAGATTTCCTCGCGGATGTATCACGGACGGCTCGGGCGGCCAGGCGTGGGACAGGGGCCTTGACCGGGTGCGCGGCGATGGCCGATATCGGTCCGCCCGCGCCGGTCCGGTGGCAGAGTGGTGATGCAGCGGACTGCAAATCCGCGAATGTGGGTTCGATTCCCGCCCGGACCTCAAAGGACAGAGGGCGGCGTATGTTCGTTTCGGCGATGGAAGATTGATCGCGGCTCCGGCTGGAGACACCCCGATAATGGGGCACCCTCCGATGGAGACGAGATTGATCCGCCCCCTGCTGCCGTTTGCTTTTTTCGCCACACTCATGCTCGGCGCGTGCGCCGCGACCAGCTCGACCATGCCCACGGATGCGCAGCTCGCGCTGACCGACGGGGAAGCGATCCTGGCGGCGCTCGACTCCGCCGGCAAGCTGCCGCCCACCGTGCGGATTGATGCGGGGCTCGTGATCACCGGGCTGCAGGCGACTATCGCGGCGTACGGTCCGGGCGGAGGATCGGAGCAGCAGACGCTGGCCGCCGCCGCGGCCGCCGTGCAGCAGGTGGTCCATGACTCGAGCGATGCACGGGTCAAGCAGGCGGGACAGGTCGCGCTGGCGGCCATCGAGGCGGCCGGCGTCAATACGAGCGCCAGTGCGCGGGTCCAGGTGGAGACGGCGCTGGGCGCCGTGCTGCTCGACTACCTGGCGACCGCCCAGGCAACCCAGACCCTCGCCGTCGCGCGACGCTGAGGACGCACGCATGACCTGGCTCGTCGAACTTCCCGATGCGAACGGGCGGCCGATGCTGCTCAACCTGGACGAGCCGGTGCTCGTTCAGGGAGACGCGGCGCAGTCGTCGATCGTGACCGCGCTCGGGACCTTGCCCATCGGATTGGGCTACGAGGATCTGTGCGTCAGGCTGCGGCTGAACCCGGCCGATCGGATGGCGGACGAGGTGAGCCAGCCGCACCGCGGGCTCGGCAGGCTCCCGGCGAAGCGGGACGCACGGGTGCCGCGATTGTCGATGGTGGCACCGGACCTGCCGCCGGCGCCGGCCGGATACACCGCCTACGCGGACGCCGTCTCGCACTGGATCCTGGGCGAGAACGACCGGATCGGCGACTGCACCTGCGTGGGTCCGGCCAACGTGATCCTGGCACTCACGACCTTGTCGGGGCACGCGCGGCGGATCCCGGACGCGGACATCGTCGCCTTCTACGCCGGGATCACCGGCTACAGCGCGGCCGATCCGGACAGCGATACGGGGGCGATGATCGAGGATGTCCTGGCGGCGTGGCACGCGCGCGGGATCGATGCGGACCGGCTCGAAGGCTACGCGACGATCGAGGTCGGCGACCACGAACGGATCAGGCAGGCGATCGCCCTGCTCGGTCCGGTCGATCTTGGCATCAATCTGCCTGCCGGCTGGCTGCGTGCGGCCGAATGGGACGTGTCGACGGCCGGCGACGAGATCGCCGGCGGTCACTGCGTCACGGCCATCGGCTACACCGACAGGGGTCCGCTCGTGGTGTCATGGGGCAAGATCTTCCCGCTGACCTGGGCCGGTTATGACGCCTATGTCGACGAGGCGCACGCGCTCCTGTCGCGCGATGCGTTGACACAGGCGGGCAAGGACGCGGGCGGCGTCGACTGGACGGCGCTCGAGCAATTCATGGCGGTCATCAGGGGGATGGCATGACGATCACGCGCGCAACGATCGCGGGATGGCTGCGGCAGCCGACGACGATTGCCGGCATCGCGACCCTGGTCGGGGACGCGGTCGTGGTCGCGACCGGCGCGGTCACCTGGCGGCTCGAATTGCCGATCGCGGCGGGCTCATTGATTGCGATCCTGCTGCCCGACAACAGCGAGGCGGCCGGGCTGCTGGTCAGGACGATGCGCGATGTCCTGGCAGCGATTGCGACCCGGGACGGCACCACGATCATGGCGGCGGTCGCGGACGCGGAGCAGCTCCTGGCCTGCCTCGATGGGGAAGCCGGCCCGGCGCAGAGTTCGCACGCGGGCTGACAGCGGGGCTCGACGGCGGATTTCGGGCAGGCGGGATTCGAACCCACGACCCCCAGTCCCCCAGACTGATGCGCTACCAGGCTGCGCTACTGCCCGTCAGTCCGCCGGTCGCGTTGGCTTCGTCACGACGCTGAACCGGATAACAGGGCAGCGCAGGCACCGCAAGCGGATCAGTCGGGGATGAGGGCGCGCAGGGCCTCGAGGTCGGCGAGGAGCGCGCGCAAGGCGATCCTGGTGGCGTCCTCGTGCGGGGCCGACGCCGATGGGCTCGACGGCGGCCCGGGCGGTTCCGGCGCATGCAGGTCGAGTTCGTCGGACATCTCGCCCTCCTGCCGTTCGGCTTCGCTCGCCGGCGGAATGTCCTCGGAGAGTGCGCCGCCTCCCTCCCGCAACAGGCGCTGCACGCCCTTGATGGTATAGCCCTGGATATAGAGCAGGTGGGCGATGCTCCGGAGCAACGCGATGTCATCCGGCCGGTAGTAGCGTCGGCCACCGCCCCGCTTGAGCGGCTTGACCTGCGGAAAGCGGGTTTCCCAGAAGCGCAGGACATGCTGCGGAATATGAAGCTCGTCGGCGACTTCGCTGATCGTGCGGAAAGCCGACGGCGATTTGCGGAGCCGTCCGCCGCCGGCCGAACGAGCGACAGCCGCCAGCGGCTCAAGATCGACCGGCTCGTCGCCCGATTCGTCCTTCAATCGAGTTCTCCGAGATCGTCCTCGAGCGGCGGCTTCTCGCCGTTGACGAGCGCGCGCATCACCTGGCTCGGCCGGAACACCAGAACGGAGCGCGGCATGATCGGCACCTCGATGCCGGTCTTCGGGTTGCGGCCGACGCGACGGCCTTTCTGCCTGACGGAAAAGGTTCCGAACCCGCTGATCTTGACGGATTCCCCGGCCTCCAGAACGGTCGCCAGGCGATCGAGCACGTTCTCGAGAAGATCCGCCGACTCGTTTCGCGACAGGCCGACCTGCATGTAGATCTGCTCGGCCAGGTGGGCGCGCGTCACGGTATTCATGGCGAAACCTAGGCAGGCGGGTCCGGCAGCGTCAACGAATCGGCGCGCATTGACGGACTTATCGCAATGACCTGTGGCGCTACATCCGCACCAGCGCCGAGCCCCATGTCAGACCACCGCCCAGAGCCTCCATCACGACGAGATCGCCGCGTCTTATGCGGCCATCCTTCATTGCTTCATCAAGAGCGAGCGGGATGGAGGCGGCCGACGTGTTCGCGTGCCGTTCCACCGTGATGACCACCCGATCGGCGGCGAGCTGGAGCTTGCGGCCCATCGCGTCGATGATGCGCCGGTTGGCCTGATGCGGAACCAGCCAATCGACCGCGGAATGATCGAGGCCGTTGGCGGCGAGAGCCTCGTCGACGACGGCGGCGAGCTTGGCGACGGCATGGCGGAACACCTCGCGGCCTTGCATGACGAGGTGACCAGGGCGGTCGGCACGGCCGACAGAGCCGTCGACATAGAGAAGGCTGGCGAAGCGGCCATCGGAATGCAGATGGGTCGACAGGATTCCGTCGCCGTCGCCGGCGCCCCCGCGCAGGACGACAGCGCCGGCGCCGTCGCCGAACAGGACGCAGGTCGTGCGGTCCTGCCAGTTCATGATCCGCGAATAGACCTCGCTGCCGATGACCAGCGCTGTGGTGGCCTGGCCGGTCCGGATGAAGCTGTCGGCGGTGCTGAGCGCGAAGATGAAGCCCGAGCACGCGGCGGACAGATCGAAGGCGAACGCGCTCGTGGCCCCGAGCGACGCCTGCACGCCGACGGCGCTCGCCGGAAAGGCCTGATCGGGGGTGGCGGTCGCGACGATGATGAGGTCGATCTCTGCCGCCGTCAGACCGCTGTCATCGAGGGCGGCCTGGGCGGCCCGCGTCGCCATCGAGGTGGTGGTCTCGTCGCTGTCCGCGATGTGCCGCTGGCCGATGCCGGTCCGCTCACGGATCCAGGCATCCGAGGTATCGACCGTCCTGGCGAGTTCCTCGTTGCTGACGCTCCGCGCAGGCAGGTAGGAGCCGACGCCGACGATACGCGAACGACCCATCAGGCGTGCTCCCGAAGCATCATTTCGCCGCTGCCACGCGCGGACCGTCACCGTCAGCGGCCTCGATGGCACCGTCGCCGCTGCGGTCGCCGATGCGGCCGAGTCCGTCACGGATCCGCTCGTTGAAGCCATAGGTTACCATGTCCATCGCGACATCGACGGCGTGGGCGAAGCCCTCCGCGTCCGTCCCGCCATGCGACTTCACCACGACCCCGTTCAGCCCGAGCAGCACGGCGCCGTTGTAGCGTCGCGGGTCCAGCCATTCGCGCAACCGCTCGAGTCCCGGACGGGCGAGTACGTAGCCGAGCTTGGAGGTCAGGCTGCTGGAGAAGATCTGGCGCAGCAGATCGCTGACCATGCGCATGGCGCCTTCCCCCGTCTTGAGCGCGACGTTGCCCGTGAAGCCGTCGGTGACAACGATGTCGGTGCGGCCGGCGGTGATGTCGTGGCCTTCGACAAAGCCCTGGAACTGGTCGGCGATGTGGCTGCGCCTGAGCACCTCGGCCGCGCGGCGGAGCTTGTCGTCGCCCTTGCCCTCCTCGGAGCCGACATTGAGCAGGCCGATCGTCGGCTGGGTCAGCCCGAGCACCGCACGGGCGAAGGCGTCGCCCATGACGGCGAACTCGACGAGGTTGCGGGTGTCGCAGGCGAGATTGGCGCCGAGATCGAGCATGACCACGTCGCCGCGCGCCGAGGGCGACAGGGCCGCCATGGCTGGACGATCGATGCCGGCCATCGTCTTGATGACGATCTTGGCGAGAGCAAGCATGGCACCGGTGTTGCCGGCGGAGACCACGCCCTTTGCCTCCCCGCTCGCGACCGCATCGAATGCGAGACGCATCGAACTGTCGCGCAGGCGAAGTGCCGCGGTCGGCTTGAGATCGTTGGGGATGGCCTCGGACGCATGTCGGACGGTGCAGGACAGCCTGGCGCGTCTGGTCTCGGCCAGCAGCGGGGCGATGACAGCCTCATCGCCGATGAGCAGGAAGCGCGCCGACGGATGCCGCTCCGAGGAGATATCCAGGCCCGAGACGATGATGGCGGGCGCATGATCGCCGCCCATTCCGTCGATCGCGAGCGTGAAGGTCTCGGTCACGCCGGCGCGCCGGCCCGCGTCAGCGGTCCCAGTGCCCTCCGCCTCAGACCCTGACAGTGCCCTTCAACGCCTTGCCGGCGCCCACGACCTCACGGCCGTCATAGTGGCCGCATTGCGGGCAGACATGATGCGGGCGCTTCAGTTCGCCGCAATTGCCGCACTCGTTGAACGCCTCGACGCGCAGGGCTTCGTGGCTGCGTCGCATGCCGCGCCGGGAGGGTGAGGTCTTCCGCTTCGGAACTGCCATGGTGACCGGCCCCTCCATGAGCCTGGCCGTCGCGGTGGATGCGGACGGACCTGAATGGCGTGCTGCGCGCACGAACCTCCGCGGATCGCGGAGTGGATAAGTTTGTTGTCCAGGCGGGGGCGTCTACCAGAGGGCGGCAGCCGTCGCAAGCGAGGAACGAGCGGCCGGTCAGGCCTTGCCTCCCTTGCGGCCGAGGTCCGCGAACGGGTGGATGGTCACGGTCACGGCGTCGGGCGGCTCATCCTCCGACAGGCCAGGCGGCAGTGCCACGCCGGGCTTGCGCGGAAAAGGATCGAGCGCGAGTGCCAACTGTTCGACGGCCGCCTCGCCGAGATCGATCCGGTCATCGTCATAGGGGATCTCGTCGATCGCATCGGGATCGATGTCGTCGGAGGGCTCCGCGGGGACGAAGCGGACGGTGAAACGCTCGACGACCGGCTGCTCGAAGGGCTCCAGCGAGATCACGCAGGCCTGGGTGACGCGTGCGTCGAGCACCGCATCCGCCTCGACGATCCTCGCACCAAGCGGGCGGAGCGAGAACCGTGCTTCGAGATGGCCGACGGCCTCGATCCGAAGCCTCAGTGCCACGCGTGCCAGTTCGTCGGGGTCGGCGCGCAGATCGAACGCAGTGGCCGGCCCGATGAGCCGGGAGAGCGGAAACGGCCGCGTCAGTTCGGGGGTGGAGGTCATGTCGTGTCCTGCCATCTGTTGACACCATCAGGTCGATGCGGCACCGGACGAGCAACCGAAGGAACAATAGCGTGCGCCTGACCCGGCTGGTTGCAGTTGCTGCCCTTTTGATCGCATCGGCCGGCGTGACCGGTTGCCAGTATTTCCAGCCGAACCGCCAGACCCGCGGAAACATGGTGGACGCGGTCGACTACAAACAGCTCATTCCCGGCACCAGCACGCGCGCGGACGTGACGTCGCTGCTCGGGTCGCCGACGACCCGTGCGACGTTCGACGACAACACCTGGATCTATGTCGGCGAGCAGACCCAGCCGACGATCGCGGGCTTTCCGTCCGTCGACCGCCAGCAGACGCTGGTGCTGAATTTCGACGCCAACGGGACGCTCACCGGCATCCGGCGCGCCACGGCCAAGGATGCGGTCCGCGTGGCGATGGACGGGAGCACGACACCATCGCCGGGAAGCGAGGCCAGCATCCTGCAGCAGGTGATCGGCAATGTCGGACGCTACAACCCCGCTGGTCTGCTGGGTGGAGCCGGGACCAACCCGAATGGCAGCGCGGGCGGCGGCGGCGGCGCCGGCAACACGCTCCCGTAATCAGAACAGGAAAGGGATCAGGCGCCAGGTCCTCGTGGTGTACGCGCGGTAGGGACCGCCGAGAGCCGCGCACAGGGCTGTCTCCTCGACACCGATCCGATTGGCGAAGCCGAGGGTCGTCGACACGACGACAAGCAGCAGGCCGAGCCAGGAGCCGAGGGCCAGACCGACGCCGACAAAGGTGAGCAGGCTGCCGGTGTAGGCGGGATGGCGGATGATCCGGTAGGGACCCCGATCGACGACCGGCTGGGCCTGGTGGATGGCGACGTCGATGGTAAAGAAGCGTCCGAGCACGCGGACCGCCCACCAGCGCAGCGCCAGGCCGGCCACCATCAGCGTGACACCGAGGTAGAACAGGATGTGCAGCCCGACCGGAAAGACGGTCGAGGGCGCCGCCGTCGCGCTCATGAAGGCGGACATCAGGCCCAGGAAGATGGCGAGCTGGAGCAGCCTGACGGAGCCGCGATCCCTTGGATCGGCGTGTGCGCGGGCGCCTCGCCGGCGCGACAGCACGAAGGTCTCGGTGCCGAGCCAGATGACGTAGACCGGCCAGAACAGGCCGCCATAGAGGTTGCTGCCCGATAGCGGCAGCGACGTCGGCACCAGCATCGATCCGGTCACAGCGGCAGCCAGATGCGGGCGCGCAGGCCGCCGAGCGGACTTGCCTCGAGGACGATGTCGCCGCCGTGCGCGCGCACGATGTCGCGTGCGATGGTCAGCCCAAGCCCGGTACCGCCATGGGCCCCAGTCTCGAACGGCCGGAACACGGTCTCGCGCCGTTCGGTGGGGATGCCGGGACCGTCGTCGTCGACGACCACCTGCACCTGCCGGCGCTGGGCCTGCAGCGCGACGGCGACCCGCCTGGCATGACGCTGGGCGTTGTCGACGAGGTTGGTGATGGCGCGCCGCATCGCGTCCGGCCGAAGCGGCAGGTCGACGCGCTGGCCTGGCGCGAGCTCGATCGCGTGGCCGGAACGGCGGGCGCTGCTGCAGACGTCGTCGACGATGGCGGAGAGGTCGGTCGCGCGCATCCGCTCGGCGCCCTCGCCGCGGGCAAAGGCGATATAGCCGTCGATCATGCGCTCCATCTCGTCGACATCGGCGACCATGCCGGCGATGTCGGCTGACAGTTCGGCCGTCTCGGTGCGCGGCAGCATCGCCAGCGTCAGACGGATGCGGGTGAGCGGCGTGCGCAGATCGTGGCTGACGCCGGCCAGCATCTCGGTCCGCTGGGTGACGAAGCGGCCGATGCGCTCCTGCATGCGGTTGAAGGCGGAGGCGGCGCGCCGGACCTCCTGCGCGCCTTCCGGCTTGATCGGGCCGGTGTCGCGGCCGGTGCCGAGGGTTTCGGCGGCACGCGATAGGCGGCGGATGGCGCGAACTTGGTTGCGCATGAACAGCGCGGCGATGGTGAACAGGAGCAGCGAGCTTCCGGTCAGCCAGAGCATGAAGAGGTAGATCGCGCCGGTATCGAGCCGCTTTCGCGGTGCTTCGATCGCGAGCACGCCGTCATCGACCGCGACGCGAAGCAGGACCTGCTGCGGGTCGGTGGTCCAGTCCATGGTGAAGGGAAGCCGCACGACCTCGCGCATGGCGGCGGCGAGATCGTCGTCGGCGGGACCGATGATGTTGGTGCGGTGACCGAAACGCAGATGGGCGCCGGGCTCGATCGTCATGGCCAGACCGTAATGCTGTCGGGCGGAAGCGATGATCCAGTCGCGATCGGCGGGCAGCGGGTAGCGCTTGAGGAGTTCGAGCGTCTCGGTGACCTCGCCGGCGACCGAAGCAGAGAGGCGGCGCGAGACGATGTTGAGATGGCTGCCGTAGAAGATCTGCAGCGCGATGGCTTCGGTCGCGATCAGCGGAATGAGGATGATCAGCAGCGAGCGCCCGAGCAGGCTGCGGGGCAGGAAGCGGCGGAGCGGGCGTTCGAGGCGGACGCGCACCCGCTAGCTGCCCGGCTTGAGGACGTAGCCGCGGCTGCGAACGGTGTGCAGGAAGCGCGGCTCGCGCGGATCGGGCTCGATCTTGCGGCGCAGGCGGGTGACCTGGACGTCGATCGCCCGCTCGCCGATCTCGTCCATCTCGAGGATGCGCGCGAGGTCCTCGCGCGAGAACACCTCGTTGGGCTTGCGGGCGAGGACGGTCAGAAGCGCCACTTCGCCGCCGGTCAGGTGGATCGGGCCGTCATCGTGGGCGAGCAGGCCGCGAACGGGATCGAACTCGAGCGACCCGAGCCGGACCGGCCGGTCGTTCTCGGTCGAGGCAGGAGGCGCGATCCGCCGCAGGAGCGCGCGCAGGCGAAGGAGCAGGACGCGCGGCTCGAAGGGCTTGCCGAGATAGTCGTCCGCGCCGGCCTCGAAACCCTCGATCTGGTCCTCCGGCGCTCCGCGCGCGGTGAGCAGCAGGATCGGAACATCCGAGCGGTTGGCGCGGAGTGCGCGGGTGAGCGTCACGCCATCCTCGCCCGGCATCGTGACGTCGAGCACGATCGCGTCGGGCTGGATCGAGCCGAGACGCGTGCGCGCGTCGGCGGCGTCGGTCGCGGTGGTGACGCGGAAGCCCTGCTCGGTGAGATAGCGCTGGAGCAGGGTGCGCAGGCGCTGGTCGTCGTCGACGACCAGGACGTGCGCTTCGCTCACCGTTCGACGACCTGCTCGTCGGACATGCCAGCGAGGACGCGGCGGAAGCCCTCCACCGCGGCGACGCCGGCCTCGCTGAAGGCCGTGACGAGAAGTTCGCGCTGACGGTCGAACAGGCGGCGTTCCAGGACGCGGCCGGTCTCGGTCAGTGCCAGATGCTTCTGGCGGCGATCCGCGGCGCCGCGTGTGTGCTCGACATAGGCTTCCGCCACGAGCTGGCTCAGCACCCGCGCCAGGCTCTGCTTGGTGATCCGCAGGAGCGCGAGAAGCTCGGTGACGGTGACGCCGGGCCTGGCGCCCACGAAGTAGAGGACGCGGTGATGGGCGCGGCCGAGGCCGAGCTCGTCCAGAACCGGATCGGCGCTGCCGGTGAAGTCTCGATAGGCGAAGAACAGCAGCTCCTGCGCCTGCCTGAGCTGCTCCTCGCGCAGGAACAGCAGGCTCTGTCCGGCGGGCGGATGCTGCTGGGCCGGCGGTGGGCGGACCACGAGTCGGGTTGGCATTCGGCGAGAATATGTCAGCTTCGTTGACTTATCAAAGGCTGATCCATAGTGTTTGGGTCATTCCGACTGCAGAGAGGGTGGGCGATGGCGCTGGTTCCGTTCGACGATCGCGACGGGCAGATCTGGTTCGATGGCAAGCTCATTCCCTGGCGCGAGGCCAGGATCCACGTGTTGAGCCATGGCCTGCACTACGCGAGCGCGGTGTTCGAGGGCGCGCGCGCCTACGGCGGCAACATCTTCCGGCTGCGCGAGCACACCGAGCGCTTCATCGAATCGGGGCGCATGCTCGGCTTCGAGTTGCCGTATGGCGCGGAGCAGATCGACCGGGCCTGCGTCGAGACGCTGGCGGCGAATGGCCTTGCGAACGCGTATATTCGCCCGCTGGCTTGGCGCGGGCCCGAGCAGCTCTCGGTGTCGGCCCGGCTGACGAAGATCCACATGATGGTGGCGGTGTGGGAATGGCCGAACCTGTTCGGTTCCGACCGGACGAACGGGATCTCGCTGCACATGTCGCAGTGGAAGCGGCCGCACCCCGAGACGTATCCGATCAAGGCCAAGGCCGCCGGCGGCTACATGACCGGGACGATGGCCAAGGACACGGCCGAGTGCCAGGGCTTCAACGACG